>NZ_JAMXKE010000001.1:782500-4817500 GCF_024712505.1 Bacillus sp. IBL03825 | reverse complement strand
GATCGATAGTGAACCAGTACCGTGAGGGAAAGGTGAAAAGCACCCCGGAAGGGGAGTGAAAGAGATCCTGAAACCGTGTGCCTACAAATAGTCAGAGCCCGTTAATGGGTGATGGCGTGCCTTTTGTAGAATGAACCGGCGAGTTACGATCCCGTGCGAGGTTAAGCTGAAGAGGCGGAGCCGCAGCGAAAGCGAGTCTGAATAGGGCGTTTAGTACGTGGTCGTAGACCCGAAACCAGGTGATCTACCCATGTCCAGGGTGAAGTTCAGGTAACACTGAATGGAGGCCCGAACCCACGCACGTTGAAAAGTGCGGGGATGAGGTGTGGGTAGCGGAGAAATTCCAATCGAACCTGGAGATAGCTGGTTCTCCCCGAAATAGCTTTAGGGCTAGCCTTAAGTGTAAGAGTCTTGGAGGTAGAGCACTGATTGAACTAGGGGTCCTCATCGGATTACCGAATTCAGTCAAACTCCGAATGCCAATGACTTATCCTTAGGAGTCAGACTGCGAGTGATAAGATCCGTAGTCAAGAGGGAAACAGCCCAGATCGCCAGCTAAGGTCCCAAAGTGTGTATTAAGTGGAAAAGGATGTGGAGTTGCTTAGACAACTAGGATGTTGGCTTAGAAGCAGCCACCATTTAAAGAGTGCGTAATAGCTCACTAGTCGAGTGACTCTGCGCCGAAAATGTACCGGGGCTAAATACACCACCGAAGCTGCGAATTGATACCAATGGTATCAGTGGTAGGGGAGCGTTCTAAGTGCAGTGAAGTCAGACCGGAAGGACTGGTGGAGCGCTTAGAAGTGAGAATGCCGGTATGAGTAGCGAAAGACGGGTGAGAATCCCGTCCACCGAATGCCTAAGGTTTCCTGAGGAAGGCTCGTCCGCTCAGGGTTAGTCAGGACCTAAGCCGAGGCCGACAGGCGTAGGCGATGGACAACAGGTTGATATTCCTGTACCACCTCTTTATCGTTTGAGCAATGGAGGGACGCAGAAGGATAGAAGAAGCGTGCGATTGGTTGTGCACGTCCAAGCAGTTAGGCTGATAAGTAGGCAAATCCGCTTATCGTGAAGGCTGAGCTGTGATGGGGAAGCTCCTTATGGAGCGAAGTCTTTGATTCCCCGCTGCCAAGAAAAGCTTCTAGCGAGATAAAAGGTGCCTGTACCGCAAACCGACACAGGTAGGCGAGGAGAGAATCCTAAGGTGTGCGAGAGAACTCTGGTTAAGGAACTCGGCAAAATGACCCCGTAACTTCGGGAGAAGGGGTGCTTTCTTAACGGAAAGCCGCAGTGAATAGGCCCAAGCGACTGTTTAGCAAAAACACAGGTCTCTGCGAAGCCGTAAGGCGAAGTATAGGGGCTGACACCTGCCCGGTGCTGGAAGGTTAAGGAGAGGGGTTAGCGTAAGCGAAGCTCTGAACTGAAGCCCCAGTAAACGGCGGCCGTAACTATAACGGTCCTAAGGTAGCGAAATTCCTTGTCGGGTAAGTTCCGACCCGCACGAAAGGTGTAACGATTTGGGCACTGTCTCAACCAGAGACTCGGTGAAATTATAGTACCTGTGAAGATGCAGGTTACCCGCGACAGGACGGAAAGACCCCGTGGAGCTTTACTGTAGCCTGATATTGAATTTTGGTACATTTTGTACAGGATAGGCGGGAGCCATTGAAACCGGAGCGCTAGCTTCGGTGGAGGCGCTGGTGGGATACCGCCCTGAATGTATTGAAATTCTAACCTACGGGTCTTATCGACCCGGGAGACAGTGTCAGGTGGGCAGTTTGACTGGGGCGGTCGCCTCCTAAAGTGTAACGGAGGCGCCCAAAGGTTCCCTCAGAATGGTTGGAAATCATTCGTAGAGTGCAAAGGCATAAGGGAGCTTGACTGCGAGACCTACAAGTCGAGCAGGGACGAAAGTCGGGCTTAGTGATCCGGTGGTTCCGCATGGAAGGGCCATCGCTCAACGGATAAAAGCTACCCCGGGGATAACAGGCTTATCTCCCCCAAGAGTCCACATCGACGGGGAGGTTTGGCACCTCGATGTCGGCTCATCGCATCCTGGGGCTGTAGTCGGTCCCAAGGGTTGGGCTGTTCGCCCATTAAAGCGGTACGCGAGCTGGGTTCAGAACGTCGTGAGACAGTTCGGTCCCTATCCGTCGTGGGCGTAGGAAATTTGAGAGGAGCTGTCCTTAGTACGAGAGGACCGGGATGGACGCACCGCTGGTGTACCAGTTGTTCTGCCAAGGGCATAGCTGGGTAGCTATGTGCGGAAGGGATAAGTGCTGAAAGCATCTAAGCATGAAGCCCCCCTCAAGATGAGATTTCCCATAGCGTAAGCTAGTAAGATCCCTGAAAGATGATCAGGTTGATAGGTTCGAGGTGGAAGCATGGTGACATGTGGAGCTGACGAATACTAATAGATCGAGGACTTAACCATATAATATGAAGCAAACGTTATCTAGTTTTGAAGGAATATAAAAAACTTGTTGACTTTAAAAGTTAAATAAGTTACAATGATTCTTGTCTTAAATGAATACAGTCTGGTAATGATGGCAGAGAGGTCACACCCGTTCCCATACCGAACACGGAAGTTAAGCTCTCTAGCGCCGATGGTAGTTGGGACCTTGTCCCTGTGAGAGTAGGACGTTGCCAGGCAAATGGAGGATTAGCTCAGCTGGGAGAGCACCTGCCTTACAAGCAGGGGGTCGGCGGTTCGATCCCGTCATCCTCCACCATTTAGCCGACTTAGCTCAATTGGTAGAGCAACTGACTTGTAATCAGTAGGTTGGGGGTTCAAGTCCTCTAGTCGGCACCAGAAAATCATGGCGGTTGTGGCGAAGTGGTTAACGCACCGGATTGTGGCTCCGGCATTCGTGGGTTCGATTCCCATCAGTCGCCCCATTTTTCTTAAAAATTAATATGCGGGTGTGGCGGAACTGGCAGACGCACTAGACTTAGGATCTAGCGCCTTTGGCGTGGGGGTTCGACTCCCTTCACCCGCACTTTTAATAAAATAACTCATACATGTCTTGCGGAAGTAGTTCAGTGGTAGAATACAACCTTGCCAAGGTTGGGGTCGCGGGTTCGAATCCCGTCTTCCGCTCCAATTTTCAATATGACATGCCGGGGTGGCGGAACAGGCAGACGCACAGGACTTAAAATCCTGCGGTGGGTGACCACCGTGCGGGTTCGACCCCCGCCCTCGGCACCATATGCGCCCGTAGCTCAATTGGATAGAGCGTTTGACTACGGATCAAGAGGTTAGGGGTTCGACTCCTCTCGGGCGCGCTTTTATTAACGGGAAGTGGCTCAGCTTGGTAGAGCACCTGGTTTGGGACCAGGGGGTCGCAGGTTCAAATCCTGTCTTCCCGATTTTCCAAAAACATGGGGCCTTAGCTCAGCTGGGAGAGCGCCTGCCTTGCACGCAGGAGGTCAGCGGTTCGATCCCGCTAGGCTCCACTTATTTTAATATCTTTTATGGCGGTGTAGCTCAGCTGGCTAGAGCGTACGGTTCATACCCGTGAGGTCGGGGGTTCGATCCCCTCCGCCGCTACCATAAAGGACCTTTAGCTCAGCTGGTTAGAGCAGACGGCTCATAACCGTCCGGTCGTAGGTTCGAGTCCTACAAGGTCCACCACTAAAGCTTTATATCTCGGAGGTATACCCAAGTTCGGCTGAAGGGATCGGTCTTGAAAACCGACAGGCGGCGAGAGTCGCGCGGGGGTTCGAATCCCTCTACCTCCTCCATTTTTTCTAAATTAAATATTTTATCATCGCGGGGTGGAGCAGCACGGTAGCTCGTCGGGCTCATAACCCGAAGGTCGCAGGTTCAAATCCTGTCCCCGCAACCAAATGGTCCCGTGGTGTAGTGGTTAACATGCCTGCCTGTCACGCAGGAGATCGCCGGTTCGACCCCGGTCGGGACCGCCATTTTTTTACATAAAGGCTCGGTAGCTCAGTCGGTAGAGCAGAGGACTGAAAATCCTCGTGTCGGCGGTTCGATTCCGTCCCGAGCCACCATTTTGAAGTCGCAAGCCGACTTAGCTCAACTGGTAGAGCAACTGACTTGTAATCAGTAGGTTGGGGGTTCAAGTCCTCTAGTCGGCACCACTTTCAAAATGAGCCATTAGCTCAGTTGGTAGAGCATCTGACTTTTAATCAGAGGGTCGAAGGTTCGAATCCTTCATGGCTCACCATTTACAATTTAATGCGGGTGTAGTTTAGTGGTAAAACAAGAGCCTTCCAAGCTCTGGTCGAGAGTTCGATTCTCTTCACCCGCTTTTCAATTATGGGCCTATAGCTCAGCTGGTTAGAGCGCACGCCTGATAAGCGTGAGGTCGATGGTTCGAGTCCATTTAGGCCCACCATAATTATTCCGCAGTAGCTCAGTGGTAGAGCTATCGGCTGTTAACCGATCGGTCGTAGGTTCGAGTCCTACCTGCGGAGCCATATTATAGAGAAGTACCCAAGTGGCTCAAGGGGCTCCCCTGCTAAGGGAGTAGATCGCGAACGCGGTGCGAGGGTTCGAATCCCTTCTTCTCTGCCAGAATTGGCCCGTTGGTCAAGTGGTTAAGACACCGCCCTTTCACGGCGGTAACACGGGTTCGAATCCCGTACGGGTCATACTAAAAGAGATAGCATAATCTGCTATCTCTTTTTTGTTGTTTATAAATATAGAGGAAGCTATAACAGATTATAAATAATAAGTTTAAAAAGTTATATTAATTTAAATAGGATTACCTCTCCTTACACATAAGAAGAGGTAATCCTATTTTTTGAATATGTTTTAACTCTCTGCTGAATGCCCATCCGGTTTCATAACAGCATGACTATATGCGGAGTGGAGAGTTTTGTATCCTAAAAGTGCAATAGTTAAGGCAAGGCCTCCTGCTATAATAGCAACACTAAACCCTGCACGAGCTCCAAAGTTATCAATAACTAAACCAGCTACTGCTGATCCTAGAGAGACTCCAATACCAAGTCCTGTAATTGCCCAAGTCATTCCTTCAGTTATTTTTGATTCAGGTACGATTTTTTCCACAAGCCCCATAGTAATAATCATAGTAGGAGCGACAGATAACCCTGCAAAGAAAACAATAACTACTAGCCAAGTAATAGTGCTTACGAGAACTAGTGGCAGCATTGTTATCATGGAAAGTGTGACTGCTATTAAAAACTGATTATAGGGTGGAGTATTGAGTTTAAGAGTACCGAAAATTAGACCTGCAAGGCATGAACCGATTGCATAGACAGAAAGCACAAAGCTAGCAGCTACTGTGTTTCCTTGCTGTTCAGCAAAAGCTACACTAACGACATCTATTGTGCCGAAGATAGTGCCTATAGCAATGAGTGTGAATACTAGTACTCGCAAAGAACCAATTTTAAATACTGTTCCTTTGTTTGTAATGTCATGAGGGTGCACAGGCGGTTCTGTGCTTTTTTGCATGGTGAATAGGCATACCCCAATTGTGAGAAAAACAGATGATAAAAGTGGTCCGGCTTCTGGGAAGAACATAACACTTAAACTGACAGATAATACAGGACCAATTATGAAGCAAATTTCGTCGACGACCGATTCAAAGGAAAATACTGTATGCAATTTGTGGGATCCACGGTATAGTTTAGTCCAACGCGCACGTACCATAGCTGACATGTTTGGCATACAACCTGCACATAAGGCGGATAGAAATAGTGTCCAATAAGGAGCTTCATATTTCGTACATAGAAGTAAGAGGATCGTAAAGAAAACACTGATACCTGCAGTCGGAAGAAGTATGCGAGATTGCCCTAATTGATCGGCCATACGAGAAATATGAGGAGCTAGTAAAGCAGATGATAATGTAAAGGTGGCTGCAACAGCTCCAGCAAGCCAATAGTCACCACGTAACTGAGATAACATTGTAACAATACCAATACCCATCATTGATATGGGCATCCGAGCTATAAATCCTGCTAATGAGAATCCTTTTGTACCAGGAGTACTGAAAATCTCACGGTAGGAATTAAACATGATAATCACCAAAGTATTTGACGTTTACATATACATTCTTCATTCTTTTAACTCCTCCTCTGTTTCATTAATACCTTCTATAAAAAGGGACAGTGAGTCAATGTAGGATATAGGTAAGAAGTTATACTATCTTGTAAGCTAGAAATAATTGACATACGCACCATATGCCAATATCCGTATTAACATACGGAGCGTATGTCAATTTAAATGTTTTATCTCTAGATAGAGAGCTGACGTTTAAAGGAGTTATTCTTTTACATAGAGAACGGTACTATAATGCAATTCATTTTTAATAAAGAGGATGAATAGAAGTAGGAGGAAAAGATGATTAAAAAAACAAGAGCAGAAATGATCACTGAAACACGTGCTAAATTGCTGAGTGCAGCAAGAGAGGCTTTTGGTACAGTTGGATATGTAAATACGTCTATGGATGATTTTACAGCATCTGTCGGTTTAACACGTGGTGCAATTTATCATCATTTTGGTGATAAAAAAGGATTGTTAGAAGCGGTTGTAAAAGAAATTGACATGGAAATGGATAATAAATTAGGGGAAGTATCAGATGAGGCCGAAGGAAAATGGGAAGGATTTGTTGGGCGTTGTCGTGCGTATTTAACAATGGCACTTAATCCAGAAATTCAGCGAATCGTACTTCGAGATGCACCGGCAGTATTAGGAACTAGTTATTATCAATCATCACAGTCGAAATGTTTAACGACGATGGCGGAGATACTTCAACAATTAATGAAGGACTCTATTATTGAAAAGACGGACTGTGAGGCTTTAGCAAGATTCATAAATGGCGGACTAGTGGACCTTGCTTGTTGGATTGCGAATTCTGAAGATGCAGAGATGCAGTTGTCTAAAGCTTTGCATAGCCTATCACTTATATTGGATGGTTTATTACTAGAAAAGAATGCATGATTTTAACGGATATTCTTTTTATTAATATACAGTAATGGTTAAAAGGGAGGTGTTAAAGTATATGCTAATCCATTTAGTTCATCGTATTCTATATAAGCTAATTGACGTCCATCTTGTAAGGGGATGATGTGATCAGTCAGTTTAATCTTATAATGTGATTACATTTTTATTCACAATCTAAAGAAAACACCTAATTTGGTATGGATTCCACACCTATTCCATCAACTTTACACTCTATGTGAAAAAGTTCACAAATAGGTCATAATTTGTGAAGTAATTCACAATGATACGTGCTACAATATGAATGTAAAGAAGTTAAACAACATTAAATTAGTATTTTAATTAATTACTTAAACAATCATAAAAAAATATATGTGAACAATAGAGAGGGGAAATTAACATGAAAAAAGGTATCAATCGTGTAGTATTAGTAGGAACAGGAGCTGTAGGTTGTAGTTACGCTTACTCAATGATCAACCAAGGTGTAGCTGAAGAATTCGTATTAGTAGATGTTAATGAAGCAAAAGCAGAAGGGGAAGCAATGGACTTAAGCCATGCGGTACCATTCTCTCCATCACCAACAAAAGTTTGGAGCGGTAGCTATGCAGATTGTAAAGATGCAGATCTAGTTGTTATCACTGCTGGATTACCACAAAAGCCAGGTGAAACTCGTTTAGACTTAGTTGAGAAAAATACAAAGATCTTTAAACAAATCGTTCGCGGCATTATGGATAGCGGATTCGATGGAATTTTCTTAATCGCTACAAACCCAGTTGATATTTTAACTTACGTAACTTGGAAAGAATCTGGTTTACCAAAAGAGCGCGTAATCGGTTCTGGTACTACTTTAGACTCTGCTCGTTTCCGTTACATGTTAGGTGACTACTTAGATGTAGATCCACGTAACGTTCATGCTTACATCGTTGGTGAACACGGTGACACTGAACTTCCAGTATGGAGCCACGCTACTATCGGTGTACAAAAACTAGAAACAATCTTAGCTAACAACGAACAGTACAAACAAGAAGACTTAGATAAAATCTTCGAAAACGTACGTGATGCAGCTTACCATATCATCGAGCGTAAAGGTGCAACTTACTACGGAATCGGTATGTCACTACTTCGTGTAACTAAAGCAATCTTAAGCAACGAGAACAGCGTATTAACTGTATCTGCATATCTTGAAGGACAATATGGTGAGAAAGATGCTTTCGTAGGTGTTCCAGCTGTTATTAACCGCGAAGGTGTACGTGAGATCGTAGAACTTGAGCTAAATGAAGATGAAAAAGCGAAATTCGCTCATTCTGTAAAAGTATTAAAAGAAACAATGGCACCAGTACTATAATAATTGTTAAACCATTCAGAGGCGGGACACTGCTTCCTACCTCTGAATTCATATAATTTAATATAAATTCCTTTTCCGGTTTCCCTTGTATATCCCCAATATACCCCTTTTGCTGGATAAGGGTCGTTTATAGAAAAGAGCACTCTACTTTATATAGAGTGCTCTTTATTATTATTTTTTAGGCGTTAATCCTAATTTCTTTAAAATATCTGCAAGTGTACCGCTTTTTGATTTTTCAACAGGTGTTTTTGAGTTAGATGCATCTGGACCTTTCTTCAAGAAGTTCTTTTCAACGAAGCGAATATCTTTTTCGTCGACAATACCATCTTTGTTAAGGTCACCGTCTTTTACAGACAGTCCTTTTTTATCATAGTTGCTAGCGATAATTTCTGCATCTTTAATATCAATTACTTTATCTCCGTTTACATCACCTGCAAGGCTTTCATCAAGGCGTGCATAATAATATTGGCCAAGTAGCTTACCATCTTTTTCAGTACCTAATTTCGTTGTTAGTCGGCTTGTTAAATGCCCTGGAATCTCCACGTATAAGTTGTAGTCGCGTTTATTAACAGGAAGTCCATTCAGTTTGAAGTAACCGTATTTATCAAGTGAGCCTTCAAACTTATGACGGTAAGAATCTGTTGCATATACTTTTACGCCAAGCTTTGTATAATCGAATTTCTCATCTAAATAGCCACGTTCATTTAAGAATGCACCAGGTTTAATATTGCCTTCTGCTAGTGAGTTTAAAGACATTACTGAGAATGTTTGATCTTGAAGTACACGCATTCTGTTTGGCTCTGATTCACCTTGTTTCCAGTAAGCAAACACTGCTAAATCTAATTGAGCATTTGCTTCATAAAATTCATCATTTTCTACTTTGAAAGTTACATCAATGAACGGGAAATCACCATCTAACCCAGCAAAGTTTTTGTCATCGATAGCTCCGCCTACTGTGACAGAACCTTCTTCTAATTTAGGTTCATTCACTTTTGCCGTTCCCCCTTTTTCAGAAAGGAGCTTTTCAAAAGCAGGATTCAATTTCGCATTTGCAAATTTGAAGTTCTTCTCTAGGAATTTTACGTTAAATTCTCCAGATATAAATTGTTTCACATGTTTGGCGTTTAGCGTCACAGTGAATTCATCATCTTTATATAATTCCTTTTTATCGTAACTAGCTTTTGCATATTGAGCGCCTTGCGGGATAAACCAATAGTTATTTACACCGCTTGGGTAGTCAGGACCTGCAGTTGCATAATCGAAAATATATACGCCTGTATTCATTGGGCCTTCCACCTTAAAGGATTCAGGAGTAATGCCAACTTTAAAGTCACCATTTGCATTAATAGGCAAAAACTTATGCAAGTATGGAGAATAATCATAGTACATAACACCATTCGCTTCTTGCGTAATGTTAAATCCTTTTCCTTTTAAGTAGTCAACGTTAGAATCATATACATTTCCTTTAATCCATAGTGCTTTTTTACCGTCTTCTACTGTATAGTTTTCTTCATTTAATTCATAAATACCAGGCTGTAATCCAGTTAATTTCACTTCTGGCGGTGTATTATCAATTACGACATAATCACCTTTCACACGTGCTTTTCCGGCTTTATCATAGCCAACAAACTCAATTGTGTAATCACCTTCTGGTAAGTCGATTTTCTCATCACCAATTGGTTTTGCAGGATCATTTGTAAAAGGATACACTCTGCCGTTAAAGAATGAATCTAAGTAGTAATACACGTCCGTTTTTAGTCCACTCGTGTTTAACATTCCGATGAAGCCAAGCGCTTTATTTGTTTTTGAATCTTTCACGATAAGGTCTAACGTCTCCAGTTCGCTGTTTAATTGGAATGCCCCGTGCAAATACGATTCACGGTATGGATTGAATTTAGATGTATCAGTTGAGATTGTTTTTCTTGATAACAGTGCATTTTCAATACCAGGCTCTGATACACGAATAGAGAACGGAATTTGATATGTTTCTTCTTTATTTTTCGTATTTGTAATATGAATATATCCTTCATATCGGCCTTGCTTTGCACCAGCTGGAATATTGATTTTTGCTTCAATTTCATCTGATTTTCCAGCATCAATTGTAATTGTTTCAGAAGTAGAAACTTTTACACCGTTTGCGGTAGCATCGTTAATAGCAGAAGATGCTGGTGTATAAGAAATTTCTGTTTTAAATTCTTTCTTCTCTTGTTTATTGCGATTTTCAACTTTAATTTTTCGTTTTTGTTCAAGAGATTCCCCATCTTTTTGATAGTATTTACCGAATGCAATGGATCCAGTTTCTTCGGGTACTTCAATCACTTCATCGTTTACAATCGTTTTTGTCGTATCTAACACTTTAAAACTTGTTTCAGTGTGAACAGAGTTATAAGCATCTACTCTTCCAGCTCCCACTTCATATACGGAATACTTTTCTTTTAAATCATCAGCAGTGTTCATAAGAGACGCTTTTACATCGAATGGAGAGTATTCTGGGTGTTCTTGTAAAATAAGAGCAGCAACGCCAGCGATATGTGGAGATGCCATAGATGTTCCTTGCATACGTTCATAGGAAACATCGTAGTTTTCACCTTCTTGTGGGTCGTTAATATATTCCGGTACCGTTGAAAGTACCGCAACACCAGGCGCTGTAATATCAGGTTTAATATCATCATTTGATGTAACAGGACCGCGTGAGCTAAAGTCTGCAAGATGATCGCCTTCTGTTTGAATGTAATTGATTTCATCGAAAGTTAAGGATGTTTTGCCTTGTTCGATTTGAGCTTTTAGTTTTTCGCCATCTTCTTTCGTTAGGCGGAATGCAGGAATGTATTTTGTGCTTTCGCCAATGTAGTTAGGAATTTCTCCATCCACATTGTTATAAATAATAACTGCTGTTGCACCAGCTTGTTTCGCATTTGCGATCTTTTCATCAAATGAAATTGTACCACGTGCAACGAGAGCGATTTTTCCTTTTACATCTTTTTTACTAAACTCGTCAGGAGTACCAATTCCTACAGATTCAATAGGGAGAGATTTTCCTTTGAAATCTTCTATTTTATCAGTGAAGTTTTTGCCGAATAAAATTAGATTAGGGAATTGTAATTGTCCAGCATGACCTGATAGTTTCGGTAAGGAAATAGAGCTATCACTTGCTCCGACTGTAATAGCAAATGGAGAAGCGCCTGGTGATCCGAGTGTTGCTGGATTTGGACCAGAGTTACCAGCAGCAACGACTGTAACAACGCCCGAAAGCATTGCATTATTGACAGCGATAGACGTTGGATCAAGCGGATTGTTGCTATCGTCACCTAACGATAAGTTAATGACGTTCATACCGTCAGAAATAGATTTATCGATTGCAGCAATAATACCGGAACTATCTCCGCTTCCATAAGGACCGAGTACTCGGTAGTTATACAGTTCAATGTCAGGTGCAACACCTTTTACTGCGGAATCTGATTTGTTTTTCTTTTGAGCAGAAACGATACCTGCTACGTGAGTACCATGCGCAGTGTAGAAGGAAGAACCGCGATCATCAAATTCAGGAGCACCAGATTGTTGCCACTCTGTATAAGTTGTTTCCATCGGATCTGCATCGTTATTAATAAAGTCCCAACCTTTTACGGAGTTTGGGTCTACCTTACTAGAATCTTCACCCGGTTTTGCGCGATAGCCTTTATACACGTCTTTTAAGTCGGGATGATTGTAATCAATACCTGTATCTAATACACCAACTTTAATTCCTTTTCCGGTAATGCCCTCGCTATGTAACTTATCTACCCCAATTTGTGGAATGCTATCTGTTAGTTTTTGAGGTGCTTTCTGCTCTGCTTGTTTTGGTAAATTTAGTTTCACTTCGTAATCTTTCCAAATACGTTTTACAACGCCAATTCGTAACAATTCTTCAACTGTATTGGCAGGTAATGTCAGCGCAACGCCATTTATAGCATGCTTATAAGAACGTTTAATTTGTACAGACTGGAAATTCCCTGATTTTACTGATGGGCTAAATTGATAAAGACGTTTGAGTCCTTTTTGGAATTCTTCATGTTCTTGATCAATACGTGCTTTTATATTTTTAGGAGCAGCTTGTAACCCTTTTTCTTTTTGCTTTAATTCATTAATCTTTACTGGAGCAGTTTGAAACTCTACAATGATATTTACTGGTTCAGAACTACTCGTATTAATATCTGGCGAAATAGTAAAACCAGGATTGGTATCTAACGTTTGTAATGCCTGACGTTGTTCTTTAGAAAGTTTTGATAGTAAAGACTGGACGCTGGAAGAGTCAATTTGGTTAATTGGGTTTTCAGCGAGAACATTGAACGGAAGGGCAGTTGAAAATAGAACGCCAGCCGTTACAATTCCGGTAACAAAACGATTTTTCTTTTTCATATATAGGCCTCCGATAATTTATATTTTAAAATTTATTTCTCCACGCCAGGTGTTTGCTCTGCATGGAATGTCCAGTTTAGCTGTAAGGAATCACCTTGGAATTTATTTTGATCCTGGTCGTTATCTTCAAAGGAGAAGAGCACATGTAAGGAATCTGTTTCACCAGATTTAATACCATCTATTAAGTTATGACGTTCTAGAGAAGTAGCTACATCTTCAGGTTTCATAGTTTTTAATTTTGATAGTTTTGTTTCCCACAAAATTTCATGATCATCGTTTGGATTAGATGGCTTTCCATCATTCACTAAAAATTTGACGATGATATGATCACCTAAATCTTCACCATCATTATTTTGCTTTGCATCTGTAACGTCATAGGATGTTTCAAGTGCTACTTTCGCAATATCCAATGATCCTTTGTTTTCAAGCTTGAAATTTCTTTCAATCAAATCGCCTGGTTTTAAATCTTTCACGTTAACGATTACACTTGGGTTAATAGAAAGATCTAGTGTACCAGCTTGGAATGAGTTACTAGATGTTTCAGCATCACTGAAATAGGCGAATACACCACCGAATGTAAGGGATAAGCCAAGTGAAGCTGTGACAACTCCCATTCCAACCTTTTGTTTTAATGACATAAGAAAGCCCCCTAGTTAAATTTTTTATAGCGACCGTTCGTAACAAGGATAAATAAGTAAACACAGTAGTCCACTATGAATTATAATTACGAAAGGTCGATGTTCTTTATTGAGAACAAGTATATGCTTATGAATTTTCCATTTCAATAAAATTATGACAAAAAAATGTTGAGAAACATTTTTTATGACAGATTATTTTGTGGCGATTTTAAGTGATAAATAGCGAGTAAAATAGGATAAATCTAATAAAATAAAGGTTGAGAAATAAATAATAGGATGAAAGACTAGTAGGAAATGAAGCGTTTGCAATGAATATTCGTCAAAATTCGATATTTTACACAGTAAATTTGAATATTTTAAGCGAAATTAAAGAAAAAAACGAATATTTTTTAAAAAATAACAAGGATATTTCAGTTTTTCGCAGAAATGATAAAGAGTAAAAAATTTCTGTCATCTTAGTGAGGTGAACATATTGGATGTAATAAATTGTGAAGAAGTGAAACGAGATGAGTTTCATACAGAAAAGTACTATGACAGTTATAACATCTTTGGGGCACATATTGTGACGGAAGATGGGATGCGAGGTGTACGATTCACAGTATGGGCTCCTCATGCGAAAGCAATGAGTGTTGTTGGAGATTTTAATGAATGGGATTATGAGCAACATAAGATGCTACAAGTGACAGAAGATGGGATTTGGTCCTTGTTTGTACCGCATATTGAAGAGAATGAGATATATAAGTATGCGATTGAAACGATGGACGGTGATGTGATTTTAAAAGCAGATCCTTACGCAGTATATGCAGAAGTAAGACCAAATACGGCATCTGTAGTTTTTGATATAGAGGGATATGAATGGAATGATAAAAACTGGATTCGTAAGAGAAAGAAAAAATCGATTTATAAAGAAGCGATGACAGTTTATGAATTACATTTCGGTTCTTGGAAAAAGAAAGAAGATGGCGCTCTGTATTCTTATAGAGAAATGGCCGAGGAGCTCATTCCGTATGTGGTGGAACATCAATTTACACATATTGAAATTATGCCGCTTGTTGAGCATCCATATGATCGTTCTTGGGGATATCAGGGGACGGGATATTATGCAGCGACAAGTAGATTCGGCACGCCACATGATTTGATGTATTTTGTCGATGAATGTCATAAATATGGAATCGGTGTCATTTTAGATTGGGTGCCGGGGCATTTTTGTAAAGATGCTCACGGTTTATATTTGTTTGATGGGACACCGACTTATGAATATAAAGATATAGATGTACAAGAAAACCTAGTATGGGGAACTGTTAATTTTGATTTAGGGAAGAGGGAAGTACGTAATTTCTTAATTTCAAATGCGTTATTTTGGATGAAGTATTTCCACATTGACGGTTTCAGGGTGGATGCAGTTGCGAACATGCTGTACTGGAATAAAGAAGGACAAGAGCAAAGTAATGAGCACGCTGTTTCATTTTTACGAGAGTTAAATGAAGCGGTGTTTGCAGAAGATGAAGATTTTCTTATGACAGCAGAAGATTCAACAGCTTGGCCACTTGTAACAGCTCCAACGTATGAAGGTGGGCTTGGATTCAATTACAAATGGAATATGGGCTGGATGAATGATGTGCTGAAATATATGGAGTGTGCGCCTGAGTATAGGAAGTATATTCATGAGAAAATGACGTTCTCTTTAATATATGCTTACTCTGAAAATTTCATATTACCGCTTTCTCATGATGAAGTCGTTCATGGGAAAAAGTCGTTATTAAATAAAATGCCAGGAGATTACTGGGATAAGTTTGCTCAACTTCGTTTATTATATGGATATTTCTTTACTCATCCAGGTAAGAAATTACTCTTTATGGGTGGAGAATTCGGGCAGTTTGATGAGTGGAAAGACCTTGAAGATTTAGATTGGAATTTACATGATTTTGAAATGCATCGTTATATGCATGATTACTTTAAAGAGCTCATAGCATTGTATAAGCGCTCCAAACCACTTTGGCAGCTTGATCATTCACCTGAAGGATTTCAGTGGATAGATGCTAATAATCATGAGCAAAGTATTTTCTCGTTTATCCGCCAAGGGGATAAACAAGAAGATGCGTTAGTTGTCGTATGTAATTTTACTAAAGCTACATATGAAAACTATAAAGTAGGCTTGCCAGATTTTGAGTATTATAACGAGATTTTAAACAGTGACGCTGAGCAATATGGCGGCTCGGGGCAAGTGAATAAGAAACGTCTCAAGACGATTCAAGAGCCGTATCATAATCAAGCGGCGCATGTAGAAATTACAATTCCACCATTTGGCGTATCCATATTACGACCAGTGAAGACGAGAAAGGGGAGCAAAAAACAAGATGGCTCAAAAACAAAAATGCGTAGCAATGTTACTAGCAGGGGGAAAAGGTAGTCGATTAAGTGCATTAACAAAAAATTTAGCCAAGCCAGCTGTTCCATTTGGTGGTAAATATCGCATTATTGATTTTACGCTAAGCAACTGTGCGAATTCTGGTATTGAAACAGTGGGGATTTTGACGCAATATCAACCACTTGAACTTCATAACTATATCGGAATCGGCAATGCTTGGGATTTAGACCGAGTAAGCGGTGGAGTCACAGTGTTACCTCCTTATGCAGAATCTTCAGGGGTGAAGTGGTACACAGGTACGGCAAGTGCCATTTATCAAAACTTAAACTATTTAAGTCAGTACGAACCAGAATATGTTCTGATTTTATCAGGCGACCATATTTATAAAATGGATTACAGTAAAATGCTAGATTACCATATTGAGAAAGAAGCGGACGTTTCGATTTCTGTTATTGAAGTGCCGTGGGATGAAGCGAGTCGTTTCGGTATTATGAATACGAACGAAGAGATGGAGATTGTTGAATTTGAAGAGAAACCGCAATTTCCAAGAAGTAATCTTGCATCAATGGGAATTTATATTTTTAACTGGGCAATTTTGAAAGAGTATTTAGAGATGGATGCAAGAAATCCTGAATCTAGTAATGATTTCGGAAAAGATGTACTTCCGCTTTTATTAGATGAAGGGAAAAAGCTGATGGCGTATCCGTTTGAAGGATATTGGAAAGATGTTGGAACGGTGAAGAGCTTATGGGAAGCGAATATGGATTTACTTCGCGATGAAACATCACTGAATTTAAATGATCGTAATTGGCGTATTTATTCTGTGAATCCAAATGAGCCACCTCAATATATTGCAGAAAAGGCAAAAGTAGAAGAATCACTTATTAACGAAGGATGCGTCATTGAAGGGGACGTGAAGCATTCTGTGTTATTCCAAGGGGTGACGGTGGAAGAAGGTAGTATGGTTATTGATTCGGTCGTTATGCCAGGAGCGAAGATTGGTAAAAATGTTGTGATTGAAAGAGCGATCGTTGGTTCGGAAATGGTTATTGAAGATGGAACAATTATTCGTCCAGAAAAAAATGTCGACGATGTAGTACTCATTGCTGAAGGGAAATAGAAAAGGGGGATGAAATGAATGGGAGAAAAAATGTTAGGAATTATTAATGCAACGGGAAGTTTTCCTTCCTTAAAGAAAGTAACAGGGCATCGTTCATTAGCGGCGTTACCGTTTGGGGGCCGTTACCGACTCATTGATTTCATGCTTTCAAATATGGTGAATTCTAATATTCATAGTGTAGCGGTTTTTACAAGTCATAAAAACCGTTCACTAATGGACCATGTTGGTTCAGGAAAACAGTGGGATTTAGATAGAAAAAGAGACGGATTGTTTTTATTCCCGCCAAATTGCCAATGTGACCAAGATGAATTTGGATCTTTTGCACATTTTAGAAGACATATTGATTATTTTTTAAGAGCTAGAGAAGAATACGTTGTTATTACGAATAGCCATCTCGTAACAGCATTAAATTTTCAAGCGGTGTTAGAGCGACATATACATACGGCAGCTGATATTACTGAAGTTTGCCATGAAGGGGTTTCGCTTCAAACATACGTGTTAAAGAAACAATTATTGTTAGATTTATTTGAGACATATAAAGATGTGGAGCAATACAGTTTATTTGATGTAGTGAGAGAAAAGCGCGGAAAATCACTGCATATTGCTACGTATGAGCATACAGGATATGTAGCTATTATTGATTCGATTGAAAGTTACTATAAACATAGCTTAGAAATTTTGCAGCCTGCTATTTGGAAGCAATTATTTAAGAAAGAAGCACCGATCTTTACGAAAGTAAAAGATGAACCACCAACTCGTTACCTGAAGGGTGCAGCCGTGAAAAATACAATGATTGCAAACGGCAGTATTATTGAAGGAGAAGTAGAAAATAGTGTTATCTCCCGTTCTGTTACAATTGGAAAAGGTTCAATTGTTCGTAATAGCATTATTATGCAAAAGAGCAAAATTGGAGATAACTGTATAATAGAAGGTGTTATTATTGATAAAGACGTGAAAATTGGTGACGGTGTTGTACTAAAAGGAAACGCCGATGATCCATATGTTGTAGAAAAAGGAAGCGTTCAAAGCAGTACGATTAATAGTTATTCTTAAAAGAATCAGTGGGGGTTTTTCCTCCACTGATTAAAGCATTCATTCAAATGAAAACTCGAAGGGAGGAAGCTGCAAGGGAAGTCGTATAAGCTTTTCGTGCAGTGGGACAACAAGTGAATATTTTATTTGCAGTATCAGAATGTGTACCATTTGTTAAATCGGGAGGATTAGCTGATGTAGCAGGTGCGCTCCCAAAAGAGCTGAAAAAATTAGGTGTGGACGTTCGCATTATACTTCCAAATTATAGTCTTATTCCGCAAAAATTAAGGGATGGATGTACGTTACATAAAGTAATTAACGTCCCGCTTGGGTGGAGAAATCAATATTGCGGAATTTTAAAAGGTGAGCAAGACGGGATTAAGTATTACTTAATAGATAATGAATATTATTTTAAGAGAGATTCTCTATATGGTCATTATGATGATGGAGAGCGTTTTTCTTATTTTTCGAAAGCAGTTTTAGAGTGTATTCCGCATCTTGATTTCGAAGTGGATGTTCTCCATAGCCACGATTGGCATACAGCTATGGTGAATTTCTTACTGCGTGAAAAGTATCAAGATAATCCATTATATGAGCATATTAAAACGGTGTATACGATTCATAACTTGCAGTTCCAAGGTGTATTTCCTCCTGAAGTGATGTACGACTTGTTAGAACTTGGTGACGAATATTTTCATAGTGAGCAGCTAGAGTTCTATGGAAATGTGAACTTTATGAAGGGCGGAATTATCGCTTCTGATCAAATTACAGCGGTTAGCCCGACATACAAAGAGGAAATTCAATATGAGTTTTTCGGTGAGAAGTTAGATGGATTGTTACGAAAAAATAATGGTAAGCTTAGCGGCATCGTAAATGGAATTGATACGAGCGTATATAATCCAGAAACGGATTCGTATATTACTGCTCAGTATGATGCAGAGTCATTAGAGGAAAAGAATGAAAATAAACGCGCCTTGCAGCGTTATTTTGGTTTGCCAGAAAAAGAAGATACACCAATTATTTCAATGGTAACGAGATTAACGAAGCAAAAAGGTCTTGATTTAGTACGTACTGTATTCCGCGAAATAATGGAGGAAGATGTGCAATGTATTATTTTAGGATCAGGTGATTCTGAATATGAACAATTCTTTGAGTGGATGGCATACGAGTATCCTGAGAAGGTAAAAGTGTATATCGGATTTAATGAAGAACTAGCCCACCAAGTGTATGCAGGAAGTGATTTATTCTTAATGCCATCACTATTTGAACCGTGTGGACTTGGACAACTTATCGCATTAGCGTACGGTACAATTCCGATTGTAAGAGAGACAGGCGGATTAAATGATACTGTACAATCTTATGACGAAGAAACTGGAGAAGGAAATGGTTTCAGTTTCACGAACTTTAATGCACATGACATGTTGCACACGGTTCTTCGTGCAATTGAATTTTATCATGATAAACCGGTGTGGGAGCAGCTTGTAAAACAAGCGATGACTGAAGATTATAGCTGGGAGAAATCAGCTCTTGCCTATAAGAAATTGTATAAAAGTCTCATGGAATAACATGTAGGTGGTGAAGAAATGTTTACTCATGTTGAAAGTTTCAAATCAGCTTTTCTAGAAAAGTTAGAGACGATGTATGGTAAAAGTTTTAAAGACTCTACAACTCGTGATCAATACAATACGCTTGGGTACATGGTACGTGAGTATATGAATAGTCAATGGATTGCAACGAACGAAAGTTATCGGTCTGGAGAGCAAAAGCAAATGTATTACTTATCCATTGAGTTTTTACTTGGGCGTTTGCTTGGAAGTAACATATTAAATTTAGGCATCAGGGATGTATGTGAGCAAGGACTTTCTGAGCTTGGGATTTCTTTGCAACAGTTAGAAGAGGTGGAAGCAGATGCAGGTCTTGGAAATGGTGGACTTGGACGATTAGCAGCCTGTTTCCTTGATTCACTTGCATCTTTAAACTTACCAGGTCATGGCTGTGGAATTCGTTACAAACATGGCTTATTTGATCAAAAAATTGTTGATGGTTATCAAGTTGAATTTCCAGAACAGTGGCTTCTTCATGAAAACGTATGGGAAGTAAGAAGGCATGATCAAGCTGTAGAAGTAAGTTATTTCGGCAATGTGGAACCGCTATACATTGACGGGCGTTTAGAGTTCAGGCATACGAATGCAGAAGTGATTATGGCAGTACCATATGACGTTCCAGTAGTAGGTTATGAGACGAGTACTGTAAATACACTCAGACTTTGGAATGCTGAACCAGTTCCTTTCCCGCAAAATTGTAAAGATATTTTGAAATATAAGCGTGAAACAGAGGCGGTATCGGAGTTTTTATATCCAGATGATACGCATGATGAGGGGAAAATACTTCGTTTGAAACAACAGTATTTCCTCGTATCAGCAAGTTTGCAAAATATCGTTCGTATGCATAGAGAAAGATATGGTGACCTTCGTCAATTACATGAGAAAATTGCGATTCATATTAATGATACACATCCCGTTTTGGCGATTCCAGAACTGATGCGTATTTTATTAGATGAAGAAAAACTAGCATGGGAAGAAGCTTGGCACATAACAACGCAAACGATTTCTTATACGAATCATACGACGTTATCAGAAGCGCTTGAGAAGTGGCCAATTCACATTTTCAAACCGTTATTACCGAGAATTTATATGATTATTGAAGAGATTAATGAACGTTTCTGTCATGAACTTTGGGAACGTTATCCATATGAATGGCATCGTATTGAAGAGATGGCGATTATTGCGCATGATCTTGTGAAAATGGCTCATTTAGCAATTGTCGGTAGCCATAGCGTAAATGGTGTAGCAAAAATTCATACGGAAATTTTAAAGCAACGTGAAATGCGACTGTTTTATGAGTTTTATCCAGATAAGTTTAATAATAAAACGAATGGAATCGCTCATAGACGTTGGTTAATGAAGGCGAATCCGCAGCTGACGAACCTTATTTCAGAGGCAATTGGAACAGAGTGGAAGAAAGAACCGATTAAGCTTCAAGAGCTACAATTAGTTCAATATGATGCGAGTTTCCAAGAGAAATTTGCAGAGGTAAAACAAGAGCGTAAAGAGATTTTAGCGGAGCGCATTCATAATAAAATGGGGATTACAATTGATCCTAATTCTATTTTTGATGTGCAAGTAAAAAGACTACATGCTTACAAACGACAATTATTAAATGTTCTTCATATTTTATATTTGTATAACCGTTTGAAAGAGGATGCTAGTTTTACATTTTACCCGCGTACTTTTATCTTTGGAGCGAAAGCATCACCTGGCTATTACTATGCGAAAAAAATTATTAAATTAATCAATGAACTCGCAAGGAAAGTGAATAATGATCCGTACGTAAGCCAATATATGAAAGTTATCTTTCTAGAAAACTATCGAGTGTCTTTAGCGGAAGATATATTCCCAGCTGCGGATGTGAGTGAGCAAATTTCAACTGCGAGTAAAGAAGCATCAGGAACGGGGAATATGAAATTTATGATGAATGGTGCGATTACACTCGGAACGTTAGATGGAGCTAATGTTGAAATAAAAGACCGGGTCGGTGATGATAACTGTTTCATTTTTGGCTTAACAGCGGAAGAGGTTCTTCATTACTATCAAAATGGTGGATATCGTGCAAGTGATTATTATCACCACAATATGCATATTAAAAAAGTAGTAGATCAGTTAACGAATGGTTTCTTTGCACATTCGGGAGCTGAATTTGAAGCGATTTATGATTCTCTCGTAATTCAAAATGATGAATACTTCGTTCTGCGAGATTTTGGTCCATATGCGGAAAGGCAAGAAGCTGTTGGTAGAGCGTATGAAAATCGAACGAAGTGGCTAGAAATGTCGATTTTAAATATTGCACAGTCTGGTCATTTTGCGAGTGATCGAACGATTTTACAGTATAGTAATGAGATTTGGAGTATTGGTAATGCGGTTACACAGTATTAAGTGAAAGTCCCTTTTGAAGGGACTTTTATTCATGGAGACAAAGTGTAAAAATGAATTATACGTATAGGGATGCTAAAGTGTATTCACTTTTAAAAGAGGAATATAATCACTTGAAAAACCGAGCTTAATCTCATTAAGCTCGGTTTTCTTTTTTTGCTTAAGAAAGAAATGGGATAGCGGTATATATGATACCTGTTCCACCATATTCTCCCGTCGCAAAGTATGAAAATGTAAAGAAACCTGTAAACGAAAAAATTATAATGAGAAAAAGTGCAAAGATAAATTTTAGCATGTAAGGTCCCCTCATCCAAAAATAACTTCATATACTATTATAGTATAAGGATATAGAATTTCCAATCATTACCTGGTTAAAAATGAGAAGTCAGACATGTTTTGTATGTTGTCATGGCATGATTATTTGTAATAGATTTTGTGTTTTTTGTAAAAGTCATATTGTGATGAACGTGTGCATATTCCCAGTCTTGGTCATTAAAATGGACATTGCGCGGAGGAAGAAGAGGAACGACATCAAATAGATTAACAAAGCGAAAGCTACTAGCTACTTGTAGTTTATAATAATTACGAAATGCAATATCGCCCACTTTGGGAGAGGCAAATGTATAAAGACCGTACTGTGCGAAGGCGGTGTTGATACGCGCATCGAGTATATGTAGTGTGGCGAGCGCGCCGCCTAAGCTATGACCTGTTGCAAGAAGTTTTTTATGGGCTGGTAGTGATACGAGCATATCCATAATAGAATCTCGACAAGATTCATAAATGGAAAGAAAGCCGTTATGGACATTTCCGCTGTTTAAAGCATATGGGTATGGTTTTTGGTTAACGAGTGAATCGATAATCCAGTCTGTATCTGTTTGTGTCCCGCGAAAAGCTACAATAATCGTATCCTCAGATTCTAGTATGAATCCAAACCATTCTGTCGTTTGAATGGTTTTTCCTTGAAAGCCTTGTACATATTGAAAACCATCCGGTATTTCGAAAATCCCATTTTGTTTATATTGTTCATACGTTAACTCACAACAAGAAGCTAACAATATGGCAGTATCTTTATCGAAGGATAAAGGAGTACGCATTAAGGAAGCCCTCCTTAAGAAAAGGTATAGTTCAATATATGCAGTGAGGGACTTGATTCATTCTTTTGAGGAAGTTTGAAAATTAGGCTTGAACCTTTCCTTTATAAATATGAAGAAGAAGCGCGGCTAATGAGGTTATGGAATCCAATACGATTCAAAATGGTTTATACAGTCCAAAAAAAGATAGTTCCCTATGAAGGGGACTATCTCTTTTTTGTTTTATTCTTTCCCATCTAAAAGACGTCCAAGTCCGCCTAAAACGCTGCCTTCACCGCTGTTTTGAGCTGCTGGGCTTGTAAGGCGTGCTGCTAAACGGCTAAGTGTTAAGGACTGAATCCAAACCGTTCCAGGACCTTCTAACGTTGCGAAGAATAAACCTTCGCCGCCAAATAGAGCTGTTTTTACTTTTCCAACGAACTCGATATCGTAGTTAACGTCTTTTGTCATGGCAACGAGACAACCTGTATCGATGCGAAGTCTTTCGCCAGGTTTTAATTCACGCTTATATACAGTTCCTCCTGCATGCATGAAAGCGAGTCCATCACCTTCAAGTTTCTGCATGATGAAACCTTCACCACCGAAGAAACCAGTTCCAATTTTTTTCGTAAACTCAATTCCGATAGAAACGCCCTTTGCTGCACAAAGAAACGCGTCTTTTTGACAAACGACTTTCCCTTGATATTGTGTTAAATCAACAGGGATGATTTTTCCTGGATAAGGAGCGGCGAATGATACGTGGCGCTTGCCATGACCTGTATTTGTAAAGACAGTCATAAACATACTTTCACCTGTAACGAGACGCTTACCAGCGCCCATTAATTTACCGAATAGACCACTAGATGGGCCAGAACCATCACCGAAAATGGTTTCCATTTCGATATGATCTTCCATCATCATCATTGCGCCAGCTTCTGCGATAACGCTTTCTTCTGGATCTAATTCAATTTCAACAAACTGCATATCATCGCCATATAATTTATACTCGATTTCATGTGCTTGCATTTTTTCACCTCATCATATGTAGTAATTATATTGTACAAAAATCAAAGGAATTAGAATACTGTAGATTTGTTAATTTTTGAATAAAAATAGAATGAAAATTTAAGGTTATACTAGGATTATAAAAAACGATGGTTTGAAAGTGTTCTCATTTGACGTTTTTGACATAGCATGATATAGTGAAAACACTATTGAGCTACATAATGTGGTACGGAAATAAAGCACGTTGTATTAAAGGCTGTAAGCTTGTTATACATTCATGTCCTTTATATCCACCTTTTCATGTGGATTCATAGTTTCATTTTTATTTAGGAGGTACATGACATGCAAACAGGTAAAGTTAAATGGTTTAACGGCGAAAAAGGTTTTGGCTTCATCGAAGTTGAAGGCGGAGAAGACGTATTCGTACATTTCTCAGCTATCCAAGGCGACGGCTTCAAAACTTTAGAAGAAGGTCAAGAAGTTTCTTTCGAAATCGTTGAAGGAAACCGCGGACCACAAGCAGCTAACGTTACAAAAAACTAATTAGCTAGCGATAAAAAGCATTCCGAATTTCGGAATGCTTTTTTTATTCTTTGGAGCTAGATTCATTTGAAGATAACTCGCCTTTGAAAGTGCGCTCTTCAAAGTCATCAAGCATTTGTTCATACTCTTCATGTTCTTCTGTGGCGAAAACTTGCGGATTTTTGCCATACATGTCTGTTCCTATAAAATTTTCGAAATCCTCTACATACCCAACATTTTCCTCACTATTTACGTACATGCCATTATAGTTTTTGGAATCCTGTCTTTCTAAATCGGACGGTGTTTCTGATGTCCCGTAATTTGCGACATCTTGCCATGCATCTTCAGCATCGTATTCTACAGAATGATCTTCGTCGTGCTTGTGAAAAGAAGGAGCCAACACCTCTTCTTCAACTGGTCGCGTGTTCATATTTAATTTATTTGTAGTGTGCTGAATACACGTTGTAGCGGTTGGCATTGCCTCTAATCTTTCAAACGGAATTTCTTCGCCAGATACTTCGCAAATTCCATACGTACCTGCTTCAATTTTTTGCAGGGCATGTTTCGTATCTTCTAGCTGCTTATGCCAAAATTCGATGAGCCCGAAATCTTTCTCGCGTTCGTATAATTCTGTAGCCATATCACCTGGATGATTGTCATAGCTAGATAATTCTCCAACAGAATCGCGTTCAGAAGCACGATCTGTATTCTCATGAGTTTGTATTGTTACTTCAACTTCTTGCTGTTGTTTTTCTAAAATAGATTTAAATTGATTTATTTGTTGTGGAGTTAACATAGTCTTCCACCTTCCTACAAGTCAGTTTCTTTACATAGTATGAGCGTTGAGAGTAGGAATTATGAGCTGAATTTCAGCTCGGAAATCGGTATAAAAAAAGAGCCGCATAAGCAGCTCCTTTTTATAGAAAATATCCAAGCAATAATCCGATTCCCATGAGGAGACCGAAGATTGTATTTGTTTTCGCTGTTGCAATCATCGCAGGTACCATTTCCATTGGAATGCTTTTGCCGATAAAGCCTTTCGTCGCTTTCAATGCTTTCGGTGCACTTAAAAATACGATAAGCATCCACGGCGATACGATGTTCACGATAATTAGAGCGATTGTCCAAATATAAGAAACGATGAACATAGAAGCGAGTACACCAACGGCTCTTTCACGTCCGACGAGAATTGCTAACGTTTTACGACCGTTTTCTTTATCGCCATCTAAGTCACGAATGTTATTAGCTAGTAAAATGGCACCAATTAAAATGGAGCTTGGAATAGATAATAAAATGACTTCTGATGTTACAGTTCCAGTTTGAATAAAGAATGAAATCCCAATAATAATGACACCCATAAATAATCCGGCTGTTAACTCTCCAAATGGTGTATAGGCAATTGGAAGTGGGCCACCTGTATAAAGGTAGGCAACGGCCATACAAACAAGACCGATTGCAGCAAGCCACCAGCTAGAATTCATACAAATATAAACACCTAATAGTATTGCGATGCCGAAAAATCCAAATGCTAAGTTAAGCACTGTTTTCGGCTGAATGCCATCGCGAACGATAGCGCCGCCGATACCGACTGACCCTTCGTGATCGAGTCCTCTTTTATAATCAAAGTATTCATTAAACATGTTTGTTGCTGCTTGAATGAGAAGACAAGCGAGAAGCATCATAAGGAAAAGAGGGAGATGTATTTGATTTATACCTCCGACCTGCATCGCATAGGCTGTTCCGATGAAAACAGGAACGAAAGCTGCTGTTAATGTATGGGGACGTAGTAAACTCCACCAAATGCGCCAGCCGGTTTGCTTACTTGGCTTTGGCGCCGTAGGAGAGGAATTCGTTTCGACGTTCATTTCCATGTTGAATCCTCCTTTGGTCACATATTGTACACAACTAAGTGTAGAAAAAGCATCATTTAGTGTCAACGTTTATTTTCTAGGAAGAGAAGGTGAATTTCTCAGAAATGCTAAACGTTGACAGGCCTTTCGTTTGAGGTGTATCTTAAAATCAAGCGTAATTATGACTATTTTTCGCCCATAGGGGGGAGACAATTGTGATTCAAACGAAACAAATAGGCTTGCAAGAAGTTCTTAGTGCAGCCATTAAGCGTGCAACTGATGAAAAAATATTGGTTAGCTTCGTAAAACAAATAGACTGGATAGATCCGCTTCTGTTTTATGCAGCAGGAAAAAGGATCTCATTCGAAAATAGATGTTATTTTGCAGACCCAGCTCAGCATGTAATATTTGCTGGAATTGGCTCTGTTTTCACTATAGCAACTTCTTCTCACAAACGCTTTCAAACGGCTCGTGACGAGTGGGATAAAGTAAAAGAGAAAGCATTTGTACAAAGAGGAAGATACGAATTTGGGACAGGTCCTCTTTTATTTGGTGGATTTTCATTTGACCAAGAAAAAGAGAAAACCGACTTATGGAAAGAATTTGATGATACGACATTTTCACTACCAGCATTTTTATTAACTGTAAAAAATGAAAAAGCATGGTTAACAATGAATACATTCGTTTCAGCAACTGATTGTGCAGAAACTCTTTATAACGAAATTGTTTCTTTAGAAGAGAAAATTTTTTGGGAGAGTAAATGTGCACTAGAGGGATCGAAATTAACAGTTACTTCTAAAGTAGAAGTAGATCCGAAAGGCTGGATGAAGGCCATTGAGACAGTGCAAGATGAGATGAAGCAGGGGAACGTGCAGAAGGTTGTATTAGCGAGGGAGCTAAAAGTAGAAATGGATCATCATATTGATTCTGCTCTTGTTTTAGAAGCGCTTCGCATTGGGCAACCGGATTGTTACGTATTTTCTTTTGATTATAAAGGAGCATGCTTCTTAGGAGCGACGCCAGAGAGGTTAATACGCAAAGAAGATGAGAAATTTACTTCGATGTGTCTTGCTGGTTCAACTGGTCATGGTCAATCTATAGAAGAAAGTAAACGAAATAGTAATGCGCTTCTTCATGATGAAAAGAATTTAGCTGAACACGGTTATGTTGTGAACATGATTCGAGGAGTGCTAAATGAGCACTGCGAATCCGTTAATATTCCGGAAAGTCCGGGCTTATTAACAACGAAAAACTTAATTCATTTATATACGCCTGTAGAGGCAAACGGCGATGCGAGTCTTTTAACAATGGTAGAAGAATTACACCCAACACCAGCTCTTGGCGGGACACCTCGTTTGGAAGCGATGAAACTGATTCGTGATGTTGAATTGTTAGACAGAGGGTTATATGGTGCACCGATTGGCTGGATAGATGATGAAGGAAATGGTGAATTTGCGGTTGCACTTCGCTGCGGATTATTAAATGGCGCGAAAGCATCCTTATTTGCCGGATGCGGGATTGTAATTGATTCAGTACCGCAACTTGAATATGAAGAAACAAGCTTGAAGTTTAGACCGATGCTTGGTGCTTTGGAGGAATTAATGAAATGAACAATCATATAGAAGCATTATCATATTATTTAGGCGCGTTCGTGGATGAACTGACGCGTCTAAATGTATGTGATGTTGTCATTAGTCCAGGCTCACGGTCAACACCGATTGCTCTACTAATGGAACAACATGAAGGAATGAACACATATTTACATGTAGATGAAAGATCAGCAGGATTTTTTGCGCTCGGTATCGCAAAAGCAAAAAAACGCCCTGTTGCATTATTATGTACGTCAGGAACGGCAGCAGCGAACTACTATCCAGCTGTATGTGAAGCTTTTCATTCACGAGTGCCGCTTATCGTCTTAACGGCAGATAGACCGCATGAATTAAGAGATGTTGGTGCACCACAAGCGATGAATCAATTCAATTTATACGGTACATTTGTGAAGCAATTTACAGAGATGGCACTTCCAGAAGCGAGTGAAGCGATGTATTATTATGCTCGCATGACGACGCAGCGCACGATAGCAAGCGCACTTCTAGCGCCGCAAGGACCTGTTCATCTTAATTTTCCAGTTCGCGAGCCGCTTATCCCAGATTTCTCATTAGAAAGTTTATGGGATAAAGGACGCGGGGAATATACAGGAGTAGTTCAGCAAGGGAACGTGATGATGCCGAGTGAATATGTAGATTCTCTTGTAGGGCGCCTTTCACATATGGAAAAGGGGCTTATTATTTGTGGAGATGATAGTCATTCAGAAATCGCAGCGTTTGCGGCAGAACTAGCTGAAAAAACGGGATATCCAATATTAGCGGATCCACTTTCGAACATTCGTAGCGGACATCACGATAAAACGATGGTAATCGACTGTTACGATACATTTTTACGAAATGAATTGTTAAAAGAAACGTGGAAGCCAGAAGTTATAATTCGCTTTGGTGGTATGCCTGTTTCTAAAGCATTAACGCAGTTCATTAAAAAACAGAAGAAAGCCGTTCATATCGTTGTTGAAGAATCTGGCCAATGGAGAGACCCAGCTCTCGTTGCGACAGAAGTTGTACAGGCAAGTGATACTGCATTTTGCAAGGCACTAATAGAAAAAATACCAGCTATGAAACAGAATGATTGGTTCGGAATGTGGCAACATATAAACGAAAAAACGAAGGAAACGCTTCGTGAAATGGAAACATATGAAACTGCATTTGAAGGGAAAGTTATTACGGATATCGTCCGCGTACTACCAGAAGGGGCAACATTATTCGCGAGTAATAGTATGCCAATTCGTGATACAGATTCATTCTTCTTCACATCAGATAAAAATATTCAAGTGATGGCAAACCGTGGTGTAAATGGGATTGATGGAATCATTTCGACAGCTTTAGGAGCGAGTATTATTTGCGATCCGCTCGTATTAGTTATTGGTGATTTATCATTTTATCACGATTTAAACGGATTATTAGCCGCAAAATTACATGAATTAAATATAACGATTGTCGTTGTAAACAATGATGGTGGCGGTATTTTCTCATTCTTACCACAATATGAGAAAAAGGAACATTTCGAATCATTATTTGGAACGCCAATTGGACTTGATTACGAGCATGTTGTCAAAATGTATGGCGGTTCATTTAGCCGTGTAAATGGTTGGGAGCAATTCCGAGAAGAGGTGCAAAAGGGAACGACGAAGGAAGGTTTACACGTTGTAGAAATTTGTACGAACCGTGATGAAAACTTAATATTGCACCGTAAATTGTGGGCGAAAACGCAGGACATAATTACTGCATCGTTGCAAGGTGAATCAAAATGAACGTAACGCTGCAAGGTGTATCGTATGAATATGAAGTAGTTGGAAGCGGGGAACCACTTCTACTTCTTCATGGTTTTACGGGAAGCATGGAAACGTGGCGTTCCTTCGTTCCTTCTTGGAGTGAACAGTTTCAAGTCATTTTAGTAGATATTGTGGGGCACGGAAAAACGGAAAGTCCTGAAGATGTAACTCACTATGATATTCGAAATGCAGCATTGCAAATGAAAGAACTACTAGATTATCTTCATATTGAAAAAGCACACATACTTGGCTATTCAATGGGCGGTAGACTGGCGATTACGATGGCATGTCTATATCCAGAGTATGTGCATTCCCTTTTATTAGAAAATTGTACAGCTGGACTCAAAAGTGAAGATGAGAGAGAAGAACGTCGTGTAAAAGATGAGCGACTTGCCAATAAAATTGAGCGAGAAGGCATCAATAGTTTTGTAACGATGTGGGAAAATATTCCGCTGTTTGAAACGCAAAAATGTTTAGCACAAAACGTACAAGAAGCAGTGCGAAAAGAAAGACTTGCTAACAATCCAAAAGGACTTGCAAATAGCTTGCGCGGCATGGGAACAGGGGCTCAGCTTTCATGGTGGAACGAGCTGCAAAACTTAAAAATGCCTGTTCTTTTAATGAACGGGGAGTATGATGAAAAGTTCTTTCGCATATTAAAAAACATCGAAAAATGCGTCTCTGACGCGAAATTTGTCAAAATTGATGGTGCTGGCCATGCAATTCATGTGGAACAACCGGAAAAGTTTGATACAATAGTAAAGGGATTTCTAAAAACTATGCAGTGATGCTTTTTCATCTAAGAAGGAAGCTACACTTATAGAGGAGATCAGAAATATACAAGGAGGTAGTTGTAATGGCTATTGAATGGGTAAAAGAAGGCAATTACGAAGATATTATTTATTCAACATACAATGGTATCGCAAAGATTTCGATTAACCGTCCTGAAGTACATAACGCATTCCGTCCTAAAACGGTAATGGAGTTAATCAACGCTTTTGCACACGCTCGTGATGATGCAAATGTTGGCGTTATCATTTTAACAGGTGAAGGTGGACGTGCATTCTGTTCTGGCGGCGACCAAAAAGTTCGCGGTCATGGTGGATATGTAGGTGACGACCAAATCCCTCGTTTAAACGTATTAGACTTACAACGTCTAATTCGCGCAATTCCTAAACCAGTTATTGCAATGGTAGCAGGTTATGCAATCGGTGGTGGACACGTACTTCATATCGTATGTGACTTAACAATCGCTGCAGACAATGCTGTATTTGGACAAACAGGTCCTAAAGTAGGAAGCTTTGACGGTGGATACGGAGCTGGTTACTTAGCTCGTATGGTAGGCCATAAGAAAGCTCGCGAAATTTGGTACCTATGCCGTCAATACAGCGCACAAGAAGCGCTTGATATGGGCTTAGTAAACACAGTAGTACCATTAGAAGAGCTTGAAGCAGAAACAGTACAATGGGCACAAGAAATCTTAGCAAACAGCCCAATGGCACTTCGTTTCCTAAAAGCTGCATTCAACGCAGACACAGACGGTCTAGCTGGTATTCAACAACTAGCTGGAGATGCAACGTTATTGTACTACACAACTGACGAAGCAAAAGAAGGTCGCGACGCGTTCAAAGAAAAACGCAGTCCGGACTTCGGTCAATTCCCTCGTTTCCCGTGATCAAATCAAAAGCGGAGCCGACTGTTTAGCCTCGTAGGCTAAGGTTCTTTCGCACAGAAAGTGTTTTTTACTTTCTCGGGCGGAAGGTTCTTAGACGGAAGGGGCTAGGAGGCGTAGCTAGATGAGATCAAACCGGAAACAAAACAACTAAGAGACTTGATGTCATATCAAGTCTCTTTCTTTCATGAAAGGAGAATGGATAATGGAGACGATGCCAAATTGGTTAATGCAACGTGCATTTTTAACACCAGATCGCATTGCAATTGAAATAGAGGAAGAGAAAGTTACTTTTATGCAGCTGCATGAAAAAGTAGTATCTGTTTGTGAACACCTCACACATGTAGGAGTGAAGCGTGGGCAAAAGGTGGCTGTTCTGATGAAAAATGGTATGGAGATGATTACAGTTATTCACGTCCTATCTTACGTAGGTGCAGTAGCTGTGCTTTTAAATACGCGTCTTTCAAGAGAAGAGCTACTTTGGCAAATGGATGATGCTGAAGTTGTATGCTTAGTGACGGATCAAGATTTCGAGCCTAAAGATGTTCCTGTATATTCATTTGCCGAAGTGATGAATGGATCGAAGGCGGAAGCCTCTATACAAGAAGAATTCTCTTTAGAAGAAGCAATGACAATTATTTATACGTCAGGGACGACAGGGAAGCCGAAAGGCGTTATTTTAACGTACGGCAATCACTGGGCAAGCGCGGTTGGTTCTTCGCTTAATTTAGGGCTTCGTGATGATGATTGCTGGTTAGCTTGTATGCCGATGTTCCACGTTGGCGGGTTATCTCTTTTAATGAAAAATGTTATGTACGGAATGCGTATTTTACTCGTTCCGAAATATGATGCTGATTTTATTCATAAAGCACTTCAAACGAGAGGTGTTACGATCATTTCTGTCGTTTCTAAAATGTTAACTGATTTATTAGAGAGACTTGGAGGAGAGACATATCCATCTTCTTTACGATGCATGTTACTTGGCGGAGGACCAGCCCCGAAACCACTACTAGAAACGTGTGTAGATAAAGGAATTCCTGTGTATCAAACGTACGGTATGACAGAAACGTCGTCGCAAATTTGTACGTTATCCGCAGATTACATGTTAACGAAAGTAGGATCAGCCGGGAAACCACTATTTCAGTGCCAACTTCGTATTGAAAAAGATGGCGTAGTAGTGCCGCCGTTTACGGAAGGCGAGATCGCAGTAAAAGGACCGAACGTAACAGGCGGTTATTTTAATCGTGAAGATGCGACGCGCGAAACCATCCAAAACGGATGGCTTCATACTGGTGACCTCGGTTATTTAGACGAAGAAGGATTTTTATACGTATTAGACCGCCGCAGTGATTTAATTATTTCTGGCGGTGAAAATATATATCCGGCTCAAATTGAAGAAGTGTTGCTCTCTCATCCGATGGTAGCCGAAGCCGGTGTCGTCGGTATGACTGACGATAAATGGGGACAAGTACCCGCTGCTTTTGTTGTAAAAAGTGGAGAGGTAACAGAAGAAGAAATTCTGCATTTTTGCGAGGAGAAATTAGCGAAATATAAAGTGCCGAAGAAAGCATGTTTCTTAGAGGAATTACCACGAAACGCTTCGAAAAAATTGTTAAGACGAGAGTTAAGACAATTAGTGGAGGAGATGTAAGTGGAAATAAAAAAAGCGACACTTCATATAACGGAAATGCCACTCGTCATTCCGTTCGCTGCAAGCTACGGAACGTATGAAAAGCGTGAAAGTATCGTCATTGAATTAGAAGATACGGACGGATACATTGGATTTGGCGAAGTCGTTGCGTTCTCTGAACCGTGGTATACGGAAGAAACGGTGAAGACAGCGCTACATGTACTTCAAGATTTTTTAATACCGGATTTATTGAAAGCTGAAATTTCTCATCCGAATGAAATACCAGATTTGTTCAAGCATATAAAGAGAAACAGAATGGCAAAGGCCGGAATTGAAGGGGCTGTTTGGGGCTTATATGCAAAGCGTCAAAAGAAGTCATTAGCGGCATTACTTGGCGGAACTAGGACTGAAATTGAAGTTGGCGTTGTGATTGGTATCAATACAATTCCCGTCATGTTAAAACAAATTGAGAAGTATGCAGAAGAAGGGTACGAGCGTTTTAAAGTGAAAATAAAGCCAGAGCATGATTACGAATTATTGAAAGAAATTCGTAAAGAATTCCCGCATATCCCGTTAATGGCTGATGCAAATTCAGCCTATACATTAGCGGATACGGAGAAGTTGAAGCGATTAGATGAATTTCAATTGATGATGATTGAACAGCCGTTAGCGGATTACGATTTTCTGGATCATGCACAACTGCAAAAGAAAATTGAAACGCCAATTTGTTTAGACGAAAGCATACATAGTTTAGAAGACGCGCGCGTTGCGATTACGCTTGGTAGTTGCCGCATCGTTAATATTAAACCAGGGCGAGTGGGTGGATTAACAGAATCCATTCAAATTCATGATTACTGCATGGAGCATAACATACCAGTTTGGTGCGGTGGTATGGTAGAGATGGGGATTTCACGAGCACAAAATGTTGCGCTTGCTTCACTGCCAAACTTTACGATTCCAGGTGATATATCTGCCTCTAGCCGACATTGGGAGAAGGATATTATTTCGCCGGAAGTGATGCTTGAGGGCGGAAAGGTGATTGTACCGCAAAGTGTTGACACTGAGTATGAAGTAAATCGAGGAAGGCTGGCGGAAATCACGAAGCAGCGGATAGTTTTGGAGCGGTGAATTTAATCAGGATGCCCGCAAATAGCGGTAGGATTTTGTTGTTAATTGTCGGTAAGTCGATATAATTTCATTTACTAAGGTTACTCCCGTGAGTAACCTTTTCGTATTGTACAAATTGGATAGACTAGTTTACAATCGAGCGTATACAAGGGGGAGTAAAATGAAGAACATTTCAATTTTAATAGCGGATGATGAGGCAGAAATTGCTGATTTAATTGAGATACATTTAGAAAAAGAAGGTTACCACGTCGTGAAGGCAGCTGATGGAGAAGAGGCAATTCATGTTATTAAAACGCAGCCAATCGACTTAGTGGTTTTAGATATTATGATGCCAAAAATGGATGGTTATGAAGTGACGCGCCAAATTCGCGCGAAGCATCATATGCCAATCATTTTCTTAAGTGCGAAAACGTCTGATTTTGATAAGGTGACAGGTTTAGTATTAGGTGCAGATGATTATATGACGAAACCTTTTACACCGATTGAATTAGTTGCACGTGTAAATGCACAATTACGCCGATTTCTTACGTTAAATCAGCCGAAAGTAGCGGAGAATAAATCTGCTTTAGAGGTAGGCGGAGTTGTTATTGATCCTGAGCGAAGAACAGTAAATGTGTACGGAGAACAAGTTGAATTAACACCGAAAGAGTTTGATATTTTATATTTATTAGCGAGCCATCCGAAGAAAGTGTACAATGTGGAAAATATTTTTCAGCAAGTATGGGCTGAAGGTTATTATGAAAGTGGAAATACAGTTATGGTACATATTCGTACACTGCGGAAAAAACTTGGAGAAGATAAAAGAAAGAATAAGTTAATAAAAACAGTGTGGGGAGTAGGGTATACTTTCAATGGCTAAAAAGATGAGAAGCTTTCGCTCGAAGATGGTTATGCTATTTGCGTTAAGTATGATATTAGCTGGTGGGGTAACGTATATCATTTATGAAGGCTTACGGATCTACTATAAATTAGTCGTTCGTTTTGAAGATCCATTAGCCCAATTCCGTTCAATGATAAGACAAATTGGGGATGTTAATTTCTTTTTAATTATTTTTATCCCTCTGTCTATTATGTTTTTCTTCTTCCTTACTAGGCCTTATGTAAAATATTTTGATGAGATTTCAAACGGGATTCACCATTTGGCGAACGGAGATTTTACAAATGAAGTGCACGTTTCATCAAATGATGAGTTTGGATATATCGCACGTGAAATAAATGTAGCGAGTGAAAAATTAAAGGAAGCAGTGGAACGAGGAGACTTTGCGGAAAGTAGTAAAGACCAGCTTATTGTTAACTTAGCTCACGATTTAAGAACGCCGTTAACATCTGTTTTAGGTTATTTAGATTTAATTCTTAAAGATGAGAATTTGACGAAAGAACAAATTAAACATTTTTCCACAATCGCTTTTACGAAATCCGAAAGGCTGGAAAGTTTAATTGATGAATTATTTGAAATTACGAGAATGAATTATGGGATGTTGCAGCTGGACAAAAGACCAATTGATATAAGTGAATTGCTTATACAGTTAGAGGAAGAATTGTATCCGTTATTAGAGAAAAAGGGTTTAGAAGCGAGATTGAACATGGATTCTTATTTACCTATTAGCGGTGATGGAAAATTATTAGCGAGGGTATTTGAAAATCTTTTAACGAACGCGATTCGTTACGGGTATGATGGAAAGTTTGTCGATGTGAACGCATATATTGAGAGTGAAGAGGTAGTCGTACAAATTATTAATTACGGAGATAGCATTCCGGAAGAAGATTTACCGTATCTTTTTGATATGTTTTATACAGGTGATAAAGCAAGGTCAGAGCAACAAGGTAGTACAGGCCTTGGTTTATTTATCGCGAAAAATATTGTTGAACAGCATGATGGGAAGATTTCTGCTGAAAGTAATGTAATTAGAACGATATTTGAAGTAAGATTACCAAAAGAAGAAAGCTAAGCAATTTAATAAAAATTTAAACTTTACCCCACTTTTTATTTTAATAGTTTTTTCTATTCTATACGTAAGTCACGTTAAGGAGGAACTAGAAATGAAAAAGTGGGTATTTATTTCTCTTTTTATATTATGTACAGTCTGTGTAGGCTTTTATATATCACCGTTATTTCAAAAGGAGATCGATGTTAAAATTGCGGGAAAAGATAATAAGGTAAAATCGGCGAAAATTGAAAAGGTAGAGGTTACAAAAGAACAAGTTTATAAAGGTAATCTATTATTAGTTAATAAAGATTACCCCGTTAAAAAAGATAGTATTAGATCCGATATTATAAATGTAAATCACAATAGTGAATTAGTAAGAGGCTATGTGATATTTGATAGAAATCTTCGTTTATCAAAGGATGTTGTGAGCAAGTTTTTGAACGTTGTCGATGCAGCTGGGAAAGATGGTGTACAGCATTTTTTAATGAATAGCGGATATCGAGATTTTAATGAGCAAGAAAAGTTATATGAAAAAATGGGCTCTGATTATGCACTTCCAGCAGGATATAGTGAACATAATTTAGGATTATCACTGGATGTTGGATCTACGCAAAAGAAGATGGAGAGAGCCCCTGAAGGAAAGTGGATTGAAGAGAACGTATGGAAGCATGGCTTTGTTTTACGTTATCCGAAAAATAAAAGTCATATTACAGGCATTCAATATGAGCCGTGGCATATACGTTATGTCGGATTACCTCATAGTGCGATTATGCAAAAAGAGAAAATTACATTAGAGGAATATTTGGACTTCTTAAAAGAGAAAAAAGAAATCACAACCGATGTGGAAGGTAAGAAATATACGGTTTCTTATTATAAAGTGTCCGGGAATAGGAAAGTGAATGTTCCAGCGGATAAGCAGTATGAAATTTCGGGCAACAATATGGATGGGGTTATTGTGACGGTTCAGGAATAGATCATTTTGATTCTCCCATGCGGGAGAATCAAAATGGAGGAACAGGTACAAATTTTTATATGACTAGGATTGTAATTAACATATTTTCAATGAAGTTTAGTCAGAGTAAAAAAAGTCGGAGCCTCATCAACATTCTTCAGCCATATATACTCCTGACTATGTAAGCTATCCTTCACCCAGACATCGCCTTTATATTCATTTGTTTTCTTGCGAAGCCAAGTAAGATAAGGGCGAATAACTTGAGGGTCTTCATCACGTTCATTCTGTTTTGGGAACGAGATTTGTTTCTGTTCTTCTGTTTTTATATTGATCATATAAAGTGTTGTAAACATCGTCGGAACAAGGCCTTCTTTCCATGCCTTATTTTCTTTTGCACGAGCCACAACCACTTTGTTTGGTGAAAACCATTCTAAATCAAGGTCTACATAACCGACAGGTGTGTAGACCTTTTGTTGTTTTGCTATTACCATGTCTGCAACTGTAAATTTTTTATTTTCTACAAAAAATCTTCCTTCTCCTGAAATATAGGCCAGTTGATTGGCTGATGGAGCCCACTTCATCCAGTCTTTGAACCATAGCATGTTACCAATCGTTCGAAAGTGTTTCCCTTTTGATGAGATAACACATAATGTATTGCTATCCATTGCTAAGGAGGCAGTAGGACTAGCCAAAAAACTAAGCCACTTTCCATCAGAACTCCACTTGAAATAGTTAGTGTTAATCGCAAATAAATCAGTTTCATTTGTTTGAATCGTATAAAAAGGCTTTATTTTATCTTTAGCAAGATTTGCATCGACTGGTATTTTAATAAAGTGGAATCTTGCCCCATCCGGTCGGACGCAAGCAGGATTGTGAGGAGACGATAAATTCCTTTCCGTTCGGGAACCATTCGAAATCACTAACCCCAAGTGATACATTTTCAAAATCTTGTGGGCGACCGTTTTTAATTTTTGTAACGTTTAATAAACCTTGATCAGTGTAAGCCAATTGATTTTTGTTTGGTGACCACTTAAAGTCAGATGTTACGACTCTTACATAAGGCTGATAGTTTATTTTATCTTCCGTATCATAGATGAATAAGTTAGATTCTTTACCCGCTTCATCACTATCAATATAGCCAATAAACCTACCGTCATAAGACCATTTTGGAGAATACACATATCGATTTTTTGTGATTTGTATTTCTTGATTTCCTGTCTTTATCCATAGCTGATGGTCCCGGATAAATGCAGCCGTGAGTGATGGAGGGGCTGCGCTAACCGTTGTTGATATAGACAAAGTAATTAAAATTATAAATAATAAAATTCGAAATCCCATGAATATCCCTCCTGCTTATAGGTTGTCCGAATATGTAATGGAAACTCTCATTTTAATATAAAATCAAACATTATAACGTTATATTTACTTCTCCCTTTTTTTGTGTTACGCTAAACGTGTGAAAGAGATATAAAATGAAACTTTAATGTAAGCGTATTCTTATGGCTTCTTATAGAAAAGGGTGGAAATACAATGACAGAACGATTCGTACTACGTAATGTGAAACGTGTGAACGGGGAAGAGATTGACATTGTAATTGAAAATAATAAAATCGCACAGGTGACGAAAGCTGGTTCTGGCGGGGGTGGGAAGGTTCTTGATTACTCGGGTACGTACGTATCGAGTGGCTGGATTGATTTACACGTTCATGCTTTTCCAGAGTTTGATCCGTATGGCGATGAGGTGGATGAAATTGGCGTTAAGCAAGGGGTAACGACAATTGTTGATGCGGGTAGCTGCGGAGCTGATCGCATTGCAGATTTAGTAAAAAGTAGAGAGCAGGCAAAAACGAATTTATTTGCCTTTTTAAATATTTCTCGCATCGGTTTGAAACGAATTGATGAATTATCCAATATGGAATGGATAGATAAAGAGAAAGTAATAGAATCAGTAGAAAAGTATAAAGATGTAATCGTTGGGTTAAAGGCGAGAATGAGTAAAAGTGTCGTTTGTGACAGCGGAATTGAACCGCTTCATGTTGCACGCTCGTTATCTCGTGAAACATCATTACCGATTATGGTACATATCGGTTCAGCGCCTCCTCGCATTGAGGAAGTTGTACCTCTTTTAGAAAAAGATGATGTGATTACACATTACTTAAACGGGAAAGAAAATAATTTATTTGATGAAGAAGGCAAACCGCTACCTGTATTAATAGATGCAGTGAAGCGCGGTGTTCATTTAGATGTTGGTCACGGTAATGCTAGTTTTTCTTTTAAAGTAGCAGAAGCGGCGAAGCGTCACGGCATTGCCTTTAATACAATTAGTACAGACATTTACCGGAAGAATCGTATAGACGGTCCAGTGTATAGTATGGCTCACGTTCTTTCGAAATTCCTTTACTTAGGGTATCCGCTAGAAGAAGTAATAAATGCGGTGACGAAAAATGCGGCAGAGTGGCTGAAGAAACCAGAGCTTGGCCGTATTCAAGAAGGCGATATTGCAAACTTAACTTTATTTACGGTGAAAGATGAACCGATTACGTTAATTGATTCAGAAGGGGATCAGCGCATTGCTGAAAGAAGAATTGATACGAAAGGGGTTGTAATCAATGGGTCATTCATTGAATGCTAAGTACGGATTAAAAAGAGTGATTAATGCGAGCGGTAGAATGAGTATTTTAGGTGTATCCGCTCCTACAAATACAGTTATGGATGCGATGAAACATGGTGGACAAAATTATGTGGAAATTGCAGATTTAGTAGATAAAGCAGGAGACCATATTGCGAGAATTCTAGATTCAGAGGCAGCAGTCGTTGTGAATTCAGCATCGAGCGGAATTGCGCTTTCTATCGCTGGTATCGTTACAGAAGGAAATCGCCGTAAAAGTGAAAGACTTCATCAAGAGGTCATCGCGAAAAACGAAGTGATTATGTTAAAAGGCCATAACGTTCAATACGGTGCGCCTGTTGAAACGATGATTTACTTAGGCGGGGGTAAGCTTGTAGAAGTTGGCTATGCAAATGAAGGGAAAGCAGAGCATATTGAAGATGCGATTGGTGAAAATACAGCAGCAATTCTATATGTGAAATCCCATCATGCCGTGCAAAAAAATATGATTTCTGTTGAAGAAGCATGGGAAGTTGCACAGCGAAATAACGTACCACTTATCGTCGATGCGGCAGCTGAAGAGGATATTCAAAAATATGTGAAGTATGCAGACCTTGCCATTTATAGCGGTTCAAAGGCAATTGAAGGACCTACTTCTGGTATTGTTGGCGGGAAACGAAAATATATCGAGTGGCTGAAAGTGCAATTACATTGCATCGGAAGAAGTATGAAAGTTGGGAAAGAGACGACTTTCGGTTTACTTCAAGCGCTTGATGAGTATGGAGTAAAAGAAGATAAGAGCCAGCAAGAAAAAGAGTTATTACAAGTACTTATGCCGCTAAAAGAATTAAATGGTGTAAATGTAACGATCGTTCAAGATGAAGCAGGAAGAGCAATCTTTAGAGCGCGTATTCATATTAACGAGAAAGAGTTAAATAAATCAGCAAAAGACGTTGTAACAGCATTACGCGAAGGGGAAATCGCAATTTACACACGTGATTATGGAGTAAGACAAGGATTCTTTGACATTGACCCACGTCCACTTCAAGGTGATGACATACATGTAATTGAAGAAAAAATGAGAGAAATCGTAGGGGGAAACTAAAATGACAAACATTCAAAAACGTTTTTATAAAGGCCGTGTAGCATTAAATGTATTAGCAAACAATATCGAAAATGCAAAAGACATTTTTGAAGCGGCAGAAGGTTATGTAGTAGTGGGAGTGTTATCAAAAGAATATCCAACAGTAGAAGAAGCAGTAACTGCAATGAAAGCATACGGACAAGAAATTGATGACGCTGTATCAATCGGACTAGGAGCAGGAGATAATCGCCAAGCGGCAGTTGTAGCTGAAATTGCGAAGCATTATCCTGGTAGTCATATTAACCAAGTGTTCCCTTCAGTTGGAGCGACACGTGCAAACCTTGGCGGAAAAGATAGCTGGATTAATAGTTTAGTATCACCAACAGGAAAAGTAGGGTACGTAAATATTTCTACTGGTCCAATTAGTGCAGCTGGAGAAGAAAAAGCAATCGTTCCAATTAAAACAGCAATCGCACTTGTACGTGATATGGGCGGAAATTCATTGAAATACTTCCCAATGAAAGGATTAGCGCATGAAGAAGAATATCGCGCAGTTGCGAAAGCATGTGCGGAAGAAGGCTTTGCATTAGAGCCAACAGGCGGAATTGATAAAGAAAACTTTGAAACAATTGTACGTATCGCATTAGATGCAAATGTAGAGCAAGTTATCCCGCACGTGTACTCTTCTATTATTGATAAAGAAACTGGTAATACGAAAACAGAAGATGTTCGTGAGTTATTAGCGGTAGTGAAGAAGCTAGTTGATCAATATGCGTAAGAAAATTGCAGCATTTGGCGAAGTAATGATGCGCCTGCAAGTACCAGGATATGAATTGTTGTCACAAGCTAACACATTAAATTACTCATTTTCTGGTACAGGTGTGAACGTTGCAGCGGCGCTTTCTCATCTAGGGCATGAAGGTTTTCTTATTTCAACTTTACCGGAAAACTCGGTTGGAGATGCTGCGATATCGCACATTCAAAAATTAGGCATTCAGGCACCGTTTATTTCAAGAGGTGGTAAATATGTCGGCATGTACTTTTTAGAAAATGGATTTGGAGCACGTGCAAGCCGCGTTACATATTCAAATCGCCTAGAAAGTAGCTTTAATACGGCATGTGAAGAAATGTATCAATTTGAAGAAATCGTCAAGGAAATTGATATCGTTCATTTTTGCGGCATTACACTTGCGATAAATGATACGGTGCGCCATCATATGAAATCTTTAGCGAAAGCAGTTAAAGAAAGCGGAGGCACTGTCGTTTTTGATTGCAATTATCGTCCATCTCTTTGGGGAGAGGATGGATATGAGCAGGCGAAACCGCATTATGAAGAAATGCTAGCTCTTGCTGATATCGTTATGATGAATGAAAAAGATGCAATGTTCGTTCTTGGAATGAAAACAGAAGAGACAGAGCGAGAGGCGCAACTTGTTGATCTTATTCCGAAAGTGGCTGAAACATATCATATTGCTACAATTGCTGGTACACATCGCTCTATTAATAGCGATAATACACACTCGCTTCGCGGGTTTATATGTAAAGATGGTGCGTTCACTTTTGCAAAAACACTTACGTTTTCTGTATATGATAGAATAGGTGCTGGAGATGCTTATACGAGCGGGATTATTCATGGCGAGATAGAAGAGTTTGCACCAGAGAAAGCTGTTTCATTTGCGTCAGCAGCTGGAATGCTTGCACATACAATCGTCGGTGATACGCCAATGTCATCAGAGAAGGATATACTTCGGGCAATGACGGCATCAGTAGGTGATGTAGAAAGGTAGTGGGTGTAACGGTGAACGTAACGAGGAAAAAAGGACCATTATATTTACAAATAAAAAATATTATTCGTGATCGAATATTGCATGGTGTATATGCGATTCATACGAATATTCCTTCCGAACCGCAGTTAGAAGAAGAGTTCAAAGTGAGTAAAATTACAGTGCGTAATGCGATTAAAGAACTTGCTCAAGAAGGATATTTGGAAAAGAAAAGCGGTAAAGGAACGAAAGTCATCCGTAATACTTCTGCGACAAAGTTGTCAAAGGGAAAGAAATTTACAGAAGTGTTAGTGGAAGAAGGATATAAAGTACAAAAGAAATTACTAAAAGCAGAAGTCGTTCATAATGAAGAAGGAACAGTGCCATTTCGATTATTCGGTAAGGAGAGTTTTCGTATCGAACGTTTATATACGTTAAATGATGCACCGTACATTCATTATACGCACTATTTCTCAGCACACATGGCAAGTACAGATTTATCGGACTTTGATTTACAATCGCTTTATGATTTAGTTGAAGACCGAGGTATACATTTAGAAAACTTCAGAGATGAATTCGTAGTTGGACTCGCGCCTAGTTTCGTTGCAGAAGCGTTAGGTGAAAAAGAGGGGACAGCGCTATTAAAACGTATGCGTTATTCTTACGATGAAGTTGGCGAAGTAATTGAATATAGCGAAGGCTACTACAACACAGAAATGCAGCATTATGTAGTGAATTATGACGTATAAAAAGAGGGTATTCGCCCTCTTTTTTTATAAAGTGAAACTTTAATTGGGTTCATCCCGCACCAATTAGGTGTTTACTGTCCACAAATACGGGGGAAAAGTAAGGGGAATGAGAGATGGATATATACTTATTAATCGTCACGTTACTTGCAATCGCGATTGTTATTTTAGGGGTATCATGGTGGAAATGGCATGCATTTATTAGTTTAACAGTTGCGAGTTTATTTTTAGCCATCATGTCTGGACTGAATTTAACGAAAATAGTGACCGCCTATGAAACTGGTGTTGGTAGTGTACTAGGGCATTTAGTTGGTATTTTAGCTCTCGGAACAATTTTAGGAAAAATGATGTCCGATTCAGGGGCCGGCATGCAAGTGGCAGATTTCTTTATTCGATTTTTCGGTGTGAAGAAACTACCTTGGGCTATGTTATTTGCAGGATTTGTTATAGGGATTCCGGTATTTTTTGAAGTGGGGATTGTCATTTTATTACCACTTGTTATTTCCATTCGAAAAACGACGAAGCAAAATATATTATTAATTGCGTTACCTGTTATTGCTGGATTATCTATTGTGCATGGGCTCGTACCGCCACATCCAGGGGCGATGACAGCAATCGGTATTTATAACGCGAACTTAGGAAAGGTACTTTTATATTCATTAATTATCGCGTTACCAACAGCCATTATCGCAGGACCTATATTTGCAAAGTGGGTACATAAAAGGGTTATACCTGAAAATGAACCAGAGCTTGTTCGAGTTACGACAGTATCAACTGATTTACCAAGTCGTAAAGTTTCATTCTTTATTATTTTATTACCGGTTGTATTAATGATTTTATCAGTAGTTGCACCATATATTTCATTACCGAAAAAGATAACTGAATTTTCCGTATTTATAGGGAGCCCAGTAATTGCTTTACTTATTTCATGTTTCGCAGCGTTCTATTTACTTGGAATAAGACAAGGAATTAATAAAAAGATGATTAAAAAATTAACGGATGACAGTTTATTACCGGTCGGTTCCATTATTTTAATTATTGGTGCAGGCGGTGGATTTAAACAAATATTAATTGAAAGCGGCGTTGGAACAGCGATTGCCCAAATGGCAGAACATATAGCGTTATCACCAATTGTGTTAGCTTTTATGGTAGCTGGATTAATTCGAATTGCAACAGGTTCAGCGACAGTAGCATTAACGACAGCAGCAGGGATTGTTTCACCAGTTATTCAGCACATGTCAGGTGTAAATTTAGAATTGCTCGTTATAGCAACAGGTGCAGGATCATTAATGTTTTCTCACGTAAATGATGCAGGGTTTTGGCTTGTAAAAGAGTATTTAGGATTAACGGTGAAGGAAACGTTTAAAACGTGGACGGTACTTGAGACATTGTTATCATTTATTGCATTTGGCTTTGCGCTTTTATTAAATACTTTTATTTAGAAGATACCTTAATTGGTATCTTTTTTTGATGAAGCCCATTTCCAAAAACAAGCCCGTTTTTAGGTAAGCCAAGCTTCCTATTCGCCCTGAAAACATACTATAAATGGAATCCCCTCATTTAGAGCAAGGTGAACTTGTTATGAATGATACTAAAGGAGGAATAGAGTAATGAGCGAAAAGTGTGAACACAGACATGATGATTGTAACCGCAGAAACCATGGTTGCGGAGGCGGTTTTGCGCTTCTAATCGTATTGTTTATTTTATTAATTATCATCGGTGCTAGCTGCTTCGGCGGAGGCGGAGGCGGTTGTGGTTATGGTGGTTACGGCGGTTACGCAGGCGGCTATGGTGGATATTGCTGCTAATTTTTTAAAAACTATTGAAAATGGCCTTGTGCAATACGCACAAGGCCATTTTATTCATATTTTTATATGCTGTGATAATTTATTAATGTACAGAGAACGGATTAAGAAGAAGAAAATAATCTCGATAATCCCGAAAAAGGTGAGTACGATACATGTCTCTTTTAGTAAGGAGAAAGAAAACATGCTTTGTAAAAACTTAACCGCAAATAACGTGTGAACACCAGCAACGATATACGGAACAAAAAATAAAATTCCTAATTGAATGGTTGCAGAGCGAAACATTTCTAATTCAGTTAAGCCAAGCTTTGTAATCGTAATATACTTTTGTTTTTCAGTTGTTAAGTCATTATACATACGGAAATATAAGACACTAGCCGCACCGATAAAGAAGATAAAACCAAGAAATGCCCAAATAAAGAATTGAGCAACTGCATTTCCTTTACCGTAAATGAGTTCATCCGTAGCCGTATGTATGAAGAAAGGAACTTGAGCGTTCTCTTCTGTATGCTTTTCGTAGAACGCACGTGCATCACCACTAATAACGCGTAACATATTTCTGGTTGGAACTATTGCATTTTCCCAGTTTTCTACGAAGTAGTTATAGATTACGGTTGTTTCAATATGAGGAATCATATTATCAAATACATAATCTTGTACGACAGCTAAATGTGGGAATGCAAAGGATGGTTCTATTCCCTTATTAATAAACCCTTTAATATGAAATTCTTTTTTATTAGATCCGAGTGTAATCGTATTTTGCTTTGCAAATGGATTAGATACGAGATCGAGAAGTTCTGGTGAGTGGCGAGAAATAATATACACTTCTGTAGAATCGATTGTTATTTCCGGTCTTTTCAATTGTTGAGCGATTGCGTTATAATCGCTCATCTTCATAAGCATAATATCTTCTTTTGAAGCTGTATCTTTTAAGACTGTAAACTTATATTTGTTGTACTGAAAATTACTAGTTGTAAGCTCCGTTTCAATTGTAGAAATATGCTTTTGCTCAAGGGAATTGTCACCTTCTGATGTATAAGTGAAGGGGACGGGATATCGCTCTAGTACTGATGCCTTCGTATTGTTATTAGCGGCGAATAACCCAATAATAATTGTAAATGCAAGTGCAGATAGCATAGAAACGATAAAGAGTACGTTAATATTACTACGGGTACGAGCAACTAAGTCCGAAATCCATAACATATTTATTTGTTTCAAATAAAACTTTCTACGCTTCTTTAAAATATAGATAAAAAGAAGAAATGTTTGTGAAAAGAATAAATATGTCCCGACTACTACGAGTGGTAAAATAGATAACATAATAAAAAAGACAGATCCATTTTGCACATTTTTTTCCGTTACGTAGCCTCGCGGATAACCAGCGATATAATAGCATAGCCCTAAACAAATTAAAGCGAATAAAGAGATGAGTATAGATGGTCTTTTTTCAGCTGGCATTTTCTTGTTCCCTTTAATGAGGTGGGCTGTTTTTCGAGTACGAATAAACATTGGTGTAAACGTAGAAACGATTAAAAATAAAATGATAAACGTTACGGTTGTAACGATAATCGCCTCTGTTGGCCAATATAAATAAAGGCCTTTCGCACTTGTTAATTTCGAAGTGACTAATAAGAAAAAGTTAGAAAACACGAGGCCACCTTGTATACCGATAAAGATGGACAATATCCCGATCATCATGTTTTCAGTAAATAACAGTCTTTTTAATTGTCTCTGTGAGATACCGAGAATTGTGAGTATCCCGAATTGCTGCTTCCGTACATTTAAAAATGTTCCAATTGAATATAAGAGAAAGAAGAACGAGAACATAACAATCACAAGCTGTGCCGTACTAGCTAAGTTCATTAGAGGATCACGTTCTTGAAAGCTTTGTACACTCTGTAACCGCGGGTGATACGCGTATACAGTAAATGAAAAGAAAACCATGATAGAAAACGCACTACTTACAAAGTAGGCGAAATATGCTTTCGAATTACGCGAGACATTTTTAAATGCGAATTGCCAAAATGTCATCCACGTCTCCCTCCTAATAATGCTAAAACATCTAATATTTCTTGATAAAATTTCTCGCGATATAGTCCGCGGTGTAGTTCGTTGTAAAGCTCACCATCTTTAATGAAAATGACGCGGTTACAATAACTTGCTGCAAATGGATCGTGCGTAACCATTAAAATTGTTGCATCTTCTTCTTTATTTAACTTCGTAAATAACTCCATTACATCGATCGCTGCTTTCGAATCTAAGTTTCCTGTTGGTTCATCGGCAAGTAGAAGTGACGGATGGTGAATAACAGCACGTGCTACTGCGGTACGCTGTGCTTGGCCCCCAGAAACTTCAAAAATACGTTTGTCTAAAATATGATCAATGCCAAGCTTTTTTGAAATGTTATCAAGCTTTTCGTCCATTTCTTTTAATGGAACATTATCTAATGTTAAAGGTAGTACGATATTTTCACCGATTGTTAGTGTATCTAGTAGGTTAAAGTTTTGGAAAACAAATCCTAACTCTTGTCGGCGGAAAATAGCTAACTTCTCTCTACGAAATGTGTGCGGTTTTTTTCCGTTAATCACGACATCACCAGAAGTAGGTGAATCAATTGTAGAGATAACGTTTAAAAATGTAGATTTACCACTACCAGATGGTCCCATGATAGCGACAAATTCTCCTTTATCTACATGTAAATTTATATTTTTTAAAGCAGTATGAGGGACTTTTCCTTCATACACTTTTGAGACATTTTTTATGTGTAATACTTCTTCCATAGTAATCACCTTTCTATCCTTTAGAACTTAATGTGTTGTGATAATTTTTGCATATAGAAGGAACGAATTAAAAGGAAAAATATAACTTCAACTGTTCCAAAAATCATCAGTACGACTGTAATCTCAGCGAAGAACGAGAGATGTAATATTTCTTGTAGCATCTTTGTCGCAAACATCGTATGAATCGATGCCATAATGTATGGAACAAAGAACAGAATCGCAAGTTGAATGGTAGCAGATCGTTTCATTTCGGCTTCTGTTAAACCGATTTTTGTAATCGTTACATACTTTTCTTGCTCATTTGTTAAATCTGTATACATCCTGAAGTAAAGAACACTACCAGCACCAATAAAGAAAATAACACCTAAGAAAGTACCAATTAAGAAGAACGAAGCGACATTTAGTTTAGTTGTGTATAGAGAATCGCTTGCTTCACTTGCATGGAATGGTGGGTGCTCAGCTTTGATCGTTTCATTATCATTAATAATTTTTGGTATAAATTCCGAACCGATGTTATGTGCTTTTTCCCATTCGTTAACTTTAAAGCTATATACACTCATCTGTTTTGAAGCTGATGATAATGCCTCTACATTTGCATCAGATAATACGAGTAATGTTGAGATTAAGCTGTTTGGGAAAGGATTATAATTTTTATATTCTTTCACTTGGAGCTGTAGGCTGTTTTGAGTAAGTGTAAGAATATCTTTCCGTTCTGTATCATAAATTGTGCCAATGAATTGATCATCTATGTCTTTTATAAGGATATAAGATTCATTATTTTTCACGTTGAGATGTTCCCAATTTAACGCCTTAGCAAGTATATTGTAATCACTTTGTTTAATTGCATAATAGAGCTTTGGGTTTTCTTCAGCCGAAGATACTTCATATATATCCGTTTTAAGTTTTTTATAAGTAAAGTGCTCTTCATTAAATTTTTGTTCTAACCAATTTAAATGTTCATCCGCTAACGTATTTTCAGTATGTGATAAATACGTAAAAGGGAAAGGGTTTTGTCTTATTGCATCAAACTTTGTAAATTTCCCAAAACCGTATAAGAATGTAATCATAGTAAAAGCGAGTGTTGATAGCATCGCTACAATAAAGAGCATGTTAATGTTTGTCCGAATGCGCGCTGCTAAATCAGAAATCCAAAGCATATTCGTACGCTTCATATAAAATGTTCTTCGCGTTTTTAATATACGAATGAGTAAAAAACTAATTTGTGAAAAGAAAAAATATGTTCCAGCTGCAACAAGTGAAGGAATGACGAATATGCTAGAGACGGCATATAGGATTCCAATCATATCACCTAGGGACATAAAATATAACGGATTTGCTGCTAATACATATCCAGTTATTAAACATGTCGCACCAAATAGAGAGATGAGCACGGATGCTTTTCTTTCTTTTTGCTTTGTTCCTTCTTTTAAAAGACGTACAGCCTTTCTCGTCCGAATGAGCATCGGCGTAAAAGATGAAACGAGAATGAAGAGTCCAAGAAAGATGATCGTAGTTAAAATAATAGCACTCGTCGGCCAATATAAATATAAACCAGGTACATGTGTAATTTTGGCGGTAACTAATAGAAAGAACTGTGAAAAGACAAGTCCAAGTTGAATGCCGAAAAATATGGAAAGAACACCAATTAGCATGTTTTCTAGAAATACGAGTCTTTTTAATTGCTTTTGAGATATGCCAAGTACTGTTAAAATCCCAAATTGCTTTTTTCGTACTTTTAAGAAAGTACCGATTGAATATAGTAAAAAGAAAAACGAAAAGAATACAATGACAACTTCTGAAATTGTCATTAATATGTTCAGAGCAACATTTACGTCTGTCATATGCAATTTAGGATGAAATAAATAAACTGCAAATGAGAAAAAAATAGCAATGGAAAACGCACTGCTTACAAAATAGGCGAAATAAGCTCTGGCGTTCCGAGTCACGTTTTTAAATGCAAACTGCCAAAATGTCATTCACCTAAGCCTCCTAATAAAGTGAAGATGAAAAAAGTATGAAAGATACTCTTTTCATCACGTTTGTTTTAAATAATTTGTCCATTCGTATACTGTGATAATTTTTGCATGTAAAGTGAACGAATGAATAAGAAAAATACAACTTCAACGAATCCAAAAATAATAAGAACGGCTGAAACTTCTTTGAACAAAGATAAACCAATTACATCTTGTAGCATTTTCGTTGCAAACATTGTATGAATGGATGCCATAATGTAAGGAACGAAAAATAAAATACTAAGCTGAATGGTCGCAGATCGTTTCATCTCTTCATCTGTCACACCGATCTTAGAAATTGTTATATACTTCTCTTGTTCATTCGTCAAATCTGTATACATTCTAAAGTAAAGAACACTACCAGCTCCAATGAAGAAAATAACTCCTAAAAATGTCCCGATTAGGAAGAATGCGGCACTACCAGACGTTATTTTATATAACGTTCCTGCTGATTCAAAGGATCGAATAAGAGGTCCTTCATAATGGGAGTTATTTCGATCTTTTTGCACTTTTTCTATAAAATCATCAGCTATTTTATATGTCTGTTCCCAGTTTTGAATTTTGTAATTGTATGCTGATATATGCTTTACCGTGTTAGGTAAGTTATTTACGTGAATATCAGGCAAAACTATCGTTTGATATGAAAAGTCAGATGGAATCGCATTAACATGTTCATAGCCTTTTACTTTTAATTTCGTATTTGTACTAGAGAGTGTAATGTAATCTCTTTTGTAGCTTTGCTCAAATTCGTTGAATATAGTGATATAAGATGTCCCTGTTAACACGTATGCTTCGTTATTGTCCATAAATAGTTGTTTCATTCGTAAAGAACCCGCAAGTTTGTTATAGTCACTTTGCTTAATTGCGTATACGTCATTATAAATAGCTACACCTTTATCTTCTTCTAGTGGTGTTTCATATATATCAGTTTTGATTTTCTCATAAGGAAAATGCTCTTTTTGTAATTGGTGTTCAAGCCAGTTTAAATGCTCAGTAACAAAAGGATTTGCATCATAAGAAAAATAAGAAATTGGGAAAGGAGAAATTCTATTAACTTCTAGCTTAACAAATTTCCCGAATCCATATAGGAACGTTATCATTGTGAAAGCAATAGTAGAGAGCATTGCTACAATAAAAAGCATATTAATATTCGTTCGAATACGGCTTGCTAAATCAGAAATCCAAAGCATATTAACCCGTTTCATATAAAACTTTCTTCTCGTTTTTAAAATGTAAATAAGTAAAAAACTAATTTGTGAAAAGAAAAAATATGTCCCAATTGTAACAAGCGTTGGGATAACAAAAATACTTGAAACCATATATATAACACCTATTTGCGGGCTTACTGATACGAAATATTTAGGATTTCCAGCTAAAGCATAACCACCTAATAAACAAATCGCACCAAATAAGGAAACAAGTATGGACGGTTTTTTTTCTTTTTGTTTTCCGTCATTTGTTTTTAAAAGGCGTACCGCTTTTTTTGTACGAATAAGCATTGGTGTGAATGTAGATACAATGATAAAAAGACTAAGGAAGACGATAGTCGTTAAAATAAAGGCGTTAATAGGCAAGTATAAATATATGCCTGGGACGTGCGTAATTTTTGCTGTGACTAATAAGAAAAATTGTGAAAATACAAGTCCAAACTGCATACCGAAAAAGATAGATAAAATACCGATTAACATATTTTCCATAAAAACGAGACGATGTAATTGCTTTCTCGATATACCTAAAACGGTCAAAACTCCGAATTGTTTTTTTCTAACTTTTAAAAAAGTACCAATGGAATATAGTAAAAAGAAGAAAGAGAAAAATACAATTACAACTTCTGAAAATATCATTAATCCTGAAATTTCAGCGTTCATGCTAAAGTTTTGTAATTTTGGATGGAATAAGTAAACAGCAAACGAAAAGAAAACAGCAATTGAAAAGGAACTGCTGACGAAATAAGCAAAATAAGCTCTGGAATTACGCGTTACATTTTTAAAGGCAAACTGCCAAAATGTCATAATATGTACCTCCCGCTAGAAGGCAAATATGTAGTTTTATTGCAAAAAATGTATGAGAGTGCGTTCTCATACATTTTGCTAGCATATGTTCCGATCATGCTTCGGTCACCTTCTCTGTATGCTCTGCTTGATTATTTGCAGCGTTGTGGAAGATGATTTTAATCGTCGTTCCTTTACCAACTTCAGAGTCTAGTTTCACAGAGTGACCTAAATAATCACAAATTTTACTTACAATATAAAGTCCCATACCAGTAGATTCTCCGAATGCGCGACCATTTTTTCCAGTGTAAAAAGGTTCAAATACTCTTCGAATATCTTCTTGTGGGATACCAACACCTTCATCACGAACTTCTAAAATAATATCTTTTCCGTTTCGGTAAGCAGATAAGAAAACTTTCTTTCCGCGCTCACCAGAGTAACGAACGGCATTTGTCATTAACTGATAAATAATGAATTTTAGCCATTTCGCATCAGAAGCAACTTTTAAATCGGAATGAACTTCTAAAACAGGGAAGACTCCGTTTCGAATGAATAGTTCTTTTAATCCGTTAATATTTTTTGTTACCGCATCTTTTAATGAAATCGTCTCAACATGGAAATCTTCATGGAAGTTATTTAATCTTGCCATATATAAAGCCATATCGAGTCCTTGATTTAATCGTTCTAATTCTTTTTTGAATTTCGGAATCAAGTGTTCATCTTCCATTTCTAGCACCATAAGTTGCATAACAGAAACAGGTGTCTTCATTTGATGCACCCAGTGATTAATAAATAATTGATGTTCTTGCTGTTTTACTTCATACGATTGTAGTTCTTTTTGGAATAGACGATACTGCGTGCGCACGAGTTCATTTACACCGTGAGGCATCGGAGCAGTTGCTCTTTCAATAAACGCATCTTCCATTTTCTCTGGTTGCTCACTTAATCTATGGTACATTCTACGATTGCGAACGTAACGATAAGCGAGGAAACAAATGAATAAATATAAACTTAAAACGACGAAGTAAAATTTATTATTTTGAAATCCATCTACTGCATCATAAAGAACGAAAATGATACCGAAGTTTAATACGTATAGTAGAAAAAATGCAAAATGATCACGTAAAAATAGCTTCATGCTTATTCACTCCAAGTTGCGTTAAAACGATACCCAAGTCCACGTACTGTTTCAATAGCATTTTCAATACCAAGCTCATTGAACTTTTTACGAAGACGCGTAATGTTTACGTTTAATGTATTTTCTTCAACGAAGCTTTCGTCATCCCATAGGGCAGCTAATAAATCTTCACGGCTCGCTGTACGAGGGAATTTAGATAATAACATTTCTGCTAAAATAGCTTCTTTTTTCGTTAAAAGAACTTGCTCAGCACCGAAATGAATTTCTGGACGTTCCGGGAATAATTTTAGTCCTTCTACTTCAACGATACGTTCAGAAATATTTGGGGCATAATCACCGTAAATACGGCGTAATTGACCTTTAATTTTCGCCATTACAACGTCATAGTGGAATGGTTTTGTAATATAATCATCCGCACCGCTTTCAATCGCCATAATTTGTTCCATCTCACCAGCACGAGCTGAAATGAAAATAATTGGACAAGTAGATTCATGACGAATTTGACGGCACCAGTAGAAACCATCGAATTTTGGTAAGTTTACATCAAGTAAAACAAGGTGTGGTTTCACTGCGTTAAACGATTCCATAATATCATCGAAATTCTCCGCTACCACAGCCTCATAACCGTACTTCTGAATGTGAGATTGCAGTAATGATGAAATATTTGGATCGTCTTCAACGATTAAAATTTTATACATATGTATATTCCTCCTCAAAAAAACAATTGTAGCTATAGTGTATCATGTGTTTCAAGTCTTTTCATTATGTTGAAAGATAAGCTAGTAAACAGTATAGGTCAAAAGCGGAAAAAGTAAAAAAGGCCTCGTATATAATTGACAATTAACTGAAATCATTTTAACATTTAGATAAATATCTAAATGTCTAATTAGTGAAAGGAAGAAAGACATTGAATCAAGCATTCAAAGCATTAGCAGATCCAACAAGGCGAAAAATTTTAGACTTATTAAAAGAAGGCGATCTAACCGCTGGTGAGATTGCTGAACAATTTAATATGACAAAACCAAGTATTTCACACCACTTAAACGCACTGAAAAATGCTGAACTTATTCAAGATGAAAAGAAAGGTCAATTTGTTGTGTACTCTTTAAACACAACTGTCTTTCAAGATTTATTAACGTGGGTGTTTACATTTACGAATAAGGGGGAAGAGGGGAAATGAGGAAGCATATATTTCCGTTACTATTAATTGCTTTAACGATTATTGCATGGTGTGTCGCGTGGCCGCATTTACCAGGTGAAGTTCCGAGCCATTGGAATGTTGCTGGGGAGGTAGATGGACATATGTCTAAAATGGGAGGGATGATTTTTGATGTAGCAATTATGGTTTTTATATATGCTTTATTAACCGTATTGCCTAAGATAGATCCGAAGCATAAAAACTATGATAAGTTTTCTAAAGGATATAATGTAATAAATTATAGCGTATTAATCTTATTATTTTTAGTAAATATCATTGGAATTGGGGCTGGATTAGGTTATGACATTCCAATGAATAGTACACCGCATATTCTTGTTGGTCTTTTATTTATAGTCATCGGCAATTATTTACCACAATGTAAACCAAACTACTTTGTAGGTATAAAAACACCGTGGACGTTAAGTAACGAAGAAGTATGGAGAAAAAAGCACCGTTTTAGCGGAAAGGTGTTTGTTGTATTAGGAGTTATTATGATTTTAAGTATTGTTGCACCGGTAGAGTGGAAAGCTTTCCTAATCATTGGCATTATTATCGGTGCAGTAGGATTAACAATGGGATATTCCTACGTCGCTTATAAAAAAGAACTAAAAATATAAATAAAAGCTGCTTTTCCTTTTAAGGAGGAGCAGCTTTATTTTTTATTTCTTCAAAACCGGTATCCAAATTGCACTTTTAAAGTTTGGAGAGGATGTATCTTTCTGTTCATTCCACAATATTTCTGGTCCTTCCGCTAGTTCATAGTTTGAGGAAGGAAACCATTCGGAATAAATGCGTCCCCATACATTTTGTAATGTTTCAGGAAATGGACCGACAGCTTCAAATACGGCCCACGTTGAAGCTGCGACTTCAAGTTGTGCGAATTGCTCTGGACAATCTTTCGTTGAGGCTACTCCAATGTAGTGATCGAGTTCTCCCTTTTCCTCCATTCTTCCTTCAGAAAAGTTAGTAGAAGCACTAATGATTCCATTCGGTTCCATGTTTGAAAGGGACTTTAACGTTTGAATGGACTCTGGATTTAAACTTTTCCACATAGAAGCAATTTCTTCATTTACACCGTTAAATACAATCGGTACGCGTTTTGTAATACCAATAATTCGAAATGGTTCTTTTTTTTCAATTCGATAGTTCATTTCGTTTCCTCCTTGAATCGATAACTGGAAGGTCATTGGTGAATAAGCTTTCAAAGAATGACTACTATTTCGGGCCTCTGAAGGCGTTATGCCGTGCAAGTTTTGAAAGGCACGTGCAAAAGAGTCTGGTGAGTTGTACCCATATTTTATAGCGACATCAATGACTTTTGCATCGCTGTTTTTTAGTTCAAAAGCAGCAAGAGTAAGACGTCTACAGCGAATATATTCTGACAGTGATATGCCAGCTAGGAAAGAAAACATTCTTTTGAAATGATATTCAGAGCAGTAAGCTATTTTTGCGACTTCTTTAAAATCAATTTCATCTGTTAGGGTGTTTTCAATATACTGCATTGCTGCATTCATGTTTTTAAGTGAATCCATACGATGACCTCCTTGTTAAATAGAATAGCAGGAACAAAATAGCTCCATCCGACATTTCATGCACAATTTTGTAGGGTACATTTTTAACCTTACAAAATTGTAATGTTCCTGTAAGGAGAATGAATGGATGGTATGATATCCCAATGTTATAGTAACAAAGTACTTTTGTTCAGTAGGTTAAATTTTTATATCTTTACTTATGCGTCTTACATAACTGTCATGTTTGTGTAAGAAACATCGATAGTGGCAAGAGTAGAGAGTGTATATAGTTGAAAATAGAGAATAGAAGAAATGAGGGATGTCGAGATGAAAACAGTGTTAGAAGCAAAAAATATTGAAAAAGTGTATGACACGGGTGGTAATAAATTTGCAGCGTTAAAAGGTATTAACTTACAAGTAAAAGAAGGTGAGTTCGTTGGAATTATGGGACCTTCTGGTTCGGGTAAGACGACGCTACTAAACGTTCTTTCTACAATTGATAATGCGACGAACGGTGAAATTTTAATTGATGGAAAAGATATCGTGAAGATGAACGATGATAAGTTAGCGTTATTCCGCCGTGATCATTTAGGGTTCATTTTCCAAGATTATAATTTATTAGATACGTTAACGGTAAAAGAGAACATTGCGTTACCTCTTGCGTTATCAAAGGTGAAAGCGAGTGAAATTGATCGCCGCGTTCTTGAAATCTCAAAGAAATTTGGTATTGATCATATTTTAAGTCAGTTCCCATATCAAGTGTCGGGTGGACAGAAGCAGCGCTGCGCAGCATCGCGTGCGATTGTTACAAGTCCTAGTATGATATTTGGTGACGAGCCGACGGGAGCACTTGATTCTAAATCAGCGACAGATTTATTAGAAAGCATGAAGTCGTTAAATGAATATGATAACTCTACAATTTTAATGGTAACACACGATGCGTTTGCCGCAAGTTATTGTAAACGAGTTATTTTCATTAAAGATGGTGAGTTATATAAAGAATTGCACCGGGGTGAATCAACACGTAAACAGTTCTTCCAAAAAGTCGTTGACGTAATGTCTTCCATTTCTGGAGGTATGGCTGATGACCTTATCTAGCATTGCCCTCCGCAACATACAGCGGAACTTTAAAGACTACTTTGTATATTTTGCATCTATGATTTTTAGTATCGTCATTTATTTTACATTTAAGGCGTTGCAGTATAATTCACAAATGGAAAAAGCTGCGGAAGCTTCTAAAAAAATTAGCGGAGCATTTCAAGTTTCAAGTGTGATGCTTATTATTTTCGTGGCAGTGTTCATTATATATTCAAACGGTTTCTTTACACGGAAGCGTAAAAAAGAAGTTGGGCTATATTCCTTATTAGGTATTCGAAAAAGACAAATAGGTAAAATGCTCTTTTATGAAAATATGTTAATGGGATTAATGTCATTAGTAATCGGTATTGCGATCGGTAGCGTTCTTTCAAAACTATTCCTTGAACTACTAATAAATATGATGGGAATAAACTTAAACGTTCATTTTGAAGTACCGATGGCTGCAGTTATTGATACAGCAATTATTTTCTTTGTAATTATTTTGTATACATCACTTCAAGGATATCGTTTAATTTATCGATTTAAGTTAATTGAACTTTTCCGCGCAGAACGTGAAGGAGAGGCAATGCCAAAAGGATCTGTCATTATGGCGTTAATTTCAGTTTTCTTAATCGGCTCAGGTTATTTCTTAGCGTTAATGTTTATGAAGGCAGTTATGTATGCAAACTTTATGGTAGTTGCACTTTATATATTACTTGCAACAGTATTAGGTACGTATTTACTATTTATGTTCTTTACAGTATTCGTATTGAAACGTGCAAGAAATAATAAGTCAGCGTTTTATAATGGTATGAATATGATAACGACTTCACAGTTACTATACCGTATTAAAGGAAATGCAAAGTCACTTGCGACAATTTCTATTTTAAGTGCAGTAACATTAACAGCTGTTGGTACGTCAGTTACGATGTATTACAACACATTTACGCAATCAAAAACATCCATGCCATACAGTTACTCTTATGAGAAAAAAGATGCAGAATTGGATAAGAAAGTAAATGCAATTCTTGTGGAGGAGAAGCAGGATCACCCTGTTAAAGATCAATTTGAAATTGAAACGGTTCCTGTCAAAGGGAAATTCGAAGGAGATAAAGTTGATTTCATTCTTAATATGAATTACACGATTTCAGAGAAATATCAGTTTATATCTCAATCTGAATTCAACAAAATTGCGAAAAAAATTGATGCGGAAACAGTGAATGTAGCTACTGGCGAAGCATTTATATATGATAGTTCTTATATGGAAGGGTATGAGTTTAGCCCTGAATATAAAGGAAATAAAGCGGTATTCCAAATTGGAAATGAAACGAAGACATTGACGATCCAAGGTGTAAATAATACTGCAATTACGAACTTAGGTGAATTAGTTGTTGTCGTTCCAGATGAAATGTATGAACAAGCGAAGCAAGCATTTGGAACACGTGTTGTAAAAAATATTGATGTAAAAGATGAAAGAAACAGTAAAGTATTAACAGAAAAATTAACAAAAGTGATGCCAGCTGGTGAATCAGAAATGGCACCACCATTTAGAGACTTCTACACTGGTTTCCATATGGGACTTGAAGCAACTGGACTAATGATGTTCATCGGACTATTCTTAGGCTTAGTCTTCCTATTAGCGACAGGCTCCATTATTTACTTCAAGCAGCTTACAGAAGCAAGTGCTGACCGTGATCGTTACATTGTCCTTCATAAAGTTGGTGTAACGAAACAAGAGATGAAGAAAGCTATTGCAAAACAAGTGAGCTTTATCTTTGCAATTCCACTAGTAATCGGAATTCTACACAGTTTGTTTGCATTAAAAGGTTTAGGAAACATACTACCATTTGAAATTATGGTTCCGCTTCTAATTAGTATCGGAGTATATAGCGTTATTTATATCGGATATTACTTCTTAACAGTTCGTTCTTATTATAAGATTGTGAGTGCGAAGTAATGCAAGAGTTGTTTTTATCTTAGTAAAAAAGCATCCGACTAACATGTTAGTCGGATGCTTTTTTTGTCTATACGTGAGCTTTATTTTCGTCCGAACTATCAAACATGTCCATTACTTTAAAAATACCTTCCAATAGCAAGGTACATAAAATAGCGAAAATTAATACGGCATGAGGTGATAATTCAACTGATGTGAAGTTAAGGTCTGCCAACCAAAAGTAACCTACATAAAAACTTAAAAATGTGCTAACAGCCGAAAGTGTAAATCCTAAAAATCCTAATTCCTTTAATTTTTCCTCAGATAATTTACATAAACGTAAAACAATAGAGAAGAGAATTCCTACTATGAAAAATCCCATACATAATGCGAACAATGATATTATACTTGGATACTTAACTTCATCGGGCATCCACTTTTTCATTCCCACTATTAAAAAGGTAGGGACAAGAATAGGTAATAAAAGTGGTAGCACTATTTGTATAGCTGCAAATAATGCATTTGATTTATTATCGTTTTGATTATTCATAAAGCCTCCAAAAATGATTTCTATACTAATTCCAAATATCTTAGAGGATTTTAACATAAAAATAGTAACTTCGCTATTCAAAATCGGAGTAGGATCATGATCATTCATGGTAAATAAACAAGCTGACTTATTTGTATATGTTTGATTCGCTTATCTTTGGAATTCAATTTTTTATGTTTGTTTATAGTAAAGATGAAAATTTCCTTCATCTTCATAAAATCTTAAGAAATCTCCTCAATATTTGTTAAGAAACGATAGTTATACTTAAACACAAGTTAAAAACTATTGAACGAATGGAGAGAGAGTATATGCAGCTCATAACATTCTTAACTGAATTTATAAAACATCCGAAACATATTGGTGCGGTTGTACCGAGCTCAAAAATATTAGCAAGGAAAATGGTAGATGTAATTGATTTTAATAGAGCGAAATGTATTGTAGAGCTAGGGCCTGGTACAGGAGCTTTTACGAAAGAGATTATGAAGAGAAAGAAGAAGGAGACAATATTTCTTCTTGTTGAAATTAATGAAGTATTTTTTAAAGAGTTAAAGAGAAAATTTAAAGATGAGCAGAACGTGATTGTTATACACGGTTCAGCTGAAAATATAAAGAAGTATATGGAACAATTAAATATAGAATGTATTGATTACGTCTTATCAGGATTGCCTTTCACTTCTTTACGAGAAGAGGTTTCAAAGCGCATTTTAAACAGTGTAATGGAAACGATACATGAGAACGGGGAATTTATTACATTTCAATATTCACTTGTGAAAAAAGGATTTATACAGAATTTCTTTCCTGAAATTACACTAGAAAAGGTGTGGCTTAATTTCCCACCAGCTTACGTCTTTAGTTGTAGAAAAGAGCTAAGGAGAGCATATGCATAATGGAGTTACATGAATTAATGTCATACATTGAGCAGTATGGTTATTGGGCACTATTTTTTTGTTTATGGCTTGGTATTATCGGTATGCCGATTCCAGATGAAATGATTGTCATGAGCGGTGGATTTGTATCATCAATGGGGATATTAAGTATGATTCCAGCCTTTTTATTAACGTATTTAGGTGTTGTATCAGGTCTTTCTTTAGGGTATATACTAGGGAAAATATTTGGCATAAAAGTGCTTAATAAATTGATGAAAAAGAAAAAGGCAAAGTACCTTTTAAAATCACAAGAAATAGTAGGGAAATATGGTCATTATGCATTAGTAATAAGTTATTTTATCCCCGTTGTGAGACATATCGTACCGTATTTGGTTGGAATGAATAATATGTCATTTAAAACGTATGCATTGTATTCCTATATGGCAGGACTTGTTTGGACGCTAGCTTATTTTATGCTGGGCTCTCTATTCGGAAAACAGATAGAAACGATTGTAGCACTTGCGACGAAATATGGGATGTATTTAGGCGGGGGCATTATGATCATTACTATCATTTCTTATGTGTACATTCAAAAGAGGAATGCAGTAGTGAGTGAAATAAAGCAACATTCATAGTTTGGTAAATGATGCTGGAGGAGATTTTGTGAGTAAAGGAACGATACTTATCGTGGACGATGAGAAGGAAATTAGAAAACTTATCACTATCTATTTGAAGAATGAAGGTTACGAAGTATTACAAGCTGGAGATGGTGAAGAGGGTTTAGAAATAGTAAAGAAAAGAGACGTGCATCTAATCGTCCTTGATATTATGATGCCGAAAATAGATGGTATTCATATGTGTATGAAAGTGAGAGAAATAGCGGAAATGCCTATTATTATGCTTTCGGCAAAAACGCAAGATATGGACAAGATTTTAGGATTAACAACTGGGGCAGATGATTACGTAGCCAAACCATTTAATCCACTGGAACTCATTGCTCGTATTAAATCACAACTTCGGAGATATATGAAAATGAGCGGGACAAGTGTACAGGATGAAAATGAAATAGAAATTGGAGATATGAAAATTAATATAGTAACACGGCAGGTCATTATTGCAAATAAAGAGGCGAAATTGACACCGAGAGAGTTTGAGGTATTAGAATTGCTTGCACGAAATCAAGGAATGGTATTAAATGCAGCACAAATTTATGAAAGAGTATGGAAAGAGCAAGCTTTCCAATCCGATAATACTGTGATGGTACATATTCGGAAAATACGTGAAAAGATAGAGGCGATTCCAAGGAAGCCTCGGTACATTAAAACGGTATGGGGAGTTGGCTATAAGATTGAGAAAGATATTTGAACCGATAATATGGATGAATCAAGTTTTTAAAAAAATGATAGGTAAAATAGTGAGTTATTTGGAAAAGAGCATACGGATACAGCTAATGGCTACATTTACTTTTTGTACGTTACTCGGGGTATTAGTAGGATGGTCTTCATCTTCTTTTTTCGAGGATGCGAATAAAATTTCTATCATTGATTATGCATCAGGTATGGAAGCCATTGATGGACAGACACAAAGGCTTGTTGAAAGTATAACCGAGGAAGGTAAGGAAATTAATATACAAGAATTGCTTGATCAATTGAATCACCAAAATCAACTGAAGATTTTAATAATAGATGAGAATGGGAAAGTCGTTTATAAAACAAAGGGAGCGCCGGAAGAACAAATCAATCTTCATGAGACGATGCGTAATGTGATGGATTTTAAAATGGATCAAGTACGATATGTAGAGGCGCAAAATTTAATTCAAGATGGAACTGAACAAAAGCGTAAGGAGTTTACAACTTTTTATCCGGTTACTGTTAATACGGAAAATATGTATATCATTGCAAGTGGTATACCACAAGGAAATGTGAAGTATATAGTGAATGATAGCAGCCCATTTCCATCTTTACTAGGTTTTATCACTTTTATACTATCTTTCTTTTATATAACGAAAAGGAAGATGAATCAGATTGAAGCGATGGCAGAAGGAGTAAGGGAGTTTTCGAAAGGTAATTTACAATATAAAATCAAACAGGCAGGTCAAGATGAAATAGGTTTATTAACTTCTAATATTAATCAAATGGCAGAAAAGCTTTTGGCTAATATAGAAAAGGAAAAACAAATAGAGAAGCAAAAAAGTGAATTGATTACAAATGTATCACATGATTTAAGAACACCACTTACTTCTATTATGGGGTATTTACGTTTACTAGGTGATGCGAAATATGAAAATAAAGAACAGCATGATGAGTATATAAAAATTGCCTTTTCAAAATCAGAGCAGTTGAAGATGTTAATAGAAGATTTGTTTGAGTATACAAAACTAACAGATGAAAATATGGCGTTAGATTCGCAAGAAGTGTGTATAAATGAACTACTTGATCAATTAATAGAAGAGTTAGTACCACAAGCGGAGGAGCATAATATTTCTTTTGTAAAAGAATTTCAAGAAGGTCGTATATATGCTGTTGTGGACTCAGAAAAAATGGTACGTGTGTTTGAAAATCTTTTAATAAATGCAATTAAATACAGTATAGATAAAGCAGAAATTCGGGTTTTACTTCAAAGAGAAGAACAGCATATCAAAATTTCTATAGCGAATCATAGTGAAGAATTTACAAAAATAGAATTAGAGAATTTGTTTGAGCGTTTTTATAAAAAAGATCAATCGAGAAGTAGAGCTGTAGAAGGTTCAGGTTTGGGGCTTGCAATTGCAAAAAGCATTGTTGAATTGCACAAAGGAGAAATTCGAGCAGAATATGAAAATGGGGTTATTCAATTTATTATCTTATTGCCAATTTAATTAGAAGAGCACTAGGAAATTTGGTTACATTTTAATACGTAATAGCGTCGCGATGGATTTAGAGGAAGTCCTTTAAGTGGAAATATCTGAGAAGAGGAGAATAGAAAGTTTCATGAAAAAAATAAGTGCGTTTATCGTATTAATTATAGTTGGAGTTACATTACTTATAGGAAAGGGGGGACCGATTGTAGATCAACTCAATCCATTTATTAAAGAAGATATTTATTATGCTGTTGTTGATAATGATGGTAAATATGGAGCTGAAAACAAAGGTTTTGCTAGATGGGAATATAAATTCAAAGGATATAATGAATCTGGTCAAGAGCAAAAGATTGCGATGACTGCTTCAAAACATTTAAGAATAGGAGCATATTTAAAGATTAGATCTAAAGGAAGTTATGGTATGGAATGGGAAGAAGTACAAATAGATGAAATACCTAAGAAAGTAAAAGAGAAAGTACAAATACAACATAATTAGTTATAGAAATTATAAGTGGCATTCCATGGATAAGATAACGAGCAAGCTTCGAAGATTGTAGCAGTATATGATAAGTTCTAAATTTTTTATAAAGAAGATAAAGTTTATCTTAACTTTATTTAAACTGCATTTCTTCTGTGTACAATGACTAGTATTCTATAGTATGTAGATAAAAAATAGTAGGGAGTAGCAGGATAATTATGCAGGTTTCTAAGAAGAAAATATTATTATTTCTTTCAATTATTCTTTTGGCTTTATTGATGGTGTATGTATGTGCAAATAATAAGCATGTCCAAAATATTGTTCATAATATAGAAGACATCTATAAAGTATATAGAGAGAATCAGGTATTGAAAGGGAAAATTGAACATCAAGAATCGTTAAAGAGTAAAGTACAAATATTAAGTGAGGAGAAAGAAAACCTTACTAAACTTATCAACAAAACGAAAGAATTAAAGGAACAAGGAAAATACAATTTAATTCAAGCTACAGTAGTAACTCGTGTAGCAGAAGAGTGGTATGGAGAAGTCACTATTGATAGAGGTGCACAACATGGTGTAAAGGTTGATATGGCTGTTATTACAGTGGAAGGTTTTATCGGAAAGGTAGAGAGTGTAGATCAATATACATCTGTTGTGAAATTAATTACGAATGATGAACGAACGAATCGTTTAGCAATCACCCTTCAAAATAATTCATCCATTTTAGGATTTGTTACAGGGTATGATAAGAAAAAACAGGCTCTTCGAATTGATAATATTCCATCAGATAAAGCGAAAGAAATAAAAATAGGTGATAGTATTATTACCTCTGAACTGAGTCAGAAAATACCACCTGGCCTTGAAGTAGCAGAGGTGATAGAGCAAGAACCGGATCAATATGGTCTTGCTTATATTATTTATGCAAAACCAAAGGCGAATTTATATGATTTAGAAGATGTAATTTTAATAGAACCTAAATAATAGTTTTATGTAGTGCCTTTGAGAGGTGAATTAGAAACGAAGAGAATGAACGTAAAATAAAGAGTAAGAGGGATAAGGAAAAGTAAAACAGTACTAAATTTAATAATATATGGTTATATATTTATAATGTTTTTATTTTATCTTTATCTTATCTTTATCTCGGACAATTATAATGAAGAGGTAAACTGATGATAAGTGCAAAGTTATTAAGTATTACAGTGGGGCTTTTTTTTGTACATTTTTAATATTAATTATTTATATAACCTCTTAAATAGGCTAGAAAACCTATATAATATCCTTCGACTTTATATGTGTAAATATATTATTTGAGCGTGAGAATATTGATGTCAAAAGGTATATGAATCGGATTATAAAATGTTTGATTTGCATATTGTAATGTTTTTTTTCGGGAGTGTACATTACAAAAATGTAAGAGGAATCAATATTGCTGTTTGTAGGGAAAAGATAAAATGATAGTTAGTGGCTATGAAAATAGCATGATCGCAGCACTAGCCAAATGACAGGAGGCAATATGAAAAATTTAATATTTGAAGAGAACGTTGTACAAAGAGGGTATAGTAAAAAGATGAATGTAGTACACCACACTGTAGAGAAGCGTGGGTGTAGAGTGTGTTATTAAAACTTTCTATTTCTAGTATGAAAAAAATGATAAAGGATTACATCGTTTTACTAATAGGCCTTGTCATCTCAATTTCTATTTTTTATATGTTTCAAACGCTTGCGCTAAATAAAGAGTTTACAATGAATAACAGTATTATTGGTTCAATTGTATTTGTATTTCAAATAGGCTCTGTTTTGGTAGCATTTATTACATTCTTTTATATTTTTTATGCAAACTCTTTTCTACTTTCACTCCGGCGGAAAGAACTTGGCATGTATCTTGTTTTAGGGGCCAAAAAGAGTAAAATCAGCCAACTTTTATTCTTTGAGACATTGTCTATGGGAATGATTTCACTAGCATTAGGTAGTGTATTCGGAGCTATTCTTTCTAATTTTGTTAGCAAATTTTTAACGAAACAATTGGAAATTTCAACGGAAGGTTATCAAGCATTTTATGTTCCTGCATTCAAAATAACATTTATATTCTTTAGTGCGTTATTTCTGCTTACATCCGTTGTAAATGCCATTCGTATAGCACTTAAAACAGAACTAGATTTAATTCGTACAGAGCAGCAAACGGAGCGCATACGAATGAAAGGACCAGCCACGATATTGTTACTTTTATGTAGTTTGCTAGGACTAGGTGTAGGATATTATTTCGTAATCTTCGTAGGAATAAAAGGTGCTGGCGCCATTATGCTTCCATTATTCACGATTACAATTGGGACATATCTTATATTTATTTCGTTCTTACCTATGATTGTTAATAGGCTAAAGAAAACGCGCTATTTAAATGAGAAGAAATTAAATGCATTTACATTTGCACAATTGCAGTTCCGTGTAAGTAGTTTGGCGAAAATATTAGGAACGGTAACGATGTTAATTGGTCTTGGTGTGGGGGCAATGGCTGGTGGCATGTCTTTACAGAAAAACGTAATCCTTACAGCAGAAAGAATGTCAGGGTATGATATTACAATTCATGATCCAGAAGCAGCGGATTATAAAGCTATGGAAAAAATGAAAATTGTAGATAAAAAACAATATAAATATAAAGTTAATAATGAGGCTGTTTACTATTTAAAAGAAGAATTATTAGAGAATCCGCCACTGTTGTTTGGAAAGAAAGAGACAATACATATTACTGAACAACTTCCATCTTCGAGCTATAGGATGTTTAAGGGAGAGGAAGTTGATCCATCTAGTTCTACGTTACCACTGAATTGGGATAAGAGTATGGATAGTGATTTTAGATCGAATATTACTGTATATAATCGTAAACCTGTCTATATCGTCGACGAAAACCGGTATAAAGCAATTCAAGGTAATGAGCATACGTTTTTTATTGCTAAAATCGATAATATTTTACGGTATAAGACAGAGCTAAAAGAGATGGATAATCGTCAAATCGAAAAAATAGCCGCCGCTATTAATAAGCCTAAGGAAGACGTATATTTACCAACAAACTATAATGATTATGAATCTATGCTTGCCTTTTCAAAAGGAACTTCCTTTATGGGATTCTTTTTAGGTCTTGCTTTTTTAGCTATGATGGCAAGTTGTTTAATGTTTAAGATCCTTTCTGGAGCTACGAAAGATATAGGGCGGTATGAGATGCTTCGGAAAATTGGGGTACGTAAAGAATTACTTATACAATCTATGTATAAAGAATTAGGCATTGTATTTTTATTTCCAGCCATATTGGGTCTTATACACGTTTTAGTAGGAATGAATATATTTACATTTGTTAAGTTTTTTGTAAATCCATATGTGAATATTGGACTTCCGATTTGTATATTTTTAATCATTTACGGTGTCTACTATTTGATCACTGTTCAATTATATAAGAGGATTGTGCTTCCAAAGGAAAAATAGAATGGATGCCGGGGGAAGGGGTAAAAAACTAGAGTAATATTTTTAGTATAAGTAAGTAATGGACGTAGAAAGGAATTAATAAAATGGGGAAACTGTTAAAGGTAAAGAATATAGTTGTAATGATGGTAGCTATAGTTGTAGTGGGAGGGGCTTTTTTTGTATTTCAAGCGATAACTTCACCTGCAAAAGCGATAGCAAATCAAGAGAATCCAGTTCAAAATGCAAATGAACAAATAAAAGTGGAGATGAATAAGGTTGCACCAACGCAATTTAATGGTCAAACTAGGAAAATTGCCTATCTTACTTTTGATGACGGACCAGGAAAATATACGGCACAGTTACTAGACATATTAAAGGAAAATGATGCAAAAGCAACATTTTTTCTAATCGGTCAAAATGTAAAATCATACCCTGATTTAGTAAAACGAGAAGAAGCGGAAGGACACTATGTTGGTATGCATAGTATGACGCACAATAATAGAAAATTATATGCCCAAGGTGGCTACGTAGATGAAATGAAAGAGGATCAAGGCTTAATTGCTAGTATTCTCGGACATGCCCCAAAACTAACACGCCCACCATATGGTTCAAAGCCAGGATTACACGAAGAACTTCGTAATAAAGTTGTAGAAAATGGTCTTAGAGTATGGGATTGGACAATTGATTCATTAGATTGGGAATATAATAGTATACCAATTGATATTGCGAAAGCGAAAATTGTTCAAAATGTACTTGCTAGTGCGACAAATCCCAAAGAAGTTATTTTAATGCACGATATTCATCCGCAATCTATCGCTGCAGTACCGGCTATTATTAAAGGTTTAAAAGAAAAAGGGTATGAATTTGAAGCATATCATGAAGATGATCATTTCCCCTTGAACTTTATGCATGATAAACGAATGTAACATAGGAGGAATTGACATTGACTTATAAAGCGTTAACGATTACCGGAATTATATCTATAAGCTTATTGACAGGGTGTTTTGGCGCAAAGCCAGAAGCAGAATTGTACGTCGCATTTGAAAATGCAACGAAGCAAGAAAAGGCGGTTTCTGAAGATGTGAAAAAACTAGAGGGTTTAGAAAAACAAGGTCAAGAGTTATACAATCAAATTATAAATGATGGTAAAGATAGTAACCAAGCAATTATGCCGAAGATAGAGCAAGCTACAAAAAGCATGGACGAACGTGAAAAAGTATGGAACAAAGAAAAAGAAGCTTTTGAAAAAGCACAGGAAGAAATAAAATCAGTTCATAAAACTATAGATAAAATGGAAGATGCTGCTCTTCAAAAACAAGCAAAAAACATACAGGATATTTATAAAAAGCGTTATTCATCTTTTAATAAGATAAATGATTCGTATCAAAAATTAATGGGATTTGAAAGAGAAGTATATAAAAGCTTAGGCGAAAAAGAAACGAACTTAAAAAAGATTAGTGAAAAGATTAAAGGTGTAAATCAAATGAATGAGGACATTCAACGAGAAAAAGAGAAATTTAATGGATATACAAAAGAATATAACAAAGAGAAATTAGATTTTTATAAACAAGCGAAAATTAAAATTAAAGATGAGAAGTAAATACTTTATTCCTATATCATTTAATCTTATTTATTAAGTACAAAAGGAAAAAATCAAAAATAAAAGTTTGTTTCTTACTCAAAAATAGAATATAGAATTCAAGGGTCTCAAACTATTATAGTTTGGGGCTTTTTAATATTCTTAAGGGAAAAATCAAGAAATTCCTCTACTATTTTTCAAGGGAATACATCTATACATAGAGATTAATTACACTAATTGAATCTTTAAGTGAAATATATCGTATCTGCATCTTATATTTATATAGCTTGTTTATTCTATAAATACACCCAAGGTGGTGTTTAAAAAAGTATATAGGGAGAGAAAAAATGAAAAAGAAATTTTTACTAATTTGTGCAATAGCACTTTTATCAATAGGATACTCATCGGTAGCTAGTGCATCTACTGGAACAATGTCAAAGGAAGAAGTACAAGCGCAAGAACAGGCGTTAGAAAAAAAGGAAGCAGAATTTCAGGCTTGGCAAAAAGAGGCGTTAGAGAAGAAGAAAGCAGCAATGCAGGATCAAGAAAAAAAAGCATTAGAAAAAGCAGAAGTAGCGATTCAGGATCAACAAAAAGAAGCATTAGAAAAAAAGAAAGCAGCGATTCAAGCCCAACAAAAGAATGATGTAGAGAAAAAAGAAGTAGCGAAACAAGCTGTAAAAGGAGAAAAACTACCAAATACAGCATCAAATAGTGTAATAATGATGATACTAAGCGCGTGCCTTGTAGCATTAGGATCCGTATTTGGATTTACTCGTCGTAAGATTAAAGCATAAAATTTTGCATTAGCCTATAAAAAAATGGATGAATGAAAAGTGAGACTTGTAAATCGTATTGGATTTCCTTTTATATTGATTTGGTTATAGAGTATATATGTGAACAGCTATCATTAGATATAGAGAAAAAAATACATGTTTACAAACATGTATCTGCAATGCAAGTTGTTGCCAATCAAGATCTTATTGAAAAAGTAATTGTCAACTATATAACGAATGCAATCCGTTATACGCCAGCGAAAAAAGATGTTATTATTTCTACAATAAACAAACAAAAATTAAAGTGGAGAAATAAATACTTTATTTGTTACTCAAAAATAGAATATAGAATTCAAAAGCCCCAATCTACTATGATTTGGGGCTTTTAGATTCTTAAAGAAATGTTAAGAATATCCGCCGCTATTTATTAAGAAATTCTATCTATACTTAGAAATGGGTTAAGAAGTGTAGGAGGATATATATGAAAACATCAGTTGTAGAGGTAAAGAATGTACAAAAGGTATATGGTAAGAAAGAAGAGAGCCAATCACGTGTATTAAAGAATGTATCGTTCTCAATTCAAGAGGGTGAATTCGTTGGAATTATGGGACCATCAGGTTCAGGAAAAACAACATTATTGAATGTAATTTCTACATTAGATAAGGCAACAGGTGGAGTTGTTGAAATTGCTGGAATAGATATTACGAAAATGAAGCAAGAGGAATTATCTGATTTTCGCTCAGAGAAACTAGGATTTATCTTTCAAGATTTTAATTTACTTGAAAATTTATCAATATATGAAAACATTGCATTACCACTTTCTCTGCAAGGTGTTCACTCCAAAAGAATTGGATCAAAGGTGAAAAAGGTATCGGAAATGTTAGGGATATCAGAGATTCTTCAAAAATATCCGTCGGAAGTATCAGGTGGACAAAAACAACGTTCGGCAGCGGCTCGTGCACTTGTACATAAGCCAGAAATAATTTTAGGAGATGAGCCAACAGGAGCGCTTGATTCTAAAAATGCAAAAAGTTTATTAGAGGCGATGACCAAATTAAATGAAGAACAGGATGTTTCGATTATGATGGTTACACATGATCCATTTAGTGCGAGTTACTGCCGACGTATTTTATTCATTCAAGACGGAGAACTGTATAAAGAAATTTATCGCAGAGGTACGTGTGATGAATTCTATAAAGAAATTTTAGATGTGCTTGCCGATTTAGGCACACAAAAAGCATAGGAAAGAAGGTTCAACATGTTATTCAAACTTTCCATGTCAGGATTAAAAAGTAAACGAAAAGACTATATTGTCTTATTAGTGGGTCTTATTATGTCTATTTCAATTTTTTATATGTTTCAAACGTTAGCTTTAAATAAAACATTTATCGAAGGGAATTCCATGGATGGAATTTTTTCGGTTTTCCAAACAGGCTCATTTTTATTAGGATTTATTACATTATTTTATATTTTACACGCCAATTCATTTTTATTATCACTCCGGCAAAAAGAATTTGGTATGTATATGGTATTAGGGGCAAAAAAGCATAAAATTACATTGCTCATGTGTATTGAAACGATTGTATTAGGAATGGTGTCTCTTATAGTAGGTGTGGTATTCGGTATAATTTTGGCGCAAGGTGTTGGGTATTTACTGATGAAGGAGCTGGAGTTTACTGGAGTTGGTTATCATGCATTCTATGTACCATCAATCATTGTTACTTTCATCTTTTTCATTGCATTATTTATGTTGTCCGCAATTATGAATGGTATAAAACTAGTGCGTAATTCGCTATTACAGCTGGTTCACTCTAATGATAAAACAGCTGGTACTCCTACTAAAGGGAATTTAACGAATATAGTAGCACTTTTATCAATTGTTTTATTAGCAGTTGGTTATATTTCTATGATTTATATGAAAGAGTTAAAGGAATCAGGATTTATCATTGCTACAATTACAGTAACATTAGGAACTTACATGCTATTTACATCATTCCTTCCTATTATTATTAACAAACTAAAAGCGAATAAAAATTGTAGTGAAACAGGAATTAATGCGTTCACGCTTGCACAGTTAAGTTTTTCTATTAATAGTTTAACGAAAGTATTAGCGACAGTTGCTATGTTAGTGGCTCTCGGTGCGGGTGCTGTCTCTAGTGGTATGGCTTTAAAAAATAATGTTACAAACATTATTGAAACATTTGATTATTATGATGTGGAAATTAACAATCCGACAGTAGAAGAAAAGAAAATATTAAGTGGAATTACATTTAAAGAGAAAAACGAATATCGCTATAAAGTAGATGATCAGTTCATTTATTATTTGAAAGAAGATTTGGAAGCAAATCGTCTGTTAATACCGACTGGTGGAGAGGATGGAAAGCAATTTATATCTGTTTCTAAAGAGCTACCAGTTGGAGCTGTTTTAAGTCGTGGTCCAGAGAAAATCGAGAATGATATCCTCATTCCAGAAGAATGGAGATATGCGCTAAGAACTCTCCAAAAAACTTATGTATACCCTAATCAAAGTATAAAGATTGTAGATAAAAAGATGTACGATGAAATCCAAGGTGAAGAAAGAATTGTATTCTTTGGAAAAACAGAAGATTTCATGAAATATGAACAAAGATGGAAGCAAATTGACGAATTAGAAGTTATTAAATATAAAGAGGTAGAAAAAACAGAATTACGTAGTAAATATATGACATATAAATCATTGTACAGTACTTACAGTGGAACCGTATTTATGGGATTTTTCTTAGGGATAGCATTCTTAGCGATGTTGGCAAGCAGTTTAATGTTTAAGATTCTTTCTAGCACTTCAAAAGATATTATTCGCTATCAAATGCTTCGTAAAATTGGTGTACGTTATGAGTTATTAACTAAATCAATTTATAAAGAATTACTTTTCGTCTTCTTGTTCCCAGCGATAGTAGGTATAATGCACGTATTAGTTGGCATGAACATGTTTTCGTTCATAATCAATAATCCATATTTCCGTATTTGGCTTCCTATTATTATTTTCTTAGTCATTTACGTAGCTTATTATTTTATTACAGTTCAATTTTATAAAAAAATTGTTCTTCCGAAAGAAGTGTAGTATGTAAGCCTAGATATAAATCTAGTAAAAGGTTATATTAGATTGTTTTGAAAACAAAATGATTGTAGCAAATTGATTTAATGAATATAGGGGTATAAAATATGACATAAGATTTCCTAATATTTCACTTTTTTTGTAAGTGAGGATACACTATGTTATTGATTCTTAGCATCATTTTGATAGGAATTATGATCGGGATGAAAGTAGTAGTTTTTGGGATAGTAGAGAGACAAAGGTTTGTATATGTATTGTCCGAAGTGTAATGGGAGAATTGGAAAGGGGAATTCTGCTCCTTTTTATTCAAAATGTAATTTATTTTTTTAGTAAAGAATGATAGTTGGAATGAGTTTGAGATATTGCAAAAGCTTTGCGAGGATACGCAAAACTTTTGTATAGTTTATTTGCTTTCGATGCACATTGTAAATAAGGAGAAAGAGAATCCTCTATGTTTCAGTTTATAAAAGGTGAAGAAGAGAATTTATTATATCTTTTGTAATAAGCGTTCGCCGCTTTCCATATCGCTTTTGCATAACGGACATTTCGGTTCTGCTTCTAATGCAAAGTTTTTACGCATCCATCCACGGCAGTTTTCTTCTAGGCATTCCCATACAGCAATTGCTTCTGGTTCTACTACAGGTTTATCATTTTTTCTCCAATACATGTGATCGCTCCCTTAAATTGAAAAGTTTTTCAGAAAAACAAAAAAGGTTGTTAACGATTTTGTTAACAACCTTTTTTATATTAGTTCATTATACTTTATTTTTTGAAAAAATGCGAAGGTTAGTAATTGTTAAAGTATAGCAAAATAAGGATTATATAAGCTAAGGATTATAAATCATCGTTGAAAGCTTTAGTAATAATTCAATTTGATACAGTGTATACCGGCAACCTTCTCGGTGTTTTTCTACATCTTCTTCATGCCATTGTTTTGTTAACTTTGGAATTTCTATGTCATCACTTAGGCGTTTCTGCTGTTGTGTCTTCCATAGTATGCTCGTTGCATGGAAGCCTTTTTGTTTTGAAAACATTAGGAAGTTTAATAAATTTATCGGGCATAAACGGGTAATAGGGACCCCACTTCAAAATTTGGTTGAAGCGAAGTAGTTAGGTAGGAGTCGGACTATCTGTAAAAGCCCAATTAGTTGGACTTTATTGAGAGGTTTTTGCCATTTCCATAAAGCTTTGTTCAATTTCATCCAATTCGAATGAATGGCATATTCTACGATCCTCTTTATCTAAAATTCGATAATGTTGGGATAAAATATTTTGTTGAATGTGATAACCGTTTAATTCTTTTATTTGTCGCCACCACACTTTTCCACCTAAAGTCTTCGGAAAGTTCATATTGTAATGTGTAAAAGCGATTGTTTTTATAATTTCATTCACATCATCCCCGAATGTCATCTGGACTGTATTGCTCTGTTCGAAGAGTGTTACGACACAAACTGCACCTGACCATGTTAGCGTACGTCTCCCTTTTTCAATTTCTACTAATGTTTTCTTCGATAAACCAATAATTTCTGACATTTTATCTTGTGATAAATCATTTTCAACACGTATGAGTTTTAATTTCGAATTAACGAGTTCAATAAATTCTTGTTTATCCATAATGCATCTCCTTTTCTCTTATAGTGTAAAATTACACTGTGAGTGTAATTTTGTCAAAGGTAGTGCAAAAAAGTTATTTATTGCTGTTTTGATCTTTCTAATTACTATTTCAATTTTAGTTTAAGAAAATGTTAAGAAACCGTACTATTTTTTATTAAGAAATACGCTCTATACTTAGAAACATCTTAAAGAAAACATAATGAAAGGCCGAATATAGATGAAAAGATTTATTTTTGGATCATTACTTGTTATCGTCGCAGGAGCGGCATATTTATTAAATGGGAGTGCTGCGATTGATAGAATGAATCCATTTCTTGATATAGAGCACCATTATGCAATAATTGATAACGATGGTAAAGAATTAGATGGAAATAAAGGTCGTGAATATAAAGTGAAAGCTTATGATGAAAATGGTAAGGAAAAAGAAGTTACAATTGACGGAGTAGATGAATTACCGAAAGATTCATACTGGCATGTGCTTACGAGAGGTAAGTTCTTATATGATAAAGTGCAAGTAACGATAGATAAAATTCCTAATGGAGCGAAGATGAAGTTAGGATTATAAGTATAAAACCGATTCTCAATGTGGGAATCGGTTTTGTTGTTTTATGGTAAAGTTTAGTGAGGGGGGCGAGAGTGATGTTACTCATTGTTAGTCTTATTTTAATTGGATTTATGTGTAGTATGAGAATAGTATCTTTACATATGATAGAGCGAGAAAAGATAGAAGAGCGATATGTATATTGTCCAAAATGTGATGGGAAAATTAGGAGAGGCAATTCCGCTCCTTTTTGTTCGAAATGTAATTTAATATTTTAACTATAGGAAATCCGAAATCATTTTGTATGGTTTCGGATTTTTTATGTTGAAAATAGAAGAAATAAAGAGCGGAAAAAAGTTTGAACAAGGAATTGAGTATAAGAATATTATTGAAGGATATCCCATTATTATGAAGTATTTCGTAGAGATAGATCGAGAAGTTTTGAGGGTGTTATTAGCTGATGAAAGAGGGATTCTTCCTACTATGCTAGAGTGTAATGAATGTTATAAGACTAAATTGGATGATATCGAGGAAAGTGGATAAAAAGAGCTTGAAACAACTCAAGCCCTTTTTTAAGCCCTCGTTTCATTCCTTGTTCCATTCCTCTTTTTATTCCTGCTGTCTCTGCGTGGGCGAATTTTGCTACTTCATCCATTAAAACTTTCTCTCTTGCGTCATAGGCTTGGCGGAAAGAGGAATCTTGACTCATACGTTCCCACTTGTTTATTGCTTTTTGTAAAATAGGGTCTTGGTTCATAGCAATATCCTCCAATGTTTTAGTTAAGTGTTCATCCTCATTTGCTGAAAGCAATAAAAGCCAACGAACAAATGGATCTTTCCACGGATTTACTTTTTCTTCATGCCATTGTTTTGTTAACTTTGGAATTTCTATAATGTGAATTTCTATGTCATCACTCAAGAGTTTCTGTTGTTGTGTATTCCATAATGTGCCCGTTGTATGAAATTCTTTGTGGTCTGAGGAACATTATAAAGTTCAATAAATTAATGGTGATGGTTTTATGAAGCGAACTGTAAGGCATACCTTTTTGTAATTGAGATGTATATAATTTCCCCCACTGATTATTAGTTGAACCAATCGGACTTTTACGGGCAGTTGATTCCCTACCTAACTTCTTTGCTTCCGCTGAATTTTGAGGTGGGGGTCTTACTGCCCGTTAATGCGGGATAAACTACGTTTCATCATATCGTGATTATTATTGAGCTGTATTTCTACATTTACTTTTGTTCCTGTGTTTAACGTAGCTGAAATGTCTAGAATTGATAATTTATCATTTGCATGTTCCCGGTGTAAATGTGGATCTTCTAGTTGTAGAGAAGCGATGGGTGATTCTAAAGAATCTTGTAACATAGCGTTTAAAAATGCAATTAGAATATCTTCACTACCATTCGTACCAAACAATTGTTTAAATGCAAAATCAATGCGTAAATTAACTAATTGTTGGCTGAACACAGCTTTTCCTCTCCCTTGTGTCAGGTTCCTTCTTTCCTTCATTGTATCTAAAAAGAACTAGGGCATGCAAACAGGAAACTTTGCTATTTTTTTAGCAATATTATTAGAATGTCGCAAACAAATATGTCTATGTTATACTCTAGTGAAATTGAATTCTTCCAATCAGTAGCCGCTGCAATAGAGAAGAAAGATCCAAGTGTTATTGTGAATAAGGATTCTAATACGCACTGGAAAAATTGGGTGGAGTTTGATTACGAAAATTTATATTAAAAATTAAAGAGTAAATCAAAATGAATTGCTAATAAAAAGACGAGCCGAAGTGTTGGAACTTTAGCTCGTCTTTTTATATTATACAATCGCAGGATTATAAATCATCGTAAAGTGTCCTTGTAATAGTTCAATATGACAAGGTGTATGAAGCGAGCTTTCTCCATCTGTATCTACTTCTTTTTCTTCTTCGGTTTCAATATGAATGGATTTCGCTTTTACGTGGAAGATGTCATTTTCATTTGAGTCTTCAAATAGTTTCTTTCCGATATAATCTTTAAACGCTTGAATGCCTGTTGATTTTACAACGAAAATATCAAGTGTTCCGTCGTCGCACTTTACGTTCGGAATAAAGGACGGGATACCGCCAAGATATTCACCGTTTCCAACCATAACAAGGACGGCTTCGTCTTCATATACTTGTCCGTCGTACGTAATTTTTACGGGGAATGTTTCAGCATTTTTGACAGTTCGAATGGTGCTTAAATAGTAACCAATTTTCCCAAGCTTTGCTTTCTCTTCCGCATCGATATTGTTTGATACTTCAGAGACAAGTCCAATGCCCCAGAAGTTTAAGAAGTGTAGGTCATTTGCTTTTGCGACGTCAACTGGTTTTACATGTCCTTGTGTAATAAGTTTTGCTGCTTCTGCGATGTTTTGCGGAACGCCAAGTGTGCGAGAGAAGTCGTTGCAAGTTCCGCCTGGAATGATGGCAAGTGTAGGTCTAGTTTCAAGAGGTGCTAAGCCATTTGTGCATTCAAATACAGTGCCGTCACCACCAAAGACGATAATTAAATCTACTTTACTAGCAAACTCTTGGCAATATTTTGTTGCATCACCTTGCTTTTTCGTATGAAGGATATGTAAGTCAGGAAAAGCTGCCGCAAGAGGTGGTACAATTTTCGTTAAGTTCGTATGTAAATCGCCTTGCCCTGCTTTTGGATTTACGATGAGGAGTACTTTTTCAAATTTTGTCTTTGTCATTTTTATTCTCTCCCTTTGTCTTTTACGAATTGTGATAGAAAATAAACTTCCACCAGTAATTGATGGAAGTTTATTCTATTATATTATTCCGTTACAACTGAAGCGATAAATGGTAAGTTACGATATTTTTCTGCGCAGTCGATACCGTATCCAACGATAAATTCGTCTGGAATTTGGAAGCCAACATATTCAGCTTTTAAGTCCACTTTACGACGCTCAGGTTTATCAAGTAACGTACAGAATTTTAATGCTTTCGGTTTATGCATAAAGAAGTGATCTTTTAAGAAGTGAAGTGTTAAACCAGAATCGATAATGTCTTCTACGACAATTACGTTTTTTCCAGTAATGTTTACATCGATATCTTTTAATAGTTTTACTTTTCCAGTTGTTTCTGTTTGATTTCCGTAGCTAGATGCAGAAATAAAGTCAATTGTTACATCATTTTTAATGTGACGAATTAAATCGGCAGCGAATACGAAAGATCCTTTTAATACAGCGATTACTATGATTTCTTCTCCTTCAAAGTCACGTTCGATTTGAAGTGCTAGTTCTTTTACTTTTTCTTGTAATTTTTCTTCAGAAATTAAAGTGTCTTTTATTTCAATATTCATTGGAGTCCTCCTACAGTGTAAAACTTGTGAACATTTCGACTGTAAAGGAAAGAAAGGGAAAAGTCAAAGAAGATATAAGTTTTTTACAGAAATCCCCACAAAATAATCAGATGATATGATATACTAATCATATAAAGAAAACGCTTCCAAAAGGGTGATTATGATGAGAAAGAAAGAGTATACAAGTGCAACATTTATAAAAGCATTGTTTTTAACAATTGTTCTTGGCAGTTTGGCTTACATAATTGATGTACCAGCGATTCGGATTTCACTAATTGGAATGACTTTAGTATTAGGCGCAATTTCCCACGGTATGATGTCACAGCTGCAAGAAGCTGGAGTCGATCATATGAAAGATCATATAGATGAGAAATGAGAAACCTTCACGTATAGAGAGTGAAGGTTTTTTGTTTCTTACAAAAATGTAAGGTAGTTGTAAGGCAAATCGATAGTTGCATAGTAGTGTTTTGGATAAACTATAGGTGTAAGGTAAAAGGCAAGCATATTTTAGGTAAATTAAGTTTTAGGCACTCTATATGTGAAAAAGGAGTAGGAGGGCATGGAGAAACGTTGGACGACCTTTTCTTTTTTAGCAACTAGCAACACCGTAATGCTAGCTGGCGAAATGGATTTTTTGCACTTGTTTGATCGAGAAGACGATCATTCTTCTTCTAAATTTACAATGAAATGGAATAAATGGAGCGAGAGTTGTAGGTTTGAAGAAGAGGCCCCTAATGAAGAGCAAAAGATTATTTTGACAAACCCTATTAAAGCGTGGGTTGTTCAACGTCGTAAGTGTAACGTCAAAAATCACTTAAAGAAAACTGAGCCGAGACAATTAGTTATCGCTCCGGCCCATTCTACTTCTAAATCACGCGAAAGTAACATGTAAATATTGAGACACACACCCGAAAAAACATCGTATATATTGCGATGTTTTTTTATTTTTCTACAATGAAATCTTTAAATGAAATATATTTCATCTGCATTTTATATTTATATCTCTTGCTTATGCTAGTGATACATCCGATGCGAAGTGATGTAAAACGTATAAAAGGAGAGAAATAAAATGAAAAAGAAACTATTACCAATTTGTGCAATGGCACTTTTAACAGTGGGATATTCTTCAGTAGCAAGCGCAGATACTGGAACAGTAACAAAGGAAGAAGCGGCGCAACTGCAGCAAGATAAAGCGAAAAAAGAAGCAGCGATTAAGGAACAGCAAAAGAGTGAAGAAGAGAAAAAGAGAATAGCGCAAGAACAGTTAAAAAATGATATGGCAAAAAAAGAAGCGGCACAAGTACAACAAAAAAATGGTGCGGTAAAAAAAGAAGTAGCGAAGCCAGCTGTACAAGGTGAAAAATTACCAAACACAGCATCCAATAATGTAGCAATGATGGCATTAAGCGCATGTCTTGTAGGGATAGGGACATTATTTGGTTTGAATCGTCGCAATAAAGTTAAGGCGTAAATAAAATATTGTCCTATAAAGAATGGAATAATTTCATATATTAAAAATGGTAGGTTATTCCTACCATTTTTGACATGGAGGGATGAACATGAAGTTACTCAATTATATCGGTATCATATTGATGGCCATAGGGCTATTCACGGGAGCATATTACGCTATGGAATGGTATAAAGGAAAAAGCTCTGCTCAACAATTGACGAAAGAAGAAATAAAGAGTCTTAACAATATACAACATAATAAACTTTCTCATGAAACAGCTGTGACTTCCCAAGTGCCTTCTTCTCAAACAGAACATAAAGAAGGAGAAAAGGTAGCACTGTTACATATACCGAAAATAAAGAAGAAGTTTTCTATATACTGGGGAGCGGATGATGCAACGTTGAAGAAAGGAGTTGGAATGTTCGTTAGTGATTTAACGACAACGCCATCTGGAGGGGGACATACTGTACTGAGTGGACACCGGGATACTGTATTTACAGATTTAGGAGAGTTAAAAGAAAAAGACACTCTTGTTTTAGAGTATGATAATAAAACTTACACATACGAAATTCAAAAGATATGGATTACCCATGCGGATGATCGTACTGTTATTATAAAAAAAGAAGAACCGATATTAACACTAACGACTTGCTATCCATTTGATTATATAGGTGATGCACCAGATAGATATATTATCGAGGCGAAGTTAACGGCTAGTTATTCAGAATGAAGTGATAGTTTCTGAAAACGGAAGGGGGATACATAAGTTATGTCAAAAAACATTTTAATTGTGGAAGATGAAGATATTTTGCGTGAAATATTAAAAGATTATTTTTTGAGCGAGCAATATGTAGTGTTTGAAGCAAGAGATGGGAAAGAAGCTTTAGTTGTATTTGAGGAAGAAGAGGTTGATTTAGTTATTTTAGATATTATGTTGCCAGAACTCGATGGATGGTCTGTTTGCCGAAGAATTAGGAAGACGTCTGAGGTGCCTATTATTATGCTGACGGCGCGCGTAGATGAAGACGATACGTTACTTGGTTTTGAACTTGGGGCAGATGACTATGTGACGAAGCCGTATAGTCCACCCATTCTATTAGCAAGAGCGAAACGATTATTAGAAAGTAGAAAAGCATCGAAGAAACCTTTAGAGAACGAAGATGATACGTTATCGATTCATGGCATCCACGTCCATTTTCCGTCACGTACTGTTACTGTTGATGAGGCAGATGTTAGTTTAACGCATACGGAGTTTGAAATATTAGTGTATTTCATGAAAAACCAAGGAATTGTACTAACAAGGGAACAATTAATTTCAAGAATTTGGGGATATGAATTTGCTGGTGATGATCGAACGGTTAATAGTCATATTCGTAATTTAAGAAATAAATTAGGAGAGAAAGCAAAGTGCATTACAACTGTAGTACGAACAGGTTATAAATTTGAGGGAAATGTATGAGAAAAGGGATTGTACTAAAATTATTTACCCTCACAACAGCATTATGCATGTTAATTTTAGTGACGATATTTATTGGACAAACGATATTTTTTAAACAATATTATGCGAATCGAAAAGTAGAAGATATTAAAGTGAATTTAAATACTTTTGAGAAGAATTATTTGAATTATGCAGGAAGTGCAGAAGGAATTCAGAAGCTGGAGCAAGATTTTTTAAGAGAAAATAATACGTGGATTACAACGTTAGATCAGAATGGGAATTTAAAACATGCGGATGATTTTTATTTTGAAGTAACAATAAATCGTATGCAACAAAAGAGCTTTGGACAACAAATATTCAAGATTCCCTTAGGTAATCTCGTCAATATAGAGGAGATTGATAATAAATCATCAGAGCAGTTTTTAGGACAAGAAATTTATTTTTCTGGAGTGAGAAAAGAAGATAGTTTTATTCCATTCTCTTTTTCTTTATCTAAGCAGAATTTAAGCGGATCTAATAAACCGTTAGAAAAAGCATTTAATGAGAAAATGAGTAAATTATATGAGGAGAAAAAGAAAGCAGTCGGGGAACAAGTTGTTAAGGAGAAGAGGCCGGCCGTTCAGGAGCAAGCTGCCCAAGAACCAGATTTTTACATAGGAGGACGTGTTACAAAAGTACAGTTACCAGATGTAAACGGTCCTGTGAATCCAATTTATAAAAATAGCATATTTTTAGATAATATTAAGGTTTTTCAAACTGATTTATTATTAAAAGAGAACAAACAGATACAATATACAACACAAACAATGGACGATGAAAAGAATGATATAAAATATAAATTATTAATTAAGCCAATAAAAGAAAAAGACGGATCAGTAACATATATTTATGCAATGGCTTCTTTACAGCCTGTAGATGAAGCAGTACAAATGGTGCAAGATTACTACATTTACATCATTGCATTTGTAGTCGTTCTCATTTTTCTAGCTTCGTTTTATTATTCAAAACAAATTGCAAAGCCGTTATTAAAAATAAATGATACGACGAAGAAAATAGCACACTTAGATTTCACAGAACAAATACCGATTACTTCAAAAGATGAAATTGGTGATTTATCGAAAAATATTAATGTATTATCTAATAAGCTCCATTCGCATATTGGACAGCTAGAACAAGATATTGAAAAGGAAAGAAAGTTAGAAAATACGCGGAAAGAATTTATTTCTGGTGTGTCGCATGAATTGAAAACACCGCTGAGTATTATGAAAAGCTGTATTTCTATTTTAAAAGATGGAGTAGCTGAACATAAAAAAGAGTACTATTTTCAGGCGATGGAACGAGAAGTAGATAAAATGGATACTTTAATTTTGGATATGCTTGAGTTAGCTAAATTTGAGTCAGGTACATATAAAATGAAAAAGGGTTTATTTTATATTGATTCAGTAATTGAAGATATATGTGAATACCTTTCTGTGGACATAGAGAAAAAAGAACTTCGTGTGCATAAAAATATATGTTCAGTTGAAGTGATGGCAAATCAAAGTCGGATTGAACAAGTCATCGTAAACTTCATTACGAATGCCATACGTTATACACCAAATAAAGAGGATATTATGATTTCCACAATAGATGAGCAGGATCGTATAAAAGTGTGTATTGAAAATAAAGGTACTCACATTGAAGAAGAACAATTAGATAAAATTTGGGACCGTTTTTATCGCGTGGATGCAGCTCGTCAGCGTTCACAAGGTGGAACGGGTCTTGGGCTAGCTATTTCTAAAAATATTTTAGAACTACACGATGCTGAATATGGGGTAAAGAATACAGAAGACGGTGTATTATTTTACTTCTACTTACCAAAAAAAGCGTAGATGGTACATGCTACGCTTTTTTTAATTTATTTTCATATTATCTTTACCTAATCTTTATTTTTAAACAGTATACTTTGGATAGAAAATGAGGTTATGTAAGGAGTCGATGAACCGTGCATAGCAAGTGGCTAAGTATAATGGTATTTATTTTCTTTTGTGCATTTATTGTATTTTTAATTGATATTACGATATGAAAAAAGAGCGCTCATTAAGCGCTCTTTTTGTTTGAATTTATTTGATAAGCATTGATGCTCTTGAATAAGCGTGGTGAAGTAAGAAATAAAAAGATAAGTAAAACGGTACATAAAATATAGGAACCAATCATTGTGCTACCATTTACGATTAATGAATATAGAACAGCTGATTGACCTTTCGGTGCATATTGTCCCCAAAAAATAATACCGGCGATAAAGTGACAGAAGTAGCGAGCAAAGCTACCAACAAATGTAGCAAGAATAATGTAACCAATAACTTTCTTTCCTGCGTTTTGTTTTGAAGAAGGTTTTTCTTTACGGCTACCTAAACTGGATTGTTCTGCGTTATTTTCATTAGAAGTTAAAAGTGCCTTTTGAATTGGACGATAGAATAAACCAGCAAATCCAATGAATGCGAAAGCAACGAAGTATTCAATTAGTACTTGAATTGGTGTGACAATAATGGCATCGCCTACGACAATTTGTAATAATCCCCAAATTAAGCCTCCTAAGAAAGCCATTTTGAAGCCCCAGCGGTATGCGATAATAAAAATAGGAATCATAGCGAATGAAATGGAACCACCTGTTGAAAGTTTGATTGATAATAATGGAAAAATGTCGATGACCAAGGCGAAGGCTGCAAGAATAGCAGATTCGATCATCGCTTGTAAATTGGTGTTACGCATGTTGTCTCCCCCTAAATCCAAGTTGTACAAAAAAGAATAGATATCATAGGAGGATACGAAATACGTAAATAAAAAAGAGGTATGTATTTCGGACGTTTGCACAATCCCTGCGTTAGCATTAACTAACAGGTTCGAAGGGTCGGAACGAAGTGTTCCCTCTCAGCGGCATGGCTCCCCCAGTGATAACGAGATTCTTTATTTGCTATTGTTTATTGTAAGCGAAATGGATGAGAATGGCAAATGAATGTAGTATGACAATTATTGAAATAGAATTGTAGTGAAATGTTAATAAATATGAAGCAAAAGGGTATAGTACAAGAGAAATAGAGTGTGCTATAATTTTTCTGAAAATAATTATCATTCTCTTTTGAGGGGGAAGGTTATGAGCTTAGTAGATATTAAAATCGGTGAGAAAGTGCTAGTAAAAAGTGTTCAGTCTTTAAATCATTTACTAAAGAGAAGATTGGCTGCTTTCGGTCTTTCTGAAGGAAGTGAACTTCGCATGAAGCAAAAGGCGATGTTCAAAGGTCCTTGTACATTGGAGTGTCGTGGACAGTTAATTAGTATTCGTCATTGTGACGCGAAAATGATAAAGGTGGAATTAGCGTGAATAAGGTAGCTTTGCTAGGGAATCCAAATACAGGGAAGACATCATTATTTAATGCACTTACTGGTTCTTATGAGTATGTAGGAAACTGGAGCGGTGTAACAGTAGAAAAGAAGGTTGGTAAATTAAAAGATAAGCAAGGAACATTAATTGATTTACCGGGTGTTTATGATTTGAATCCAGTTTCGCGTGATGAAGGTGTCGTTACGAATTTTCTACTAACAGACGAATTTCATCATATGTTAAATATAGTGGATTCTTCGCAATTCGAGAGAAATATGCATTTAACGTTGCAATTACTTGAATTTGGAAAGCCGGTTTCGATTGGATTAAATATGGTCGATGTGGCAAAGCAACGAGGCATTGTAATTGATGTAAAACGATTATCAGAACTATTAGGTGTAACAGTCGTTCCTGTCGTTGCAAGAAGTGGAAAAGGCTGTGAAGAACTACTTGCGACTCTTAAAGAAAATGACAAAAACGAGAAAAAACCATTCATTATTTCATATGGTGTACAAATGGATGAAGGTATTGGAGAGGTAATAGCTCTTTTAGAGACAGCGAATTATAAGCACCCAAGGTGGTTAGCTCTTCAATTTTTAAGCAATAACGAAGTAGTAGAAAAAGAAATGAAAGCATTACCAATTTATAAGGAACTTGTAGCCATTCGATCTCGCTTAGAAGGAAAACTTGATTGTACGTTGGAAGAGCACATTTACAAAACTCGTGAAGCGTATATTGAAAAGTTAAAAACAAATGTTATGAAGCATGAGAAAGAAGGAAAAATTCCTTTTTCGGAAAAAATTGATAGACTAATTACGCATAAAATTTTAGGACTTCCAATCTTTTTAGCAGTTATGTTTTTTATTTTTCAGGTTACGTTTACGTGGATTGGTACACCTTTATCCGATATGTTAGATGGCTTTTTTGGTGGACAGCTTACGGATTGGGTGACGGCTGGGCTCACAAGTGTTGGGGCTTCTGATTTTATTCAAGCACTCGTTACAGAAGGTATTATTGCTGGTGTTGGTGCGGTATTAGTATTCGTTCCACAAATCTTTGCACTATTCTTTTTCATTTCATTATTAGAAGACTCAGGATATATGGCGCGAATTGCAGTTGTTATGGATCGAATTATGGAGTTCTTCGGTTTAAACGGAAAAGCATTCATTCCGATGATTATCGGTTTTGGATGTAATGTTCCAGGTATTATGGCAGCGAGAACGATTGAACAAGAAAAAGAACGTTTACTTACAGTTCTTGTAACACCATTTATGTCTTGTTCAGCGCGTTTACCTGTATATGCATTATTTGCGGGAGTATTCTTCCCTCATAGTCAGGCAACTGTTGTGTTTTCTTTATATGTTGCAGGTATTGTTCTTGCATTACTCGTTACAAAAATCATGTCACTTACTATTTTAAAAGCAGAAAAATCTATTTTCGTCATCGAACTCCCTCCTTACCGCGTGCCACAAGCGAAAACGTTATGGTTAAGCACGTGGGAGAAAGGGAAAGGATTTGTTCGTAAAGCAGGTACATTCATCTTCGGTGGTTCTGTTGTCATTTGGTTATTAAACTATGCAGGTCCATCAGGATTTGGTGTTGATATGGGAGACAGTTACTTAGCGATGATTGGTGGGTTTATCGCACCACTATTTGCACCGCTCGGCTTTGGAACATGGCAAGCGGCAGCATCTCTTTTAACAGGATTTTTAGCGAAAGAAGTTGTCGTTTCTACAATGGCAATTATTTATGCGGTGAAAGAAGATGTGCTAGGAAATGTTATGGGAGCACATTATACTGCGTTATCAGCATATGCATTTATGTTCTTTATTTTATTATATGTTCCATGTTTAGCGACAGTAGCCGTTATTAAACGTGAAACAGGGTCAACGAAGTGGACGATTTTCTCTGTCGTGTATCCGCTCGTCGTTGCTTATGTATTAACGCTCATTATATACCAAGTTGGATCCTTACTCGGATTCTAGAAGGAGATGTATTAGAGTGATGGTCAATATTATAATTGGAGCTATCATTTTTGGTTATGCAGCATACACGTTAGTTAATTTTGTAAAGAGAAGTAAAAAGGGAAAATGCGCAGCATGTTCTTTAAATAAGTCATGTCAGTCGCAAACTTGTAGTCCGGATATGGAGCAAATTGCTCACAAATAACAAAAAAAGCTTTGCGAATTTCGCAAAGCTTTTTTTTGTTATTTTTTAATTTTTACAAGTTGAGAAGCTTCTACTCCATTTGCTCCAGGTAGCTCTTTGCTTGGGTCTTTATCAAATTTCAAAATACCTACAGATTTTTCTTCACCTTTTACATTTACATATGTTGCATCATCAACGATAGCAAACATATCTGCATAAGAACGGCCATCACCGATAATTGTGTTGCCTTCATATTTTAATTTTGCTCCATCAAGCGTAGCATTTTCTACTTTCTCTTTTGCAAACAGCACGCCTTCTTCTTCTGTTACAGCTGGTAATTTATCGATTGCCTTTGTATCATCATTTTTATCAACTTTTTTAAGTAGTTCTTTCTTAACAAGTTCATCACCAGTTTTCTTATCCATTACAAGTACTTTTTTACCCTCTAATGTTGCCATTTTCATTTTATAAAAGTCTTTTTCTTTTACTTCTTTCTTATTTTGATCTGTAATTTTTTGAACTTGTTCTTCTGATCCGTATAATACTAATCCGTTCGCTTTTTCTCCTAATAAAGAACAACCTGATAATGCTCCAAGTGAAATTGCTGCTGCTAATCCGATTCCTACTAATTTTTTCATGATGATTTCTCCTTTTATATGTTTTATAGTAAATACATTTTTGTATTAGTTCTGAAATGATGAGAAGCTTGTTCGTTGCTGCTGGTATTAGTGTATAAGAAATATTGCAACGTAACTATCGAGTTAGCTTACAGTAAAATTACAATAATGTAATTTAGTGAAAGTGTATAAAAATAAGTCAATTCTGAAGAGGGTTAATGAGAATATATTAGGAATACAATGTTTTATCTAGAATGTCATATTATATTGGCTGTATTTTGGAAATAACATGTAAGGACATATTAGTTTTGTTATAATAAACACATAGGCTGTAAAAATGAATATTCTTTACTGTTAAGGGAGATTTTTCAGTTTTCCAAGTAGTGAATTTGAAATATGAGGTAAGTCATAGGAGGAATTAGAATGTCTGTATTTAAACGATTACGAGATTTAACAATGTCGAATGTATATTCATTAATTGAAAAAGCGGAAGATCCAGTTAAGATGACGGATCAATATTTACGCGATATGCAAGCGGATGTACAAGAAGCTGAGAAAAGTGTAGCAGCTCAAATTGCACTTGAGAAGAAATTCAAAATATTATTTGAAGAGCAAGAAGCACTTGTGAAAAAACGTGAAGAGCAAGCTCATATGGCTGTTCAAGCAAGCAATCTTGACCTTGCGCGTCGTGCTCTTGAAGAAAAACAAAATGCAGAGCAAAAGATGAATGAATATAAAGCAAGCTATGAGCAAAATAAAGCTGCTGCTGATAATCTTCGCCTGAAGCTAGAAGAAATGCGTAAGCAATTAACAGAGCTGAAAAATAAACGTGAAACACTTGTAGCACGTGTAAATGCGGCGAAAGCACAAAAGAATATTAATCAGGCGATGTCTGGATTTGATTCAAACTCAGCAAAAGCTGGTTTAAGCCGTATGGAAGAGAAAGCTCTTCAATTAGAGGCTGAAGCAGAAGCAAGTGGCGAAGTTTATAAAAAAGAAAAGTCACTAGATGATGAATTCGCAAGCTTAAATAAAAATTCTGCTGTTGACGATGAATTAGCTCGTATTATGAAGCAGTATGAGAAATAATATAGAATAGACAAAGAAACCGACATGTCTGAAGAGAATTCATGTCGGTTTTCTATTACTTTTTAGAGGAGGTTTTGCAATGACATGGACAAATGTGTTAGCCATGCTTGTATGGACTGGAGCAAGTGCAGTACTTTTATTTGCAATTATGTGGGTTGATTCAATTTTTACTAAATACAATGATTTAAAAGAAATAAAGAATGGGAATACAGCTGTAACAACTCGTTTCGTTATGAAATTATTCGCGCAAGGGTACATTTTATCTCAATCCATAACGAAAGCAAACGACTTATGGCAAGCACTACTTGCATCAGCAGTTTCTTTCGTTATTTTATTAGTAGTAGAAATGTTTATTGAATTTGTGTTAAAGAAAATGTCTGGTTTAGATTTAGAAGAAGGTACGAAAGAAGGCAGTGTTGCACATGCGATGTTGGCCGGATCATTACATATCGTTGGTGCACTTATTTTAGGTGCTTGTTTATAAAGAGAGAAGGAGGGGTAAATCATGAGTTTATTTAAACGAATTAAAAATATAATGAAGAGCCCAGAGCCGCCGAAACCAGAGAAAAGTTTGTTAACGTTAGCTCCTGGCGATATGATTGAAGTTTCATTAGTCATGTACGAATTAACTGGGAAAACGAGTATGCATTCTCGTAAAGAAATTGTTTTAACACTGCAAGATGGGAAAGATATTCGTTATTTAAAAATTGAAGATCGTGAAAATACGTATTACAAATTATATACACCAATCGATGGTCGTTTAGATTCAATTGATGAAGTTCCGACGACAATTGAAATGGATGATACAGAGTACCATATGGAAGAGCAATATAACGGACGTGTTGTTGTGATGGGGAAAACACCATTCTCTGCTTCAGAGGAACAGTACGTATGGGAATTCCAATCAGATAACCGAAAATTATTACGTATTGAATGGCAAAATGGTCGCACAATGATGTATGAGGGAGAAGCAATTATTCCTGCTGATGTACAAATTATAAGAGCAACGTAAGGGGGCGTAATCATGTCAAACCGATTGTTTACCATGATTAAATCGTTCGCGATCCCTATACTTGCTATCGTTCTATTACTTGTTGTTGCTGGATATGCCTTATCAGGTTGTCAAGGCGGACAGACAAAGTCGATTCAAGATCGTTATCCGCTAGAATCTGTCGCAAAAGAAGGTAAACAAGAATCTTACGTGTATAGGGCCGCCAATCGGTCAGTTCCTGAAGTCGCAAAGGAACTCATTAATGAAAGAGAACCGAAGCAAGCATCTAAAGAAGACGAAAATCAAATGTTCCTCGTTTATTCTGATAAGATTTATAACCTGCAAAAGGATAAAGAGAAACCTTCTGATACGTTAATTGAAATAAGTAATAAAGAATTTGTCCGTCAAAATTACCAACCATCCTTCCTGCAAGGATATATTATGGGGAGTATTTTAAACGATATATTCGGTTCACGAAAATCATCATACGGTGATTATCGCGGATATAATGACAGACAAAATCATAAACCGGTTATTCCAGAGAGACCGCCTACGAAAGAAGAAAAGAAAACCCCGCCTCCAATTACGAAGGAAGGGAAAGGATCTATCATTAAGCGAGGCGATAATGTAGATTCGAAACCTTCCGTAGGAGATACAGGAAGTATTACGAAAAAAGGAAGTAGTACACCTCCGCCTTCTACTGGAAGCAAAGGGAAAATTACAAAAACACCAGGTGGCTCGAGCGGATCAGATGTGAAGCCGAAATCATCTATTAAAACGCCGCCAAGGAATACATCTCCCCCGAAAACGAGGGTCGGTGGTTCAGGAAAGATTACGAAGCGAAGATAGTTAAAAAGATCGAAAAGTAGAATTTGCTTTTCGGTCTTTTTATTATGGAAATTAATTCCTTGTAGCTGATACAATTAAGTTATAAGGAGGAGATTATTATGACTATATATAAGGTTTAGTTTGATTATGTTCCTCGTCTTATTCCTCAGTTTATTTATTAGCACAACGATGAAATTTCACTTTGTAGTAGGTATTCTATGGATACTATGTACATGTACTCTCTTTCTATATGTTCCGCTTCGTTTTCAACAAGAAGTGCCCGCCTTTCAAAAATACGTAGCATGGATTAAGAGAGGAAGAAGATGGGGAGAGTAAAAATATATGAGCGATTATTAGAATATATCGACCGCAACTTAATAATAAGAAGAGGGTGTGCCAAATTGTTGGCACACCCTCTTTATTCATAATGATTAATGAATATCACGTTTCTTAAAGTTACCGCCTTTTACTTCTGCTACGTCATAAACTGTAATAAAGGCATTTGGATCGATTTCATTAATCAAATCCTTCATTTTACTTTCTTCTAAACGGTTAATTACACAAGAAATTTCTTTAAATTTCTCTCTTGAATAACCACCGTATACTTCGTTATACGTTGCGCTTCGGCCTAAACGATCACGAATTGTTTCTACCATTAATTCAGGTTCTTTCGTGATGATTTTAAATGTTTTCGAACCACTTAAACCAACTTCAACGATATGAATGACTTTCGAAGCGATAAAGTAAGCAATTGCCGAAAGGATAGCTCCTTGAAGACCGAATACTGTTGATACGAAAATAAATACGAACATGTTTAAGAATAAAATAAGGTCACTTGTTCCAAAAGGTAACTTACGAGAAAGTAATACAGCTAGCATATCGATTCCATCTAATGCGCCGCCGTTACGTAATGCTAGTCCCATACCGAAACCGATAATAATACCACCAACAACTGTAACGAGTAGTGTATCGCCTTCAATAATAGTAGGTATTCCATGCATAACAACGGTACCTATTGCTAATGAAGCAATCCCGATAATAGAATAAATTGCAAAGCTTTTACCTATTTGTTTATATCCTAACCAAACGAAAGGAATGTTAATAACTGCGATTAGAGCTCCTAATGGCAATCCAAATAATCTTGAACTAACGATACTTAAACCAGTCACACCACCGTCTGATACGTTATTTGGAATTAATACCGCTTCTAATCCGTATGCTGTGATAAATGCCCCAATAATAATCATCAAAGCTTTTGAAGCGATTTTTAGCTTATTGGGCTTGTTTTTGATAATTTTCTCCATGTAATTTCCTCGTTTCAAACTAGTTTCTTATTTGTTACGTAATTCACACCTAAATTTCATTTTAACATTTAATGTGAAAAATTTCTCCTTTAATGGATGTATGCAGGGAATATTATCACCATATTATCTTTAAAATATTTTTGAAATAAGTATAAGAAATCCCATCCTTATGAAAGGATGGGAGAATGTTAAGAAACAATAAAACTAAGGACTGTTAGGAATAAAGCGAAACCTAAAATAGTCCCGCACACTTTCATATGGCGCTTACGTCCTATTACAACAATTGCGACATATTCACGAATCATTGCGTTAGGCCAGTAATAAAATGCTGTTTTTGATCCAATTCCCTGGCTATTAAGACCAGCTTGTCTTGCATATATACCAGCGCGGAAAAGATGGAAGTTGTTCGTTGTAAAGATACTTCTATACTTACCTTCTGGTTTTAAAGAATCCATAATTTCTTTAGAGAACGACATGTTTTGATATGTGTTGACAGAGCGATTTTCCTGTACTGTATGTTCAAACGGAATTCCTTTTTCAACAGCATATTTTTGCATTGCTTCTGCTTCAGGAAGACCTTCATCTGGACCCTGTCCACCAGAGAAAATGATTGTTGGTGGTGTATTTACAGAGGCTTGTTTCCAATAAAAGTCGATTGCTTTATTAATACGACTTGCAAGTAAAGGTGGTACTTTATCATTAATTAAGCCACTACCAAGAACGATGATGAAATCTTGATTACGTCTTGGTCTATTGAATTGATATAAAAAATATGCGCTTAAGAAGTTAGACAAATGTACAAAGAAATACATAGTTATAAGCGAAATCGCAGTAAAAATAAATTGAAAATGCTCTGAGAATAAATTTGCTGGATTTATGATAGCGAGCATAATAAAGAATAAAATCCCTAAAGCAGCAATTAAAGTTAAAGAGTTTGTGAAGCGTCTTCCTTCACGTTGCATTAAAATTTTTGCATTAAGAAATAGTCCAAACATTAAAGCGACTATAGCAAAAGGTATCATTACAATTAGCGCTAACATGGGAATAATAACGATAAAATGTAAAGAGTTACTACCAGACTCATATGAGGCTATAGCGCAAAATAATAGAAATGAACAGAAAAAGGCATTAAATAAAAAGCCATTTATTATTTTTCGTGGATCTTTTAAATATGAGATAAGAAAAATAATAAACAATATAAGAGGAATGATTCCAAAATACATAAATATAGTACACCTCAATTTGTAAAAGAATTTGACATACCTTTTATATTACATGATTTTATAATTAAAAATGAAAGGAAAAATGATTTTGAATTTTCTCAATAAAATGTATGGATACATATGTTAAAATGTATGTAAGGTGATATATTAAAAGTAAAATGGTTGAAAAGGCACTCTATGGAGTGTCTTTTCTTTTTTTCATGTAATTATGCATATTATATTTATTTTCAAATGAAGAGGATTAAAATATAAGTGGTAGGCAGACTATATAAAGCAGAATTTCTTACAAACATTTCCCTCTACTTTTTGTATCTAACAATCGTATAACAATAAATAATTCTGTTTTATAGTGTCTGTTTATGAAAGGTGTCTTCTTTGAAGACGCCTTTTTGTTGTTTAGTATAGATAGTTTCTACTGTTTACATAGTGGAAACTATCTATACTAAACATTAGCAATCTTCCGTATAAACATTATCAATTTACTATATATTCCAGTGGTGTTAACCTACATATGAAAGGCTTTCTTTTTCAAAATATTACCCCTAATAAATTTTTGAAGAAGTCAACTGTCTCCAAAATTGCCATTCATGCTTAGCAAAAAAGAATCCTGCTGGATTCTTTTTTGTGTTCGACATAATGTGACAAAATATATTAGAATAATTTGTTATATTGTTAAATGATTATTATAGGAAAGAGAAGGAGACTCAAATATGGGATTTAAAAAATTAATTTTAACAGGTGCAATTGTTGCAACTACAGCATTTACTTCAATTGGAACAGCACAGGCAAGTGCAGATTTTAAAGATGTTCCAAACAATCATTGGTCTTATAAAGCAATTATGGATTTAGCAAATAAAAACGTTGTTGCTGGATACGGAAATGGGATTTTTGGATTTGGTGATGATGTAACACGTGAGCAAGTTGCAGCTCTTATGTTCCGTCATTTAAAACCGACAGTAAAAGAACAGTATAACAATCCGTATAAAGATGTTACGGATCGTTCAACTATGTTTAAAAAAGAGATTCTTGCTTTAACAGAGATGGGTGTATTCGTTGGAGATAACACAGGAAAATTTAGACCGAAAGATTCGTTAACTCGTGAAGAAATGGCACAAATTTTGACAAGGGGATTCCAATTGCAAATAAGAGGGGATCATAATTTCCCGGATGTAGATAGAAATGGATGGGCGAATCCTGCGATTACTGCAATAAAATCAAATTATATTACGGCTGGAACTGGTGATGGTAAATTCGCACCTAAAATGCATGTAAGTCGTGAGCAATACGTTCAGTTCTTATATAATGCAACGTTACCATTTGAAGAAAGACCAGGAGCAAAACAACCACAACCAGAAGTGAAGCCTGAAGTAAAACCGGATCCGAAACGCTTTGCTAATTGTAAAGAAGCAAACGATGCTGGATATTATGATATTACAAGAGAGAGTCCGTATTATGGTAAGCATTTAGATCGTGATGGCGATGGAATTGCTTGTGAAAGAAATAAAAAAGGGAAATAAGAAAAAGCACTCAGTCTGAGTGCTTTTTCTTATTTGTACATGCTATTTTTTTAGGCGATTCTCATAAAATAAAAGTAACGAAATGAAAGTAGGTGACAAAATGCCATCAGTTGTGGAAGGCGTTATTATTGAAAACTGTAACGGAACGATTAATTTAGGAGATAAATATAACGTGCAGCCGATTGAAAAAACGAAAGCTTATAATGGATCAGGATCATCGAATACAGGAAAAAAAGTACAAACATTTAGTGGTATTAGTACAGCAGATGTAAGGGATAGCGATGCGAACGATCAAGGAATACAGTTTACTTTATAGATAAATATGTAAAATTGCATAAAATGATGAACTTGCCCTGTGCTACAATCTAGCTGTGAGCTGTTCATGATTCTTCTGTATTATAGTTGTTAGATTGGAAATATAACATCTTATCAAAAATCATACGTACAAAAAAGGCACTTCAAACGAAGTGTCTTTTTTATTTTAGTGATACCCTTTAGCAGAGTCCTTATGAATTTTATTTTTAAAGATACTGTAGCTCCAAAGTTGATATCCAATAACAATTGGTACCATAACCATTGCAACGAAGAACATAATTTTTAAGTTTAATTGACTACCAGCTGCGTTATATAACGTTGTACTATAAGCGTCGTTAATACGAGATGGCAACATTCTTGGGAACATACCTGCAAATCCAGTTGTCATAAACATTGCGATTGTTAAGCAAACGAATGTGAATGCAAGACCGATTTTATGTTTGTACACCATAATAAGTGCGAGTACACTCATTAACATTGCAAGTACTGGCAGAATGAATAGTACAGGATATTCTGTGAAGTTTTGGAATAAATTTGTACGATTTGCAGTTGCTACATAGAAAATAGCTAAAATAATAGCAGCTGCCATTGAAAATGGTCTTGCGATTTTATAAGCACGATCAGATACTTCACCAGTCGTTTTAATTATAACCCAAAGGGCACCAGATACGACGAATATAGCTGTGAAGAACAGACCTCCTAAAATACCGTAATGATTTAATAAGCTAAGTAAATTTCCTTCATAGCCATTTTTTCCGATTTGTAGTCCGTAATAAAGGTTAGCGAACGTAACTCCGAATAAGAAGGCGATTAGGAAACTACCAATTGTAAATGCCCATTTACAAGTTTTTTGCCAAATTGGTGAATCGTCTTTATGCATAAATTCAAGTCCAGCAGCACGAGCAAACAGTGCGAGTAATACTAAAAATAGTGGTGTATATAAATAACTAAACATATTTGCATACGTGACTGGGAAGGCAGCAAATGTTGCGCCACCAGCTGTAATTAACCATACTTCATTACCACCCCAGAATGGGCCAATTGCTTCTTGTAATTGATTTCGTTCTTGTCGGTCTTTCGCAACGAAAGGAAAAATCATTCCGTTACCAAGTGCATACCCATCAAGAATGAAGTAAACTGTCCAAATCACGCCCCATAAACCAAACCAGATGATTGCAAGCATATCATGAGACATGAGCTGCACCTCCTTCAGTAGCAGGTTCTTCTAATGCTGCTGGTCCTTTTTTCGCGAACTTTAGCATTAAGTATACGTCTGCGATTAAAAGTAAAGTATAGAACAAGATTAAACTAATTAATGAGAACCAAATTTGTGGAACAGATATAGGTGATACAGATTCTGCTGTACGCATTAGTTTATAAACTGTCCATGGTTGACGACCTACTTCGGCAACAATCCAACCAGCGTTAATTGCGATATATGGTAGTAAGACCGACCATATTGTGATTTTTAAATAACGTTTTGAGTTTTCTAGTTTTCCTTTTCGGTTTAAGTAGAAACCGTACCAAGTTAATGCCATAAAGAACATACCAAGTGCAACCATTAAGCGGAAGCTATAGTACACGAGGTTAACATTTGGACGTTCATCTTTCGGGATATCCTTTAAACCAACAATTTCGCCATCAAATGAGTTTGTATAGAAGAAACTCCCTAGTTTCGGAATCGTAAGGAATTCAAAGTTCTTTTCGTTTTTCACATCAGGAATTTGAACAATCGAGAAGCCTTGTCCTTTTCCAGTTTCCCAAACCGCTTCCATCGCAGCTCCTTTTGCTGGTTGATATTTAGCTGCTGATACACCAGACTGATGACCCATAAACGGTGTAACAGTTGCAGCGAATAAACCTAACATTAAACCAAACTTAAATGATTTTTTGAAGAATTCAACTTCATTTTTGCGTAATAAATGATAGGCACTAATTGCCATAACGAAGAAAGCACCAACGATATAACAACCAATTACAGTATGGAAGAACATGTTCCAAGCATATGGATTTGTCACAAGTGCCCAGAAATCATTTAATTCAGCGCGGCCGTTACGTACGACGTAGCCAACAGGGTTTTGCATAAAGCCGTTTGCTGTAATAATCCAAAGGGCGGAAATATTTGTTCCAAGTGCAACCATCCACATACAGAAGGCACGGAACTTTGGTGAAATTTTGTCTTTACCGAATAACCATATTCCCATGAAAGTAGATTCTAAGAAGAAGGCAACGAGTGCTTCGATTGCGAGAGGTGATCCGAAAATATCTCCCATATATTTGGAGTACTCAGACCAGTTTGTTCCAAATTGGAATTCCATCGTAATCCCAGTTATAATCCCCATTACGAAGTTAATTGTAAATAATTTACCCCAGAAATTTGCCATTTTGCGGTATGTTGGATTCAATGTGCGGGCGTATTGAGTTTCCATACATGCTACTAAAATAACAAGTCCGATTGTCAAAGGTACAAATAAAAAGTGATAAAAAATAGTAATTGCAAATTGAAAACGACTCAGTAACAGAACGTCGGACATAATAAATATTCACTCCTTTTTTACATTATCTACAATCAGTTTATAGTGAAAAAACGTTTTAAATAGGGGGGACTTGTTACAAAGGTGTGTGTATATTTTGAAAGAATTATGTCGGTTATCTGAAAATATCTTATTTTTACTATAAAGCAATATCCTTTTTGAGTTTTTTAAATTTTGGTACACTATATAAGTAATGTAAATGAGAGAAAAGAGGGTTCTTTACTATGAAGTCATTAGAAGAGATTTTACAATACAATGAAAAATTTGTTGAAGAAAAAAAATATGAAGAGTACGAAACAGGTAAATTTCCAAACAAAAAGATGGTAATTATCTCTTGTATGGATACTCGTCTTGTTGAATTATTACCGAAAGCGATGAATATGCGTAACGGTGATGTGAAAATTATTAAAGTAGCAGGCGCTGTTATTTCCCATCCGTTCGGAAGTATTATGCGTAGTATTTTAGTTGCTGTATACGAACTTGGTGCTGATGAAGTTTGTGTAGTTGGCCACCATGATTGCGGTATGGCTAAAATTCAAGCGAGCAGTACAATCGAGAAGATGAAAGAGCGCGGTATCACAGAAGAGAAATTAGATACACTTCGTTATTCTGGAATCGATTTAGAAAGATTCCTACAAGGATTCTCTAGTGTAGAAGAAAGTGTAGAACATAGCGTATCAATACTTCGCAACCATCCATTACTTCCTGAAGAAGTACCTGTTCACGGTCTTGTTATAGATCCTGACACAGGAAAATTAGATTTAGTTGTGAATGGTTACGATAATTAAGAATTTACTTTGTCATCCTTTTTATCTGGGACAGGATCAAATCCTCCCGGGTGGAAAGGGTGACATTTTAATATCCGCTTACAAGTTAGCAAAAAACCTTTTAGGGCACCATGTTTTTGAAATGCTTCTAATCCATAATGCGAGCAAGTTGGATAAAAGCGGCACGTTGGTGGTGTCATTGGAGAAATGAATTTTTGATAGAAGCGTATAATCCCAATAAAAATCTGTTTCATAATGGTCTCCTTTTCCGCATAGTCTTAAAGTATTATAGCACGACTGTACATAATACTTTACTAATGTTGATTTCCGTTATATCATATTGGATATAACGGAATTAAATTAAAAGCGGGAGAGATGTTGTATGCCATCAGTAGAAAGCTTTGAATTAGATCATACGATTGTAAAGGCGCCTTATGTAAGACATTGCGGAGTTCACAACGTAGGAAGTGACGGTATTGTAAATAAATTTGATATTCGTTTTTGCCAACCGAATAAACAAGCAATGAAACCAGATGTTATTCATACGTTAGAACATTTATTAGCATTTAATTTACGTAAATATATTGATCGTTATCCGCATTTTGATATTATCGATATTTCACCAATGGGCTGCCAAACAGGATATTATCTTGTAGTAAGCGGAACACCAACGGTTCGAGAAATTATTGATTTATTAGAACTAACATTAAAAGATGCGGTTCAAATTACAGAAATTCCAGCTGCAAATGAAACACAATGTGGTCAAGCGAAGCTTCACGACTTAGAAGGAGCTCAACGCTTAATGAACTTCTGGTTAAGCCAAGATAAAGATGAACTTGAGAAAGTGTTTGGATAGAAAGAAAAACTGCCTGTGAAAGGGCAGTTTTTTTATTTGTAGAAATGTATGTTATGAAGAGTATTGACTTTAACGTATACGTCAAAGTTTATAGTAGGGATAAATAAAGTAAGTAAAGGGAGGAAATGATGGATAAGTATAGCATTGGCGAAATTTCAAAAGAAACGAATGTAACGACGAGAACACTTAGATATTATGAGGAAATTGGATTGTTAAGACCGTCTTATGTTGCTGACTCAGGATATCGTTACTATTCAAAAGATGATGTAATTACATTGCAGCAAATCACAACTTTTAAAAAGCTTGGTTTTAAGCTTTCAGAAATAAAAGGAGTATTAAAAGAAGCAAAGGGGATTTCAGAAGAAGAAAGATGGAAGAATGCGATTCAAAATGAAATTCAAACAATACAAGGGGAAGTAAAAAGATTACAGGATTTAGAAAAGCTACTATATACAACATTTCATTCCATTGAATTAACAGGAGAGCTTAGAACAGAAGATTTAATGTTATTTATAAAATCAGTACAGGGAATTGATCAGAGGGAGAAATTTTGGAAAAGATATTTTAATGAGGAAGAGCAGCAGATTATTCAGGGCTTACCAACATTTGAAGAAAACGATAAAAGAACGAAAGAGTGGCTGCAAGTATTAAGAGAAATTCGCGAGCGTATAAATGAACCAGTAGATTCACCAGAAGTTCAACAATTGGCGGAGAAAGTAGTGGCTTTTTCCATGCATATATTTCAAGAAGATGAACAATTAATAAATAAGTATTGGGAATTAATTAGACCTGAAGAGGGGGAGATTGCAAAAGTATATGGACTTGATTCGGAAACAATGAAGTATATAGATGAAATGGTAGATTATTATTTGAAAAAGGAGGAAGATAAATGACAGCTATGCAAAAAGAGAAGCTATATGGAAAGGAGCACGCACGATTAGAGCGGCAATACTTTTGTAAACATGTGGGCATTTTCATTCTTGCGCAGCTTTTATTTATTTTTCTAATAGGGCTTGTACCAGCTCAAGAGTTACCAAGTGGATCTTATATTCTTCATATGAAAGAATGGATTTTGAATAAACAAATAGGCTTTTATAAAAATGAAACTATTAATACCATTATCAGTGTTTGGACATCGGTACTTATGATTCATTTTATATGGGCGATGTCCTACATTCTTTTTCCAAAAAAGAAACGTAGCTCTTCAAAACAAGAAATACGACAAGAGGTAAAAGAAGAAGTGAAAAAGAAAAAGGAGATTAGTACAAATAGGGCGTGGCTGTATTTAGTATTTGGAGGCTTAATCGAAATATATTGGGCAACGGGATTAAAAACAAATTCGATGAGTATTTTGACACTTATTGCAATTTTAGTTAGTTTTCATCTATTAATTGAAGCAACTAAAAGAATCCCAATTGGAACGGCATATGCAGTATTTACTGGAATTGGGACAGTGGGAACGATAGTAGTAGATATTTTATATTTTAAAGAGCCGTTCTCATTTATTAAAATTTTCCTTGTTTGTTTATTAGCACTATTTATTATCGGATTGAAATTTAGTGGTGACAAGGAAGAGGTGAAATAAAATGGCGTGGATGTATTTAATTATAGCTGGGCTTTTTGAAATTGTCGGTGTAATTGGGATAAAGAAAGTAGCAAAAGATAATAATTGGACGAATAATATTATTTTAATAGGTGGATTTATTATTAGTTTTCAATTTTTAACGATGGCACTCCAAGAAATTCAGTTATCAATTGCATATGCAGTTTGGACTGGGATTGGGACGCTCGGGGCAGCAGTTGTCGGTATTTTATTCTTTCAAGAGCCGAAAAATGCTTTTCGGATTATTTGTATCGTTGGAATTATGGGGACGATTATTGGGTTGAAAATGGTGAGTTAAAGAAGAGCAAAACATGCTCTTCTTTTTTATGAAAGTATACTAGACACCCCAACATATAAAATAAAGGCAGAACCGAGAAAATAAACAAATGCTTTTGCTTTTTGCCGCTCTTTTATTTCATCGATTCCAAAAAGGATAAACATAATACTCAAAAGGATAAAAACGTATGGTAAAAGCATAGGGATATTTGCGAAGAAGCTAAATAGGGCGAGAATAAGAGCGATAGTAGCTATTATAATTCGAATGTTTTTAAACATATAATCCTCCTTTAAAAGAACATTATAAATGGAATAACAAAAACAATCGTAAAAAGACTTAAACCGATGCTAATAGCTCCAATTTGTTTTTGTTGTTTTTGAATCGTCTCAATTCCTACTAAAATGCCATATAAACTAAAGAGGAACAAAATGATAGGTGAAAAGGTTTGAAAGTTCATTGTAAATGTGCTGTATAAACATAAGATCAAAGTAATAAAAACGATGGTTAGCTGTAATTTTCTTATATGCACTTTAACCTCCTAGTAGAAAGATAGTTATTGAGAGACAAAAATTATAATAGCAACGCTTAAAGTGAATACGCCAGAAAAGAAGGAGAGTGTACTATGTACTTTCTTTTGTTTCTGTTTTTCTTCGGCGCTCAGGATGAAGGTCATAATAGATAAGGCGATGAGCATATAAGGCATTGTAACAAGTGCGTTTGTAAATATTACGGATAGGGCGAGAACGATGACGATAAGACGGATATAATGCGAAAGGTTTTTAGCATACAAATCTCCACCTTTTTAAATAAATTATTTACCGAAATAGTTCTGAGAAGCTAAGAAATAAAGCACCGGCTCCAGCTATGAAAGCAAGTATGCTGCTAGATTGTCTATGTTTTTTTATTTCTCCTAGCGCTACAGTGAAAGCCATTAATCCTAAGAAAAAGAACATATAAGGCATCATTTCTCTATTGCCAGTAAAAAATCCATAGATTGCTATACATAAAGCGATAAGTGAAAAAGTAATCTGTATCCCTTTTAGCATATATACCTCCAGTTATTTTATATAGTTGATAATGAGAACAATCAAAATGAAGCCTTTTTCCTTATTTGTTCAATGGTAATAAGAAACAGTAAAGTCCCTAATAGAAATTGTGAAAGTAGTAGAAAGTTATGTTGACCTGCCAGTAAACGAATACTGAATATGATGTGGGCTAAAATAAGTAGTATATGAAGCGTATTATGAATTCTTCTTGCTGTTTTTTGTATAAGGGTTATCTTCTGGCTTATCAACAGAATGTTTATAAGCGTAGCCTTTATTAATTGTCATGACGGAGAGTACTAGTATGACTAGGACGATTATAATACCGATAATTAATATTTTGAACATGGAATCCCTCCTTTTCTTTATTTTACATAATTTTGTAATTGATGAAAACAATAGAAATTAAAAGGATGAAAGAAGGGTGTTACATGGAGACGAAAAAAACATATTATATATCAATAGGAAACGGTCAAATTTCGCAAGTGAAGACGGCGGATACGTATAATTTTGAGGTTTCCGCAAGTGATGAGGAAATTACGGAGTTAAGAGAGTACTTTGATCAAGCATATGTAGAGGATTTAGGTTCATTTGTACGTTCTCACGTTCCATTTGTTGAGTATCATCACGATTCGAATAATGACCGATATGATGAACAACTACAAAAAGCATATAAAATGATTTACGATTTAGGAAATCATGAGACGAAAGAATTAGTCGCGCAAATGGGAATAATCAATGGATTGTAATTGGATAATATTATGCAGAAAAGCGAGAATATGCTACAATTTGTGGTAGGAAAAACTTGTAACCATCAATAGGGGAGTAATGGCATGTACAAATTTAAAGATTATTACCACAACACTGTACAATTATCGTTTGAACGTTATCCATTTTCTCCTGAGCCAAAGCATGTTTGGGTTGTATGCCGGTACGGGGATCAATGGTTATTAACGCATCATTTACGTCGCGGTCTTGAATTTCCAGGTGGTAAAGTAGAACTAGGGGAAACACCGGAAGAAGCGGCAGTTCGAGAGGTTCATGAAGAAACTGGCGGCATAGTTTCTGATTTAACTTACTTAGGACAATATAAAGTATCTGGAAAAGACAAAATAATCATTAAAAACATTTATTTTGCAACAATTAGTGCGGTAGAAGAACATACGCATTACGAAGAAACGAAAGGATCTGTTTTATTAACAGACATTCCTGACAATATTAAAACGGATAGAAAATTTAGCTTTATAATGCGTGACGATGTACTGGCGCGCACGATGAAACATATAGAAGAAATCGGCTGTTTTACGAAGTAAAGTGGCCGGTTTCTTTTTTTGTGTGCAAGAATAAATGTAAATATATATTTACATCATTTTGGGTATATTATACAATTTTGTGAATATATATTTGCGTTTTAGTAGGGGAAAGATGGATAAAGGAAAAGAAACGACTGTTACTGTTTCGATGGTTAAATTAAATTTCTATTCATGCTGTATAGCATTCGCTCTGGCGATTGGAGTTAGTTTTTTACATTCACTTCTTTCAGGCGGGTTTCAAATTGAAATTACGTTACCAACCCTGTTTCTTTTTATTATCGCAATGATTGTTCTCGTTTGTATTCATGAAGCGATACATTTAATAGGGTTTCGCTATATCGGAGGCGTTCCATGGAGTGAACTGAAATGGGGCGTTAATTGGAAATTAGGTGTTGCATATGCTCATTCTAAACAGGCGATTACAGTAAAGCAAATGAAGAAAGTGTTAATGCTGCCGTTTTTACCAACTGGAATTTTGCCAATTGTAATTGGGTTAGCTACGAACGTGCAATCCATCTCATTTTTAGGGATTTTACTAACAGCAGGTTGTATCGGTGACATTGCTCTATATCAAAAAGTATCAAAGTTTCCAGAGGATGCGCAAGTTAAAGATCATCCGAGTAAACCGCAGTTTACAGTATATGAATAATAAAGGAAGGGGAGGCGTTTTTGAAAAACGGCCTCTTTTTTGTTTGTCAGCTTTTGTCGGTAAGTCGATATATTGTAAAAATCGCTAATATAATTTTCTAGAGATTGGCGCCGATCTACTAATGTTCCATCTAAGTCGAAGAAGACTGCTCGAATCATGGCCCCCCTTACAGTTTATTTAATTAAGTATCGCATATTCGTTAGAAATTGATTATGATATTTTTGTAGAATGGAACGACGGAGGTTTATATGAAGAGACTGTATGGCAAGTTAGTAGGGGTTATCGTCGCAATTGGTTTAATAGCAGGATGCGATAGTTCTATGAAGAGTGTGAAGGAAAAAGAAGTTTGTAAAACAGAAGAAGAATGCGTGGAAATAGGAGATAATAAACTTCAAAAAGTATATGAAAAAATAGATGGATTATCTGAGCTTGAAGCAGTAGAAGATTATGATATAGAAGAGCATGAAAATGCGGATATGAAAGGGGCAGAGCAGAAAAAAGAGGATGACGAAAATTATTTCTTTTTAGCTTCTTATTATATTGATGGTGATGAAATTGTAGATCCTTATTTTGAAAAAATAGAACGAAAACGTTTAAATAAAGTATTCGCTGAAGATAAAGAAGCGAAAGAAGAGGTGCTACAACAGCGTCAAGATAGAGGGTATCATGAAGACTTATGGGATATGTATCGTACTCTCATTCCAGCTCAATATCGCGGGAATATAACAGAATTTGATTTAATAACGGACGGTTATGACGGTGTTGTTGCTCACGTTATGCCTAGTATGGAGAATCCGAAAGATTGGATTCTTAGCTTAGATACGCTTGATTCGGCGGTAAATATCGATGAAGTGATGAAAACATTAATTCATGAGACGGCTCACGTGTTGACGCTCGGGTATAAGCAAATACCAGTAGATGAAAAGTATGTAAAGGATTTTGAAGAAGATAAAGATATTTCAACATACCGAAATAACTGTGAAACTCTTTTCTTACAAGAGGGATGTGCGAAGGAAAAATCTTATATTAATCAATTTTATAACTCTTTCTGGAAGGACATTGAGCAGGAGTGGACAGAAAAGAAAGTGGAAGAAAGTGAAGAAACTCAAATTGAATTTTTTAAAGAAAAGCATGAGGAATTTGTATCACAGTATGGAACGACAAATGTAGCGGAAGATATTGCAGATACGTTTACAGCATTTATTTTGCAAGATTCAAAAAAGGTGAAAGAAGGATCGGAGTTAAAGTATAAAAAAATTGCGTTCTTCTATCAGTTCCCTGAGCTTGTAAAAATGAGAGCGGAAGTGTTGTCGGGGTTATATGATGTTTCGAAAACGATAGAGTAACAAAGCGGACAATGACAATAATGAGAGGTATATATTTTTGCCAATAAAACGTAAAGAATTTTAGTTCTTTGCGTTTTTTTATGTTGATAAAATTGAAAATTCTGTCTTTTTGTAAAAAAGAAGAAGGAACTGAAGCTTTAAAAGAGAATTAGTATAAAAATGTCACAAATTAGACACAATTATAATGCGCATATTGTAGGGACTATAAGTTTACTCTCAAGGAGGTAATGAAACGTATGAAAACGATTCTTGCGGTTGCTGGTCTCATTTGGGTAATGTCTCACGGTTTTCCGATTTTTGAAGGAGAGCAAATTCGTAGTGCATTAAATAAAAAGTATGATGATTATCATGTAATAGATCGAAAAGAAAATGTCGTTACAGTACGTGTGAAAGATTGTTTCCATACAGTTACGGTTGCGGATGGAAACGTTACAAATGAAACAAAGATGTGTGATAAAAGGTAAAGAAAGAAGCTGACTATAGTCTATCGCCCTAAGTCAGCTTCTTTTTCGTTTTCCAATTAGAAGTTTTTCAAATGCCTCAACAAACACATACATAAGTGTTGCGAGGACACAGGTGAGTAGTACGCTCAGTAAGACGAGCGTGAAATTAAATACTTGGAATCCGTAGCTAATTAAGTAGCCAAGACCTTGTTTAGAGACGAGAAGTTCGCCGAATATAACACCGACCCATGATAAACCAACGTTCACTTTTAACGTTGAAATAATTGCTGGGAAGGATGCAGGGAGAACGACTTGCTTATAACATTGCCATTTATTCGCGCCAAATGTGTCCATCACTTTTATATAGTTAGAATCGACTTCTTGAAATGCGCTGTAAATAACGAGAATGGTAATGATGATGGAAATGATTACCCCCATTGCAATCGACGAAGAAATATTTGGACCGAAGATTACAATGATAATAGGTCCAAGTGCCACTTTTGGCATGGCGTTTAGGACGACGAGATAGGGGTCGAGCACGCGAGCGAGAAGTGGCATCCACCAAAGAAAAGTAGCGATAATAGCACCGAGCACTGTTCCAAGAATGAAGCCTACTCCTGTTTCAAGTAATGTCGTCCATATGTGAACCCAAAGCGAACCGTCAATCCATTTACTAAGGAAGAGATCCCAAATGCTTGAAGGAGAGCTAAAGAGTAAAGGATCAATCCACTCTTTTTTGCTAGCTATTTCCCATAGTGAAAAGAAAAGAATGAGCAGTAAAAGCTGCAGTGAGCGTGCTAACCATGCGCGCCTACGTTCTTTCTTCCGAAACTGTTCATGTAGTTGCTTTATATTATCCAAGTCGCTCCAGCTCCTTCCATATATCTTGGAAGAGGGATGGGAAGTCATGGTGGTGGCGTGATTCTAACGGTGATAAGGAACGGATGCTTTCTGGGACGATAAATGTTTTTGCAATTTTTCCAGGATTCGCTTGTAGTAAATAAATACGATCACTCATCGCAATGGCTTCTTCAATATCGTGTGTGACAAGTAGTGATGTTTTTTTATAGTTACGTAATAATGTGAAGACGAGATTTTCTAGTTTCAACTTCGTTTGATAATCGAGAGCTGAAAAAGGTTCATCTAGCAATAAAATTTTCGGATCGGTCGCTAACGTTCGAACGAGAGCGGCACGTTGACGCATACCGCCGGACAGTTCACGAGGGTATTGCTCTTCTACATCATGTAGACCGACTTGCTTTAAAAGTTGTAAAGTATGTTTTTTCGTCTGTTCATTGTAAATTTTTCGAGTGTGAAGTCCAAGCATAATATTTTCTTCAATTGTTTTCCAAGGGAACAAGTAATCTTGCTGCAGCATATACCCCATAGATGAAGTTTTTGTTGTAATAGGCTCACCATCTAAAAAGACGATGCCTTCAATTGGATCAAGTAACCCGGCAATAATGGAGAGGAGTGTTGTTTTGCCGCAACCACTTGGACCGAGTATAGAAATAAATTCGCCTTCTTCCACTTGTAAACTCATGTCTTCGAGAATCAATTTAGCATTCTCTTTTGCGAAAAAGCAGTGAGAAACGTTACGTATTTGTAAAAAACTCATACACTTCGCCTCTATTTCTTAATAACGCTTTCGGCAATTTTTGTATTGACGAGCGCTTCATGTGGAACTTCTTTTTGTAATTCGCCAGCTTCTTTCATAATCGTTTGGAGCTGTTTCCATTCTTCAGCATCTAATAGCGGATTTGTCGCATAAGAATGTTGCTTTTTATAACGTTCAATTACTTTTACTGTAATGTCCTTTGAAGTGTCTTTAAATAACGGAGAAACGACATCAGCAATCTCCTCTGGACTATGTGTATCAACCCATTGTTGTGCTTTATAGAGCGCACGTGTGAATTTTTCAGCAGCATCTTTATCTTTCTTTAAGAAGCTTTCTTTTGCCATGAACGTTGTATACGGAACAGTTCCAGATTCATTTCCGAACGAAGCGACGATAAACCCTTTTCCTTCTTTTTCGAATATACTTGCAGTCGGTTCAAAGAGCTGTACAAATTCCCCAGTACCAGATGCAAAGGCACTTGCAATGTTAGCAAATTCGATGTTTTGAATTAAGTTTGTATCTTTGTGAGGATCAATGCCATTTTTCTTTAAAACGTATTCTCCAACCATTTGCGGCATGCCGCCTTTACGCTGTCCTAAAAACGTAACACCTTTTACGTCATTCCAATTAAAAGAGTCTAATTTTTTACGCGAAACTAAAAATGTTCCGTCTGTTTGTGTAAGTTGTGCGAAGTTAATGATAGGGTCTTTTGCACCTTGTTGATGAACGTAAATAGACGTTTCAGAACCGACGAGAGCAATATCAATTCCGCCAGATAATAGGGCGGTCATCGTTTTATCTCCGCCAGCTGTTGTTTGGAGGTCAATATTTAATCCTTCATCTTTAAAAAATCCTTTTTCAATCCCGACATATAACGGGGCGTAGAAGAGAGAATGGGTAACTTCGCCGATGCGAATGTTTTGCGTTTGTTCTTTCGTACCTTCCTTTTTACTACTGCAAGCAGCAAATGTGAAAACAGCTAGTAACATGATGCAAAAAACAGCTATTAATTTTTTCACTATATGACACCTCCTAGAAGTCACTCTACAAGCATGATATGTAGGTAAGTGCCCATATGTGAGTGTGGATAGCAGGAATTTTTTGGGTGATAAAGAAGTACAAATATAAGGGGTGATAAAATGGATTACGAATATGATGATAGCGTACATTTACATCTTGATTATTTCGGAACAGAATGTGATATGGAATCGATTGCTTATAAGCGGAAGAATGAAGACGTGTGGGATGTGTATTTTAATTTTGGGACATATGGTCTTCAGAAAGATGAGATCGAGACAGGTAGATTTATGGACGAATATGCTGGTCATTACGTTTTTTCTGTACATGCTCGTGATCTTAGCTGGGAATTCGGAAGTGCTCAATTTGAAGAGTGGGTTTTGAGAAATCAAATAGTAGAAAAATCGCTGCAAAAATAGGGAGGAATTTTGTGGTCGATTTTCTCATTTTCTTGTTCATTTTCGTAATCGGATTTTTTATTATGCAAGTACTCGTTTATCGATTTGCAAAGAAAAACATTCAAAAATATACAAAAATAAAATGGATTCATATGTGGCTAGAGATGAATATGAAGAAGGGCCCGAGATTAGATCTTTTTGATTTTGTAGTTATCGTACTTGTATGTATTATATGGAAAGTATGGATGTCTTCTCTTATATAATACATATGCTCATGTCTGTTAGAATGAAGGAGAACCTGTCAGTGTTGGTAGGTTCTTTTTTTATGGTAATAATTTTGTGAAGCATAGTTCATTTATGCTGTTAGAATATAGAGCGAAGAAGTTTTATCCCGTTCAATCCTGAATGGTTCGGGCTTATTAAAATTTCACTGTATTTTTAAGGGGAAATTAAGGATACATGTGTATATTACAAGCACATAGGGAGACTAGCTGCATACAAATATGGTATTTTGTATAGGACAATATGTTTGTGGATGCGAGACGAAGGGGCAAAGGAAAGAGGGAATAAATTGCGTTTTGATTTTTTAACACGACAACGAAGAAGAGATGAATTTTATCTTAGTTTTTCTCCTCAGCAGTCGAGGAAGAACCTATTAATTTCTATCATTCTTAGTGGAATGTGGGCAATCTGTTTAGAAACGCTGTTTTTTGTTATGTTAAGATCTTTCGAATTCGAGAGAACTAAAGAATTTTTTAATGGGAAAATACAGCTAAGTATACTCATTATTGTTTTATGGAGTGTACTACTATACATCATTCATTTAAATAAAGGCATCAGTCATAAGCTGAGGCCGGCTATTCGAGTTTATGTTGTATTATTTTTAATTGCTCATACAATGAATTGGATGTATATCATAGTGCAGGAGGATATGAACCTTATAGTAGTAAATACATGGGTGTATTTACAATATGGACAGTATATATTAAGCCTATTATTTATTTATATGGTATACGTTTTTGCATATAATTTGCTTGGAAGAGTTTTCTTAAGTACAACGATAACTAGCTTAGTCTTACTTATTTTTGTGATGGTGAACCATTTTAAACTCATTTTTAGAGGAGAGCCATTTTACCCGTCGGATTTTACACAGATTGGTCATATGAATTCCGTTATACCGATGGTCATGGAGTATTTTAGTTTTTGGAATATGTTTCTGGCAATAGTGGGCATTGTTTTGATTATATTTGTAGTTATGTATATACGAAAGTACATTCCGGTTATAAAATCACATATTATTATGAGGATTATTTTAATATGCGGCTCTGCGTTTATGTTGTATGGATATAGTAACTACCCTACTACCTTTATGAATAATATATTTATAAAAAGTGGAGTAGACATCCGCGCGTGGAATCAAGCCGCAAATTATAAGGTGAATGGTTTTGTTATAGGATTTTTAAGCAACTTAGATACGACAGTCATTAAAGAGCCGAAAGAATATTCAAAAGAAAATATGCAGCAAATTGCAAAGGATATAGAAAAACAATATGGCGATAAAATAAAAGGACAAAAAAAAGCAGAGAAGCCGAATATTATATTTATTATGAGTGAAGCTTTTTGGGATCCGACAAAATTAACGAATCTTTCATTTAGCGAAGATCCAGTGCCGAATTTACATCATTATATAGAGAATTTCCCAGGGGGACAAACGATAGCTCCTACATTTGGAGGAAATACAGCGAATACAGAATTTGAAGCGTTAACGAGTTACTCGATGAGTCTTTTAATGCCAGGTTCTATACCATATCAACAAGCTGTTCCAAGCCAAAAAGAGATTCCATCGATTGCAAGTGAGTTGAAAAAACAAGGGTATTATGCAAGTGCAATTCATGCGTTTAATCGATCGTTTTATAAACGTGAAGATGTATATAAAACATTGGGATTCGATAATTTTAATGCAGAAGATACGATGAAAAATAAAGAAGTAGTGGGAGACAATATTGGTGATTTATCTATGAGTAAAGAAATCATAGATGAATTAAATAAGAGAAAACAACCTACATTTATTCATGCGGTGACGATGCAAAATCATTTTCCGTATACGCCAAATATGTTTGGAGAAAATAAAATAGAAATTAGTGGATTAACAGAAGAGGAATCGAAGGCAGAATTAGAAGCATATACAGAAGGGATAAGATTATCGGATGAGGCTCTGCAATATTTAATCGAGCAGCTTGACGATCTAGATAGACCTACTTTAATAGTCTTCTTTGGAGACCATTTACCTATGTTAGGAACTAATAAGTCTATTTATAAAGAATCAGGATATATAGAAAACGAAGAGACAGTAAGAGAAAGATTAATTATGTCAGAAACGCCATTGTTAATGTACGCAAATTTCGATTTGCCAAATGACAATTTAGGTTTAGTAAGTCCGATTTATTTTTCTAGTCTTGTTTTTGATTATGCAGGATTAAATCAATCACCATTTTATCAATTTTTATCGAAAATGCATAAAGAAATACCAGTTCTTAGAGATGAGTTAAAGGTTAATAAAGATGGAGAAGAGATAACAGATTTAACAAAGGAACAAAAAGAAATGTTAGAGCAATATAAAATGATCCAATATGATTTACTTGCTGGAAAGCAGTTTAGTAAAGATATACTTTTTAAATAGAACAAACAAAAAGAACTTGTATAACGATACAAGTTCTTTTTTTATAGTATTTAACGGGGTAACCAGACAAGCTGGGTTTAGGGAGTATTACCTGTACATTTAGTATAAATGAAAATGTAATCGTTTTATTGATTGATTTGTGAGAAATATGTGAATTTTAATCTTTTCAAAAACTGCGTTCCTATCGAAACGATTTGGTATAGATTTTTATGAATGCAAAAACTTTATAAGTTCTTCATTTAATTCATCCGCTTGATCGATTGGAGAGCCGTGACCGCTATTTGTAAGAGGATGTAACTGAGAATTTTTAATCCGTTTTTGCGTGAGTTCAGCGCTTTTGTAAGGGATAAGTTGATCGTGAACACCATGGAATATTTTTGTTGGGACGTTAATTTTACTTAAATCTTTCGTTACATCTTCATTTGCAGCTGCTTGCAATATTTTGATGAGAGCGTAGGAAGCAGACTGCATACCGAGATAAGAAAACCATTCTAACGTAGCAGATCCTAAGTTTCTATTAAAAAATGATAAAGATACATCATTTAAAAATTTTGGCATATTGGCATACATTTGATTAATGAGGGTATCTGCTTTTTCTTTTGGGACACCATAGGGAGATTCTTGATTTTTAACGAAAGAAGGGGAAACAGCATCGACTAATACAAGTTTAGAAATGCTATGACCATTGTAGCGAGACATGTACCGAATAGAAAGAGCGCCACCTACTGAAAAACCGACTAATGTAGCATTTTCTACTTGAAGTGCTTCTAGAACAATGGCGATATCGTCTGCTAAACGATCGTATGTGTAACCAGTCCACGGTTTATCAGATTGTCCGTTTCCGCGTATATCCATAGCGATACAGCGGAAACCGTGCTGTGGTAACACATTGAGTTGATATTGGTACATTTGATGATTTAAAGGCCAGCCGTGGACGAAGAACACGGTTTTACTACCGGGTCTAGGATTAACGTCTTGCACAAAAATATGCACATCTTTCTCGACGGTAACAAACATAAATTATCCCCCTAACCTATTCATATGCTCTATCCCAAAAGCGTTGTTTCGTCATAGCTTTAATAAATTCATTCGCCAGGAGCGTAGGGTTCTGTTCTAGTAAGACACCAGGCTTTCCTTTAATATTTAAAGATTGAATAACAGTAGATCCATTTTGGAAGGCACCAATTGGCTTAAAGTGATTATATGATTCTACGACAAATGAACTCGCTTTATTAAGAAACTGTTCATCAAGGTTTCCTCCAATAAGAAGTAGCCCATCATAAAGAAGTGAAGATCCTGTTAAAAAAGTATCATTCACGTCCCAACGTACATTTTGCGTTCCTTGTACAATACCTAATCGTTCGGAAACAATTACTGGTTGCAACCCAACTTGTTTGAATTGATTTAGTATATATTGCGCGTTTTGTCCGTCATATCCATTTGCAACAATGACACCTACTCGTAATGTATTAGGACTAAATGTCGTATTTGCCATACTGAGTGCTGGCGATGATTTCGTAACGCTCGATTCTTGAATATTTGGGACTTTTGCTCCGACCGCTTCAGCGACTAATGTAGCTAGTTCACTACTAATATGTCCAATCATATTTACGACTTGTTGACGGACGGATTTACTTTTTACTTTTCCTAATTCAAAGGAGAAGGCTTGCATAATATGAACTTTTTCGACGTTACTCATACTATTCCAAAATAAACGTGCTTGAGAGAAATGATCTTTGAAACTGGCGGCTGTTTCTCTCGTTTTATGCCCTGATACAGTAGAAGGGTATGTAACGAACCCACCCTTTGTACCGGGGACAGTGTAAGGAGTGTTATTTGCTAAGGAATTATTATGGTAAGCGATTTTTCCTTTATCAATTATATATTTAGATGCACCATCTCTTTGATTGTTATGAAATGGGCATACAGGACGGTTAATCGGTAATTCTTGATAATTTGTACCGACGCGTGCCAATTGAGTGTCTGTATAAGAAAAGAGTCTACCTTGTAAGAGCGGATCATTGGTGAAATCAATACCACGGATGATACTTCCAGGATGAAGTGCGACTTGCTCTGTTTCAGCGAATACATTCTCGACGTTGCGATTTAATGTCATTTTTCCGATGATTTTAACGGGGAAATCTTCTTCAGGCCAAATTTTCGTTGCATCTAATATATCGAAATCGTATTTAAATTCATCCTCTTCTTCTAGAATTTGAATACCAAGTTCGTATTCAGGATAGTTTCCAGCATTAATATTTTCCCATAAATCACGGCGATGGTAATCTGGATCAGCACCACCTAATTTTTGCGCTTCATCCCAAATTAATGAGTGAATGCCGAGCTTCGGCTTCCAGTGAAATTTTACGAATCGTGACTTTCCATTTTTATTCACTAAGCGAAATGTATGAACGCCAAACCCTTGCATCATTCGAAAACTTCTTGGAATGGCACGATCAGACATAATCCACATCATCATCGCAGCCGATTCTTGGTTATTGGCGATGAAGTCCCAAAATGTATCATGTGCTGTTTGTCCCTGTGGAATCTCATTATGCGGCTCAGGTTTAAGGGCGTGAATAAGATCAGGGAATTTAATGCCATCTTGAATGAAAAAAATAGGAATATTGTTTCCGACTAAATCAAAATTTCCTTCTTCTGTATAAAATTTAACAGCGAACCCTCGTACATCTCGATTTGTTTCATTCGCACCTTTTGATCCAGCCACTTCAGAGAAGCGAACAAAAAGTGGTGTTTTTTTTGAAGGGTCCTGTAAAAAGTGGGCCATTGTTAGTTCCTCTAAAGATTCATATAGCTCGAAAATACCATGTGCGCCGTATCCTCTTGCATGAACGACTCTTTCAGGAATTCGTTCACGATCAAAATGAGCAAGTTTTTCCCGCATAAGAAAATCTTCTAGAAGGGTAGGACCACGATCGCCGACGGTTAAAGAGTTTTCATCATTTGAAATTGTAACACCTGTATTTGTTGTCATTTCCTTTCCTTCATTCTCACGCGTGAAGGATTCCAGTTGTTCTGTCTTTTTATTTTTTTTGCCGTTCATATAAAACACCTCCCATAATATACGTATTATTGTTTATAGCTTTTATGCTTATATATAGTCTGAAGATACTTCGCTCTATTGGGATGATTTTCCTCAATTGTTCGATTTATCTTTGTTTGTCTATGAAAATCATTTATTATAATAAATGGTATTCTTCGAGATATTATTTTGAAGGGGTGTTGAAGTGAAAGGAAAATTTCTATCATATAAAGAAGAAGAAAGGAATGCCAAAATCTTTTTGTGGGTGCTATATGTCATTGTTGTTTTATACCAAATTTCCTACGGAATCTTATTAGAAAATAAATCACTAATGGATAAAGGACATAGCATAATATGGCAAGTTATTTGCGGAACAGCAATATTGGGCGTGAATATATATTTAATAAAAAAAGAGAAAGCAACCCTTGTTAAATATGCATGTATTTTTGCATACATAGGGATAGAAATGGCTAATATACTTTCGTATATGCTTTATAATAAGGCGGTATTTGATGCGGTAAATATAATAGAAATTATTCTTATTTTCTTTGTACCTATATTTATAAATAAAAGATTTTTTGTGTGCGTACTTGTCACTATTATAGGGAAATATTTAATTTATTTATTTGTATTAGAGGAAGTAAAAGCGTTTATGTTCCTCATTATGTATACACTCGTATTAATAGCAGCATACATCATTTTAAATCGATTTATACAATACCTTTCAGCGGTAAAGAAAAGTATTAAGATTGCTAGTGAATCACAAAAATTAGCGGTAGTCGGAAAAATGGCAGCGACAGTAGGACATGAAATTAAAAATCCACTTGCTTCATTAAAAGGATTTACGCAATTACAACGAGAGAAGCATGGAGAGGATCCTGTTTATAAACAGATGATTTTTGAAATAGAAAATATGAATAGTATGATAAGTGAGTTAATGGAAGTTGCTACATGTAAACCTTCTATTTATAAGAAACATAATATAGGAGAAATTGCATTACAAGTAGTAACAATTGTCCGCGAAAAAATGAATGAATCCAACATTCAGCTTATTTCTAGTGTAGAAGAAAAGACGATAGAAGTTGAATGCGATGAGCGGAAAATAAGAGGAGTCGTGCTATATGTTATAAAAAATGCTCTGGAGGCAATGGAGCAAGGTGGCACATTAGATTTACGATTAGAAAATAAAGGACAAGATTATGTAATGCTAAGTGTAATCGATAATGGTTACGGTATTAAGAAGGAAAACTTAGCACGTGTTAAAGAGGCCTTTTATACAACGAAGCAAGATAAAATTGGCCTGGGACTTACGGTAGCGGATCGCATTGTCAACGAACATCTTGGTAAGTTACGTATTTCAAGTGAAAGAGATAAGGGAACGAGAATAGATATTATTCTCCCAAAAAAATATGGAAATAATGAAATACAAGTGGGAGAAAAGCTAGGAGTTACCATATGAATAAAGACGATATATTTAAAAATGAAGAAATAAAGGCGCTGAAAGTATTTTTAAGTTTATTTTTTGTTATATTTTTTGTATACGATCTTGCCTATGAATTTATTGTACCTTTAATAGGAGGAGAGCAAGAAGGAGTAGGAGAATTTGAAGATGGTTTAGGTTTATGGCTTTATTTCCTGATGGTGGTCTTATTTTGTACTGGAATATATTTTATGAAATGGAAAAATCCATTTGCAGTAAAGTATATTATTTTAATTGGATATAATTTATTAGATTTTATCCATAATTTTATGATTTACTACGGTAGTGATGCTGAGTTTGATGGTGGGAATATAGTAGAAGGATTTTTTATTTTATTTGCACCAATCTTTGTGAACAAAAGGTATTTTTGGTTAGTTACAGGGATACTTGTTGGAAAGTACGCTCTTACAGGAATCATTATTCAATCGTCACTCGTTTTAATCCCAATGGCATTATATAGCGTATTTACTATCATATGTTGGATTATGTTTTTGAGATTTCATTCTTACGTTCGTACGCTTGAGATGATGGATAAAGAAATAGAACAAACAGAAAAACTAGCAACTGTTGGGAAAATGGCAACAGTTATTGGCTACAAAATTAGAGGACCTCTAGCGAATTTAGATAAGTTTGTGAATAAGCAAGCGAATAAATATCCTGAGGATAAAATATATAGTGATATCATGAAACAAGAAGTAGAACGAATTCATACAATCGCTACAGAACTTAGTGGATTTGAGAAATCTAAATCACCAGAATCAGAAATTCATAATATAGAAGAAATTATCGCTTATGTTATTCGAGTTATGGGTAAGCCTGCTCTAAAGCAAGGAGTGCACATACAAGGTATTTATAGTAAAGACATACCATCGATTACATGCGAGGAAAAACGATTAAAGCAAGTATTCTTTAATTTAATTAAAAATGCAATTGAAGCAATGTCAGTTGGCGGAACGATTACGATTAAAGTGACTGTAGAAGATGCAATCATTGTTCAAGTTAAGGATGAGGGATGCGGCATCCCAAAAGACAAAATTCCGAAGCTAAATGAAGCTTTTTACACAACGAAAGAAACGGGAACAGGTTTAGGTTTAGTAGTTACAGAAAAAATTATTAAAGACCACAACGGTAAAATGAGTTTTGAAAGTGAAGTTGGAGTTGGAACGACTGTGAAGGTTATATTGCCGATATCATGAAAAACTATTTTTAAAAGGGAGATCACTTATTTGAGAGGGGGTCTCCCTTTTTTATTGTGAATGAGAGTAAGGCAATCTGATAAAGGTAGGTAAGTTAATTCTATTAAAATAGTATATACTGAACTTGTCTGTTATTTGTTTTAATTTATTTGTATTTCTATTTGTTGACCCGAATCTCGGGTCTTTTTTTGTTAAATAAATTATTTTTTAGTAAGGGCTATATATCAGTGATTAAAAAAATAGAGTATACAGCACTTGCAGTAATGCCAGGGGTAATATGAAGGGAGACAGCATCTCCTCTCGAAACTGAGTTTCCAGTTGTAATGCTAGTCCAAGTTACAGTAGCGGGACCTACTGCTGGATTAGGATTAAACACTTGAATTTGTCTTGATCCAGTATCCGTTGGTTTAATTGAAAATACGATAGTTCCTGTAATTTTGTCAGTTGTAGTTAAAGTAAGAGTAGATAGGATGTAACTAGAGGTAGGGGCAGTGAGGTTTGTTGGGACATTCCTGCAAATATTAATCGTATAAACAGCAGCAGGTAAGTTATTTACATTTATAGATGCAGCAAAGCCAACTATACTACCGGCTCCAGCAGTGACATATGGAATAACATTGGAGTCAATTCCAGGAGAACCCGCTATACGTTGGAAACCAGCTCCGGAAGGCCCGGCAGAGCCAGTAGGTCCAGTACTACCAGTGGGTCCGGTGTTCCCGGCAGGTCCAGTGCTACCAGTGGGACCAGTGTTTCCGTTAGAGCCACTGTTGCGTCTGCCGTCGCAACTAAAACAATTACGTGGGTACATGTATGTTCTCCTTTCTATATTTTGGAAAATTCGTTTTAAAAATAGAACTACTATATACATATTATGAATTCTATATTTTTGTGTGTTCGATCGTATTGTGTATAGATTTCAAAAATAGAGAGGAGAGTGGAATCGTTACAACGTTTCTCTTTTGGGCCGAAAGTAACACCTAAGTCAAAATTACACTGCAAATAAATCTTAAAGTGATTTTTATTTTTTCACATCAAGATAGGAAGCGGATAGGAAACAAATAAAACCTGAAATCCAGCCAATAGAAGGAGAATAAGGAAGTATATATTGTAATACCATTCCGCTAGAAATAAAAAAGCTACCGAGTAGACCTAAGAAGATGGGGTATCGCAGTAAGTTGAACATAGTGATACAAAACCTCCTTTATCACATAGATTAGTCTTAATTTTCAGTATGCTACCTTTTAGAAAAATAGTGGTACAATATAGGAAGGATACGAGAAGAGAGGATGAAGATTAACGTATGTACGTTACTGTAACAGAAGCAGCATATAAAAAGATTATGGATACGATTCCAAATGAAGCGAAATATATAAAGTTATTTTACGATAATGAAGGTTGCGGTTGTGTAATGAGCGGAATTATCGATTTAGTCGCTGTAGCAGAAAAAGATGAGCGCGATGTAGATATCGAATCTAGCGTAATGAACTTTATCGCAGATCGCACAAAGCTTGTATTTATGGATGATAAGTTAACAGTTGATTGGCATGAAAGTGGAGGAACTTTTCAGCTGAAGAGCCCGAGTCAATTTTATAATCCGAATATGAAGTTACACGTTCGAGTGTAAGAAAGAAAAGGTGGTTCCAAAATATTTTTGGAGCCACCTTTTTTTATTGTATAAGTCGCTATATTTAAAAAATCGCCGATATAATTTCATGTATCAAACAAAGCAAACCTCTCCATACAATACAAAGATTTTTTCACATAATGAAATGTACATGTGATTGAATTTTCTGTATAATCTTATTTGCGGAGGGGATACGCATGAGAAAATGGGGGATGGAGTTATTAATTTTAAGTGTCGTTATTATTTGGGGGATTAATTTTACGATTGCGAAATATGGACTTTTAGAATTTACAGCAATTGAGTTTACTGCACTTCGGATGATATCAGCGGCACCGCTTATGTTACTCCTTACATTTTTTATTGAAAAGTCGGTTTATATGGAACGAAAGGATATACCTAGATTAATCATCGTTAGCGTTGTAGGTATTGTACTGTATCAAACATTATTTATGGAAACTGTCCAATATACATCCGCTACAAATGCCTCTTTACTCATTTCTATTTCACCTATTTTTACAACTGTATTTGCTATTTTTTTGAAACAAGAAAAGTATTCTTCGCGAAAGCTCATCGGTTCTATAATTGCCTTTGGTGGTGCTGCATTAGTTTTAGTAGCAGGGCATTCGCTTGCTAGTTCTTTTTATGGTAACGGAATTGGACTTATTACATCAATATGCTGGGGGCTTTATCCTGTTTTAGCAGGTCCATTAATTAAAAAATATTCAGCACTACGTGTTACCGCATGGTCAGCATTAGTTGGCGCGATTCCGCTTTTATTGTTAAGTGGACCACATGTATTTATAATGCCATTTCACATTACACACGGAATGACACTATTCGCTTTACTATATTCCATTTTCTTTGTGACAGTATTTGGTTTAGTGATGTGGTATGTTGGTATTCAAAAAATTGGCGCATCACATACGATGGTATATATGTATATAACGCCACTTGTAGCTGTTTTATTTGCAGCTGTATGGGCAAATGAATATGTATCATTTCAACAAATAATCGGTGGAATTATTATTTTCTTCGGTCTATGGTTTGTGAAATCAGAGAAAGTAAAAATTCATTCTACTGCGAGGGAATCTATATCAAAATAGGAAAACAGATCACCTATGATCTGCTTTCCTATTTTTTTATTTTTGGTAAGAAGATGAGAAATAAGATAGCAGTAATAAGTGGAATTAAGTTTAAAAATGGAATACGGAAGAGTGTGATAAGAATAATACCTGGAAGAAGAACACCGAGGACAGCGTAGAAAATACTATGATTTTTCGTGTACCAATACAATGAAAGTCCAATAAGTGCAGGGATAATGAGGTGAATGAGAGCCATTAGAAAATAAATCATTAGACGCCCCCTTTATTTGTGTACTTATTACATCATATCCGTATGTTCATAGATTGATATCACTTTTTTCATAAATGGACGAAAAATGTTTGGAAAAACGTCACAAATTATGAGAATATGATGTTTGAAATCTTGTATAATATTATTTCCTGAAAACATTTGAACAACATAAACACACTGTTTATGTTGTTTTTAATTTGAGTGAAATGAATTTTAAGTAGTATGAACTCGAAAGAAATGAGTTATACAGCTTTTGTTGGATAGATAAAAATTACTGAAGAGGAGAACAGCATGATTAGTATGTCATTAAGATCGTTTAAAATTCAATCGTATTATTTACTAGGTTTTCTTTTACTAGGATGGATGTTAACGCCATTTTCAGCTCATTTTCTAGGTGCTGGAATTGGACTGATTGTAAGTATGTATTGTGTTTGGCTTTTAGGGAGAAGAATTGAGAAGCTTGGAGATAGTATCGTAAAGAAAACGAAAGCACCGACGCTCGGTATGTTTAATCGTTTTGCAGCTGCTATTTTGGGTGCTGTTATTATGTACGAAATTGAACATCATATGGTTATGTGGGCATTTGCAGTAGGGATTCTGGGTGGCTATTTCTTAATTGTTGTGAATTTAGGCTACTATAGTATGAAAGATGAGGAAGAATTAACGAAGAGCTAAAAAGATAAAAAGCCTCTTTTTAGATGAAATAGAGGATCCGGTGGAGCGATAGTACAATTGGAAGCGTAACTTTGCATAAAATATAGGTTTTCGCTTCCAATAAGTTAACATGAAATCACTTAGTAGTATAACTCTCAGGTTCTTTAAAAAAGTTAGATACAATACAACAAACTATTCCGGTAATTAGAATAATGTATTTTATCGTTTCACTTGTATGCTCAAATAAATTAACGTTAAGCATCACAAGTCCCCAAAACATTTGAATGGCTCCATAACTGAATAATATTTTTCCTGTACGAGAAAAATTGTTCATAGCCCTCTTCCTTTCCTGTATATGTAAATTTTATCACAAAAAACTATAAACGAATGATTATAAAATGAATTTTCTGTAAGTTTATAAGTTATTATTATGCAATTTTATGAGCTAAGTCACAGATGAAGAGATTAAAGTTGTACTTTATATAAGATATAGAAAGAAGCTTACGTCAAAAACGTAAGCTTCTTTTTTATGTAAGTGTGTATAACCGTTAAGCCGCATTGGGTTTTGTCGGTGAGTACGCGAAACTTTACGGTTACACGACACTTATTCATATGAGTAAAAGGGTTATTCCAACAGAAAGTTTGTACTTAAGCGATTGGACCGCCTAAGTTAATAATATCTTCAGAAACGCTGTCGAACTTTTTGAAGTTCTCTTTGAATTCGCTTGCAAGTTCGATTGCTTTCTCTTTATAAGCAGCTTTATCAGCCCAAGTTTGTTCAGGCATTAATACTTCATCAGGTACACCTGGTACGTGAAGTGGAACTTCAAGGCCGAAGATGTCATGTTTAGCTGTTTCAGTTTTCGCAAGTTCGCCGCTTAATGCTGCTTGAATCATTGCACGAGTGTAACCTAAGTTCATACGTTTACCAATGCCGTATTCGCCACCAGTCCAGCCAGTGTTTACTAAGAATACTTTCGCATCGTGTTTCTCGATTTTTTCACCAAGCATTTCAGCATAGCGAGATGCATCAAGTGGTAAGAATGGTGAACCGAAGCAAGTTGAGAATGTTGCTTGCGGAGATGTAACGCCGCGCTCTGTTCCTGCTAGTTTACTAGTGTAACCACTTAAGAAATGATACATAGCTTGTTCTTTTGATAACTTACTGATTGGAGGCAATACGCCAGATGCATCAGCAGTTAAGAAAATGATTGTATTTGGGTGTCCAGCAACACTTGGCAGTACGATATTGTCGATCGCATGCATAGGGTATGCAGCACGAGTATTTTCTGTTAAAGTAGTATCGTTATAGTCTGCGATACGCGTTTGGTTATTAATGATAACGTTTTCTAAAACAGATCCAAATTTGATTGCATCGAAAATTTGTGGTTCTTTCTCGTGAGAAAGGTTTACACATTTTGCGTAGCAACCGCCTTCAATATTGAATACACCGTTATCAGACCAGCCATGCTCATCATCACCGATTAATTTACGGTGTGGATCAGCAGATAATGTTGTTTTACCTGTTCCAGATAAACCGAAGAATAGTGCTACGTCGCCTTCTTCACCTACGTTTGCAGAGCAATGCATAGAAAGAATATCTTGTTCAGGTAGTAAGAAGTTCATAATAGAGAAGATTGATTTTTTCATTTCTCCAGCGTATTCTGTACCACCAATTAGTACGATACGTTTTTCGAATGAAACCATAATGAATGCTTCAGAGTTTGTACCGTCAACAGCTGGATCAGCTTTGAAATTCGGTGCAGAAACAATTGTGAACTCTGATTCATGAGTTGTTAATTCTTCTTCAGTTGGACGAATGAATAATTGATGTACAAATAAATTGTGCCATGCATATTCGTTAATAACTTGAATTGGTAGGCGATAATTGCGGTCAGCGCCTGCAAATCCATTGAAGATGAATAACTCTTCTTTTTCTTTTAAGTATTCTAAAACTTTAGTATATAATTTATTAAAATGTTCTTCAGAAATCGGTTGATTCACTGCTCCCCAAGCAATTTTGTCAGCAACCGATGCTTCTTTCACAATAAATTTATCTTTAGGAGAACGTCCTGTATATTTTCCTGTTGAAGCAGAAACGGCACCAGTAGAAGTTAATTTCCCTTCATTTCGCATTAATACTTTTTCCACTAATTGCGGAACACTTAGTTGAATCTGTGCATTGCTTCCGTTCAATAATTCGTGTAAACCAATTTGGACATTCACAGTACTCATATTTATATACCATCCTTTTCATTTAATGAAATATTTCTCGTAATCCCCAACAAGAGTATAACACAATTATATAAATAATGTATACTATTTATTTCTTTTTGTTTGTGTGAATGTATTATTTCCTTATTAATATTTCATTCCAGGCGTATTGAGAAAAACTTTCAGGAAAATGTGAATATTAATTGACAAATGAATATCATTTCTTTAGTATAGGTTGGGACGGATACTCTCTTATCCCGAGCTGGCGGAGGGACAGGCCCGATGAAGCCCAGCAACCTCATTTGTAGTGGTAAATACAGGTGAATAGGTGCTAAAACCTGTGCGAGGCTAACGGTCTCGAACGATAAGAGCAAAGGGCAAAAAGCAGTATGCAAGTAGCAAATTAAACCTTTCCTCTATGTAAAGTAGGAAAGGTTTTTCTGTATGCTTGTGTGGGAGAATAAATGTATGTCGCAGTTTGTGGCAAATTAAGGATGAGTTCCGTACAATATATACAATTACTGTAGGGAGGTTTACCACATGACAAAAAAACGTCATCTGTTCACATCTGAGTCTGTAACTGAAGGACATCCAGATAAAATTTGTGACCAAATTTCTGATTCAATTTTAGATGCGATCTTATCAAAGGACGCAAATGCACGTGTAGCTTGTGAAACAACTGTAACAACTGGTTTAGTATTGGTAGCGGGGGAAATTACGACTTCTACTTACGTAGATATTCCAAAAATCGTTCGTGAAACAATTCAAGGCATTGGTTACACACGCGCAAAATACGGATTCGATGCAGAAACTTGTGCAGTTTTAACATCTATCGATGAGCAATCTGCTGACATCGCTATGGGTGTTGACCAAGCGCTAGAAGCACGCGAAGGTCTAATGACTGACGCTGAGATTGAGGCAATTGGTGCGGGAGACCAAGGTTTAATGTTTGGCTTCGCATGTAATGAAACACAAGAATTAATGCCACTTCCAATCTCACTTGCTCACAAATTAGCTCGCCGTTTAACTGAAGTACGTAAAGATGACACATTATCATACTTACGTCCGGATGGAAAAACGCAAGTTACAGTTGAGTATGATGAAAATGGTAAACCTGTACGTGTAGATACAATCGTAATTTCTACACAGCATCATCCAGATGTTACATGGGAAGAAATCGATCGCGATTTAAAAGAGCATGTAATTAAAGCTGTAGTTCCAGCAGAATTAATGGATGGAGAAACGAAATTCTTCATTAATCCAACTGGCCGCTTCGTAATTGGTGGACCACAAGGTGATGCTGGTTTAACAGGACGTAAAATCATCGTTGATACTTACGGTGGATACGCTCGCCATGGTGGCGGTGCATTCTCTGGTAAAGATGCAACGAAAGTTGACCGTTCTGCAGCATATGCAGCTCGTTATGTTGCGAAAAACATCGTAGCAGCTGGTCTTGCTGACAAAGCAGAAGTACAACTTGCATACGCAATCGGTGTAGCACAACCAGTATCAATTTCAGTTGATACATTCGGCACTGGTAAAGTATCTGAAGACGTACTAGTAGAACTAGTTCGTAACAACTTCGATCTTCGCCCAGCTGGTATTATTAAAATGCTAGACTTACGTCGCCCAATTTACAAACAAACAGCAGCTTACGGCCACTTCGGACGTACTGATGTAGATCTATCATGGGAACGTACAGACAAAGCTGCAGCTTTAAAAGAGCAAGCTGGTCTATAATATATGAAAAAAAGCTTTGCGCGGTGAGCGCAAAGCTTTTTTATTTTGTTTTATTTACTACTTGGATGCAAGAACCACAATAAACTTCTCCATCTAGCTCAATATACTTTCTCACATTTGTCATACCACTTGCCGGAAATGGCATATGAATCCATGCTTTTTCATATGTTTGTATTTCCTTTTTACATGATTTACAAAGGATTGGTTTCTTCTTGAACATATGTAATCAACCTTTCATTTGACGTGCTTTACCCGCGCAAAAGGCACTGCTTAGTAAAAATAGGGTTGCGAATATAATGCTTACTAATGTAGCGTATGGAATTGCGCCTTTTAGAGAAAAGCCAACAGTAATGGAAGCGACGAATAAGAGGATGAATGTTGTTGTTAATTTTTTATAAAGTTCCATAATATGTAGACCTCCTTATTTAGAGATAGAACGTTTAAAAATAAAATCTATTATATAGGCAAGTACGAGAGGAATTAATGTGCTAGTCAAATAGTAAAGAATACCACCATCAGGCAAAAGTACATACAATTTTAAAAAGTTAATATCGAACCCGTAAGCGATGCATTGAAAAAGGGATAATATGATTAGGAATGGTATAATGGGTACGTATCGTTTTATGTTATAAAACATAAAAAAACTCCTGTATATGGATAAATATACTTATATTGTATCATGTTGAATTCTTTGCTTCATACATAATTTCACAAGAAAATGAAAGGGAAGATGAAAAATGAGTGTCAATGAACATAAAAAACAAGCACCAAAAGAAGTGCGTTGTAAGATCGTGACGATTTCCGATACACGTACGGAAGAGACAGATAAGAGCGGACAACTATTACATGAATTGTTAAAAGAAGCAGGTCATACAGTGACCTCTTATGAAATTGTAAAAGATGATAAAGAAAGTATTCAGCAAGCGGTGTTAGCTGGTTATCATCGGGAAGATGTTGATGTCGTATTAACAAATGGCGGTACTGGTATTACGAAACGTGATGTGACGATTGAAGCAGTGTCAGCGTTATTAGATAAAGAAATTGTCGGGTTTGGTGAGTTGTTCCGCATGATTAGCTATTTAGAAGATATCGGAAGCAGCGCGATGTTAAGTAGAGCAATCGGCGGTACAATTGGGCGCAAAGTTGTCTTTTCAATGCCAGGGTCTAGCGGAGCAGTTCGCCTTACGATGAATAAATTAATTTTACCGGAATTAGGTCATATTACATTTGAGTTGCATCGCCAATGAGTAAGTATGCTGGAATTGTATTGGCAGGCGGTATGTCGAGTCGATTCGGTGAGCCGAAAGCGTTAGCGAGCTGGCAAGGTAGTACTTTTATTGAGCATATTTTGAAAGTGATGACAACTGCGTTACAAGAAGTTGTGGTCATTAGTAACTCCGATATAAAAGAGCGAGTAGAGCAACGCGTACAAGTTCCTGTTATAGAAGATATTCCTCATTATAAAGGAAATGGACCACTTGCTGGAATTGTATCAGGAATGGAATATATAGAAGCAGATTGGTACGCTATTATGCCTTGCGATGCGCCGAATGTTTCGCATGAATGGTTTACCATTTTGCTAGAGCAAACGAGTAATGAATATGATGCGGTTGTACCTATTATTAATGGAAGAAAACAACCGTTACTTGCAGCGTACCATAACCGTGTGAAAGAAAAAATGTATACTTTACTTCAGGAAGAAAAAAGAAGTATGGGCCAGCTTTTATCGCAATGTAATGTGAAATATATTGCTGGTGAAGATATACAAGCGAATGCGGATTGGTTTATAAATGTAAATACGAAAGAAGAATATGTGCAGGCTCAAAAAAACCTTTCAAATGAATGAAAGGTTTTTTGATATACAGAAATTGGGGAACAATTACTGTATAAAGGTATGTGAGTAAGTTGATTTTAAGGGGAATTTCTTAAAATCATTATACAGTAAAAAATAATGTATAACCATATATTTATTTTTATGGGTTTTTATTACAAGTCTGTTTAGTTATGTATCTTTTTGTTATAATGAATATAAGAATAATGTGATACTTCACCTTATGTATCATTTATTAAACTAAAATTTCCAGTTATGTAATAAACCCTCTTCATGTTATGAAGAGGGTTTTTCTGTTTAAGCGAGTAATTCTGATGCAGTGCTCTGAAGGACTTCTTCATATTGGTCAAGTAAGCCACGAAAGATTTCATCCCAGCTTTTTGATTTCGCATAAGATGAAGCTGCTATGCCCATTTGCGTAAGTTGCTCTTCATTTTGCAATAAAGAATAAATGGATGATAGAAATGCATCCGCATGTTTGGAGGGGCAAAGAACTCCCGTTTTTCCATCTGTAATAATATTTTTAACCCCGCCACTATTTGCACCAATGACAGGTGTTCCGCATGCAAGTGATTCGAGTACGACATTTCCGAACGTTTCAGTAGCGGATGGAAATACCATGATGTTAGAACAAGCATATGCTTCAGCTAAATCCTTACCTTGTAAATATCCAGTAAAAGTGACATTTGTTTTCGGAACAGCTTCACGCAAATTTGTTGCTAGAGGACCGTCTCCTGCGATGAGCCAATGAATGTCGTTTCGAGTATGTGCTGTTTGTACGATAAGGTGTTGCAACGTATCAATATCTTTTTCAGGGGCAATCCGTCCAACATAGGAAAGGACATACTTTGCTGTAATATTATATTTTTTTCGGAATAGCTCTGTATTGTAAGATGGATGAAAGAGTGTGCAATCTACACCCCGTCCCCATATGGAGAGGGCTTGAAAGCCTTTATTTTTTAGTTGGTGTAACGTTTCAAAAGAAGGAACGAAATTTTTTTGCATGTGACTATGAAACCATTTTAAATAGTTCCAAAGCATATTAGAGAGAAATTCAATTTTATAATAGCGTAAATAAGCATCGAAATCAGTATGATAAGAACCGACAACTGGGATGTTTAACTTTTTTGCATAATACAATCCACAAAGTCCCATGTTGAAAGGTGTGGCAATGTGAATAATGTCAGGTTTAAAGGAAAGAAGTTCTCGTTTAATGCGCGGAGTAGGAAAAGAAAATCGGCATTCTGGATATAATATTGTTAACGGGATACTTCTCATCTTGTTTACATTAGCTACGAAATTATCTTCAGCTGTATGCTGAGGGGCGAAAACAGAATAGGCGATCGTTTCTTTCTGAAAGTAACGTGTTAATCGTTCTAGTGTTTTCGCAACCCCGTTGACTTGTGGCGTAAAAGTATCGGTAAAAATGGCGACTCTCATCATATCACTCCTTTATGTGAAAAGTGGGATGAATTGATAAAAAGAGATGATGCCAGAGCAAGTGCCGAGGCACATACCGACGAATACATCAGACGGATAGTGAAGCCCTAAATAAATACGAGAAATACCAACGCATAATGCTAACGGTAATAGAAAAGCAAATAAGCTTGGATTATAGCAAATAAATGGAATAAGGACAGAGAAAACGGCTGTTGTATGACCAGACGGGAAAGAGTGGTCTTTTAATGGATGGACTGGATATTTCGCATCCTGAATTGTTAAATAAGGGCGTTTTCGCGGATACCATCTTTTTAATATTTGCACAGGAATATGGCTAATTGCCAAAGAAATAGCAGTTGCGATTGCAGCTTGATGCAAAGTCCCTTTTGCAAAAATTAAAAAGAAAAGTGTGAGTGCGATTGAGAAAGTAGCACCACCGATATGAGTAATATTGCTGAAAAAGATATTTAATGTTTTTTGATCAAAGTATCGGTTAATTCCTTTGAAAATGTAACATTCTATTTTATACAGTCCACTGACCTTCATGAAAATTCTCCTCCCTCGTTTACATATATATGGAGATATTAGCTTTTATTTTAATAAGATTTTATTGAGGGAGTAATAATGTTTTGTAAAGAAAAAGTTAGTTTTTATATAAAAAGCTGCCACTTTAATGGCAGCTGGAAAAGTTACTTCTGTAATGATTTATAGTACTGACCTTTTTCAACATATTGTGTGCGAATTCGCTCCATGTCTTTACGGTCTTCCTCTGTTAACTCACGAACGACTTTCGCTGGGCGACCAAAAGCTAACGTGTTTGGCGGGATTTTCTTTCCTTGAGAAACGAGGCTTCCTGCACCGATAAAGGCTCCTTCACCAATTTCAGCACCATCTAATATAATAGATCCCATTCCAATTAAAGCATCTTTTTTAATATGACAGCTATGTAAAATAACTTGATGCCCAACTGTAACATCGTTTTCTAAAATAAGAGGGTACTGGGGGCTTTGATGAAGTGTACATTGGTCTTGTACATTTACTCGGTCTCCAATGATTGTTGGTGACACATCGCCGCGTATGACTGTATTAAACCAAATACTTGATTCCTCACCAATGGAAACATCGCCTGTAATCGTAACATAGTCAGCGATAAAAGCACTACTCGCAATTTTCGGATTTTTTTCTTTGTAAGGGTATATCATGTAAAGCCTTCCTTTCCTAGAGACTAGTTTTAGTGTATCAAATTATGAGAAAGAGTGAAATGGAGGAGAGTCGTATGTGGAATTATGAAGCAGAGGAAGCAAAGGCTGTAATCGTTATCGTGCACGGCGCAATGGAATATCACGGACGTTACGAAGCCGTTGCGGAAATGTGGAATCATATCGGCTACCACGTCGTAATGGGGGACCTTCCGTCACATGGAACGACTTCAAGAAATAGAGGACATATTGATTCATTTGATGAATACATAGAGGAAGTTAAATTATGGGTGAAAGAGGCACGAAAGTATAGGTTACCTATTTTTATATTTGGTCATAGTATGGGTGGTCTTATTGTCATTCGTATGATGCAAGAAACGAAGAGAGAAGATGTAGACGGTATTATTTTAAGTTCGCCTTGCTTAGGGGTAGTGACTGGACCTTCTGCTCCGTTTCGAGTTGCTTCAAAAATATTAAATGTTATCGCTCCAAAATTGCAATTTGCAACGAATCTTACAGTGGAAATGTCAACTCGTAATCATGAAGTTCGGGACGCGATGGAGAATGATTCATTGTTCTTGCGCAAAGTATCAGTACGTTGGTATAGTGAATTGATTAAGTCTATCGAAATTGCTCATAAAAAAATAGATGATTTTCCAGATGTTCCGCTCTTGCTAATGCAGGCGTGTGAGGATAAACTTGTAGATAAAACACGTGTCCGCATGTGGTTTGATAATGTTAAAATAAGTGATAAGGCTTTTAAAGAATGGCCGAATTGTTATCACGAGTTATTAAATGAGTATGAGCGTGATGAAATTTTGAATTATATTCAGTCATTTACTGAAATACGCATCAATAACATAATAGAAACAAATAAGTAAATTATTTGTACATTGAATAGAGGAGATGAAGGAAGAAGTGAACGTACCGAGTAATCCCATAACGCTCATGGCGAAAGTATACCGTGATGTGTTTCCGGTAGTACACCATGAGCTAGCGGTGTGGAAAGAGCGTGCCTACCATATTCCGAATGATGAGCTTCATAGTCAGGCAATCGCAAGTATTGAGAATAAAACGTTTCATTGCGAAGGCGGTGGTATTTTAGCACTGTTAGCAAATGAGCACCGAGAGGAATGCATTCGTTTTATCGTAGCGTATCAAACAATCAGCGATTATTTAGATAATTTATGTGACCGCAGTACATCACTTGACCCAAATGATTTTGCCGCACTGCATGAATCTATGTTAATGGCATTATCACCTGAAGTAGAAGGTGGCGGTAATTATTATCGCTATCGTGATGATCAAGACGATGGTGGTTATTTAGATGAACTTGTTGAAACATGCCAAGATGTTTTAAAGAAAACGAAGCACTATGACAAAATTGCTCCTGTTCTTCATGAACTTGCTTGTTATTATTGTGATTTGCAAATTCATAAACACGTGAAGTTAGAAGAAAGAGAACCACGCTTAAAAACATGGTTTGAAGCACATAAAGAAAACTTACCAGAGATGAGTTGGTTTGAATTTTCAGCATGTGCCGGTTCTACACTTGGAATCTTCTGTCTTGTCGCATATGCATTTCATGATGAATTACATGATGAAGATATTGCGAAAATTAGACAAGGGTATTTCCCTTACGTACAAGGACTTCACATTTTACTTGATTATTTCATCGATCAAGAAGAAGACCGTATAGGCGGGGATTTGAATTTCTGTAGTTATTATGAAAACGAGCAAGCGATATTGGATCGTATGAAACACTTTGTAGAAGAAGCAGAGAAGAGCATTGGTGATTTACCTCATGCGAAGTTTCATCGTCTCATAAGCCGAGGGTTACTTGGTATTTATTTATCAGATCAAAAAGTATCAGCACAAAAGAATATGCACAAAATGGCACGGCGCATTGTAAAATACGGAGGGCTTACTTCACGATTCTTCTATTGGAACGGGAAGATGTACCGAAAGAAAATGGCGCAGTGATGAATAAAACCACTCTTGTAGAGTGGTTTTATTGTTATAATATGGTAAAAGTGGTGGCGGAAATGAAGAGATTGTTTCAAAAGCTATATGACCATATTGAGGTTACATTACTCGTGCTACTTTCCATTTCATTTGTAACAGGAACGTATATGATGATGAATAAAGCCGGTGGTCCTACAACGATGGATTATGTAGCCCAAGTTATTATTGCATTGATTATTATAGTAGATATTGTCTTTTTAATAAGTGGTAGAAAAAAAGCAAACAGTAAATAAAAAAGCATTTGTACACGAGAGTACAAATGCTTTTTCATTATGGTCGTATTTTTGAAAATACATATATAAGAAGTTCAATCGCGAAAATAACTAACACAGATAGTCCGAATAAAGGCATGCCAGCGCCTAGTATAACCATCATGATAAAGAAAACGATTATGCTTTTCTTATCTCTTTGTTTTGGCGGTGCTGCTAATTTTCCTTTCGGCCTTCTTGCTAACCACATTTTTATTCCGTAATAAATGAGAAGCAATAAAGATAATGTCGTTAGTAAGCATAATATTTTATTTGGCCATCCGAATAAATGTCCTTCGTGAAGCGGGATACCGTAAGTGAACCATTGTGCAAATAATCCATAATCACGATAGTCCGTTTTGGAAATAAGTTCTCCGCTATATTGATCAAAATAAGCTGTTATTTCTTCATTTGGTGCGACATGCATACCCGTAATACCAGAACCGCTCGATTTCGAAACGGTGAATACACCTTTCGGATCAGCCGGTAATGAGATAACGTATGGCTTCTTTATTTCAATTCCTTTTTGTAACTCATCAATTGGAATGGCTTTTGGCTCATTTGAATTCGATTCAGGAGGAGCTTCTTTTCTTGTTGCCCACGGCAATTCCTTTACCTTTGATTCAGGCGGTGCCATATATAACTTTGGATATCCAATCGATTCATTCGACGATGCGATTTTATAAATTTGGTTACCCATAAATCCTGACCAAGGCAATCCAGATGCGACTAGCAGAACGAGTGGAATTGTAAATATAATACCGATAATAGAATGACGTCGTTTTGCTTTTTCTCGCTTATTGGATGCTGGTGTGTTTTTGAACTGGCGTATACTCATATACAAACCAGTAAAAATTAAAAAGATTGTCCAGCATGCCGCAAGCTCTACGATGTAGTTAACGACAGTGCCACCAACTAAAAGAGAACTATGTAATTCCCTCATTATATTCGCAAACGTTTCACTTGCGTTTTGATCTCCAACAATTTGATTGTTGCTATCTAAATACACATATTTTTGTTGCCCAGTATATTCATTTGCAATAGTAAGCCTCGTATTATAATCCCTGTTAAACTCACTAATTTTCGCCACACTATAATGTGGATATTTTTTCTCTGTTAAGAAAAGCGAATCAGCCATCGAAATAGACTCTGTTTGGGCGCTCTTCCCAAAATACAAATCTTTATAGATGAAATCTTCAACCTCTTCTCGAAATAAATACCCAATTCCGCTCAGTGACAAAGTAATAAGAAGCGGCGTAATAAAAAGCCCAGCATAAAAATGCCAACGCCAAAAAATGTAATGAAGCGAACGATTTACTTTCATACTTTCAGTTCCCCTAACCTTCCCTATATGAATAACTACTTATTTAATATAGCGAGATTAAGTGTGGATACTTTGAAAGAATTGTGAAGAAATTTAAAAGTTTTGAGGATTTTTAGCAAACAAAAAACACATTTTAAAAGGGCTGTTTTCTATGTTTATGAAGATCTCTTAGTATTTGATAGATACATCCTAACAACCGCCTCAGCAAGACATTGAGCAGAATCCACAAAATCCTCACTCGCCACAACATTCAAATCAGTACATGCGATGATAGCAGTATCTATTTCATCTTTTAATTGTAAAACGAGCGCGCTCCATAATTTGCGGGCTTCTTCAACTTCTCCGCTTTTAATACAAGTAATAATTTGATTAATCATCTCCTGCCATTTTTCATTATGGAGGTATTCTATATTACGTTTTGCAATCCCGTCTTGGTAAATTCCAGCTTGAACAGTCGCTTCTGTTGCGAGAAGAGCGACTCTTTTTACAGTTTCAGGAATTGCTCGTAACGTCTCATCGACTATATTCAAAATTGGAATAGAAAGAGAATGCTGTAATTCTTCAAAATAAAGATGCGCTGTATTGCAAGGCATAGCAATAAAGTCTACACCAGTACTTTCGAGTTTTTGTGCTCCTTCAATAATCGCTTTTTTCATCGCTTCGTGATCAATAAGGCGATCCATGTAAAATGGTGTTGGGCACGAATAAATCATCATATGAGGAAAGTCCATATCATGCTTTGCTCCATATATTGTTTGGCACGTTGCTACAACTGTATCAACGAATGGCCCAGTTGATTTTGGCCCCATTCCTGCTAGTATTCCGATCATTGGTTTGTCTCCTTTAATATGTAATTAAAAACGTTTTTTGCGAACGACAAAAAGAAATAAAGTAAGTAATAAAAATGAATATACGATAGCCCAAGCTGTGAGCCATAGCGTGTGAGTAAGTATATTAAATTTGTATTGTCCAAGCATTAGAAAGCTTTCGACAGGTGGTAAAAACCATAGTAACTCTTTTTTAAACCGGATGGAGGCGATCGTTATAAGTAATATAAATGTCAGGCTAAGCCAAGCTGTGCTTGCTTTTGGAATAATATTTCTAGTAAATAAAGTTGCAATTGAAATTCCTAGTATAGAAAAAGACATGTGAGCGAGAAATCCGACTAAAAATAAAGAAACTGTCATTTCTTCATTAAACATTTGCAAAATAATTGGGTAGATTACGGATATAAAAGATAACATAGTACAAATGAGAAAGGCCGTAATATATTTACCAACATATAGTGCAGAAATATTATTTGTGTGAGAAATAGTAATTTGTTCTTGTACAGGATCTTCAGTATGAAAAATTGTGACCGTAATCCAGGCAGATAATAAATAAAGCGCGAGAGCTGTTTCTAAGTATGTCGGTACAATAGGAGTCGGTTTATATGTATATACAAAAAGTAAGCTCATAAAGTACATCGCAATAGGAGGGACGTATTTATACGACTTTGTATAGTCGAGAAAATGGTAACGAATAAGCGCAAACATAATGAACCTTCTTTCGATTTAAAAGTTAGGTTGTAGCAGTGTGATAGATGCTTTTTTATGTAATAAAAACTGAAGCATTTCGTTTGTATATTCTTTTTCGATTTGTAGTTGAATAAGGTTTCGATTTGAATTGTGTACAACGTGTATAAATCCTAATTGTTTCCGTAGTTCTATCGCTGAAAATGTTTCATGAACGATTGCTTCAATATAGACTTGTTCTGCCCTTTTTTGCACAGCGGTATCTTCTGCGATTGTATGATTTGCTAACGTCACAATTCTATCGGCGAAGTTTTCTAGTAGTTGCTTTTCGTGACATGTGAAGAGTATAGATATGCCTTGTTGTTTTAATGAGAGTAAAATATGTTCTAATTCTTGCTGAGAGTTAGGATCAAGCCCAGAAAGCGGTTCGTCTAAAATTAATAAATGGACGTCTGTAAGTAATGCTTGCATAATACCAGTTTTTTGTTTCATACCTTTTGAAAAGTTTCGTACAACGGAATGTCTTGCATGATGTAAATGAAAAGATTCAAGAAGCATCGGAATTTTATCTTTTAAATATTTTGTTGATAAACCGTGAATGTGGCCGAGATGATATAAATAATCCTCTAATGTAAAACGAATCCCTTCAGGAAAATGTTCAGGTACATAGCCAATTTGTATATGTTCTTTTCTTTGAAGTGTCCCTGCCGTAGGTGAAATAAATCCTGCAATTATTTTGAGTAAAGTACTTTTTCCAGTCCCGTTCCCGCCAATAATAGCGAGTGCCTCTCCTTCTGGAACGGATAAATCAATGTTGTCTAGTATAAGTGAGTTGCCGTACTTCTTTTGAATTCCCCTTAGTTCTACTAGCAAAGTTCTATCCTTCTTTCTTCAAATAGTGTATACATCCATTATATAGGAGAATAAGAAAAAGACGTGCAATGAGTGCACGTCTTTTTTTGTTATGTTTTGTCGAATCGTCGATATATCGAAAAAATCGTTGATATAATTATCGCTTCTCAATCGCCACAATAAATGGCGGGTTATTTTGCTGGTTAATGAAGCCGTATCGCAAAACGTGAGCTTGTTTTTGGTCAAGTTCTTCTGCAAATTTGAGAACAGCGTCGCGTTCTACTTGTCCTTCTGGGTGTCCGTGGTAAATGACAAGGACGATGATTCCTTCAGGTGCCATTACTTCTAGTAATTGTTCAATTGCCGAGAGTGTTGAGTTCGGTTTTGTAACGATATGCTTGTCACCACCAGGAAGGTAGCCTAAGTTGAAGATAGCGCCTGTTACTTTTCCTTTTGCGTCTTCTGGTAGTACAGATAAAAGTGTGTCGTGACTGTCGTGAACTAAAACAGTACGTTCAAAAAGCTCTTTTTCTTTTAGGCGGATAGTAGAGCTTTCAATTGCTTCTTTTTGAATATCAAATCCAAATACTTTTCCGTTATCTCCAACGATTTCAGCTAGGAAGCAAGTGTCATGTCCATTTCCTAAAGTTGCATCTACAGCGTAATCGCCTTCTTTAACAGCCGTTTGCAAGAGTGTGCGAGCAAACGGTAATACACGTTCTAATTTCATTTTTGTTTCTCCTCATTTGCATATTTTCCTTGCCAGCTTCCGCGGCGTACAAATTCTGCATCGATGGAATTTAATACTTCCCATTTATTTAAGCTCCACATTGGGCCAATCATTAAATCAGGCGGACCGTCACCTGTGATGCGGTGCACAATTACGTCTTCTGGAATCATTTCAAGTTGGTCAACAACGAGACTTACGTAATCTTCAAGAGAAAGGAACTCGAGTTGTCCTTTTTCATATTGCTTCACCATTGGCGTTCCTTTTAATAAATGAAGTAAATGAATTTTAATTCCTTGTACGTCAAGCTTTGCTACTTCACGAGCTGTTTCCATCATCATGTCGTAATCTTCAAGCGGAAGACCATTAATAATATGAGAGCACACTCTAATACCATGCTTACGTAATTTATTTACACCTTCCACGTAAGATGGGTAATCATGAGCGCGATTAATAAGGTTTGCAGTTCGTTCGTGAACAGTTTGTAAACCGAGTTCAACCCAAAGGTATGTGCGTTTATTTAAGTCCGCTAAATATTCAACGACATCGTCTGGTAAGCAATCTGGACGAGTGGCGATAGAAAGACCGACAACGTCTTTTTCTGCTAGAAGCGGTTCGAATTTTTCTTTTAAAATTTCAAGTGGTGCATGTGTATTTGTGTACGCTTGGAAATAAGCGATACATTTTCCGTCTTTCCACTTCGAGCGCATTTTTTCTTTCATTTCATGATATTGCGTTATAACATCATCGCGGCGATCACCAGCGAAGTCACCAGATCCGGCAGCACTGCAAAATGTACAACCGCCGTAAGCAACTGTACCGTCACGGTTCGGGCAATCGAAGCCAGCATCTAATGAAACTTTAAAGATTTTTTCACCAAATTCATTTCGTAAATGGTAATTCCATGTATGATAACGTTTATTGTCGTTTGTATATGGAAAAGGGTTTTGAACCTTCATTACTTTCCCTCCTAAGCCGAGTCAAAATGAAACAAAATCCATTATAACATACTCATAAGGTAGAGATGGAAGGGACACACTAAAGGGGAATTGAAGCAAGGAGGGACAATTATGGCAGAGCGTCAATCACTTGAATCGTATATTACACAAGCAGAACAAGCGGTGGAATACGCGAAAGAACAATTAGACCAAGGCATGAGACAAGAGCATTACAATACGATGGAGTATTCAGATGCGCAGTTACAATTAGAACAAGCATATAACGATTTACAAACGATGCAACAACATGCGAATGATGAGCAACGTGAGCAATTAAATAGAGCACGTATGGCAATTCGCCAACTGCAACATCAAATGATTATTACACCGCACTAATAAGGAGTGAATGTAATGGCGAAACGTTCAGATCAAAATAATCCAGAGCAAAAAACACAAAATGGACATAACGCTGAGTTTTCGAATGAACTTGATCCAGTTGTTCAAGTGAAACAGCGCAACAGTAAAAAAGGACAGCCTCAAAGATCGAAGCAATCAGAGTAAACCAGGTCGCAATATGACCTGGTTTTATTTTGTATCGCAAAAGTCTGATTAAAGCTTCATTTTACTATATGACAATAATGTAAGATTCCTGTAAGGTTTGTCGATAGTTGTAAGATAACATGTCCAGTAGAGTAAGGGAGGATTAAATTTTGGACAAGGAGTTGCATTATGGGGAACAATATTACAAACAAACGAATCAATGAGTTAGATTACATTCGTGGCTTCGCATTACTGGGGATTATTTTAGTGAATATTCTTGCACTACTTAATATTAAAATTCCAGATCCTAATACAGTAGATGCTAGCTATCAAAGGTTTCTATACTTATTTGTAGAAGGTCGTTTTTTCTCGATTTTCTCATTCTTATTTGGAGTAGGATTCTACATCTTCATTACAAGAGCAATTGCGAAAGGGAAGAATGGATACGTTCTATTTCTACGCCGCGTAGTTGCACTATTTATTTTTGGTTTAATTCATCAAATGTTTCAGCCTGGAGAAGCACTAGCGTTATACGCAATTTGTGGATTAGTCGTTTTACCGTTTTATAAAGCGAAAAAAGAAGTGAATGTAGTAATCGGTCTTATTCTTACGATAGCTTTTAGTATTATGGCAACTAAGGAATTATTACCATTAGGTTTAATTTTATTAGGTCTTGCTGCGGGGCAGTATAAAGTGTTTGAAAATCTTTCAGCAAAAATCAAACAAGTCGCTATTTTTACAGGTGTCATGTTTGTTTTAAGTGTTGTAGCGTTATGGTATCAATATGGGCACGTTCCTGCTGAGCCATTCGTAAATATGATGCTCATGAATGAGGATGGAACAATGGACGCTGCAGGTCAATTCTTAAAAATTGGCGTTACAGTTGGACCAATTATTTCAGCTTTCTATGTAGGAGCATTAATTTTATTACTTCAGTTAAAACCAGTTCAAACATTGTTAGCACCACTGAAATACTACGGTCGTATGGCTTTAACAAATTATATCGGACAAACTGCAATGATTTTAATTGCTGGTAGCGTATTTAACTTTGCAGGAAACTTAACGTACATACAGACGTTATATGTATGTATTGCAATTTACGCTATTCAAATTGTGTTTAGTGTGATTTGGATGAAAATCTTTAAAATGGGTCCACTAGAATGGATTTGGCGTGTTATTACGTATTGGACGGTAACACCTTTAAAGAAATAAAGAGAGAAGTGGGCTGTTCCTTTTGTGGAACAGCTCATTTTTATTGTTATCTTTTGTCGGTAAGTCGATATATTTTGAGAATCGCTGATAAAATTTCATTTACGAACGAACCTTACACGTGCATCTTTTTTATATTACAAAAGTGTAAGGTAATTGTAATGTTAACAAATAGCAGTTCCTTTCCAAAAGGCGCAAAATAGGTAATGGAAAAACAAGCGTAGGAGGATATATATGACGAAACCAGTTGTAGACGTGAAAAACGTTCAAAAAGTGTACGGTAAAAAGGGTGAGAATCAATCACAAGCGTTAAAAGGTGTTTCATTCTCAATTCAAGAGGGTGAGTTTGTTGGGATTATGGGACCATCTGGTTCTGGTAAAACGACATTGTTAAATGTAATTTCAACGCTTGATAAAGCAACGGGCGGCGTTGTTGAAATTGCGGGTACGGATATTACGAAAATGAAGCAAGGTGAGCTTTCTGATTTCCGTTCACAAAAGTTAGGATTCATTTTCCAAGACTTTAACTTATTAGAGAACTTATCTATTTATGAAAACATTGCACTTCCGCTTTCTCTTCAAGGTGTTCCATCACGTAATATTGGACCGAAAGTAGAAAAAGTAGCGGATATGTTAGGGATTACAGAAATTCTTCAAAAGTATCCATCTGAAGTATCTGGTGGACAGAAACAACGTTCAGCAGCAGCGCGCGCGCTTGTGCATGAACCGGCAATTATTTTAGGGGACGAGCCAACAGGAGCTCTTGATTCTAAAAATGCAGCGAGTTTACTTGATGCGATGACAAACTTAAATGAAGAACAAGGCGTATCTATTATGATGGTTACACATGATCCGTATAGTGCAAGTTATTGTCAGCGAATTTTATTCATTCAAGATGGTGAGCTATATAAAGAAATTCATCGTGGTGGTACGCGTGAAGAGTTCTACAAAGAGATTTTAGATGTACTTGCAGATTTAGGTACACAAAAAGCGTAAGAAAGGAGGTTCCAGTATGTTATTTAAACTTTCCATGTCGGGGCTGAAAAGTAAGCTGAAAGATTATATCGTCTTACTTGTCGGTCTTGTCATGTCCATTTCAATTTTTTACATGTTCCAAACGTTAGCGCTGAATAAAGCGTTTATCGAATCTAACTCAGTTATTCAATCAATTGGATTCGTATTCCAAGCAGGTTCATTTTTACTAGCTATTATAACGTTCTTCTATATTTTATATGCGAACTCTTTCTTATTATCTCTTCGTCAAAAAGAGTTCGGTATGTATATGATGTTAGGAGCAAAAAAGCATAAAGTTACATTACTTATGTTTATTGAAACGATCGTATTAGGCGCTGCGTCTCTTGCGATTGGTATTACAGTTGGTGTAGGACTTGCAGAAGGTATCGGACAGTTATTAATGAAACAGCTTGAATTTGCTGGTGAAGGATATAAAGCATTTTACCTTCCATCTATGACTGTTACTTGCATCTTCTTCTTTGCACTATTTGTATTATCAGCAATTATGAACAGTATTAAATTATCACGTATTTCTGTACTGCAACTTGTACATGCGGATGCACAAACAGAGCGTGTTGCGGTAAAAGGAAAAATGACAGGTGTCGTTGCAATCCTTGCAGTTATTTTATTAGGAATTGGCTATGCATCAATGATTTACATGGAAAAACTAAGAGAAATGGGAATCCTTATTGCATTAATTACAACAACAGCTGGTACTTACATGCTATTTGGATCACTTCTTCCAGTTATTATTAAAAAGTTAAAAAGTAATAAAAAGCGTAGTGAAAAAGGAATTAACGCTTTTACTTTTGCACAATTAAACTTCCGTATTAATAGTTTAACGAAAGTACTTGCGACAGTAGCGATGTTAGTAGCGCTTGGAGCTGGTGCGATTTCAGGTGGTATGGCATTTAAAAATAACGTTATAAAAATGGTTGATGGTTTAGTAATATATGATTCAGTTGTTCATAATCCAACAGCTGAAGAAAAGAAAATTTTAGACGGTATTACATTTAAAGAGAAAAGCGAATATCGTTACAAAGTAGATGATAAATACGTTTACTATGTAAAAGAAGATTTAGAGAAAAATCGTCCTTTAATAAAAGATATGGCGAATATGAAGTCAATGAAAGATTTAGTGAATACGAAGAACGTTTCAGAGGAACTACCAGTAGGTGCAGTTTCTAGAGAAATGAATGAAAAAGGTGCGAACGATAAAGAACTTCCAGAAGAATGGAACGAGGCTTTCAGAACAATCCAGCCGTTTTATGTATATGAGAATCATGCAATTAAAATTGTAGATCAAAAAATGTACGATGGGATAAATGGTAAAGAAGGTATAGCATTTATCGGAAAAACAGAAGACTTTTTAACATATAAAAAAGAATGGAAAAAACTTGACGAGTTGCAGCTAGATAAATATAAAAATGTAACAGCTGAAAGAATGAGCAGTAAATATCAAACTTACGATATGTTCTATGGGATTGCGAGTGGAACAGTATTTATGGGGTTCTTCCTTGGAATTGCATTCTTAGCAATGATGGCAAGTTGTTTAATGTTTAAAATTCTTTCTGGTGCATCAAAAGATATTACGCGTTATCAAATGCTTCGTAAAATCGGTGTGCGCCGTGAGTTATTAACGAAATCGATTTATAAAGAGTTATTTTTAGTATTCTTATTCCCGGCAATTGTGGGTATCACTCACGTATTAGTTGGTATGAATATTTTCGGATTTATTTTAGTTGATCCGTACTTCCGTATTTGGGTGCCAATCGTAATTTTCGTAGTTATTTATGCGATTTATTACTTCATTACAGTTCAATTGTATAAAGGTATTGTTCTTCCGAAAGAAGATTAATACGTAAAAAGCCGAGTGAAAGCACTCGGCTTTTTGTATTTTCAGAAAAAATACTTTAATGTTACTGAAATATATAATATAATGTAAATAAGTAACATAATATATGAGTATCAGCAACCGAAAAGTGAAAGGAGGAATCCGATCTATAGGAAGAAGCTGAATTTGTACCCCCTATTTTTTCTACCCACACCGTATTTGTACAATCATAAATTTCCAAATGAAAAATTGTCGTAAGAGTATATTGTGAAAATAATGGATAATACATGGAAATCTCATAGCATGATAAGGTAAAATGGACAGGATAATGAGAAAATTACCGTTCATAAGATGAGGAGATACATGTATGGAAGTTGTAGAGGCATTAAAAGATATAAGCCAAATTGAGGATATGAAAAAGTATTTAAAAGAGCACTCGCAGCGAGATTATCTTTTATTTGTTATTGGGATCAACACTGGATTAAAGATTACTGAGCTACTTAGTATGAAATTTGAAGAGGTATTAAATGAAGATGGAACTGTTAAAGAGTTTTATTCTCTTCCTGTAAAAGATGAAAAATTTAAACAAGATATTTATTTAAATACAAAAGTAAAAGAAGCCCTTTTAGAGTACGCACAATCTATTGATGCTCGAAGAGAAAACTACGTATTTCAATCTAATAAAACGACAAATTCAATCTCACGCCAACAAGCGTATCGTGTTATCCATAGCGCAGCTGAAGCGGTTGGGATTGTTGGAAAGATTGGAACGAACTCAATGAGAAAAACATTTGGATTTCATGCGTACAAAAGAGGAATAGCGATTGCGCTATTGCAAAAGCATTTTCATCACGCGACTCCATCAGAGACGCTCAAGTATTTAGGAATCTCAAAAGATGAGAAGTTTAAAACAGAGATTGATGTAGATTTGTAAAAGCCGTAACTAAAAAATTTAGGAGGCGGAAAATATGAATATTAGAGAGTGTGAACTACCGGGTATTGGTTGTAAGTTTGAAGTAATCACAAAAGGTAATGAAAAAATGGTTATCGTTATTCATGATGATGGCCGAAGAGAAATGTATCATTTTGATGCGGATCACGATGAGAGTATTTCAAGCATTTCTCTTCGTGATTCTGAAGCGAGACAAATTGCGGCTATATTAGGCGGAATGGTATATAGGCCGCAAGCGCTAGACACAATTGAGATGGCTTTTGAAGGATTATCAATTGAATGGTTTAAGGTGGAGAATCATGCACCAGTAGTACAACAAACAATTGGTAGCTTACATGTCAGAAAAACATATAACGTAACGATTATTGCTATTTTGAAAAAGAATATGAAGAAATTCTTTAATCCAGGTCCAGACTCTATTATTGAAGCTGGCGATATGCTCGTATTATCGGGTGAAAGACATGAAGTGAAAAGAATTATTAATGAATTGCTTTCAGCAGGAGGTGATTCCTAATCGATGGATACTTTAATCTTTGAAGTTGGAACTGCGTTAGTATTAGTAGCTTTTGCAGCTATCCTCGCTGCGAAGTTAAAGTTCTCGATTATTCCGTTTCTCATTATACTCGGTATGTTAGTGGGGCCTCATGCCCCAGATTTAGGACTTATCGATTTAAGGTTTATTGAAAGCGGAGAAGTTATTTCCTTCCTAGGCCGTGTTGGCGTCATATTCCTCTTATTCTATTTAGGTTTAGAATTCTCAATAAAAAAATTAATTAAATCAGGAAAGTCGATTGCTTTTGGGGGTAGTGTTCATATATCGCTTAATTTCATATTAGGTTTACTTTATGGATATGTTATGGGCTTCCCTTTATTAGAAACGTTAATTATTGCTGGAATCATTACAATTTCATCGAGTGCAATTGTTGCGAAAGTAATTGTTGATTTAAGAAGATCTGGTAATAAAGAGACTGAATTAATATTAGGAATCATTATGTTTGATGATATCTTTTTAGCTGTATATTTATCAGTCGTTTCAGGGTTAGTACTCGGTGGTGCAACATCATTTGTAGGTGCTCTTACATCGGTGTTAATCGCGGTAGGGTATATGCTACTATTCTTTGTAATCGCTAGAAAAGCTACGCCGTTTCTAAATAAAGTATTAGATATTTCGTCAAATGAAATTTTTATTATCGTAATATTCGCTATTTTATTCTTTGTAGCAGGATTTTCAGAAACGATTCATGTTGCTGAGGCAATTGGAGCATTATTGTTAGGACTCGTCTTTTCTGAAACAGAGCATAGTGATCGGATTGAGCATCTCGTCGTTCCGTTTCGTGACTTCTTTGGAGCCATATTCTTTTTCAGTTTCGGTTTAAGTATAGATCCGTTTTCACTTGGAGGAGCAGTGTGGTTGGCATTAGGAGCAGTTTTCATTACGCTCATCGGTAATTTTACAGCTGGAATGATGGCGGGACGTAAAGCCGGGTTATCGCATAAGACTTCTACGAATATTGGTTTAACACTCGTATCACGCGGAGAGTTCTCCATTATTGTAGCCAATATCGGCATTGCGGGTGGTTTAATGGCAACGATTAAACCGTTCTCTGCACTGTACGTTTTAATATTAGCATCGTTAGGACCGTTATTAACGAAAGAGTCTTGGAGAATATATTCCTTACTAGATAAAATCTTTAAATGGAGTGCGAAAGAACGTGCGAAGCGAGAAAAAGAAGTTGGATAGTATACAAAAAGGGAGACTGCATGAACGTCATGCAGTCTCCCTTTTTTATATATTGTTGTTGATGTCGTTTTTTTTCGGTAAGTCGATAGATTCCCAAAATCACTGATATATTTTTAAGTGACAATTTATATAATTTCATTTACCGAAAAACCATTATCTGAATTTCATCAACTATTAATCAGTTGCCTTCCTATTTAAAAACGACTACAATTTTACTGTTATAGATGAACGAAAAAATAGAATAGGAGGGGAGACTATGCCAAGGAAAGTATGGCTATTAGTAGCTGGGATGATTATTAATGTCACGGGTGCTTCTTTTTTATGGCCTTTTAATACAATTTATTTGCATGATCACCTAGGGAAATCTTTATCTGTGGCCGGAATGGTATTAATGATCAACTCGCTTACTGGTGTAATCGGAAACTTGCTCGGCGGTGTTTTATTTGATAAATGGGGCGGTTATAAATCAATTTTATTAGGGATTATTATTACACTCGTATCGATTTTAGGTCTTGTGTTCTTCCACGGTTGGCCGTTATATGTTGTGTGGCTAGCATTAATCGGCTTTGGTTCTGGAATGGTCTTCCCATCGATGTATGCGATGGTCGGTACGGTTTGGCCAGAGGGCGGAAGACGAGCATTTAATGCGATGTATGTTGGACAAAACGTTGGTATTGCGATCGGAACAGCGTGCGGTGGTTTAGTTGCATCTTACCGTTTTGATTATATTTTCTTAGCTAATTTTATTTTATACTTTGTTTTCTTCTTAATTGCTTTTATTGGATTCCGTGGTATGGAAGACAAGAAAGAGCCAGGAGTGCAAAAAGAAGTCGAAACGAAAAAAGGCTGGACACTTACACCTGGATTCAAAGCACTTCTTATCGTATGTGTAGCATATGCTTTATGCTGGGTTACATATGTACAGTGGCAAGGGGCAATTGCAACACATATGCAGGAATTAAATATTAGCCTCCGCCATTATAGTTTATTATGGACGATAAACGGAGCGATGATTGTTTGTGCGCAGCCACTAGTTAGTATGCTAATTCGCTGGATGAAGCGTTCTTTAAAACAACAAATTATGATTGGAATCGTCATTTTTGCGGCGTCATTCATTGTATTAAGTCAAGCGCAGCAATTTACGATGTTCCTCGTTGCGATGGTAACATTAACAATTGGTGAGTTATTTGTATGGCCAGCAGTTCCGACCATTGCAAATATACTTGCGCCAAAAGATAAGTTAGGATTTTATCAAGGCGTTGTAAATAGCGCAGCGACTGTAGGGAAAATGTTCGGACCGGTCGTTGGCGGAGCAATTGTTGATTTATACAATATGGAAGTATTGTTTATAGCAATCATGGTAATGCTTGTAGTAGCGATTATTGCAACGAGTATGTATGATAAACGAGTAAAAGTAGAAGAAACAGTTGAAGAAAAAATTGCAGTTTAGTTTGACGGAACATGTAACATGTTTTAGAATATATTTAAATAAAACAACCTTTGGAACAAGGGAGATAGCTCGGCTGTCCTAAGACTAATTCGTTAGTTATGAAGAGTAACGATTAACCGAGAAGCCTTAGCTTCAAGTAAGCTCTTTAGAGATACGAAGTGATGGGTAGTTCACATTAACTTATATTTGTAATAACAGTGAGAAGGAGTAGTAGTAATAGAAGCTGGTTTAGAGAGTTGACGGTCGGTGCAAGTCAATCCACGTTTCGTTATGAACTCGCCTTTGAGTTGCAGTTGTGAAACTAATAGTAGCAATTGCCGTTAATCCACGTTACGGATCTAAGCGAATGTATATTTGTACATTAATTTAGGGTGGTACCGCGGGAATCTATAACCTCTCGTCCCTTTCTAGGGATGAGAGGTTTTTTGTATTTTGGGCGGTGAAAATAAATAGAATTTCAAGGAGGGTATCTCATGAGCTTTAATCATCAAAATATTGAGAAGAAGTGGCAAGGGTACTGGGAAGAGAATAAAACATTCCGTACGCCAGATGAGACAGAAAAACCAAAATTTTATGCACTAGATATGTTCCCATATCCATCAGGTGCAGGCCTACACGTAGGACATCCAGAAGGTTATACAGCGACAGATATTTTATCTCGTATGAAGCGTATGCAAGGATATAACGTTCTTCATCCAATGGGATGGGATGCATTCGGTCTTCCAGCAGAGCAATATGCACTTGATACTGGAAACAGCCCGGCAGAATTTACAGAGCTTAATATTAATACGTTCCGTAATCAAATTAAAGCATTAGGTTTCTCTTACGATTGGGATCGTGAAGTAAATACAACAGATCCAAACTACTACAAGTGGACACAATGGATCTTCCTAAAACTATTTGAAAAAGGCTTAGCTTACGTTGATGAAGTACCTGTAAACTGGTGCCCAGCACTTGGTACAGTACTTGCAAATGAAGAAATCATTGACGGTAAGAGTGAGCGCGGTGGACATCCAGTTGAGCGTCGTCCGATGAGACAGTGGATGTTAAAAATTACAGCTTACGGAGATCGTCTATTAGAGGATCTAGATGAGCTTGATTGGCCAGAAAGCTTAAAAGATATGCAACGTAACTGGATCGGTCGTTCTGAAGGTGCAGAAGTACACTTCAACATCGATGGTACAGACGAGAAATTCACAGTTTTCACAACGCGTCCTGATACACTATTTGGTGCGAGCTACTGTGTACTTGCTCCAGAGCATGCGCTTGTTGCAGACATTACAACAGCAGAGCAAAAAGAAGCTGTAGAAGCTTACATTAACTCTGTTAAAATGAAGAGCGATTTAGAGCGTACAGAACTTGCGAAAGAGAAAACTGGTGTATTCACTGGTGCTTACGCAGTTAACCCAGTAAACGGTGAGAAATTACCAATCTGGATCGCTGATTACGTTCTTGCAACTTACGGAACAGGTGCTGTAATGGCAGTTCCAGCTCACGATGAGCGTGATTATGAATTCGCATCAGTATTCAATCTTCCAATGAAGGAAGTTGTAAAAGGCGGAGACATTACGAAAGAAGCATACACAGGTGATGGTGCACACGTAAACTCAGCATTCCTTGATGGTTTAAATAAAGAAGAAGCAATCGTAAAAATGATTGAATGGCTTGAAGTAACGAGCGCAGGAAATCAAAAAGTAACGTACCGTCTACGTGACTGGTTATTCAGCCGTCAACGTTACTGGGGTGAGCCAATTCCAGTAATCCACTGGGAAGATGGCACAATGACAGCTGTGAAAGAAGAAGAATTACCATTAGTTCTTCCGAAAACAGAAAACATCCGTCCTTCAGGTACAGGTGAATCACCACTTGCTAACATTGAAGAGTGGGTAAACGTTGTTGATCCTGAAACTGGTAAAAAAGGTCGTCGTGAAACGAATACAATGCCACAATGGGCTGGTAGCTGCTGGTATTACCTACGTTACATCGATCCAAACAATAGCGAAGCACTTGTAGATCCTGAAAAAGTAAAACAATGGCTTCCAGTTGATATTTATATCGGCGGAGCAGAGCACGCTGTACTTCACTTACTATATGCTCGTTTCTGGCATAAAGTATTATATGATATCGGTGTAGTTCCAACGAAAGAGCCGTTCCAACAATTATTCAACCAAGGTATGATTCTAGGTGAAAACAACGAGAAAATGAGTAAATCAAAAGGTAACGTTGTAAACCCTGATGATATCGTAGCAAGCCATGGTGCAGATACACTTCGTCTATACGAAATGTTCATGGGACCGTTAGATGCTTCGATTGCTTGGTCTGAAAATGGTCTTGACGGAGCTCGTCGTTTCCTAGACCGCGTATGGCGTCTATTCGTTCAAGATAATGGTGAATTAAGTGAGAAAATTACTGATGCACCAAATAAAGAGCTTGAAAAAGCTTACCACCAAACAGTGAAGAAAGTAACAGAAGACTATGCAGAGCTTCGCTTCAACACAGCGATTTCTCAAATGATGGTATTCATTAACGATGCATATAAAGCTGAAACACTTCCGAAAGAATATGTAGAAGGTTTCGTAAAAATGATTGCACCAGTTGCACCTCACATCGGGGAAGAACTATGGAGCAAACTTGGATACAATGAAACAATCACATATGCAAGCTGGCCAACATTTGATGAGTCTAAACTTGTAGAAGATGAAGTTGAAATCGTTGTTCAAATTATGGGTAAAGTTCGCGCAAAACTAACAATGAGTAAAGACGCATCAAAAGAAGAAATGGAACAACTTGCACTTGAAGCAATTCAAGACCAAATTGAAGGGAAAACAGTTCGTAAAGTAATTGTTGTTCCTGGAAAACTTGTTAACGTTGTTGCAAACTAATGTATTTTTAAAAAAGCTCAGAGCATCTATGCTCTGAGCTTTTTTGTGTAGAAAATAATTTCAGGATCTCCTTCATCTAAATTTTCAACTATTCCACTACGTACAAATCCATTCGTACTAAAAACTTTCTGCATACTATCGTTTGATTCGTTTGTCGAAGAAAAGATTTTTTGAGTAGGAGAATGACTTAACATATATGAGATTAACGAGCTTGCATAGCCGTGCCTTCTTTTCGCTGGCGAAACGATGATTAATGAGAGGAAAGTACAATCAAAGAAATTTGTATCGTATGTTAGAAAACCAGAGATAGAATTGTTCTCTTTTACAATGATGCATCTGCCCTCATTGATAGTATGTTTAATATAATCTCGTCTACTATCATCTCCGATTACATCAATATCTATATGTAAGATTGCATCTAAGTCATTGATAGAAGCCTTTGTTACGTTTTTCAATGGAAATACCTCCTAAAAAAATATTCAGTTAATTAATTTTAGCATGAAAGAAGAAAAAGGAGCGGAATTCCCATACAGACAAACACCTATTTTTCTATAGGAAATATGATAAAAAAGGTAGGCTAAATTGAGTAGAAGAGGTGAAAGGAATGAAAGGGATGGACAATAATGCACCACATGGTTTCTTCGGAGGCGAATCGGACAGTTATACACAAATGATGTTAATGGGAGGAGCTGGCCAACAAGGGTACGGTGGAATTCCGAGCTGGATGGGAGGGGCTGGCCAACAAGGATACGGTGGAATTCCGAGCTGGATGGGTGGAGCAGCAGGAGGATTCCCAACATCGGTAGCTGGCATGCAAACTGGAATGCCTACATCAATGGGGGGATTTTCGACATCAGGGGCTGGAATGCCTACAGTAACAGGAGGATTTCCGACATCAGTAGCTGGCGTACAGACAGGATTTCCAGTAGGAGCACCAACTACATTTCCTTCTTTCGTTGGAGGAGTGCAGACCGGATTTCCGGTACCGGGAGTAGGTGTTGTAGCTGGAGGAATAGGTGGGTATCCGCAAGTTGTTCACGGTCATCATGGACATCACCACCATCAAGGTCAACACGGTCATCATGGACACCATCATCACCAAGGCCAACATGGCCATCATGGACACCATCATCACCAAGGTCAACACGGTCATCATGGACACCATCATCACCAAGGTCAACACGGTCATCATGGACACCATCATCATCAAGGTCAACACGGTCATCATGGACACCATCATCATCAAGGCCAACACGGTCACCATGGTCATCAACAACAAGTACATCACCACGGTCACCACCACATTCATCCGCAAGCTGTTCTTTATCAAACGCACCAAGGCCAGCACGGTCATCAAGGTCATCAAGGTCACCACGGTCAGCACGGTCATCATGATCAGCACGGTCACCATGGTCATCAACAACAAGTACATCACCACGGTCATCACGGTCATCAAGGTCAACACGGTCACCAAGGCCAACACGGTCAACATGGCCAGCAGGGTCAACAACACCCACAATATCAGCAATATCAACAACAGCAACAATCTTCTCCTTGGGCAGGTGGAATTGGAACGGGAGCAGCAGGAGCAGCGGCAGGAGCAGCTAGCATTAGTGGAGCAGCAGGACACGCGGGACACGTGGGTCATTAATGAATCGCAGGAAAAAAGACATAATAAAAAACTGCTAGGAAATCCTAGCAGTTTTTTTCAGCTTCTTTGCGCTGACGTTCGATTTCAGCACGAAGTTGTGGTTCTGGTGCTTGCCAGCCTTCTGGTTTTAGAATTTTGCCGTCACCTTCACGGAATCGAGGTTTTCCATCAGGGAATAGTTTTGCCATGTTTGCGTTATTTACAATTTCGAATCCTTTATCAGGACGTACGCCCATTTCGGCAAACGTTCCGAATGCAAAGTAAATAAGGTCAATTAGTGCATCATATTGATCTTCAACAGTCGTCGCTTCTAGAAATTCTTCTAGCTCTTCTTGCATAAAACTTGCACGGATTTTTGCACGCTCTTCTGTTAGTTTTGTTGGAGTATTTGTCACAGGATGTCCGAACTCTTCATGCATTTTTGCAACAAGTTCGTACCCTTTATCTAAACCTTTTTCGTTTGTCATGTTGTTTCATCCTTTCTCGCTTTGTCCGAATCTCATTGTAACATAGGGTGATTATGAAATGAAAAGGGACTGTTCAAAAGTTTCATCTTTTAGTTAAGATAGCGATAGTGAAAGATTATATCGACTTAATGACAAAACCCGTTAAAAAAGAAAGCCATCCCGCAATACTCTTGGGACAGCCCTGCTCGTTATTTTTCTTCTTTTATTAAAATGGATAAAATAAGATCGATGCCAAACATACCAACGAGCAACATTGGTATAACGACAAGTAAATAACGTGTGAAGGAAACATTTTTTAAGTATGTATGAGCAAATAAAAAGACGCCGAGAAATAAAATACCATTTAAAATAGGCTTTACTAATTTTTTAGACATAAGCTCCCCCATAAATATCTTCTCTCTCTATCTAAAATAAAAACTCCTCTATCCGTTGTATCATGCTGGAGAGAGGAGTTCAATCATTTCTCATTCGATTACACCAGAATTTGTAATATTAACGGTGTATTTTACTTTAATTGGCACATCTTTGTACATTTTTCGCCACTCTTCTAATTTAAATGGACGATAATGTTGTCTATATTTTGCTCCAAGTCCAAGAGGGTCAACATTTAAGGATTTAAACTGTTTAATTAGTTTTGTAGCTTTTGCATCTAACTGTTTCTCAACCGCTTTCGCTATTTTTTGCGTGTTCTTTTTATTTTCTAAGTTGAATTTTCGAGATAATTCTTGAATACGAGCTTCCATTTTCACATGAATATAGAAAGACGGTTTTCCATTTTTTATAGTTACTTCGTAGGTAGGAACGGAACGGATGTTATTAATCATTGCATAGCCAGGATTGGTTTTAAATTCATGTGAATCTAGGCGGTGCTTTTCTAGCAGTCCTTTGAAAACAAACATATCGTGGTACTTAATTGTGCCGACTAACTTATCCTTTTTCAAGAGACCGATACCAGTAATCTTTATTTTATCTCCATGTTTTTTTAGGATAGGCATATAGGAATCCTGTCCTTCACGGTAGTACCTGAAGGCGCCTAAATACAAATTGTCAGTTGGCAAAGGCCCAGTGTCCATATTATGTTCTAACATTTTTTTTATATAAATCGCAACATTGTAAGAGGTACTATATTTTCCTTTAAATAGTTCAGTACCACTGCCTTCTAATAGTCCAACATACAGTGAGTTACCAATATTCACATCTCGAATCAATGTATCAAAGGAAGTTGATAATCCTTTTTTAGCAATCTTTGTTGTGAATAAGGCAACACGCATTTGACCGCTTGCGAACGGTTGCGAAGATTCTAAAGATGTATCTGCCTTTACTTGTTTTACTGCGTTTCCTGTTCCTTCATAGACTTGAACTTTATTTCCCTTTTTTTGTACGGGGCAAACGAATGTAACTTTTACTTTATTATCTTTTGCTGTATCGAAGGCAGTTCCTTGAATGAGCTGAACATCATCAATAATATTTTTTTGTAAACAACCAGTTAGACTGAAGACACTGATGCAAATAAGAAGTATTAATTTTCTTTTGATTTTTTCCATTGTTTTTTCACCCACACAATAATAAATAGAATTGGGATGTATACATAGATAAGCCAAAAACTAACTTTAGATACATTGCTAATAAAATCATTAATATCATGCCTGTTCGTTAGAAGTTGTGAAACAACTAAGGTGATAAGCATAAATGCGATTAAAATACCTCGTTGCTTCACACGAAAGATTTCATGCGTTCCTCTAGTTGCGGCCCATAAAGGTAGGATAAAGCTGGTAATAATAACGAGAGCATAACCAGAAATAGCAATATACTCAAGTCGCTCAATAAAAGGAAGCTTAATAACTTGTGTCATGGACAGTTGAGACCAGATTGTTTTGAGTAGTTGTTTTTCGCTAAAGAATGTAAAAGCGAGAATGGTACTAAACAAATATAGAATATTGGAAAATAATGCCCCGTATTGTGCGAATTTATGGGATTTCTCTGGCTCTTTAACAAATGGATAAATCATCAGGAAAATTTCAAATCCTGTCATGCTATAAATAGATAGTTGAGCTGCTTTCAAAATATCGGTAAAAGAATGTGAAAATATTGGAAGTAAGTTATCCCAATGTGAGAATTTTAAAATGAAAAGGCTTAGAAAAAGATAACCTAATGTCCCACCAACAGAAATAACACAAATTCCTGCAATAACGCGAAAACCTGATGAAATAATGTAATAACTTATTAAACATAAAAAGAATGTGAGCATCCAGGTGGATGCACTAGGAAACATCCACACTTGAATGATTTCGACATAAGTTCTAACAACAGAAATGCTTACAATAAAAAAATAAATCATAAAAAGGATACTAATACCATTTCCAATCCATTTTCCAAAAAGTTGTTTGTGTAAATCAATTAAGTTTCCCTCTACATTTTTTAATGAATAATACATCATCCAGATGAGAATATGAATAATGATTCCTGTGAGGAGAACCCCCATCCAGCCGTCGTATCCAGCAGCTTTTGCAATAATTCGAGCGAACCCGAGAACACCAGCACCAAACTGTGCACTGTGAATTAAGAAGAAAACAAAGATAGGAGATATTTGATATTTTTCTTGAACTTTACTCATCAATGCACCTCATTTCTTACTCATCGAAGTCTGATCTATGTTTTGTTGAAATTCCTTTTGCTGCTTTTTTTACATGTTGTGGTCTTGCTTGTACATCTCTTGTATCAATCATTGTTAAAGGAAAACGAATCCAAGAATCCTTAACGGATTGTTGTCTTGTCGGATAAAACAAAGCGTACGGTTTACGTAAGGAAGTAAGCCTGAATAGATGAGTAAATAAAAAGATAAATCCAAGAGAAATCCCGAAGAGCCCTCCTATTTCTGCGAATGCTAGAAACGGAAAACGTAGTAATCGAACTGCATTACCCATTTTATAAATAGGTGTAATAAAGGAAGCAAGTGCTGATAAGGCAACGATAATTAATAAAATGTTACTCGTTAAACCAGCTTGTACAGATGCTTGTCCGATTACGATACCGCCTACAATACCGAGTGTTTGACCAACTTTCATCGGTAACCTCGCGCCAGCCTCTCTTAATAAATCGATTGCGAGTTCTAAAAAGAGTGCTTCAATTAAAGGTGGGAACGGTACTTGCGCCCTTGATAAAATCAAAGTTTCAAGTAAATCACTCGGAATGAGTTCATAATGATAATTTAAAACTGCAACATATAAAGGTGTAGCACAGATTGAAAATAGAACAGCGATAAGGCGTAAAATGCGTGAAAATGTAGCGTATAACCAAGAGACGTTATAGTCTTCTGGTGAAATGAAAAAATCGAAATAGGATACAGGTGTTAGTAAAACGCTTGGAGAACCATCCACAAAAATAGCAATTTTCCCATCAATGAGTGCTTTTGTCACTCTATCAGTACGTTCTGTATTGATATAGAGAGGGAAAATCGACTTTTCACCCATTAGTTCTTGTATATAAGCACTATCATTAATTTGATCATATTCAAGAGCACGTAATGACTCCTCGAGAAAATCTACATTATCTTTTTCGGCGAGGTTGTCTAAATACATCATGACAACTTTCGTTTTGGAAAATTCGCCGACAATCATTTCTTTTGTTTGTAAATCTAAAACAGGAAGGCGTTTTCGTACTAAATTAATATTCGTATCAATAGCTTCTACAAAGCCTTCTTGTGGACCGATAACTGTTGATTCATTTAATGGAGGGCTTGGTGCCCGGTAAGTATCAATTGCAATGTTTGCAAGCATACACTTTTGATCTTGCTGATTCAATTGAATAATCGCATGTCCCTTTAAAACCATGTCCTCAATTTTTTGTAAGTCGTTCGTAATTGTAATACCACTCATCGGAATATGTTCTTTTAGCTCTTCTAATGAAGTACAAGGTCGTTCTAACAGAATAGGCATTAAATATTTCTGTAATTTCTCTCCATCAAGTGAAGGACGATAGTAAGAAATCCAATAAGGCATCGTTTCATCATCAGATGTGTGATAATTAACAAAATCACTAGACTGTTTAAGCTTTGCTATTAAATCTTGTAGAGAATGAATACGGTCTTTTTCTGGTTTCGTAAAATCATAAATACTATTATTTCCAGAGTTTTGCTGTTTATCTTGAGATGAGTTATCTTGCTTAGAGCTTTGCTGTTGATCTTGGGCCGAGTTGTCTTGTTTAGAATTTTGTTGCTGATTCTGATCCGAGTCGTTTTGCTTAGAGTGTTGTTGCTGATTCTGATCGGAGTCGTTTTGTTTAGAGTGTTGCTGATTCTGATCCGAGTCGTTTTGTTTAGAGTGTTGTTGATTCTGATTCGAGTCGTCTTGTTTAGAATTTTGTTGTTGATTCTGATCCGAGCCGTTTTGCTTAGAGTGTTGTTGTTGATTCTGATCCGGGTCGTTTTGTTTAGAGTGTTGCTGATTCTGATCGGAGTCGTTTTGTTTAGAGTGTTGTTGATTCTGATTCGAGTCGTCTTGTTTAGAATTTTGTTGTTGATTCTGATCCGAGCCGTTTTGCTTAGAGTGTTGTTGTTGATTCTGATCCGGGTCGTTTTGCTTAGAGTGTTGTTGTTGATTCTGATCGGAGTCGTCTTGTTTAGAATTTTGTTGTTGCTGCGGATCCTGAGAAGGCTCTTTGTGTTCCTCTTTTTTTTGTTCGCTATTGCTATCTTTATTATGTTTCATACTTCTAGTCTGTTCTTTGTTATCATCCTCTTGATTGTTAGGCTGTTGCTCCGAGTTATCTGTTTCGTTTTTCTCTGTCGTATTTGATTTTTTTTTCTTACGTAGCCAATTCCAGATCATATGTATGCCCTCTTTGATTGTGTAATATAGTGCTATTTTGTGGCTAATTTTGTATATTATTCATTTATTTATGAAAAGAAGGAGGAGAATGGTTTGCATAGAAAAAATCCTTTAGTAAGCAGTTCATACTATGACGGGAAGAGGGCGAGTCTGTGCAATTTGTAAAAAAAGAAAAATTTGTTTTAAGAGAGTTTACGTTTGAAAATGGTAGGGGAATTCCTGTTCAAATGGGGTATGAGACGTATGGTACTTTAAATAGAGAAAGGTCAAATGCAATTTTGGTATGCCATTATTTTAGTGCAACGAGTCACGCGGCAGGAAAATATACAGCGCATGATGGGGAGTCTGGTTGGTGGGATGGTTTAATTGGGCCGGGAAAAGCAATTGATACAAATAAATATTTTGTTATATGCACTGATAATCTTTGTAATGTACAGGTGAAGAACCCTTATGTGTTTACAACGGGACCGAAATCGATTCATCCGAAAACTGGAGATGAATATGCGATGGATTTTCCGGTTTTTACATTTCTTGATGTAGCTCGTATGCAATATGAGTTAATAAAAGATATGGGAATCTCAAGGTTACATGCTGTAATGGGACCGTCAGCTGGTGGGATGATTGCGCAGCAATGGGCTGTTCATTATCCTCATATGGTAGAGCGGATGATTGGTGTTATTACGAACCCGCAAAATCCAATTATTACGTCGGTAAATGTAGCACAAAATGCAATTGAGGCTATTCAACTGGATCCAAGTTGGAAGGGCGGAAAATATGGAGAAGAGCAGCCAATGAAGGGACTTCATTTAGCAAATAGAATGATGTTTATGAACGCATTTGATGAGCATTTTTATGAAACAAAATTCCCTCGTAATAGTATAGAAGTAGAACCTTATGAAAAGTTTTCGATATTAACATCATTTGAGAAAGAAATAAATAAAGTGACATATAGAAGTATAGAGTTAGTAGATGCAAATTCGTGGATATACACTGCGAAAGCAGTTTTATTACATGATATTGCGCATGGATTTTCGTCTTTAGAAGAGGCACTGTCTAACATAGAAGCAAATGTACTTATGATTCCGTGCAAACAAGATTTGCTTCAGCCGTCACGTTATAATTATAAAATGGTAGACATTTTGCAAAAACAAGGGAAGTATGCGGAAGTGTATGAGATAGAAAGTATAAATGGGCATATGGCGGGAGCATTTGATATTCATTTATTTGAAAAGAAAGTTTATGAATTTTTAAATCGGAAAGTATCTAGTTTGGTGTAGAGAATAAATGGTGTGAAAAAGGTGCGATGTATGTAGTAGGCACCTTTTTTTACATGATTTGTAGACGGAAAATATAAGTGGCAATTGCTATACCGAAGAATGCGATACTAAGCAATAGAAATAAGAATGACATTTCTTGTGGTGATTTTATCTTTTTATTATTCTTCATACTAAGTGCAATAATTGCGGCGATTAAGAAAATGATGCCCGTAATGAAAAGAAAAAGTGTCATTTTCATTGGCTCCTTTCATAAAACAAGTATATTGAGGATACAATGCACGAGTTATGTTTGTAAAGAATAAGTTTTGCAGGAAAATTGAGAAATAAAATTTCCAATCTTTGCGTTCTTTCTTTCGCATGCTAAAATTGATGAGAAATGGTTGTTTAAAGAAGAGATTAAAGGTTTTATTGTATATAAGGAGGAACGACATATGACAGAAGTTAAAATAATTACTACAGAAGAAGTGCAAGAGCGTTTAGAAAGTGGAGAAACGTTATTTTTAGTAGACGTAAGGGAAGATGAAGAAGTAGCAGCAGGGAAAATTCCAGAAGCTGTACATATTAAAATGGGTGATATCCCAAATAAAGTAGATTTCTTTGATAAAGAGAATGAATATATCTTTATTTGTCGCTCGGGAATGCGCAGTGAAAATGTATGCCATTATTTAAATGAGCAAGGATTTAAAACAATGAACATGGTTGGCGGTATGCTTCAATATGAAGGTGAAACGAAATAAGTAGCTAAAAAACTTGAAACGTGTTTGTTTCAAGTTTTTTTCTTTTGCATACAGTGTACAAAAGGGGGATAGGTAAATGGGGATTAACTTGCGGAAAGTAAAAATTATTAATAATACAGGGGCTGTTAATGTTGGTGACTGTTATGATATCTCACCTTTAGCTGTAGCGAAAATATATGCAGGTGCTGGAGGATCGAGTGCAGCTATTTTTTTAAATGGGAAAAGACAGTCAGAAGCAGTGATTAGAACATCAGTGTTTCTTCCGCCATTAGCAACGAGTACACGTACATTAGGTTCATAGAGGAAAGGTAGAGTGTAATTATGCCTGCTCGTATAAAAGAGTTTATTATTGTGAATAACACTGGGAATATATTTACCGGTGATAATTTGAGTGATACGTCCTTTACTGCTACGAAATCGTATAGTGGTTCAATGGGGTGTACTTGGATTGATGTTGTTACAGTAATAGGAACGGAGACAAAGCTTTGTTTACAGCCTGGAGATTCGGTGACGACAACATATACACGAGGTACTCCGGCTGGTACTGTAACAGGAACAAATATGGGGCAAGGTACAAATGTATCGGGTATAGCACAAGCCGTCCCAAATACAGATAATTTGGATTCAACTGCTGGACTCCCTTAAAGAATTAAGGGAGTTTTTATTATTTCAAATAAAAATAGTCTTGGAGATTGTTTTTGTAAATACACATTAAGAAGAGGTTTGTTTAATGTAAAAAAGATAGTGTGTAGGTGGTGAAAGTGTGAGAGAGCGCGATAAACAAAATTCATTAAACTCTAATTTCAGAATTTCACCAAATCTTATTGGGCCTACCTTTCCTCCCGTTCCAACGGGATTTACTGGTATTGGGATTACTGGTCCAACCGGCCCGCAAGGTCCGACTGGACCACAAGGACCAAGGGGATTTCAAGGTCCGATGGGAGAGAGGGGCCCGACAGGACCTCAAGGAGTGCAAGGGATTCAAGGGCCAGTTGGACCAATGGGGGCAACAGGACCAGAAGGACAGCAGGGGCCACAAGGATTGAGGGGACCAAAAGGAGAAACGGGAGCGACAGGACCAGAAGGAGTGCAAGGGTTACAAGGTCCGATTGGTCCGACCGGAGCGACTGGGGCACAAGGTATACAGGGGATACAGGGGTTACAGGGGCCGATTGGAGCTACCGGGCCAGAGGGACCTCAAGGAATTCAAGGAGTGCAAGGGTTACCGGGAGCAACAGGTCCACAAGGAATACAAGGAGCGCAAGGGATACAAGGCCCACAAGGACCGAGTGGAAGTGCGGGGACAACAGGAGCAACTGGTCAAGGGGTTACAGGCCCAACTGGAATAACAGGTCCAACAGGGATAACGGGTCCATCTGGAGGACCACCAGGTCCGACAGGGGCAACTGGTGCGACAGGTCCAGGAGGTGGACCGAGTGGAAGTACAGGTGCGACGGGAGCAACGGGAAATACAGGGGTAACAGGAAGTACAGGTGTAACTGGAGTAACGGGAAATACAGGACCGACTGGAAGTACAGGAGAAACAGGAGTACAGGGATTGCAAGGAATACAAGGGGTTCAAGGGCAAATTGGACCAACAGGTCCAGAAGGTCCGCAAGGTATTCAAGGTATTCCGGGTCCGACGGGCATAACTGGTGAACAAGGAATACAAGGAGTTCAGGGAATTCAAGGGATAACAGGGGCAACTGGAGATCAAGGTCCGCAAGGTATACAGGGGGCTATTGGACCACAAGGTGTGACCGGAGCAACTGGTGATCAAGGTCCACAAGGAATTCAAGGGGTACCAGGTCCAACAGGAGAAACGGGACCACAAGGAGTTCAAGGGATTCAAGGCCCGATGGGTGAGATCGGACCAACAGGACCAGAAGGACCAGAAGGACTTCAAGGTCCGCAAGGAATACAAGGGGTGCCAGGACCAGCTGGAGCAACCGGTCCAGAGGGTCCGCAAGGTATACAGGGAATTCAAGGGCCAATAGGAGCAACCGGTCCAGAAGGTCAACAAGGAATTCAAGGAATTCAAGGGGTTCAAGGTGTAACAGGAGCAACAGGAGCACAAGGAGCAACTGGAATTCAAGGTGTACAAGGGAATATAGGTGCAACAGGTCCAGAGGGCCCGCAAGGAGTGCAAGGTACTCAAGGGGAAATAGGCCCAACAGGTCCAATGGGAGCACAGGGCGTGCAAGGTATTCAAGGAATTCAAGGTCCAACGGGTGCGCAAGGAGTGCAGGGGCCACAGGGAATTCAAGGGGGCCAAGGTCCGACGGGAGCAACAGGAGATACGGGCGTAACTGGTGCGACAGGGGAAGGAACTACAGGCCCAACTGGAGTAACCGGTCCAACAGGGGTAACTGGTCCTTCTGGAGGACCAGCAGGACCGAGTGGTCCAACGGGGCCATCAGGTCCGACGGGAGTGACAGGTCCATCCGGTGGACCACCTGGACCGACAGGAGCAACCGGGGAGACAGGAGCAACTGGAGATACCGGGGCGACAGGCTCAACTGGAGTGACAGGAGCGACAGGAGAAACAGGAGCAACTGGGGTGACGGGCTTACAGGGACCCCAAGGAATTCAAGGTGTGCAAGGAATCCAAGGTCCAACAGGCGCGCAAGGAGTGCAAGGGCCTCAAGGGATACAAGGAGTAACGGGAGCAACAGGAGATCAAGGTCCACAGGGAATCCAGGGTCCGCAAGGAATTCAAGGTCCAACCGGTCCACAAGGAATTCAAGGAGATCAAGGCCCCCAAGGAATCCAAGGTGTGACAGGGGCAACCGGAGCACAAGGTCCGCAGGGAATTCAGGGGATACAAGGGGTGCAAGGTCCGACTGGTCCACAAGGCCCAACCGGAATTCAAGGTGTTCAAGGAGAAATAGGGCCAACCGGTCCGCAAGGCGTGCAAGGATTGCAAGGTCCACAAGGCCCAACAGGGGATACTGGGGCAACCGGAGCACAAGGCCCGCAAGGAATTCAAGGAATTCAAGGAATTCAAGGTCCACAAGGCCCAACGGGATCCACTGGAGAAACCGGAGCGACAGGTCCTCAAGGGATTCAAGGCCCCCAAGGAATCCAAGGTCCAACGGGAGTAACAGGCTCCCAAGGCCCAACAGGGTCCACTGGTCCAACCGGTTCGCAAGGAATTCAAGGTCCAACAGGCCCAACTGGAGCGGGAGCAACCGGGGCCACGGGAGCAACGGGTGTGACCGGAGTTAGTACAACTGCAACGTACTCATTTGCAAATAATACATCAGGAAGTGCTATTTCTGTTCTGTTAGGTGGTACGAATGTACCGTTACCGAACAATCAAAATATTGGACCAGGGATCACTGTTAACGGTACGAATACTGTATTCACAGTTGCGAATGCAGGGAATTATTATATAGCTTATACAATTAATATAACGGCAGCTTTACTCGTAAGTTCACGTATAACTGTAAACGGGGTTCAACTTGCAGGAACCGTTAATTCACCAGCAGTAGCTACAGGTTCGTTTAATGCGACAATCATTGCTAATTTGCCTGCTGGAGCCGCTATTAGTCTGCAGTTATTTGGATTACTTGCAATAGCTACATTATCTACGACAACACCAGGAGCTACGCTAACTATTATTAGGTTAAGTTAATAGGGAGAAAACCTTGGGGCTTTTATGCTTCAAGGTTTTTTATCTCGCATTAATTGCCCGTAAAAGCCCGATTGGTGAGGGCTGATTAAAGTTTCACTTTATCTAGTTATTTGTAGGTAGTCTAATTGGTTAGGAAAGTTTCACTTTATTCACTTGAGCAAAAACATCGCAGTTCGAAAATATATTATAATAGAATGAAAAGAGAGAAATTTGGCAGAAAGGGAGGGTGGCGATGCAGGAGATGGTTACAGATTTTTTTGGACGCCCACTTCAAGATTTGCGCATATCTGTCATTGATCGTTGCAATTTTAGATGTACATATTGTATGCCAGCGGAAGTTTTTGGGCCAGATTATGCTTTTTTGAAAGATGAGTTTTTACTGACGTTTGATGAAATTGAACGTTTGGCAAAACTATTTGTTAGCATCGGTGTACGAAAAATTAGACTTACTGGTGGCGAGCCACTGCTGCGTAAAGATTTAACAAAACTTATTGCACGTCTCGTGAAAATTGAAGGGTTAGTAGATATAGGGTTAACGACAAATGCAATTCATTTAACGAAACAAGCAAAAGCATTAAAAAAAGCTGGATTACATAGAGTAAATGTTAGTTTAGATGCAATAGATGACGATGTATTTAAGGATATTAATGGCCGGAATATCAATACGAAACCTGTTATAAAGGGAATTATGGCTGCAAAAGAAGCTGGGCTTGATGTAAAGGTAAATATGGTTGTGAAAAAAGGAATGAACGACCATCAAGTACTTCCGATGGCTGCTTATTTTAAAGAGCAAGGAATCACACTTAGGTTTATTGAGTTTATGGATGTTGGTAGTACAAATGGATGGAACTTTGACCAAGTCGTTACAAAGCAAGAATTAATTGAAATGATTCATAGTGTGTATCCACTTGAGCCAGCTGAAGCGCATTATTTCGGTGAAGTTGCGAAGCGATATCGTTACGTTGGAACAAATGTCGAAGTCGGTTTTATTACTTCTGTTTCAGAGTCATTTTGTTCCTCTTGTACGAGAGCAAGAATTTCGGCAGATGGAAAGTTTTATACTTGCTTATTTGCGACAGAAGGATTGGATGTAAGGGAGCTTCTTAGAGGAAATCTTTCAGATGATGAGTTAGTAAGCGTTATACAAAATGTATGGATGAATAGAAAAGACAGGTATTCGGATGAACGGACAGAAGAAAGTGCAAAGAATCGTCCGAAAATTGAAATGTCTTATATAGGAGGATAAGAAAGGGGGCTATCGTATGCAGGAGCGATATTCAAGACAAATATTATTTTCTGGTGTTGGAGAAGAAGGACAGAGAAAAATTAGAGAGAAGCATGTGCTTATTATCGGCGCTGGTGCTCTCGGTGCAGCGAATGCAGAAGCAATTGTTAGAGCAGGTGTTGGCAAAATAACAATTGCGGATCGTGATTATGTAGAATGGAGTAATTTACAAAGACAACAATTATATACAGAAGAAGATGCAAAGCAATATAAACCAAAGGCGGTAGCAGCGGCGGAGCATTTAAAAGCGATTAATTCTGAGGTGGAAATAAACCCGGTTGTGACGGATGTAACAGTGCAAGAAATGGAAGCGTTAGTGAATGATGTAGATTTAATATTAGATGCGACAGATAATTTTGAAACACGTCTTCTTATTAATGATATTTCACAAAAGTATAATATTCCGTGGATATATGGTGGTTGTGTCGGAAGCTACGGAGTAACATATACAATTTTACCAGGAAAAACACCGTGTTTCCGCTGTTTAATGGAACATCCAGCGAGCGGGGCAACATGTGATACGGCGGGTATTATACAGCCGGCCGTGCAATTAGTAGTTGCACATCAAATAACGGAAGCGCTGAAAATATTAGTAGAAGACTATGGGGCGCTTCGCGAAACGATGTTATCGTTTGATCTTTGGAATAATCAACAGATGGCATTTAAAGTGAATAGGCAGAAAAAAGACACATGTTTATCTTGCGGAAGATTACGTACATATCCGAGTTTAACATTTGAAGCACAAACGAAAACAGAAGTGTTATGTGGCCGAAATACAGTACAAATCCGTCCAGGTGTGCGGAATGAATTTAATTTAGAAGAAATTAAAAAGCGCTTACAAAGAAGTGTGAATGTAAAAGCTACTCCGTATTTATTATCCTTTCCGGTGGAGGAATTTCGTTTTGTTTTATTTACAGATGGCAGGGCGTTTATTCATGGGACGAATGATATAAATGTAGCAAAACGCTTATATGCAAGATATATAGGTTGAACCTAAAGGGAGCCCTTTAGGTTCAACGGAGAGAAGATTAAGACTTTCTCGTATAATCTCCACTTTTTCCACCTGTTTTTTCAAATAAGTACGTTTCGCCAATAATCATACCTTTATCAACAGCTTTGCACATATCGTACACAGTAAGAGCTGTAGCGGAAGCAGCTGTTAAAGCTTCCATTTCAACACCGGTGCTACCTTCTGTTTTAACTTTTACTTCAATAAGTAATCGATATTGTTCTTCGGATTGTTTCCAATCGAAAGAAACGTCAACACCTTTTAATAATAAAGGATGGCACATTGGGATAATATCAGAAGTGCGTTTCGCAGCCATAATACCTGCGATTTGTGCAACTGCTAGTACGTCACCTTTCCCAATTTCATTGTGAGAGATTTTATCGTAAATTTCTTTTGTAACGACAATGCTAGAGCACGCAATTGCTGTTCGAACGGTTGCTTTTTTGTCACTTATATCAACCATCTTCGCGCGTCCTTGGTCATTAAAGTGTGTGAATGAAGACATGGAATTCCTCCTTGAAGTAATTTCTATTTAATATATAAAGTTTAATCGAGATAAAAAAAATTGCAAATATGGGGTGAGAAACGATGGTAGAAAAACGAATTCCGATTCAAGTTGCTGAGGCAGTAAAGAGAGTAATGGAATATACGAAGAATGGTGAAGTAGAAGAAGTTTCTATTGCGGAAAGTTACGGGAGAATTCTTGGAGAGGATGTTGTCTCTGATCATGACGTTCCTCATTTTGATCGGTCTCCTTACGATGGTTTCGCAATTCGAGCAGAAGATACGAAAGAAGCAAATCAAGAGAATGCGATTGAGTTTGAAGTAATAGGAGAAATCGGAGCAGGATCTGTTTTTTTAGATGAAGTAGCGCCTTTTAAAGCGGTTCGTATTATGACGGGAGCAGCTATTCCAGAGGGATGTAATGCAGTCGTAATGCTAGAGCTGACGGAGGGGTTTGAGAAGAACGGAAAAACATATATGAAGGTAAAGCGTCCTTTTCATAGTGGTGACAATGTGTCATTTAAAGGGGAAGATATAAAGCAAAATCAAGTTCTCGTTAAGAAAGGTGTTGCAATTAATCCAGGTGTTGCGGCCTTATTAGCGACGTTTGGATATAGTACTGTGAAAGTTGTAAAACAGCCTGTTGTTGGTATCGTGACGACAGGAAGTGAATTGTTAGAAGTACATGAGTCGTTACAGCCGGGGAAAATTAGAAACAGTAACTCTTATATGATTGCAGCTCAAATTATGAAAGCCGGAGGGAAAGTTCGTTATTATGGCCAACTTGCTGACGAGTTAGATGCATGCTTTGCAGCTGTTCAATCGGCGATGGATGAGGTTGATATTTTAATTACGACAGGCGGTGTGTCGGTAGGAGATTATGACTACTTGCCGGCCATTTATGAAAGATTACAAGCGAATGTACTCTTTAATAAAATAGCAATGAGACCAGGAAGTGTAACGACAGTAGCTGAAGTTGATGGGAAGTTACTTTTCGGTTTATCAGGGAATCCATCAGCTTGCTACGTAGGCTTTGAGTTATTTGTGCATCCGGTTATAAAAACATATTTGTATGTGAAAGAGCCTCACGTATATAGAGCTGATGCTATTTTGCAAAAAGATTTTCCAAAGCCAAATCCATTTACTCGTTTTGTAAGAGCAAAGGTAACAATCGCGGAAGGGGTATTACAAGCGATGCCGGTCGGTTTAGATAAATCGAGTGCGGTTTCTTCACTTGCCGATGCGAATGCTTTTATTGTGTTGCCTGGAGGAACGAGAGGATTTGAGGCAGGGATGAAAGTAACTGTATTGTTGTTAGAGCACGCCGAGGGATGTGATTGGCCATGGGAAAAACCCCTTCAATCTTACAAATAGTAGGGTATCAAAATAGCGGGAAAACAACGCTTGTTGAGAAAATAGTGCATGCGTTAGCTGAACAGAAAATGAAAGTTGCTGCCATTAAACATCACGGGCACGGAGGTTTTCCAGAAGTAGCGCAAAAAGATAGTGAAAGGCACCGAAAGGCTGGTGCTGTTGTCAGTAGTGTAGAAGGCGCTGGATTACTTTCACTGTCGTCATTAAGAGAGGAATGGTCCTTGCAAGAAATTATTCGCTTATATGAGTTTTTTGAAGTGGATACAATTTTAATAGAGGGCTATAAAAAAGAGAGCTATCCGAAAGTAGTGTTACTTCGTTCTGCGGAAGACGTTGAACTTTTACATAAAGTAGAAAATATAGTAGCGATTATTACGTGGCATGATGCTCCCGCAAACTTACGAGAAGAATATAAAGTATTTCATATAACAGAAGAAGAGTTGTATATAGACTGGTTTATACAAACGGTAAGGAGTACGAAATGACAAATACGTATTATGAAGTAATTGATACAGAAATCTCGATTGAAGAGGTAGCGAAGAAGGTTATTCGCCGCGAATGTGGTGCTGTTACAACATTTATTGGAACGGTTAGGGAGTTTACGAAAGGGCGTCGTACATTATACTTAGAATATGTCGCTTATAAAACGATGGCAGAAAAGATGCTAGAGAAAATTGGCTCAGAAGTGAAAGAGAAGTGGCCAGGTACACACGTTGCGATTACACATCGCATCGGTACACTGCAAATTTCTGATATCGCGGTTGTTGTTGCTGTTTCAACACCGCATCGTAAAGCGGCTTATGAGGCGAATGAATACATTATGGAACGCATAAAACAAATTGTTCCGATTTGGAAAAAGGAGTTTTGGGAAGATGGAGACTCATGGATTGGTGATCAATTAGAGAAAACACCATATCCGGCGGGAGAGCCTGGGAAGGAGCTATAAGTATGATTCGAGTATTGTTATTTGCGTACTTGCAAGAGGAAGCAGGAACAAGTGAGTTACAAATAGAGAAAGAAAATATTACGGTTGCAGAGTTAAAAGATGTTGTTGCTAAAGAATATAATGTACCAATGGCAGCATCAATTATGGTTGCGATTAATGAAGAATATGCAAATGAAGATGACACGATCCGAGATGGTGATGTTGTTGCACTAATCCCACCAGTGAGCGGTGGTTAATATTGGATTCATTAAAACGACTTTCCTACATAGGGAAGTCGTTTTTTTATGGAAGTTTTGCGAACACTAACTTATAGAACAAGGAGGGTGTTATGAAAAAAATATGTGTAGTTATTACAACGCTATGTGCAATCTTTTTTTCTTCTCCAAGTGATTCTTTTGCGAAAGAATCTAGGGAACAGCTGTTAGAGAGTGCATTATCGAATAGGTACTATTCAGTTATTAGGCAAGTGACAGAAGATCAATATGAGTGTGCTTCAGTTATAAATATAAAGCGTCTCGGTAAGAAAGATGAGTTCGTTCCTAGATTTGAAGTCACGCTACAATTTCTTACGTTCCAAGGTGCACATAATCCGCCGAATGATAAAGTTACACTTACTTTGGAAGATCATTTAGATCACGTGAAAATAAAGAAGGTGGAGCGAGAAAAGAATGTTTCTGGTGCTATTGCAGAAAAGGTTTGTGAACGGGAAAAAGAAAAAATAAAAGCGCACTCTAATGATTCAGAGTGATAACTTATGACATTTAGTAAAGAAAGGTAATGAGCGATGGACATACTTTTAGCGATTTTACCGGCTATATTTTGGGGAAGTATTGTGCTATTTAACGTGAAACTGGGCGGGGGGCCGTATAGTCAAACGCTTGGTACAACGTTTGGAGCACTTATTTTCTCAATTGCTGTTTATATTTTTGTGAAGCCAGTATTAACTCCTACTGTTATTGGAGTTGGAATTGTGTCAGGTTTATTTTGGGCACTTGGTCAGGCGAATCAATTAAAAAGTATTGATTTAATGGGCGTTTCGAGAACGATGCCCATTTCAACAGGACTGCAATTAGTTGCGACGACTTTATTTGGAGTCATCGTATTTCATGAGTGGTCCACGACTATATCAGTCATCCTTGGCGTCTTGGCTCTTATTTGTATTATTATCGGTGTTATTTTAACATCACTTCAAAGTGAAGAAGAAAAGAGTGCAGAACAGGCGGGGAATTTCAAAAGGGGCATTATCATTTTATTGATTTCAACAGTCGGTTATTTAGTTTACGTGGTAGTGATTAGACTATTTAACGTAGATGGTTGGTCAGCTTTATTGCCACAAGCAGTTGGTATGGTGTTAGGGGGCATTTTGCTTACGTTTAAACATCATCCATTTAATAAATATGCAATACGAAATATTATTCCAGGATTAATTTGGGCAGCTGGTAATATGTTTTTATTCATTTCGCAGCCGCGTGTTGGAGTGGCAACAAGTTTTTCACTATCGCAAATGGGAATTATTATTTCAACGCTTGGCGGGATTCTTATATTAGGTGAAAAGAAAACGAAACGTCAATTAACGGGGATTGTCGTCGGTATCGTTTTTATTATCGCGGCGGGAATTATGTTAGGTGTTGCAAAAAGTTAAAGGAGGTATTGAAATGTATAGTGATTTAGCTGGAAAAGTTGTCGTTATTACAGGGTCAGCAACTGGTCTTGGAAGAGCGATGGGAGTAAGGTTTGCTAAGGAGAAAGCAAAAGTAGTAATTAACTATCGCTCACGAGAGTCAGAAGCGCATGATGTATTAGAAGAAATTAAAAAAATAGGCGGAGAAGCGATTGCTGTAAAAGGGGATGTGACAGTTGAATCTGATGTTGTGAATCTCATTCAATCTGCTGTGAAAGAGTTTGGTACGCTTGACGTTATGATTAATAATGCAGGGATAGAAAACGCGGTCCCGTCGCATGAAATGCCGTTAGAGGATTGGAATAAAGTAATCAATACAAATTTAACAGGTGCTTTTTTAGGAAGCCGTGAAGCGATTAAATATTTTGTAGAACATGATATTAAAGGTTCTGTTATTAATATGTCGAGTGTTCACGAGAAAATTCCGTGGCCACTATTCGTGCACTATGCGGCGAGTAAGGGCGGTATTAAACTAATGACAGAAACGTTAGCGTTAGAGTATGCACCAAAAGGTATTCGAGTAAATAATATTGGGCCAGGTGCAATAAATACGCCAATTAATGCCGAAAAGTTTGCTGATCCTAAAAAACGTGCTGACGTAGAAAGTATGATACCGATGGGCTACATTGGAAAACCGGAAGAAATTGCAGCAGTCGCAACTTGGCTTGCTTCCTCAGAAGCGAGTTACGTAACTGGAATTACATTATTTGCAGATGGTGGAATGACTTTATACCCGTCGTTTCAAGCAGGGCGCGGGTAATATAAAAGGGCAAAGAGGTTTATCCCGCTATTTGCTGGGCAGTAAGACCACCACCTCAAAATTCAGCGGAAGCAAAGAAGTTAGGTGGGAGCTGATAATTAGTGGGGGATGAACAAAACCCCCACTGATTAAAGTTTTACTCTATCTCTTTGTCCTTTTTTCTGCAAAAAAAAAATAGCGGTCGGCTATTTTAAATTTAATGATTAATTGTATCTTGAAGAAATTCTGTTGCTTGATGTTCAGAAACATTTTGCACAAGTGCAACTTCGCTAATCATCATTTTGCGTGCATTATCTAGCATTTGTTTTTCGCTCGCATTTAATGCTCTCTCTTTATTACGGCGAAGTAAATCGCGAACAACTTCTGCGCTATCTTGCAGATTGCCGTTTTTCATTTTTTCCATATTCATTGTATATCTCTGTTTCCAGGAAAGTGATGTGTCTGATTCCCCGTTTTGAAATTCAAGAAGTATACCATCTAACGTACCTTTATCTACGATATAACGAATACCTGATTTTTGTAATTGATCCATAGGAAGCATTATTTGCATGTCTTTACTAATGATACGTATCACACAATATTGACGTGTTGTTCCTAATATTTCTTTCTCTTCAATGGCTTCGATGACTCCTGCGCCGTTCATTGGATAAACGATTTTATCGCCAATTTGAAACAAATCATCCACCTCCATATGTGGTAACCAATTTTAATGATAGCACATATGAGTAAAAATGTCAAATTTTATATAATACCATAATGTTTATATTATAGTCAATAAGTAAAAACTCTTTTTTTTATATATTTTTTTGCTCTTATTTATTGATGATTTTTTTTGAAAAATAGTACAGGCGAAGAAAGAAGGCATATCCACTTATTTTTAAGCATAAAATGTAAAATCGCTAATACAATATACCTAAATCCGTTCTTTGTAGAGGAGGGAGAGAAGGTGGGGCGCACAATAAGAATTGATATTACAAATAAAGTTGTAGCTAAATTTAGACCGGATTATTTGGAATTATATACGAGTAAATTTATGATAGGTAAGTTTTATGTCTATACTGAAGGTAAACAATATGTGTTAGAAGACGGATATATATATGAAGATGGAAAATTTTATCGCATCATAGATACGCACCGTGGCAATAATCAAGCGGCGGAGGGCTGCGATCTAGGATGGTGTTAACATGATTCGTGTGAAAGTGTTTGATGAAAGTCACGAAAAAGACTTAGAAGACGCTGTAAATGTTTTTTTGAAAAAGATTGATGATAGTAATTTTGTAGATATTAAGTACCAAGTCGGTGTTTCCATTAATGATGACGAAAACCAAATTTATTGTTTTTCAGCGATGATTGTTTATAAAGCATAAAAAAGAGCTGGGTGAGCCAGCTCTTTTTTATGTTTTATGTTGGGACGACATGTGTCGGTAATACGTTCATAATAGATTGGGGTGTGCCTAATTTCTTTGTCGTTAAAAGAGGCTCCCCAGTTTCATGATTTTGGGCATCTGTACACATACCAAGGTGATAACGATCACCTAAAAATGGATCAATATAAAAACCGTTTTTGAATACTTTATCATTCGGATGTTTTTCATGATGAATGTCAGAGCAGTTAATGCAATAGAACATAGCTTTCATCCCCTTTTTATGTTTGTTTGAAAAAAGTGAGTCGGTAGTCATTTCGCTCCTAAGGAAATGTTGAGGAGAAGAGAAATAACTACCTACTCAAATGGTGGGCATATTCCTTCTGATTTTTCATATCTCGCGTAGTGTCTCTGAGGGAAGGAGGAGAGACGAAATACGCATGATATACGTAAGGCGCTTCTTTCAAGATGAATGATGGAGTTTCATGTTGAGAGAAGTTTTTATTTTTTGTTGCCTTTGTGAGTATATTATGAGGAAATGCTCAGAGGGTGTTTGTCCTGTTGAAAAAATGTTGAGAATTTCTCAACATTAAAAAATAACTAGCGTTGACATGAAACTAAAAGGTGTTATATTATCGAAGTGTAACCAAAAGGTGTTATATTTAATTGGCGAATAAAGGAGAATGAAAATGGAACAACAAAATACATTAACTGATATTAAACAAACGATCGTTTTTAACGCGTCTATTCAAAAAGTATGGAATGTAGTATCAACTGCAGAAGGGATTGCGTCATGGTTTATGCCGAATGATTTTGTATTAGAGGTAGGACATGAATTTCATGTGCAATCACCATTTGGCCCATCACCATGTAAAGTGTTAGAAATTGATGCACCAAACCATCTATCTTTCTCATGGGATACAGATGGCTGGGTCGTTTCATTTACTCTGAAAGACCTAGGAGATAATAAAACAGAATTTACGTTAATTCACGGCGGCTGGAAACATCCTGATGAAATTCTTCCGAAAGCGAATGCGAAGAGCTCTATTATTCGCGATAGAATGAGCGGAGGCTGGGTAGCGATTGTAAATGAAAAACTGAAAAAGGTTGTTGAAGGCTAAGTGTCCTCATCAGCAGCGAAATATGATGTATTTCAAGCAATTGCTGACCCAACCCGCCGAGAAGTAATACGGTTATTAAGTGATAAAGAGTTACCGATTTCCAAAATAACGGATCATTTTCCGATGAGCCGTACTGCGGTTGTAAAGCATCTTCATATTCTTTCAGAAGCGAATTTAGTAAGCGGAAGAAAAAGCGGAAGAGAGAAGATATATCGTTTGCATCCAGAACCATTAGAGGAATTACAACAGTGGCTCTCATATTATGAACGTTTTTGGGATAATAAATTGTCCATGCTGAAACATATTGTGGAGAATGAAGAGTAAAAAGAGGATGACCGAAATGGTCATCCTCTTTATTATTGCTCACTTGTTTGTGTAGCTGGTTTTAATAAAATCCAAGCGATAATTAGTGTAAATACTGCTAATACGAAAGTACTCATATAAATGACGTGTACACTTGATGCTAATGCCTCTTGCGATTCGGTTGCTACATTTGCTGTAGTTCCGCCGTGTCCACCAGATACAAGGTCAAGATTTTTAATGCCGCGTGCGTGAATCATCGTATTGAAGATTGTTCCAAAGATTGCAGCACCTAACGTTTGACTAAATGTATTAATAAATGTGTTTAAACCAACGGCTGTTCCTCGTGTATGAGCTGGTACGGATGCTTGAATTGTTACCATATAAATTGGTGTCACAAGCCCCATTCCTAATCCGAATAATCCGACTGCTACATAAATAAGGAACGATGGTGAATTTGTTGATAATGTAAATAATAAGAACGTAGCCACTGATAAAATGCTAGCTCCAAGTAAAATGATTTGTTTCGTTTTTAATTTTCCTACTAAGTTACCAGAGAAAATAGCGCCAAATGTCCACATAACAGGGATTGGCATTAAAATAAGTCCGGCTTCTGTCGCATTTTTTCCTAATACACCTTGGCTCCAAATTGGCAGGTACATTGTAATACTAATGATCATCGCGCCAGCAATAAGCGTTAATATGTTTATCGTAGATAATGTACGGTTAGAGAAAAGTGCTAGCGGAATTAATGGTTCCGGAGATTTTTTCTCGATAAATAAGAAAATAATGAATGAAACGACGGCGAAGATTAGTAGGCCGATAATTGTTATGTCTCCCCAGTTTTGCTTGCTGCTACCTGTTAATAATGCATATAGTAGAGCGATCGTACTTAATGAGAAGACTGTTGCACCAAGATAGTCGATATGGTGTTTAGCTGGCTTAATAGATTCTTTGTAGTAAATTACAATCATTAAACAAGCGATAATTCCGAATGGAACGTTTAAGAAGAAAATATAACGCCAAGATAGGGAATCCACTAAAAATCCACCTACTAACGGTCCGATAACACCAGATACACCCCAAACGGCACTCATCCAACCTTGTGCTTTCGCGCGGTCTCTCGCTTCGCTATATAAGTCTCCAATAATCGTCATTGTGATCGGCATAACAGCACCAGCACCTATACCTTGAAGAGCACGGAAGAAAATTAATTGTTCCATTGACGTAACGATTCCGCAAAGCGCAGAACCGATTAAGAAGATTGTAGCTCCGATGAGTAAAACTTTTTTACGGCCGAATAAATCAGCTAGCTTTCCGTATATTGGAGTCGAAACAGCTGTTGCAAGCATATAAATTGCATATACCCAACTAACAAGTTCGACGCCTGACAAATCACTCGTTATACGAGGGATCGCTGTACTAACAATCGTTCCTTCTACCGCAGAAAGAAACGTCATTAGCATTAAAGACATCATGACTTTTTTTCTCATATTTTTTCCCCTTACCCTTTTTCAAATATTCAACAATATAAAATATAAAGGTACTAAGGTATATAAAGCAACAAAAAAGCAATGGGAAGTTACGTGGAGCGGATATTTGTCGCTTCTTGTCGGTAAGTCGATAAATTCGGGAAATTGCCGATATAAGTTGAAGAATCGTTGATAAATTCGGGGAATCGCCGATATAATTTCATGTACCTATAAAAAAAGAAACAGGAATCCCTGTTTCTTTTCTAGTATTGCATTTTCGCGTTTTCTCCAGCTGTTGTTCCGGCAATTCGACCAGTAACGAGAGCAGATGTAATATTATAGCCGCCAGTATAACCGTGAATATCAAGAACTTCTCCGCAGAAATATACGCCGTTCGTGAATTTAGAAGACATTTCTTTCGGGTTAATTTCTTTAACGGATACACCGCCGCCAGTAACGAATGCTTTTTCAATTGACTGCGTACCATTTACATTCACAGTAAACTCTTTAAAGTCTTTCACAAGTGCACGAATCTTCTCGTGAGAAACTTGTCCAGCTTGTTCACTACCGTCAATTTCATTTTTTTCTAATAAGAATAGGAAGTAACGTTCAGGTACATAACCTTTTAAAACATTTTTAATTCCTTTTTTCGGATCTTCTTTCATTTGTTTCAGCATGCGCTGGAATAGTTGTTCACTATTTTCTTCAGGCAATGCATCGATGCTCATTTGAATCGTGTTCGTTTTAAACTTTTTCAGTGCTTTCACGACGAATTGGCTACAACGAAGAGCGGCAGGACCGGATAGGCCGAAATGAGTGAAGAGCATGTCCATTTTGTGAGAAATGATAGCTTTTCCTTTCGGGTTTAATACGCTTAAGTTTACATCGCGTAAAGCAAGACCTTGTAAGGAGCGGTCACGAATAAATGGTTCGTTTGAAAGGATTGGTACTTCTGTTGGGAATAGTTCTGTAATTGTGTGACCAGCTTTTTCAGCCCAAGCATATCCATCTCCAGTAGAACCAGTTTGAGGAACAGATTTTCCGCCAACAGCGATAACGACGTGATTCGTTTCTAACACTTCACCAGTTTGTAGTACGACTGCTTTCGTTTGACCGTTCTCATATTCAATCGTTTCAACAGGTGTATTTGTACGGATTTTTACACCTAAGTCTTTTAATCGTGTTAAAAGTGCGTCTACTACTGATTGTGCTTTATTTGATACAGGGAACATGCGACCATGATCTTCTTCTTTTAGTTGCACGCCAAGCTTTTCGAAGAATGTAATAATATCTTCATTATTGAAAATAGAAAAAGCGCTGTATAAGAAGCGACCGTTTCCTGGTATATGTTTAACGATTTCATCAAGTGGTAGACGGTTCGTTACGTTACAACGACCACCACCAGAAATCGCAAGTTTACGTCCTAGTTTATTTCCTTTATCAAGAAGTAAGACACTTGCGCCTTCTTCTGCAGCACCGATTGCAGCCATTAGCCCAGAAGGCCCGCCGCCGATGACAATAACATCATAATGCATAATATATCGACCCCATTTTCTACATTTCCTGCCTAAAAGAATAGCATGTTTTCCCTTAAAAGAAAAATAGAGTGAAGTACTGCTTAAGGAGAGAATTGTGGTACAATACAAAAGTTAGAGTTCAGCACTATCCTGCTATTTGTGGGCAATAAGACTAAAACCTTAAGATATAAGAGAAATAAAAAGGGTATTTGGTAGCCTGTAAATACTCGAATAGTTCAACTAATTATAGTTTCACTTTATGTAGATGTAGGAGGATTTTTGTATGTCCGATTCGAAATTTCTGCGCGGAACGCTTATTGTTACGTTAGGGACATTTTTAGTAAAGTTCTTAGGCATGATTTACGTCTTTCCGTTTCATGCATTAGTAGGTACAGAAGGCGGAACGCTCTATACATATGGATACATTCCATATACGATCTTTTTAAGTATTGCAACGGCAGGGGTGCCGCTTGCTGTTTCCAAATTTGTTTCCAAATATAATGCGCTTGGCGATTATAAAACGAGCCGGAGAATGTTCCGCTCGGGAATGGTTATGATGATAGTAACAGGAATTCTTTCGTTCCTAGTTCTATACATGACAGCGCCACTGTTTGCAGAAGCAATGCTTGGTAAACAAAGTATACACAGTAATGTAGAAGAAGTTACGACGATTATTCGTCTTGTAAGTTTTGCACTTATTGTTGTACCAGCAGCGAGTTTAATTCGTGGTTATTTCCAAGGTCACCAATCGATGGGACCGACTACTGTTTCGCAAATTATTGAACAAATTATTCGTATTGTCTTTTTATTAGCGGGTAGTTTTATCGTTATTAAAGTACTTGGCGGTACAGTTGCAACAGCAGTTGGGGTAGCGACATTTGCTGCGTTCGTTTCAGCAGTTGGAGCGCTCGGTGTACTCATTTGGTACTGGTTAAAACGTAAAAAACATTTGGATCAATATTTAATTGAACAAACTGTACCAGAATCGACAGTGAGTACGGTTCAGTTATTTAAAGAATTATTTGCATATGCGATTCCTTACGTTGTAATTGGGTTAACAATTCCTTTATATCAACAAATTGATACATTGACATTTAACTCAATTATGCAAGCGATTGGCCAAGGTGATATCGCAGAGCGAGCGCTTGGTATTTTCACAATGTGGACGCATAAATTAATTATGATTCCTGTATCGCTTGCAACAGCGTTTAGTTTAACGCTTGTACCAGCGATTACAAAATCATTTACTGAAAAACAATACCGTTATTTAAAGTTACAAATTACACAAACATTCCAGGCAAATATGTTCTTAACATTGCCAGCAGTTGTCGGTATTTCAACACTTGCATATCCAATCTATACTGCGTTCTATGACTCAGATTCACTAGGTGGACAAGTATTAATGTGGTATGCACCGGTTGCGTTGTTATTCGCTTTATTTACAGTAACAGCAGCAATTCTGCAAGGAATCAATCAACAAAAACATGCGATTGTCGCGCTTATTATGGGTGTTATTTTGAAATTCGTATGTAACGTAATCTTTATTCGTTATTTCGGTACGGTTGGAGCGATTTTAGCAACAGCGGTCGGATTCTTAGCTTCCGTATGGTATACGAATCGACAAATCAAAAAACATGTACACTATTCGTTTGGTGTTGTATATAAGAGAACTTTCCAAATTGCAGTATTAACACTTGTAATGGTCATTGCTGTAAAGTTATCACAATGGATTCTGTCCTTCATGATCTCGTCTGATGGCCGAATGGGTGCTCTTATTACAGTTGTGGTTTGTGCAGGTATTGGTGGTCTTGTGTACGGATTGTTAGCAATTCGCACAGGAGTACTTGAACGAGTGTTTGGCGGAGAAGCGTTAGAGAAAATCCAACGTAAACTTGGCAATAGATTCAAAATAAAGTTGAAATCAAAAGGGGCGTAATTACGTCCCCTTTTCTATGATAAATAAAGAAGGTGAAAAACGTGAGATTAGATAAATTATTAGCAAATATGGGATATGGAAGTAGAAAAGAAGTAAAGAAATTATTGAAAGACGGCGTTGTAAAAATTGACGGAACGCCAGTGAAAGATGCGAAGGTTCATGTAAATGTAGAAGAGCAAGAAGTTATGATTCACGGAGAAGTTGTGGAATATAAAGAGTTTGTTTATTTAATGTTGCATAAACCACAAGGCGTTATTTCAGCGACGGAAGATGATAATCATGAAACGGTAATAGATTTATTAGAGTTAGAAGATGCAATCTTTGATCCGTTCCCAGTTGGACGACTTGATATTGATACGGAAGGTTTCTTATTAATAACAAATGACGGGAAGTTATCACATCAATTGTTATCTCCGAAAAAGCATGTGCCGAAAAAATATTATGCACACGTTGCAGGAGTAGTAACAGAAGAGGATGTAAAAGAGTTTGCTAAAGGTGTTATTTTAGATGATGGCTATGAAACAAAGCCAGGTGCACTTACAATATTAAAAAGCGATGAGATTTCTGAAATCGAGCTTGTGATTACAGAAGGAAAGTTCCATCAAGTGAAGCGTATGTTTGAAGCGGTAGGGAAAAAAGTAGTCTACCTAAAGAGAACAGAGATGGGACCATTAGTATTAGATGAAGAGCTAGAACTTGGACAATACCGAGAGCTATCAGATGAAGAAGTAGAAATGTTAAAAACATATCAAGTAGATACTGAGAAATAGTGCTGTTTTTGGCGCAGAAAAGACCCCTTTCTAATGAGTTAGAAAGGGGTATGTATTTATTTACATACAATTATTTTTTCATTATGAGGTCATTCTCACTTTCTTTCCTGTTGTTGTCCACTTACCGCGGCAAGGGCTATACACGAGTTCATTAAACTGCAACACATTTAGATCACGTTGTATCGTTCGCGGTGTGATCCCGAACTCATCTACAAGGTCTTTCGTCGTTACCGTTCCGTTTTCATTGATGTACATATAAATTGATTTAATGCGTGTTAGCATACGAGTAGTTGTAGGTTTCAAGAGAAAACCACTCCTCTACTAGTTTTTTTGACCCCATTCAGGAAAGAAGGTCGTTACTACCATTGTACTCTACATGATAAAATTCATGCTTTAATCTACTTAAATTTTACAAAAGTTTAACAAATATTCATATAGAAAAATATTGGTAGTTGACATTGTATATATGGTCAGTCAACTAAATCATAAAATTCTACGTAAAACGCCAAATTCCTGCAAATTTTTTTGAAAAAATAAAAGAAAAACTAATGAGAAATATCTGAAATATTACAATTGTTCGGTATTTAGTTTTCGTGTATGGCATAAGAGATTTCGGTTTGTTATGATGAAAGAAACAATATAGTGAAGGATGGATGCGTGATGTCAGCGATTAATTGGACAGAAGAAGTTGCAAAACGAAAAGATGATTTAATTCGTGATACGCAACAATTTTTACAAATTAAAAGTGTATGGGAAGAAGAATCGGCGAAAGAGGGCGCACCATTCGGTGAAGGTGTAGAAAAAGCTTTATCTTTCATGTTACATAAAGGGGAAACTGAAGGTTTTACTTCTAAAAATTTAGAAGGATATGCAGGTCATCTTGAAATGGGACAAGGAGAAGATTTACTAGGTATTCTTTGTCACGTTGACGTTGTACCAGAAGGAGATGGCTGGACGACTCCTGCATACAGTGCAGATATTCGCGATGGAAAGATTTTTGCACGTGGTGCAATTGACGATAAAGGCCCAACGATGGCAGCTTATTATGCGATGAAGATTGTGAAAGAATTAGGTTTACCTCTTTCAAAACGCGTTCGTATGATTTTAGGAACAGATGAGGAAAGCAATTGGAAATGTGTAGATCACTACTTTAAAAACGAAGAAATGCCAACAATCGGTTTTGCGCCAGACGCAGACTTTCCAATTATTAATGCAGAAAAAGGAATTTCTGATATACAAGTTGTGCAAAGTGGTAGTGAAGAGAAGAAAGGTACATATGAACTTGTTTCATTTGAATCAGGTCGCCGTTTAAATATGGTTCCTGATTTTGCAGAAGCGATTATTACAGGAGAAGATGTAAATGCTCTTACAGTAGCATATGAAGAGTATTTACAAACTGCTAAAAAAATAGGTGAAGCAATTGTAGAAGGTAATACGGTGACGTTGCAAATTAAAGGGGTTTCAGCTCACGGATCTACTCCGGAGAAGGGCGAGAATGCAGGTTTATTACTGGCAAACTTCTTAACGAAAGTCGCTCTTGATGGAAAAGGTGCTTCGTTTGCATCGTTTGTAACAGAAACATTTACAGGAGATATTTTAGGAGAGAACGCTGGTATTTCTTATAAAGACGATATTAGCGGACCATTAACAGTGAATGTTGGTCGACTTTCTTATACGAAAGAAAAGGGTGGTAATTTAGGATTAAATGTACGTTATCCAGTTACGACTAACTTTGAAGAAATGATCACGAAGTTAAAAGGATATGTTGGTATTCATGGATTTGCAGTAGCAGACTATTCGAACTCTCGCCCGCATCACGTTGATAAAGACCACGTATTAATTCGTACGTTGCAGCGCGTATACGAAGAACAAACAGGTGAAAAAGCAGAGCTATTAGCGATTGGCGGCGGTACTTACGCTCGTTCATTGAAAGCTGGCGTTGCATTTGGTCCGTTGTTCCCTGGAAAAGAAGAACTTGCACATCAAAAAGACGAGTACATTGAAATTGAAGACTTATTAAAAGCGACAGCAATTTACGCGCAAGCAATTCATGAATTAGCGAAGTAATGGATATATAAATAAGAAGAGGCCGTCCCAATACATGTTTTGGGACGGTTTTCTGTTACGCATCGTTTGTTGTTAAGTCGATATTCCTTGTCGAAATGTCGATATAATTTCATTTATTAACGCGACCTTAACTTGGTTAGACTTTTAGAGAAGTTTGATTCTTTTTAATTGAATGAGATAAGAAAGAAAAGCAACAATAGAAAGAAGGAGAAGATGTACATGGAGCTGCATTATTTTGTCGCGATTAAGTTACCAAATCATATAAAAGAAGTGCTGTCTAACTATAAAGAAGAAATGCAGGAGGAATTACCATTTCGTTCATGGGTACATAAAGAAGACTATCATATTACCCTTTCATTTTTAGGTAGTGCGACAGAGGAACAATTAGAAGGAATAAAGAATGGATTACAAACACTTACAGAAACGAAAGAACTATCGTTCACATTACAAGGATTTTCAACGTTCGGTATGGAAGATAGGCCACGTATTTTTTGGTCGAAGGTAAGCGAGAATCCCGATTTGTTCCAGTTACAAAAACAAGTACATGCTATTTGTGAAGAGAATGGATTTTCTTTAGAAACGCGCCCGTATCATCCACATATTACTGTTGCTCGCAAATGGGTAGGAGAAGAGAAGTTTGATTTAGAACATATAAAGGAAGTGCCTGAAATATCATTTCAAGCGGATACGATTACTTTATACGAATCTCACGTAAAGGAGACACCGAAGTATAAAGCGATTGCTGAAATAAAATTACAAAAATAGAATGTATGAAAACGTTTTTTATACAGGTGAATATACTATAGAGAATAATGTGTTACTGTATAGAGCCTTACTGATAAGAAAAGCCTTATCATTTGCAGCTCGTTTCATTTAACTTTAAGAATGATGGTGATTTTTTTATGTTGAAAGTAAAACGTCCATTTGATGCCTATTTAGATGAAATGAATAAAATTACAATTTTGCTCCCACATGCGTATGGAACAAGCCGGACATTTCGTTTGCAAGAAGGAAGTAACGTGAAAGATTTACCGATTTCTCATACAATTGCGCTTCCGGATGCAACGAAGTATGAGTGCTTTATAGAAGAGCCGCTAGATGTGGGGAAGTATTATACAGTACGAGATGAACGGAATGAAGAAACAGATTTACAAATAGGTGCTGTCATAAGAACAGTGATTTTCGATGAAAAGTATTATTACGAAGGTACAGATTTAGGAGCCGTGTATCAAAAAGAAGCAACGACATTTAAAGTATGGGCTCCAACTGCGAGGCTTGCGAAAGTAAGGATTTATAAAAGTGATAAAGAATATACCGATCATGAAATGCATAGAGGAGAAAATGGGGTTTGGACTCATACATTACAAGGCGATTTAGCCGGAGCAAAGTATACATTTCTTGTTTGTATTAATTTAATATGGAATGAAGCGGTGGATCCTTACGCAAAGTCAGTGACTGTAAATGGGAAGTACGGCGTTATTATTGATTTGGAAAAGATAAATGTAACAAAACGAGAGCAATTACCACCATTACAGGCAATGACAGATGCCATACTGTATGAACTGCATATTCGTGATGCTACGATTCATCAGGGCAGTGGAGTGAGTAAAAAAGGAACGTATAAGGGGCTAATGGAAGAAGGAACAACAGGGCGAAATGGGACGTTAACAGGCTTGTCCTATATAAAAGATTTGGGTGTTACACATGTTGAATTATTGCCTTTATATTGTTTCGGTGGTGTAGATGAGGCGAATCCTTCCTCTGCATATAATTGGGGTTACAATCCGTTATATTACAATGCGCCAACGGGATATTATGCTACAGACCTCTCTGATCCGTATAACAGGATAGTAGAGTGTAAAGAGTTGATTGAAACATTTCATGAGCACGGCATTAGGGTAATTATAGATGTTGTATATAATCATGTGTATGAAAGAGAGCTATCATCATTTGAAAAGCTTGTCCCAGGATATTATTTTCGTCATGGTGAAGATGGTATGCCTTCTAATGGGACTGGAGTCGGAAATGATATAGCATCTGAACGGAAAATGATGAGGAAATTTATTGTAGAGTCTATTTTATATTGGCTTACTGAATACAATGTTGATGGATTCCGATTTGACTTAATGGGAATTTTAGATGTTGATACAATGAATATAATAGAAAAAGAAGTGCGAAACATAAAGCGAGATGCATTGTTATTAGGAGAAGGGTGGGAGCTACAAACACCACTTCCTGCTGAAGAAAAAGCAACGTTAAATAATGCAAAGAAAATGCCGCATATTGCGCAATTTAATGATCAATTTCGTGATGGGATAAAAGGGAGTACCTTTCATATAAATAAGCGTGGTTTTGCATTTGGTGGGCATGTAGACTGTAATCATTTGCAGTATATAGCATCGGGAAGTCTTTTGAGTATGAAAGAAACAGGTCTGTTTCTAGAGCCTGTGCAAAGCATTAACTATGTAGAATGTCATGACAATATGACGATGTGGGATAAACTAATGCGGAGTAATGAAGAGCCAGAAGAGATTTTGAAAAAACGTCACCTTCTAGCGAGCGCAATGGTGATTCTTTCGCAAGGCATTCCTTTTTTACATGCTGGGCAAGAGTTTTATCGTACGAAGCAAGGAAATGAAAATAGTTATAATGCAAATGATGAAATTAATCAATTAGATTGGGATCAAAAAGAGGAAGAGATAGAGACCGTTAACTATATAAAAGGTTTAATTGCGATTCGCAAAGAGCACAGAGCATTCCGATTACAAAACGCAGACCTTATAAAAAAACACATGACTTTTTTGCAAACATCTCCAGAAGTACTTGCATATCACCTAGAGCATGCAGAATCATTTGGACCGTGGAAAGAGATTATAGTTTTATTTAATAGCGGTTTAGAAGCTAAAACGGTGCAACTTCCGAAAGAAGAAACGTGGCATGTGTTAGTAAACGAAAAGCAAGCGAAAATAGAGCCAATTTCTTCATTTAGAGGAAAGGAACTTAGGCTCGCTCCGATTAGCACGTATATATTGACGATAATGTGACAAATCGCTACTTGACGATGAGAATGTAATAAATGTAGAATTGACAAAGGTGACGATTTTGATAAGTTGTCATTCTATGACTGGTTTTGTAAAATAAAATAGAGAATTTTTGGCTTATGCCAAGTTTTCTTTTCATTTACAGTAAAATATATGAATCCACAACATGTGTAGAAATGTTGCGGTTTTTCTTTTCATAACTATAAAAGATAAGGATTTGTTAACGGGTAATGAATATGGAATGGTTGGAACAATTATTAGGAAAAGAGTGGAGTCTTGTACCGGCTGGTGGAGTAACGGGCGATGCGTATATTGCGCAAAACGGACAACAGAAGTTATTTTTAAAGCGGAATACATCGCCCTTTTTAGCGGTATTGTCAGCAGAAGGAATTGTTCCAAAATTACTTTGGACAAGAAGGGTAACGAACGGTGATGTAATTTCTGCTCAAAAATGGCTTCCGGGACAGAAGCTAGAGCCAGAGGATATGAAACTAGAACGTGTTGCGAAACTTTTGAAGAAAATACACTCCTCTAAAGCACTTGTACAGATGATTCAAAGACTTGGGAAGCAGCCGCTTCACGCACAAGAGTTATTACAACAACTGCAACTTGTTTTAAGAGGAGATATAAGGGATGATGAAACAATTCAGCAAGGCCTTCAATATTTAATGGATTCATTAAAAGATATTGAATACAATGAATTCGTTGTATGCCATTGTGATGTGAACCATAACAACTGGATATTGTCGGATGAAGATGAGTTGTTTTTAATTGATTGGGATGGAGCCGTAATTGCTGACCCAGCTCTAGACCTCGGTATGTTATTATATTGGTACATTCCGCGCCATGAATGGAGCGAGTGGCTCGAATATTATGATATTGAAATGGATGAATCGCTGCTTAGGCGTATGAGATGGTACGTAATAGCACAAACGATTTTGTCTATGCAATGGCACACAACAAAAAAACAGCAAGCAGAAGCTGAATATTGGCATCAATATTTACAGCAACTACTTGCTTCAGAGTAATACTTAAGAAAAATTGTCCATTCCAGCAATCCACTGAGTAAGTTGTTCTTGATTATTGGAAATGTGGTTGTCCAAATTAGAGGAAGATTTACCCGATTGACTATAAGAATATACATCGTTTAGCATTGCTTTAGCGTCACTACTTATACTATCGTTTGCGAGTAACGATTGAATGAGACGCTCTAATTGCTCGCATTCAGAAACTGTCCCGCAACAATCACTTTGGTGATTGACTAAAATATCTTTCAGCACTTCTAATTGATGTTGTTGATTAATTGGCATGAACGGATCATCCTTTCGATTGTTTTTCTCTTCAAATGTACGAGAAAAAGCTGTTTCGTCATGGAATGTTTAATGCTGTATGTAGTTTTTATCAAAATGGTACATCTTATACTTGAAAGAAACGGACCGAGTGCTCGTACGTACTTGGTTTTTTGTTTGGGAGATTGATTAAAACAGAGAGAAGGAATTATTCCTTTAAAATAGCTATGTAAAGAGAGGGAGACATCTATGCGTTTAAGACATAAACCATATGCAATGGATCGAATTAATGAGTATTCACATATCGTAATCGGAAACCCAGAGGAGCGCGCTGGTAACTGGAAAGAAGTATTTGGAAATGAACAACCAATTCATATTGAAGTAGGTACAGGTCGTGGCCGCTTTATGTATGATATGGCAAAAGCAAACCCACATATTAATTATATTGGAATTGAAAAATTCACAAGTGTTGTTGTAGATGCACTTGATAAATTAATTGAAGAAGAAGTACCGAACTTAAAGTTAATTAATAAAGATGCTGAAGATTTAACAGTTTTCTTTGCAAAAGGTGAGATTGATCGCGTTTATTTAAACTTCTCAGATCCATGGCCAAAGAAACGCCATACGAAGCGTCGTTTAACGTATAAAACGTTTTTACGCAATTATGAAGAAGTGTTAGTAGAAGGCGGAGAAATTCATTTCAAAACAGATAATCAAGGTTTATTTGAATACTCTCTAATGAGTATGGCTGAGTATGGTATGTTATTAACTTACCTGAGCCTAGATCTTCATAATAGTGATTATGAAGGAAACATTATGACAGAATACGAAGAGAAATTCTCAAGTAAAGGTCATCGTATTTACCGAGTTGAAGCAAAATATCGCACAGAGCCTATGCAGTAATGCATAGGTTTTTTGTAACTAAAATAATCGGAATTTTATGTTAATATTGAAAGGAAAGGGGGATGAAAAATGGAACAGTTACAAATTGGAGATATAAAAGTGACGTGGTTAAAAGGCGGGAACACACATTTAGATGGAGGAGCAATGTTTGGTGTTGTACCGAAAGTACTTTGGTCACGTAAATATAAACATAATGATACAAATCATATTTATTTACGAACAGATCCGTTACTTTTGCAAACGAAAGACGGTAATATGCTCATTGATTCCGGAATAGGGAATGGTAAATTGAATGAGAAGATGAAGCGAAATCAAGGTGTAACAGAAGAGTCATCGGTTTATAAATCATTAGAAAAACTAGATTTAAAACCTGAAGATATTCAGTACGTCTTAATGACACACCTGCATTTTGATCATGCATCTGGTTTAACGAAATGGGAAGGTGATCACCTTGTACCATCGTTTCCGAATGCAAAAGTGTATGTAAGCGAAACAGAATGGAATGAAATGAGGAACCCAAATATCAGGTCGCGCAATACATATTGGAAGGAAAATTGGGAGCCGATTGTAGATCAAGTTGTTACATTCCAGCAAGAAATAGAAATTACGGATGAAATAAAAATGGCGCATACAGGTGGTCATAGTGATGGACATGCAGTTATTGCTTTAGAAAGCAAAGGTGAAACGATGCTTCATTTAGCAGACCTATTGCCGACGCACGCACATCAAAATGTACTATGGGTGATGGCCTACGACGATTATCCGATGACATCGATTGAAAATAAGCAAAAGTGGATGAAGTACGGCGCTGAAAACGATGCTTGGTTTACGTTTTATCATGACGCATATTACCGTGCAGTAAAATGGAATGAGGAAGGGCATATTGTAGAAAAAATAGAGCGGAAAACGAGTGTAGAAGCATAAAAAAGGGGAGGTTGTTCCAGCAGTCTGTTGGAGCAGTCTCCTTTTCGTTTTTTGTCGGTAAGTCGATATATTCGGAAAATCGCCGATATAATTTCAATTACTATCCACAATTAAAAAATAAGAGGTTCACCTAATGGGAACCCTCCTTTTTATGCTGCTATAACCTCTAAAACAGTACCTGTTTTAGCATCAACTAAAAATTCAAATCGTTCTTGTATATCATCTAACATCGTTGTAAGACCGCCACGATAAACTTCGTATGCGACATCATATTTTTCAAATGTCTCTGGAACCATATGTACCCAAGAGCCAGTAATTTCACCTTTATGACTTAATGCTTGTTTCACCATTTTCAATGCTTTTTCTGAAGAAATATGGGATTGTTCTTGTACTTTGTTTGCAACAAGATAACCAGCTGCGAAACCAACGCCAAGACCTGCAACTAAACCTTTCCAGCTCATATATTCACCTCAATTCTATAAAATAAAAATAGTGTACCAATAATAATTATAAATCAAATACAGCTAAAAAAGAAGAAACTAGAAACATTTCGAAAATTTCGTTACAATAAAAGAGGTATTCTACTAAGGTTTGAAAGAAGGGGACTTCGTGAATAAAGAGACATTACATTTATTTCGTACGTTAACAGAATTACAAGGTGCATCAGGATTCGAACATGATGTACGCCGTTTTATGAAGCAAGAATTAAGCAAATATGCGGATGAAATTGTGCAAGACGGTTTAGGTAGCGTATTTGGTCTGAAAAAAGGGGACGAAACTGGCCCACGTGTTCTTGTAGCTGGTCATATGGATGAAGTAGGTTTCATGGTTACGCAAATTACGAAAAACGGGATGCTTCGTTTTCAAACGTTAGGCGGCTGGTGGAGTCAAGTGTTATTAGCGCAACGTGTACAAGTTATGACGAAGAATGGTCCTGTTATTGGGGTTGTTGGTTCTATTCCTCCTCATTTATTAAGTGACGCGCAACGTGCAAAACCGATGGATATAAAAAATATGTTAATTGATATAGGTGCAGATAGCTACGAAGATGCGATTGAGATTGGTGTAAAACCAGGACAACAAATCGTGCCAATCTGTCCGTTTACGCCGATGGCAAATGAAAAGAAAATTATGGCGAAAGCTTGGGACAACCGTTACGGATGTGGCCTTGCAATCGAATTATTAAAAGAATTAAAAGACGAAACATTACCAAACACATTATACTCTGGTGCGACTGTACAAGAAGAAGTTGGTCTTCGCGGTGCACAAACTGCTGCAAATATGATTCAACCAGACATTTTCTATGCGCTTGATGCAAGTCCAGCAAACGATGCATCTGGTGATAAAACACAGTTCGGTCAATTAGGAAAAGGTGCTCTTCTTCGTATTTATGATCGTACGATGGTAACGCATAGAGGAATGCGCGAATTCATTTTAGATACAGCAGAAACACACAACATTCCGTACCAATACTTTATTTCACAAGGTGGTACAGATGCGGGCCGTGTACATACAAGTAACTCAGGTATCCCATCAGCAGTAATTGGTGTTTGCGCACGTTACATTCATACACATGCTTCTATTTTACATGTTGATGATTATGCGGCAGCAAAAGAACTTATTACGAAGCTTGTAAGAGCAACGGATAAAACGACGTTAGAGACAATTAAGAATAACGCGTAGAGAAGAAGGGCTGAAGAGCCTTTCTTTTTTTAGGTGGGAGAGATACCCTATCGATGAGTGGTGGCCGTGCTCCCATGTATAAAGAGTAATTTGATTAAGGTAAGATGATGAATGTATATAGAGGTGAACGAAATGAAAGTAGTAGTTGGATCGAAGAATAAAACGAAAGTTGGTGCTGTGGAGAAGGTTTGGAAAGATGCTACAATTACATCTCTTTCTGTTCCTTCAGGGGTAGCAAACCAGCCGTTTACAGATGAAGAGACGATGCAAGGAGCGGTTAATAGAGCGAAGCGAGCGCTACAAGAAGGAGAAGCTCAAATTGGTATTGGATTAGAAGGCGGCGTAATGAAAACGGAGCACGGTTTATTTATGTGTAACTGGGGCGCGCTAGCAACAAGTGCCGGTAAAATATTCGTTGCAGGCGGTGCACGTATTACGTTACCAGATGATTTTTTAGCACCTCTTGAAGAGGGCAAGGAGTTAAGTGAAGTGATGGAAGAGTTTGTACAGAGAAAAGATATTGGTAGTCACGAAGGTGCGATTGGTATTTTTACAGATGATTATGTCGACCGCACGGAATTATTTGTACACGTTGTTAAGTTACTTGTTGGGCAATATAAGTATGATGAAAAGCAAGCATAAACCTTGCACCATACGCGATGTATGGTAGTATAAAAGAAAGATTATAACATGAAAAAAAGCACTCGTTAGAGGAGGAAATATAGATGAAATCATTAGAAAGCATGGAGCAATTCCAACAATTGAAAAATGAAGAGAATGTAGTCTTTATGTTCTCAGCAGAATGGTGCCCAGACTGCCGTTTTGTAGATCCATTTATGCCAGAAGTAGAAGAAAAATATAGTGATTTCTCATTTTACTATGTAGATCGTGATGAGTTTATTGATCTATGTGTAAAATTAGACGTATTTGGCATTCCGAGCTTTGTAGCGTACAATAAGGGTGAAGAAACAGGTCGCTATGTAAACAAAGATCGTAAAACACAAGAACAAATCGAAGAGTTTATTGAAGGTTTAAAATAAGGCAATTTGCCAATTGAATTGTAAAACAACCTCTACCTTCGCGGGGGAGGTTATTTTTTTGGAAGGGAGGAAAAAGAGATGAAGATGACAAGTAAAAAGATGAAAGATGAGTTAATGAAGAAATTATCTCGCCCAGAATGGGACTTTCAGTATGATAGCGAGAAAGAAGTTCTACGTATAGAACAGAAAGACTCGAAAAAGGGTATTAACGTATCGCTTCCAGGAGTTGTGGCAAAATGGGAAGTGAATAAAGAAAAAGCAATTGAAGAGGTTGCCTATTACGTACAAGAAGCGTTAATTGCGATGCATAAAGAAGAAAATAGCGCAGCGAAAATTTTACCTGTTATTCGCTCTACTTCTTTCCCGAAACAAGCAGAAGAAGGAAATCCGTTTATTATGACGGATCATACGGCGGAAACACGTATTTACTACGCATTAGATTCGAATAAAACGTATCGACTCATTGATGAGCGTCTATTACAAAAATTAGAACTTACAGAGCAACAAGTGCGTGAAATGGCATTATTCAACGCTCGCTCATTAGGTTATGAATTTAAACAAGAAACAGTAGCAGGGAATACATTCTACTTTTTAAACACAAATGATGGGTATGATGCGACGCGTATTTTAAACGAATCGTTACTACAATCGATGCGTGAAAAGATTTCTGGTGACATGGTTGTTGCTGTTCCTCACCAAGATGTATTAATTATTGCTGATATCGTCAACGAAATCGGTTATGATATTATTGCACAAATGACAATGAAATTTTTTGCCGAAGGGCATGTTCCGATTACATCACTTTCATTCGTATATGAAGATGGGGAATTTGAACCAATCTTTATTTTAGCGAAAAATCGGAAGAAGACAGATGGAAAAGAGAAAGGATGAACGAAGTGAACGTTTTTTACAACCTTGAAGGAATTGGTGACACTCTAATTGTTGCCTTACAAGATATTACTTTAGAGAACCGTACTTTTGATCGCAAAGGAGATGTTGCACGCGTATACGATCGTGAAAGCAATGTAACAGCAGGGTTCAACATCTTTAATGCGTCTTCTTACTTAGAAGTAAAAGAAACAGGTAACCTAACATTAACGAAAGAATTTGTAGAAAAAATCAATGGAATTTTAGCGAAGAACGGTTTTGAAGAAACAGTAGAAGCAGATCTTTCTCCAAAATTTGTTGTAGGCTATGTAGCTGAAAAAGAGAAGCATCCAAATGCTGATAAGTTAAACATTTGTAAAGTAGAAATCGGTACAGAAACATTACAAATCGTATGTGGCGCACCGAACGTTGATGCAGGACAAAAAGTTGTCGTTGCAAAAATTGGCGCTGTAATGCCAAGTGGTATGCTAATTAAACCAGCTGAACTTCGCGGTGTTCCTTCTTCTGGAATGATTTGCTCAGCACGTGAATTAGAGCTTCCAGATGCTCCACAAGAAAAAGGTATTCTTGTATTAGAAGATAGCTTTGAAGTTGGACAAGAGTTCAAATTTTAATTGATGTAAGAAAAGAGAGGTTGTCCTTTTGGACAGCCTCTCTTTTCTGTTGAATCGTGGATATATTGCGAGTTGTGACAGATATATTCAAAAAATCGTTCATATTATAAGGATGTCACCTTTTTTCTCAAAAACTATATTGTATTTTATAGACAAACTAGTTAAAATTTAGAAAAATAGAAGGGGATAGACGTATGAAACAACAACTAAAAATTGCAGAACTTCTGAAACGAATTGAAACTTCAAAACAGCAAGATATCGAACTAGGTTCTTATGAAATATATGTGTTTAGCGAAAATGAATTAGAAAAAGGACAAATCGGTTACCGATATGATAAACATAAACATTCATTAATAAGTGAAGAAAACGGTAAATGGCAAGAAGAATGGATTGTTATTGGATATGAAACAGATATGGGGGATCCTGTTTTTGTAAATGTAGCTGATGATGCTTATCTAGTTTATACTGCAGAGCGTGGTACAGAAACGTGGCAACCCGTTCATATTGGAAATATGGATGAGATTATAAAACAATTATAAGAAAAACTTTGAGACCGGTGCAAAGTGACGGGAGAAAAACATGAAGTATATAAAAATAATGAGCATGATTGCATTCATTGGAATATATATGGGAGGCTGTTCGCAAGAAGAGCCGAAAAAAGAAGTAACATCTTCTATGAAGGAAACAAACAAAGATAACAAGGAAGACGCACCGGTAGAAAAGCAGCAGGAAGAACAAGAAAAGAAAAAAGAACCGCAAGCAGTTCAAAAAAATCAGCAAGTGGAGCATAAGCAGGAGGAAGTGCCGGCCGAGGAAAAGAAACAGGAATCTACGCCAGTACAGCCAACTGAGCAACCGCTGCAAAATAATGAACAAAAAGTAGAGAGTAATGAAAAACAAGGAAAGTTTCTTGTTGTTATTGATCCAGGGCATCAACAAAAAGCAAATTTAAATTTGGAGCCGATTGGGCCAGGAGCAACGACGCAAAAATATAAAGTGACAGATGGTACAACTGGTGTTGTGACGAAAAAAAGAGAGGCTGTTCTCGTATTAGAAATGGCTTTCGTATTAAAAGAACAGTTAGAAGCAAAGGGAATCCAAGTATTAATGACGAGAACGTCACAAGATGTGGATATAAGTAATAAAGAACGCGCGACATTTGCGAATGACCATAAGGCGAATTTGTTTTTGCGTCTTCATGCAGATGGTTCTGAAAATCCGAATCAAAGTGGATTTTCTGTATTAACGCCGGCAGAAGGAAGTCCGTACACGAAAGAGATTTATGCTGAAAGTCTTCAAATCTCTCAAACGATTGTAAATAAAATGAGAGAGAATCAGCAGGTGAAAGTAAATGGAATTAAATTCAGGGAGGATCTTTCTGGATTTAATTGGGCAAAAGTTCCTGGCGTATTGTTAGAACTTGGGTTTATGTCAAACCCTGAAGAAGATAAAAAATTATCTGACCCACAGTATGTAAATTCTTTATTGCAAAGTGTAACGGATAGTGTAGAGGAATATCGGAAGAGCAAAGCTTAAACGCAGTCTTACATGTAAGGCTGCGTTTTTCTATATGAAAACACTCGTAAATTAGAATATTATGGATAAATATGACATGCTTAATTTTACCTGCACTTTTTGCCGAATGCTGATACAATAAAGGATGTTACTATTTAGTAGAAAGAGTGGTAAGCATGTTAGATTGGATGAAAAAGCTGTTTAACAAAGAGGAAGAACAAACAGCGATAAATAAAGAAGTACCAAAGCAAATCGAAAGTCAGCCGAAGATCCCTCGTGTAAACCACTACACTGAAGCAAGAGAAGCACAAATGGCAAGTCGGAATGCAGGTAAATGCCGTTTTCCATTAGTACCGGATAATGGGTTCGATGAAGAGGATGTTATAGCAACAGGGCATTTTGAAGAACAACCTGTTCAAGTTGTAACATATGAAAATCAGCCTACTCAAAGAGGGGTCAAAGTGGAAAGAAGTAGACGACAGTATGTGGAAAAGGTAGTTTCTACATATGAAGAGCCGGAAGTACAATATGAACCGGAGAGAGAGCCTGTCGTAAAGAAAGCATCTGCACCTTCGCAAGAAAGTAACCGTAGACCATTTCGTCCAACAGAAATGATCTCGCCAATTTACGGATATAATCGTCCTTCTGTAGAAAAAAAGGTAGAAAAGCAGGAGGAAGAAAAGGAAAGAGAAGATCTTGAAATATCTGTAGAGGGCAAATCAGTCGTTGATGCATGGTTAGAGAAAAAAGGATATACATTATCTGATTTCTCACAAGGACAAGTAACAAATTCTTCCAGTCATGAAGGCGTTGATCAGCGAGATCAACAAAGTAAAAAGGAAGAAAAGTCAGTTGTCGATCAATGGCTAGAGAAAAACGGTTATGAAATTGAACGCCAAGAGCCTATAGTAGAAGAAAAAGAAGTGGTTCAAGAAATTAGTGCACAGCAGGAAGTTCCAGCGGGTGAAGTACCTTATCAAACAATTGCTGGGCGTATGGAAGATGCTAAGCAAGAAAGTGATGTAGAGGCCAAAAACATTCTACAAACGGAATTAGTAGATTCTAAAGTAGAGCACGAGGATACAATATTATCAGAAGAAACTAAACGTAATACAGAAATAGAACAACCTACTATTGAAGTAGAAAAGCAAGCTCCAGAAGAATCAGTGATTGTCAAAGCAGAAGAAAAACTTGAAGAAACAATCATCGTGGAAATACCAGAAGAAGTGGAAGTAATTGCGGAAGCAGAAGAGCTAGAAGAAGTGGAAGTAATTGCGGAAGCAGAAGAGCTAGAAGAAGTGGAAGTAATTGCGGAAACAGAAGAATCAGAAGAAGTGGAAGTAATTGCGGAAGCAGAAGAGCTAGAAGAAGTGGAAGTAATTGCGGAAGCAGAAGAGCTAGAAGAAGTGGAAGTAATTGCAGAAGCAGAAGAGCTAGAAGAAGTAGAAGTAATTACGGAAACGGAAGAGCCAGAAGAAGTGGAAGTAATTGCAGAAGCGCCAGAAGAAGCAGAACCTGTAGCGCTTGAGGAAACACAGCAAGAAATGGTTTTAAATGAAGCGATTGAACAAACGAATGAATTCATACATGTTGCTGAGGCTGATGAACAAACGAAAAAAGATGTTCAAAGCTTTGCAAATGTTTTAATTGCAGAAGAACAACGAGTTGTAGAAGAAGCACCGATTGCAGAAGAACAACGAGTTGTAGAAGAAGCACCGATTGCAGAAGAACAACGAGTTGTAGAAGAAGCACCGATTGCAGAAGAACAACGAGTTGTAGAAGAAGCACCGATTGCAGAAGAACAAAGAGTTGTAGAAGAAGCACCGATTGCAGAAGAACAACGAGTTGTAGAAGAAGCACCGATTGCAGAAGAACAACGAGTTGTAGAAGAAGCACCGATTGCAGAAGAACAACGAGTTGTAGAAGAAGCACCGATTGCAGAAGAACAACGAGTTGTAGAAGAAGCACCGATTGCAGAAGAACAACGAGTTGTAGAAGAAGCACCGATTGCAGAAGAACAACGAGTTGTAGAAGAAGCACCGATTGCAGAAGAACAAAGAGTTGTAGAAGAAGCACCGATTGCAGAAGAACAACAAGTTGTAGAAGAAGCACCGATTGCAGAAGAACAAAGAGTTGTAGAAGAAGCACCGATTGCAGAAGAACAACAAGTTGTAGAAGAAGCACCGATTGCAGAAGAACAACAAGTTGTAGAAGAAGCGCCGATTGCAGAAGAGCAGCCGGTTGTAGAAGAAGCACCGATTGCGGAAGAGCAAACAATTGTCCAAAAAGAAGAACCAAAACGTGAGAAAAAGCGTCATGTACCATTTAATGTTGTTATGTTGAAACAAGACAGAACGCGATTAATGGAAAGACATGCGGCTAGAGCGAATGCAATGCAATCTTCTATGAGCGAACGAGTAGAGAATAAGCCTGTACAACAAGTAGAAGAAATACCAGTGCAACAAGTAGCAGTGGACCCACAAGTGGAAGAGAAACCAATGCAGCAAGTAGTGGTGGAACCGCAAATGGAAGAAACACCAATGCAACAAGTGGCAGTGGAACCACAAGTAGAAGAGAAACCAATGCAACAAGTAGTGGTAGAATCACAAGTGGAAGAAACACCAATGCAACAAGTGGCAGTGGACCCACAAGTGGAAGAGAAACCAATGCAGCAAGTAGTGGCAGAGCAAGTACAAAAGCCAACTTCGAGTACGGAAGTACAAGAGAAAGCATATGTTGTAAATCAAAGAGAGAACGATATGCGAAATGTATTGCAAACACCACCGACATATGCAATTCCGCCATTAACATTGTTGTCAATTCCGCAGCAGGCAGCGTTAGATAATACGGAATGGTTGGATGAACAGAAAGAATTATTAGATACAACATTTAATAATTTCCACGTTGGTGCACATGTTATTAACGTATCGCAAGGTCCAGCGGTAACTCGTTTTGAAGTGCAGCCAGACCCAGGTGTGAAAGTAAATAAAATTACAAATTTAAGTGATGATATTAAACTGAGTTTAGCAGCGAAAGATATTCGTATTGAAGCACCGATTCCAGGGAAGAGTGCGATTGGAATCGAAGTTCCAAATAAAGAAAGTAAGCCAGTATTCCTTCGTGAAATTTTACGAAGTCCTGTGTTTACAAAGAGTGAATCACCGCTTACAGTTGCGCTAGGACTTGATATTTCAGGCGATCCAATTGTAACGGATATTCGAAAAATGCCACATGGACTTATTGCGGGTGCAACGGGTTCTGGTAAAAGTGTGTGCATTAACGCAATTTTAACGAGTATTTTATATAAAGCGAAACCGCATGAAGTGAAGTTAATGTTAATCGATCCGAAGATGGTTGAGCTTGCACCATACAATTCTGTTCCACATCTTGTAGCACCTGTTATTACGGATGTAAAAGCAGCGACAGCTGCATTAAAGTGGGCGGTTGAAGAAATGGAGCGTCGTTATGAATTGTTTGCGCACGCGGGTGCTCGTGATTTAACTCGTTATAATACGATTGTAAGTGGGCGAGAAATTCCAGGAGAGACATTACCTTATATCGTTATTGTCATTGACGAGTTAGCCGACTTAATGATGGTTGCTCCTGGTGATGTTGAGGAAGCGATTTGTCGTATTGCACAAAAAGCTCGTGCTTGTGGTATTCACTTATTAGTTGCGACGCAGAGACCATCTGTAGACGTTATTACAGGTTTAATTAAATCAAACATTCCAACGCGTATTGCGTTTACAGTATCATCCCAAGTTGATTCGCGTACGATTATCGATATTGGGGGCGCGGAGAAATTACTTGGTCGTGGTGATATGTTATTCTTAGGAAACGGTACGTCTAAACCGGTTCGTGTACAAGGTGTATATGTATCGGATGATGAGATTGAGAAAACAGTTGATCATGTGAGAAAGCAAATGAAGCCGAACTACTTATTTAAGCAAGAGGATTTATTAGCGAAAACAGAACAAGCTGAGTCGGAAGACGAATTGTTCTTTGATGCATGTCAATTTGTTGTAGAACAAGGGGGAGCGTCCACATCTTCTGTACAGCGAAAATTCCGCATCGGTTATAATCGCGCGGCACGTCTCATTGAAGAGATGGAATCGCAAGGGATTATTTCTGAAGGAAGAGGAACGAAACCGAGAGATGTCCTTATTTCTGAGGATGAATTCGCTGCTATGCAGGAAACAAATGTATAGGCAACGGTTTTGCTGTATACTAATAGAAAATGTTGGATAGTAAAGTAGGGAGTAAAGCGACATGAAAGAAATTGAATTAAAATTAAAAGGTGAAATAAATAGACTAACAAATAGAACATTTAAATTTGACGAACGTGTTGGAGAAGGTTGGTTCTCTGCCGTTTACTTTTTAAAGACTAGAGAAATCATTGAAGAATTTCGCCCGAAAAGTGTTGTGACGATGCAATTTTTCCAAAAGGAAAATGCAGTTCTTTGCGGAACAGATGAAGTGATTGCATTGCTACAAACATTCGCAAAAAATCCTGAGGAACTTGAAATTAACTCTTTAAAAGATGGCGATAATATTAGTCCGTTTGAAACAGTGTTAACAATTCATGGTCCTTATGAAAATTTCGGATTTTTAGAAGGTGTCATTGATGGGATTTTAGCCCGTCGTACATCAGTTGCGACAAACGTATATAACGTTGTCCAAGCTGCACGTAGTGTAGATAAAGAAAAACCAGTTATTTTCATGGGAGATCGTGACGATCATTATACGCAACAAGCTGGTGACGGTTATGCAGCATACATCGGAGGTATGAGCGCACAAGCGACGCATGCGATGAATGAATGGTGGGGCAGAAGTGGTATGGGGACAATGCCTCACGCATTAATTCAAATGTTTAATGGTGATGTTGTGGAAGCGGCAAAAGCATATCATAAGAAATTCCCAGAAGATGAATTAGTTGTATTAATTGATTACAACAATGATGTCATTACAGATGCACTTCGCGTAGCGCGTGAATTTGGATCAACATTAAAAGGTGTACGTGTAGATACGTCGCGCACGATGATTGATCAATACTTCATTCGCCACCCAGAAGTACTTGGAACATTCGATCCACGTGGTGTAAACCCATCGCTTGTATTCGCACTTCGTAAAGCACTTGATGAAGAAGGATTCCAGCATGTAGACATCGTTGTAACTGGTGGATTTGATGAGAAGCGTATTCGTGAATTTGAAGCCCAAAACGTACCTGTTGATATATACGGAGTAGGAAGTAGCTTATTAAAAATGAATATTGGCTTTACTGGTGATAACGTAGAATTAAATGGAAAACCAGAAGCGAAAGCTGGTCGTAAATATCGTCCAAACCCACGTTTAGAGAGTGTTCAATTAGAAAAAAGAGAAGATATGTAAAAGAGAGAAAAACTGATAGGTGATTGACCCTATCAGTTTTTCTGTTATCATAGTATAGCGGCTTCTTTTTTGCTATAATGGATTTGTTATGGACATAAAAAAGAAGTACGTACGAGTTTATCCTGATAGGTGAAGGGAAGAATAACTTCACTACATCAAAAATGTATGATGATTACCAAAATAAGAAAAGATTCATATACTGTCTTATAGATAGGCCGTTGTATTAGTTCGAAATGTTGGAGGTTCTTTAAGATGACAGTTTACCATTTTGTAGGAATTAAAGGAACAGGAATGAGTTCATTAGCTCAAATTCTTCATGACATGAAGCATACTGTTCAAGGGTCTGATTATGAAAAGCGTTTCTTTACACAAACAGCGTTGGAAAAGCGTAATATCTCGATCCTTCCTTTTGATAAAAATAATGTAAAAGAAGGACAAGTGATTATTGCAGGAAATGCATTTCCTGATACGCATGAAGAAATCGTAGCAGCAAAAGAATTAAACATCCCAGTACATCGTTACCATCACTTCTTAGGTGATCTTATGAACCAATACACAAGTGTTGCTGTAACTGGTGCACATGGAAAAACATCAACAACTGGTTTGTTAGCCCATGTAATGCAAGGTGCACACCCAACATCTTACCTTATTGGAGATGGAACAGGGCATGGGGTAGAAAATAGTAAGTATTTTGTATTTGAAGCTTGTGAGTATCGTCGGCATTTCTTGTCTTACAATCCAGACTATGCAATTATGACAAACATTGATTTTGATCATCCAGATTATTTCTCAGATATCAATGATGTATTCAATGCATTCCAAGAGATGGCATTGCAAGTGAAAAAAGGCATTATTGCATGTGGAGATGATGAAGAACTTCAAAAAATTCAAGCGAAAGTACCTGTTATTTTCTATGGATTTGGAGAAGATAATGATTTCCAAGCACGTAACATTCAAAAGAGAACAGATGGTACTATTTTCGATGTATTCGTTCGTAATACGTACTATGACACGTTCAAAATTACAGGATACGGCAATCACAGCGTATTAAATGCATTAGCAGTAATCGCGCTTTGCCATTATGAAAACGTTGATGTAGAAGCAGTTAAGCATCAGCTAACAACTTTTGAAGGCGTAAAACGTCGCTTTAATGAAAAGCCAATGGGAGAGCAAGTTATTATCGATGACTACGCACACCATCCGACAGAAATTAATGCAACGATTGAAGCAGCTCGTCAAAAACACCCAGAGCGTGAAGTTGTCGCTGTATTCCAGCCACATACATTCTCACGTACAGAAAAATTCTTAGATGAGTTCGCTGAAAGTCTAAGCAAAGCTGACCAAGTATACTTATGTGATATTTTCGGATCAGCACGCGAAAACAAAGGTGAATTAACAATTGAAGATCTGCAAAAGCGTATTGACGGTGCAGAACTAATTACAGATACAACAACGGATGTATTAAAGAAACATAAAAACGGCGTTCTAATTTTCATGGGCGCAGGCGACATCCAAAAATTCGAAGCAGCTTACGTAAAAGAAGTTCAAGTTGCAGAGAAGTAAGAAAAAAGACGCATAGCTGTGGCTGTGCGTCTTTTTTGTTGTGTTCGATATATTTTAAAAAGCGTTGATATGTTGATATTGTTTATTCTTTTTGTAGAGTTGTTTTAATAAAACGATATAAATTAAACTAAAAAGTACATATCCAATTAAATAATAGAATGAAAACATATCGAATTGTTTTGTTATCATAATTCGAATCGCGAAAAATGCAAATGGAAGAGCGATTAAAACGCTAGTACTAAATGAAATCACTGTTTTTAAAAATTTTAATTGCTTTGTATTCCAATGGTTTTCTCTATAGATGAACCAAATGTTGCTTGTGATAAAGGCTAATAAAAATGGTAAATTAGCTGAAATATTTATAAAGCCCAGTGCGATAGGTACTGATAAAGCAACGAGTGGAGCAACAGATAGTCCTGTAAAGTATTTAATAAATGTATTTGTAGATTGCTGTGCATCTTGAATAACGTCTGTATATTCTCTGGCAATTTCCTGTGCTAATTCTTTTGGAGGAAGAAATTCTTCAATCACTTGTGAAGGGATGCTTGCTAATGGTATCCCTTCACTTTCTTTACTTAATGCATTTTCATATAAATCAGATTTGATTTCTAGCACATGTTGTTCTCTTGCGGAGATAGGTAAGTTCATTAAACCTTTGTCGAAATCCTGTAAGAAAGAAGCAATGAGTTCATTTGAAAAGAATTGTTCCTTGTTCATTCTTTATCCTCCCCTTTAGCTAGTAACATTAGAGCTTGATACACTGCATCATAATCATGTAAGCGACTATGTAAAATTTCTCTCCCTTCATCTGTAATTTGATAGTATTTTCTTTTTGGACCATCACCGGACTCTTCCCAATAGGAAATAGCCCAATTGTTCTTCGTGATTCGATTTAATATAGGGTAAATCGAACCGTTCGGGATATGAAACACAGGGATATTTTGTAAGGCACTTGTAATTTCGTATCCGTACATAGGTTGTTTACTTATTAAAGACAAAATAGCGAGATCAAAAACACCTTTACGTAATTGAATTATAAAATTATCATTTTTTTCCATACTTTAACTATATATGATTCATATCTAGCTATCAATCATATATAGTTGTTATTCTTATATTAAACCGAAAAAAGTGTTAATATTTAACATTTTGCATCTGTAAGTGTTAGAATAATAAGAAAAATAAAAGGGGCTAAAAAGCATGTTCACACTTCGAGTAGATGACGAAATCGAATTACAGTTATTAGAGAAGCATTATAAAGAGGAATTATATGAATTATTAGATCAAAACCGTAACCATTTAAGAAGATGGCTTCCTTGGGTAGATGGGATGAAATCTGCTGGTGCGTATGATGAAATTTGTCCGATGTGGTTAAAGAAGTTTGCAGAGGGAGACGGTTTTGAAAGTGGTATACGTTACAAAGGAAAGCTCGTTGGGATGGTAGGTATTCATCCGGTAAGCTGGGGAAAGAAAGCGGCGAGTCTCGGATATTATCTGGCAGAAGACGCTGGTGGGACAGGTATTATGACGCGTAGCGTAAAGGCTGTACTTCACTATGCATTTGAGAATTTAAAATTAAATAAAGTGGAAATTAGATGCGGTGTTGAAAATGTGAAAAGCCGCGCTATTCCAGAGCGTTTAGGTTTTAAGTTAGATGGTATTTTAAGGGATGAAGAATGGTTATATGATCATTTTCACGATATCGCTGTATATAGTTTACTAGCTTCAGAGTGGAAGGAGATCCGATGAACGAGAAGATACGCATTATTCCGTATGAAAGTACGTTTCAAGATGAAGTAGTAGATCTTATCGTTCATATTCAGCAAAAAGAGTACAATGTTCCCATTACGAAAGAAGAGCAGCCAGACTTACTTGAAATAGAAACGTTCTATCAAAGGGATTATGGAAACTTTTGGATAGCAACTTATGATGATAAAGTAGTTGGAACAGTAGCTTTATTAGATATTGAGAATCGGCAAGTAGCGCTAAGAAAAATGTTCGTAAAAAAAGAATTTCGCGGAAAAGGGTGGGGCACATCACATAAGTTGCTCCAAACAGCAATTTCGTGGGCTGAGAATAAAAAGCTGAAAGACATTTACTTAGGAACGACAGTGAAATTTTTAGCGGCCCATCGCTTTTATGAAAAGAATAATTTCCAAAGTGTGAGTATAGACGAGTTGCCAAAAAGTTTTCCAGTGTTACAGGTAGATAAGAAATTCTATAGGTATATCGTTTAAGAAGGTCATTCAGAAATGGCCTTTTTTCATGACTAAAATGGAAAAAGTGGTATAATTTAGGTTAGGGGGTGTAGGTATGGACTTTCCGATTCAAAGAAGTAAGTCAGTAGTAATTTTCGTTTGTCTCACGTTAGTTTTTATGTTCGTATATCCACTTGTCATGATTATCTCAAATAAAGAGCAGTGGATGTCAGCGTTAATTGGAATGGGTTTATGCTTCCTTGTAAATGTGCCACTCGTTTGGGAAGTATTTATTAAAAAGCATAAAGTAGAAAATGGTGTATTAAAGTACGGCATTTTAAATGACGATATCGTATTGAAAGAGATAAGAATCATTCGTCAAGTTGGGAAATACCTTGAAATTACGACGAATGCATACAAAGTACATATGGTTGCGATACCGCAAGATATGAATGAATTTTTGGCGCTTATCGAGAAAGAGAATCCAAATGTGAAAATAGAAATGGTAGGTAAGAAATGAAATATGTAAAACCGTTGTTTTGTTTGTGCTTGTTGGTTGCACTAGAGTATATATGAAATGGGATCTGCCCTTATATGTACCAATATTAATAGGTACTATTGCAGTGGCGCTTTTATATTATTTTCATTTTGAGCAAACAAAAAGTGAGAAAAGTAGTTCTATATAGTGCAGGAGGATTAGAGATGAAAAAAATCTGTATGTTGTCTCTATTTTTGCTAACAGCATCATTTCTTATAATAGGGTGTAGTGCGAAGAAGGAAAAGGCAGATATGAACTTAGAAAAGGCACAAAAGGTTGAGATTGAATCACTTACGGATTCAAGTGATAAAAAAGTAATTACTGATAAGAAAGAAATTGAAAAGCTGTTTGAAGTCATGAAAATGGATAAGTGGGAAATGCAGTCGGCTCCTTTAGATACTCCGCAAGGGAAAACATTTAAAATGTACCAAGAGGATACAAAAAAAATATCGGAGTCGAGTAATGATAAAAAAGAGTTACATGAAATTGATACTATGACAGTATATAAAGATGTTCCGTATGTTGAAGTTGAAATGAAAAATAAGAAGATGAGTTTTAAAGTGCCAGAAGATGTGGCGAAAGATTTATTAAATTATTAATAAAAAAACGCTCGGAGAACATTCCGAGCGTTTTTATTATTATTTTAAGTTCTCTGGGTTTAAAGCTTCTAATTCAGGTACAACGAAGCGTCCATCTTTACGGATTAGTACGTCGTCGAAGTAAATTTCGCCGCCGCCGTATTCAGGGCGCTGGATGCATACTAAATCCCAGTGAATGTTCGAGTTGTTGCCGTTCCATGCATCGTCGTAAGCTTGTCCAGGAGTGAAGTGGAAGCTGCCATCGATTTTTTCATCGAATAGGATGTCTCCCATAGGATGTAAGATGTATGGATTTACGCCGATTGCGAACTCACCAACGTAGCGTGCGCCTTCGTCTGTATCGAAGATTTTGTTAATGCGCTCTGTATCGTTTGCAGTTGCTTCAACGATTTGACCGTTCTCAAACTTAAGTTGTACATTTTCAAATGTATAACCGTTGTAAGGAGATGGTGTGTTGTAAGAAACTGTACCGTTAACAGAATCGCGAACTGGTGCAGAGTATACTTCACCGTCTGGAATGTTTAAATGACCAGAGCATTTAATAGCTGGAATGTCTTTAATAGAGAATGTTAAGTCAGTTCCAGGACCAGTTAGGCGAACTTTATCTGTTTTATTCATTAATGTAACAAGGCTATCCATCGCCTTATCCATTTTACCGTAGTCTAAGTTACAAACTTCGAAGTAGAAGTCTTCGAAAGCTTCTGTGCTCATTTTAGCAAGCTGCGCCATAGAAGCATTTGGGTAGCGAAGAACAACCCATCGCGTTTTCGGAACGCGGATGTCTCTATGAACTTTCTTACCAACTGTTTGACCGTGAATTTGCATTCTTTCACTTGGCACGTCAGCTTGTTCGTTAATGTTATCGCCAGAGCGAAGACCGATATAAGCGTCCATATCTTTCATTACGCTTGCTTCATATGCAGCGATTTGTTCGAAATGTTCTTCAGTAGCACCCATTAATAAAGAGCGATCTACTTGATGATCTTTTAGAGAAACGAATGGGAAACCACCAGCGGCATATGCTTCTTTTACAAGTGCAGTTACAAGTTCTTTTTGTAAGCCAAAGTTTTCAATTAATACTTTTTCGCCTTTTTGTAAGCGGATAGAGTAGTTAATTAAATTGTATGCTAACTTTTCAATGCGTGGATCTTTCATATGTAAAGCCTCCCTACTAATTATGTATCCTCTCCTATTGTAACCTACTTAGTGGAATTTGTTGAATCATTTATGTTAAAGTTAACGAATAAGTATGAAAATTCTAATGAAAAGATAGGGATTAGAACGAAACGGAAAATGATTGTATAATAGGGGAAAGTATGAAAAAGATAAAGGAAGTGATGAAATGCAAGTTCTTTTATATGTAAGTGCAGCTATTATCGCGGTTGCTTTCGCTGTATTAGTAGTGTATGTATGCAGAACGTTGTTATCGGTTCAAAAGACGTTAGAAAACGTTGCAAGCACGTTAGAAGGTTTAGAAAAGCAAATGCAAGGGATTAGCGTAGAGACGGAGCAATTATTACATAAAACAAATGCGTTAGCTGATGACATTCAACAGAAGTCACAATCATTAAATAAAGTAGTATCGGGTGTAGATGGAATTGGAACAACAATCCATTCTTTAAATACGAAACTTCGTAATGCATCAGATTCTGTTACGGACGAAATTGAAAACAATGCAGATAAAGTAGCGCAAGTTGTACAGTGGAGTAGCGCTGCAATTGAAGTATACAATCATTATCGTGCGACAAGACAAGAGAAAAAGGTTGAAAAAGAAGAGCGTAAATTAGAAAGACTTGAGAAAAAAGCTGAAAAGAAAGAGAAGCGCTCTAGACTTCGCATGAGAGGTGAATCGTGATGAATATGACAAAAATTGAAGCAATTGAAGAGCTTGAAGTATTAGTAGAAAAAAACGAGCCTTATGTTCTTTTTAAACATAGTACGACATGCCCGATTAGTCATGGTGCATATACAGAATTTCAAGCGTATTGTAGTGAAGAACGAGCAGTACCAGCGTATTACTTATACGTACAAGATGCGAGAGATGTTTCGAATCGTGTTGCAGAACAGTACAGCATTAAACATGAATCTCCGCAAGTGTTATACATAAAAGATGGGATGGTAGTATGGAATACGTCTCATTGGAACATTAAAAAAGACGCTTTAGAAGAGAATATTAAGTAAAAAGAAGCAAGCTAAAGGTGCTTGCTTCTTTTTTTTGTTTTTGTTGAAATATATTTAATGGTACACTGTTATTAGTTCAAATTAAATAATTAGATTGTTGAAAGTAGGTTTTAAGTAATGAAGAAAATGGCATTATCCTTCGCGGTCGTAAGTTTATTACTAGGAGCTTGTAGTAATGATACGATTAGTAAGAAGGATGAAGTTATACAGAAGGATACGAAAGAAAAAAGCATGATTCCGAGAACTGCTGTTTCTAAAGATTATTATAGAACTGTAATTCCTTTAAAAGAACAAAAGGTTATAAATACAGCTAATATAAAAACAAATTCTAAATTAGATTTAGCAGAGTATGAAAATGGTTTAATGAATATTGCAAAAGAGCAATTTGATACAGAGAATCATGTACTACAATTAAATCAGTATATTCCGGAGAAGTTAGTTGATGAACTAGTCGCAAAAGTAGAAGCACCAGTTTTGACGAATATTATAGAACAAGACTATTTCGGAAAACAGAATTCAAACGAACTAAGTTTATCTGGTGTTATGATTGGTTTAGCTATGTCTTCAAGTGTATCGAATGAAGAAGCTATGTCTAAAGGTACTGAAGTTGCCAAGCAACTTATTGAAGCGATTAATAAAAATGACAAGTATAATAAGTCTCCAATTACGTTCGCTATCTTTAAGCAAGAAAATACAAGTTCTTTAAAAAATGGTACGTATATTGCTAGTGCTACCGTTCAAAAGAATGATACGAACCTTGGAAATTGGAGCACGATCGATGAACAAGCATTTTCATATCCTTCTGATGAATTTACAAAAGCACATGGAGAAGATAATACCAAAATAACTGAATTTGCTGATGCAATGAAAGGTTTTTCTCCGGCAGATTTTATCCCAGTCAATGCTAAAGTTTCTTATAAGAAAAACCAGATGGATACATTAAATATGAATATCGTTATTAAATACAATGGTAAAACAGAATTAATGGCTCTTACCCAAATGGCTGCTCAAAGTATGTTAGAAAAATTACCTAAAGATGCGAAAGTACAATTGCAGATAAAGTCCGAGAGTAAAATCGAGGCAATTATTATAAAAGAGAAAAACAGCGAAAAACCGTTTGTTTCCTTCTTATAAAAAAAGACAGTGTTTAAACTGTCTTTTTTTATTGTAAGTGAAAAGGTACGAGGGGGAAGAGCGACGCGTAATACGCTTCCTATATCCGCTGTGCCGATTTTAAAGAAAGCAACACATGTTTACCTGTCGTTGCCGATGTAACGCATTCTACAGGGCGCCGCGTACCTCCAAATCCAGCGCATCAAATGACTACCATTGTCGTTTTCTGTCGGTAAGCCGATATATTTAAAAAATCGCTGATATAATTGGAGTTGTGGTCGATATATTTGGAAAATCGTTCATATATTTCGAGTTGTGATCGATATATTCGAAAAATCGCCGATATAAATTTCATTTACTATCGTACTGCTTAAAATAGGGTCTTTACTTATGAGATATCTATTTTTTTACAAAAAATGCCCTTTTTTTCATGAAAAATACGAAAATACGAGAAAAGAAGCGAATTTTTTCGAAACTTTTGCGGGAAAATATTGTATGAGCCTGCGTTTTTATCGTATCATTAGTAAAAGGAAGAACTCGGGACGATTGGTGGCATCTGCAAATAGAGTTGATGTCTTTTTTTCATTCAAGTAACCGATACATAAAATAGATAACAAAAATAGAAGGAGTGTGCGATGAGATGAACGTAACAATTTATGATGTAGCGCGTGAAGCAAACGTTTCAATGGCTACCGTATCTCGTGTAGTGAACGGTAATCCAAATGTAAAGCCTACAACAAGAAAGAAAGTATTAGAAGCAATTGATCGTTTAGGGTACCGCCCAAATGCGGTAGCACGTGGACTAGCAAGTAAGAAGACAACTACAGTAGGTGTTATTATTCCTGATATCTCAAATACGTTTTATGCAGAACTTGCTCGTGGAATTGAAGATATCGCAACAATGTACAAATATAACATCATTTTAAGTAACTCTGACCAAAACAAAGAGAAAGAGTTCCATTTATTAAATACGATGCTTGGAAAACAAGTGGACGGAATTGTTTTCATGGGTGAAGATATTACAGACATTCACATTGAAGAATTCAAAAAGTCTCCAGTACCAATCGTATTAGCAGCGTCATTTGATGAGCAAAATGAAACGCCATCAGTAAATATTGATTATACACAAGCAGCTTACGACGCAATGAAGCACTTTATTGAGCAAGGACATACGCGTATCGGTTTCGTCTCTGGTCCTTTCATTGATAAAGCGGGAAGCGCCAAGAAGTTACACGGTTATAAAAAAGCTTTAGAAGAAGCAGGTATTTCATATGATGAAAATCTTATAATCGATGGAGATTACACATATGATTCAGGTATCGAAGCATTCGAAAAGCTTTGGAGCAGTGATGAAAAGCCAACAGCAATCTTCGTATCTTCTGACGAAATGGCACTAGGTGTAATCCATGCAGCACAAGACGCTGGATTAAACGTACCAACTGATGTAGAAGTACTTGGTTTCGATAATACACGCCTTGCATTAATGGTTCGTCCACAACTTTCAACAGTTGTACAACCAATGTATGATATCGGTGCAGTAGCAATGCGTCTATTAACAAAGTATATGAACAAGGAAAAAGTGGAAGATCACACTGTTATCTTACCTCACCGCATCCAATTTAGAGATTCAACGAAGTAAGTATAAAAAAGCTCACAGCAATTGCTGTGAGCTTTTATTCGTATTCAGGATAGTATGTTTTAACTACTGTATCTATCGTTTCATTTTTCTTAACGTGTAAAAATCTTGCATACAATTCTTTTCCTGTTTCAAATGGTGTATCGTCTAATTCAAACACATGCAATACTTTTCGAAACGTCCACGTTACTTGCTCATCATACATGTTATTGTATGTATCTTCAGATTGTATCGCGATTTTTTTTCCTAGTTCGTGAGCTTCTTCTAAACTGTTTGCTTTAACAAGAATAATACTTTCTTCAAAAAGTGTATCGTGATTCTCTTCATAATGCTCATCAATTTTCGTAGGATGAGGCTCACCAGAATGAACAGATTCAAATAATAATTTTATAGCGTGCATATTATGCTGCATGTTTCACTCTATAAATAATACTTGCGACAAGCGAAGCAGGTATTGTAAATACGTTACTTTGATAATGATAATGTATTTGGGATTCTTCATAAGACATGTTGTTATATAGTTCGTTTTGTGACACGTTCATTTTTTTCTGTTTTGTCTTGAGCATCTTCATATAGTTATATTGTATTGGGACGAGAATGATGAAATAGGCTAATACGATTAGTGAAATCCAAATCATTATGAACACTCCCTTGTAAAGAATAGTTGTATATGGTAATTATATCAATTTATATGAATGATATCCATTTTTAAAGTGGTCAATTTCCTTTCCAAAATGCAAAAAGTTCTTCAGGACTCTGTAAATTATGTTCAAGGCATGCTTGTGCAGTGCGCTTAAAGCTTTGTATTAAATGTTCTAACCGAGAAGGTTCATATTGTTTTACATTGCCAGCAATAATAGTTTCATCCTTGTCTAAGTTAAGTGATATTTGTTTCTAATTGTACAACTTCGATATAAAAAAGATTTTTGTCTAAGTCGATTGTAATATAATCGAATCGCTCTACTTGTTTAAAATATCCTACAATATCATCTTTCAATTGAAATCCTCCTAAGTATGCGTCCTATTGGTGACTTCGCTACAAAATTGGTATTATTCCTTGTTATATGTCACATAAGTGCAAATTTAACTATTATAGGGCAATGTCATGTATAATAGAAAGAAAAGGCTTGTGAGGGGGGAGAAAAGATGATCGTTCTTTGGATAATTACGCTTTGTATGACTGCTATTTTTGCATATATGACGTTAAAACAAAATGGCTTAAAGCGATTTGTTCCAGGAAGTATTCTTGCAGGAATTGCCCTTATCACGTATGTAATTTCTATTTTTATTGAAAGTGTATCAGTGGACATGAGCACAAGTTTAATGTTCATGGGTATTACACTATTTGCAGGTAGTATTATGGTACTTATGGTTGCAGGTATTATTTTATTTATTCATATGAATTCGGAAACGTTATAGCATATAGAAAAGGCATGTCCCGAGGGGCATGCCTTTTTATCCGTTCAATTATGCTCTATCTTTAGAAGAATTTTGTTGTTTTAATAAGTCACGAATTTCGCTAAGAAGAACTTCTTCTTTCGTTGGCTCTGGAATTTCTTCTGTCTTTTCTTCTTCTTCTCTTTTAGATGTTAGTTTGTTGAACACTTTAACGAACATAAAGATAGAAGCTGCAATAATTAAGAAATCAAAAATAGTTTGGATGAAGTTACCATACATAATAGATGATTTACCGAATGTAAGTTTTAAATCTGTAAAGTTAACGCCGCCCAGTACCATACCAAGTAATGGTGTGATGATATCTTTTACTAAAGAACTAACGATTTTACCGAATGCAGCACCGATTACAACCCCGACAGCTAAATCGATTACATTCCCTTTGAATGCGAATTTTTTAAACTCGTTCCACATGTGTTAATCCCATCCTTTCCACGATTCAATATGAAATTTATAATTCCTATCAACATATTCTATAGAAATTTGTGATAGAAATAAAGAGGAAATGGGAATGAAAGTAAATTCTGAAAAATGTATCCGTTTTAATTTTTGCTTACAGCTTGCAGTAGAGATTGGAGCATTTGTTGAGATTTTAATCCTTCTAATCCATCTACAATAGGCTGTGTATCACCTTGTACACATTGGATAAAATGATGAACAGCATCTTCAAATCCGCGCTGCTTTAACGTTGTCTCCCATGATGGTGAACCACTTTGTGAAACGGAGTTTTCTTGCTCAATTTCAAATGTGTTCATATTTTTTACGCGAATGATTTTACCTGCCGTTACAAGTTCAATTTGTTCTAAATTTGTACCTGCATGGCGGTGCATCGCCGTAGAAAGTAAAAGTCCATTTGCAGTTGTATATGTATGATGTCCGTAAAGAAGTTCGTTCTTTTCATTGATTTGCATCATATTATGAACGATGTTAAGGTCATCGTTAGCTAACCAGCGAGCAGTATCTACAATATGTAAGTAATCATCTAACATAGTAAAGTCATACGTATATGGCCCCACTTTATTTGTGCGGTGCTTTTCAATTCGAACCCATGAAATATTATGAGCTTGCTCTTTTGCAGCAACATACATAGGAACGAATCTGCGATTAAATCCGACCATTAACTTTCGGTTATACTTTTCACTCATTTCAACTAGCTTCTCTGCTTGCTCAGTAGTAGCAGCTAGCGGCTTATCAACATAAACATCGATTCCTTTTTTCAGAAGTTCAGAAACGATTTCATAATGTGTAGCAGTTGAACTATGAACGAAAGCCGCATCACATTCTGAAGCGAGTGCCTGAAGGTTAGCGAAATCTTGAATACGATATTGCTCGCAAATTTGTTTTCTTTTATTAACATTAGGTGTAAACGCTCCCACAAAAGTCCAATCAGTTTCCTTTGTCAGTGTTGGAAGGTAAGCCTTTTGTGCAATACTACCTAATCCAATCATTCCAATACGAGGTTTGCTCATGTTTTTTTCCCACCCTATTATAAATATATAAGTTGTCTAGCTGTATAGCTATGTGACGAAATAACTGTAGCATAGACTGGGGAGAATGGCAAAAAATAGATTTGAAAATGATACGTTTTTTATAGGAAATGAGCTTTTATTTATTTGTCGCTAACAAAATCTTCTCTATCTCTTCAAAGTTATGAACACGGGCATGCTCTAGCGGGGTAACACCATCGTTGTCGGGAATATTTACATCTGCACCGTGCTCAATAAGAAGCTGAATGACTTGTTGCTGTGTTTCGTTTCCATTACTTAGTACGATGGCTTCCATTAAAGCGGTCCACCCGAGATTATTTACATGGTTAACATCAATAGTTGTTCGCGTAAGGAGTTCTTTAATAACATCAATATAGCCATGTTCTGAGGCGGGGATAAGAGCTGTTCCGCCGTAACGATTTGTAAGCGATGGATCTGCACCGGCATCAATCGTTAGTTTTAAAATATCAAAGTAACCTTCTGCACCGGCGTATAGAAAGGGATTGTTTTTCATATCGTCTTGGATATTTACGTCAGCCCCTGCTTCAATAAGCACTTTTGCAGTTTTTACATCATTTTTGTATGTAGCAATCATAAGAGAAGTACGTCCTTTATTGTCCGTTATATTTATGTCAGCCCCTTTTTTGAGTAATGATATAACAGTATTCGTTTCTTGTTTCTCAGTAGCTGTTAGTAGTGCTGTCTCCATGTTTGTCATCTCCTTTTTAACTTCTTGTTCTTGTGAGCATCCTTGTAAAAAAATTACGCAACATATCATGCTTACTGTTTTTTTGAACATGGAATTTCAACCTCCTTTTGCAAGCAATTCGGTATCCTAATTTAAACTGTAAAATAGGAACATTAAATTTTTATAAACTGACGCTAAAATTACTATAAAATCGCTTGAGTATTTGAACATATATTTTTATGCTTATGAGTAATAAGGTTTGGTAAAGTGAAACTTTAATCAGTGGGGGGGGCCCCACTGATTATTAGTTGAACCAATCGGGCTTTTATGGGCAGTTGATTCCTACCTAACTTCTTTGCTTTCTCTGGATTTTGAGGTGGGGGTCTTACTGCCCGTTAATGCGGGGTAAAGTGAGGATGTAACATATGTCTATTAAAACAAGATTTTTATTCTCTTATATTGCTGTTATTCTCGTTTCCATTACGCTCATATTTGTCGCGGGATTTTTAATTGTTTTTTCCATAACAGGAGACTTGGAATCAGTGAAAAATTTCTATAAAAGTTCCTATATTCAAAAGCCGCTTACGCCAGAAGAAGAGAATACGTATATTGAATTGAAATTAGCGGCAAAGAAAAATCAATCTCAACTATTAGATGAATCGTTCGTTTCAACACTTGAAAAAGAAGGTGTGAAAATAGTTGTAAGAAAGGGAGAAACCATTTCTTATGCTACAAAAGTATTTGAAAGTGTATCTTTAAAAGAAGCCCTTCCGAAATTTGAATCAGCAAATATTAATAGTCGTGGTACAACGGAACTAGGCGATACATTTTATCGATATGTAAAATTTGATTTTTATTTTCCTGGGGATGAAGAAGGGAGTATATTTGTACTAAAAAGGCAAAGTTCATTTGTCGATCTTACACAAAAGTTATTTCCGATTTTGTTCGGAGCGCTTTTACTGTTAGCCATTTTACTCATAGGGCTATTAAGTTATTTCGTCTCAAGAAGTGTGATAAAACCAATTTTTGTACTGAAAGATGCGACTGGGAGAATTAAAGAAGGGGATTTAGATTTCCAAATTCCAGTTACATCCCATGATGAGATTGGGCAATTAAATCAAGGATTTGAGGAAATGAGGAAGAGATTAAAAGAGTCGATAGAGATGCAAACGCAGTATGAAGAAAATCGAAAAGAGCTCATTTCAAACATATCTCATGATTTAAAAACACCGATTACATCTATTATTGGATATGTAGAAGGCATAAAAGATGGAGTCGCAAATACGCCAGAAAAAATGGATAAGTATTTAACGACCATTCATACGAAGGCAAAGCATATGGATACACTCATTGATGAGCTCTTTTTGTTTTCAAAGCTTGATTTGAATCGAGTTCCTTTTCAGTTTGAAACGATAGAGTTAAACGTGTTTATGCAAGAATTATTAGAAGAGATGCAGATGGATTTAAGTGAGGAAGGTATAGAAGTTTATTTACAATTGCATTCATCACCACTATATGTAACGGCCGATTGTGAAAAGATAAATAGAGTGATATCAAATTTAATTCATAATAGTGTGAAATACATGGATAAAGAAGCGAAGAAAATTACTGTAACAGTATTAAGTGATAACAATACAGTCATTGTAAAAGTGGTGGACAATGGATCAGGTATAGAAGCTGATACGCTGCCGTATATATTTGAGCGGTTTTATCGTGCAGAGCAATCGCGAAATTCTAGCACAGGTGGAAGTGGACTTGGCTTAGCGATAGCGAAGCAAATTGTTGAAGAACATGGCGGAGAAATTTGGGCGGAAAGTAAGCTTGGGGAAGGTACAAGTATTTTCTTCTCATTGAAAAAAGTACAGGAATGTGGTGAGTAGAATGAAGAGAATTTTATTAGTAGAAGATGAAATAAGTATTGCAGAATTACAGCGAGATTATTTAGAAATTAGTGATTTTCAAGTCGATGTAGAACATACAGGAGAAGTAGGTCTACAAATGGCTCTTCAGGAAGATTATAATCTAATTATTTTAGATATTATGCTTCCGAAAATGAATGGTTTTGAAATTTGTAAACAAATACGTGCTATAAAAGACATTCCGATTTTACTTGTTTCAGCAAAGAAAGAAGATATAGATAAAATTCGCGGACTCGGTTTAGGGGCGGATGATTATATAACGAAACCGTTTAGCCCGAGTGAATTAGTAGCAAGAGTAAAGGCGCATATTTCTCGTTATGAAAGATTATCAGGAAATGTGAGTAAGCAACGCGATACGTTATATATTCATGGGATTTCTATCGATCAGCGAGCGAGAAAAGTGTTTATAAACAATGAAGAAATTGCGTTTACAACGAAGGAATTTGATTTACTAACATTCTTTGTAACGCATCCAAACCAAGTATTAAATAAAGAACAGTTATTTGAACGTATTTGGGGACTAGACTCAGCTGGCGATTTAGCCACTGTCGTTGTTCACATTCGAAAGCTACGTGAAAAAATTGAAAGAGATCCTGCTCACCCGCAATATATTGAAACAGTGTGGGGAGCTGGTTATCGCTTTAACGTGTAATGTACCTGCCGAGTAATTGGCAGGTTTTTTATTGTTATCTGGACTAAAAGGGAATAATAGGTAATTTATGTTAAGATATAAAGAGAGATAAAACATAGGAGAGCATGAGAGGGCGTGCTACATTTTGGGAGATACATTAAAAGATAATAAATTAAACAAGACTTTAAAGATTGGAACGAATATCGTACTTATCTTATTAATTATCGGTGCAATACAAATGTTTTATGATGGAGATTCTACGAATGATCATTTCGGTGGGTTATTTATGATGGTCTTTTTTGGAATTAAAATAATTTCTAGTTTTATGATGAGTATAAAAGAAGGAGATAAAAAGGCAGTATTACTTGATGTAGGCTTAATGATTTTTTTGTTCTTCTTGTTGTTTCTAGTGTGAAATACTTCTTTTGAAAAAAGCTCATATTCTTATAGAGGCTGTGAGCTTTCCTTAGTAATAACGGTACTAGTGTAACGATTTATAAAATGTTTGAGTAGTAGAAGTAAACTGAGCACATTCTTCTAAAAAAGGATAATGGTTACTCTCCTCAAATATCACAAAGATAGAATTACGTATGCCATCATGCATCTCAATAGAATACTGAATTGGGCACTGTACATCATGTCTTCCGCATATAATAAGTGTCTTTGTTTGGATGGAAGGTAAATGCTCTCTTAAATCAAATGAAGGATATTCATTTGAAAAAGCGTTCATCCGGCTAGCGGACATAGTTTTTTGGATTGGTTTACAAAAATAAGAGTTGTAGTTTTCTGGTTTATACAATGATAATTTTGTTCTCTTAGTAGATAGCTCTTTCCGTTCTTCACTTGTAAGGAGAGGGCTTTTTAAGTTTTCGATGAGTTGTTGCATATAATTAAACTGAGGATGTGCTGGGTGATAAATGCAAAAGGGTGTTTCGGTATAGTTACTTGCTGCGGCTCCAACGACGACTAATGATTGTAAGGAATTTGGATATGCAATCGCATATAAAAGTCCAAGCATACCACCTGTTGAATGGCCAGCGAAATGCCATGTTGGGAGTTGTAAAGCTTCTCGTATTGCTTCTAAGTCGTGAACGGTTTCAATCATACTTAATTCTTTTTCTGAATTGGCTTTTGCTGAGTTACCAGCGTTTCGTAAATTAATGAGCAATACACGATGCGTAGCAGTGAAAACATCCGCAAAGTAATCGCCAGTTTCATTAAATTGTGAATAGTGATGTGTAATGCAAAGTGGTTCGCCATTTCCTTTTGTAAAGAGTTCAAATGTGCCACGTTTCGTGCTAATTATTTGTAGTTTCCACATAATATCACTACCTTTTCTCATAAAAGTTGGACCAGTTAATTATGAAATAAAATATATCAGCGCAACTCGAAATATAGCGACTTACTGACAAAATCAGACAATAAATAAAAGGAGGCTATTCAAAAACGAGCCTCCTTTTCGTTTAGTACAAAGATTTTGTCATATTATTCCGAATAATTTCAAGGGATTTCGTTACAGTTAATGCGTTCTTTTCTTCAATTTCTGGTTTACGGGGGATCGGTTTATACATGTTGTTTGGATCTTCCCATGTGAGGGGAAGTTCTGTTTCAGCTTGTCCTTTCCAAGCGTCAATCCATTCTGGAGGGAGATAACCTGAGATGTTTTGGATGTTGTTCATTTCGAGCCAAATGAGTGCCCAAGCTCTTGGGACGACGCGCCAATGGTCATAGCCACCACCGCCGACAGCGATCCAGCGACCTTCGCAATATTCATTAGCGATTTCGCGAGCGAGCTTCGGTATTTCACGGTAAATATTCATCGTTGCGCAAAGGTGTGTAAGTGGGTCGTAATAATGTGCGTCAGCACCATTTTGCGTTAAAATAATATCCGGTTTAAAGTATGCGGCAACTTCTTTTACGACAGTTCGATATGAATCTAAAAACGATTCGTCTTCTGTAAAGGCATCGAGTGGGACGTTAAAAGAATAACTATAGCCATTACCTTGTCCGCGTTCATTTACAGCGCCAGTTCCAGGGAATAAATAGCGCCCAGTTTCATGTAATGAAATGGTGCATACGTTAGGATCATCGTAAAAAGACCACTGTACACCATCACCGTGATGAGCATCTGTATCAATATATAAAACACGTAAACCGTATTTTTTCTGTATATATTTCATTGCGATGGAACTATCGTTATAAATACAAAATCCAGATGCCTTGCCGCGGAAGCCGTGATGTAAGCCGCCGCCTAAATTAAGCGCGTGTTTTACTTTTCCGGAAAGGACAGCATCGACAGCAGTTAACGTACCGCCAACGAGTAATGCACTTGCTTCGTGCATATTTGGAAACATCGGTGTATCTTCTGTTCCAAGTCCATATGTCATCGCAATTGATTTTTCTAACTTACCTTCTCCAGCACGTTTTACCGCATTTATGTACTCCTCTGTATGAACGTAGGCGATTTCTTCATCTGTAGCCATTCGTGGTGAGATGATTTGGGAGGGAGAGATAAAACCGCCCTTTTGTAATAAATCATACGTGAGTGTGACGCGCAGTTGGTTAAAAGGATGATCAGGGCTAAACGAATAGCCCCGAAAGTCATCCGAATAAATAAACGCGCTACTCATGCTTGCATCCCCATAATATTCGGCCATAATACGCGGTAGCCTTCTGCTTCAAGTGCATCAATCACTTTTAGCGGATTCATCGTTTGAATGCGGAAAACGAGTACTTTATCATTCTCATCTTTTGCTGGGTAGACGAGAACGCTCACGATATTGATTTGTAACTCACTAAAAATGGCAACGACTTTTCCGAGAATACCAGGTTCATTTTTTACTTGAATTTCAATTTGTGAACTCGGTTGATGTGCTCCTGTTAATTTCACTAACGTGTGCAGTACAGTAGATTCAGAAATGATTCCAACTAGCTTGCCAGCCTTTGTAACAGGGAGACAGCCAATTTTATTTTCAAAAAATAAAGTAGCAATTTCTTCAACGAAATCGAGGGGATGGCAAGTCATAACAGGATGTTTCATAATAAGTTCAAGTGGTTGCTTCAGCATATCGAGTGAAACTTGTTCATCTAAAATAGACGGACTTGCATCTCTTACATCCCGATCAGAAATAATGCCTACGACATGATTATTTTGATCGACAATTGGAATGTGCCGAATGCCTTTCGTGCGTATCGTTCGGATTGCTGTTTCGATTGTATCGTTTGGATGTAGTGTCACTACATCTTGATTCATAATTTCTTCTACAATCATTCCAGTTGCCCCCTTTATTAATACATAAAACGATTGTGAAAACGTAGACGATCAAATGCTTGAATAGAATCTGTATCAACGCGTTTACCGATGCGGACCATTAAACAGTTAGCGGGATGCGAACAAATTTCAGGATCATCTGTAGCCATCCATTGTAAGCCACCGGCATTCATCATCTTTTCCATTACTTTTCGGTATTCCCAAACATTCAAGCCTGTTTGTTTTAAATCCCAGTGCCAATAATATTCAGTCGTCAATATAATGTAATCTTCCATATAATCGTCCATCATTGAAACTTCTAATAAGTTCTTTCCGACAGCGCAACCGCGGAAGGCTGGGACAACTTCAATCGCCCCGAGTTCAATTAAGTTTTCAATCTTTCCTTCTGACCATCGTTCAAGTGGATCGGGATATAAGTATGTAACATATCCAACAATCGTTTGGTCATGTCTAGCGATAATGAGACGAGCTTCTGGTAATTTAGAAATTTCGACAATTGCTTTATATTGCTGCTCGGCAGGACGAAACGCAACTAAATCGGGATGAAATTCATACATTTCTAAGTTATGTGTAGAGACAGGACCTTCAATAATTAAAGTGCCTTTCGCTGTTTTTAAGTTTCTAGCATTATATATTTTTTTATGAATCAATGTATTACTCACCACCTTGAGGGTTTGTGAATCTATTAATATCGTACTTTATAATATATGCGATGTGAATCGAAATTTGTCATTAAAAATTTGTCTGAAAATCAACAAAAATACTGAAAATTTTAAATAATGTCATTATAATAGATAATAGAATACATAGGAGGGGGATGTAAAGTATGAAAGTAGAAACGCTTCCTGTCATTAAAGGAGAAAATAATTTGCCGAATTATGATGAGGCATACGCGAATTTTAACTGGGAAGAGGTTAATAAAAACTTTACTTGGAATGAAACAGGCCGAGTAAATATGGCGTATGAGGCAATTGATAAGCATGCGAAATCCGATCGTAAAAATAAAGTAGCCCTTTATTATCAAGATGGATCGCGAAAAGAGAAGTATACATTTAAGGAAATGAAGGATTTTTCTAATAAAGCAGGAAACGTCCTGAAAAATTATGGCGATGTAGAAAAAGGCAATCGCGTTTTTATTTTTATGCCGCGTTCTCCAGAATTATATTTTGCCCTTCTTGGTGCAGTGAAATTAGGGGCAATCGTTGGTCCGTTATTTGAAGCATTTATGGAAGGCGCAGTTCGCGATCGTTTAGAAGATAGTGAAGCAAAGGTATTAATTACAACACCTGAATTGTTAGAGCGCGTACCATTAAATGATTTACCTGCTTTAAAAACAGTCTTCCTTGTTGGAGATAATGTAGAAGAAGGCGGTAAAACAGTAGCGTTCAATCCTTTATTTGAACAAGCTTCAAAAGAATTACATATTGAATGGTTAGGCCGTGAAGACGGTTTGATTCTACATTACACGTCTGGTTCTACTGGTAAGCCAAAAGGTGTGCTTCATGCGCAAAATGCAATGGTGCAGCACCATCAAACGGCAAAATGGGTGCTAGATTTAAAAGAAGATGATGTATATTGGTGCACAGCTGATCCGGGCTGGGTAACTGGAACGGCTTACGGTATTTTTGCACCGTGGTTAGTCGGAGCATCCAATGTTATTTTAGGTGGGCGATTTAGTCCAGAAGCGTGGTATGAAACGCTACAAGATTACGGTGTAACAGTTTGGTACAGCGCACCAACAGCGTTCCGTATGTTAATGGGTGCTGGACAAGACGCAATTAAAAAATACGATTTATCACAAGTGCGCCACGTATTAAGCGTTGGTGAACCGTTAAATCCAGAAGTAATTCGCTGGGGTATGAACGCATTTGGACTTCGTATTCATGATACGTGGTGGATGACAGAAACAGGTGGACAAGTTATTTGTAACTACCCTTGTATGGAAATTCGTCCAGGTTCAATGGGTAAACCAATTCCAGGTGTGAAAGCAGCGATTGTTGATAATGAAGGAAATGAAGTGCCTCCGTACACAATGGGTAACTTAGCAATTGGTAAAGGTTGGCCAGCGATGATGCGTGGAATCTGGAATAACCAGCAAAAGTATGAATCTTACTTTATGCCGGGAGATTGGTACGTATCAGGTGACTCTGCTTATATGGATGAAGATGGATACTTCTGGTTCCAAGGGCGTATTGATGATGTAATTATGACGTCAGGTGAGCGCGTTGGTCCGTTTGAAGTAGAAAGCAAATTAATCGAGCATGCGGCTGTTGCAGAGGCTGGTGTAATTGGTATTCCAGATCCGGTTCGTGGCGAAATTATTAAAGCATTTATCGCGCTTCGAGCAGGATACGAACCATCTGATGAATTAAAAGAAGAGATTCGTCAATTTGTAAAGAAAGGCCTAGCAGCTCATGCAGCGCCAAGACAAATTGAATTTAGAGATAAATTACCGAAAACGAGAAGTGGTAAAATTATGCGCCGCGTATTAAAAGCGTGGGAGTTAAACTTACCAACAGGTGACTTATCAACGATGGAAGATTAAGAGAGGAAGGTCTGAACGAAATAACGTTCAGACCTTTTTTTTATGTTATTATAAACTTATATATATAAGTTGAAGGGGCAGTAAAATGAAAACAGAAAAAGAAAAGATGATACATGGGGAAATGTACATCCCGGCTGATCCAGTTTTAGTACAAGAGAGGGAGCAGGCTCGTATTTTGACGAGAAAATTAAATGATACGCCAGAAGTACAATTAAAAGAGCGTAGCGAAATCGTAAAAGAACTATTCGGAACGACTGGAGATAACATTCATCTTGAATCTTCTTTTAGATGTGATTACGGTTATAACATTCAAGTTGGTGAAAATTTTTACGCGAACTTTGATTGTACAATTTTAGATGTATGCCCGGTGACAATCGGAGTGAACTGTATGTTAGCTCCAGGTGTTCACATTTATACAGCAACACATCCGCTTGATTCAGTAGAGCGCATAAGCGGATCAGAATACGGAAAACCAGTTACAATTGGCGATAACGTATGGATTGGTGGAAGAGCGATTATTAATCCAGGTGTAACGATTGGAGATAATGCGGTTATCGCATCTGGTGCTGTTGTAACGAAAGATGTGCCGGACAATGTAGTAGTTGGCGGAAATCCTGCAAAGATTATTAAAAAAATAAAATAATATTTGAACGAAGTACCTTCCTCGTCTGTATACATTTATGAAAGAATAGATGAGGGAGGCTTTTTTATGTCTAATAAATTACTTCTTACTTTTGCTGTAATTGGAATTATAGTTGTATTTTCTTGTGGTTTGCTATTACCGATGCCAATCGGATTTAAAGTATCAATGATTACAGCTGGGGTCATGATGATTGTTATGTTTTCAATCATTATCCCATTTGATAGAAAACATATAGTACGGAAAAATGGATATAAAATTGATTTTACAAAAACAAAAGTTTATTTTCGCTGGAATGTATTTGATACGATTTCGGCTTGTCTTGCAGTGTATGCATGCATATGTGTGCAAGCATTAAATATTTTAGTTTCAACCGGACAGACAATTCAAAACCCGTATGTTCAATTTTTTACGAATCAATCACAAGTATGGATTATTGTTGCTAGTTGCTATTTAATTTCCCGCATTTCGTTAACGTTAAAAGGAATAAAGGAGATCAAAAATCATGGCGCAGATTGGGATTGAGGAGGAACTCATGCTTGCGTATCAAAGTGGAGATAAACAGGCGGGAGAAAAACTATATGTTTTAATCAAACCAGCGCTATATACATTTTTGTATCGATTTAACCGAGATGAACAATTAAGTATCGATCTTGTGCAAGATACGTTTTTGATGTTAGAACGAAAGAAACATATGTATGAACTTGAAAAAGGCAAAATAAAAACGTATTTATTTCAAATTGGTTATCGTCTTATGATTAATAAATTAAATAGAAGAAAAAAGTGGCGTACGCTTTTGCCATTTTTAGTGCCGATTCAGGAAAAAGAATTTTCTCACGAAGATCGGCTCACAGTAAGAGAAGCGATTTTGAAAGTTCCTGAAGAACAGCGAGCTGTCCTCATTCTTTCTTATTATCATGATATGCAGCAAAAAGAAATTGCAGAGATATTAAACATTCCAATTGGAACGGTGAAGTCGAGACTTCATAACGGGATAAAGAAATTGAAACAATTACTGGAGGTGGATGAAATTGAGCGAAAATCCCTTTAAGAATGAATATAAATTACAGCAACATTTAGATAGTGACCATGTAGAAATACCAGATTTTCCAAAAACGGTAAGTCGCTTCGATCGATTAATCGGATTTCTTGGTTCTCCAGCGAAAGATCCTGTGGAGGCGACGATTGGGAATGATTTATCGGTTGTGTTTCATGTGTCGTTATTAGTTGGGGTTCCAATTCTTTCTCTTATTACGATACTCTTTGCGACGTTGTAAAGGATTGGTAAGAAGAGAACACCTACCTCTATTTGACACGTCTATATAAATGATGGTATAAAGAAAAGTATATGAATAATTGAGCGTGGAAAGGGAGAAGTAGTGATCATTTCCCTGTTTTAGAGAGCTGATGGTCGGTGAAAATCAGCACATAGATGATCGCGAATTACGCCCCTAGAGCATCTTTTTTCGATTGAATTGTATTCAAAAGGGAAAAGACGGTGCTAAGCCGTTATGTAAATAAGGTGGTAGGCTTTTTTTGGCCTGCAACTAGGGTGGTAACGCGATAATCAAAATCGTCCCTTATTTAAAGGGGGCGATTTTTTTATGTTTTCAACCTTCACGCCAGTAATGAACTTAAAGGAGAGTATGTAGGATATGGGTATTTTACAAGATCTTGAATTTCGCGGTCTAATTAATCAGCAAACAGATGCTGAGGGACTTGAGCAATTATTAGAAAAAGAAAGCGTTAAATTATACTGTGGTTTCGATCCGACAGCAGATAGCTTACACATCGGTCATATGTTACCAGTATTAATGTTACGTCGCTTCCAATTAGCTGGTCACCAACCAATCGCACTTGTTGGCGGTGGTACTGGTATGATCGGTGACCCAAGTGGTAAAAAAGCAGAACGTACATTAAATACGAAAGATACAGTTGCTTACTACACAGAAAGCATTAAAAACCAACTTTCAAACTTCTTAGAGTTTGAAAACGTGGACAACCCAGCAACAATGGCTAACAACTATGATTGGCTTGGTAACTTAGATGTCATTTCATTCTTACGCGATATCGGTAAAAACTTCGGTTTAAACTATATGTTAGCAAAAGATACAGTAGCATCTCGTTTAGATACTGGTATTTCATTCACTGAGTTTAGTTATATGATTTTACAATCATACGACTTCTTAAACTTATACCAAAACCATAATTGCCGTCTACAAATCGGTGGTAGTGACCAATGGGGTAACATTACAGCTGGCCTTGAATTAATTCGTAAATCAGAAGAAGATGCGAAAGCATTCGGTTTAACAATTCCACTAGTTACAAAATCTGATGGTACGAAGTTTGGTAAAACAGAAGGCGGCGCAATTTGGTTAGACCCAGAGAAAACAACTCCTTACGAGTTCTACCAATTCTGGATTAACACAGATGACCGCGACGTTGTTAAATACTTAAAATACTTCACATTCTTATCTCATGAAGAAATTCTTGAGCTTGAAAAGCAAGTAGCTGAAGCTCCGGAAAAACGTGCAGCACAAAAAGCATTAGGTTCTGAAATGACAAAACTTGTTCACGGCGAAGAAGCATTAGAGCAAGCGATTAAAATTTCAGCTGCATTATTCAGCGGCTCTGTAGCAGAACTGACTGCAAGCGAAATCGAGCAAGGATTCAAAGACGTACCATCTGTAGAACGTACTGCAGAAGATACAGTATTAATCGACTTACTTGTAGAAAGCAAAATCTCTCCATCAAAACGTCAAGCACGTGAAGATGTAACGAATGGTGCAATCTACGTAAACGGTGAGCGTACACAAGCATTAGACTACGTTGTAACAGAAAACGACCGCATCGAAGGTAAATTCACAATCATTCGCCGCGGTAAAAAGAAATATTTCTTAATTCGTTACTAATCAGAAACGAATATAAAACAAATAGTACCCCGAATTGTAGGATGAAAAGTCTATAATTCGGGTTTTTTTATGTATGAATTTAGATTGTCTCACCAGTTCTTGTAAATAGAATATGAAGAATTAATACGATCATATAAAGTAAGCTAATGAGCATAACAATAAATGCTGTTGGATAAAATTTTGCCGCATATATAAAGAAATCGATTTGATAAATATCTTGGTAATTTGAAACGGTGCCTTTAAAGTAATTCGTAAACTTAGCGCTATATTTCCATTCATCGGGATAGTCTATTAAATTACTTCCCTGATACCAATTAATAAGCGCGGAAGTAATAAAAAGCATACATGCACTACCTAATTGAACCATTTGGTTTATTTTCAAAATGAATCAACCTCCTATTTTATGGTTATTATAGCGTGCATTCATATTCCTGTAACCTTTTTGTTGTAATCTCCTTTTCGAATTCATACGGAGATCACATGTAAGCGGTATGATAAATGTATAACAAATAGAAAGGAGTGGTAAAACAAAATGTCACTAGAAGCGCTCATTATTTTTTCTTTGCTAAATGCGGGTCAGCTTGCAGAGAATTCGAAGGTTGATGTACATAAAGAGCAGAAAGATGCTTATGTATATGTGCAGAAAGAGGAAAATAAATAATTTTATTTTATATATAAACGAAAAAAGCCAATCCAGAGGATTGGCTTTTTGTCATTAACGAGAGTAGAACTCTACGATTAATGCTTCGTTGATTTCAGCTGCTAACTCAGAACGCTCAGCGTGACGAGTGTAAGTAGCTTCTAATTTATCAGCATCGAAAGTTAAGTATTCTGGTACGAAGTTGTTAACTTCGATCGCTTCTTTAACAACAACAAGGCTGTTAGATTTTTCGCGAACGCTGATTGTTTGACCAGGTTTTACACGGTAAGATGGGATATCTACGCGAGATCCATCAACTGTGATGTGGCCGTGGTTTACTAATTGGCGAGCTGCACGACGAGTGCGAGCTAAGCCCATACGGTAAACTAGGTTGTCAAGACGAGCTTCAAGAAGGATCATGAAGTTTTCGCCGTGCTTACCAGGCATTTTACCTGCTTGGTCAAATGTGCGACGGAATTGACGCTCAGTCATGCCGTACATGTGACGAAGTTTTTGTTTCTCTTGTAATTGTAAACCGTATTCTGAAAGTTTCTTACGTTGGTTAGGACCGTGAGGACCTGGTGCGTAAGGGCGTTTTTCTAATTCTTTTCCTGTGCCGCTTAGAGAGATTCCAAGACGACGAGACAGTTTCCAAGCTGGACCTGTATAACGAGCCATAGTTGACTCCTCCTTTAAAAATGTTTTTATTTACGTAAAATAAAAACAGACGTAATCGATATTTACGGGCATTTTGTTTTCATGTACCTTCGCTCCAGCAGCAGGGAGTTACGAGATACACCTCCGTAGAGGAACAAAATACAAACGATAAACTCACATTACAAGGCTGCCTTTTTATTTTACACAAACGCTATTATATCTTTTACCTAGAGTTTCGTCAAGCGGGTACGTTTTTGTTTTATGCATATAAATTTTGGAAATTAATAAGAAGGAATTTAAAACGATATACAAGAAGTGATAGAAACACAAATAAAACGCTTACATAAAATGTAGTAAAAAATGTTCATTAATTTTTTGTTGATGAATATGCGGTATAAAAACATAAAAGGGGATGTTTTTATGAAAAAGAAGCATATGGAGACAGCGTTAATTCATCACGGTTATACATCTGAGGAACATAAAGGAAGTTTAACACCACCGCTATTTCAAACGTCTACATTTACATTTGAGACTGCGCAGCAAGGAGAGGCGAGTTTTGCGGGAGTGGATCCATCTTATATTTACTCAAGACTTGGAAATCCAACTGTAAAATTATTTGAAGAACGTATGGCGGTGTTAGAAGGAGGAGAAGAAGCACTTGCTTTCGGATCCGGTATGGCAGCTATTTCCGCAACGTTAATTGGTTTTCTAAAAGCTGGAGATCATATTATTTGTTCAAATGGATTATATGGGTGCACGTACGGATTTTTAGAAGTGTTAGAAGAGAAATTTATGATTACGCATTCGTTTTGTGATATGGAGACAGAGGCTGATATTGAAAATAAAATCCGTCCAAATACGAAGCTTATTTTCGTTGAAACGCCGATTAATCCAACGATGAAATTAATTGATTTAAAACAAGTAATTCGGGTTGCGAAGCGAAATGGTTTACTTGTCATTGTTGATAATACGTTTTGTTCACCTTATTTACAAAGACCACTTGAGCTTGGTTGTGATGCAGTTGTGCATAGTGCGACAAAATATATTGGCGGTCACGGCGATGTTGTGGCGGGTGTAACGATTTGTAAAACGAAAGCGTTAGCTGAAAAAATTCGCCCGATGCGAAAAGATATCGGCGGTATTATGGCGCCGTTTGATGCATGGTTATTGTTACGCGGATTAAAGACGTTGGCGGTAAGAATGGACCGCCATTGTGATAATGCAGAAAAAATTGTATCGTTCCTGAAAAATCATGATGCGGTAGAAGGTGTTTGGTATCCAGAAGGTGAGTTAGCATCTCGCCAAATGAAACGGGGCGGCGGTGTGATTTCTTTTTCAGTAAAAGGCGGAAGAGAAGAGACACAAGCGTTTATCAATGACCTTCACTTTATTACAATTGCCGTAAGTTTAGGGGATACAGAAACGTTAATTCAGCATCCGGCAACGATGACGCACGCTGCGATTCCGGCTGAGCTAAGACAAGAAATGGGCATTTACGATAATTTAATACGTTTATCTGTCGGTTTAGAATCATGGGAGGATATCGTTTCTGATTTAGAGCAGGCATTAAAGAAAATATCTACTGTTAATAATCAATAAAAAAGAGTGAGCTATCGGTTTCGTACGTGATGTACGCAATCGATAACTCACTCTTTTCTTTTTTAAATATGTTTTAGGAGTGTTTCCACAAACTTTTCTAAATAGCGCTGATCTACTTCATCAAAACGATTTTTTTCAGGGCTATCAATATCAAGTACACCAATGACAGTTCCTTCTTTCACGATCGGTACAACGATTTCTGAATTAGAAGCACTATCGCAAGCGATATGTCCTGGGAATTGGTGAACGTCTGCTACAAGCTGCGTTGTTTTCGTTTCAGCTGCAACGCCGCAAACGCCTCGTCCAAATGGAATGCGCACGCAAGCAGGCATTCCTTGGAAAGGTCCAAGAACAAGCTGATTTCCTTCTGTTACATAAAAGCCAACCCAATTCACACGATCTAAAAATTGATTTAATAATGCGGACGCATTTGATAAGTTTGCGACTACGTTCGGTTCGCCAGTTAATAATGCATCCAGTTGTTTAATTACTGTCTCGTATTGTTCTTCACGAGAACCTGCATAACTTTCTTTTGTAAACATGGAAACAACTCCCTTTTTATCGAGATGTGTAAAATATTAGCAAAATACGATGTATTTCACATGACTTTGTCGATAGAAAATTAAAGGAATTTGTCTTAAAAGTCAAGAAATTTAAACTATAGCTGTTCAGTGAGAGGAAGTGAGCGCATGAAACAGACGAAACAAAAAGTAATTGATGCGGCAATATCGTTGTTTAACACGAAAGGTTATGATGGAACGTCGGTGCGAGAAATTGCAAAGCGAGCGGATGTGAATGTAGCGAATATTTCATATTATTTTGCTGGAAAGCAAGGTTTATTAGAACAGCTTATTACTGACTTTTTAGAAGGATATATTCATGTGATTGAAACGTCCTTTGAACAGAGAGAATATTTGTCGGCTAAAGATATGATGGTGCAAATGGTGCGCGGGATTTTACAATATCAATTTGAAAATAGGGAATTGACACGTTTCTTTTACCGAGAGCTTTCGCTTGATACGACATTAATTCGCGAAGTGATGACCATTTACTTTTCTAAAGAAAGATATTATATAGAGCAAATTATAAAGCATGGACAAATGAAGCAAGAATTTAAAAAGGTATCTTTTACAATGTTTATGACGCAATTAAAAGGCATGATGAATATGCCGTTTTTATATCCGCAATATATATCAGAAGTGCTGCATTCTTTTCCGTCTGAGACATTTTTCATAGAAATGTACACGAAAGAAATTGAACAATGGATGGAACACACATTATGTATAACGAATATATACTATGAATTACCAAGAGCTGTTCATATGTGAAGAATCCCCACCTAACGAACTGAGGTGGGGATTTTTGTGCTTTCTTTCCTTTGCCATACATTGTTGCATAATAGCGCGATAATTGTTAATGAGGCTCCGGCAATTTTAATTTTGTCGACTGTATAACCTCGAAAGATGGAACCGATAAGTGCAAGTACAGGAACTAAATTCATAAATAATATGCCGTTAATAGATGAAATATAGCGATTTCCTGTGTTCCAGCAAAATACAGCGATAACACCTGCAACAATCGACATATACAAGAGTTCAAAACGAACGCTCATAATGGTACGAAGTGACGGCATAGTAACGATGTTTGTGTAAGTGAAGAAAGTGACGATAACGATGAGTGAAACCGAGCCGAATAAACAAGTTAACGTCGTATATCGAAGTGGTGACCAAGATTGAAAACGAGCACCACCGTTCGTATAAATGACCCAGCAAGTAACGCCGCATAGCATAAGTATATTTGTTGAGAGGTGACTGGCAGCTCCAAATAAAAAGTGAATATTTCCTTTTGAAATGACAAGCATAACACCGAGCAATGCAACGAACATACAAAGGAATGTGTAGTTTTGTGGGCGTTTGTTTTTTGTTATCCACTGCAATAATAAAGCGATGAGCGGCATAAGAGATTGAATCATTGCAGCATGAATGGCCCCAGAAGGCCCGGCAAGTTGTTGGCCGTAAAAAATGAGAAAACCATATCCAGCGAAACCGACTGTTCCGTAAAAGAATAACGAAAGTGTTCTTTTTTCTAAGTGGAGTGAAGTTTTTCCTTCAGTAATGAATAGCAAAATAAGAAAAATAATAGCTGCTGATCCGTATCGGATAGTTGTGAAGAAGAACGGATCGATAAACTGCAGAGCATTTGCCATGACAGGAAACATAAATCCCCAAGCCGTTACGGCAAGTAAGCATAGGAGGGATCCGAGTAGCATTTGTTTTTTGTCCAAGAGTATCTTTCCCCTTTTCATTTCGTTATAGTAAGTTGATGAAATAAGTATAAAGAGTAATTGTTTATAGAGGGAAATATCGATTTTTTATGACAGTTATAACTTTTTGTTAGAGGTGTGTACGATGGATTTGGAAGCAGTACGATCGTTTATTGAAGTGAAGAATACGCGAAGTTTATCAAAGGCGAGTAAGCTTTTACATATTTCTCAACCGGCGCTTAGTAAGCAAATTCAAAGGTTAGAAGCGGATTTAGAGGTTACTTTACTGAAGCGTTCCGCGCAAGGAGTGGAATTAACAGAAGCTGGAGAGTTATTTATAACAAGAATGTTACCGATTTTGGAACACATCCATGAAGTGAAAGCCGAAATGAAGAATTTTCAAGAGAAGCGGAAAATTTCTATAGGCATATTGCCAAGTTTAGCAGCGCATTATATATCAAAATGTAAAGATGTATTAGGTGAAGAATTCGAAGTAGAATGGAAAATTGAGCATACGAAAGTACTAATGGGACTCTTTAAAGAGCGGAAGATTGAAGCGATGTTCGTCGATTCAGTAGTAGAAGACGCTACGTGTATAAAAGAAATGCGAGAAGAAAAAATTGTTTGTGTAGTTTCAAGTGATCATCTTTATAAAGAGAAAATAGTAATCCGAATGGAAGATTTGCAAAATGAAAAGTTAATCGTATATCCAGAAATTTGTGATGTAAGGAAAATGATTACGAATATGTTTCAAGGGATAGGTGCGAAACCAATCATTGCATTTGAAACTTCTTATGCAGAACCGATGCTTGCAATGGTCGGAGCTGGACTTGGTATTACGTTACTTCCAGAAATGGCAGTAGAGCAAGCGGTAAAGCAAGGAAATGTGCATGCGATTTTAATTGAGCCACCACTTGTGCGCAAAATTTATTTCGTATCTCATATGAAAGAGAACCTGTTATTACAATCATTTGATGATGGGAGATAATCCAAACAGAAGATTGAGAAAGATTACAATTGCATTGAAAGAAACATGAAATTTTAAAAAAAACTAGGTCAAAAACAAGCCATTACATGGTATGATTAGTACATTGTTAGTTGTTAAATATAGGGGGATTCCCTTTTTATACATAATGCCTTCCATTTCATAAACGGAACGGACAAAAAAAGAGATATAACTAGGAGGCTTTTTTGCATGGATTCTATCCTGACGATCGTTATCATTGTAGTAAGCTCTATTCTAGTGCTGCTCATGATAGAGCTTGTGATAAGAAATCGTTCATATAAAGATATTGAAGCACTGGAGCAGTGGAAACAAGAGATAAAAGATAAGCCTGTGGCAGATGAACTAAAACGGGTGAAAGACTTAAATATGACAGGTCAAACAGAAGAACTGTTTGGTAAATGGCGTGAAGAATGGGATGAGATTGTATCAACAACCCTTCCGAAAGCAGACAAAGATTTAGCGCAAGCGCGAAAATTCGCCTCGCAATTCTCCTTCCGAAAAGCAAAGCATGCGATGAATGAATCCATAAGTGGTTTAGATGACGCTGATAATCGTATTACAGACATTTTAAATGAATTACAGCAATTGTTAGAAAGCCATGAAAAAAATAGCTCGGAAATTGAAGGGTTACGTGATACATATCGTAGTATGAAGAAGAGTGTTCTTGCTCATAGACATATGTATGGAGCAGCAGAGCAGAAAATCGAAGAAATGCTAGACGCTGAATCTAATAAGTTTAAAAGCTTTGAAGAGGCAACAGATAATGGCGACTATTTAAAAGCGAGAGAAATTGTTATTAGTTTGGAAGAAGGTTTGGCAAACTTAGAAATCATTATTCACCAAATTCCAGATTTATTGGTAGAGTGTCAAGCGACGTTACCAGTTCAGCTGGAAGATTTATTACACGGACATAATGATATGGTAAGACAAGGTTATGTATTAGAGTATTTGGAAGTCCCTAAAGAAGTTCGTGATATGACGACACAACTACAAACATGTTTAATGGATATACAGGAGCTTCATATAACGGAAGCAGCTGAAAAAGTAGAAAACTTAAAAACGCGTTTAGATGGCTTCTATGATCAACTGGAACAAGAAGTACATGCGAGACATTATGTGGAGCAAAAAACACTTTCTGTTTATGAAGACTTAGAAGAAATTCGCATTGAAACGATTGAAACAAAAGCAGAAACACAACTAGTGAAACAAAGTTATCAGTTACAAGATAAGGACATTGAGTCTCAAAAAGTAATTGAAAAGCAAATGCACATTTTGATGAAACGTTTTGAAATGCTGCAATTACGCGTTGCGGAACAAGATATTGCCTTCTCTATTATTCGTGAGGAACTAGAAGAGGTTTATGAGCAATGTGAAACGTTAAAAGTACTTCATGCAGAATATAAAGAAATGTTGCAAACGATGCGTAAAGAAGAATTTGAAGCGCGTGAGAAGTTACAAGAAATGCGAAATATCATTTTTGAAACGAAACGTTTTATGAAAAAGTCGAATTTGCCAGGTCTTCCAGAAAGCATTATGGAAGATTTAAAAAGAGGACAAATGGCAATGCAAGCTGTATATGAACAGTTAGAAGTGAAACCGTTAAATATGAACGCTGTAAATAGCAGTTTAGAAGAAGCGTACACAACTGTTAATGGTGTAGCTGAAATGACAGAAGAGTTAATTGGACAAGCGTATTTAGTTGAAAAATTAATTCAATACGGTAATCGTTACCGCAGTCATGATGAGAACCTTGCAGAGAGCTTAAATTATGCGGAGAAATTATTCCGTGAATATCAATACGATGCAGCTTTAGAACAAGCGGCTTCTATACTAGAGCAACTTGAACCTGGCGTTGTTCAAAAAATAGCTGAATATGTAGACAATGAACAAACCCTTTCATAAGGGTTTGTTTTTTTGTGTAATTTTGGGGACGATGTTGCTATAATGAATAGCGGAATACAGTAAGGTTATTCGTTTTAAAATATAGTGAAACTGTAGTCAGTAGGGTCATCCTCGCTAATTATCGGCCTTCACAATCGGGATAAAATGGAACCTTTGAGTAGTCTTAGCGTAATTACACGTATTTGTGATATGATTATATGATGTGATAGCGCTGAAAGGGGAAGAACGATGATCTATTTTGATAATAGTGCGACGACGAAGCCATATCCAGAAGCCCTTCAATCGTACGTAACGGTTGCTGGAAAATATTTTGGAAACCCTTCTTCTATTCATTCGCTTGGGGGAGAGGCAGAGCGTCTATTAACACAATCAAGAACGATTGCAGCGCAGCTTCTTCATGTTAAACCTTCTGAGGTTATTTTCACATCAGGTGGAACGGAAGGGAATAACCTTGCGATTAAAGGAATAGCGATGAGGAATCGTTCGCGCGGTAAACATATCATTACAACAAATATTGAACACGCGTCTGTGTTTGAAGCATATAAACAATTAGAAGATCTCGGTTTTGATGTAACATATTTACCGGTTAATGAGCATGGTGTTGTATCGGTAGAGGATGTAAAACGAGCACTTCGTGAAGATACGATTCTTGTGTCAATTATTCATGTGAACAACGAGACTGGAGCAATTCAGCCTGTTGCTGAAATTGGAACGTTATTATCGAACTATCCGAAAATAAGATTCCATGTGGACCATGTACAAGGGATAGGAAAAGTACCGCTTGATTTATATGCTTCTCATATTGATCTTTGCTCAATATCTGGACATAAATTCCACAGTGTAAAGGGAACGGGTCTTCTTTATGTACGTGATGGCGTAAGGTTAGATCCAATTTTATCAGGTGGTCAACAAGAGTTTAAATATCGCTCTGGTACAGAAAACTTACCTGGCATTGTAGCGATGGTGAAAGCACTTCGCATGACAATGGAACAAGTGAAAGAAAAGATAGCTCATTTGCACAATTTACAAACAGAGCTTGTCCGTTTCTTTAAAGAGATGGAAGATGTAACGATCAATACGTCGCTTGCATATGCAGCACCGCACATTTTAAATGTATCATTTGTTGGTTTAAAACCAGAAGTGGTCGTTCATGCTTTAGAAGAGCACGGTGTATATGTATCGACGAAGTCTGCTTGTTCTTCAAAAGCAAATGAAGTGAGCAGAGTGTTAGTGTCAATGGGAGTACCCCATGCCGCTGCTGCAAGTGCTATTCGCATTAGTTTGGCACCAGAAAACACGATGGAAGAAGTAAAACAATTTGAAGGTATTGTGAAAGAGACGATGCCAAAATTACATGAAGTGATGAGGTAAAGGAATATGATGACATATGAATATATTTTAGTTCGTTATGGAGAGATGACGACTAAAGGTAAGAACCGCTCTAAATTTGTAAGCACATTAAAAGATAACGTAAAGTTTAAACTGAAAAAGTTCCCAAATATTAAAATCGATGCAACGCATGATCGTATGTACATCCAATTAAATGGCGAAGACCATGAAGCAATTTCTGAAAGATTGAAAGATGTATTTGGTATTCATAAGTTTAACTTAGCGATGAAAGTACCATCAGAATTAGAAGATATTAAAAAAGGTGCATTAGCAGCTTTCTTACAAGTAAAAGGTGATGTAAAAACATTTAAAATTACAGTGCACCGTTCTGATAAGCGCTTCCCAATGAAGACGATGGAGTTACTTCCAGAAATCGGTGGACACATTTTAGAAAATACAGAGGATATCACAGTAGATGTTCATAATCCAGATGTGAATGTACGTATAGAAATTCGCAGTGGTTACAGCTATATTATGTGTGGTGAGCATATGGGAGCTGGTGGTTTACCAGTTGGCGTTGGCGGAAAAGTAATGGTACTTCTTTCTGGTGGTATCGATAGCCCAGTAGCAACGTACTTAACGATGAAACGCGGCGTGTCTGTGGAAGCAGTTCATTTCCATAGCCCACCTTTCACAAGCGAGCGTGCAAAACAAAAAGTAATCGATTTAGCACAAGAGTTAACGAAGTACTGTAAACGTGTAACGCTTCACCTTGTTCCATTTACAGAAGTGCAAAAAACGATTAATAAAGAAATTCCATCTAGCTATTCAATGACAGTTATGCGCCGTATGATGATGCGTATTACAGAGCGTATCGCAGAGGAGCGTAATGCACTTGCAATCACGACTGGTGAAAGTCTTGGGCAAGTAGCAAGCCAAACGTTAGATAGTATGCATACAATTAACGAAGTAACAAACTATCCGGTTATTCGTCCACTTATTACGATGGATAAATTAGAAATTATTAAAATTGCTGAAGAAATCGGCACATATGATATTTCAATTCGTCCGTACGAAGATTGCTGTACAGTATTCACACCAGCAAGCCCAGCGACGAAGCCGAAGCGTGAAAAAGCGAATCGTTTTGAAGCGAAATACGATTTCACACCATTAATCGATGAAGCTGTAGCGAACAAAGAAACAATGGTATTACAAACGGTAGAAGTAGTGGCGGAAGAAGAAAAATTCGAAGAACTTTTCTAAAACCATAAATTACCATATCTAAAATATGTATGAAGTCATGTTGTTTATCACACTCTATACTCACAAGGAGGTGATACAACATGGCAAGCACAAATAAATTAGCAGTATCTGGTGCTCAAGCAGCATTAGATCAAATGAAATACGAAATCGCTCAAGAGTTTGGTGTTCAACTTGGAGCTGATGCAACATCTCGCGCTAACGGTTCTGTTGGTGGCGAAATCACTAAACGTCTAGTTTCACTAGCTGAGCAACAATTAGGCGGTTTCCAAAAATAATCCCATATATGATGGCTTAGAAAGAGCGGGTTCTCCCGCTCTTTCTTTTTGTTGTTTGCACCGTTATACATTTATTTCGACATAGACATAAAAAATTTGTCAAAAGAAGAGGGTTCAAAATTAACTGAAAATTCTTTATTATATAAGGGAGGCATAGAAATGGAGGAGGATATTGTATGAAGAGAGAAGAATTGTTGGCGCCGCCGTCTTATAATTTAGTTTCTGAAATAGAGAAATATACAAGTGATAAAGAGAAGCTTGCTTTAATTTGGCAAGATGATAAAGGGAATAGACGAGAAGTTACATACGCTGAGTTAATGAAAGGTGCGAATAAAATTGGAAACGCTTTTATAAAGAGTGGTCTCCAAAAAGGGGACAAGCTCCTCATTATGATGCCACGTTTAATTGAAGCATACATGACGTATATCGCTGCGATTAAAGCGGGATTTGTCGTAATTCCGAGTTCGGAAATGTTGCGCAAGAAGGATATTGAATATCGTATTGGGCACGGGGAAGTAAAAGCAATCGTAAGTTATGAGCCGTACATTGGGCAGTTTGATGATATAGAAGCGATGAAATCTCTTCAAAAATTCGTTCTGAGCGAGCAGTCAGTAGATGGATGGATTAATTTAAAAACAGCGTTAGAAACAGAAAGTGACCTGTTAGAAATGACAACGACAGATAAAGAAGATATGGTCTTTTTATCTTACACGTCAGGGACGACAGGAAATCCAAAAGGTGTTGTTCATACGCATGCATGGGCATACGCTCATTTACGTACGAGCGCTCCAAACTGGCTCGGGATTGAAGTGAATGATGTTGTATGGGCGACGGCTAGTCCAGGCTGGCAAAAGTGGATTTGGAGCCCGTTTTTAGCAACTCTCGGATCAGGTGCAACAGGATTTGTATACAACGGTAAATTTGAACCGAAAACATATTTAAATTTGTTAGACGATAATAAGGTGAACGTGCTGTGTTGCACGCCGACTGAGTATAGATTAATGGCAAAAGTAGAGGACTTAAGTGAGTACAATTTAGAAGCGTTACATAGCGCTGTATCCGCAGGTGAGCCGTTAAATAGGGAAGTCATTGAAACGTTCCAAAAGCACTTTAATATTACAGTGAGAGATGGCTATGGACAAACGGAAAATACATTGCTTGTTGGTGTAATGAAAGGGATGGATATTAGACCAGGATCAATGGGAAAACCAACGCCAGGCAACCACGTTGATATTGTAGATGAGGAAGGTATTCCAGTACAGGTAGGAGAAGTTGGTGATATTGCAGTTCACATTGAAACGCCAGCCCTCTTTAAACAATATTATAAAGACGATGAGCGCACAGCGATGCAATTCCGCGGTGATTATTATATTACCGGCGATAAAGCGAAGAAAGATGAAGAAGGCTATTTCTGGTTTGAAGGGCGCGGTGATGATATTATTATTAGCTCTGGTTATACAATTGGACCGTTTGAAGTAGAAGATGCGCTCGTAAAACATCCTTACGTAAGAGAGTGTGCGGTTGTCGCAAGCCCTGATGAAATTCGCGGAAGTGTCGTGAAGGCATTTATCGTATTAAGAGAGAATATAGACAAGAACGAAGAAACATTAATCCCAGTACTCCAACAACACGTCAAAGAACTCACTGCACCATATAAATACCCTCGCAAAATTGAATTTGTAGATGAACTACCAAAAACGATTTCCGGAAAAATTCGCCGTATTGAACTTAGAAAACAAGAGATGGAGATTCCGTCAAAATAATTTTGAAAACAGTGAAGGAAATAGTTGAATGAAATGGCAAACAATGATAAGATAAAAACGAACGTAAGTTCGATTTTATAAATTTAAAAAAGAGGTGTCCGTATGATTTTAGGGATTAATCCGTACTTAGTTTTAGATGGTAGTGGGCAAGAGGCTGTACAGTTTTATAAAGAGGCGTTAGACGCAAAAGTAGAAGTCATGCAAACTTTTGGAGATATGCCTGAAAATCCAGAATACCCGATTCCAGCTGAAGCAAAAGAGCGCGTTTTACATGCTACTTTAAAAGTTGGTAATACGGACCTTATGATTTCTGATACATTCCCAGGTCAAGGGCATGCAATCGGATCTCAAGTAACAATCGCAATTCAAATTAGTAATGCAGAAAAAGCGAAAGAAGTATTCGAAAAGTTACAAGAGGGTGGAGAAGTTATTATGCCACTTCAAGAAACGTTCTGGAGCCCAGCATACGGACAACTAAAAGATAAATTTAGCATTGAATGGCAAATCACAACGAATCCTACTGAGCAAAAGTAATTTTTAGAAAAGCACCATGTTTTGAAATGGTGCTTTTTTTTATACAATAAATACAAAGGAGATGGGATATATGGGAGAAATTTGGTATGGCGGCACCATTTACACGATGCGAGAAGAGAATGAAAAAGTAGACGCTGTTTATGTTGAAAAGGGCATGATCGTTGATGTCGGGAGTAAAGAAGAGTTAGAAGACCGATATGCTACGGTTAAATTTCACGATTTAGAAGGCAAAACGATGATTCCAGGTCTCGTTGATAGTCATATGCATCTGATTGGTCATGGGGAGAGATTACTTCGATTAGATCTATCAAATTGTACATCTTATAGCGAAGTGTTGACTCTTGTTCAGAACCGAGTAGAAGAAGCGCCAAAAGGTTCTTGGATTATTGGAGAAGGCTGGAATGAAAATAATTTTACAGATACAAAAAAAGTTCACGTACGTGATCTAGATGAAATCTCTAAAGAACACCCCATTTTATTAAAGCGCGTTTGTCGCCACGTTACATGGGTGAATTCATACATATTGCAAGAGGCGAACATAACAGAAATGACGCAAGACCCGAAAGGCGGGAAAATCGGCCGGGATTCATTAAATATGTTAACAGGCCTTTTATATGAACAAGGGCAAGAATTAATTAAACATGTGCAGCCGGAAATTGATGAAGCTTATTTACAAAGAGCCCTGCAAACAGCAATTAAAAATTGTTGGCAATATGGACTCGTTGGCGGGCATACGGAAGATTTAAATTATTACGGTGGTTTTAGAAAAACGCACAATGCTTTTTCTCATGTTATAAAGGAAATGTCATTTAAAGCACATTTACTCGTTCACCATGAAGTAGCAGGTGAACGAAAAGAATATGAAAATGAGCATTATATTGAATTTGGGGCGATGAAAATTTTTTCTGATGGCTCTTTTGGCGGAAGAACAGCTTTATTAAGTGAACCGTATGAAGATGCGGAGGAAACAAATGGAGTTGCAATTTTCTCACGTGAAGAGCTTGCGGAGTTAGTGAAAAAGGCACGAGATTTACATATGTCAGTAGCGATTCATACAATCGGTGATTTATCGCTCCAGTATGTTATTGATGCACTTGAATTATATCCACCAGTAGAAGGATTACGCGACCGCATTATTCATTGTCAGCTCGCTCGTGAAGAGTTGATTGAGAGAATGAAACATTTACCGGCTATTATTGATATTCAGCCCGTCTTTGTGTCATCGGACTTCCCATCAGTCATTGAAAAACTAGGCAAGAATCGTCTTCGTTATGCATACGCGTGGAAGACGTTACTAGAAGCAGGATTACACTGCAATGGTGGATCTGACGCACCAATTGAACAAGTGAATCCGTTTTTAGGCATATATAGCGCTGTTACACGTAGAAGTTTTATTGACGGTGTATGCTATATGCCAGAGGAAAGATTAACGGTATATGAAGCTATCTCTTTATTTACAACAGGAAGTGCCTATGCAATCGGAAAAGAAGCGAAGCGAGGAAAAATCGCAAAAGGATATGAGGCAGACTTTACCATAGTAGATCGAAACATATTTGAAATAGAGGCAGAAGAAATAAAAGAAGTACAAGCAGAAATGACCGTAATTGATGGGAAGATTGTGTATAGGAAAGACGCGTGAAAATATATCGACTTACCGACAAAAAATGACAAGAATAGTGGCCGGTAGCGAGAGAAATAAATAACCGCCGAATTATGGAATCCCGTAATTCGGCGGTTATTTTAATACTATAAAAACGTTCTCTGTACTTTTTCCCAGAAGGAATTGTTTTTTAATTTAACTGTTTTAATTTGTTTATCGCTTAAGCGTACAACAACTTTTTCCACTTGTTTAATGCTAAGCGCTTCATTATCCATACCGATAACAGGATAATCGTTACCGTTTGGTTTTAGTTTTAAAGTTAATGTACGCTTGTGATTTAAAATGAACGGTGAACCGAGCGTACGGTATGTGTTGTTATTTAATGATGCGAGTTCGCTTACTTGGAAGCATGGGATGAGCGGATCAACAACCGCACCATGTAACGATTTATTGTAAGCTGTACTTCCTGTTGGGGTAGAAACAACTAAACCGTCCCCTCTAAATGTTTCGAAATATAGATCATCAACGTGAACATCTACTACGAATGTTTTAATAATGCTAGAACGTAATGAGAACTCATTTAAACAATGGAAAGATGTACCGTGATCTACATCTACCTGAATTGTTGGGTATTTTCGCACTTCAATTTCATTTTTTGTAATTTCTTGAAGGGCTGTATCAACGTGATCAATATGGAAATCGCAGTAGAACGAAATTTCATCTTTCGTAGAAATCCCTGCGTATAAGCAATCTTCTCTAAAACCAGTTTTACGAACGGCTTGTAAGAAAGTTGCATCATCTCCAACACTGACGATAGCGTTTGCATTTTTTGGATTATCTAATATGGTGAATCCATTCTCTTCTAAAATACGATAGATTGGTTTCATTTTTTCAACGAGCGTTGCTTTGTCATCACCATAAAAGAAAAATAAATTGCGACGATCTGCCATTATGTATCCCTCCACTGCAGTTAAATTTTCTGTTTTTCGTGCTACATATCATCCAAATACGTTCTTGAAGATATGTTCAAATAATATATTTCGATATAAAATGTCAAAATCCTTTTTTATTTTTAGAAAAATTTTTATATTCAATCTTAAAGGATTCTGTTTAATGATGAATAAACTTGTCGATAATGGGTACGGAGTGAAAGGATGATACGTATGAAGTGGCTCGTGATTGGAATAATAATTCTTCTCCTTTTTATTTTGCTTATACTATTGTCGAAAATAAAGCTTAAAGTGACATTTTTATATTCAGAAATGGAAAAGCAATGTTTGTTTCAAGTGAAAATATGGATGATTCGATATACGTTTGATGTATTGGAAAGAATTGAAAAACAACAGAAAAAGACAGGGCAGAAAATCGAAAAAGCTGAAAAAGACGGTGGATTAGATAATAAAATTATGGCGCAACTTGATAGTATGGGGGAGCTGATAAAAAAGCTACAAGAAGTTCATACTATTGTTAAAGATTTTCTCAAACGAGTGAAAATCAATGGGTGGAAATGGCACACGCAAATTGGAGCAGGCGACGCAGCTAGCACTGGAATTGTCACTGGATATGCATGGGGGACAAAAGGAATGGCTGCTGGAGTTGTAGGACAATATATGCATATTGTCGACGTACCAGAATTTGAAATTACCCCTGTTTTTCAAGGGAAAGGATTTGCATCAAGATGTGAGTTAACAGCATCTTTTCGTATATTCCGTACTGTAAAAACAGCGGTAAAATTACTTGTGTTTATGAGGAAGCAAAGATCTGGTATGACAGAAAAATCTGTTCAAGCATAGGGGGGATATAGAATGGACCATCCAATTCAAGGTTTAATGACAACCGCAATGCAGCATTTAAAACAAATGACTGATGTAAATACAATTGTTGGTGATCCGATTAAAGCGGCAGATGGAAGTGTAATTCTTACCGTTTCGAAAGTTAGTTTCGGATTCGCTGCTGGTGGAAGTGAATTTGGAAAAGTAGAACATTCAGGCCGTCATCCATTTGGCGGGGGAAGTGGTGGAGGAGTTTCTATTAATCCTGTTGCTTTTCTTGTTATAAATGGAGACGGTGTAAAAGTGTTGCATTTAGATAAGCAAACACACGTCATCGATAAAATAATTGAATTAGCGCCACAAGCTGTTGATAAAGTGAAGGAAATGATGGATAAACGAAAAGAAGACGATCCTGAATTTCAAATTTAACAAATAAGAAGCTAATCAATGGATTAGCTTCTTTAATTTTTTTGTAAATAAAGCGATTTTATTTGCATTATCGATAGGGACAAACTATCATTTACATTGTACATATTTTGTTTAAATAAGGGAGGATTTTCAAGTGGCAAACGTAACTTTTAAAGGTAACCCAATGACTTTAGTTGGAACAGAAGTTAAAGTTGGCGATCAAGCGCCAAAATTCCAAGTATTAGCAAATGACTTATCTCCAGTAAGTTTAGAAACATACAAAGGCGAAGTAAAATTAATTAGTGTTGTACCTTCAATCGACACAGGTGTGTGTGATGCACAAACACGTCGTTTTAACCAAGATGCAGCAGGTATTGAAAACGCAAAAGTATTAACAATTAGCGCTGACTTACCATTCGCTCAAAAACGCTGGTGTGCAGCAAACGGTTTAGAAAATGTTGTAACACTTTCTGACCACCGTGACCTTTCATTCGGTGAAGCTTACGGCTTAGTAATGAAAGAGCTTCGTTTACTTGCTCGTGCAGTATTCGTAGTAGATAGCAACGACAAAGTAGTTTACGCAGAGTACGTAAGCGAAGGTACAAGCCATCCAAACTATGAAGCAGCATTAGAAGCAGCTAAAGCGGCAAAATAATGTGAAAGAAATGACCTCTTATAAAGAGGTCGTTTTTTCTCATGTATTGCTGCGTAATGGTACCAATATATGAGAAAAAACGTTATATCATATATAACTTAAAGGGGAGCTCTTTGCAGGAGGTCGCTTTTTCTTTTTGGAAAAAAACACTTTGTGGTATGATATAAGTTATGTGTAAAAGAGAGAAGGAGGAATGTACGTGAGTCAGACAGTAGAAACATTATTTTCTATTTTTGATTCTTCTGCGGTAGTTTTACGTAAAGAATTAGATGTAACATATTTAGAGGCGCTTGTAGAAACAGGTAATAACTTGTTTGAAGGAGCAATTTTACAAGAGGAATTATCCGAATCAGCAATTGAAAGGCTGAATCGTGAATATAGTACGTTTAATGAAGAAACATATAAAGGTGAAGAAATTCGTAAAGCATTTCAGTTAGCCATTTTAAAAGGAATGAAAGAAGGCGTACAAGCGAATCACGAAATGACGCCTGATGCAGTTGGAATGTTCATGAGCTACTTATTCCATAAATTTATGCAAGGGCAAAACGAAATTACTGTTTTAGATCCTGCAATTGGAACAGGTAACTTAATGACTACAGTATTTAATAGCGCCAAAGAAGGAATAGCAATGAGTGGATTTGGTGTAGAAGTGGATGAAGTGCTAATTAAACTTGCTTTAGTAAATGCGAATTTACAAAAGCATGCAATCGAATTCTTCCATCAAGATGGACTAGCGCCACTTTATATCGATCCGGTTGATGCAGTCGTTTCAGACTTACCGATTGGTTACTATCCAAATGAAATCGGTGCAAGTGAATATAAGTTAAAAGCAGATGAAGGAATGTCGTATGCCCATCACCTATTTATTGAACAAAGTGTGAAACATACGAAAGAAGGCGGGTACTTATTCTTCCTAGTACCAAACTTCATTTTTGAAAGTGATCAAGCACCAAAATTACATGCATTTATTAAAGAAACATGTTTTATTCAAGGGCTATTACAGCTACCTGTTTCCATGTTTAAAAACGAGAAAAATGCAAAAAGTATATTTGTTCTCCAAAAGAAAGGTCCTAGTGTAACAATGCCAAAACAGGCGTTATTAGTGGAGTTACCTAAATTCTCCAACATGAAGGCGATGGAGAACATTATGGATCAATTAAATACTTGGTTTGCAACCCACAAATAAGGCAAGGTATATGTAACAGGGTTAGTAATTCATGTAGTACAGTTTTATATGATATGTCATATTTTTAAATATATACTAGATTAAACTGAATTTTTTTGAAATCTGTAATATATATTTTTTCTTGGTGTTACAATTTTTTCACTTGAAATATATGTCGGACGATGTTTAAATTAAAATCGTGAGTATAAAATTTACTAATGATGAAACGTTTTCATAATGAGTGAATTTAATTAGATAAAATCGAGCGGTTTGTGGACATATCCACACAACTACCAAGAGAAAAAGGGGCGAAAGACTAGATGTCAAAAATCATCGCGATTAACGCAGGAAGCTCTTCCTTAAAGTTCCAATTATTTGAAATGCCAAGTGAAACAGTATTAACAAAAGGTTTAGTAGAACGTATCGGTTTAGAAGATAGTGTCTTCTCAATTACTGTAAATGGCGAAAAACAAAAAGAAATTACAAACATCCCAGATCATGCAGTAGCAGTTAACATGCTTCTTAAGAAATTAACTGAAAACGGAATCGTAAAATCTCTTGATGAGATTGGCGGTATCGGTCACCGTGTTGTACACGGCGGCGAAAAATTTGCTGATTCTGTTTTAATTACTGATGAAGTATTAGCTGATATCGAAGAATTAAGCGATTTAGCACCACTTCATAACCCAGCAAACCTTGTTGGTATTAAATCATTCCAAGAAGTATTACCAAACGTACCAGCAGTAGCAGTATTCGATACAGCATTCCACCAAACAATGCCGGAATCTGCTTTCCTATACAGCTTACCATATGAGTACTATGAGAAATTTGGCATCCGTAAATACGGTTTCCACGGAACTTCTCATAAATACGTAACTGAGCGTGCGGCTGAATTATTAGGTCGTCCACTTGAAAGCTTAAGCTTACTTTCTTGTCACTTAGGTAACGGTGCAAGTATCGCAGCAGTAGAAGGCGGTAAATCTATCGATACTTCTATGGGCTTCACTCCACTTGCTGGTGTAACAATGGGTACACGTTCTGGTAACATTGACCCTGCGTTAATTCCATACATCATGGAAAAAACAGGCCAAACAGTAGAAGAAGTAGTTAACGTATTAAACAAGAAGAGTGGTATGTTAGGTCTTACTGGTTACTCTAGTGACCTACGTGACATCATCACGAAAGAAGAAGAAGGCGACCACCGTGCGAAAGTAGCACTTGATGTATTCGTAAGCCGTATCCACAAATACATCGGTTCTTACACAGCTCGTATGAAAGGTGTAGACGCAATCATCTTCACAGCTGGTATCGGTGAAAACAGTGCAGTTATTCGTGAGCGCGTATTAGAAGGCCTTGAGTACATGGGTGTATACTTCGACGTAAAACGTAATAACGTATTTGGTGAAGAAGCATTCATCAGCTTCCCACACTCTCCAGTAAAAATTATCGTAATTCCAACTGACGAAGAAGTTATGATCGCTCGTGACGTACTACGTCTTGGAGATATTGGTTAATATACTATATGAAAAAAGACGAGATCCTATAGGGTTTCGTCTTTTTTTTGTTGGATATATTTCAAGATTCCATCTGGATATAGTGCTTTCTCTTTTTGAATGAATGCTGTCATGGGAATCCATTTCGCATATGATGCTGTTTGCTCATCTTGTATATTCAGTATTTCCATTTCATATAGTGATGTGTCTAATAAGCGTAAAGAATATAGTTGAATGATTTCATGACCAACTTCTCCATCAAGATGCAAGATGTTTTCTAAGCAGCCTAAATAATTGGTGATTTCCACTTCTGTATGAAGCTCTTCTTTAAATTCACGAATAACGGTATGTGCTGATTTTTCACCAAGTTCAATTGAACCGCCAAGAGGTCGGTAATATGTTTCATCGCCTGTATGATATTCTTGTACGAGAAGGCGATCGTGATGTATAGCAATGCCAAAAGCTTTTGCACGTGGATACATATATAATCACTCCTTATTTCTTTTGTATAAGGATGATTATAAGGCAGTGTGTAATAAAAAGTATCGTGTTTAAGCTTGCGGTCTAATCGTGATCCCATCAAATAAATCATTCCAAAATGCTTCATTGTACTGGTATACATCCATAATAGGGCATTTTATAACACAAATGTTTTGTAATCCCCAATCTTCTTGGGCGATAGTTGGTACATCTTCAGGAATGAGTAATAGGACAGAGAATGTATGTTTAACTATTTGAGATAAAATTTGTTCCAAGGAACGTGCTTCTTCGTATGTTCCTCCAGTTCGAATAAACGATATGGATTCTGCCGTTTCCATTGTAGTTAGAAAACGATGAATTCGATGCTCATAGTTTAACTTAATTTCTGTATAAGAAGGCCAAGATGTTGGTGTGTTTACATCTGTTTTAAAGTCGTGGCAGGAGTCGATTTCATATAGGTTGTCACGGAGTCTTAATTTCGCACCATCATCCCAAAATGAGATGAAGGATAAGTTTTCGAACTGTAAAAAACGGTCAAATCGATTTTGTAATAATACATTCACTTTTTCTAATGAAGGGCTTAGCATAAAATCGATAACGCCAAAAAAGGGTGATAAATAGAATTGATATAAAGCCCAAGCAGGCCAGCAGTTTTGTCCTAAGCTGAATACTGCATTATATTCTTTTTTTATATTGGATAGATTCATGTGATTTATCTCATCCTTTTTGCTAATATTTTATGTCACTAAAAAATGGTATGTGAATAAAGATAGACAAGCATATTTGCAAAGAATAAGCAGAAATATGTTACAATAGAAAAAAATCGAACGAGGTGGTTGTTACGATGCGATCGAAGCGAGAACAAGCCATTTTAGACAATATAAAAGAATGGGAATCGCAATTAGTTGAGCAAGAAGCGACTGATTTTCAAAAAATGTTTGATAAATGGGTACATAATACAATTGCGAAATTGCCGGAGAAAAAACGAAAAGATTTCTTTACGAAAGCAGATGGATGGCTCTTTCATTTGCATGCATTGATTCAAAGTTCACAATCACAATTAGATGCGCGTAATCGTATTTTGGGAACGTCGAGATTATTTGATGAATCGATTGAGCAACTAGAAGATTTGAAAGCATTATCTATTGATCAATTAACATACATAGCAGAGCAACAAACAGCACGACATCGCCTATATTCATTCGTACAAGGCGGAGCAACGGGTGCTGGGGGTTTATTATTATTAACAGCTGATTTTCCGGTTATGATCGCGTTAAATGTGAAAGCTGTTCAACTTATTGCAACATCATTTGGACATGATGTGAACAAGCCTTATGAAATGATGCTTGCGTTAAAGGTGTTTCATGCGTCATTACTACCAGGAAGGCTTCAGCAATACGCATGGTACAATTTACTGCAAGAGCTAGAGCAAGAAGATTCGTTCTTTTATGAAGGAGACGAAGCGGTGTTACAGCCAGCTTCTACTGAAGTTGTGTTAAAACAAATTTTGAAAACATTTTCGATTTATGCTTTACGTCGTAAATTATTCCAAGGTATTCCGGTAATTGGAATGGCAATCGGGTCTACAGTGAACTATCGTTTAACGAGAAACGTTACTGAATTTGCAAATAGATTTTATCAAGTGCGCCACATAGTCGAGAAGGAAAAAAGAGCGTAAAAAAAAGCGAGAGGCCGAAGCCTTTCGCTTTTTTAATTTGTTGCATGCTTTTTGGACATTGGAATAGATACTGGTTGCTTTTCTGCTTTCTTCTCTGCTTTTGGATAATAAATTAAATCCAATGTTTTTGCCTGTACGGCAATCGAAAGAATAGTAAAAGCAATTTCTGTCCAATTTAAATAATATAATGAAAGCGCAAGAACAATCGCGTCAAAGACGAAGAAAATTTGCCCAATTGTAAAACGAGTTCGTTTACTTAATACAATTGTTAAAATATCGTCTCCGCCGGTTGCACCGCCAAATCGCAATATAAAACCGAGTCCAATACCAGCTAACGCACCGCCAACTACTGCAGCTATAAATAAATTATTTGATAAATCGACCGTAAATGGAGAATAATTTTCCATAAGAGAATAAAATACTCCGAATGAAATCGAACCTAGGAATGAATAGCCAACCATTTTTTTACCTAAAAATGAAGCACATAGTAAAATAATTGGGATATCCATAATTACAGTTGAAATGGATGGTGAAATATCATAAAAATTTTGGATGAATAGTGCAATTCCTACAAAGCCACCTTCTGTTAAGTGGTTTTGGAAGTGAATGTGATATAGCGCTGCTGCTAAAATAAATGAACCGATTAAAACCATAAAAATTTCTTTAATAATTTGTCGACTTTGGATGTTCCTCATCGTTATTCCTTCTTTCCGTAGTTAGTAGTCCTTTTTGTGTTGTAAACTAACTACGAGCTCACATGTAGCTTCAGTTAGTTTACGAAAAAAACTAACTACGCTATATGTCGCTGAAGAAATAACGAATAATCCTCTCGTCCATCAATTCTCCCTACCTTCGTTTTAGTTTAAGTCTTAAAACGACTAAACAAAACGTAGAGTAGGATTCTTCATTTAGCAATCCTGCTCTTCTTTGTTTTGTTTAGCTAGTAACAATTAAGTCCTAAACAAAACGCTATGTGTAAGAAGAGTCTTTTTTTTGCCAAATTATCCTTCGGGCAATCATAATTTCCCCACTCTCGTATTTTTTTCGCTAGACTAAAGTATCTGAGCTGAAAAATACGCTACGTGTATGATTCGTCAATACGATGCCACATGCTCCTTCGAGCGATCATGATATCAAAATCCCTTCCTTCAAGATTTATATTATTATATCATACTTTCAAAAAATGTATGCGGATGGAAACCGACAATAAACGGAGGGAATCTACAAAAATTGTTATGTTTAAATATTTTTGTAGAAAAGCCTAAGTTATTTCGTGAAATCGGACAGTGTTTAAAAGTTTGTCCAATAAGTAAGAAAAAGATGGCGTTTATTCAGTTGTATCTTTCTGGTCACCTTTATCTTTAAAAAACGCATCCCAGCTAATCACACTTAAAAAAGTTAAAGCGATAATAATGAAAGCTCGCATAAAATTGAGACCTCCTTTTGTACATAGTATATGAATAATTTGTTTCAGAATGTGTCATTTTTTTACAAGTCTTAATTATTATGAGATTATATCAGTATAGATAGATGAAAGGGAGAGAGAAGATATGCTAAAAGACATGTTCAAAAGAAAAGAATTAGTATGCGTTTCATGTCAGAAAAAGATTCAATATGAAGAAGAGCTCGTTGCTTTTGTAAAGTTGCCAAAGGAAAGAAGTATATTAGTTGGACCGTTTGATGTATGTTTGGCGAAAACAGCACAAGAAATATATTGTAAATCGTGTTACGACAAAAAAGCATGACCCAAAGTGATTGAGGGGCATGCTTTTTTTCATTGGTGTGCTTTCCCCTCAGATACATTTTGAGTGAGTCGATACCAAAGCCAAAGGTCATTAATGATGGAAGCGAGATCGGCAATTTCTGAATTAAGTTTGCAGGAAATTTCGAAGTTTTCTTCGTTATTTAAATGATGCTGTTTTGCATTAATATAGTGTTCAAGCTCTTTTATACGATCAGGAATCTTTCCGCGAACTTGTTCCCATTTTAATAAAATAGCATGCTGCATTTTTTCGGGGATACTTTCCCAGTCTTCTTGTAAATGCGGAATTTCAATTCCTAGATGTTCATCGTATAAGAAATACTTTTCCATCAGTTCACCCCCGTTTTCCTGCTTATATTGTACATAAAAACAGAAAGAAGTTCGACGAAATTGTTTGAAAAAATTTGAAAATGACTCTTGATACATTTTGTAAAAGGTGTTAAAGTGTGTATTATTATAAAAGAAAATGAATATTTATTCTTTAGGGGGATGCAAAATGGAGAAGAAAAAAGTGGTATTAGCATATTCCGGAGGTCTTGATACTTCCGTTGCAATTAAATGGTTACAAGAGAAGAATTATGATATTATCGCGCTTTGTTTAGACTTAGGGGAAGGTAAAGACTTAGCATTCGTAAAAGAAAAGGCACTTTTAGTAGGTGCAATTAAATCATATATGATTGATGTTCAAGAGGAATTTGCAAATGAATATGCATTGATGGCTATGCAAGCACACACGTTATACGAAGGGAAATACCCTCTCGTTTCTGCATTATCTCGTCCACTTATCGCTAAGAAATTAGTAGAAATTGCAGAACAAGAGGGGGCGACTGCAGTTGCACATGGATGTACAGGGAAAGGGAATGATCAAGTTCGTTTTGAAGTTTCTATTCAAGCGTTAAATCCTTACTTAGAAGTGATTGCGCCTGTACGTGAATGGAAATGGTCACGTGAAGAAGAAATTGCATATGCAAAAGAAAACGATGTTCCAATTCCTATTAATTTAGATAGCCCATTTTCAATCGATCAAAACTTATGGGGACGCAGTAACGAATGTGGCATTTTAGAAGATCCATGGGCAGCACCGCCAGAAGATGCATATGAGATGACATTGGCATTAGAAGATACACCGAATAAACCAGAGTTTGTAGAAATTGGCTTTGAAGCAGGAGTACCGACTACTTTAAATGGTACTGTATATTCACTTTCAGAATTAATTAAAAAGTTAAATGCACTTGCTGGAAAACATGGCGTTGGACGTATCGATCACGTAGAAAATCGCCTTGTTGGTATTAAATCGCGTGAAGTATACGAATGTCCAGCAGCAATGACATTAATCACGGCGCATAAAGAGCTAGAAGATTTAACACTCGTAAAAGAAGTAGCGCATTTTAAACCGATGATTGAGCAAAAAATAACAGAACTTATTTATAACGGTTTATGGTTCTCTCCTTTAAAACAAGCGCTTAACGCTTTCTTACAAGAAACGCAAAAGAATGTAACAGGTACAGTGCGTGTGAAACTATTTAAAGGCCATGCGATTGTAGAAGGACGTAAATCTGAGTACTCTTTATATGACGAAAAATTAGCAACATATACTGCTCAGGACGAATTTAATCATGATGCAGCAGTTGGATTCATTTCATTATTCGGTTTACCGACGAAAGTATACAGCCAAGTGAATCAAAAGAAGGTGGAAGCGTGAGCAAACTTTGGGGCGGACGTTTTACAGAAGAAGCGGAAGCGTGGGTTGAAGAGTTTGGAGCATCCATCTCCTTCGATCAACAATTAGTAAATCAAGATATAAACGGAAGTATTGCACACGTAACGATGCTAGCAAAGCAAGGCATCGTTACGAAAGAAGAAGCTGAGAAAATAAAGGTAGGGCTTCAGTATTTATTAAAAGAAGCAAAAGAGAATAAGCTTCAATTCTCAGTAGAAGCAGAAGATATTCACTTAAACATTGAAAAAATGTTAATTGAACAAATTGGCGAAGTAGGAGGGAAACTTCATACTGGGCGAAGCCGTAACGATCAAGTAGCGACTGATATGCATTTATATTTAAAAGAAAAAGTAGAGCATATTATTAAAGCTACAAAACAATTGCAAACGGTTCTTGTTCATCAAGCGGAAAATAATATTGAAACCATTATGCCTGGCTATACGCATTTGCAGCGTGCGCAGCCAATTTCATTTGCGCATCATATTCTCGCTTACTTTTGGATGTTAGAGCGTGATGTGAATCGTTATGAAGATTCATTAAAGCGCATTAACATTTCACCATTAGGAGCAGGAGCATTAGCTGGGACAACATTCCCGATTGACCGAGAATATAGTGCGGAGCTTCTTGGATTTAATGGAATCTATGAAAATAGTTTAGATGCAGTAAGCGATCGTGATTTCATACTGGAGTTCCTAAGTAACTCATCTATGCTCATGATGCACTTATCACGCTTCTGCGAAGAACTTATTTTATGGAGTAGCCAAGAGTTTCAATTTATTGAAATGAGCGATCAATACGCAACGGGAAGCAGCATTATGCCGCAAAAGAAAAATCCAGATATGGCGGAACTAATCCGCGGTAAAACGGGCAGAGTGTACGGTAATTTATTTAGTTTACTTACAGTCATGAAAGGATTACCGCTCGCTTACAATAAAGACTTGCAAGAAGATAAAGAAGGAATGTTTGATACAGTAAAAACAGTAGAAGGATGCCTTCATATTATGGCAGGCATGTTAGAGAAGATGACTGTCAACAAAGAAAAGATGGGGCAAGCTGTAACGCAAGATTTCTCAAACGCAACAGAAATTGCTGACTACTTAGCAAGTAAAGGACTACCATTCCGTCAAGCTCATGAAATTGTTGGGAAGCTAGTGCTACACTGCACACAAAAAGGAATTTATTTACTAGATGTACCACTAGCAACATATAAAGAAATGAGCTCATTATTTGAAGAAGATTTGTATGAAGTTCTTTCACCATATGCAGCTGTAAAGCGTCGTAACAGTGCTGGCGGGACAGGATTTGAGCAAATTGAGAAAGCTTTGGAGAAGGCGAAAGGATTAGTTAGAGAGTTCGTTGGAAGTTGATTGGTTTATAGGGCAGAAGGTACGCGAATCTTAGTAGAGAGAAGCGTACCTTTTTTGTGATTTTTATAGCTTAAAGTTAATCATACTTATGCCGATCTTCTGTAATTCGAATATACTCAATATCCATCAAATCACGTAGTAATGCACCATTACTTAGTTCCACACCATGTTTTTCTTTAAAATGTGTACGGATTGTATGTAACATTTCGAGCTCTTTCCCGTTCACATCTAAAATAATACGTTCAGAATCATTCATGTAGCATCCTCCTTTTTTAACATATATATTTTGTCCGTCTATTTCTAAAAAATGTATGTTAACCTAAAGTTAGGAAATCAGAAAGGAATGGACAATGAGACGTATTTATTTTATAGGGATAATTTTGTACACGCTAATTGTATTACATGTTGCATTCCCAAACATCTTTTCATTTAAGGATGTAGAAACAGTACACGTTGGGATATTTATCTTTATTCTATTTGTAGTAGATTGCTGTATTTCAATATGGCTTTCGAAAAGAAAACATGTACAAGATAAAAAAGAAATGGAACGGAAAAAGAGAAAACGTTCATTTTGGATGATGACGTATTGTTTTTCTTTAGCGATTGCTGCTGCTTTTTTTAGTGAGAATATTCCATTGGAAAGATTCGGTATTGGATTTGGAGCGTTCGTATTCGCATACTATTTTTTCGTGCACTTTCTTCCTTATATGAAAGAAAAGCGAGGAGAAGAGGAAGATCCGCTTGTAGAAGAAGCGAGAGAGCAAGAGCATAAGAGAATAGAAGAAGATATAAAGAAGCTCGGAGAACAAAAATGGTATTTAAAATCTAAAATCATATATGTTCTTTGCTTCATTACGCCGCCAATCGGTTATTTGTATGTGTTCTTGCTTCGTAAAAAAATGACAGAAGATGCAAAGCAAACGTACTTAACGATTGCGACGATCATGATGGCATTATGGTCTTTGAAGTTCTTACCGCCATATGTGTTGGCAGTAGCTGTTGTAGTGGTTGTTTGTCTTGTATTTATAGTGAAGTATGTGAAATGAAGAAAAACAAGAACCTGTGTTATTAAGCTAATAGATAGATTAAAGCAAGAAATGTTATACTACAATTTGCTTATTTAGTAATAATAGTTCAATCAATAGTTCATATCGCATTAGTAGTAAAAGACTACGATGAGGCAATAGAGTTCTATACAAAGAAACTAAATTTCACACTAGTCCAAGATATATATCAGCCAGAGCAAAACAAAAGATGGGTAGTGGTATCTCCTCCTGGTTCAGTCGGCACCACAATATTACTGGCTAGAGCATCTAAACCTGAGCAAGATTCCTTTATCGGTAACCAATCAGTCGGCAGAGTTTTTCTTTTCTTAAATACTGACGATTTTTGGAGAGATTATAATGAAATGATTTCAAGAGGAATAGAATTTGTGAGAGAGCCGAAAGAGCAAGAATATGGAATAGTTGCAGTATTCAAGGATTTGTACGGGAATTTATGGGATTTGTTACAACTAAAAGATGACCATCCAATTGCTCAAAGAATTAAGTAGAATACAGTTTAAACTTGATTAAACAATCAATTGAAAAATGAGGATTTTAAAATCCATGCAAGAGTAGAGAAAAAACAGAGAAGATTTATTTTTATGAGTAACATTAAACATCTTTATTCTTCTTACACAGTCGTGAAAAAAGGAGTGGATTACCCACTCCTTTTTTATCATTATTTAACAACATGTATTTATTGTTCATTCAAGCCTAAAGCTTCATTTCCCTTATCCACCAGTAAAACATGTGGACTTGGTGTTTTATTTATAAATTAAAGATCGCCTTGCTCCTCATCACCACGAACAACAAGGACATCGCATTTCGCATAGCGAATAATATGTTCAGAGACGCTACCAATTAGGAAACGCTCAACAGCATTTAAACCAGTTGCACCACACATAATTAAATCTACTTTATGGTTTGGAGCAATTTCTTTTGAAATTTTAGATTTAGGATTACCAAATTCTAATACAGTTTCAATTTTTTCAAGGCCAGCTTCAAGCGCAGTTTTTTTGTAGTCTTCTAATAAGTCTTCTGCAAATAGATTTGCACGTTCAGCGATTGCGCGGCTATAAGCTTCTACTGCTGAGTATGCTTTTACATCAACGATATGAGCAATTGTTAATGTTGCATTGTTACGTTTTGCGACTTGAATTGCTTTTTTAAAAGCTCTTTCTGCTTCTTTAGAACCGTCCACCGCGATTAAAATATTTGTATATGTATTATTCATAGTAAATTCCTCCCAATCATTTTTATTACCGTTTACAACTTTATTATAAAACAAATTTTGGTAATGTGCTTGTCGGAAACGTTACAGAATTTTGAAAACTTTGCTTTAATTCATTTTAGTTGTAATTGGGGCGAGAACTTGTTACATATGAAGTATAGCAATTTAAAAGGAGGCATGTTTGTGAGACACGCGCTCATTACAGCCGGTACGAAAGGTTTAGGAAAGCAAGTAACAGAAAAGTTATTGGCTAAAGGATATTCAGTAACAGTAACATACCATAGCGATATGGCGGCTATGGAAACGATGAAAGAAACATATAAAAATATGGAAGAGCGTCTACAATTCGTGCAAGCGGATGTCACGAAAAAGGAAGATTTACATAAAATAGTAGAAGAAGCGATAAGCCATTTTGGCAAAATTGACTTTTTAATTAATAATGCTGGTCCATATGTATTTGAACGAAAAAAGTTAGTTGATTATGAAGAAGACGAATGGAATGAAATGATTCAGGGTAATTTAACAGCGGTGTTTCATTTGTTGAAACTTGTCGTTCCAGTTATGAGAAAACAGAACTTTGGTCGTATTATTAATTACGGATTCCAAGGGGCAGATAGTGCACCAGGATGGATTTATCGTTCAGCTTTTGCAGCAGCGAAAGTAGGACTTGTTTCATTAACAAAAACAGTTGCTTACGAAGAAGCAGAATATGGTATTACTGCAAATATGGTATGTCCTGGTGATATTATTGGTGAAATGAAAGAAGCGACAATTCAAGAAGCACGTCAGTTGAAAGAACGTAACACACCAATTGGTAGATCTGGAACAGGTGAAGATATCGCAAGAACGATTTCGTTTTTATGTGAGGACGATTCCGATATGATTACCGGTACAATTATTGAAGTAACTGGTGCAGTAGATGTTATTCATAGACATCGATAGAATAAAATAAAGTGAAGTCTCGAATAATTGGACAGTTTATCCTGTATGCTGAGAGGTGCGGATAATACTGTCCTTTAATGTAAGGTTAAATCTATCGGAAAGCTTGTATTAATTTTTGTCAAATATTGAGATATTATGTTAAAATATAAGAGCATAGAAAGCGCTTTAAAAAATGATTCAGGGGTCATTTCATAACTCAAGGGGGAACTAATAATGCGTATCGGTATTCCAACAGAAATTAAAAACAATGAAAACCGCGTGGCGATGACGCCAGCGGGAGCTGTACATTTAGTACAAAATGGTCATGAAGTTTTTGTTCAAAAAGGAGCAGGTATAGGATCAGGCTTTACAGATGAAGAATACGTACAAGCTGGTGCGAAACTTGTTGAAACTGCTGAAGAAGCATGGAATCAAGATATGGTTATGAAGGTAAAAGAGCCAGTTGCAAGTGAATACGGCTATTTCCGCGAAGGTTTAATTTTATTCACATACTTACACTTAGCTCCAGAACCAGAATTAACGAAAGCATTAATTGATAACAAAGTGGTATCAATTGCATACGAAACAGTGCAATTAGACAATCGTTCTTTACCATTACTTGCACCTATGAGTGAAGTAGCTGGTCGTATGTCTGCACAAATCGGTGCACAATTCCTTGAGAAAAACAAAGGTGGTAAAGGTATTTTACTCGCAGGCGTTCCAGGGGTAAAACGCGGCAAAGTAACAATTATCGGCGGTGGTCAAGCTGGTACAAACGCAGCGAAGATTGCAGTAGGTTTAGGTGCAGATGTAACAATCATCGACTTAAGTGCAGAACGTCTTCGTCAATTAGACGACATTTTCGGTAACCAAGTAAAAACGTTAATGTCTAATCCATACAACATTGCAGAAGCTGTAAAAGAGTCTGATCTTGTTATTGGTGCGGTATTAATTCCAGGTGCAAAAGCGCCAAAACTTGTAACAGAAGAAATGATTCAATCAATGGAACCAGGTTCTGTCGTTGTAGATATCGCGATTGACCAAGGTGGTATTTTTGAAACAACTGACCGTATTACAACTCACGACAACCCGACTTACGAAAAACATGGCGTTGTTCATTATGCAGTTGCTAATATGCCAGGAGCAGTTCCACGTACATCAACTCTTGCATTAACAAACGTAACAGTACCATATGCAGTACAAATTGCGAACAAAGGCTACAAAGATGCTTGCTTAGGAAACACTGCATTACTAAAAGGTATTAACACATTAGATGGATACGTAACATTCGAAGCAGTTGCAGAAGCTCATGGCTTACAATACGCTGATGCGAAAGAGCTTCTTGAAAAAGCTCCTGCTTTATCATAATAGAAATACATGTAAGCCCCTCCTTTTGTAAGGAGGGGCTTTTTACTTGGGTTAATTGTCTAGTTTCTTTACAATTCTCAATCCGAACATCATTGTAAAGAAAAGAATGCCGAACAAGTAATACAAGGCATACTCAACTCGTATCATCGAATTTTTGTCAGTGATATATAAAATAAATAGTATCGCAGAACCGATTAAATGAGAGAGGCCGAAAATTTGCGCCATAAGTTTTAAACTCATCTTCTCGATTCTTTCATCCATCTCAGGTAATGGATATTTCTCGGAATCGTTCTTTTTTTTCTTAAAGAATATTCGTTTCACTATGAATAGTATTAAGGCTAAGAGTATGTATACGCCAGTGAATAGAAGGACAGAACTAATCTTTTCTTCATCATTATTATTGAAATAAAGAAAAGTTGAACCTAACAATAAAATGGTAAGATGCGAAATGAACTCTTGATTAAAAGTATTTTTCATTCTTTTTCCTCCCCAGTTTTATCTAATTGAAATAAATCTTCTACTTTACAGTTGAAAAACTCACATAATTTCAATGCTAATTCTAAACTCGGGTTGTATTTATTCTTCTCGATAGCGATGAGGGATTGTCTAGTGATTTGAACAGAGGAAGCTAATTGTTCTTGGGTGATGTCTCTAACGACGCGGAATTGTTTCACCTTATTTTTAATCAAATATACAAAGTCTCCTTTTTGTAAATTTGTTACATTTATCATATCCATTTTTAGGTAATAAGTAAATAAAACTTTACAAAAAGTAAACAAAACTTTACGTAAAATATAGCTTGTTATGATGTTGTTTTTTGTGATAATTTGGAATTAAATGAAAAGTGAAAGTCCATAGAGGGGATTCAATGGGGAGTAAAAATAGGAAGAAAAAGCAAGCCAAAAGACAAAAGTATATAAAGAAAAAACAGGAACAGAACATACCTCTTTCAAAAAAAGTAGTCATTATGATAGAAAAAACATTTCGGTATATTTGTATGGTCCTGTATGTAATTTTGTGTCTTTATTCAGCTAGGGTGTTTTACAGTTTTGGGATAACACCCAATATTATTGAGAATGTTTTTGGATATATCCTTGTCGCAATAGAGTTAGTCTTATTCTTTATATTATTTAATAAAGTATGGCCTAGTCATGAAAGTAAGAGGGATAGGAAAAGCAAAAAGAGCAAAAAATCTTCATCCGATTCAAGCTCATCAAGCGGATTTGGTGATTATAGTAGCAACGATTGTAGCAGCTCAAGTGATGGTGGAGGAGATTGCGGAGGTGGCGGAGACTAAGTTAGTTTTCAGAAGAACGACTAGTGAAAGGGTGAGATGAAATATGGAAACTGTGAATTTATTAGAATTAACAAAGGACATTCAAGATCAACACAAAAATTTCGTCGTTTCAAATGTAAATAATCATTGCTTACGAATCGCCGTATTTACTGGTGAATATGATTGGCACTATCATTCTAATTCGGATGAATTGTTTATTGTGTTAGAGGGAGAACTACTTATCGATTTTGAAGATGGAGAGACGGCGGTTTTAAAGCCAAATGATTCTATCTTAATTCCAGCGTGCAAGATCCATAGAACGAGAGCATTAAAGAGAACAGTAAATCTTTGTTTTGAAAATATAGAAGCTGATACGATTAAAGTGGAGCAGTTATGAAAAAATTATCTGTAGCCGAGTATAGAAAAATCCTTCCGATTTTAGAAAGTAATACAGGAACGACGACGTTTGCTTATGCGGTATGTGACCAAATGATAGATGGTGAGATTTTTGCCAACGAGAAGTTAACAGCAGGATTAATTCGTACAGCTAATGGTATCTATTATTTATTTGGTGATACTTATGATCAAAATTATAACGAAGATTTATTTTCCTATTTAAAAATGGCTATTGAAACAACAGAGAAGAGATTTACACTCTTCACTTCGAGTGACGAGTGGGAAATGATGATTGAAGGGCGTTTTAGTAATGCACTTCGGGACATGCCTCGAATGAAATTCCAACGAGAAATTTCTGAAGAGAGAAAACGAGATGCAAACAAAAATACATATGAAGTGAAGCGTATTGATAAAAGTGATATAGAACGAAGTAGTGAATTTACAGAGGAGTATTATAAAGAATATTGGGGATCAAAAGAGCTATTTTTGAACGGTGGTTTCGGATTTTGTATAGAACAAGATGGGATAATTGTAGCTGAATGTGTTTCGATATTTAGTGGGAATGGATTTGCTGAAATTGATATTGTGACGCAGGAAGCATATCAAGGGAAAGGATTAGCCCAAGCTGTTGCACAACGGTTCATTGAACATTGCACACAAAATGATATTACACCGTGCTGGGATTGTTATGTAGACAATATTCCTTCGCAAAAATTAGCTAGTAAATTAAGTTTTTATAATCCAATAGAATATAGATTGTTTGTACGTAAGAAAACGGGGGAATAAAAATGAATGTGGAGTTAACGAGATTTAAGGTGAAACAAGGTAAAAGTCATCGTGTAGATGAATGGATGCAGCTTCTTAATGGCAATATGAAAGAAGTGCTTTTGACACTAAACGACGAAAAGATGTACGTTGAGACAATTTTCCGGGAAATAAGAGATGGAGAAGAGTACTTATATTGGTATTCTGTGCAAGGAGAAGGCGGGGCTCTTGTCGAAAATTCTCATCATGAAATTGATAAAAAGCACTTAGCGTTTTGGTATGAATGTATTGATGAAGAAGCACGGTCTGTTGATATGAAAACAGAAGTCGTTATGATTCAAGATGTTGTGAAGGAAGCGATGAAATAATAGAATAGTATGTTGGAGAGAAGTGCATCAAAATAGGTGTGCTTTTTATTTTGAAAAAATTTTAAAAAGAAAAGTGTTATTTAGATATCTTTGAAAATAAAGGAGGATGTCAAAAGAAATTTAGGACAAACTATAATGAGATGAAAACTTCGAATCAAAAGACCTACCAATATACGGTGTAGTTGCAACAGGCAAAACAGAGGATTTACAAAGTTTACAAGGAGCACCATATATTAAGGCTGCTGTTAGAGGTGTAACAGTTGAGAAATATTGATTACAAGCGATAAATGTGAATAATCAGAAAATTTATGTTATAATATGGGAAAAGGAGGTTCATATGAGGCAAATACATGGAGCAATTTATATTTACATAACAATGTTTTTCGTGGCGATATCCTATGGATTAGGGCACGTGTATTCGCATCCTATACTAACTTTTTTGAGCGGAGCATGTATGGCGTTTGCGCTTCTTGTCCACCTTTTCTCAGTTTGGATCGTGAAATTTCAATTAAATATTAGTGAAATAGAAGAAGGCACTTTTTAAAGGGCCTTCTTTTTTAGTAATGTTGGCGAAGTCCTTGTAGTAATTTTTCAATTTCGTATTCAGTTTCTTTACATATAGACATTGTACGTAATCTGAAAAATAAGCTACGTAAGAAAGATTTTATATTTCCGTATAGAAACTCGTACGATTCAATATGTAGTGTTTGTTTTTGGACTGGTAATTGGTCTACTAAGTCATGAAGAGCTGCTATGAGTACTTCTTCCTTTAGACCATTTTGTAGCATTGAGACAATCGGATAAACGAGTCGTTCGTCTTCTTCATGTTTATAGTAAATAGAATGGACACAAACTTTGTTTAATAAAGTTTGTAATATTTCTTCGTAATATAAAGTTTCCAGTTTAGGACTACGAACAAGCGCTTCAAATGTATCAGAAGCATGAGCGATACTGTGTGCCCAGCCGTGGTCTTGAACATATCCACGGAAATCATGTTCATTGTTCATATATAGAATCAATTGATCTTTTACAGTTAAAATATCATTCTGTGATAAGAAATTATATTTTGTATCAGCATCAATAATGAGCGCAAGTAATAATGTCGTAAATGCACGAGTAAATACAGCATCTTCGTCATCCGAATGAATTTTATACAATAAATATTTTTCACTAATGCTTTCTAATAATAGTTTCTGTAATTGTGTGTGTGAAATGTAGTCCTTTTTGATGAGATGGTAAAAAGTAGAGTAAATAAGTTTGTCTCTTAAATAGCTATCGGTAACACCGATATGCTCAAACATATTGGAACTTAAAGAATCAATGTTAAGTGTGTTATCCAATATGTAATTATTATTACGAATTTCTTCTAACTGTTGTTGTAACATATAAACCTCCTATTTTAGAAAATTCTGTATTTTTATAATATGATAAGAGGGAGAAATAGACAATAAATAAGTGCTTTTGAATGGAGGGGGCATTATGAAGAGAGCGTTATTCTTTTTCATTAGTATTTTCTTTTTAGGAAGTTGTTCGATTTCGTATGTTACTTTTTCTAGCGAGAGCAAAAGTTGGACGGGGCAATATAAAGGGTATATTAAGGATGACAGTGAAGATGGAATGTTTACGTTTCAATATAAGGGCGGAGATGGAAAGACAGAATTTTAAAATTTAGAGATTGCTATTAATGGAGCCTTTAGTGCAATGACAGAAACGTCAGAAGTTCATAAAGGAGCAAGGATTGAAATGAAATCTTCTTGTGTAAGTTGTGCACCTCTATCTAAAGATGAACCGATAGAAGTTGTAATTAAATGGGATGATAAGTATGAGGAGAAGATGGTGTTAAATTTGAAATAGTAGAGAAATAAAAAAAGGCAGCACTTACGCTGCCTTTTTATTATTTCACAAATTGTAATTCTTTCGGGAATTTCGTTAAAATTTCTGACCCGTCTTGTGTGATGTAAATATCATCTTCAATACGAACGCCACCTACGTTTGGTACGTAAATACCTGGCTCGATTGTGAAGACCATACCTTCTTTTAATGGAGACTCGTTACCAGCTTTTACATCTGGATATTCGTGTACGCTAATTCCAAGTCCGTGACCAAGGCGGTGTGGGAAGAAGTCGCCGTAACCTGCATCTGCGATAACAGAACGAGCAGCGTTGTCGATTGCGCCAAGTGTAACACCTGGTTTACATGCTTCAACTGCTTGTAGTTGTCCAGCAAGTACAGTGTTATAAATGCGAGTTTGTTCTTCAGAAATTTCACCGAATGCCACTGTACGTGTAATGTCAGAGCAATAACCTTCAATGATTACGCCTAAATCAAATAGTACGAAATCGCCGCGTTTCATTTTGTTTGCACCTGGAATACCGTGTGGAAGAGCAGAGTTTGCACCTGCTAATACCATCGTATCAAATGACATTTTATGTATGCCTTTTGTTTTTAATTCGTGTTCAATAATTGCTAATACTTCTAGCTCGCTACGATTTTCTTTAATTGCATTTACACCAACTTCAACAGCGTAGTCCGCCATTTTAGCTGCTTCGCGTAAAATAGAAAGTTCTTTTTCATCTTTAATTAAGCGAAGTTCACGAACTTTCTCCTCAGCTGATTTGAAAGCTGCATTTGGGAATAACTTTGTTAATTCTTCGTAGCGCTCTACGTTTAAATGTTCTTTTTCAATTGCAACTGCATTTGCATTGATGCCGCGGTCTTTAATTGCTTTTGCAATCATATCCCATGGTCTGTCAGTATCAGTAAATCCGATAATTTCATGTGCCCAGCCAGCGTTACGCGCTTGACCTTCTTCCATTTTAGGGCAAATTAAAATAGGTTCTTTTTCTTGGAATACAAACATGCCAAGAAGTCTTTCGTGTGGTTCACAGTGGAAGTTTGTCATGTAGAAAACGTTTGGTGTAGAAGTTAAGAACGCAGCTTCTACGTTTTTTTCTTTTAGCCATTGCATTAAATTTTCTAATCTAGCATTCATCGATTGGCACCCCCGAAATATTTAATTACAAATATAACTTTACATCGGAGGAAAGCGTTATGACAAGTAAATCGATGTTAGAAAAGACAGGGAATTGAAAAATCATGTAGAATAAAAAGTGAGAATGTGAATAGGGGAGGAATGTAATAATGAAAGTATCTTATCATGGACATTCAGTTGTAAAAATTGAAACGAATGGAAAAGTGATTTTAATTGATCCATTTTTAACTGGAAATCCGAAGACAGATTTAAAGGCCGAAGATGTAAAAGTAGATGCGATTCTTTTATCACATGGACATGGTGATCATGTTGGAGATACAGTAGAGCTTGCGAAGAAAAATAATGCAGTTGTTGTGGCACCATTTGAACTAGCGACATTTTTAAGTTGGCAAGGTGTAAATACACATCCGATGCATATTGGTGGTTCGCATGAATTTGACTTCGGAAAAGTGAAGTTTACACAAGCATTCCACGGTTCTAGTTATATTGATGAAGAAAATAAGACGATTACATATACAGGTATGCCAGCAGGTATTTTATTTACAGCAGAAGAGAAAACTGTATACCATGCAGGAGATACCGCTCTATTCTCTGATATGAAATTAATAGGGGAACTGAATAACATTGATATAGCGTTTTTACCAATTGGTGATAATTTCACAATGGGACCAGAAGATGCTGTTTTAGCAGCGAAATGGACTCAGGCGAAAACTGTTGTACCGATGCATTACAATACGTTCCCAGTAATTGAACAAGACCCATATCAATTTGTAGAAAAGCTACAAAATTGTACAGGAAAAGTATTAGAAGCTGGAGAAAGTATTACACTATAGAAAAGAAACCCTTCATTTGAAAAGACAAGTGAAGGTTTTTTTACGTGTGTAGGACAGCTTTTAAAGGTTGTACTTGTTTTGATGATTTTTTTCTTTTTGGAAGTGGCTGTTCAGGTGTTTCATTCAATTCCATTGCAACTTTTTTTCCGTCTACGAAAGCTAAAAATACAGCACTTACAACTTCTAATAATTTTTTCATCATATATCCGCTCCTTTGTTTCATTTCTTGTCTTCATTGTATATTGAAGCGGCTGGACAAACTATCGAACGAGATGACAAAACCATTCCATTGTTGTAATAGAAGAAGTAGTGTCATGTAAGCCGTATTTTGTTATAAAAAAAATAGTACAGATATATAAAGAGAGAGTGTAACAGTTTTGAAAATATAGTATACTAAAAATACAACACATGAAGAATTTAGGGAAAAGAAAGTATGGTGAAACCATTTGGCTACCAAGCATAACCAAATTTTAGAACATATTAATGGCCTGCCAGTAGGGCATAAAATTTCTGTAAGGCAAATTGCAAAAGATTTGAGTGTAAGTGAAGGGACAGCTTACCGTGCAATTAAAGATGCAGAAAATAAAGGATATGTTAGTACGATTGAACGTGTCGGAACAATTCGAATTGAACAAAAGAAGAAAGAGAATATTGAAAAGCTGACATATGCAGAAGTCGTTAACATTGTCGATGGTCAAGTACTTGGGGGCAGAGAGGGACTACATAAAACGTTAAATAAATTCGTAATCGGGGCAATGAAATTAGAAGCGATGATGCGCTATACAGAAGCTGGAAACTTACTTATTATCGGTAACCGTACGAACGCACATCAATTAGCGTTAGAAGCCGGAGCTGCGGTATTGATTACGGGCGGATTTGATACGGAAGATCATGTGAAGAAATTAGCAGATGAATTAAAATTGCCGATTATTTCAAGTAGTTACGATACATTTACAGTTGCGACGTTAATTAACCGTGCAATTTACGATCAGCTTATTAAGAAAGAAATTGTCCTCGTTGAAGATATTTTAACGCCAATTGAAGAGACGTTATATTTAAAGCCGAATGATACAGTGCAACAATGGCATGCGTACAATGAAGAAACGATGCATGGGCGTTATCCAATTGTTGATGAAAATAAAAAGGTGTTAGGTATCGTAACTTCAAAAGATATGATTGGTGTAGCGAAAGAAACACCAATTGATAAAGTAATGACAAAGCATCCAATTACGGTAAATGGAAAAATGTCTGTCGCAGCTGCAGCACGTATGATGGTGTGGGAAGGAATTGAGTTACTTCCTGTTGTTGATGAAGGAAATAAACTGCAAGGTATTATTAGCCGTCAAGATGTACTTCAGGCGTTGCAAATGATTCAGCGTCAACCACAAGTCGGTGAAACAATCGATGATATTGTAACGAATCAATTTATGACGCCGAAAGAAGCGAAAAATGAACATTTATATCAATTTTCAGTGACGCCGCAAATGACGAATTCAATCGGAACGTTATCTTACGGTGTATTCGCAACGATTGTGACGGAAGCAACGAATCGCGTTATTCGTGCCCAAAAGAAGAGCGATTTAATTGTTGAGAACTTAACAATTTATTTCGTAAAACCAGTTCAAATTGATAATGTTGTATCCGTACATCCGAAAGTATTAGAAATTGGGCGTAAATTTGGTAAGGTTGATGTAGAAGTGCATCATGAAGGCAATGTTGTCGGGAAAGCATTACTTATGGTGCAGTTGATCGATAAATAAAAAGATGGAGCAGACCGCTTTGGTTTGTTCCATCTTTTTTGTTAAAAGGATAGAAACAAAAAATAAATAACGTATCATTTCATATTTATAATAAAAATACTAAACAATTTGAAGATGTGGAAATGGAATAGTGATAAGGAGGAAGCGAATGGGCGGAATTCTTTTCTTTTTAGTTGTCATATGTTTCATCATTATTCATGTGTTAACGCATAGAAGAATGGACGCTATTAAAAAGAGGCTTTATTTTGTAAGTTTGACTCTTGCTAGTATAGGTGCCTTGATTCCTATATCAGGAGAAAATGAGCCGGATTTTCTTTACTTTGGTGTACCGGCTGAAACGTTTGTTTATTATGGTGGGTGGGAATGTTGGTTTAATCCATTAGTTTTTTTCTTTAACTTTATTTTGTTTTATTGGATTTTGAAGCTATTGTTTAAGTTACGTAAGAGTTCGGATAGAGAAGTGAAAAAATAGAAGGATATGTATCAATGTGGATAGAAAATTGGTTGTTAGTCGATTACGCTTCACTAGAGGAACTAGGGGGAGAAGGATGGATTTTCACACTAAAGAGCAGTTATGTAAGCAATATAATTTAAATAGTTTTACGAAAGTTTCATTGTTACATGGGGGAGAAAATCAAACATATATATTCGAATCGGACAAAAATAAATTTGTAGTTAGGCAGTACAGAGAAGGACGTTATACATGCGAGCAAATAGAGGCTGAAATACATTGGTTAATAGCGATGCAAAAACAAATGTTAGTACCAGAAGTAGTGGTAAATAAAAATGGTGATTGGATTACATCTGTTATGAAAGATGAAGGGAATATCCAGTATTTTGTTGTCTTTAGGTTTATAAACGGAAGTGAAATTTTAGAACTAAGGGATAGGGACTATGAAAAACTCGGATCATTAATGCGAAAGTTTCATGAAAAAACAAATGAAGTGCTCAAAAGAGTGCCGCAAACTTGGAGAGGTTATGAAAGGCCTATATATAGTGAGAAAAAGATAATCCACGAGCCTTTACAACGATTACTAAATGCTTCATTTCTATCGAATGCGGATAAGCATAAGTGCATAAGAATTGCAGAAAGAATACAAGAACTTGCAAATTTAACTCAATTAGGAGAAAAACAATTTGTTCATGGTGATATGCATTTTGGCAATATTCTTGTAGACAAAGAGGATTGGTATTTACTCGATTTTGATGAATGTGGATTTGGGTATAAAGAGTTTGATATTGGTGTTCCGAGATTGCATTTAATTGCTTCGGGACAGTTAGAAGACGCATGGGGGAATTTCATGATGGGATATGGGGAAAATATTTCGGAAGCAGCTATTCGACTTGGGACTGCTTCGAGAATTTTTTATATGGCGGGAAAGATTCCGTTAAGGATTGATATCGAACCTATTAGAAAAGATCCTGGTGCTTTTATTCGGCGATATGTTCAGTATGCTGAAAAAGAGTTATGTGGAGAGACGGTTACATAAAGAAGACAGAATAGTAATTCAATTAGGTTGTATATTATGTTATAATTCAATTGTAAGAAAATGGATTTCAGGAAGGTGGTATGCATTATGTCATCAGAAGTGCTCTTTTTTGGTGGAATCGCACTCTTTTACTTTCTTGTGATGATACCGTTTCAATATTTATACTTACAAGGTTTACATGAAAAAAAGAAACGAACAGGATTATCTCAGCGAGAACTATATGAAAAAATGTCTTTTGAAGAAGAACAATTACATTTTCACGTACAAGGCAACCCCTTTAATATACCTTCTGCTTTTGTTGCATATATGATTTTAAAAGTTAAGGGACGTAAAAAAGCATCACAATATTGATGCTTTTTTATGTTGCTTCAGACAGATTCAGCTTCTTCAACTGCTAATGGTAAGAAATGTTTGTATTGGCGAAATCCATTAAATACACTTGCACTACCAAATAGAACAAATAAAACACCAACGATAATTCGAGCGGTTGAAAGTTCTAAAAAGAATTGGTTTATCCCAAAGAATAAGACGAATGAACCAAGTGCCATTGCGGATTTTCCAGAGAGCCAACCTTTCTCCATTGGGCGGTTTGTACGAAAGTATTTTGTTTTGTAGAAGAGGTACAACATAAATGAGACGATAATACAGAAGACTAATACTGGCATAATGCACACTCCCATCGCTTTGTGAAAAATAATAGTGGAGAAAAAATAAATATCTAAACTTTCTAACTTTTATTATAAAGCAATTGTTCGCATGTATGAAATACTTTCCGTTATAATGGAGGATAAAGTGAAGCTTTAATTAGTGTGAGGATGTTTCTGCGCTAATGATTTGCCCGCACCAATTGGGCTTTTACTGCACGTTAAAGTGAAGAAGTTGAGTGAAAAGGAGATTATACATATGCATGAGCAAATTTTAGGAGCAATTAAAGAGTTTGATACAATTATTATTCATCGTCATGTGCGTCCAGATCCAGATGCATTAGGTTCACAGGGCGGTCTGGGTACAATTCTACAAGAATCGTTTCCAGAGAAAAATATTTATACGGTTGGGTACAATGAACCGTCACTAGAATATTTACGAGTAATGGATGATATTGAAGATAGTGTATATGAAAATGCACTTGTTATCGTATGTGATACTGCGAACCAAGAACGTGTTGACGATCAACGCTATGCAAAAGGGAAGATGTTAATTAAAATTGATCATCATCCGAATGAAGATCCGTACGGAGATATTACATGGGTAGATACGACAGCAAGTTCTACAAGTGAAATGATTTATGAGTTTTACAGTTATGGAAAAGATAAAGGATTACAGATAACGAAAGAAGCAGCTCGTCTTATTTTAGCGGGTATTGTTGGGGATACAGGTCGTTTCTTATTCCCGAATACAACAGCGAAAACACTTCGTTACGTGAGTGAACTTGTTGATATGGATGTGAAGTTCACAGATTTATACAATGAAATGTATAAGACGAAAGAAAAGATTGCTCGTTTAAACGGCTATATTTTACAAAACTTTACGATGGTAGAAGAAGGAGCAGCTTACATTAAATTAACGAAAGAAGTATTAGAAAAGTTTGATGTACTTCCTTCTGAGGCATCTGGCGTTGTTGGAGCACTTGGTAATATTGATGGATTAAAGTCATGGGTTCTATTTTTAGAGGAAGACGATGTGATTCGTGTTCGTCTTCGCTCAAAAGGACCAGTGATAAATAAATTAGCAATGCAATATAATGGCGGAGGGCATCCGATGGCTTCTGGTGCAAAAGCATCTTCTTGGGAAGAAGCGGATCGTCTTTTTGCTGATTTACGTGAGCTGTGTAGATAAAAAATTGTATGTTGAACGAAAAAAGAAGGAGGGCGCTTAAGCCCTTCTTTTTTGTTTTTTAAATGAAACATCAATAAATAGGGGTTTTTTGTTATTTATGAGATTGATTTGATGGAATAATGAAAAACTCCCAAAAACGTCTTTTTTTATGTTTTAAGAGAACCCTCATGACGATAATAAAATAAAAAGCCCCTCCATCTATCGAGTTATATATGTCGATAAAGTGGAGGGATTTTATTTTTCTTTTTCTATAGCAATGCTAATTTCAAGCACGGTATCAAAAGATATTGTATCGACTTTAAAGCGGTATAGACGATCGTAATGTTTATACGTTTTATTTTCGATTGCTTTTTTGAGTAGGTCTTTATTTTTTGCGATACTTTGTATGTTTTTCGTTAAAAGATGCTGGAGGTCATTATGAATAGAAGTGGTCATATTTTCGAGTGTAAGATTGTCTAAATCGTATTTTTCTCGATTGATTATTTTTATTTTAATCTCTTGAATAGTTAAGAGTCGTTTATTTTCTGTATTCAATTTTTCTTGATCTTCGAGAAGGACGTGGAGCTTTGCTTCTTGTTTTTCTATAATTTCTTTTTGTTCTGCTATTTTAATAGCTTGTTCTTCTTGAAAAACACCGTATATGTACAAAAAAATAAACCAGCTCAACACGCCTCCAACAGCAGCACCAGCTAAAACTAAATACCATCTTTTTGCTGTATTGGCACTTGGTACTCTCATACATGTTCCTGCGTTAGCCATTTAATAATAATAAGACCGGTTTGCATACCACCCGTTGCGAAAAAAATAAGGAGAATTTGTTTTACGATATCTTTCATATCTCCGCCAAAGAAACTTCTTTCAAAGCTATAAAAAGTATCAAATGTTCCGCCAATTGCTGCAACGAGTGCCCAAATTCTTAAATTTTGGGCGAATTGATTAATGTAAGTTAGAGTTGGTTTTCCGATAAGAAATGCACCAAATCCACCAATTAATGAACCACCAAGTATAACCCCAAAGGCAATAAAATAACTAATAATAAGCAGAGAGAAAAAAGTATGTTCTCTTACATCCATCGTCATTCCCCTTTCTTCTTCATATATATGGACAAAGTATAAGAAGTATGTTTTGATTTCCGCTTTCCTCATCACCTATAATAAAAGTAGTCAGATTGGTAAAGAGAGGGTACAACAGTGAAGTTTGTGCATTTACAATGTCAAACCGTTTTTAGTTTATTAAAAAGTGCTTGTAAAATTGATGAGCTTGTAGTCAGGGCGAAAGAACTTGGTTTTTCGTCACTCGCTATTACGGACGAAAATGTTATGTATGGTGTTATTCCGTTTTATAAAGCATGTAAGAAACATGGTATACAGCCTATTATCGGCTTAACAGCTTCTATTTTTAGTGAAGAAGAGGAAAAATCTTATCCGCTTGTTTTACTTGCTGAAAATGAAATGGGCTATCAAAATTTATTAAAGATTTCTAGTAGCATTATGACGAAGTCAAAAGAAGGTATTCCGAAAAAGTGGCTTGCCCATTATGCGAAAGGATTAATTGCTATTTCACCAGGTAAAGATGGGGAAATTGAACAATTATTATTAGAAGACAAAGAGAGTCAAGCTGAAGAAGTAGCTCGCATGTATCAAAGTATGTTCGGTAATTTTTATATGAGTTTGCAGCATCATGCGATTCAAGATGAACTGCTCCTGCAAGAGAAATTACCTGTATTTATGAGTAGGATAAATGTTCCAGTCGTTGCGACAAATGATGTACGCTACATCAATCAAAGTGACGCACTTGTTCATGAGTGCTTATTATCTGTTGAAAGTGGAACGAAAATGACTGATCCAGATAGACCAAGGTTGAAAACGGATCAATATTATTTAAAATCATCAGATGAAATGGAAGCACTATTTTCTCACGTAGAAGAAGCGATTTATAACACAGTAGAAATTGCAGAACGTTGCAGAGTAGAAATACCGTTTCATATAAATCAATTACCGAAATTTCCTGTTCCAGCTAACGAGACGAATGATATGTATTTACGCCGCGTTTGTGAAGAAGGCTTGCAGAAACGATATGGTACGCCGAAAGAAGTACATATAAGGCGTTTGAATCATGAATTAACCGTTATTTCTAGTATGGGGTTTAGTGATTATTTCCTCATCGTGTGGGATTTTATGAAGTATGCGCATGAAAATCATATTTTAACAGGACCAGGACGTGGATCGGCAGCTGGCTCACTCGTTTCTTACGTATTAGAAATTACAGATATTGATCCGATTGAATATGATCTATTATTTGAAAGATTTTTAAACCCCGAACGTGTGACACTTCCAGATATTGATATCGATTTTCCAGATATAAGACGTGATGAGATGATTCGATATGTGAAAGATAAATATGGTCAGCTTCGTGTTGCACAAATCGTAACGTTCGGGACGCTTGCAGCGAAAGCGGCAATTAGAGATATTGCGCGTGTAATGGGGCTTCCGCCGCGAGATATTGACATATTCTCAAAACTTATCCCATCAAAGCTCGGTATAACGTTAAAAGATGCATATGAGGAATCGCAATCACTCCGTGAGTTCATACAAGGGAATCTGTTGCATGAGCGTGTGTTTGAAATTGCAAAACGTGTAGAAGGTTTACCACGTCATACGTCTATTCATGCAGCTGGCGTTATTATGAGTCAAGAGCCGTTAACAGGAAGTGTTGCAATTCAAGAAGGGCATAACGATGTGTATGTTACGCAATATCCAGCTGATGCATTAGAAGAACTTGGTTTGTTAAAGATGGATTTTTTAGGATTACGTAATTTAACGTTACTTGAAAATATTATAAAGTTTATCGTGAAAAAGACGGGAACACAAATTGATTTAAGAAATTTACCGCTTCAAGATGAAAAGACGTTCCAATTGTTAGGTAGAGGGGATACAACAGGTGTATTCCAGCTTGAATCAGGTGGTATGCGAAATGTACTTCGCGGGTTAAAACCGAATGAATTTGAAGATATTGTCGCTGTTAACTCGTTATATAGACCAGGACCAATGGAACAAATTCCAACCTTTATTGAATCAAAGCACGGAAAAAGAAAAATTGAATATTTACATCCGGATTTAAAGCCGATTTTAGAAAGAACATACGGTGTAATTGTATACCAAGAACAAATTATGCAAATTGCGTCGAAGTTGGCGGGATTCTCGCTCGGAGAAGCAGATTTATTACGCCGTGCAGTGAGTAAAAAAAATCGTGATATTTTAGATCAGGAACGTAAGCATTTTGTGCAAGGTTGTTTAAAAAACGGTTATGACGAGACATCCGCGGAGAAAATTTACGATTTGATTGTAAGATTTGCGAATTACGGTTTTAACCGAAGTCACGCCGTAGCCTACAGTATGATTGGATATCAGCTTGCCTACTTAAAAGCGAATTATACGTTGGAATTCATGACGGCACTATTATCAAGTGCAATTGGAAATGAAGATAAGATTGTGCAGTATATACGCGAAACGAAGCGAAAAGGTTTTCATGTTTTGCCGCCGTCTCTTCAGAGAAGTGGTTACGATTTCCAAATAGAAGGCAATGCGATACGTTACAGCTTACTTTCCATTCGAAACATCGGAATGGCTACAGTGACAGCATTACTCGAAGAACGAGAGAAAAAAATGTTTGAAGATTTATTTGAATTTTGTCTTCGCATGCCATCAAAGTTTGTAACAGAGCGAAATTTAGAGGCGTTCGTCTGGTCTGGATGTTTTGATGATTTTGGTGTTTCGAGAACAAATTTATGGAAAAGCCTTAAAGGAGCGTTAGAGTACGCAAATCTTGCACGTGATTTAGGAGATGCTGTTCCAAAATCAAAATACGTACAAGGAGAAGAGCTCTCTTTTATTGAACAGTTAAATAAGGAGAAGGAAGCACTAGGTTTTTATTTATCAAGCTATCCGACAGCGCAGTATGTGAAGTTAGCGAAAGAATTAGAAATTCCATCTCTTGCTCAGGCGATGCGACATAAGAAAAAAGTACAAAGGGCTATCGTGTATATAACAAGCGTGAGAGTGATTCGTACGAAAAAGTTGCAAAAGATGGCGTTTATTACATTTTGTGATCAAAATGATGAAATGGAAGCAGTTCTTTTCCCTGAAACGTATATACATTTCTCAGATAAGTTACAAGAAGGAGCAATTGTTTTAGTTGACGGCATGATTGAGCTAAGAAATCATAAGTTACAATGGATTGTAAATGGACTATATCCATTAGAAGAAATGGATGTGTATGAAGAAAAGAAAGACGCATCTGTTTACGTGAAATTGCCGTCTCAGTATGAGAAAAAGCTTTTAAATCAGGTTACTAAAATATTGTTTGACTATTCAGGTTTTGCGAAAGTACTAATTTATTATGAAAAGGAACATAAAATGGTACAATTATCTCGAAGTTTATCGATTCATCCAAGTGAAGAATGTTTAGGAGCACTTCGTGAAATTGTCGGGGAAGAAAATGTGGTTGTGAAAATATAATGGACAATTTCCCTACACTTCGATTATTATAGTAGTAGTGTTCGTGGTCAGACCACTTGGAGAAATTGATATCAGCTAGAATAATTTGAGGAGAGTGGATAGTTTGTCAACACTTCGTGAAGAAGCACTTCACATGCATAAAGTGCATCAAGGAAAATTAGAAACTGTATCAAAAGTAAAAGTAGAAAATGCAAAAGATTTAAGTCTTGCATATTCTCCAGGGGTTGCAGAACCTTGTAAAGAAATTTATGACGATAAAAGTAAGGTATATGAATATACGATGAAGGGAAATATGGTAGCAGTTGTGACAGATGGCACGGCTGTACTTGGTCTTGGTAACATTGGACCTGAAGCATCTCTTCCAGTAATGGAAGGTAAAGCTGTATTATTCAAGAGCTTTGCTGGTGTAGATGCATTCCCAATTGCCTTAAATACAAACGATGTAGATAAAATTGTTGAAACTGTAAAATTAATGGAGCCAACTTTTGGCGGCGTTAACTTAGAGGATATCGCAGCACCAAACTGCTTCATTATTGAAGAACGTTTGAAAAAAGAAACAAATATTCCTATCTTCCATGATGATCAACACGGAACAGCTATCGTAACAGTAGCAGGTCTTGTGAACGCGCTAAAATTAGTTGGAAAGAAAATGTCTGACATTAAAGTTGTCGCAAATGGCGCAGGTGCAGCAGGTATTGCAATTATTAAACTTTTATATCGCTATGGTGTACGCGACATTATTATGTGTGACCGTAAAGGCGCAATCTATGATGGTCGTCCTACAGGTATGAATCCGGTGAAGGATGAAGTTGCAAAATATACAAATAAGAATCGTATCGAAGGTTCTTTAGCTGACGTTGTACAAGGTGCGGACGTATTCATTGGTGTATCTGCAGAAGGTGCATTAACAGAAGAGATGGTTCGTACAATGAATGACGATGCAATTATTTTTGCAATGGCGAATCCAGTTCCAGAAATTATGCCAGAATTGGCAAAAGCAGCGGGCGCAGCTGTTGTTGGAACGGGTCGTTCTGACTTCGCGAACCAAGTAAATAATGTACTAGCGTTCCCTGGTATTTTCCGTGGTGCACTTGACGTACATGCGACACAAATTAACGAAGAAATGAAGATGGCAGCTGTACAGGCTATTGCTGAGCTTGTAGCAGAAGATGAGTTGAATGCAGACTATATCATTCCGGCACCGTTTGACGCGCGTGTAGCGCCTCAAGTGGCAGCTTACGTTGCGAAAGCTGCAATGGAGACAGGAGTAGCTCGCCGTCAAGTAGATCCAAATGAGATTGCTGAGAAAACAAAACAATTAGCGCTGATTGGTAAAGAATAAGCGAGGAATTTCCATTGACATCATCAAATACAAAAGTATATCTCGAAATTGTAAAAAAAATCCGTTCCATTATGGAAGAAGATGGATTGGTGGCAGGGGATCGTTTGCCGTCTGAGCGTGAGTTAAGTTCACGTTTAAACGTAGGGCGTTCCTCTGTAAGAGAAGCATTGCGTGCTTTAGAACTGGTAGGATTGATTGAAACGAGACGTGGTGAAGGGACGTTTATTCGAAACTTTTACGATAACGGTCTTGTACAATTGATTGCGCCGTTCTTACTGCAAGATGAGAAAACAATTCGTGATTTATTACAAACAAAACGATTGCTTGAGAAAGATATGATTCGAATTGTATGTAATTTGCCGAAAGAAACGTTTTCTAAAGTGCTAAGAAAATTAAATCAAGTGCTTGAAGAAAATGAAAATTCAATTCCGATGCTTCATCAAACGTTCTTTAAAACACTCATTGAACAAGTCGATAATTATTTACTATATCGCATTTGGATGATCGTAAATGATTACGTATCAACTCTTTCTTGTGAAGTTTCAGGAGATTCTATCGATATGTATAGAAAGCTTTATGCTACTTTGGAAGAAAAACAAGAAAATGATGCACTAAAAATTTACGATGAATTAGTAGAGAATATACAGTTTCACTCGTAATGTATAAAATTTGTCGAAATGACCATGACACGTTATGACAAACATTCTATCGCGTAGCGGTTAAAGTTAAACGTAAAGAGTGAGGTTATTAGACAGATTGAGAAGATAAGGCTAACATCAAACTTTGGTGTTAGCCCAATTTTCTTCTTGCGCTAACCTTAGCTCTCAACGAAGGGGGTCAAATTGTGCTAAGAGATTTATTCGTGAAAAAGAAAAAGTACGCTGCAATACCTTCAGAACAAGTACGAAAAGATGTACCAGATGGCGTTATGACAAAATGTCCGAAATGTAAAAAAATCATGTATACGAAAGAGCTTCTAAAAAATTTAAAAGTATGTGTGAATTGTGGATATCATCATCCTATGAATGCATGGGAACGTCTTGATAGTATATTGGATGAAGGGTCATTCCGTGAGTATGACAAAGAAATGGTTTCATTAAATCCACTCGAGTTTCCAGGATACGAAGAGAAACTAGAGAGCGATCGTAAGAAGACTAAATTGAACGAAGCGGTTGTAACTGGTGAAGGAACAATTGATGACATGCTTGTTGTTGTTGCAGTAATGGATTCTCGTTTTCGAATGGGCAGCATGGGCTCTGTTGTAGGAGAGAAAATTGCCCGTGCAGTTGAAAAAGCATACGACTTACAAGTTCCATTTATTATCTTTACTGCGTCGGGTGGTGCCCGTATGCAAGAAGGGATATTAAGTTTAATGCAAATGGCAAAAACAAGCGTAGCTTTGAAAAAGCATAGTAATGCAGGAGGGTTATTTATTTCTGTTATGACTCACCCAACGACGGGCGGGGTTTCAGCGAGTTTCGCTTCACTTGGTGATTACAATCTTGCAGAGCCAGGTGCACTTATCGGATTTGCTGGTAGACGTGTAATTGAACAAACAGTGCGTGAAAAACTACCGGAAGATTTCCAAACGGCAGAATTTTTATTAGAGCACGGTCAATTAGATGCGGTTGTGCATCGTGATGATATGAGAGAATCGCTCCGTAAGATTTTAGAAGTTCATCAAGGAGGGGAAATGGCTGTATGGCAGAGCTAGAATTTGAGAAACCAGTTGTTGAGCTAAGAAATAAGATTCGTGAACTGAAAGACTATACGAAAAACAGCCAGATGGACTTCAGTGAGGAGATTCGTATTTTGGAAGACAAGCTAGAAAAATTAGAGGAAGATATATACGGCAATATGAAAGTATGGGACCGTGTTCAAATTGCTCGTCATGCAGAACGACCGACAACGCTCGATTATATTGAGCACTTATTTACTAATTTTTTTGAATGTCATGGAGATCGCCTATTTGGCGACGATGCAGCGATTGTCGGCGGCATTGCGAAATATAAGGGGATGCCTGTAACTGTAATTGGGCACCAACGCGGAAAAGATACGAAAGAAAATATTCGTCGTAATTTTGGGATGCCTCATCCAGAAGGATATCGAAAAGCACTGCGTCTAATGAAACAAGCGGAAAAGTTTAATCGTCCTATTATTTGTTTCATCGATACGAAGGGAGCTTACCCTGGTAAAGCAGCTGAAGAACGTGGACAAAGTGAGGCGATTGCCCGTAATTTATTTGAAATGGCGGGTTTAACTGTCCCTGTTATTTGTATTGTTATCGGTGAAGGTGGTAGTGGTGGTGCGTTAGGTCTTGGAGTAGGCGATTACATTCATATGCTGGAAAATTCCACGTATTCTGTTATTACACCAGAGGGTGCGGCGGCAATTCTTTGGAAAGACGCTAGTAAAGCAAAAGAAGCTGCAGAAGCGATGAAAATTACAGCATTAGATTTGAAAGAATTAGGTGTAATTGACGAAATTATTCCAGAGGCAAAAGGCGGAGCGCATCGTAATATTTTAAAACAATCAGAAAATATAGATTTAATGCTTAAGAAAACTTTTGAACAATTAAGCGGAATTTCGAAAGATGAATTAATCGAAAAACGTTATGAAAAATATATGAAAATTGGGCAAGTTTCGTTTTCAAACGCTTCCATTGGGATAAAATAATAAAAGCGTGCGTTCCTCTTCGCGAATGCACGTTTTTATTATGAAAAGACACATCTTCTCCATTGTGTTTTTATATTTTTTCGTGTTATTTTATTATAAGGCAAATAATCTTTATGAGGTGAGTACAAATGAAACGTATTGGTGTATTAACAAGTGGTGGAGATTCACCTGGTATGAATGCTGCCATTCGTGCAGTTGTTCGTAAAGCGATTTTCCATGATATTGAAGTATATGGTATTTACCATGGATACGCTGGTTTAATTTCTGGTCATATTGAAAAATTAGAACTTGGTTCTGTTGGCGATATTATCCACCGTGGTGGTACGAAATTATATACAGCAAGATGTCCTGAGTTTAAAGATCCAGAAGTACGACTAAAAGGTATCGAGCAATTAAAGAAACACGGTATCGAAGGACTTGTTGTTATTGGTGGAGATGGCTCTTACCAAGGTGCTAAAAAATTAACTGAACAAGGATTCCCATGTGTTGGTGTACCAGGTACAATTGACAATGATATTCCTGGAACAGACTTCACAATTGGTTTCGATACAGCTTTAAATACTGTTATTGATGCAATTGATAAAATTCGTGACACAGCTACATCTCATGAACGTACATATGTTATCGAAGTAATGGGACGTCATGCTGGAGATATCGCATTATGGGCTGGTTTAGCTGATGGTGCCGAAACAATCTTAATTCCAGAAGAAGAGTATGACATGGAAGATGTTATTGCTCGTCTGAAGCGCGGTAGTGAACGTGGCAAAAAACACAGTATTATCATTGTGGCTGAAGGTGTTGGAAGTGCAATTGACATCGGTAAGCACATTGAAGAAGCAACAAACTTTGATACTCGTGTAACTGTATTAGGTCACGTACAACGTGGTGGATCACCAAGTGCACAAGACCGTGTATTAGCAAGTCGTCTTGGCGCAAGAGCAGTTGAATTATTAATTGCTGGTAGAGGTGGACGTTGTGTAGGTATTCAAGATAATAAACTTGTTGATCATGATATTATCGAAGCGTTAGCTCAAAAGCATACAATCGATAAAGATATGTATCAATTATCTAAAGAATTATCCATCTAATCGGCTTAATGTCGGATATTTGGGAACGGTTTCATAATTTTCGGAGGTGCAATATGCGTAAAACTAAAATTGTATGTACTATAGGTCCTGCTAGTGAAAGTATTGAGAAATTAGAACAATTAATCGAAGCAGGTATGAACGTTGCTCGTTTAAACTTCTCTCATGGTAGCCATGAAGAGCACGGCGCTCGTATTAAAAACATTCGTGAAGCTTCAAAGAAAACTGGTAAAACAGTTGGTATTTTACTTGATACAAAAGGTCCAGAAATCCGTACTCACGACTTCGTAGACGGACAAGCTGAGCTTGTAACAGGTGCGGAAGTAGTTCTTTCTACTGAGCAAGTATTAGGTACTGCAGAGAAGTTCTCTGTATCTTATGCTGGTCTTTATGACGATGTAGACCCAGGTTCTCGTATTCTAATCGATGACGGTCTTATCGAACTAGAAGTAATCGAAAAAGCTGACGGAAACATCCGTACAAAAGTTTTAAACAGCGGAACTGTAAAAAATAAAAAAGGTGTTAACGTACCAAACGTAAGCATTAAGCTTCCTGGTATCACTGAAAAAGACGTAAAAGATATCGTTTTCGGTATCGAGCAAAAAGTTGATTTCATCGCAGCTTCATTCGTACGTAAAGCATCTGACGTATTAGAAATCCGTGAATTATTAGAAGGGCATAACGCTCAATACATCCAAATCGTACCGAAAATCGAAAACCAAGAGGGTATCGATAACATCGATTCAATCTTAGAAGTTTCTGACGGTTTAATGGTAGCTCGTGGTGATATGGGTGTAGAAATTCCGCCAGAAGAAGTACCATTAGTACAAAAACGTCTAATCAAAAAATGTAACGTGTTAGGTAAACCGGTTATTACTGCGACACAAATGTTAGATTCTATGCAACGTAACCCACGTCCAACTCGTGCAGAAGCAAGTGACGTAGCTAACGCGATCTTCGATGGTACAGATGCAATCATGCTTTCAGGTGAAACAGCTGCTGGTCAATACCCAGTAGAAGCAGTAACAATGATGGCTAACATTGCAGTACGTGTTGAAAAATCATTACAATATGAAGATATGTTCAAAAAACGTATTAAAGAGTTCACTCCAACAATCACAGATGCAATTAGCCAATCTGTTGCGCATACAGCACTTGCTCTTGATGTAGCTGCAATCGTAGCTCCAACAGAAAGTGGACATACTGCGAAAATGATCTCTAAATACCGTCCGAAATCTCCAATCGTAGCTGTAACATCTGACGAGCAAGTAGGACGTCGTCTTGCACTTGTTTGGGGTGTACAAGCATTTATGGCTGGAAAACGTGCAGCGTCTACTGACGAAATGTTAGATACTGCAATTCAAACAGGTATGGATGCAGGTCTAATTGGACTTGGAGACACTGTAGTAATCACTGCTGGTGTTCCAGTTGCTGAAACTGGTACAACAAACTTAATGAAAATCCATGTTGTTGGTGAAGAAGTTGCGAAAGGACAAGGAATCGGTCGTAAAGCTGCAAAAGGTAAAGTAGTTGTAGCGAAAACAGCTGCTGAAGCTGTAGCGAACGTAAACAAAGGTGATATCCTTGTTACAACAAGCACTGATAAAGATATGATTCCTGCAATCGAAAAAGCTGCTGCTCTAGTTGTAGAAGAAGGCGGTCTAACAAGCCATGCGGCTGTTGTAGGTGTATCAATCGGTATTCCTGTTATCGTTGGTGTAAACGGCGTAACAGCAACTTTAAAAAATGGCCAAGAAGTAACAGTTGATGCAGCACGCGGAATTGTTTATAATGGACATGCGGAAGTGCTATAAGTAATATGAAGAGAAGGATCGGAGTCCTTCTCTTTTTTTTACACAAAAACGAGGTGGAATCAGCTTGAAACGCCTGGAATTGGGTTTAGAAGCCGTTTGTTACGAGGTTCAATAGGGAAAGGTGTTTAGTTTTTGTGTAGCGTATACGGGCGTTATGGGTTCGTTTAAAGTGATGCGTGAGAGGAGTGTAGAACTATGAAGTGGTTACTATTCTTGTTTATTTTAATACCGGCGATTGAGATTACAGTCTTAATTGGATCGAGTCATGTAATAGGTTTATGGTCTACGTTCGCTATGATTGTATTTACGGGTGTTGTAGGTGTCTATTTGGCGAAAAGACAAGGATTTAAAGTACTTGGAGAGATTCAATCTAAGTTGAATAGAGGAGAAATGCCAGGAGGAGCGGTACTGGATGGTATTTTTATCTTTGTAGGAGGTATTCTTTTGGTACTTCCTGGATACGTAACGGATATAATGGGTTTGATCTTCGTTATCCCTATGACGAGGGCTTTGTTGAAGCCATTTGTTATGAAGTGGATGGAATGGAAGTTTAGAAAGAGTTCTACTATTATTGTGCAGAAATAGTGCTTAGATTATAGCGATCTAAGCACTATTTTTTTTGCCCGCAAAAGGATGGCGGATGGATGAAGTTCTGTTAATTAAAGTTTTGCTGTATCATGCCTTAAAATTTGGTGAATGCGAAGGAGTTAAGTGGAAATCGGACTGCTCATACTAATCCGGTTGGTGAAAGTTAATAATCGTAGTTTTGCTTTATTATATTTGCTGTGTATTTTTCGGTTGGATATGTAGGTAGTTCTTACTGAGTATACTGTAGGGAAATTCATATGAACTCAAGCTGGTTTTTGTATATTTATTCATTTACATAAAAAGTAATAAATGTAAGTAATAATTATAGGAATAATAGAATAAATATGTAAAAATACCTCGAAATATGCGTTTTTCATGCAAAAAAACAAGAGTATTATCCTTTTTCTGGGGCAATTCTCTCGTTGTATGTAATGAGTGTAAAAAATAAGTACAAGGAATAATCAGTGGGAATTTCCCACTGATTACATGTAAGTTTTTTGTTGTATATGAATTAGAAACTATTATTTTGAAGGTGTGCCTTTAATATATTTCCACAAATCATGGAATACACGAGCTTTGTGCAATGTATTAAGTAGTACTAAGGTGACTGGACCGATGATTAATCCTAAAAAGCCAAAAAGCTTAAAGCCGACAAATAGAGCGATCAGTGTTGCTAATGGATCGAGGCCGATATTAGATGAGAGTACTTTAGGCTCCATAATTTGTCTTTGGACAATCACGACGATGTATAAGATGAGAAGACCGATGGCGAAAGCAGTGTCGCCAGTGAAAAATACGTATATAACCCAAGGAACGAAGACGGCGCCGGTTCCTAAATATGGGAGTAAATCTACAACCCCTGTAATAATCGCGATAGTAATGGCGTATGGTACGCGTAATATTAAAAGTCCGATTAGTACAATAACAGTTGTCATAGATACGAGTGTAAGTTGCGCTTTAACAAAACCAAATAAAGCTTTTCTTAAATCGACAAAAATAGTTTTTCCATAGCCATGAACACGATTCGGCAAAAATTTTCTTACTTTCTGAGCAAGACGGTGCCAATCGTAACTAATGAAGAAAGTGGCTAATAAAACGAATACAAGGACAGTTAAAGTTGTTGGTAATGCACTAATGAAATTTGTTAACCCGCTTATAATAGCAGTTAAAAGTTCTTTCATTTGCGTCGTTGCTTCGGTTCCTAAGTTTTGAATGTTTTGTGTAATCGTATAGCGCTGTGGTTCCCCAAGATGATTAAATTTAGAAATTAAATCATCATAGAGAGGCATAATATGATTAAGTGCAAATTGCTCTGCGAATTTAACGATATCCGGAAACTTTACTGTAACAAGTTGTAGTAAGTATGTTGTGGCAGATATTGCTTCTGTTACAAGATATGTAACGAGTCCAACGATAGCTCCAAATACGAGAATTAAGCTAACGAGTACTGCTAGTGCGCGAGGAAATTGTAGTTTTTGATTAAGGAAATTGACGACAGGATTAATCAAATAAGCAAATGCGAAAGCGATAATAAAAGGGTAGATAAGTCCTGACATATATAGTAATGCATAGAACCCGGCTACCGTTGCTACAATGACAAATATGAGTCGCAATATCATATATAGTAAGTTTCGGTTCAAAGATGTATACCTCCCATTCCAATTTGGATTATCCTAATTCGTTCAACTTATAACGAGTGTGCTGCACTGATTAAAGTTTCACTTTATGTTATAGTGGAATGATGGATTTTTCCTGCTTTTTCAGTACATGAGTGACTGTAAAAGCTTGGTGTTGATGCTTCTACTATATGGTAAAAACTTCATTTTCTCTTCTTTTTATTTTACCTGTTTCTTATTAGAAAAGAAAGGAGAGACAATCGTTTTCAAAAATGTATACATGCTTAAATTTTTGATGATGAAAGTCTCAGTTTGTCAGTTTAAAATACATAAAAAATGAAGTGGTTATTGTTGAATATACATCGATATAGCATGTATAACGATAGGTTTAAAGGTATTTTTGTTTGGAAATGAGTTCATTATTTTCAGAAAGGAAGTGCAAACATGATTAGTCAGTCAACGTTATTTTTATTCATACTACTTATTATAGGACTTGTTGCTAAAAACCAATCGCTTACTGTAGCTATTGGTGTGTTATTTTTATTGAAATTTACGTTTCTAGGAGATAAAGTCTTTCCTTATCTACAAACGAAAGGGATTAACCTCGGTGTAACGGTTATTACAATAGCAGTACTCGTACCGATTGCAACGGGGGAAATAGGTTTTAAACAACTTGGAGAAGCGGCGAAATCGTATTATGCATGGATTGCTTTAGCTTCAGGGGTAGCGGTTGCTTTGTTAGCGAAAGGCGGCGTACAATTATTGACGACGGATCCTCATATTACAACTGCGCTCGTTTTCGGGACAATTATAGCGGTTGCTTTATTTAATGGAGTTGCTGTAGGTCCATTAATTGGGGCTGGAATTGCCTATGCAGTTATGAGTATTATACAGATGTTTAAATGAGGAATTTTATAGTAATATAAAAATTTTGAATTCTTTCTGTTCACAAAAGTCAGATAATTGTTTATAATAGGATTAGAAACTTTGAAAAGTTACATAACAGCAGAGACTTTACACCAGATAAAATAAAAACAACATAAAACAATTTTATAATGATATTGTTTTATGTTGTTTTTATCATAAAACTCTTCGGAATTAATTTTCCTCACTAACTTGTTGTTTTGAGCGTGAGGATTCGGGGAGACATTCACGCTCATGCTTTCCATGTAGACAATGGACATAAGAGGGGAACATCGCAATAAATTTGCATGATCGTGCATTTTGCTTGCCTAAAGAGTGAACGGGCGTTCATAATTCAAAAGGGGAGCAAATAGATATAAGGAGCAAGGTTGGGAGAATTTTCAGGAAAAGGAGAGAATGTCATGACTGTTATTCGAGGTTTAGAAGGGGTAGTAGCAACAACATCATCTGTGAGCTCTATTATTGATGATACATTAACTTATGTTGGGTATAATATTGATGATTTAGCTGAGAATGCTACATTTGAAGAAGTAGTGTACTTATTATGGCATCGCAAGCTTCCTAATGAACAAGAACTAGCGAAATTTAAAGAGACTGTATCGGAATACTATAAAGTTCCAGGTGAGATTTTAACATATTTGAAACAAGTAGATTTAAAAATCGCACATCCGATGTCTGTTTTACGAACTGCAATTTCCATGCTATCATTATACGATGAGAGCGCTGAAATTATGGATGAAAACTCCAATTATTTGAAAGCGGTTAAATTGCAGGCTCAAGTGGGAACTTTAGTTGCTGCTTATGCAAGAATTCGTAAAGGTTTAGATGTTGTTGAGCCTAGAAACGATTTATCATTAGCTGCAAACTTCTTGTACATGTTAAATGATCGCGAGCCAAATGAAGTTGAAATTGAAGCTTTTGATAAGGCGCTTGTACTTCACGCAGATCATGAGTTAAACGCTTCTACATTTACTGCACGCGTTTGTGTAGCTACACTTTCAGATGTATATTCTGGTATTACAGCAGCAATCGGTGCGTTAAAAGGTCCTCTTCACGGCGGGGCAAATGAAAATGTAATGAAGATGCTAACTGAAATTGGCGAAGAAGAAAATGTAGAATCATATATTCATAATGCTCTTCAAAATAAAGTGAAAATCATGGGCTTTGGCCACCGTGTATATGAGCAGGGTGATCCGCGTGCAAAACATTTACGCGAAATGTCTAAGAGATTATGCGTGCTTTTAGGAGAAAACAAATGGTATAATATGTCTATCAAAATTGAAGACATTGTAACAAAAGAAAAAGGTCTTCCGCCAAATGTTGATTTCTATTCAGCTTCTGTATACCATTGTTTAGGAATTGACCATGACTTATTTACACCTATTTTTGCAATTAGCCGTATGTCAGGCTGGTTAGCTCATATTCTAGAACAATATGAAAACAACCGTTTAATCCGTCCACGTGCTGATTATAATGGACCAACACATCAAGTGTACGTTCCAATTGCACAACGATAAGCAAAAAACACTATTTTGATAGTGAAAATACGCTTTCAAAAGTCTGATTTTTTCGGAAAGACGTAATGATTAGAATATTTTAATTTAAATAACGGTTTGAACTGAGGGGTTATTCCCTCAGTTTCATACATATGAAATTTCAAACATGGGGGTTATCACATTGACGACAGGTGAAAAAATTACTGTAACTAATGGTGTTATGAATGTACCAAACAATCCGATTATTCCATTTATCGAAGGAGATGGAATTGGTCCTGATATTTGGGCAGCTGCATCTCGTGTACTAGAAGCAGCAGTTGAAAAAGCTTATGATGGTGAGAAGAAAATCGTTTGGAAAGAAGTGCTTGCAGGGGAAAAAGCATTCAACCAAACAGGCGAGTGGTTACCAGAAGAAACTTTAAATTTAATCCGTGAATATTTAATCGCGATTAAAGGTCCACTTACAACTCCAGTTGGCGGTGGTATTCGTTCTCTAAACGTAGCACTTCGTCAAGAATTAGATTTATATGTATGTCTACGTCCAGTTCGTTATTTTGATGGTGTTCCTTCACCTGTAAAACGTCCGGAAGATACTGATATGGTTATTTTCCGTGAGAATACAGAAGACATTTATGCTGGAATTGAATATGCACAAGGATCTCCGGAAGCAGAAAAAGTCCTTGCTTTCTTAAAAGAAGCAATGGGTGTTAATAAAATCCGCTTCCCAGAAACATCTGGTATTGGTATTAAACCAATCTCAGAAGAAGGGACAAAGCGTCTTGTTCGTGCTGCAATTCAATATGCAATTAACGAAAAGCGTTCTTCTGTTACATTAGTTCATAAAGGAAACATTATGAAATTTACAGAAGGTGCTTTCAAAAACTGGGGTTACGAAGTAGCGGAACAAGAATTCGGCGATAAAGTATTTACTTGGGCTGAATATGATCGTATCGTTGAGAAAGATGGTAAAGATGCAGCGAATAAAGCGATGGCAGACGCTGAAGTGGCTGGAAAAATCATCGTAAAAGATTCTATTGCAGACATCTTCTTACAACAAATTTTAACTCGTCCACGTGAGTTCGATGTTGTTGCAACAATGAACTTAAACGGAGACTACATCTCTGATGCACTTGCTGCACAAGTAGGTGGAATTGGTATTGCACCTGGTGCAAACATTAACTATGTGACTGGACATGCTATCTTTGAAGCTACACATGGTACAGCTCCAAAATATGCAGGTTTAGATAAAGTAAACCCATCTTCAGTTCTTCTTTCTGGTGTATTATTATTAGAGCACTTAGGATGGAACGAAGCTGCGAATTTAGTAACTGATTCAGTTGAGAAAACAATTGCTTCAAAAGTAGTAACTTATGATTTCGCACGCTTAATGGAAGGTGCAACAGAAGTGAAATGTTCTGAGTTCGCTAATGAACTTATTAAAAATATGGATGTAGCGATAATCAAAAACGCATAATTAAAGCGGGGGGTAAATTATGACAATCAAACGCAAGAAAGTTTCAGTCATCGGTGCAGGATTTACAGGAGCAACAACAGCATTCTTATTAGCACAAAAAGAACTTGCAGATGTTGTATTAGTGGACATTCCACAACTGGAAAATCCAACAAAAGGGAAAGCGTTAGATATGTTAGAAGCGAGCCCAGTACAAGGTTTTGATGCTAACATTATTGGAACATCTAATTACGAAGATACTGCTGATTCTGACGTTGTCGTTATTACAGCAGGTATTGCGCGTAAGCCTGGTATGAGCCGTGATGACTTAGTAGCAACAAACTCTAAAATTATGAAAAGTATTACGCGCGACATTGCAAAACATTCACCAAATGCGATTATTGTTGTATTAACAAATCCAGTTGATGCAATGACATATTCTGTATTTAAAGAAGCAGGATTCCCGAAAGAGCGTGTTATCGGTCAATCGGGCGTATTAGATACAGCTCGTTTCCGTACATTTATTGCACAAGAATTAAATCTTTCTGTGAAAGATATTACAGGATTTGTTCTTGGTGGACACGGTGACGATATGGTACCTCTTGTACGTTATTCTTATGCAGGTGGCATTCCGTTAGAAACGTTAATTCCGAAAGAGCGTTTAGAAGCAATCGTAGAACGTACCCGTAAAGGTGGCGGCGAGATTGTAGGCTTATTAGGAAACGGTAGTGCATATTACGCACCAGCTGCTTCTTTAGTTGAAATGACAGAAGCAATCTTAAAAGATCAACGCCGTGTATTACCAGCTATTGCGTACCTTGAAGGTGAATATGGTTATAGCGACCTTTACTTAGGGGTACCAGTAATTCTAGGTGGTAACGGAATTGAAAAAATTATTGAGTTAGAACTTCTTGCAGATGAAAAAGAAGCGTTAGATCGCTCTGTAGAATCTGTACGTAATGTAATGAAGGTTCTTGTTTAATAATTAAATATAAGCGGAAAAAGATTCGGGGCCCCGAATCTTTTTCTACTATTTATTCAAATGTTTTTTTGAAATAATATGAAAACGCTATCATTTGGTGTATCCTATAATGAAACTATAGATTTATACTATACATTGCCCTCATCATAGTAAAATTCGGATAAGGTATCGATTTTAGTAGGATAATAAGGTGAAAAAATCGGAGGGGGTTGTAACATGTTAAAGAAAAAAGTTCAAATTGGTCGTAGAATGGATGAAATTACAGTAGGAGAGAAATTATCTATCACTGAAAAAATTGAGGATAAAGATTTGTTATTGTACTTAGGGTTAACGAATGATGCCAATCCATTATATATTCAGCATGATTACGCATCCCAAACTCCGTATGAAAAGCCGATTGTACCAAGCATTATGCTAACTGGAATGATTACAACGGCAGTTACGAAATATTTACCAGGTCCAGGTAGTCATATTACTAGGAAGGACCTTACGTTCGTGAAGCATGTTCACCATTATGAAACGTTACAAATCCACTTTGAAGTTGTGGCTGTTTCTGAGGAGGAACATACAATTGATATGCTTGTATCTGCTCATGATGAAAAAGGAGAAACGGTTGTAAAAGGTTCCTTAACAGTAACACCGCCTTTTAAATCAGTTTCTATTATGGAAAAAGCATTAGATAATTTTTAAAACATGAAAATATGAATAGCGCTAGCATACCTTACTATAAGGGACTAGCGCTATTTTTAGTTGAAAAACCCTTCTTTAAACCCTTCGGCAAATTCTGAACAACCTGTTTTAATCGTATCCCAGCTTGGTACGTTAAAAGTAAGGAAACATGTTACTACTAAAGTTAAAATAGGTAGTAATACTCGCATAATAGCCCCCGGAATTGTGTTTATTTATATATTTAAATTAATAATATATTTATTGGTAATTGAAGTCAATGAAAGGGGTGATTTTTAAGATGAAGTGGAAAAGAGAAGATGTTATCTTTGAAACGATAAGAGAAGCTGAAGTGTGGGCAGACGGGGTCGCGAATGAAATGTATGGAAGAGTATTTGATGGATATGAAACGCTAGACTATAAAATAGCGTATGCTCTTGCGTTTTTGTTAGCGCAAAATCGAGAATTTAATATTTATACGAATGTGGAGTTTAATAACGATATAGAAGTGTATAAAGTATGGATAACAACAAGTTAATTAAGCCGAGTGGAGTTGTTTTTAGGAATAATGATAGTACAAACGAGCTCCATGAATAGACAATTATATTGAGAGGGACCTTATTTTCTAGTATGATGAGAATAACGGGGAAAATGCTAGGATGAAGAAGGTTTCAAGTCTATAACTTGGAGGAAAAGAATGAACAATCGTATTTTAGTAGTTGATGATGAGGAGTTTATCTTAACTTTAATTGAATTTAATCTACAACAAGCTGGGTTTGAAGTGATAACAGCGATGGATGGAGAAATGGCGCTTCAAAAAGCGACAACAGAACGCCCAGATTTAATTATATTAGATTTAATGCTTCCAAAAATGGATGGTATGGAAGTGTGTAAAGAATTACGATTGCAGCGCGTTATGACGCCGATTTTAATGTTAACAGCAAAAGATGATGAATTTGATAAGGTGCTAGGTCTTGAACTTGGGGCAGATGATTATATGACGAAGCCATTTAGCCCAAGGGAAGTTGTTGCGCGTGTGAAGGCAATTTTGCGCCGCACGAAATTACAACAAGAAGAACAAGTGAAAGAAGCGTCAGATGAAGAGAGCATCACAATTGCTGAACTTAAAATTTTGCCGGAATTTTATGAGGCTTATTTCCAAGGAAGAAAGCTTGAATTAACACCAAAAGAATTTGAACTACTTGTTTATCTTGCGAAAAATAAAAGTCGCGTGTTGACACGTGATCAATTATTAAGTGCTGTATGGAACTATGATTTTGCTGGTGATACACGAATTGTTGACGTTCATATTAGCCATTTGCGCGATAAAATTGAACAAAATACGAAAAAACCGACGTACATTAAAACGATACGTGGTTTAGGATATAAATTAGAGGAGCCAAAAGGGGATGAATAAATTTCGTTCCAGGCTTCTTTTTACATTTGTTTCTCTTATTGTTTTTATTTTAGTTGGACTAGGTTTATTACTGGAAACCGTGTTTGAAAACTACTATATAGATCATGCCAAAGAGAGAATGGTAAAAGAGACAGAGTATGTTGCGGTATTAGCAGAAGAACAGGGTTTTGATGATGTTTTAAAAAATCCATATGTATTTGAAAAGTTAGAAGAAAAAATACAGGCTTCTATTGCATTTGTAGATGAAAAAAAGAAAGTTCAATATAGCGGAGGAGAACAGTCTGCTTTTAGCCAAGGGATAATTAAAGAACTTACTTCTGAAACAACGAAACAAAGAAATAAAGTCATTACGAAAGAAACAGAGCAGAATAATGAATTTTACCATGCGGTGTTCGTTCAAGATGTAGCAGGAAAACAAGGGTACATTTTGGTAAAAAGTACAATTGAGCCTTTGAAATCTGTTCATCAAAAAACGTGGGGATTATTAATTATCGGATTTGTTATCGCTTGTCTCGTAGTCGTATTTTTAGGTATGAAAATTACAGGGCAATATATTAGGCCGATTGAATCCGTTACGAAAGTTGCTATCGAATTAGCGAAGGGAAATTATAAAGCACGCGCTTATGAGAGTCATTCGGATGAAACGGGAATGCTGAGTAAAGCGATTAATATTTTAGCCCGTAATTTACAAGAGATGACACTTGAGCAAGAAATGCAACAAGATCGTCTGCATACGTTAATTGAAAATATGGGAAGCGGAATGATTTTAATTGATAGTCGCGGTTATATAAACCTTGTAAACCGTTCGTATAAGGAGACTTTCCACGTAACAGATGAAGAATATTTAGATCGTTTATATTATGAGTCGTTTCATCATACAGAAATTATAGAGCTCGTGGAAGAAATCTTTATGACAGAAGTGAAAGTGCGTAAACAAATGTTATTGCCGCTTGGAATTGAGCGAAAGCATTTCGAAGTATATGGAGCACCGATTATCGGGACGAACCATGAATGGAAAGGGATTGTCCTTGTATTCCATGACATTACTGAGCTAAAGAAATTAGAACAAATGAGAAAAGACTTTTTAGCGAATGTTTCTCATGAACTAAAGACACCGATTACTTCTATTAAAGGTTTTTCAGAAACGCTCTTGGACGGTGCTATGGATAATAAAAAATTCTGCGAACATTTCTTGCACATTATTTTAAAAGAAAGTGAACGCATGCAAGGGTTAATTGAAGATTTATTAGATTTATCAAAGATTGAGCAACAAGGATTTAAATTGAGTATGGGGACCGTTGATATGAAGGGACTTCTTGAAGACATTCATATGGTGCTTGATAACAAAGCAGGAGAAAAGGAAATTTCTTTACAAGTAAATGCGCTAAAAGGAGTCTCGGTCATTGGAGATCCAAGTCGTTTGAAGCAAATCTTTATTAATTTAATGAATAACGCAATCGTATATACGCCGGCTGGAGGCGTTGTTTCTGTAGAATTAGCAGAAGATAAATATAATGCTTATATAAAAGTATCGGATACCGGAATTGGTATTAGTAAAGATGAAATTCCGCGTATTTTTGAACGCTTTTACCGAGTGGATAAAGCGAGAAGTAGAAATACTGGTGGTACAGGCCTTGGATTATCGATTGTAAAGCATTTAGTTGAGGCACATCACGGTACGATTACAGTGGATAGTGAAGTTGGGGAAGGGACAACATTTACAGTTGTTTTACCAAAATCAGCAACTGAAAAATAGGATGAAGGATATTTACAATATATTAACAATGGCTTAATTAAATATTAATAAAGGTCTGTTAATATAATACATGAAAACCCCTTCATCCAAGGAGTAATTTTGGACGAGAATAGTTATGCTGTTCTCGTCACTTCCCTTTTATGTTAGTAAACGTTTGTATATATAATAGAAAATAGCCGTTATTTTTCTTCTCTCTATTAGTCATGTTAATATAGAGAGAGGAAAGGAACGGTTTTTTTCTGTGAAAAAAATCATTTCAAATTTGTATGGGGAGGTTTCTGGTTTGGAAAAAAAGGTCGTATTAGTAGATGGTAATAATATCGCGTATCGTGCTTTCTTTGCACTACCGCTTTTAAATAACGACAAAGGTATACATACGAACGCAATTTACGGTTTTACAATGATGTTAATGAGAATATTAGAGGAAGAAAAACCAACGCATATGTTAGTAGCGTTTGATGCGGGTAAAACGACATTCCGTCATAAAACGTATAGTGAGTATAAAGGAGGGCGTCAAAAGACTCCACCTGAATTATCAGAGCAATTCCCGTTTATTCGTGAGATGCTTGATGCATTCAACGTACCGCGTTATGAATTAGAAAATTATGAAGCGGATGACATTATGGGAACGTTAGCGAAAGAAGCGAGTGAACAAGGGTTTCATGTAAAAGTTATTTCAGGAGATAAAGACTTACTGCAACTTGTTTCAGATAATACACTCGTATGTATTCCTCGCAAAGGGATTACAGAAGTGGATGAATATACGAAAGAAGCTTTATTTGAGAAATACAGCTTATCACCAAAGCAAATTATCGATATGAAAGGTTTAATGGGAGACCAGTCAGATAATATTCCAGGTGTACCAGGAGTTGGCGAAAAAACTGCGATTAAATTGTTAACACAGTTTGAAACGGTCGAGGCAGTGTATGAAAATATAGATCAAGTAAGCGGGAAGAAATTAAAAGAAAAGCTAGAAGCAAATAAAGATCAAGCTCTTATGAGTAAAGATCTTGCAACTATTATTACAGATGCACCGATTACAGTGCATGTGGATGATATGGAGTATAAAGGGTATGAAGCAAGTGATGTCATTCCAATGTTCGAGAATTTAGGATTTACATCCCTTTTAAATAAATTAGGTGTTACGCCAGAAGAAACGACTCCAGCTGAATTAGATGATATTACATTTGATATTGTGGAAGAAGTTACAGAAGAAATGCTTCAGCAAGATAGTGCGCTTATCGTTGAAGTACAAGAAGATAACTATCATAGAGCGGACATTCAAGGTTTTGGTATTCAAAATGAAAATGGCTGTTACTTTATTCAAACAGACATTGCTCTTAAGTCAGACGCTTTTAAAGAGTGGCTTGCAGATGGAGAAATGAGAAAGTATACCTTTGATGCGAAGCGCGCAATCGTTGCACTTAAATGGAACGGGATAGATATGCAAGGGATTGACTTTGATCTATTAATCGCTGCTTATTTACTTGACCCGGCTGATACGGATAAAGATTTCCGTACTGTAGCAAAAATGAAAGAAACACATGCTGTGAAATCTGATGAAGAAGTTTACGGAAAAGGTGCGAAGCGTGCTGTTCCAGAGCTAGAAGTAGTAGCGGAGCATGTAGCTCGTAAAGTGCACGTATTATATGATGTAAAGCAAACATTCGTAGAAGAGTTACAAAAGAATGAGCAATATGAACTGTTTACAGAGTTAGAATTACCACTTGCGCGTGTATTAGCTGATATGGAAGTAAAAGGTGTAAAAGTTGATACGGAGCGTCTTCGTAATATGGGAGAAGAACTTGCAGGTAGATTAAAGGAAATGGAACAGGAAATTTATAAGCTTGCGGGAACAGAATTTAATATTAATTCACCGAAGCAGCTTGGTGTTATTCTGTTTGAGAACTTAAACTTACCAGTTATTAAAAAGACGAAAACAGGTTATTCTACGTCAGCTGATGTACTAGAAAAGCTTATGGATCGCCATGAAATCATTCCAAACATTTTACATTATCGTCAATTAGGGAAACTAAATTCAACTTATATTGAAGGTTTATTAAAAGTTGTACATGAAGATTCATCTAAAATCCATACTCGTTTCAATCAAGTATTAACGCAAACAGGTCGATTAAGTTCAACGGATCCGAACTTGCAAAATATCCCGATTCGATTAGAAGAAGGAAGAAAGATTCGTCAGGCATTTGTTCCATCAGAAGAAGGATGGATTATGTACGCGGCAGATTATTCACAAATTGAACTTCGCGTATTAGCTCATATTGCAAATGATAAAGGGCTAGTTGAAGCGTTCCAACATGATATGGATATTCATACGAAAACAGCGATGGATGTATTTGGCGTTGAAAAAGATGAAGTAACTTCGAATATGAGACGACAAGCGAAAGCTGTTAATTTCGGAATTGTGTATGGTATTAGTGATTATGGTCTTTCACAAAACTTAGGAATTACAAGAAAAGCAGCAGCGGAATTTATTGAAAAGTATTTAGAAAGTTTCCCTGGTGTACAAGAATACATGAGTGACATCGTAAAAGATGCGAAACAAAAAGGATATGTGGCTACATTATTAAATCGCCGCCGTTATATTCCGGAAATTACGAGTCGTAATTTCAATTTACGTAGCTTTGCTGAGCGTACGGCTATGAATACACCAATTCAAGGGACTGCAGCAGATATTATTAAAAAAGCGATGATTATTATGGCAGACCGTCTAGAAGAAGAAGGATTACAGGCGCGTCTACTTCTGCAAGTACACGATGAATTGATATTTGAAGCGCCAAAAGAAGAAATTGAAAAATTAGAGAAGCTTGTACCAGAAGTAATGGAGCATGCAATTGAACTCGCAGTTCCGCTGAAAGTTGATTATTCTTACGGTCCAACTTGGTACGACGCAAAATAAGGAAGTGATGAAATGCCTGAATTACCAGAGGTTGAAAACGTCAGACGGACACTTGAAAATCTTGTGACAGGAAAAACAATTGAAGATGTTATTGTTACCTATCCAAAAATAGTAAAACGTCCGGATGATGCAGAAATCTTTAAAGAAATGCTAAGAGGCGAAAAGATTGAAAATATAAAGCGAAGAGGAAAGTTTTTGCTTTTATATGTAACGAATTATGTTATTGTTTCACATTTGCGTATGGAAGGTAAGTTTTTACTGCATCAAGAGGACGAGCCAATTGATAAGCATACACACGTCCGTTTCTTATTTACAGATGGAACTGAACTACATTATAAAGATGTGAGGAAGTTTGGTACGATGCATCTCTTTAAGAAAGGTGAAGAATTGAATCAAATGCCTCTTGCTGATTTAGGTCCGGAGCCGTTTGATGCTGAATTGACACCGCAGTATTTACAAGAAAGATTGCAAAAGACCAATCGTAAAATAAAAGTCGTATTATTAGACCAGCGTCTTTTAGTAGGGCTTGGAAATATATATGTAGATGAAGTTTTATTCCGTTCTCAAATTCATCCGGAACGAGAAGCTTCGTCTTTAACAGCAGAAGAAATTGAACGAATTTACGAGGCGACTGTTACAACGTTAGGTGAAGCAGTGAAGCGAGGCGGAAGTACAATTCGAACGTATATGAATTCGCAAGGGCAAATTGGCTCATTCCAAGAACTTCTAAATGTATACGGAAAAAAAGGAGAACCATGTGTGACTTGCGGTACGATATTAGAAAAAACAGTTGTTGGCGGAAGAGGAACGCATTACTGCCCGATTTGTCAGCCGAGAATATAGAAAAGAGATAACATCGGATAGGCATTTGTCATATACATACAGCAGGGCTATGTATAAGGGAGGAGCTTACCGATGTACCTTTATTTATCTCTTATTTTATTAGCTTTTACATTAAGCTTAGATAGCTGTAGTGTAGGGCTAACATATGGTTTAAGAAGCGTAAGAATTCCACTAAGATCAATTATAATTATCGGAATGTGTTCAGCGGCTGTTATGCTTGTTTCAATGGGAATTGGACATATGATCGCGAAAATATTTTCACCTGTTATCGCAACGCGTATCGGTGGGCTTGTTCTTATTGGAATAGGAATTTGGGTATTATACCAATTTTTTCGAAGTGAGAAAAAAGAAGAACCAAAGCAAGAGGAGAAGGTTTGGAAATTAGAAATTGCTTCGCTCGGGCTAGTGATTCAAATTTTACGGAAACCGACTGTTGCAGATTTTGATAAATCAGGCACCATTTCTGCAGGAGAAGCGTTACTTCTTGGTATCGCTCTTTCTATAGATTCGTTCGGTGCTGGAATTGGTGCATCTTTATTAGGGTATGCGCCCGCTATGATGGCAATATTGGTTGCGGTTATGAGTTCTTTGTTTTTATTTATTGGAATGAAACTTGGAACGGTTTTATCGAATATGAAATGGTTACAAAAATTTACATTCCTGCCTGGGGTATTACTCATTATTATTGGAATTTGGAAAATGTAAGTATGGGCGTGGAACATTAGTTTCGCGCCTTTTATATTGTGAGGAGGATTATGATGACAGTAGTAATTGGATTAACGGGAGGCATTGCAAGTGGAAAAAGTACAGTGTCTCAAATGTTTCGTGAACTGAGTATACCAGTTATTGATGCGGATATTATTGCAAGAGAAGTTGTAGAGCGAGGAAAACCAGCATATAACAAAATAGTAGAAGTGTTTGGAACGGAAGTATTACAAGAAGATGGAGAATTGGATCGGGCGAAATTAGGAAGTGTCGTTTTCTATAATGAAGAAAAACGATTGCAGTTAAATAAAATTGTTCATCCTGCAGTGCGTGAGGAAATGAATACACAAAAGGAAAAGTACATAAAGGAAGGTATGCAAGCGGTTGTGTTAGATATACCTCTCTTATTTGAAAGTAAATTAACAAGTCTCGTGGACCGCGTTTTAGTTGTAGCGGTTAAGCCACATACACAATTAAAACGTTTAATGAAACGAAATAATTTTTCAGAAGAAGAAGCAACAGCTCGTATTCAATCTCAAATGCCGTTAGAAGAAAAAGTGAAAAATGCAGATGAAGTGATAAATAATGATGGCACAATTATGGGAACGAAAACACAATTACAGGTGATTTTAAAGAATTGGAACATTATTGACTAAAAAATTGTGAAATTAATGAAAATGCTTAGTGACATATCCCCTTTTTGTGTTATACTATTATTGGGATTGGAGATAAATAGTATAACGCATTCAAGGGGGATAACATATTATGACTCGTGTGGCAATTAATGGATTTGGACGTATTGGGAGAATGGTATTTCGTCAGGCAATAAAAGAAAGCGCATTCGAAATTGTAGCAATCAATGCAAGCTATCCATCTGAAACGTTAGCACATTTAATTAAATATGATACAGTTCACGGCAAGTTTGACGGAACAGTAGAAGCATTTGAAGATCACTTATTAGTTGATGGAAAAATGATTCGCCTTTTAAACAACCGCGATCCAAAGGAATTGCCTTGGACAGATTTAGGTGTTGAAGTTGTAATTGAAGCAACTGGTAAATTTAATTCAAAAGAAAAAGCAATTCTTCATGTTGAAGCTGGAGCGAAAAAAGTTATTTTAACAGCGCCTGGTAAGAATGAAGATGTAACAATTGTAGTTGGTGTGAACGAAGACCAACTAGATATTACAAAACATACTGTTATTTCAAATGCATCTTGCACAACAAACTGTTTAGCGCCTGTTGTTAAGGTGTTAGATGAGCAGTTTGGAATTGAAAACGGTTTAATGACAACTGTTCATGCTTATACAAATGACCAAAAAAATATTGATAACCCACATAAAGATTTAAGAAGAGCACGTGCTTGCGGACAATCGATCATTCCGACAACGACAGGTGCTGCGAAAGCGCTTGCAAAAGTTCTTCCGCACTTAAACGGAAAACTTCATGGTATGGCACTTCGTGTACCAACGCCAAACGTGTCTCTTGTTGACTTAGTAGTAGATGTAAAGCGTGATGTGACAGTTGAAGCTATTAATGAAGCATTCAAAACTGTTGCAAACGGTGCGTTAAAAGGCATTGTAGAATTCAGCGAAGAGCCTTTAGTATCTATTGATTTTAATACAAATACACACTCAGCTATTATTGATGGTTTATCTACAATGGTAATGGGTGATCGTAAAGTGAAAGTACTTGCTTGGTATGATAACGAGTGGGGCTACTCTCGTCGTGTTGTAGATCTTGTAACGTTAGTTGTTGACGAATTAGCGAAACAAAAAAATGTGCAACATATTTAAGTGAATAAGGGAGAGGGCAAGTGGATATTTGCCTTCTTTTTTTATTTTTTTCTGAAAAGGAAAAAAATTATATAAGTATATTTTTGAAAGTGGACATACCACGAAACGTTGTGATTACTGTATTTGTGAATCGTTTATTTTTTTTAGGGAAAAGTAAAGAGGAAAATATGACAGAAAATCGAAAAAACTGTTGTTGCAAAATGAAAATAAACAAAGTATACTAACACTCGTAAACTTAAGAGCTGAGGTACGTAGTCACTACTTAAAGGGTTAGGACCTCTCTGGACTAACTTTCCCCCGTGGTAGTGGAGCAAGCCAAATTGCAAATTAGTTTTCAATTCGAACAGTTAGAATAAATTTACAAGGGGGAACTGTAGAATGGATACTATGGATACGATGGGTCGTCACGTAATCGCTGAACTTTGGGATTGCGATTTCGACAAGCTTAATGACATGCCGTATATTGAACAATTATTTGTGGATGCAGCACTGAGAGCTGGTGCTGAAGTACGTGAGGTTGCTTTCCATAAATTTGCACCACAAGGTGTAAGTGGAGTAGTAATTATCTCGGAATCACATTTAACAATTCATAGCTTTCCGGAGCACGGTTACGCAAGTATTGATGTTTATACTTGTGGGGATCGTATTGATCCAAATGTTGCTGCAGAATATATTGCAGAAGGTTTAAACGCGAAAACGCGTGAGAGCATCGAGCTTCCTCGAGGCACTGGTAGCTTCGAAATTAAGCAGAGAGAAACAAAAGCTCTTTAAAAAAGAACATAATTGATTTAAAATGTAAAGAGGTGTATAATGCACCTCTTTTTTAGTTTATAAAAAAGGAAAAATATAACGTACTCGTTAGTGAGATAAATTGAGCTCTTACGAATAAGTTAGCACCCCATCTACCATCTTATTTTTGAAAACGAGATGATAAAATAATGTGCTTAAACTTAAAGTGGTAAGAGAGTTAGAATGAGTTATATAATATTGTATATATATTGTCAGATGAAGTAAGTAGAGAAAAAATAAAGAGTATAGTGTAAAGGAGTGAATATATTGCGTTGTCCATCCTGTTCGCATAATGGTACAAGAGTGTTAGATTCGCGTCCGGTAGACGAGGGGCGCTCTATTCGAAGAAGGAGAGAGTGTGAAAGTTGTTTAAGTCGCTTTACGACATTTGAAAGAGTAGAAGAGTCACCTCTTATCGTTGTAAAAAAAGAAGGCACACGAGAAGAGTTTAATAAAGAAAAGATTTTGCGCGGCTTAATTAAAGCGTGCGAAAAAAGACCAGTATCTTTAAGACAATTAGAAGAAGTAACTCAAAGTGTGGAACGTGAACTTCGTAATTTAGGTATATCAGAAGTGAAAAGTGATATGATTGGTGAAATTGTTATGGAAGAACTGCGTGATATTGATGATGTTGCTTACGTGCGTTTTGCTTCTGTATATCGCCAATTTAAAGATTTAAATGTATTTATTGAAGAATTAAAAGATATACTGCAAAAAGAAAGAGAGTAGAAGTTGTATTTTATTCTCTTTACATACCGTAAGTAATGAGATAAGAGAGCTAGAAGCGAAAGCTAATAGCTCTTTTTCGCTAAGAAATTATATAATGAAGATAGAACGAATGAAGTAGAGGATAGATTGGATGAGAGAAAGGAAAAGCAAGAATGGAAAAACAGTCATGGATGGAGCTATTGCCAATTGATCGTTATAAAGTAAGTGCGAAAGGGTTACTGCATAATTACGACCGAAAAGTGTTAACGATGTTGTATCAGCCGTTAATAGGTAGTAGAGCTTTTAGCTTGTACATGACACTATGGGGAGAGTTAGAGCAAGATCGTGTGTTTGGAAAAGAGAATACACACCATTCCCTTATGGTGACCATGCAAATGCAGCTTCCCGAAATATATGAGGAACGAGTAAAGTTAGAAGCAATTGGGCTTTTGAAGGTATATATTAAGAAAGAAAAAGATATTCGAATGTTTATATACGAATTGCAACCACCTTTATCTCCGAAGCAGTTTTTTGATGATATTGTGTTAAGCATCTTTTTATACAATCGATTGAGTCGGACAAAATATAATCAAGTAAAGCAATATTTCTTAGAAGAAGAATTTGATTTTGCTTCTTATGAAAATGTTACGCGTTCTTTCAATGATGTGTTTGGTTCGTTTAATCCAGGACAGCTTGAGCATGCGCAAGAAGATCTTCGTATTCCAAAAACGACAGCTATGCCAAGTAACGAGAAGGGAGACTCTCCAAAAGTTTGGAATGATTTCTTTGATTTCTCCTTATTTGTAGATGGCTTGTCCGCTCTTGTCCCTAAAAAGGCGATTACAGATCAAGTGCGAGAATGTGTCATTACACTTGCTTACGTGTACGATGTAGATGTGTTATCGATGCAAAATATCGTTCTTGGTACGGTGACAGAGATGCAGACAATTGATATCGAAAGGCTTAGAAAAGGAGCACGTGATTGGTATCAGTTCGAAAACGGTCAAGCGTTACCTGTATTAAGTGAAAGAGTACAACCTCACGCTGCACGTATGATGGAAGGAAAAGAGCCTTCTACGCAAGAAGAGATGTTAATCAAACAGCTAGAGGAAATCTCACCAAAACAACTATTAAAAGAAATCTCTGGTGGTGCAGAGGCGACAAAGGCTGACTTGCAGATCGTTGAAGATGTAATGATCAATCAAAAATTAACGCCAGGTGTTGTGAATGTACTTATTTATTACGTTATGCTACGCTCAGATATGAAGCTTGCGAAAACGTATGTGGAGAAAATTGCTGGGCATTGGGCACGTAAAAAGGTCGGTACAGTAGCTGAAGCAATGGCGTTAGCGAAAGAAGAGAATCGTCAATATCAAGAATGGGCTGAGACGAAGAAAAAAGGCCGTACGTCGAAGAAAACGATAAGAAAAGAAATGGTACCAGATTGGCTGAAAGAAGAGCCGAAAGAACAAGAGAAAGAAACAGTGAAGAAAGATGTAAGTAAGAAAAAAGATGCAAGTACGTTAGATGATGAACGAAAACGACTAGAAGAAGTGTTAAAAAAATATAAGCGTGATTAATAGAAGAGAATGAACGCTCTTTGAGGTGAGAAAATGGAGCATATTCAAAATTCATTTGCAAAGTTAATGGAAAATAAAAATTTTAAAAATAGATATGAAGTATTAAAGGCGGAAGTAATGGCACATCCGCGTGTGAAAGAATTTATAGACGAACATCAAGGTGAAGTAACAACTTCTATGATTGAGCGCAGCCTTGTGAAGTTATACGAATATATTGGACAAAGTGTAGGTTGCGCAGATTGTCCGGATCTAGGTTCGTGTAAAAACATGCTGCAAGGATATGAGCCAAAGCTCGTTATCCAAGGGAAGATGATTGATATTCAATACGATCGTTGCGTTAGAAAAGTAGCATATGACGAGAGAAAGAAATATGAAAAACTCGTTCAAAGTGTATATATGCCAACTGACATTTTACAGGCAACGATGGAAAACTTAGATCCTTCAGATTTAGATGCGCGTATTGATGCAATTGGTGCAGCCAATGAATTTTTAAGTACATATGAACCTGGTAAAAAAGTACAAGGTTTATATTTGTACGGTAAATTTGGTGTAGGGAAAACGTATTTGTTAGGAGCAATGGCGAATGAGCTTGCTCAAAAGAAAATAAGTTCGATGCTCGTATACTTCCCTGAATTTTTACGTGAAATTAAAAGTTCGATTCAAGATAATTCGATTGGGGAAAAGATTGATGCGGTGAAACGCGTACAAGTTTTAATGCTAGATGATATCGGAGCAGAAGCGATGTCAAGCTTTGTGCGTGACGATGTGCTTGGTGCAATTTTGCAATTCCGTATGTTAGAAAACTTACCGACGTTCTTTACGTCTAACTTTGATTTCAAGGAATTGGAACATCATTTAACGTATACACAGCGTGGTGAAGCAGAACAAATGAAAGCAGCACGTATTATGGAACGAATTAAATATTTAGCGAAGCCAATTCCGATTGGCGGAAAAAACCGACGTCATAAGTAAAGAGTAAGCTGAAAAGCTTGCTCTTTTTTGTTTTGAACACTTTTCAGACTAGGTGAATTGCAAAACGAAAAACTTCTTATAGAAAATTCATTGTAGCTTGTATCATTTTTTTCTCCCTCCCTTAATATATATAAAATTAGCAAGCCGTATTGAGTGGATTTTCTAACGATAGGAAATGTAATTCTACTAAGAGTGAACTTCCACGGGACGGACTCTTATAGGATTTGTAACGTATAGATACAATCCTTTAGAGCAGGGATAAAAGGGGGGACAAAAGTGATTGAAATTTGCTTCGAAGAAAAAAATGATGCTATGCATGTATATAGACAACTATTGAAAAGAGCGGAACTGTTATATAAGGAAACGAGTGTGTATTTACAGGAACAAAAAGTGGTGATTCACATACCAGTATGTGAATCGAATTATATTGAAAAGATTTTATTGCCAGTAATGGTATATTTCATTGTGAATGTAAAGCAAAATGAGTGGATTTATACAATCTTAAAAGAGAAGTTTTTTTATGAAGAAGAGGAAGAGTGTCATCAAATATTGCATATGGCACAAGAGATTTTAAAGGGAAGAAGAAAAGAGATTGCTCGAGAATTAACACGTCACACATTTGAATCATATATTAAATCTTCTTTAAATAACTGGCTTTGTGATCCGCTTTCGTTCTCGTTTTCATCATATGTTCGTTTTCGCCTTCGTACATATAGGAAAATGGTAGCTAAGCTTGCTGAAGTGTCGATTGATGAGTATAAGTTGGAACAAGAATATCAAATGTTTATTGAGACGCTAAGGCAACAAGTACGTAGCCGAAAATCACGTTTGTCCTGTGTGCATCTTATTTTTGATGAAAGCTTTATTTTCTATGACGATAAAGGTAGACGTTTAAAACAGGAGAAATTGGTCCAATATATAGATGAGGAATTATTAAAGCAAAAGGATGTATATATTGATACGAAAGTAATTGCACCACTTCTTTCTATTTCGCCGAAAAAAATTTATTTATATACGAAAGAACAAGACCATAATATGATTATTACTTTGCGAAATGTATTTCAAGAACGGGTCCAATTACATGGATTACATGAGTTTGAGCGCAATGTGAAAAATTTAAAAAATAAAGGTAACGCCCTTGATTTTCTAAGTTTTTGAGCATATAATTACCTACATAAATGAAATATATTGAAATGTCATGATGAGGACATGAGTAGTTTTCTACGATTTTCAGAGAGGGAAGCCTTAGGGTGTGAGCTTCCTAGTACGGGATTATTACTTACCACCTCTAAACTTTAGCAGTGAACGTTTTTTTCTAGTAATTGCTAACGGACAACACCGTTATGTTGAACTTGAGCAATTAACAATAATGTTAATTGGAACAAGGGTGGAACCACGAATTCAACACTCGTCCCTTTTTACGGGATGAGTGTTTTTTATTTTGAAAAAAAGAGGAGTGACCAGTGATGGCAGATGTAGTTAAAATTACTTTCCCTGATGGAGCTGTGAAGGAGTTTCCAAAAGGCGTAACAACTGAAGAAATCGCAGCTTCTATTAGCCCAGGCTTAAAGAAAAAAGCTGTGGCTGGAAAATTAAACGATGAGATGATCGATCTTGTTACACCAATCGAAGAAGATGGTGCAGTTTCTATTATTACATTAGATTCTGAAGATGGCTTATATATTTTACGCCATTCAACAGCCCACCTATTAGCACAAGCGTTAAAACGTTTATATAAAGATGCTAAGCTTGAGCTTGGTATTGGTCCAGTAATTGAAAATGGCTTCTACTACGATATTGATATGGAAGAAGCAATTACAGTTGAAGACTTCAAGAAAATCGAAAAAGAAATGCAAAAAATCGTGAACGAAAACTTAGAAATCGTTCGTCATGAAGTACCACGTGCAGAAGCACTTCGTCGCTTTGAAGAAATCGGCGATGAGTTAAAATTAGATTTAATTAACGATCTTCCAGAAGATGCAGTTATTTCAATCTATGAACAAGGCGAATTCTTCGACCTTTGCCGTGGTGTTCACCTTCCATCTACAGGGAAAATTAAAGTATTTAAATTATTAAGCGTTGCGGGTGCTTACTGGCGCGGCGATAGCAATAATAAAATGCTACAACGTATTTACGGTACTGCATTCGTTAAGAAAGCAGAATTAGATGAGCACTTACGTATGCTTGAAGAAGCGAAAGAGCGCGATCACCGTAAATTAGGTAAAGAATTAAAACTATTTACTAATAGCCAAAAAGTAGGACAAGGTTTACCACTTTGGTTACCAAAAGGTGCAACTATCCGCCGCATTATCGAGCGTTACATCGTTGATAAAGAAGCAAGCTTAGGCTATGATCACGTATACACTCCAGTACTAGGAAGCAGAGAGCTTTATGAAACTTCTGGTCACTGGAATCACTACCGTGATGGTATGTTCCCATCAATGGAAATGGATAATGAAGAGTTAGTACTTCGTCCGATGAACTGCCCTCACCACATGATGGTTTATAAAAATGATATTCACAGCTACCGTGAATTACCAATCCGTATTGCGGAACTTGGAACAATGCACCGCTATGAAATGTCTGGAGCATTATCTGGATTACAACGTGTACGTGGAATGACTTTAAATGATGCGCACATTTTCGTTCGCCCAGATCAAATTAAAGAAGAGTTAAAACGTGTTGTAAACTTAACTCTAGAAGTGTACAAAGATTTCGGTTTAGAGAACTATTCATTCCGTCTATCTTATCGTGACCCAGCTGATACTAAAAAGTACTATGCTGATGATGAGATGTGGGAAAAAGCACAAGGTATGTTAAAAGAAGCTATGGATGAAATGGGTCTTGATTACTATGAAGCTGAAGGTGAAGCGGCATTCTACGGTCCAAAACTTGACGTTCAAGTTCGTACTGCTCTTGGAAAAGACGAAACACTTTCAACTGTACAATTAGACTTCTTACTTCCAGAACGCTTTGAATTATCTTACGTTGGTGAAGACGGTAAACAACATCGTCCAGTTGTAATTCACCGTGGTGTTGTATCAACTATGGAACGTTTCGTAGCCTTCTTAATTGAAGAATACAAAGGTGCATTCCCAACTTGGTTAGCTCCAGTTCAAGCGCAAGTAATTCCAGTTTCTCCGCAAGTACATTTAGACTATGCGAAGAAAGTACAAGATGAATTACGTCGTGCTGGTATCCGTGTTGAATTAGATACTCGTGAAGAGAAAATTGGTTACAAAATCCGTGAAGCACAAATGCAAAAAATCCCGTACATGCTTGTAGTAGGTGACAATGAAGTAACTGAAAACGGCGTAAACGTACGTAAATATGGTGAACAAAAATCAGAAACAATTGCATTAGATGCTTTTGTTGATATGATTAAAGTAGAAGGAAAACGATAAGACAGAGCCGCGGTATACCGCGGCTTTCGTATGTATTATAAAAAAGAAAAACTAGAAAAAATAACCAAACTATACTTATCATAAAAAAGTATTGCAAGTATGTTAGTTGTTTGTTACAATATTTCTTGTTGTTAGTAAAAAACATTGCGTCTTCTTGACAGACGTCATGTCCTATGATAAACTCATCAAGGATAATAGAATATTGTTTTGTGGAACAAGTAGAAGCACCCGCTTCTCACCTGATGGACGCATTCGCAGTTTACAGGTAAATGTATTTCTTACTTAAGAATTTACAAGTGTGGGTGTCGTATGCCCGCACTTTTTTTGTCGGGTTCTATGACTACAAAAGATGTTCTGAAAAAACCTTGGAGGTGGCTTACTATTAGCAAGGATATGATGATTAACGAGCAAATTCGTGCACGTGAAGTACGTTTAGTTGGTGCAAATGGCGATCAACTTGGAATCAAGTCTCGTAATGACGCTTTAGACTTAGCTGCAAATCTTAATCTTGATTTAGTATTAGTTGCTCCAAATGCGAAACCGCCAGTATGCCGCATTATGGACTACGGTAAATTCCGCTTTGAGCAACAGAAGAAAGAAAAAGAACAGCGCAAAAATCAAAAAGTAATTAGCATGAAAGAAGTTCGTTTAAGTCCAACAATTGATGAACATGACTTTAACACAAAACTTCGTAATGCTATCAAGTTTTTAGAGAAAGGCGACAAGGTTAAAGCGTCAATTCGCTTTAAAGGACGTGCCATTACTCATAAAGAAATCGGTCAACGTGTTTTAGATCGCTTCTCAGAAGCTTGTGCTGAAGTTAGTACAATTGAATCTAAGCCTAAAATGGAAGGACGTAGTATGTTCTTAGTTTTAGCACCGAAAAACGATAAGTAATAGATAGAGGAGGAAATACCTATGCCTAAACAAAAAACTCATCGCGGCTCTGCAAAGCGTTTCAAAAAGACTGGATCAGGTAAACTGAAACGTTCTCACGCTTACACAAGCCATTTATTCGCTAACAAATCTACAAAAGCTAAACGTAAACTACGTAAAGCTGGTGTAGTAAGCGCTGGTGACTTCAAACGCATTCGTCAAATGCTTGACAACTTAAAATAAGTTCGGCTGATATATAGAACAATTAGGAGGTAATATTATGCCAAGAGTAAAAGGTGGTACAGTTACTCGTCAACGTCGTAAAAAAGTTATAAAATTAGCAAAAGGTTACTACGGTTCTAAGAGTACATTATTCAAGGTTGCTAACCAACAGGTTATGAAATCTCTAATGTATGCATTCCGTGACCGTCGTCAAAAGAAACGTGACTTCCGTAAATTATGGATTACACGTATCAACGCAGCAGCTCGTATGAATGGTCTTTCTTACAGCCGCTTAATGCACGGTCTTAAAAATGCTGGCATCGAAGTTAACCGCAAGATGCTTGCTGACTTAGCTGTTCATGACGAAAAAGCTTTCGCTGAATTAGCAACAGTTGCAAAAAACAACATTAACTAATTAATTAGTTGAAACCTTAGAAGATTTTTCTTCTAAGGTTTTTTTATTTGTATGCAAAGAGAAGTATGTCGTTATCGATATGACAAAATCAATATAAAAGCTATAGCGATATAGAAGAATATATATATGAAGCCAGGAGAATTCTCCTGGCTTTTTTCAATTATCCCCCTTTGGAAAGAAGAGTATCTTTCCTACCTGAAACGACACTGCTATAATGGAAAGATGATATGGAACTTTCATCAGATAAAATAAATTTTTTATCAGTGGACAATCCCCGGATAATGATTAACTATCACCAATCGGAGTGAACAATCTAATAGTGATGATTGAAACGTATTTGTAAATTAAGGACAAGCTATTTTGTAAAGAGGTAAATGGCTGACTTATTAATAAGAAACGAAAAATAATAATGAACTTTGAGATGAAACAACATTGTTGCGTAAAATGCGATGTTGGAGGAGGACAATAGAATGGACTTACTACAACTATTTAAATTACAAAAAGAATTAGATGACCGTATTGTGAAAGAGCATGATTTACAACCGAAAAAGTTGTTAAAAGAAAAAATGTTAGCTCTTCTTGTAGAAATTGGAGAACTTGCAAATGAAACACGTTGTTTTAAATATTGGAGCAACAAACCAGCATCAGAACGTGAAGTAATATTAGAAGAATACGTAGATGGATTGCATTTTATCTTATCAATCGGAATTGATTTAGGTATTGATAAAAACTTCCTATTCTATAAATGTGCACAAACGAATAAAACACAAGTAGAAATTTTCTTAGACACATATGCGAAAGTAATTCGTTTTACAGATCAACCATCTATTACGAACTATATTGAATTATTTACAAGCTATCTTCGACTTGGACAAGCGCTAGAGTTTGAGCAAGAAGAGATTGAAAAGGCATATTTAGATAAAAATGAAGTAAATCATCAGCGTCAAACACAAGGATACTGATTTAATTTTTGAATATTTCAATTTCCTTTTGTATAATGAAGTGACTGAAGAAAAAGGAGGGTGTTGGCAATGACAAAATTAGACGCGACATTGACAATGCTAAAAGAATTAACAGATGCTCGTGGTATTGCGGGTAACGAGCGTGAACCACGCGAAGTAATGAAGAAATATATTGAGCCGTTTGCGGACGAACTTTCTACTGATAATTTAGGAAGCTTAGTTGCGAAAAAAGTAGGGGAAGAAAACGGCCCGAAAATTATGGTTGCAGGTCATTTAGATGAAGTCGGCTTTATGATTACGCAAATTGATGACAAAGGTTTCCTTCGTTTCCAAACAGTTGGTGGCTGGTGGTCACAAGTTATGCTTGCGCAGCGCGTGACAATTGTAACACGTAAAGGAGATGTAACAGGTGTAATTGGTTCAAAACCACCGCACATCTTATCTCCAGAAGCGCGTAAAAAACCAGTTGAAATTAAAGACATGTTCATCGATATTGGTGCTTCTAGCCAAGAGGAGGCAATGGAGTGGGGCGTACGACCAGGAGATCAAGTTGTACCTTACTTTGAATTCCAAGTGATGAAAAATGAAAAAATGTTACTTGCAAAAGCATGGGATAACCGAATTGGTTGTGCAATTGCAATTGACGTATTAAAACAATTAAAAGATGAAAAGCATCCAAACGTTGTATACGGCGTAGGGACTGTACAAGAAGAAGTTGGTCTTCGTGGTGCGAAAACATCTGCGAACTATATTAAACCAGATATCGCATTCGCAGTAGATGTTGGTATCGCTGGTGACACACCAGGTGTAACGGCAAAAGAAGCGCAAAGTAAAATGGGTGATGGACCACAGATCATTTTATATGATGCTTCTGTTATTGGACATACAGGTTTACGTGACTTTGTAGTTGATGTTGCTGACGAATTACAAATCCCGTATCAATATGATTCAGTAGCGGGCGGTGGAACGGATGCAGGTGCAATTCATATTGCTGTAAATGGTATTCCGTCTATGGCAATTACGATTGCAACGCGCTACATTCATTCTCATGCGGCAATGTTACACCGTGATGACTATGAAAATGCAGTGAAGTTAATTGTAGAAGTTATTAAACGTCTTGATAAAGAGGCTGTACATAACATTACATTTAATTAATAGAAAAAGCGAAGGAGGTTCTCCTTCGCTTTTTTATGTTTTAAAAAGGTCGTTCTAATCCTGCAGCAGTATGAGCTCCTAAAATAATTAAACGAGTTAATTGCATGGCCATAAAATGCGGGGTATAAATCATCCCTCTTTTTAACCATGACATAATCATCCCGATATGAGCTCCTGTCACATAACTAATTAAAATATCACGAGGAACCATAAGATCTTTATCATCTGGCTGTGAAATAGACAAGCTTAATGTTAAATGTGTTTGTATTGTTTTCATCATTTTATAAGAGTAGTTTCCAGCGGCTTTATCACCAAGCATAACGTTATAGAAGTTCACATTTTCTGCGATATGTTCGAACAAAGCCAAAAATGTCGGATGTGGTGAATCAAATGTAAGTTGAAACTCTTCTTTATTTCTATTTTTCGGCTTAATAACTTCTGTTAATTTCTCTAACATTTCTTCGATGCTTTTGTCTAATAGGTCATATTTATCATGGTAATGGCTATAAAACGTAGCACGATTTACGGGAGCACGTTCTGCAATATGTTGAACAGTTACATCATCAAATCCTTTTTCGCCTACTAAAGCGACAAAAGCATCCTGTATGAGTTGTCTCGTCCGCTTTACACGTGGATCATTTGTATTTTTAATAGACATTTTTACTTCCCCTCGTTTAATTTTTTATACTTAAACAACATATAGGTATTATATTGTTGTTTAAGCGACATTTCATACGTAAATTGTCGGTTGTAGATTCAAAATAATTATTTATAATTATAAACGATAGTCCTTCAGAAATCAGCACCGCTCGCAGGTAGATAAATTTCGATTTACACCGCAGATGGTGTGATTTTTTTGTTTAAAAGTTAATATAATTAACAATTAAACAGTCTAAACAATAAGGACGTAAATAGTTTAGAAAAAAATTATATGCGATATAAGGAGAGGAATGCAATGAATCAGTTTCGAAGAATGGTGATTATTAACATTATCACATTAATTGTACTAGTTGGCGGCGGTATTGGCGGTTATTACTATTACAATCAAGCGGAAAATTATTTAAAAACAGAAAATGCAAAAATTGATGGAAAAGTAATTCCAATTGCATCACCAGTAGCAGGTAAATTAACTGACTGGAAAGCTGAAGTAGGAAAGAACTACAACGAGAATGACAAATTAGGTGCTGTTACTGTAGCGGCAGCAAATGGAGAACAAACAGTAGACGTAACAATTCCGCAAAATGCAACAGTTGTACAATCAAACGCGACGACAAATGCTTTCGTTGGAGCAGGTAGCCCAATTGCTTACGCATTTGATATGAACAATTTATGGGTAACAGCAAACATTGAAGAAACAGATGTTGACGATGTACAAAAAGGTCAAGATGTAGATGTGTATGTAGATGCATACCCAGATACAACGTTATCAGGAAAAGTAGAGCAAGTTGGATTAACAACAGCGAATACATTCTCTATGTTACCATCAAGCAACGCAACAGCGAACTATACGAAAGTAACACAAGTAGTACCAGTTAAAATTTCTTTAGATCATAGTAAATCAGTAAATATTGTTCCTGGAATGAATGTGTCAGTTCGTATTCATAAGTAAGGGGGAGATGAGATGTCCTCAATTGCAATTGCAGGATATGCACTATTTTGTATAATCGTCTTCTTCCTTGTAAATCGTCTTTTACGAAAGAAAAAAACGAATGTGGGAGAAGAACAAGTCCCAGCCGTAAATAAAATAGAAGTAAGTAAGGTAGAAACAGAAGAGAAAGAAATTGAACGAAAGCAAGAAGCAGAAATTTCTAATGTAGTTGAGTTAGAAACAGGAAAGCAAGAAGAAGTAAAACAAGAAAAAGAAGTGCCAAAAAAACAAATGTCTACGCCTGTAGAAAATGTGAACGTAAAAGCAGTTGTAGCTGTATTAATTCTCGGCATGTTCGTTTCTATTTTAAACCAAACAATTATTAATGTTGCATTGCCTCCATTAATGAATGAATTTAACGTATCAACTTCAACAGCACAATGGTTAATTACAGGTTTCATGCTTGTAAATGGTATTTTAGTACCGATTAGTGCCTTTTTAGTTTCACGATTTACGTATCGTAAATTATTCGTAGCGGCAATGTTATTCTTCACGGTAGGATCTATCATTTGTGCTATTTCAGGAAACTTTACAATGATGATGACGGGCCGCGTTATTCAGGCGGTGGGTGCAGGTATTTTAATGCCGGTTGGTATGAATATTTTCATGACATTATTCCCGCCTCATAAGCGCGGAGCAGCGATGGGATTACTAGGTGTAGCGATGATTTTAGCACCAGCTATTGGACCAACTGTAACAGGTTGGGTGATTGAAAACTATAGCTGGAACTTAATGTTCTACGGAATGTTTGTAATTGGTTTAATTATTACGTTCCTATCTTTAAAATTCTTTACACTAGCTCAGCCGGTATCTAAAACGAAGTTAGATGTATTCGGTGTTGTTAGTTCAAGTATTGGACTAGGTAGCTTATTGTATGGATTTAGCGAAGCAGGAAATAATAGCTGGACTAGTGCAGAGGTTGTTATTTCACTTATCATTGGTGTAGTAGGTATTGCGGTATTTATTTGGAGAGAGCTAACAACGGACAATAAAATGCTTGATTTACAAGTGTTTAAATACCCAGTATTTACTTTTACTTTAGTAATTAATGCAATTGTTACGATGGCATTATTCGGAGGTATGTTATTGCTTCCAGTATATCTGCAAAACATTCGCGGTTTCACACCGATAGAATCAGGTTTATTACTACTTCCAGGATCATTAATTATGGGGATCATGGGACCTATTGCAGGTAAACTATTTGATAAGTATGGTATTCGTCCGTTAGCAATTGTCGGTTTAGCCATTACAACGTTTGCGACATATGAATTCACAACGTTATCGATGGATACACCGTATAGCGTTATTATGACGGATTATATTATACGTTCAATTGGTATGTCATTCATTATGATGCCAATTATGACAGCAGGTATGAACGCACTGCCGATGAAATTAATTTCTCACGGTACAGCAACGCAAAATACGTCAAGACAAGTAGCTGGTTCAATTGGAACAGCGATATTAATTACACTTATGACGCAGCAAACGACTGCTCACGTAGCAGATTACGGCAACATGTTAACAACGTCAAACCCAATTTTAGTTGATAAAGTACACGGTATGGGCCAAAGTTTAGCAGCGATTGCCGGATCAGCGCAAGCAGGAGATGCGATGAGCACGCAACTATTATTTGGACAAATTTCAAAGCTATCTGCAATTAACGGTATTAACGATGCCTTCTTAATTGCGACAATATTAGCTGGTATTGCTTGGGTGTTATCGTTCTTCTTACCGTCAGGCAATAAACCAAATAGAAAAGCAGGGAATTAATTTCCCTGCTTTTTGTCTTGTTAAAGAGTGAGATATAAAAAATGATAACCAGTTACGGAGCACAGCCCTGTTATAAACAAAATTGTCCCCATAGCACGAATACTTGATATTTGTCTTCCACTTATAATAGCTAATAGTCCAGCTAAAGAGAAGAAACACCAATATAAAGTTCCCGAAATTGGAACCATCCCCTCTAAATCTATTCCAGAACCTATACAAATGATAGGAACAACGATAAGTAATATGCTAATTAAACCTGCGATAAGAGTAAGTAATTTACGGTGTTTCATGCCAGCAATAATTAAAAAAATGCCGACGATGAGCTCGCATAACATCAAAGTAAGAGCTAAAATCATCCAAGTTAATATTCCGAACACTCCTGTATTACCTCCGATTTATGGGTTTCTAAAAAATATTATATATAGAATGAATCACCTACAGACACGAGTACCCAGAAAATAACCCCTAATATTCCAGCGGTAAAAATAATGAATCCCATATTACGTATACTTTTAATTTTGGCTTGGACTCCACTTCCCCCTGCTAATAATCCAGTTAAAGAAAATAGTATCCAATATAAAGTAGTTGAAATAGGGAGGATTGCATTGCTATCCACTCCCATGCCAAAAAAAACAAAAGGTAGTGTGACAAAGGAGAAGCTAAGTAGCCCCATTAAACCAACAAATAATTTACGATGTTTCATGCTAGTAACAATTAAAAAAATACCACCAAAAAATCCGCATAAAACAAGAAGTGGCATATAAACAACCCAAAGTAAGCTCAACATATATAGTCTCCTTCTATGTAATCAGTTATATTTTACTACATGAGGTTTATTTTGGATATTATTAATGAATATGTATAAATTGATAGAAATGAGAAGTGATGATACGAATTAATAGATATAGAGAACGTTGCAATGCAGCTAAGGAAAAGGAATGAAAAAGCATTATACTTTATTATCGACCAGTACGGTGGACTTATAAAAAGTATTATTCAGAAGCATTTAGCTTCGTTTCAAGATGTACAAGAGGAATGTATGGATGATGTGTTATTGGCAATTTGGAATCATATTGAAAAGTATGATGAGGAGAAAAATACTTTAAAAAACTGGATTGCAGCTATTACAAAATATAAATCTATCGATTATGCGAGGAAATATGCGAAAACAGTAAATGAAAAAGGGTTAGATCAAAATAGTTGAAATAGCGATGCATACCGATACGACTAAAAATGAAATTAGTAATGATATGCAACATATATTAGATCATTTAAAGAAGAATGATAAAGAAATCTTTATGAAGCATTACGTGGAAGAAGATAGTGTAAAGAAAATTGTTCTGACGCCTGTCCTAACTTCTGGTGAAGAGGGAGAAAAGAAAACGAATTATCGAAAAGTGTTAACGGAAGAAGAGTTTGAAGTTGTGATAAAAGAGTGAAAAGAGGTATCGCGATGATACCTCTTTTTATCCTAAAAAGGCTAACATATTATTCATAATATGAAGTAATATAGCTGGAATAATGGATTTTGTTTTTTTACATAAAATGGCCATAAATAGACCCATGATGAACATACTAAACATCACACCAGCTGAGTATATATGACCTATTGCGAAGAGGAAGCTAGACCCAAACGCTGCAATCCAAAATGGGAAGCGCTGTTGTAGGAAGTGAAGAATAATACCGCGGACTATAAGTTCTTCAAAAATAGGTACAAGTATAGCGCCACCTATTAGCAATAATAGTTTGTATTGTTTTAACATTTCTAGGTCTAAAGCGGATGACTGCTCTTTTACCGCATTAGGAAAAATATTATTAATTATAAATATATCATTAACGATATGTAGTCCATAAAAAAGAATGATATAGATGTATGTGCTTACTTTTTTTAATGCTGTAAAGTTTAGTGTCGGGACAATTAAATTTCTTAATGGCTTATATGCATAAATTAAAATTAATAAAATGCACAATACAAATAAATGCCTCCCAAAAGTAGTAAGTGATTTTGTTAAAGCAATTTGTTTTGGATCGGTTAAACCTTCTGTATAAATAACGGTAGGAAGGCCTATAAAGAGATCGGCTAGAAATCCTGTTCCCCAAATCGCAAAAACGAGTGAAAATAGAAATTGTGAGAGTGACATAGGGTGTTTTTGTGGGTAAGTTAGTTGCGTGGCTTGTATAATAGTGAATCACCTATCCTTGCTTATTTTATAGTTATATATAAAGATTATAGAATATTTATACAAAAAAGTCATCAGTGTAGTAAAAATGATATTTTGAAGCTAATATTTACAGACAGTAATGATTTTACATTGATGTTCTGTGCACACGGAAGAGTTTGAAGTTGTGATAAAAGAGTAAAAAGAGGTATCGTGATGATACCTCTTTTTAGCTCAAAAATGCCAACATATTATTCATAATATGAAATAACATAGCTGGAATAATGGATTTTGTTTTTTTACATAAAATAGCCATTAATAATCCCATGAAGAAAGTAATTACCATGACTCCAAGTGAGTATGTATGAGCGATACCGAAGAAGAAACTTGTTATGATGGCTGCAATCCAAAATGGAAATCGCTCAGAGAAGAAGCGAAGCATAAAGCCACGGAAAATAAGTTCTTCAAAAATTGGTGTGAGTATTGCGAAGCCGAGAAGTAATAATATTTGATACTGCTTAAAAACGTCTAAGTTAAGTGCGGAAGATTGCTGCTTTGTTGCGTCTTGGAACATATAATTTAACAAGATGTAATTGATTAAAATGTTTATAGCGAAGAAAAGAAGTAAGTATACGTATGTACGCCATTCTTTAAGTACTTTAAAGTTAAAAGATTGTAGTAGTAATTTTTTTGCGGGTTCGAATTTGAAAATGAAGAATAACAACACGGCTAGTTGTAATACGATACTTGCAGTGTTTACGATAGATTCATACAGGGCAATTTGTTTTTTATCTGTAAGACCTGCTGTATAAATTGTTAAGGGCATTGCTAGGAACACAGTAATAAGTCCGGTTCCGAAAAAAGCGAATAAAACGGAGCTAATAAATTGTCCCCATGACATAGAATATTTCTGTTCATTAGAAAGTTGTGTAGCGGGTTGCATTTATAAAATCACCTCTTTATATTTGTATATTTAATTATAAAGTATTTTGTTTTTGAGTGTAATATCCAAATATTACATATAAAGGTGTATTTTTCGTAAAATAATAAAAGAGGTATCACCCTATAGTGATTCCTCTTTCTCATTGATAACTATGTTCTGCTTTATTGTTCGATTTCGATTGCTCTATTTGTAATTCACGCTCTACCAATCGATCTAACTGCTGAATTGCTTTAAGTGCTTTTTCATAAGAAATTGTTCTATAATGGTGCGCTCCGCCCGGTTCTTCATCTGCTTCGTCTGCCCATTTAATAATGTTTTGAAGAGATGTTCTTTCAATTTCTTGCTGTACTAAGAAAGAATCTGTATGAAGAAGAATCGCGATAGAAATTTCTTTTGCTAGTTTCGGATGTTCTCCTAATCTAATAAGCAATTTATGAGCTCTTTCTGCACCTTTAATCGCATGTATATCATTCTTTTTATACAAGTCATAATCCCATGCTCCCTCACTGTACCATGTGTGATGTCCGATATCATGAAGGAAACCAGCTTTTGTTGCAGCATCGACTGAGGCATGATGCTTTTTCGCTAAGTGAAACGCATGGTAAGCGACAGCGATCGCGTGGACCATTCCAGAACGGTTTACATATTTTTGTGTAATGTGATGTTTAAAAACTTGTTCAAGCGTAATACGTTGCATAAAACATTCACTCCTTTTATCTAATGATGTATATGAAGAAAAATCGATCGGTTTAAATGTATTTTGAACATTGTACTCCATCTGGGTAGCGTTAGTAAAGTAGAAATGTTTAGGAGAAGAAAAATTTTATAGACATAAAAGGTCACCTTAGTTTTTTTTCTAAGGTGACCTTTTATTGTTTATTTTTTTAATCCTTGCTCCAGTGTTCCTAACATTTCGTGTTTTTCATTTTCATCAGCATTTTTCCAAATGACTTCGAATAAAACGCCAAGACCTGGAAGCATTTTTTCTTCACCGCTTTGAATTGCATCGACAATCGTTTCTTGTAATTGATCTTGTGAATTTCCAGATACATTCGCTAATACAGCGCCGCGTAAATTAAAACTCATTATCTTCACCTCTTCTTCAGAATTGAAACTGACGTTAGTTTTTGTTCTTTTTTATGTAAATATGTATGAAAAATAGGCTATAATGATAAGACAAGAAGAGAGGGAAATACATATTATGAAAAACATTGATTCAGTGCAAAATCCGCGTGTGAAGCAGTGGAAAAAGCTGCAGACGAAAAAAGAGCGCGATAAAAAGGGTTTATTTTTTGTAGAAGGATTCCACTTAGTGGAAGAAGCTTTAAAAGCAGGAGTTGTAACAGAACTTATCGTTTCTGATCAGACAGATCTTCCGAAAGATTGGACAGTTAATGATGTGGAAATGTATATCGTACCTGAAGCAATCGTAAAAGTACTCCGTGAAACAGAAACGACGCAAGGGGTATTTGCTGTTTGTGAGAAACACGAGAGTGAAGTAGCTCTTGCAGATGGAAAGTTTCTTTTATTAGATGGTCTTCAAGACCCGGGCAACTTAGGGACAATTATTCGTACAGCTGATGCAGCTGGTATTCATGCTGTTGTGCTTGGAGAAGGATGCGTTGATGCATATAATAGTAAAGTGCTTCGTTCTACACAAGGTTCTATTTTCCATTTACCAGTTGTAAAAGGGAACTTAGAAGAGTGGGTAGACAAGTTAAAAGAAAATAACGTTCCTGTATATGGAACCGCTCTTGAAAATGGAGTTCCATATGGTGAAGTAACACCAGCTGGTAGTTTTGCATTAATTGTAGGAAATGAAGGAAGTGGCGTAAGCGAAGAAATTCTTGCAAAAAGTGATCAAAACTTGTATATTCCGATTTACGGCGGGGCAGAATCATTAAATGTTGCGGTTGCAGCAGGGATTTTAACGTATTATTTGCAAAGCCCAGTTGCGAACAAATAAAAAACTTCTTATAATAAGTTGAAGTATATTATATTAAAAGTTAAATAACGAAAAACGTTGATAGAGAAGAGTAACTTACAAAATCGCCATAAAGGGAGAGAATGCCTTAGACTGAAAGTATTCTTATGGTAGACGGAAGTGAATTCACCTCTGGAGTTGACGCCAGGACCATATATATGTAAAGGCGTTCCGGTCAGAATTGATCGTTATAACTAATGAGTGGGCAGACCTGGTCTGTCAATTTAGGGTGGTACCGCGAATTTACCTCGTCCCTTTTTGGGAGCGAGGTTTTTTTATTTTTAAAATTAGGAGGGTTCCAAATGGAAGCACGTTTAAAAGAGCTAAAGCAAAAAGCGTTAGAGCTTATTGAAGAAGCGAAAGAGCTAAAGGGCTTAAACGACGTACGCGTAGCGTATTTAGGTAAAAAAGGTCCAATTACAGAAGTATTACGCGGCATGGGAAAATTATCAGCAGAAGAGCGTCCACGTATGGGAGCATTAGTAAATGAAGTACGTGAAGCGATCCAAACGCGTTTAGAAGACAAAATTGGTAACTTAGAAAAAGCAGTAATTGAAGCGAAATTAGCTACGGAAACAATTGATGTTACACTACCAGGTCGTCCTGTTGAAACAGGTTGTCACCATCCGTTAACAGCTGTTGTTGAACAAATTGAAGATGTATTCATCGGTATGGGTTATGAAGTAGCTGAAGGAACAGAAGTAGAAAAAGACTACTACAACTTCGAAGCATTAAACTTACCGAAAGATCACCCAGCGCGTGATATGCAAGATACATTCTACATTACAGAAGAAACGTTACTACGTACACATACATCTTCTGTGCAAGCACGTACGATGGAAAATAATAAAGAAAAAGGCCCAATTAAAATTATTTGTCCTGGTAAAGTGTATCGCCGCGATGACGATGATGCGACGCATTCACACCAGTTCATGCAAATTGAAGGTCTTGTAATTGATAAAAACATTCGCATGAGTGACTTAAAAGGTACACTGCAAGTATTCGTGAAAAAGATGTTCGGTGAAGATCGTGAAATCCGTCTTCGTCCAAGTTTCTTCCCATTCACAGAGCCATCTGTAGAGATGGATATTTCTTGTATGATGTGTCACGGCAAAGGTTGCGGCACTTGTAAAGGAACTGGCTGGATCGAAATTTTAGGCGCAGGTATGGTTCATCCGAACGTACTTGAAATGGCTGGTTATGATTCAAAAGAATATCAAGGTTTCGCATTCGGTATGGGCGCAGAGCGTATCGCAATGTTGAAATACGGCGTAGATGACATTCGTCATTTCTATACAAATGATGTACGTTTCTTACAACAATTCAAACGAGCGTAAGGGAAGGAGAGGATAAGTATGTTCGTATCATATCGTTGGTTACAAGAGTATGTAGATATTAAAGATGTAACAGCACAAGAACTAGCAGACAAAATCACGAAAAGTGGTATTGAAGTAGAAGGTGTTGAAGTATTAAATAAAGGTGTAAAAGGTGTTGTAGTTGGTCACGTATTAGAATGTGAAAAACACCCAGAAGCTGATAAATTAAGCAAATGTTTAATCGATATCGGTGAAGAAGAGCCAGTTCAAATTATTTGTGGAGCTGCTAACATTGCAAAAGGTTTAAAAGTACCAGTTGCAAAAGTTGGTGCTGTACTTCCTGGCAACTTCAAAATTAAAAAGGCAAAACTACGTGGTGAAGCTTCTCATGGTATGGTTTGTGCGCTTCAAGAGCTTGGCATTGATGGAAAGTTAGTTTCAAAAGAATATGCAGACGGTATCTTCATCTTCCCAAGTGACGCTGAAGTTGGTGCAGACGCACTTGAAATTTTAAACTTACATGATGAAGTACTTGAGCTTGGTTTAACACCAAACCGTGCAGATTGCCTAAACATGCTAGGTGTTGCATATGAAGTCGCTGCTATTTACGGCCGTGAAGTAAAACTTCCAGCTATCAGCTTACAAGAAACAGCAGAAAAAACTTCTGATTACATTTCTGTAAGTGTAGAAGCGAAAGAAGAAAACCCATTATATATTGCAAAAATGGTAAAGAACGTAAAGATTGGTCCATCACCAATGTGGATGCAAACGCGCCTTATGGCAGCTGGCATTCGTCCAATTAGCAATGTAGTTGATATTACAAACTACATTTTAATGGAATACGGTCAACCGTTACATGCATTCGATTACGATAAATTAGGTTCAAAAGAAATCGTTGTTCGTCTTGCAAAAGAAGGTGAAAAAATTGAAACGTTAGATGATCAAGAGCGTACGTTACAAAGCCACCACCTTGTAATTACAAACGGAACAAAAGCTTTAGCTGTTGCTGGTGTAATGGGCGGAGCGGATTCTGAAGTTACAAATGAGACAGTAAACGTTTTAATTGAATCTGCATACTTTGCAGGTCAAACAGTACGCCGTACATCAAAAGACTTAGGTCTTCGCAGTGAATCAAGTGCACGTTTTGAAAAAGGAATTGACCCAACACGTACATTTGAAGCAATTCAACACGCAGCTGCTTTAATGGCGAAATACGCTGGTGGAGAAGCACTTGAAGGTGTAGTAGAAGCTGACAACTTACAAGTACAAGAACGTACAGTATCTGTTACTGCTGAAAAAGTAAACCGTGTATTAGGTACAAATATTTCTGCAAGTGAAATGGGTACAATGTTCACAAACTTAAAATTCCCATTCACAGAAGTAGAAGGAACATTCCATGTGAATGTACCAGCACGTCGTCCTGATATTACAATTTCAGAAGACTTAGTAGAAGAAGTGGGTCGTCTATACGGTTATGACCACATTCCAGTTACATTACCTTCTGGAACAATGACTCGTGGTAAATTAACATCAGCACAAACGAAACGTCGTAAAGTACGTCGCTTCTTAGAAGGTGCTGGTTTATATGAAGCAATCACGTATTCATTAACGAGCGCTGATAAAGCGAAGCAATATATGGTTGAGCCAAACGAAAAGGCGCCTGTAAACCTTGCACTTCCAATGAGTGAAGAGCGTAGCCAACTTCGTTTAAGCCTAGTGCCACAATTGTTAGAAGCAGTTTCATACAATGTGGCACGTAAAAACGATAGTGTTGCTTTATACGAAGTAGGTTCTGTCTTCTTACCGACAGAAGCAGGAGAACTTCCGAAAGAAGAACAACATCTTGCAGGTGTTATGATAGGTCTTGCACTTCACCATGCATGGCAAGGTGAGAAGAAAGTAGTAGACTTCTTCGTTGTGAAGGGTGTACTAGAAGGATTATTCGACGTACTTGGCGTTGCAAACCAAATCACATATGCACCAGCAAAACGTGAAGGTATGCACCCAGGTCGTACAGCTGACATCGTATTAGATGGCGAAGTAATTGGTTTCATCGGTCAATTGCACCCAGAAGCAGAAAAACAATTAGATGTGAAAAATACATTCGTATTCGAACTATCTCTTGTAAAAGTGTTCGGTGCAGACGCAGAAGAAACTTACTACGCAGCAATTCCACGTTTCCCATCTATGACACGTGATATGGCTGTTGTCGTAACAAAAGAAACAAAAGCTGGCGAAATGAAGCAAGTCATTGCTGAAGCTGGCGGAGAACTTCTGAAAGACGTAGCGCTATTCGACTTATACGAAGGTGAAAAAATGGAAGAAGGCAAGAAATCACTTGCATTCTCTATGACCTACTTCGATGCAGAACGTACGTTAACAGACGAAGAAGTAACAGAAGCACATAACCGTGTATTAACGACGGTAGAAGAGAAATTTGGTGCGGAGTTACGTAAGTAATAAAAGATTGCCGGATTCAGTCCGGCAATTTTTTTATGGCACGATTGTCGGTAAGTCGATATATTACAAAAATCGCTGATATATTTTTTGGTATCTTGCATCTTTCTCTCGAATGTAGTACATTAATTTTAGTTTAACAAAATGAAAGACGATGATAAGGAAAAGTAGTATATACTATAATCCAAAGCGAGTCAGGGACGGTGAGAGCCTGATGAGGCGGTATATGTGAAGAACACCTTGGAGTTGCTAACCGAAATTGAAACTTGTATTTAAGAGTAGGCTTAGACGGGAATCCGGCCTGTTACAAACCGGGAAGTATGTATTACATACGAGTTAAAGTTGGTCTTTATGACAAATTGGGTGGTACCGCGAAGTTTAACCTTTCGTCCCTTTATGGATGAAAGGTTTTTTTGTATTTAAATATATGTGCAAAGGAGAATTTCACTATGGAAAACACATTAGTAAAAAGTCTGTATAGAGATACAGATAAATACGCAGGTCAAACAGTACAAGTATCAGGGTGGATTCGTAACTTACGTGATTCAAAAGCATTTGGTTTCATCGAATTAAACGACGGTAGCTTTTTCAAAAGCGTTCAAATCGTTTTCGATACAGAGTTAGAAAACTTCAAAGAAATTGCAAAACTTCCACTTAGCTCTTCAGTTAAAGTAGAAGGTACAGTAATTGCAACGCCTGGAGCGAAGCAACCATTTGAAATTAAAGCAGAAAAAATTGATATCGAGGGCTTATCAGATTCTGATTACCCACTTCAAAAGAAACGTCACACGTTTGAATACTTACGTACAATCGCTCACTTACGTCCAAGAACAAATGCATTCTCTGCAACGTTCCGTGTACGTTCTGTCGCAGCATTTGCGATTCACCAGTTCTTCCAAGAGCGTGGATTCGTACATGTTCACACACCAATCATCACTGGTAGTGATACAGAAGGTGCAGGCGAAATGTTCCGCGTAACAACGCAAGATTTAAACAACGTACCAAAAGGTGAAGACGGACAAGTTGATGAATCAAAAGACTTCTTCGGCAAAGAAACAAACTTAACAGTAAGTGGACAGCTGAACGCTGAAGCTTATGCATTAGCATTCCGTGACGTATACACATTCGGCCCTACATTCCGTGCAGAAAACTCAAACACAACTCGCCACGCAGCTGAGTTCTGGATGGTTGAGCCGGAGATTGCATTCGCTGAATTAGGCGACGTAATGGATCTTACAGAAGATATGCTAAAATATGCAATGAAATACGTACTAGAGCATGCACCAGAAGAAATGGAATTCTTCAACAGCTTCGTTGATAAAACAGTTCTTGAGCGCATGAACAACGTAATCAACTCTGACTTCGGTCGTATCACATATACAGAAGCAATTAAAGTGCTTCAAGAGTCAGGTGCTGACTTCAAATATCCAGTAGAATGGGGTATTGACTTACAAACAGAGCACGAAAGATACTTATCAGAAGAAATTTTCAAACGCCCTGTATTCGTAACTGACTATCCGAAAGACATTAAAGCGTTCTACATGCGTATGAATGAAGATGGAAAAACAGTAGCTGCTACTGACCTTCTAGTTCCTGGCATCGGCGAATTAATCGGCGGAAGCCAACGTGAAGAAAGAATAGACGTTTTAGTAGACAGAATTAAAGAACTAGGTATGAACGAAGAGGATTACTGGTGGTACTTAGAGCTTAGAAAATACGGCGGTACAAAACACGCTGGATTCGGTCTAGGTTTCGAGCGCTTCCTAATGTACATCACTGGCATGGCTAACATCCGTGACGTAATTCCATTCCCAAGAACTCCAGGCTCTTCTGAATTCTAAAATATAAAAAAGCGAGAGGATTTCCTCTCGCTTTTTTGTTTGCATAGTTTATTACCTCGTAGCAAAAAGTAACGCGAAGGGGTGAATATAAATGAGTAAAAAAGTAAAAAAAGATCATTCAAGATCAAGCCTAGGTTCTCCAGAAGTAGAAGGACAAGGAACGACGACACATGAAACAGGTTCTCATAAAGTATCTTCATCAAATAAGAAGCAGAAAAGAAGCTAACATAAAAAAGGAGAGTCTTGGCGGCTCTCCTTTTTTTATATGTATTACACCTTATTATCATTAATCTCTTTTGTAATTTTATCTACATCTTTGTCTAATTGATCTAAATAGAAAAACCACAGTAAGCTCATGAGCACGTAATAGATGGCCATCACACCAAGATTATCAGATATATTTTCGAATGTGGATTTAGAAGTGAAAAAAGCTCCCCAAATGGTAGAAATAGTGAGGTAAGAAAGTGGGCCTACGAGGTGTACGAAAACATATAATAACTTTTTAACTTTTAAAGCGTTCATATGAATTCCCTCCTTATGTAAACAATCTTTTTCTTCTAATCATACATTCAAGTTCCTCACAGAAGTGTTGTAGTTTTGCTGGATTATGTATTAACAAGCGGGCATCGTGTTTCCCGATAAATCTTCGAATCCGAAAGTTTAATAAGAAAGATCGGCCATAGCGCTCTATTAAATCGTTGAATTCTCGTTGTTCACTTAGTAGCTGAATGTTTTCTCTAATTTCAAACTGTCTTTCGTGTGGATCGCCTAGTAAAATATTTAGAATCATTTGTAGAAGTAGCAATGGGAATCTCCTCATGTGTTAGAATAATCTGTATATTTTAATTGTAACAAAAATAAACGGACAATAGTATAGTGAAACAAAAAACAGGAGTTTGTAGCCTCCTGTTTTTGTCGATACTATTTTAATAAGCGAAACGCCTTCTCCTTATTAGCGAAATGCATTTTCACAAACTCAGGTAATCGTTCTTTACCAAGCTTTTGAATTAATTTAGCAGCGGCGATATCAACTTGTTTACCGGCACCTTTTGGAAGTGGCATACCAGCTTTTTTGCTTAATTCGTCAAACTGTTTTACGAATGAGTAACGAGCTAAAATAGAAGCAGCGGCTACTGCTAAATGGACGCTTTCGCCTTTCGTCGCGAAGTAAACATTTTCACGCTGTACCTGTTTTTGTTTAGCTAAATATTTATAGTATGTATCAGGTTGTGTGAATTGATCGATTAAGACGCCTTCAGGCTTTGTAGGTGCAATTTTAGCTAATAAGTTTGTAATAGCTTTATTATGTAGTAAAGCTTTTAACTTACCTTGGTTGTTTCCTTTATCAAATAGCTCGTTATATTTTTCATTATGAAGGACAAGAGAGCTGTAAGGAACAACGTGTAGAAGTTGTTTTGCAATGGCAGTAATTTGATTGTCATTTAAGTTTTTAGAGTCTTTTACACCAAGTTCTTTTAACAATGGGATTTGCTTCGCATCCACATATACAGCAACTACTGTCATCGGTCCGAAGAAATCACCAGTACCAACTTCATCTGACCCTACGATAGACATTGTACTGATGGAAGCAGGCGGTGCATAACGGTGTGAATCGACAGCTTTTTTTACAGCTGTTTTCGGTGTTTGAGAGACAGTTTGCCAACGAGAAGCTTCTGCTTCAGCACGGCCACCTTGGAACATTACTTTTCCAGATTTATAAGCTGTAATCGTGCAAGATGGCACCTTTGCCATGAAGATCCCGCCTTGTGGGGTTTTTGGACTAAGCGCTTGTTTGTATTGTTGTTTCATGTCTTCAATTACTGTGGAACTTGTTTGTATTACGATAGAATTTGACAAGATGGTCGCTCCTTTTTTATATTGTTATTTTTATCATATCGGATTGTTCTTTCTGTTTCCATAATATGATGGTTCATGGTATGATAAACTTTAGGATTCTGTACGTGATTGGAGGCCGGTGAGTTGTCACAACAAAAGGGAAAGAAAAGTCGAATTAATGTAGAAATCTATGGTCAACAATATTCAGTTGTTGGCGATGAAAGTACAAGTCATATCCGCATGGTAGCAGCGATTGTGGATGATAAAATGCGCGAACTCAATGCCAAGAATCCTTCGCTTGACACGAGTAGACTAGCGGTATTGACGGCGGTAAACGTCATACACGATTACATAAAATTAAAAGAAGAACATGAGAAATTGAAAGAAAGTATGACAAAAAAAGGAATGGAATAACATGATTGATATTATTATCATTTTACTGCTTGTTATGGGATTTTTCCTCGGCTTACGCAGAGGGTTTATTCTGCAACTTGTAAAGTTAACAAGCTTTATTATCGCATACCTTGTTGCATACTGGTACTGTAAAGATTTAGCGCCAGCACTTGCGAAATTTATTCCGTATCCATTTGATAAAAACGTATCTGTTCCAGAATGGATTGATGCAAATAATATTGAAACAGTATTTTATCAAGCACTTGCGTTTATCATATTGTTTATTATTACAAAAATTGCACTTTCATTACTTGGTAATTTGTTAAATATGTTTGCAGAAATACCGGTTTTAAAGCAAGTCAATGCGTTTGCGGGGGCAATCCTCGGATTTTTAGAAGTATATATTATTTTGTTTGTTTTAATTATCGTTGGAAACATTCTTCCAATTGAACAAATACAAACACCATTACAAAAATCATCAATTAGCAAAATAATTGTAGACGATACACCGATTCTTTCTGAAAAGGTGAAGGAACTATGGCAGACAGGTAGCAGAGTATAACTTCTCTTTTTTCGGAAAGAGGAGTTTTTTTCTATGAAGGAAAGGCGGGGTAATGATGAAAGTAAATAAAAAACAAGTTATTAAATTACTAGAGACAATCGGCCTGTTTATGGAACTAAAGGGCGCGAATCCATTTAAAATATCTGCATTTCGTAAAGCGGCAGCAGCACTAGAAAGTGATGATCGTAGTCTTTCTGAGATTGAAGATTTTACGAAGATTCCGGGCATTGGAAAAGGAACAGCAGCAGTTATTCAAGAATATATAGAATCGGGAGCATCTGAAGTATTACAAGAGCTTGAGAAAGAAGTTCCAAGTAGCTTATTACCGTTATTAAAATTGCCAGGACTTGGTGGTAAAAAGCTGGCTAAGTTATATAAAGAACTTGGTGTTGTTGATATGGAATCGCTAAAAGCGGTTTGTGAGGAAAATAAAGTACAAGCTTTAGCAGGCTTCGGTAAGAAGACAGAAGAGAAAATATTAGAAGCAATCGATCAAGTAGGATCTCGTCCAGAGCGTTTACCAATCGCAATGGTATTGCCTATTGCCGGGGAAATAGAGGAGAAATTGTCGAATATTGCTGAAGTAATTCGTTTCTCTCGTGCTGGTAGTTTGCGCCGTGTTCGTGAAACAGTGAAAGATTTAGACTTTATCATTGCAACGACAGAACCAGCTGCAGTACGTGAGCATTTACTGCAATTTGATAATATGATTGAAGTAATCGCAAGTGGAGATACGAAAGTTTCTGTTCGTCTTCAATATGAATATGATATTTCAATCGATTTCCGTCTAGTAAAACCAGAAGAATTTATTACAACCCTTCACCATTTCACAGGATCAAAAGACCATAACGTAAAAATGCGCCAAATCGCGAAAGATAGAGGCGAGAAAATTAGTGAGTACGGTGTAGAAAACTTAGAAACAGGTGAAGTGAGAACATTTGAAACAGAAGAGGAGTTCTTCGCTCATTTCGGTCTTCCATTCATCCCACCAGAAGTGCGTGAAGATGGAAAAGAAATTGAATTAATTAAAGAGTATCCGAACTTAATTCAGTTCTCTGATATACAAGGTGATTTACATATGCATACAACGTGGAGTGACGGTGCCTTTTCGATTGAGGAAATGGTACAGGCATGTCGTGCTCGTGGTTATAAATTTATGGCAATTACCGACCATTCACAATACTTAAAAGTAGCGAATGGTTTAACGAAAGAACGCCTTCGTGAACAGGCAAAAGAAATTGAACGTATGAACGAAAAGTATCCAGACATTACAATTTTACGCGGAATTGAAATGGATATTTTACCGGATGCAACACTTGATTTTGATGATGAAGTATTAGCAGAATTAGATTATGTCATTGGAGCGATTCACTCTAGCTTCTCACAAGACCGTGAAACGATTATGAAACGTCTTCGTGCTGCGCTGGATAATAAGCATGTCACAATGATTGCTCATCCGACAGGACGTCTTCTTGGACGCCGCGAGGGCTATGATGTGGATACAGATTTATTAATCGAGCTCGCAAAAGAAACAAATACAGTTTTAGAATTAAATGCGAATCCAAACCGTCTAGATTTAAGCGCGAAATTATTAAAACAAGCACAAGATGCTGGTGTAAAAGTAGCGATTAATACGGATGCTCATACGCTTGAAATGTTAGAAGATATGGAAACAGGTGTAGCAGCAGCACGTAAAGGTTGGATTCAAAAAGATAACGTAATTAACACGTGGGATATTGAACGTTTATTAGACTATATTAAACGTAATAAGTAACACAAGGGGGACCTGCAACATGTTAGAAAGAACGTTGCGTGTATTAGAATACAATAAAGTAAAAGAACAATTACTTGAACATACAGCCTCTTCACTTGGCCGTGACAAAGTGAAGCATTTAGTGCCGAGCACTGATTTTGAAGAAATTGTAGAAATGCAAGATACAACGGATGAAGCAGCGAAAGTCATTCGTTTAAAAGGTAGTGCACCATTAGGTGGTATTACGGATATTCGCTCAAATGTGAAGCGTGCAAAGATTGGAAGTATGTTAAGCCCGAATGAACTACTTGATATTGCCAATACGATGTATGGTAGTCGCAATATGAAACGTTTCATTGAAGATATGGTTGATAATGGTGTCGAGCTTCCAATTTTAGAAACTCATGTCGCTCAAATTATATCTTTATATGATTTAGAAAAGAAAATTACAAATTGTATCGGTGACGGCGGAGAAGTAGTCGATAGCGCAAGTGATAAACTGCGTGGTATTCGTACTCAAATTCGTACTGCGGAAAGCCGTATTCGTGAAAAGTTAGAAAACATGACGCGTTCTTCCAACGCGCAAAAGATGCTGTCTGACGCGATTGTAACGATTCGTAACGAACGTTACGTAATCCCAGTAAAACAAGAATACCGCGGTGTATATGGTGGTATTGTCCACGATCAATCAGCTTCTGGGCAAACGTTATTTATTGAACCACAAGTCATTGTAGAGTTAAATAACGCGCTTCAAGAAGCACGAGTGAAAGAAAAACAAGAAATCGAACGCATCTTATTCATGTTAACAGAAGAAGTGGCAGTAGAAGCGGATATCGTTTTATCTAATGTAGAAGTAGTTGCGAATCTTGACTTTATTTTTGCGAAAGCTTTTTATGCGAAGCGTATAAAAGCAACGAAACCAATCGTAAATAACGAGCGCTATATGGATTTAAGACAAGCACGTCATCCACTTATTGATTCAGAAATTATCGTGCCAAATAACATTATGTTAGGGAAAGATTTCACGACAATTGTTATTACAGGACCGAATACAGGTGGTAAAACAGTTACGCTGAAAACAGTTGGTATTTGTGTATTAATGGCGCAATCTGGCCTTCACATTCCAGTAATGGATGAATCAGAGATTTGTGTATTTAAAAATATCTTTGCCGATATCGGTGATGAGCAATCGATTGAACAAAGTTTAAGTACGTTCTCCTCACATATGGTGAATATTGTTGATATTTTAGAAAAAGCTGATTTTGAAAGCTTAGTTTTATTCGATGAATTAGGTGCTGGAACAGACCCGCAAGAAGGGGCTGCATTAGCAATTTCAATTTTAGATGAAGTATGTAATCGTGGTGCTCGCGTTGTTGCTACGACGCATTACCCAGAATTAAAAGCATACGGATATAACCGTGAGAAAGTTATTAATGCGAGCGTTGAGTTCGACGTGAACACATTAAGCCCAACGTATAAATTATTAATCGGTGTACCAGGACGTAGTAATGCCTTTGAAATTTCGAAGCGCCTTGGATTATCTGATCGCGTGATTGATCAAGCTCGTAACCACATTAGTACAGATACAAACAAAATTGAAAATATGATTGCGAAGTTAGAAGAAAGTCAAAAGAATGCAGAACGTGACTGGAACGAAGCCGAAGCACTTCGTAAGCAATCTGAAAAACTGCATCGCGAATTACAGCGTCAAATTATTGAATTTAATGATGAGCGCGATGAAAAATTATTAAAAGCGCAAAAAGAAGGGGAAGAAAAAGTCGAAGCTGCAAAGAAAGAAGCAGAAGGCATTATTCAAGAACTTCGTCAATTGCGTAAAGCACAGCTTATAAACGTGAAAGACCATGAGCTTATTGAAGCAAAGAGCCGTCTAGAAGGTGCGGCGCCAGAGCTTGTGAAGAAACAAAAAGTAAACGTGAAAAACACAGCGCCAAAACAACAATTACGCGCAGGTGATGAAGTAAAAGTGTTAACGTTTGGTCAAAAAGGTCAATTACTTGAAAAAGTAAGTGATACAGAGTGGAGCGTACAAATTGGTATTCTGAAGATGAAAGTGAAAGAATCCAATATGGAATACATTAATACACCGAAGCAAACTGAGAAAAAAGCAGTTGCAAGTGTGAAGGGTAGAGATTATCACGTTTCGTTAGAGCTTGATCTTCGCGGTGAACGTTATGAAGATGCAATGATGCGCGTTGAAAAATATTTAGATGATGCACAGCTTGCAAGCTATCCGCGCGTATCAATTATTCACGGTAAAGGAACAGGAGCGCTTCGCCAAGGTGTACAAGATTACTTGAAGAAACATCGCGGTGTGAAAAACTACCGCTACGGTGACATGGGCGAGGGAGGCCTAGGCGTAACAGTTGTCGAATTAAAATAGCAAACAACGAAACAAAGGGGAACCACTATATGTTTATGGACAAACTTGCAAAAGTATTGTTAGCTTGTTGCGGAATATTTTTGGTGATTGGGGTTATTTATTTAGTTGTTTTTGCGAAGTAAACGAGCGTCAATCGTGGCATAATGATATTGCCATAGATTGACGCTTTTAATATATATGAAAAGGAATAAGCTATGAAAATCAACCAATACATAAGCGAAGCAAAATCTTGCTCAAGACGCGAAACAGACCGTCTCATTAAAGCAGGACGCGTGGCGATTAACGGCGAAATATGTACGCACGGTGCACTCGTGAGCGATGGTGATGTGGTAACGATTGATGGACAGGTTATTGCAAAAGAAGAGAAGGAAAAGGTGTATATTGCCTTTCATAAACCAGTTGGCATTACTTGTACAGCAGCCGAGCATATTGAAGATAATATTATTGATTATATCAATTACCCAGAGCGTATCTTTCCTGTTGGGCGATTAGATAAAGCGTCGGAAGGATTAATTTTATTAACGAATAACGGTGGGATTGCCAATCAAATTTTACACGGAGATCATGAACACGAGAAAGAATATATTGTTACGGTTGATAAGCAATTTACAGATTGGTTTATTGATGAGATGTCTAGCGGTGTAAAGATTAAGGATGGAATGACGAAGCCATGTAAAGTGACGAGAGTGGATCAATTTACATTTCGCATCGTTTTAACGCAAGGAATGAACAGACAAATTCGTAGAATGAGCCGTGCTTTCGGGTTTACTGTAACTAAGCTAAAACGAATTCGTATTATGAATATAGAGCTAGATGATCTAGAAGTCGGAAAATGGCGGAGCGTTACAGCTGAGGAATTAGAAATATTAATAGGGCAGTTATAGGGAGGGAAAATTTTCTCCCTATATTTTTTTGTCAGAAAAAATAAAACTATTGATTTTTTAAAAAATAGCCCATATAATAAAAAACAACAAGTTTCGACAAGATATTTTATAAAAGTAATGATGAGGACATGAGTTGTTTTTGACGATTCTCAGAGAGGGAAGCCTAGGCTGTGAGCTTCCTAATACGGAAAGACAAACTTACCACCTCTAAACTTCAAGAGTGAACTGCATGATGCATTGTAATTCTTGGCGGATAAAACCGTTATCAATTTACACGAGCTATAAAATGAGCTTATTTTGTTATAAATTCATTTTATTAGAATAAGGGTGGAACCACGATTTCAACACTCGTCCCTTTGTTAGGGACGGGTGTTTTTTGCGTTCTTTTACGGGGAAGTATGCTTGAAAGAGGACATATGACGGGTTTTAATTCAGAATATTTTGTCAATAAATTATTTAGGAGGTTAGTAGAAATGAAATCATCTTTAAAGTTTTCTGAGATGTTTGCAATAAGTTTAATGTTGTTTGCACTATTTTTCGGTGCAGGTAATATGATTTTCCCGCCGGCTTTAGGGCAAGGTGCTGGAACAGACGTATGGATCGCGTTATTTGGCTTTATCGTAACAGGTGTTGGATTACCTTTATTAGGGGTAATTGTTATAGCTCTAAAGGGAGATATTAATGAGCTAGCGGGACGTGTACACCCTGTATTCGCACTTGTTTTTATCACTGCAATTTATTTATGTTTAGGCGTATTCGTAAGTGTTCCGCGTACAGGAACAGTTGCTTATGAAATGAGTGTTGCACCGTTTTTACCAAGTGAGATAGCTGGTCAATCGTATCCACTTGTTATCTTTACATTCATTTTCTTTGCAGTAACTTTCTATTTAGCTTTAAACCCATCGAAATTAGTGGGCCGCATCGGTAAAGTATTAACTCCAATTTTGTTAGCTGTTATAGCAATTATCGTAGGTAAAGCAATTATTACACCAATTGGAGAATTTGGTGCACCGACAGAAGCATATAATGCTCCGCTCTTTAAAGGTTTTATTGATGGATATTTAACTTTAGATGGACTTGCAGCACTTGTTTTCGGAAATGTTGTTATTAATGCTTTAAAAGCAAAAGGCGTTACAAATAAGAACAGCATTGCAAAAGTAACAATCTTTGCAGGATTTATTGCAGCGCTCGGTTTACTACTTGTTTATTTAGCACTTGCTTATCTGGGAGCTTCTAGTGTGTCTCTTGGAATGGGGGCAAACGGAGGAATTATTTTAACAAACGTTGTAAATCATTTATTTGGTAGTTACGGAACTTTATTATTAGGGATCGCAATTACAGCGGCATGTTTAACAACTTCTGTAGGTATTGTTGCAGCTTGTGGGGAATATTTTTCTTCCTTATTACCAAAGCTTTCTTATCAAAAGGTTGTTTTCATCTTCTGTGTATTAGCATTTATGGTAGCAAACCTTGGGTTAACTCAGTTAAACGCATTAGCATTACCGATTTTAATTGCAATTTACCCAATTGGTATCGTACTGATTGTATTATCACTTGTTGAAAACTATATTCGTCTTCCATTAGCTATGTATGTAGGCGGTATTGTAGGCGCATTTGCAATTAGCTTCTTTGATGGATTGCATAATGCAAATCTTCAAATTGCAGCGCTAGCCCCTATTTTAGATAAGATTCCATTATATAGTGTAGGCATTGGCTGGTTAGTTCCAGGCATAATCGGTATAGGATTTGGTTATATAGTTTCTAAGTTTCAAAAGCAGGAAATTGCTGTAGAAAAATAGAGGAAAGAGGCTTTCTATCAAAGAAAGCCTCTTTTTTTGTAGAAAAAGCCGTATATAGAGAAATTTAGATATTAAAAATTTTATACGTAATATAGTTGACAAAAAATTTACGAGTAGGCTAAGATTGACTTAGTTGTGGAAATATTGGAAGGGAAGTGAGGAGTGAAAGGTATAAGGTTTTCTATAACGATATCATTTTTGTAGATAGAGGTGATAGAGTAGGAAAATGGATAGTTTTATTTTTTTTGAGTTTCATTGAGAATGATAATCAACAAATGGGATAGGGACTTATGTTAAAATATGAATCGCTCTTTATACGGAATAGAGGGGGATATTATTTTTAACATCAAGTGAGAATGATAATCAATAATGTCTACAGTACATAAAGAAAGTACAATTAAATAATGGTAGAGGATTATTATTTTTTTCTTATAAATTGAGAATAATTATCATTTTCAAAAAAGTGTGGATGAAAGATAAACAAGGAGGAAGTAAGCCAAATGAGAAAGATTTCTGTATTACCCGCTTTTATTATAACGTTCGTATGTATGCTAGCTTTTCTTGTCATGCCATATGGGAAAGCTTCAGCACAACTAGCTGACGGTACTTATGATATTAACTATGTCATTCAAAAAGCGGAAAATGATTCAGCTTCAATGGCAAATGATTATTTTGAAAAACCAGCTAAGTTAGTTGTAAAAAATGGTGAGATGAGAGTGCAAATTCCGATGAATCATAGTGCTTGGATTACAGAATTTAAAGCACCTGAGAACGGGAATTTTGTTGATGCAAAAGTTGTTAGTAAAGATGAATCAGCAGATAAAAGAACTGTAGAGTTTAAAATAGACGATTTATCTAAGCCAGCAGCTGCAAAAATTCATGTTGTTGTACCTAACGTAAATTATGACCATAACTACACAATTCGCTTTGCATTTGATGCAGATGTAAAAGCGGTAGGCGGAGAAAATAAAGCAATTACTGCAACAAAGAATAATGATCAAACAAAAACAGATACAAAAGTAAAAGAAGAAGTGAAGAAAGAAGAGAGTAAAGAAGCAAATAAAGAGGCGAACAAAGGAACAAATGAAAGCGGTAAAGCTGAAAAAACAGATAACCCAAAAACAGGCGATGAAGCACGCATCGGATTATTTGCAGCGTTAATTCTTATTTCAGGTGTTTTCTTAATTCGTAAAGTGAAGTTAAGTAAATAAATCTTTTGAAGGGTGATGAATATATGTTTAAACAATTTAAAATGATTATTGCCGTATTTGCTGTTTTATTTACGTTTATAGCAACACTAGGTTCACAAGATACAAAGGCTGCTACAAAAGTAGCTGATGGAAAATATAATATTGCTTTTACTGTATGGAAAGGCGATAAAGATGAATCGTCTAGAATGAATAGTTATTTTGAAAGTCCGGCAACATTAACAGTTAAAGATGGAAAACAATATGTTTCATTCAAAGTGAAAGATAGTACTTCTATTAAAAGTTTACAAGTAGAAAAAAATGGTCAATTCGTAGAAGCTACTGTGTTAAGTGAAAATACAAAAGTGAATACTAGAGTTGTAGAATTTGAAGTTGCTGACTTGTCAAAAAAACTAAATGGCAAGGTGAAAATTAATATCCCAATTATTAATTATAACGCTTCATATGATATTCGTTTTGTATTTGATGGGAACAGTATTAAATAATTAAAAAATTTTCAAAAGGGAGAGTCGTTCCATTGAACAGGTATGTAAAAATTATTGTTGCTATGTTTTTAATGGTATTTACATTCGTATCAACATTACAACCACTTGCAGTTCAAGCAGCTACCCAGTTGACTGATGGTGAATATTCAATCGGTTTCAAAGTTCTTAAGGACACATCAGATGAAGAATCTATGATGAATCAATACTCTGTAAGTCCAGGAACTTTAAAAGTGAAGGATGGGAAGAAGAAGGTATCCTTTACGTTAGAACATAGTTCATGGATTACAAAGTTTGAAACAGAAAAAAATGGCCAGTTTGTTGCGACAAATGTAATTAGTGAAGATAAAGAAAAAGATACAAGAGTAGTAGAATTTGAAGTGGACGATGTAGAGAAAGTATTAAATGCGAAAGTAAAAGTAGACATAGACTTTTTAAATTATCATCATGATTATGATGTACGCATTGTATTTGATCAAAATAGTATTACACCGATTCATGTAGAACAACCAAATGAAAAAGAGGACCCAGCTAATAAGCCAGATCCAAATGAAAATCCGGATCCAAGTCAGAAGCCCGACCAAAAGCCTGACCCAGATCAACAACCAAATTCTAACACAATTAAAGATGGAGAGTACAGTATTCCATTTAAAGTGTTAAAAGATCAAACAGACGAAGAATCTAAGATGAATACTTACATGGTAAATCCAGGAGTATTAAAAGTAGAAAACGGTAAGAAAAAAGCGTTTGTAACATTAAAAAGTAGTTCATTAATTAAAAATTTCCAAACGGAAAAAGATGGCGCATTTGCTGATGCAAAAGTAGTGAGTGAAGATAAAGAAAAAGATACAAGAGTAGTAGAATTTGAAGTAGACGATTTATCTAAAAAAATAAATACAAAAGTATTTATTGAAGTGGCATCACAAGGTTACAAGCAAACACATAATGTACAACTTTTATTTGAACAAGATAAACTTGAACAAATTAAAAATGAAGAGAAACAACCGGATGGAGATAAAAAGCCGGAAGTAGAAAAACCAGAAATTGAAACAATTAAAGATGGAGAGTACAGTATTCCATTTAAAGTATTAAAAGATAAGACAGATGAAGAATCTAGAATGAAAGACAAGCTAATAAGTCCAGCAGTATTAAAAGTAGAAAACGGTAAGAAAAAAGCGACTGTAACATTAACAGATAACGCATCAATTAAAAATTTCCAAACAAAAAAAGAGGGTTCATTTGTTGATGTGAAAGTAGTAAGTGAAGATAAAGAGAAAAATACAAGAGTAGTAGAATTTGAAGTAGACAGTTTATCTAACAAGTTGAATACAAAAGTATTTATTGAAGTGGCATCACAAAATTATAAACAAACGCATGAATTACAACTTCAATTTAATCAAGATAAACTTGAGCCGATTAAGAACGAAGAAAAGCAACCAGACGGTGATAAAAAGCCGGAAGTAGAAAAACCAGATGCTGAAACAATGAAAGACGGTGAATACAGCATCAATTTCAAAGCTTTAAAAGATCAAACAGAAGAAATTTCAATGATGAACACGTATACAAAGAGTCCAGGCGTGTTAAAAGTGAAAGATGGTAAAAAATATGTATCATTCACATTAACGAATAGTGCATGGATTACAAAGTTTGAATTTGAGAAAAAGGGTTCGTTTGTTAATGCGAGTGTATTAAGTGAAGATAAAAAAGCCGATACACGCGTAGTGGAAGTAGAAGTAGACGATTTATCTAAAAAGTTAAATGCAAAAGTAAAAGTAGATATCGATTCAATGAATTATCATCATTTCTACGACATTCAATTTGCATTTGATAAAGGTAGCATTAAACCGTTAGATAACCAAGGCGGAAACGATAACCAAGGCGGAAACGATAACCAAGGCGGAAACGATAACCAAGGCGGAAACGATAACCAAGGCGGAAACGATAACCAAGGCGGAAACGATAACCAAGGTGGAAACGATAACCAAGGCGGAAACGATAACCAAGGCGGAAACGATAACCAAGGCGGAAACAATAACCAAGGCGGAAACAATAACCAAGGTAATAACACAACCATTGATCCAAAAGCACTAAAAGATGGTGAATACAGCATTGGCTTTAAAGTTCTAAAAGATAAAACAGAAGAAATTTCAATGATGAACACATATACAAAGAGTCCAGCTGTACTAAAAGTGAAAGACGGTAAGAAGTATGTATCGTTTACATTAACGAACAGTACATGGATTACAAAATTTGAGTTTGAAAAGAATGGTTCTTTTGTTAACGCAAAAGTGTTAAGTGAGAATAAAGAGCAAAATACAAAAGTAGTAGAGTTAGAAGTAGATGATTTATTTAAAAAATTAAATGCAAAAGTAAAAGTAGATATTGATGCGATGAATTATCACCATTTCTACGATGTTCAATTTGTATTTGATCAAGATAGTATTAAAGCTTTAGGTAACCAAGGTGGAAACGACAACCAAGGTGGAAACGACAACCAAGGTGGAAACGACAACCAAGGTGGAAACGACAACCAAGGTGGAAACGACAACCAAGGTGGAAACGACAACCAAGGTGGAAACGACAACCAAGGTGGAAACGACAACCAAGGTGGAAACGACAACCAAGGTGGAAACGACAACCAAGGTGGAAACGACAACCAAGGTGGAAACGACAACCAAGGTGGAAACGACAACCAAGGTGGAAACGACAACCAAGGTGGAAACGACAACCAAGATGGAAATAATCAACCAAAAGTAATAGTTGATCCGAAAAATTTAGTAGATGGTCAATATGATATTCCATTTAAAGTGTTAAAAGATAAAACAAATGAGCTTTCAAAGATGCATGACTATACTGTACATCCGGCAAAATTAATCGTTAAAGATGGTAAAAAGTACATTGAGATGACGTTGAAAAATAGTGCATGGATTACAAAATTCCAAACGGAAAATAACAGTCTTTTTGCTGATGCGAAAGTAGTAAGCGAAGATAAAAATGCAAATACGAGAGTAGTGCAATTTGAAGTAAGTGATTTATTTGCAAAATTAAATGCAAAAGTAAAAGTTGATATCAACGAAATGAACTACCATCATTTCTACGATGTCCAAATTCAATTTGATACAAATAATATTGGTGCGTTAGGAACGATTAAAGAGGATCCAAAAAAAGATCCGAAAAATGATCCGAACAATCCAGTGATTACACCGAAAGTAGATAATATAAAAAAAGTAGATAATCCTGATTTTAACCGAAATGCAGATGATAAGAAGAAAAAAGAAGGCCAAAAAAATGATCCGAAAAAAGAGAAAAACTCAAAAACGGCAGATACAGCACAACTAGGCTTATACATGGTGCTATTGCTTGGGTCACTTGCTTTATTAGTTCGTAAATATAGAGCAGGAAGATTGTAATTTTGGAGTCTTGATGCATGTTCGCATGCATCAAGACTTGTTTCATATTGTTTGGAAAGGAGTGGTGATTGAAAGTGAAGAAAATTGCTAGTGTACTAATGGCTATCATTCTATTAGTGAGTATAGCTGGATGCTCGACGCCCAAAAAAGAAGCAGCAAAACAGGTAAAGAGTGAGAGTAAAGAGAGAGTAGTTTCCACGACAGTCGCTGTTACTGAAATTATGGATGCGTTAGAAGTAGATTTAGTTGGTGTTCCAACAAGTACGAAAGATTTACCAAAGAGATATAAAGGTTTACCTGAAGTTGGGAATCCGATGAGTCCTGATATGGAAAAGGTAAAATCATTAAAGCCGTCAGAAGTATTATCCGTGACAACACTTGAATATGAATTAAAGCCAGTTTTTGATGGTGTGGGCATGAAAGCAAACTTTGTAGACTTAACTAGTTTAAAAAACATGCAAAATACCATTAGTAATTTAGGTAAGCAATATGGACGTGAAAAGCAGGCGGAAGCAGTTGTAACGAAGTTAGATAACAAAGTTACAGAGATTCAAAAAGCAGTAAAGGGAAAGAAAGAACCGACAGTGCTTATTTTATTAGGTGTGCCGGGGAGTTATTTAGTAGCAACAGAGCATTCTTATATTGGAGATTTAGTGAAACAATTAGGTGGTAAAAACATTGTACAAGGTGAGAAAGTAGAGTATTTAGCTTCTAATACAGAGTATTTAAAAAAAGCTGATCCAGATATTATTTTACGAGCAGCTCATGGTATGCCTGATGAAGTTGTGAAAATGTTTGATAAAGAATTTAAAACAAATGATATTTGGAAACATTTCGCTGCAGTTAAAAATAACCGTGTTTACGATTTAGAAGAGCGCTTATTTGGGACGACAGGTAATTTAGCAGCAATTGAAGCGTTAGATGAATTGAAAAAAATGATGTATCCGTGATGCATTTTAATATAAAGGAAGAGTGGAATGAATAAAAAAACTTGGAGTTTCCTCATTGTTACTGCATTGCTTATTGTTATGACGTCATTGTCAGCGACGAAAGGAAGTTTAGAAATAGGGATAGTGGACCTTGTACAAGGGATATTTACAGGGGCCAATGAAGATGTGGAAGTAATTAAAGATTTACGTTTCCCACGTATTATTATTGCACTATTTACTGGAGCAGCTCTGGCCGTTTCAGGTGTGCTTTTTCAAGCTGTTATGAAAAATCCACTTGCTGATGCTGGGGTAATCGGGATATCTTCTGGAGCAAGTTTTATGACACTTGTTATTATTACGTTATTTCCGCAATTTTTTTTCTGGACACCCGTATTCGCCTTTTTAGGTGGTGCGTTTGCATGTTATCTCGTTTATGCATTTTCATGGAAGTCAGGGTTAAGTCCGCTTCGCATTATTTTAGTTGGTATAGCTATTAATGCAATGTTCACTGGATTAAATGAATCGTTCATTACAATTTGCGGATACTTCATTAAGAGTATTAAGCAAACGACGACTTCTAACATAACGATGAAGACGTGGGGCGATGTAGAAATAATGGTTACATATGGAACAATAGGTCTTATTCTTGCTCTGTTTGTAGGAGCTTGGTGTAACTTATTATCGCTACAAGATAAGACTGCGAAAAACTTAGGTTTGCACGTGACGAGAGTTCGTCTTATTATTTCTGCTATTGCAGTACTTTTAGCAGCAGTATCAACAGCGATTGCAGGTGTTGTTGCTTTCGTAGGATTACTCGTTCCGCACATTTCAAGACAACTAGTCGGTTCGGACCATAAAGTATTAATTCCATTTTCTGCTCTTGCAGGAGCGTTGTTAATTTTGACGGCGGATACGATTGGAAGGTTAATTGTGCCACCTAACGAAATTCCAGCAGCGACGATTATGGCAGTGATTGGTGGCCCATTCTTAATATTCTTGCTTAGAAAGAGTGATAAAGTTCATGGAAATTAAAAATGTAACCTTTTCGTATGATAATGTAACGGATCGATTAAAGTCGGTTAGTAGTGAAATAGAAATTGGTAAAATTACAACAATTATTGGTCCAAACGGTTGCGGGAAATCGACATTACTTGGTGTGATGTCAAGAAATCACGACCCTCGTAGCGGTGAGATAATACTCGATGGGAAGGCGATTAGTCAATATAAACCGAAAGAGTTTGCTAGAAAGTTAGCCATTGTCCATCAACAAAATGAAGCACCGGCAGACATGACGGTAGAGAAATTAACAAGTTATGGTCGTATGCCTCATAAAAATATTTTTTCCTCGCAAACTGATGAAGATAGAGACGCAATCGAAAGGGCTTTAGCATGTACGAATTTGCTAAGTAAACGTGATAAAGAGATTCACGCTTTATCTGGTGGAGAAAGACAACGGGTTTGGATTGCCATGACGCTAGCTCAGAAAACACCAATGCTCTTTTTAGATGAACCGACAACATATTTAGATATTTATTATCAACTTGAAATATTAGAGCTCGTAAAAGAGTTAAATGAAGTACATGGATTGACAATCGTTATGGTATTACATGATATCAATCAGGCGATTCGCTATAGTGATCATATCATCGTTATGAAAGACGGCGAGATTGTTACGAAAGGTAAGCCAAATGATGTTGTGACAGAAAGTATGATAAAGACGATATACGGTGTAGATGTCGTTGTAAAGCAAGATGAAGATACAGGGTTGTATATGGTCCCAATGGGTATTTAAATATGCGAACAATCCGTTTTGAGGTGATGATTTGAGTAGTAAAAAAGAACGGAAGAAGAATTCTTTTTTTCAACGAATACTTACAGTTGTTTTTTTAGGTACCTTTTTCTATTCAGTATATGAATTAGGTGATATTTTCATGGATTACTATGAAAATCGTAAAGTAATGGCCGAAGCACAAAACATTTATGAAAAGAGTCCGATGGAAGAGCAATCACAAGACGGAGAAGTACGTAAACAGTTCAAAGCTCTGCAGCAAATTAATCAAGAAATAGTTGGATGGATTACGATGGACGATACACAAATTAATTATCCAATCGTTCAGGCGAAAGACAATGATTACTATTTATTTCGTAATTATAAAGGTGAAGATATGAGAGCAGGCAGCATTTTTATGGACTATCGTAATGATGTGAAATCTCAAAATCGAAATACTATTTTATATGGTCACCGTATGAAAGATGGTTCTATGTTTGGAAGTTTAAAGAAAATGTTAGATGAAGAGTTCTTCATGTCGCATCGTAAATTATATTACGATACATTATTTGAAGGATATGATCTTGAAGTGTTCTCGGTGTATACAACAACAACTGATTTTTATTACATTGAAACGGATTTTAGCAATGATACGGAATACACATCATTTTTGGAGAAAATTCAAGAAAAATCGCTGTACAAAACGGATACAAAATTGACAGCAAGTGATCAAATCGTAACACTTTCGACGTGTGACTATGCACTGGATCCGGAAGCAGGAAGGTTAGTCGTGCATGCGAAACTAGTAAAGAGACAGTAAAAAAAAGTATAGAATATGAGAAGTGGTAACGCTTCTCATATTCTATACTTTAAAAAAGAAATATGTTTACTGTGCTGCAGCCATTGGCATACGTACAACTTCAACATTGTAGTAAGTGATTTTATTATCAAGAATATATTCTGGCATCCCGCCTTGATGTGAGTGAGCATCTTTAAATGCTGAGCTCTTCGTCCAACCTTGGAAATCTTCTTTTGCATTCCAGCGTGTGCTAATTGTTACTTCATCATAATCAACTGTATTTTGCGTTAAAAGAACTTCTAATCCTAAAAAGCCTGGCATCGTTTCGACTTGACCTACTTTATTAAAACGCTCAATTAATTTATGCCCATTTCCCTTTGTAATTTTAGCTGTATTTGTAACAATAATCATGTTTTATTCCTCCTATAAATGTAGCCTTTATTTTCGAGAACTCATATACATTAAATGATAATGAAAATCATTATCATTGTCAATGGTAAATGTGAAATAAATAAGTTTTTTTATTATTTTAGACAGTAAGATTTCCATTTCAAAATGTAGTAAATATGTGGCGGTTAAGTGAGAGAATGAGTGAGTTGTACTAGCAAAGCAATAATATGGTATAGTGAAACGAGGCTGTTTTTTCAGGCTCGTTTTTTAAATGCTTCCTATAGAGAAAGCATGCAAATGGAAAGGAAGTTATTATATGCGATCAGAAGTAACTGTAAAAATAAAACCGAAATTTATAAAAGAAATTAAAAGCGGATATCCGCTTATTTTAAAAGATGCGATTCAAAATTTAAATGATGTTCAGGAAGAAGGAACAATCATTAAAGTAGTAGATGAGAAGAACAATTTTGTCGGAAAAGGTTATTATGGAAAACAAAATAAAGGATACGGCTGGATTTTAACGAGAAAAGAGAGTGAACAAATTAATCAATCTTTCTTTGAAAGTAAAATAAAATCTGCCTTACATAAACGAAAGCAATTTTACAAATCAAGTGATACGACAGCATTCCGTGCCCTAAATGGTGAAGGTGATGGTCTTGGAGGCTTAATTATCGATTATTATGACGGCTATTATGTAGTCAGTTGGTATAGTGAAGGGATTTATACTTTCAGAGATGAGATTATAGCAGCTCTTCAAAAAGTAGCAAACTTTAAAGGTATTTATGAGAAAAAGCGTTTTGATACGAAAGGGAAATACATTGAAGGCGATGATTTCGTAGCAGGAGAGCGCGGCGAGTTCCCGCTTATCGTAAAAGAAAATGGTGTGAACTTTGCTGTTTATTTAAATGACGGAGCGATGGTTGGTGTATTTTTAGATCAGCGTAACGTTCGAAAACAAATTCGTGATAAATATGCGACAGGGAGAACAGTGTTGAATATGTTCTCTTATACAGGTGCTTTCTCTGTATTTGCAGCGCTTGGCGGAGCGAGCAAAACGACGAGTGTCGACCTTGCAAATCGTAGTTTAAGTAAAACGATTGAGCAGTTTAGTGTAAATGAAGTTGATTATGAAGCGCAAGATATTATTGTAGAAGATGTCTTTCTTTACTTCAAATATGCAGCGAAGAAAAAGATGAAATTTGATATGGTTGTACTTGATCCTCCAAGCTTTGCACGCTCAAAAAAATATACATTTAGTGCAGCGAAAGATTATAAAAACTTATTAAAAGAAACAATTGCGATTACAGAAAATAACGGGATTATCGTTGCCTCTACAAATTGTAGCGCATTCGATATGAAAAAATTTAAAGGATTTATTGATACAGCCTTTAAAGAAATGAATGGTAAATACAAAATATTAGAAGAACATTCTTTACCAGAAGATTTTCGTACCATTGATCAATTTAAAGAGGGAGACTATTTAAAAGTAGTTTTCATTGAGAAAATTAAAGGATAATAAAGAAAAAGGAGCTCGAGTTTACTTGAGCTCCTTTTCTTATTGAACGATATTTTGTACTCTACCGACTTGCCCGTCCTGCAATCGTACTTTAATGCCATGCGGATGAGAAGGGGAGTTTGTTAAAATATCTTTTACAATTCCACGTGTTAATTTACCGGTGCGTTGATCTTGTTTTAATACAATATCAACTTCAAGACCGGGTGCGATATTAGAACGTTTTTGTCCGTTCATTTATACACCTGTACGTCTACGTTGGTTGTTTGTTTTCTTCGTTTGTTGGTTTTGTAATTTTTTCGTTGCTTGGCTTTGATTTGTATTATTTGAACCATTTCCATTTCCTTGCTTTTTCTTTGCAAGTTGTTCACGCATTAAATCAGCTAAGCTTACTTTTTTGTTTTCTGACATGATAAGTCTCCTTTATATAAAGTTAATTATGAACAATAGTAGTGAATTTTATCATATCATTGTTAAGGAAGGAAGGGAAGTTGGTTTGAAAATTCATATAATTCTTTCCAGTATTCATTCGTTACGATACAATTGAAATGCTAATGTTTGTAAAAAAAGGGGATAGACATATGTCACATCATATTTTATTAGTTGAAGATGATATTTCAATTCAAGAGATGGTGGAAAAGTATTTAATAAAAGAAGATTTTCAAGTTACAATCGCGTCTGACGGAGAAGAAGGGGTGCAAGCATTTTTTAAATCATCCTTTGATTTAGTTATCCTTGATATAATGATGCCAAAGTTAGATGGCTTAGAGGTTGTACGTATTATTCGTGAGAAGAGTGCCGTTCCGATTTTAATGATGTCGGCAAAAGATACAGATGTTGATAAAGCTGTTGGATTAGGACTGGGAGCAGATGATTACATTTGTAAGCCATTTTCTATGATTGAATTGGCTGCACGTGTAAAAGCGGGTATTCGGAGGTCTACGAAATATTCGGCTACAGAAACAACAGAAAAGATGATTCAAATTGGTGATTTAGCAATTGATCCAATTAATTTTACGGTTGAAAAAAACGGAAAGCCCCTCAAACTGACTTTAAAAGAATTTGAGATTTTAAAGCTATTCGTAAAGAATCAAAATCGTGTATTTACAAAAGCGCAAATATATACGTTAGTTTGGAACGAAGAGTATTACGGTGATGATAATGTTATAAATGTTCATATGAGAAGATTGCGCGAGAAAATTGAAAGTGATCCATCTAATCCAGAGTATATTAAAACGTTATGGGGCATCGGCTATAAGTTGGAAGTGATGTAATATGGTCAATTTGTTAATAGGTATTATTTTTATATTGTTATGTGTCATTTACATACAGTATAAAATGAGGGAAAACAGTAGCAAAAATTTACGATACACATACAAAAAGTTAGAAAGTATTGTAAATGAACAAACAGGCGAGAAGTTACTCGTTATGACAGATGATCTAGAATTGCAAAAATTATTAGTGGCAATTAATCAATTATTAGCTGCAAAACAGAAAACGAATGCAGATCATGCGAAAGTAGAAATTTCGATGAGAAAAATGCTTTCCAATATTTCACATGATTTAAAGACGCCATTAACAGTTATTCTTGGATATACAGAAATGTTAAATAAGGATAAAACGATAAATAAAGAAGAGCAGCAAATATTACTTGAAAAGGTGCATGTAAAAACACTAGAAGTAATGGAACTGATTCATAAGTTTTTTGATTTAGCAAAATTAGAATCTGGTGACAAGGCAATTGAGATGACAAAAATAAATATGAATGAAGTTTGTCGCGAGAAGATTTTATCTTTTTATGATTTGGTGACGACGAAAGGATTTCAAGTTCATATTGATATACCAGAAAGAAATATATATGCACTTGGAAATGTAGAAGTATTAGGTAGAGTATTAAATAATTTAATATCAAATGCAATTACATATGGAGACGATGGAAAGACACTTGGGATGACACTAAGAGATGATGAAACGAGTGTTTATATAGATGTATGGGATACAGGAAAAGGAATTGATGAATCTCATATTGATAAAGTGTTTGAGCGTATGTACACACTTGAAGATTCAAGAAATAGATTGTATCAAGGAAGCGGTCTAGGATTAACGATTACGAAAAGGCTTGTGGAAGCGATGGACGGAGAAATACATCTTTCTAGTAAGCCGTATGAAAAAACAATTTTTACAGTTGTATTAAAAAAGATGCTGTTTTAGCTTGTAGAGAAGTAAATTCTACAAGCTTTTTTTCAGCGTAAGGAATTTGTAAGGAACGGGTAAGAAAAAAGAGATTTCCGTTGTCTATTATAGAAATATAAAGTAGTGCGAAAGGAGAAAATGACATGACATATATATTAAAAACGAATCAGCTAACGAAAGTGTTTAAAGGGAAAGAAGTTATTTCTAGCGTTAACATGCATGTGAAAAAAGGAGAGATATACGGTTTCTTAGGACCGAATGGTGCAGGTAAAACAACGATTATGAAAATGATCACAAATTTAATAAAACCGACGAGCGGTGATATTGAAATTTTTGGTGAGAAGTTAACGGATACATCTTATGAATTGTTAAAGCGCATGGGGACAATTATCGAATATCCAATCTTTTATGATAAATTAACGGCGAAGGAAAACCTAGAATTACATTGTGAATATATGGGGTATTACGACAAGAGCGCAATTGATCATGCTTTACATTTAGTGAAACTGCACGGTATAGATGATAAAAAAGTAAAAGATTTTTCATTAGGTATGAAGCAACGACTGGGTATTGCAAGGGCGATCATGACAAAGCCAGAATTACTCATTTTAGATGAACCGATTAACGGTTTAGATCCAATTGGTATTAAAGAATTACGAGACTTATTTAAAATGCTCTGCAAAGAATATGGTATTACGTTATTAGTTTCTAGTCATATTTTAGGCGAGATGGAACAAATGGCGGATACAATTGGTGTAATTCAAAATGGAAAACTAATAAAAGAAGTTTCAATGAAGAGTATTAACGGAAAACAAACAGAGTACATCGAAATTACTGTTCCTGACGTGAAGCGTGCAGCTTATATTTTAGAAGATAAACTCGGTATAAAAAATTACAAAATAATGAGTGGAAATATGATTCGTGTGTATGAATTGGCAGCGACACAGCAAGCTATTTCAAAAGCGCTTATTATGAACGATGTAGAAATTGAAAGTATTAATAAGAAACATAGTTCCTTAGAAGAATATTTCTTAAATGTAATGGATGGAGAAGGCATTCATGCTTAATGGATTGTTAATGAATCTAGTAAGTGGATTGATCGTAATGTTCATAAGTGGGATTTTCTATTATAGGAAACCAGAGCGGAAATGGTTGTTAATTTTACTAGTGATAGGAATGTTAAGCGTAATTACTGCTGGAATTAGAATGTTAGCAGTGTAGAGACAGTTATATAAAGAATGGAGGCGTGGTTTATATGTTTAAATTAATGAAGCTCGAATGGAAAAAACATAAATTATCTAGTTATTTTAAAGGAGTAGCGATTTGTATTATAGCAATTTTTGCTGCGGTAAGTCTTATGGTATGGGGAACTAAAGTAGAGGATGGTTTGATGTTCTCTAGCTATATGGAATACATGTCTTTAGCAAATATTTTTATTAGAATTACATTTATTATTTTTGCATCGGTTATTTTATCACGTTTAGTGATTGATGAATACAAGAACAAAACAATACAGCTACTATTTATGTACCCACTGCAAAGGAAAATGCTAATGAGAGCGAAATTAGCAATTGTTTTTAGTTTTTGCTTTGTGAGCACAATAATCGCAACATTCATTATTAGTTTGCTCATATTCTGTATGAATCCAATAATGGGACTACTTGAAACGCCTGTTACAATGTGGGAAATAATAGCTACCGTTCCAGCTACCTTTATAAATGCATTTATGATATCTGGTATAAGTTTAATTCCTTTATTTTTTGGGATGAGAAAGAAATCAACACCGACAACAATTACTTCTGCAGTAATAATTGGGATGATGATGAACAGTAACGTTGGTTCTGGAAACGGTCAAGTAAGTATGTTTGATTTTATAGCTATCCCAATAGTGTTCTGTTTATTAGGAATTTTCATCAGTTATCTATCATATCGTAAAATCGACAAGATCGATGTGGCGTGAAGCAAGGTTAAAACAACAACGAACTGGGGTATGAATGTTGAAAAAAATAATAGTAATTGCAATTTTATTTCTGACAATTGCTAGTGTGATTTTTGGTTTTAAGACATTTCAGAGGAAAGATTTTAAGAAAGAAAAGTCTTTTGAGATAAATCATATAAAAGAAATAGAAGTGGACAATGAAAACTGGGATATTGAATTTAAAAGTACAGACGCTAACAAAATAGTAATTTCCGCCCAAGGTAAACGAGTAGATAAAGAGATAGACCCCATCGAAATAGAACAAGCAGGGAATAAAGTTATAGTTAAGCAAAAACAAAAGGTGACCAGATTCTTTAATGGTTTTACGTTTCGGAAGAAAAATAGTATATGTATAGCTATTCCGAAGAAAGAAATAGATAAAATTGTATTAAATAATAAATCGGGTGATGTGAAAATAAGCGATATAGAAGTGAAAAATATCGTGACAGAAAGTGAGTCTGGAGATGAAATGGTTGTAGGACTATCAGCCGAGAAAGGTGAATTCATATCGCAAAGTGGAGAGTTAGCTGTAAAAGATAGTTCAGTACAAGAATTAAATATAAAGTCTACGACTGGTGATAACTATATAACAAGTGTAAGTAACTCAAATATAAACATCACTTCAACATCTGGGGAAGTATTACTGAAAGATATGAAAGAAGGAAAATCATTATTTGTAGAAACAAAATCAGGAGATATCGGCGTACGGTATAAAGGTGTTCCGACTTCTTTGAAACTTACGGCTAAAAGTAATTCGTCTGACGTAATGGTGAATGTAAATGGACTTAAGAAAGATAAAAATACAGAAAAAATAAAAGCGGGAACCATTGGTGATGCAAAAAACGAAGTGAAGATTTTAAGTAAAACAGGAGCGATTTATATCGATTAAAATGTAAATGAAAGGAGGACTATTATGCTACGTCTTATGAAGCTAGAATTGAAAAAGTTTAAGCTTGGATGGTATGTGAGGGGAGCGATTATTGCAAATATCGCTATACTGGCATTAATGATCTTTACGAGCATCGTTGCTCAAGTAGAAGGTGATCCGGAAATGAGGGATCCACAGACAATTTTGTTGATGGCCAGTACAGTAGTAAGGGCAACATTTATTATTTTTGGTAGTGTGTTAATCGCAAGGTTAATAATTAGTGAATATAAAACTAAAACAATACTACTCATGTTTTCTTATCCAATTAACCGAAAGAAAATGATGGCTAGTAAGTTGGCTATTACAGCGATAGTAACATTTATAACAGTTATTTTATCTAACATTTTAGTAGTAGGAGTTTTCTTTGGGATAGATAACTATTTTTCAATTCTTCCTAATTCATTCACAGTAGATCAATTGACGCAAGAAGGGATAAACCTTGTTCCTTTAGCCATTTCCACTGCTGGAATAAGTTTAATCCCTCTATATTTCGGAATGCGTAAACGTTCAGTGCCAACTACAATTGTTTCATCTCTTATCGTTGTATCAATTGCAATTAATAACACCCCAATGTTTTCTACAGCAACTTTTCTTCCCCTTCAGCTAGCGTTGGCAGCAATTGGAGTTGCGATTGCATATTACGGAATTAAAAATATAGAGAAGGAAGATATAACAGTATGACAAAAATAAGAAAAAAGAGTTGGCGTTACACCAACTCTTTTTCTGTATATGTATGCTTCGTTACTACTCTATAAATTTGGAGTGTTTGCTTAAATACTCTTGCACTCCTGGGGAAATATTAAAGTTATTAGGGCTTTTATATTCAATAGTAAACTCTCCGTCTTTACTTGTTTCAAAGGAGATTGCATAGCTATTCATTTTAGCATCGTAAGAAGTGTTTTTGACTTCCACATCTAGATTAAAGTGTTTTGTAATATACTCTTTTGATTCCGTAATTGCTGTTTGTTTTTCCCAAGGGGTACCGTAACTTATGAAATAAAGAGATACAGTTATAACTCCAATAATAGAAGTTAGTAAAATAGTTCCCATAACTATTTTTTTATTTTTTGTATTCAATTTGGTTGCTCCTCTTCATAAATATGTACTTATTTTAACGTATTTTTTTCATAAAACAACCATTTAGCAAAAATAGTTTCACATGAAACAAGTTACAGAAAAAGACAAGGTGCATAAACACCTTGTCTTTTTCTGTCGTTACATTTGGGGAGCTTCCATTCCAGTAGCAGCCCATTCTTCTTTTGCAGGACCATATACGCCAGGGACTTTTAAGCCAGCTTGACGCATTAAAACAGTCAGCTGCCCGCGGTGGTGATTTTGATGATTAATGAGTGTCATTAAAAATATAGAATTCGGCATAGGGCGACCAAAGAAGTCATTAATAGTAGCTAAGTCTTTATCAGTCCATTCACTTTGAAGCGTTTCAACAAAAGCTGCATTCACTTTACGATATTGATCAGCAATTGTTGTTGCAGAAGGTGGAACAGGATAATCTTTCGTTTCTCCTTCAAACTTAAGCCCTGTGCCAGATAGTATAACAGGAATTGCCGTCACGATATGCCAAGCAACTCTGCCTAATGTCCAGTGCTCAGGTGCAATTTCTTGTGACAAAGATTCATCTGTTAATGCATCGAGCATCTTTTGAGTAGACTCAGCCTCGTATGTCCATGATTGTAGAAAGCCTTCAATAGTTTGGTACATATTTATCCCTCCTAGTTATGTTCATAGGTTACATTCGTGAAAAAAAGATAGTTTCCTTTTAACCTATCAGAACAAATAAAAAAGAGGCTTCTCATATTAAGAAGCCTCTTTTTTTAACCAACCTTCTTCCCATTTTTCCTCATCAACCATAAGAAATAAGGTGCTCCAAGTACAGCAACGACAAGACCAGAAGGGATTTCTTTCGGGTATGCAATTGTTCGTCCGAGTAAATCAGCAATGGAAAGAAGGATTGCTCCAAATAGTGCGGAGCAAACGAATAATCTTTGATGATTCATACCAACGACGATTCGTGCTAAGTGTGGCGCAACAAGACCTAGAAAGGCAATCGTACCGACAGCTGCGATATTTACAGATGCAAGTAGTGTTGCTAACACAATGAGGGCAAGGCGCGTTTTATTTACTGGTTGCCCGAGTCCCGTTGCTAAATCGTCTCCAAGTACGAGAACATCAAGTTGTTTTATTAAGAAAAAGATAATGAATACAAGAATTAGCGATGGATATAGAATGATATTTTCTAAGTGATTCCATCCTCTTGCATACGTGCTACCTGATAGCCATGTTAAAGCAGCAGCAACGTTCAAATTTGCTCTAACGATAAAGATTTGAATAATCGCTGAACCGAGAGCTGAAATACCAATTCCTATTAAAGCAAGGGCTGTTGGGCTAAATCCTGATTTCCATGAGAAGAAGAGGACAATTCCAACTGCAAGTAGTCCGCCGATAAATGCACCAATTGGTAGGAAGAAACCAGGAAGTGCGGGAAAGACATACATAATAGTTAAAGCACCAACACCAGCTCCCGATGAAATACCAATAATAGAAGGATCGGCGAGTGGATTTCGTAATATACCTTGGAAAACAAGCCCGCTTATTGCAAGGCATGCGCCAGCAATAGCAGCAACGAGCATTCTTGGTAAACGAAGGTTCATCATCATATTTTTATCAAATTGTGTTAATTGTCCTGATATAACATTTGTAATACTTTCGATATAAGCGTTACTACCAATTGTAACACCAAGAGCAATTGTCACAATGCAAAGTGTGATAGAGATAATGATTACCTTTTTATAAGAGTAATAGCGAGAACTAGCTCCAGCTGCATTCGCTCCGTTATCATTCATATATTGTTTCGATTTCATCATTCGATACACTAAATAAATAAGCCAAGGTGATCCAATCATTGCCGTGACTGCTCCGACAGGAAGTTCAGCCCCAGTTGGATCTATTAGTCTACCAACGACATCAGCTCCAAGTAATAGTACAGCTCCCCATAAGAAAGAAGAGAGAAGGAGAGTAAAGTGTTGACGGTAGCCAATAAGACGCATTAAATGTGGTGCAACTAAGCCGACAAATCCAATTGGTCCAACAACAGTTACAATTACTGCTGTTAAAAAGATCGCAGCAATGAAGGCGATAAGACGTGTTACTGCTGTTTTTTCACCAAGAGAAACAGCGACATCATCACCAAGTAAGAGAATGTTGAGTTTACGAGACATAAATAGTAAAACTAGGAAAGAAATAATGATAAATGGAAAAGCAAATTGAACGCCATCCCAGTTATTTTGAATAAGAGATCCAGCTCCCCATAAAAATAAACCAGCTGTTTCATTTTCATAGAAAAGCTGCATCGTTCCGGTAAAGGCAGAAAGCATTAATGTAACGACCATACCAGCTAGTGCCATTCTAAGTGGGGTTCCCTTTTTTCCACCAGAAATACGGTATACAAATAAAGCAGTAATAGCACCGCCGATAAATGTGAAAAGAAGTGAATTAATTTGCAGACCTTTTGGTAAGAAAATTGTAGCCGCTACTAGAAAGAAATATGCGCCAGAGTGAATACCCATTGTACTGGATTCAGCAAGTGGATTTTTCGTTAATGTTTGTAAAATGACCCCAGATGCAGCAAGAGCACCTCCAGCTAAAATGGCAATTACGGCCCTAGGTAATCGAAGCATAATTAAAGTTTGATGCTCTAGTGATTGGTTCGGTGAGATAAGAGCATCAATAATCATACTATAGGAAATGTTTGCTTGACCTTGTCCGATATGAATAAAGAAAAGGAGGAGCAAGAGAGCTGCTCCTCCTCCGAATACAAGACTTGCTCGAAGTGTATGTTGGAAGCTATTCATCGCTGAATCACTTCTTCGCTGTCATTACATCTGCTACTTGTGTTGCTAAAGATTTTGCAGATTCAGGACCACCGAAAATCCAAGTGTCGCCTTTTAATTTATACATTTTGTCTTCTTTTTTGAAATTTAACCCTTCCCAAGCAGGATTCCCTTTTAGTTGCGTGTCAAAAATGTTATCATCATCCGCCACAATGTAAATGAAGTTTGAATCTTGTACACTTTGTAATGATTCTACAGTTGTTTGTTTGAAACCATCTGCCTCTGATTTCCCAGCTTCAAAAGTGTTTGTTAAACCTAATTTTTTTGTAACTTGTAAAGCTGTAGAATTGTCAGTCAATATACGGAATGTTGGTACGTTTTTAGCTGTAAATGCTTGTACCATTGCGATGTTTTTATCTTTTAAGTCTGCTTTTTCAATTTTTGCTTTTGCATCAGCGAATACTTTATCCATATCAGCGAATACTTTTTTACCTTCTTCTTCTTTTCCAACTGCTTTTGCGATTTGTTTAAATGTTTCTGTCATTTCAGCAAAGTGATCGTTATTACTTGTTGATGGATCAAACATAACTGTTGGTGCAATTTGCTCTAATTCGTTTTTAATAGCTTTACTACGGAATGAAGCTGTGATAATTAAATCTGGTTTTAGACGGCTAATTTCTTCTAAGTTTGGTTGTTGACGTGTCCCTACGTCTACAACATCTTTACCTGGTTTTGTTGCTGTATTTACCCATTTATTATAATTCTTAATGTCTGCCATCCCTACTGGCTGAACACCAAGTGCTAATAAGTCTTCTGAATATACCCACTCAAGTACAACAACTTTTTTCGCTGGTTTATCTAACTTTGTTTCCCCTTCAGCGTGCTTAATTGTTATAGCTTGCTTTTTATCGTCTGTCTTTGTTTCTTTTTTCTCCTCTTTTTGCTGTCCGCATCCAACAGCGAATAGAAGAACTACTATGAAAATACTGAGAATTTTCTTCATCTTCTGCCCCCAAATTAAGTGTTTTTTGTAATTAGCGCCATAAGTGAAAATGGTTATCAATTACAACACCCAAATCATACTATGAGGATATTTTAAGTGTCAATATTTTTTTAAAATTTTGACGAAAAACAACAAATTATACGGATTTTTATATACTATAGTCGCTATTTATGAAGAATAAGCCTCTTTACTAAAAAAATTGGTGAATATGGGGGAGTTTAAATGGGGACTTGGCTGTGTACGAAAGTGTAATGTGTATGGTTAATAATCTGTGGAGATGGGGCGAAAGTACAAGCAAAAGGAGAGCGAATCGCATGTAATAATTACTAGAATGTATGGAATAAATCTGTGTGTATCTACTAGGTAAAGTATTTCTTTGTTATTTAGATAGGTGTTTTCTAATTCGGTGATTGTACTTAAAAGATCGAATGTAAAGGAAGTGATCAACATGTCTTCATGGGGCAATAATATAAATGGATATTGTGGATGTAATAATCAAAATGGTGTACATGTTGATTCATGCTGTTTTAGTTGTGATGGAACAGTTCCTAAGCTTGGCCCAACAGGTCCGACGGGAGCAACGGGCCCAACAGGTGACACAGGCCCAACGGGAGCAACGGGTCCAACAGGTGACACAGGTCCAACGGGAGCGACGGGAATAACGGGAGCAACAGGTCCAACAGGTCCAACAGGAGCGACAGGAATAACAGGTTCAACGGGTCTGACGGGAGCAACAGGAATAACAGGAATAACAGGAATAACAGGAATAACAGGAATAACAGGAATAACAGGGGCAACAGGTCCAACAGGAGCGACGGGAATAACAGGTTCAACGGGTCCGACGGGAATAACGGGTCCAACAGGAGCAACAGGAGAAACGGGGGCAACAGGTCCAACAGGAGCGACGGGAATAACAGGTTCAACGGGTCCGACGGGAGCAACAGGAATAACAGGGGCAACAGGGGCAACAGGGGCAACAGGAGCAACAGGAATAACAGGGGCAACAGGGGCAACAGGGGCAACAGGGGCAACAGGAGCGACGGGAATAACAGGTTCAACGGGTCCGACGGGAATAACGGGTCCAACAGGAGCAACAGGAGAAACGGGGGCAACTGGCACCAGTATAACGGCAACATACGCTTTTGCAAATAATACATCGGGAACAGCGATATCGGTACTTCTTGGTGGAACGAATGTCCCGCTTCCGAATAATCAAAATATTGGTCCAGGTATTACTGTTTCTGGGGGGAATACAGTATTTACGGCTGCAAATGCTGGGAATTATTATATTTCATATACGATTAATATAACGGCTTCATTATTAGTCAGTTCGCGGATTACAATTAATGGAGCACCTCTTGCTGGAACGATCAATTCTCCTGCGTTAGCAACTACATCATTTAGTGCAACAATTATTACGACTCTTGCGGCTGGAAGTGCCATTAGTTTGCAACTATTTGGTTTGTTAGCTGTTGCAACGTTATCAACAACTACACCAGGAGCTGTGTTAACGATAATAAGATTAAGCTAAATAATAACTCTCTTATTCTTTTAAGATTAGGAGAGTTTATACATATAATAAGAAGTTAATGGAGTGAAGCATAGTTATATAAAAGTCAGAATATTATGATTGTAACGTTATGGCGACTATAATATAATGAAAACAACCATCATGAATGAACATTCATTTATTTTTATGTATTTGAAGGGGGAATGAAGGTGGAAAAACCATGGTTGAAAAGTTATCCAGAAGAAATTCCAAGTACGATTTCTTATGATATTCAGCCGCTTCATGGATATGTGGAACAGGTGGCTTCCCGTTATCCAGAAAAGAAAGCGCTTCACTTTTTAGGGAAGGATATTACATTTTCAGACTTCCACGATAAGGTGAAGAGGTTTGCAAATTATCTTCAAAAGCTCGGTGTGGAAAAGGGTGATCGAGTTGCTATTATGTTGCCGAACTGTCCGCAATCTGTAATTGGTTATTATGGTACATTACTTGCGGGAGGTATCGTAGTACAAACAAATCCACTATATACAGAAAGAGAATTAGAATACCAGCTTCATGACTCGGGAGCAAAAGTAATTCTTTGTCTCGATTTAGTGTTTCCAAGAGTAACGAATGTTCAATCTGCTACAAAAATTGAACATATTATCGTAACTCGGATTGCGGACTTTTTACCCTTCCCTAAAAATTTACTTTATCCATTTGTACAAAAAAAGCAGGCAAATCTTGTTGTGAATGTGTCGGAAAGCGAAACGATTCATCTATGGAAATCAGTAGAACGAGAAAGTAATGTTAATGTTGAAGTTCCTTGTGATCCTGAAAATGATCTAGCCCTTTTACAGTACACAGGAGGAACAACTGGATTTCCGAAAGGCGTTATGTTGACGCATAAAAACCTTGTTTCGAACACTTTAATGGGAGCTCATTGGCTATATAATTGTAAAGAAGGAGAAGAAGTAATTCTTGGTGTCCTTCCGTTCTTTCATGTATATGGGATGACAGCTGTAATGAATTTAAGTATTATGCAAGGATATAAAATGGTGCTGATTCCGAAGTTTGATATGAAAATGGTTTTTGAAGCGATAAAAAAACATAAAGTCACACTATTTCCAGGGGCACCGACCATTTATATTGCTCTATTAAATAGTCCCCTCTTAAAAGAATATGATATTTCTTCTATTCAAGCTTGTATTAGTGGATCTGCCCCGCTTCCTGTAGAAGTACAGGAAGAGTTTGAGAGAGTTACAGGTGGAAAATTGGTAGAAGGTTATGGATTAACGGAGTCGTCGCCAGTTACACATGGGAATTTTTTGTGGGAAAAACGTGTGCCAGGAAGTATTGGTGTGCCGTGGCCAGATACAGAGGCAAACATTATGTCACTTGAAACTGGAGAGGCTTTACCTCCGGGTGAAATTGGTGAAATTGTTGTAAAGGGTCCTCAAATTATGAAAGGGTATTGGAATAAGCCAGAAGAAACAGCAGCTGTATTACAAGACGGATGGCTTCATACAGGGGATGTTGGTTACATGGATGAAGATGGATTTTTCTATGTGAAAGATCGTAAGAAAGATATGATTGTTGCGAGTGGATTTAATGTGTATCCTCGTGAAGTAGAAGAAGTATTATATGAGCATGAAAAAGTGCAAGAAGTGGTGACGATTGGAGTTCCCGATCCGTACCGGGGAGAGACAGTTAAAGCATTTGTTGTGTTAAAAGAAGGTGCGGAGTGTTCTGAGGAAGAATTAAACCAGTTTGCGCGTAAATATTTAGCGGCTTATAAAGTGCCGAAAGTATATGAGTTTAGAGATGAACTGCCGAAAACGACAGTTGGAAAAATTTTACGCCGTGTCCTAATAGATGAAGAGAAAAGAAAAAATGAGGATGAGCAAACGGGCTAAGGCCCTTTCTTTTTGAAAAAATAGGATTGACACTTTTCTAAATAGTCAGTATTATAAGAATATGAATGACTATTCATTCAGTCATCTTCTTGAAGGGGACAGTAAAGTGAAGAAAAATAGACCGAAATACAATCAAATTATTGATGCGGCAGTCATTGTGATTGCGGAGAATGGGTACCACCAAGCGCAAGTTTCTAAAATAGCAAAGCAAGCTGGGGTAGCTGATGGCACGATTTATTTATATTTTAAAAATAAAGAAGATATATTAATATCCTTATTTCAAGAGAAGATGGGAGATTTTGTCGAAACAATTCGTCAAAAAACAGCAGGAATTGAAAGCGCTGTATCGAAGTTATTCATGTTGGTAGAAACGCACTTCTTGCTGTTATCACAAAATGATCCTCTTGCTATCGTTACGCAATTAGAGCTAAGACAGTCCAATCAAGACTTACGCCTTAAAATAAATGAAGTATTAAAAGGCTACTTACAAGTTATGGATGAGATTTTAGAGACAGGTATAAAGCAAGGTGAATTCCAAGCGGATTTAAATGTTCGCGTGGCAAGACAAATGATCTTTGGAACAGTAGATGAAGTTGTGACCAATTGGGTAATGAGCGATCATAAGTATGATCTGGTCGCACTTTCAAAAACGGTACATGGGCTACTTATTGCAGCTTGTGGTTATCGTCAATAATGGGAGGGATCATGTTGAAATTCCTATCTGTAAGAGTTGAAGATCATATCGCGGTGGCGACGTTAAATCATGCGCCGGCAAACGCGATGTCTTCACAAGTTATGCATGACGTTACTGAATTAATTGATCAAGTGGAGAAGGATGATAACATTCGTGTTGTTGTTATTCATGGTGAAGGGCGCTTCTTCTCGGCGGGAGCAGATATTAAAGAATTTACATCTGTTACTGAAGCGAAGCAAGCGACAGAATTAGCGCAGCTTGGACAAGTTACGTTTGAACGTGTTGAAAAATGTTCAAAACCAGTTATCGCGGCAATTCATGGAGCGGCACTTGGCGGCGGCCTTGAGTTTGCTATGTCTTGCCACATGCGCTTTACAACTGAAAGTGCAAAACTTGGTTTACCTGAATTAACACTTGGATTAATTCCTGGATTTGCAGGTACACAGCGATTACCACGTTATGTTGGGAAAGCGAAAGCTTGTGAAATGATGTTAACAAGTACACCGATTACAGGTGCAGAAGCATTAAAATGGGGACTTGTTAACGGAGTTTTTGCTGAAGAAACATTTTTAGATGATACGCTTAAAGTTGCAAAACAGATTGCTGGAAAAAGCCCAGCGACGACTCGTGCTGTACTAGAGTTATTGCAAACGACGAAATCGTCTCATTATTATGAAGGTGTACAACGCGAAGCTCAAATCTTTGGTGAAGTATTTACGGGTGAAGATGGAAGAGAAGGTGTAGCAGCGTTTTTAGAAAAACGTAAGCCTTCATTTAGTGGCAGGTAGTTCAATTATTTTTTAATATAAATTAACAGAAAATTAAAATTGATAGAATCTTTCTGAAAAACAAGGGGGTAAATGGAATGAACATCTACGTACTCATGAAACGAACATTTGATACAGAAGAAAAAATCGTAATTAAAAACGGTGCAATTTACGATGGCGAAGCGGAATTCATCATCAACCCTTACGACGAATATGCGATTGAAGAAGCAATTCAAGTAAGAGACGCACAAGGTGGCGAAGTTACTGTTGTAACAGTCGGTGGCGAAGATAGTGAGAAAGAACTTCGTACGGCATTAGCGATGGGCTGCGATAAAGCTGTATTAATTAATATTGAAGATGATGTGGAAAATGGTGACCAGTTCACGACAGCAAAAGTACTTGCTGAATATTTAAAAGATAAAAATGCAGATTTAATTTTAGGCGGGAACGTTGCAATTGATGGTGCATCTGGACAAGTTGGTCCACGCGTAGCAGAAGCGTTAAATATTCCGTACGTAACGACAATTACAAAACTTGAAATTGACGGTACAAACGTGAAGATTGAGCGTGATGTTGAAGGTGATACGGAAGTGATTGAAACTTCATTACCAGTTTTAGTAACAGCACAACAAGGTTTAAATGAACCTCGTTATCCATCGCTTCCAGGTATTATGAAAGCGAAGAAAAAGCCACTAGAAGAAGTAGAATTAGATGATTTAGATTTAGAAGAAGATGATGTGGAAGCAAAGACAAAAACAATTGAAATCTATTTGCCTCCTAAGAAAGATGCAGGAAAAGTGTTACAAGGCGAGCTGCAAGATCAAGTAAAAGAACTTGTATCGTTGCTCCATACAGAAGCGAAAGTAATCTAATAAAATACGAAATTATATATGCAGGAGGGAAAATCTATGGCTCGTAAAGTATTAGTAATGGGTGAAGTTCGTGATGGATCGCTACGTAACGTTTCGTTTGAAGCGGTAGCAGCAGCAAAAACAATTGCAGAAGGCGGTGAAGTAGTAGGTCTTCTAGTTGGAGACAGCGTTGCCTCTTTTGCAAATGAATTGATTCATTACGGTGCAGATCGCGTTGTGACAGTTGAAAATGATAAATTAAAATCATATACATCTGATGGGTATGCACAAGCATTTTCAGCTGTATATGCTGAAGAAAAGCCAGAAGGTATTGTATTTGGACATACAGCACTTGGTAAGGATTTATCACCAAAATTAGCAGCGAAGCTTGAAGCTGGTCTAGTTTCTGACGTAACTGCTTTAGATGTTGAAGGTGGAAATGTTATCTTTACTCGTCCAATTTACTCTGGTAAAGCGTTTGAGAAGAAGATTGTAACAGACGGTATCTTATTTGCGACAGTGCGTCCAAATAACATTGCGACGCTTGAAAAAGATGAGTCTCGCAGTGGTGACGTGTCTTCTATTACAGTAGATGTGAAAGATTTACGTACAATTATTCAAGATGTCGTCCGTAAGACGGCAGAAGGTGTTGACCTTTCTGAAGCGAAAGTTATTATCGCTGGTGGACGCGGTGTGAAGAGTGAAGAAGGATTCAAGCCATTAAAAGAGTTAGCTGACGTATTGGGCGGTGCTGTTGGAGCATCTCGTGGTGCTTGTGACGCTGAGTATTGCGATTACTCATTACAAATTGGTCAAACTGGTAAAGTTGTTACGCCAGACTTATACATTGCATGCGGTATTTCTGGTGCGATTCAGCATTTAGCTGGTATGTCTAACTCAAAAATAATCGTTGCGATTAATAAAGACCCAGAAGCAAGTATCTTCAAAGTAGCTGACTATGGTATTGTTGGCGATCTATTTGAAGTCTTACCTCTTTTAACAGAAGAGTTTAAAAAGTTAAAAGTACATTCATGATTTGAGTACCCTTGAGTTCCAAGTGAAGTACCCCTATATATAGAAAAGGTGAGAGATCCCCTGTCTCTCATCTTTTTAGTATTTAATCCGTATTTTTATATAGTATAAAGGAACACTTTTTTGTTACAATACATAACGATACATATTATTCGCCACGTATATAAGTTAATGATATACTCTTGGTAGAATATACTTGAAGGAGGAAATAAAATGGCAATTGTAAATGCAAATGACCAAAGCTTCGCAGCTGAAACTAGCGAAGGTGTTGTATTATTAGATTTCTGGGCACCTTGGTGTGGACCTTGTAAAATGATCGCTCCTGTATTAGAGGAAATTGATGCAGAACTAGGCGAAAAAGTAAGAGTAGTAAAAGTAGACGTGGATGAAAACCAAGAAACTGCTCGTCAATTCGAAGTAATGAGCATTCCAGCTCTTTTCGTATTAAAAGACGGTAAAGTAGTTGATCAAGCGTTAGGTTACAAACCGAAAGAAGCGTTAGTAGAATTAGTTTCTAAACACTTCTAAAATAAAGGGCTACCATTTGGTAGCCTTTTTTATTTTCCTTTTTTACACCTTTCCGTTACAATAAAGGAACGTATGTTGGGTGTTTTGGCATAGTATGTTTTCAGGTGAAAATAAAGATGCTAAGCATGTAGAAATGGAGGGTAACGAGTGCACGAACATTTAAAAGAAAAATTGGCTATTTTACCAGATCAACCTGGTTGTTATTTAATGAAAGATAAGCAAGGAACGGTTATATATGTCGGAAAGGCAAAAGTGCTTAAAAATCGTGTGCGCTCGTACTTTACTGGTTCGCATGATGGAAAAACACTGCGGCTTGTAGGAGAAATTGTAGATTTTGAATATATTGTAACCTCCTCAAATCTAGAGGCTCTCATTTTAGAGTTAAACTTAATAAAAAAACATGATCCAAAATATAATATTCAATTAAAAGATGATAAAACATATCCTTTTATTAAAATTACAGCTGAGAAACAGCCGCGATTACTTATTACGCGAAATGTAAAAAAGGATAAGGGAAAGTATTTTGGCCCCTATCCGAATGCACAATCAGCTCATGAAACGAAAAAACTGCTAGATCGTATGTATCCGCTTCGTAAGTGCTCAAATATGCCCGATAAAGTTTGTTTATATTATCATATGGGTCAATGTTTAGCACCTTGTGTGAAAGAAGTGACGGAAGAACAAAACAAAGAAATTGTAGATGAAATTATTAAGTTTTTAAATGGTGGGCATAAAGAAGTTCGTTCAGAATTAGAAACAAAGATGTATGAAGCTTCAGAGAAACTAGAATTTGAACGCGCAAAAGAGTTGCGGGATCAAATTGCGCATATTGATGCGATTATGGAAAAACAAAAGATGATTATGAGTGACTTAGTGGATCGTGATGTATTCGGGTATGCAGTTGATAAAGGATGGATGTGTGTTCAAGTTTTCTTCGTTCGAAAAGGAAAGCTAATTGAACGTGATGTTTCTATGTTTCCAATCTACGATGAACCAGAAGAGGGATTTTTAACATTTATCGGTCAATTTTATGAGAACAGCAGTCATTTTAAGCCGAAGGAAATTGTCGTTCCAGGAAGTATAGACTCAGAATTAGTAGAGCGCTTTTTAGAAGTTGAAGCGACACAGCCGAAACGTGGTAAGAAAAAAGATCTTGTAGAATTAGCAAATAAAAATGCGAAGATTGCTCTTGAAGAGAAATTCTACTTAATTGAACGTGATGAAGAGCGAACGATTAAAGCGGTAGATCATTTAGGGAAGCAGCTCGGGATTGAAACACCTTATCGTATTGAGGCGTTTGATAACTCGAATATTCAAGGGACAAATCCTGTTTCTGCAATGATTGCTTTTATCGATGGGAAACCAGCTAAGAAAGAATATAGGAAATATAAAATTAAAACAGTTCAAGGACCAGATGATTATGAGTCTATGAGAGAAGTTGTGAGACGCCGTTATACAAGGGCACTGAAAGAGAGCTTGCCTTTACCAGATTTAATCATTATTGATGGCGGAAAAGGTCATCTGGCGGCTGCAAGTGATATTCTAGAAAATGAACTCGGTTTATATATTCCGATGGCAGGGCTTGTAAAAGATGACAAACATAAAACCTCCCATTTAATTATTGGAGATCCACCTGAACCTGTGATGCTTGAGCGAAATAGCCAAGAATTTTATTTATTGCAGCGCATTCAAGATGAAGTGCATCGATTTGCGATTACATTTCATCGCCAATTACACGGGAAATCTGTTATTCAATCAGCACTGGATGATATTCCAGGAATCGGTGATAAACGGAAAAAGGTATTGTTAAAACATTTTGGTTCATTAAAGAAGATGAAAGAAGCTTCTTTAGCTGAATTTGTCGAAGCAGGTATGCCGAAAAATGTCGCGGAAACAATTTATACGTATTTAACAGATAAGAAGACGTTGTAGTTTACAACGTCTTCTGTTTTTTGGTATAATTTCTGAAGATTTAAAATAAATCTAACTGAATGAAAATACAAAAAAGTCAACTAAACTTATATGTCTAGTTGACTGTAGGTAATGCTACACTTCAATGAGATCTTTTATATCCCATTTCACAAGAAATGTAATAGAGTCTGAACGCTTTTTCTTTTCTTCATAGGACTCTGCAACGACGTTTCGTTGCTTTTGAATTTGTTCAGCGATGAATCCAGCTTCTAATTGATAAGAAGAATGTCTGTTTTGTTTTTGACGTTCAGCGATGAGTGTGCTTTTAAGTTGGAACTGCATTTCACGACGCTTATGTTCAATAATGCTTAAGGTGCCCCAGCCAGCTTTTTCAAAGAACTGAATGACTTCTTCAATTGTTTCTAGTGGATATTTTCTTGCAAGGTTTCTACCAGACCAGTATAAAATACCATCTAAATCGTTACCGATTAAATCAGGTAGTAATTCTTCACGTAGCAATTCATAAGCGAAGGCGTTCAATGAAACATCTTCTAAAGATGTTGTATCGATTGTATTTTTACTCACAATATTCCCCTCTTTCTATAGGGATTATTATATAACATTTTTCATTTATAAAAACAGATTTTTCTTTGGGGAAATCTGAATATATAAGAAGGGAAAAAGAATTGGCAAATTATATGCAAATTATGTATACGTTTTCTTGACGCTTCGACAAAAATAGGGGTAAAATGAACTTGTTATCAAATTATGCTGAAATATTTCGAATAATTTTTTCAGTTTTTCTTATGCCAATAGTGAAAAAACATTATTGTTGTAAATTAATCTGAAAACAGCAGTCAAACATTCAAGGGGGTAATGGGGACATGAAAGGCCGCGAGTATACGTTTCGTAAGTGGCACTCATTAATGGGGGTCATCCCGGTTGGTGTCTTTTTGACGCAACATCTAATTGTAAACAACTTTGCAACAAGAGGAGCAGAGGCTTTTAACAAAGCTGCAGGCTTTATGGAGCTCCTTCCATTCCGGTATGCGCTAGAAATTTTCATCATCTTTTTACCTATACTGTACCATGCTATATATGGCTTATATATTGCATTTACAGCTAAGAACAATGCGGTATCTTACGGTTATTTCCGTAACTGGATGTTCGTCTTCCAACGAATTTCAGGTATCGTTACGCTGATCTTCATTTCTTGGCACGTCTGGGAAACTCGTATTCAAGCATTGTTAGGTAAAGAGGTAAACTATGATATGATGGCAGATATTTTAAACAATCCAGCTATGTTTGCATTCTACTTAGTTGGTGTTGTTTCAACAATTTTCCACTTTGCAAATGGACTATGGACATTCTGCATAAGCTGGGGAATTACAGTATCTCCACGTTCACAAAGAATCTCTACTTATGTAACATTAGCTATTTTCTTAGGTCTATCTTATGTAGGTGTGAGTGCATTATTAGCGTTCATCGATCCACAGCTAGCAAACCAGTAAGGAGTGGGAGAGCATGAAAGGGAAACTTATAGTAGTCGGCGGTGGCTTGGCCGGCTTAATGGCAACGATTAAAGCGGCAGAAGCAGGAGTAAATGTTGAACTATTTTCTTTAGTACCAGTAAAACGTTCACATTCTGTATGTGCCCAAGGTGGAATTAACGGTGCCGTAAATACGAAAGGTGAAGGGGATTCTCCATGGATCCACTTTGACGATACAATTTATGGTGGGGACTTCTTAGCGAACCAACCGCCAGTTAAAGCAATGTGTGAAGCAGCACCTGGTATCATTCATTTAATGGACCGTATGGGTGTTATGTTCAACCGTACGGAAGAAGGACTTCTTGATTTCCGTCGTTTTGGTGGAACACAACATCACCGTACAGCATTTGCTGGTGCAACAACTGGACAGCAATTACTATACGCATTAGATGAGCAAGTACGTCGTCACGAAGTAGCAGGACTTGTAACGAAATATGAAGGTTGGGATTTCTTACGAGCTGTTGTTGATGACGAAGGTGTGTGCCGAGGAATCGTTGCACAAGACTTACAAACAATGGAGATTAAAAGTTTCCAAGCTGATGCCGTGATTATGGCAACAGGGGGCCCTGGTATCATCTTTGGAAAATCAACTAACTCTATTATTAATACAGGTACAGCAGCTTCTGCTGTATATCAACAAGGCGCATATTATGCAAACGGCGAGTTCATTCAAATTCATCCAACGGCAATTCCTGGAGACGATAAATTACGTCTTATGAGTGAATCTGCACGTGGTGAAGGTGGCCGTGTTTGGACATATAAAGATGGTAAACCATGGTACTTCCTAGAAGAAAAATATCCGGCTTACGGAAACCTTGTACCTCGTGATATTGCAACGCGTGAAATCTTTGACGTTTGCGTAGAGCAAAAACTAGGTATTAACGGTGAAAACATGGTGTACTTAGATCTTTCTCATAAAGATCCGAAAGAACTAGATATTAAACTTGGTGGAATTATTGAAATCTATGAGAAGTTTACAGGTGATGATCCTCGTAAACTACCAATGAAAATCTTCCCAGCAGTTCACTATTCAATGGGCGGACTATGGGTTGATTATAAGCAGATGACAAGTATTCCAGGTTTATTTGCAGCAGGTGAGTGTGATTATTCTATGCACGGTGGTAACCGTCTAGGTGCGAACTCACTATTATCAGCAATTTACGGTGGTATGGTAGCAGGACCGAACGCGATTGAGTATATGAAAGGTCTTTCTAAATCGTCTGATGCTGTTTCATCTACTGTATATGAGCAAAATGAATTAATCGAAACAGAGAAATTTAACAATATTTTAACGCTTGATGGTAACGAAAATGCATATGTTCTTCATAAAGAGCTTGGAGAATGGATGACAGATAACGTTACAGTAGTTCGTGAAAATAAAAAGCTACTAGAAACTGATGCGAAAATTGAAGAGTTAATGGCGCGTTACAAACGCATTAACATTAACGATACAGCGAGATGGAGTAACCAAGGTGCTTCATTTACACGCCAACTTGCAAATATGTTTGAGTTAGCGCGTGTTATTACAATTGGAGCGTATAACCGTAATGAAAGCCGCGGGGCGCATTACAAACCTGAATTCCCAAATCGTGATGATGCAAACTTCTTAAAAACTACGATGGCGAAATTTGAGGGAGAAGGAAAAGCACCAGCATTCCATTACGAAGAAGTGGATGTTTCATTAATTAAACCACGTAAACGTGACTATTCCTCAAAACATGATGTAGCTGCTAAGGGTGAAGAGAAGGGGGATAAGCAACATGTCTGAGAAAACAATCCGCCTCATCATTACGAGACAAGATGGACCAGATGCACAAGAGTTTGACCAAGAGTTTGAAATCCCATATCGTCCAAATATGAACATTATTTCGGCACTGATGGAAATTCGTCGTAATCCTGTTGATTCAAAAGGAAACCAGACGACTCCGATTGCATGGGATATGAACTGTTTAGAGGAAGTATGTGGCGCATGTTCGATGGTGATTAACGGAAAACCACGTCAATCATGTACAGCTCTTATTGATCAGTTAGAACAACCAATTCGTTTAAAGCCGATGAAGACATTCCCAGTTGTACGTGACTTACAAGTTGACCGTAGTCGCATGTTTAACGCTCTAAAACGCGTTAAAGCTTGGATTCCAATTGATGGAACGTATGACTTAGGACCAGGACCAAGAATGCCTGAGAAGAAACGTCAATGGGCTTATGAGCTTTCAAAATGTATGACATGTGGTGTTTGCTTAGAATCATGTCCAAACGTAAATAGTAAATCTGACTTTATTGGACCAGCACCGTTATCACAAGCTCGTTTATTCAACTCACATCCGACGGGTGAAATGCATAAAGCAGATCGCTTACGTGCAATTATGGGAGATGGAGGACTTGCAAACTGTGGTAACTCTCAAAACTGTGTGCAATCATGTCCAAAGGGTATTCCATTAACAACTTCAATTGCGGCATTAAACCGTGATACAACAATTCAATCGTTTAAAGATTTCTTTGGTAGCGACAATAACTATTAATAAATATTGCCTCTTCATGTTGAAGAGGCAATATTTATAACTTTATTTTTCTGTTTATTCTGTTTATTTTAAGGGCGAAAAGGAGAGGGAATAATGAAGAGGATTTCTTATATTGAAGACTTTGAGCAATGGGAAAGTGGTTTTTCATTTTACAATCCTGTAAAAGTTCGTTTTGGTGAAGTAGATATGTTTGGGCATGTAAATAATGTCGTTGCCTTTACTTATTTTGAAGAAGCACGTATCGCATTGTTTAAAGAACTTGGATTTATGCAAGAATGGACGCATGAATCTTCAGAAACGATGATCGTTGTTGCAGATTTACAATGTAATTTTATTAAGCAAATATATTTTGATGAACAGTTGAAGGTATATGTAAAAGCGGGAGCGGTTGGGAATTCTTCTTTAGATTTGCATTATATGGTGAAGAATGCAGAAGGAGAAGCTTGTTTAGTCGGTCGTGGAATGATGGTTCAAGCATCGAAAAAAACGGGAAGAGGTGAACCGTGGCCTGAAGAGTGGAAGAAAAAATTACTACAATAATAGAGTAAAAGAAAAATAAGAGAGCAATTTGCTCTCTTATTTTTTGTCTTTCATTGCTTCTTCTAATGTTAAATGATGTTTATATATGTATGTAGCGTATGGATTACCAACGTAGCGCAAATGCCACGGTTCATATGAATATTCTGTTGTTTCTGTTTTATCTTCTAAATAACGAATGACAAAGCCAAATTCATGGGCATGTTTTGCAACCCATTTTCCTTCGGCTGTCTCTCCAAAAATAGGCTCTAATTGGAATTTAGCAGATTTTGAACTAATATCCATTGCTAAACCAGTTTGATGTTCACTCGTACCAGGAATGGCACTTACTGAATCAGCTTCAGCTTTTCCTTGACGTCTAACGTACGTATCATGTAATGATTTTTGGCGTTTGTATGAACGATAACCAGATACACCTGTAAGTTCAAGTCCTTCTTTCTTTGCCGCTTCAAACATATTTTCAAGCGCATCTGCAGCATCTTTACGCAGTAGCGTTTTTTCTTTATCTTTTGGACTAGTAAATGGTACATTTGGTCTTGTTAAGTCTTCAGGTGTGTATCCGTCTGGTAATTTACGATGTTTATTAACTAATACAAGATTAGATTCTGGATTTGTTACAACGAAAAAATTATTGTCTAGTTTCTTTGCATTATGATCAGCTTTAGGAAAAGCAGGAATCTCTTCTTTTTGATGGTTACTATGTTTTTGATTTTCGACAGCTTTCGCCTCATTTTGTAGTGGCGATTTAGAACCGAAATAAGCGAAAGATGTGATACCGATTACAATAGTAGCGGCAGAAATAATGATTATTTTTTTCATGATACCTTGTAATCACAGTCCTTTCTTAATAAAATATGTATCGTTTTTATTATAAGTCTAGTTTGTTGAAAAAGAAATATAAGAGTCATAACGTAATAGAAATGCAAAGAAAATGTCAGAAAATGTGTAAAAATGTAGTATTTTTTTATTTAATTCATTTCTTATCTTTCATGAAATGAATTTTTTATGTAATATATATACATAAGAAGATGTAGCGATTATCGAGAATGAAGAACTTCTTGTATAGACTAGGAGTGAATGGGAATGGATTTTGCAACAATTATTGGGCTTATTTTAGGATTTGTAGCGGTAGTAGTAGGGATGGTCGTCAAGGGCGCTGACGTAACATCCTTATTGAATCCTGCCGCAGCATTAATTATTTTTATCGGTACATTTGCTGCAGTATGTATAGCATTTCCGATGAATCAACTAAGAAGGGTTCCAAAATTATTTAAAGTTCTTTTTGGTTCAAATAAAAAGGATTTAAGTTATGAACAGTTGCTAGAATTATTTGTTCATTGGACATCAGAAAGTAGAAAATACGGTATTTTGTCTTTAGAGCAACAATTAGACAAAATTCAAGATGAATTTCTTTTGCGTGGTATGAAATTTGTGATTGATGGCGTATCCGCAGAAGACTTAGAGCAGATTTTAGAAGCTGAATTAGAAGCAATTGAAGAAAGGCATGCAAAAGGAGCAGCAATTTTTTCTCAAGCTGGTACATATGCACCGACATTAGGAGTTTTAGGTGCTGTTATTGGTCTTGTAGCTGCGCTTGGTAATTTAACTGATATTGAAAAGTTAGGACATGCTATTTCAGGTGCGTTTATTGCAACGATTTTTGGTATTTTTTCAGGTTATGTATTATGGCATCCATTTGCAAATAAGTTAAAACAAAAATCTGCAGCTGAAATCGAGAAAAAACGTTTAATCATTGATTGTTTATTAATGTTACAAGAAGGTACATATCCGTTTATTATGAAGAACCGCATTTTAGGTTCACTTTCTGCAACTGAGCGTAAAAAGCTAGAACAAGGAGCAGAAAAAAATGCGGAGTAAGAAAAATAGAAGAGGCAAAAAGAAAAAACATGATGAGCATATCGACGAAACTTGGTTAATTCCATATTCAGATATGTTAACGTTGTTATTTGCATTGTTCATCGTTTTATTCGCAATGAGTAGTATAGATGCTGCGAAGTTTAAACAGATGGCAGTTGCTTTTCGAAGTGAATTAGCCGGTGGAACAGGTAACAAAGAATTTTTAAGTGATCAAAAGCCAAATGATGAAAAAGAATTATCAGCAAGTAGCCTTGAGGCAGAACAAGCAAAAAAACAAGAAGAAGCTAGAGCGAAAGAAAAAAAAGAGATGGATGAATTGAAAGCATTACAAAAAAAGATTGATCAATATATTAATGAAAAACAATTATCCTCTTCTTTTCAAACTAAATTAACTGAAAAGGGATTAATGGTGACAATATTAGAGAATATACTGTTTGATTCGGGGAAAGCAGATGTGAAATTAGAATCTTTAGGGATTGCAAAAGAGATGTCTAGCTTACTTGTTTCAGCGTCACCTCGTGAAATTACAGTATCGGGTCATACGGATAATGTCCCTATTGCCAATGCGCAGTTTGCGTCGAACTGGGAATTAAGTACGCAGCGGGCAGTTAATTTTATGCAAGTATTACTGCAAAATAAAGAATTACAACCAGAAAAATTTAGTGCGATTGGTTACGGAGAATACCGTTCGATTGCTCCAAACGATACACAAGAAGGAAAGGCTAAGAATAGACGTGTGGAAGTATTTATCTTGCCTTTAACAGAGAAAGAAAAATAAAAGAGGATGGCGAATGCCATCCTCTTTTATTTTTCTTCAAATGATTTTAAGTTGTCGCGACGGACTTTATCTTTTTCTGCATCTGACTTTTTGAAATCATAATCATATAAAGCGCCTTCCCAATCACCGTACATTGGATTAGGGAAAATAATAAATTTCTCACCAAATTGTGCTTTTGAATCTGCAACTGTTTGATTGCGATCTTTTACAGATTTCCCATCAAAACCTGTGAAATCAGATAAGTTATCACCGAAGAATAAGACGATATCATGTGTTTGAGAAACGAGTTCACGGCGTTTTTCTTTTCCTTTTTCTTTCGGATCTTGTAGTAATATATGTTCTTTCGTTGCTTGAGGAGCACCTACACGCTCAAGATTTTTAATTGTTGCATCTAGTTGTTTCGTTTTACGATTTGAGATGTAGTAAATATCTACACCTTTAGATTCCGTATATTTTAAGAAATCAATTGCGCCTGGAAGGGCTTCAGCTTCAGCCTTATTAATCCAATCATCCCATTTGTAAGGATAGCCTTTTCCTGTTTTTACGCTCATTGCTTGATGAGGGCTGTTGTCTAAAACAGTTTCGTCTAAATCAAGTACGATAGCAGGCTTTTTCTCTGTCCCTTTTGCAAGAGCTGCATCAAGCTTCAATTGACCGATATTGTACCCTTGGTAGTAAAGCGCTTTCGTTTCACCGGCTGTTTGATACCATAAATCAGCCATTAATTGCTGTTCTGTTAATTTTACTTTTTCTTCTTTTGCCACTGTTTTCTCTGGTGTTCCTGAACATGCTACAAGCGATGTAGATAGAACTGCTACAGATAATAAAGTGGTAATACCCCTCTTCATCTTCATATGTATCCTCCTTGATGTTAGAAAATCATCTTATATTATATATTAAAATATAAAAATTTTTTATGAACATTTGCATATTGTCTTTTGTATATATAGTAGTATGTCCTATATTAGAAAGATGAGAAAAATGATGGAAATCATTTTGACAACTTTTATTGTCTTAATGACAATTATAATTGACAAACGAAATGATATTATTTACAATTTTAACTAAATAGAACAAATGATGGATTAAGAAGATGTTACATACTAAGAGGATGAAGTGTAGTGCTATATTTTATCCTGAATAAACATAGTCTTTGAAAGAGAGTATGAATGATATTAAAGGGGAGGCTTTATACTTTGAGTTTACAAATTCAAAACTTAACGAAACTATTTGGGGAATCAAAAGCAGTGAACGGTTTGCAAATTTCGTTACCAAAAGGTGAAGTACTAGGATTACTTGGACGAAATGGTGCAGGGAAAACAACGACAATCAAAATGCTTCTCGGATTATTAACGCCTAATGAAGGCTCTATTACATGGGATGGAAAATCATTTGGGACTAGTGGGGTAACAATTGGTTATTTACCAGAAGAAAGAGGTTTATATACAAAAAGTAGAGTAATAGACCAGTTGCGATATTTTGGTAGATTAGAAGGAATGACGAAAAAAGAAGTAGATCTTGCTATTGATCACTGGTTAGAGCGATTAGCGATACCAGAATATAAATTTAAAACGGCAGGAGAGCTTTCAAAAGGAAATCAGCAAAAAATCCAATTAATTGCTGCTCTTCTTCATAATCCTGAACTTCTCATTTTAGATGAACCATTTAGTGGACTGGATCCAGTTAATGCTGGAATGTTAGCTAGCATTATTGAAGAACAAGTACAGAGCGGAAAGACAATTATTTTATCCAGTCATCGTATGGAACAAGTAGAGGCTTTTTGCCAACATGTATGTATTTTGAAAAAAGGCGAAGCAGTCGTAAAAGGCCAGTTAAGTGATATTAAAAAAGAATACGGTTTCCGCAATTTAACGATTGAAGATATAGAAGAGAATGCGAAGGGATTAGAAGCTATTCATGTATCGTATGAAAAACAACAAGGCCTTCTTTATGTGCAAGTACAAGATGATGCAGAAGCTCTAAAGATTTTACAACAATTGCAAGAACAAGGTGTTACCTTACGACAATTTAAAATGTTAGAGCCGACGTTAAACGAAATCTTTGTAGAGAGGGCGAAATAACGATGCGTAAATTTTCTCACGTATTTTCATTTTATTTTAGGGAAGCGTTTTTATCTAAAAAATCATTAATTACGAGTGCGATTTTATTTTTAGTTGTGTTTGGACTTTTCGCATTTAATCATTTCACTGCTGATAACGATAAAGGAAAAGATAAATTTGCGGTAGTAACTGAAAGCGATACTTATAAAGTACAAGAAAGTGATATAACAAAGTTACTTCCGTCTGCTAAAGTAACTGTAGAAAATAAGGATAAATTTAATGAGCTACGTAAGCAAGTGGAAGATGGGGATTTAGATGGCTTATTCCGTATTACAGAAAAGAATGGTATTCCAGAAGTGACGTATATGTATAGTGGTTTTCCGAGCCAATCAACAGCTACACTTATGGCAAGTTATTTAAAGGAACAGTATACAGCGGTAATGATTGAAAAAAATAATGTATCTGCAGAAGTAGCCAAACAGTTACAGATGGAAATTCCGTTAAAGCAAGAGGCAGTAAAGGATCATGCATCTTCCTTTGGAATTGGTTATGTTTTCTCGTTTGCCTTATATATGTTTATTATTGTGTTTGGAACTGCAATTGGAACGACGATAGCATCTGAAAAATCATCTCGTGTTATGGAGTTAATGCTTCCGAAAGTAAAACCATTAACAATGCTACATGCCAAAATTTTAGCAATTGTTTCTAGTGCTTTACTATTACTAGTTATTGCTTCCTTCGGTTTTCTTGTACCATATTTATTAGGTTGGGTAGATTTAGAAAACGCATCTTTAATAGGACTTACACTAGACTTTTCTAAATTGGATGCGGTAGTAATTAGTATGTTCGTTGTATATTTTGTAACGGGTTACTTACTATATGCGATGTTATATGCAGCGGTTGGTGCTGTTGTATCAAAAATTGAGGATGTACAGTCTCTTTCGTTCCCAATTACAATGTTAGGGATAGCAGCATTTTTCATTAGTATTAAATCATTATTTGATCCTAATAGTACATTAGCTGTAGTTAGTTCATATATTCCATTCTTTACACCTATGGTTACATTTTCAAGACTTGTAGCTGGTGAAGCTGGGGCTGTAGAAATTGGTGTGACGTTAGTAATTTTATTGGTGACTATCGTTATCATCAATATGCTTGCAAGCCGCATTTACGTAAACGGCGTAATGAATTACTCAGATAAAGTGAAATTTAAAGATTTAGCGAAATTTATAAAGCGTCAATAATGAGAGAAAAGTATGATTTCCTATTGAAATCATGCTTTTTCTTTATGTATAAATTAAAAATAGTATATAATAATAAGAGTCGTCTTTTAATAGAATGAATACAAAGGAGGGTGTGCAGATGGGGATTAGTAGTCGGTTTACAGTAGGTGTTCATATGCTGACATTACTTGCGATAGATCGAAACTCTCGCTGTACCTCTGAATGGATTGCTGGTAGTGTGAATACAAATCCAGTTGTGATTCGTCGCATTACAGGAATGTTGAAGAGAGCAGGACTTGTTGATGTACAAGCTGGTAAAGGTGGTACGACACTTGCTCGTGATTTAGAAGAAATTACATTACTTGATGTATATAAAGCAGTGGAAGTTGTAGAAGAAGGGCAACTATTTTCCTTCCATGAAAATCCCAACATTGAATGTCCAGTAGGAGCTAATATTCAATCAGTATTAGAAATTATTTTAATGCAAGCGCAAGAAGCGATGGAAAACGTACTTGCAAATGTAACAGTAGATCAATTAGTTACAAACTTAAAGTCTAAAATGAAAGAGTAAAAAAGCGAGCAACCTCATAATGAGGGCTCGCCTTTTTTTAGTCAGAAATATTGAAAATTCTATTTTTCAGTATTTAAAATAAATTTACCAACAATAGCTGCTACGATACCACCAAGAATTGGTGCAACGATGAATACCCATAGTTGAGAAAGTGCTTCTCCGCCAGCGAATAAAGCTGGTGCGATACTACGAGCTGGGTTAACAGAAGTTCCAGTTAACGGAATACCTAATAAGTGAACTAAAACTAATGTGAAACCAATTACTAATCCTGCTAGAGAAGAACTTCCTTTTTTACCTGTTACAGCAACGATAACTAAAATGAATACGAAAGTTAAAATAAATTCAACTAGAAATGCTCCAGATAAACCAAGAGTTCCAAAGCCATTTTGTCCTAAATTATCTAAAGGTGTTTTAGCAGAGCGTAAAATCGTTACTAACGTTGCAGTTCCTAATAAACCACCTAAAATTTGAGCTAATACATAATAACAAAGTTCCATAGCGTTCATTCTTTTGTTGATGAACATTGCTACTGATACTGCTGGGTTAATGTGACATCCAGAAATTGTCCCGATGCTATATGCCATAGCCACAATAGATAGACCGAAAGCCATAGCGATTCCTAATGTTCCAATTCCTTCAATTCCGCCGTCAATGACAGCTACTCCAGTTCCGAATAATACAAGTACAAATGTACCAATAAATTCAGCGATTGCTTTTTTTAACATAATTTACCTCCTAATATTGCGCATGAAACGTATTATAACATAGGTTTTAGTATAAACAGCTAATGAAATACTATTCTGATAAGGCGAAATAGGAGGACAATAAAAAAAGAGTATAGTTCTTTGTTAGAGAACTATACTCTTTTTTATGCAGTTTTTTTCTGCTTAACGACTGGAGCAGAACGGTTTAAAACGCTATTTGCAACCATTCCTAACATAATAATAATCATTCCAAGTAGGGAAAGACCACCAGGAAATGAACCATTCAAGAAAACAATTTCGCCAAGCACGGTAAAGACCATCGTTCCAGCTTGCGTTGCTTCAACAGCTCCAAGTAGAGCGAAGTTATCTTTGGCTAAGTCAGTAGCAAAGAAAAATGTCATCGTTGCAATTACACCAGAACATAATGCTAATAAAAATCCTTGCAACATTTGGCTGGATGTTGGAATACCAGTAGTAGAAAATCCGTATATACCAAGTAAAATTGTTATAGGTAGACTTCCTATTGCCATTCCTAATACACGTTGGAACGTATCAAGACGTCCACCAACAAGTTCCATCATTTTTCGGTTGCCGAATGGATATAAGAAGGCTGCTACTACGACAGGTAAAAAACCTGAAATGAACTGAGTCATTGTAATATGACCTGCTGCAGTTGCTTGCATACAAATTACACCAAGTAAAATAAATAATGCAACATATAAACTACGAAGTGGAATTTTTCCGCGTACAAGTTTTGTGCCTGATTTCGTTTCTATTTTAACGAAGAATAACGGTGATAAAAGTAGCCCTGCTAATATAGTAACTTGCCAAGTTCCAGCAACGAGCCAAGCTGGAGAAAAGACAGCTGCGAAACTTAATAAAGAATAGAAACCAATACCAGCAACAGACCCCCATCCAATCCACGCTAATGGATGTTTCTTTAATTCTTCCCATAAACCTCTTAAGTTTTTGCGAAATAAAACGATAAGGAATAAAATAGGGAGAGCAAATAAAAAACGGAAGGAAGCTGTCCAGGCCCAGCTCGTTCCAGATACATTCATCGCTCGATTAATAATAAAGGTTGCGGAAAAAAAGGCTGATGATAAAAGGCCTAATAAAATTGCGCGCATGAAGTATAGCACTCCTTTCGGAATTTGATGATTATGTATAGTATAATATACTTAAAAATAATAAAAGTAAACTATTTTATACTTTAAGGTGGTTTTATAGATGAAAGAATATGAAGATATGCAAACGAAAGAAGTCATTCAGCAAGTAGGTCAGCTGTTAAGACAAATTCGAAATGAACAAAAATTAAGTTTAGAAGAATTAGCTCAAAAAACAGGAGTTAGTAAATTAACATTAGGAAAGATTGAAAGAGGCGAAACGAATCCAACGTTAGCTGTCATTTGGAAAATAACGAAAGGGTTATCGATTCCTTTATCGAGACTGATGGTTGTTGGAGAACCTGTAGCTGTGGCGCGCTGTGGAGAAGGATTTGCAGTAGATGTAGGACAAGCATGGCACTTAGAAACGATGTTCCGTTATACGAAAGAAACGGGGATGGAAATGCACCGTGCTTGTTTAAGATCGAATAGTATATATGAACCAGAAGCTCATCATGAAGGTGCTATTGAGCTTGTAACGGTAATGAAAGGGAAAGTATGGATTCAAGTAGAAAGCGATGTATACGAATTAAATGAGTTTGACTCTATTCAATTTGAAGCGAATAAGAAACATAGTTATAGAAATGAAGAAGATGAAGTAGCAGTATTACATTTAACGATGAAATATTCTTCATGAAAAAATTCCCTATAGAAAAATCTATAGGGGGATTTTTTGTACGCTATGCTCAAATATATGAAAAAATGTTATTAGTAAGAGCGTGGCATAAGTAATAAACAAATAAAATAAACTAAAAACCCCGTCCCAAAACATAAAATAGCAATGACCCAAAGTATGCGAATGAGAGTAGAGCTAATATCAAAATATTCCCCTAAACCACCGCATATACCAAATAGCATTTTATCAGTTTCGGATTTACATAATCTTTTTGACATCTTCCAATCCACTCCTTTTTATCCCGCTTTAACTGCCCGTTAAAGCCCGATTGGTTCAACTAATGATCAGTGGGGGATGAACAAAACCCCCACTAATCAAAGTTTTACTTTATAGCAAACTATATACTTCTATTCTATATGGAAATTTATGAGAAGACTATGAGGTTGTATGACATTTTTTTTAGGGAACAGTCGTATTAATTGTCTTAATTTTCAGTTGATATTACAATTATAGTAAGGGATATAAGGTAACTTTTAATAAAGGGTGGGGGAAATAGAGATGACAGTATATTGGTTGACTAATGTAATGCTTGAATCGGGGTATACATATGAAGAGGGAAGAATTTCCCGAACAGAAACAGAGTTATGTAGTTTACTCATTGAAGACGGACGAATTAAAAAAATGATAGCGGGGGCTGTTCAAGAGGAAGAGGTACTAATTCTTGATGCTAATCGTTTATTGATTTTGCCTGCTTTCGAAGAGATGCATATTCATATTGATAAGACGTATTATAGTGGCCCTTGGAAAGCATGTATGCCAGCAGAGAATATTTTTACGCGTTTTCATGAAGAAGAAAAAATTCTGCCGAAGCAATTAGCAACTGCTCAAGATAGGGCAGAAAATATGTTAGCGTTATTGCTTCGAAATGGTGCAACGAATATAAGAACGCATTGTAATGTTGATCCGATTATTGGACTTGGTAATTTGGAGGCGACGTTAGCGGCGTTGGAAACATATAAAAATCAGGTTTCTGGTAGAATTGTTGCTTTTCCGCAACATGGATTATTGCGCAGCAATTCTGTGCAACTTGTGAAAGATGCGATGCGTATGGGTGCGCACCTAGTCGGTGGAGTGGATCCAGCTACAGTGGATAATGATATTGAAAAATCATTACATACCATTATGGATATCGCAGTAGAATTTAATGCGGATGTTGATATTCATCTGCATGATGCGAATAATCTTGGGACGTTTACGATGAAGCGATTGGCAAGTTTAACAGAAGAAGCGGGATGGCAAGGTCGCGTAACAATTAGTCATGCGCTTGGACTTGGTGGTGTTACGGATAAAGAAGTTGAAGAAGTGGCGGAAAGACTAGCTGCTTTAAACATTGATATTACTTCAACGGTGCCAATTGGGAAACAAGTAATCCCAATTCCGTTATTAGATAAAAAAGGTGTGAAAGTTTCATTAGGAAATGATAGTATTACTGATCATTGGTCACCGTTTGGCACAGGTGATATGCTGCAAAAGGCAAATCGATTAGCGGAACGTTTTGGCTGGAGTGACGAAAGGTCTTTAGGAAAAGCCCTTCGCTTTATTACGGGAGGAAAAGAAACGTTAAACAATGAAGGGAAGCGAGCATGGCCGAATGTAGGAGATGAAGCGAGTTTTGTTTTGACGAATGCAACATGTACTGCTGAAGCGGTAGCGCGTCAAACAGAGAAACGTTTAGTCGTGCATAAAGGGAATATTGTTGTTGGAAGTTTAAATGAGGTGGAATTAAATAATCTTGTGTAAAAGAATCGTTTGAATGTTTAGGGGAGGGTTCTAATTGTGAGTGTAGAACCCTTCTTTGTTATGCTTGCAATATATTTCTTATAGGGAAGCTAGAAAGGATGAAAAATTTGGACAATCAACATAACCAAAATCATATTATGGGAACTTTGCAATGGTTTATATTTTTATTAGCGAATTCAATCGCACTACCAATTGTCGTTGGCGGATTATTTCATCTTACGACGGAAGAAATATTTTATTTAATGCAGCGTACGTTTTTTGTAGTTGGTATATCTTCTTTTTTACAAGGGTGGTTTGGACATAGACTACCGATTGCGGATGGCCCAGCTGGATCTTGGGTTGGCGTATTTACCGTACTTGCTTACGCGACTGTCGGACAAGATCAATTACATAGTACGTTGCAAATTTTAGAATTAGGAATGATAATTTCCGGTGTTGTTTTAATAGGATTAGGAGTAACTGGTTTTATCGGACGTATTTTATTTTTATTCACGCCGCTTGTGACAGGGACGTTTTTACTTTTATTATGTTTACAATTAAGCGGTGTATTTCTAAAAGGAATGCTAGGAATTACTGCTACCGTTTCTCAAATCGATGGATTTACAGCGATAATCGCGTTTAGTATATTTTTGTTCGTTATTATACTATCTAATTTTGGAAAAGGTTTTGTCAAAAGTTATGCAGTTTTAATAGGATTAATTAGTGGGTGGATTCTTTTTCTCATTGCAGGAAAAGTTACGATTCCATCTCAAGTAACTCATTTTGTGCAACTTCCGCAAATACTTGCTTGGGGACTTCCAAAGTGGAATACAGGTATGGCTGTATCAAGTTTCGTTATGGTATGTATTTTAGTTTCAAATACAGTGGCAGCAATTATAGCAATTAATCAAGCTACTATTCAAAAAGGGACTATTGAACAGAAACAGTTGAAGGATGGTACGTGGGTTGGAGGGATTTCACATATCATTTCTTCTGTATTTTCAACTGTAGGTGTCGTACCATTACCAGCAACGGCAGGATTTATACGTTTAACGAAACAAAAGTATATACGATCATTCTTACTAGCATGTATGTTACTAGTCGTAATGTCACTGTTTCCAAGTATTATTCGTTACTTAGCATCGTTGCCATCCGCTGTCGCATCTGCGGTTTTAATGGCTTCGTTCGTACAGCTAATTGGAATTGGTTTTCATAATATAAAACAAGTGCCAATGAGCGAACGGAATGTAACGATTTTAGGAGTTGCTGTATTATTTGGAAGCGGTGTTATGTTTTTACCGTCTGGAGCACTTCAAACCTTGCCGTCTGTTATGCAATATATATTCGGAAATGGATTGTTCGTAGGTACAGTTGTCAGTATATTACTAGAACAAATATGGCGTATTGGAAAGTGAGTGGATACAAAGAGTGTGTGCACTGTATAAAAGTCTAAAATAACATGTGAAATAAAGCCCATTTTCATTCACCACCCGCACATTTCGTTCATACAATATCTTGACTAAATAAACACCCAACTTACACATACACGGCTCTGGCTTAAGCAAGGAGGGTTATACCAGTTGAAGGAAAAAGCGTATCAATCTAAACCGTTACTCACAAAAAGAGAGAGAGAAGTATTTGAATTACTGGTTCAAGATAAAACAACGAAGGAAATTGCAGGTGAACTTTTTATCAGTGAAAAAACAGTACGCAACCACATCTCAAACGCAATGCAAAAGCTAGGAGTTAAAGGACGTTCACAAGCAGTTGTTGAGCTTCTTCGCATGGGAGAGCTCGAACTATAAAAAGAAAGCCGGCTTATATAAAGAGTCGGCTATTTTTTTTGCTTATATTTTGAATTTAAAAAGGTATCTCAGACTTTGAGAGGGAAGGTATGTTTCAGGCAGAAATGTTAAAAATAATTGTTTTAGAACATGATGAGGTATTCAGGTTAGGTATCTTTGTCATTTATAAATAAGAAGGTGCAAATATGAAGTTGTATTTTAAGGATATGGAGATAGGTGAAATTAAAGATGTTTTTGGAGACATGCCATGGATGTATGGAACAATTCATCTATTCGAGAATAGTAAACCGTTCCAAAAATATTTTCGTGAGATGTTAGACGAAGATAGTGTATTTGATTTTGAAAGCATAGACCCTGAATTTTCATATGAAGAAAATTGGTCTATTTTTGATGAGGATGATCAGCGGTATTTAGGGATTAATATACCTGCTATTCATATGGAGGATAACACGATTGCGTGGCGTTGGAGGTAAAAGCTATCAGATTGTGAACATCTTTGTACGAAATAATTCAAACGAGAACAACAAGCAGAATTTTATACAAAAGGTCAGCTTGTTGTTCTCGTTTTTTCCGCTTGCTGTATGAATGATAAGAACACTCCATACATAAATAGGTAGTAAGGAGGGGATATGTTGAAAAGGATATTGTTAGTTTCAACAAGCGCTCATGATATGAATGGACACCCGACTGGTTTGTGGTTGGAAGAGCTCGCAGCTCCTTATAATGTATTTAAAAAGGCTAAGTTCGATGTTGATATTGTGTCGATAAAGGGCGGTAAAGTACCTATTGATAGAGTGTCTATTCCAAATGGCATACCTCGTGAATTTAAGTATGTCGCTTCTTTATTGCAAAATACGAAGCCGATCTCAAATGTTCATTTTTCGGATTATGATGCAGTTTTATTTGGTGGTGGGCACGGGGCGATTGTAGATTTTCCGGGTAATCCATATGTTGCAAATTTAATTGAGAATATGTATAACAATAACAGAATTGTAGCGGCTGTTTGTCACGGAGTAAGTTCTTTAGTCGGTGTGAAAAATAAGGATGGCTCGTTTTTTAGTGCCGGTAAGCGTTTAACAGGTTATACGAATGATGAGGAAAAAGCTGTACATTTAGAAAAGCGAGTGCCGTTTTTATTAGAAAGTAAATTGAAAGAAGAAGGGGCTTTGTTTTATGTTGCTCCAAATTTCACACCGCATGTAGTAGTAGATGGACATTTAATTACAGGGCAAAACCCGCAGTCTAGTATGGAAATAGGGAAAGCTATAAGAAGAGCTGTAAATAAATTATAGAAAAAATGCTCGCTACTAATAAAGGTAGCGGGCATTTTTTCTATAGTGCAAATGAAAAATACCTTAAACTAAAAAGATGTATTGAGTATAATGACTTCATTTATAATTAATCGTGAATTTGCTATACTATTTTGTATGGACAAAAGGGGAGGCTCTTTTAATGAGAAAAGTTGCGTGTGCAAACACTTATATTAATAAAATAAAGCCCGTTATTAGAAAAACGAGTTTTAGCCAATTGAAAATAGATGAAATTGCGAAGTATATGGATATTAGTAAAGCTACTTTATATAAACGTTTTTCTTCAAAAGATGAGATTATTGAAGCTGTGGTAGAAGATTTTATGAACTACCTTCTTGAAGGAGATGCGGATAATCAAGATGAAAGTATGTCTTTTGCAGAACGTTTCCAAAAGACGTTTATCCATTCTTTAAAGTGTGTGACATATATTTCTGATGTCTTTTTACAAGATTTGAAAGAGGCATATCCGCACTTATCTGATCGGTTAGTTGCTGCACAACAAAATCGTAATCATAATTTGCAAATGTTTTTTGAAGCGGGTATGGAACAAGGCTACTTTAATAAAATGAACGCACAATTATTTATGGTGCAAGATGATGTGATGTTAAGACGTATTATAGATCATTCTTTTTGTATTCAGTACGATATTACGTTAAAGAAAGCGATACTTGATTTTTATCAACTAAAGAAGTACCAACTTTTTAAACCAAAGTATATAGAAGCAATTGATGATTCGGAAATTGAAAAAGAAGTTATTGCTATTTTGCAAATGATTTCGTAAAAAAGCAGGTTTTCCTATAGTAATGGAAAACCTGCTTTTTTTATTACATGTTATTTTTTATGTGTTGTAATACTAATTCAGCTACTGGACCACCTGAAGCTGGGTTTTGACCAGTTATAACACGATTATCTTCTACAGCGTAAGCTTCCCAAGGTTGCGCGGCTTTTTCGTAAAGCCCTCCATTTTTAATGAGTTCATCTTCTGTTAAAAATGGAACGAATTGATCCAATTCAACTAGTTTTTCTTCTTCATTTGAGAATCCTGTTACTTTTTTGCCACTAATTAAGCGTTCCCCATTATTTAATGTGATATGAAATAAACCAGCAGCTCCGTGACAAACAGAGGAGACGATTCCGTCATTTTCATAAATGTTGCGGCTAATCATTTGAAGTTCTTTATTTTCTGGGAAGTCCCAAATTACACCGTGACCGCCTGCGTAATAAATCGCAGCGTAGTCTGCTGGATTCACTTCACTCGGTTTCATTGTAGAACCGAGACGATTCATAAATTCTTTCTTTTGATACCATTCCCAATCGACGCTCTCCGCCATTGCTAAACTATGCGGATCAATCGGTGTATAGCCGCCTTGTGGGCTGACATAATCTACTTCGTAACCAGCGTCTTCTACTTTTTTAACGAAATGGACAGCTTCACCGAGCCAAAGCCCAGTCGCTCTATTTAAATTTGGATATTTTTCTACGCTCGTTAATACAACTAACATTTTTTTCTTCATCATAATCCTCCTGTAATGTTTCTTCTATATAAAAATTCTTTATTTACTTGATTTTATTAAGTTAGAAATTGCAAATTTGAATAACCATGTCAGTCCTCCTTATATCGGATTCGAAATTAGTGTATAATAATTTTTGAACAAAGTAAACTAAAAACACTAAATTAGTTCACTTTGTATGTTTTTCGTTGACAAAGTGTAATGCTGAAACTATGATAGTTCCATGAATATCGAACAACGTACATGTTTCGTTTCGAATTCAGTTTGTCGCGCGATACATGTATACATTTGATGAAGTTGTTTAATAGTGATAGCAGAGCTAAACAACTTTATTTTTCATTTAGAATTATTACAATCAGGAGAGGTGTTACACATGGGGAAAGTTATAAGCAACCATTCAAAATGGTTTGTTTTCACATTATGTTTTATCGTTTTATTAGGACCGATGAATGCGGTGTTATTTAATGTAGCTTTAGAGGATATTGCGAATGATTTATCCATTAGCCAATCGAAAGTAAGTTGGGTTGTAGTAGGGTATTCGTTAGTTATCGGTATTGGTTCGATGATCTACGGGAAGTTGGCTGATCGTTATAGTGTAAAAAAACTATTAATTATTTCAATTATCATATTTGTAGCGGGTTCTATTATTGGATTTATGAATCAATCTTATGCGATTACCATTCTTGCAAGATTAGTGCAGGCAAGTGGGGGCGCGGCGTTTATTGCGCTTAGTATGATTGCAGTGGCAAAATTAGTTGTTCCTGATAAGAAGCCTGGTGCGTTAGCGATGATTAGTTCTTCTATTGCATTAGCAATAGGTGTTGGTCCTTTAGTTGGCGGGGCTATTACAAATACATTGGGGTGGCCATATTTATTTTTATTTATGGTTATTTCAGTAGTTGGGATTTTCTTGCTTATGAAATTTATGCCAGAAGAGGCGCAGCATACGGATGGAGCGTTTCATTTTGATTACATTGGAGCGGTGTTATTATTTGCGTTCATTACGACTGTTTTATTAGGTGTAAATATTAATAGTTGGCTATTTGTGTTATCGGTAGCTTTCTTATTTTTATTCACGGTTCGTATGAAGAACGCGGAGCATCCATTTATTGATATTGAGTTGTTTACAAATAAACCATTTCTTCGTTTAATAGCGGTCGGATTTATAATGAATGTGGCGCTATGTGCTAGTTTATTATTATTACCATTGCTGTTAGGTAGAGAGCACGGATTGTCTCCATTTGTTATCGGAATTGTTTTGTTTGTTGCATCACTTTTTGGTATTGTATCTAGTTTTATTACTGGAAAGATTGTCCCTTCGTTTGGAAATGTGAATATGATTTATGTAGCGTCTGTCATTATGATCGTTGGCTTTTTAATTTTAGGGATTATTCCAAACGGGAACATAGTCGTTATTGTGTTGGCGATTATTTTAACGTTTATGAGTTATTCAGCCATTCAAGTATCAGTAAACACATTTATACCGAAAACATTACATCCAGCTAAAGTTGGAGTCGGTCTTGGTTTATATAATTTAATTAACTTTTTCGGTATGGCATTTGGACCAGCTGTAGCGAGCAAAATTATGGAATCTACAAATAGTTATCGTTTGAATTTTATTTTAATCGTCATTTTAATCTCTGCTCATTTCTTCTTATTAATAGGAATGTCTTCTTTCCAAAAAAAGATGGAGCGATAAATATGTACTTTATATAGAAGAAACCGACTTTCATATAGAAGGTCGGTTATTTTTCTGTCTTGCAAATTATGAAAAAAAGGAGCAAAATAAAAAAGTCCTAGTCTATACAGGTACAAATGAAAATTTTCATACAGAAGCAGTTTAAGTGAGCGAACTTAAAGTGTGTAAAATATAATGATAAAATAAGATGATGAATGAGAAAACGGGTGATGAAGTTGAATAGAGCAATCGGTGTTATCGATTCAGGAGTTGGCGGTTTAACAGTAGCGAAGGAATTAATTCGTCAGTTGCCGAAAGAGCGCATTATATATTTAGGGGATACAGCACGTTGCCCTTATGGTCCACGTTCTCGAGAAGAAGTGCGTCAATTTACGTGGGAAATGACGGAGCATTTACTAGATTTAAATATCAAAATGTTAGTTATTGCGTGTAATACAGCAACTGCGGTTGTATTAGAAGAGATGCAGAAACAATTACCAATTCCAGTGGTAGGAGTGATTCACCCAGGATCACGTACAGCTTTAAAAGTGACAAACACGTATCATGTTGGGATTATTGGAACAATTGGAACGGTGAAAAGTGGTGCGTACGAAGAAGCGTTAAAGTCTATTAATAACCGTGTTATGGTAGAAAGTTTAGCGTGTCCGCCTTTCGTTGAGCTTGTAGAGAGTGGGAATTTTGAAAGTGAAATGGCGTATGAAGTTGTACGAGAAACGTTGCAACCACTGAAAAATACTGATATTGATACACTTATTTTAGGGTGTACACATTATCCAATTTTAGGTCCTGTTATTAAAAAAGTAATGGGAGATAAAGTACAACTAATTAGTTCAGGTGATGAAACAGCGCGCGAAGTAAGTACAATTTTATACCATAGTAAAATGTTGAATGAGGGAGAGGAACAAAGTGATCATCTCTTCTTAACAACAGGAAAAATAGGACTATTTAAAGAAATTGCATCAAAATGGTTCGGTCAACCGATTGAAAATGTGAAACATATTTATTTAGAAAAAAAATAATAGTAGAATTTATATAAGTGAGCTCCTGAGAAATCAGGAGTTTTTTGTTTATCCCGCTATTTGCCGGGCAGTAAGACCACCATTGATTAAAGTTTCACTTTATAAGAAGTATAGCTAGTTCTAAAACATGAAACAGCTCGTATACATAATAGTACAAACTTAGATTTTAGGGGGGAATGGCATGCCTAAATCCACTTTTAAATGGGTTGTTGGTGCTACTGTGAGCGCTGTTTTACTAACAGGGTGTGGCTTTATAAATCAGGAGAAAGCAACGGAACAAATTGATCCGCCAAAACAAGTTACGTATACAGAGGGTGGAAAGAAAGAAGTAGCTAAGAAAGATAAGCAAGGACAAACGGTGAATAGAGAACTATACCTTGTTGATAAAAATGGTTATGTTGTACCGCAAACGTTAGCTATACCTACTCCGAAAGCGAATGAGGTCATTCAGCAAACGTTAGAGTACCTTGTGAAAGATGGACCGGTAACGAATTTATTACCGAATGGGTTCCGTGCAGTCATTCCAGCGAATACATCGATGACCTTAAATTTGAAAAAAGATGGGACGGCAGTCATTGATTTCTCTAAAGAAATGAAAAACTATGCAAAAGAAGAAGAGCGTCAAATGGTTGAGTCAATAGCGTGGACGTTGACGCAATTTAAAGAAATAAAACAAGTGCAGTTCCAAATAAATGGTGAGAAATTGGCGAAGATGCCTGTTGGTGGTACACCGCTTGGTGAAGGGGTGAGCCGTGCTAATGGTATCAACTTCGATGATGAACAAGTAGCGGATGTAACAAATACAAAACCAGTTACACTTTATTTTATGGCACAAAATAATAATAAACAGCAATACTACGTGCCAGTAACACGCCGCGTTGTAGAAGGGAAAGAAAGTGATTATGCAGCAATTATAGATGAACTTGTAAAAGGACCGATTCATCAATCGCTTCTGAATGATTTTAATCCAGGAGTTAAGTTGATTACGAATCCGAAGTTACAAGATGGAAATCTTACATTAAACTTTAATGAAAATATATTTATAAACCCAGATAAAAATATGGTTTCAAATTACGTATTGAAGTCGTTAGTTTTATCTTTAACAGAAAAGAAAGGCGTGAAAAGTGTTTCTATTGAAGTAAATGGTAAAGCGAATCTTATAGATGAAAAGGGCGGAAAGTTAATAAAACCTGTCGATCGTCCAGAAAACGTGAATACAGGTAGTTTTTAATCTTCAATAATTTGATATACTTAAGTAAGAAAGGGGAATTGCTTTTTGGGTTCCTCTTCTTTTATTGTATACATATCATACATTTAAATTTGGCTATACTAACAAGTAGTTATGAGGAGGTTATTTTTATGCGAGTAGATGGTAGAGAGAAAACAGAATTACGCCATATACATATTCATACGAATTATTTAAAAAATCCAGAGGGATCAGTATTAATTGAGGTTGGGGATACAAAGGTAATTTGCTCAGCGACAATTGAAGAGCGTGTCCCACCGTTTATGCGTGGAGAAGGAAAGGGCTGGGTAACAGCTGAATATGCGATGATTCCACGTGCAACAGAACAACGTACAATTAGGGAATCAAGTAAAGGGAAAGTAACAGGACGTACAATGGAAATCCAGCGCTTAATTGGACGAGCTTTACGTGCGGTAGTTGACTTAGAAGCACTTGGTGAGAGAACGGTTTGGATTGATTGTGATGTTATTCAAGCGGATGGTGGAACGAGAACTGCTTCTATTACAGGTGCATATGTAGCAATGGTATTAGCGTTTGAGAAGTTATTACAAGCAGAAAAAGTATCTAAAATTCCAGTAAAAGATTATTTAGCAGCAACGTCAGTAGGGATTGTTGAAGAGCAAGGTGTTGTTTTAGATTTAAACTACGTAGAAGATTCTAAAGCAGACGTTGATATGAACGTGATTATGACTGGAAAAGGCCAGTTTGTTGAAGTGCAAGGAACTGGAGAAGAAGCGACGTTTAGCAGAGCGCAGTTAAATGAATTGCTTGATGCTGCGGAACAAGGCATCTTCCAACTGATTGACATGCAAAAAGAAGCGTTAGGTGACATCGTATCTCATATAGAGTAGAGGTGGAAAGTATGAAACAAGTTGTTGTAGCGACAAAAAATATGGGGAAAGTACGTGAATTTGCTGAGTTATTTGAGCGATTTGATTTAGAAGTAAAATCATTACACGATTTTCCTCATATTGAAGAAGTCGAAGAAACTGGTGAAACATTTGAAGAAAATGCGATCTTAAAAGCGGATAGTCTGAGTAGACAGCTGAATGCGATCGTAATCGCGGATGATTCAGGTCTTATTGTAGATGCTTTAAATGGAAAACCGGGCGTGTATTCAGCTCGTTTTGCTGGAGAGCCGAAAGATGATCAAGCGAATATTGATAAAGTGTTACAAGAATTAAATGACATAGCGTTTGAAAAGCGTAAAGCTCGTTTCTACTGTGCATTAGCAGTGGCTTTCCCTGAAGGTGATAAAAAGCCTGTCATTGTAAACGGGACGTGCGAAGGGTATATTTTAGAGCAGCGCCGCGGGGAAAACGGCTTTGGATATGATCCGATTTTTTATGTGGAAGAATATAAAAAAGCGATGGCGGAACTAAGTTCAGATGAGAAAAATGCCATTAGCCACCGTGGACGTGCTCTTCGTAAGTTAGAAGAAAAAATCCCTGAATGGTTTTTAGGAGAATAAGGGAGAGAGATTGATGAAAGCTTTAATCGTAAGCGATAGTCATAGCTCCGTGAAGGAATTACAGCAGTTGAAAGAGAAATATGAAGGAAAAGTAGATATCATGATTCATTGCGGTGATTCAGAGCTAACGCCTGCTCATGAAGAGCTGCAAGGTTTCCATGTTGTAAAAGGGAACTGTGATTATGCTAACTTTCAAGACGAAATTGTAACTGATGTAGATGGCATTCGTTTCGTAGTTGTGCACGGACATCGTCATAACGTGAAAATGACATTACAAACATTAGCGTACCATGCAGAAGAGGTAGGGGCGCAAGTTGCATGCTTCGGACACTCTCACGTATTAGGTGCAGAATTAATCGACGGCGTATTATTTATTAATCCAGGCAGTATTTTATTGCCACGTCAGCGTGTAGAAAAGACATTTGCTTTATTAGAAATGGATGAAAATCAAATGGAAGTTCGTTTTGAAACATTAGACGGACAACTAGTTGAACAAGCAGTTTTTAAAAGAGGATAAGAAAAATTATCCTCTTTTAAAAAAGGTGTTGACTTTATGTATGGTTATACATATAATAAATATTGTCGATAGGGCAACAGCGCTAACGAAGAAAAATAAAATAACATATGCGGGTGTAGTTTAGTGGTAAAACAAGAGCCTTCCAAGCTCTGGTCGAGAGTTCGATTCTCTTCACCCGCTCCATGTCCCAGTAGCTCAGCCGGATAGAGCATACGCCTTCTAAGCGTACGGTCGGGAGTTCGAATCTCTCCTGGGACGCTAAAAAAACCTTGTTATCTTTTGATAACAAGGTTTTTTGTTTGTTTAAAAATTGATGTATGTGCAAGAGGTGTAAAACATAACGTAATATATGATAATTATTATATATTACAGATTGAAGTACATTAAGAAAAGAGCGCCGTTTATGCGCCCTGTTCCTCATATTTAATTTAAAGAATCGATAGGCTTATGATGGAACTTAAATCCATATCCATATTCTCCTAATTGTTCACTTAGAATGTTATAAAACTTTTTACCATTCTAGTACGATTGAGCAGCTGTTATCGGAACTTATCCACGACAGTGTGTTACAATTAATAGAAGCGGAAAACGAGAATCTCCAATTGACTGGACGTGTGATTGGTTGGACAGTTTAAGAAGGTTGTATAAAAAAGGGAGATGGCGCAAAGATGGCGAGATCAAATGAGAATGATTTAACGGAGAAATTGGCAGAAGGTCACCGGAAATATGGTGATGGCAACTTTACAGTACAGAACATCGGTGATGAAACTAACCCAGATTGGACTGTCATAAAAAATGTGAGGAAGGGATCGGCAGGCATTCGTGAAGGAGAAGATATATTAAGACTGCGATCAAAATATATAAAATAGTACAGAAATGAGCGGAGTGGGAGTTCAACTCTCTCCTGGGACGCTAAAAAAACCTTGTTATCTTTTGATAACAAGGTTTTTTGTTTGTTTTAAATTAGTTATTAATAAATTTGTCAAAGACAAAACCATAATCTTTCACGTTATATTGTTTCTTCGTATCAACGAGCCAGTTAAAGGCGATCTCGTTCATTTCTTTAAATTGTTCTGCTAAATTTACTTGTGCGTTTGAAATACGGCTGAAAGCGTTAGATGCCATATCTAGACTTTTATGTGCATACTGCAATGTAATGTCGTTGTCGTATGAAATTTCTTCTATTTTAAGTAAAGCCTTATATAAATCTTTTAATTCTTCGATATGTTTTTTATGAACATCAATTGAATAATGCTCATCTCCCATTTGAAACTTAATTTCTACATCTAAATCAATTGTTCCCGCAGTTTCAAGTGCTACATTTTTAATTTGATATTTACTATAGCTAAAGCGGCGTAGTGTACGTTTTTTACTTGTTGCGCTTGTACCATCTAGGTGAAGTAATCCTTTGTTTGTGAAACAATATTCATCTGATTTTGATTTGATTAGAAAATAAATTTTCTCCCCATCTTCATGCATCACGTAATCATCAGCGTCAACTTTATCGTAATCTTTCGGTGTGATGACAGAACCAACATCGCTTAGTCCTAATACATCTGCAGCCATTTTCTTAAACATATATAATCCCCCTTGTAAATTAAATTCTAAATTGTATAAAAATATATTAACATGATTTCAATAAAGTGTTTTCTTATAATTGAAAATTTTTAAAGGTAAGTTAAGAAAAGTAACGAATAATTATTTCAACTCTAAGTTATTTAGTAAATCTATCAGTTTAAGAGTGGATTCTCCGAAAAAAAATCAAGAGAAAAAAGTTAATCTTGTAAGTAATTATAGAGAAATTCCGTGAAAACCTCTCAAGTAATATGAGGTTTTTTTCTATCCATTTTGAAATCTTACAATTCTGTAAGGTAACTGTAAGGAAGTTCGATGGTAACAAATTGCTAATCCTCTATAATGAAGGTAACAACGATAAAACGAGGAGGAAGAAATGATGAAAGGGTTAATCGTAACGGGTTTAACAGTTGCTTTTGGATTTGTAGCGTATGAGAAATTAACGTATGTAGTTGATGTTGTAAAACATTTAATCGCTTAGTAAAAAAACTGCCATGAGAGGGAAAGGGAATGAGTGAATGAATGGAATGGTTATTTGGAATTATAGGTACTTGTAGTGTAGTGTTATTGTTCTTTGTCCCGAGTGGTATACTTAGTTCGACAACGAGTTTGTTCTTTTTAAGTTTGTTTGCTTGTACGATGCTTATTATTATGTTTTTAATGAAGCGAAGTAAACCAATCTTCTATTGTAGCATGATTGTTATGGCAATTATTGTTCTCCAAATTATTACCCTTGTTATATACCCCACTATTATAAAAGCTTTCCATTAATGATGAATCCTCTGCTTTAATTGCTGAGGATTTTTATTTGCACATTTTTAATTTTCGGTAAGGATTTGTTTATATTCAAATATAAAAATTAAATATTTCCATATTTCAAACAAAGGGTTTTGGGATGTTGTGTTCTTATTACTCATTTGATATATTTACTTTAAAGATAATTAAAATCTAGAAAAAGAGGCGGACGTATGGATAAAAAAGAAAATACGGTCGTATTGTTTCCACAACTATCAGAGCGATATATTGATGAAGGTTTTTTAGCGCTGAAAGAGCGGAAATTCGAAGATGCATTGCGCTGCTTTGAAATATTACGTCAGTATAATGCAGAAACGGAACAAACGGAACTCGCTTCTGTTATTTGTTTGTTAGAATTAAAACATATGGAAGAAGCGAAAGACAAATGTGAACAGTTACTTGAAACAGGAGCTGTATTATTTGGTGATATTCTTGAAACATATGTGACGATTTTAGTTCAAACAAATGATTATGAAGGTGTCATTGAAATCGTTGAAAAGGTTTTGCAAACGAAAGATGTAATGCCTGAGCAAAAGGAAAAATTAGCACAGCTCGCTTTATTTGCAGAAGGTATGTTAAGTGAAGTAGATACGTCACTAGTCGATTCGAATTTTGAATTGGATGAGTTTACTAATGAAATGTTTGGAGAAAACTTTGGACAAAAGCTAAGAGCGATTCAGCAACTTTCGTTAAAAGACTTGGATCTTGCATTACCTATTTTAAAGAAAGTTTTAATAGACGAAAAACAGCACCCTTATTTGAAAACTTCTATTTTATATAAAATGATAGAAAATCAAATAGAAGAAGAGGTAGAAGTGGAAAAGTTTGGGAATACGATCAAGGTGATTCCAGCATTTACAGGTCATAATGAGGAGCAATCCGATAACATTATACATACATTATCAAGCCGATTAGAGCAAAATTATCCCGATATATTTGATGCAATGGTTACATATTGGAAAGAATTGCGAATTAGCGTTTTCCCATTCGCTCTATTAATGGATAAAGTGGAGATTTGGGCTGCTGTTTTAGAGAGAATTGGAAGAAAACGTTTCGGATTGACTATTGATGAAGAAGAGCTTATGACAGCGTATAATATTGAATTAGAAGAGTTTCATATTGCCTATCAATGGTTATTACGTGTTGAAAGAGAAGGATATTTGCCCGTATAATTATGAAAAAGAATCGTTCGGTTCTTGAAACGAGCATATTCTATGTTATAATGTAAGGGTTGCAAAAGGCAGAAATCTGCCTGTTTGTAAGAGAAGAGAAGTGTAATTCTCTTACTTAATATGTTTCATATTATTCTCGAACAAAATATACCGTAGTTGTCTTTTAGACAATTAGTAGATTGGAACATTATATCTGAAAGCTTTTGCTAGAGGATTATTTGTACTTTTGTTATTTCAAAAAAGAGATAATGAAGATTTTAATCTATAGAGGTATGTGCATACATTATTATAGTTGGAGGGAAAGAATAAATGGCTACAAAATGGGAAAAATTAGAAGGTAACGTAGGCGTTTTAACAATCGAAGTTGATGCTAAAGAAGTAAACAACTCTATCGACGCTGCGTTCAAAAAAGTAGTACAAACAATCAACGTACCAGGTTTCCGTAAAGGAAAAATGCCTCGTCCGTTATTCGAACAACGCTTTGGTATCGAATCTTTATATCAAGATGCTATAGATATCATCTTACCAAAAGCATACGGTGAAGCGATTGATGAAGCTGGTATCTTCCCAGTTGATCATCCTGAAATCAACATCGAGAAGTTCGAAAAAAATGCTAACCTTATCTTCACTGCAAAAGTTACAGTGAAACCTGAAGTTAAATTAGGTGAGTACAAAGGTTTAGCAGTAGAAAAAGTTGAAACAACTGTAACTGACGAAGATGTAGAGAACGAATTAAAATCTTTACAAGAGCGTCAAGCTGAACTAGTTGTTAAAGAAGAAGGAACTGTTGAAAACGGTGATACAGCTGTAATCGACTTCGAAGGTTTCGTTGATGGCGAAGCATTTGAAGGCGGAAAAGGCGAAAACTATTCTCTTGCAATCGGTTCTGGTACTTTCATCCCTGGTTTCGAAGAGCAAGTAATTGGTCTTAAATCTGGTGATTCTAAAGAAGTTGAAGTTTCATTCCCAGAAGAGTACCACGCTGCTGAATTAGCTGGTAAACCAGCTACATTCAAAGTAACAATTCACGAAATCAAAACAAAAGAACTTCCTGAGTTAAACGACGAGTTCGCTAAAGAAGCTGACGAAGAAGTTGCAACTCTTGATGAATTAAAAACAAAACTTCGTACAAACTTAGAAGAAGGCAAAAAGCACGAAGCTGAGCACAAAGTACGTGACGAAGTAGTAGAATTAGCTGCTGCTAACGCTGAAATCGAGATTCCAGAAGCTATGATCGACACTGAGTTAGATCGTATGGTTCGTGAATTCGAGCAACGTTTAAGCCAACAAGGTATGAACCTTGAGCTTTACTACCAATTCACAGGTACTGACGCTGACAAGTTAAAAGAGCAAATGAAAGAAGACGCTCAAAAACGCGTAAGAATCAACCTTGTTCTTGAAGCTATCATTGAAGCTGAAAACATCGAAGTTACTGAAGAAGAAGTAACTGCAGAAGTTGAAAAAATGGCTGAAATGTACGGTATGCCAGTAGACGCTATCAAGCAAGCTCTTGGAAGCGTAGACGCTTTATCTGAAGACCTTAAAGTGCGTAAAGCTGTAGACTTCTTAGTAGACAACGCTGCATAATAAAATAACAAGGCGCGATTTTAATCGTGCCTTGTTTTATAAATATAGAAATATATTTATAAAACTTTTCGATGAAGGAGGAAAACTTCCTTTACAAGTCGAATATACATATTTCAAAAGTTTTAAAATTTTTTTATTTGTACATAACTAGTCATATTATTTGTATTTCTCGCCACGTAGTGACATAATATGTATTTACATACGATACATTTATCGTGTACATACGAAGGCAAGAGGTTAGCACTTTGTAAGGGGTGTGAAAATATGTTTAAATTTAATGATGAAAAAGGTCAATTAAAATGTTCTTTCTGTGGTAAAACACAAACGCAAGTTCGAAAGTTAGTTGCAGGTCCAGGTGTTTACATTTGTGACGAGTGTATCGAACTTTGTACTGAAATTGTACAAGAGGAGCTTGCGAAGGACGAAGAAGTAGAATTCAAAGATGTACCGAAACCGGTAGAAATTCGTGAAATCTTAGATGAGTATGTCATCGGACAAGATAACGCGAAAAAAGCACTAGCGGTAGCGGTATATAACCATTACAAACGCATTAATTCTAACAGTAAAATTGATGATGTAGAATTAGCGAAGAGTAATATTTCACTTATTGGGCCAACTGGTAGTGGTAAAACATTATTGGCACAAACATTAGCGCGTATTTTAAATGTTCCATTTGCGATCGCGGACGCAACATCTTTAACAGAAGCTGGATATGTAGGGGAAGATGTAGAAAACATCTTACTAAAATTAATCCAAGCAGCTGATTATGATGTAGAGAAAGCGGAAAAAGGAATCATTTATATTGATGAGATTGATAAAGTGGCACGTAAGTCCGAAAATCCATCAATTACACGTGATGTATCTGGTGAAGGCGTACAGCAGGCACTTCTGAAAATTTTAGAAGGTACTGTAGCGAGCGTTCCACCTCAAGGTGGTCGTAAGCATCCGCATCAAGAGTTCATTCAAATTGATACAACGAATATCCTATTCATTTGTGGTGGAGCGTTTGATGGCATTGAGCCAATTATTAAACGTCGCCTTGGTGAGAAAGTAATTGGATTTGGTGCTGAGAAGAAAAATGCTGATGTAAATGAGAAGCATGTTTTATCTCACGTTTTACCAGAGGATCTTTTAAGATTCGGTTTAATTCCGGAGTTTATCGGTCGTCTTCCAGTTATTGCGAACCTAGAGCCGCTTGATGAAGATGCTCTTGTAGATATTTTAACGAAACCAAAAAATGCACTTGTTAAGCAATTCCAAAAACTATTGGAGCTTGACGATGTTGAGTTAGAGTTTGAAGAAGGTGCACTAATTGAAATTGCGAAAAAAGCAATTGAACGTAAAACAGGTGCTCGTGGACTTCGTTCTATTATTGAAGGCTTAATGCTTGATGTAATGTTCGAACTTCCATCTCGCAAAGATATCGAGAAGTGTATTCTGACGAAAGAAACAGTAGCTGATAATGAACCACCGAAATTGGTGTTACAAGACGGTACTGTACTTGATACAAAAACATCTGCATAGTGCGAAGAAGAAACAGCAATTTTTATAATTGCTGTTTTTCTTTATGTTTAGCTATGTTCCTCCACGGAAATACTAAGTGATAAAACATTGCGGGAGGAAATAAATTATGAGCTGGACAAATATATTTTTACTTGTTCAACTTGTTTTTGGTGTAATTGTCGGATTGTATTTTTGGCATTTACTTCGAAATCAGCGAACACAAAAAGTTTCAATTGATCGAGAATCGAAAAAAGAATTAGAACAGCTTCGTAAAATGCGTGAGATTTCTTTAACAGAGCCGCTTGCGGAAAAGGTACGTCCTACATCCTTTTTAGATATTGTAGGGCAAGAGGACGGAATTAGGTCGTTAAAAGCGGCTCTTTGTGGTCCGAATCCGCAACATGTAATTATATATGGTCCGCCAGGTGTCGGGAAGACAGCGGCAGCACGTCTTGTATTGGAAGAAGCGAAACGCAATCCGAAATCTCCATTTCGTACAAATGCAACATTTATCGAACTTGATGCGACGACAGCAAGATTTGATGAACGTGGTATTGCAGACCCATTAATTGGTTCAGTCCATGATCCGATTTATCAAGGGGCCGGTGCAATGGGGCAAGCGGGTATCCCACAGCCGAAAAAAGGAGCTGTAACAGATGCGCATGGTGGTATTTTGTTCATTGATGAGATTGGTGAATTACATCCAATTCAAATGAACAAAATGTTAAAGGTGTTAGAAGATCGGAAAGTATTTTTGGAAAGTGCGTACTATAGTGAAGAAAATTCGATGATTCCAACGTATATACATGATATTTTTCAAAAAGGTTTGCCAGCCGATTTTCGCTTAGTTGGGGCGACGACACGTTCGCCAGAGGAGATTCCTCCTGCTATTCGGTCACGCTGTTTAGAAGTGTTTTTCCGTGAGTTAGATACAGAAGAGATTCAAAAAGTAGCGAAGAATGCAGCTGATAAAGTGGAAATGCAAATAGGTAAAAATGGTATTGAAATGATCGGAATGTATGCAAGAAATGGACGAGAAGCGATTAACCTTGTACAAATTTCTGCTGGTATGGCAATAAATGAAGAACGTTCTTTCATTAAAGATGAAGATATAGAGTGGGTTGTTCACTCTAGTCAACTTACACCGAAATATGAAAAACGTATTTATCCTATTCCGAGAATCGGTCTTGTAAATGGACTTGCTGTATACGGACCAAATACAGGCGCGTTATTAGAAATTGAAGTAACAGCAATCAAGGCGAAAGATAAAGGATCAGTAAATGTAACTGGTATTGTGGAAGAGGAAAGTATTGGTAGTCAAACGAAATCCATTCGCCGTAAAAGTATGGCGAAAGGTTCTGTAGATAATGTATTAACAGTACTTCGTTCTCTAGATGTGTTGCCAGAAGGGTATGATATACATATTAATTTTCCAGGTGGTATCCCAATTGATGGGCCTTCGGCAGGTATTGCTATGGCAACAGGTGTATATTCAGCAGTGCATCGTACGTATGTGAGTAATGAAGTAGCGATGACCGGTGAGATAAGTATACATGGGGAAGTGAAACCTATTGGTGGTGTGTACGCAAAAATAAAAGCCGCGAAAAAAGCAGGTGCTAAGAAAGTCATCATTCCTGCTGAAAACATGCAACCGTTTTTGTATACAATAAAAGGAATTGAAATCATTCCTGTTCGTAAGTTAAAAGAAGTATTTGAGCTAACATTTATGCAGGAAAATATGCATCGAGACCTTGATATACATAATACTGTGGATGAAACAGATGCACAATCAATGTGAGAATGAACGATAATAAAATTTGCCAGACTTCGTTTAAGTTTGTATGCTTAAGCGGAGTCTTTTTTCCTTTTTATAAGAGAGAAAAAACGAGAGATTTACAATTGCGGAAAATCTCTGCAATTGCATCTAGATGTATTGTAATATAAAATAGTTGAACAGGAGTTTAATTTATTATGGAGGTGCTATGTCTAGTATGAATACGAATGAAAGAATCGTACCCCTCCTACCATTAAGAGGCGTTCTCGTATATCCAACGATGGTTCTGCATCTTGATGTAGGACGTGATAAATCGATACAAGCACTAGAGCAGGCGGCAATGGATGAAAATATCATCTTTTTAGCGATGCAAAAAGAAATGAATATCGATGATCCGAAAGAAGATGACATATATAGTGTAGGTACAGTGGCGAAAGTGAAGCAAATGTTAAAATTGCCGAACGGTACGCTTCGTGTCCTTGTAGAAGGTTTACATAGAGCTGAAGTAGTAGAGTTTATCGAAGAAGAGAATGTAGTGCAGGTTTCTATCAAAACGGTAACTGAAGAAGTGGAAGATGATCTAGAAGAGAAAGCTCTTATGCGTACATTACTCGAGCATTTCGAACAATATATTAAAGTTTCGAAAAAAGTTTCAAATGAAACATTTGCAACGGTAGCTGATGTAGAAGAGCCAGGAAGATTAGCTGATTTAATTGCTTCTCACTTGCCGATTAAAACGAAGCAGAAACAAGAAATCTTAGAGATTGTATCTGTGAAGGAACGATTACATACACTTATTTCAATTATTCAAGATGAACAAGAGTTACTTAGTTTAGAAAAGAAAATTGGACAAAAAGTGAAACGTTCAATGGAGCGCACGCAAAAAGAGTATTTCTTACGTGAGCAAATGAAGGCGATTCAAACTGAACTTGGTGATAAAGAAGGTAAGGGCGGGGAAGTTGAAGAACTTCGTGAGAAAATTGAACAGTCGGGAATGCCTGAAGAAACAATGAAGGCTGCACTGAAAGAATTAGACCGTTATGAAAAGTTACCAGCAAGTTCTGCGGAGAGCGGTGTTATTCGCAATTATATGGATTGGTTATTAGCACTTCCATGGACAGAAGCGACAGAAGATATGATTGATCTTGCTCATTCTGAAGAGATTTTGAACAAAGATCATTACGGTCTCGAGAAAGTGAAAGAGCGCGTACTGGAATATTTAGCTGTACAGAAGTTAACGAATTCATTAAAAGGGCCTATCCTTTGCTTAGTAGGACCTCCTGGGGTCGGGAAAACTTCGTTAGCGCGTTCGATTGCAACATCATTAAATCGTAATTTCGTCCGTGTATCCCTTGGTGGTGTACGTGATGAATCGGAAATCCGTGGTCACCGTCGTACGTACGTTGGAGCGATGCCAGGACGCATTATTCAAGGTATGAAAAAGGCGAAAACAGTTAATCCAGTCTTTTTATTAGATGAGATTGATAAAATGTCTAACGACTTCCGTGGAGATCCGTCAGCGGCATTACTTGAAGTGTTAGACCCAGAACAAAACCATAACTTCAGTGATCATTACATTGAAGAACCGTATGATCTATCGAAAGTTATGTTTGTAGCAACTGCGAATACACTTTCAAGTGTTCCAGGTCCGCTGCTTGACCGTATGGAAATTATTTCGATTGCTGGCTATACAGAACTTGAAAAAGTTCATATTGCCCGTGAACATTTATTGCCGAAACAATTAAAAGAGCATGGCTTACGTAAAGGTAATTTACAAGTACGTGATGAAGCACTTCTTGAAATTATTCGTTATTATACACGTGAGGCTGGTGTTCGTACGCTAGAGCGTCAAATTGCAAAAGTTTGTCGTAAAGCAGCAAAAATTATCGTTACAGCAGAACGCAAGCGTATTGTAGTAACAGAGAAAAACATTGTTGATTTACTTGGTAAGCACATATTCCGTTATGGACAAGCCGAAAAAACAGACCAAGTTGGTATGGCAACAGGGTTAGCGTATACAGCAGCAGGCGGTGATACACTTGCGATTGAAGTGTCTGTAGCGCCAGGTAAAGGGAAATTAATTTTAACAGGTAAACTTGGGGATGTTATGAAAGAATCCGCACAAGCAGCGTTTAGCTATATTCGTTCTCGTGCAGAAGAGCTTCAGATTGATCCGAATTTCCATGAGAAAAATGATATTCATATTCATGTTCCAGAAGGAGCAGTTCCAAAAGATGGACCGTCAGCAGGTATTACGATGGCAACGGCACTTATTTCTGCACTAACAGGTATTCCTGTAAGTAAAGAAGTGGGGATGACAGGTGAAATTACACTTCGTGGTCGTGTATTACCAATTGGTGGTTTAAAAGAAAAAACATTAAGTGCTCACCGCGCAGGCTTAACAAAAATTATTTTGCCAGCAGAAAACGAGAAAGATTTAGATGATATTCCAGAAAGCGTAAAAGAAAACCTTACGTTTGTGCTTGCATCTCATTTAGATGAAGTATTGGAGCACGCATTAGTAGGAGTGAAACAATGAAAGTAACAAAAGCAGATATTGTAATTAGTGCTGTTAAACCAGAACAATATCCAGACAGTGATTTACCAGAAATTGCATTAGCAGGTCGTTCAAATGTCGGGAAGTCTTCCTTTATTAATAAAATTTTAAATCGTAAAAAGTTAGTACGTATTTCTTCTAAACCAGGGAAAACGCAAACATTGAACTTTTTCTTAATCAATGAGATGATGCATTTTGTTGACGTTCCAGGTTATGGCTATGCGAAAGTATCTAAAACAGAGCGCGCAGCATGGGGCAAGATGATTGAGACTTACTTTACAACACGTGAGCAATTAGACGCAGCTGTATTAGTAGTTGATTTACGTCACCAACCAACAAATGATGACGTGATGATGTATGATTTCTTAAAGCATTATGAAATCCCAACAATTATTATTGCGACGAAAGCCGATAAAATTCCGAAAGGGAAATGGCAAAAGCATTTAAAAGTTGTAAAAGAAACGCTTGCTGTTGAAATTGGTGATGAAATCGTTCTATTCTCTTCTGAAACAGGACTTGGAAAAGAAGAAGCGTGGAAGGCAATTCATAGAATGACAAAAACAAAAAACGCGTGACGAATGTCGCGCGTTTTTTTTTATTTACTAAATTTTTTAGTGTACGTTTAATGTGACCTCAATATTACCTCTTGTTGCTTTCGAATAAGGACATACACCGTGAGCGGCTTCTACAAGTTCTTGTGCTTCGGTATGAGAGACGCCAGCAACGTGTACATCAAGTACAGCAGATAGGCCGAAACCACCATCTGTATCTTTTCCGATAGAAACGTGAGCAGTTACTTCTGTACTTTCTACTTTCACACGTTTTGTACGAATGACAAGTTGTAATGCACTATCAAAACAAGCGGCATAACCAGCAGCAAATAGTTGTTCTGGATTCGTTGCCTCTCCGCCTGCACCACCTAGTGCTTTCGGCATTTTTACATCAAGATTTAATATGCCATCATCTGAAATTACTTTTCCGTTTCTTCCACCTGTAGCAGTTACTGAAGCAGTATATAATTTATCCATGTTTATTCCCCTTTTCTATCATTAATTGTTTTCATTGTTTCAATTAGTTTATTTAATTGAATTAATAAAGAACGATATTCTTGTTCTGTAATTCCTAAATTTGTTGCCATCGTTGTCGGCAATGAACAAGCCTTTTCTTTTAAATCTTTACCTTGTTCTGTTAATTCAATACAAACTTTGCGCTCATCTTCTTTGGAACGAACGCGTTTTACAAGTTTTAATGATTCCATTCGTTTTAACATAGGTGTTAACGTACCAGAATCTAAAAATAAACGTTCTCCAATTTCTTTTACTGTTAGTCCATCTTGCTCCCATAGTACGAGTAAAGTAATGTACTGGGGATACGTAATACCCATCTCTTCTAAATATGGTCGATAAAAGCGGGTAACTTCTTTAGAACAGGCGTAAATAGAAAAACAAAGTTGGTTATCTAGGTGTAAAGAATTCTCTGTCATACATAACTCCCTTCCAATTAAGTTGTGCACAACTTAATTTTGTAAAATCAATATAACGAAAAAGAAATACAATGTCAAATACATTGTATTGAGAAAGTCTGTGCTACAATTTGGAACAATCATACATATTTTCCTTCATGATGAAAGAAGATAGGAAAGATGATGTTATAATTCATATGGAATAGTTTCCATCACTTGATTATGAGGGCTTTTTTTGGTAACGTACAAATAGAGTTATTAATTTATAATCATTATAAAGTAGGAAGTCTTTATTAGTTTTACTGAATCTCCTTTATTACATACGGAGAATAAATAAAAAATAATCGGTTGTTCACACGATTGTCAGATTCATAAGAGGAAAGTTGTATTATGATAGTAGATAAAGTGATAAAACGGGTGAAGGGGGACATGCTGCGTGCATATTCTTGTTGTTAGTGTAAATTATCGAACAGCCCCTGTAGAATTTCGTGAGAAACTCACATTTCAGGCAGCAGAGCTAGAGGAAGCAATGACTACATTACAAAATCAAAAGAGCGTGTTAGAGAATGTCATTGTATCAACTTGTAATCGCACTGAGATTTACGCTGTTGTCGATCAATTACACACGGGACGGTATTATATTAAGAAGTTTTTAGCTGATTGGTTTCAGCTTGAAATAGAAGAAGTCGCACCATATTTAACTATTTTTGAACAAGATGGTGCAATAGATCATTTATTCCGCGTGACGTGCGGTTTAGATTCTATGGTAGTTGGAGAAACACAGATTTTAGGCCAAATAAAAGATAGCTTTTTAGAAGCGCAACAAGTAAAAGCGACAGGCACAATTTTTAATGAGTTGTTTAAGCAGGTGGTTACGTTAGCGAAACGTGCGCACTCAGAAACGACGATTGGTGAAAGTGCGATGTCTGTTAGTTATGCCGCTGTTGAGCTCGGAAAGAAAATATTTGGTGAGTTAACAGATTGTCATGTGCTTATTCTTGGTGCTGGTAAGATGGGTGAATTGGCACTGCAAAACTTATATGGAAGCGGTGCTCGAAAAGTAACAGTCATGAATAGAACGTTTACGAAAGCGGAAGTAATGGCTGAGAAATATATGGGACATGCAAAGCCTTTAAGTGAATTGCAATGTGCATTATTAGAAGCAGATATTTTAATTAGTTCAACTGGTGCATCTGAATATGTCATTACGAAAGAGATGATGACAAAGGTAGAGAAAATGCGCTCTGGTCGTCCGTTGTTTATGGTGGATATTGCAGTGCCGCGTGATATTGATCCAGCGATTGATGAACTAGAAGGTTCTTTCTTATATGACATTGATGATTTGCAAGGAGTAGTGGAAGCAAATCGTGCTGAGCGTTTGAAAGAAGCAGAGAAAATTCAATTTATGATTGAAGAGGAAATTGTTTTATTTAAAACGTGGTTAAGTACACTTGGTGTTGTTCCGTTAATAGCAGCTCTTCGTGATAAGGCACTTGCTATCCAAAGTGAAACGATGGAAAGCTTGGAACGAAAAATACCGAATCTTAGTGATCGTGAGAGAAAAGTAATTAGTAAGCATACGAAAAGTATTATTAATCAATTATTAAAAGACCCAATTTTAGTAGCGAAAGAAATAGCTGCTGAAGAGGGAGCAGACGAAAAATTAGCGTTATTTGCAAAGATTTTTGACTTAGAAATGGAAGATGTAGAGAGTTGTGCGGAAGAAGTAGAACATAAAAGAGCGTGGACACCATCCGTTCCATCTTTATAATTTGGAAGGATGATCGGATGAGTTTTTTAAATAACAGTATTATTTATCATATTGCAATTATTTTATATGCTTGTAGCATTAGTTTATATTTTATAGATTATTTCCAAAGTAACCGAAAGGCGAACCGATTTGCTTTTTGGTTACTTTCGATTGTATGGGTTCTGCAGTCTATCTTTATGTTACTTAGGGCTACAGATTCAGAAACGAACCCTATATTAACTTTATTATCAGGGATTTATTTTTATGTTTGGCTATTGATTACGATGTCGTTAGTCATTAATCGATTTATGAGAATTGACTTTTTAGTCTTTTTTACAAATGTTGTCGCATTTGGCGTAAGCGCTTTTTCTATTTTTACACCGCTCGGAAAGATGTCGCCGGTACTGGCAGAGCAATTAGTTTCAGAACTTGTATATGTACATGTCGGTATGGCTATTATTTCTTATGCAACTTTCACTGTATCGTTCATTTTTTCTATTATGTATTTATTGCAATATCGCCTATTAAAAAAGAAAAAATGGAATGCGAGATTAAGAAGGTTAGGGAATTTACCGAAGCTAGAATCGATGTCTTACGGATTAAATTTATTTTCTGTTCCATTTTTCTTACTAGCTATTTTATTAGGATGCATATGGGGATATACGAAATTGGACAATTTCCATTGGTATGATACGAAAGTGATCGGGTCTTTTGTCGTTCTATTTGTATATTGTGCTGGCCTATATTTACGAGTGGCAGATGTGTTGCAAGGGAAGAAAATCGTGCAGTGGAACATCGGAGCATTTCTCGTAATGCTAATCAATATTTTTCTATTAAGCAGTTTATCCAACTTCCACTTTTGGTATTTATAATGAGGAGAGAGAATTATGCGCAAAATTATTGTAGGGTCACGAAAGAGTAAATTAGCATTAACGCAAACAAACTGGTTTATTGATCAGTTAAAAGCACTAGGTTTACCATATGAATTTGAAGTGAAAGAAATCGTCACAAAAGGTGATGTTATTTTAGATGTTACTCTTTCAAAAGTAGGCGGAAAAGGCTTGTTTGTTAAAGAGATTGAACATGCGTTACTTACGAAAGAAATTGATATGGCTGTACATAGTATGAAAGATATGCCGGCCGTACTTCCAGAAGGATTAATGATTGGTTGTACACCGAAGCGTGTTGACCCTCGTGATGCTTTTATCTCAAAAAGCGGAGCATCGTTTAAAGAGTTAGCAGAAGGCGCTATTTTAGGTACGAGTAGTTTAAGACGCAGTGCACAATTATTAGCTGCGAGACCAGATTTACAAGTGAAGTGGATTCGAGGGAATATCGATACACGTTTACGTAAATTACAAGAAGAAGATTACGATGCAATCATTTTAGCAACAGCTGGATTACAAAGAATGGGCTGGGATAATGAAGTTATTACAGAACATTTAGATGAGACGTTATGTGTACCTGCTGTAGGACAAGGTGCATTAGCGATTGAGTGCCGTGAGGATGATAAGGATTTACTACAGTTGTTAGCGCATATGAATGATGCAGTAACAGAAAGGACAGTCGCAGCAGAACGAGTATTTCTTCATAAACTTGAAGGTGGATGCCAAGTTCCGATCGCTGGATATGCAACTCTTACAGAAAATGATGCAATCGAATTAACAGCTCTTGTCGGTTCTATGGACGGTTCTGTTTTATTGAAAGAGACAGTAGTAGGAACTAATCCAGAGGAAGTAGGATTAGAGGCTGCGGACCGTTTAATTAAACAAGGCGCAAAAGAACTCATTCTTGCTGCAAATAAGGGGCAACAATAAATATGAACGCTCTCGCTGGCAAAACGGTATTAATTACACGTGCCCAGCATCAAGCGAAACAAATGAGTGTAGCGGTGAAAGAAAAGAGCGGAATTCCATTGGAAATTCCGCTTTTGCGTATGGAAGGTATGTCTCATAGGCAAATTCAACATATAGCAGGGCAGCTGCATTCGTATGACTGGGTTATTTTTACGAGTAAAAATGGGGTAGCTTTTTTTCTAGATAGTTTGAGAAAGAAGCTACCCGCAAAGACTAAAATTGCTGCAGTAGGCGTGAAAACAAGGTTAGAGTTAGAAAAGCGGGGCTATCAAGTGGACTTCGTTCCAACTTCATTTGTTGCAGAAGTATTTGCAGAAGAGTTTGTAAAAAGACTAAGTGGAAACGAGTGCATTTTATTTCCGAAAGGGAATTTAGCAAGAGATGTAATTCCAGTTGCACTTCGCGAAATTGGTGTTTCTCTAGAGGAGCTAATCGTATATGGTACGAAAGAGAATATAGAGAAAAGGCAAGAGCTTATAGTAGCGTTAGAAGTAGGGAAAGTAGAAATTATTACATTTACGAGCCCTTCAACTGTTACTAGTTTTGTTCGTTTACTTGAGGGTACAAACTGGAGAGAATGGACAAAAAACTGTACAATTGCTTGTATAGGGCCTATTACGGAAAAAGAGGCGATCCTTTATTTTCCACATGTTATTACGCCGAAAGAGTACACTGTAGAAGCATTACTACAATGCATTTGTGAATCTATAAAATAAAAGAATGGGGATAGAAATCTATGAACTCTTTACAATTTAATCGTCATCGTCGCTTAAGACAAAGCGGTAATATGCGTGCGCTTGTGCGTGAAACGTTTTTACATACGGAAGATTTTATTTACCCTATTTTTGTATTAGAAGGAGAAAATGTTCGTAATGAAGTGCCTTCTATGCCAGGCGTATATCAAATGTCTTTAGATTTATTGCAAGCTGAAATGCAAGAGGTTGTTGATTTAGGTATTCGTTCTGTTATTGTATTTGGTTTACCTGCTGAAAAAGATGAAGTTGGATCATCAGCATATTGTGATCATGGAATTGTGCAACGTGCAATTAAGCAAATTAAAGGTGAATTCCCTGAGCTAGTAGTAGTTGCAGATACATGTTTATGTCAATTCACAAGCCATGGTCATTGCGGTGTAATTGAAGATGGTATTATTTTAAATGACGAGTCTCTTGCAGTTCTTGCGAAAACAGCTGTAAGCCAAGCGAAAGCAGGAGCGGACATTATTGCGCCATCAAACATGATGGACGGATTCGTAACAGCAATTCGCCATGCATTAGATGAAAATGGTTTTGGACACGTACCAGTAATGTCGTACGCTGTGAAATATTCATCAGCATTTTACGGACCATTCCGTGATGCGGCGCACGGTGCCCCGCAATTTGGTGATCGTAAAACATATCAAATGGATCCAGCGAACCGTATGGAAGCATTCCGTGAAGCAGAATCAGATGTAATGGAAGGGGCAGATTTCTTAATTGTAAAGCCAGCTCTTTCTTACTTAGATATCGTTCGTGATGTGAAAAATAACTTTAATTTACCAGTCGTTGCTTATAACGTAAGTGGTGAATATTCGATGATTAAAGCAGCGGCGCAAAATGGTTGGATTAATGAAAAAGAAGTTGTACTTGAAAAATTAATTAGCATGAAACGTGCAGGAGCAGATTTAATTATTACGTATCATGCAAAAGATGCAGCAAGATGGTTACAAGAAGGAGGCGCTAAATAATGAAAAAGTTTGATAAGTCGATTGCGGCGTTTGAAGAGGCACAAGATTTAATGCCTGGTGGCGTAAATAGCCCCGTTCGTGCTTTTAAGTCTGTTGGTATGAATCCGTTGTTTATGGAGCGCGGAAAAGGCTCTAAAGTATATGATATCGATGGAAATGAATACATCGATTACGTATTATCATGGGGTCCTTTAATTCATGGTCATGCGAATGATCGTGTTGTTGAAGCTTTAAAATCTGTTGCTGAAAGAGGAACAAGCTTCGGTGCCCCAACGGAAATTGAGAATAAATTAGCGAAACTTGTTATTGAGCGCGTACCATCAATTGAGATTGTACGTATGGTTAACTCTGGAACAGAAGCGACAATGAGTGCACTACGTTTAGCTCGTGGTTATACAGGACGTAATAAAATTTTGAAATTCATCGGTTGTTACCACGGTCATGGTGATTCGTTATTAATTAAAGCGGGTTCTGGTGTGGCGACGCTAGGTTTACCAGATAGCCCTGGTGTACCAGAAGGTGTAGCGAAAAATACGATTACCGTAGCGTATAACGATTTAGAAAGTGTGAAATACGCTTTCGAACAATTTGGTGATGATATTGCTTGTATAATTGTAGAACCAGTAGCAGGAAATATGGGTGTTGTTCCTCCGCAACCAGGATTTTTAGAAGGTCTTCGTGAAGTAACAGAGCAAAATGGTGCATTGCTTATTTTTGATGAAGTCATGACAGGATTCCGAGTTGCTTATAATTGCGGACAAGGTTATTACGGTGTAACACCTGATTTAACTTGTTTAGGTAAAGTAATCGGTGGTGGCTTACCAGTAGGAGCATACGGTGGTAAAGCAGAAATTATGCGCCAAGTTGCACCGAGCGGACCGATTTACCAAGCAGGTACTTTATCAGGTAACCCACTTGCAATGGCAGCAGGTTATGAAACGTTAGTACAGTTAACGCCAGAATCATATGTAGAATTTGAGCGTAAAGCGGAAATGTTAGAAGCTGGCTTACGTAAAGCGGCTGAAAAACATGGCATTCCGCATCATATTAACCGTGCGGGTTCTATGATTGGTATTTTCTTTACAGATGAACAAGTTATTAATTACGATGCAGCAAAATCTTCAAACTTAGAATTCTTTGCGGCTTACTATCGTGAAATGGTAGAACAAGGTGTATTCTTGCCACCATCTCAATTCGAAGGTCTATTCTTATCGACAGCACATAGTGATGCAGATATTGAAGCGACGATTGCAGCAGCTGAAATTGCAATGTCAAAATTAAAAGCTTAATTGTTGAAAGAAAATCGCTCTCCATAAGGGGAGCGATTTTTTTTATTCATAAAGTCAGCTTTCCATACATAAATCTGTAATGACATATAGTTTGGGAGGGGGAAAAGAAGTGGCAACAGATCATTCATTACGTTTTTCATTAAAAGAATCTGTTTGGTTCCAAAAAGGACAGGAAGTCGAAGAACTTTTGTCAATTTCGTTAGATCCAGACGTTGAGATAGAAGAGCTTGATCATGAAGTTATCGTGAGAGGGCAATTAGATTTAACGGGAGAGTATGTTGCGCGGCAAGATGATTCGGCTTATTCATTAAGAGATTTATCGCCAGCGAAATCAATTGATTATGTAGAAACAAGGGAAGATGGGGTTAATGAACTTGTTCATTCCTTTCCGCTTGAAATATCAATTCCGAGAAACCGTGTGAAAGTAATTGAAGAACTATATGTATCTATTGAGGAATTTGATTATGAATTAAAGGAAAATGGTTGCTTACAATTATTAGCGGATATATCTATCACTGGTTTATGTGATGAAGAAAGAATCGAGGATGAAGAGGAAGAAACAGCGTATGCTGAGTTAGAGACTGATTCCGCACAAGAAGATGAAAATAGACCTGCCATGCACGTAGAAGAACCAGTCTATAAGGAATCAGATGAGTGGGAAGATTACGCATTTGAACCGTTTCAACTAGAGGAAAGAAAAGAGCAGGAAGTAGAGGAAGAGGAAGTAGAAGAACATGAATTTGTGGAGCGTGAAGAGGAGAAAGAATCAACGCCACAATTTGAATTGTTCGGAAGAAAAGATTTCAAGAAAGAAAAAGCGAAAAAACAAGAAGAGCAAGAAGAAGAAACGTATTCACAGCGGGATGAAAATGCACTTTATTTAACGAAAATATTTACGAAAGAACCGGAAGAAGAATTTACAAAGTTAAGAATGTATTTCGTGCAAGAAGGGGATACAATCGAATCTGTTGCAGACCGTTATGAAACGTCTGTACAAAACTTATATCGTGTCAATCAAACAGAAGATATATATTTAACTGCGGGACAAATTATTTATATTCCTGTTTCAAGGGCAAAAGCGAAGTAAGTGAGTGTTTTCACTCACTTATTTTCCTAAAGGCTATGTTTTGAATAGAAAGGGTTATTCGTATGGATATTGAATTACGAAATCGCTATGAACCCATTGTAAGGCAATATAGATTGGATACACAGCATATGGAAGAGCACGGAAGTGTAACGAAAATTTACACGAATCAAGGTCCGTATGCGCTCAAGAAAATAGAAGACGGGAAGTTAGAGCGGAATAACTTTTTGCACCATATTCAATATTTGAAGGAGAACGGTTTTTCAAATTATGTACCTATATACCATGCGACGGATGGAAATTATATTTTAAGTGACGGGACGTATAATTATTATTTAATGCCTTGGTTAGAACGTGCGGAAGGCAACGGCGAGGATAATGATCAATACCATAAAATGTTTCAAACTCTCGGGACGTTACATCAAAAAACGGTGAAAGAAGAAACGTATACAGAAGAAGATTTAGAAAAACATTATACAAATATATCCGATCGCTGGGAGAATGATGGTGAGATGTTAGAAGAGTTTCTCGTAGAATCTGAAGCGAAGTGGTATATGTCTCCGTTTGAATTGCAATATTGTACGTACTATCATCATGTAATGAGGGCGCGTGAGTTTGCAACGAAGCAATTAACTGAGTGGAACGATGCGATGAAGGAAAAAGAAAAAACACGTATTACTTTTGTACATGGTAACGTATCGCTTAATCATTTCTTATTTGATTATGAACGGAATGGCTATTTTATTAGTTTAGAAAAATCGAAGTTTGCCACACCGGTGCAAGATATAGTAGGGTTTTATTCTCGGTCTTTAAACACGTATCCAATTGCGCGAAGTGATCGGTTTGAATGGTATCAAATGTACCAAAAAAATTTCCCTTTTACGAAAGAAGAGCAACTACTCATGTTTGCGTATATGACGTATCCATCGCAATTTATTCGGCAAATCCAGTCTTATAAGAAAAGAAGAGAGAGTCGCAATGAGGACAATGAACTTCTCGGAGTAAAGAGCTTACAACAATCGCATTGGCTCGTTAGCAATATAGAATATTTCCTTTCGCAATTACAAGCTGCCCAGCAAGGGAACGGATAAAAAGATAAGTAGTATCTCTACTTATCTTTTTTTTTTCGTTCGTCCAAAAAGCCGTAGTATTAAATTTATCTTGACGAATAGGGTTTCGTTTTTTACACTATTGTATATAATAATTAACAATCATATAAATGCCTTGAAAGGGAAGAGTATAACAAGAAACGTCTTCAGAGAGGAGAATCATTAGCTGGAAGATTCTCTAGATAGTTATGTTAGAAGGTAGCCCTGGAGCATCTTTTCTGAACGGAATAGTTCTCATTAGGAAAAGACGGATTTGTCCGTTATCAAATTAAGAGTATAAGCAAATTCCTGAATTTGTTTGTAAATAAAGGTGGTACCGCGATGTCCCTCGTCCTTTTTGGATGAGGGGCATTTTTTATTTTAAGGAGGGAAAAAAATGTCAAACACGGAAAAGAATTTACCAACTAAATATGATCATATGTCCGTTGAAGAAGGCCTTTATCAATGGTGGCTTGAAGGCAAATATTTCGAAGCAACAGGAGATGAGAAGAAACAACCATATACAATTGTAATTCCACCTCCGAACGTAACTGGTAAGTTACACTTAGGTCATGCTTGGGATACAACTCTTCAAGATATTTTAACTCGTACGAAGCGTATGCAAGGTTACGATGTATTATGGCTTCCAGGAATGGACCATGCGGGTATCGCAACACAAGCGAAAGTAGAAGGGAAACTTCGTGAAGAAGGTATTTCACGTTACGATCTTGGCCGTGAGAAATTCCTTGAAAAAGCTTGGGAATGGAAAGAGGAATACGCGTCTCACATTCGTCAACAATGGGGGAAAGTTGGTTTAGGACTAGACTATTCTCGTGAACGTTTCACATTAGACGAAGGTTTATCTGATGCGGTTAATAAAGTATTCGTTCAATTATACGAAAAAGGCTTAATTTACCGCGGTGAATATATTATTAACTGGGACCCAGCAACACGCACAGCTCTTTCTGATATTGAAGTAATTCATAAAGAAGTTCAAGGTGCGTTCTACCATATGAACTATCCATTAACAGATGGCTCTGGTCATATTCGTCTTGCGACTACTCGTCCAGAAACGATGCTTGGTGATACAGCAGTAGCAGTTCATCCAGAAGACGATCGTTACAAACATTTAATCGGAAAAACAGTTACACTTCCAATCGTAGGCCGTGAGATTCCGATTATTGCTGATGAGTACGTAGAAAAAGATTTCGGAACAGGCGTTGTAAAAATTACACCAGCTCATGACCCGAATGACTTTGAAGTAGGTAACCGCCATGACTTACCACGTATCTTAGTAATGAACGAAGATGGATCAATGAACGAAAAAGCTGGTAAGTATAACGGTATGGATCGTTTCGAATGCCGTAAAGCGTTAGTGAAGGACTTACAAGAAGCGGGCGTATTAGTAGAAATCGAGCCTCATATGCATTCAGTAGGTCATAGTGAGCGTAGTGGTGCAGTTGTTGAGCCTTACTTATCAACACAATGGTTCGTAAAAATGGCTCCACTTGCTGAGAAGGCAGTAGAGCTTCAACAAAAAGAAGAAGAGAAAGTAACGTTCGTACCAGAGCGTTTCGAAAACACATATTTACGCTGGATGGAAAACATTCACGACTGGTGTATTTCTCGTCAATTATGGTGGGGACACCGTATTCCAGCTTGGTATCATAAAGAAACTGGTGAAGTATACGTAGGTACAGAAGAGCCAGCAGATATTGAAAATTGGAATCAAGATAACGACGTACTTGATACATGGTTCAGTTCAGCGTTATGGCCATTCTCAACACTTGGTTGGCCTGATGAAGATGCAGCAGACTTCAAACGTTACTATTCAACAGATGCATTAGTAACGGGTTATGACATCATCTTCTTCTGGGTATCTCGTATGATTTTCCAAGGTTTAGAGTTTACAGGCGAGCGTCCATTTAAAGATGTATTAATTCACGGTTTAGTTCGTGATGAGCAAGGACGTAAAATGAGTAAATCTCTTGGTAACGGTATTGATCCAATGGATGTTATCGAGAAGTACGGTGCAGATGCAATGCGCTATTTCTTATCAACAGGAAGCGCACCAGGTCAAGATCTACGTTTCAGTATGGAAAAAGTAGAGTCTACTTGGAACTTCATTAATAAAATTTGGAACGCATCACGTTTCGTATTAATGAACATGGATGATATGAAGTATGAAGAAATCGATTTAACTGGTGAAAAATCAGTTGCGGATAAGTGGATTTTAACTCGCTTAAACGAAACAATCGAAAGCGTAACGCGTAACATGGATAAATATGAGTTCGGTGAAGCTGGTCGTTCATTATACAACTTCATTTGGGACGATTTCTGTGACTGGTACATTGAAATGGCGAAACTTCCACTATACGGTGAAGATGAAGCAGCTAAGAAAACAACTCGTTCTATTTTAGCTTACGTATTAGACCAAACAATGCGTCTATTACACCCATTCATGCCATTCGTAACAGAGAAGATTTGGCAACATTTACCGCATGAAGGCGAATCTATTACAGTAGCAGCATGGCCAACAGTTCGCGAAGATTTACAAGATACAGAAGCTGCGGCAGAAATGCACCTTCTAGTTGATATCATTCGCTCTGTTCGTAACATCCGTGCAGAAGTTAATACGCCAATGAGCAAAAAAGTTCAAATGCAAATTAAAGCAAAAGATGAGGCTGTACTTGCTCAACTTACAAAAAACAGCTCTTACATTGAGCGTTTCTGTAACCCAAGCGAATTAATAATTCAAACGGATTTACAAGCACCAGAAAAAGCGATGACTGCAATCGTATCAGGTGCAGAGTTATTCTTACCGTTAGCTGATCTTATCAATCTTGATGAAGAGAGAGCACGTCTTGAGAAAGAATTTGAGAAGTTCGACAAAGAAGTAGAACGTGTACAGAAGAAACTTTCAAACCAAGGTTTCGTAGCGAAAGCTCCTGCGGCAGTTATTGACGGAGAGCGTGCGAAAGAGCAAGATTACCTAGAAAAACGTGAAGCAGTTCGCCAACGTCTAGCAGATCTTGAAAAGTAAAATATTTTTTAGAGGCTCACTATATTGGTGAGTCTCTTTTCTTTGCGTATAATAGGAGTATGAAGGTTGTCTTTTGAAAGGGGAAAGCATACGTGATACATACATACGAAGAAGCGATAGGGTGGATTCATAGCCGATTGAAGTTTGGTATTAAACCAGGATTAGAAAGAATGAGATGGATGCTAGAAGAGCTTGGAAATCCAGAGCGTCACATAAAATGTGTTCATCTTGCTGGCACAAATGGAAAAGGTTCAACGTTAACATATATGCGCTACATGTTAGAAGATGCAAAGTATAAGGTAGGAACATTTACCTCTCCATATATTGAAACATTTAACGAACGTATTAGTGTGAACGGGACACCAATTGCAGATGAAGAGATTACTGAACTTGTAAAGATGGTAAAGCCAGTCGTTGAAAAACTAGATGAGACGGATTTAGGGGAAGCGACTGAGTTTGAAATTATTACTGTTATGGCAATTTGTTATTTCGGTAAAGTTAATTTCTGTGATGTTGTTTTATTTGAAACAGGGCTTGGAGGGCGCTTTGATTCTACGAATGTTATTCATCCTGTTCTTACGATTATTACAAATATCGGCCACGATCATATGCATATTTTAGGGAACACACTAGGAGAAATTGCATATGAAAAGGCGGGGATTATTAAATCTGGTGTTCCAGTTATTACTGGTGTACGAGATGAGGAAGCATTGCAAGTCATTCAAAAAGTTGCAAAGGAAAATCATGCAAACTTATACGAGATGGGCAAGCATTTTACAGCGTTACATAAACAGTCTAGTGAAGATGGAGAACAGTTCGATTTCACTTGTCCCTTTGCCAGCTTTGAAGATGTGCGAATCTCAATGAAAGGTATTCACCAAGTAGGAAACGCAGCACTTGCACTTATGGCAGTCATGTATGTCAAAACATACTTATCATTTTTAATTGAGGAAGAAGAAATAAGAACTGGATTACAGGAAGCGTATTGGATTGGGCGATTTGAAAAACTGCAAAGCAATCCAGATATTATTATAGACGGTGCCCATAACCCAGAAGGTATCGAAAGTCTTGTGAAAACAGTAGAATCACATTACAAAGATAAAAATGTAATAGTTTTATTTACTGCCCTAGGTGATAAACAATTGCATAATATGGTAGATCAATTAGAAACCATTGCCGATGAAATTATTTTTACAACATTCGCCTTTGATCGTGCTATTTCTGCTGACAAGCTTGCATCGTATTCAAAGAAAAAGTCAAAATTAGTTTTTGAAAATTGGAAAGAGGCAATTGATACGAAGGTTGAAATGATTGGAGAAAATGATGTTTTTATCATAACAGGTTCTCTTTATTTCATTTCGGAAGTTCGAAAATATATTCGCGAGAAAAACTAGATAGTCTTTGCTATCTAGTTTTTTGTTCTACAAATGAAGTCAAATGCATACATATAAGATAAATATATAGGGTTATTTGGCGAATTCCTCTGACAAATATCTCGTTTTTTTGTGAAATGAATATGATATGATGCGGACAACGATAAGAGGTGAGGTGTGAGTGTATGGACAAGCAATCACGAACGATCTCAGTGAAAGTGAATGGAGCAGAAGCTAAGTATGAGGAGAAGAAGAAAGATGAATTTGAATGGATGGTAGTAGAAAGTGAAAGGCCGAAAAACGTTGTTCCGTTTCAAAAAGCGAAATTGGTGTTTAAGGAAAAAAAACGAAAGAAGTGGAGCAATACGTTAATTGCAATCGTTGCAACTGCAATTGTTATTGGTACGGCGTTTGGGATGGGAATGCTACAGTTACTGAAAGGACAAGGTGCGACAGGGGGAAGCGAAGTAACAGCTTCGAAGCAGATGCGAAATGAAGAATCAAAGGTGGGCGGAACGGCAGAACAAACACCGGCACCAAAAGAAGAAAAACAAAAAGCACAGACAGGAACGTCATTAGATCCAATGAAATTATTTTTTGTGCAAGGAGGAATTTATTCTTTCGAAGAAAAGGGACAGGCCGCTCTTGAAGAGTGGAAAGGTAATGGAGGCGTTGCAGTTTTAAAACCGAGCGGTGATAAGTATGCATTAGTTGTTGGTGTTGCTAGCGATGAACAAGGCATAAATCAATTAATGACGCAGTATAAAAATGATAATGTCTCCGTATTGAAAAAGAACTGGGATATAACAGATAAAGCGTTACTTAAAGATGATAAAGAAGTTGGGGCGTTTTTAACAAAAGTACAGCCATTATATACTCATTTAGCAAAATATGCTTCCAGCGTACAAGTTAGTGGAAAAAGTAATGCAAAAGATATAGGTGCGATTGAAAAAGAGTGGAAAGCAATTGAAAAAGAAGGAAAAAGTATGAAGCAGGAAGAAGCAAAGAAATTGTATATGTATACGTCAGTAGCTGTGCAAACAGTGAAGGATGGAAAAGGTGATAAGGAATCTTTGGCGAAATTAAATCAAGTTATTATTGATGGTATACTTTCATATGAAAAAATTGTTTCCCAAAAGGTGAAATAATAGGATAATGAAATGACGAAGGAAGAAGTATAGGTACTTCTTTCTTTTCTTTTGAATTTAGAGCAAAATGCTTTCTCTATGGCAGGAATATAATCGTATTTTAGTAAAAAGTATTATTTTATTTAGAGAAAATAATATTTCTTTCATTTGTGGACAAACTATTCCTTTGATACGATTGATGTAAATGATTCTGCTTCATGTGAGAAAGGAAGGAGAAAATATGAGAAAAATTATTTTAGCATCAGGGTCACCTCGCAGGAAGGAACTGCTTGAGTTAGCGGATGTACCATTTGAAATCATTGTAAGTGAAGTAGAAGAGACGATTGGTGCGTACTCATCACCTTCTGATATTGTTATGTCGCTTGCCCTGCAAAAAGCATCTGCAGTAGCAGAAAATAACAGTGATCATATTGTGTTAGGTGCAGACACAATTGTTACATATGAATCGCGTATTCTTGGAAAGCCTTCTAATGAGGGTGAGGCGAAAGAAATGTTGCAATTATTATCAGGGAAAACACATGAAGTGTATACTGGTGTTGCAATTATAACAAAAGACAAAACAGTCACTTTTTACGAGCGTACAGAAGTTACGTTTTGGGAATTAACAGAAGAGGAAATTGACGTATACGTTGCATCGAAAGAGCCTCTTGATAAAGCAGGAAGTTATGGAATTCAAGGTAAAGGATCTATTTTTGTTCAACATATTCAAGGGGATTACTATAGTGTAGTCGGTTTACCAATTTCACGTCTTGTTCGGGAATTAAAACAATTTAATATTGATATAACCCATGCGTAAAATTGCATGGGATTTTCTTTGAAAGAACAAATAAAGGGGTGGAGAAATGAACGGTATTCGTGATGTTGTCAAAGAAGAACAGCCACGGGAGCGTTTATTGTTAGAAGGAGCTGGAAGTCTATCAAATCGGGAGCTTCTTGCAGTTTTACTCAGAACAGGTTCTAAAGAAGAAACAGTTTTAAAGTTATCAGATAAAATTTTACATCACTTTGATGGTTTACGCATGTTGAAAGATGCAACGTTAGAAGAGCTTGTCAGTATACATGGTGTTGGGATTGCAAAGGCAGCCCAGCTTATAGCTGCTTTTGAACTCGGTAGAAGAATGGTACGTTTAGAATATCAAAATAGATACAGCATTCGAAGCCCAGAAGATTGTGCGAGATATATGATGGAAGAAATGCGCTTCCTGCAGCAGGAGCATTTTGTATGTTTATATTTGAACACAAAAAATCAAGTTATACATAGGCAAACGATTTTCATTGGCAGTTTAAACACATCAATTGTACATCCAAGGGAAGTTTTTAAAGAAGCGTTCCGTCGTGCAGCAGCCTCCATCATATGTCTTCATAACCATCCTTCAGGAGACCCCACGCCGAGCCGAGAAGATATTGAAGTAACAAAACGGTTAGTAGAATGCGGCCAGATTATCGGAATTGAAGTGCTTGACCATATTATAATAGGCGACCATAAATTCGTGAGTTTAAAGGAAAAAGGTCATATTTAAGACTATGCTTTTTACTTATTTTGTTTTATAATGTGATTTATGAGTTTTTTGTAGAAATTTATCTACAAAAAGGATAAAGATATAAAAAACGTACTGTTTTTATAATATAAAGTAAGAAAAAATGAGTCCGTGAAAACAAGAAAGGAAGATAAATAATATGTTTGGATTTGGTGGCTTTACTCGCGATCTTGGAATAGATTTAGGAACTGCGAACACGCTTGTATATGTAAAAGGAAAAGGTGTAGTTTTACGTGAACCTTCAGTAGTAGCGTTACAAACTGATACGAAACAAATCGTTGCTGTAGGTAGCGATGCAAAACAAATGATTGGTCGTACACCAGGAAACGTTGTGGCACTTCGCCCGATGAAAGACGGTGTAATTGCTGATTACGAAACGACAGCAACAATGATGAAATACTACATTCAACAAGCTCAAAAATCAAATGGATTCTTCTCACGTAAGCCTTACGTAATGGTATGTGTACCGTCTGGTATTACAGCTGTAGAAAGACGTGCAGTAATCGATGCGACTCGTCAAGCGGGCGCTCGTGACGCTTATCCAATTGAAGAACCATTTGCAGCAGCAATTGGTGCGAACTTACCTGTTTGGGAACCAACTGGTAGCATGGTTGTTGATATCGGTGGCGGTACAACAGAAGTTGCAATCATTTCTTTAGGTGGTATTGTAACAAGTCAATCAGTTCGTGTTGCTGGTGATGATATGGACGATTCAATCATTCAGTACATTAAGAAAAGCTACAACTTAATGATTGGTGAAAGAACAGCTGAAGCATTAAAATTAGAAATCGGTTCTGCAGGCGAGCCAGAAGGTATCGAGCCTATGGAAATTCGCGGTCGTGATTTAGTAAGTGGTTTACCAAAAACAGTACTAATTCAGCCAGAAGAAATTGCAGATGCATTAAAAGATACAGTAGATGCAATTGTAGAATCTGTTAAAAATACGTTAGAGAAAACTCCACCTGAATTAGCGGCAGACATTATGGACCGTGGTATCGTATTAACAGGCGGCGGAGCATTACTACGTAACTTAGATAAAGTGATTAGTGAAGAAACAAATATGCCAGTTCTTGTTGCGGAAGATCCATTAGATTGCGTAGCAATTGGAACGGGTAAAGCATTAGACAATATCGATCTTTTCAAAACTGCTGCTCGATAATATTGCAAAATAAAAATCAATGAAATTAAGAGGGTGTGAACGTGCCACAGTTTTTCTTAAACAAAAGATTAATTGTTTTGTTAGTTAGTATTATTCTTCTCGTGGCATTGATTGGAATCTCATTGAAAGAACGGAACAGTTTAACATGGCCAGAGCAGTTTGTTAAAGACACTGTCGGTGTTGTAGAACGTGTATTCCAAAAGCCAGCGAAATACGTAGCTGGATTCTTCGAAAATGTAGAGGATGTAAAGCGCACGTATGAAGAGAATAAAGAATTAAAAGCAAAATTAGATAATTATGCAGGTCTATCAGGGAAAGTAAAACAATTAGAAGATGATAACAAGAAGTTACAAGAGTTAACGGGTAAAAAAGAGTTGAATAGCCAATATACTGAAATTCCATCTACTGTTGTTTCTCGTAATCCAGATAAATGGTACGATTTAGTTGGAATTGATAAAGGGGCACAGCAAGGAATTAAAAAAGATATGGCTGTAGTGACTTCACAAGGTCTAGTTGGACGAGTGAAAAGTGTATCCCAGTTTACATCATCAGTAGAATTGCTAAGCTCTATGAGTCGAACAAATCGTGTTTCTGCTATCGTACAAGGTGATGAGAAGATCTTTGGATTGATTGAAGGTTACGACAAAGAAAAGCACTTACTTCTTTTCACAAAGATTGGCTCTGATGCAGACGTGAAAAAAGATCAACTAGTTGTAACATCTGGACTTGGTGATATTTTCCCGAAAGGTCTTGTAATTGGAACAATCGTTGATGTTCAGCCAGATCCATACGGCTTAACAAAAACAGCTTATGTAAAACCGGCCGCTGACTTGAATGACGTAGAGCATATTATGGTTGCTAAACGTGCAACGCCTTCAGCGCCATTAGAATAGGAGGGGGAGAAGAGATGATGAAGATTCTAAAAAGAGCAGCTCTTCCTCTTTTGCTCCTTTTTGTTTTTCTATTTGAAAATATGTTTGCTACTATTGTTCCAACAGAGGTTTTTTGGAAAGACAGTATAGCAGCACCTCATTTCTTTATAATTGTGTTATGTTTTATTACTGTGTACTATAGTCCGGTCCAAGGGATTTATTACGGACTCTTATTTGGTTTCTTATTTGATACCGTATACACAGAACTTGTCGGCATATATATATTTGCGTATCCGATTTTAGCTTATTTAGTTTATAGTGTGATGAAGATACTACAATTGAATTTATTTATTGTTGCTTCTATTGTACTAGCTAGCATTGTAGCACTAGAGTATTATGTGTATGGATTTTTAACTTTGTTAGGACGTACTCATATGTCAGCGTATGTCTTTTTCACAGATCGTCTCCTGTCTACTTTATTGCTAAATGCAATTTTCTTATTGATAGTTTGTTTCCCACTGAGACGATATTTAGTGCGTCTTTCAAAAGCGATGGAAGAAAAAGAAAAAAGGATTTTCTAATTTTATGTCGAATTGAATCGGTGGGGTGAACTTTAGTGGAAGAAAAAAAGCAACAAAATGTAACAATAAAAGGGACAAAAGACGGAATAACGCTTCATTTAGATGATTGTTGTTCATTCTCTGAATTACTGGAGGAATTGGATGAAAAGCTTTCTACACATTACTATGATGGTGATGGGCGCTCTTTAATTGAAGTGCATGTGAAAGTGGGAAATCGTTATTTAACAGAAGTCCAACAAGAAGAGATTCGTACGTTAATTCGTAATAAAAAGAATCTTGTTGTGGATTCAATTGAAAGTGATGTTATCACGAAAGCAGAAGCAATAGCTTGGAAAGAAGAAACAGAAATTGTCCCTATTTCCAAAATTGTTCGCTCTGGACAAGTTTTACATGTAAAAGGAAATTTATTGTTAATTGGAGATGTTAATCCAGGCGGAACGGTTATCGCTGGAGGGAATATTTTTGTCGTAGGATCATTAAGAGGAATTGCGCATGCTGGGTATTATGGGGATTCGGAGGCTGTAATCGCTGCATCTGATATGAACCCGATGCAACTTCGAATTAGTGATGTGGCAATGCGGGCTCCGGAAGAGAAAGAAGACGGAGCGGAGGCGGCAGAATGTGCGTATATTAATGAGAACAATCACATTGTTGTCGATCGACTGCAACTTCTCACTCATCTTAGACCTAATTTAACAAAGTTAGAAAGGGGAATTGTATAGCTGTGGGAGAGGCAATAGTAATTACATCTGGAAAAGGCGGAGTAGGTAAAACTACAACGTCTGCGAACATTGGTACAGCCCTGGCGTTATCTGGAAAGAAAGTGTGCTTAATTGACACAGATATCGGCCTTCGAAACTTAGACGTAGTAATGGGGCTGGAAAATCGTATTGTATTTGATCTTGTTGATGTCGTTGAAGGGCGTTGCCGTTTACCTCAGGCGCTTATTAAAGATAAGCGTTTTGATGATCTTTATTTATTACCTGCAGCACAAACGAGTGATAAATCAGCGGTAACACCTGAACAAATGGATGAATTAATACAAGTATTACGTCAAGACTATGATTACATATTAATTGATTGTCCTGCGGGGATTGAGCAGGGATTTAAAAATGCGGTAGCTGGTGCGGATAAAGCAATCGTTGTTACGACGCCAGAAGTATCCTCGATGCGCGATGCGGATCGTATTATCGGGCTTTTAGAAAAAGAGGATATTGAACCACCAAAACTTGTTATTAATCGTGTGCGTAGTCATATGCTTCATGAGCAGGATATGTTAGATGTTGATGAAATCGTACGTACATTGTCAATCGAGCTTCTTGGTGTTGTCGAGGATGATGATGAAGTTATTCGTGCTACAAATACAGGTGAACCTGTAGCGTTGCAACCGAGCGGAAAAGCAGCGTTAGCTTATCGTAATATTGCAAGACGCTTGTTGGGTGAGAATGTACCATTGCAAGCATTTGGACAAGAAAAGGTATCGGTATTTACAAAGGTGAAAAACTTCTTTGGAATCCGTTAAAAGCACTTCGCGCATATGCGAAGTGCTTTCTTTTTTCTTCACACGAATATCTTCCTTTCTTAGCTCATACATATGTACAAACTGTATACAACTGTTTCTATTTAAATTAGCTTAACGAAAGAAAGGAGACAGTATGAAGAATAGACGTGTAGAAGAAATTAAAAAACGGATTGCGAAAAGAAAAGCAGAGCAAGAAAGGATGGAGGAAGAACAGTATTTTGCTGGAGGGAATTTTGATAGTGAAACAGTATTTATTGAAGAAGGAGAAAAGGAAATTCATCCTTTATTTCAAAAAGAAGTATTTTTCTTCAAAGTTTTGTTATCAGCAATATTAGTTCTTTCTGTCGCTATTTTATATAAGAATGCACCCTCTTCTTTCGACGGTGCTAAAGCTGTTACAGAAAAAGTGATGAAAGAAGAATTTCAGTTTGCTACTGTAGCGAAATGGTACGAAAAGCAGTTTGGAAAACCGCTCGTATTTTATTCACCTACTGAGAAAAAAGAAGGAACTATTCAGCAAAAAGATTATGCCATCCCTGCTTCTGGAAAGGTGATGCAAGGGTTTCAAAAAAATGGCCAAGGTGTATTTGTTCAAACAGCTACAAATGCAACTGTTGAGTCAGTGAATGAAGGGCTAGTTGTTTTTGCAGGTAAGAAAGAGGAACTTGGTAATACGGTTCAAATTCAGCATGCAGATGGAACAGAATCGTGGTATGCGAATTTAAATGACATGACAGTGAAATTATATGATTACGTTTCAAAGAAACAAAAAATTGGAACGGTGAATAATGATGCAAATAATAAAAATGGTAAGTTTTATTTCGCGATAAAAAAGAATGAAAAATTTATTGACCCGATTCAGGTGATTTCATTTGATTAAATATAGAGAAGTTTTAACGAAGATTTCAGTGCATCCGTTGTTTTGGGTTATTATTGTCATTGGTATTTTTACGGCACGTTTTAAAGAGTTACTACTGTTATTTTGTATCGTTCTTATCCATGAACTTGGGCATGCTTTTGCGGCGGCACACTACAATTGGCGTATTAAAAAGATTCAACTTTTACCCTTTGGTGGTGTGGCTGAGCTTGAGGAACATGGGAATAAGTCATTGAAAGAGGAACTTGTTGTTGTAATTGCAGGGCCTATACAACATATTTGGATGATGCTGGTAGGTTATATAGTGTTTGAAGCTGGTTGGCTGGGTGCGGATTTATATTATTTCTTTATATGGAATAATATAATTATTTTAGCATTTAATTTACTACCTATTTGGCCGCTTGATGGTGGAAAAGTATTGTTTAACGTATTATCATATCGTTTTCCTTATTTACAAGCACATGAAAAGATGATGAAATTATCATGTGTTTTTTTTGGTGTAATACTAGTGTGGCAGTTACTTTGGAATAGTAACAATATTATGATGTGGGTACTACTCATATTTTTAGCGGTGTCGTTATATCAAGAGTGGAAACAAAGACAGTATGCCTTTATGCGTTTTTTATTAGAACGTTATTATGGGAACAAAAGAGGAATTGAAAAGATTGCACCTATTGAAGTGCAATCAGAAGATCATTTATATAAGATATTCACAAAATTTCGTAGAGGGTATAAGCACTCTATTATCGTCCATGGAAAATATAAAGAACATTACACATTGGATGAAAATGAATTACTCTATGCGTATTTTACTGAAAAACGAACAACTTCATCTGTTGAAGAATTAATCGGTTAGTGTTGACGATAGCACTAACCTTTTATTATTGTAAAAGCAAAGAAGATTATAAAGTGAGGAAAGAATTTTGAAAACGTTATATATGAACTATGCAGGATCGGAAAAACGCGTTGCAATTGAAGAGAAGAAAAAAATTGTTGAGTTTTTATGGAAACGAAATGAAGAACAAGAGATTGTTGGACATATTTATGTTGGACGTATAGTAAGAACGATTGCTGGAATGAACGCAGCTTTTGTAAACATCGGTTTAGAAAAACATGCGTACCTTTCATACGATGATGTACCATCTTCTTATCGTATACATGAAGGGCAAGCAGTACTCGTGCAAGTTGTGAAAGAGGCAATTGATACGAAAGGGCCGAAATTGACGGCGAACGTAGAATTTACCGGGAAATATGTCGTTTATATGCCATATGATGAAATGCGTGCGGTTTCTAGAAAAATAAAAAATAATAAAAGAAGGCAACAGCTACTCCAAATTGAGGTAGAAGGGACAGGAGGTTATATTTTCCGCTCTGCTTCTGAAAAAGGAGAAATTGAAGAAATACAAGCTGAAATGCAAAGGTTACAGCAGTTATATGAAGAGCTAAAAAGAAAAGAGGGCCAAGGAAAGGCACCGTTACTACTTCATCGACCAGCGACCTTTTTAGATCGTGTATTCCAAGAGAATCCGATTGAAACGATTGAAAAAGTAGTTGTAGATACAAGAAGTATAGTAAAAGAATTAGAAGAAAAGATCGGAAAAGAAAAAGTATCTTTTTATAATGAAAAATCTTCAATGTTTAACCATTTTGGAATAGAGCGTGAAATCGAGAAAGCACTTCAAAAAATTGTGTGGCTCCCGAATGGTGCTTATTTAATTGTGGAACAAATGGAGACGATGACTGTAATTGATGTGAATACGGGCAAGTTTACTGGAAAACAGAATTTACAAGATACAGTCCTTCGTACAAATGAAGTGGCAGCTGAAGAGATTGCACGTCAATTAAGACTGCGTGATATCGGTGGTATGATATTAATTGATTTTATTAATATGAAAAGAAGAGAAGATAAAGAAAAGGTAAGAGAAAGTCTCATGGCTGCTATGCAAAATGATCGCACATATACAAGAGTGCTCGGTTTTACAGAGTTAGGGATTTTGGAGATGACACGTAAACGTAAGAAACATTCTTTACGCGACGTATTACTAGAAGAATGTGTACCTTGCAAAGCGACGGGGTATGTGATGTCATATGAAACAATTGCGTATGAGTTAGAGAGAGAGCTAATCACATATGGCAATATAGAGGATGAGGCAGTATTAATCGCTGCACCTAAAAATCTGCAAAAACAATTTTTGCAAAAAGAATTACAAAAAAATATTCCATTTGAAATTTATTTCAAAGATGATATGATCGAAAAGTATGCAATTGTCCGTTTTGGAAGTAAAACAGAAATTGTAGAACGGAAAAAATAGTTAGTAGAACATTTATTGACAACCGTCTATGATTCATGATAACATCTTTATGTTATAGTTTATAGCACCTAAACGGCTATATGCTACAACCGCACAAGACAGGTTCCCTAAAGGCATTTATGTCTACCTCGTTTTTGGCGAGTCTTAGTAATTAAGAGGAGGTGCAAGTATGTACGCAATTATCGAAACAGGTGGAAAACAAATTAAAGTTGAAGCTGGTCAAGCAATCTACATTGAAAAATTAGATGTTGAAGCTGGTGAAACTGTTACTTTTGACAAAGTTCTTTTCGTTGGTGGCGAAAACGTTAAAGTTGGTAGCCCAGTTGTAGAAGGTGCAACAGTTACTGCGAAAGTTGAAAAACAAGGTCGCGCTAAGAAAATCATCGTTTTCAAATACAAAGCGAAAAAGAACAATCGTAAGAAACAAGGTCATCGTCAACCTTACACTAAGCTAGTTGTTGAAGCTATCAACGCTTAATTCAGGTTAACATGATTAAAATTACGATAAGTCGCACGAAATTAGGAAGTATCCAATCATTTAAAATGACTGGACATGCCAATTATGCGCCACATGGACAAGATCTTGTCTGTGCTGGAACTACAGCGGTTGTGTTTGGTTCTATAAATGCAGTGGAAGAACTTTGTAATGTGCAGGCAACTATTGAACTCGGAAGTGATGGCGGATTCTTAACGTATGAATTGCCTAATGATTTAGACGTTCATATAGCAGAAAAAGCACAGATACTTTTAGAAGGATTGGTTGTTTCGCTTAAGACGATCGAACTTGATTACGGAAAGTATATCCGTTTAATAGAAAAAGTGCAGGAGGTGTAACGTATGTTAAGATTAGATCTTCAGTTTTTCGCATCTAAGAAAGGTGTAGGTAGTACAAAGAACGGTCGTGACTCTCAGTCAAAACGTCTTGGTGCTAAACGCGCAGATGGTCAAACGGTTTCAGGTGGTTCAATTCTTTACCGTCAACGCGGTACAAAAATTTATCCAGGTGTTAACGTTGGTCGTGGTGGCGATGACACTTTATACGCGAAAGTTGACGGCGTAGTACGCTTTGAGCGTCTTGGCCGTGACCGCAAACAAGTGAGCGTATATCCTGTTGCTCAAGAAGCATAAGAACTCACGGAAAACTCTAACCTGAGTGCAGGTTAGAGTTTTTCTATATTAAGGGGTATCTAAATGAATGAAAAATGGACAATTATAGATGCATTGCGTCATTCAAGACATGATTGGCTCAATCGTATGCAGATGGTGAAAGGAAACCTTTCCCTTGGAAAAGTGGAAGAGATTCATAGTCTCATCGATCGTTTTGTCCAAGAAGCGAGACAAGAATCCAATCTGATAGGGCTATCAATGCCTTTATTTTCAGAGTGGATTTTAACATATAATTGGAAACAGCAGCCGTGCTTATTGGAGTACGAAGTATTAGGGGAATTACATAACTTATCTCACTTAGATGAGATTGTATGTACATGGACGAATCAATTTTTCTCAATGCTTCAGCATAGTTTAGACGTATATGTTGAAAATTATGTTTGTATCACAATTGAATGTGACGCGGAGAATGCTCGTTTCTTTTTTGATTTTCGTGGTAAGCTAACGAGTGTAGAAGAACTACAGAATTGGCTTGCGAACCAAAACAATAAATGGTATTCCATTTCTTATACAGTACGAGACGAAGAAGTCTCAGTTATATTACAACCAATCGAAAAAAGTGTGGTGAAATAATGTTTGTAGATCAGGTCAAGATATATGTAAAAGGCGGCGACGGTGGTAACGGAATGGTTGCGTATCGTCGTGAGAAGTATGTACCTAAGGGTGGCCCAGCAGGTGGCGACGGTGGTAAAGGTGCAGATGTTGTTTTTGTTGTTGAGGAAGGCTTACGTACATTAATGGACTTCCGCTACCAACGTCATTTCAAAGCTGATCGTGGTCAGCACGGAATGAGTAAAGGTCAGCACGGTCGTAAATCTGAAGATTTAATCGTAAAGGTTCCACCAGGAACAATAGTAAAAGATGAAAAAACAGGTGAAATTCTTGCCGATTTAGTAACGCATGAACAAACAGCTGTAATCGCAAAGGGTGGCCGCGGTGGCCGTGGTAACTCACGTTTCGCAACACCGACGAACCCAGCGCCAGAAATCGCTGAGAACGGGGAACCAGGTCAAGAACGTGATGTCACGCTAGAACTTAAAGTGCTAGCAGATGTTGGACTTGTTGGATTCCCAAGTGTAGGTAAATCTACATTATTATCTGTTGTATCATCAGCGCGTCCGAAAATTGCAGAGTATCACTTTACAACAATCGTTCCAAATCTTGGTGTTGTTGAAACTGGTGATAACCGCAGCTTCGTTATGGCTGACCTTCCTGGACTAATTGAAGGCGCACATGCCGGCGTCGGACTTGGACACCAATTCTTACGTCATATTGAGCGTACACGTGTAATCGTGCACGTTATCGATATGTCTGGTTTAGAAGGCCGTGAGCCATATGAAGATTATGTAACAATCAATAGTGAACTAAAAGAATACAATATGCGTTTAACTGAGCGTCCACAAGTTGTTGTTGCAAACAAAATGGATATGCCAGGCGCAGAAGAAAACTTACAAGCATTTAAAGAGAAATTGGGAGACGAAGTGAAAATTTTCCCAATCTCAGCTGTAACGAAACAAGGTGTTCGTGACTTACTATTTGAAGTAGCGAACTTATTAGAAACAACACCAGAATTCCCAATGTACGATGATGTAGAAGAATCTGAAGCAAGTGTAATGTACAAATTTGAATCTGAATCTAATTTTGAAATTACACGCGAAAGTGATGGTACATTTGTTATTTCTGGTTATGATATTGAGAAAACATTCAAAATGACAGACTTCTCACGTGATGAATCTGTACGCCGATTTGCTCGTCAAATGCGTGGAATGGGTATTGATGAAGCCCTTCGTGCACGTGGTGCAGTAGACGGAGATATTGTAAAAATTCTTGAATATCAATTTGAATTTATCGATTAAGACTGCCGAAATATGGCAGTCTTTTTTTATTGTAAAAGTCTGATTCGTACAGGAAAAATTCCCCACTAATTAAATTTTCAATTTATAATAGAACAAGGAGTGGTTTTGGAAGAATTTTTTATGGGGAGAAAACGAACATGTATAAAATATTAATTGTAGAAGACGATGAAAAAATAGCGGGAATATTAGAGGAGCATTTAGAAAGGTATGGCTATCAATCATTTAGAGCAAGTGATTTACGTCATATAAAAGATGAGTTCGTGAAAATAAATCCTCATCTCGTATTACTGGATATTAATTTACCATATTTTGATGGTTTTTATTGGTGTCGTCAAATTCGTACTGTATCGAATGCGCCGATTATTTTTGTTTCTGCAAGAACAGGGGAAATGGATCAAGTAATGGCAATCGAGAATGGCGGAGATGATTACATTACAAAACCATTCCATTTAGATATCGTAATGGCGAAAGTGAAAAGTGCACTTCGCCGTGGATATGGTGAGTACGCCTCTGTTGCTGAGAGTGATTGTTTAGGTGTAAATGGACTGTTGTTATTTCCGTCCCAGCACATTGTTGAGTGGCAGGGGCAACAAACGGAGCTGACAAAAAATGAATTTTACTTATTAGAATGTTTAATGAAACAAGCAAATCAGTATGTAACGCGTGAAGAACTGTTAGAAGCCCTGTGGGATGAGGTAGCTTTTGTTGATGATAATACATTAACCGTAAATGTAAAACGCGTAAGGAAGAAACTAGAGGAGCTAGGCATTAAAAATGCCATTGTAACGAAACGTGGATATGGTTATGCGCTTCTTACAGAGTGGGGCGAAGGGCATGAAGGTTAAAAATTACCTCTTGGACCGCTTTTCTCTACTTCTTTCTTATATTGTTAGCCTTTGTTTATTTGGGCTCGTTTTGCAGTTGCAAAGTCTTTTAGAAAAAAAATCCATTGATTGGAGTACGTGGTTATATGGGCTTTTATTAGGGACGGTTGTAGTTACTGTATACCTCATTTACGATTATCGAAAACGAAGTATATTTTTAAAAAGAATTGAAAAATATGTTGCCAGCGGAAATACATTACACGATTCTTTACTTATTGATACTTCTTATACGTCAGAGCAAGAGATGGTTGTTGAATCGTTTACGCTATTAAGACAGCAATATATGAATGAAATTCATAAACAACATGCGAAAGAACAACAACAAATGATATTTATGAACCAGTGGATTCATCAAATGAAAACACCAGTATCGGTTATAGAATTGCTTTTACAAAAGTTTGGTAAAGAGCATCGTGAAGCAAGAGCAACAGTTGAAAGTATTCGTGAAGAAAATAACCGCATACTAAATGGTTTAGATTTAGCGTTACATATGGCAAGGTTAGAGCAATTTGCGAAAGATTATAAAGTAGAAGTAGTAAATGTGATAGATATCATCAGGGGTATTATTAATGAAAATCGAAAATCTTTCATTCAATCGTCGGTATTTCCGAAAGTAATGTTTGATGAAGATACTTGTATGGTTGCATCTGATAGAAAATGGCTCAGTATTGCTATAGGGCAAATTGTTGTAAATGCAATTAAGTATACGAAAATTTCAGAAGCAGAGAAAAAGGAAATTCAATTTCAAATTGAAGAGAAAGATCAAAAGGTGTTACTACATATTAAGGACAATGGAATTGGTATTCCAAAGCAAGATGTAAAGCGTATATTTGATCCATTCTTTACGGGAATAAATGGCCGTAAAACGAGAGAAGCGACTGGAATGGGTTTATATATTACGAAGGAAATTTGTGATAATTTACATCACGGTATTTATGTGCAATCGGCTGAAGGGGAAGGGACAACATTCACGTTCCAATTTGCAAAAGATGAAGAATATCATACATTAATGAGAAAAATGACAAAACTGTAAGATAACAAAACGTTTTGTAAGGGAAATCACTCGTTTCTTTTTCTTATTTTTCTTATAGTAAATGTAAGAAGAAAACACATAGGGGGATTAGAAATGAGTGTTCTTGAAGTAAAAGGATTAACGAAGGTGTACCAATCAAAAGGTTCAGTAGCGACGACTGCTTTAAATGATATAAATTTTAAAATAGAAGAAGGCGAATTTGTAGGGATTATGGGTCCTTCAGGAAGCGGGAAAACAACGCTTTTAAATTTATTAGCAACAATTGATAAGCAAACTTCAGGTCATGTGCTTGTAAATGGCGAAGAAATTAATCAAATGCGTGCTGCAAAATTAGCGGAGTTTCGCCGTACACATTTAGGATTCATCTTCCAGGATTTTAACTTACTTGATACGTTATCGATTAAAGAAAATATCATTTTACCACTTGTAATGGCGAAGAAATCTGTAAATGAAATCGATGCAAAAGTGCTTGAGATTGCAAAGTTCTTAAATATCGATGAAATATTAAATAAAAAAGTATATGAAGTATCAGGCGGACAGCAACAACGTGCAGCAGCTGCGAGAGCGATCATTCATGAACCGACGTTAATTTTAGCGGATGAGCCAACTGGAAACTTAGATTCAAAGTCAGCAAAATCATTAATGAGTGCGTTGCAAGACTTACATGAACAAAAGAAAGTAACAATTGCAATGGTAACGCATGATCCAGTAGCGGCGAGTTATTGCGAACGTATTCTTTTCATTCGCGACGGAGAAATTTTTTCAGAAATACATAAAGGAAGAACGAAACAAGCCTTTTTCCAAGAAATTCTGGACGTACTTGCGATGCTAGGAGGAGAATATCATGAACTTTCGCCAGCTCGCGCTTAATAACGTAAAAGGAAATTGGCGTAATTATAAAGCTTTCCTTATTAGTAGCTGCTTATCGATTGTCGTATTTTTCATGTATGCTTCCTTTATTTATCATCCAGATGTCGTAAGTGGTAATATTAGTATGAGAGGGATGATCTCAAAAGGGCTAGAATCGATGAATTATATTGTAGTCATCTTCTCAGCACTCTTTATTTTATATGCAAATTCAACATTTTTACGAGCCAGAAAAAAAGAGTTTGGTCTATTAACATTAATAGGCGGAACGAAATCTCAACTTGGCCGAATGATTATATTAGAACAGCTTATGTTAGGTAGCATTGCAATTGTAGTAGGTATTGGGCTTGGCATGCTTTGTTCAAAATTATTTTTCCAAGCATTAAGCGTTATATTGAAAATAGATAAAACACTTCCACTCATATGGAATAGTAAAGCAGTTTTGATTACAGCGGGTGTATACTTTATTCTATTTTTAATCCTATCATTGTTTAGCGTTTGGACAGTAGGACGCTTGCAAATTATTGATTTATTAAGAGAAGCAAGAAAACAAAAAGTAGAACCTTTTGCATTTACATCGTTATGTGTAGTTGGTATAGGATGTATTATTGTTGCATATGTACTGAGCTTCCAAGTGACATTTATGAATTTTGTCATTCTGTTTTTACCGATTGTAGGGCTGACGATAGGCGGAACTTATTTACTGTTTACACAAGGTAGTACAGTCGTATTAAAAGCATTGCAAAAAAGAAAAAGATCTTTTTATACATATCCAAATATGTTCGTACTTAGCAATCTTATTTATAAAATGAAAGATAATGCTCGTTTTCTATTTGTAATTTCTATCATTACGGCCGTTGTATCTTCAGCAGTTGGTACACTGTACGTATTTTTTGAGGATATGAGTTATAAGGCAGTAACTAGTACCCCGCATGCTATTTCGTATGAGGAAAAGGGAATAAATACGCATAATGTCATCAAAGAAGGAAAGGCAAAAGAATTAATAAAAAAACACGGATTTGAAGAAGCGCGAGAAGTAATGTACGTAAAACTTCCTGGAACTCAAAAAATCACGATGTTTAACAGTGAACATGAAGTACCGATGGCGATTGTTTCAGAAAAAGAATATAATGCTGAAGTACGTAAACAAAAGAGAGAGCAAGTTAGAGAAGTTCATAATGCACCAGGTAGTGCAACGATGGTCGTAATGGATATGGCGAACGATATGATGAAGATAGATCGTACGAAACCGTATGAAATTAAAATTAACGGACAAACGCAGTCTGTTCAATTAAATGATCCAACTTCATTTTCTGTTTTTAATGATAGTGAATATCTCATTGTGAATGATCAAGATTTTGAGAAATACGCAAAGCTCGTACCAGATGAAGAAAAGACGAAATATTATGGTTATTATATAGAAGACTGGAAAAGTACGGAAGACCTTGTGTTAGATTTGAAAAAGGAAATTGCACCAGATAAGCAAGGGGAATTAAATAACTCGGTGTTTGCTTATAAAAATATAAGGGAATCAGGAGCAATTACGATGTTTATCGGTTTCTTCGTAGCTGTACTGTTCTTCTTTTTCGCTTGTAGTATGACATACTTTAAATGGTTTAACGATAAAGAACAAGATCGTATTCAATTTAAATCGTTAAAGAGAATCGGTATGACAGATAAAGAAATTCGTAAAATTGCGATTCGACAAATGGGCGTTATCTTCTTTATCCCAATTTTGATCGGTGCAATTCATAGTGGATTTGCTCTTCATACGTTAGGGAAAATGCTTTATATTGATTTATGGAAATCAGGTGCGATTGTAATTGGAGCATACATTGTAGCTTCTGCGATTTACTTTATGATCGCGCAAAGGGGATATTTGAAACACGTGCAAAGCTAGAGAAACCTCTAGCTTTTTGCCTATGTAGTAAGTTATAGGGGGACGATAGATGAACATTCGGCAACTAGCGCTGCAAAATATAAAAGGAAATTGGCGTAATTATAAAGTGTTTTTCTTAAGTAGTTGTTTTGCGATATTTGCGTCTTTTGCATACATGTCTGTCATTGTACATCCGTATATGCAAGAGACGATGTGGTATCAAAACGTACGCTGGGGACTTATCATATGTAATGTTATAATTATTTCTTTTTTCGTCATATTTATTTTGTACGCTACTTCTATTTTCATAGAGGCACGTAAGAAAGAATTAGGATTATATATGTTAATGGGAGCAACGAAATCTAACGTAATAGGAGTGATTATGACCGAGCAAATATTGATCGGGGTATTTGCTAATATTTTCGGTATTGGGCTTGGTATAATCTTTTTAAAGCTCTTTTTCATGGTGTTTAGTATGTTACTGGGGCTTCCGAAAGAACTCCCTGTCATATTTGATGTGAGAGCAATTGGGGGAACGTTTATTACGTATATGTTCGTATTTGTTGTTTTATCTTTTATAAGTGCTTTACGAATATGGAATATAAAAATCATTCGGTTATTGAAAGAATTTCGAGCAGATAAAAAAGAGAAGAAAACATCAATGTGGCTTTGTATATTCGGCTTTATTTGTTTAGGGATAGGATATGCGTTAGCGTTACAAGCGACGGTGATAACGATAGCATTCTATTTTTTCCCTGTGTCTATACTTGTCTTTTTCGGAACGTATTTTTCTTTTACACATGGCACTGCTCAAATATTAGAAATGATAAAACGAAATAAAAAGATTATGTATACATACCCGTATTTATTTATAGTGAATCAATTGTCACATCGAATGAAGGAAAATGGTCGTTTTTTCTTTCTAATGTCAATGGCAACGACGTTTGTAGTTACGGCAACAGGTACGGTATTTTTATATTTTTCTGGTATGCAAGATATGTGGCGGGGCGGGGGAGTACACTCATTTTCTTACATAGAAAAAGGTACTTCTTCTCATGAAGTCTTTGCGGAAGGTGCGGTTGAACAATTATTGCATCAATATGGGTATAATGATTTTCAAACTATGAGTTTTGTTGGAGTGTATGCATCTTTTCAGTCCAATAAGGGAGAAACAGAAGTAGCGCCGCTCATTAAAGAAAGTGAATACAATCAAGAGGCAAGAAAACAAAAACAGAAAACGTATCATCCTAAAAAAGGAACAGTTACACTCGTTTATTATAGTAAATACAATCATCCGTATATGTATGATCAAAAAGAGATTCAATTGCAAGTAATGAATCAACCATATCAATTCGTATTTAACGGTCAGAAAGAAGGGGTTCAATTTAACCATCATCCTTCGTACATTAATGGTCTGTTCTTCGTTATGAATGATGAAGATTTTGACAGTATAGCAAATCAGGTTCCTGATTCTGAAAAAATGATATATAGAGGCTACACATTACCAAATATCGAAAAGACGAAGAAATTAAATGAAGATTTACGGAAACATATGAAACAAGATAATAATGCATTTCGAAGCAATATGGAGTTATATGTAAATATGAAAGAAGGCGGCGATATTACTCTATTTTTAGGCTCATTTATTAGTATATTATTCTTTCTTACTTCATGTAGCATCGTATATTTTAAATGGTTTCATAACATTTCATCGGATCGTAAAGGGTACGGGGCGCTCTCTAAGCTTGGAATGACGAAAGAAGAAGTGTGGAAAATTTCCCGTTGGCAATTGTGTATGCTATTTTTTGCGCCAATTATAGTAGGAAGTATGCATAGTGCAGTTGCGCTATATACGTTTCATAATACGATCTTTATGGATGGTTCATTAAGAAAAGTAGGCTTGTTTATTCTGTTTTATATCGCTGCATGCATCGTTTATTTCTTTTTCGCTCAAAGAGAATATAGGAAACATTTAGACTAGCGAATGCTAGTCTTTTTTTAATATTCGAAATTTACATAGAAGAATATAAAAAAGTATGGTATAACAGTAAGAAAACGAAAAAGAGGGGAAAAGACGATGATTCGAGTAGGATATTTAGGACCAGAAGCAACATTTACAAATATGGCGGTGAGTCGTTTTTTTCCGGAAGCAGAGCATGTACCGTATCGCACGATTCCAGATTGTATTGATGCAGCTGCAAATGGAAATGTAGACTTCGCAGTTGTACCGTTAGAAAATGCCATAGAAGGTTCAGTGAATATAACGGTTGATTATCTTGTACATGAGCAGCCGCTCTCCATTGTAGGAGAAATTACAGTACCAATTCAGCAGCATTTACTTGTACATCCGCAGTATGCAGAAGTGTGGGATGAAGTATATGCGGTGCATTCTCATCCGCATGCCATTGCACAGTGCCACAAGTTTTTAAATGAAGAATTAAAAGGAGTAACTGTTCGAGATATGACATCAACAAGTGCTGCTGCGCAATATGTGAAAGAACATCCTGAAGAAAAAATCGCTGCTATTGCAAATGAAGCAGCCGCAGAAAAATATGGATTAACGATCGTAAGACGTAGCATTCATACACATAAAAATAATCATACACGCTTTCTCGTGCTCCATAAGAAAAAGAAAGCAATACTCCCAAATAACGGAGAAAACCGCGGAGAGAAAACGACACTTATGATAACGTTACCTGCTGATTATGCAGGGGCACTGTATCAAGTGTTATCAGCTTTCGCATGGAGAAAATTAAATCTATCAAAAATCGAGTCTCGCCCGATGAAAACAGGTCTTGGAAATTACTTTTTCTTAATCGATGTCGATAAAGCATACGATGATGTATTATTGCCAGGCGTAACGATGGAACTTGAAGCACTCGGCTTTTCTGTTACTGTGCTGGGGAGTTATTCTTCTTATTGGTTGTAAGAGAAGTGGATGAACTGTCGACATTTCCCTTCTAATCGCTGATATAATTTCATCGGATAATACATTTTGTGATAGAAAAATAGAATCCCACCTATAAATGGTGGGATTCTATTTATTTTAACTTCGCAAGACGATCTTCTAACTGACCACGCCAAATATCGGCTAGTTCTGGAACAGCAAGAATCTTTTCGATGCCATCTTTATCTTTTCTATTATGAAAATAAATTTCGTTAGAGAACAAAATAGAAACATTGCTCGGTTGACGTTCTAGTAATGTAATTTTAGAATCTTTACGTACAGTACCTTCTTGAAGAACGCGGCATAGGTAACCAGTAAATCCAGTTGCTACAATGCGAGGCAGTATGCCAGGAATACCGAGACGTTTTGAAATCGTGCTACAAGGTACTCTTGCTTGTGTAACCTGAATGATTGCTTCACCTAGTTGATATGTATCTCCAATGCAAACATCACGCTCTAACATATTTGTTACGGTAATGTTTTCGCCAAATGTGGAAGCTGGAAGCGTAGTTTGAAATTCTTCTTCCCATAGTGCGTAATGCTCATGTGGGTACACACAAACTGCGCGATCAGGTCCCCCGTGGTGTTTTAAATCTGCTACGTCATCACCGAGGAATCCGTCTTTTGAGAGGAAAGCTTCTTCTGTAAGTTCTTTACATATACCAGTAATCATTTCTTTATCTTCGCTATATTTCATTTGTTTCGGTTTGCCAATGCTAAAGTGAACGAGTTCGATTCCCATGTTTGATCCCCTTTACAATTGATTACAATATTATAGCATTAAAAAAGCACAGAGAATGATAAAAAAACTCTGTGCTTTACATGAATTAATAAACGAGAAATCCTGCTTTATCTAGTGCCTCGCAAGCAGCGTCTAATTTCTCTTTTGAGTCTGCCTCAATTGTATGTAAATGAATACCATCTGTTAGTTGCGAAAGATAGGAAGCATTCGTGTTTTCGATTTTTTGTAAATATTGCTCTACATCAAAGCGATTACTTACCATGATGGATGCTGTTAAGTCACCGTATACAGGATGCTCAACTTTTACATCTTTAATCGTAACGCCGTGGTCAACAAGCATTGTAAGTTCTTGACGTACTTCTGCTGGTTTATGTTGGCATACAATTACGCGTTCGAAAGCTTGTTGTTTCTCTTGTGGTTTTAAATATAAATATCCTTGAGCAGTTGCAATAATTGGTTCGTTTCGTGCTTTAAGCAAGGAAATATCTTGCACGATAACTTGTCGACTTACATTTGTTTTTTTCGATAGTTCATTCCCAGATAACGGTTCATTTGCAGCGAGAAGCCATTGAAGGATGAGCTGTCGTCTTTCTTCACCTAAAATCTTTTTTTGGTCATTTTGTTTCATTATGATTTAACACCTCTATAAAATTGATTTCCAATTGTGTGTAGTGCATGAATAGTAGTATCAATTTGATCTTTCGTTGTTTGTTGTCCGAAAGAGAAGCGAACATATTGTTTTGCCTCTTCATACGTTTTTCCAATTGCAAGCATTGTTTTCGAAGGTTCTTGTTTACCGACTTGGCAAGCACTTCCGGTGGAAATGGCAATACCATGGCGATTACATTCTAGCATTGTATATTGACCTTCTATTCCTTTTATTGTAACCCCAACAATATGTGGTAAACAAGAAGTAGAATGACCTTCTACTTGAATTTCTAGAGGGAGCGCTTGTAAATGTCTTAAAAAGTAGGATCGTAACTCTGTAAAACGTAAGTTTTCTTCCTGCTGATTTTTTAATATATTCTCAGCAGCTGTTAAAAAAGATGCGATGCCAGGAACGTTTACTGTACCTGGACGAAACCCTTTTTCGTGAGAAGTTCCCGGAAATATTTGTGCCCAGCGAACTTGGGGATTTATATAGCAAGCGCCAACACCCTTTGGTCCGTATATTTTATGTGCTGAAACAGAAAGACTATCAATCTCCATCTCAAAAACATTGATAGGAAGTTTACCAAATGTTTGTACACAATCTGAATGAAATAAAACGTTATATTTTTTTAAAAGTGCTCCGATCTCTGCGATGTTTTGAACGGTTCCAATTTCAGAGTTTCCGTGCTGTATACTTGCTAGAACAGTATTTTCTGTAATAGCTGATTCTAAATCATCTAAATGGATTACCCCGCTTTTATCAACAGGAATTTCAGTAATTGTATACCCTTCTGATTGTAAGGATTGAAAATAACTTCGAATGGATGCGTGTTCCATAGGTGTCGTAATAATGTGCTTCTTATTTCGAGCATTGAGAAGGGATTGAATCGCAAGGTAGTTGGATTCCGAGCCGCCGCTTGTGAAGAATACCCCTTGTTCCTTTCCGCCAACCATTTCAGCAAATGTTTTTCGGCAAACTTGTAATAAAGAAGAGGCTGTTCCTCCAATATCATGTAAACTTTGTTCATTTCCGAAGTATTGCGATGCTGCTTTCATATATGTGTGTAATGCTTCTTCACTCATAGGTGTAGTAGCTGCATAGTCAAGATATATCATCATGTAAGTTCCTCTCCCTAGTAAGAGTTACATTTCTTATATTTTTTTAATGGTAGTGAAAATAAGAATTATAAAAAACTCTTGTCATTATTTTAAAACTATGTAAATATAGGTGTCAAGACAGTTGAAAAGTGTAAAGTAGGAGGCAACAATTATGCCAAGTGCAGATGTCTTAATTATTGGAAGTGGCGTTGCGGCACTTCGTGTTGCGAAAGAGATTTGTCACGAAAAGAATGTGATTATTATCACAAAGGAAACAAATCGTAATAATAATACATATTTAGCGCAAGGTGGAATTGCCGCAGCGGTTGCTACATATGACAATCCAAATGATCATTTTGAAGATACGTTAGTAGCAGGATGTCATTATAACAATGAAGATGTGGTCCGTTATTTAGTCGAGGAAGGACCGAAAGAAATGAATAATCTCATTGAAAATGGAATGAAATTTGATGGAGATGAAACGGGTCCTCATCTTGGAAAAGAAGGCGCACATCGAAAGCGTCGTATTTTACATGCAGGTGGCGATGCAACAGGAAAGAATTTATTAGAGCATTTCATTCAAGAAGTAGCTCCGCACGTTACGGTAGTGGAACAGGAAATGGTGCTTGATTTTATTATAGAAAATGATAAATGTGTTGGAGTTTTAACAAGAACTAGTGAAGGAAAGTTGAAGCGTTACGTTGCAGAGTATACGGTGTTAGCAACAGGCGGGATTGGCGGTTTATACGCCTTTACTTCTAATGATAAGACAATTACGGGTGATGGACTTGCGATGGTGTACCGCGCAGGCGGGGAGCTCGTAGATTTAGAGTTTGTACAATTTCATCCAACAATGTTATACGCAAGCGGGCGATGCTGCGGCCTCGTCTCTGAAGCTGTCCGTGGCGAAGGAGCTGTCCTTATGAATGGAAAAGGGCAGCGTTTTATGATGAATATACACCCTGATCACGATCTCGCACCACGTGATGTAGTAGCAAGAGCGATTCATGAGCAGCTTTTGGCGGGTGAACAAGTGTATGTAAATATCGAGTCTATCCAAAATTTCGAAGAACGTTTTCCGACTGTATCATCATTGTGTAAAAAAAATGGTGTCGATATAAATGAAAAACGCATTCCAGTCGTACCCGGTGCTCATTTTCATATGGGCGGCGTGAAAACGAACTGTGATGGGGAGACGTCCATTCCAAATTTATATGCGGTCGGTGAAGTAGCTTGTAATGGTGTTCATGGAGCAAATAGATTAGCAAGTAATTCATTATTAGAAGGTCTTGTGTTTGGAAAAAGAATAGGACAACATATTTTAACCAAAGCGACAAAAGAAAGCTGGAACAACGTGGCTGAGAAGGAAAAAAAGTTTATTGTTCTGAATCATTTGCCGGCGAAAGAAGAAATACAAGAATGCATGATGAAATATGTTGGGATTGTGCGAACAGAGAAAAGTTTATCTTATGCAAAGAGATGGCTTAGTAAGTACGGTGTTCGAAATATGATATTACAACATGATGCTCTTACAAATGAAGAGATAACGCTTATTAATATGTTAACAGCCTGTGAGCTTATAGTCGTATCAGCTTTGCAAAGAGAAGAAAGTATTGGTGGCCATTATCGAAGTGATTATCCAGATAGAAATAGCGTAAAAAAAGAGATCGTTCGAGTGAAAAGAAAACTACAACTTGTGTGATGAAGGGAAGAGGGGCTCTATGAACACGATAAAAGTGAAAGAAGCATTAAATCGATTTTTTCTAGAAGATATAGGAGAAAGAGATGTCACATCTCAGCTTATTTTTCCAGACAATTTACTTTCAAAAGGAACGTTTCTTGCGAAGGATACAGGTGTCTTTGCGGGGCGTTTAGTAATTGAAGAAGGATTTAAATTAATTGATGAAAGAATTGAAGTGGAGCTTCATAAAAAAGATGGAGATCTTGTAGAAAAGGGCGAAATAGTAGCAACTGCGCAAGGGCCAATTGCTTCGTTATTAACGGCAGAGCGCGTTATATTAAACGTTATTCAGCGTATGAGCGGGATAGCTACGATGACACATAAAGCTGTCCTTGCTTTAGATAGTGGTCATACACGTATTTGTGATACGCGAAAAACGATGCCAGGGCTACGTATGTTTGATAAGTATGCAGTCGTGTGCGGAGGTGGATTTAATCACCGTTTCGGTTTATATGATGGTGTCATGATTAAAGACAATCATATTGCTTTTGCTGGTTCTATTACGAAAGCTGTTACATCGGTGAAAGAAAAATTAGGACATATGGTGAAAGTGGAAGTGGAAACAGAAACGGAGGAGCAAGTGAGAGAGGCTGTAGCTGCTGGTGCGGATATTATTATGTTTGATAACCGTACGCCAGATGAGATTCGGGAGTTTTCAAAGATTGTACCAAGTGCTATCGTTACGGAAGCATCAGGAGGCATTACAATTGAAGGTTTATCGAAATATGGAAAAACAGGGGTCGATTATATTTCACTTGGAGCGTTAACACATTCAGTGAAAGCACTTGATATTAGTTTCAATATTGAGGCGTAAGGAAAGTGGCTTAGAGGGGGAGAAAGGGATATGAGTATTTTAGAAAAAGTACAACCGATTGAAACGATGTTACCAGAGCGTTATTACACGATGTCAACAGAAGATATGGAAAAGCGTGTTCGTGAAATTAAAGAAAAAATGGGGAAAACACTATTTATTCCAGGGCATCATTACCAAAAAGATGAAGTGGTACAATTTTCTGATGCAGCAGGAGATTCGCTTCAGCTTGCGCAAGTTGCAGCGAGCAATAAAGAAGCAAAATATATTGTATTTTGTGGCGTACACTTTATGGCAGAAACAGCAGATATGTTAACGACAGATGATCAAATCGTTATTTTGCCAGATATGCGTGCAGGTTGTTCGATGGCAGATATGGCAGATATTGAACAAACAGAAAGAGCATGGAAAGAGCTCGCAAAATTATTTGGAGATACGATGATTCCGTTAACATATGTTAACTCTACAGCTGCAATTAAAGCGTTTTGTGGTCGTAATGGCGGAGCAACAGTAACTTCTTCTAATGCAAAACAAATGGTGTCTTGGGCGTTTACACAAAAAGAGCGTCTTGTCTTTTTACCGGATCAACATTTAGGAAGAAATACAGCATACGATTTAGGTATCCCGTTAGATAAAATGGCAGTATGGGACCCGCATACAGATTCATTAGAATACGATGGAGATATAGAAGGAATTCAAGTGATTTTATGGAAAGGGCATTGTTCGGTTCATCAAAACTTTACAGTGAAAAACATTGAGAATGTACGAAAAAATCATCCGGATATGAATATTATTGTACATCCGGAATGTTGTTATGAGGTCGTTGATGCTTCGGATTACGCAGGGTCAACGAAATATATTATTGATATGATTGAAGCAGCGCCACCTGGAAGTAAATGGGCAATTGGTACAGAGATGAATTTAGTGAACCGAATTATTCAGCAACATACAGATAAAGAGATTGTTTCACTTAATCCATTTATGTGTCCGTGTTTAACGATGAACCGAATTGATCTGCCGCACTTATTATGGGTGCTTGAAACGGTAGAAAGAGGAGAAGAAATTAACGTTATTAGCGTAGATAAACAAGTGACTGAAGAAGCGGTTCTCGCATTAAATCGTATGTTAGAGCGTGTGTAAAGCAACGGTATTTCTGTTGCTTTTTTTCATGCATATAATCATAACGAGAACGAAATGGGCATACATTGTTTTGAAGAAATCATTGCGATTTTTTTATGCTTATTCCACTTCTAATGATATTAAAAATCGAAGAAGTGATACAAGTGAACAGAAGTTAGCGTTATTTAGAAAGGGTTACTTCATGAGATTTGTTACTTATAGATAAGTTATACAGGAGGGGGAAAATTTGAAAATTCATATCGTGCAAAAAGGGGATACCCTTTGGAAAATTGCGAAAAAGTACGGAGTGGATTTTGATACGTTGAAAAACACAAATACACAACTTAGTAATCCAGATTTAATCATGCCAGGTATGAAAATTAAAGTACCATCAAACAGCGTTCACGTAAAACAACAGGCTGGGGCAGGTTCAGCACCTCCAAAACAATATGTAAAAGAAGTACAGCAAAAAGAATTTGCAGCAACACCAACGCCACTTGGAATAGAAGATGAGGAAGAAGTTACGTATCAATCAGCACCAATTACACAGCAACCTGCTATGCAACAAACACAAAAAGAAGTGCAAGTAAAACCACAAAAAGAAGTACAGGTAAAACCACAGAAGGAAATGCAAGTGAAACCGCAAAAAGAAGTACAGGTAAAGCCACAAAAAGAGGTGCAAAAAGAAAAGCCAATTCAAATAGAAAAACCAGTTGAAAAACCGTCTGTTATTCAAAAACCACCTGTTATAGAAAAACAAAAACCAGCAGAAAAAGAAAACACGAAGTTTTCGGTAAATGTATTACCACAGCCGCCGCAACCACCAATAAAAGCAAAAAAAGAATATAAAATTTCAGATGTAATTAAAAAAGGAAGCGAGTTAATTGCTCCTCAAATTACTAAAATGAAACCTAATAACATCATTTCTCCGCAAACGAAAAAAGATAATATCGTGTCACCGCAAGTAAAGAAAGAAAATGTAGGGAATATCGTGTCACCTCAAATAAAGAAAGAAAATGTAGGAAATATCGTGTCACCGCAAGTAAAGAAAGAAAATGTAGGGAATATCGTGTCACCGCAAGTAAAGAAAGAAAATGTAGGGAATATCATGTCACCGCAAGTGAAGAAAGAAAATGTAGGAAACATCGTGTCACCAAATGTATCGAAAGAAAATGTAGTTATTCCACAAGTAATACCGCCAAATATTCAAATACCAAACATCATGCCGATAATGGATAACAATCAACCGCCAAACATCATGCCAATCATGGATAACAATCAACCACCAAACATCATGCCGATAATGGATAACAATCAACCACCAAACATCATGCCGATAATGGATAACAACCAAATGCCAAATATGATGCCGATAATGGATAACAATCAACCACCAAACATCATGCCGATAATGGATAACAATCAACCACCAAACATCATGCCGATAATGGATAATAACCCAATACCAAATATGATGCCGATAATAGATAACAACCAAATGCCAAATATGATGCCGATAATGGATAACAACCAAATGCCAAATATGATGCCGATAATGGATAATAATCAAATGCCAAACATGATGCCGATAATGGATAATAATCAAATGCCAAATATGATGCCAATAATGGATAACAATCAAATGCCGAATATGATGCCAATAATGGATAACAATCAAATGCCGAATATGATGCCGATAATGGATAATAATCAACCACCGAATATGATGCCATATCAAATACCATACCAACAGCCTATGATGCCGCCAAATCCGTATTATCAACAACAAAATCCATATCAAATGCCATATCAGCAAGGAGCACCGTTTGGACCGCAATATACGTCTATGCCAAATCCAAATATGATGCCAATGGATAATAATATGCCGCCACTCGTACAAGGTGAAGAAGATTGTGGATGCGGAGGAGAGAGTAGGTTATATAGTCCTCAACCTGGAGGACCACAATATGCGAATCCTTTATATTATCAACCAACTCAATCGGCATATGCGCCACAGCCAGGAACGATGTATTATCAACCGGATCCACCAAATGTATTTGGAGATCCAGTTTCAGAAGAAGAGGACGAAGAGGAAGTTTAAAAAAGGTGGGATTATTCCCGCCTTTTTTTATGTAGAGTCGTTCTGAAAATGGAAGATTTACATCAAATGTTAGAAAATCCCCAGTGAAATATTAACAGTGTAAAAACCTTCTCTGTTACTCATCATAAGAGGGAGCTTTTCAGAAAAGAAGCTCATTCTAACAGAGGGGGTTTTTGTATTGAATACGAAAGTAAAAGTGATCGCTGCTTCTTTGTTAGTTACCAGTGCATTAGCTGCATGTGGTACACCAAAAGATAATAATGCAATGGATGGACGTAACTACAATTACGAGCGTACATCTTATAATGATACACATCAGTATCGTGATAATGTAACGCGTAATGATCGTTATACAGATTATGTAACATATAGAAATGGTCGTAATGATACAGGATATAACAATTATTACCGCGATGTAAATTACAACGGTCAAATTGCTAACCCGCATCCAACACGTAATATTACAATGAACAATTCATACATTAACAATGATGGTAAAACAGCAGAAAAAATAACAAATCGTGTAAAGCGTATGAATAACGTAGACCGCGTGTCTACAGTTGTATATGGAAACGATGTGGCGATTGCGGTAAAACCGCGTAATCCAGTATCGAATGAAACGGCACTTGCAAACGAAGTTCGTCAAGCCGTTGTAAATGAAGTTGGAAACAGAAATGTATATGTTTCTGTAAGAAATGACATGTTTACTCGTGTCGATGCAATGAGTACACGCCTACGTAACGGTACAGTTACAAACGATTTTAATCGTGATATAGGGAATATGTTCCGAGACATTCGTTACGGTTTAACTGGTACTATGCGATAGCAAAACAAAAGAGGAAGGGGTAGCCCTTCCTCTTTATTCATCGTTGTCTTGTAAACGACGTTTTTTAATGAAATAACTAATGGAATAAGAAATTAAAAAACATATAAAGAAAATACTACCTGTTAGAATAGCCTCAAAGAGAGGTCTTTCTGGACTGAAAATAATATAAATAATGGCTATAATAGTTCCTACAATAAGAGAGCGTAAAATAATTTTGTAATAAGGAGTTAACTTTATATCCTTTTCGCCTTCTTCTACATCGATAGAAACGCTTAACTGTAAATAACTAAGTACAATACTTGTAAGGATAAATAATAACCATAATGGAGATTTCGTAATTTGATCCATTCCTTCAGTGAATCCGATATATCCTAAAATGCCAATTATACCAAGCGATTGAAAAAGAAAGGCAATACGTATGTTTTTTAATGTTTTCAGAATGAGACGTTCATCCTTTATTTTTTTCACAATATCCATCTCCTGTTTATTATGATTTCGCTGTTATATTAATTGTAACATATATATTGCATTTATCAATTTATAATTTACATAAAGTTCGTTTGGGTGAAAGAGGAAATAAAATATTTTTATAAACATGTTGCACTTATAATTTATTAATGTTATATTAGCAAAGCGATGAGCTAATTTACGTAAGACGAGAGATATGCTTAAGTGCTAAACACGCGAATGTGGTCGCCTGGTCTCTCGCCGTAAACGCATCAAGACGCCTGCTTTGCAGGCGTCTTTCATTTTATATAAAAACAAATGCTAATGCAGATAAAGATAAAACTTTATCTGCATTTTTTATTTTCGAGAGAAATGTAATACGGTCATTTATATGGATAAAACCCCCATTTCCGGAAAAACTACTAATGAAAGTTTGATCTTGCCTAAAAGAGGTGAACGGAAATGAAATGGATACTGATTGCAGTACAAGCTTTCGTTATGATGTTTTGTTTCGTTTATGAAACGAATGTGAAGGCGGAAGGGCCAGTACCAGAAGTAACAGAAAAAGAGCCGGAAGTTACAATTTTATTAGAGCGAATGTATGTTGATGGAGAAGTAAGCGAGGAAATATTTACAGAAAAAGTAGCGGACTTAGAAAAGTTTCTACAGCAATATAAAGAATGGCAGCTCGTTGATCGTGATGATGTACAAATCGTATTACAAAAGAAAGTTGATGATATTTCTCCATTATTGAAAACGAGCGGATATTTTGGTGTGTCAGAGGAAGGGATATTACAAATTTTTAAAGGTGTACCGAAAAGTGATAATGCGATTCATTCCTTCTTTCAAATTGATATGAAAAAGCTGGAGAGTTATGAGCGTGCAAAATTGAAGCGTGGTATTCGCATTAAATCAAAAGAAGGTTTTGTGAAGACGATTGAAAAAATGAAGCAATACGCAGTGCAAAATAAGAAAAAAAGCAGCTCATGGTGAGCTGCTTTTTTTTACTTGTTTTTATCTAAAATTTGTTTTGCGATTTCATCAATTAGCATATCTTTTCCGATTGGATTGAAAGCTTTCGTATTGAAGATTTCATTTGATACTTCATATACGTGATTGTTTTTAACTGCTTTATTGTCTTTCCAAACGGCACTGTTTTTGTAGTCTTCGTAAACTTTATCAGCTTCGCCGCCAAAGTTTACAATAAACATTTGATCAGGTTGGAATGCAACAAGACCTTCTAGCGATACTTGTGCCATCGTTTGTTTTAAATCTGTACCTTTTGTTACTGGAAGTTTTAAGTCATTAAAGATGATGTCACCGTATCCGAAGCTACCGTATACACGGAAGTTTTGTGGTGTAACTGCGACGAACATAAAGTTCTCATCTTTTGTTTTTTCTTTAATTTTTTTAGATAAAGAGTCTGCTTTTTTATCGTAGTTTGCAATCCATTTGTCTGCTTTCTTTTCTTCGTCAAATAGTTTACCTACTTCTTTAAACTTACCGCGCCAGTCTTCTAAGTTTGTTTCTAAAACAACTGTTGGTGCAACCTTTTCTAATTGATCATAGATCTTCAACTGACGATTATTTAAAATAATTAAGTCTGGTTTTAATGCAGTAACAGCTTCTAAATCAACTTTAGGTGCCCAGTACCAACCTACTGCCTTTACGCCGTCTAATTTTTCTGTTAAATGATTTTGGATTTTATCTTTATATGTGTTTGCTGTACCAACAGGTTTGTGTCCAAGAAGTAATAATTCTTCTGTTGATCCAGATAGGTCAACAATTCTCTTTGGATTTACTGGAATTGTAGCTTCCCCTTTAGCGTGTTTTACAACTTTTGTTTTCGGTTGTTCTTTCGCTTTCGATTCTTCTTTTTGAGAAGAACAGCCAACGATAGAAAGAACAACTAGCATAATAGTAAATAAAATAAATAGCTTCTGTTTCATCCTGATGTAACCCCTTTAATTAGTATTGATAATCATTATCGACTTCTGTATATTAAGGTGCTTCATACTTTCTGTCAATGGAAAATAACAGAAGTTTTAAATAGAGAACATTTGTTGGGGTAGTCTCGCTTTTCTATCATTAAATATGTTAAAATGGAATACATGATTTAAGAGGGAGAGATCGTATTTTGTTTGAATATGTTACAGGTTACGTGGAATATGTAGGACCGGAATATGTCGTAATTGACCATAATGGAATTGGTTATCAAATTTTCACACCAAATCCGTATGTATTTCAAAGAAGTAAGCAAGAAATCCGTGTCTATACATATCATTATGTGAGAGAAGATATTATGGCACTTTACGGGTTTAAAACACGTGAAGAGCGTTTATTATTTACAAAGTTGTTAGGTGTGTCTGGTATTGGACCAAAAGGTGCTCTTGCAATTTTAGCATCTGGTCAAACAGGACAGGTCGTTCAAGCGATTGAACACGAAGACGAGAAGTTTTTAGTGAAGTTCCCGGGCGTCGGAAAGAAAACAGCACGCCAAATGATTTTAGATTTAAAAGGAAAACTAGCTGATGTCGTGCCAGATGCGTTTGTTGATTTATTCTCAGACACAGAACGTTTTGATGAGAAGAAAGGTTCATCAGCTGAGCTTGATGAGGCGCTGGAAGCTCTGCGCGCACTTGGATACGCAGAACGAGAAGTTTCTCGCGTTGTACCAGAGTTATTAAAAGAATCATTAACGACGGATCAGTATATTAAAAAGGCACTTAGTCTTTTACTAAATGGTAAGAGGTGAGTATAATGGACGAACGTCTCCTTTCAGGGGAATCTGCATATGAAGATTCGGATTTAGAATATTCATTACGGCCACAGACGCTCCGTCAGTATATTGGCCAAGATAAAGCGAAACATAATTTAGAGGTGTTTATTGAAGCAGCGAAAATGCGTGAAGAAACGTTAGATCATGTGCTTCTATATGGACCACCAGGACTTGGTAAAACGACGCTTGCCAATATTATTGCCAATGAAATGGGCGTAAATGTTAGAACAACTTCAGGCCCAGCAATTGAAAGGCCGGGAGATTTAGCAGCTGTATTAACAGCACTTCAGCCGGGTGATGTATTATTTATTGATGAAATTCATCGTTTGCATAGATCAATTGAAGAAGTGTTATATCCTGCGATGGAGGATTTTTGCCTTGATATCGTAATTGGAAAAGGGCCGTCAGCACGGTCTGTACGTTTAGATTTGCCTCCGTTTACACTAGTTGGAGCAACGACGCGTGCGGGGGCATTATCAGCGCCGCTTCGTGACCGTTTCGGTGTACTTTCAAGATTAGAATATTACACAGTAGATCAGCTTTCTGAGATTGTTGAACGTACAGCAGAAGTATTTGAAGTTGAAATTGATTCGTTAGCCGCACTAGAAATTGCAAGACGTGCTCGTGGTACACCTCGTATTGCGAATCGTTTATTACGACGTGTACGAGATTTCGCACAAGTTCGTGGTAACGGAACGGTTACAATGGAAATTACACAAATGGCGTTAGAACTACTGCAAGTAGATAAATTAGGTCTAGATCATATCGATCATAAATTATTACTTGGTATTATTGAGAAATTCCGTGGTGGCCCAGTCGGGTTAGAAACGGTTTCGGCAACGATTGGAGAAGAATCTCATACGATTGAAGATGTATATGAGCCATATTTATTACAAATTGGCTTTTTACAACGAACGCCAAGGGGCCGAATCGTAACGCCGCTTGCATATGAGCATTTCGGAATGGAGATGCCAAAAGTATGACGGAGATGCCAAAATTGCTTATTACAGCAGGTATCTTACTCATCGTTGTTGGATTAGCTTGGAAGTTCATTGGAAGGCTTCCAGGCGATATTTTTGTGAAAAAAGGAAACGTTACCTTTTATTTTCCTATCATTACATGTATTGTGTTAAGTATTGTATTATCTTTTATTATGTATATAATAAATCGATTTAAATAAGAAATAGGTGGATATAGTTATGGATATTAATCTGTTTGATTTTCATTTACCAGAAGAACTTATTGCACAAATCCCATTAGAAGATCGTGAAACATCAAGATTAATGGTGTTAGATCGTGAAACAGGCGATATTGAGCATAAACATTTTACAGACATTCTTTCTTACTTACATGAGGGGGATTGCTTAGTTTTAAATGAAACGAAAGTTATGCCTGCTCGTTTGCATGGTGTGAAAGAAGATACAGGCGCGCACATTGAAGTACTTCTTTTAAAACAAGAAGAAGGCGATAAGTGGGAAACGCTTGTTAAGCCAGCGAAACGTGTAAAAGAAGGAACTGTTATCTCTTTTGGCGAAGGGAAATTAAAAGCAACTTGTATAGGAACTGCAGATCAAGGTGGACGTCAGCTTGAATTTTCATATGACGGCATCTTCTATGAAATTTTAGATGAACTTGGGGAAATGCCACTTCCTCCATATATTAAAGAGACGCTAGAAGATCGCGATCGCTATCAAACAGTATATGCGAAAGAAATCGGTTCAGCAGCAGCGCCGACTGCGGGACTTCACTTTACAGAAGAGCTACTGGAGAAGTTAAAACAAAAAGGCGTTGGGTTAGCTTTCATTACACTTCACGTAGGACTTGGAACATTTAGGCCAGTTTCTGCAGATACGATTGAAGAACACCATATGCACGCAGAATATTACCATATGTCTGAAGAGACAGCGGCATTATTAAATCGTGTGAAAGAGAGTGGTGGACGTATTATTACGGTAGGTACGACTTCAACTCGTACGTTAGAAACAATTGCGACAGATCATGACGGCAAGCTTTGTGCTGCTTCGGGCTGGACAGACATTTTTATGTACCCAGGTTATGAATTTAAAGCAATTGATGGTTTAATTACAAACTTCCATTTACCGAAATCAACATTAATTATGCTTGTAAGTGCATTTGCAAATAGAGATAATGTACTTCATGCTTATAATGAAGCAGTAAAAGAAAAATATCGTTTCTTTAGCTTCGGTGATGCAATGTTCGTTGCATCTCACGCTAAAATGGGAAACAAATAAAAGGAGTAAATTATGACAGCAATTCGTTATGAATTTATTAAAACTTGTAAACAAACGGGTGCGCGTTTAGGACGTGTACATACGCCGCACGGTTCATTTGATACACCAACATTTATGCCAGTTGGTACACTTGCAACAGTTAAGACAATGTCACCAGAAGAATTAAAAGCAATGGATTCTGGCATTATTTTAAGTAATACGTATCATTTATGGCTACGCCCAGGTCACGAAATTATTCGTGAAGCAGGCGGTTTGCATAAATTTATGAACTGGGATCGTGCAATCTTAACGGATTCTGGTGGTTTCCAAGTATTCAGTTTAAGTGACTTCCGTCGTATTGAAGAGGAAGGCGTTCACTTCCGTAACCACTTAAATGGAGATAAATTATTCTTATCGCCAGAAAAAGCGATGGAAATTCAAAATGCATTAGGTTCAGATATTATGATGGCATTTGATGAGTGTCCACCATTCCCAGCTACTTTTGAATATATGAAGAAGTCTGTAGAACGTACAAGCCGTTGGGCAGAACGTTGTTTAAAAGCGCATGAACGTCCACAAGATCAAGGTTTATTCGGTATTGTACAAGGTGGAGAGTTCGAAGAGCTTCGTCGTCAAAGTGCAAAAGACCTTGTTTCAATGGACTTCCCTGGTTACGCTGTAGGTGGTTTATCTGTAGGTGAGCCGAAAGATATTATGAACCGTGTACTTGAGTTTACAACACCACTTCTTCCAGATAATAAGCCACGTTACTTAATGGGAGTAGGTTCTCCTGACTCATTAATCGATGGTGCAATTCGTGGTATTGATATGTTTGACTGCGTACTTCCAACTCGTATCGCTCGAAATGGTACATGTATGACAAGTGAAGGCCGTCTAGTTGTAAAAAATGCGAAATTTGCAAGAGATTTCGGTCCGCTTGATCCAAATTGTGATTGCTATACATGTAAAAATTACTCTCGTGCGTACATTCGTCACTTAATGAAATGTGATGAAACGTTCGGAATTCGTTTAACGTCTTATCACAACCTTCATTTTCTGTTAAACTTAATGGAGCAGGTGAGACAAGCTATTCGTGAAGACCGTCTTGGCGATTTCCGCGAAGAATTCTTTGAACAGTATGGCTTTAATAAACCGAATGCTAAAAACTTCTAATACATAATTTAAAAGGAGGAACAAAAGATGAATCCAGGTATGATGAATATCGTTATGATCGTTGCGATGTTTGCGATTTTCTATTTCTTATTAATTCGCCCGCAACAAAAGCGTCAAAAAGCAGTTGCTCAAATGCAAAATGAGTTAACAAAAGGTGATGCTATCGTAACAATCGGTGGTTTACACGGTACAATCGAATCAGTAGATGAGACGAAAATCGTTATTAAATCTGGTGGTTCACACTTAACTTTCGATCGTAATGCGATTCGTGAAGTTGTGAAAAACTAATGAGGAAGGCCCTGCATGAAATGTGCAGGGCCTTTTTTAGTTATTTTGTTTTGACATATTTACCCCGAAAATACCACCGAGTGTACTCGCGCCCATTAATGCTAATTGATAAAGTAACTGGGAGTTCGATAAAGTTTGAGAGAAGCCTAAATAGTTAACTAGAAAAACAAGTATAGCGAATGTAAGACCTGTTGTGAAACCTACTAGCCAACCTTTCCCTTGTGCTTTTTTGCCGGCAGTAAATCCGGATATAAGCATAGATAAAAGAGCTAGTATAAAAATAGTAACGGCTAATGTCCCTTCAGTCATATCTGTAAACTTTAATAAAAGAGCTATAACCATGCTAATAATTGATGCGAGAATTAATAAGGTAATGATACCAAAGCCGATTGCGGTTGATAATTTTTTCGTTCCATCCATTTATACATTCCCCCTTTTTAATACAAGCATATTTTCTTTTTGCCCAAGTTAGACTAGTTTATTTTTTATAGGGGAGTCTATACGTAAAAAAGGAGATGTAGAAATGGAATGGGTATCAATCATTGGCCGGACGATGCTTTTGTATTTCATCATATTAATTATTTTTCGTCTTATGGGTAAACGTGAAATTGGAGAGTTAAGTGTATTAGATTTAGTCGTATTCATTATGCTTGGCGAAATGGCTGTAGTCGCAATTGAAAATACCGATAAATCACTTTGGCACCAATTAGTTCCCATGACTTTTCTTATGTGTATACAGATTATTTTGTCAGTCATTTCATTAAAGTTTCAACGATTTCGGCATTTAATAGAAGGTGAGCCGGCTATTCTTGTAAATGCGGGGAAAATTGATGAAAAGAAGATGAGAAAGCAGCGTTATAATATAGATGATTTATTGATGCAATTAAGGGAGCAAGGAGTTGGAGATATCCGAGATGTAGAATACGCTATTTTAGAACCATCTGGGAAGTTATCTGTCTTTCAAAAACAAAAAGGTAAACAGGATACATTGCAGTTTACTCTTCCTCTTATTATTGATGGAGAAATTCAATTGAATCATTTACAAATGATTGAACATACAGACGAATGGCTTATTGGCAAATTAAAAAACTTAGGTTATAACGATATCAAACAAATTTTATACTGCAGCTTTCAAAATGGACAATTTTTTGTTGATTTGAAAGAAAACTAGAGGCTTACTATATGAAATAGTAAGCCCGTTTACTTCAAAAATGAAAGTTTTCGAATGATTGGGAGTCGGCTTAACTCTTCTTTTCGAATGAGTTTGAAAGTGAAGAGGAGGATAATATAAACGATTGTTGTTAAAGTGATTTCCCATAATGTTTGTACGCCGAGTGAATGAGAGAAAATCATATATTTATGAAGATAAAAACCGAAAGCGCCTGCAATACCGATAGCAAGTCCACCGAAAATGTAGTCTTTTGCGTAAATGGTAAATGTAATTTTCTTTAAAACAGTAGCGTAATGAAGGAATGTTACCGTTACTATATTTGCTGCAATTGCAAGGGCAACCCCCATCATTTGAAAATCTGGCCTTGAAGCTAGTACAAAAATAAGGATTAATTTCACGATGGCGCCAATAAATGTATTCATCATTGCAGCTCTTGCTAAGTTTAAAGCTTGTAAAACAGAGGTAAGTGGACTTTGAAAGTAATGAAATAAAAAGCAAGGTGCAAGAAGCTGGATAAATGCTGTTGCACTATCCGATCCATACATAAGAGTTAAAATAGGAGAAGCGAATACGTATAATATAACGACTGACCACCCACCAGTAATTAATGAGATCCGAAGTGCTTGTTGTAGTCGGTGTTCCACTAATTTATGCTGTCTTTTAGCCATCGCTTCACTAATAGATGGAACGAGCGCTGTAGAAAGAGCGTATGTAATAAAGGCTGGCAGTGATAGAAGTGGGAATGCATAACCGTTTAATATACCGTATTGCTGGGTTGCGACAGAGGCAGCAACTCCGGCAATCGCTAAGCTTTGCATAACGACGATAGGCTCAAAGAAATATGAAACGGAACCGATTAAACGACTTCCTGTAGTCGGAAGAGCGATATCCATCAGAGAATAAAATGTACCTTTGCTCTCCTTTACAGTAGTGAAAAATCCAGAGCGTATAGATAAATGTTTTTCGCGCTGGAATAAAGTGAGTAAAAATAATAACGATGCAACTTCACCGAGAACGGCTGATAACATAGCGCCAGCTGCAGCATATTCTACGCCGTAAGGTAAAAATAACTGAATGCATATAGCGATAATTGTAATGCGGACAACTTGTTCTATAACTTGAGCATAAGCGCTAGGTTTCATATTTTGTTTCCCTTGGAAATAACCGCGTAAAACAGAAGAAACAGCAATAACAGGAACGACAGGTAAAATGGCCATTAATGGATAGTACGTTCGTTCATCAGTTAATAATGTTTTTGCTAAAATAGGTGTGAGGAGCATAATTCCGATTGTTAAAATGATACTAATAACGGATGTAACAGCTAATGATACTGTTAATATTTTTTTAACCCTTTGTCTATCGTTCACAGCTTCCGCTTCTGCTACAAATTTTGCGATTGCGACAGGAAGGCCGATTTGTGTTAATGTAATTGCTAGAATGAATGTAGGAACGGCCATCATATAAAGGCCAACACCTTCTTCCCCTAAAATACGTGCCATTACAATCCGGTTAATAAATCCAAGGATTTTGGTAATAAAGCCGGCTATCATTAAAATAAATGCGCCTTTTAAAAAGCTTTGTCTCGTCATGGTCTTCTCCTACCTTCTCAAAATCAGTGGAATGATTTACAATAATTTATATGCACGTATGAGACAAGAATGACAAGCATTTAAGAGAGTGAAGTATGAGAGTGCTCTTGAAAGTAGTTATTGCTGTCCATTAGAGCGGGATTAAAAGCGACTTTTCGTGCTGAAATAAGAAGGAGATGTTTATGTATGTTAGAAAAAGAGGCTTTGGTAGAATCGTACCGCGGACAGTTACAAGTCGTTTTAGAAAGCAAAGTAGAAGAGTTTCACATGTTCGGTTATGACCGAGTAACAGATGATGATATTTGGAAGTTTCTTAAAGTGAAGAAGTGGAAAAAAATAAACGGTGATGTTAGATTATATGAATTAGTAAATGATGTATTAAGAGTAAGTACTAATGAATATATGAATTATTTAACTGTTGAAGCATATCAAGCGCCACTTTGGTCATTTGATGAATATGAAAATAAATAACCGACTGCAATTGGTTTGTTCTTCCTTTTGCAGTATAATGATAGGTATTGATAATGAGGAAATAATTATGTCTAAGATTATATATAAAGGGGGTAGTGAAGAGAAAAAATAAATAATGAAAGTGTAGGTATTGTGAAAAACGTACCGACACAGCTAGTGATGAACTAGCAAAATTATAGAAAGGAAGTCTACTAACTAGGCGTATGCATACGTGTAAAAGTGAATCGTAAGAGATTTATTTAAAGTGTTAGTAGCAGAAAGAGGGTACATATGGCAAAGCGTGGTACGAGAATTGCCGCCTTTTTCCTCATCGTTTTATTAATCGGTGGAGTAATTGGTGCGGCAGGAAAAGACATAGCAAAAGGAATTAGTCTAGGACTAGACCTTCGCGGTGGTTTTGAAATTCTTTATGAAGTAAAACCAGCCAAAAAAGGTGATAAAATCGACCGAGAGGCACTTGTAAGTACAGTAGGTGCTCTTGAAAATCGTGTCAATGTTCTCGGTGTAAGTGAGCCGAACATTCAAATTGAAGGACAAGATCGAATTCGCGTACAGCTTGCTGGTGTACAAGATCAGCAAAAAGCACGTGAAATGTTATCAACACAAGCGAAATTAACATTCCGTGATGTAGATGATAACCTTCTTATGGACGGAACGGATTTAAAAGGCGGCGGAGCGAAACAAACATTTGATGAGCAAGGCCGTGCGAGCGTAGGTCTTACACTAAAAAGCGCTGATAGATTCCGTGAAGTAACTGAAAAAATTTCAAAAATGCCACCACCAACGAATTTAATGGTAATTTGGCTTGACTTTGAAGAAGGAAAAGATTCGTATAAAGCAGAGTCTGCAAAACCGAATCCGAAGTTCTTATCAGCAGCAACAGTAAGCCAAGTGTTTAATCAAGCTGAAGTATCTATCGTAGGTGGAAACTTCACAGTTGAAAGTGCGAAACAACTGTCATCTTTATTAAATGCAGGTGCACTTCCTGTTGATTTAAAAGAAATGTATTCAACATCAGTTGGAGCGAAATTTGGTCAACAAGCGTTAGAGCAAACGATTTTCGCTAGTGCGATTGGTATCGCTCTTATTTTCTTATTTATGCTTGTATACTACCGTTTACCAGGAATTGTAGCGGTTATTATGTTAGGTCTATACATTTTTGTTACGCTACTCGTATTTAACTGGATGCATGCGGTTCTGACATTACCAGGTATTGCGGCATTAGTGCTCGGGGTAGGTATCGCAGTTGATGCGAATATTATTACGTACGAGAGACTGAAAGAAGAGTTGAAAATTGGTAAGTCAATGATGTCAGCATTCCGTGCTGGTAATCATCGTTCATTAGCAACAATTTTAGATGCAAACGTTACGACTCTTGCAGCGGCTGGTGTATTATTCGTTTATGGTAATAGCTCTGTAAAAGGATTCGCAACAAGTTTAATCGTAAGTATTTTAGTTGGTTTCGTTACGAACGTATTCGGTACTCGTTTCTTACTAGGTTTACTTGTAAAGAGCCGTTACTTCGATAAAAAGCCAGGATACTTTGGTGTGAAACAAAAGGATATTATTCCATTAACAAAAGGTGTAGTACATCCACCGACAAGATTTGATCGTATTAACTTCGTAAATATCGGTCATAAATTCCTTGTTTTCTCGATTGTAGTTGTAATTGCAGGTGCAATTATACTACCAATTTTCAAATTGAATCTTGGTATTGATTTTGCGAGTGGTACACGTATCGACTTGCAATCAAAACAAACACTTACTGTGTCTGATGTTCATAAAGATTTTAAAGAATTGAAAATTGACGTGAAGGAAGAAAATATTGTACCGACTGGGGATGACAATAAAGGATTCGCAGTTCGTACATTAGGTGTTCTATCAAAAGATGAAATTGCGAAAACAAAAACATTCTTCCATGATAAATATGGTACTGATCCAAACGTAAGTACAGTTTCACCAACAATTGGTAAAGAAATTGCACGAAATGCATTTATCGCAGTATTAATCGCTTCTGCAGTTATCATTTTATACGTAAGTATTCGATTCAGATTTACGTACGCATTATCTGCAGTACTTGCATTATTACATGATGCATTCGTTATGGTTGTTATATTTAGTATTTTCCAATTAGAGGTAGACTTAACGTTTATCGCTGCAGTGTTAACAATCATCGGTTATTCTATTAATGACTCAATTGTTACATTTGATAGAAACCGTGAATTATACAAACAGAAAAAACGAGTTCGTGATATAAAAGACTTAGAAGAAATCGTAAATGCAAGTATTCGCCAAACGCTTGGTCGTTCAATTAACACCGTATTAACAGTGTTATTCCCGGTAATTACATTACTTATCTTCGGTAGTGAGTCATTACGTAACTTCTCGTTTGCGTTACTTGTTGGATTAGTTGTAGGTACGTACTCTTCTGTTTTCGTTGCTTCTCAAATTTGGTTAATGCTTGAAAACCGTCGTTTGAAAAAGGGCAAAAACAAGAAAAAGGTTGAGAAAGTAGAATCTGAACCACAAGTATAAAAAAGATGATGTCTCTTTATGAGGCATCTCTTTTTTCGTTTGTGGATACAATAAGATAGCAACTTTTTAACAGAAGGAAGATGGAAGAAAGTGGTGGTGTTATCGCTGTTTTTGCTACAATAAAAAGATAGGTTAAGAAAAGAAGGGATTTTAATTATGGAAAAAGATGAACGTTTTAAACAGGCCGAGTTTGGTGCTATTGTCGGAATCGTTGGTAATATTATATTAGCGATTGTAAAGGCGGTAATTGGTTATATTGGGAACAGTAAAGCACTATTAGCGGATGCCGTGCATTCTGCATCAGATGTAATTGGTTCGCTCGCTGTACTTTTTGGATTGCGAGCAGCAAAGCAACCGCCTGATGAAGATCATCCGTATGGTCATGGTAAAGCGGAATCGATTTCAGCAATTATTGTTGCAGTATTATTATTTATTGTGGGAATCGAGATAGCGATTTCGTCTATAAAAGCTTTTTCGCAGGAACTAGAACCACCGAAAGGAATTACGATTTTTGCTGTTGTTCTTTCAATTATAGTGAAAGAAGGAATGTTTCAATATAAATTCCGATTAGGGAAGAGGGTAAATAGTGATGCAATTATTGCAAATGCATACGAGCACCGTTCGGATGTATTTTCTTCAATTGCAGCTTTAATCGGTATTTGTGCAGCGATTATGGGTGGTAAGTTCGGGTTAGATTGGCTTGTATATGCCGATCCGATTGCAGGATTATTTGTTTCACTTCTTGTTGCAAAAATGGCGTGGAGTATTGGGGCCGAAGCAATTCATGCAACGTTGGATCATGTTCTTCATGAGGAAGATGTTGTGCCGCTTAGAGAGGCTGTGCTTCAAATAGACGGTGTAAAAAAAATCGGCTCTTTATATGCAAGGGAGCATGGTCATTACGTTATTGTTGATATTAAAGTTTCTGTAGATCCATACATTACTGTAGAAGAAGGGCACCGCATTGGAAAGCATGTGAAAGAAACGCTTATGGAACAAGATAACGTACAAAATGTGTTTGTACATATAAATCCGTATTCTCCAAATTAAATATCATCAACATTTTAGTATATAGATATTGCATCGTAGTTTGCATTATATTGTCACCCCTTAATCTGTCTTGTATAATGAACAGGTTAAGGGGTGATTTCGTGTTACAACCGAAGACGCGTTGGAAAGAAAAAGAATATAATAATGAGCGAGTGAGTGAATTAGCAAGTAAATTACAATTATCACCACTTGTCGTTTCGTTATTCCTCGGTAGAGGACTAGATACAGAAGATAAGATTTTAGATTTTTTAAATACAGAAAATCAAGAATTTCATGATCCATTTTTATTAGAAGGAATGGATAGAACGGTAGAACGTGTAAATAAGGCGATTCAAAATGGAGAGCAAATATTAATATTTGGTGACTACGATGCGGACGGAGTAAGTAGTACGACTGTGTTATATCTTGCTTTGCAAGAATTAGGTGCAGACGTAGAATTTTATATTCCAAACCGTTTTACAGAAGGATATGGACCAAACGAAGAAGCATTTCGTTGGGCACATAGCGCAGGATTCTCCCTAATTATTACTGTCGATACTGGTATCGCAGCAGTGCATGAAGCGAAGGTAGCGAAGGAGCTTGGAATAGATCTTATTATTACAGATCATCATGAGCCGCCACCAGAATTGCCAGAAGCACTTGCGATTATTCATCCGAAATTAGATGGCGGTGTATATCCGTTTCACTATTTAGCTGGTGTAGGTGTTGCGTTTAAAGTTGCACATGCACTACTAGGCCGTGTACCAGAACATTTATTAGAAATTGCAGTAATTGGTACAGTAGCCGATTTAGTGTCACTTCATGGTGAAAATAGATTGCTAGTGAAGCGCGGTTTAAAGCATATGCGCATGACGAAAAATATCGGACTAAAGGCGCTATTTAAAGTTGCTAACGTTTCGCAAAGTGAAATTACAGAAGAGAGCATTGGATTCTCACTCGCACCACGTATTAATGCAGTTGGCCGTTTAGAAGATGCTACGCCGGCTGTACATCTTTTATTATCAGATGATCCAGAAGAAGCAAAAGAGCTGGCTGAAGAAATTGATGAGCTGAACAAACTGCGAAAAGATATTGTAAAGCAAATTACAGAAGAAGCTATCGCTGAAGTGGAAAATAATTTCCCGCCAGAAGACAATAAAGTACTAGTACTGGCAAAAGAAGGCTGGAATCCAGGTGTAATTGGAATTGTCGCATCTAAATTAGTTGAACGTTTTTATCGTCCAACGATTGTATTATGCATTGATCCTGTAAAAGAAACAGCAAAAGGTTCAGCACGTAGTATTGCAGGATTTGATTTGTTTGCAAACTTGTCAGATTGTAGAGAGTTATTGCCACATTTCGGAGGACATCCGATGGCAGCGGGAATGACGCTACATATGAATGATGTAGATGAATTACGCCGCCGCTTAAATGAACAAGCAGAGGTAATTTTAACAGAAGAAGATTTTATTCCAATTACAGCTGTTGATGTCTTTTGTAAAGTGGAGGATGTAACACTGGCAGCAATTGAAGATATGCAAAAGTTAGCGCCATTTGGTGTTGGAAATCCAAAACCACGTATTGCAGTGAAGGATGCAGAGCTAGAAAGTATTCGTGCAATCGGATCAGACGGTTCACATTTGAAAATGGCTCTTCGCGATGGACAAGCGACACTAGATACAATCGGATTTGGATTTGGTACGTATGCGAAAGAAATTTCTCCAGTTGCAAAGGTATCTGTAATAGGGGAAGCATCTATCAATGAATGGAATAATTTTAAGAAGCCGCAATTAATGGTGCAAGATATTGCTGTAGAGGCGTGGCAATTATTTGATTGGCGTAGTATGCGTAACGTAGAAGCGAATGTAGCAGAACTTCCGAAAGAAAAAATAACGATGGTGTATTTTTCTGAAGAGGTATTGAATAAATTTTCTTTAGAAGACTATAAAGAGCATATGATGCATGCATCAGAAGTAACTCATTTAGACGATCAATACATCGTGTTACTTGATTTGCCAAAAGGAACAGATGAATTACGAGATTTATTTAAAGTGGGGTTCCCGTCGCGAATTTATACGCTATTTTATCAAGAGAATAATCATTTATTTAGTACTGTTCCAACGAGGGAACATTTTAAATGGTACTATTCGTTCTTGAGCCAAAAAGCACCATTTTCTTTAAGACAATATGGAGAACAACTATGTCGACATAAAGGTTGGTCAAAAGATACAGTAAATTTCATGACACAGGTGTTTTTTGAGTTAGAATTTGTTACAATAAAAGATGGCGTCATTTTTATGGCAGACAAAAAACAAAAGCGTGATTTAATTGAATCGAACACATATCGTGAGAAAATGAACCACTTACAATTAGAAAAAGAATTGGTTTATAGCACATATCAGCAACTATATACATGGTTTGAAACGATTCGTAATCATAAAGAAGTAGAACAGTTAGGGTAAAGGATTTGTATTTACAAACCTTTTAGATCTGAGGAGGATTCAGAAATATGGATTTCAAGCAACATATCGCAATTGTACCGGATTATCCAAAAGAAGGTATTGTATTTAAAGACATTACACCGTTAATGAACGACGGTAAAGCATACAAAGCAGCAACAGATGCAATCGTTGAGTATGCAAAGAAAAGAGACATTGACGTTGTAGTAGGGCCAGAAGCACGTGGCTTTATTATCGGTTGCCCAGTTTCTTATGCGTTAGAAGTAGGTTTTGCACCAGTTCGTAAATTAGGAAAATTACCACGTGAAGTAATTACAGTTGACTACGGTAAAGAATATGGTAAAGATGTTTTAACAATTCATAAAGATGCAATTAAGCCAGGTCAACGCGTATTGATTACAGATGATCTATTAGCTACAGGTGGAACAATTGAAGCGACAATTAAGCTAGTTGAAGAACTTGGCGGAGTTGTAGCAGGAATTGCATTCTTAGTAGAGCTTACTTACTTAGATGGTCGTAAAATGTTAGATGGTTACGATGTATTAGTATTAGAAAAATACTAATCACTATATAGGTAAAACTACGGTGATAAAAAGTACCCGTGAATCTCTTGGAGAGGAGCGGGTACTTTTGTATAATTGCACAAAAAAATAAGGTGAAATGTCAGTAAAATCTTTTCCTTTTCACAATTCACAATCATTAGGTTATAATGATAGAATATAATTTATTCTACTTAATTAAGATAAAGTCAATTTTCAATAAAAGGTGATTCGATGGCAAATGAGCAGGTACTAACAGCTGAACAGGTACTCGAGAAAGCAAGTCAATATTTAGCAAATGAAGATATTGAGCTAGTGGCACGTGCCTATGGATATGCACGTGATGCGCATAGCGAACAATACAGAAAATCGGGTGAACCGTACATTATTCATCCAATTCAAGTTGCAGGTATTTTAGTTGATTTACACATGGATCCAGCTACGGTATCAGCAGGCTTCTTACATGATGTAGTGGAAGATACAGAAATTACATTAGAAGATATTGAACGGGAATTTAATAAAGAAATTGCTATGCTTGTCGATGGTGTAACAAAGCTCGGAAAGATTAAATATAAATCTCATGAGCAACAACAAGCAGAAAACCATCGCAAAATGTTTATTGCAATGGCTCAAGATATTCGAGTTATTTTAATTAAACTAGCTGATCGTCTTCATAACATGCGTACATTGAAACATTTGCCTCAAGAGAAGCAGCGTCGCATTGCAAATGAAACGTTAGAAATCTTTGCACCTTTAGCACATAGACTCGGAATTAGTACTATTAAATGGGAGCTAGAGGATACGTCACTTCGCTATTTAAATCCACAGCAATACTATCGTATTGTAAATTTAATGAAGCGTAAACGTGCAGAGCGTGAAGAATATTTAGATGAAGTAATGACTGGTATTCGTGAGAAATTAAAAGAAGTTGCAATTCAACCTGAGATTTCTGGAAGACCAAAGCATATTTACAGTATTTATCGTAAAATGGCACTGCAAAATAAACAGTTCAATGAAATTTACGATTTATTAGCTGTACGTGTCGTTGTAAATAGTATTAAAGATTGTTATGCAGTACTTGGAATTATTCATACGTGCTGGAAGCCGATGCCAGGTCGTTTTAAAGATTATATTGCGATGCCGAAAGCGAATCTATATCAATCTCTTCATACGACTGTAATTGGCCCGAAAGGTGATCCGCTTGAAGTGCAAATTCGTACGAAAGAAATGCATGAGATTGCAGAATTCGGGATCGCGGCGCACTGGGCGTATAAAGAAGGAAAAACAGCAGAAACAACAGGTACATTAGAGAAGAAACTTACATGGTTCCGTCAAATATTAGAATGGCAAAATGAAGCTTCTAATGCAGAAGAGTTTATGGAGTCATTAAAAATTGATTTATTCTCTGACATGGTATTCGTCTTTACACCGAAAGGCGACGTAATGGAATTGCCACTTGGATCTGTTCCGATTGACTTTTCGTATCGCGTGCATTCGGAGATTGGAAATAAAACAATTGGTGCAAAAGTAAACGGGAAAATGGTGACGCTTGATTATAAATTAAAAACAGGTGACATCATTGAAATTTTAACATCGAAACATTCGTATGGGCCAAGTCAAGACTGGGTGAAACTTGCTCAAACATCTCATGCAAAAAACAAAATACGTCAATTCTTTAAGAAGCAACGTAGAGATGAAAATATTGAAAAAGGCCGTGAACTTGTTGAGAAAGAAGTGCGTAGCCTAGAGTATGAGATGAAAGAAGTGTTAGCTCCTGACAATTTAAAACGTGTTGCTGAAAAATTCAACTTTGCAAATGAAGAAGATATGTTTGCAGCAGTTGGATATAATGGCATCACTGCATCACAAATTGTTACGCGACTAACGGACAAGTTCCGTAAGCAACGTGAAGAAGAAGAGATTGTTGAAGTTAAAGAAGTTCGTAAACCGATGAAAATTCGAAAATGGGATTCTGGCGTTAAAGTAAGTGGTGCGGATAATTTATTAATTCGCTTATCAAAATGCTGTAACCCAGTACCGGGTGATGATATCGTTGGATATATTACGAAAGGCCGAGGCGTATCGATTCACCGCCGTGATTGTGTAAATGTTCATACAGAAGAAGCTGTAGAACGTTTATTAGAAGTAGAGTGGGAAGGTAGCCCTGAAAAAGAAATTGAGTATAACGTTGATATTGAAATTTCAGGTTATGATCGCCGTGGTTTATTAAATGAAGTATTGCAAGCTGTTACAGAGACGAAAACGTACATTTCGGCAGTTTCTGGTAGAAGTGACCGTAATAAGATGGCGACAATTAATATGTCAATCTCTATTCGTAACTTACAGCATTTGAAAAAAGTAGTAGAACGCATTAAACGTGTTCCAGAAATTTATGCAGTACGACGCATGATGCATTAATAGGGAGTGTAGAAAAGATGAGAGTTGTTTTACAACGATCAAAAGAAGCGTCTGTCACAGTAGACGGTGAGATCGTAGGACAAATTCCGTTCGGTTTAACATTACTAGTTGGCATTACGCATGAAGATACAGAAAAAGATGCAACTTACATTGCAGAAAAAATTGCGAACTTACGTATTTTTGAAGATGAGAGTGGAAAGATGAACCATTCTGTACTTGATGTAGAAGGACAAGTTCTATCAATTTCGCAATTCACATTATACGGAGATTGCCGCAAGGGAAGACGTCCAAACTTTATGGATGCTGCCAAACCTGACTATGCAGAGCGTTTATATGATTTCTTTAATGAGGAAGTTCGTAAGCAAGGATTGCATGTAGAAACAGGGAAGTTTGGAGCAATGATGGATGTTTCTTTAATCAATGATGGTCCGGTGACCTTAATTGTGGATAGTAAATAGTGTTGCTTAAAAAGAGAGGATTATATAATCCTCTCTTTTTTATACTTTATTGTATATTTTGTTCATTTATCTCGCTATTTGTGGGAGATCAACTGCCTATAAAAGCCTGATTAGTGAGGGTTAATAATGAATCATAATGGACAAAACCCCTATTCATTAAAGTTTCACTTTATTTGGAATCAATAGCTGTTTCAGTTATGTATAACTCTTTCATCAATATGGAACAATAAAAAGTAAAACATCTATATTGAATGTGAGGGATATACGTATGCGTATGAATGAAAAAGGGCATTCTGTTACAAATGGTGCAAATCAACTGTTTAACGTAAATTTTCATGATTTTATTTCAAAAGAGCAAAACAATACTTCAATGGAGCTTGCTTCTGAGTTTGGGATTTCTCTTCAAGATGTAAAGCGTCTAAAGAAGCAGATTGAACGCTCTTAGAGTACTTGACAATCCTACTCAACAAACGTATAGTAATTTTATATTTACATATGAATATAACCGTTGATAGAGAAGAGTAAATGAGACACACATGGAAAGAGAAGAAATGTCTTAGGCTGAAAACATTTCTGCATGATGACTGATTGAATGACACTCTAGAGGTTTCAACTTGAACGGCATATATGCTTAGTAGGGATGAACGCACATTTAAGCGTTATTAAAAAAGTGGAAGCATACGTGCTTCAATTAGGGTGGCACCACGGGTATAATACTCTCGTCCCTACTGTTCAAACAGTAGAGGCGGGAGTTTTTTTATTTTTATTAAGATTAAAACAATTTGAGGAGGAACTGAATATGTCTATTCAAATCCCACGCGGAACGCAAGATATTCTTCCAGGTAGCGTTGAGTTATGGCAGTATATCGAAGGGCAAGCACGCGAAATTTGCCGTCGTTACAACTATAAAGAAATTCGTACACCAATTTTTGAACACACGGAGCTATTTTTACGTGGTGTTGGTGATACGACAGATATCGTACAAAAAGAAATGTACTCATTCCAAGATCGTGGAGAGCGCAGTTTAACATTACGTCCAGAAGGTACTGCACCTGTTGTACGTTCTTACGTTGAAAACAAAATGTTCGGTGATGCAACACAACCAACGAAATTATACTATATCGGTCAAATGTTCCGTTACGAAAGACCACAAGCAGGTCGCTATCGTCAATTCGTACAATTTGGTATTGAAGCAATCGGTAGTAACGATCCTGCAATTGATGCAGAAGTAATTGCACTTGCTGTAGAGTTTTACCGCGGCATGGGCTTAAAAAATATTAAAGTTGTATTAAACAGTTTAGGTGATGCAGCGAGCCGTCAAGCGCACCGTGATGCGTTAATCGCACACTTTGAGCCACGTATCGGCGAGTTCTGTTCTGACTGTCAATCTCGTTTAGAAAAGAACCCTCTTCGTATTTTAGATTGTAAGAAGGACCGTAACCATGAATTAATGGGAACAGCACCATCTATTACAGAATACTTAAACGAAGATTCGGCAGTATACTACGACAAAGTTCAAGAATTATTAACGATGATGGATGTTCCGTTTGAAAAAGATCCGAACTTAGTACGTGGTTTAGACTACTATCAACACACTGTTTTTGAAATCATGAGTGAGGCAGAAGGTTTCGGTGCTATCACTACATTAAGCGGCGGCGGCCGTTATAACGGGCTTGTACAAGAAATCGGTGGACCAGAAATGCCAGGTATTGGTTTTGCGATGAGTATCGAACGTTTAATTATGGCGCTAAAAGCTGAAAACATCGAATTACCAATTGAACATAGTATTGATTGCTATGTTGTAGCGCTTGGTGAAAAAGCGAAAGACCATGCTGCAAAAGTTGCGTTTGATCTTCGTAAAGCTGGATTATCAGTTGAAAAAGATTATTTAGACCGCAAAATGAAAGCACAATTTAAATCAGCAGATCGTCTAAAGGCGAAATTTGTAGCTGTATTAGGGGAAGATGAGCTAGATAAAGGTATCATTAACTTGAAAAATATGGCAACAGGCGAACAAGAAGAAGTAGCATTAGATGTATTTGCTTCATACGTAGCAGAGAAATTAATATAGGGGGAACTTACAGTGGCTGAAAGAACACATGCATGTGGAAAAGTAACAGTAGAAGCAGTTGGACAAACAGTTCAATTAAAAGGTTGGGTACAAAAACGCCGTGATTTAGGTGGATTAATCTTTATAGACTTACGCGACCGTACAGGTATCGTGCAAGTTGTATTTAACCCAGAAACATCAAAAGAAGCGTTAGAAATAGCAGAAACTATTCGTAGTGAATACGTATTGCACGTAGAAGGTACAGTTGTTGAGCGTGGTGAAGGCGCAATTAATGACAATATGGCAACTGGTCGTATTGAAGTACAAGCAACGAAAGTAAACGTATTAAATGCAGCAAAAACAACGCCAATCATTATTGCTGATGATACAGATGCATCAGAAGATGTGCGTTTAAAATATCGTTATTTAGACTTACGTCGTCCTGCAATGTTTAACACATTCAAAATGCGTCACGACGTAACGAAAACAATTCGTAACTTCTTAGACACAGAAGAGTTCTTAGAGGTGGAAACACCAATTTTAACGAAGAGTACACCAGAAGGAGCTCGTGACTATTTAGTACCAAGTCGTGTACATGATGGTGAATTCTATGCGTTACCACAGTCTCCACAATTATTTAAACAGCTTCTTATGGTCGGCGGATTTGAGCGTTACTATCAAGTAGCACGTTGTTTCCGTGATGAAGATTTACGTGCAGACCGTCAACCAGAATTCACGCAAATTGATATCGAGGCTTCATTCTTAACACAAGATGAAATTTTAGATATGATGGAGCGCATGATGACGAAAGTTATGAAGGATGCAAAAGGTGTAGAAGTGAGTGCACCATTCCCTCGTATGAAATATGCTGATGCAATGGCTCGTTACGGTTCGGATAAGCCAGATACACGCTTTGAAATGGAACTAACAGACCTATCTGAATTTGCTGCAGGTTGTGGCTTTAAAGTATTTACAAGTGCTGTAGAAAGCGGCGGACAAGTAAAAGCAATTAATGCAAAAGGTGCTGCGAGCAAATATTCTCGTAAAGATATCGATGCATTAACTGAATTCGTGAAAGTATACGGTGCAAAAGGTCTAGCTTGGCTTAAAGTGGAAGAGGACGGCTTAAAAGGACCGATTGCAAAATTCTTCGGTGAAGAAGATGCAAACGTGTTAATGACTACGTTAGAAGCTACCGCTGGTGACTTATTACTATTCGTAGCAGATAAGAAAAGCGTTGTTGCAGATAGCTTAGGTGCACTTCGTTTACGTCTAGGTAAAGAGCTTGAGTTAATTGACGAAAGTAAATTTAACTTCCTATGGGTAACGGATTGGCCACTTCTTGAGTACGATGAAGATGCAGATCGTTACTTCGCGGCTCACCACCCATTCACAATGCCATTCCGTGAAGATGTTGAGTTATTAGAAACGGCACCAGAAAAAGCACGTGCACAAGCATATGACCTTGTATTAAACGGTTATGAGCTTGGTGGTGGATCACTTCGTATTTACGAGCGTGACGTACAAGAAAAAATGTTCAAAGCACTTGGATTCTCACAAGAAGAAGCACAAGAGCAATTCGGATTCTTATTAGAAGCATTCGAATATGGTACTCCACCACACGGCGGTATCGCATTAGGTTTAGACCGTCTTGTTATGTTACTTGCAGGCCGTACGAACCTTCGCGACACAATTGCATTCCCGAAAACAGCAAGCGCAAGCTGCTTATTAACAGAAGCTCCAAGCCCAGTTGCAGAAGCTCAGCTTGAAGAGCTAAGCTTAAAATTGAGCGTGAAAGAACAGAAGTAAGAGAAGTAAAAATAAGGTCTAGATGGTTATACTAATACCATCTAGACTTTTTTAATGGATAATTGAGAGAAGAGGTAAAGCGCGGTTTACACTATGCTTTCCTTCTCGAAATATGTATTTTTAGGAATTCTATAACTTTTTCTATACAAATAGTCGGAAAAACGCTAGAATACATGATAGACCATTTTTGTAATAGGAGTGTAGAGCTGAATGTTACATCAATTTTCACGTAATGAATTAGCCTTCGGTAAAGAAGGACTTGAAATATTAAAAAATAGTACAGTCGGTATTTTAGGAATTGGCGGCGTAGGGTCATTTTCGGCAGAGGCGTTAGCACGTTCTGGCGTAGGACGTCTCGTATTAGTTGATAAAGATGTTGTAGATATTACAAACGTAAACCGTCAAATTCACGCGTTAGTATCTACTGTAGGACGTTCAAAAGTAGAATTAATGAAAGAGCGTATCGCAGACATTAATCCAGAGTGTGAAGTAATTGGACTAGAAATGTTTTATACTGATGAAACATATGAAGAGTTCTTCAAACATGGATTGGATTTCGTAGTAGATGCATCTGATACGATTACGTTCAAAATTCATTTAATTAAACAGTGCTTACGTCGAAAAATTAAAATTATCTCATGCATGGGTGCAGCAAATAAAATGGACCCAACTCGTTTCCGTATTGCGGACATCTCTAAAACACATACAGATCCAATTGCGAAAGTAATTCGTACGAAGCTTCGTAAAGATGGTATTAAAAAAGGTGTAAAAGTTGTCTTCTCTGACGAAAACCCAATCGTAATTCGTGAAGAAGTACGTAAAGAAATCGTACCAGACGAAAATGCAAAAATTCGTAAAGCGAAATTACCACCTTCATCAAATGCATTCGTACCATCTGTGGCAGGCCTAATTATGGCAAGTCACGTTGTACGTGAACGTATTAAAAACGTTGAAGTGAAGCGTGTAGGACAAGAATAAAGTAAAAGCATGTATCCATTTCGGATATATGCTTTTTTATATGTATTAAAGAAATATGGATATTTGCAATACTAATAATTCGAATGTAAGTAATCCTAATAAAGAATAATCGTATTTATCCGACTTATAGGCGGAAGTCTTTTTTAAACTCTGAATGGTAAAAAGTCCTAATGTTAGAACGAGAATACCGAGTGTTATTTTGAAGACTATTAATGAAATAGCGACCATCTCCTTTCAAACATATATCTTTATAGCAACATTCAAGTGAGGAATATCCAATTATCACCTGACGTTTCTTTGTGTGAATTTGAGGTTTATTGTTGTCAATTTTTGCTGATAAATCTATGTAACTTTATTTAACAATATATTTTTACCGAAGAAAAAAGATGCCACACAGTCAGAAACCCCGACTAGGTGACATCCTTTTTAATTTTCTGCAGAATATATAATATCTAAATTTCCATTTTGATCTGTCTTGAAAATTGGAGCGATCTGTTCTTCTTGTTCTTCAACTGAAACGAGTTTTCGAGCACGGTCCATAATTCTAACAAGCATTGCGTAATCTTCTTCGATTGCTTGTTGTTTTTTTGAGAGTACCGCTAATTTTGCTTCAAGTTCATGATTTGTTTTTTGCAGGGAAGTGAGCTGAGCTTGTAATACATCATTTTCAGTTTGTAACTTTGCGAGTGAAGGATTATTGTGCTCCAAGTTTTGCAAAAATGAAATGACACTTTGCATGGTAAGATCCTGTTTACTTAGCGTAATATCTTCAGAAAACTCGGCATCGATTACGAGTTGTTTCGTTTTCGTGAAATGCTCTTTTTCTATTTTAGCTTCAGAGCGTTTTAATTCTTTCCGTTGTTTTTTTGCAAGTTGCACCGCATCTTCGTAATTCGGTCGTACTTCAGCATTCCATCTAAAGCCGCAAGCTGCGGAAGTACGGTTCAATGTATCGCCGACTTCATCGAATGCTTTTATTTGTGTGCTACCGCTGCGAATATGTCGTAAAACAGTTTCTGCTAAAAGGAGATCGTCTTCTTTTGTCCATGCATCTTGACGTGTTTTCATAAGCGAAGCCTCCATAATGGTGACGTTTTCGCTTATGTTACCCTTTATTTTTCGTTTTATTCGAACTTTGTAATCTTTCATATACAGTAGAAAGTACTTGCTCAAATTTCCCTGTCGTTTTCGGTTTATAATATTGTTTGTTTTTTATTTTATCAGGTAAGTATTGTTGTTGTACCCAGCCATTTGGATGGTCGTGTGGGTATAAGTATCCAATGCCTCTTCCAAGTGATTCTGCGCCTTTGTAATGACTATCTTTTAAATGACTTGGAATGTCGCCTGTTTGACCGTTGCGTAAATCGTGTAAGGCAGCATCAAGTGCTTTATAAGCTGAGTTTGACTTTGGTGATAAGCAAAGCTCGATAACAGCATTTGCAAGTGGTATGCGTGCCTCCGGGAATCCAACTCGTTCCGCTGATTCTATAGCTGCTAGTGTACGCGGTCCGGCTTGTGGGCTAGCAAGTCCGATATCTTCATATGCCATAATAAGAAGACGTCTACCAATGCTTTGTAAATCACCAGCTTCAATAAGACGTGCTAAATAATGAAGTGCTGCATTTACATCACTTCCGCGCACCGATTTTTGAAATGCCGATAATACGTCATAATGAGCATCACCGCCTTTGTCGTGAACGAAGCTCTTTTTTTGCAAGCATTCTTCTGCAATTTCTAGCGTAATTACCGCAGCTTTTTCGTCCGTTGTAAAGCTAGATAAAACAGCTAGTTCAAGTGCATTATAAGCAGAACGCATGTCTCCACCAGATGCATTTGCAAAGTGATGTAATGCTTCAGGCGTAACCGTTACATCATATTCACCGAGACCTTTTTCTTTATCTTCAAGTGCTCGTTTTAAGCCAATTAAAAGATCCTCTTCTGTTAATGCGTGTAATTCGAAGATTTGACAACGACTTCGAATAGCAGAATTAATAGCATGGAACGGATTACTCGTTGTTGCACCGATTAAGGTAAGGAGTCCGCTTTCTAAATGAGGTAATAGAAAATCCTGTTTTGCTTTATCTAGACGGTGTACTTCATCTAAAATTAAAACGAGGTGTCGATGCATCTTTGCTTCTTGTACGACAACTTCCATATCTTTTTTATTATGAGTAACAGCGTTTAATAGGCGAAAAGGGGTTCCAGTACTTCCTGCAATTGCGCTCGCAATGGATGTTTTTCCTGTGCCTGGAGGGCCGTATAAAATCATAGATTGAAAATGATTTGCTTGGACCATTCGCCATAAAATTTTTCCTTCACCAACTAAATGTTGTTGTCCGATAATTTCTTGAATATTTGTAGGGCGCATTCGATGTGCGAGTGGCTGTTTCATTTTTACCGTCTCCCTTAATGTATAATCTCTTTCTATCGTATCATTTTTTTTAGTGGAATTTGAAATAGGATGCTGTTTTGTGGGAAAAATGAATATAAATATTTTCATTTTTCTTTCAATTGTAATAATTTCCGAGTTTTTCAATGTGATTTTATGTTATCATTTTGATACACAAGTTGAAATTTCTTATAATACTATATTATGCTATAATTTCATAGGATTTTAAATTGTGTTCTTTTATAAATAAGATATAACCAATAGAAGTGAAAATTTGAAAAGAGGTGCAAAATAGATGAAGATTTCAACGAAAGGCCGCTACGGCTTAACAATTATGATCGATCTTGCAAAAAAGTTTGGTGAAGGTCCAATTTCCTTAAAATCAATTGCGCAGGCACATGATTTATCGGAACATTACTTAGAGCAATTAATTTCACCACTTCGTAACGCTCGTCTAGTAAAGAGTACGCGTGGGGCATATGGCGGATATGTATTGTCTGATCAGCCAGCTAACATTACAGCTGGGGATGTAATCCGTGTATTAGAGGGTCCGATTAGTGTTGTAGAAATGATAGAAGAAGAGGAACCGGCACAACGCCAATTATGGATGCGTGTTCGTGATGCGGTGCAAGAAGTATTAGATAGTACAACGTTAGAAGATTTAGTACGTTATGAGGAAGAAAATCACGGGGGCTATATGTTTTACATTTAATTCCTTGTGAAACGATTTGGAAAGAAGGAGATTTAATGGAACGCATTTACTTAGATCATGCTGCGACATCTCCGACTCACCCAGAAGTGGTCGAAAAGATGATTCCATATATGACAGAAACATTCGGGAACCCGTCTAGTATTCACTTTTATGGACGGCAAACGCGCCATGCAGTAGATGAGGCGAGACGCGCGGGTGCACGTAGCATTCATGCGAATCCGAATGAAATTATATTTACGAGCGGTGGTACAGAAGCTGATAATTTAGCACTTATAGGTGTAGCACGTGCGAACCGTCATAAAGGTAACCATATTATAACGACGCGAATTGAACATCATGCAATTTTGCATACGTGTGAATTGTTAGAGCGCGAAGGGTTTGAAGTGACATATTTACCTGTCGATGAAACAGGACGCGTTCAAGTTTCTGACATACAAAATGCATTAACAAAAGAGACGATTCTCGTATCCGTTATGTTTGGGAATAATGAAGTCGGGACGATGCAACCAATCGCGGAAATAGGGAAGTTGCTAAAAGAGCATCAAGCTTATTTTCATACAGATGCGGTACAAGCTTACGGATTAGTAGAAATAGATGTGAAAGAGTTCGGCATTGATTTATTATCGATTTCAGCTCATAAAATTAATGGACCAAAAGGTGTAGGGTTCCTATACGCTGGTGCAAATGTGAAATTTGAACCGTTATTAATAGGCGGGGAGCAAGAAAGAAAACGCCGTGCTGGTACTGAAAATGTACCGAGTATCGTTGGTTTGCAACATGCAATTTTGCTAGCTGAAAAAACTCGTGAGCAAAAAAATGCCCAATATGAAGAGTTTAAAGATATAATGGTATCTGTCTTCAAAAATGAAGACATTACTTTCGAGGTAAACGGAAACTTAGAATATCGCTTACCACATGTGCTTAATATCAGTTTTACAGGAATGAACATTGAACCGTTCCTTGTGAACTTAGACTTAGCTGGCATTGCAGTGTCAAGTGGTTCGGCGTGTACAGCTGGTTCGATTGATCCATCACATGTATTAGTAGCGATGTTCGGAAAAGACTCCGATCAAATACGTTCATCCGTACGCTTTAGTTTCGGACTTGGAAATACGAAAGAGCAAATTGAGAAAGCGGCGTACGAAACAGTGAAAATCGTGAAGCGATTAACACAAAATTAGCATGGGAGGTGACATGATGAACAAACTACCTCAAGAAACACGCGTTGTCATCGGGATGTCCGGTGGCGTCGATTCATCTGTAGCAGCTCTTTTATTAAAAGAGCAAGGTTATGATGTAATCGGAATTTTTATGAAAAACTGGGATGATACAGATGAGAATGGTGTCTGCACAGCAACAGAAGATTACAATGATGTAATTGAAGTGTGTAACCAAATTGGCATTCCATATTATGCAGTAAACTTTGAAAAACAATACTGGGATAAAGTATTTACGTACTTCCTAGATGAGTACCGAGCTGGTCGTACACCGAACCCAGATGTAATGTGTAATAAAGAAATTAAATTTAAAGCATTTTTAGAGCATGCGATTGCGCTTGGTGCTGATTATGTAGCGACAGGTCATTATGCACGCGTTGCTTATATGGACGGCGAATATAAAATGCTTCGCGGCGTTGATGATAATAAAGACCAAACGTATTTCTTGAATCAATTAAGCCAAGAGCAATTATCAAAAACATTGTTCCCGTTAGGTGAATTAAAGAAACCGCAAATTCGTGAAATGGCGACAGAAGCTGGTTTAGCGACAGCGGCGAAGAAAGATAGTACTGGTATTTGCTTTATCGGTGAGCGTAACTTTAAAGATTTCTTAAGCAACTATTTACCAGCGCAACCAGGTGTGATGCAAACATTATCTGGTGAAGTGAAAGGGAAGCATGACGGTTTAATGTACTATACAATTGGACAACGTCATGGCCTTGGTATTGGTGGTAACGGTGATCCGTGGTTTGCTGTTGGGAAAAATTTGAAAGAAAACATTTTATATGTTGATCAAGGATTCCATAACGAACTTCTATATGGTGATGAAGTTATTGCTACGAATATCGGCTGGGTAAGTAATGAAGCGAAAGAAAAAGAATTTAAGTGCACAGCGAAATTCCGTTATCGTCAAGAAGACAATAAAGTAACGGTTCAAATCGTTGATGAAAATACAGTTCGTATTCTTTGTGACGAGCCAATTCGTGCAATTACACCAGGACAAGCAGTTGTTTTCTATGATGGAGATGAGTGCTTAGGCGGTGCTACAATTGATGAAGTATATCGTAGTGGTAAGAAATTGGATTATTTAGGATAAAATGAGAAGCCTCTGCCGATTAGCGGTTAGAGGTTTCTTTTACATAAAGCGAATTTTCGTTCGCTTGGAAAATACATTCTTTGTTATAATTTGTTGTAGAGGTGAAGGACATGTCAAACAAACTTGAAACAGGTATTCAATATATGCAAGAAGGAAACTGGGAAGAAGCTGCTAAAAATTTCACAGAAGCAATCGAAGAAAATCCGAAAGATGCGCTTGGGTACATTAATTTTGCGAACTTATTAGATGCACTAGGTGATAGTGAAAGAGCAATTTTATTTTATAAACGGGCATTAGAATTAGATGATAAATCTGCGGCTGCTTATTATGGATTAGGAAATGTGTATTACGGTCAAGAGCAATTTACAGAGGCAAAGGCTGTATTTGAACAAGCGATGCAAGCGGGATTACAATCAGCTGATGTAACATTTATGTTAGGTATTACACATGTGCAACTTGGAAATGATCGTCTTGCACTGCCGTTTTTACAAAGAGCAACAGAATTAGATGAAAACGATGTAGAAGCTGTGTTCCAGTGCGGACTTTGCTTTGCACGTTTAGAACATATTCAAGAGGCGAAACCTTATTTTGAAAAGGTATTAGAAATGGATGAAGAGCATGCAGATGCGTATTATAATTTAGGTGTTGCGTATGTATTTGAAGAAAATAACGAGAAGGCTCTTACTTTATTTAAGAAAGCAACTGAAATTCAGCCAGATCACTTTTTAGCTGGTAATGGTGTTCGTTTATTGGAGCAAGAAGCTGAATAAGATGAAAATATAGTTTAATGGGTAGTTATCCCTCATCTAAATAGGTGGGGGATGTACTGCTCATTAAAGTGAAACGAACCGGAAAGGAGAGGAAAGATGGGAAATCAACATGCAATGGATTTGTTTGAGGAAGAGAAAAAGTTTATAAAAGCGCAAGTTCTTCATACCATTTTCCACAACGAAGAAAACCTCTATTCCGTTGTCAGTATGAAAGTCATTGAGACGAATGAAACGTACGATGAAAAAAAAGTGATGATAAACGGTCATTTTCCCCGCATGCATGAAGATGAAGTGTTTACATTGACAGGGCATTTTAAAGACCATCCGAAGTATGGGAAACAATATTTAGTTGAAACGTTTAAGAAAGAATTGCCACAAACAAAAGCTGGTATGGTGCAATATTTAGCGAGTGATTTATTTAAAGGGATAGGAAAGCGTACAGCTGAAAAAATTGTGGATCATCTTGGGGAACATGCCATTTCTAAAATTATGGATGATCCGGATGCGTTAAATGGTGTTGTCAATAAGCAAAAAGCGCAAGAAATATATGAGACAATTGTTGAACATCAAGGATTAGAGAAAGTAATGAGTTTTTTAAATGGTTACGGTTTTGGAACGAAGCTTTCTATTAAGATTTACCAGCAATATAAAGAGATGACATTAGAAGTGATTCGTAATAATCCATATCAGCTTATTGAAGAAGTGGACGGGATTGGTTTTGGACGAGCGGATGATATAGGACGTGCGTTAGGGATGTCAGGTAATCATGATGACCGTGTACGTGCGGGATGTTTTTATACGTTAGAGAATGTTTCACTGCAGCTCGGCCATGTTTATATGGGGAAAGATCAACTTGTAAGAGAAACGATGTCACTTTTAAATAATCAAGAAGATAGAGTGACTGAGGAAGATATTATAGGTTGTGTTGAAATGATGCAAAGTGAAGGGAAAGTCATCATTGAAGAAGGACGAGTGTATTTAGCGTCGTTATTTTACTCTGAAAAAGGTGTTGTAAAGTCTATTCGCAGGCTTATGAATCAAGAGGAAACCCCTTCATTTCCTGAAGCAGAAGTGTTAAAGACGTTAGGTGAAATTGAAGAACAGCTGAAGGTGCAGTATGCACCGTTTCAGCAAGAAGCAATTCAAACGGCACTTCATAAGCCGATGATGTTATTGACAGGTGGACCAGGAACGGGGAAAACAACAGTTATTAAAGGAATTGTTGAAATGTACGCATCCTTGCATGGTGTATCATTAAATCCGAATGAATACAGTGATGATAATCCATTTCCGATATTATTAACGGCTCCAACAGGAAGAGCAGCGAAGCGAATGAGTGAATCTACCGGGCTCCCTGCTTGTACAATTCATCGTCTGCTTGGTTGGACGCCAGAAGGGTCTTTCCAGCGTAATGAAACCGATCCAGTTCAAGGGAAGTTACTCATTATTGATGAGTTTTCGATGGTAGATATTTGGCTTGCAAATCAGCTGTTTAAATCATTGCCGACTAATATTCAAGTTATCGTTGTAGGTGATGAAGATCAATTACCATCTGTAGGACCTGGACAAGTGTTGAAAGATTTATTGAATGCAGGTGCAGTTCCAACAGTAAAGCTTACTGAAATTTATCGTCAAGCGGAAGGCTCATCTGTTATTCAACTCGCTCATGCGATAAAAAATGGAACGCTCCCGCCAGATTTAGCGCAAAATCAAAAAGATCGTTCATTTATCGGCTGTACAGGAGCTCAAATTGTTGAGGTTGTTAAGAAGGTTTGTGAAAATGCTAAGACAAAAGGGTTTAGCGCAAGAGATGTACAAGTACTGGCCCCGATGTACCGTGGACCTGCCGGCATTAATGTACTAAACGAAGCGTTGCAAGAAGTGTTTAATCCGAAAAGGGAAAAGAGTAAAGAAATTGCTTACGGTGATGTTGTATACCGAAGAGGCGATAAAGTACTGCAACTCGTTAATCAGCCGGAGAGCCAAGTGTTTAATGGTGATATCGGAGAAATTGTTTCGGTGTTTTATGCGAAAGAAAATGTTGAGCAACAGGACATGATTATCGTTTCATTTGATGGAATCGAAGTAACGTATACAAAGCCGGATTTAAATCAAATTACCCATGCATATTGCTGCTCGATTCATAAATCACAAGGTAGTGAATTTCCAATAGTTATTATGCCGATTGTAAAGAGCTACTACCGTATGTTACGTCGTAATTTAATTTACACGGGCATTACAAGGAGTAAGAAATTCCTTATTATTTGTGGGGAGGAAGCGGCTTTTCAATCCGGTGTAAATCGCCTTGATGATGCAATGCGTCAAACGACTTTAGCTGGTCGTTTGCAAGAATCACAAGGAGAAGTACAGATGGTAACAGTTAATGGCGAAGAAATGGACGTGGAAAACATTTCACCGTATGATTTCATGTAACAAGGTGAAATTATATAGTGAAACTTTCAAACGTATAACGTTGAAAGGCTCCAGCAATGTATAAATGAATGCGGTTTGGACATAATGGCGAATAGAATCTGGGAGACTGTAAGGAGATGAAAGCCATATGTTCATTTGTCCAAATTGCAAAGGGAAAGACATTGGGAAAATAGGTGTCAACCAATTTTATTGCTGGAATTGTTATATCGAATTATCGGTTTCAAAGGGGAAAATCCATACACATCAAGTAGAGGAAGATGGTTCATTAAGCTCTCTTGATGATTTATTTGATGAGAACGAAAGAACGATCGGATAACGAAAAGGGGGATTTACTTTGAATCTACGCAATTCATTAATCGCATTAGGTGTTGGAGCTGCAGCATATCAATATGCTCGCAAGCAAGATGTATTTTCAAAACGCAATATGAAAAAAGCACGTAAGATGATTAAATCTTATCTATAAGCGTAAAAAACTCCCTTCATCATAAGGGAGTTTTTTTATGCACTTGTATGCAAATATAAAAGTCCGATTTCAGAGAAGAGATAAGATAGGCCGTAACATCCAACGCCAAGCATTCCGTAATGAAATAATTGCTTCGCCCTTTCTTTTCGTGAGGAACGAATAAAGAAACCTTTCCAAATACCAAATCCGATACAAACCCATTCAAGAATCATAAAAAGTGCTGATAATACGAGCATAAATAAAACCATTATGAGCCCTCCTGATTATATTGTTTCATGCTGCGTTCTCAGGGGTGGTTGTCCTTATTATGTTATGTATATGTACGTCTTTACAAAACAGTATGGTCTGCACGAAAAGATTTTAAAACTTTTGCACATAACCTAACCTATTTATTTTCAAAATAAAGGTGGAGGAGGTTTTTCGTGTGAAGAATCTTAAAATCATTTGGATATATCGTTTAGGGTTATTGTTACTTGTATTTCTTTGTTTGCTTGTCTTTTTAAAAATTAAGCCGCTATGGGCACCGATTATCTTTGTATTTAAAGTGGCAATTACACCGTTTCTTATTGCGTGTTTTATTGCGTATTTATTGCATCCTTTAATTGAAAAAATTCATAAAGAAGGGATGCCGCGCACACTCGCTATTTTGCTTATTTACATCCTTTTCTTTGGTGGGATTGGTTATGGAATTTATAAAGGAACGCCAATTGTTATTAAGCAATTACAAGAGATTAATGAACAATTTCCGCAGTTTACAAAAATGTATGATTCTTGGATGGATGGCGTTACGGAACAAACAGCGAACTTCCCGTCCTTTATTCATGAAAAGGTGAAACAAATTTTTGGTGGAGTAGAAACGAAGATACAATCACTTTTAAATAAAGTGATGAGCACAGCCCGTGGCGTATTGGACTCGTTGCTTATTATTTTTTTAATACCGTTCATTGTATTTTACATATTAAAAGATTACGGTGAGTTTTATAATATTTTTTGGAAACTAGTCCCGAGTAAGTGGCGTAGTACAGGGCAAATGCTGGCGAAAGAAATTGATAAGTCACTCGGAAGTTATATTCGAGGACAGTTATTTGTTTGCTTAGTATTAGGGGGAGTATCTGTTCTTTCTTTTTGGTTTATCGGTATGAAATATCCATTATTACTCGGCATTATTATTGGGGTAACGGATATAATCCCGTACTTCGGTCCTATTTTAGGGGCGATTCCGACATTGATGATTGCGGCAACGGTATCAACGAGTTTACTCATTAAGGCGGGAATTACGATTGCTATTTTGCAATTTTTGGAAAGTAACATTTTATCACCTTACATCGTTGGTAAGTCACTTCGTATGCATCCTGTTATTATTATGCTTGCATTATTAGTTGGGGGAGAAGTGGCAGGAATTGTAGGGTTATTAATATCAGTTCCTGTTTTAGCGGTCATTCGTACGGTGATCGTTCATGTAAGGCCTCTTTGGAAAAAAGAAGATGTGTAATATGATAGCCCTCTGCTTATAAAAGTAGAGGGCTATCATTATTTAGAGAGTTGCTCGTGTATTTGTTGAACGAGAGAGCTTACATCATTTGTTTGAATATGTTTTATTTTTTTCCATTCATTATCGTACATAAATATAATTTGATTGCTGAAAAGACGCTTTTGCACTTTTAGATTAGAAATGTTTGCAAAAGAGTACTCTTCAAATATTGGGTTCTTACTTACATCTGGTCCATAAAAGAAGAGCCGTTTGTTTGTTAAAATTAACAGTCCTGGTCTTGCAACGGAACGATAAATAAATATATTTAATGAACATGCAGTGTAAAATAATATCGTTTCGTCAGTCGTTAATATGTTTTTAGCCTTGTTCAATAAAGTTGTCATTTTGCTCGCTTCTTTATTATTGATAATTTAATTATAACAAAAATATAATATTCCGAAAAAAATATAGAGGTAGTACAATTTATTAATAAATGCATAATATATGGAAAGGCTGTTAAGAATGAATAGTAGAATAACTATGGTTAATGCAATATAAATGATTATCTACATTGACAAACTTAAGAGAATTCTATTATATTTAGTCATATAATACATTAAATCAATGACGGAAAAAGTACGTTACAGTCCATTTATAGAGAGAAGCTTCCATATGGCTGAAAGAAGCTTTAAATGAAGGGTAACAGAAAGCTAATCCTGAGAGCAGCTAATCACTGCCGTCTTGCCACGTTACGGCACCATGAGGTGATGAATTGATTGTTATAATAATCAATTCATAATTAGGGTGGTATCGCGAGTTAACTCTCGTCCCTTTTATAGGGGCGGGAGTTTTTTATATTTAAGGAGGAAAATACAATGAAACAACTAACAGGCGCACAAATTCGTCAAATGTTTTTAGACTTTTTCCAAGAAAAAGGACATGCAGTAGAACCTAGTGCATCACTAGTTCCGCATGAAGATCCATCTCTGTTATGGATTAACAGTGGTGTAGCGACATTAAAAAAATATTTTGATGGACGTGTAATCCCGCAAAATCCACGTATTACAAATGCTCAAAAATCAATTCGTACAAACGATATTGAAAACGTAGGGAAAACAGCTCGTCACCATACATTCTTTGAAATGTTAGGAAACTTCTCAATCGGTGATTACTTTAAAGAAGAAGCAATTACTTGGGCTTGGGAATTCTTAACGAGCGACAAATGGATCGGATTCGATAAAGAATTACTATCAGTTACAATCCATCCAGAAGATGAAGAAGCATTCACAATTTGGAATGAAAAAATGGGTGTTCCAAAAGAGCGCATCATCCGTTTAGAAGAAAACTTCTGGGATATCGGTGAAGGACCAAGCGGACCGAATACAGAGATTTTCTATGACCGCGGAGAAGCTTATGGTAATGACTTTAGTGACCCAGAATTATATCCAGGCGGAGAAAACGAGCGTTACTTAGAAGTATGGAACCTTGTATTCTCTCAATTTAACCATAATCCAGACGGTTCATATACACCGCTTCCTAAGAAAAACATCGATACAGGGATGGGTCTAGAGCGTATGACATCTATCGTTCAAGATGTACCTACAAACTTTGACACAGACTTATTCATGCCGATGATTGGCGCAACAGAATCAATTTCTGGTGAGAAGTATCGTAATGGTGACTTAGAAAAAGATATGGCGTTTAAAGTAATTGCTGACCATATCCGTACAGTAACATTTGCTGTAGGTGACGGTGCTCTTCCATCTAACGAAGGCCGTGGTTATGTATTACGTCGTTTATTACGCCGCGCGGTTCGTTATTCGAAGAAATTAAACATCAACCGTCCATTCATGTTTGAATTAGTGCCGGTTGTTGGAGAAGTAATGAAAGACTTCTACCCAGAAGTACTTGAAAAGAAAGATTTCATCGCAAAAGTTGTGAAAAACGAAGAAGAGCGTTTCCATGAAACACTTCATGATGGGGAAGCAATTTTAGCTGAAGTTATCACAAAAGCAAAAGAAGAAAAAACAACTGTTATTTCTGGAGTAGATGCGTTCCGTCTATATGACACATACGGTTTCCCGATTGAATTAACTGAAGAATATGCAGAAGAAGCTGGTATGACAGTTGATCAGGAAGGCTTTGAAAGTGAAATGGAAAAACAACGTGAGCGCGCACGTGCAGCTCGTCAAGACGTTGATTCTATGCAAGTTCAAGGCGGTGTCCTTGGAGAAGTGAAAGTAGCGAGCGAGTTCGTTGGTTACGGTACAGTTGCAACAGAAAGTAACGTTGTTGCACTTGTGAAAAACGGCGAATACACAGATAGCTTACAAGCTGGTGAAGAAGGGCAATTAATGCTTGATGTAACACCATTCTATGCTGAGAGCGGTGGACAAATTGCAGACCGTGGTTATCTTCTTGCTGACGGCGTGAAAGTACTTGTAAAAGACGTACAAAAAGCACCAAATGGTCAAAACTTACACAAAGTTGTTGTTGAAGAAGGTACATTAACGAAAGATGCGGCTGTGAAAGCTATTATCGACACGAAAAACCGCAGTAGCGTTGTGAAAAACCATACAGCAACTCACTTACTACACCAAGCATTAAAAGACGTACTTGGAACGCATGTTAACCAAGCAGGTTCTCTTGTAACTTCTGAACGTTTACGCTTTGATTTCTCTCACTTCGGTCAAGTACAAGCTGACGAATTAGAAAAAATTGAGCGTATGGTAAACGAGAAAATTTGGGAAAGTATTGATGTTGAGATTTCTCAAAAAGCAATTGAAGAAGCGAAAGAAATGGGCGCAATGGCATTATTCGGTGAAAAATATGGTGATGTTGTACGCGTTGTACAAGTAGGCGATTACAGCTTAGAGCTTTGCGGTGGTTGTCACGTTGATAACACAGCTTCAATCGGTATTTTCAAAATCGTTGCTGAGTCTGGTATCGGTGCAGGAACGCGTCGTATTGAAGCAGTAACTGGTAAATCTGCATACGAATTAATGAACGATCAAGTAGGTTTATTAAAAGAAGCAGCAGGAAAAATGAAAACAAATCCGAAAGATATTTTAACAAGAGTGGATGGTTTATTTACTGAAGTAAAACAACTTCAAAAAGAAAACGAATCTCTTGCTGCAAAATTAAGCAATATTGAAGCTGGAAACTTAACTGATTCAGTAATGACAGTTGATGGAGTAAACGTATTAGCAGCGAAAGTAAACGTTGCAGATATGAACAACTTACGTACGATGATGGATGACCTGAAAAATAAATTAGAGTCTGCAGTTGTCGTATTAGCGTCTGTAAATGATGATAAAGTAAACATCTTAGCTGGCGTAACGAAAGATTTAATTAGCCAAGGTTACCATGCTGGTAAACTTGTGAAAGAAGTAGCTTCTCGTTGTGGCGGCGGCGGTGGTGGCCGTCCTGACATGGCTCAAGCAGGTGGTAAAAACCCAGCGCAAGTTGAGGAAGCTTTAGCATTTGTACAAGAGTACGTTAAATCTGTTTCAAAATAAAGAGATAGTAGTGTACAATGGTAGGGAGAGGAGAAGTTCTTCTCCCTATACTTACTATATAAGTGAGGTGCTTGAAATGGACGGTTTTGATAAAACAATGAAGTTTAGCATTCAAGATGAAAAACAGAGTGTCCATGTAAATGATGTACTTTTAACTGTGTATGATGCACTTCAAGAAAAAGGCTATAATCCGATTAACCAAATCGTCGGTTATTTATTAAGTGGAGACCCAGCATACATACCTCGCCATAAAGATGCACGAAGCATCATTCGCAAGCTTGAACGTGATGAGTTAATTGAAGAGCTTGTGAAGTCGTACTTGAAACATCATCGTGAGGAGTAGTTTATGCGGATATTAGGTTTAGATGTAGGTACAAAAACAGTCGGAGTTGCAATGAGCGACGAAATGGGCTGGACAGCGCAAGGGCTGGAAACAATCAGGATTAACGAAGAACGAGGCCACTTTGGTTTTGACCGTATTTCTGAGTTAGTAAAGCAGTACAATGTGGACAAAATAGTAGTAGGTTTACCTAAAAATATGAATGGTACAATTGGCCCACGTGGTGAAGCGTGCCAGCAATTTGCAGAAAACCTGCGAAATCTGTTACAATTAGAAGTTGTAATGTGGGACGAGCGTTTGTCAACGATGGCAGCGGAACGTCTGCTCATTTCAGCTGATGTGAGTCGTAAGAAGCGAAAACAGGTAATCGATAAGATGGCTGCAGTCGTAATCTTACAAGGGTTTTTAGATAGTAAATAAGAGGTGACCAAAATGGAAGAAAATCAAATTACAATTGTAGACGAAAAAGGTAACGAACATTTATGTGAAATTATTTTCACTTTTGATGCTGAAAAATTTGGCAAAAAATCATACGTAGTCTTCTCTCCAATCGGTGAAGTAGACGAAGATGGAGACCCAATTTATGATGCAATGGCTTATGAGCAAAATGAAGAAGAGGGCGGAAGTTTACTTCCAATCGAATCTGAAGAAGAGTGGGAAATGGTACAAGAAATGTTCAACACTCTAGCTGATGAGCAAGAAGCTGAATAATAAGTACTGAAAAGGTGGACGACATATAGTCCATCTTTTTTTATATGTAAAATGAAAGATTTTTTGTCGAAACTGTGTAATCCTTTGTAGTATAATGAGACGGATTGTAGAAAAATAAAGTGTCTATCTAAAAAAGATAAATAATTTTATTGTGTTTTTATATCGTGTTGTGTAGAAAGATATACATACGGTCTACAATTTAATTGAGGAGGAAGAGTGTTGATAGAGAATCAAGTGAAAAAAAAGCGTAGACGTCTTTTTTTATTTTCGATTATTGCACTGCTTTTAGTTTGTGGTTCAGTCTATGCGTATATTTCATCCGCATTAGGACCAGTTGATAGCGGGAATAAAAAAGAGGTTGAAGTAGAAATTCCAAAAGGATCATCTACTAGTAAAATTGGTGAGATTTTAGAAGAAAAAGGTGCTGTGAAAAACGGTACAGTTTTTAGTTTTTATACAAAGGCTAAATCGAAAAATTTACAAGCGGGTACATATTTATTAAATCCTTCAATGAGTGCCTCAGATGTTATTGAACAAATGTCATCTGGTAATGTACATCGTCCAGCTCTTTATAAAGTGACGATAAAAGAAGGTGCACAAGTAACTGAAATTGCAGAAACGGTTGCAAACGAATTAAAGTGGAATAAAGATGATGTCGTACGTCAATTAAACGATAAAGCATTTATTCAAAAAATGCAGCAAAAGTATCCGAAGTTGTTAACGGATAAAATCTTTGATAGCAATATTAAATACCCATTAGAAGGTTATTTATATCCTGCGACGTACTCTTTCTATAAAAAAGATACGACGTTAGAAGAAATTATAATTCCAATGCTTGAGAAAACGAATGCAATCATTGTTCAAAACGAGGCGAAAATGAAAGCGAAAAACTGGGATGTTCATCAGCTTTTAACATTGTCTGCACTTATTGAAGAAGAGGCAACAGGCTTTACAGATCGTCAAAAAATCTCTAGTGTCTTTTATAATCGTTTGGAAAAAGGTATGCCCCTGCAAACTGATCCAACGGTATTATATGCACTTGGAAAGCATAAACAACGTGTATTATACGAAGATTTAAAGATAAACTCACCGTACAATACGTATGTTGTGAAAGGATTGCCAGTTGGTCCGATTGCAAACTCTGGTAAACATTCAGTGGAGGCGGCGTTAGAACCTGCGCAAACAGATTATTATTATTTCTTAGCTGCACCAACTGGTGAAGTGTACTATGCGAAAACATTGGAAGAGCATAATGCATTAAAGCAAAAATATATTACGAAAAAACAGTGAAATGGGGAGGGATAGCGAAAAAGGTCGCACATCCCTCTTTTTTGTGGTAAAATATATCGGGTTAAAAACTGGCAGAAGAATCGTTTTTAATATCAAAACGGGACGTACAAGCTAAGGGTGAAACTGGCTTGTATTTTTATTGCATTCTATGTGTGAAAAGACGTCATAGAGGCACTTCTCCATGTAAATAAGGAGGACCATTATGGAGGATGCAGTTAACGAGTACCTATTATCATTTATTGATCCAAAAGATAAATTAATTCTTGAAATGGAAGATTATGCGAAAGAAAATCATGTGCCGATTATGGATCGACTTGGAATGGAATTTATGTTGCAATTTTTACGTTTAATTGGACCAAAAAGCATTTTAGAGCTTGGTACAGCAATTGGTTATTCTAGTATTCGTATGATGCAAGCTATTCCAAATTCTCACATTGTGACAGTTGAACGCAATCGCGAGCGATATGAAAAAGCACTTGAATATATAGAATGTTCACCAGTTAAAGAGCGTATTTCCGTTATTTACGGTGATGCGTTAGAAACAGGCGAGCAAGTAGAAAAACATGGAACGTTTGACGTTATTTTTATTGATGCAGCAAAAGGACAATATCGTCGCTTTTTTGACTTATATGAACCGTTATTAAATCCTGGTGGCGTAATTATTTCAGATAATGTTATGTACCATGGCCTTGTAACGACAAAAGAGAAAATTGAAAACAGACGTACACGTGGTTTAATTCGTCGTATTAAGACGTACAATGAATGGCTTATGAACCATGAAGGATATGATACAACGATTTTCCCAATTGGTGATGGAGTAGCTGTTAGTAAAAAGAAAGGGTGACCAAGGTATGAAGAAACCTGAATTGTTAGTAACGCCAAAAGCAGTAGTGGATATCGAACCTCTTGCGAAAGCAGGAGCAGATGCGGTAATGATCGGTGAGCAAAAGTTCGGTTTACGTTTAGCAGGGGAATTTTCACGTGAAGATGTGAAACAAGCTGTGAAGATTGCGCATGAAAATGGTATAAAAGTATACGTAGCAATGAACGCTATGTTCCACAATGATAAAGTAGAAGAATTAACAGAATATGTTGCATTTTTAAACGAAGTAAGTGTAGATGCAATTGTTTTCGGAGATCCAGCAGTATTAATGGCGGTCCGAGAAGTAGCGCCAAATATGCAATTGCACTGGAATACAGAAACAACAGCAACAAACTGGTTTACTTGTAACTACTGGGGACAAAGAGGAGCAAAACGAGCTGTATTAGCTCGTGAGCTTAGCTTAGATGAAATTGTTGAATTAAAAGAAAATGCTGAAGTGGAACTTGAAGTACAAATTCACGGTATGACTTGTATGTTCCAATCGAAGCGTTCCTTAGTAGGAAACTACTTTGAGTATCAAGGACGTAATCTTGACATTGAAAAGAAAAAATATGAAGAGAATATGTTCTTATATGACCCAGAGCGTAACAATAAATATCCAATTTATGAAGATGAAAATGGTACTCACATTATGAGTCCAAACGATATTTGTTTCATCGATGAGTTAGAAGAACTAATTGACGCTGAAGTCGCTAGCTTAAAAGTTGATGGTGTACTAAAAAGCTCTGCATACATTATTGAGGTAACGAAGAAATATCGTAAAGCAATTGATTTATGTGTAGAAGATCGTGATGCGTATTATGACGTGAAAGACGATTTATATAAAGAGATAGAAGAAATGCAACCAGTAAATCGTCCGTTAGATACAGGATTCTTCTTTAAAGAGACGGTTTACTAAACGAGGAGGGTGTAGGAAATGACTGTACAAGAAATTTCACGAGTAATCGATGGCAAACGCGTTATTGTGAAGAAACCTGAACTGTTAATCCCTGCGGGTAACTTAGAAAAATTAAAAGTAGCTATCCATTATGGGGCAGATGCTGTATATTTAGGTGGACAAGAATTTGGTCTTCGTTCGAATGCAGGTAACTTTACACTGGAAGAAATGGCAGAAGGTGTTGAATTTGCAAAGAAATATGGAGCAAAAATATATGTAACAACAAATATCTTTGCACATAATGAAAATATGGACGGGCTAGAGGAATATTTAAAAGGGATTGAAAAAGCTGGCGTAACGGGAATTATCGTTGCTGATCCGCTTATTATTGAGACTTGTAAACGTGTAGCGCCTTCTGTTGAAGTGCATTTAAGTACACAACAATCACTATCCAACTGGAAAGCAGCACAGTATTGGAAAGAAGAAGGTTTACATCGTCTTGTATTAGCCCGTGAAGCAAGCTATGAAGAAATGAAAGAAATTAAAGAAAAAGTGGATATTGAAATTGAAGCATTCGTCCATGGTGCAATGTGTATCGCATATTCAGGCAGATGTACGTTAAGTAACCATATGACAGCACGTGACTCTAACCGTGGTGGTTGTTGTCAATCTTGCCGTTGGGACTATGATTTAGTTCAAACAGTATCACAACATAAAGATGCAAAAGAGCTTCCTCTATTCCAAGAAGAAGATGCTCACTTTGCAATGAGTCCAAAAGACTTAAATTTAATTTTATCAATTCCGAAAATGATTGAAATTGGAATTGATAGCTTAAAAGTTGAAGGACGTATGAAATCAATTCATTACGTAGCGACTGTAGCAACGGTATACCGTAAAGTAATTGATGCGTATTGTGCGGATCCGGATAATTTTGAGTTTAAACAAGAATGGTTAGATGAGCTTGATAAATGTGCAAATCGTGATACAGCTCCCGCATTCTTTGAAGGGGTTCCAGGACATCAAGAGCAAATGTTTGGAAATCATAGTAAGAAAACAACGTATGATTTCGCTGGTTTAGTGTTAGATTATAATGAAGAAACGGGCATTGTAACGATTGAGCAACGTAATCATTTCAAACCAGGACATGAAGTCGAGTTCTTTGGACCAGAAATAGAAAACTTTACGCAGACGGTGGAGAAAATTTGGGATGAGGATGGAAACGAATTAGATGCAGCGAGACATCCGTTGCAAATCGTGAAATTCAAAGTGGATCAACCAGTGTATGTGAATAATATGATGCGCAAAAGCATACTTCAATAAGAAAGAGTGATAGTCGAATGGGGACGAATAAGCCTGTTGTAATTGGAATTGCTGGTGGTTCGGGATCAGGTAAAACGAGTGTAACGAAAGCGATTTTTGACCATTTTAAAGGTCATTCTATTTTAATCTTAGAGCAAGATTATTATTACAAAGATCAAAGCCATTTACCAATGGAAGAGCGTTTAAAAACAAATTATGATCATCCGCTTGCGTTTGATAATGATCTGTTAATTGAACATTTGCAGCAGTTGCTTGCATATGAGCAAATTGATAAGCCTGTATATGACTATACATTGCATACGCGTTCAGAAGAAGTTATTCCAGTTGAGCCGAAAGATGTAATCATTTTAGAAGGAATTCTTATTTTAGAAGACCCACGTCTTTGTGAGTTAATGGACATAAAGCTATTCGTTGATACAGATGCAGATCTTCGTATTTTACGCCGCATGCAGCGTGATATTAAAGAGCGCGGTCGTACGATGGATTCAGTAGTTGATCAATACGTAAGTGTTGTACGTCCAATGCACAATCAATTTATTGAGCCTTCTAAGAAATTTGCGGATATTATTATCCCTGAAGGTGGACAAAATCATGTTGCAATTGATATTATGGTGACAAAAATTGCAACAATTCTTGAACAAAAAGTAAATTTGTAATAGCATAGTAAAAGATATACGATAGGAAGGGATTTTTTCCCTTCCTATCGAATACAATGAAACATGCAACCTCATCTATATATAGGTGAGGGCATATTTATATCAACTTTCCATACATATCTTCTTTATATAAAGAAGAATTGGGAATACGGGGTTGTATGTGACAACTCCGCTAGTACAGGCGTGCTAGAAACCTCCGCTATACATATAAGTGGGGGAGTTTTCATATGGAACTCCTCTTTTTTTTCGGGGGATTGGTATATAAAAGGAGTGGAAAATATGGCAACAGAAAAAACATACCCTATGACGCAAGAGGGTAAGCAAAAGCTAGAGAACGAACTTGAAGATTTAAAAACGGTAAAACGTAAAGAGGTTGTAGAGCGCATTAAGATTGCACGTAGCTTCGGAGATCTTTCTGAGAACTCTGAGTACGATGCAGCGAAAGATGAGCAAGCGTTCGTAGAAGGACGTATTACACAATTAGAAAACATGATTCGTAACGCAGTTATCATCACAGATAACGGCGAAGAATCTACAGTTGTTACATTAGGTAAAACAGTAACATTTAAAGAGTTGCCAGGTGGAGATGAAGAATCTTACACAATCGTAGGTAGCGCAGAAGCAGATCCATTTGAAGGAAGAATTTCTAACGATTCTCCAATTGCAAAAAGCTTATTAGGTAAGCAAATTGGTGAGAAGGTAGCAATCCAAACTCCAGGTGGAGAAATGCAAGTAGAGATTATCTCTGTAAAATAATAAAAAATCACTCGTGTAAAAGCGAGTGATTTTTTTATTTGTATAAAAGATGAAACACTCCGTCCAAACTATAATAGACGAGGTGTTTTTTTATGAAAATAAAACGGAGAATTACAATTGTTTTAATTTGTTTTATGTGTATCATGTTTATTTTACTTTGTCGTTTAATTCAAATACAAATTATAGATACAGAATCATTTACAGATCGTAAGATAAATTTAATTGAAAAAAGTGTTACACAACGGACGCAGTCCATTACGGTAGATGATGGAAGAGGCCATTTTATAGATCGGAACGGTAAGGAAATAGGTGAGAAAAAGTATCCTGTTTTAATTGTTTTTCCATTTCTACAAATAAAAAATGACATGTTAGAGAAAATTGCGCATATCATTGGTGTGTCGAGACAAGAGATTGAAAGTCAAATGAAAGACAAGAAAAGTGCATTTATCATGCAAAGGGGAAATGGTCCATTTCGATTGGCACGAGAGCAGATGGAGAAGGTAAATCAATTAAATGTATTAGGTATTGTAGCAGCTGAAGTTCGTTTACGGCAAACTGGCGCGATGAATCATTTAATTGGCGATGTGGGGGAGAATGAACGAGAATTTCAAAAACGATACGGAGAAGTAAGAAAAATTTCAAGGCAAACGCCAATTGGCATTTCAGGATTGCAGCAATCATTTGATGAATTTCTTTTGACCGATGGAGAGGCAAAAGTATTGTATCAAGTGGACCGACAAGGAGAACCGATTTTTGGAAAACAAGCGAAATATACTGCGCCTGGAAATCCGTTTTATCCAGTGACGATTCAAACAACTTTACATAACAGGTTACAGCAAAAAGCAGAAGAAGTGGTTGAAGCAAGCGAAATAAAGAAGGGGGGATTAGTATTACTTGATGTAAAGAAAAATGAAATTTTAGCGATGGTCAGTAAACCATCTGTACAGGTGAAGGATGAGCGTTTATATACAACTACACTTGAAAATCAAATGTTAACACCACATTTTCCCGGTTCTGTTTTTAAAACAATAGTTGCATCGGCAGTGATTGATCAAAATGAAAATGTGTTTAATCGTACATTTAATTGTAATCAAGATTTATATGGTGAAGACCATCCACAAGTTATGATGGGTACACTTAGTTTTAAAGAGAGCTTTGCTAGAAGCTGTAATAGGACATTTTCAGAGTTAGGTAATGAGCTAATACAAAAGGATAAGATGGTGTTAGAAACTTACGTAGCAGCGTTAGGAGGCGCTGGTAAGGTTGGATGGAAAGGTTCTGTATTTCATACAACTCATTTTGAGCAAATGCCAGAGGAGAAGAGGGTTACGATTTGGGGGAGTGAAGGAAATAAGAATAGTCAAAAGGCGGTAGCGCAAACCGCGATTGGACAGAAAGATGTACGTATGTCACCTCTAGCGATTGCAAATATGATGGCGACGATTGCTAGGGATGGAGAAAAGATGGAAGTGAAAGCTGTGGAAAAAATAATGTATAAAAATGGAACGGACTTTTATACGTTTGAAGACCATACAATAGGCGGGAAACAGCTTTCGTATGAAGCGGTTAAAACATTACAAGAGTTATTAAGGAGCGTTGTAACAACGGAGAAAGGAACAGGAGCCGCATTCAGGTCGTTGCCACTAAGTGTTGCCGGAAAATCTGGGACAGCGCAAACAGGAAAAGGGACGAAAGTGAATCGCTGGTTTGCAGGGTATTTTCCATATGAAAATCCAAGATATGCTTTAGTTGTCGTGGATATAGAAACGAATAGTAATGTAAATGAAGTTACACCTATTTTCAAAGCTATCGTAGAATCAATCTATCGATTAGAGAATGAAAAGTAATCTTGCAATTCATATTGAAATGTTTTCATTTCGTGAAAATATTATTGTAAATGTTCAACCTTTCTAGATTTAATGTTACAATAGCAAGTATGAAAAACTGCATGGAGGTTTGAAGAATGGCAGGAGGATCTAGATTCCAACAGAAACAACAAAAACGTCGTCAAAACGGTGTTTTAAATATTGCAATTGCAATTGTATTAATATTAGTAGCTATTGTATCATATCAATTGTTTGTTCCTGAAAGAAAAGAGCAAGCGTCTTTTAGTGATAAAAAAGTAGCTCAGCAAACAACGAAAGAGAATAAAGCTGAGAAAGCTAAAGGCAAAGAAGAGCCGAAGAAGAACGAGCAAGATAAGACAGAGGCTAAGAAGCAGGAAGAAGAAGCGAAGCAAAAGGCTGAGGAAGAACAGAAAAAAGCTGAAGAAGAAGCGAAAGCTAACGAGAAAGCACCAGCTGAAAAAACACAGTCACAGGCAACAGATGCTTATACGAAATCTTCTTGGAAGCCAGTAGGTACAGAGCAAGGTGCAACACCTGCGATGACGTTTAAAAAAGGTACAGCAGATTGGAATGAGATGAATCAAGCGATTTCAGCTGCAATTGACGTTCCAGTAAATCAATTAGTTATCCATAGAATTGGAAATAACGGTAAGAATAAAGCTTACGGTAACGTACAAGATAAACAATCAGGTAAAAAATATTATGTGAATATTGATTGGGTAGAAAATGAGGGCTGGAAACCAGTACTTGTTCAAACTCTAAACTAAAAAAGAGAGGCTCCTTAGGAGCTTCTCTTTTTTAGTTAGCGTAATTTCTTTAATTTAAAATGAACAACCGCGCTATAATATGGTCTTTTGCTTTCGGGATCCATAACCATTTGATGCGAGATGTGATGAACTTCAAGCATAAGTGCTTTATTATTATCGATTTGTTCGCTAATTTTTCGTTCCAAAGAAGCTAAGTCTCCTGCTTCGAAAAACTCTACTTTATCTTCTAACATTTCAAAGGTAAATGACACGAAGACGACCCCTCTCCTATGTAATCAACTATAGTGTAACAAAGAAAAGAATGAAATACCATGTACATTTCAATTGACATTTTTAGCAAGAGGGCATATCATACTGATAAAACCGATAAGAAAAAGGGGAATTTTTATGGGGACAGAATTTAATGGTTTATTTGATGAGTGGGCTCATACGTACGACTCATTCGTACAAGGCGAAGATATACAATATAAAGAAGTTTTCGCCCATTATGAGGATATTCTAGAGGATGTAGTTAACAAGTCATTTGGTAATGTATTAGAATTTGGTGTTGGTACTGGAAATTTAACAAATAAATTATTACTTGCTGGCCACACAGTTTACGGTATAGAACCGTCACGTGAAATGCGCATGATTGCAAAAGAGAAATTGCCGCAAGAGTTTTCGATTACAGAAGGTGATTTTCTTTCGTTTGAAGTTCCAAATTCAATTGATACCATTGTAAGCACCTATGCATTTCATCATTTAACAGATGATGAAAAAAATGTAGCGATTGCGAACTATAGTCAATTGCTAAACAAAGGTGGTAAAATAGTGTTTGCTGATACGATATTTGCAGATCAAGATGCATATGATAAAACTGTTGAAACAGCAAAACAAAGAGGTTTCCATCAGTTAGCAAACGATTTGCAAACGGAATATTATACACGTATTCCAGTCATGCAGTCTATTTTTGAAAACAATGGCTTCCATGTAACGTTTACGAGATTAAATCATTTCGTTTGGGTAATGGAGGCAACTAAGCAATAGAAAGAGGGATTAGATTGAGAATTGCTGTAATTGGAGCAATGGAAGAAGAAGTACGTATTTTACGTGACAAATTAGAACAAGCAGAAACAGAAACGGTTGCGGGGTGTGAATTTACGAAAGGACAATTAGCAGGACATGAAGTAATCTTGTTAAAGTCTGGTATTGGTAAAGTAAATGCAGCGATGTCAACGACAATTTTATTAGAAAGATATAAGCCTGAAAAAGTAATTAATACTGGTTCAGCTGGTGGCTTCCATCATTCTCTAAACGTTGGAGATGTAGTTATTTCAACAGAAGTTCGTCATCATGACGTAGATGTAACAGCATTTAACTATGAGTATGGTCAAGTACCAGGAATGCCTCCTGGATTCAAGGCTGATGAAGCATTAGTTGCATTAGCTGAGAAATGTATGCAGGCAGAAGAAAATATTCAAGTTGTAAAAGGTATGATTGCAACAGGTGATTCATTTATGAGTGATCCGAACCGCGTTGCAGCAATTCGTGATAAATTTGAAGACCTTTATGCAGTAGAAATGGAAGCAGCAGCTGTTGCACAAGTATGCCACCAATATGAAGTTCCGTTTGTTATTATTCGTGCACTTTCTGATATTGCTGGTAAAGAATCAAATGTTTCATTTGATCAATTTTTAGATCAAGCAGCTCTTCATTCTACAAACTTTATCGTAAAAGTACTAGAAGAGTTAAAGTAATGTAACAAAAAGGCAACTGTCTCATATAAAGAAAATACATACAGTTGCCTTTTCTTTATTGGCAAATAAGGGGGAGAACACGATGAATGTATATCGTGGAGTTCATGAGTTGATTGGTCATACACCAATTGTAGAAATTACTCGTTTTTCACTTCCAGAAGGGGTCCGTTTATTTGCAAAGCTTGAATTTTATAACCCAGGTGGAAGCGTTAAGGACCGTTTAGGAAGAGAATTAATCGAAGATGCGCTAGAAAAAGGGCTTGTTACCCAGGGTGGAACAATTATTGAACCGACCGCTGGAAATACTGGTATTGGACTGGCACTTGCAGCGTTACAACATGATTTACGCGTTATTGTTTGTGTACCAGAGAAATTTAGTATTGAAAAACAAGAATTAATGAAAGCGCTAGGCGCAACGGTCGTGCATACACCAACTGAGCAAGGAATGACCGGTGCAATTGCAAAAGCAAAAGAATTAGTAAATGAAATACCGAATTCATACTCTCCAAGTCAGTTTGCGAATGAAGCAAACCCGCGTGCTTATTTCAAAACACTAGGTCCTGAACTTTGGGATGCACTGAACGGAGAGATTAACATATTTGTTGCAGGAGCAGGAACTGGTGGTACATTCATGGGGACTGCATCTTATTTGAAAGAAAAAAATGTAGATATAAAAACGGTTATTGTGGAACCAGAAGGATCCATTTTAAATGGTGGTAAAGCTGGTTCGCATGAAACAGAAGGGATCGGCCTTGAATTCATCCCGCCATTTTTGAAAACATCTTATTTTGATGAAATTCATACAATTTCTGATCGAAATGCATTTTTACGAGTAAAGGAATTAGCGCAAAAAGAAGGACTGCTTGTTGGGAGCTCTTCAGGAGCAGCATTTCATGCAAGTTTACTTGAAGCAGAGCAAGCGGCACCAGGTACAAATATTGTAACGATTTTTCCTGATAGTAGTGAGCGTTATTTAAGTAAAGACATATACAAAGGATGGGAATAAAAAATGAGAGCAAAGACAAAGTTAATTCATGGTATTCGCATAGGAGAACCTTCAACTGGATCTGTAAATGTACCGATTTATCAAACAAGTACGTACAAACAAGAAGCAGTTGGTAAGCATCAAGGATATGAATATTCACGTACAGGCAACCCAACACGTGCAGCTTTAGAAGAAATGATTGCAGTATTAGAAAACGGTCATGCTGGTTTTGCATTTGGTTCAGGAATGGCTGCTATTACAGCTACAATTATGTTGTTCTCAAAAGGTGACCACGTTATTTTAACAGATGATGTGTATGGTGGAACGTACCGCGTTATCACGAAAGTATTAAATCGCTTCGGTATTGAGCATACATTTGTAGATACAACCAACTTAGAGGAAGTTGTAGAAGCAATTCGTCCGAATACGAAAGCGATTTATGTGGAAACACCAACGAACCCATTACTGAAAATTACTGATATTAAGAAAATATCTACTCTTGCTAAAGAGAAAGATTTATTAACAATTATCGATAACACATTCATGACGCCATATTGGCAGTCGCCGATTACTTTAGGAGCAGACATTGTACTTCATAGTGCAACGAAATATTTAGGAGGTCATAGTGACGTAGTTGCAGGCCTAGTAGTTGTAAATAGCCCGCAATTAGCAGAAGACCTTCACTTTGTACAAAACTCAACAGGAGGCATTCTTGGCCCACAAGATAGCTTCTTACTACTTCGTGGCTTAAAAACATTAGGAATTCGAATGGAAGAGCATGAAACGAATTCACGCGCAATTGCCGAGTTTTTAAATAATCATCCAAAAGTAAATAAAGTATATTACCCAGGTCTTGAGTCACATCAAAACCATGAACTTGCAACAGAACAAGCAAATGGATTTGGTGCTATTATCTCATTTGATGTAGATAGCGAAGAAACATTAAATAAAGTACTTGAGAAATTACAATACTTTACACTTGCTGAAAGTTTAGGGGCAGTAGAAAGTTTAATTTCTATCCCATCTCAAATGACACATGCATCAATCCCAGCAGATCGCCGCAAAGAATTAGGAATTACAGATACATTAATTCGTATTTCTGTCGGTATTGAAGACGGTGAAGATTTAATTGAAGATCTAGCACAAGCGTTAGCATAATAAAAATGCACTGCTAATATAAGGCAGTGCATTTTTATCACATCATTTTGTGAAACATTTCACAAAATAGACATACACAAATGAAATTATTTCATGTATATTAAGTTCATGAAATGTTACTCACGAACAATCTTGTGAAATGTTTCACAAACAATGAGGTTCATGTAGGAAAGCAACTCTATTTTTTTACGCTAATCGGGACTTATTATGACCTATAGGGTCTCGTTTAGTCCATGATAGCAGAATAGGAGGAATTTACATGGTAGTCAAAGAGAAAGTTGTAAATGAAATGCAGGAAGTAAAAGAGATGATTGATACGTTAGTGAATAACGGTCGAAAGGCTTTACAAGCATTAGAAGGTTTTACACAAGAGCAAATTGACAACATTGTTCACGAAATGGCATTAGCAGGTGTGGATCAACATATGCCGCTTGCGAAGTTGGCTGTTGAAGAAACGGGTCGTGGTGTATATGAAGATAAATGTATTAAAAATATTTTTGCTACTGAATATATTTGGCATAGCATAAAAAAAGATAAAACAGTAGGGATTATTCACGAAGATCCTCATGAAGAAATAATAGAAATTGCAGAACCTGTCGGTGTAGTAGCTGGGGTAACGCCAGTAACGAATCCAACGTCGACAACAATGTTTAAAGCATTAATCGCGATAAAAACGAGAAATCCAATTATTTTCGCATTTCATCCTTCAGCACAAAACTGTTCCATTGCAGCGGCGAAAACAGTATATGATGCAGCGGTGAAGGCGGGGGCACCAAAACATTGTATTCAGTGGATTGAAAAACCTTCTGTCGAAGCAACAAAACAATTAATGAACCATGAAGGTGTTGCGCTTGTTTTGGCAACTGGAGGAGCAGGTATGGTGAAATCAGCTTATTCTACTGGAAAACCAGCGCTAGGTGTAGGTCCTGGTAATGTACCATGCTATATAGAGAAATCAGCGCATATAAAACGAGCTGTTAATGATTTAATTTTATCAAAAACATTTGATAACGGTATGATTTGTGCATCAGAACAAGCAATCATTATAGACAAGGAAATTTATGATGATGTGAAAACAGAAATGATTGCAAACAATTGTTACTTTGTAGCAGAAGAAGAGAGAAGAAAATTAGAAAAGCTAGTTATTAATGAAAATACATGTGCAGTAAATAGTGATATTGTAGGGAAATCAGCGCAGTACATTGCCGCATTAGTTGGAATTACTGTGCCTGAAAATACAAAAATGCTTGTAGCTGAAATACAAGGTATCGGAGCAGCATATCCACTATCTCGTGAGAAACTGAGTCCAGTATTAGCGTGTGTAAAAGCAAATTCATTAGAAGAAGGATTTACATATTGCGAAGAAATGTTAAACCTTGGTGGTTTAGGACATTCAGCAGTCATTCATTCTACAAATAAAGAAGTACAAAAACAATTTGGATTACGTATGAAAGCTTGCCGTCTTATTGTAAACGCCCCTTCATCACAAGGTGGAATCGGTGACATATATAATGGATTTATTCCATCACTTACGCTTGGTTGCGGCTCGTATGGGAAAAACTCAGTTTCTCAAAACGTAACAGCGACGCATTTATTAAATATAAAAAGGTTGGCAAATAGAAAAAAGAATATGCAGTGGTTCAAATTACCACCAAAAATTTATTTTGAAAAACATGCGACAGCATATTTAGCAAATATGCCTAACATTTCACGTGCATTTATTGTAACGGATCCAGGAATGGTTGAGCACGGATATGTAGATACGGTTACGCATTATTTACGTAAACATGCAAATGATGTAAAAGTCGAAGTTTTCTTTGAGGTCGAGCCAGATCCATCAGATGAAACTGTGTTTAAAGGTGCGGAAATGATGAGAAGTTTTAAGCCAGATGTAATTATCGCACTTGGTGGTGGTTCAGCTATGGATGCAGCGAAAGGGATGTGGCTTTTCTATGAGCACCCAGAAACAACATTCTATGGAATTAAACAGAAGTTTTTAGATATAAGAAAACGTACATGTAAATATCCGGAATTAGGAAGTAAGGCGCAGTTTGTTGCCATTCCAACAACATCAGGAACAGGATCAGAAGTGACACCATTTGCGGTTATTACAGATAAGAAAAATAATATAAAGTATCCGCTCGCGGATTATGAATTAACACCAGATGTAGCAATTGTTGATCCACAGTTTGTAATGACAGTACCACCACATGTAACAGCAGACACTGGTATGGACGTATTAACGCATGCAATCGAGGCGTATGTGTCTGTTCTAGCAAATGACTATACAGATGGATTAGCATTAAAGGCCATTGATCTCGTATTTAAATATTTACCAAGAGCATTTAAAGATGGAAATGACGAAGAAGCGCGAGAAAAAATGCATAATGCTTCTGCAATCGCTGGGATGGCATTTGCAAATGCTTTCTTAGGTATTAATCACAGCTTAGCACATAAAATTGGACCGGAATTTCATATTCCGCATGGGCGTGCCAATGCAATTCTTATGCCGCACGTAGTTCGCTATAATGCTATTAAGCCAAGAAAACACGCGTTGTTCCCAAAATATGAGCACTTTGTAGCTGATGAACGCTATGCACATATTGCGAGAATGCTCGGGCTTCCAGCAGGCTCGACAGCAGAAGGTGTGGAATCAATCGTCCAAGCAATTATTGAGCTTGGAAAAAGCTTAAATATAAATATGAGTATTGCAGGACAAGGAGTTGCTAAAGACCAATTTGAAGAGGTTGTTGGATTATTAGCAGAAAGAGCTTTTGAAGATCAATGTACAACAGCTAATCCAAAATTACCTCTCATTTCAGAGTTGAAAGAAATTTATATGGAAGCATATAAAGGGGAGTAATGGTTATGAAAGAGTCGCAATAAAGCGGCTCTTTTTCATTTGGAAAACATCTCCCAGAATGGCTGTATTTACTGGTCTTTAAGTTTAATAGAATATGATACAGTGAAATAGGGGAGTGAGAATATAATGAAAGAATTACAAGGAAAAATAGAAGATTATACTCGGTTCGGGCAAATCCTTCTCGCTGTAAGTACATTGTTAATGGTTGGCTTATTGATTCCGAATGGAGCAAAAGAAACAATACAATCTTTTGTTATGATGGGGAGCACCATTATATTTTTAAGTTTATCATTCTTTTTCTTTCAGCGTGTGAAAGTGATGCGAGATCAGTTAGAGGGAAATGAATGTGAGTAATATTATGAAATAGGGCACTACGAAAAGAACGAATCTTTTTGTAGTGCTTTTTGTTTTTGAAAAAAATGTATGCGGTTTATATTGACAATGATAATCCTTATCAATTAAAGTAGAATAGTAGTTAATGATTATCATTATCAGTTAGAGGTGAAAGAATGAAAAAATCTATTACGCTATTCACAGCGATTTTATCTATTTTTTTCTTGTTAATAGGTTGCAATGCAAAGGGAGACGAAAAAGCATCTGCAACAAAAACAGAAAAAGGAAAAGAGAAAATCGAAGTTACCGACCTGTCAGGAAGAAAGGTAACATTCGATAAAGTGCCAGAGAGTTTTGCAACATTAAGTATGGGAGACATGAATATTATTCATGCTTTAGGCGGAAAAATAGTAGGTCGTCCGGATGCAAAAATAACTCTTCCGGAGGATTTAAAGAAAGTACAAGTAATCGGGAATGCACATCAACCGAATTTTGAGCAAATTGCTAGTTTAAAACCGGATGTACTTATTGCTAACAATGGGTTTCAAAAGAATGTTCCAACGGTTGAAGGACAAGGAACGAAAGTAATGATTTCTTCTGCGAATTCTGTACAAGATATTCAAAAGAATATTGAACTATATGGAACGATAATGAAGAAAGAAGATAAAGCAAAAGAACTTAATCAAAAAATTAATGATCAAATGAAGACATATGAGAAAAAGAGTGATGTGAAAGCACTGTTAGTATACGGAGCACCAGGTACTTATTTAGCAGCATTACCAACATCTTTATCAGGCGATATTTTAGAAAAAACAGGCGGGAAAAATATTGCAGCTGATTTTCCGGAAATGAAGGAATATCCGCAATATGCGCAGCTAAGTGTAGAACGTATTATTGAGGCAAATCCAGATGTGATTTATTTAATTACACATGGAGATCCAAATAGCGTTAAAAAAGCATTTGAAGGCGAAATGATGAAAAATGCAGCGTGGAAAAATTTAGATGCAGTAAAACAAAATCGTGTAGTTATTTTGCCACCAGACTTATTTGGATCAAATCCTGGAACAAAAGTTACAGAAGCAATGGACTTTATGTATAAAAGTATACAAGATGTAAGGAAATGATAAGTATGGAAAGTAGTGAAGTAGTAAGGGAAAAGGAACATCCTTTTGCGAAAAAAAGGTGGATAATAGCAGTTACTTTAGTTGTATTAGCGATTTTAGGTCTTTTTTACGGTCTTTTCGCAGGAAGCCTATCCTTTTCTTTACGAGATATTCTAACAGGGATACAAGATGAAGGTTCGACGGTTCATCGAATTGTATGGGACCTTCGTATACCGAGAGTGCTCGTTGGATTTATAGTAGGAACATGTTTAGCAGCATCTGGTGCACTGCTGCAAGGGGTTATGAGAAATCCTCTTGCAGACCCTGGTATTATCGGGGTTTCATCTGGAGCAGGCCTTGTAGCAATTGTAATTATGATTTTATTCCCTCAGCATATGGCATTTTTACCGCTCGGGGCATTTATAGGAGCTTTCATAACGGCGATGGTCATTTATGCTTTATCATGGCAAAAAGGGGCGCCGCCTTCAAGGATTGTCTTAGTAGGTGTATCAATCAATGCATTAATTGGTGCAGCGACGTCAGCGTTAATGTTATTACATAGTGACAAAGTACAATCGGTGTTACCGTGGTTAGCAGGTGGCATTGGTGGTGTAAGTTGGGCACATTTAAACATGATTATTTATTATGCAATATTCGCTATTATATTAGCCTTCTTTGGTATAAAGCATATTCGAGTATTAATGCTTGGAGATGAAATGGCGAAATTATTAGGTCATAACGTGGAGAGAAGCCGGTTTTATTTAATAGTAGTAAGTACACTATTAGCTGGAATTGCAGTTAGTGTTTCTGGTCTTATTGGATTTGTCGGTCTTGTTGTACCACATATGTTACGTTTATTAGTTGGAAATGACTATAAATATTTACTGCCATTATCATGCCTTGGCGGAGGGATATTACTTGTTTTCGCGGATGCGATAGCTCGAAGTTGGTTCGATCCAATTGAATTGCCTGTTGGTATTTTATTATCATTCTTAGGCGGTCCGTTCTTCTTATATTTAATTCATAGAGGAGGAAGACAACGTGATTTCCGTTAATAAAGTGTTTTACGCACATTCTGAAAGATTTCAAATGCAAAATATGAATGTACATATTAAAGCTGGAGAGGTCGTTAGTTTAATTGGACCGAATGGATCAGGGAAATCTACTTTGCTTCGTTTAATGGCAAGACTACTTAAACAAAGCGAAGGGGATATCATTTTAGATGGAAAAAGTATTCATATGATGAAAAGTGCCGATGTAGCGAAGCAATTAGCGATGTTACCACAAATGCATGATCATCAATTAGATTTAACAGTGAAAGAATTAATCGAATTTGGAAGAGGACCTCATAAATCATGGAAAGATCGCTTAAATAAAGACGATGAAGAAATTGTTGATTGGGCATTGTCTGTTACAAATCTTGAAGGGTATGAATATCGTCTTTTACAATCTTTATCAGGAGGGGAAAGACAACGTGCCTGGATTGCAATGACGCTAGCACAACGTACAAATGTCTTATTATTAGATGAGCCAACAACTTTTTTAGATATCGTTCATCAGTTGGAAGTAATGGAACTTGTGAAACGGTTAAACGAGGAGTTTGGCATGACAATTGTAATGGTTTTACATGATATTAACCAAGCGGCTCAATATAGTGATCGTTTACTCGTATTAAAGAGAGGGAAGCTTCAGTATGACGGTATACCAGAAGAAGTGTTATGTCATGAAATGTTTCAACGTGTGTTCGGCATAGAGGTAGATATTTTTCAAGGAAGCGACAAGCCATTTTTCACACCAAAACGAATTTCTAAAAAAGGAGGAGCAAGATGCGAACAGAAGAACGTATTACCACTGAGTTAGTAAGAGAATTTGTTATGGCAGCTCACGGAGATTTAGAAAAAGTACAAGAACTGTTGGCTGAATTGCCAAGCTTACTTCATGCCTCTTACAATTGGGGCGGATCAGATTGGGAAAGTGCGTTAGGAGCAGCAGCACATGTAGGTCGTAAAGATATTGCTCTCTATTTACTAGAAAAGGGTGCTCGAATGGACATTTTCGCGGCCGCGATGCTTGGAGAATTAGAAGTTGTACAAGCTATTTTAGTAGCACAACCAGAGGCATTGCGTGCATCGGGTCCACATGGTATTTCCCTTCTTCAACATGCACGAATGGGTGGAGAAAAAGCACAGCGTGTATTTGAGTACTTAACGGTGCTCTCTTAATGACCGCAAAGGTTCTTATGTGCGGTAAACTTTTCACTTTCATATAATTGAAAAGTTTACCGCCCGTTAGAACGGGATAAGTATCTAGTATATTTGAAAATCCTACACCCCCCTCAATTGTAGTTTTCTTTATGCTAGTTATGATATGGATGCAGTAGACAATATTTGTCTACTGTCTTTTTTTAATTCTTTAGAGATTGAATATTCTGTATTTAGTCATTAGTTCATTTATCCCACTATTTGTGGGCAGTAAGACTCCCACCTCAAAATTCAGCTAGAGAAAAAAGTTAGGCGGGAGGTCCACTGTCCGTAAATATCCGATTGGTGAAGGCTAATAATCAGTGAGGATGAACAAAAGCCCCCACTGATTAAAGTTTCACTTTATAATAGATAGTAACATTTAGTATACATACAAAACATGAGCGTGTAGTTAAGTACAAATTCGCGGAAAGGAGTGCAGAGATGTTTCATACAGATCGTTTACAAATTCGCAAATACACAATGGATGATTTGCAGTTCTATGCTTCGCTATGGGGAAATGAGAAGGTAATGCGCTATATTGGAAATGGGACGTTAAAAACATATATGCAATGTAAAAAAAGTTTGGAGGAGTGGGTAATTCCTAGCTATAAAAACGGTCTTGGTTTATTTGTATTGATTGAAAAGGAAACGGGAATACGAATTGGTCATGCAGGGTTAGTAAAGCAGCAGATAGATGGAAAAGAGGAAATTGAAATTGGTTATTGGTTATCACCTCAGTATTGGGGAAAAGGGTATGCGAAAGAAGCAGCGGCAGCATTTCGAGACTATGGTTTCCAAGCATTAAGAATGAATAAATTAATTTCTCTTATTAATCCGGATCACCCCGCCTCAATCTTTGTTGCTAGAAAAACAGGGCTTAGTTATGAGAAAACAACTTCATTTCATGGGATGGACGTTCTCGTTTATTCCATTAAACGCGTAGGATGAAAAAAGGTAAATTGCATCTTTTGAAGAATGGTATATAAAAATAAAGGGGGGATTACATGTATATTTATCATAATGGCCTTATTATTCGTGAGGGAACGAATGGTGTGCCAGCATATGCAATTAAAACTTTATTCGAAGATGCTGGTTGGAGTAATGATAATATCCCTTCTTGGCAAATTGAAAAATTCACGATAGCATTTGAAAATTCAACATGGGCATTCACAATTTGGGATGAAGAAGAGATGATTGCGATGGTTAGAGTCATTTCTGATGGAATCATGATCGCGAACATAGTAAATTTAGTTGTGAAATGTGAATATAGAGGGAAGGGATTAGGTAAGAAACTTGTCGCTCTTTGTTTGCAAAAGTTGCCACATGGAGACTGGTTTGCACATACATCTGCGAGTAATTTTGATTTTTATAGAAGTTGTGGTTTTGAGGTGAGAGAGTTATCGAGAAATGGAACATGTGCGTACTACGGGTATCAAGTAGCAAAAAAAGATGGGCACCGATAAAAATAAGATAGTGTAAAAAAGGATCGCTATTTTAATAATATAAACTGAACTGAGACTCATTTTATGATAAAATAAAAGAAAATTCTGTTTATTGAACGGGGGATAAAAATGAATGTAAAAGTTGGGGATGTATTTAAATACGAAAGAAGATTTACTGAGGAAGAGGTTTTTGAATTTGCAAATATTACAGGAGATAAAGGTAGGCATCATATGGAATATGATGAAAATGGACGTTTAATGGTTCATGGTTTATTAACTGCTAGTATTGGAACGAAAGTAGGAGAAGAATTACATTACATAGCAAGAGAATTAGTAAGTGAGTTTATTAGACCGGTTTTTACAGGAGATACGATCACTTGTGAATTAACTTTAACAAATATTGAACAGATGGAAGGATATAAAAAGGTTTCAATCGAGTCAGTTTATCGCAATCAACATGAAAAGACTGTACTAGTTGGGACAAGTTATGGAGTTATAAGGGGATAAAAAAGAAGCCTGATTTACAGGCTTCTTTTTTATTTAATAAACACGTTTTCGATTTTCTGCATGACTAGAGATGAGTAATAATGCAGTTTCTTCTCCTATATTACGAACAATATGAGGAACACATGCATTCCAAGAGAAAGAATCACCTTCTTCTACAATTGCAATATCTTCTCCATGTTGAACTTCTAGTTTTCCGCGTAATACAAGGTGACATTCTTCCCCTTCATGGGCATTTGGTATATTTTCTTTCGGAAACCCAGCAGGAATTTCCACGAGATTTAGGCGAAGGCCACCTTGCTCCGCAACATGTTCAATTCTTTGTTCATCTTTTCCGTATACACTGTATTTACGCTCTCCCTTTTTGACAACTTTCAACCGATCTTTTTGTTCTAATAATAAATAGGGAAGGGGAACGTTTAAAAAATTGGAGATTGTTTCTAAAGTTGAGATAGATGGTGATGTTTTATTATTTTCAACCTGACTCATAAATCCTTTAGAAAGACCTGTTCCCTCACAAATTTGTGCGATTGTTATGCCTCTACGTTGACGAATTTCACGTATTGCAGAACCAATATTCATAAAATCAAGCTCCTTTTTGTAAACAACTATTTGTATCATAGCAAAAAAAATATATTTTTTCCCAGTGAAAATGAATTGACGAATAAAAAAAATTAGTGTATGTTTTGTAATGTAAATAAAAGTTTTGTATAAGGAAACTATAAAGGAGAGAATGAAATGAATCAACATATCGGTAACTTAATTATTCGTATCGTGTTAGGGGTAACGTTCTTTATGCACGGTTTAACAAAATTCCAATCGGGGATTGACAATATTGCAGGGTGGTTTACAAGCATTGGTTTACCAGGAGGTCTTGCATACGGTGTAGCAACAGCGGAAGTAGTTGGTGGTATATTGTTAATTCTAGGTTTAGGTGTAAGATATATTGGATTATTATTTGCACTTGTAATGGTTGGAGCAATTGTAAAAGTAAAATGGTCAGCTGGTTTATTAGGAGATGGAAAAAATCCTGGCTTCGAATTAGAACTTGCATTGTTAGCAATGGGTGCGTACTTATTTGTTGCGAAAGCAGACGGTTTTGTAGATAATTTCTTAAAAGAGAGAATGTTAAAGAAGAACTAAATTAAATGGGGGGCTAACAAGATGAGTTTTCAACTTCATCCCGACACAACACTTGATGTTGTTCATTTATATGTATCAAATATAAAGAAATCACTAGAGTTTTATACAGAAGTACTAAGTATGAAAGTACTAAAAGAAGATGAAATGGTTGTTACATTTGGGAATGAAAATAACGAACCACTCCTTATTATTGAAGAAAAGAAAGAAGCTCTACCAAAGCAAAGAGGGAGAACGGGGTTATATCATTACGCAATCTTATTACCAAGCAGACAGGATTTAGCGAATATTCTTCGTCATCTTGTAGAAATGGTATATCCACTGCACGGCGGAGCCGACCATTACTTTAGTGAGGCCCTTTATTTAGCTGATCCAGATGGAAACGGGATTGAAATTTATCATGATCGCCAAAAAGAAGTTTGGCGTGATGAGAATGGAGAACTACCATTTGTTAGTAACCCGTTAGCTGGTGAAGAACTATTACAGCAAGGAAGTACATGGAATGGATTTCCGGCGGGTACTGTGATGGGACATATTCATCTCCATGTAGCTGATTTGGAAGAAGCGAAACGTTTCTATGTGGATGGTCTTGGTTTTGAAGTAACAATCCCAGCTCGTAATGGAGCGTTGTTCGTATCGGCAGGTGGCTATCATCACCATATCGGTTTAAATACGTGGCAAGGTGAAGAAATACCGCCGCAAATGCCAAATTCCGTCGGCTTGAAATATTTCACAATTGTACTAGCGGATGAAAAACAAAAAGAGCAAGTATGTGAAAGCTTAAAAAATATTGGCAAAGTCGCTACGTACAAAGATGGAATATTACAAGTTGAGGACCCATTTGGACATTGTATTCATTTCAAAATAAAAGGAGAAGCCTAAAAAAGGCTTCTCTTTTTTTACTTTCTTATAATTGCTTTTTCGTTTTGTAAAAATAGTTCATCAAACTGCTTTGCAAGCTCAAAATCTAGTTTCGTTAAACCTTTTGCATTCCAAGATGACAAAGTAATAATGACTGCTTTATACTGGATAAGGATAAATGGATGGTGATTACGTTCTTCTGATAGTTTGGCGGCTTCAGAGACAAATTCGACTCCTTTTAAGTAGTCGGAAAACATATATTTTCGTTCAATCCATTTTTCATCTTTTACTATCCATTTATCCACCTTGAATAATTCCACTTGAACTTCTTCTTCAGTTAATCGCAGCATCATTTTTCACATCCTTTACATGCAGTAGTGCAAGACCATTGTTAATAAGGCGTGTTACAGCTTCGTCAGTTGTGAAAGTAGAAAGTTTTTGTAATAATGCTGCTGATGTTTCGTGCCCTTTGTTATGCTCTAAAAGTAATTCTAATATTTCAAGGCGAAGCAGCCATTCTTTCGGATAAAATTTATTTAATACCTCTTGAATTGCTACTAATTGATCGACATGTGCGTCGTGTAAAATACCTCCACCTCGAATATCACGAACTGTTTGATACATACGATCCAGCTCAGTTAATGCAAGAGGTGCTGGAGTTTCCTCTATTTCCTCATCAATTGGGAAAAATGATGCTGCATCTGCTGCTCCTGGGAATACTGAAATGATTTGTGAGCCAACAGCCATATCAAATGCGCCCCATGAAGCATCAAATAATACGCGGGCGTTATAAGTAACAGTGCAATCGATAAAGGAAATAAGAGCAATTTTCTTATCATTTTTTATAATATCTGTTACTTTTCCTTTTACATGAATACCACTTGCAAAAGTAAATTCAGCAATGTTTCCAATTGTAATTCCTAATGATTGTAGTTGTTCATCTGTACAATTTTCTAATGCAATATTTTCAGTGAGTAATCCAATTGGTGTTCCAAAGCCGTCACTGTGTACAGATGTAGAATGATTCGCTAGTTGTTTATTATGAATTGCTAATGCAGTTGGCGAATTTGTTCGCATGTAAATCACTTTACCTGCATCGTTTTCAATTGTCTCGCTGAATGTACCTGTAATCTGTAATCCACTAGTTAGTTCAGCGGTTGCATAGTTTTCAGAGCGAATCGCTTTTTCTAAACCTTCCTTTCCACCTGTTTTAAAGGCCATCGTTTCAGCAAATGTCTCAAGTGCTTCAGTCAGCTCTTCAAATGATTCACAAACAAATAGTTGTGGTTGCATTTTTGTTACGTCATAAGTTGTACCTGTACATGCCTCGATAGAGAATGGAACCTTTTCTACAGCGTCTGTTAAGCAATGTTTGCTTTCGCCAACAGAAGAAAGGAGACCAGCACCATATATTTTTGGAGCATCTATATTTCCGATTAATCCATATTCTACTGTCCACCAGAAAAGACGTGAAATTTGTTCAGCTTCTGATAAACCAGAAACTAACTTTTGTTTTTCAATTACAGTATTTTCAGCAGCGGCAACTTCGTCAGGAGTAGAAGTAGGGCTTTCTTTTACGATTGTTAATGTACGAACAGCTTCAAAAGCATCATGTTCTTCTTTTGTAGAGAAAGCTTTCGCACCAATTTGTCCAAAGCGTTTCACATATTTCGCATATGTAGGATCCAGTAAAATAGGTGCGTGTCCTGCTGCTTCGTGTACGATATCTGGAGCTGGTGTGTACTCGATATTTTCTACTTTGCGAATATCTGTTGCGATTGGTAGTAAGCCGTGTCCTTGGAAATCAAAGAATGCTACGCCGGGAATAAGTCCATCAATTGTTACAGCTCCCCATCCGCTTGGTGCTAAACAGTCATTCATTTCTTCTACCTTTGGAATTGCATCTATATTTATACCAGATGATTGTAGTCCGTTCACATAGGCTGGATGAGCAACGTCTTTTAAGAAACTATGATTTTGTCTCATAATGTAACGCCAAACAGCGTGATTCACCGGTGTATATTGATCATAATGCTGCGTGGATACGAATGGTTTTAAATGCGATGGAATTTCTGTTTTCTTTGTCATTTAGACATCCTCCTTGTTTTTTATAAAATTGAATATTGGTTGGGTATAGCTGGAACCACCACCTTTCAAAATTGTAAGCGCTTATAAAATTTTATCATAAGATTCGGAATTATTTAACATTTGTTTCTGTGAGAAATAGAAAAAGCCCCTATCGGAAAATCCGATAGGGGCGAAAGAATCGCGGTACCACCCTATTTGTAAGTGAAAACATACTTACATCTCAATTAATGATAACGGAAAAACTCCGTCTTTTCCTTCATGCGTACAAGCACTACGAAAAAGAAGCTCCAGAATTGTAATTCATACTTATATATGTGCTAATTTCCACCGACCATTAGCTCTCTGTAACAGGGATATAAGATATTACTGCGATTCTTTCAACGCGTATATATGAAATTGTGCAAAAGGGAAGGACGCAAAAAAGCCCCTATCGGAAAATCCGATAGGGACGATAAAAATCGCGGTACCACCCTAATTGTAAACAGAAAAATTGTTTACCACTCACTTTAAGATAACGGAAAGATCCGTCTTTCTCTTCATGCATTATGTGCACTACGGGAAAGAAGCTCCAGAATTGTAATTCACGCTTGTATATGTACTGATTCGCACCAATCATCAGTTCTCTGAGACAGGGATATAAGTCGCTACTAGTATTCCTTCAAAGCCGATATATAATTCGTTCAACTAAACTATGTTTCGTATTATAAAACTATTTTTAAAAGATTGTCAACAATAATTTTATCCCGCTATTTGTGGGCAGTAAAATTCCTACCTCAAAATTTGGCCGGAGCAAAGAAGTTAGATGGAAGCCTTACTGCCCGTAAACGTCCGATTGGTGAGTGCTGATTAAAGTTTCACTTTATTTCACTTCTAAATCAACATTTAAATTAGTCGTATTTCCAGCTGCATCGGTTGCAACGATATGAATGGTATTCTTTCCTTCTTGTAATTGATTACGATCGAAATAAATTTCGTAGTTTTTCTCCCAAGTGTTTAGGAATGCACTCTCCCATACACCATTTCCGTTAATTTCATATTGCATTCTTACTGGAATACCAGGTGCAATCCAACCAGATTCTGTCATCCAATCTAGTAGAATATCATCAACTTTCCCTCTAATTATGAGATTTTCTTGATCAATTTCGTGTGTTAACTTAGGTGCTGTTCGATCGATAAATACAGCTCCTGTTTGTTTTGTTTCTCCACCAGAGTTAGAAGCAACAGCTTCGATTTGATATAAGCCATCAGGCAATGGAGATCCGTCCTTTCTTGTACCATTCCATTTGAAAGATTTATAACCAGGTGTTTCGTTTTTGCCTTGGTATACCATGCCTTGATATGTCACACGGTCTTTCGTAATTAAATTAGCATGAAACGCTATATCCTCAACAGGTGTAACTAAATAGTAATTGATTAGGTTGTCATCTAGTATGTTGTCATTATTTGGACTGAAAGTAGAATTAACGATTTCAACGCCATCGATACGCTTGTATTCTTTCGGATCAATACTAAATGTAAATGGGATACGCATTTCTTCAGTTTTACCTTGTTCTTTTACATACAGATTTCCTGTATATACACCTTGTGGTAAGGAGCTATCCACAGTAATAGTAAAAGGCTTTTCGATGTTACTATTTGGTTTTAAACTAATTGAAGAAGGGAAAGAAGTCTGGATTTTTGTTTTTGTATCTAGTAATTCAATACGAGTTGAAAAGTTTTTCTTTTTGTTAGAAAGATTTTGTAACGTAATATTTTGTGTTAGTTTCACTTTGCCGCTATTTGGCTTAATAAGACCGAAACTTACATTGTTCGGTTTCACTAATGCATCTGTTTGGGCTGCTTTTGGAATGTTAATTAAACCTGATCCTTGTGCCATGATAGGATATGTATTTTCATTGACATCCTTTAATGTTTTTGCAGTGTTGGCAAGAGCAGATTTCAATTGTTCTGTCGTCCAATCAGGATGCATTTGACGCAGTAAGGCAACGGCTCCCGCTACTTGCGGAGCAGCCATACTTGTTCCGTTGTGAGATTCATAGCCACCTCGTGGTACTGTGCTTGTAATCTTTACTCCAGGTGCAATAACATCAGGTTTTATAAGCCAACTTCCTTGTGATGGTCCTCTTGAGCTGAAGTTACCAATCAGTTCGGTTTTGTTTGGTTGTCCAATCTTTATATTTTTCTTTCGTTTTGTAATTAAAGTTTTCAACTCTTCGCCATTTGTATTTGATAGCTGCATAACCGGAAGAGCTACATCTTCACGTCCAAAATATTCGGGCATAATATTAATTTCTTTTTCATTAGAAATTAGTAGTACCCCGATAGCGCCAGCTTGTTTCGCGTGTTCTGCTTTTACTAATGTGCTTGAAGTTCCTTGTAAGACAAGGGCGAACTTACCCTTCACATCTTGTTTAGCATAATCGCTCGAATTACCGTAGCCAACATAGACAAGTTGAGCATCGTTTCCAACTTGGAAATCTGCGTTTGATAACGGTAATCCTTGGTAAGATTTATTAGAACCAGCTACTTGGAATGTCGGGAATGGAATAGAAACAGTAGATGCACCAACAGAGATGACACTACTAGCATTACCAGGAGCATCAACAGACCAAGGCTTTGGTCCATCGTTTCCATTTGAAACGACTGCAGTAACACCAAGTTTTGCTGCGCGTTCTAACGTCATTGTTACAGGTTGATCAGGGACATTCAAATCTTGACCGAGAGATAGATTTAAAACATCTGCACCATCTTGAATAGCGCGCTCAATACCTTGAATAATATCATCGGTCGTGCCAGTACCACCATCATTCATGACACGGTAAGCGAGTATAGAAGCGTTCGGAGCAATCCCCTTTATTTTTCCGTTACCAGCAATAATTCCAGCTACATGAGTGCCGTGGACATTTCCATCCATCGGATCGTTATCCTCATCGACTGTATCATATCCACCGATATAATTTGCTTGTAAGTCAGGGTGTGTATAGTCTACACCTGAATCAATAATAGCGACTTTCATTCCTTTTCCATCAAGCGGTTTGCCAGTTGGATCTTTTAGTTTCCAAGCTTCAGGTGCACCGATTGTCGGTCCGCCAATATTTGGCGCTTCTTCTTTAGTAGCGCTTTTTGCTGTTTCATGCAATTTATATGTTAAGTTCGGATAAACAGCTTTTACTTCGGGTAAAGAAGCTAAAGCAGCAACTTGATCTCCTGGGATAGAAATAGAAAATCCAGAAAATAGTGTACTATACGTTTCTTTTATCTTTGCTTTTGGTGCTTTTTCTTTAATTTTCTTTGTTGTATCCTCTTGTGCCTTTTTTAGTTGTGCATGGTATGATTGCACATTGCCGTTTTTTAAATCCGGAGCATGCTGAATGTTACTTTGTGAAGCGAGCGGAGCATGTTGCAATTCTACAATGACTGAAATTTCTTTTGATGTTTTTGTTTCAACATTTTGCGCGATTTTGTTTTCTCCCCATTGTTCAATATTCACTTTTAATTGTGGACTAAATTGCTTCTCCTTTTGCAGCGATTCAGCATGTGCGCTTAAAGCTCCAAAACTAGAAAAGACGAGCGCCATACTTAATAGTGTAGACGTAGTTTTTTTCATTGAAACTCCCCTTAATAAAAAGTGCTAATATTACGAAAATTTATCTTGCATTTTTGTTCTGAAATATAAAACCGAATGTTGGCTAAACTATACTTTCGACATAATTCATACCAATCCTCTTTGAATTAAAAATTTCTTGGGAAATGTTTTGGGATTATGTCGAATGGCTAATATTCAGCGAGGAAAGCCCATCATCCACTGAGCATGAATCCACAAAAATTGTGCAGTAACTGTCAATTAATGCAGGGTGAAGTTCGCATATAGTAAGCGGAATATGAGGAATGCTATAAGAAAAATGGAGGGACGTATGAAAAAAATTATCGTGAGTAGTAGCGTGGTTTTGTTTGTTTTTTTATCTTCAATTTTTAGTACTAGTGCGGAACATAATGGGGTGAAAGTTGCTTTTATTCGTCATCATGATCTTTGGATTAAAATTGATGGAAAAGAAAAACAAATAACAAAAGGCGAGTACATAACAGGGCCGAAATGGTCTCATGATGGAGAATGGATTTCTTATGCTAAAGGAAACAAGAAAAACACCTTGGAATTGTACCGATTGGAAGATGGAAAGAAAGTTAGGCCATTGCAATCTGAAGTATCGAATTATCAATGGTCACCGAAAGAGAATATAATTGCATTTGTATTTATGAATACACTAAATACGTTTGATGTCAAAAAAAAGAATACAGATTTTGAAAATGTATCGGCTGGTGTAGGTGATTATGCATGGTACCCTGATGGAAAGAAGTTTCTTGTATCCTCTGAAGCACACTTAATTCCAACAGGTTGGACAGGAGCTCAGCTATATGAAGTGCAAAAAGATGCACATATGAATCCTCACAAAATGAAGCATTTGTATGCATTACCAAATGAACATGATGATTTTCTAGCGCTAGTTGCAAGTGGGTTTGAGTGGTCACCAGATCAAAGGTGGATTTCATTTTTAGCGGTACCGACAGCTTCATGGTCAGCTGATAGTAATACGCTTTGCTTAGTTCGAGCAGATGGCAGTCGATTTGAAAAGGTAGATCAAATGCTATTAAACACCCAATGGGTCAAATGGGCGCCATCCAACAATATATTAGCCTATATTGAAGGAAGCGGGAGAGTTGCGTTAGAGAATAAGCATTTAAAAGTAAAAGAACTGCCTGCACTTCAGCAGAACACATTTACGCCGAAAGGATATGTCGATTGGGATTTTGCATGGAAGAACGATAAAGTAATAATCGTTTCACGAGCAAAAGAGGCAGGGATAGAAACGCCACCAGAAAAAAGGCCACTACCATCTTTATATGAGATCGATAGTACAAGCGACGAACAATATCAAATCACAAAGCCAGCTCATAAGCAAGGTGATTATCATCCGATCTTCATGAGGAAGAGCAATCAATTAATATGGATACGTTCAGACCGTAAGAAAGCCAATGTATGGATTGCCAATAGTGATGGAAAACAGGAAAAGAAGTGGATTGAAAATATAGATGTACCAGAATGGTATTATGAGAAATGGAACTGGGAAAATGTTATCTCGGTGAAAGAAGAATAAAAAACGTGCCTAAAAAATAATTTTAGGCACGTTTTTTTATTGTTATTTATGAGTTTTATTCGGCTTTTTCTTCGCTGGGTTTCCGTTCCCCTGACGCTTTCTGTTTTGTTCATCTTTTGCTTGTTTTTCCTGTAGTGTATCTAAAAAGTCATTCGAGTTACCCATTTTTATATCGCTCCTTTCATTTCGTCCTAATTACTATAACCATTTCGGAGGATAATCATGAAATAAAAGTTAAGCACTTAGTTTTCTTCGAAAATATACGTAAAATATGCCATACGTAATAAATAGCATAAATAAAATTTGTAACTCTACATTTTCTTTTAAAATAGTTGCGACAGAAGATGGTAAGTAAGGTGATGTATTGCTTGTTCCTACACCTAACCATTTGTTTAAGAGGTTAATGGTACAAAACATAAAAACACCAGACCAGCTTGCTGTAATTGCTTTCTGTTTAATTTTTGTTTCACGTTCATCATCTGTAATCCAAGGATTAGCAGTTTTATCACTATTAAAAAATCCATTTATGTATCCCCATATGATCATTCCGATAAAGGCGATAATCCATTTCATATTTGTGATTCCCCTCTCTCTTGTAAAAAGTATTCGACACAATTAATTGTAATGTTTTCCAATTAATTATGTCGAATGTTTTTTACATACCAGTTTTTCATATAGCAGGAATAAAGAATGAGATAGGGAAGAAATGTGTAAGAGGATTTCATAGTGAGAGGAGGCTGGATATGAAACTCGTCTTTGTTCGGCACGGTGAAGGAGAACATACAAAAGATTTGCCGTCAAGTTTACAAGTGTTGCATCCACCATTAACGGATGAGGGAAAGAATCAGGCTAAATGCATTCAATTCGATGTACCATTACAGGAAACGGATATATTAATTGCCAGCCCTACACTTAGAACTTTACAAACGGCGGCAATATGGAGTGCGAAAGTATCTTGTCAAACAATTGTCCATCCATATGTATCCCCACGTATTTTTCCTTATCGAGATGGAGCGAAAACATTGCCATGTGATTACATAGTAGATCAGGGAATGATAGCAGATTTATTTCCACATTTTTCGATAGAGAAAAGTACAAATAAGCAGTTATGGACGGAAGGTATAAATACTATTTCAGAGAATCGTTTTCAGCAAATAGCAGATGAATTTCTTCTTTGGTGCTATGAGCTAGGCGCTGAAAGAATTTGCATTGTATCTCACGACGGGATAATTACAGCGTATAGGCAATATGTACAGAAAGTCGTTTTAACTAGATCTGATTTTTTGCAAGAAACGGGTATATATGAAATGGATCTATCCCTTAAAAGTTTGATGGATGAGATCTAATGATAGGATGGAGGGTGTATGTTGAATGTTGCATTAGTAGTTGGTTTTAATTCGGATTTAGAGGCGCAATCAATCCGAGCATCGCTTGAATATTTTGGGGCAAAAGTTGTAACATACTGGATTGGTAGACCGAGAGAGTTCATTAATATTCTTTCTGGAAAGGGTTTATATAACGATATCGATTATGTTATTTTTTGCTTTCATGGTGAGGAAGGAAAGTTTGTCATGGAAGAGTTAGGTGAAGATATATATGAACAAGATGAACCGAGGGGATACTTTGGTGCAGCAGAAATTTATAAATATGCAAAATTGCATAATACACATATTGTAAATAGTGGGTGTACGTTAGGGGAGAGAAAACTAGCAGAATCTTTCTTACGTAGTGGGGCGAAATCGTATATTGGATCGATAGATTATGTAGATGGGAATGCAGCACTTATGCTTACAATACGCTTATTTTATGGGCTTATTAACCATGAAAAAACGTTAGAAGATGCTTTTCAAGAGGCGAAATTAATCGATGAGGAGACACATACATTTCAATTATATAAATAGTAAAAAACGCCTTTATTCTATATTCGAATATAGGCGTTTCACATTTAACTCACATTTTTTTTACATTTTCTTCAATGAAAATGATTATCACCTATGGTATGATATGTTCAAGTTTTTACAGGTAAAAAAAGTTACTATATAAACGTTAGTTTTTAATGTTTCATACACATGTCACAAATTATTCGTAATTAACATTTGAAAAATAAGTAACTAATGTTATTATATTATCTGTAACTAACTTAATTACAACTTTAGGAGGAAGATATGGTTATTCAATTTTTAAGAGAAAACAAAGCAGTTTCTTTTGTGTTGGCAATAATTCGAGTGTATCTTGGTTACACATGGTTAATGGCTGGAATCGGTAAACTACAAGGAAAAGGATTCGATGCAACTGGTTATTTACAAGGTGCAATTGAAAAATCTAAAGGAGCACAACCGGCTGTTCAATCTTGGTGGGCATCATTTTTACAAGATTTCGCAATTCCAAACGTTGATCTATTTAATACACTTGTAACGTGGGGAGAAATTTTAGTTGGAATTGGTTTAATTGTAGGCTGTTTAACAAAAACAGCGGTCTTTTTCGGTCTTGTAATGAACTTTTCCTATATGTTTAGTGGGTCAATTGGTGTAAACCCTGAAATGGTTATCCTATCAATGTTTGTTCTAGTCTCTGGTATGAACGCTGGTAAATTTGGAATAGATGGTTTCATTATTCCGAAAGTATTAGGATCAAAAACTCAAAAACGCCAAAAGCAAGCTGCTTAATATATGAAAGCGGGTATCTCAAAATGAGATACCCGCTTATTTTATTTTTCAACTTTATTGTTCTTAAAGAAGTCTTTTACATACCCTACAAATTCTTGTGGCTCTTGACGAAATGGTGCATGATAACCTTTTTCGATAATATGGAAAGTACTATTTTTTAAGAATTGATGATACGTTTCTCCTTCTTTCCAAGAAACGCTACTATCATTTCTTCCCCATATAATTAAGGTTGGTTGTGTAATTTCATTTGCATTGATTTGAAGACGTCTAGGCCATAATTTCATTTTATTGTAATGCTCTTCATCATTACGCTTGGATTTTACTTTGCCCTCATCATAATCTGCAATAGTAGAAACGGTATTTAAATCAGTCGATAACTGTGGTTTTGGTGAGCCTTGTTTATTAACGAATGTATGAGGACCGCCTGTAGCATCAGTTAAAATAAGGTGGGTAACGGCTTCAGGATATAAATACGTTAAATTAAGAGAAATTTCTCCGCCCATTGAGTGTCCCAGTATTGCAAACGAATCATAACCTAGTTTTTTCATTAGTTTATAATACAAATTTGCATGGGTTGGGAAAGAATAGTAAAAATCCATTGGCTTAGATGAGCGCCCGAATCCTAAAGCATCTACAGAAATAATTGTATGATCTTTTGCTAAGTCTGAGTAAATCTTTTGAAAACCATCTGATGATCCACCAAATCCATGGATCATAAGTAAAGGTGGTTTTTCATTACCAATCTTTTTAAAGTAAATGGTTTGACCATCTATTTCTACCATTTTTTCCTCGGTAGCTAGTTTCGCTGTAAGTGTATTTTTAACTTGTTTTACTTGTTCTACTGGCTTTTTTGCTGCACTACATCCTACTAAAAGTGTAAGAGTAAGACAACCTACCATAAAATAGCTAAATCGCTTCAATGAGGTGTCCCCTTTCTAACATAACGCTGTGTCTATCATAGCAAATAGCATATTACGATTTCCAGGAAGTTGGCTACCATTTTTCATCATAAGAGGTGAAAGAAGCGTTTCTTGGAAATTTTCTGTTTGAAGAAATTTACGAAATGAAAATTGTGAATGTGGGACATCGATCCTTACTGTGCCATTCCAACACTCGCAGATCTTCTTGAATAATTGAATAGCATCCTTCTCTTGTTTTGCGATAAGTGGAGTGACGCATAATATATTACCTTTTTGTATACATAAGGAAAAAGCTTCTATACAGTTATTTCTCTCAATTTTAAAAGAGTGTATGGCTCTTGGTAATAGTAACGAGTAAAGTAGAGAGCGATTAACACCAGTTACGATTTGATCGAGAGAAGTGAGAGACAAAAGGTCTTTTTCTTTTACTTGTTGTGTATGAGCAATATGTGTCTTAGTAGTTTGTTTTTCAAAACGATGAATCGTTGTTACTGTGTGAAATTCGCATGATGTATAAAGAGGCTCGCCAGCTTTTGTTGCAATAAGTGCAATTGGTTGTTTTGGGAGAGTGTGTTCTAAGCAACGATTTAGCAAAATACGCCCGATGCCTCGGCCTTGAAAATTAGGATGAACGATTAACATGCCAATAGTAGAAAAACTATCTTTAAAAGGAAATACTCCTCCAGCTGCAATCAGTTTATTTTCATGCATATAACCGATAAGTGTGCCGAGAGAAAGATACATTTCAAATTGTTTTTTCATAAATGCTTTATCTTGTAACCATCCAATAGTTTTGCAAAGGTCGAGTAAATCAAAAATAAAAGTTTCATCTAGCTTTATTGTTTTCATAAATGTTCACCACTTTTCTATTAATTTTCATAAAAGTAGATTGAAAATGTTAAATAAGAGATTTACTTTAAATGAAATCCAACTTATTTATATTTTGATTGTAAAGGGGAAGGAGGTTGCTATGAAAGGACAAAGTTATACAAATTATAACTGATATTTACATAAGTTAACAAAAAATTTACATATAACTAATTTTCTCTTAATAGTCTTCTATTAAATTTGATAGTGGGAAATGAATAACCTAATTAGGGGGACAAGACAGTGAAAAAGTTTGTGAAAAAAGCATGGCCATTTGCAGTTGTGGCGTCGTTAGCAGTTACTTCGGTAGCAACATGGAATTTTACTCGTTCTAGTGAGGTTAATGCAGATGAGAACGGAAGCAATGCAAAGATTAAAAATGTCATCGTATTAATTGGGGATGGTATGGGACCTTCATATATGACGGCTCACCGTTATATGAAAGATAATCCAAAAACTTTTGAGATGGAATCTACAGAATTTGATAAGCATCTTGTAGGAACGCAAAAGACATATCCGGAAGATGAACATGAAAATATTACAGACTCTGCATCTGCAGCAACAGCTATGTCAGCAGGAATTAAAACATATAATGCAGCAATTGCAGTTGATAATGATAAAGCAGAAGTGAAAACTGTACTTGAACAAGCGAAAGAAAAAGGGAAATCAACGGGACTTGTTGCTACTTCTGAAATTACACATGCAACACCAGCTGCTTTCGGTGCGCATGACATTAGTCGTAAAAATATGGATGCAATTGCAAATGATTATTTTGATGAGAAAATTAAAGGGAAGCATAAAGTAGATGTTATGCTTGGCGGCGGCGTAAAAAACTTTGTTAGAAAAGATCGTAATCTTACAGAAGAGTTTAAGAAATCTGGTTATAGCTACGTAACAGATCGAGATCAATTGTTAAATGATAAAAATGATCAAATCCTTGGTTTATTTGCACCAGGTGGATTAGATAAAATGATTGATCGTAATGAGAAGACGCCTTCATTAGAAGAAATGACAAATGCAGCAATTGAGCGTTTGAACAAAAATAAAAATGGTTTCTTCTTAATGGTTGAAGGAAGCCAAATTGATTGGGCTGGACACGATAATGATATCGTTGGTGCAATGAGTGAAATGGAAGACTTTGAAAAAGCATTTAAAGCAGCGATTGAGTTTGCGAAAAAAGATAAAAATACGTTAGTCGTTGCAACGGCAGATCACGCTACTGGCGGATTATCTTTAGGTGCGAATGGTGAGTATAACTTTAAAGTAGATCCAATTAAAGCTGCAAAACGCACACCAGACTTCATGGCAAATGAGATTGCAAAAGGTGCAAATGTAGAAGAGACATTGAAAAAATATATTGATTTACAATTAACACCAGAAGAAATTAAAGCGGTAAATGATATTGCTCCTTCAAAAGATGTAACAAAGATTGATAATGCGATTGAGGATATTTTCAATAAGCGTTCGGTTACAGGATGGACGACAGGTGGACATACAGGGGAAGATGTAAACGTATATGCATTTGGCCCAGGTAAATATTTGTTCTCTGGCGTTCAAGAGAATACAAATATCGCTAAACGTGTCTTTGATATTGTTGGCGGTGGCGATCCGAATAAAGGAAGACGCTAATTATAAATGAAAGTGAGGCGAAATGCCTCACTTTTCTTTTTAGGAGATGGAAAGATGAGATCTTTTTTCATGGGAATCGGACCTTTGCTAGTAGGTATAGTATTGCTCGCTGGATGTCAATCTCAAGAGAATCATATAGAACAAAAATCTACTACTAAAAAAATTGAGGAAAAGGTACAAATAACGAAAGAAGAAGAGAAATCGATTCAAGATGTTATGGAGAAATTTGTACGGACGACAAATGAAAAAAATCTGGATGAACATATGGAATTATTTTCAAAGAAGATGCCTAGTGCTGAAGACTTAAAAACACAAAAAGAAGCAGCTTTTCAAAAGGGAAATAAGAAAATTGAATTGGAACATATAGACATGAAAGCTAGTAAAGCAGGATATGTCTTAGTTGAAACAAAGGAAAAGGAAATAGATGGGGAGGTCACTCTTCAGAAAAATGTACAGTATGCGCTTGGAAAAGAAGAAGATGGATGGAAAATTGAAGAAGTTCGCACGATAGGAAAAAAATAACGTGAAACTTGGGAGCTTACTGCCCGTAAATAGCGAAATAAAAAAGGTTCTCATTGGCGAGAACCTTTTTTTATAGTGGTAACATAATTTGATTTGAGCATGCTTCGATCTCATCAATATCTTGGCGAATTGTTGCCATTTTATTATCAAGATCTTCAGCTTTCATTGCTGCATCATGTAGTTCATCTTTTAAATACTCAGGTATTTTCCCTTCATATTTATAGTAAAGTTTATGTTCTAAACTTGCCCAAAAGTCCATTGCTAGCGTACGTAACTGGATTTCTGCAAATACATCTTTTGTACCAGAATTCAGTGATAAAGGATATTTAATAATCATGTGTAAACTTTTATACCCGTTTCCCTTTGGATTAGCGATATAATCTTTTACTTCTATGATTTCCATATCTTCACGCTTTTGAATGACTTCTTTTAAATGATAAATATCTTCTACGAAGCAACATGTAATACGAATGCCGATGATATCTTGTAAATGAGTTTGGGCATTTTCAACTGTCGGTAATAAATTTTTACGCTCAAGCTTTTTAATAATACTTTCAGGTTGTTTTAATCTTGTTTTTATATGTTCAAACGGGTTGTAATCCTCTAAAAATTGGGCTTCCCGGTTCATAATTTCAAATTTAGTTTTTAACTCTTCTAAAGCAAATGTATATGGTAGTACAAAAGTTTTCCAATAGTTAACTGTTGATTGATTATATTCCATTTATATACACACCTTTTCCAATTTACAAGCGAGGTTATTATACTAAATACCAAAGCATATAAGCGCAAGCAGCAAATGATGAGATCATAAAACGATATTTAGTTTTCATAATTTCAACTCCTTTCGAGTAAGATTCTATATGAATAAACGTGATTGTTAATAAGTTCACTATGTACAATTCCTATAGTAATAGATTCGTGTGAATTTCGTATGAACTAATTGTTTCAGATTTTTGTCTTTTTTTACAATTGACAAATAGAATGAAGTTATATAACATATAAATCGTAATCATTACGTTTTAGTTTGCGATCTTTGAAGGAAAGGAGAATTACATATGCGTGTAAATATTACATTAGCTTGTACAGAGTGCGGTGATCGTAATTATATTTCTAAAAAAAATAAACGAAACAATCCAGAGCGCATCGAACTAAAAAAATATTGTCCACGATTAAAGCGAGTAACGCTACATCGTGAGACGAAGTAGAAGACTAGAGATATCTCTAGTCTTTTTTGTTTATAGTTATTTGGTTTTATTTGTTATAATTACCTTAAATTGCAATGAGGGAGAGGTATGATGAATCAAAAAGATAAAGAAAGAAAAGAGCAAGTGGCTCATATGATTGATATTCCAGATGATTTTAGGCTTGTCGTAGATGATCAAGAAGGTGTGGATGACCCATATCATCTATTATGGTGGGAACATAAAGAGGATGAGGAGAGAACGATACAAATTACGCTGAATAGACATACTGGTAATTTAATCGAATTTAGTATAGATGATAAAAAATATTTTTCGAGTGGTAAGGAAGCGCTAGAGGAGAATAAAGCAAGAGAGATTGCAAATGCATTCTTAAAAAAATATACAAAAGAAGGATATGAATTTTATACATATGTAACGGTTAAGGACGACAGGCGCGGTCGGAAAGAATTAAATTATATGCAAGAAGTAAATGGCTATCCATTGCCGAATACAGGGTGTGTTGTGCGAGTTCATCCTTCAGGTAATGTTATGTATTTTCGTTATAATGGACAAAAAGCTATCGAGAAAAAACCTTTATGGCCAAGTGGAATTGTTGAGGAGAACGTCGTTTTAGAAAATTTGAAAGCTAGACAAGATATGAGACTTGTATTTGTAGATTTAACACACTCTTCATGTGAGTATGAAAATGGAGAAGAAGTAAAAGGGTACCATCTTGTATATGAATCAGAACCTAGTCATGCATCTATTAATGCAAGTACGGGAGAAGATTTATTTGGACCAGAACATTATAAATTACCGCCGACAGTAGCTGTTGAAAAAACAAAAAAAGATAGCCGGCAAGGTGACATATTCGAATTAATTGGCTGGGATAAAGAAAGTTTTACAAAAGTAGATGAGACAGAAAATGATGATGAAATAAGGACGAAATTTGTTCCGAAAGAGGAATTACAAAAACAGAAAGAAGAAAAGAACTCATATTTAATGAATGAATTCTTTAAAAAGCATTTACCAATGTTAAAATATAATAATTTAATTGGAATTACGGTTGATAAATATACCAATGAATTAATTGGCTTTATAAAACTGACAGACGATAAAGAAGTAAAGAAAATACTGTCTAGAGAGGAATGTTTACAAAAAGCACTTCAATTTTTGGAACAAGTTATTCCAGATGTCACACAATATCTACGTCTTTGGGAAGAACGTGAAGAAGCAGAAGATGGGATTGAAAGATTTACCTTTTCTGTATATGTGAATGGCATTCCGGCAGAGTATAAGCAATTTATGGTTAATATCAATGCGGAAAATGGGGCTGTGGTGCATTATTCCGGAGAGTCTAGCAACCTTATAAAAGAACTGCTTACATACGAAACAATACCGAAAGTAACAAAAGAAAAAGCGTTACAAATATACAAAGAGGCCATCCTAGTGAAATTAGAATGGCATATAGATGTTGATGTAGAGGAAATGAAATACGAACTGTTGTATAAACAAACGACAGATGAAAATCATAAAGAATCCTTTGGCTGTAGTCGAGAAATTCGTTATATTGATGCTCACACTGGGGAAAAAATTTGGAGTAAATAAGTCTTTAAATAGGGAAAAAGGTCTTCGAGGGAAGACCTTTGTTAGAAAGAACGATTATTTTTCGTATGTATCAATTTTGTATAACCACTTCTGTACACTAGCGGGTGGTCCTTCTGTTCGCCACTTTGTTGTACACATTCCGCAAGAACAGTGGACTTTTCCTTTCGCAAAAATACCGGAAATTTCAGGGATATATCCCCAGGCATGTTTTACGATATTCATCTTTCGGCGCATTGTGCGTTGACGTTGATGTCTTGTATAAGCACGTGTTCTTTCAAATTTCATATTTGTAATCCCTCCTTGTAGTACAAGCAGCTTGCAAGAGCGTACAAGGAGTTCATCTCTTACAAGCTACTTAGGTACAAGAAGGCAATAAAATGTTGCATATTTTACCCTCCTATCTGTTGTTTAAGTATACGTAGCAAATCTTTGTGAGACAAGAATTATGCTTAAAAAGATGTTGGAATGATATCGTACAGACACAAACAACCTCACGCCCACATACACATAGTAAAGACCACTATTTTGGCGGAGGTGAAAGGTTTGAGTCTATTCGCCGCAATTGGATATATGGTTCGAGAAGTGTTTGTCTTTGTTTCTTATGTGAAGAATAATGCGTTTCCGCAGCCGTTATCATCAGACGATGAGAGAAAGTACTTAGAGTTAATGGAGCAAGGTGATGCTCAAGCGAGAAATCTGTTAATTGAACATAATTTACGGCTTGTAGCTCATATCGTTAAAAAATTTGAAAACACAGGAGAAGATGCAGAAGATTTAATTTCAATTGGTACAATTGGGCTCATTAAAGCGATCGAGAGCTATTCGGCAGGAAAAGGCACAAAACTTGCGACGTATGCAGCACGCTGTATTGAAAATGAAATTTTGATGCATTTACGTGTACTGAAAAAAACGAAAAAAGACGTTTCACTTCATGATCCGATCGGGCAAGATAAAGAGGGGAATGAAATATCGCTTATCGATATATTAAAATCAGAGTCTGAAGATGTAATTGATATGATTCAGCTTAGTATGGAGTTAGAAAAGATTAAAGAGTATATCGATATTTTAGACGAACGAGAGAAAGAAGTAATCGTGAAGCGTTTTGGACTGGGGCTTGATAAGGAGAAAACGCAACGAGAGATTGCGAAGGCACTTGGTATTTCCAGAAGCTACGTATCAAGAATTGAAAAGCGCGCTTTAATGAAAATGTTCCATGAATTTGTAAGAGCTGAAAAAGAGAAAAAAGCGAAAGAATAATGTACATTGCAAGCAGCCATATTTTAAAATGGGCTGCTTTTCTTTTTGTAAATAAGGAAAGAAAAAGAGTTGTGTTCAGAAGAAATCTATGTTCACTGTTGAAAATGACGGATTCTATCTGTAATATTAGAGGGTGCTAAACAATTTAAGAATAATACCATACTTAGTTTTCCGCATGTATAATGAAACAGTTCTATATGATATGTGGGAATAAGAACCAATTTTACATATGATATAGAAGGAAAAGAAGGGGAAGCTAAAGTTATAGACTGATTAGGAGGTTTCGCAATTTGCGACGTACATTATATCGACTTATGATCGAACTTACAAATGGTCGTTTTACTTCTTATATATTGCGTAAATTTGCACAATCTCGTTTGAGCTCTATCATTATTCCATCGTATGCGAAAGTTTTTCAAATTAACCAAGATGAGATGGAAAAGGGTTTGAAGGAATATAGAACATTGCATGAATTATTTACGCGTAAGCTAAAAGAAGGAAAACGTAGTGTTGATACAGATGCATCGAGTATCGTTAGTCCTGTTGATGGTGTTTTTGCTGATTACGGTCCTATTGAGGACACAAAAACATTTGATATTAAAGGTAAGCGTTATTCAATCGTGGATATGCTAGGTAATGAAGAACGTGCAAAGCGATATGCAGGTGGTACATACATGGTTATTTATTTAAGCCCAAGTCATTATCATCGTATTCATAGTCCGCTTTCTGGTTCTGTGACTGAAAGGTTTGTACTTGGTAGAAAGTCATATCCGGTAAATGCAGCTGGTATGGAATACGGGAAAGAGCCATTGTCAAAAAATTATCGCTCTGTTACAGAAGTAAATAGTGACGGTGAACATATGGCACTTGTAAAAGTAGGAGCTATGTTTGTTAATAGTATTGAGCTGTTGCATGAAAGAGACACTGTTCAAAAAGGTGAAGAAATGGCATACTTTACATTTGGTTCAACAGTTGTGTTATTGTTTGAAAAAGATATGATAAAAGTAGTGCAGGAATTGAAGAGTGGACAAGAGATTCGTCTTGGTGAAAAAATTGCTACTCGTTCGGCTCATAAGTAAAGAAAACATTTTATAACTGTAAGCAAGAGTTATGGACAAAGATGCTTAATGATGAAATTCCCTAGATGGGAGTACTTGTTTATTCGAGAGCCATCGCAGGATGGCTCTTTTTACAAGTTAGCTCATTAAAATTTCACTTTATATGTAATCAAGACGATTTGACAAGCTTGTCCTCTAATGAGCGTCTAATCATTTCTTGTTTTATAAGTAAAATGAAGTCGGGATTTAATTTTAGTTCTTTTGCTTTATAATAAGACTCAGTGAGTAACTCAGTAGATAACTGTTCCATATATTTTGTTTTCAAGGTGAGTCACCTCCTAATAATTTAAGGATTGATTCGTTGTTGCATTTAATGTACCAAAAAAATATGACAGTCACAAACGAGTGGTTATCCACATACCTAGGTGGATAAAATGTGTATAGATTGTTAGTAAATTCCAAATTGACTGATAAATTAATGTGGAAAATGTGTACAATTTTATCCACAGGTCATATATCGAAATATGTTGTCGAAAAATTTTTATGAAAACTCCTCAAAGAGGTGAAAGAAATTGAAGCTATTTTTACCAAATGAATATGTGAAAAATGTATATCATGTTCAACCAGAAGATTTGAAAAAACGTGGAATTAAAGGTGTCATTACTGATTTAGATAACACGTTAATTGAATGGGATCGTCCAAATGCAACGCCACAACTTGAAGAATGGTTTTTGAAAATGAAAGAGCAAGGCATTCAAGTAACGGTCGTTTCAAATAATAATGAGCAACGTGTGAAAGACTTTGCTGATCCATTAGGTATTCCATTTATTCATAGTGCGCGTAAACCATTTGTTCGCGCGTTTAAGCGTGCGATACAAGAGATGCACCTGCAGCCAGATGAAGTTGTAGTAATTGGAGATCAGTTATTAACGGATGTTTTAGGTGGAAACCGAGTGGGACTTCATACGATTTTAGTTGTACCGGTAGCACAAACGGACGGATTAGTAACGCGCTTTAATCGAAAAATTGAACGAAGAATTATGAGAAATATGAAGAAAAAAGGTTTAATTAACTGGGAGGAATAAAGTTTGACTGAAACAATTAAATGTATTGGTTGCGGTGTAGAAATTCAAACAGAAGATAAAAATGAAGTAGGATATGCTCCTGCCTCATCTTTAGAGAAAGAACAAGTAATTTGTCAACGCTGTTTTCGCTTGAAGCATTACAACGAAATTCAAGATGTATCATTAACAGATGATGACTTCCTACGTATTCTAAACGGAATTGGAAAATCAGATGCATTAGTAGTTAAGATTGTAGATATTTTTGATTTTAATGGTAGCTGGTTACCTGGTTTACATCGTTTCGTGGGAAATAATAAAGTATTACTTGTTGGAAATAAAGCTGATTTAATTCCTAAGTCAGTAAAACATGATAAAGTAAAGCATTGGATGCGCTATAGTGCAAAGCAGCTAGGATTAAAGCCAGAAGATGTCTTTTTAATTAGTGCAGCAAGGGGACAAGGGATTGCTGAGCTGGCAGATGCTATTGAGTATTACCGCGGCGGAAAAGATGTTTACGTTGTTGGATGTACGAATGTAGGAAAATCAACATTTATTAATCGTATGATTAAAGAATTTAGTGATGAGACTGAAAATGTAATTACAACATCTCATTTCCCAGGAACAACACTTGATTTAATTGATATTCCGTTAGATGAAGAATCTTCTTTATATGATACGCCAGGTATTATTAACCACCATCAAATGGCTCATTATGTTGGAAAAGAAAGCTTAAAGCTTATTACACCAACAAAAGAAATTAAGCCAATGGTGTTCCAATTAAATGAAGAACAAACATTATTCTTCAGTGGATTGGCACGTTTTGATTATGTAAGTGGTGGTCGTCGTGCATTTACTTGTCACTTCTCGAATCGTTTAACAATCCATCGTACAAAGCTTGAGAAAGCAGATGAATTGTTTAAAAATCATGCTGGGGATTTACTAAGCCCGCCAACACCAGAAGAATTAGAAAATATGCCAGAGTTAGTGAAATATGAATTTAATATTCGTGAACCAAAAACGGATGTTGTATTCTCTGGATTAGGATGGGTTACGGTAAACGAACCGGGAGCAAAAATTGTTGCACACGTACCAAAAGGAGTAAGTGTTTCGCTACGTAAATCTTTAATTTAATATGGAGAGGGATTTATGAAACAATTATATGGTGTAATCGGAAATCCAATTGGACATTCATTATCACCCGTTATGCATAACGATGCATTTGAACACTTGAATATGGATGCCCATTATCATGCATTTCTTGTTAAAGAGGAAGTGCTAGGGGAAGCAGTAAGAGGTTTAAAAGCATTAGGTATTTCAGGATTTAATGTAACAACTCCGCACAAAGTTGCTATTATGGATTATTTGGATGAGATTGACCCACTAGCAAAACAAATTGGTGCAGTAAATACAGTGGTTCATAATGATGGGAAATTAATTGGCTACAATACAGATGGAATTGGTTTTGTCCGAGCGCTGCAGTCAATTAGTAGTGAACCACTTCAGGAGAAACGTATTTTATTGCTTGGCGCAGGTGGTGCTAGTCGAGCTATTTATTTTTCTCTTGCTGATGTAGGTGTGAAAGAGATTGATGTAGCTAATCGTACAGTAAATAAGGCGAAAGAACTTATTGCTGCATGTACGGCTACTGTTAATTCTGTTGCTTTATCGCTAGAAAAAGCAATGGAAGAACAAGGAAATTATGATATTATCATTCAGACGACAACGATAGGTATGCATCCACGCGTTGAACATACGCCATTACAAATTTCTTCGTTAAAAAAAGGGAAGATTGTATCAGATATAATTTATAATCCATTTGAAACGAAAATTTTATGTGAGGCAAAAGAGCAAGGTGCAATGATTCAAAATGGTATTGATATGTTTGTTTATCAAGGTGCGCTTGCATTTGAAATGTGGACAGGGCGTGTACCAAATATCGATAGAATGAAACAATTAGTTATAAGAAAGCTTGGAGGCTAACATATATGTTAACAGGAAAACAAAAAAGATTTTTACGTGCACAAGCACATCATTTAACACCAATTTTTCAAGTAGGAAAAGGTGGAGTAAATGAAAATATGATTAAACAAATCGCAGATACTTTAGAAGTTCGTGAACTATTTAAAGTAAGTGTGCTACAAAACTGTGAATTCGATCGTCGTGAAGTTGCAGAAGAACTTGCAAAAGGCGCACGTGCTGAAATCGTTCAAGTAATTGGAAGTACAATCGTTTTATACAAAGAATCTAGAGAAAATAAACAAATTAAACTTCCGCGATCAAAAGAATAGCATATGCTATTTTTTATCGTTAGTGCGTAATGATGTAGAGAGCGAAACCAATTGAACTTTTATTAACGGTAACTCTCTTCGGATAGGAATGAAGAGAGTTACTGTAGGTAAAAGGAAGGGGCGTTTCTTTTGAGAAAAATTGGCATCATTGGCGGTACATTTGATCCGCCGCATTATGGGCATTTGCTAATTGCAAATGAAGTATATCACGCTTTAAATTTAGAAGAAGTATGGTTCTTACCGAACCAAATTCCGCCGCATAAACAAGGGCGGAATATTACAAGTGTAGAAAATCGCTTACAAATGTTAGAGCTTGCGACTGAGGCAGAGGAACATTTTTCTATTTGTTTAGAAGAGCTAAGCAGGAAGGGCCCATCTTATACGTATGACACTATGTTACAATTGACGAAGAAGTATCCGGATGTGCAGTTTCACTTTATTATTGGTGGAGATATGGTTGAGTATTTACCGAAGTGGTATAACATTGAAGCGTTACTTGATCTTGTGACGTTTGTTGGGGTTGCAAGACCTGGTTATACATTGCGGACACCTTATCCTATCACCACTGTGGAAATTCCGGAGTTTGCAGTTTCTTCATCTTTATTGCGTGAGAGATATAAAGAGAAGAGAACGTGTAAATATTTACTTCCTGAAAAAGTACAGGTGTATATCGAGAGGAATGGGTTGTATGAATCGTGAGAAAGCACTTCATATTGTCAAACAACAAATGCATGAAAAACGTTATATACACACAATAGGTGTAATGAAGACAGCAATTGAACTTGCTAAGTTATACGGTGTGGATGAAAAAAAGGCTGAAGTTGCAGCTATATTCCATGATTATGCGAAGTGTAGAGCGATTTCTGAGATGGAAGAGATTATTAAAAGTGAAGGTTTGCCGAAAGATTTACTTTGTTATAACAAAGAGTTATGGCATGCACCTGTTGGGGCATACTTAGTAGAAAAAGAAGTAGGCATTACGGATCCTGAAATCCTGCAAGCTATTACATATCATACAAGTGGTCATGAGAAAATGACGATGTTAGATAAAGTAATTTATGTAGCTGATTACATTGAGCCTGGGCGAAAGTTTCCAGGGGTGGAGGAAGCTCGCAAACTAGCATATACGGATATAAATCAAGCTTTATTATTTGCGTTAAAGCGAACAATTCAATTTTTAATGGAAAAAAATCAAACGATTTATCCATTAACATTCCAAACATACAACGCAGTTATCAAGGAGGAAATTAGTAAATGAAAGATAAAGATTTATTAGTATTAGCAGCAAAAGCGGCTGATGATAAAAGAGCAGAAGATATGGTTGTCCTAAATATGCAAGGTATTTCACCAATTGCAGATTATTTCATTATTTGTCACGGTAACTCAGATAAGCAAGTGCAAGCAATTGCGCGTGAAATTAAATCAAAAGCACATGAGTTTGAAATCGACGTACAACGTATGGAAGGTTTTGACGAAGCACGCTGGGTACTAGTTGACCTTGGAGATGTAGTTGCTCATGTATTCCATAAAGATGAGCGTAATCACTATAATTTAGAGCGTCTTTGGGGCGATGTGCCACGTGAGGATATTACAGACGAGCTAGACCAATGAAATACGAACAATTTGCATTGTTGTACGACGAACTAATGAATGATGTTCCTTATGATAAATGGGTGGAATTCACAGAAGAAAGTTTACAGCAAGCGGATATGAAAGAGGCGAAGATTCTTGATGTAGCATGCGGTACTGGTAATGTAACACTTCCGCTTGTACAAAAGGGTTACGATTTAATCGGTGTCGATCTTTCAGAAGAGATGTTAACGGTCGCTCAGCAAAAACTAGGCGGAGAAGGATACTTTATTCCTTTTTACCAACAAGACATGCGAGAGCTTGATGTTCCAGGTGAGTTTGACTGTGTAACGATTTTTTGTGATTCATTAAATTATGTATTGCAAGAAGATGGAGTGCAAGAAACATTTCGAAGAGTGTTTCACCATTTACGTCAAGATGGTTTGTTTTTATTTGATGTACATTCTTTATATAAAATACATCATGTATTTCAAAATGAAACATACACAGTGAATGGAGAAGAAATATCTCTTATTTGGAATTGCTTCCCTGGTGAAGAATCAAATAGTGTAGAACATGATTTAACATTCTTTGTTCAAGACCCAGAAGAAGATGTGTACCATCGTTTTGACGAATGTCACGTGCAACGTGCATATCAGGTTGAAGAGTTAACGAAATGGCTTGAAGAAGCTGGTTTTACAGTGCTTCGTGTGACTGGTGACTTTGAGCGACTTGAAGTTACAGAACAAACAGAGCGTATTTTCTTCATGGCGAAGAAAAACGCATAAAACAAAAGCAACCGATAAGGTTGCTTTTGTTTTATAAAGAAGTTGTAATTTTAGTTCTAGCATAATAGGAAGATGATATACGTGAAGTGTGAAAATGCTAGTTTAAGTGTAAATGTAATGTAAAAAAGTAAGTATTTATAAAAAGGATTTGGAATGACGATGGCGTATTTATTATGTGTGTTTATTGAATTGTTGATCGACGCATTTTAAATCTTCATCAAATTTCTCGTGTGTTCGCTCAATTAATTTATGAAACATATCCCCAACATGTTCTTCTAAAACACGAATGCCTTCTCCTGTAACGCCGCCTTTAACACATACTTTTTCTTGTAAAGTAGGCAATGTGAAAATCTCTTTTTCAAGTAGTTTCCCCATTCCAATGACCATTTCACTTACTAAAGTAGTGGCTTCTTCATGTGTAATATTTGTTTTATCTACAGCAGCGTTAATGAAACATTGTAATAAATAACTAAAAAATGCAGGGCCGCAGCTTGCTATATCAGATGAAACGCGCGTTATATCTTCTTCTATCATAAGAGGAGTAGAAATGTTTTTGAATAGGCGAAATAGCTTTTGTTGCCACTCTTCAGAGCATTTACTTCCAAATGTAAATAGTGATGCGCCAGACAGGGCGCGGTTTGTAATGCTCGGAATGATACGTGCAATGTGGCAAGGTACAAGCGTCTCTAATTGTGACGGAGATATTGGACTTGTGATAGAAACTAAGCACTTTTCATCAGAAAAATGTTCAGCGTATTTTTGTAGGATCGGGTATATATCTATCGGCTTTACGCAAATAAAAATAAGATGTGATCGTTCGATTACCTCATCGATAGTTTTGGCTATATGAACAGAAGGGTATTTTTCCTTTATATGATATGCTTTGGCGGGCGTTCGATTAATGATTGTAAGGCACGAAGGTTTGACAGCACGGGTTTCTAAAAATGCGTCGATTAGTATATTCCCCATGTTCCCTGTCCCTATAATTCCTATGTTCAATGTTTCATCCCTCCTTCGTAACAGCTTTCTCCTAAACAATATGAATGATGTTATAAATTTATGATTAGAGGTGTAAAATGATGTGGGATTTTCCAAAGAAATGGTTAGGGTTAGTAGCTATTATTGGAACTGTACTTTTTCTTCTTTTTTGGAAAACGAACCAGCATACAGAGCGATCAGTCGTTGCAACGGATGTGCAAGCGAAAGAGATAGAGAAAAAAAGTAAACCGAAAATATCGGATATAAAGCAGCAGAAAAAAATAATTATAATTGATATGAAAGGGGCTGTTGTTAAAGAAGGGGTGTATGAAATGAAAGAAGGGGACCGGGTCAAGGATGCCATTGAAAAGGCAGGTGGTTTTTTGCCTGAGGCAGATAGGAAGAATGTAAATTTAGCACAAATGGTACAAGACCAAATGATCCTTTATGTGCCGAATAAAAATGAACAAGTACAAGAAGTAGCTGCTATTTCAAAGGGGGAGGGGAAAGTTCAAATAAATGCGGCTTCTAAAGAACAACTTGAAAAAATTACAGGCATTGGTTCTCGGAAAGCAGAAAGTATTTTGAAATATCGAGAAGAACATGGTCCTTTTCAGAAAATAGAAGATTTGTTAGAGATTGATGGGATCGGTGTGAAGTCATTGGAAAAAATAAAAGATCAAATTATTATTCCGTAAAAGATTGACGAAGTTTTTCTTCATTCGCTACACTACAAGTAGACAAAAAAGTAGGTGAAAAATATGGAACGAATTTCATGGGATCAATATTTTATGACGCAAAGCCATCTGCTATCTTTACGTAGTACATGTACAAGGCTTGCAGTAGGAGCGACAATCGTTCGTGATAAACGAATTATTGCTGGTGGATACAATGGTTCAATTAAAGGTGGCGTACATTGTATAGATGATGGATGCTACGTTATCGATAATCATTGTGTTCGTACAATTCACGCAGAAATGAATGCTTTATTACAGTGTGCAAAATTCGGTGTGAAAACGGAGGAAGCGGAAATTTATGTTACACATTTCCCTTGTTTACAATGCTGTAAGGCGATTATTCAAAGTGGTATTACAGCAGTTTATTATGCGCAGGATTATAAAAATCATCCATATGCTGTAGAGTTATTTGAAAAAGCGAATGTAACAGTGAAACACGTTCCGCTAGAATATAATATTGCAGCATTAGAGGATCAAAAGCGTCATATGGAGTTAAAAGAACTATTTGCATCTTTAGAAAAAGAAAACTTATCAATGGAAGAATTACAGCATGTATTCACGAAAGCAAAAATGATGCTATAAGGAGTGAGTATAGTTGTATGGACAATGGGGCTATGTTGCAATCTCATTTATCATAGGGATTGCAATTGCCTTTTCCACTTCAGTTGTATTGCTGACTTGTTGTCTCGTTTTGTATGTTTTCTATTGTTTATATCGTACTTCGCGTAAAACCTTCTTTTTTTGTATGTTAGCGTGTTTTAGTGGTGCTATGTACACTACTTATATTCAAGAGCAAAACAAGCCTCTAGGAGAACCTTACGAAGTTACAAGGGGGGTAATACAAAATACACCTCTTATTAACGGGGATCGCCTAACATTTCAAGTTGAAGATCAGAATAAAAATATAGTGCAGTTAAGTTACAAAATTAAATCGGCCTTGGAAAAGAAACAACTGCGACAATTACATGCAGGAGTATCATGTGTATTCGAAGGTGAGAGGAAAGAACCACCAATAGCTCGGAATTTTCATGGTTTTAATTATCGTGATTATTTGTATAAGCAAAATATTCATTTCATATTGGAGGCTACATATATTTCTGAATGCCAAAAAACTTCGTTGTCACTCGTGCAATGGATTCTTCTTTTGAGACAGCAAGCAATCTCGGGCGTTACAGAAATGTTTCCGGAGCAATCAGGTGCATTTATGAATGCATTAGTATTTGGTGATAGACAACAAATGACATTTGAAGTTGAAGAGCAATATCAGCAATTTGGTCTTGTACATTTGTTGGCGATTTCAGGATCGCATATCGTATTGTTAATGGTGATTGTGTATTTTATTTTACTAAGAAGTGGTGTGACGAGGGAGGTAGTGACAATATGTCTGATCTTTTGCATTCCTCTATATATGATTTTAGCAGGAGCGTCACCGTCTGTTATAAGAGCTTCTATAACAGGAGTTTTGATGTTGATTGCTTTCATATGTTCTATTCGTTTATCCAGCTTAGATGCTTTAAGTGTTACAGCTATATGCATGCTTATATTTGATCCGTATCTTGTTTTTAATATTGGCTTTCAGTTTTCGTTCGTTGGTAGTTTCGCTTTGCTTTTGTCAGCCCCGCTTTTACTAGATAGTAGTAATGGAGTAATTCGAAATTCCATTTATATTTCTCTTATTTCACAACTCGTTAGTACTCCGATTTTGTTATATCACTTCGGTTATTTTTCTCCATATAGTATTTTTCTTAATATCCTATACGTTCCGTTTTTATCTCTCATTGTATTGCCGTGTAGTATTATCGTTTTGGTATGTATACCGATCGTCCCGTTTCTTGCAAAAGGACTTGCGAATGTACTATCAATAGGTTTGAATTTTTCTAATGATTTTCTAAGTTATTGTGAAAGTTTACCATTTATCCGCCTTGTTTTCGGGCAAACGCCTATACTTCTTGTAGCTCTATATTGCGCGAGTATTGTTAGTATATTGATGATTTGGGAAAGGCGGGTGTCGAAGGAAATTATGTTCATAGCTTCAGGTATATTTCTTTTTGTTTGTACATGTCATTATTTATATCCGTATTTTCGAGAAAGTGGGAGTGTTACATTTCTTGATGTTGGACAGGGAGACGCAATATTAATTCGCCTCCCGTACGATAAAGAGATTTACCTCATTGATACTGGTGGCACAATGCGTGTAAATAAGGAAGAATGGCAGCGGAAAAAGCATGAATTTTCTGTTGGAAATGATATTTTAATCCCTTATTTACAAAAGGAAGGTATTAAAACCATCGATAAATTAATCGTAACGCATGGAGATGCGGATCATATAGGTGCTGCGCAAGAGTTATTATCGAATATAATTGTAAAAGAAGTTGTATTTGGCCGAAAGGAACAAGATGCGGTATTAGAAAAAGTATTAAAGAAACAGGCATTAGAAAAGGAAGTGAAAATAAGTGAAGTGGGGGAAGGAGAGAATTGGAGTGTAAATGAAGCGGAATTTTTTGTGTTAGCTCCAACAGGAAAAGCAAGAAGTGAAAATAACGCTTCAATTGTAATATGGGCAAAATTAGGAGGGTTAACGTGGCTGTTTACAGGTGATTTAGAAGAAGAAGGAGAGAAGTTTTTAATAGCTACGTATCCAGATTTACGGGCGGATGTTTTAAAGGTTGCTCATCATGGGAGTAATACGTCATCTATAGCGCCTTTTTTGAGCGCTGTACAGCCTGATGTAGCGATTATTTCTGTCGGTGAGCGTAATAGGTATGGGCATCCTCATAAGGAAGTTATAGAGCGTTTTGAGAAGATGGGAATTGAAATATGGCGTACGGATAAGCAAGGCGCTATTTCCTATGTTTTTAAAGAGGAACACGGAACCTTTCGTAGTAAAATCACATATGATGAAACACATAATAGATAAAAAAGAAGACTGCCAGTAGGCAGCAGTCTTTAAGAACCGATAAATTTAATAACAGTTGCAATGATGAAAAGTGTTGCGAAAAAACCAAATGAGACGATAAATCCTACCCCTGAATCAATAGCGTCATTGCGTTTACTTTGAACGTTTTGTTCAAAATCATTCATTTAGAATCCCTCCCCAACATTCCACTTTAGTATAAAATATTGTCAGAAAAAAATCTACAATTTCCAGTGTGAAGAGAAATCGAGCGTTTTTACTACTTTTAGATCATTAAGGAACGTGAGTTTTTTGTTTCCAAGCATGTTAACAGTTGGCACTTATACTCGAATTTTTATTGTGAATAATAAAGGGAAGGTGATTACCGCACACCAATAAGAAACCCGGGGCTTATTGCGTGGCGTTTAATATAAATAAAGGAACGGGTTATAAAGCCTGTTCCTTTGTACTTGTAAAACGAAAGCTAGGGCATTAGTATAAATATATATTGCCAAGTTAGGGAGTAGGAAAAAGTATGAGTGATATACATAAAAAGATTAAAAAGAAGCAGTTTGCTCCAGTGTATTTACTGTATGGAACGGAAGCGTTTTTTATAAATGAAACGATAAAGCTTATTACAACAGAAGCGCTTGAAGAGGAAGATCGCGAGTTTAATGTTGTGACATATGATTTAGAAGAAGCGTATTTAGAAGATGTTGTTGAGGATGCACGTACACTTCCTTTTTTTGGGGAACGTAAAGTGATAGTAATAAAATCACCACTATTTTTAACTTCACAAAAAGAAAAATTAGAGCAAAATATAAAAATTTTAGAAGAATATATTGGAGAGCCTTCTCCATTTTCTATTCTTGTTTTTGTTGCGCCTTACGAAAAACTTGATGAACGAAAAAAAATTACAAAACTATTAAAGAAAACAGCGGACGTAGTAGAAGCGAATGCGATGCAAGTGCAGGATGTTCAGAAGTGGATTGTTGCTCGTGCAGATGAAGTGCATGTGCATATAGATAATGCAGCTGTTAGTTTGTTGTTAGAGCTTGTGGGAAGTAATGTAACGATGTTGGCGAAGGAAATGGACAAGTTAACGTTATACGTCGGTATGGGCGGAGAGATTACACCGAAACTTGTTGCAGAGCTTGTGCCAAAATCGGTTGAACAAAATGTGTTTGCTTTGACAGAAAGAGTGGTAAAAAAAGATATCGCGGGTGCGATGCAAATTTTGGATGGATTATTTACGCAGCAAGAGGAACCGATTAAACTGCTTGCGTTATTAGTAAGTCAATTCCGCTTGCTCTATCAAGTGAAAGAGTTACAGCAGCGTGGTTATGGACAAAATCAAATTGCGTCTCATATTGGTGTGCATCCATATCGTGTAAAGTTAGCGATGAATCAAACGAAGTTTTTCTCTTTTGAAGAATTAAAAAAAGTGATTATAGAATTAGCGGAAGCTGATTATAGTATGAAGACTGGAAAAATGGATAAGAAACTTGTGCTTGAGTTTTTCTTAATGCGGTTAAATCATATGTGATGAAACAAAAAGTTCACGTGCTAAGCACGTGAACTTTTTGTATATAAAAAAACGATCCAAATGGATCGTTTTTTAAACGCCTTACGCGTTTACTTGTTTCGCTAAGCGAGATTTTTGACGAGCTGCAGCGTTTTGGTGGATAAGACCTTTACGAGCTGCTTTGTCAAGTTTTTTAGAAGCAGTTTTGAAAGCTTCTTTAGCATTTTCAAGATCGTTATTAGTAACTAAAGCTTCTACAGTTTTAACAGCAGAACGCATGTCAGACTTGATAGAAGCGTTATGTGAACGACGCTCTTCGCTAAGTTTAGCGCGTTTGATAGCAGATTTGATGTTTGCCATACTTTTCACCTCCCTGGTGCAATCGAATGACTCGATTCTTAACATAGAACAAGTGATATTCTATCAAACGGTGAAGAGAATTGCAATAGTATATCAATGAAATTTCACGTAAAGGAAAGAATGACCTTATATAACTTTGGGAAATCTAACGATATTTACTATGAATTACGGAGGAGATACGATGAAAGAACCATTAGATTTAAGTAAATATAGTGTTAGAACTGACCTTGCTGTAGAGGCACATCAAATGCTGCAAGAGAGTCAAGAAGAGCAAAAAGGGATACAAGGAGTTATTGTAAAAGAGAGGGAAGAAGAAGGTATTACGATTACAAAAGTAACGATTGATGAAGTTGCCTCTGAATCGATGGGTAAAAAACCTGGGAGTTATTTAACGCTTGAAGTACAAGGTATACGTCAACAAGATACGGAACTGCAACAAAAAGTAGAGCGCATTTTTGCAAAAGAATTTTCTTATTTCTTAGAAGAGGTTGGCGTTACGAAAGAAGCGAGTTGTTTAATTGTTGGTCTTGGGAATTGGAATGTAACGCCAGATGCGCTTGGACCGATCGTTGTAGAAAATGTATTGGTAACGAGACATTTGTTTCAATTGCAGCCTGAAAGTGTAGAAGAAGGGTTTAGGCCTGTTAGTGCAATTCGGCCGGGGGTAATGGGAATTACAGGAATCGAAACGAGCGATGTCATTTATGGAATCATTGAGAAGACGAAGCCAGACTTTGTCATTGCAATTGATGCATTAGCTGCCCGCTCTATTGAACGAGTAAATAGTACGATACAAATTTCTGATACGGGAATTCATCCTGGATCAGGTGTTGGGAATAAGCGTAAGGAACTCAGTAAAGAAACATTGGGTATTCCTGTTATCGCAATTGGTGTTCCGACTGTGGTTGATGCCGTTTCGATTACAAGCGATACAATTGATTTTATTTTGAAACATTTTGGACGGGAGATGAAAGAAGGAAACAAACCTTCCCGTTCTCTGTTACCAGCTGGTTTTACATTTGGAGAAAAGAAAAAATTAACAGAAGAAGATATGCCGGATGATAAGAGTCGGAATATGTTTTTAGGTGCTGTAGGTACATTGGAAGATGAAGAGAAGAGAAAATTAATTTATGAAGTGTTATCTCCTCTTGGCCATAATTTAATGGTGACTCCGAAAGAAGTGGATGCTTTCATAGAGGATATGGCAAATGTAATAGCGAGTGGTTTAAATGCAGCCTTGCATCATCAAATTGACCAAGATAATACAGGAGCGTATACACATTGATGGGAAGAGACGATAATCGTTTAAGCCATTTTTCGCTATTATGTATATGTAGTGCGGCCTTATGTTTACTTATGATAATAGCAGGGGTGGCACTTGCTAATCATGGTTTAAAAAGTATGAAAGGTTATCAGCAAATGTCGTATGAACAAATAGCTCATATGACAGGGACAGAGGGTGCGGGTGCTGAATCAGCAATTTTGGGAAGTTCGTTTTCCGTTACTGAAAAACAAAAACAATTAGAAAGCTTAAAAAGCTTTAATGTTGTAGAAGGAATTGGTATGGCAATAGCAAGTGCTACTTATGAAGTAACAAAGTTTGGAACGGATATAGTTGTTGGGAAAGTGAAAGAGATTTTTAGTTAAGGGTAGCAGGAGGAACGGTTGTCTTACCATTTTGTACGACAGCCGTTTTTTAATTTGAAAAAGGTTTGTCTCTTATGGTTTGTTCGCATAAGATATAGATAGAATGATTTGTATTGTAAGCAGCACGAGTTTTCATTGAATCTTTGCTGCTCTATTGATATAATCAGTGCTAGTGTATATTGGCGAGACTATTAGGAGTTGAGAACATAGATGAACAAAGAAGAAAGAGCAAAAAGACAGTCTAAAATCCGTAATTTCTCTATCATTGCTCATATTGACCACGGAAAATCAACGTTAGCAGACCGTATTTTAGAGAAAACAAACGCGTTAACACAACGTGAAATGAAAGCTCAATTGCTTGACTCTATGGATTTAGAGCGTGAGCGTGGTATTACAATTAAATTAAATGCAGTACAATTAACGTATAAAGCAAAAGACGGTGAAGAGTATATTCTTCACTTAATTGATACACCAGGACACGTCGACTTTACGTACGAAGTATCTCGTAGTTTAGCGGCTTGTGAAGGTGCAATTCTTGTAGTGGATGCAGCGCAAGGTATTGAGGCGCAAACATTAGCGAATGTATATTTAGCGCTTGATAATAATTTGGAAATATTACCAGTTATTAATAAAATCGACTTACCAAGTGCAGACCCAGAACGTGTACGTCAAGAGGTAGAAGATGTAATTGGTTTAGATGCATCAGAAGCTGTACTTGCTTCAGCGAAAGCTGGTATTGGTATTGAAGATATTTTAGAACAAATCGTTGAAAAAGTACCAGCACCAACAGGTGATTCTGAAGAACCGTTACAATGTATGATTTTCGATTCTTTATATGATCCGTACCGCGGTGTAATTGCATATATCCGTGTTGTAAATGGAACGGTAAAAGTTGGCGATAAAGTACGTATGATGGCAACTGGAAAAGAATTTGAAGTAACAGAAGTAGGTGTGTTTACACCGAAAACAACGCAACGTGACGAGTTAACAGTAGGTGATGTAGGGTTCTTAGCGGCATCTATTAAAAACGTAGGTGATACACGCGTAGGTGATACAATTACACATGCAAAACGTCCGGCTACAGAGGCGTTAGCGGGTTATCGTAAATTAAACCCAATGGTATTCTGTGGTTTATATCCAATCGATTCTGCACGTTACAACGACTTACGTGATGCGTTAGAAAAATTAGAGTTAAACGATTCTGCTCTTGAGTTTGAACCAGAAACATCTCAAGCGCTAGGATTTGGTTTCCGTTGTGGTTTCTTAGGACTTCTTCACATGGAAATCATTCAAGAACGTATTGAACGTGAATTTAAAATTGATTTAATTACAACAGCGCCAAGCGTTATTTATAAAGTTTATTTAACAAGCGGTGAAGATGTTATTGTTGATAACCCATCTAATATGCCGGATCCACAGTCTATCGATCGTGTAGAAGAGCCGTTTGTGAAGGCGTCAATTATGGTTCCGAATGACTATGTGGGAGCTGTAATGGAAATTTGCCAAGGTAAACGTGGAACGTTTATTGATATGCAATATTTAGATGAAACACGTGTTACACTAACATACGAAATTCCTTTATCAGAGATCGTATATGACTTCTTCGATCAGTTGAAATCAAATACGAAAGGATATGCATCGTTTGACTACGAGTTAATCGGTTATAAACCGTCGAAACTTGTGAAGATGGATATTCTTTTAAATAATGAACAAGTCGATGCTCTATCATTTATCGTACACCGTGATTCAGCGTATGACCGTGGTAAAGTAATCGTAGAGAAGTTAAAAGAATTAATTCCAAGACAACAGTTCGAAGTACCAATTCAGGCGACTATCGGAAACAAGGTTGTAGCACGTTCTACAATTAAGGCGATGCGTAAAAACGTACTTGCGAAATGTTACGGTGGTGACATTTCTCGTAAGCGTAAACTTCTTGATAAGCAAAAAGAAGGTAAAAAACGTATGAAGTCTGTTGGTTCTGTAGAAGTACCGCAAGAAGCATTCATGGCTGTACTGAAAATGGATGATAACTAATAATTAATTGTTATTTCGTACGAATTGAGATAAAAAGAGAAGTCGTTTATACGGCTTCTTTTTTATGTATAATTACTTTTTAGACAACGTAGCTTCTCTCATTTACAATAGTGAGGTGGCTATATTTATGAATGATTGATATAGAGTTAGGAGACTATTAATGTCCGAAAATATTCGAAAAGATATTCACGAGAAAATACAAAATGGCAATTTTAATTGTGAAAAGGAATTGACGCTTTCTATTATTAGCGGGAAGTGGAAAGTTGTGATACTGTGGCATCTTGGTGTGGAAGGGCCTCATCGTTTTAGTGAATTGCAACGATTATTCCCAAGCATTTCTCATAAAGTTTTGTCGAACCAATTAAAAGAGTTAATGGAAGATGGGATTGTTGACCGAACAGTATACCCAGAAGTTCCTCCGCGAGTAGAGTATTATATGACGGAATTAGGCATGTCGCTTTTACCGATCGTTGAAATGATGTATGATTGGGGAAAAATGCGAATGGAACAAATTCGTAATACGTTAGAGAAGTGAAGATTCCTCCGGAGTGCGGAGGTTTTCTTTTTAGAAAGGTAGGAGTTATATTTGGTGCAAGCTGCATATATTCATATTCCATTTTGTCAGCATATTTGTCACTATTGTGATTTTAATAAAGTGTTTATTGAACGCCAACCGGTCGATCAATATTTAGAGTATTTAGAGAAAGAAATAATAAATACAGTTCAAAAAGTACCGTTTGATAGTATGAAAACGATTTTTGTTGGTGGAGGAACTCCGACAGCATTAAATATGGAACAGACAAAAAAGTTACTAGATATTATAAACCGTCGCTTACGTCCGTTTGCTCCAAATTGTGAATTAACATTTGAAGCGAATCCAGGTGATTTACCGAAAGAGAAGTTAAATGTATTGCTAGAAGGTGGAGTGAACCGAATTAGTTTTGGCGTGCAAACATTTCGGGATGAGTTGCTTGAGAAAATTGGGCGTAAGCATACGAGGGAAGATGCATTTGTAGCAATTAGAGAAGCGCAGGAAGTGGGCTTTGAAAATATAAATGTAGATATTATTTATGCTCTGCCAGGGCAGACGATAGAAGATGTAAAAGAAACATTAGACATTGCTTTTACGCTTGGTGTACAACATTTCTCGGCATATTCATTAATTGTGGAACCGAAAACTGTGTTTTATAACTTAATGAATAAAGGGAAATTAAGACTTCCAGGTGAAGATCATGAAGCGAAAATGTATGAAATGGTAATGGATGAAATGGAGAAACACGGCTATACCCAGTATGAAATTAGCAATTTCTCAAAAGGTGATAATGAAAGTAGACACAATCTCACATACTGGAATAATGAGGAGTATTATGGATTTGGAGCTGGAGCGCATAGTTATGTAAATGGAGAACGTATCCAAAATGTAGGGCCGCTCAAGCAATATTTCAATAAAATTGATGAAACTGGATTTCCGTATTTAGATGTTCACGCGGTGACGGAGAAAGAAAGAATGGAAGAAGAGTTGTTCTTAGGTCTTCGAAAAACAAAAGGTGTGTCTAAAGTAGCGTTTCAAAGGAAATTTAATATGGAGATGGATCAAGTTTTCGCGAAGCAGTTGCAAAAAAATCAAGAACAAGGATTGCTTGAAGAGAAAGATGGATATGTTCGTTTAACGCGAAAAGGAAAATTATTAGGGAATGAAGTATTCCAATCGTTTTTGATTGACTAATTAAATGTTCCATAAACGTGAAAAAGTTTCATTATTTCGTGACGTTTCCGTTGACAATTGAATGTCAATTTTGGTAAGTTATTAATAGATTTAGCACTCGAAGACAAAGAGTGCTAACAGAGGTGATGATGAGATGCTTACGGAACGTCAGCTCTTAATTTTACAAACAATTATTGATGACTTTATTGGATCAGCGCAACCTGTTGGGTCGAGGACGTTGGCTAAGAAAGATGAAATTACGTTTAGTTCAGCTACTATTCGAAATGAAATGGCTGATTTAGAGGAACTAGGGTTTATTGAGAAAACGCATAGTTCTTCAGGACGTGTTCCTTCTGAAAAAGGATATCGTTTTTATGTAGACCATCTTTTAGCGCCGCAAAACTTACCGAACGATGAAATTGTACAAATTAAAGATTTATTTGCTGAAAGAATTTTTGAAGCGGAAAAGATTGCACAGCAATCGGCTCAAATTTTATCAGAGCTTACGAATTATACGGCCATTGTTCTTGGACCGAAGTTAAGCACAAATAAACTTAAAAACGTACAAATTGTACCGCTTGATCGTCAAACTGCAGTCGCTATTATTGTAACGGATACAGGGCATGTACAAAGCAAAACGATTACCGTTCCGGAATCTGTTGATTTATCAGATTTAGAAAAAATGGTTAATATTTTAAATGAAAAGCTATCGGGTGTACCAATGGTAGAACTGCATAACAAAATCTTTAAAGAGATTGTTACAGTTTTACGTGGATATGTTCATAATTACGATAGTGCAATAAAAATGTTAGATGGTACATTTCAAGTTCCTTTATCGGAAAAGATATACTTTGGAGGTAAAGCAAATATGCTTTCGCAACCAGAGTTCCATGACATTCACAAAGTAAGATCCTTGTTGACGATGATTGATAATGAAGCTGAGTTTTATGACATTTTGCGTCATAAACAAGTAGGTATTCAAGTGAACATTGGTAGGGAAAACTCTGCGACAGCCATGGAAGATTGTAGTTTAATTTCTGCAACATATTCGATTGGAGAAGAACAGCTTGGAACAATTGCTATTTTAGGTCCGACAAGAATGCAATACTCTCGGGTAATTAGTTTGTTACAGTTATTTACGAGACAATTTACTGATGGGCTTAAAAAGTAAATGAGAGTAATACATTCGCTCAAGTAATGAAATTTTCATTGCTGTGTGTAATATATAATACTTAGGTAATTGTGTTCAGCATAATACCTAATACCTTTTAAGGAGGTGAATATTGTGGAAGAGCGTAACGAACAAGTGATAGAAGAAGTAAAAGAAGCGCAAGTTGAAGAAGCTGTCACGACAGAAAACAGTGAAAAAACTGTAGAAGAAAAAAGTGAGGCTGCTCTTTTACAAGAAAAAGTAGATGAGTTACAAGCGAAGCTAACGGAAACGGAAGGTCGCACATTACGTCTACAAGCTGATTTTGAAAATTATAAGCGTCGTGTCCAAATGGATAAACAGGCTGCTGAAAAATATAGAGCACAAAGTCTAGTTTCAGATATTGTGCCAGCTCTTGATAATTTTGAAAGAGCGATGCAAGTGGAAGCGACTGATGAGCAAACGAAATCCTTGTTACAAGGTATGGAAATGGTGCATCGTCAATTGCTAGAAGCGTTGACTAAAGAAGGTGTTGAAGCGATTGAAGCTGTTGGTAAACAGTTTGATCCTAATGAACACCAAGCTATTATGCAAGTGGAAGATAGTGAATTTGAATCAAACGCGGTAGTTGAAGAATTCCAAAAAGGTTATAAACTAAAAGACCGTGTGATTCGCCCATCAATGGTAAAAGTAAATCAATAATTTACATAAAAGTAGGAGGATTCGCCATGAGTAAAATTATCGGTATTGACTTAGGTACAACAAACTCTTGTGTAGCTGTTATGGAAGGTGGAGAACCAAAGGTTATCCCAAATCCAGAAGGAAACCGTACAACACCTTCTGTTGTAGCTTTCAAAAATGAAGAGCGTCAAGTTGGGGAAGTTGCAAAGCGTCAAGCAATTACAAACCCAAATACAATCATGTCTGTTAAACGTCATATGGGTACAGACTACAAAGTAGAAGTTGAAGGTAAAGATTATACACCTCAAGAAATTTCTGCAATCATTTTACAAAACTTAAAAGCTTCTGCTGAAGCATACTTAGGTGAAACGGTAACGAAAGCTGTTATTACAGTACCTGCATACTTCAACGATGCAGAACGTCAAGCAACAAAAGATGCTGGTCGTATCGCTGGTTTAGAAGTTGAGCGTATCATTAACGAACCAACAGCAGCAGCGCTTGCTTACGGTTTAGAAAAACAAGATGAAGAGCAAAAAATCTTAGTATATGACTTAGGTGGCGGTACATTTGACGTATCTATCCTTGAGTTAGCAGACGGAACATTCGAAGTTATTTCAACTGCTGGTGACAACCGTCTTGGTGGAGATGACTTTGACCAAGTTATTATTGACCACTTAGTAGCTGAGTTCAAAAAAGAAAATAACATTGATTTAAGCCAAGATAAAATGGCACTTCAACGTTTGAAAGATGCAGCTGAAAAAGCGAAAAAAGATCTTTCTGGCGTAACACAAACACAAATTTCATTACCATTCATTAGTGCTGGAGCTGCTGGTCCATTACACTTAGAATTAACGTTAACAAGAGCGAAATTCGAAGAGATTTCAGCAGGTCTTGTTGAAAGAACGTTAGAGCCAACTCGTCGTGCATTAAAAGACGCTGGTTTTGCTCCAAGCGAATTAGATAAAGTTATCCTTGTTGGTGGATCTACTCGTATTCCAGCTGTACAAGAAGCTATTAAACGTGAAACTGGTAAAGAACCATATAAAGGTGTAAACCCTGATGAAGTTGTAGCATTAGGTGCTGCAGTTCAAGGTGGCGTACTTACTGGTGATGTAGAAGGCGTACTATTATTAGACGTAACTCCACTTTCTTTAGGTATTGAAACTATGGGTGGTGTGTTCACGAAATTAATCGAGCGTAACACTACAATTCCAACAAGTAAGTCACAAGTATTCTCAACAGCTGCTGATAACCAACCGGCAGTAGACATTCACGTATTACAAGGTGAGCGTCCAATGTCAGCTGACAACAAAACATTAGGTCGTTTCCAATTAACAGACCTTCCACCAGCACCACGTGGTATTCCACAAATCGAAGTAACATTCGATATTGATGCGAACGGTATCGTTAACGTACGTGCAAAAGACTTAGGAACAAGCAAAGAGCAAACTATTACAATCCAATCTTCTTCAGGTCTTTCTGATGAAGAAGTAGATCGTATGGTACAAGAAGCAGAAGCAAATGCTGACGCTGACCAAAAACGTAAGGAAGAAGTTGAACTTCGTAACGAAGCTGATCAGCTTGTATTCCAAACGGATAAAGTTGTAAAAGATTTAGAAGGTAAAGTGGATGCGGCTGAAGTTGCAAAAGCAACAGAAGCGAAAGAAGCATTACAAGCTGCGATCGAGAAGAACGAGCTTGAGGAAATCCGTGCGAAAAAAGATGCTTTACAAGAAATCGTACAACAATTAACTGTTAAATTATATGAGCAAGCTCAAGCAGCTGCAGGGCAAGCAGAAGGTGCACAAGGAGCACAAGATGCTGGCGCGAAGAAAGACAATGTAGTAGACGCTGAGTTTGAAGAAGTAAAAGAAGATAAGTAATATAAATAAGTAAGATGACAAAAAGTCAAAGTCAAGCGTGCCTTGACTTTGACTTTTTTCACGAATGAAAAGAAAAGTGTGAGGTTCTTAAGTTTTTTACTTTGCATACTGTAAGTGAGGAAACTTTGTTGCAAAGCACTTTCTTTCGGTGTTAAAATTACGTTTATGTGAAAGATTCGGGGGTTGTAAATTTATGAGTAAACGAGACTATTATGAGGTCCTTGGACTTAGCCAGGGTGCTTCAAAAGATGAAATAAAAAAAGCGTATCGTCGTTTGGCTAAAAAATACCATCCAGACGTAAGTAAAGAAGAAAATGCAATTGAAAAGTTTAAAGAAGTACAAGAAGCATACGAAGTATTAAGCGACGATCAAAAGCGCGCGCAATATGATCAATTTGGTCATGCTGGTGCAAATCAAGGCTTTGGCGGCGGAGGAGACTTCGGCGGTGGCTTCGGTTTCGAAGATATCTTTAGTTCGTTCTTTGGCGGCGGTGGCGGGAGACGTCGTGATCCAAATGCTCCGCGTCAAGGTGCTGACTTACAATATCAAGTTACTTTAGAGTTTGAGGAAGCTATTTTTGGTAAAGAATTAAATGTTGAGATTCCAGTAGAAGATCCATGTGATACTTGTAAAGGTAGCGGAGCGAAACCAGGAACTTCAAAAGAAACATGTAAACATTGTTCAGGATCAGGGCAAGTAAGTGTAGAACAAAATACACCATTTGGTCGTATCGTAAACCGTCAAGCTTGTGGTCATTGTTCAGGAACTGGTCAAATGATTAAAGAAAAATGTACGACATGTCACGGTTCTGGTAAAGTACGTAAACGTAAAAAAATCAACGTTAAGATTCCGGCAGGTATCGATAATGGTCAACAAATTCGTGTATCTGGAAAAGGTGAAGCAGGCGTAAATGGCGGACCGGCAGGAGATTTATATGTTGTTGTTCATGTTAGAAATCATGAATTCTTTGAGCGTGAAGGAGATCACATTATTTGTGAAATGCCATTAACATTTGCGCAAATGGCACTTGGTGCTGAAGTGGAAGTTCCTACTGTTCATGGGAAAGTGAAGCTGAAAATTCCAGCAGGAACACAAACAGGAACAGAATTCCGCTTAAAAGGAAAAGGTGCTCCGAACGTACGTGGATACGGTCAAGGAGATCAATATGTAGTCGTTCGTGTTGTTGTACCGACGAAATTAACTTCACATCAAAAAGAGTTATTACGTGAATTTGCGGGACAAGAAGAGCAGGATGATAGTTTATTTGGAAAGCTTAAACGTGCTTTCAAAGGGGAATAATGGAAATAAAAAATGGAGTTGGTAAATTGTGAAATGGTCAGAAGTTAGTATTCATACAACAGAAGAAGCAGTAGAAGCTGTCTCTCATATTTTACACGAAGCTGGTGCTAGTGGAGTTGCAATTGAGGATCCAGCGGAGTTGACGAAAGAGCGCGAGCAACAATATGGTGAAATTTATGCATTGAACCCAGATGAATATCCGGCGGAAGGTGTATTAATAAAAGCATATTTCCCACAAACGGATTCTTTACAGGAAACGATTGCGGGTGTAAAATCATCTATTGATATGCTTCCATCTTACGACATCGAAATTGGTACTGGAAATATTACCGTTAACGAAGTCAATGAAGAAGATTGGGCTACTGCTTGGAAAAAATATTACCATCCAGTACAAATTTCTGATACATTCACAATTGTGCCGACGTGGGAAGAATATACACCAGCTTCTCCGGAAGAAAAAATTATTGAATTAGATCCAGGTATGGCGTTTGGGACAGGAACCCATCCGACAACAACGATGTGTATTCGTGCTTTAGAAAAAACAGTTCAGCCAGGTGATACTGTCATTGATGTAGGAACAGGTTCTGGTGTACTTAGTATTGCAGCGGCAAAATTAGGTGCGTCTTCTGTTCAAGCCTATGATTTAGATCCAGTTGCAGTAGAAAGTGCAGAAATGAATGTACGTTTAAATAAAACAGATGATATCGTGTCTGTTGGACAAAATAGTCTTTTAGAAGGTATTGAAGGTCCTGTTGATTTAATCGTAGCTAACTTATTGGCAGAAATTATTCTTTTATTCCCTGAGGATGCAGCAAGAGTTGTGAAGTCGGGCGGATTATTTATTACATCGGGCATTATTGCAGCGAAGGAAAAGATAATTTCTGAGGCGCTAGAAAAAGCTGGATTTACAATTGAAGAAGTATTACGAATGGAAGATTGGGTAGCAATTATTGCACGAAATGCGTAATATAGATTTTAGTTTATAATGAAAAGGGGAGTCTCTCACTATAAGGTGAGGGACTTGCCGTTTGTTATATGAAAAAATGATAACGTTTCGTTCTTTTCGTAAGTGTTGACTTACGAAAGGAACGAAACTCTACTAAGGTGATTATATGCAACGTTATTTTGTAGAAGAGAAATATGTAAATGAGACAAGTATTCGCATTGTAGGTGATGACGTACATCATATCGCAAGAGTGATGCGTATGTCAGCTGGGGATCACATTTATTGCTGTGTAAACGGAAAAACAGCAGTATGTTCAATTGATGAAATTACCAGTGAATTTATTAATACGGCTATTGTAGAATGGGTAGAGGCGTCAAGTGAACTTCCTGTTTTCGTGACGATTGCAAGTGGACTGCCGAAAGGAGACAAGCTAGAGTTAATTTTCCAAAAAGGAACTGAGCTTGGGGCAGCCGCATTTTTACCATTTCAAGCATCTCGCTCTATTGTAAAATGGGATGCGAAAAAAGCTGATAAAAAAGTTGAGCGTTTAAGAAAAATTGTGAAAGAAGCTGCGGAACAATCGCATAGAAGCGAAATTCCAGAAGTGCATGCACCGGCATCATTTAAGCAATTGCTTTCAATGAGTAATGAGTATGATGTATGCCTTGTTGCGTACGAAGAGGAAGCAAAACAAGGTGAGAAATCCAATTTTGCTAAAGCTTTAACGACGATGAAACCAGGCCAAAAACTATTGATTGTATTTGGACCAGAAGGTGGTTTAGCGGAGGAAGAGATTACTACGCTTCGTGAACATAAATTTGTACCATGTAGTTTAGGACCAAGAATTTTAAGAACAGAAACGGCGCCGTTATACGCGTTAAGTGCTGCTTCGTATCATTTTGAATTGATGGGGTGATGATCAATGTCAACTGTTGCGTTCCATACGTTAGGTTGTAAAGTAAACCACTATGAAACAGAGGCCATTTGGCAATTGTTTAAACAAGGTGGATATGAAAGAACTGAATATGAAAAGAAAGCTGATGTATATGTTATTAATACGTGTACAGTAACGAATACGGGAGATAAGAAAAGCCGTCAAGTTATTAGACGTGCTGTTCGTCAAAATCCGGATGCAGTTATTTGTGTAACGGGATGTTATGCACAAACATCTCCAGCGGAAATTATGGCGATTCCAGGTGTAGATATTGTAGTTGGTACACAGGATCGTGAAAAGATGTTAGGATACATCGAAGAATTCCGCAAAGAGCGTCAACCAATTAATGCTGTCCGCAACATTATGAAAACACGTGTATACGAAGAACTGGATGTACCTTATTTCACGGATCGTACACGTGCATCTTTAAAAATACAAGAAGGTTGTAATAATTTCTGTACATTCTGTATTATTCCTTGGGCACGTGGTTTAATGCGTTCTCGTGATGGAAAAGAAGTTATTAAACAAGCGCAGCAATTAGTAGATGCAGGTTATAAAGAAATCGTATTAACAGGTATTCATACAGGTGGGTACGGTGAAGATATTAAAGATTATAACTTAGCTGGATTACTTCGTGATATGGAAGCGGAAGTAGGCGGATTAAAACGTCTTCGTATTTCTTCTATTGAAGCGAGTCAGATTTCAGATGAAGTAATTGAAGTGTTAGATAAGTCTGAAGTAGTTGTACGTCACTTGCACATTCCATTGCAATCTGGATCTAATACTGTATTAAAGCGTATGCGTCGTAAGTATACGATGGAATTTTTCCAAGAGCGTTTAGATCGATTGAAAGAAGCGTTACCAGGTCTTGCGATTACATCGGATGTGATTGTTGGTTTTCCGGGTGAAACAGAAGAAGAATTTATGGAAACATACAATTTCATTAAAGAGAATCGCTTCTCAGAGTTACACGTATTCCCTTACTCAAAGCGTACAGGAACACCTGCAGCGCGTATGGAGGATCAAGTTCCTGAAGATGTGAAGAATGATCGTGTTCATCGTTTAATTGAACTATCTAACCAATTAGCGAAAGAGTATGCGTCACAGTTTGAAGGGGAAGTGCTTGAAATCATTCCGGAAGAGCAATTTAAAGAGGGCGACCGTAAAGGGTTATATGTAGGCTATACGGATAACTACTTAAAAATTGTATTTGAAGGATCAGAAGAATTAATTGGTAAGCTAGTGAAAGTGAAAATTACGAAAGCTGGTTATCCATATAACGAAGCGCAATTTGTTCGTGTTCTTGAAGATGATGTAAAAAAAGAATCAGCAAGCGCATAAAATGAAACTTTAATGAGTGGGGTTTTTGTTCCTCCCCGCTCATTATCAGCCGGACTCCTACCTAAGTTCTTTGCTTTTGCTGAATTTTGAGGTGGGGGTCTTACTGCCCGGTAAATAGCAGGATAAAAAAAGCATGCAAACGGAAACGATTTGCATGCTTTCTTTTTTTTCGTGGAGAAGTTAAGTACTGAAAAGGCAGGTACGTCGAATGAGTAGTTATTTAATATTTTCTTGTATTAAAAAAGATGTAATGATAAAAATATAGTTGTCTTCAGGGGAAAAGGATAATAGCTATCTACATAGATTTTGAACAGGGAAGGGCATCTATTCTTCTTTTATTCTGCCAAATAGTTGACCTGAAGTGATAAAATGTATTATAATCGTAAAAGACATGCTGAAGAAGGGTTTCTTTTTGCATGCTGAAATTAGTATGTAAGTGTGATGTTTCGGAGGGAGGGAAAGAGAATGTCAAAAACAGTCGTTCGTAAAAACGAGTCTTTGGAGGATGCACTTCGCCGTTTTAAAAGATCGGTTTCTAAAACTGGTACACTTGCTGAAGCAAGAAAGCGCGAGTTTTATGAAAAGCCAAGTGTAAAACGTAAGAAGAAATCTGAAGCGGCAAGAAAGCGTAAATTCTAAGAGAGGGTGTAAGTTATGAGTCTTCTCGGTCGTTTAAACGATGATATGAAACAAGCGATGAAGAATAAACAAAAAGAAAAATTAACCGTTATTCGTATGGTTAAGGCTGCTTTACAAAATGAAGGTATTAAACTGCAACATACTCTTACTGAAGAAGAGGAATTAACAGTTTTAGCTCGTGAAGTAAAACAGTATAAGGACTCCCTCCTTGAATTTAAAAAAGCTGGTCGTGAAGACCTTGTTAATAAACTGCAAAGTGAAATTCAGATTTTAAGCGCATATTTGCCGGAGCAATTAACAGAAGAAGAACTAGCGAATGTAATTAAGCAAGTTATTTCTGAAGTTGGTGCGACTTCTAAAGCAGATATGGGTAAGGTGATGACTGCTGTTATGCCGAAAGTAAAAGGTAAAACAGACGGATCACTTGTGAATAAGCTGGTTATCCAGCTATTAGCATAAAAAAACGTCTCATTTCGTATGAGACGTTTTTTTATGCTTTTTTTCAGTTTGGACGTGATATTACAAGCTCTTTTTTCATACATATGGGATGAGAGGGGGTCTTTTGAGATGAAAAAATTAGAACAAATGAAGAATTGGTTAACAAAGCAAATAGACCTGCCAGTGGATGTGCTAATGGATCTACCTCGGATCACGCTTGTTGGGCAAGTGCATATCTATATAGAAAATCATCGGGGTTTATTAGTGTTTTCAGATAAAGAAGTAAGATTGTTATTAAAGCACGGTCAATTATTAATTAAAGGGCAATCCTTTATTATTAAAACAATCCTTCCAGAAGAACTTTTGCTTGAAGGAATAATTGAGCAAGTGACATTTTTAGAAAACGAAAAAAAAGAGGAGTGAGGGAAACTTCCATATGTGAAGTTTTTCTTCGTTATTTTCGTGATTCGAACTTACTATTCAGTTTATCTCGCTATTTATGGGTGGTAGAACTCTTTATTTCATTTTCGTACGAGCTATTTTGCTAATTAAAGTGAAAAAAGTAGTGTGTATACTTTTGGAAAGGTAGTGGAGATAGTAGATGAAAAATAAATGGTTTATAAAGTGGCTTGGATATGTAAAAGTACGAATTGAAGGTAGAGGAGCGGAACGGTTCGTTAACGAATGTGTACGTAGAAAATTATTAGTTTGGGATGTTAAGAAGATTGCTGATGAAACGTTAGTTTTTTGTATGTTATTACGAGATGTGAAGAAAATAAAACCAATTTATAGAAAAAATGAATGTAAACTATATTTTATTGGGCGTTACGGTTTTCCCTTTTTGAATAAGCGTTTAATTAAAAATAGTGGATTCTTAATTGGTTTTTTAATTTTCTTTTTTGGCATGATTGCATTATCTAATATGGTTTGGAAAATTGAAATTACAGGGGCGAAACCTGAAACAGAATATATATTGATGAAAGAATTGGACAAAATGGGTATTAAAAAAGGGAAATTACAATTCCAAATGCCTAATGTAGAAGATGTACAACGTCATTTGACAGACAATATTAATGCGATTACTTGGGCGGGACTAGAAATAAGAGGAACGACGTATCATTTTAAAATTGTTGAAAAAAACGAGCCGAAAAAAGAAAAGGAACAAAGGCCGCAAAATTTAGTAGCAAAAAAAGAAGCGATTGTGACAAAAACATTTGTTGAAGTAGGAAAACCAGTCGTCTTGAAAAATGACCATGTCGAAAAAGGGCAGCTTCTCGTATCAGGGGTATACGGTAATGAGGAGAGTCCGACGATTGTTTCGGCGAAAGGTATTGTATATGGAGAAACGTGGTACACATCTGAGGTGAATGTACCACTGAAGACGCAATTTCAAGTATATACTGGCAATGCATATAATGAGCATTACCTTACGTTTGGGAGTGCGAAAATAAAAATATGGGGATTTCAACATGATAAGTATAAACGCTCTCGTACTGAAAGTGTAAAACACGATGTGAAACTATTTGGTTTTACACTGCCGATCGCGTATGAAAAAGATATTGTACGAGAAGAGGAAGAAGCGAATCGGGAATATACAGAAAAACAGGCAATGAAAGTAGCAAAAGAGATGGCTGAAAAAGAACTAAAGAAAAAATTGGATGAACATGCTATGATTGTAAGTGATAAGATTTTGAGTAAAGAGGTTGAGGCGGATCAACTAAAAGTCACGTTGCATTATACTGTGATCGAAAATATTGCAGAGCCACAACCAATATCCGAATCCGATATTCAAGGAGACTGAGTAATGGCAGAACAATTAGTAGAAATGAACCAAAAATTGGAAAATACTAACGAAGCAATCGCTCTTTTTGGAGTCAATGATGCTCATTTGAAAGTAATTGAACGTGAACTGAATGTATCGATTGTAACTAGAGGTGAAACTGTTCATGCATCTGGAGCAGTTGAAACTGTGACACTCGTAGAAAAAATCTTACAGCAATTACTTGTTGTTATTCGAAAAGGTATATCAATTACAGAAAGAGATGTTGCGTATGCAATTCAGCTCGCACAACAAGGGAAAATTGCTCAATTTGAAGAGTTATATGAAGAAGAAATCTTTAAAACGGCAAAAGGTAAATCCATTCGTGTAAAAACAATGGGGCAAAGAAGATATATTCATGCAATGAAGAAGAATGATATTGTATTTGGAATGGGACCTGCTGGGACTGGGAAAACATACTTAGCTGTAGTAATGGCTGTGAGAGCTTTAAAGCAAGGGTATGTAAAGAAAATTATTTTAACGAGACCGGCTGTAGAAGCTGGAGAGAGTTTAGGTTTTTTACCAGGAGATTTGAAAGAGAAGGTAGATCCGTATTTACGTCCATTGTATGATGCTTTGCACGATATTCTTGGACAAGAATATACGCAACGTATGATGGAGCGAGGGGTAATTGAAATCGCACCTCTTGCTTATATGAGAGGGCGTACGCTCGATGATTCATTTGTTATTTTAGATGAAGCGCAAAATACAACGGGTGCACAAATAAAAATGTTTTTAACTAGATTAGGTTTTAGTTCTAAAATGGTTATTACGGGGGATCCTTCACAAGTAGACTTACCAAAAGGGGTAAAATCAGGGCTTTCGCTAGCTTCTAACATTTTATCTGGTGTGTCAGGTCTTTCATTTATTACATTAGAACAAACGGACGTTGTGAGGCATCCGCTGGTGCAACGTATTATTGAGGCATATGATAAAATGGAATGATCCTATTTGTCAGGATCATTTCTTTTTGTATTAAGGTTGGCGAACGGCATGTTTTTTACTATCATAAAAGATAAGAGAAATAAACTATAGGTACTGGTTTATCAAAATGTTACTTAAAAGTATCGTTGGCTAGAAGAAATGAAAGCTATAAATAGTTTCACTTTATTTCTGGAGAGGAGAAGGTATTGAAATCATGTTAAGATCTGAAGAAATTTCTAAGTGGTTTCGTAATTTACAACATTCGAAAAAACTAAGTTGGATTTCTTACGTTTTATTAGGAGCAGTGTTGTTTTTTGCACTTATGAATAATGTAAAACCAGAGCAATTAGATGTTGATATGTATTCTATTGCAAAAAAAACAATTCATTCTCCTATTAAAATTGAAGATAAGGTTATAACGGACAGAAAAAAACAAGAGGCCGCTCAAAAAGTTGGGGATCAATATACATATAGAAGTGAATATAAACAAAATAGAGTAGATATTGTAAATGATGTTTTTGCTAAGGTAAATGAAGCAATTCAAGAGATGAAAGCTGCTGGACCTGAAGAGCAAAAAAAGATGACCGATGTAAATAAATTAGAAAAGTTGAAGAAGAAGTTGCCATCTAATTTAACAAAGGAATTATCTGATGAGAATTTATTATATTTTATTAATGCAGAACCGGATCAATTAGAATTAGCAAAGAACGCGGCTCTAACGTCTGTTAGTGTTATTATGGGTGGAAATATTAAAATGTCCGAAGAAATAGCAGCAAAAGAGCGATTTGTTAATGAAATGAAAAGCCTCAATGTGAATAGCGGATTGAAGGAAGCTGTGAACGCGCTAGGATCATATGCAATTACAGCAAATTATTTTTATGATCCGGCTGTAACGAAAGAGAAGAAGAAAGCGGAAGAAGATTTAGTTCCACCTGTTTATATTCTTCAAGGACAAGTTATTGTTAGAGAAGGTGAAACAATTTCAAGTGATATGTATAATCAGTTGAAATTAGTCGGTTTATTAGAGAAAGGTAATAGTTTTCAGCCTTATGTTGGATTAGCAGTGCTCATTGGTGTGTTACTGTACTTTATGCATAAGCAGTTTGAAGTATTTTTACAGCGTAAAAGAGAAGATAGACCATATATTTTAGCGTATATTACAATTTTGTCTATCACGATTGTTTTAATGAAAACGATTAGTTTGTTTCAAAAGCTTGAATATGCAGGAATTGCGTATGTTGTCCCGGTTGCGATGGGAACAATACTTGTAAAACTAATGATTGGCGATCGATTTGTATTTTTAACAAGTATGATTTTTTCTGTGTGCGGAAGTATTATGTTTAATGAAGGGGTAACAAGTACACTGAATTATAGTGTAGGTATTTATGTGTTGTTAAGTTCATTATCAGTAAGCATTTTCTTAAGAGAAAAAAATCGTCGTACGATGATTTTGCAAGCTGGTATACTCGTTTCTATCTTAAATGTGGTCGTCTTAGCGGCGTTATTATTATTACGTAATGGGAATTTTTCACCTCTTGAAATTGGAACGCAATTATTGATGGCTTCCGTTTCAGGAATTATCTCATCCGTTTTGGCTATGGGGATATTACCATATTTAGAGAGTGGACTTGGAATTGTATCAAGCATGAAGCTTATGGAACTATCAAGTCCGAATCATCCGCTTTTGCGTAGAATTTTGTTAGAAGCGCCAGGAACGTATCACCACAGTGTAATGGTAGCGAATCTTTCTGAGGCAGCGTGTGAAGCGGTTGGAGCAAATGGTGTATTAGCACGTGTAGGGGCGTATTATCATGATGTAGGAAAAACAGTACAACCGCAATTCTTTATTGAAAACCAGATGGGAATTGAAAATCCACATGATAAATTAGATCCTGTGACGAGTAAAGATATTATCATTGCTCATGTAACAGATGGAGTCAGAATGCTCGAAGAATACCATATTCCGCAAGAAATTATCGATATTGCTGGACAACACCATGGTACAACATTACTTAAATATTTTTACTATAAGGCAATTAAAGAAGATAAAGAAAAATATACAGAAGAGATGTTTCGCTATCCGGGATCAAAAGCAACTTCTAAAGAGTCGGCAATTGTTGGTATTGCTGATAGTGTTGAGGCGGCGGTACGTTCTATGAATCACCCAACGCCAGATCAAATTAATAATTTAGTGCAAAGTATTATTAAAGATCGCCTGCAAGATGGGCAATTTAGTGAATGTGATTTGACGTTTAAGGAACTACAAATCGTTGGAAAAACGTTATGTGAAACGTTAAATGGTATTTTCCATTCGCGTATTACATATCCGGAACCACCGGAAGAGAAGGAGAAAGAATGAGTTTATTAATTGATTTCATTGATGAAACAGAAGAAGTGAAAGAAGAATATGTGAATTTAATTCGTGAGATATTAGAAAAAGCAGCTCAAATGGAAAAAATAGAGGATGGTGCGGAGTTATCAGTGACATTTGTAGATAACGAACGCATTCGCGAGATTAATCGTGATTACCGAGATAAGGATCAGCCTACTGATGTCATTTCCTTTGCTATGGAAGAAATGGGAGAAGGAGAAATGGAAATTGTAGGTGCAGAGATGCCTCGTATGTTAGGTGACCTTATTATTTCTATTCCGAGAGCGAAAGAACAAGCTGAAGAGTATGGACATTCTTTTGATCGTGAACTTGGCTTTTTAGCGTTACATGGCTTTTTACATTTACTTGGTTATGACCACATGACAGAAGAGGATGAAAAAGAAATGTTTGGAAGACAAAAAGAAATTTTAGAGGCATTTGGATTAGGACGATGAAAAAAGGAAAACTTATAAATAGTTTTGGATATGCTATAGCAGGTATATTCTTTTGTTTTCGTCATGAACGAAATATGAAAATTCATTATTTAGCCGCAGTCATTGTTATATGCTGCGGCTTTTATTTCCATATTACGAAAGTAGAGTGGACAGTATTACTTATTGTAATAGGAATTGTAATGAGTTTAGAGATGGTAAATACGGCTGTGGAAAAAACAGTAGATTTAGCGACTACCGATATACATCCGTTTGCGAAAATTGCAAAGGATGTCGCAGCCGGATCGGTTTTATTGTTTGCGATAATAGCTGTTATAATTGGTGCTATTATCTTTTTGCCGTATGTGGTATAGTTGCATTCCAAAGCTTTTATGAAGCTTTGAAAGTGCCGTAAAGGCCTTTAATGAGAGAGTGTATCTATTCACAGCTGTGGACAGGAAGGATGCGGGAATATGAATAGTAAACAATTAATTCAAGAAGCAATCGAAGCGCGTAAACAAGCGTACGTACCATATTCTAAATTTCAAGTAGGTGCAGCATTATTAACACAGGATGGAAAAGTATATCGTGGATGTAATGTTGAGAATGCATCATATGGCTTATGTAACTGTGCAGAAAGAACAGCTTTATTTAAGGCGGTTTCTGAAGGAGATAAAGAGTTTGTAGCTATCGCGATTGTGGCGGATACAAAGCGTCCAGTACCTCCTTGTGGAGCATGTCGACAAGTTATGGTAGAATTATGTAAACAGGATACGAAAGTATACCTATCAAATTTACATGGTGACGTTCAAGAGACGACAGTCGGAGAATTGTTACCAGGAGCATTTTTAGCGGAGGATTTACATGAATAGAAAAGGTTATAAATCAGGTTTTGTCTCTATTATTGGCAGACCGAATGTTGGGAAATCTACATTTTTAAATCGTATTATCGGCCAGAAAATTGCCATTATGAGTGACAAGCCACAAACAACTCGTAATAAAATTCAAGGCGTATATACAGAAAATGATTCACAAGTAATTTTCATTGATACACCAGGAATACATAAACCTAAACATAAATTAGGCGACTTCATGGTGAAGATGGCTCAAACGACATTAAAAGAAGTTGATATTGTTCTGTTTATGGTCAATGCAGTTGAAGGATTTGGTCGTGGTGAGGAATTCATTATTGAGAAATTAAAAGAAACGAAACAACCAGTATTTTTAGTAATTAATAAAATTGACCAACTTCATCCAGAGCAATTGTTAGAGTTAATTGATCAATACCGTAAACTATATGAGTTTGCAGAGATTGTACCAATTTCTGCATTAGACGGCAATAATGTGGATGCTTTAATTGGAACAATTAAAAAGTATTTACCAGAAGGACCGCAATACTACCCAGATAATCAAGTAACGGATCATCCAGAGCGATTTATTATTTCAGAGCTTATTCGTGAAAAAGTATTACATTTAACACGTGAAGAAGTGCCGCACTCTGTAGCGGTTGTTATTGATGCAATTCAAAAACGTGAGGGCGGAGCGGTTTATATAAACGCAACGATTGTTGTTGAACGTGCATCACAAAAAGGAATTATTATAGGTAAGCAAGGAAAGATGTTAAAAGAAGTCGGTAAGCGAGCTCGTTTTGACATTGAAGCACTACTTGGTTCTAAAGTATTTTTAGAAGTATGGGTAAAAGTGCAAAAAGATTGGCGTAATAAAATGTCTCAGCTTCGTGACCTTGGTTTCCGCGAAGACGAGTACTAAAATAGAGTAAAGCTGTAATCAGCGGATGTTTTGTTCATCCGCTGATTATTGGTTTTTATAAGTTTTGATAAATTAGGAAAAATTTTTCTCACATGAAAATGGACAAAATGGGTCAATTTAATAACAACAAAGGAAATTGGTTTATAGGCTACGCTTATTGAGAAAGGTGGATTCTTATGCTAGATTTTACCTGGAAGTTTTTCTCCAAAACAGGAAGCATTGAAACGTACTTGCTTTTGAAAGAAATGGAAAAAGACGTAAACGATGAGATGGATCAACATGAAGAGGAGCTAGCGCATCTAGACTCTCCAATTTCTTGACCCGTTTTGTTCAAACCTTGGATGGTGACGAACATGTTTCAAAAAGTTGAGGGCATCGTTATCCGTACGACAGATTACGGAGAAACGAACAAGATTGTTACAATATTCTCAAGAGAATTGGGTAAGGTAAGTGCAATGGCAAGAGGAGCGAAAAAACCGAAAAGCCGGCTAGCATCTGTTTCGCAACTTATGACCCATGGTAATTTTCTTATTCAAATGGGATCTGGACTTGGAACTTTGCAACAAGGCGAGATTATTTCAACTATGAAAGAAATTCGCGAGGATATATTTTTAACTGCTTATGCATCATTTATTGTTGAGTTAACTGATAAAGCAACAGAAGATAAAAAACATAATCCATATTTATTTGAAATGTTATATCAAACGTTGCATTATATGTGTGAGGGTGTTGATTCAGAAGTATTATCATTAATTTATCAAACGAAAATGCTTCCGGTATTAGGGATGCGCCCGTACTTTGATACATGTGCGATTTGTCATCAAGAAACAGATTTTGTCGCCTTCTCTGTCCGGGAAGGCGGTTTTCTGTGCTCGCGTCATGCTGAGCAAGACCAGTATCGTATACCAGTGGGGGAAGCTGTTCATAAATTATTACGTCTTTTCTACCACTTCGATTTACATAGACTTGGCAATGTATCAGTGAAGGATAGCACAAAAAAACAAATGCGTTTAGTATTGAATACATATTATGATGAATATTGCGGGATTTATTTGAAGTCAAGACGTTTCTTAGAACAACTTGATAAGTTTCAAATATAATTTGGGACCGTATACGGTCCTTTTTACATCCTATCTTTTTCGAATAGCATATTTAGTATATAATATTTAAGAGATAGTATAACTTTTTTCGTTGTGCATTAAAGGTGGTGATTATCATAGAGCTGAATAAACGGCAAGAACATATCATTCAGATTGTAAAAGATCACGGTCCTATTACAGGGGAGTCAATTGCTGCGCAATTAGGACTAACACGTGCAACGCTAAGACCAGACTTAGCAATTTTAACGATGGCTGGTTATTTAGAAGCGCGTCCACGCGTAGGTTATTTTTATACGGGTAAAACCGGGGGGCAGCTATTATCTGAAGCTGTTAAGAAAATTAAAGTACAAGATTATCAATCTAGACCAGCTGTAATTGATAAAAATGTATCAGTATACGATGCGATTTGTACTATGTTTTTAGAGGATGTAGGTACATTGTTCGTTGTAGATCAATCGACGCTATTAGTTGGCGTTGTATCTCGTAAAGATTTATTACGAGCTAGCCTTGGAAAGCAGGATTTAACCTCTCTTCCGGTTAATATTATCATGACAAGGATGCCGAACATTGCGATGTGTCGTAGAGAAGATTCTTTATATGATATTGCGATGGAATTAATAGAAAGACAGATTGATGCAATGCCAGTTGTAAAAGATACGAAACAAGGTTTAGAAGTGATTGGACGAATTACAAAAACAAATATTACACGTGCGTTTGTAAACTTAGTAAATAACGAATAAGTGTAATTTGTTTAAAGTGAGGTAATGTAATGGATAATAAAATCGTATATGTCGTATCTGACTCTGTTGGAGAAACGGCTGATTTGGTTGTTCGAGCAGCGATGGGGCAATTCCCATTTGCTCCTGATATTAGACGTGTACCGTATGTAGAAGATACAGGGACATTAAAAGAAGTGATTTCGATTGCTAAGGGCAATCAAGCGCTTATTTGTTTTACGTTAGTAAAGCCTGACATGCGTCAGTATTTAGTGACAGAGGCTGCGAAAGAAGGCGTAGAGGCATATGATATTATCGGGCCTCTTATCGATCAAATTGAAGAAATTACAGGGCAAGTACCAAGATATGAGCCGGGTGTTGTTCGTAGATTAGATGAAGAATACTTTAAAAAGATTGAAGCGATTGAGTTTGCTGTAAAGTATGATGATGGTAGAGACGCACGTGGTATTTTAAAAGCAGATATCGTGTTGATTGGAATTTCGCGCACATCAAAAACACCACTTTCTCAATATTTAGCTCATAACAAACGTTTGAAAGTTGCCAATGTACCGCTCGTACCAGAAGTAGATCCGCCTGAAGAATTATATCAAGTGGCTAAAGAAAAATGCTTCGGTTTGAAAATTACGCCAGATAAGTTGAATCATATTCGAAAAGAGCGATTGAAATCACTTGGACTAAGTGACGGTGCAACATATGCCAATATTAATCGTATTAAAGAAGAAATTGATCACTTTGAGAATGTAGTTGGTAAAATAAATTGTCAAGTAATTGATGTATCGAATAAAGCGATTGAAGAAACAGCCAACATTATTGTGAATGCAGTGCAAAACCAAAAATTGTTTTAGCACATTTACCAAAGGTGAATGTGCTTTTTTCGCTCGTGAGAAACACAATACCTGTTGATTTCGTAATAGATTATAGCGGAGTGGTTATACTTATATTCTTCTGTCTTTTTATTATGCTAAAGGCAGGGTTTCGTTATCCTGAAATAGAAGATGAAAAAATAAAGGGATATGTAGCGTAGTTGAAGAAAATATATTATAATAAAAAATTGTGATAAAAACCTATATTTTACGTTTAGACTTTAATTTTTCAGAATAAACTAGGGATAGGATTTACGAAAAGACATGTAATTACGTTAAATCGACAAAATCTATACAAGAAAACGCACATTATGGAAGGATTCGCAGAAGGGATGTAGAATACAGAAATATGCAAAACATCAATATCGTATTAGTTGATGCAGATGCATATCCTGTGAATGCTGAAAATTGTGCAAGTTGGAACGAAAGTTCATGTCGAAATTTTGTTTGTCACATCGTATGCTCATCGTTTAAGGAAGTAGCAAGGGAAATTGGATCTATGTAGATGCTGAATAAGCTAAAGTTGATTTTTTATATGTATCAACATGCAAAAGAAACAGATCTCGTGATCACATAGGATATGGTGCTTGCTAGTCTTCTTGTAAAAAAAGTGTATATGTATTGTCTCCAGGAGGTACATTTGTAACAGATGAGCAAATGGATACAATTTTATATAGTAGGTACGTATCTGCGAAATTACGCAGAAAAGGGCCTGCAAAATCGTTTGATAACGTGATCGACAACACTTTCTAATAAGTTTAGAAAAAATATTGTCGAATTATAAAGGAATTTTTTAATTTATATCGAATACAAAATACGACACGGAGATGGATTTATGGGGAACAGAATTCCCGAAGAAGTTGTTGAACAGATTCGGACGTCATCGGATATTGTAGAAGTGATTGGTGAATACGTTCAACTTAGAAAACAGGGGCGTAACTATTTCGGCCTTTGTCCATTTCATGGTGAGAATTCTCCTTCATTCTCTGTTTCATCTGATAAGCAAATTTTTCATTGCTTCGGATGTGGAGAAGGTGGAAATGTATTTTCCTTTCTAATGAAAATGGAAGGATTGGCTTTTACCGAGGCTGTTCAAAAGCTAGGTGAAAGAAATGGAATTGCGGTTGCAGAGTATACATCAGGGCAAGGACAACAAGAAGACATATCTGATGACACTGTCATCATGCAACAGGCTCATGAACTTTTGAAAAAGTATTATCACCATTTATTGGTAAATACAGAAGAAGGAAATGAAGCACTTTCGTATTTGCTAAAACGTGGTATTACGAAAGAGATGATTGAGAAGTTTGAAATTGGTTATGCGTCACCTGCTTGGGATGCAGCAACGAAAATTTTACAAAAAAGAGGTTTATCGCTGTCTAGTATGGAACAAGCTGGTCTTCTCATAAGAAGCGAGAAGGATGGTAGTCATTATGATCGCTTCCGTGGAAGGGTTATGTTTCCAATCTCTACGTTACAAGGTAAAGTGATAGCGTTTAGTGGAAGGGCGTTAGGAGATGACACTCCGAAATATTTAAATAGCCCTGAAACACCAATTTTTCATAAAAGTAAATTGTTGTATAACTTCCACCTAGCGAGGCCGTTTATTAGAAAACGTGGGCAAGTGGTCCTTTTTGAAGGGTATGCCGACGTACTAGCTGCGGTAAAAAGTGGTGTGGAAGAAGCTGTTGCGACAATGGGAACAGCTTTAACTGAAGAACAAGCAAAACTTCTGCGACGTAACGTTGAAACTGTTGTTCTTTGCTATGATGGTGATAAAGCAGGGCGAGAAGCAACGATGAAAGCAGGGCAATTATTGCTAAAAGTTGGTTGCCAAGTGAAAGTTACATCCTTGCCAGATAAGCTTGATCCTGATGAATATGTGCAACAATATGGGACAACTGCTTTTGAAAATCTTGTGAAATCAAGTATAAGTTTTGTTGGTTTTAAAATAAATTATTTGCGTTTAGGGAAAAATTTGCAAGATGAGTCTGGCAAAGAAGAATATGTGAAAAGTGTTTTAAAAGAGTTATCGTTGCTACAGGATGCGATGCAGGCAGAATCATATTTGAAGTCATTATCGCAAGAATTTTCGTATTCAATGGAAACTCTTTTGAATCAATTGCACCAATATCGCAAAGAACAAAAGGTACAGCAAAAACAAGTAAAGCAGGTTTCTAAGCCGTCTCAAATTGTTCAAACAAAACCGAAGTTAACAGGTTTTGAAAGGGCAGAAAGAGAAATTATTTATCATATGTTGCAAAGTCCAGAAGTGGCTGTTCGTATGGAATCCCACATAGAAGATTTTCATACAGAAGAACATAAAGGGATTTTATATGAACTATACGCATATTATGAAAAGGGAAATGAACCTTCAGTCGGAACATTTTTAAGTTGGCTCTCTGATGAGAAGTTGAAAAATATTATCACTGATATTTCGACGGATGAATTTATTAATCCAGAATACACAGAAGAAGTGTTACAAGGCCATTTAGAGACGCTCAACCGTCATCAAGAAAAACTTGAAAAGATGGAAATCATCTTTAAGGTAAAACAAATGGAAAAAACAGATCCTGTAGAGGCTGCTAAATATTATGTAGCATATTTACAAAATCAAAAAGCGAGAAAATAGCTTTTTTGATAAATTTTTAGTATAATGAATGTTTGTATCTCGCGTAAGGAGGGGAACAGATGGCTGACAAACCAGCTCGTTCTAAACAAATTGAAACTGAAATGACCCTTGAGCAAGTGAAAGAACAACTCACTGAGCTCGGAAAAAAACGTGGCGTTCTTACATATGAAGAGATTGCAGAACGCATGAATGGATTTGAAATTGAATCCGATCAAATGGATGAATACTATGAATATTTAGGTGAACAAGGAATTGACTTAGTTGGTGACAATGACAACGACGAAGGTCCTAATAATCGCCAAATTACAAAAGCGGAAGAAGAATTTGACCTTAATGATTTAAGTGTACCACCTGGGGTTAAAATCAATGATCCTGTTCGTATGTATTTAAAAGAAATTGGTCGTGTAGATTTACTATCCGCAGAAGAAGAAATTCGACTTGCAACGCGTATTGAAGAAGGCGATGAAGAAGCGAAACGTCGTCTGGCAGAAGCAAACTTACGTCTTGTAGTAAGTATTGCAAAGCGCTACGTGGGCCGTGGTATGCTTTTCTTAGACTTAATCCAAGAAGGGAATATGGGTCTAATTAAAGCGGTTGAAAAGTTCGATTATCGTAAAGGTTTCAAATTTAGTACGTATGCAACTTGGTGGATTCGCCAAGCGATTACACGTGCGATTGCAGACCAAGCACGAACAATTCGTATCCCAGTTCATATGGTTGAAACGATTAATAAGTTAATTCGTGTACAACGTCAATTACTACAAGATTTAGGACGCGAACCATCTCCTGAAGAGATTGGTGAAGAAATGGATCTTGCTCCAGAAAAAGTACGCGAAATCTTAAAAATTGCACAGGAGCCAGTTTCTCTTGAAACACCGATTGGTGAAGAAGATGACTCCCATTTAGGTGATTTTATTGAAGACCAAGAAGCAACATCGCCTGCGGACCATGCAGCGTATGAATTGCTAAAAGAACAATTAGAAGATGTGTTAGATACCCTAACAGATCGTGAAGAAAATGTTCTACGTCTTCGTTTTGGTTTAGATGATGGACGAACTCGTACGCTTGAAGAAGTTGGGAAAGTATTCGGCGTAACGAGAGAACGTATCCGTCAAATTGAAGCAAAAGCACTTCGTAAATTAAGACATCCAAGCCGTAGTAAGCGTCTTAAGGATTTCTTAGAATAGGCTACCTTTAAGTTTACTTCACCTTTGTGAAGTAAACTTTTTTATTTTGTTAACTTTTGTTAAACTTTAGCTATCGGCAACGATTACAATTTCTTGTAATTTATTTTACAGAATTGTCTTTTGATTTGCAAATGCTCATTTTTCGATTTTTCGATTAATTTTGTGTATTCTATACAAAAATATATGTAGAAAAGTGAAAAATATGATGAGAAACGTTAATAATTATCGAAATAATAAGCGATATAACAATAAAAAACAATAAACTGAATTTATGGAATATTTTCGACGATTAGTAGTTTACTCTTTTCTGATAGAGCGTTTTCAAGTACAATGGAAATGACTGAATCATCTAACTATTTAGGGGTATAGAGGGGGGAGAAGAGATATGAAACGTAATCCGCTGATTCCGTTCGCTCTTATTGCAGCATTAGGTATTATCGTTATGTTTGTATTTTCATTTCAGGGGCTAAATAAATCTAAAGAGTTAGCTGATGCAAAAAATGGCGGGAAGCCAGCGCAAACAGCATCAAAACCAGAGGATATTGTGAAGCAAAGCTGTACGAGCTGCCACGGTGATCAGTTACAAGGGGCAGTAGGGCCTAATTTACAAAAAATTGGTGGGAAACTTTCGAAAGAAGAGATTCAAGAAGTTATTTCGAAAGGAAAAGGAAATATGCCACCAAATATAGTTCCAGCTGATCAAGCCGCTAAAGTAGCTGATTGGTTATCGAAGAAAAAATAAAGTTCCGTATAACAAGCCTGTTGCTTATGCAAAGGGCTTGTTTTTCTATATTTTCTAAAATACGATGAGTGATAGAGAATGGAATTGTTGTTATAGGCTTGCAACAACTACTATAAATTCATTATCATGGAGACAGACTGACAAGAGAAGGAGTAATGGAAATACATGAATGAAGTAAAGCTTTCAAAACGATTAGAAGAAGTTGTGCGTGAAATACCGGCAGGATCTACAGTTGCTGATATTGGATCGGATCATGCGTATTTACCGTGTTATACAATTATAAATAATATTGCTACAAAAGCAGTTGCTGGAGAGGTTGTAGATGGGCCATTTCGCTCTGCGCAAGCAACTGTAGCTGAAAGTGGCTTACAAGATAAAGTAGATGTGCGTAAAGGGAATGGATTAGCTGTTATCGCGCCAGGAGAAGTAGATGTAATTACGGTTGCTGGAATGGGTGGAGCGTTAATTCGTGACATTTTAGAAAGTGGTAAAGAAAAATTAGAAGGGGTAACTCGTTTAATTTTACAGCCGAATATTGCAGCGCATCATATTCGTGAATGGTTTATTGAGAATGGATGGGAGCTTATCCATGAAAAAATCGTAAAAGAAGATGGGAAAATTTACGAGATTTTAGTAGGCGAGCGAGGAAACATCGTGGTGCCTTATTCTGAAAATAAACAAGCGGAATTATTTATGGGGCCATTTTTAATAAAAGAAAAAGGTGAAGCTTTCGTTGAAAAATGGGAAGGGGAATTGAAAAACTTCCAAAATATTTTAAAGCAGTTAGAACGTGCGGCTGATTCTAAAGAAACAAAAGCGAAGCGTGTGGAAGTAGAAGCGAAAATGAAAATGATACGGGAGGTTTTATCATGAGTAAAATTCCAAATGGCCATGAAATTATTTCTTTATTTGAAAGTATGTATCCGAAGCATTTGGCGATGGAAGGAGATAAGGTTGGCCTGCAAATTGGAGCGCTTAATAAACCCGTACAACACGTATTGATTGCGTTAGATGTAACGGAGGAAGTTGTGGATGAAGCAATTCAATTAGGGGCGAATGTCATTATTGCGCATCACCCTTTAATTTTTAATCCGTTAAAAGCGATTCATACAGATAAAGCGTACGGAAGAATTATTGAAACGTGTATTAAAAATGATATTGCCATTTATGCAGCACATACAAATGTGGATGTTGCTAAGGGCGGGGTAAATGATTTACTTGCTGAGGCGTTAGGATTGCAAAATACAGAAGTTTTGGCACCGACATATGCAGAAGAAATGAAAAAAGTTGTTGCGTTTGTGCCAGTAACTCATGCAGAAGAAGTACGAAAAGTATTAGGAGACGCAGGTGCTGGTCATATCGGCAATTATAGCCACTGTACGTTTAATAGCGAGGGTACAGGCACGTTTGTACCTCAAGAGGGAACAAATCCTTATATCGGGGAAACTGGGCAGTTAGAACACGTAGAAGAAGTGCGAATCGAAACGATAATTCCAGCTTCACTACAGCGAAAAGTGATTAAAGCAATGGTAACTGCACATCCATATGAAGAAGTAGCATATGATGTGTATCCACTTGATAACAAAGGTGAAACATTAGGGCTTGGAAAAATAGGATATTTACAAGAAGAAATGACACTTGGACAGTTTGCGGAACATGTAAAGAAATCATTAGATGTAAAGGGTGCACGAGTTGTTGGGGATTTAAATGATAAAGTGCGCAAAGTAGCTGTACTTGGTGGCGATGGTAACAAATACATCAATCAGGCTAAATTTAAAGGAGCGGATGTATATGTAACAGGTGACATGTATTATCATGTTGCTCATGATGCGATGATGCTCGGTTTAAATATAGTTGACCCAGGACATAACGTTGAAAAAGTAATGAAGCAAGGGGTACAAAAGCAATTACAAGAAAAAGTGGATGAAAAGAAACTCAATGTACACATTCATGCTTCGCAATTACATACAGATCCATTTACATTTGTATAAGAAAAATAAAAACCGTTGCTCATATAGGCAACGGTTTTTATTATTGTTCTTTTTTCACTTTTACACGAGGTAATATTTTTTGTAATGGTACTTTTCGAACTCTCTCCCATGTAGCGGGATTCATTGGATCATATTGATCTAAGAAAGCGATAACTTCTTTTGTAATTGGAGTTGGAGTAGAAGCACCTGCTGTAACAGCTACGTTTTCTACACCTTGTAGCCACTCTAATTTAATCTCACTTACGTCTGCAACGCGGTATGCTTTCGTACCAGCGATTTCTTGTGATACTTGTGCTAAACGGTTTGAGTTGTTACTTTTCGGATCACCGACAACAATTGTTAAGTCTGCAACATCAGCTTGTTTAGCGACAGCTTCTTGGCGAACTTGAGTTGCTAAACAAATTTCCTTATGGAATTCTGCTGTTGGGAATTTCTTCTGAATGTCCTCCATTAAATGTTGAACATCCCATTGGCTCATCGTTGTTTGATTTGTAACTAAAATTTTATCTGTTGGAATTTCTAATGTTTTTAAATCATCAGCTCTTTCGATAAGGTGAACGATGTCAGGTGCAATACCAACTGCGCCTTCTGGTTCTGGATGATTTTTTTTGCCGATATAAATGACATGGTAACCTTCAGCTTTCTTTGCTTCAATAAGGTCATGTGTTTTTGTAACATCTGGACAAGTGGCATCGATTGTCGTTAAACCTTTTTCTTTTGCACGTTGTTTAACTTCTGGAGAAACGCCGTGTGCAGTGAAAATAACAGTACCAGATTCGATTTTATCTAAAATTTCTAATCGACTTGGACCGTCTAATGTAATGATGCCATCTTCTTCGAATGCATCTGTTACATGTTTGTTGTGAACAATCATACCTAAAATATAAATAGGTCTTGGTAATGATGTATCTAATGCGGCGTTACGTGCAATAACCATCGCGTCCACAACACCGTAGCAATAACCACGAGGGGAAATTTTAACAATTTTCATATGAGTAATCCTCTCCTTCTAAACAAGAGATACTTTTGTGCATAGTCTTTTACATTATAAAGGAGGAGTGGATAGAAAACAAAGGATTGTTACACATATAGTTTTGGTTTTGTTGCTATTTTTTGAACAGGCTCCTCTCGTAATTCCTTTTCTATGACAGGCTCAATCACTATTTTTTTTCTTTTTCTTTTTTTTTGTGGAGGAGGCGGAGTTGCTACCTCAACCTTTTCTGTTATGTCTTCAGTTGGATTTTCAGTTGGATCTTCTTCCGTACTTTTTCCAGAGGTGAGGATTTTAACAATGCTTGGTAGGTTACGCATAATAGGACCGTACTGTTCGACGACAGGGCTTACAGATTGAACGACTTGGGATACTTTTTCAATATTGTTTATCATATTAGTTGGATTCGAAATTAAATTTGCAAAAAAACTGCCGATACCGCTACTTGATGCTGCTGTAGTTGCTGCACCGCCGCGCGTTTCATTTGATTCATACATTTGAGGGGGGATCATTTGCTCTGGATGTTGCTGCATGTATGGTTGATATTGTTGTGAGTATTGCTGCGGGTATTGTTGTTGGTATTGGTATTGGTATTGGTATTGTTGTTGATATTGGGGCGGTGGTTGCTGGTGCATCATTGGCGGCGGTCCTTCCATTTGTCGATAAGGTGGAACCATTTGCATGAAAGGCTCGGTTGGATCGTGTTTTTTAAAGAGTTTAGCAAGGAACCCTTTCTTTTTTTGTGCCATCGGTGGTAGCTGTGGAATTGGATATGGTGTATAAGGTTGTTGTCCTTGATTCGGATACATTTGCCTTGTGGGGGATTTTGGAAACATGTGAGAAATCCTCCTTTCTTCAGTTAGGTATATACACATACAATATGCAATAAGAGGGAAGAAGGTTAGTTTTTGAAGGAAAAACCTAAACTAAAGATGGATTTTACTTGTAGATTTCGATATAATGTAGACTTGACTGATTTGTGCGCGCAGTAGAAATTTAGAAAGAAGGTGTAACTTATGACACAACAAACTTTTACACAGTATGATTTTAAACCATTTTTAATAGATGCAGTTCGTGAACTACGCTTTACAGAACCGACAGGAATTCAAAAGAAAATTTTCCCGGTCGTGAAAAAAGGTGTAAGTGTAATTGGACAATCCCAAACAGGTTCTGGGAAAACACATGCATACTTACTTCCTACATTGAACAGAATTAATGCAAGTCGTGAAGAAGTACAACTTGTTATTACAGCGCCTACTCGTGAGTTAGCACAACAAATTTACGAAGAAATCGTGAAATTAACAAAGTTTTGTGCGGAAGATCAAATGATTACAGCACGTTGTTTAATTGGTGGAACTGATAAACAACGATCAATTGAAAAGTTGAAAAAACAACCTCATATTGTAGTTGGAACACCAGGACGTATTAAAGATTTAGTAGAAGCGCAAGCATTATTTGTTCATAAAGCAAATACTATTATTGTCGATGAAGCAGACTTAATGCTTGATATGGGATTCATTCATGATGTAGACAAAATTGCATCACGCATGCCTAGAAACTTGCAAATGCTAGTTTTCTCTGCAACAATTCCTCAAAAACTAAAACCGTTTCTGAAGAAATATATGGAGAATCCAGAGCATATTCATATCAATCCAAAACAAGTTGCGGCTGGGAATATTGAGCATTATTTAGTACCTTCTAAACATCGTAACAAAATCGATTTAGTGAACAAAATGTTGCTACAATTTAAACCGTATTTAGCAGTTGTTTTCACGAATACGAAGAAGATGGCGGATCAGGTTGCTGACGGATTAATGGAACGTGGCTTAAAAGTTGGACGAATTCACGGAGATTTATCACCGCGTGATCGTAAAAAAATGATGAAACAAATTCGTGATCTTGAATTCCAATATATTGTTGCAACTGATTTAGCAGCACGTGGTATTGATATTGAAGGAATTAGTCATGTTATTAACTACGAACTTCCATCAGATTTAGATTTCTTCGTTCACCGCGTTGGAAGAACAGCACGTGCGGGGCATTCAGGTATTGCAGTGACGATTTATGATCCAGCAAATGAAGAAGCGTTAGATAGTTTAGAAAAACAACGTCATATTGAGTTCAAGCATGTAGAGTTACGCGGAGATGAGTGGGCGGATTTAGGTGAACGTCGTCGTCGTAAGAGCCGTAAAAAACCAAATGATGAACTTGACGTTATGGCAACGAAAGTTATTAAAAAGCCGAAAAAAGTAAAACCAAACTATAAACGTAAACTTGCAACAGAACGTGACAAAGTCAAGAAAAAATATAGCAATAAAAAAAGATAAGGGGAGCCCCCTTATCTTTTTTTATCCGGCTATTTGCGGGATAATAATCGGTGGGGAATGGAAAAACACTGATTAAAGTTTCGGTGTAGCTAGTTACAATTTGCGTAGTGTTTTAGGAACAAACAATTCGCTACATATTTCTACAAATTATGCTATCATTATATCTATTGTATATTGAAGAGGTGATTGTATGTTAAAGATTGGATCTCATGTTTCTATGAGTGGTAAGAAAATGTTATTAGCAGCAAGTGAAGAGGCTGTTTCATACGGTGCAACGACGTTTATGATTTATACAGGTGCACCGCAAAATACACGAAGAAAACCAATTGAAGAATTGAACATAGAAGCAGGAAGAAAACATATGGAACTAAACGGTATTGAGGAAATTATCGTACATGCACCATATATTATTAATCTTGGGAATACGACGAAGCCAGAAACATTCCAATTAGGTGTAGACTTCCTTCGCATGGAAATTGAAAGAACATCGGCATTAGGTGTAGCGAAACAAATCGTTCTTCACCCAGGTGCGCACGTTGGTGCAGGAGCGGATGCTGGTATTCAACAAATTATTAAAGGGCTTAATGAAGTATTAACGTCAGAGCAGACGGTTAACATTGCGTTAGAAACGATGGCAGGAAAAGGAACAGAATGCGGTCGTAGCTTTGAAGAAATTGCAAAGATTATTGATGGTGTAAAATATAATGAAAAATTATCAGTATGCTTTGATACGTGTCATACGCACGATGCAGGATATGATATTGTAAATAATTTTGACGGCGTATTAAACGAATTTGATAAGATTGTTGGTATGGATCGTTTGCAAGTACTTCATATTAATGATAGTAAAAATGTATGCGGCGCAGGAAAGGACCGTCATGAAAATATCGGCTTCGGTCATATCGGTTATAAAGCGTTACATCATATTGTACATCATCCGCAGTTAATGCACGTACCAAAAATTCTTGAAACGCCATATGTAGGTGAAGATAAAAAAGATAAGAAGCCGCCATATAAATTAGAAATCGAAATGCTGAAAAATGGTACTTTTGATGAAGGGATTCTTGAGAAAATTAAAGCGCAATAAGAAATAAGGAGGGGATTTTCCCCTCCTTATTTTAGTAGTTGCTGAAATAAAGTATTTACTTGTTGGGCAGTAGCAGGGGAGGTTACTTTTGCTATTTGTTTTAAGAGCTCTAGCCGTTCGTCATTATCGTAAATGTTAATATTCTTACCTTTCATAAGTAAAACAATTTGATCCGCTTGTGCAGTCGTAATAGAAACTTCATACTCTTTACTATATTTCAATAACTCTTTTGTAGAAATATGATTTAATTTTTTATTTACAAGTTGTTTAATGAGGTTCATTGAGTTATCCTCCTTCACACGTTCTTCTATCGAAATATATGAGTACGTAGCTTGTACATATTCGCGTAGAGTTTCTTTTTTCATGAGAAAAAGAAGCGTATGTTATAATATAAGGACGAAACTATAGAAAAAGAGTATAAGGAGGACTTATGGAACAAAAGCAACATCGAAAAGAAAGTGTTATCCATCTTATTTATCGTTTAGTTATGATTATTTTTGGGGCAGCATGCGCAGCGGTAGCGATTGAACTATTTTTAATGCCAAATAAAATTATTGATGGTGGAATTATTGGTATTTCTCTTATATTAGATTATCTTACTCCTAATATTTGGTGGTTAAGTTTCTCTACTTTAGTCGTTATTCTCAATATCCCATTTATGTATTCAGGTTATAAGCAAATCGGAAAAACGTTTATGCTATCTTCGGCGTTCGGTATTGTAGCTTTAGCGTTTATTGAATCAACGTTACATGCTGTTCCGCCATTTACAACAGAGCCAATTTTAGCAACAGTGTTTGGTGGTCTTATTTTAGGGATTGGTGTAGGGCTCGTTATTCGCCATGGTGGATCAATGGACGGAACAGAAATCATGGGTATTTTATTAACGAAGAAATTACCTTTCTCTGTTGGCGAATTTGTAATGTTTGTGAACTTATTCATTTTTGCATGGGCAGCATTTGTATTTGGTGTTGAACAAGCTATGTATTCTGTTATGACGTACTATATCGCATTCAAAACAATTGATACAGTTATTCAAGGTTTAGATGAAACGAAAGCAGTTTTAATTGTATCAGATCAATATGAGGAAGTATCAAATGCGATTTTGCATCGTCTTGGTCGTGGAACTACAAAGCTTGTAGCGAAAGGCGGTTACACGGATAAAGAAAAAGAAGTTATTTATGCAGTTGTAACGCGTCTGGAAGTGACGAAGTTAAAATCAATTGTGTATGAAATTGATGCGAATGCGTTTGTTACGATTATGAATACACAAGAGACAAATGGTGGCAAGTTTAAATCAGCTATCCACTAGAAAAATTATCCAGAAAAAGCCCTCGCCAATCGTTAGGGGATGGCCTCATCTGATTAAGGTTTCATTTTATCCCGCTTTAATGGGCAGTAAGACCCCCACCTCAAAATTCAGCGAAAGCAAAGAAGTTAGGTGGGGGATCAACTGCCCATAAAAGTCCGATTGGTTCAACTAATAATCAGTGGGGGATGAAGAAAACCCCCACTGATTAAAGTTTCACTTTATAGGAATACTTTTCGAAAGCAGAGAATTTTTCTCTGCTTTTTGTTATAATAGTAAGGTTTCTTGAAAAAATTGATATATTTTAGGCAGATTGGTTTACAACTATAATAAGCTGTACTATAATTCAAATAGATATAAATCGGAATCATTCTGAATTAAAATAGGTGAGATGCTATGAATAATATATTAGAAATAGAAGGATTGTCATTTCGATATGAAGATCGAAATGTGTTAGAAGATATTAATTTGCAAGTTCCGAAGGGAGCTTTTTTAGGTTTAGTTGGGCCAAATGGTTCTGGGAAATCAACTTTGCTAAAATGTCTATTAGGCGTTTTAAAGCCAAAACAGGGAAGTATTCGTTTGTTTGGTGTTGATAGTAAGAAGTTTAAAGAATGGAACAAAGTTGGTTATGTGTCGCAAAAGGCAAATAGCTTTAATTCTGGTTTTCCGGCCACTGTTTTTGAAGTTGTATCAATGGGACTCGTTTCGAAAAAAGGGCTGTTTCGCTTTTTCACGAAAAACGATAAGGAAAAGGTGGAAAAAGCGATTGCTGATGTAGGGATGAGTGCGTTTCAAGGGCGCAATATCGGAGAACTTTCTGGTGGACAACAACAGCGTGTATTTATTGCTCGTGCGCTCGTTAGTGATCCTGAATTACTTATTTTGGACGAGCCCACTGTTGGAATAGATGTGAAGAATGTAGAAAGTTTTTATGAGACATTAGAGGATTTAAACAAAAGGTTAGGAATCACATTAATTCTCGTTACTCATGATATGGGAGCTGTTACAGAGAAGGTAACACATGTGGCATGCTTAAACCAACATCTACATTTCCATGGAAATGTAGAGAAGTTCCGAGAGTTAGAAGATGCAGAAATGTCCGTCTTATATGGACATCATGTTCATCGCTTAGAACACGAGCATGAGCATCACGGGAGGATATAATGATACAAGATTTTTTACAATATGACTTTTTACGTAACTCTTTATATGCAGGGGTTTTAATAGGACTTGTTGCGCCGCTTATCGGTGTATTTGTTGTCATTCGCCGAATGTCGCTTATTGCGGATGCTTTAAGTCACGTGACATTATCGGGTATTGCTGCAAGTTTACTACTAGAAAAAACAATTTTCACAGGAGGATTTTTAAATCCGTTATATATGGGAATGATTTTTTCTATTGGTGGGGCGTTACTAATTGAAAAATTACGTACTGTATATAAACATTATCAAGAATTAGCAATTCCGATTATTCTTTCAGCAGGAATGGGGATTGGGGTTATTTTTATATCACTTGCAAATGGATTTAACACTGATTTATTTAGTTATTTATTTGGGAGTGTAAGTGCTGTAACAAGTACGGATTTAATAATCATCGGCATTGTAGCAATTGTTGTTATTATAACGATCACTTTATTATACAAAGAGTTATTTTTACTATCGTTTGATGAGGAATATGCTGTATCAACCGGTTTGAGTGCAAAGTGGATTCACTTTATTTTCATTATATTGGTTGCTCTTGTTATTGCAGTATCAATGCGTGTAGTAGGGGTTCTTCTTGTATCATCATTAATGACGTTACCAGTTGCAGCAAGTATTCGTATTGCGAATGGATTTAAACAAACAATTTTCTTTTCCATTTTATTTGGTGAAATTGCAGTAATTGGTGGAATGTTTGCTTCATATCAACTTGATCTAGCACCAGGTGGTACAATTGTTATGATAGCAGTTCTTATTTTAATTGGTGCGATTTTATGGAAAAAGAAAAAAACTGCATAAAGTAGGGATAGATATGAATCTAACAGAAGCTTTACGCCTAATGAAAGATAAAGGATACAAACATACTGGGAAAAGGGAAGAAATGCTCAGGTTATTTGCGGCTCACAATCGTTATTTAACGGCGAAAGACGTTTTAGAGCATATGAAGGATGATTATCCAGGTCTTAGCTTTGATACGATTTATCGTAACTTAACGGTGTTTGCTGAAATTGGTGTTTTAGAACAAACGGAATTAAATGGTGAAAAACATTTTCGTTTTACATGTTCTATTATGGAACATCATCATCATTTTATTTGTTTAGATTGCGGGGGGACGAAAGAGATTACTTCCTGCCCGATGGATTTTATGAATAAAGATTTTAACGGTTATGAAGTAACCGGGCATAAGTTTGAAATATATGGCCGTTGTCCAAAATGTGCAAAATAAGAACTCGTCGGTTACATAACTGACGAGCTTTTTTACGTAAAAAAGAAGGTTGCCCACAAATATTGTGGCAACCTTCTTTTTATTGTTCTTGTGTTTCTTTTTCTTTTTCTCGTTCAGCAGCCATTTCAGCAGCAATTACATCGATTTCTTTTTTCAGTTCTTCTACCATTATTTCTTCTGGTACTTTACGAACAACTTGCCCTTTACGGAATAATAATCCTTCTCCACGTGCACCGGCAATACCGATATCAGCTTCACGAGCTTCACCAGGACCGTTTACAGCGCAACCAAGTACTGCAACTTTAATTGGTACTTTTAGTGTAGAGATGTATTCTTCCACTTCGTTAGCGATGCTAATTAAATCAATTTCAATACGACCACAAGTTGGACAAGAAATAAGTGTTGCTGCATTAGATGCAAGACCGAATGACTTTAATAGTTCACGCGCAACTTTTACTTCTTCAACTGGGTCAGCACTTAATGAAATACGTAGTGTATTTCCGATGCCTTTATTTAAGATTGCGCCAAGACCAGCGGCACTTTTTACAGTTCCGGCAAATAATGTTCCGGATTCTGTAATACCTAAATGTAATGGGTAATCAAAAGCACGAGCAGCTTTTTCGTATGCTTCAATTGCTAAGTTAACATCAGAGGCTTTCATAGATACGATAATATCGTGGAAATCTAAGTCCTCTAAAATTTTAATGTGATGTAGGGCGCTCTCGACCATACCATCTGCAGTTGGGTATCCGTACTTTTCTAAAATGTGACGTTCTAATGAACCTGCGTTTACACCGATACGGATTGGAATACCGCGTTCTTTTGCTGCATTTACAACAGCTTCTACTTTATGGCGACGACCAATGTTACCTGGATTGATACGTACTTTATCAATGCCACCTTCAATTGCTTTTAAAGCAAGGCGATAATCAAAATGAATATCAGCAACAAGTGGAATGTTGATTTGTTTTTTAATATCAGCAATAGCATTTGCTGCACGTTCGTCTGGAACAGCAACACGGACGACTTGACAGCCAGCTTCTTCTAAACGTTTAATTTCAGCAACTGTTGCTTCAACATCATGTGTTTTTGTTGTTGTCATACTTTGTATAATTAATTCATTATTACCGCCAATTGTTAAATTACCGACTTTAACTGGACGTGTTTTTGTACGATGAGTCATTTCATTCACGAATAGATCGCTCTCCTTATAAAAGAAGTTTCTTATTTAGTCCCTCATATCAATGAAAGTATACGTGATACAGGGCTATAGAAACCGAAGTGCTCGGTTTCACTTTTACTATTGTATCAGCGCCTTTATGCAATTGACAAGGATTAAGTGATTGCTCATTGATATAACGGGAATTTATAAGACTTTCCAATTTGTATTTTTGTAGCAGACGTACTTTTGTTTAGTTGTTTAAAGTCATCAATTACCTTTTCGATGGAAGGGATTTTTTTCTTATTAATTTGTTCGGTAATAGAAAGAACTGTCTCACCTGTTTTGACTTCAATTGTTTTATAAGTTACATCTGTTTCTTTTTCTGCCTTGTTCTCTTTATTTTGTTTTGTATCTGTACTTTCTTGTTTTATCGTTTGGGCCGCATTTGTTTTTTTATATGAACTTAACATCGGTAAAGTGCCGATTTTTATATCGTAATAAAATATATAACCAAGAACAAGCACGAATAAGAATATACCTAATCTCTTCATATTCTTCACTCCTTTGCTAGGAATATATGCTTGTCCAAAAAAAAAATGCCTATTTAGGCATTTTTTTCGTTCTTATTTTTCTTTCGGTTTTGGAACTTCTTTAATCGTTAAGTAAAGAACAATTAAAACAACTGCGATATAAATGAATGTTGAACCAGGTACAACAATTTTGAATAGATCCATAATCATAAAGAAGATTGTTGGAATTGTGTAGCTGTATGCAGTTAACGTCCATACTTGCTTATAAGATAATTTACGTTGACCGCTCATAGCAGAACCTATAAACGCAAGTAAAGTAATTCCTAAGAAAGTAATAAACAATTGGAATAGGTATACTAACACGCCGATAACAGCTAGTAAAATTGGATAAATACTATCGAATACAGAAATGAAATCTTGCAAATCTTTCTTCTCAAGAGATGTCCCTAATAAATCATTATAGGAGTATGTTTGTGTCTGACCATTTCCTATAGAAACTACTTTATCTTTTAAAATAAATAAACCAGTTTTGTTTTGATATGTTTCTATATCTGTTGTATTGGGATCGAATACGAAAAGAGCATCTCCCTCTTCCTTTAGAATAGGTTGTTCAATATCTGCTTTTAGTTCACCGTTTTCGATTTTAAAATCAGGTAAATCTTTTTCAATTGCTTGATTTACCATGGTAACACTATCTTGAATAAAGCTACCGTAAAAGAATGTTCTTGGAATAGTAGTGATTAGACAAAGTAGCATAATATACAAAATGGTTTTTCCGATTTTTTGAAAACGGAATAACGCCATATCTTTAGGCGAATACACGCTTTTGGCTAATTGGGTAAATATGGACATAGATTCACTTCCTTTATGTATGTATAAAATCATTGTAACGTAGGAATCTAGAGAATCTCAAGATATATTATATTTACATATAGTGGAGATAACTAAATTTCTTTTTATTAATTTTCTTCTTTTATATGAGAAAAATACAATTGACACTTTTCTTTGCCATATGGTAAATTTATCTTACATTTCTTAAAGGATATATCTGATAGGAATTCCTTTATTTGATATGTTGTTACATACATAATTGTGGACCCTTAGCTCAGCTGGTTAGAGCAGACGGCTCATAACCGTCCGGTCGTAGGTTCGAGTCCTACAGGGTCCATATCCATTTCACATGTTTATTATGTCAGTGGGAAGCTTCCTTGTAGAAGGGAGCTTTTTTTACGGAATATATGAGCATTTTAATTGAAAAGAAGTGGGATTTTTGCTACGTTAATGATAGCAAGACAATGTGATTTATTTGTTTGCACCCTATGGCAATTAGGGTAGAATGAAATTGTATGTCACTTAAGTGGCAATACATAAACTGGGAGGAATATAACAATGGCAAAACACGAATTACCAAATTTACCTTATGCGTATGATGCTTTAGAGCCTCACTTTGACAAAGAAACAATGAACATCCATCATACAAAACATCATAACACGTACATTACAAACTTAAACGCTGCTTTAGAAGGTCATGCAGAATTAGCTGACAAAAGCGTAGAAGAATTAGTTGCAAACTTAAACGAAGTACCAGAAGCAATCCGTACAGCAGTACGTAACAATGGTGGCGGACATGCTAACCATACATTCTTCTGGACAATCTTATCTCCAAACGGCGGCGGACAACCAGTAGGCGAACTTGCAACTGCAATTGAAGCGAAATTCGGTAGCTTCGATGCATTCAAAGAAGAATTCGCAAAAGCTGGCGCAACTCGTTTCGGTTCTGGTTGGGCTTGGTTAGTAGTAAACAATGGTGAGTTAGAAGTAACAAGCACGCCAAACCAAGATTCTCCTCTAACTGAAGGTAAAACTCCAGTTGTAGGTTTAGATGTTTGGGAACATGCTTACTACCTAAATTACCAAAACCGTCGTCCTGACTACATCGGTGCATTCTGGAACGTTGTAGATTGGAACGCTGCTGAAAAACGTTACCAAGAAGCAAAATAATTGTAATAACGATAGAAAAAGCTAGGAGAATGCTCCTAGCTTTTTTCTATGCTTTCCTTTTACATAATTGGGCTTGTCTTTGGAAGACTAGAACATGAAGTAAAGGAGAGTTGTGTATGAAGTGGAAACATGTAATTGGTGACGTTGAAGTGAATCGGGATTTAGTGTTATTGCTCCTTATTGGAGGTTTATACACGCTCGCAATTTCTTTATCGAATACGTTTGTTAACATTTATTTATGGAAACAAACACAAAATTATGTGAATCTTGGCTTGTATAATTTGGCCAGCGTTGTATTACAGCCTCTCACATTTCTTATAGGTGGGAAATTAGCGAAGCGTATTGATCGCTCAATCTTGTTACGAATAGGCGTAGGCACGTTAGCTATTTTTTTTATCGTTGTTTTAGTAGCGGGAAAAAGCGCTTCTCACTATATTTTATTAATGGGGGCTCTTTTAGGAGTCGGATATGGTTTTTACTGGCTCGCGTTTAACTTATTAACATTTGAGATTACAGAACCAGAAACAAGAGATTTCTTTAATGGGTTTCTTGGACTTCTTACATCCTTCTCTGGCATGATTGGACCGATAGCAGCTGGATACACAATTTCACGTATGGAAAAATGGAGTGGTTATACGGTCATATTCTTTCTTTCGTTACTGTTATTTGCAATTGCTGTCATTTTAAGCTTTTTTGTATCTAAGAGAGAATGTGAAGGACGGTATGAAATTGTACAAGTATTGAAAGAGCGGCAGATTGATAAAAATTGGGGAAGAATTACACGTGCTCATTTTTTCCAAGGGTTGAGAGAGGGAACGTTTATTTTTGTGATTTCCGTGTACGTGTATTTAGCGACGGATAGCGAACTCGCCTTAGGAAAATATAGCTTAGTAAATTCTGCTGTATCATTTGTATGTTACTACTTAGTCACTCGTATGTTAAAGAAAGAGTGGCGGAAAAAAGCAATTTTGCTTGGAGGCATTATTTTATATGCTGTCGTATTTTTAGTTATATTCAATGTTACATACGCAAAATTACTTATTTATGCAGCGTGTATTGCGGTTGCATACCCTATTTTGCTCGTTCCGTACGGGTCCATGACATATGATGTAATTGGCAGAGCGAAAAATGCGAGAGAGTGGCGTGTAGAGTATGTAGTTGTCCGGGAATTATGGTTAAATGCAGGAAGAATTTGTTCGATTTTAAGTTTTTTATGTGCTGTATTATTCTTTCCGCCCGAAAAAAGTTTACCTTACTTATTATGTATTTTAGGTGCAGGACATTTTCTTATTTATTTTGCAGTTAAAAATGTCAAATATGATGAGGGAAATGCAAGTAAAACAAGTGTTGTAACGCAAGCAACTGCGCAGAATCAAACAGAACCAGAAGGTTAACTTCTCGGTTGTTTTATGCTAGAATAGAAAAAGATGTAAGACAGCAGTGAGGACACCTGTATGAAGGTGTCCCTTTCACATTACATAGCTGTTGGTAGAGGGGGTTTGTATGAGCAAGAAGCAGAAACAACAAAAGAAAAAGACTCACGTTCCTTTTCGGTTAAACGTGCTGTTTTTCTGCGTGTTTTTAATGTTCTCCGCGGTTATTGTAAGACTTGGATATGTACAAATTGTTCGCGGTGAGGAATATAAGAATGAAGTGGAGAGGAAAGAGAACTCGACGATAAGTAATCCTGTACCACGTGGGAAAATATTTGACCGTTATGGGCGAGCTGTAGTAGATAATGCAGCTGTTCGTACGATTACATTTACAAAAATGAAAGGATCAACTGCAGAGGCTCGCTTAGAAACAGCGGAAAAGCTAGCAGATTTGATTGAAGTACCGACAGATAAATTAACAGATCGCGATAAAAAAGATTATTGGCTTGCTATGCACAAAGAGGAAGCTAAAGAAAAAATTACAAATAAAGATCGTCAAGAGTTAAAAGATAAAAAAATTGACGATAAAGAATTAGATGAACGTCAACGAAGTCGCGTGACAGAAGAAGAAGTGAATCAATTATCCGCAAAAGATTTAGAAATACTAGCGATTAAAAGCAAAATGGACGGCGGATATGCAATGACACCTCAAGTTATTAAAAAAGATGCTACAGAAGAAGAATATGCGATTATTAGTGAAAGCCTAGCAGCATTACCGGGTGTAGATACGAATGTTGATTGGGATCGAAAGTATATTTATGATGATTTATTCCGAAGTGTACTTGGCGGGGTGTCAACGTCTGATGAAGGTTTACCTAGAGAAAGACTAGATTACTATCTTGTTCGTGATTATAATCGAAATGACCGCGTAGGGAAAAGTTATCTTGAGCAGCAATATGAAGATAGTTTGCATGGTAATAAAGCGGAAGTGAAAAATATTACAGATAAAAACGGTAATATTTTAGAAACGATTAATGTATCAAAAGGGCAAAGTGGTAATAATCTGAATTTAACAATTGATATGGAATTACAAAAGCGTGTAGAAGAAATTATCACTAAAAATTTATTGAGATATAAAGGGGGACAACCTCTTTTAGATCGTGCATTCGTTGTAATGATGAATCCGAAAAATGGTGAAGTTTTATCTATGGCAGGGAAACAGTTAGTGAATGAAAATGGCGAAACGAAAGTGCAAGATTTCGCATTAGGAACGATGACAAGTTCTTATCCGATGGGATCAACTGTAAAAGGTGCGACAGTACTTACAGGCTATCAAACAGGTGCGATTCAACCAGGTTCAGTTCAACTCGATGAACCAATCGTATTGAAAGGAACGCCGAAAAAATCTTCTTGGAAGACGATGGGATATATTAATGATTTGACAGCATTAAAAATGTCTTCTAACGTTTATATGTTTAAAACGGCGATGAATCTCGCAGGTGTTCAATATGTGAGAGGTGGTACGTTAGATATACCACAAAAAGCATTTGATACGATGCGTTATTATTTCGGACAGTTTGGACTTGGTGTGAAAACAGGTATTGATTTACCGAATGAATCAGCGGGCCAAACAGGTAAAGGAATTCAGCCAGGTTTCTTATTAGATTTATCAATTGGACAGTATGATACGTATACACCACTTCAATTAGCGCAATATGTTTCAACAATTGCAAATGGTGGTTACCGTATGCAGCCGCAAGTTGTGAAAGAAATTCGTCAACCGGCAGTGAAACCAGACGAAGTTGGAAAAGTGGTTCATTCAATGGAACCGAAAGTGCTAAATCGTATTGATATGCCTGAATCACAAATTAAACGTGTTCAGGAAGGATTTAGACAAGTATTTAACGATTCTGGTGGTACAGCTGCGAAATACTTTGCAGGTGCACAATATAAAGCTGCTGGTAAAACAGGTACAGCTCAAACTGTGTATGGCGGAGATAAAGAGATTGGTAGAAAGGCAAACGGTGAGCGTAAAGAAACATATAACTTAACATTAGTAGGTTATGCGCCACTTGAAGACCCTGAAGTAGCATTTTCTGTTGTTGTACCTTGGGTAGATGATAAATCAGGTATTAACGGATATATTAGCCGTGACATTATGGACGCGTACTTTGATTTGAAAAAAATAGAAAATGGCGAAGCTTCAAAAGAGGAAATAGATAATAAAAAGAAAAATAAAGAGCAAGATGATGAATAAAAAAGTTGTAAAAAAAGCACACTATCTGAAAAGATAGTGTGCTTTTTTTTATGGTTCATGCATACGTTCTAATAAAGTGGACAAGCATATCATATCGGAAAATTAAGAGGCCTCACAAATGATACTTATACATTCCTCTGGAGGAAAATGGTTTTATGAACCAATCATCAGTGAAAATGAACAGTGGCTACGGATTAAAGTTTTACCTAATGTTGATTCTTGTGGAACTTTACAAAACTTTTACAAACAATTAAAACCGAATTAATAGTTTAGCAGTATTCTTATATCTGTAATCCTGTTATTTCCGGTTACTTCTAGGAGGAAGAACACGTGAAATGGATAAGTGCATCGATTAAAGTTTTCATGCTGTCGACATGTTTCCTTTATGTTGGCACGTCTACTGCATTTGCTGTGAATGAAATGGGAGAAGTGAGAGTTGATGGATCCTCAACAGTTTTTCCTGTTATAGAAGCAGTAGCGGAGGAATATACAAAGGTGCATCCAAACGTGAAAATTTCTATTAGTGTTTCTGGAACAGGAGGAGGATTTAATCGTTTCAGTAAAGGAGAAGTAGATATAAATAATGCTTCGAGAGCAATGAAACAAGTGGAAGAAAATGAGATGAAGAAAAACTCCATTCAGTTTACACCGTTTGAAGTCGCTTACGATGGTCTTACGATCGTTGTAAATCGCCAAAATACTTGGGTAGACAATATGACGGTAGAAGAGTTACGTCTATTATGGAGTGAAGATGAAAGCGAAAAGCGATGGTCACAAATTCATTCATCATGGCCACGTGAACAGGTGAAGTTTTATGCGCCAGGTGTAGACTCTGGTACGTATGATTATTTTCAAAATGTCATCTTACAAAATAGTCGCATTGTAAAAAAAGTCTCTTTGTCTGAAGATGATCAAGTTATTATGCAAGGGGTAATGAATGATAAAAATGCCATTGCTTTTGTAGGATATGCTTATTATATGGCCAATCGAGATAAGGTGAGAGCAATAAAAGTGAATGGTGTACTTCCGACGAAAGATACCATTCAGTCAGGTAAGTATAAGCCATTATCTAGGCCGCTATTTGCTTATGTGAATGATGCATCTATCCGAAATAAAATGAATGTAGCAAATTATATTGAGTTTATGATTCAGCATGTTGGTGATCTCGCTGAAGAGGTTGGATATGTAAAATTACCAAAAGAAAAATACAATGAACAGCTGCGGATGTTAACAGAAATAAAAAGGTAATGTCAGGGTGGAAAGGGGTTTTCATCTTTGGCTCATAATGACAAAAGTCAAATTACATTTTCTGTACAACATTTGATTGAAAGAAATACAAAACAAAGAAAAAAAACGCAGCGAATCAATCGAATCGTTCCATTATTACTAAAAATAATTGCTAGCGTGTCTATTGTAACGACACTTGGAATTATTTTTACATTGGCAAATGAAACATTGATGTTTTTTCAAAAAATACCATTACTCTCCTTTTTGACGGGAAAAGAATGGTTACCTTTTTTTGAAGATCCTAAATTCGGTATATTACCACTTATATGTGGAACGTTCCTTGTAACAGCAATTGCCATGCTTGTAGCAATTCCTATCGGTTTAGCGTGTGCCGTATTTTTAAACGAATATGCTTCAAACGGTGCAAGGAAAGTATTAAAACCGATGTTAGAACTATTAGCAGGTATTCCGACAATTGTATATGGTTTTTTTGCATTAACAGTTGTCACACCACTTTTACAACGGATTATACCAGATTTACAGTTTTTTAATGCGATTAGTCCAGGTATTGTTATTGGCTTTATGATGATACCTACAATTGCATCTCTATCTGAAGACGCGATGAGAGCTGTAGCGAAAGGGACGAAAGAAGCTTCGTTAGCACTTGGAGCAACTCGGTTTGAGATGGTAAAACAAGTCGTGTTTCCTTCGGCTTTTACAGGGATTATGGCAGCGATTATATTAGCTGCTTCCAGGGCAATTGGTGAAACGATGATAGTTGTAATTGCAGCGGGATCTACACCGAATGTATCGCTTGATCCGACACACTCTATTCAAACGCTAACAGCCTATATTGTGCAAGTGAGCTTAGGTGATGCTCCGCATGGAACAATTACGTATTACAGCATGTACGCTGTAGGCGCAACGTTATTCTTGTTTACTCTTATAATGAACATCATTTCACACTCTATTATGCGCCGCTTTAGGAGGGTGACATAATATGCGAATGTTGAATCATAAAAAAATACAAGAAAATATGGCATCACGTTTTTTAAAAGACCGAGTTTACAAGTTGTTATTTTATATAGCAATTTTATTTTCAATAGTAATACTACTTATTTTGCTTTTTCAAATTTTTGAAAAAGGTATAAGTTACCTTTCGATAGATTTCTTTACAAACTTCGCTTCGCGTAATCCGAAAGAAGCTGGGATTGCTGCAGCTTTGTCAGGAACAATATTATTTATGAGTATTGTTATACCAGTCTCCTTTATATTTGGAGTTGGAACTGCTCTTTATTTGGAGCAATATGCGAAGGAATCTATATTTAAAAAGGTAATAGAAATTAATAATCAAACGTTAGCAGGAGTACCTTCCGTTGTATTTGGATTACTCGGCTTAACTATCTTTGTATATGCTCTTCATTTAGGTGAGAGTATTATTGCGGCGGCACTGACGATGAGTTTACTCGTTTTACCGACAGTTGTTGTAGCGAGTCAAGAAGCGATACGATCTGTACCAAGTTCATTATTAGAAGCCTCTTACGGATTAGGTGCTACGAAGTGGCAAACGATGTATCAAATTGTATTGCCATCTGCTTTCCCAGGAATTATAACGGGTTGTACGTTAGCGATATCAAGGGCGATTGGAGAAGCGGCACCGCTATTAGTTATCGGGGCACTTGCATTTGCAAATTATGTTCCATTTAGTATGTTTGATAGATTTACAGTTTTACCAATTCAAATTTTTAATTGGATGAGTAGACCGCAAGAAGAATTTCAGTACGTAGCAGCTGCTGGGATGATTGTCTTGTTAGGTTTATTACTCTTTATCAATATATTTGTCTTATGGTTACGAAATCGAAAATAAGTTGGAAATGGATGAAAGGGGAATTCAAATGGTAGCAACAGTAGTAAATGTACAGGTGAAAAACGAGGAGAAAATCGAGACTGCACCAAAGAAAGTAGTATTTGATACGAAAAACTTAAATTTATGGTACGGAGAAGACCATGCTTTAAAAGATATTAACTTAAGCATTCATGAGAATGAAGTTACAGCAATTATCGGACCAAGTGGTTGTGGTAAATCAACGTACTTAAAAACATTAAATCGTATGGTAGAGTTAGTACCAATCGTGCGAACTACAGGTGTAATTGAATATAGAGAGCGCAATATATTTGAAAAATCATACCCAGTTGAAGAATTAAGAACTCATGTGGGAATGGTGTTCCAAAAGCCAAATCCATTTCCGAAATCTATTTATGAAAATGTAGCATATGGCCCGAAAATTCATGGTATTCGTGATAAGAAAACATTGGATGAAATTGTTGAAAAAAGTTTACGTGGAGCAGCGATTTGGGATGAGTTAAAAGATCGTTTGCATGATAATGCATACGGTTTATCTGGTGGACAGCAACAGCGTCTATGTATCGCACGTTGTTTAGCAATTGAACCAGACGTTATTTTAATGGATGAGCCAACATCGGCACTAGATCCAATTTCAACATTAAAAGTAGAAGAATTAATTCAAGAGTTAAAGAAAGACTTTAGTATTGTGATCGTAACGCATAACATGCAACAAGCAGCACGTATTTCAGACAAAACTGCTTTCTTCTTAAGTGGAGAAGTTGTGGAATATACAGATACAAATAAATTATTTACGACACCTTCAGATAAGCGTACAGAAGATTATATTACAGGCCGATTCGGTTGATATCGTTGCAAGGATAAGAGTAAATACCCTCTTAACAGAGGGTATTTCTTATTTTTACCTCATTTAATTAGAGAAGTAATACTTCTCCTATCTTAAGGCTTATTACAAGTAGGCTAGGTAGGAGATCTATATATAATGGCACATAATATTGAGGGGGAAGAAACAATGGTAAGAGAACAGTTTCAATGTGATTTAAAAATGTTACAGCAAAAGGTGATTGAGCTTGGAGAGCTAGCGAGGGAAGCTTTATTGCTTGCTATGGAAGGTCTTCATAAAAGGGATGTAGAGAAAGCGTTAGAGGTAATTGATGGTGATTATCGTATGGATAATTTAGAAGAGGAAATAAATGATCTTGCGCTGATGCTTATTACGAAGCAGCAACCTGTAGCAAGTGATTTAAGAAGGATTTTCATTTCAATTAAAACAGCGACAGATTTAGAGCGTATTGCAGATCATGCTGTTAATATTGCGAAATCAACAATTCGTCTTGGGGAAAAAGAGGTGGTTGTTAGTTTGCACAATCTTGATGAAATGTTTGCAATTGCAAATAAGATGCTACAGTTAGCGCTAGAAGCATATGAGCAAGAAAATTTAACTTTTGCGAAACAAATTGCCGAAATGGATGATTCAGTTGATGAAATATATGGGAAAGCGATTCGTGAATTTATATCTTCAGTTCCAGAACAACCAGAAGCAATTACACAAATTACACAATTATCCTTTGTGGCGAGATATATCGAGCGTGTAGCAGATCATATTACAAATATTGCTGAAAATGTTTTTTATTTAGTAAAAGGAAAGCATTACTTATTAAATGAATAAAGAAAAAAGGCAGGTGAAACATCACCTGCCTTTTTTAGTCAAAACATGACAAAAAAAGCTCGTTGTTTCCTTTAGTTTATGATGATAAGATGTATCATAATGTAATGGAAAAAATAGGACACATATGTTGTTCATTTAATAAGTAATAGTTTAACGAGTTAATAGTAAGCGCTTTCTTTCGTGGCGTTTAAAATGTACATGTATATAGGGAGTTTTACTGCCTGTAAAAGCCCGAGTCGAGTGGTCAAGGCTAATAATCAGTGGGGGATGCACAAAATCCCTACTAATTAAAGTTTTATTTTATACTGCTAGTTAATGCGGGGTAGATAATATACATATCGTATATGAAGTTACTGAACATTATATAAGTGGAGGCTGAAGTATATGAAGGGGGTTATTTTAGCTGGAGGAAAAGGACGACGCCTTAGACCATTAACATGTAATACTCCAAAGCCGATGTTGCCATTATTAGAAAAGCCAGTTTTGGAATACAATATTGAATTATTACGTCAGCATGGTATTCGTGAAATTGCAATTACTGTTCAGTATATGAGTACAGCCATTAAGCAATATTTTGGTGACGGTAGCAAATGGGGCGTTAACTTGTACTATTTTGAAGACTCTCCACCGCTTGGAACCGCAGGGAGTATTAAACAAGCGGAAACATTTTTAGATGAAACGTTTGTTGTCATAAGCGGGGATGCGTTAACTGATTTTCAATTATCAGAAGGAATTATGTTTCATGAACAAAAGAAAAGAATGGTAACTATGTTTGTAAAGGAAGTAGAAAACCCACTCTCATTCGGTTTAGTTGTAATGAACAAAGAACAAGAGGTTACACGATATATAGAAAAACCGAGCTGGAATGAAGTAGTCTCTAATATTGTGAATACAGGTATATATATTATGGAGCCAGAAATTTTTTCTTACATACCGCCCGGAGAATTTTTTGATTTCAGTCAAGATGTGTTTCCGCTATTGGCAAATAAGAACGCATTATTTGCATATTTGTCAGAAGGTTATTGGTTAGATATCGGTACATTTGATCAATATCGACAAGCACAATTTGATTTGTTAACGAAAAAATTGCAAGTACCAATTCCTTATACGGAAGTATTGCCGATGGTATGGATGGGAGAAGGTGTGACGATAGGAAAAGGAACGAAAATTCACGGTCCTTCTTTTATTGGAGAAGGAGTAAAGATTGGTGCTGGAGCTGTAATTGAACCGTACTCTATTATCGGGAAAAATAGTATTGTTTCAAGTTATTCTCATCTTCAAAAAAGTATTGTTTTTGCAAATACGCACATTGGGCAGTATTGCGAGCTATTAGAAACGACAATAGGAGAGCATACAATGGTGGAAGATGACGTTACGCTGTTTCAAAAAAGCATTGTAGCAGATCATTGTCATATAGGGAAAAGTACGGTAATTAAGCAAAAGGGAAAACTATGGCCATATAAGGCGATTGACAGCTATTCGGTAGTAGGATCGGCTGGTGTTCAAGAAAGTGAAAAGAGTGCAGGATGGCTGCAAAAAAGCCGCATTGTAGGAAGAGGTAATGTTGAGATCACTCCTCAATTTATTGTAAAGGTTGCAATGGCGTACGGGTCCCTTTTTGCGAAAGGGGAAAGTATATTAATTGGGAGTCAAGAACATATAGAAACGACTTCTTATAAAAATCTCTTTCTTCATGCGATTCATGGTATCGGGGTTCATACGATGGAATGCAAAGAAATGAACGAATCGCTTTTTCAGTATAGCATTCAGGATTTACAATGTGCTGGTGGGGTTTTCATTCAAGTGGAAAATGAAAAAGAGGTTGTTATAAAGTTATATGGTAAGGATGGGGTACAATTAACGTATAAGCAGCAAAAAGCGATAGAACAAGTATATATGTCTGAGTCGTTTTATTACGTATGTGAGAAAGAAATGGGGCGGAATAAGCTAGTCCACGTTTCTTTACATGATTATATAGAGGCTGTATTAGAGCGCGTTGATATTGAGAAAATACAACAACAAAAGTTTCATCTTCTTATTAATAAGAGGAATGATATGTTACAACATTTACTGATGCTCTTTTTACAAAGGCTCGGATGCACAGTTACATGGATTTATGCGGGCCAACAAAAGGATCATGTGAAAGCTTTGATGAAATCAAGTAAAGCAAATATGGCACTTATGTTTTCAGAGCAAGGAAATTATTTCGAGTTATATGATAATCATAGTAATATTTACCAAGGAACAGATTTTGAAGAGGTAGATATTCCAGATTTATTACTTGAATCGGCAGGAAATATTTACCCGATGTCTTTGAAATTAGGAGAATGTTACCTTCTATTTTATACGCAGGATGAAAAAAAGTCGTTTCAAGCAAGATGGAAGCGAGATATTTTATATCGAATTGGAAAATTATTCGAGTTAATAGCATTGCAGGGGAAAACATTTCTCAGCATAGTAGAGCAATCACCGCCGCTCTATCTACTTTGTGATGAAGTTGTATGTTCATGGAATGAAAAAGGAAAAGTAATGAGGAAATTATTGGCTGATATGGAAAGAAAGGAAGAAGGTATATTTGAAGGAGTACAGTTCAAATATACCGAAAAAGAGTGGTCTTATATCGTTTCTGACACAAAACAACCGAAATTTTTAGTGTATTCGCATGCCAGAAACCCAGTAATAGCAAGGGAAAACATGAAAAATCTTATAGAAAAAATTAGACAATATCAAAAGGTGTAGAATTTTTATTTTAAAAGTGGTATTATAGTATAGTCTGATTTAAGTTATTAGTACTGGAGGGAATAAGAATGCGTGTGAATATTACTCTAGCATGTACAGAATGCGGAGATCGTAACTATATCTCAAAGAAAAACAAACGTAACAACGCTGAGCGTATCGAGCTTAAAAAGTATTGCAAGCGTGACAAGAAGTCTACGTTACACCGTGAAACAAAGTAAGCAGTAGGAATATTTTCCTACTGTTTCTTTTTTTATTCGATTTCCCTGTTAAAAGTGATACACTATCATCGTAGAGCAAAGTATTACTGTGAGGGGGAAAGTGTGTGAGAGAAGAGAAAGTACGTTTACGTAAACAAATAATAGAGCACATGAATTCTTTATCAGAAGAACGGTATACAACTTTATCAGAGCAAATTGCATTTTCGTTGTATGCGCAAAAAGAGTGGGCTGAAGCTAAAACAATTGGAATCACTCTCTCAATGGAAAATGAAGTGAATACATATTCTATTATCGAAAAAGCTTGGGAAGAAGGAAAGAGAGTTGTTGTTCCAAAGTGTAATAAAGGAACACGAACAATGTCTTTCCGGCAAATTAGTAATTTTGATCAATTAGAAATAGTGTATATGAATTTACGTGAACCAATTCCAGCGCGTACGGAAGAAGTGAATGCAGATGACATTGATCTTCAAATCGTACCAGGTGTAGCTTATACAGAGCGAGGAGAACGGATTGGATATGGCGGTGGGTATTATGATCGTTATCTCGTGCATTATAAAGGGAAAACGCTATCATTAGCTTATAGTTTTCAAATGGTAGACCATATTCCAGTAGAGCCGTTTGATAAAAACGTAGAAAAAATTATTACAGAAAAAGGAACAATGGTTAAGAATGGGCTTGTATAGACAAATAAAAATTGACGAGACTTTTTCTTCTTGATTATAATAAAATATGTGAACGTTTTCTTATTATAATTTTTTATAGTAAGTGAGCATAGAGGGTGATGAAATGGTATCTATTTATGATATTCAACAATTGCTAAAGAAATTTGGTACGATTATTTATACGGGTGATCGAATTGCAGATTTACAATTAATGCAAGATGAATTGCGTGAATTAAATCAATCACAGTTAATCGATCCACAAGACTATCAAACAGCTTTATTTTTATTGAAGCAAGAAATTCAAAAAGAGCTAAATAAGAATTAGATAAAGGTAGGTAAGCAACATGGAAGAGAAATGGTTAGTTGGGGTTGACCTTGGTGGTACAACGATTAAATTAGCATTTATTAATGTGTACGGTGAAATTTTACATAAGTGGGAAATCCCTACGAATACAAATGAGCAAGGAAAACATATTACGCTTGATGTAGCGAAAGCTATCGATAAAAAGTTAGAAGAGTTAGGTGAATTGAAAAGCAAGTTAATCGGTATTGGTATGGGAGCTCCTGGTCCTGTACACGTGGCGTCTGGAATGATCTATGAAGCGGTTAATTTAGGATGGAAAAACTATCCGTTAAAAGATTTATTAGAAGTAGAAACAGGATTACCTGTTGTTATTGATAATGATGCAAACTTAGCAGCGCTTGGTGAAATGTGGAAAGGTGCTGGTGAAGGAGCAAAAGATTTAATCTGTATGACACTTGGTACTGGTGTTGGCGGCGGTGTAATTGCCAATGGTGAAATTGTACACGGCGTAAGCGGAGCTGCTGGTGAAATCGGACACATTACAGTAGTTACAGAGAATGCTTTCCCATGTAATTGCGGGAAATTTGGTTGCTTAGAAACTGTAGCATCTGCAACGGGTATTGTGCGTGTTGCTATGCAAAAAATACAAGAGACTAATAAAGAGAGTGTTCTACGTTCTATGTTAGCAGAAGAAGGGCGTATTACATCAAAAGATGTGTTTGAAGCACTTGGACAAGGTGACGAGCTAGCAGGCGAAGTAGTAGAAAAAGTAGCTTCTTATTTAGGATTAGCTGTAGCGAACCTTGCTAGTACGTTGAACCCAGAGAAAATTGTTATTGGCGGGGGCGTATCTAAAGCTGGAGATGCACTATTAGAGCCAATTCAACGTTATTTCGAGCAATATGCTTTCTCACGTGCTGTAAAGAGCACAAAGTTAGCGATTGCAATACTTGGTAATGATGCAGGTGTTATCGGAGGAGCTTGGCTTGTAAAAAAGCACAAATACGAAGCGAAGATGGCATAAGTTGTGAAATATGAAAAGAGGAAGGGGAAACCCTTCCTCTTTTTGTGTGAAACCTTGATGAAGAATAACATGTAAATGAATTAAGCTGCTGGTGGGTACCCGTTATATAGAACAGTCATGATCGTAAACCATCCGAAAACGAGTACAGTTGCAATTGCAAAGCCGCCCGCGAATAAATTTTTTTCGCGAAGAGTTCTAAGCGTAGCGAATACAGCTAACAGAGTGACTAGCGCAAAAATAATAACAAGGCCCATACAATATCCTCCTCTGTCTACCCATTCCTTAATGTGAGTTTTTAGAATATTAACTCTTTTATATTGTACATGTTTTAAAAATGATTGTCGAGATAGCATCCTTTCTTTTCCTAAGAGAAAAAAATGTTGTATCATTGAAAGTAAGTTTAATAATTGGAGGAGATTTTCATATGAAATGGATACAAATGCCGTTAGGCCCATTACAAACGAATGCTTATATTTTAACGAATGATCAAAATGAGTGTATTATCTTTGATCCTGGTCACGAAGGAGAGAAGCTCGTTACATATTTACAAGAAGAACAATTAAAGCCACTGGCTGTTTTATTAACACATGCTCACTTTGATCATATTGGTGCTGTTGACGCGGTAAGAGACGCTTTTCATATTCCTGTGTATGTACATAAAGAAGAAGCAGATTGGTTAGGCGATGCAACTGTAAATGGCTCTCAAATTTTTATGATGAATCGCAGTATTACAGCAAAACCAGCAGATCATATTATTGATGCAGAAGGTGCATTAGCAATTGGTTCATTTAATTTTGAGATTTTTGAGACGCCAGGACATTCTCCAGGCAGTATTTCTTATTATTGTAAAGAGGCGAATGCTGTATTTTCTGGTGATGTATTGTTCCAAATGAGCATCGGAAGAACAGATTTACCCGGTGGAAGTTTTGCTGAATTGATTGGAAGCATTGAAGAAAAATTATTTGTATTACCAGATGAAACAGCGGTGCTATGTGGACATGGTCCAGAAACAAGCATTGGTTTTGAAAAAGAAAATAATCCATTTTTACAGTAAGGAGCTAGTATGGAGATGGAGCTCATTTTAAAAGAATGGATGGAGAAAGAGAAGGATTATTCAATTTCATATAGTACGTATATGAACCTCGTATTGTACACAGAGGGACATGGCTATTATATGAAGGAACGTGAAAAAATTGGAAGACAAGGGGATTTTTTTACAAGTAGCAACGTATCCTCTGTTTTTGCAAAAACATTTGCTAAGTTTTTTATTCGTCTTGTTGAAAATGGTGAAGTTGCTCCGAATATTTGTGAGATTGGTGGGGGAACAGGAAGGTTTGCCTATGATGTTTTACAAGAGTGGAAGCAAGTATCTCCAGAAACCTTTATGGATTTAAACTATTCAATGATTGAAATGAGCCCTTTTCATAGAAACTTACAGCAGAAAAATCTTTGTTCGTTTTCTAATGTGTCGTATTATACGTCGCATAGTGAAATGGGAGAATCGTTCGAAGGGATTCTTTTTTCGAATGAGTTATTTGATGCATTTCCTGTTGAAGTAATTGAGAAGAGAAATGGAATATTGTATGAAGTACGTGTTACGTACACAGAGGAAGGGAAACTCGCAGAAGTATGTAGACCGCTACAGAAAAGTATTGGTCGATACTTATTGAAATATAATATTCATCTTGCTGAAGGTCAGCGTTTTGAAGTGCCACTTGCGATGGAAGAATATATAGTAGAAATGGCGAAATGGTTTCAACGAGGTGTATGTATTACCGTTGATTATGGATACACAAAAGAAGAATGGATGCATCCTGCACATCAAGAAGGAAGTTTACGAGGATATTACGAGCATAAGTTAATCCGTAATCCTTTAGCGCATCCAGGTGAAATGGATCTTACTACTCATATTCATTGGGACGAACTGAAAGAGATGTTTAGCCTGCAAGGCATGAATATAGTATGGCATAAGAAGCAATCTGAGTTTTTGTTAGCAGCAGGAATATTAGATCAGCTTACGGATCACCAAGATCGAAATCCTTTTTCTGAAACTCAAAAACAAAATCGTGCAGTTCGTTCTATGATTTTGAGCGGAGGATTAGGGATTGCATTTGATGTTGTGATACATACGAAACATATGCAACAGTTACACTTGAATCAGTATTTGAAAATATAAAAAAACAAGACACAGCATATTTCTGTGTCTTGTTTTTTAATACGACTTTTTAATTATGTAGCATCATATATTTTCTCTCATGATATATATTTATATTAAAGATATGAGATGAAAAATATAAAATACGCCCTTTTTCTCTGTTTATGAGCTCTTAACCTAATAATACGCGAACGAGTTGAATAATTGTCTCGTTTTCTACTTTGTAATAAATTTCCAATCCTTTTCTTTCACTTGAAACGATTTTAGCACTTTTTAATTTTGCTAAATGCTGTGAAATTGTAGATTGTGGCATGTTTAAGCCAGTGTACATTGTAGAAACGTTGCTTGGACCACGTTCAATTAATCCTTTTACAATACATAAGCGAACAGGATGAGCAAGTACTTTCAATAATTCTGCATTGCTTTCATATAGTTCTATTTCTTTTTGAAAGGTTTCTAACATGTTCTTTTCCACCTCCGTGTGAGCTGTTATACCATACTATACATACCAAAAAATTAAAGAAAAGAAAACAGTTGTTGCAGAAAAAAATTCCTAAAGTAAAGAAATTGTAAGAAAAGAGACCCTGATGTAAATAAAGTAGGTAAATTTGCATGGTTTTGTAAAATGACATTTTTGGGTGAAAATTTTGATGCGTTTTAAAAATTGAAAGATATAGATATATTTGTAACACAATTTTATCATGATTTTCTTATTCTTTCAAATGAATATACAAAATTTTTAAAATAATAAGAAAAAGGAATTATAATGTTATATATAGAATATAAAACAGGTTAAAAGAAAAGAAGCTGAATGTAGTCAGCATCTTTATGGTGATAACAAAATATTTGAGTATAGCTGATAAATTTTAGAATTACCAAGACATTAGTTATATATTCTAGAGTTCATCTTTTATCAGCTTTAAAAATCTGCGGTTCCATATGTTCTCATAAAAATCAATTGTCTCTTTTGCGGACATAAATGGATTATGTAACGTAGAGGTTGCTTTCTGTACCATGAAGTTTTCGTATTCTAGTCCATGGGAAAATTTAATCGTAGCATCCATACAGTACTCTGTTTGGGCGCCACAAAATTCAATACGGTGTACAGATAATTGTTCTAAAATCTCTTTCAAGTTTGTTTTATAAAATGAATTGGCATGTGTTTTTCTTACAAAAAAATCTTGTTCCTGAACATCTAGATCAGCATGAATAGCCCAAAGTTCTTTTTCAGGTACTAAATCATCATCACAATGTTGAATAAAAATGATTGGTTTATTTGATTTTCTGTATGAAGAAATTCTTTTATTTACTTTTGTAAGTAAATTTTGTAAATCAAATAAATGCTCTTCGCTATAACATACTCCATTTTGTAAATCGATAACGATTAAAACATCTGCACAAGTATCCATTATTTTTGCCCCTTTTTTACTTCTTAATATATCAATTAATTCATTATTTAGAAATAGATGGTGCTCTTTCGTTTTTTTTATGAACTATACGAAAAGTAAAAAATATACGTAACGGCATAAAACAGAAGATATGAAAACTTAATTTCATACCTTCTGTTCGTTCTATGCATTTACAGGTTCTTCTACATAAGAAAGGGCATTTTCAAAATCGGATATTAAATCGTCAACATTTTCAAGACCGACGGATAACCGAAGTAATGAATTAGAAATCCCTCTTTCATCACGAGCTTCTTGCGACAGTGCTGCATGTGACATTTTAGCTGGGTAGGAAAGAATCGATTCGACAGCTCCTAAACTAACTGCAAAGACAGGTAATTTTACTTTTGATAAAAATTGGCGGAGTGCGTCTTCTGATTGTAAAGTGAAAGATAGGACAGCTCCGGCTGATGTAGCTTGAGATTGTTGAATATTAAATCCAAGATGTGTTTGTAAGCCAGGATAATAGACGTTTTTAACTTTAGCGTGCTCTTGTAAATAGTGTGCAATTTTATTGGTGTTTGCAGCTGAATGCTCAAGACGTACATGCAATGTTTTTAGACCGCGAAGTACGAGAGAACAATCTTGAGGACCTAAAATAGCGCCGAATGCATTTTGTAAAAATCCAAGTTTTTGAGCGAGTTCGGCATCTTTTACAACCGCTAATCCGGCAGTAACATCACTATGACCGGCAATGAATTTTGTGGCACTGTGAAGAACGACATCGGCGCCAAGATCAAGTGGTTTCTGGAATAGTGGTGTCAAAAATGTATTATCAACAAAAGTAAGGGCATCAATAGATTTTGCAAGTTTAGAAACAGCACGAATATCTGTCACTTTTAAAAGTGGATTAGAGGGTGTTTCCACATAAAAGAGTTTTGTGTTTGGCTTAATGTTTTGCTTTATTTCTTCTAAATTTGTCATATCAACAAATGTATGTGACACACCGTAACGGGAGAGCACTTCAGTTATAATTCGGTAAGTTCCTCCGTATACGTCTTCTGAAATGAGTACGTGATCGCCTTGTGAAAGAAGGAGGAATGCAGTAGAAATCGCTGCAATTCCTGATGCGAAGGCAAATCCCTTTGTTCCTCCTTCTAATAAAGCAATGATATCTTCAAGAGCTTCACGAGTTGGATTACCAGAGCGACTATAGTCATATTTTCCGAACGTATCTACATCAAACTGGTGGAATGTTGATGTATTATAGATGGGAACGTTAACAGCTCCTGTTTGCGAGTCATGTTTATATTGGTTGTGCAGTAAGAGTGTATCTATAGAATAACTCATATTTTTACACCTTCTTTTACAAGTTTAATGGCTTGCTTTAAGTCTTGAATTAAATCGTTACTATTTTCAATGCCAACGGAAAATCGTAGAAGACGATTACATACACCGTTTGCTGTTCTGATTTCTTCAGGAATATCAGCGTGTGTTTGCGTTGCTGGATACGTCATTAAACTTTCAACACCACCAAGACTTTCAGCGAATGTAATTAAGGATAAAGATTGTAAGAATGGATTGATCCATGTTTCATCTTTCAGACGAAATGAGATCATGCCGCCTCTTCCAGGATAAAATACATCTGTCACTCCGTCTGCGTCATTTAAATAAGCAACAACTGCTTTTGCATTTTCTTCATGTTGTCTCATACGAAGCGCTAACGTTTTCATACCACGAATTAATAGCCATGAGTCAAATGGACTTAAGACCGCACCAGAGGCATTATGATAATGAGCGATTTCCTCACAAAGTTCCTTTCCTTTTGCAACGACAAGTCCGCTTAGGACATCGTTATGTCCCCCTAAATATTTCGTTGCGCTATGAAGTACAATGTCGGCACCTTCTGTTAATGGCTGCTGTATATAAGGCGTATAGAATGTGTTGTCTACAATAAGAAGGAGTCCGTGTCTTTTCGCTACAGTTGCGACAGCGGCAATATCAGTAACTTGCATTAACGGATTAGTTGGAGTTTCTATGAAAATAGCTTTCGTTTCAGTTGTGATAGCTTGCTCAATTTGTTTAATAGATTGTGTATTTACGTATCTACATCGAACATTCCACTTTTTTTCGTGCTCAGAAAATAATCGATAAGTGCCCCCGTATAAATCTTCAGATACAATAAGTTCGTCTCCAGAACGGAATAGGGAAAGGACGAGGAGAACAGCTGCCATCCCTGAACTACAGGCATAACCTTGTTCACCGTACTCTAAATCTGCAATTGCCTGCTCTAAAAGACCGCGAGTTGGATTGCCAGTTCGTGAATAGTCAAAGCCAGTAGAGTTACCAATTCCTTCGTGACGATAAGCAGTTGAAAAATAAACAGGTGGGTTAACAGTTCCTGTTGTAGTTTCGCTCCGGTTTCCGATTTGTGCTAGTTTTGTTTCAATAGTTGACATGTGAAAATTCCTCCTTTTTAAATTAACAATTAAGTGAATGTAAAATAAAAAAAGCCTTCTAAAGAAGAAGGCTTTCGGTTTGAATAGAGTCTTCTTCTCATCTGTCAAATCTTTCACAATTTGCTGGAATTAGCACCTTATTAACAAATGTTAATGGTTGCTGAGGCGTCATAGGGCCAGTCCCTCTACCTCTCTAGATAAGAATGTTCGTATGAAATTTTATTATGTTTTTAACTTTACAACAAAAGATAATTGAATTGCAACTTTATTTTAAATAATTTTTATTTTTCCACAAGTGTCATTGACTTTTGCATTTGTGCATGCTAAATTTATTAAAAAATTAACAAACATTGTTAAAAGGGGAACGTATTTCCTTTTAGCTACATAAATAAAATAATAAAGACAAACTCTTATTGAGAGCGGTGGAGGGAAAGGCCCTGTGAAACCCGGCAACCTTCAAACGAAATGTTTGAAACGGTGCTAATACCTGCAAAACGAATGTTTTGCATAATAAGAGGAGGAACGATTATGTCCCCCTCTTCAAAGTGAAGAGGGGGTTTTTTATATTGATAGAAATGAGGGAGATTTGTGAAATTACTAGATTTATTATCAAAAGGAATTGTAATAGGTGATGGTGCGGTTGGAACGTTATTACATTCACATGGTTTGCAAAGTAGTTTTGAAGAGTTGAATATATCTGATCCAGATTTAATTATATCGATTCATAAACAATATGTAGCTGCTGGGGCAGATGTGATTCAAACAAATACGTACGGAGCAAATGAGGCGAAATTACGTATGTATGGTTTAGAAAATCAAGTTACTGAAATTAATAGAGCCGCAGTAAAACTGGCGAAAGCATCTGTTACAGACAGAAATGCAATTTTAGGAACAATTGGCGGTATGAAACATATTGGAGCTGTTACGACAACTGATATGGAGCGAGAATTTATGTTACTGGAACAGGCAAGTGCATTACTAGAAGAACAGGTTGATGGACTGCTATTAGAGACTTTCTATGATGAGTTTGAATTACTTCATGCTGTTCAGGTGTTACGAAAACAAACGAATATTCCAATTGTAGCTCAATTAGCATTACATGAGGCAGGTACGACTCAAAATGGAAATGATGTAAATGAAATATTAAAACAGCTTTTAGATTACGGTGCAAATGTCGTTGGATTGAACTGCCAACTAGGGCCATTTCACATGACGGAAGCTTTTAAAATGATATCGATTCCTCAAAATGGCTACTTGTCAGCATATCCAAATGCAGGTCTCCCGAATTATGTGGAGGGACGCTACGTATATGAGGGAAGTCCGGCTTATTTCGAAGCGATGACACCGAAATTTATTGAGCAAGGTATTCGGTTATTGGGTGGTTGTTGTGGCACTACTCCAGAACATATCGAAAGTATGAAACGTGCTACTCTAAATGTTACGCCTGTAATAGAAAAGGATACGATTCAAAGACCGAAAGTAGTTCATACACATGAGAAACGTTCGAAAGCTCATGTCACTTTAGCAGAGAAAGCAAAAAAACAAACGACAGTAGTAGTGGAATTAGATCCACCGAAAACGTTAGATACGCAGCGATTTTTTGAAGGAGCAAGAGCATTGAAAAGGGCTGGTGCAGATGCTATTACTCTAGCAGATAATTCATTAGCATCGCCTCGCATCTCGAATATGGCAATGGGGGCATTATTAACGAAGCACGATATTCCGGTATTGACGCACTTAACGTGTAGAGACCATAACGTCATCGGACTACAATCTCATTTACTAGGCCTATCAGCGTTAGGCATGGAAGAAGTGTTAGCTTTAACTGGGGATCCAGCACGCGTCGGTGATTTTCCAGGTGCCACTTCTGTATATGATTTGTCCTCTATTGAGCTCATTAAAATGATTAAAGAAATGAACGACGGGCGCTCGATTTTAGGGAAATCAATAGGTCCAGCAACAAGGTTTTCAGTGGGAGGTGCGTTTAATCCGCATGTAAGACATTTAAAAGCAGCGGTTAAGCGAATGGAACGGAAAATAGATGCTGGAGCGGAATATTTCTTAACGCAGCCAATTTATGATATCGCGTTAATTGAAGAAGTGTATGAAGCGACAAAGCATTTGGAACAACCTATTTTTATTGGGATTATGCCATTAATAAGTAAAAGGAATGCAGATTTCCTTCATTTTGAGGTACCGGGTATTACTCTACCTGAAGAAATAAGGGAGAGAATGGATGGACATGAAACGAAAGAGGCAGCAATTGAGGAAGGAATTCTCATTTCACAAGAATTAATTGATGCGGCGATGAAGTATTTTAACGGCATTTATCTTATTACACCATTTCTAAAATATGAAATTACAGAACATCTTGTTAAATATGTGAGAGAAAAGCAAGAAGTGAAAGAAGGTATTAACTGATGAAATGTATAGAAGAAAAATTACAAAATAACATCTTAATATTAGATGGTGCAATGGGAACAATGATCCAGCAAGAGGACTTAACTGCGGAAGATTTCGGAGGAGAAGAGTACGAAGGCTGTAATGAATATTTAGTAGAAACAAGGCCTGATGTCATTTTAAAGATTCATAAAGCTTATGTTGAAGCTGGAGCGGATATTATTGAAACAAATACATTTGGGGCGACGAATATCGTATTAAGTGATTATGAGTTGTCTCATTTAGATGAGGAATTAAATGAGAAGGCAGCACGTTTAGCGAAGCAAGCGGTCAAAGAAAGCGGGAAGGAAGTATATGTTGCGGGAGCAATGGGACCAACAACGAAAGCGATTAGTGTTACAGGTGGTGTGACGTTCGAAGAATTAATTGAAGCCTATACACGGCAGGCGAGAGGTTTATTGAATGGCGACGTAGATGTATTACTCGTTGAGACGAGTCAAGATATGCGTAACGTGAAGGCTGCTTATATTGGAATTCAAGCAGCTTTTGACGAGCTAAATAAAATTGTCCCTATTATGATTTCGGGAACGATCGAACCGATGGGAACGACTCTGGCTGGGCAAACAATTGAGGCTTTTTACTTATCGATAGAACATATGAAGCCATTATCTGTTGGATTAAACTGTGCGACTGGTCCGGAGTTTATGAGAGACCATATTCGTTCACTATCTGATTTGTCGGAGTGTTACATTTCTTGTTATCCAAATGCAGGTCTTCCTGATGAAGATGGACATTATCATGAATCTCCATCTTCTCTCGCTGAAAAAGTGAAGCGATTTGCTGAAGAAGGATGGGTTAATATTATCGGTGGTTGTTGTGGCACAACACCAGAACATATAAAAGCGATGAAATCCGCGTTAGCTTCTCTTAAGCCGCGTGAACACCACGAAAGAGCTGGACACGGGGTTAGTGGATTAGAGGCACTTCAATATGATGACTCTATGAGACCATTATTTGTTGGTGAAAGAACAAACGTTATTGGGTCACGTAAATTTAAACGATTAGTAGCAGAAGGGAAATTTGAAGAGGCTGCTGAAGTCGCAAGAGCGCAAGTGAAGAAAAATGCTCATATTATTGATATTTGTATGGCAGACCCTGATCGCGATGAAATAGAAGATATGGAAAACTTCTTGGCAGAAGTTACGAAAGTGTTAAAAGTACCGATTATGATTGATTCAACAGATGAAAATGTGATGGAGCGAGCTCTTACTTATATTCAAGGAAAAGCTGTTATTAACTCAATTAATTTAGAAGATGGAGAAGAACGATTTAAAAAAGTGACGCCGCTTCTTCAGAAATATGGTGCTGCTATTGTTGTAGGAACAATTGATGAAGATGGTATGGCGGTTAGTGCAGAACGAAAACTCGAAATCGCGAAAAGAAGTTATGAGTTATTGACGACGAAATATGGTATACGCCCGTCAGATATTATTTTTGATGCACTTGTATTTCCTGTAGGTACAGGTGATGAAGAATATATTGGTTCAGCGGCAGCGACGATAGAAGGAATTCGCCTTATTAAAGAAGCATTACCAGAGTGTTTAACGATTTTAGGTGTAAGTAACATATCATTTGGTTTACCACCAGCTGGCCGCGAAGTATTAAATTCCGTCTTTTTATATCATGCAACGAAAGCAGGATTAGATTACGCGATTGTGAATACGGAAAAATTAGAACGGTATGCGTCAATTCCAGAGGAAGAAAAACGTCTTGCAGATGCATTACTTTTTGAAACGACGCAAGAGACGTTAGAAGAATTTACAAACTTTTATCGCGCGGCAAAAAAGAAAGATGTCGTTATCCAAGAAACATTAACTCTTGATGAAAGGTTGGCAAATTACATTGTTGAAGGTACGAAACAAGGGCTACAAGAAGATTTAAGCCTCGCACTTACAGAAGGAAGAAAACCTTTGGATATTATTAATGGCCCACTTATGACAGGAATGGATGAGGTGGGACGATTATTTAATAATAATGAGCTTATCGTTGCCGAAGTATTGCAAAGTGCTGAAAGTATGAAAGCTGCCGTAAGCTATTTAGAGCCACATATGGAATCTAGCGAGAGTGCGAAAAAAGGGAAAGTATTATTAGCAACTGTTAAAGGTGACGTACATGATATTGGGAAAAACCTCGTTGAAATTATTTTATCGAATAACGGATATGAGATTATTAATTTAGGAATCAATGTTCGCTCGGATCGAATCGTACAAGAAGTACAAGAAAAGAAGCCTGACATTATTGGCCTTTCTGGTTTATTAGTAAAATCAGCGCAACAAATGGTAACGACTGCTGAAGATTTAAAAGCGGCAAATATTGATATTCCAATCGTTGTAGGCGGGGCAGCATTAACGAGAAAGTTTACAGATAATCGTATTTCACCATCATATACAGGGCTCGTATGCTATGCGAGTGATGCGATGACCGGGCTTGATATTATTAATAAGCTTCAAAAAGAAGAAGAGCGCGAGAAGATGAAACAAGATAAAAAAGAGCGTCATCTTCATATCGTAAAAAAAGAGGAGAAGAAAGTAGAAATTCCAGCAGTAATTGAACCATTACCGAAGGCTGAGGTTATGATACCTGATTCAACAAAGCGAATTGTATTACGTGATATTCCAGTTGCACACCTCGCTCCATTTTTAAATAGACAAATGCTACTTGGACATCACCTTGGATTAAAAGGAAATGTGAAGAAGCTTTTGCGAGAGGGAGATAAGAAAGCACATGAATTAAATGATTTAATAGATGAATTATTGCAGGAAGGACAATCTTGGTTAAAACCGAAAGCGGTGTATCAATTTTTCCCAGCGCAAAGTGACGGACAAAACATTGTAATATATGATCCAGAAGATCATACGCGTGTTATAGAGCGTTTCACATTCCCAAGACAAGGAAAAGCACCATATCGTACTTTAGGTGATTATGTACGACCAGTTGGAGATGAGATGGACTATGTTGCTTTCCTATCTGTTACGGTTGGGGAAGGCGTTCGGGACATTGCTGAAGAGTGGAAGGCGAAGGGTGATTATTTACGCAGTCATGCTATTCAATCGTTAGCGCTTGAACTAGCAGAAGGACTTGCTGAAAAAACACATATGCTCATTCGTGATCGCTGGGGCATTCCAGATTCACCAGAACTGAAGATGGAAGAACGCTTCCGTACGAAATATAGAGGGATACGCGTGTCCTTCGGTTATCCAGCATGTCCAGAACTTGCGGATCAAGAAAAGTTATTTCGCCTTATTCATCCAGAAGAAATAGGTATTTCATTAACGGAAGGATTTATGATGGAACCAGAAGCATCTGTAACGGCTATGGTATTTTCTCACCCTGAGGCAAGATATTTTAGTGTATTATAGTGTAGAAGGGGGAGACGTATGAAGAAAATAGTCTTTACAGGTGGCGGTTCGGCAGGGCATGTAACACCTAATTTAGCCATCATTCCACATTTACAAGAACAGAATTGGGATATCTCTTATATCGGTTCTCATCAAGGAATTGAGAAAACAATTATAGAAAAGGAAGGCATTCCGTACTATAGTATTGCAAGCGGAAAGCTACGTCGTTATTTTGATTTGAAAAATATAAAAGATCCTTTTCTTGTAATGAAGGGTGTTATGGATGCCTATGTAAGGATTCGAAAACTAAAACCGGATGTGATTTTTTCAAAAGGTGGTTTCGTATCTGTACCAGTCGTAATTGGAGGATGGCTAAATAGAGTCCCTGTTTTATTACATGAATCTGATATGACGCCAGGACTAGCAAACAAAATTGCGCTCCGTTTTGCTTCGAAAATATTTGTTACATTTGAAGAAGCTGCGAAACATTTACCGAAAGAAAAAGTAATCTATACAGGATCTCCTGTACGTGAAGACGTGCTAAAGGGAAATCATGAAAAAGGTTTAGTGTTTTTAGGTTTTTCACGTAAAAAGCCAGTTATTACAATTATGGGAGGAAGTTTGGGCGCAAAGAAAATTAATGAAACTGTTCGAGAAGCGTTACCAGAACTTCTGAAAAAGTATCAAATTGTTCATCTTTGTGGAAAAGATAATCTTGATGAAAGCTTACAAAATCAAGAAGGATATAGACAATTTGAATATATACATGGAGAGCTGCCAGACATATTAGCGATAACAGATTTTGTTATTTCACGTGCGGGCTCTAATGCTATTTTTGAGTTTTTAACATTGCAAAAGCCGATGGTTTTAATTCCGCTATCGAAATTTGCAAGCCGTGGAGATCAAATACTAAATGCAGAGTCTTTTGAAAGACAAGGATATGCTTCCGTATTGTATGAAGAAGATGTGACTGTGAAATCTCTTATAAAGCATGTCGAAGAATTAAATCAAAATAATGAGATGTATAAAACAGCTCTAAAAAAATATAATGGAAAAGAAGCAATTCAAACAATCATTCAACATATTTCAGAGGCATGATGAAACAATCATGTCTTTTTTAATAGGATGAAAGATTCCAAGGATTGATATTTTTATGTTACAATAGCAAATGGATTAGTAGGGAAATTCCAATTAATGAAGCGTGAAAATACGAATGGATTAGGAGTGACTGTGTTGGAGCTAAGTCTCTATGAAAATACTGCACTTATTATATGCTTTGTGTTGTACGTTGGTAGTGTTATTGTTTATATTTCAAGGAAATTTTCGCAAGAAAGAGAGCTTGAAAAATCAGAAATAACAGCTGAACTAGAAATGTTAGCTGATGAAAGTTATAAAAAGAAAAAAATAAAAGAAGAGCATGAAGAATCCCATCATTTAAACGCAAATAAGTTTTAAAGATGGGCATTTTTTTTTGAAGTCGTTCTTTATTATGTTTATAGCAAGTAACGCTAAAAGGAGTTTCCCGTACATAATGAAGGAGTGTATATAAATGAATTTTTATGTCGCCTCAGGATTCCAAAATAAACATCTTGTACGTTCTATAGCAAATGAACTGAAACATGCAGGATGGCACCATACATATGATTGGACAAGAAACGAAAGAGCAGTGAATCAAGATCAATTAAGAGAGATTGGTCAGGCAGAAAAGAATGCTATTAAAGAAGCGGATGTCTTTTTACTTATGTTAGATGGCGGAAACGGGAGCCATACAGAGTTTGGAATGGCGATTGCGCTAGAGAAAAAGATATATGTATATCATGAAAGAAACCCGCTTCAAACAACGTTCTATCATTTGCCAGAAATAAATATTTTTGAAGGAGATGCAACTGCATTTGCATCTTATGTTATGAATCATGTGAAATAATAGTAACGACCTAAAATGTTATAAAAGTGATCTTTTGGGTACAGTGATGATAAGAAACGTATATAAAGGAGTATATAATATGAAATTAGAAAATGGATGGGAAACGAGCTTTTTAGAAGTTGTACAAAATAGTGAATTTAAGAAAGAGGCCGTTCTTAGTCAATTGCTTTGTGAGGATAGTGAAGAAGTAGAAGAGCTTGTGGATGATTACGGATATGAAGAGATTATTGAACGCGAACATGATGATGAATTAGCAGAAGTTTTAGGTGAAGAACTTTTCGATGAGATGGAACGACACGTATTCTTATCTTCACAGCCAGAAGAAAAACTTATTTCATTCGTAAATGGATTAGGTTTTCATGTGTTAGATTGGATTGTTCTTCTTGAAACAGAATTTGGCATTGATAGCGTACACTTTACGTCAGACGCCGTGAAAACGTTAGAAAAACGCTTTAGACAATTTCCATACATAGAAGATAAGACAATTTTTGATATGACATTTGGAGAAGCAATGGATGTATTAGAATCCATTACAGGATTACAACTGAAGGGAAAGATGAACGTATAATGTGAAAAAAAAAGAACGTGATATCCTCACGTTCTTTTTTTTACATTATAATAATTTTGTCATCTAGTTTTGTTTGTCCGCTAAGAAGTGCGTTTAAATATTCCACTTTTCTTATACAGGCCTGTATATGTCTTTCAACCTCTTGTAACTCTGCTTGGTGATGTGTTTCAATCGGATGAATTTGTACGTTGAATTTTTCAAATTGACTACTATATGTTATTTCTGCATAGCCGCTCATAATATCCATTTCGTTATGAAATAAAAATTGTTTCGTTTTGTCACAGAATGATACATTCTGAAAGCCATATACTTTTAATGCGTCAATTACTTTTTTAATCATTTTTGTATTCATTTTTTTTAACCCTCTTTGCGAAGTTCTACTTATATATTATAACACAAAAAATTACATAGAAAGCGCTTCCAAGTGTATTTTATTATAAACTTTACGTTTCAATCACAAAAATGAAACAAAGAAAAAATAATTGTAAAGAAGGGAGGACTCTTTTATTGTTTCGTCATATATATAGAGAAATAGTGCAAGGAAAGGGAATTTTCCGAATTTGAGTTCGTATTTCAAATTTAAGCGCAATAAAAGAGGTGAGAGACTTGAACTTTGATATTGTAGGACAAAAAGCATATATAAAAGATGGACCGCATCGGAACCGAATTGGAATTGTAAAGAACAGCGAGACAAAATTAGAAGCGCAGTTTGCTATTGTAATTGGAGAACAAATCATTGATGTAGAGCTAAAGGATATCGTGTTAGTTGGAGTAGACGTAGGACAATTTCATAAATGGTGCGAACAAAATGGTTATTTGTAAGAAGGACGGGCTGTGAGATAATAAAAATAATTGTAGCAGCATAAGAATGAGAGAATACGAGATTGGTATTCTCTTTTTCAGTGTTTTAGGAGGCGAGAATGAAGTATAAAGAACAAGATTTTACATTGGAGTTAAAAGAGAAAATTCAGTGTATGGAGAAGGAAATAGAGAGAATATCATTTAAACTTTTTAAAGATTATTCACATTTGTACATAGAAAAAAACATGGAATTATTTATAGAACTGATCAGAGATAAAGAAAATCCTTTTGAAACAGGATATTCTTCATCGATTTCGATAGCTGTATTAGATGAAGAAGGAAAGATGATTGAATTTTATACAGTTCCTATCTGGGAATGTTGTAGTTATTTTTTAGGAGTAACGCTTCAAATAAGGTTTTGGGGAAGTAAGTTAAGTGGTGAACTTGTTGGTGAATCTTATTGTGAGATAGAGGAGGAGTTAAAGGAGCGGTTGGAAGAGTTTTTACAGTTTGCAGATGAGGAATAATAGTTATTAAAAAAATGAAAAATGGTATTATTTCATTATATCTATACGTAATAATATACAGGTGATGTTTTACCATGGTTGAAGTAATTTGTAGAGCTTTATACATAGTGTTTGAAACAATATGTTATGCCTTATGTATAAAAGACAAAGAGGAAGATGGAAAGAACTAAAAAAGGACGCTAACAGTTTTTGTTAGCGTCCTTTTTATTATGAAGCAATTTCACCAGTTTTTGTATCATCTTGATTGTACGTATCTTGATCTAATTCACCAAGCCATTTACTAGAAATAAGACCTGCTGTCATAGAACCACTTACGTTAAGAGCTGTACGACCCATATCGATTAATGGTTCAACTGAGATAACAAGAGCGACAATACCAATTGGTAAGTTCATTGTAGATAGTACGATTAACGCTGCGAATGTTGCACCGCCACCAACACCGGCAACACCGAATGAGCTAATAGCAACGACAGCGATTAAAGTTAAAATAAATTGTGGTTGTAATGGATCGATTCCTACAGTTGGAGCGACCATCATTGCAAGCATTGCTGGATAAATACCTGCGCAACCGTTTTGTCCGATAGATACTCCAAATGATGCTGCAAAGTTTGCAATCCCTTCGGAAATACCAAGCTTTTCTTTTTGCGCTTCAATATTTAATGGCATTGCACCAGCACTAGAGCGAGATGTGAATGCAAATGTTAATACAGGGAACACCTTTTTTAAATATTGAATTGGATTTAAACCAGATAGAGCAATTAATAATAAGTGGATAACGAACATTACGATAAGTGCCACGTAAGACGCTAATACGAAGTTACCAAGTTTTAAAATAGCATTTATGTCGCTACCAGCAACTGTTTTTGCCATAAGAGCTAATACGCCATATGGAGTAAGACGTAAAATTAATGTTACCATACGCATTACGATTGCATATACAGCATCAAGCATTTTCTTAAATAGTTCTGCTTGTTCTGGATATTTTCGTTTTACCCCTATAAAGGCGATACCGATAAAGGCTGCAAATATTACAACAGAAATTGTTGATGTTGGACGAGCACCTGTTAAATCAAGAAACGGATTTGTAGGCAACAGCTCTAATAATTTATCTGGAATTGTTGTTTTTTCAATAGAAGTAAATCTTTCTTCAACTAACTTCAGACGAGAGGATTCTGCATCACCTTGTTGTAAGCCTGTTGCTGATACATCAAATCCTGCACTTGCAGCGATACCGACAGCTGCAGCGATTCCTGTAGTAAGAATTAAAATTCCGATAATAAGACCACTAATTTTACCAAGGTTTTTCGTTAACTGTAATTTTGTAAATGCGGAAATAATAGATACTAAAATAAGTGGCATAACAATCATTTGAAGTAATTTCACATAACCGTTACCGATCAAGCTAAACCAAGTATTTGATTCAATAATTACTTTAGAAGTTGGCTCATAAATAAATTGTAATATAAGACCGAATATAATGCCGACTCCTAAAGCAGTAAATACACGTTTATTAAAAGATACATGCTTACGTTGCATATAATATAATACGCCAACTAAGATGAGCATGACTGCAACGTTAATTCCGACAAGCAGTGTATTCATGTTGATTCCCCCTAATTCCAATCTGTTATATAGAATATAAGGTAATAAAACCTATAAGTCAACTAGGGAATTGCGGAATTAAAAAAAAGATGGCAAAATGCCATCTTTAATGTCCAGCTCCAGGGACAAGTAAAAACGTCGTGTAGTATGTAAATCCTATGAAGAAAACAGTTAAATATGCCCCGAATACGTATATATACATACGCTCTGTTAAATTTAAATAGCTTAAAAGTACGAAGAAACCTGTTTGTCCTAAAAATAGTAGTGCGGTCGAATGCATATCCCCTACGTAAAACATAACCGAGAAAATTCCAGTCCAAAAGCCGAGAACGCGAAACATGCGCTCCATGCCATCTCCCTCCTTTTCTAAAAAAAGTAAACCTCTCCTCATTATAGTTTATTTTTCTTACTATTGTAAATATTCGTTCATATAAAAAGAAGCCAATTATAATTGGCTTCTTTTTATATGAGAAATTAAATTGTTAGTTTATAATTACAAGATTTACATCCATCTAGTAGACTATCGTTTCGAGTTAATTCCGTGTTAGGGAATAGGATTTCGAAAATCCCTTTCATCATATCCCCGTGCATATTACAAATTTCAGTTGGGTGATGAACAGCAACCTCTTTAAATGGACAATTGTGTACATCGTAGAAAATTTTCGTTCCATCTGCACTTAATTCAAAAGCAGGTGATAAGCCAGCTGTTGAGAAAGCTTCTTTTGCAATTTGAACTTTTTGCTCTACTGTTAAAGCATCTTCATTCACATGTAAACGCTGCATATGTTGTTGCATTAACTCGGCCCCGAATTGTTTTCCTGTTTCGTATAGCGCCTTTTCACCAGCAGCGCCAAGGCTAAGTAAAGAATTAAATGCGATTCTTGCTAACAATTGATAATCACGGAATGGAAATTGCAATTGAATTACATCTTCAGATAATACATATAATCTGCTTGGTCTTCCGCCTTTTCCAGTTTTCTTCGTTTCCGATTTCAGCATATGAACATCTTCTAATTTAGATAAATGTAAACGCGCTACGTTCGGATGAATGTCAAACTCATCTGCAATTTCTTGTACAGTTACGTAACTATGTTTTTGAGAAATATATTTATAAATGTAATAACGAGTTGGGTCAGATAATACGCCTGTAATTTTTAAAGCTTGTTCCATGAGGATCTCCACCTTTATCACTTTATCCAAGATAATAACATTATAATACAGATAAACTTCCATATAGGTAATTTCAGACAATAATTCGGAAATTGTTCATAATTTCACAAACATATTTTCCCTTTTTTCTCTGGTGAAAATACAAAATTATCGATTTTTCTTATCTGTTTTTTCATGCTATATACATAGTGGGGAGGGAAAAATGATGAATGGAATTGAAATTTTTGCGAATATGATTTTGAAAGAGGCGTGCAGGGTACAAGCTTCGGATTTACATATTGTGCCCCGGAAGAAGGATGTAGCGGTTCAACTGCGTATAGGAAAAGATTTAATGACGAAACACTGTATCGAAAAGGAATTTGGAGAAAAACTTGTTTCACACTTTAAATTTTTAGCATCCATGGATATAGGGGAGAGACGGAAGCCACAAAATGGTTCACTGTATTTACAAATGGATGGACAAGAAGTGTATTTACGCCTTTCCACGCTTCCAACCGTATATCAAGAAAGTCTCGTTATTCGTCTTCATTTACAAGCATCTATTCAGCCGTTATCTCATCTTTCGTTATTTCCAAGTACAGCGAAAAAAATACTCTCTTTTTTACACTATTCACATGGGTTACTCGTATTTACTGGACCGACTGGTTCTGGCAAGACAACAACAATGTATGCATTATTAGAGGCGATTAGAAAAAAGAAAACACGTCGCATCATTACACTTGAAGATCCGGTTGAAAAAAGAAATGATGATGTATTACAAATTCAAATAAATGAAAAAGCAGGTATCACATATGAGACGGGATTAAAGGCTATTTTACGTCATGACCCAGATATTATTTTAGTCGGTGAAATCCGTGATGAAGAAACCGCAAAAATAGCTGTAAGAGCAAGTTTGACTGGCCATTTAGTAATGACGACATTGCATACTAGTGACGCGAAAGGAGCGATACTACGATTTATGGATTATGGCATAACGAGGCAAGAGATTGAACAATCTTTATTGGCTGTAGCTGCACAGCGACTTGTCGAATTGAAGTGCCCGTTTTGCAGAGGAAACTGCTCTGTTTTATGTAAATCAATGCGGCAAGTAAGGCAAGCGAGCATTTATGAGTTGTTATATGGATATGAGTTAAAACAAGCGATTAAAGGAGCGAACGGAGAATGTGTTACGTACAAGCATGAAACATTAGAATCTTCGTTACGTAAAGGATACGCCTTAGGATTTTTAGAAGAAGATGTTTATGTTTAAGAAAACATGGAGTTTAAGTGATCAAGTAGTATTACTGAAACGATTAGGAGAATTATTAGAGAAAGGGTACTCTCTTTTGCAGGCACTAGAATTTTTGCGGTTTCAATTACCTTTAGAAAAGAAAGTACAATTGCAGCATATGATTGATGGATTAAAAGATGGAAAAAGTCTACACGATTCTTTTCATCAATTAAAGTTTCATCAGGAGATGTTAAGTTATTTATTTTATGCCGAGAAACATGGTGATATTTCTTTTGCATTGCAACAAGGGAGCGCACTTCTTTATAAAAAGGATAAGTATAGGAAAGATATGATCAAAATAATGCAGTATCCTATGTTTTTGGCGCTCTTTTTACTAATCATGATTTTGATTTTTAATCGCATTTTATTACCACAGGTCGACATGGTATATAGTTCGTTTGGTTCCACAGCACCGTTATTTACAGAACAAATATTAAGTGCAATTAAGCTACTACCCTATCTTATTTTTAGCACTATTTTTATCGTTATGATTGGCTGTAGTGTATATATATTTTACTTTCAAAAACTCCCGCATATGAAGCAGGTAAAAATTAAGCTTTGTATCCCCCTCGTAAAAAAATTTCTTATTTTAAAGCATTCACATTATTTCGCCACTCAATTGAGCGGTTTATTACACGGCGGACTATCAGTACTTGAGGCTCTAACAATAATGATGGAGCAACATTATCATCCGTTTTTTCAATATGAAGCGGGCCGAATTGAACGTCAATTAATTGCGGGAGAACCGTTGCAATCTATTATTGCTAAAAGCGGATATTATGAGGAAGAACTTTCTTATATTATTACGCATGGACAAGCAAACGGTAATTTGGCGATTGAATTAGGTGACTATAGCGATCTTATTATGGAAAAAATGGAGCAAAAAGTTAAACGTATGTTAGTGATCATTCAACCAATTTTATTTACGTGTATTGGAGGAATAGTCGTTCTTATGTATTTAGCGATGATTATGCCAATGTTTCAAATGATGAATTCTATTTAGGAGGCATTTACATGCAGAATGAAGAAGGGTTTACCCTTTTAGAAATGTTATTAGTTATGGTCGTCATAACTGTATTATTACTATTAATTATTCCGAATGTAGTTACACAGCGTTCATCCGTCGAAGGAAAAGGATGTAAAGCCTATGTGAAATCTATAGAAGCTCAAATACAAGCATACCATTTACAACATAATAAAATACCCTCGCTAAAAGAGCTAAGGGATGAAAAATATATTACAGCTGATGAGTGTCCGAATGGTGAATCCATTCATATTTCAAATGATGGCACAGTAACAACTGGGAAACTGTGAAGCAAAAAGGTTTTACTCTTTTAGAAATGCTACTCGTTCTATTTGCAATTTCTGTACTAAGTATGGTCACGTATTTTAACGTACATTCATTACATGAAAAACAAAAAGTGGAACAATTTTTAAGACAGTTTTCAAATGATATTTTGTATATGCAACAATTAGCGATAAACCGTCAAAAACACTATACATTACGATGGCATAAAGATAGACATACGTATTATATAGGGGATTCGAGTACGAATCTTTCTATCATTAAAAGAGAATATGATAGCGATGTACAAATTGATTTGAATACTTTTCCTAATCCGATGACATATAATCCGAGTGGAAATATTAATAGAGGTGGAACGATTTTACTTTCGTATCGAAGTTATAAATATGAGATTGTATTTCAACTTGGAAGAGGGAGATTTACGTATCGTGAAATGTCAAAAAGGGTCAGTGATGGCTGAGATGCTTGTAGCATTAAGTATAGTAATGATGGCAGTATTTTTACTACTTCCGCAAACAGTATTGATGATGCAAGAACGAAAAAACATACAAATTCGTTATAAAGCATTTGTATTATTAAAAAGGGAAGCAGCTTTATATATGTATGAGAATGGGGCGAAACAACAGAAAGAAAAAGACGTAAACGGAAATGTATATTACACATATTGGGGAGGAAATGAAGTTTGTGCTATGTGGAAAGATGTGAAAGGAAGAATGATGGAACAATGCTTTTATGCAGGAGAAAAAATAAATTAGAAGTTGGGTTTACATTAATAGAAATGATCGTATGTTTTTTTCTGTTATCACTGTTCTTTTTACTCTTACCACGTTTGAATTTTATTGGAATAGAAAACAACCAATCAAAAGGATTAAATAATTGGGAATGGGATGTGTTTATAGGACAAGTACAGTTAGAGTTTCGTGAAGTATCTTTTGTAGAAAAAATAGTCCCTGAAAATAAAGATAATCTTTTACGCTTCCGTCTTCGCACTGGAGATGAAGTGACGTATGAAAAATTGAATAATCATCTTATAAGAAAAGTGAATAAGCGCGGAAGAGAAGTTATATTACAAAATGTTGAAATGGTTTCGTATGAAGTAACACCTCATTTGCTCTTTATAAATGTGAAAGATATGAGTGGGAAAATATATGAAGGTGTAGCTGTCAGATATAGCGAAATGGAAATAAATATATGAGAAAACAAGATGGATTTACGATGCCAGGAACAATCATTTTTCTTGTATTATTAACTTCGTTCTTTGTATACGAAACGAATATGTTGCTTATAGATAAAAAATTTTATATTGAAATAGAGCAAAAGTTTGTACTGGAAGAACTACTAAATCGATCAATTACAAATATAAAAAAAGACTTACAGCAAAAAGAAAAGGAAGATACTTTTTTCTTTCAATATGAAAAGGGCGAAGCAAGTGGGAATTACGTCTTTGAAAACGATGTTATACTCGTTTCGTTGCAGTGCAAAATAAAACAAGAAGTTTTCTACAAGGTTAGTTTTCGGTATAGAAAAAAGGATGAAAAAATATTCGATTGGATAGAAGGATAGAATGTAAAATATACGGATGAAAACCATAATTTCTTATTTTAAAATAGGTTATTTTTTTATAGCAAATGGATAAATATAACGAACGAAAGTTTAAATTTTCTCAAAAAAGAGAAAGGTGGAAAGAATATGATATATTCAAGCTATCCAAACATATTTTTTTAGGGAGAATAGGGAAATGACAAATAACAATCAAATAGGTGAAAATAAGGAACAAACTATTTTTGATCATAAAGGAAATGCAATTATGACGGAAGATAGGGAAATACACATTATTTCAAAATTCGAAGAACCTCTTATTGTCGTGTTAGGAAATGTATTAAGTGATGAAGAATGCGGCGAATTGATTGAATTGTCTAAAAGTAAAATGGAACGTTCTAAAGTTGGTTCATCACGTGATGTAAATGATATTCGAACGAGTAGCGGTGCATTTTTGGAAGACAATGAGCTTACTGTAAAGATTGAAAAACGAATTTCATCTATCATGAATGTTCCTGTGTCGCATGGAGAAGGATTACACATTTTAAATTATGAAGTGGATCAACAATATAAAGCGCACTATGATTATTTTGCGGAACATAGTAGATCAGCTGCTAATAATCGTATTAGTACGCTTGTCATGTACTTAAATGATGTAGAAGAAGGCGGAGAAACGTTCTTTCCGAAATTAAATCTTTCTGTGCACCCTAGAAAGGGAATGGCAGTATACTTTGAGTATTTTTATCAAGACCAATCATTAAATGAGCTTACGTTACATGGAGGGGCACCTGTAACGAAAGGTGAGAAATGGATTGCAACACAGTGGGTGAGAAGAGGCGCTTATAAGTAAAAGCGTGTATATAACGTTTTGTTCTTCATTGTATAAGGAGAACAAAACGTTTTTTTATTAAATAATGAAATCTTTCGTTATAATAAAAAATAATAACGGATGATTGAGAGGAACGAACATGAAATCTATATACATAACCGGTTATATGGGAGCTGGGAAAACAACAATTGGAAAAGCGTTAAGTAAAGAAATTCATATGGATGTTGTCGATACAGACCAAAAAATTGAAGAGAATCAGGAGAAGGCAATTCGTGATATTTTTGCCGAAGAAGGCGAAATCGCTTTTCGGGAATATGAAAGTGAAATGTTACGTTCACTACCCAGTTGTAATGTAATTATTACAACTGGTGGTGGAATCATCGAGCGAGAGGAAAACCGAAAGTGGATGAAGGAAAATGGAACTGTCGTGTATTTATATTGTGATCCACATGTAATTGCAGAAAGACTCCGTGAAGATACGACGCGTCCACTATTTCAGAAGAAAGATATAGAGGCATTTGTGGCAAAATTTGAATCGCGCCGAGCTTATTATGAAGAGGCTCATATTCATATCGATACGACGAATAAGTCTGTAAAGCAAATTATGAATGAATTAAAAGAAAAGATTAATGAATAAAAAAGTGGACATACTAATCAAGTAGAGGTGATGATAATATGTCTACTAATGATTATGTTCGCTTTGTGACACAGCAGTTTGTGTCGTACATGGATGCTCCAAAAGAAGATCGTAAACAAAAGAAAGAACAACGCCGTGCTGAAAAAGAGCCATTTATGAATAAGTGGTTTGGTGTTATGCCGCTAAGTGCTGCTTTGTTTTATCGAAACGTAAAAGATAAAAGAAAAAAATCAAGTTAACGATTTCGTAATATGTGTAGCAAAATGAAAATCCCCTAGTAGTATGATGCTACTAGGGGATTTTCATTTACTGTACAGATTCTTTTTCTTCTGTCACTGCATGTATTTTATTGTTTACCCAAACAAATCCAATTCCGATACAAATGGAAATGCCCCACCCAACAGCGGTCATAATCGCTCTCATTTCACCATAGCCATCTACACCGAAAACAGAGATGAAATAAATTTTTAAGAAGCTTTTTAATATAAATTGTAGCCCGAAAAATAGCGTTAAATATTGTAGTGCTGGATAGATACGACTATCACGATACAGTTCACGACTTTTATCACGGTCATGGCCTTGCAATGCGGCAATATCTGCTGCGAAATATAACATAAGTGGTTTTTTTATAAAAATTGTACATATGACGATAATACCGAGTACGATGTGATAATACGCATCGTTCCACAACATTCGTTCAGCTGATCCAGATAATAGGTCTACTGTTGTATTAGAAATGAGTGTAATTAAAATAAAGAACCCTGTCACGTTAAACTGTTTTTCTTTTTTAAAGGTATACAGTGTATAAATAATCCCTGGAACAGAGGAAAGTAACATCGCGTAATAAGGATCGATATAAGGTTTTGCAAATTTCCAAATGAGGAATGGGATTACGAGATAAAAGACAAGATCTAATATAGCTTTTTTATTTTGATTCATATAAATCCTCCTTAAGTCATACATATATTTTATAATATAATTTCTGAAAATTGTATAAGGTTTAATGGGAAAAGAAAAAATATATTAATTTTTGAGGGAGTAGTAGATTAAAAAAATTGCCCCTAGCGTAGTAAGTTTTTTTAGTATATAATAAAGGAAACGCTTTCATTTTTTGGTTTGTTCACAAAATGGACGGAAAATCACATATCTACTATCGATATGTTGCTTTATAATGAAACTAATTAAATATACATGCATACAATATTGTGAAATAAATAACATAAATAATCTATATAAATGTAAACGTTATCAAAATAGAGAGGTGGAGACAATGAGTAAATTTTTCTTCAATCATAATCCAGCAACAGTAGAGGATGGAAGGCTTGTTAAGTATGCTGAAATTATTTATGGAGAAGGTGGCCGTTCTGTATTAGAAAATTTAATGGTGAAGGCATCTATCAGATTGCGTGATCGTTATCCGAATAAATCTGACGAGCAGATCTCGAACCTAGTAAATAAAGGCATCCATGATATGTTTCAAAAATACGTGAGTGAGTAAGTAAGAGTAGCCAATGGCTGCTCTTATTTTTTTGTATAAGGATTGTATCTCTAGCTGAAAATAAGGATGTATTTTGAAAGATATAAAAAGGAGTGATAAAGATGAGCAATGGAATTGGTCGTTCAAAAGAAAATCTTCCAACTGATGCTAATCATGTGAGCGCAAAGGATCGTGCGCATCAAAAACGTATGGCAAAGCAAAAACAACAAGAGCGTAATGGCGATAGAGGATAACTCAAAAAAAGCTCCTTCTAAAACAGAAGGGGCTTTTTAAGAAAGAAAATGATTCGCAGTAACATAAAAGAGTCCGCCGTTAATAATTTGCACTGTAATGCGGGGTTCATATTGTTCTTGCAAGGCTTGCTTTTCAATTTCATAGCTTTCGGGAAGTTCATCACTCTCTTCATAAAAACGATTTAAAAGGTCTAAATCGTGATTCCAGCGCACTCTTGCTTCTTTCGCCCACGTATGGTCATCTTCTGCAATAATATTCTTTAAAGCATCCTCTATACGTTGTAAACCGCTTTGCGGTTTAATGATAGGCGAGAGCGTAAAACAAAAGTCAGGTATTTTCGGTGTAAGTTTAATTTTAGCTAATGTTTCATGAAAGTTTGCAATCATTGTGCCAGAAATGAGATGAATCCCAATGGAGTGAAGGATGTCTTTTTTTCGATCACATTGATAGGAAACCTTTATATTTACACCGAGCCAAGGATGGAGCGGTGTATGCGTTGCCCCGCTATGCCGTACTTCCTCATATAAACGTATGTAAGAGCCTAATTCTTTTGTCGTTTGGAAAATTTGATGAAGACGTGGTGAACCGTAGTGAATAAGCTCACCATCGTTTTCTTCACTTTCTGGATTTGTAAGAAGAGTAAGGCGCATCGGATTCGGTACGCCTCCTGTTTTCTCAAGATAGTGCCAATAAAAAGGACGGTTCATTAATAATTTATCCATCTCAATTGTTAACTGCACATCTAATAGATGAGGGGAGCGCTTTAAAATTTTGCAGTTATTCGCCTCAAAAAAATTGTATAAGTAATTATGAATTTCATGTTGCTGCATAGCCTTGCACCTCAGCTTCATTTCGTTTCGCGAAGTCGATAATAGATGTTAAGTTTTCCATCTTAATTCGGATTTCTCCTTCGCTTTTTGACTGCGCAAAGATTTCTTGAATATGCGCGTCGATGTTTTTCATATTAATTCTCGTTAAAATTTCATCAAGCTCGCCGATAACACGCTCAAATAAATTGATTTTTTCATATAACAGTTTCAAAATATGTTCTTCAACAGTATGTTTTGTAGCTAAGTTATAAATATGAACATCATTCTTTTGACCAAGACGGTGAATACGTCCGATTCTTTGTTCAAGACGCATTGGATTCCATGGCAAGTCATAATTGATCATATGGCTACAAAACTGTAAGTTAATCCCTTCGCCACCAGCTTCCGTTGCAATTAATACTTGTGCGTGGTTTTGGAAAAGCTCCTTCATCCAATCTTTCTTCCCGCGTTTAAACCCGCCGCGGAATGGAACGGAAGAAATACCGTGTTGTTGTAAAAACCATTGTAAATACATTTGTGAAGCTCTATATTCAGTGAAGATAATGACTTTATCGTCAATTTCTTTTATAAGCTCAAGAGCTTTATTCGCTTTTGAGTTGAAAGGAATATGATTAATTTTGTCCATTAGCACATCAATATGTGGGTCCTTTATGTAATGCTCATTTTCTTTCTGCCTTTTTTCCACATGTTTTTTTAATGAGTAGTAAACAGCTTCACGACTACTACACGCTTCCCGTTTTAAAGTTAACGATGAGAAAGCAGATGTGAAGGCATCTTGTCCTCGCCAATTTTCAATACCATTATACAAAGCTTGCTCTTCTTCATTAAACTCAACAAAAATTGTACGTACATGTCTCTTTGGCCAATCAATTCCGGTATTATGACGTCGATTTCGGACCATCACTTTGTTAATAAGAGCTTTTAAATCTTCATCAGATTCGGCGGAACGATTTTTTGAAGCGTAATATTCTTCAAAGTTGGATTGATTGCCTAAATGTCCTGGCTTTAATAAAGAAACGAGGTTGAAAATTTCATCAATCTTATTTTGAACAGGCGTAGCGGTTAATAATAAACAAAATTTCTTTTTTAATCGTTGTGCAAATTCATAGTTTTTTGTTTTATTATTTTTAAGTTTATGTGCTTCATCGATAATAATAAGGTCATATTCTAGGTTCAAAACGATATCGCGATGCGGTGAACGTTTTGCAGTATCAATTGATGATACAATCACATCGGCTTGTTCCCACGAGTAGCTTTTCTTTTGGGCTACAGCTGGAATAAAAAACTTTGTATTTAATTCGTATGCCCATTGTGATACGAGAGAGGCAGGGACGAGTATAAGTACTTTTTTCACAAGGCCGCGGACCATATATTCTTTTAAAATAAGCCCAGCTTCAATCGTTTTCCCAAGTCCCACTTCATCTGCTAGTATCGCTTTACCATTCATTTGTTCAATGACATTTTGAGCGACTTCTAATTGATGAGGAAGTGGTGTGAAATGAGATAAATGTTTCGGTGCTTGTAATCCATCGAAAGTAGGAACAAGTAACGATTTTTCTGTTTTATAAGCTAAATGATATAAATCCCAATTTGTCCAAGGACCATCTTCATTAATTCTATTTAAAAAATTGTTTTGCCACGTTCGATCTACGGAAATATCGACATTCATTACGACTCTCCCACCTTTTATAAACTAAAGTAATTATTAAAAAAATCTTTATTATATAAGCCTTGTAATAAGGCGCTATTACACATACTGAAAGTTAAAGAATAGGCAAAGATAAAGGGTTGAATTTTGAAAGTTGTATTTAATAAGATTAAGAATGAAAAATTCTAAATTATTTTTTATGCTAGAATATTGATGAAATATAGCGAATAATGTTAGGATAATGGTGTGAAATGTGTGGAATCTTTCGTATTTTATCCAAGAAAGTGATTTTTTATTTACGCTTTCATAAAAAAATATAATGAGATTCCGTATATCCTATCTTTTCAGAGTGAAAATGTTTAGATATGGCGAGCAACTTTTATTGATTTGTCAAAGCATAAGGGGGAGAGAGCATGATTACATTACAACGTACACCGTTATTTGATGTATACGCGAAGTATGGTGGAAAAACAATCGACTTCGGTGGTTGGGAATTACCAGTTCAATTTTCAAGCATTAAAGAAGAACATGAAGCTGTACGTACGGCTGCAGGTTTGTTCGATGTATCTCATATGGGAGAAGTTGAGGTAAAAGGTGTAGATAGTTTAGCATTTTTACAACGTGTTGTTACAAATGACGTTTCTACTTTAAAAGTAGGAGGCGCACAATATACAGCTATGTGCTACGAAAATGGTGGTACAGTAGATGATTTATTAATCTACAAACGTGGTGAAGAAGACTATTTATTAGTAATCAATGCATCAAATATCGAGAAAGATTACGAATGGTTAGCTAGCCATGTAATTGGCGATGCGACAGTAGTCAATGTTTCTAGTGAAGTTGCACAGCTTGCAATTCAAGGTCCAAAAGCAGAAGGCATTTTACAAAAAGTTGTGTCAGAAGATTTGAAAGAAATTAAGTTCTTTAAATTTAAAAACGATATTCTTGTAGATGGAATTCCAGCACTTGTATCTCGTACAGGTTACACAGGTGAAGATGGATTTGAAATTTACTGTAAGAGTGAAGATGCTGCAAAACTTTGGGAGAAACTTCTTGAAGTTGGAGCAGAAGAAGGCTTAAAAGCATGTGGTTTAGGTGCTCGTGATACACTTCGATTCGAAGCAACATTACCACTTTATGGTCAAGAATTATCAAAAGATATTACACCGATTGAAGCTGGCATTGGCTTTGCGGTAAAACCAAATAAAGAAGCAGACTTCTTTGGAAAAGAAACGTTAAAAGAGCAAAAAGAAAACGGTGCGCCTCGTAAGTTAGTCGGCATCGAAGTAATCGAGCGTGGAATTCCTCGTACACATTACCCTGTATTTATTGGAGAAGAAAAAATCGGGGAAGTAACGAGTGGTACACAATCTCCAACGTTAAAGAAAAGCATTGGTTTAGCACTAATTGATGTAAAATACGCAGCAGTTGATACAGAAGTAGAAATTGAAATTCGTAATAAACGCGTCAAAGCAGTAGTTGTTCCAACACCATTTTATAAACGTTCAAAGTAACGGGGAGAGGGGTAGATTTCATGTTGCATCGTTATCTTCCAATGACAGAAGAAGACAAAAAAGAAATGTTACAAACGATCGGCGTTCAAACGATCGATGAGTTATTCTCTGATATTCCAGAGAGTGTTCGTTTTAAAGGGGATTTAAAAATTAAAGAAGCAAAATCAGAGCCAGAGCTGCTAAAAGAGTTAACTCAAATGGCTAGTAAAAATGCTAACTTAAAAGAGTACGCTTCTTTCTTAGGAGCAGGCGTATATGATCATTACGCTCCAGTAATTGTAGATCACGTTATCTCTCGCTCAGAATTTTATACAGCTTACACGCCATACCAACCAGAAATTTCACAAGGGGAATTACAAGCAATCTTTGAATTCCAAACAATGATTTGTGAATTAACAGGAATGGATGTAGCAAACTCTTCTATGTACGATGGAGGTACAGCTTTAGCTGAAGCGGCAATGCTAGCAGCTGGCCATACTCGTAAAAAGAAAATTCTTGTATCTAGTGCAGTTCATCCAGAATCAAGAGCAGTACTTGAAACGTATGCAAAAGGTCAACATCTTGAAGTTGTTGAAATTAATCATAAAGATGGTGTAACAGATTTAGACGTATTACAAAGTGAAGTAGATGATACAGTTGCTTGTGTAATCGTTCAATATCCAAACTTCTTCGGACAAGTTGAAAAATTAGCTGATATTGAAAAAATCGTTCATCAACAAAAATCATTATTTATCGTTTCTTCAAATCCATTATCATTAGGTGCATTAACACCACCAGGGAAATTTGGTGCTGATATTGTAATCGGTGATGCACAACCATTTGGTATCCCAACGCAGTTTGGTGGACCACACTGTGGTTACTTTGCAACAACGAAAGCATTTATGCGTAAAATTCCAGGACGTCTTGTTGGACAAACTGTAGATTCAGATGGTAAACGTGGGTTTGTATTAACGTTACAAGCACGTGAACAGCATATTCGCCGTGACAAAGCGACGTCTAACATTTGTTCAAATCAAGCGTTAAATGCATTAGCAGCATCAGTTGCAATGACGGCACTTGGTAAACAAGGTGTGAAAGAAATGGCACGTCAAAATATTTCTAAAGCACAATATGCAAAACGTCAATTTGAAGCGCAAGGCTTCACAGTTACATTTGCTGGACCATTCTTCAATGAGTTTGTTGTGGATTGCAAGCGTCCAGTGAAAGAAGTAAACGATGCATTATTACAAAAGAATATTATCGGCGGTTACGATCTAGGCCGTGATTATAAAGAGCATGAAAACCATATGCTTGTAGCAGTAACTGAGCTTCGTACAAAAGAGGAAATTGACACACTTGTAAACGAAATGGGGGCTATCCAATGAAGAACCAAGACCAAGCACTTATCTTTGAAGTGAGTAAAGAAGGACGCATAGGATATAGCCTACCAACATTAGATGTAGAAGAAGTGAAACTAGAAGATGTGTTTGAGAGCGATTATATTCGAGTAGAAGATGCTGAGCTACCAGAAGTATCTGAACTTGACATTATGCGCCACTATACAGCACTTTCAAACCGTAACCACGGTGTAGATTCTGGATTCTATCCACTTGGATCTTGTACGATGAAATATAATCCGAAAATTAATGAGAATGTAGCTCGTTTCGCAGGATTTGCAAATATTCATCCATTACAAGATGAAAAGACAGTACAAGGTGCAATGGAATTAATGTACGACTTACAAGAGCATTTAATTGAAATTACAGGTATGGATACTGTTACATTACAACCAGCAGCTGGTGCACACGGAGAATGGACAGGCTTAATGTTAATTCGTGCATACCATGAAGCAAATGGTGACTTTAACCGTACGAAAGTAATTGTTCCTGACTCTGCTCACGGAACGAATCCAGCATCTGCAACTGTAGCTGGTTTTGAAACAATTACAGTAAAATCAAATGAACATGGTCTTGTTGACTTAGAAGATTTAAAACGTGTTGTAAACGAAGAAACAGCAGCACTTATGTTAACAAATCCTAATACATTAGGTTTATTCGAAGAAAATATTTTAGAAATGGCAGAAATCGTCCATAACGCAGGCGGTAAATTATACTATGATGGTGCAAACTTAAATGCGGTATTAAGCCAAGCGCGCCCAGGAGATATGGGATTTGACGTTGTGCATTTAAACCTTCATAAAACATTTACAGGTCCTCACGGCGGCGGTGGTCCAGGTTCTGGTCCAGTAGGTGTGAAAGCAGATTTAATTCCGTACTTACCAAAACCAATTTTAGAGAAAACGGAAAATGGCTATCACTTTAACTATGATCGTCCAGAAGCAATTGGGCGCGTAAAACCATTCTATGGTAACTTCGGAATTAACGTTCGTGCATACACATACATTCGTTCTATGGGTCCAGATGGACTGCGTGCGGTAACGGAGTATGCGGTATTAAATGCGAACTATATGATGAGAAGACTAGCGCCATTCTATGATCTTCCATTCGATAGACATTGTAAGCATGAGTTTGTATTATCAGGTCGTCGTCAAAAGAAACTTGGTGTACGTACATTAGATATTGCAAAACGCCTGCTTGATTTCGGTTACCATCCACCAACAATTTACTTCCCATTAAATGTGGAAGAATGTATTATGATTGAGCCAACAGAAACAGAATCAAAAGAAACATTAGATGGTTTCATTGATAAGATGATTCAAATTGCTAAAGAAGTAGAAGAAAATCCAGAAGTTGTACAAGAAGCGCCACATACAACGGTAATTAAACGTTTGGATGAAACATTGGCTGCTCGTAAACCAGTTTTACGTTATGAAAAGCTAGCTCCTGTACAAGTTTAATTAGCATAACAAAGGAAGAACTCGCTATATGCGAGTTCTTTTTTTGTATGGAGAATTTGTGCAGAAATAGTGAAGAAAATGTTAAAAGTTTATATTTTTTGTTTCATATTGGTGTAAAGAAGCAGTTTTATAGGTGATTTTGTTGAAAAAGTCAGTTTGATAAAAGTATTTATTTTTGTTAGAATTTTATTGAAATTAAGAAGATGTAATGAGATAGGAATGACTCATTTTTATGTATATGTGAAAAAACGAGCAAGTTGGGGGTGAAAATGTGGGATATCGGTGTTATAGAATGATATACCATTTAGAAAACGGAAAAACGATTAAAGATGTAAAAGAATTTTGTTATCGAGATCAAGGAAAAGTATTAGAAAGAGTAGCACATCGTGTAATGGATAATAGAGAAGTGACGGCAATTGATAAGCAAGGAACAATCATTTCAATAGCATGTGAGGACATTGTAAAGGTGGAACTTGATTACATAACAGAAAGTTAACCTTGAGTCATATCGAATTATTCGATACAATATACTGTTGAATGGTGACGAGAGAAGAGAGGAGTTTATTATGGGTAGTACAAGACACTTTTATATGTTTATCTTAGCGTTTGTTCTTGTTGTAGCATTAACGATTTATTTAATTGTTGATAGCACTTGGTACAATACAGTTCATCCGGCGTTCCTTCTGTTTATGTATGTAGGAATTGCGGTAGTGAGTTTTGGAATGAGAGATGAGATGTTAGATCGCTTTGAAAAGTGATACATATACGAAAGATCAACAGGAAAATGTTGGTCTTTTTTTCTTGCCAAAAATAGGATGGTGTGTATATACTGTATATACTGTATATATAAGGTATATACAGTATATACACACACTGGAGGAAAACATGAATATTATTATTTCGAATTCTTCCCAAGACCCTATTTATGTGCAAATAAGAAAACAATTAAGCCAGCTTATTTTAAATGGTGGTTTAAAGGGTGGAGACCAATTACCGTCTATTCGTAGCTTAGCGAAGGAATTACAAGTTAGTGTAATTACAACGAAGCGTGCGTACGAGGAGCTTGAAAAAGAAGGATATATAGAAACTGTTGCTGGGAAGGGGACTTATGTTTCACGTAAAAATAATGAACTACTAAAAGAACAGCGGCTACGTCTATTGGAAAGTAAAGCGGAAGAGGTTGTAAATGAAAGTAAAGCGTTGCAGCTTTCACTTGAAGATTTACAGCAGATGATTGCGTGTTTATATGAGGGGGAATAAGAGATGTTAGAGCTAAAAAACGTTTGTAAAAATCATCAAGATTTTGCAGTGAAAAATATAAGTTTTACGTTACCACGCGGATATATTATGGGATTTGTCGGACCGAATGGAGCAGGGAAAAGTACGACGATCAAAATGATTATGAATTTAATTAGAAAAGATAGCGGTGATATAAAAATTTTTGGCAAGGACAATAAAAAAGCCGAGAAGGAAATAAAACAAAATATCGGTTTTGTATATGATGAAAATCATTACTACGAAGATTTAACGTGTGAACAAATGAAACGTATTATTGCACCGCTATATAAAAAGTGGGACGAAGAGCAGTATCAATCGTATATGCATCGATTGCAAGTTCCGAAGTATAAAAAAATTAAAGAATTATCAAAAGGGATGAAAATGAAATTTGCGATTGCAATCGCACTTTCACACCACGCGGAGTTTATCATTATGGATGAACCAACGGCAGGATTAGATCCGGTTGTTCGGAGTGAATTGCTTGATATGTTGCAAGAAATTGTAATGGAAGATGAAGTATCTGTATTATTCTCAACACACATTACAACAGACTTAGAGCGCATCGCGGATTATATTACGTTCATAAATGATGGAGAAATTATATTTACTGGTGAGAAAGATGAATTAATGGAGAACTACGTAATTGTAAAAGGAAGTAATGATTTATTAGATAGAGAAGGAAAAGAATTATTTGTTGGATTACGAAAAAATAAATTTGGTTTCGAAGGTTTAGCAAAGGATAAGCAAGCAATTATCGATTGGTTTGGAAATGAGGTTGTACTAGAAAAACCAACATTAGACGATATCATCGTTTACACCGCGAAAGGGAGAGGTCCCTATGCGTCAGCTCATATATAAAGATTTGTTCTTTTTTAGGGTAACGTGGTTAGTGAATCTAATTGTGCCTCTTGTATTATTTATGTTAGATCCAAGTGGTGAATTGTTATTTTCGATGAGTTGTCTATTTATAACTCTTTCTTCCGTTATGACGTTAACTTTTATGGATGAAAGGAATAACAGTGACATTATTATAAATAGTTTACCGGTAAGCCGAAAGGATATCATAATTGCTAGATATGTTTCCAGTGCAATATTTATTGTTGGTGGCATACTCTCTACGATGTTAGTTGTTTTTCTTGTAAGAGGCATTGTGGTCATTGGTGATATCGGTACCTATCATCCGAATCTATACATTGAAATTCCGTGGTATGAAGTAATAAATGGAGCTGTTTATGCCGTATTTTTTGTTGTAACATTCTTTCCTAGTTATTATGTTACAAGGTCAAAGATAGCACGAAGTATAGTGTCAGGAGCATCAATGGTAGTTGGTGGAATTGCTTGGATATTCATAGGAGATGGATTGGATGAAACAACACCTTCATTCATTGAGTGGATTATGAATCCAGTGCATATCGGTGTATTTATAGTTGGAGGAATTATATTAGCTAGTGTCTATATCGCTTCTATGTTTCTTACAATTAAAATTTATGAAACGCGTGATTTATAGAGAGGGGGAATTCATATGCAACAGTTGATTTTGAAGGAGTTTTTCTTACAGAAGAAGATGTTTCCTTTCTATTTTTTAATACCTATTTTATCCGTTTTTAGAAATTCCGTAGAACCGATGGGGATTGCAATAGGATTATTTATAACATGTAGTACGATTATATATATTTCTTTTTATTATGACGAGAAAAGTAAAACAGAAAAAGTATTAGTGAGTTTGCCTATAACGAGAAAAGAGATAGTTATAGCTAAATATATTTCAAGCTCATTATTTATTATGGCTGGTTTGAGTACAACTTTTATAGTCGTAATATTAGGAAATATTTTATTGAACAGAGACATAGCTATTCCTGGATATGCAATATTTTCAGCAATAGTAGCAACTTTGATTTATTGTGTAGTAACGATACCTACTAATTACATTGGAGGATATAAAGCTATTACTGTCTTGAATGTGATTATGATTTTTCCTTTAATGGGTATGATTGGCCTTATGTGCAATATTTTTGGTGATGAAATAATTATGTTAAAAGTACTCCACTCTCAAGAGGCTACACTAGCAATGAGTGTTCTTGGTATCGGAGTGTTAGTAAGTATAGTCATATCAATGTTTCTCTCAATGAAAATGTTTCAGGAGGCAGAGTTATAGAAGGGACATTTTCATATTAGGAGGGTAAAACATGATCAAGCAATTAGTCTTAAAAGATATGATGTTGCAAAGAAAGTTAGGGTTTGTTGGTTTTATATGCTTGTTTTTCCTTGTAATTGTTGATTTGGGTAGCGACAATTTTCTTATGACGCTTAGCATATCTATACCTATCCTTGGAACAATATGGTCGACGAGTTATGAGGCTAGAAATAAGAGTGAAAAGATATTAAATAGTTTACCACTTCAACGTAAAGAAATTGTCATAGCGAAATACATATTTGTAAGTATTTTAGTTGTTTTAGGTGTGGTTTTCTCACTTTTAGTTGGTCTAATTCAGTTGCAAAATGAACATATAACTGCATTTATGCTGTGGGGAACGATTCTTGGTGGAATAACGGGAGGATTTGTTTATAGCATGATCGTACTTCCGATTGAATTTTCAGTAGAATATAGCAGTACGAAACAGGCCGCTTATTTTATGGGAATCATAATTGGGGGATTAAGTGGAGTGATTGTAAGTAGCGTATGGTTAGATGTAGAGAATGTTTGGAGCACGAGTCTAGTCGTAAATGTTTGCTTTATAGTAGGACTTCTTCTTTTATATATTATATCAATGTTACTCTCAATTAACTTGTATAATGAGCGTGATTTGTGAGGAGAGGGGGAATCACTTTGAAACAACTCATTGTAAAAGATTTCATTATCCAATGGAAATTTTTTATTTGGTACATACTGTATCCTATTTTCTTTTATATGGCCTTAACAGATACGAAAAATTTATTCATAATTATGTCAGTAATTATTACCGTTGGGGCAACAGTAAAAACATTTGAAGCCGATAGAAAAAATGAGAGTGAAGTCATATTAAATAGTTTGCCAATATCGAAAAAACAAATTGTATTTGCAAAGTATATAGTAGCAATTATTATTCTTTTTATAAGTGTAACGGTCGGCTGTTTCGCGATGGGAATGAAGAATGGAGTTAATGTATTTGAATTTATTGAAACGACAGTGGTTACTAGTATTAGTTTTATTTTAGTATATTTAAGCTTTGCATTGCCGTTATCGTTTTGGCTAGCATATAAAAAAATGGTTTTTATTACGATATTAATACTCATAGCACCGATTGTTATTTTCGAGATGATCTTTCAAATCAACCTGGAACAAATTCATCTATACAATAGTTTATTGTTTATTAGTTCAATTTGCATGTTCATAGTATCTATCTTCGTTTCAGTAAAATTGTATGAGAAGAGAGAATTTTAAAAGGTGCCATATAAGGCACCTTCTTTAATAACGACAATATGAAAGTAAGAGTTTATAAACAGAGAGGCTATTCGGTACAACATCTTTTGGAGTATGTAATATAAAGCTGAAAACGATAACGAGAATGAGAAAGAGGAAAAATAAAAATAGGATCTGCTTATGTATAGAATTTTGCATATTATTCACTCCTTTTTTAGGTAGTATGTCCAAAAGAAAGGAGTGTATGAAAAATTTTAGGAGGGAGAATGATGAACAAAAGAAAATGGTTATATAGAATAGGAGTACTTTTATTTTCAATCGGTCTCATATTAGCAAATTTTTACTCAGATATACCATCACCAATTCCTAATTTGCATAAAGGAATTGGTGTAAGTATTGTTATAATTGGTCTTCTTTGTCTTATCGCATCAAACTTCTACAGGAAGTCTGAATGAATATAAAAAAGGACAGTTACTCTTTTTCAGAAGTAATGTCCTTTTTAAATAATTTATTCCATAGTTTGGCGATACTCCATATAATGACGATTGCAATGGAGGCAATAACTGACCAAGCAATAGATGCAATTTCAAGTGCCATGCTAGGAAGGAAGGTAAGAATGGATACTACTTTATGAAACAACCATTCTATTATATGAAAACTGATTTGTAATAGAATGACAATTCCAAGTGTAATCCATGCTAACATTTGTTTTCCTTTTTCTTTCCACATGACATTCACCTCACGTTAGCTTAATAGTTTTAAGCCAACAGCGCCGCATAGAATGCAACTTAAGAAGGCAAGACGACGCCAATCCGCTGATTCGCGGAAAATAAGAATACCTAGAAGTGCACTTCCCGCAGTTCCGATTCCAGTCCAAATCGCGTAAGCAGTTCCCATCGGTAACGTGTTCATCGCAAGGGATAAGAAGAAGAAACTTACGCCGAAGTTAGCGATTAAAATAACTTTTGGTGCCCAGCCTTTCTTTTCAGTGGCTACTTTCATAAAGAGTACACCAATAATTTCACAAATACCAGCTAGAATTAAAAATAACCAAGCCATTTTATGCGGCCTCCTTCGCTTCTTTTTCTTCTGTTACTCGTTTTAGCCCAATTACTCCGAAGAAGATTAAACCAATTAATAGAACTTTTACAATAGAGAAAGGTTCTCCGAAGACGAAAATCTCTGTAAGAACGATCCCACCAGCTCCAATTCCTGTAAAGACTGCGTATACAGTGCCGACAGGTAAATCTTTATAGGCTCTAAATAATAAGACGAAACTAATTGTAATTAATAACGCAACACCAGCCCATTCGAGTGGTGCCTCCGCTTTTTTAAGTCCAATCACCCAAAAGATTTCAATAATACCAGCTATGATTACATAAATCCATGCCATATGTCATTTCTCCTTCCTACCAGTCGTTAGTTAAAGGGCTTAAAAACGACGCATTGCAAAGGAGCAATCCGTCAGTTTGAAAGACCTCGCCAAAATACTTGCCAAGAGGCGTTTAAACGAGTCTCAAAGCGATTTAAACCTGCAAATAGTAGTTCAACCATAAGTCCGTCCAGTAAGCATAGAAAAGCTTCTAGAGCGTCTTTTACTTCAATGTTATGCAGTTCACTTTGCTCGTTTGCCTGTTTAAATATAGGGAATAAAAGTTTTCCGACGTTTTCAATGTGTGCATTCGCTTTTTCGATAATTTGTACGCGGAATGCATCAGGCGGAAAATAGGAAGTTCGTAACCAAAACATTGATTCTTCACTTTCACCAAATCGTTTTGCGTAGCCCTTTAGTAACTGTAAGAGCAATTCTTCAGTAGACGAATTTGAAAATTTTTCGATATCGTCTGTGAAGCTCTGTAAATCTTTTTGAAGAGCGGATTCTAAGCATATAAAATATAGCTCTTCTTTTCCTTTAAAGTGTGCGTAAATCGATGGTTTTTTAATCCCGACTTCTTGAGCAATATTTGCCAATGAAGTTCCTTCATAGCCGTAGCGTGCGAAATGAGAAAGTGCTACAGCTTTAATGCGGTTTGCTGTCATTTTCATCCCCTACCTACCGTTCGTTAGGTTCATTATATGAGATGGGAAATATAAAGTCAATAGGTGAAGAGCTGAAAAAGAGCGCTATAGGTAACGCTCTTTTTTCAGACAGTATCTCGCTCAATTAAATGGAATGAAAGCTCTTCTGCATTCCCGGCAATTTGCTCGCTTTGGATTTGTTTATGGAATAAAGAAAAAGCATGTGAGCCCATTGTAAGGCCGGGATGCTCAATTGTTGAAATTTCTAACGCCTTTGAAATTTCATGATTATCAAATCCAAGGATAGCAAGTTCTTCAGGGACTCGAATACTATGCTTTCGCGCCTCTGTTAATAAACCAGCTGCAACTTGATCGTTCGCTGTAAAAATAGCGGTTGGGCGATTTTTCATGTTTAAAATGCGATGAAGTATTTTTGCACCATCCTGCATCGTATAGCATTGATGAAAAATCCAATCTGGATGTACCGTTTTACCTTCGTTATGAAGCGTATCAGCAAATGCTTTTTCGCGCTCCATAGAATTTGCACTCGTTTTTCTTGCTAAACAGATTCCGATTTTTTCATGGCCTTTACTGAGTAAATAGGCAGTGCCGAGACGGAAGCCTTCATAGTGATCTACGTAGACGGATGAAATGAGGGGATGCTTCATCTTTTCACATGAAATAATAGGGGCAAATTTTGCGAAAGGTTCAATTTGTTCCCAAGAACTCGTTCGAGAGCAAATAATCATTCCATCGAATTGTTTCATTTTCATCATTTCAAGAACACGAATCTCTTCGAGGCTATCGTAATTTGTTTGACATAAATTAATGTGATATCCAGCTGCTAACGCTTCGTTTCCGATTCCTTCAATAATGGTACTGAAGTATGGAAGATTAATGAAGGGGAGCATAACCCCGATTGTATATGTTTTTCCCTTTATTAAATGAATAGCATTTATATTTTTTGCATAGTTCAATTCTTCAACAGCATCTAGAACACGCTTACGTTTTTCTTCTTTTACGTAAGGGTGATTATTAAGGACGCGGGAAACAGTTGATATGGATACACCAGCGGTTTTTGCAATTTGTTTTATATTGGCCATATGTATCACCTCTTTCCTTTATTATAAAGGGAAAATAATAAGAATGAAAAAATCTTGACCTGAAAAGCTTTTCACAAACTATGTTATAAGTAAGGCTTCTTTTTATTCGCGTAACCTTTTTATTTGGGCGTAAGAATGATAGGGGGCTTTTTTGCGTCTATAAAAGAAGTTTTGTCAAAATGTGTGAGAATAACGTGGAAAGTTTTCAAAGGGGGAGTTTGTTAATGAAGCGAATATGAATAGCATATAAACACTTCATTCATAAAGATAGCGGTATGAAAGGGCGGAAACAAATTGAAAAAAAGAATCATTTGTTTCGTGTTTTCTAGTCTAGTGCTAAGTTCATGTTCGTTTCAGCAAACGATGCAAGAAGAAAAAAACTTTGTGGGAACAACAGGGGGAGCTATGGATCGTGTTACGGCTCCTATTCCACTAAAGGAGCTTCCGAAATATTTTCCAGTGAAATTTAAAGTTCCGGCGTTTTTACCGTATGACATTACGAGTGATGTGAAGGGGGAAGTCAGAACGATTGGGAAGAAGAACGCTGTCTTAATGATTAAATATAAACAGCAGGAGCCAGGTAGAAATGAGTATATTGAGTTAAATGTTGCAAACTTTCCTTATAGTTTTCCGGATCTCGTGGAAGAGAAGCGATTTCAAGAACAAATGAAATTGAATAGTGGAGCATTCTCTTATTTTAAAAATAAGGATGACTCTGGGCGAGGAGATGAATTCGCTACGCTTATTTGGAAAGAGAAAGGACTTGAATATCAGCTGCTGTATCGTAATGTGCAAGAGAATGATAAAGATGTGATTAAGCAAAATTTAGTATACATTGCGAATAATATGGAATGAAAAAACTAGCTGAATGATTCAGCTAGTTTTTGTATGTTATTATTTCTTTTTAATTTTTCCAGTCCACGTTTTGAATCCACCTTGTAATTGGTAGAAATCTTTGTAGCCTTGTTTCTTTAAGTATTGAGCTGCACGACCAGTACGGAATCCGCTTTGGCAGTATAAGTAAACTGGTTGATCTTTGCGAAGTTCTTTATGACGAAGGCGAATTTGTGATAATGGAATGTTACGTGCGCCTAAAATATGTCCTGCAGTATATTCGTCTGCTTCGCGAATATCGATAAGCTGTGCTTTGCGGTAGCCAGCGCGAAACTCTTCTTCTGAAAGTGTTTTAATTAATTTTCTCTGATAGAAATACATCCATACAGTGTAGCCGATGAACGCTACGATTACGGCTAATAAAATAATCCAAGTTGTTGACACGGTTCTATCGCTCCCTTTTTTCTTATCCTACTTTCAATATTATAATGCCCGTATGTATTTATGCAACAGATTCATTTGCATATAAGAAGAAATTTCGTATTCTTTCACAAATTTTGTCGAATTTGGTAGACTAGAGAATGTGAAAAATAATTGGTTATATGAGGTGCAGGATGGGAAAAGAAAAATGGTGTTATATTAACTCTGGTCAATGTTCACCGGCATTTAATATGGCGTTAGATGAATGTTTATTAAATTGGCAAAGTGAAAAGAAAATGCCACCAACCATTCGTTTTTATGAATGGGAAGTACCAACATTAACAGTTGGGTATTTCCAGCGTGTTGAAAAAGATATTAATATGGATGTAGTTAACGAAAAGAAATATGGATTCGTTCGTCGTCAAACAGGCGGCAGGGGTGTACTACATGATAAAGAATTAACGTACAGTGTTATTGTGTCTGAAGATCATCCAAATATGCCAAAAACAGTTACAGAAGCGTATCGTATTATTTCGCAAGGTTTATTAGACGGTTTTAAGGCATTAGGATTAGAAGCATATTATGCAGTTCCAAAAACAGAAGCAGACCGTGAAAATTTAAAAAATCCACGTTCAGGAGTATGCTTTGATGCACCGTCTTGGTATGAAATTGTAGTAGAAGGAAGAAAAATCGCAGGTAGTGCTCAAACACGTCAAAAAGGTGTGATTTTACAGCACGGATCGATTCCGTTAGAAATAGATTTAGATGAATTATACGATCTGTTTTTATTCCCGAATGAACGTGTAAAAGAGCGTATGAAGAGTATGTTCTCTTCTAAAGCGGTAGCAATTAATGAATTAACAGACCGTACGTTTACAATCGAACAGTTAATTAAAGCGTTTGAGGTTGGGTTTGAAAAAGGATTAGATGTAGAGCTTGTTCCGTATGAATTAACAGAAGAACAGTTACATGAAGTGCAAACATTAGCAAAAGAGAAGTATGAAAGTAAGGAATGGAATTATAAAAAATAAGAGGTGGCAATTGCCACCTCTTATTTTTTATAGTAAATTAAGTACTTTTTCTACTTTGATTCCTTTATCTTGTAAAGAACGAAGGCGATTTACAACGTCCATAATTTCTTTGTCAAATGTAACGCTAATACCTTGGCTTTGTAGTTCTTTTTTTAAGCTTTCAATAGAATCATCTATGTCGATGCCAAGCTCGTAATCTTGACAAACTTCAATTGTCTTTTTCACAAGTTTAACATAATTTTCTTGTAGTTTTGTATTTGTTTCAGTCAAAGCAGGTTGCTTCGGTTTTGCAGGAGCGACCGGTGCTGTCTCTTGCTTTGTAACTGGAGTTGGTGCTGCTTTTTTCACAGGTGCTGGAGTAGATAGTTCCACAGCTGCTTCTACACTTACTGGCTTCGGTGTCGGTACCGGAGTAGGTTTAGGTGCTGCAGGTGTTTCTACTCGCGTAACAGGTTTTGGAGCAGGTGCAACTGCTTTTGGAGCTTCTACAACAGTTTCTTCTTGCTCAGCAGCTTCTTTATTCTCTTTGCTCCACATAACGCGTTCAACTTCTAGAGAAACATTATTTTTGTTCATCGCTGTTAATGTAACTTTACCAACTTCAGCGTTCCCAGTGAAATCAACAATTTTATAAATAACACTCTTGTTCCAATCCACGTTTCCGCTCAAAAATAATTCTTCGTTACATTTCGGCGTTAAGCCCTCGATTTTAATTTCTGCGTTTACACCGTTTTCACTATATACCATAATTAGCGAAGCATTTACATCTTCGTCTGCTAACATTAGTTCACGTACCATTTTGCCGGTGCGTACTTGCGTTTTCTTCTTAACTGACATTTAATTTCTCCTCTCAAAAATTCAGTAATAATAAAAAAATCGTATAACGAAAAATAATTGCTCACGAAGATTTATGATACCGATAATAAAAGCATCACGTCAACAATTAACTTTAATTATTTTGCATTTTTCTTATTTTCTTTATGAAATTTTTCAATTTGTAAAATTAGACAGAAGAAAAACAGCCTTTTGAAAGGCTGTTAAAAATTTGATTTTTTGTATAGTAATTTATATAAAATAAAAAATAAGATAGCGATTAAGGCGTTTTGCCAAAAGGTTAGATGATAAATAAGGTAAGGTTGTTTTCTAAAATAAATATTTACGAATATAGCTGAACAAAATGGAGTAGCAAAAGCGAGCCCGAATAGAATTCGTCTTTTCCAATTTATTTTTTGATCAAAGGAGTAACGCTTTAATAAATATAAAATAAGCAGTATTCCTAGAATAATGAGTGAAACAGACAAAATAGTTCCAGGGATACTAAAAGCTGGGGTGAATTGTTCTACATTATTTTCAAAGATTAAAATGAAAAAGGAAACAATTGCATCGATTCCAAACTGTATAGCAAGAAGTAAGCTAATAACAAAACCGATTAAAGAAGTTTTTTCTAATTTTGTTTGGACAGGCAAAGCTGATATAAGTTCATCGCAATAAGATTGTAAATCATTACCGAAAATGTCGTAAGCACTTTTATTTTCTGCTTGTGCTTCGATAAGATGGTCTAATATTTCTAATAAAAGTTCTTCTACTTGATGTTCGGGTACATTAGATAATCGAAGATATACTAGCATATCGCCATAAGCAGTTTCGTTTTCGGAAGTTAGAAGCTCACGTTTTTTATTATTCAATTCAATCATGTCTTGTGCATTCATCCCTATCACTCCCCTTGTAATAAATTGTTCACCGTAGTTGAAACCATTCCCCAACTTTGTTTAAACTCTTCAAGCTGCTCTAATCCTTTGTCGGTTACGTGATAATATTTTCGCTTTGGACCGAGTGAGGAAGCTTTTAATGTTCCTTCAATCAATTTTTCTTTTTGCATACGTAACAATAACGGATATATGCTTCCTTCACTTACGAATGTAAATCCGTGTTTATTTAATTTTGTACTCAGTTCATATCCGTACACTTCTTCTTGTGAAATGATGTATAGGATGCAACCTTCGAGCACACCTTTTAACATTTGGCTGTGCATGATTTCACCACCTTTTACTCAGGTAACTTGCGTTGCAAGGTAGCTGTTATCCAAATTATAACATTCAGTAACTTGCAACGCAAGTTACTGAAGTGGAAAACTTTAATGAGTGTTAATTCTTCATCGTTTCCCATACTAACGAGAGGAGGGAAGCATATGAAACCATTTATGCCAAAACTCGTTTACTTTGAACCGAAGGCACTCGAATATCCGCTTGGAAAAGAGCTGTATGAGAAGTTTACGAAGATGGGATTAGAAATTCGTGAAATGACATCCCATAATCAAATTAGAAATTTGCCAGGTGAAAATGATTTGCAAAAGTATCGTAATGCAAAGGCAACACTTGTCGTTGGGGTGAGGAAAACATTAAAGTTTGATACGTCAAAACCGTCAGCTGAATATGCAATCCCGCTCGCAACGGGGTGTATGGGACATTGTCATTATTGCTATTTGCAAACGACACTTGGGAGTAAGCCTTACGTTCGCGTGTATGTCAATCTTGATGAAATATTTGAGAAGGCAAAGCAGTATATGGATGAAAGAGCACCAGAAATAACAAGGTTTGAAGCGGCTTGTACATCAGATATTGTTGGAATTGATCATTTAACACATGCATTAAAGCGGGCGATTGAATTCATTGGAGAAAGTGAGCATGGGCGTTTACGTTTCGTTACGAAATATTCGCACGTTGATCATTTATTAGATGCAAAACATAATGGGAAAACTCGTTTTCGATTTAGTATTAATTCACGGTATGTAATCAAAAATTTTGAGCCGGGGACATCACCTTTTGAAGAACGAATTGAAGCGGCTCGTAAAGTAGCAGGTGCGGGTTATCCACTTGGGTTTATAGTTGCACCACTTTAATATGCATGAAGGATGGGAAGAAGGATATCGTGAACTATTTGAGCGAATGTACAATGCGCTAAAAGATTTGTCGATACCGAATTTAACATTTGAATTAATTCAACATCGCTTTACAAAACCAGCAAAAAAGGTCATTCAAGAGCGTTATCCGAATACGAAGCTTGAAATGGATGAAGAGAAGCGCAAATATAAATGGGGACGATATGGCATCGGGAAATACGTATATAAAAAAGATGATGCAGAAGTATTGGAAGAAACGATTAGAGGATATATTCATCACTTTTTTCCTAACGCAGAAATTCAATATTTTACATGAAAAGAACTTGTATTGGAATGCAAGTTCTTTTTTCTTTTAAATATTTAGGCTTGTTTTCAACTTGTCACGTTATTCTTTCTGGTGTATCATTTTATTGATTGCTTCGTACGGAATGAGCAAAATGAAATTGGATGGAGGAAACCGATGCCTACCCCTAGTATGGAAGATTATATTGAACAAATTTATTTGTTGATTGATGAAAAGGGTTATGCCCGCGTATCTGATATTGCTGAAGCGCTGAGTGTACATCCATCCTCTGTAACGAAAATGGTGCAAAAATTAGACAAAGATGAATATCTAATTTATGAAAAATATAGAGGGCTTGTATTAACATCAAAAGGTAAAAAAATCGGAGAACGTCTCGTATATCGTCATGACTTGCTAGAGCAATTTATGCGTATTATCGGTTTGGATGAAAGTAAAATTTACAATGATGTAGAAGGAATTGAACATCATTTAAGTTGGGAAGCAATTGACCGCATTGGTGATCTAGTGCAATATTTTGAACAAGATGAGGTTCGAGTGGAAACACTTCGTGGCGTTCAAAAAGCAAATGAAGAGAAAAGTAATTAAGGGGGAACGTATGTCGTTTCCTTTTTTATTTCAACCGAAAAGGATGGGGAAATTATGAAAGCAATTATTTTTGATTTTGATGGATTAATTGTAGACACAGAAACAATATGGTTTCACTCTTTCAGAGACGCTGTTCGTGAGTACGGTGGGGAGTTACCTTTAACGGAATTTGCGAAATGTATTGGAACGACAGACGATGTGCTTTACGCATATTTAAATGAGCAATTAAAAGAGAAGTTTAACAAGGATGCATTAAAAGAAAAAGTGAAAACTTTACATAAAGAGAAAATGAAAATACCAGAAGCTCGTGACGGGGTAAAAGAATATTTAGAGGAAGCGAAAGAAATGGGATTGAAAATCGCATTAGCTTCCAGTTCATCTAGAGAATGGGTTACTTCTTTTTTGGAAGAGCTACAAATTCGAGATTATTTTGAAGTCATTAAAACAAGGGAAGATGTTGAGAAGGTAAAACCGGATCCAGCACTTTATCGAATTGCGATAGAAGATTTAGGAATTGATCCGTCTGAAGCTGTTGTATTTGAAGACTCGTTAAACGGATTAAAAGCAGCGATTGCAGCAGGATTAAAGTGCGTTGTTGTACCTAATGATGTGACAAGGAATTTACCATTTGAAAATCATCACCTTCGAATTGAAAGTATGAAAGATAAAAGTTTGAAAGAAGTACTGCAAAATATAAAGAAAGACCGTATTTCCTAAAAGGAAGCACGGTCTTTCTTTTTGTTTTTTTTACCTTCAATGACAGTTAAATGAGATTGTTTTCTTTTTCGCTTCAAAGTGGAAGGAGCGCCTTTCTTACCTTTGTCATTAGAAGCGTTGGATTTCAAGAAAGAATTGCTTAGGGGTGCTACATTTTGTTTCCCATGTTTGCGGTTCGATTGTTTCGCTGCACGCTTATAAGAGCTTTGCGAATTTGCAGAACCACTAGAATTTGTAAACATCTTGTATAGCAAATAAAAGATACCGACAACAAGTAACATGTACCCGATATTTCTTAATACACCCATTGGATTTGTAATGACAGATGAAACAAGGCCGAATATTGCTAATCCGATAATAAGCATAACTATAGCGAATGTAAACGAACGACCGTTCATAAGGGACACCTCCTAAAAACATATATTAAAATTAGTATATTAACGATGAGGAAAGGAGTTGAACACCAATTTTAAATAATTATTGTTTGTTTTCTAAACGTAATAATTCTTCAAACGATGCAATGGCTACTTCCACTTGATCATCTGTTGGTTCTTTCGTTGTTAACAGTTGCAGCCATAATCCGGGATATCCAAGTATGCGTAATACTGGAATATCGCGTAATCGATTTGTAAATTGTAACACTTCGAAAGAAATGCCGAGAACGACTGGAATTAATAAAATTCGGTTTACGACTCTGGCCCAAAGTGGATCTGTAGGGACAAGGAAATAAACAAACATTCCAATAATGACTGTAAATATAATAAAGCTACTGCCACAGCGATAATGAAGGCGAGTTTGTTTTTGCACATTTTCTACAGTCATTGGAAGGTTATTCTCATAGGCATTAATTACTTTATGCTCCGCACCATGGTACTGAAATACCCGCTTAATAAGTGGGGTTAAAGAAATAAAGTATATATAGCTCAATAATAGCATGAGCTTAATGACACTTTCGACAATGATTTGCCCTGTATGAGAGGGGAAAATCGGTCTCGTTAATTCAGCTAGTAGTGCAGGAACTGCTGTGAAAATGACTTTACCAAATATGAAAGATAAAACACCAACTGCTGCAACTCCTAATACCATCGTTAATTTCGATTGTTCTTCTTTGTTATTTGCGATTTGTTCGTCTTCTTCTGGGTGGACATCAAATCGTTCTGAAGCAAAGTTTAAATGTTTTGCTCCATTCGCACTTGCATCCACAATAGCGGCAATCCCTCGTAAAAATGGAATTTTTTTCAGGATAGATAATGCTTTATTACGAACGCGTGGTAATCGATAAAATTCAATCGATTTATCTTTACGACGAACCGCTGTAACAGTATATTCTCTACCGCCAAACATAACTCCTTCTATGACTGCTTGCCCGCCATATATTTGTTTTGACTCTTCTGCCATGTTAACACCAACCTGTATTTGTTTCTCTCTTATGTAGAAAAAGAGGCAATTGTCATACTGGGTTCTGTCGTTTTGAAATAAGACAATCACCGAGTTTCCTTTATTTTATCGACAAATACAAGTATATGACAAGGAAAAATGTTACGAGAGTCGGACATTTCTTATTCTTTTTATAGACAAATTTCGCAGTATTTAAACATGGTTCAAAATAGTTTCGGGCATACTATTGAGCGGAGGTGTCGATGTGAGTCAAGAACAATTAGGAACAAGGAATTTTGTACAAATTGGTTTATTTGGTGGAATCTTTTGGGGGGGGATATGGTATTTCCTTCATATATTTTCATTTACGGAAGCGGGACCGAACTATTTACTTTTACCATTTGCCTTTGGAAGCTGGAAAGAAGGGGTATGGGGCAATGTGTCAGGAATTGTTTGTATGGGACTACTTTCGATTTTAATTGCCTTTTTGTATAAAGCGTTTTTGGCAAAGTTTGAAGGAATTCTTCCAGGGATGATTTATGGGCTATTTTGGTGGGCGTTACTATTTTTCGGAATGGGGTTAATAGCGCCTGCTATTAAAAGCGCACTCCATTTACCGAAAGAAACACTTGTGACGACGATATGTATTTTTATATTGTATGGTGTGTTTATTGCATACTCTGTTTCTTACGCAGTAAATACCAATAAGGCCGAGCAAGAAGGGGAAGAGAAGACGAACTATTCAAACAAGTAACTCCTATGTTAAAATGTTGTATAGATATTTAATATTAAGGAGTTTTAAGCATATGAAAAAGGTACTCCTCGTAAACGGTCCTAACCTAAATCGCCTCGGTGTCAGAGAGGTAAATGTATATGGAAAGGGCACGCTAGCGACACTTGAAGCAGATATGAAGCAAGAAGCAGAAACAATGGGAGTGGAGTTAGAATGTTTCCAATCGAATCATGAAGGTGCGATTATCGATCGTATTCATGAGGCGGAAGATATATATGAAGGGATCATTTTAAATCCTGGAGCATTTACGCATTATAGCTATGCGATTCGAGATGCAATTGCGAGCATTTCGATTCCTGTTATTGAAGTACATATTTCTAACATTCATCAGCGTGAGTCGTTCCGTCATGAATCTGTGACGGCAGCTGTTTGTGCGGGACAAATTGTTGGATTTGGTTTTTATGGCTATAAGTTAGCGTTATTTGCATTAATGGAGAAATTGAGGGAGGCATAAAGTAATGGAGAAAATCGAAAGAGTAAGAAGCGCATTTGATGAGGCTGGTATTGACGGTATTTTGTTAACAAATGAACATAGTCGTAGATATATGGCAAACTTCACAGGAACAGCTGGTGTTGTACTGATTTCGAAAAAACGTGCTCAATTTATTACAGATTTCCGCTATGTAGAGCAGGCTAGTAAACAAGCGGTTGGATACGAGATTGTACAGCATGCAGGATTAATCATTGATGAAGTTGCAAAGCAAGTGAAGGAACTGGGAATTCAAAAGCTTGGCTTTGAGCAAGATACTCTTACATATAGTTCTTATTCAACACATAAAGAAGCGATCGATGCTGAATTTATCCCAACTTCTGGGCTTGTAGAAAAGTTACGCTTGATAAAGACTGATTCAGAGATTAAGATATTAAAGGAAGCTGCACAGATTGCAGATGCTGCCTTTGAACATATTCTATCATTCATTCGCCCGGGAGTATCTGAAATTGAAGTGTCAAATGAACTTGAATTTTTCATGAGAAAACAAGGAGCAACATCTTCTTCGTTTGATATTATCGTTGCTTCAGGTCTTCGTTCGGCATTACCGCACGGCGTGGCATCTGAAAAAGTGATAGAAACAGGAGATTTCGTTACATTAGACTTCGGCGCTTATTATAAAGGATATTGCTCTGATATTACTCGTACGATTGCAGTTGGTGAACCATCTGATAAATTAAAAGAAATTTATAATATCGTTTTAGAAGCACAACTACGTGGTGTGAACGGTATTAAAGCTGGTTTAACAGGCCGTGAAGCGGATGCGTTAACGCGCGATTACATAACTGAAAAAGGATATGGTGAATACTTCGGACACTCTACTGGTCATGGAATTGGTCTTGAAATCCATGAAGCACCAGGTTTAGCGTTCCGTTCTGATACAGTACTTGAACCAGGAATGGCTGTAACAGTAGAACCAGGTATTTATATTCCAGGTATTGGCGGCGTACGTATTGAAGATGATATCATTGTAACAAGTGAAGGTAATGAAGTAATTACGAAATCACCAAAAGAACTTATTATTTTGTAATATACAGGAGGATTTTTTTACATGATTTCAGTAAACGATTTTCGTACAGGTTTAACAATTTCAGTGGACAATGCCCTTTGGCAAGTAATGGATTTCCAACACGTAAAGCCAGGTAAAGGTGCTGCATTCGTTCGCTCTAAACTACGTAACCTTCGCACAGGATCTGTTCAAGAGAAAACATTCCGTGCAGGTGAAAAAGTAGAAAAAGCACACATCGAAAACCGTCGTATGCAATACTTATACGCGAGCGGTGAGTCTCACGTATTTATGGATAACGGAACTTACGAGCAAATCGAACTTGGTGAAAACCAAATCGAGCGCGAACTTAAATTCCTAAAAGAAAACATGGAAGTATCTATTATGACATACCAAGATGAAGTACTTGGTGTTGAACTTCCGAACACAGTTGAATTAAAAGTGTCAGAAACAGAGCCTGGTATTAAAGGTGATACAGCTTCTAACGTAACAAAACCAGCTACATTAGAAACTGGTCTTGTTGTACAAGTACCAATTTTCATTAACGAAGGCGAAATGCTTATCATCAACACTGGTGAAGGTAAATACGTTTCTCGTGCATAGTAGAAAAGCACTCGTGATGATCACGAGTGCTTTTTTTATAGGAAATAGGGTAGGTAGTAAATAGCGGTGATAATAAAACTAACTAAAACAAGTGAAAGAGTACCCGCCATATATGGAGTGAAAACGATTTGAAATGGTTTTATTTCGCCAGTCTCAACACCAGTTAATGTTTTACTTATTGCGTGATCCGTAATGTTGTTTCTATGATTACTCATAATAATTAGCCATGTAATTGCAAATATCGCTAAGCTACCAAGGAAAAAGGTCTCCATAAATGACCAACCGACTATTATTGAAAAAAGATAAATAAGAGCTAATTCTACTACGACTGTTAAACTAATTTTTACTACCTTCATATTTTTCCTTCTCCTTTTGTAGGTCTAGCCAATTTAGAAATTTTTCACGTGACACGACATGTAGTACACAAGAAGATTTTACTTCATTCTCTAAGGTAGAATGTTCACCAGGGAATCTATCTTCCACATGCAATGAAATATAAGGCAGTTTTTCTTGTGCTTTTAACGAGCGGACATTATTCGTTTTAGCGCCAGCAAATACGTAGGAAAGTTGTAAGTCCAAAAAAGCAATTTTAAAGATTTCTTTTTTAGCAGCCTCATTATATCCTTTTCCCCAGTATTGATAGCCGAGCCAACTACCAATATGAGATTGTTTCTTCTCAAAATTAATATGTTTAAGTGTGGTGAGACCAATTATTTCGTTTTCTTCATTTACAATCATTCTCGATAAAGATCTCTTTTGGCGCTCTTCTTCTATTGCGAAAAGAAGAAATGCTTTCGTGTCTTCGATCTTTTCTACTGTTATTCCTAATGCATTTTTTACGTGTGGATCACTTGATAGCTTAAAAATCACATTTGCATAGCGTAAATCGAGTGGTACTAAAGTAACGTGTTGCATCGTCTATACCCCTTTTAAATTAAATATACCATAAAAAATTAATATTAAGATTTAATAAAATCGTTAGAGAAAAGTTGTGTTTTTAATTCTGAAATAGACAACCCCTGCATATGGTTGTACAAATATATTCTTTTTTGGAATGTAGCACTAGTAACCGTTATGGGAGAAGGTGGGAGAATGAAACAATGGCTAGCGGCAATGGAAACATCCGTGCTTGTAATGGGGTTACTTCGGTTGTTTTCGGGTAGCGCGGAAATATTCGCCGCTTTGCTTATGCTTTATGTGAATGATGCGAAAAAAGCATTGTTTATAAATGGTATGTTGGCGTTTGTTGGACCGACCGTATTAATTTTAACAATGACAATAGGCATAGCGAGTGTGGCAAGTGAGATTTCTTTCTTGAAACTCTTTTTTCTAGCGCTTGGAATTGGCTGCATTTTTATCGCGTTGTTGAAATAGTAAGTCGAGTATAGTGGGGAGAAGCTGATGAAAGAAGTATTAGAAGTTTTACCGAAAACGATGAAGCAGCTAGTGGAAAGGTGTAAGCAATACAATGCTCTAGAGGAAATTCGTGTTCGAATTGGAAGACCGCTAGAATGTATTGCTCATGGCGAAGTGTTTTTTTATGACTATATCGTTACAGCAGAGGATGCCATTTACTTATTGAATAAGTTAAGTCAATTCTCAATTTATACGATGGAAGAGGAATTAAAACGTGGGTATGTGACACTTCGAGGAGGACATAGAATCGGCTTAGCTGGAAAAGTCATTACAGAAAAAAGCGCAGTGAAAATGATTCGAGATGTCTCTTCCTTTAATATTCGTATCGCTCGTCAAAAAATAGGAATTGCTGAACCACTTTTGCCGTATTTGTATGAGTCAAGATGGTTAAACACGATGGTAATTGGCCCACCGCAAACGGGGAAAACAACACTTTTAAGAGATGTAGCACGTTGTATGAGTCAAGGTGTAAGTGCTTCGAAAATACCTTCTTGTAAAGTCGGGATTGTTGATGAGCGGTCAGAAATTGCAGGTTGCGTGAAAGGCATCCCGCAATATGACTTTGGAGCGCGAGTAGATGTGTTAGACGCATGTCCAAAAGCTGAAGGAATGATGATGATGATTCGTTCTATGAGTCCAGATGTTTTGATTGTAGATGAAATCGGACGTAAAGAAGATAGTGAAGCAATTATGGAGGCCGTGCATGCAGGGGTTCAGCTTTTTATAAGTGCACATGGATTTTCTTATGATGATGTTGTGAAACGTCCATCACTAAAAGCGGTGCTGGAGCTCGGCATATTTGATAGGTTTGTGGAGCTATCAAAAGCAAGAGGGCCAGGAACAGTTATGCAAGTAAAAGATAAATATGGAAAATCGGTATTACCTCATAGAAAGGCTGAGGGCGTATGGTAAAAATATTTGGTGCAGTGTTAATCGTTGCGGTCAGCACCTTTTTCGGGTTTTCATACGCTAAAAGATACAGTGAGAGACCAAGGCAACTTAGATTATTAAAAGCGGCACTTCAATCATTAGAGGCAGAAATTATGTATGGGCATACACCTTTATCTGAAGCCGCTGAGCGATTAGTGAAACAAATGCCGAAGCCGTTAAATTGGATATTTCAAAGTTTCGCTAGAAGGCTAGAAAGTGGAGACCAAACAGTAAGAGAAGCTTGGATAGATAGTTTGAAAGAAAATTGGAAGCTAACAGCATTTCAACAAACTGAGTACGAGATTTTGCAGCAATTTGGCGAAACGCTCGGACAGCATGATCGTGAATCACAACAAAAACATATTCGCTTATGCATTACACATTTAGAGAGAGAAGAAGAAGAAGCGAAAGCATTACAACTGCAATACGAAAAAATGATCAAGAGCTTAGGGGTACTAGCGGGGCTACTTATCGTAATTTTACTGCTATAGGAGGGAGAAAGGCGATGTCCATTGATGTTGGATTAATATTTCAAATCGCCGGAATCGGCATTGTTTTAGCTTTTATTCATACCGTACTAAAAGAATTAAAGCGAGAGGATATTGCAAATTGGGTTATCCTTGTCGGTTTTGTCGTTATTTTATTTCATGTGGCATTTTTAATTAATACGCTATTCGACAAGATTAAGAGTGTCTTTCTCTTCCAGTAAAGGAGGCGGTTCGAATCGAAATTATACAAATTGTCGGATTAGGCCTCGTTGCTACGTTTTTAGCGGCTGTATTAAATCAGCATAAATCTAGCATTACGTCGTTATTTATTGTGTTCGTAGGTAGCGTGATGTTTCTTATTTTAATTGATCAAATTCACTCTATTTTACAAATGATTGAGAGAGTAGCGAGTGAAGCGAAAGTTAGCAACGTATATGTAGAAACGCTGCTAAAAATTATTGGGATTGCTTATATTGCTGAGTTTGGAGCACAAATTACAAAAGATGCAGGGCAGGGTGCAATCGCTTCAAAAATTGAATTAGCTGGAAAAATCTTAATTTTAGTAATGGCGATTCCTATTTTGACGGTTGTCATTGAAACTATTCTCGGATTTTTACCGACGGGATAAGGGGGAGTGAATGTTGAGGGGGTTTGGAGCTAAGCTGCTATTTGCTTGCTTCCTTTTCTTTTCTTTACCGGTTGTTGTACAAGCTTCTCCTGTAGAAACAAACGTCGTTGATCAACAATTGGATAAGCTCGGAATTGAAGATGTGAAGCAATTTTGGGACGGGCTTGTTACAAAATATGGAGGTTATTTACCAGAGAGTCAAAAAGGTAGTTTTATGGAGTTTGTAAAGGGAGAAAAAGAAATTTCTATAAAAGAGTGGATGCTAGGTTTATTAAAGTATTTATTTCACGAGCTTGTTGCAAATGGGAAGCTGCTGGGAACGCTCATTATGCTTACAATTTTTAGTGCATTGTTGCAATCACTGCAATCTGCATTTTCAAAGAGTAGTGTAAGTAAAATTGCGGATGCAGTTGTATATATGGTACTTATTATTTTCGCTTTAAATAGTTTTTATGTCGTCATGACATATGCAAGAGAAACGATACAAACAATGGTAGATTTCATATTAGCGCTATTGCCAATCTTGCTTGCACTCATAGCAACTGGAGGTGGTGTTGTATCTGTATCGTTTTTTCATCCGATTATCATCTTCTTAATGAACACGAGCGGGCTTTTGATGAATTATATCGTTCTACCACTTTTATTACTTGCAACGATATTAAGTATTGTAAGTACGATGAGTGATCAATATAAAGTTACGAAATTGTCCAAGCTTCTGCAAAACGTTAGCGTTGGGATTATCGGTATTTTTTTAACGATTTTTTTAGGGGTATTATCTGTACAAGGAACAGCGACAGCTGTTGCTGATGGAATCGCTGTGAAAACTGCTAAATTTGTAACAGGGAACTTTATTCCCGTAGTAGGAAGAATGTTTACAGAGGCGGCGGATACTGTTATTAGTGCATCGGGATTATTAAAAAACACAGTCGGAATTATTGGACTCGTCATTCTATGTTTAATTGTCGCTTTTCCAGCGATTCAAATTTTTTGTATCGCGTTTATTTATAAATTCGCAGCAGCAGTATTACAGCCAGTTGGCAGCGGAGCAATTATTCAATGTTTAGATATTATCGGACGAAGCATCATTTATGTATTTGCTTGCTTAGCTATCGTATCATTTATGTTCTTTTTAAGTATCACAATTATTATTGCTGCGGGGAACATTACACTTATGATGCGGTAGGAGGTGAAGGGTATGCAATTTGTTACAGAGTGGATTAGAAATATTATCGTTTTTTTACTCTTAGCGACAATGCTTCATCTTATTCTTCCAAATTCAAATTTGCAAAAGTACGTTAAATTCGTTGTAAGTCTATTATTAGTTGTTTTAATCTTAACGCCCCTTTTTAAACTACTGCAAACAGATGTGAATGAAGTAATCGCAAATTTTAATGAAGAGAAGTACGTAGCAGAAGGATCTGTAAAAAATTCAATAGATTCGAAGAAAAAAGAAATACAAGCTCTAACACGTGCATATAGTTTAGAAGAGATGGCTACCAAAATGAAAAAAGAAGTAGGAAAAGAATTCGAGAAAAAGTATGGTATGACAGTCTCTGAAATACAAATAGTCGCAGCGGAAAGTACAGCGGAAGTAAAGTCAGCAAAAGATATTCAAACTGTTGTTGTGACGTTGAAAGAAAAAGAACGTAGTAAAAATGATGCAATCGAAACAGTAAAACCAGTTGAAATTAACACGAAGGAACCTCCGAAAAAAGTAGAAGAAACGAATGTAGAAATGAAAGATTTCTTTTCAAGCAGGTGGCAACTAGAGAATAAACAAATCCAAGTTCAAATGGAAGGGAGGACAGGTAGAGTAAATGGACAATAAAGATAAAAATTCGAAGTTCTCATTTTTTCGAAACTTATTGAATGGGGATGAAAAAGAAAGCAATGAGAAGGGAAAAAAGATAACACCTAAGTTTTTACTTGTCCTACTCATACTTGGGATTTTGCTTATGTTTTCTAGTAGTCTTTTTTCAAGTAAAAAAGAAGAAGTACCTGTATTTAAAGAACAAAAAACGCAAAACCAAGAAAAAGACGTACCAACTTTTGGACAAAAAAATAATGATAGTATGTCAAATGTAGAAAAGTATGAAAAAGCGTATGAACAAGAATTAAAAGCAGCCTTAGAAGAAATAGCGGGAGTAAAAAATGTAACGATTAAAGTAAATTTAGATTCATCAGAAGAAAAAATATTAGAGAAAAATACAGTGAAACGTTCACAAACAACAGGTGAAACAGATAAGACAGGTGGTAAGAGGGAAGTAGAAGATGAGTCCCTTGATGAAAAGACAGTCATTATACGTGAAGGTGATAAAGAAACTCCTGTTGTTTTACGAACAGAGAAACCGAAAGTACGAGGTGTTCTTGTCGTAGCAAAAGGAGTGGATAATATACAAGTTAAAGCGATGGTAAAAGAAGCTGTCATACGGCTGCTAGATGTACCAGCCCATCGCGTTTCAGTTTCACCGAAAAATTGATAGGGAGGAAATAAAGTGTTAAAAAAACAAACGGTTTGGCTATTAACGATGTTAAGTTTAGTTGTTGTACTATCTGTTTATTACGTAACAACTCCTGACAAAATGAATACAGCATCGCCGGCAACAGGTGAAAAGATTGGACAAGAAAAACAAGGTACTGATAAAGCAGTAACAAATGAAGCACCTAAAGAAACGCCAAAAAAAGAAAATACAAGCAAGGAAACATCAAATAAAGAAACAGACAAAAAAGAGAGTGCTAACAAAGAAACAAGTAAAAAAGATGCTAACGTAACAGTTCAATCAAGTGATGAAAATTTCACAGCACTACGTATGCAAATGGAAGATCAGCTAAGTGAACAAAAATCAAGATTACAAGAAGTTATGAATTCAGCAAAATCTTCAGCAACAGAAAAGAGTAAAGCGAAAGATAATTTTGATGCAATTACTACAATGGAAACGAAGCAAGAATTACTTGAGACAGTGATTAAGTCTCAAGGAGGATATAAAGATGCCCTTGTAAGAGCTGATGGAACTGATATTAGAGTAACTGTGAAAGCAGCAAAGCATTCACAAAAAGAAGCGAATAAAATTATACAGCTTGTAAGAAGTGAAGGCGGATCAAAAGATGTAGGTGTGAAATTTGATCCACCGACAAAATAAAAACTAATAATCCGCGGGGGAATCCCCTGCGGATTATTAGTTTTTACGAATCGGATTGTTTGAAAATAATTATAGAAAAAAGCTATCATTTTCGATAGCTTTTTTCTGTTTCGTCTTTGTAGTTGTTTTTATTATGTTCAACTCGGAATGGAGAAATACGTTGTGAGTAAAAGATTAGCGGTTCATGGTAACGATGATTACTTTTTCCGGATTTGACGTGGATGAAGAGAACGAATGCCCAGACCATTACGGCAGGTAAGAAGAGAATGAGCCATATCATATGTCCACACCTCGATACGATATATTTTCTACACTTTGAACATACTATTCTTATATGAAGGAATGATGAACGGTGTGTAAACAAAAAAATAATATTTGGTAAAAATATGTTGTTGACTATAGATGAGGTGAAGAGTGGAGCGGTAATGATCTGTTTATTGTGTAGCATTGTGAAAAAAGTAAGGAATGTTTTTTAGAAGTGGTCTTGCCAATTTCGTGTGAAACTTGGTATTATTACTAGGTAATAATTTTTTATTGGAATAATATTTTTACAGGAGTTTCGATTTATTATAAAGAAATATAAATTGGAATGTTTAAAAAATTTATCGTAAGATGGAAATAGCAACTATTTCTATTAGTAAATGAAATGCATTTTCTAATAGAGTACATCGTATTTTTACAGTCAATCTAGTTTTAGTGACGAGAATCTGTAAAAACGGGACAAACAAGAGTATGGGAGTGGATTTTACATGTTTAAAATTCAAGAAGTTCGTGAATTAATTAAATTAATTGATAGCTCTAATATTGATGAATTTGAATACAAAAAAGATGGTACGACAATCAAAATGAAAAAGCGTGGTAATGAAGTTGTTGCGGTGCAAGCACCTGTAGCAAAACAAGTCGTACAACCAGTAGCACCTGTTGAAGTTGAAACAACAGTAGCGGCAGCACAAGTGGAAGTACCAAAACAAGAAGAGAAAAAAGCGGTTCAAAATGAAAACCTACATAAAATTACATCACCAATGGTAGGTACATTCTATTCTTCATCTTCGCCTGATACACCTGCATATGTAAGTGTAGGAGACAGAGTATCAAAAGATTCTATCGTATGCATTGTCGAGGCTATGAAGTTATTTAACGAAATCGATGCAGATGTAGATGGTGAAATTGTTGAGATTCTTGTTAATAATGGACAGCTTGTTGAGTATGGACAACCGCTATTTCTTGTAAAAGCGTAATAAGGGAGTCTTTGTGATGATAAAAAAAGTATTAATAGCCAATCGTGGGGAAATTGCTGTACGAATTATTCGTGCTTGTAAAGAAATGGATATTGAAACGGTCGCAATTTATTCAGAAGCAGATAAAGAGTCACTTCACGTACAAATTGCTGATGAGGCGTATTGTGTAGGGCCAACGATTTCGAAAGAAAGCTATTTAAATTTGACGAATATTATTAGTGTTGCGAAGTTAACAGGCTGCGACGCTATTCATCCAGGATACGGATTTTTAGCAGAGAATGCAGATTTTGCAGAGCTATGCCGTGAATGTAACTTAATTTTTATCGGTCCAAGTCCAGAAGCTATTTCAAAGATGGGCACAAAAGACGTTGCTCGTGATACAATGAAAGAAGCAGGGGTTCCGATTGTACCAGGTTCACAAGGGATTATTAAAAATACCGAAGAAGCGATCGAGCTTGCTAATCAAATTGGATATCCAGTTATTATTAAAGCGACTGCAGGTGGCGGCGGAAAAGGTATTCGTGTTGCACGCCATGAAGAAGAGCTTGTAAAAGGAATTCAAATTACACAGCAAGAAGCTAGTACCGCTTTTGGGAACCCTGGTGTATACTTAGAAAAGTACGTTGAAGATTTCCGCCATGTTGAGATTCAAATAATGGCAGATACACATGGAAATGCCATTCATTTAGGAGAGCGTGATTGTACAATTCAGCGCCGCTTGCAAAAACTACTAGAAGAAAGTCCATCACCTGCACTTGATGAAAATGTTCGTAAGCAGATGGGTGATGCGGCAGTTAAAGCGGCGGTAGCGGTTGATTATACAGGTGCTGGTACGGTTGAGTTTATTTATGAATATAGAACGAAAAGCTTTTATTTCATGGAGATGAATACGAGAATTCAAGTTGAGCATCCAGTTACAGAAATGGTAACAGGGATGGATTTAATTAAAGAACAAATTCGTGTTGCTTCTGGAGAAAAGTTATCGTTACAGCAAGAAGAAGTACAATTTAATGGTTGGGCAATTGAATGCCGAATTAATGCGGAAAACCCTGCCAAAAAATTTATGCCATCTCCAGGTAAAGTAGAAATGTACTTGCCACCAGGCGGATTTGGTATTCGCGTCGATTCAGCTGTATATCCGGGATATTCAATCCCACCTTTCTATGATTCGATGGTTGCTAAATTAATTGTTCACGGAAAAACACGTGAAGAGGCAATTGCAAAAATGAAGCGTGCACTCAGTGAGTTTGTCATTGAAGGCGTACATACAACAATCCCGTTCCATTTGCAATTGCTAGATCATCCTGATTTTGTAAAAGGTGAGTTTAATACGAAATTTTTGGAAGAGCATGAACTTGTGACGCAGTGATACATTAAAGGAGGTTTTTTTCATGGCTGAACATATGTTAGATATGGGTCAAGATACAACTCTTGGTAAAGTAGAAATTGCACCAGAAGTAATTGAAGTAATCGCAGGTATTGCAGCTGCTGAAGTAGAAGGTGTAGCGGCAATGCGTGGTAATTTTGCTACAGATGTTGTTGAGAAGTTAGGTAAGAAAAATCATGGTAAAGGTGTAAAGGTTGAATTAGCAAACGAAGATATTATCGTTGACCTTTATGTTGTAATGTATTTTGGCGTAGCAATTCCAGTTGTTGCACAAAAGATTCAAGACAACATTCGTCAGGCACTCTTTACAATGACAGGGCTTGAGCCAAAAGAAGTGAATGTTCACATCGTTGGCGTAACATTCGAAACACAAAAAACAGAAATCGAACCAGTGTAAGAATGAAAAGGTGCCTAGTAACATAGGCACCTTTTTTATCGTTTCATTTCTTCACAAATTAAAACCCTCTAATTATTATACTATTTCAAAAAATAAGAAATCAAAAAGAAGATGTTTCGTTTTTCCAAAAAACGTACATTGTGATAAGATATGGAACTTGAAGTTAATCTTTTTATTATTTTTCAGCCTTGTAACCCGTGTGTGAAACGATAAATTGTGTTATTATCATTGTATTATAAGGTTGGAAAATCAATGAAAACTGTAAGAGTAAGTGAATTGACGGCTTATAAATTATAATAATATAACAAAGCATAAGGAAAGACTTGAAGCATAAAGGAGAGTTACAATGAAACGTAGGACGGCTAGAGAAAGAGCTATGCAAGCATTATACCAAATGGATATTACAGGTGAATTAGAACCGAAAGTAGCGGTGGAAAACACGCTAGATGAAGGTGAAGAAACAAATGAGTTTCTAGAATCACTTGTAGTAGGTTTTGTAGAAAATAAAGAAGTAATTGATGAAGCGATTCGTCAAAACTTAAAAAAATGGAAGCTGGAGCGTATTAGTATTGTTGATCGCAGTATTTTACGTGTAGCTGTGTATGAAATGAAATACATGGAAGAAATTCCACACAACGTAACAATTAACGAAGCGATTGAAATTGCTAAAACATTTGGGGATGAGGAATCTCGTCGTTTTATTAACGGCGTTTTATCTAATATAAAAGATACACTGTAATTTCTTTAAGGGGGAATCTTAAAATGGTAGCAGTAATCATCAAAGGAAATGAAGTTGCGGAGAAAAAACGAGCACAATTAACAGAAGAAGTTGTGAAGTTGAAAGAGCAAGGGATTGTACCAGGATTAGCAGTTATTCTAGTTGGAGAAGATCCAGCATCTCGTTCTTATGTAAAAGGAAAAGAAAAGGGCTGTGAACAAGTAGGAATCTATTCAGAGCTAATTGAACTTCCTGAAACAATTACTGAGGAGCGTTTGCTTGCTGAAATCGATCGCTTAAATGGCGATGACCGTATTAATGGCATTTTAGTGCAATTACCTTTACCAAAACATATTGAAGAAAAAGCTATCATTGAAAGAATTTCACCAGAAAAAGATGTAGATGGATTTCACCCAATCAGCGTGGGACGTATGATGACGGGACAAGATACATTCCTTCCATGTACACCGCACGGTATTGTAGAATTAGTAAAAGAAACAAATCTTGATATCTCGGGAAAACATGTTGTAGTAATTGGAAGAAGTAATATTGTCGGCAAGCCAGTGGGGCAATTGTTCTTAAATGAAAATGCAACTGTCACATATTGTCATTCTAAAACGCAAAATATGAAAGAGTTAACGAAGTTAGCTGATATTTTAATCGTAGCTGTTGGACGACCTAAAATGGTAACAGCTGATTATATTAAAGAAGGAGCGGTTGTAATCGACGTTGGTGTGAACCGTTTAGAAACAGGTAAACTTTGTGGTGATGTTGATTTTGACAACGTGTTAGATGTTGCAGGTTACATTACACCTGTGCCAAGGGGTGTTGGTCCAATGACGATCACAATGCTTCTTCATAATACTGTTGAATCTGCTAAGCGTGTAGGTGTCGTTTGTAAATAATTTGAGTCGGCTATGAGGAGAGAGAAATGGAAAAACAATATTTAACCGTTACAGCGTTAACACGCTATATAAAAACAAAAATAGAATATGATCCGCATTTGCAGTCTGTTTGGTTAAAAGGTGAAATTTCCAACTTTAAAAATCATAGTCGTGGCCACATGTACTTTACATTGAAAGATGAAAATGCAAGAATCGCAGCGGTTATGTTTGCGGGTCATAATCGTAATATTAAATTCAGACCTGAAAATGGGATGAAGGTACTTGTGAAAGGGAAAATTTCCGTTTACGAGGCGAGTGGTTCTTATCAAATTTATATTCAAGACATGCAGCCTGACGGAGTCGGAAACCTGCATTTAGCTTACGAACAATTAAAGGTTCGTTTAGAGGAAGAAGGTTTGTTTTCTCAAGTTTATAAAAAAACAATTCCTCCTTATGCTAAAACAATAGGTGTGATTACGTCGCCAACAGGGGCAGCGATTCGTGATGTTATAACAACGATTAAACGTCGTTATCCAATTGGAAATGTTATTGTGTTTCCGGTACTTGTACAGGGGGAGTCAGCAGCTCCCTCAATTGTACAAGCGATTCGTACAGCGAATGAAATGGGAGAGATAGATGTCCTAATCGTTGGGCGAGGGGGAGGCTCTATTGAAGAGTTATGGGCTTTCAATGAAGAAATGGTAGCAAGGGCAATCTTTAAGAGTGAGATCCCTATTATTTCGGCAGTAGGCCATGAAACGGACTTTACAATTGCGGATTTTGTTGCCGATTTACGTGCGCCAACACCGACTGCAGCAGCTGAGCTGGCAGCGCCTAACATTATAGAGTTACAAGAAAAGGTATTACAAAGAACTCTAAGATTGCAAAGAGCAATGAGAGAGTTAGTACATAAAAAAGAAGAAAAACTACAAGTATTGCAAAAATCTTATGCGTTCCGTTATCCAAGACAAGTATATGAGCAAAAAGAAGAGCAATTAGATAGAGCGTTAGAACAGCTTGTTTTAGCGAAAGAGCGCTATATTGATAAAAAGGTAAATCAGTTAAAACAGCTTTCATTTTATTTAGAGAAGCACCACCCAGCTCAAAAAATTATGCAAACGAAGGTAGCGGTTGAAACATTGCAAAAGCAATTGCAACGTGAAATGCAAACATTACTTCAGACGAAAGAATTTGCTTTTGTAAGAGCTGCTCAAAAACTTGAAGCGTTAAGTCCGCTTAAAGTAATGATGAGAGGGTACGGGCTTGTATATGATGAAGAGAAGCAAGTGTTAAAAAGTGTGAAAGATGTCAGCCTTGGAGATGCTGTTTCAGTTCAATTACAAGATGGAATACTAGATTGTAGCGTATCAGGCATAGAGGAGCGTGAATTGAATAATGGAAAATAAATTAAGCTTTGAAGAGGCAATTTCGCAACTTGAGCACCTCGTTTCTAAGCTAGAGCAAGGTGACGTACCTTTAGAAGAAGCAATTTCTTATTTTAAAGAGGGTATGGAATTATCTAAGCTTTGTGATGAGAAGTTGAAGAACGTACAAGAACAAATGGCAGTTATTCTTGGGGAAGATGGAGAGCTTGAACCGTTTACTGCTTTAGGAGATGAAGCATAGTGACTATTGCTTTTGATACTTTTTTGAAAGAAAGTAAAACTTTCGTAGAAGAGAAGCTTGTAAGCTATGCAAATGAATTACAATGTCCAAATGTACTTCGTGAAGCGATGGCATATTCTTTGGAGGCAGGTGGAAAGCGTCTCCGCCCGTTACTTTTATTTGCGACATTACAAGCGTTTGGTAAAGAAAGAAATCTTGGAATAGGTGCAGCTTGTGCTCTTGAAATGATACATACATACTCGTTAGTTCATGATGATTTACCTTGTATGGATGATGATGATTTAAGAAGAGGTAAGCCCACAAATCATAAAGTATTTGGTGAAGCGATGGCAGTTTTAGCAGGCGATGGTTTGTTGACGTATGCTTTTCAAATTATTATGGCATATGAACAAAAGGAAATCTCTGCTGAAAAAAAAGTAAGACTTGTACTTGAGCTTGCAAAAGCGGCAGGACCAGAAGGAATGGTTGGCGGACAGGTGGCAGATATGGAAGCTGAAGGGAAACAGCTTACGATGGATGAGTTGGAGTATATTCATAAGCATAAGACTGGGAAACTACTTGAATTCGCTGTGCTTGCAGGATCGATACTTTCTGATGCCACAGAAGAACAAGAAGAAAAGTTACTTGCGTTTGCAAAATATATCGGCCTAGCTTTCCAAATTCGAGATGATATTTTAGATGTGGAAGGAACCGAAGAAGAGATTGGAAAACCAATTGGTAGTGATGTTTCCAACGAAAAGAGCACATATACGACGTTATTTACTGTAGATAGAGCAAAGGATATTTTAGAAGAAACAATTGCAAAAGCAAAAGGTGCTATTGGTTCCTTGCAATTACAAGATGAATATTTACTATCTATTTGCGATTTGATTGCAAAACGTAATAACTAATATAACAGCGTTTCCATTTGTTGAGTCATTCATCATTTTATGATATAAATGTAGGAAAAGGTTTTTCTTTTCTTGTTATTGGCAAAAATATATGTAGATTACATTGCCGTTATCACTTCGTGTTAGCGGCTATTTTTTTCATCGCCTAAAGAAATATGGTTTATAATGGGATTAGGGCGCAATAGACTGGTTAATTGCAGGACAAGGTGAAAAATAAAAAAAGATAATTTCTTGTTTTGTGTAAATGTTTTTTATAATATTTGACATGTTGACAGATTATGAAATGAAAGTGAGTGATCCATGTGGATCTAACGCAAATTCAAAACCCTAGTTTTTTGAAAGATATGTCTATCGGTGAACTAGAGGGATTGAGTGAGGATATTCGTAAGTTTTTAATTGAAGAGCTCTCTCAAACAGGTGGACATATTGCACCTAATTTAGGTGTAGTAGAACTCACAATTGCTCTGCATAAATTATTTGATAGTCCGAAAGATAAATTTTTATGGGACGTAGGACATCAATCCTATGTACATAAAATTTTAACAGGACGTGCAAAGGAATTCGGTACATTAAGGCAATATCAAGGTCTATGTGGTTTCCCAAAACGTTGCGAGAGTGAGCACGATGTATGGGAAACTGGCCATAGCTCGACATCATTATCTGCTGCAATGGGAATGGCTCTAGCACGTGATTTAAAGAAAACGAAAGAATATGTTATACCAATCATTGGAGATGGTGCTCTAACAGGCGGAATGGCTTTAGAGGCATTGAACCATATTGGACATGAAAAAACAGACATGATTGTTATTTTGAATGATAATGAAATGTCAATTGCACCAAACGTTGGTGCGCTTCATAATGTACTTGGACGTCTACGTACCGCAGGGAAATACCATTGGGTAAAAGATGAACTAGAGTATATATTAAAGAAAATCCCAGCAGTCGGTGGGAAAGTTGCTGCGACAGCAGAGAAAATAAAAGATAGTCTTAAATATCTACTAGTATCCGGTGTCTTTTTCGAAGAATTAGGCTTTACATATTTAGGTCCAGTTGATGGGCACGATTATGAAAAGTTATTCGAAACGTTGCAATACGCAAAGAAAACAAAAGGCCCAGTGCTTGTTCATGTTATTACGAAAAAAGGAAAAGGTTATAAACCAGCTGAGAGTGATGTTATTGGAACTTGGCATGGAACAGGACCTTATAAAATTGAATCAGGTGACTTCGTTAAACCGAAAGAGGTTGCACCAGCATGGAGTGCTGTTGTTAGTGATACAGTACTTAAGCTAGCAAGAACGGATGAGCGTATCGTTGCAATTACACCTGCAATGCCTGTTGGATCGAAACTTGAGAAATTCCAAAAAGAATTCCCGGATCGTATGATTGATGTAGGTATTGCAGAACAACATGCTACAACAATGGCAGCGGGTATGGCAACGCAAGGAATGAAGCCATTCTTAGCGATTTATTCAACATTTTTACAAAGAGCATATGACCAAGTTGTTCATGATATATGCCGCCAAAATTTAAATGTCTTCATCGGAATCGATCGCTCTGGATTAGTAGGAGCAGATGGTGAAACGCATCAAGGTGTATTTGACATCTCATTCTTACGCCACTTGCCGAATATGGTAATTATGATGCCGAAAGATGAAAATGAAGGGCAACATTTAGTATATACGGCGATGCAATATGAAGATGGACCAATCGCATTACGTTATGCGCGTGGTAATGGACTTGGTGTTCCTATGGATGAAGAATTAAAGGCGATTCCAATCGGTTCATGGGAAACGTTAAAAGAAGGTAAACAAGCGGCTATTTTAACATTTGGTACGACAATACCAATGGCAATGGAAGCAGCTGAGCGTCTTGAAAAGGCTGGAGTTTCAGTGAAAGTAGTGAACGCTCGCTTTATTAAACCGATGGATGAAGCATATTTACATGATCTCTTAGGGAAAAATATACCGATTTTAACGATTGAAGAAGCTTGCTTAATTGGTGGTTTTGGAACGGGAGTAGTTGAATTTGCGTCTGAGAACGGGTACCATAGTGCGTTAATTGAACGAATGGGTATTCCAGATCGTTTCATAGAGCACGGTAGTGTAACAAAATTATTAGAAGAAATCGGTTTAACGACAGATGCTGTTGTAGACCGTATTCATACAATGATTCCATCAAAACAAAAAAGGGCGTAACAAATGAGTGCAAAAAAAGAAAGAGTAGATGTACTATTAGTAGAGCGAGGACTTATAGAAACACGTGAGAAAGCAAAACGCGCCGTTATGGCTGGACTTGTATATGCGAATGAGATGAGACTTGATAAGCCAGGAGAGAAGATCCCACAAGATACAGAGATTACGGTGAAGGGCCAAGTTATGCCGTATGTAAGCCGTGGTGGTTATAAACTTGAAAAGGCATTAGAGACATTTCACCTGGATTTACAAGATAAAGTTATGATAGATATTGGTTCATCAACTGGTGGCTTTACAGATTGTGCGCTTCAAAACGGAGCGAAATTATCTTATGCATTAGATGTAGGATACAATCAACTTGCGTGGAAATTGCGTCAAGATGAGCGTGTTGTCGTAATGGAACGGACAAACTTCCGTTACGTGACACCAGCAGACTTAGAACGTGGTTTACCGCAATTTGCTAGTATCGATGTGTCATTTATATCATTAAAGCTTATACTGCCGGTTTTAAAAACAATGCTTATGCCTAATGGGGATGTAGCAGCGTTAATTAAACCGCAGTTTGAAGCTGGAAGAGAGCAAGTTGGGAAAAAAGGTATCGTTCGTGATCGAAAAGTACATGAGGCTGTCGTAGAAATGATTGTCGACTTTGCTATAAAAGAAGGATACGACGTAGAAGGTTTAACATTCTCACCAATTACGGGCGGGGATGGTAATATTGAATTTTTAATTCATCTGAAATGGCATGGTGAACGTGAGAATGGCGAAAATCATTCTCCAGTTTCTGTTGAGCAAGTAGTTACAGAGGCGCATGATGTCCTAAAACAAAAAGGAAAAGGGGAATAACATATGTTATTCCTCTTTTTGTTGTAATTGTATAATGATTGTAAAAACAATTGTGTACAAGCAACGAATTATAAGTTAACATAAATAAGTGAAGTATACCAATGTTTAAACTATGGTAAGAGATAGTGTGAGGTGCAAATGTATGAATAAAGGTCAGCGCCATATTAAAATCAGGGAAATTATTGCGAACAAAGAAATTGAAACACAAGATGAATTAGTTGATATTTTACGTAATGAGGGATTTAATGTAACGCAAGCAACAGTATCGCGCGATATTAAAGAACTGCACTTAGTGAAAGTGCCATTACATGATGGTCGCTATAAATATAGCTTGCCAGCAGATCAACGATTTAATCCGTTACAAAAATTAAAACGCAATCTAGTGGATTCATTTGTAAAATTAGACACGGCAGGACATATGCTTGTGCTAAAAACATTGCCTGGTAACGCTCATTCACTTGGAGCACTTATTGATCATTTAGAGTGGGATGAGATCATCGGAACCATCTGTGGTGATGATACTTGCTTAATTATTTGCCGTACACCTGAAGATACAGGTGTTGTCTCTGATCGTTTCTTAAATATGCTGTAATAAAAAAATCTTGTTTGCTTTCCTCTGTAAAGTGGAAAGTGAACAGGATTTTTTTATTGGTTAAAAATGTGAATTCTTAATTGTAATATAATATTTTCTTTGAATAAAATTAGAAAATAGGTGGATTGACCCGTAAAACGAATGTTTGGTACAATGGAGCGGTTAGAAAAGTAATTTATACATACAAACATATAGTATGACTATTTGAATGAAGAACTGAGAAAAGCCCTTAATAGGGGATTAGTTTATAACGAGGTGAATGGGGCATTGTTATCGGAATTATCGATTAGAAACTTTGCTATTATTGAGGCATTAAATATTTCTTTTCAAAAAGGGTTAACGGTTTTAAGTGGTGAAACAGGGGCCGGAAAATCGATTATTATTGATGCGATTAGTTTACTTGTAGGGGGTCGTGGTTCAGCGGAATTTGTTCGATACGGAACAGAAAAAGCTGAGATAGAAGGGCTATTTTATGTAGAAGATGATAAGCATCCGTGTATTGAAAAGGCAGAAGAGTTGGATATAGAAATAGAAGACGGCATGATTATTTTGAAGCGTGATATCGCTGCAAATGGAAAAAGTGTATGTCGTGTAAATGGGAAACTGGTCACCCTTAGTATATTAAAGGAAATTGGAAAAACACTTGTTGATATTCATGGGCAGCACGAAACACAAGATTTAATGAATGAAGAGCGTCATATGTTTATGCTTGATCATTTTGATGGAGATCGCATTGTTAAACAATTGGGTATATATCAAAATGTATACGCTGACTATGAGAAATTAAAAAAACAGTTGAAATCGTTAAGTGAAAATGAACAACAAATGGCGCATCGCTTAGATTTAATTCAATTCCAGCATGAAGAAATCAGTAAGGCGGATTTAAAGATGGATGAAGAAATTGAATTAACTGAAGAACGATTGCAAATTTCTAATTTTGAAAAAATTTACAAAGCATTAGGCGATGCATATCGCTCATTAAGCGCTGACGGACAAGGTTTAGATAATGTAAGAAGTGCAATGGGACAAATGGAGAGTATTACACATTTAGATGAAGTGTATCAAGAAAATCATGATTCAATTGCAAATAGCTACTACTTATTAGAAGAAGTTGCGTATCAACTTAGAGAAAAGCTCGATATGATGGAATATGATCCGAATCGTTTAGACGAAATTGAAACGCGTTTAAATGAAATTCGTATGCTAAAGAGAAAATATGGAAATACTGTAGAAGAGATTTTAGCGTATGCTGATAAAATTGAACAAGAAATTTTTACGATTGAAAATAAAGACGTTCATATTGAAACGACGAAGAAGCAATTAAAGGAATTAGAAAGTGTTATTCTGCAAGAAGCAACGTCCTTAAGTAATATGCGTCATGAGCTTGCAGAGCATCTTACAAATGCCATTCATCAGGAATTAAAAGAATTATATATGGAGAAAACAAAATTTGAAGTTAGAATCATGAAGAGAGAAGGAAATGCTGAAGAGCCTCTTGTTGAGGGTGCCCCGGTAAGGCTTACAGCGGATGGCTACGATCATGTGGAATTTTATATTTCAACAAATCCAGGTGAGCCGCTAAAACCACTTTCAAAGGTCGCTTCTGGCGGAGAGTTATCTCGTATTATTTTAGCTTTAAAAAGCATTTTTTCTAAGCATCAAGGTGTTGCATCTGTTATTTTTGATGAAGTGGATACTGGTGTAAGTGGTCGAGTTGCACAGGCTATTGCGGAAAAGATTTATCGAGTATCAGTAAACTCGCAAGTACTTTGTATTACGCACTTACCTCAAGTAGCTTCAATGGCGGATTCACATTTATTTATTCGAAAACAAGTAGCGAATGATCGGACAATTACATCAGTTACCGTTTTAACTATGGAGGATAAAGTAACAGAAATAGCTCGAATGATTTCTGGTGTGGAAATTACAGATTTAACGACAGAACATGCGAAAGAATTACTTACGCAAGCGCATCATTTTAAACAGACAGCAGAGGCTATCCAGTAATGGATAGCTTTTTTTCTCAAATAATGATTTCTTAATTCTTCCGGTTATAAATAAAGCACTGCAAGGAGAGATTAAAAAGTGAAGCCAAGAGGCTGAATGTGGGGTAGGAGCGAGGAGAGTGAACAAATTGAGATTAGAAAGATTTCGCAAAATAATAGGTCTTTGTCTCCTTGTTTCTTTAGTTTTTATTGGGTGTTTTAAACCGCTTCGGACGTTTATTTCATCCCCGAAGCAACTTGTTGTTTTTGAAGGACAACAATCAGAAATAGCTTCATTACCAGTTTTTCAAGCTTCATCTACAGATCGTCATGTGTTTACAGTAAGTTCCAATGAACAAAAACAAGGACTTATGGTAAATCCTCATCAAAATGGTGAAGCAGATATGGTGTTTCAGCTTGCTGGTTTTCCAGTGAAAAAAGTAAATGTGAAAGTATTGAAAGATTTTAAAGTTATTCCAGGTGGACAATCAATTGGTGTGAAGTTAAATACAAAAGGGGTACTTGTTGTAGGGCATCATTTAATTCAAACTGAAAAAGGGAAAGTCTCTCCTGGTGAAACAGCTGGTGTGCAAATTGGAGATATGATTACTGAAATTAATGGTAAAACAATTGAAAGAATGAGTGATGTAGCACCATTTATTCATAATAGTGGTGAAACAGGCGAACCGCTTAATCTTGTTTTGCTAAGAGATGGGAAACATATCCGCACTAAGTTAACACCACAAAAAGACAGTGGAGAATCGTCTTATCGAATTGGTTTATATATTCGTGATTCGGCAGCTGGAATCGGAACAATGACATTTGTTCATCCTGATTCTATGAAATATGGGGCACTTGGTCATGTCATCTCTGATAACGATACGAAAAAGCCGATTCAAGTCGAAGATGGACAAATTATGCGTTCGACAGTTACATCAATTGAAAGAGGTAGTCATGGGAATCCAGGAGAGAAATTAGCGAGGTTCTCACCAGATCGTGAAGTGATTGGTAATATTACAATAAATAGTCCATTCGGTATATTCGGAAAATTAAATACAAATATACCAAATGGCGTAATGGATAAAGCGATGCCTATTGCACTATCTCATCAAGTGAAAGAGGGACCGGCAAAAATATTAACAGTTATTGATAAAGATAAAGTGGAAGCGTTTGATATTGAAGTTGTAAGTACAGTACCGCAAAAGTTCCCAGCTACAAAAGGCATGGTAATAAAAGTAACAGACAAACGTTTATTAGCGAAAACGGGTGGTATCGTACAAGGCATGAGCGGAAGTCCAATTGTACAAAACGGGAAAGTAATTGGTGCTGTTACACATGTATTTGTAAATGATCCAACATCAGGATATGGTGTTCATATTGAATGGATGTTACATGAGGCTGGAATTAACATTTATGAGCAAGAAAGAAAAGCGAGCTAATTATTAATTAGCTCGCTTTTCTGTTGAAAAATTCGTTGAAATTTTGTAAAAGCTCCGCAAGAGGTGTTTTTTGTTGTAAAATAAAAGAAAAGGGTTGAACGTTTCGTTGTATTTCTATGATGGAATGTGTTGCGAAAGGGAATAAATGAACGATAAACATATTTTTTTGTGATTTTATCGGAAAGTAACAAACTTTAAAAGGGAATTTTCACACAATTGTCGAACAATTCATGTAGCCTAGAAGGATACACATGTCGGAGAATCGATTCGGTAAGGGAGGAAAAGCTGTGGAGAAAATTAAAGTATGTCTTGTGGATGATAATAAAGAATTAGTATCAATGTTAGAGAGTTACGTAGCTGCTCAAGATGATATGGAAGTAATTGGTACTGCTTATAATGGTCAAGAGTGTTTAAATTTATTAAATGATAAGCAGCCGGATGTACTTGTTTTAGACATTATTATGCCACATTTAGATGGTTTAGCTGTACTAGAGAAAATGCGACATATTGAAAGGCTAAGACAGCCTAGCGTAATTATGTTGACAGCATTTGGACAAGAAGATGTGACGAAAAAAGCAGTTGACTTAGGTGCTTCATATTTCATATTAAAACCATTTGATATGGAGAATTTAACGAGTCATATTCGTCAAGTGAGCGGTAAGGCGAACGCTACCATTAAACGTCCACTTCCATCTTTCCGTTCAGCAACTACAATAGATGGAAAACCGAAAAACTTAGACGCGAGCATTACGAGTATCATTCATGAAATCGGTGTGCCTGCTCATATTAAAGGGTATATGTACTTAAGGGAAGCAATCTCTATGGTGTACAATGATATCGAATTACTTGGATCTATTACGAAAGTATTGTATCCAGATATCGCGAAGAAATATAATACAACAGCAAGCCGCGTCGAGCGTGCAATCCGTCACGCAATTGAAGTAGCATGGAGTCGTGGGAATATTGATTCTATTTCGTCCTTATTCGGTTATACAGTATCCATGTCAAAAGCAAAACCTACGAATTCCGAGTTCATCGCAATGGTTGCGGATAAGCTGAGACTTGAACATAAGGCTAGCTGAGAGTAAAGATAGTAAGGGATTTAAGTTTTAGTAAAGCTTAATCATTCTTTAAATTTATACTCGATATTAAATGTAAAACCAATGAACTTTTTATTTAATGACCAATGAATTTTAGAATTCGTTGGTCTTTTTATTTGCTTTGATTTAAGGATTTTGAAGGAATGCATATGTATATAAAAAATGCAGTGAAAATAGGGTGTGCACAGGAAATACGTGGGTTTGACATCATAATCTCTATAACGTATCATTGATTGGGAAAATTTAGAAATATAGGAGAATGGATGAATGACTTTAAAAAAAATAGTGAATCGAGCTTACCCACTCATTGTTATGACGGTGTTTTTATCTATATTTTCAATGATAGTAAGTAAATTTTTTATCCCCAAAACAATTTTGATGAGTGGTGAATTTCCTTATCCGACTGAGGAGTATACTCCTGAAAAAGTCGGTGCTGTTATAGCGGTGACGTTGCTTTTATTTGCGCTCTTTTTTATGTATTATAAGTGGGTTATTAATAAAATGAAAAGAACACACACAAATATTATGATTACTTTAGGTAGTATAATCATTTTGATGATGGAAATATTTATTACTTCCATAGCATTTAACCCTGTTATAGGAGATTATGCCATCCTTAAACAAGGGATTGTCTCTGTGTTTAATGGAGATGATCAATTCTTAGAAATGGGACAGCTTCTATTTTATCCATATAATACACATATCGTATTATTAGGAGGATATTTTGCTAGATTGGTAGGAAGTGTAGATTTAGCGATAAAAATATTACCGATAGCCTGTATAACAGGTAGTATTATTTTAAATGTATTGATTGTAAGGAAAATTACAAACTTTAAAGTTGCTCACATATCGATCGTGTTATCTGTGCTAAACATTTTTATATATTGGCAGGCACCAGTTTTCTATACGCATACATTAGTAATATTTTTTATTTCAGCAACGATGTATACATATTTGTGCTTGAAAACGGCGGAAACAAAAAGAATGAAGATTATTTTATGGATTTTATTAGGGGGTTTCGCAGCTTGTACTTATATTATAAGACCAACCGCATTGGCTGTAGCTTTAGCGATTTTAATTGAAAATATTTTAAAGTTTCGTAAGGAATATTCTATAAAGGTGTTAAGTAGTGTTTTATTTTGTTTAATCCTTATTGTAAGTTTTAAAGGTATAACGACAAAGTTAAATCTCAGCACCGATAATGAAATTGAAAAAATTCCATTCACTCATTGGGTGAAAATGGGGCTGAACAAAGATACGTATGGTGTGTGGAATCAGGCAGATGCAGATTATATTGATGATGAAAACATAAAGAATACGAAGGATTTGAATGAACACAATAAAGAAGTTATAGTGCAGCGTTTCAGTGAACTTGGTGTAACGGGTTATGTACAACATTTAAATGAAAAAATAACTAGAGAATGGGTATCAAGTCAGTTCTCCATGTACCGTATTGGAGAATGGTTTGAGCAGAAGAATGACACGATAACTAATTACGTATCGAACTATAGTACAACGAATTATGAAATCGTTACTATATATTCGTATGTTATCAAATTATTCGTTTATGTAGCTGTTCTGGCGGCTATTATTCTTTATAAAAAGAAAGATGAAAATGAATCGGAAGTTATACGAATTGCGATGATTAGTACATTAGGAGTATTTACTTTCTTGTTACTATGGGAAACAGCTCCTCATTATACGTATGAAGCATTTGCATTTATGAATATTCCAGCTTCTTTAGGGTTGTATAAATTGTTTATGATTTTTAACAAAGAAAAAAATGCATAATTTGAGTAATTGAAACAAGTAGTAAGAACCCCCTTCTTTTATTAAAAGAGGGGGGTTTCATTTAATTGAATATAAATGTTTTGAGAAAAGATTACATGGAATCATAGTGCATCTGTTAAAGGGTTTTAGCAGGGAAGTCATCCGTGATATAATAGAAAATAATAAAAAGCCCTGCAAAACAGGACTGTATTATTCTTCGTCTTTATTTTGTTTTTCTAATTCAACTAACTTTTGAATTAAAATGTGCTGCGGCATATGCATAAGTTGTTCAAGTGGAACACCTAATGCTTTTGATAGGCGGACTGCAGTGTCTGGAGAAATTTGTAATGGTCTCATAGAAGTACCTCCTTTTTCGTATAGTATAGCATAAGATTGGGGGAGTGAGGATGACTCTTATATTTGCACATCGTGGTGCAGCGGGAACGTACCCAGAAAATACAATGATTTCATTTGAAGCGGCTGAATCTTTTAGAGCAGATGGAATTGAGCTTGATGTTCAATTAACGAAAGATGGAAAAGTTGTCGTCATTCATGATGAAACAGTGGACCGGACAACAAATGGAAAAGGTGCGGTTCGTAATTATTTATATGAGGATTTATGTAAATTAGATGCGAGCTATAAATTCGGTGATAAAGTAGGTTTTTGTAAAATACCTCTTTTAGAAGAGGTGTTAGAATGGATTGAAAAAACAGAGTTGCTACTTAATATTGAACTTAAAAATAATAAAATTCCATACAGAGGTTTAGAGGAAGAAGTTATAACGCTTGTACGGAAATGTAATCTAGAAAATCGTGTTATATTTTCTTCATTTAATCACTACAGTATGAAAAGGTGTCATATGATGGCTCCTGATATTCAAACAGCGATTTTATATCGCGAAGGTTTGCATAGTCCATGGGCATATGCGAAAAAAATGGGCGCTACAGCAGTGCATCCTAATTATCGTTATCTTCAAGAAGCCGTTGCTGAATTAACGATGGAGAGTGGTGTAGAGGTTCGCCCTTATACAATTAATGAAGAAACGCTTATGCGTAAATATTTTGATATGAATATTTCGGCGATTATTACTGATTATCCTGAAACAGCAAGAATGTTATTGCCAATAAAAAAATGAGACCGAGTGTAACGGTCTCATTTTTTATTTATAAATAGTGGGGCTTTCCTATCTTCTAAAGCGAGCTTGTACTTTATTTCGTTTACGGTCTCGGTGTAAGACGAAGCCACCAAAAATATAAAACCCGAGCGCGAAGCAAAGAGCGCCAATTAAAAATTGTAACCACAGTATAGAGAGTGGAGGAAATAGAATCCCGAATACAGTATCTCTCATTAACTTAATGCCAAACACAGCTAATGAAATAGGGATGAGTGCTAATGATAGAGCAAGGTAACGCTGCATATAAACGCTCCTTTTCAGATTATTTTGTTTATTTCAATGATGTTATATGAAAAGGGGGTTTGTCAAGAGGGGGCTGAACGAGTAAGATAAGGGTGTGAAAAATTTTGCAGAGATACTTCGAGAGGAAGTGTAATATATGAAACAAAAAGTTTTAATTGTTGGTGCAGGTGAAGGTGGCAGTACACTGCTGAATCTGTTGCAAAGTTCGAATATATTTCAAATTATAGGGATTATTGATATAAATCCGATAGCGAAGGGATTACAAATGGCTAAGGAATACGGGGTTACAATTGGAGAGAGTGTAACGCCGTTTCTTTCTATGCATATTGATGTAATGTTTGATATGACGGGTGACGATGATTTACATAAAGATTTAATAAAGAAAAAGCATAAAGATACTCTTCTTATACCAGGTGATATTGCGAAAATTGTTACGAGATTAGCACATGAGAAGGAAGGTTTAATTGGAAAGTTAGAAGAACAGACGCAGCAAGGGGATTTAATTTTAAATTCTACGCATGACGGTATGATTGTGATTGATCGAGATGGACAAGTACGCCTATTTAATAAAAGTGCAGAGCGTATTATCGGATATAAAAAAGAAGATGCGGTAGGGAAATATATTTTAGAAGTTATTCCGACTAGTAAGTTGCTTCGTATTATACGTACGAAACAAATAGAAGTAAATTATGAACTGACATTAGAGAATGAAAAGAAAATTATTACAACCCGTATTCCAATATTAAAAGAGGGAGGAGAAGTACAAGGGGCATTTGCGATTTTTAAAGATATAACAGAGGTTGTAGATCTTGCGGAAGAAGTTACAGATTTAAAGGAGATTCAAACGTTACTTGAGGCGATTATCAACTCGTCTGAGGAAGCAATTTCGGTCGTGGATGAAAAGGGAAGAGGATTAGTAATTAACCCTGCGTATACGAAATTAACAGGTTTAACGGAAGAGGACATTATTGGGAAACCGGCTACAACTGATATTGTAGAAGGTGAAAGTATGCATATGAAAGTACTTCGAACGCGTAGGGCGGTACGCGGAATACATATGAAGATTGGACAAAAGAAGCGTGATGTAATTGTAAACGTAGCGCCAGTTATAGTGGATGGGATATTGAAAGGAAGCGTTGGTGTAATTCGTGACGTATCAGAAATTCAAAAGTTAACAAATGAATTGAATAGGGCAAGGCAAATTATTCGAACGTTAGAAGCGAAATATTCATTTGATGACATTGTCGGAAATTCAGATGAAACAACGGCTGCTATTGAGCAGGCGAAACTTGGGGCGAATACACCAGCAACAGTATTGCTACGCGGAGAATCCGGAACGGGTAAAGAATTGTTTGCACATGCAATTCATAATGGAAGTAATCGAAAATATAATAAATTCGTCCGGGTAAACTGTGCTGCTATTTCCGAGACTTTATTAGAAAGTGAATTATTCGGTTATGAGGAAGGTGCATTCTCAGGAGCAAAAAGAGGCGGAAAACGAGGTTTTTTTGAGGAAGCGAATAACGGTAGTATCTTTTTAGATGAAATAGGAGAATTGTCTGCAAATACGCAAGCGAAACTCCTTCGCGTGTTGCAAGAAAAAGAAATTGTAAAAGTTGGTGGAACGAAAGCGATACCTATAAATGTCCGGGTAATTGCAGCAACACATGTGAATTTAGAAAAGGGCATTCTAGAAGGAGGGTTTAGAGAGGATTTATATTATCGATTAAATAAAATTCCAATTCAAATTCCGTCTCTTCGTCAGCGAAAAGGAGATATACCGGCAATTGCAGACAGGTTGATTCAAAAAATTAACCAAGATTATGGCCGGAATGTAGAGGGGCTCACTGATTCGGCTATTTCATATTTACAATCATATGAATGGCCAGGAAATGTGAGAGAGCTTGAAAACATTTTAGGACGAGCTATTATCTTTATGAATTATAACGAAATATATATTGATGTCCATCATTTACCACCTTTACATACAGAAGAGCAGACTGAGGTAAAACAAAATAACTTATTACCTGAATTAGAAGAAAAGCCACTTGAACATTTAGTGACAGAGTTTGAAGGGCATATCATTCATGAATGTTTAGAGAGGTTTGATGGAAATAAAACAAAAACTGCAAGAGCGTTAGGAATTTCGGTTCGAAATTTATATTACAAGCTAGAAAAGTATGAGTGTGCAAAAAATAGCATGCAATAAATTGCGTACCATGCAATTTATTGCATGGTATACAAAATACGACAAAACAAGACAGAATGTTTTGTTATTTTCCAAAGTATTGATTTTACTGCATTTTGAATGCGTTTTCATTATTGGTAAGACCACTTTTGAAAGTTGGCACGGTATTTGCTTTATAAATAGACGAGGGACGACGGAAAGGGTTGATTACAAAATATGAAGTTAGAACACTTAATTGATCAAGCAGCAGGACAGCCTAAAAAAACTGTGGCTGTAGCAGTAGCTGAAGATCATGAAGTAATTGAAGCTGTAGCGAAAGCAATTAAATTACAGCTAGCTCAATTTCGTCTATATGGAAATCAAGAAAAAATAATGGGGATGCTACAAGAACATGGTTTACAAACTTCAGAACACATTGAAGTGATTGCAGCAGCGTCAAGTGCTGAGGCTGCTGAACTTTCTGTTAAAGCTGTAAGAAATGGCGAAGCAGATGTTCTTATGAAGGGAAACATCCCAACAGCAAATATTTTGAAAGCTGTATTAAATAAAGAGTGGGGACTTCGTAAAGGTAGCGTACTTTCACACGTTGCAGCATTTGAAGTTCCAAATTACGATCGTCTTATCTTTGTTACAGATGCAGCGATGAACATTGCACCTGATGTAACACAAAAAGCTGCTATTATACAGAATACTGTAGAAGTTGCCCAGGCAATAGGAATAGATTTGCCGAAGGTAGCACCAATTGCAGCGGTAGAGGTTGTTAATCCTGCGATGCAAGCGACAATTGATGCCGCGATGTTAACTCAAATGAATCGCCGCGGACAAATTAAAAATTGTGTCGTTGATGGACCACTTGCTTTAGATAATGCAGTATCACAAATTGCAGCAGAACATAAAGGCATAGTAAGTGATGTAGCAGGTAAGGCAGACATTTTACTCGTCCCAACGATTGAAGCTGGAAATGTGCTATACAAATCACTCGTATACTTTGCGGATGCAAAAGTAGGAGCTATGATTGCTGGCGCAAAAGCACCGATTGTTTTAACATCTCGTGCTGATTCAGCAGAAACAAAAGTATATTCATTAGCATTGGCAGTTACGACTGCTTCAAAATAAACCAAACAGGGTAAATCACTAGGGGGAAACGACAATGACATTAGAAATCTTCGAATACTTAGAAAAATATGATTATGAGCAAGTAGTATTTTGTCAAGATAAAGAATCTGGTTTAAAAGCAATCATTGCAATTCATGATACAACACTTGGACCAGCTCTTGGTGGAACAAGAATGTGGACATATGATTCTGAAGAAGCGGCGATTGAAGATGCATTGCGTCTTGCAAAAGGGATGACATACAAAAATGCAGCAGCTGGCTTAAACTTAGGTGGTGCGAAAACAGTAATTATCGGTGATCCACGTAAAGATAAGAGTGAAGCGATGTTCCGTGCATTAGGACGATACATTCAAGGACTAAACGGACGTTACATTACAGCTGAAGATGTTGGTACAACAGTAGATGATATGGATATTATTCACGAAGAAACTGATTTTGTAACAGGTATTTCACCATCATTCGGTTCTTCTGGTAACCCATCTCCAGTAACTGCATACGGTGTTTATCGTGGTATGAAAGCAGCTGCGAAAGAGGCTTTCGGTACTGATAATTTAGAAGGAAAAGTAATTGCTGTTCAAGGTGTTGGTAACGTAGCATATCACCTATGCAAACATTTACACGCTGAAGGAGCAAAATTAATCGTTACAGATATTAATAAAGAAGCTGTACAACGCGCGGTAGAAGAATTCGGTGCATCGGCAGTTGAGCCAAATGAAATTTACGGTGTTGAATGTGATATTTACGCACCATGTGCATTAGGCGCAACAGTTAATGACGAAACTATTCCACAACTTAAAGCAAAAGTAATCGCAGGTTCTGCAAATAACCAATTAAAAGAAAATCGTCACGGCGACATGATTCATGAAATGGGTATTGTATACGCACCAGACTATGTTATTAATGCTGGTGGTGTAATTAACGTAGCAGACGAATTATATGGATACAATAGAGAACGTGCACTAAAACGTGTTGAGTCTATTTATGACACAATTGCAAAAGTAATCGAAATTTCAAAACGTGATGGCATAGCAACTTATGTAGCAGCAGATCGTCTAGCTGAAGAGCGCATTGCAAGCTTGAAAAACTCTCGTAGCACATACTTACGCAACGGTCACGACATTATTAGCCGTCGCTAATCATTCATATATTACTTTTACAAAAGGTGTGGTTACCTCTTATGAGGTTTCCACCTCCTTTTGAATTTATTAGTGGAGGTAGCAACAGTGTCTTTAAATCGAATTCTTGTTATTAATCCGGGTAGTACATCCACAAAAATTGGTGTTTTTGATAATGAAAGACCTGTTTTAGAAGAAACTATTCGTCATGACGAAGAACAAATTGGAAAATATAAGAGAATTATCGATCAATATGAGTTTCGCAAAGAAACGATTTTAGAAGTTCTACATTCTCACGGTATTAACATTTCAAAATTAAACGCAGTTTGTGGGCGTGGGGGATTACTTCGTCCAATCGAAGGCGGAACATACACAGTAAACGATTCGATGTTAGAAGATTTAAAAAATGGGTTTAGCGGTCATCATGCTTCAAACCTTGGAGGCATTTTAGCATATGAAATCGCTTCTGGATTAAATATTCCGGCATTCATAGTAGATCCTGTCGTTGTAGATGAAATGGAGCCGATTGCTCGTATAAGCGGTATTGCTGGTATGGAACGTAAAAGTATTTTCCATGCATTAAACCAAAAAGCGGTTGCTCGTAAAGTGGCTGAAGAATTAAATCACAAATACGAGGATTTAAATTTATTAGTTACACATATGGGTGGCGGTATTACAGTTGGTGCTCATAAAAAAGGAAAAGTTATTGATGTGAATAACGGCTTAAACGGAGAAGGACCATTTAGTCCAGAGCGTGCGGGTACAGTACCGGTAGGGCAATTAGTTGAGATGTGTTTCTCTGGTGAGTATTACCGTGACGAAATGGTTAAAAAACTTGTTGGACAAGGTGGACTTGTAAGCCTAATCGGTACAAATGATGCGATCAAAGTAGAACAAATGGTTGAAAAAGGTGATCCGGAAGCAACTCTTATTTATAAAGCAATGGCATATCAAGTTGCAAAAGAGATTGGCGGAGCTAGCGCTGTACTTCACGGGAAAATCGATGCAATCGTTTTAACTGGTGGACTTGCGTACAGTAAAATTCTTGTTGATGAAATAAAAGAACGTGTTGACTGGATTGCAGATGTTATCGTACATCCAGGGGAAGATGAATTACAAGCATTAGCAGAAGGAGCACTTCGTGTATTACGTGAAGAAGAAGCACCGAAAGAGTATGTTGTACGAGAAAAACAAACAGTAGCTAGGGGTTGAGATAATGGCAAGAGAATATGATTTAGTCATCGTTGGCGGCGGTACTGGTGGATATGTTGCTGCTATTCGAGCATCACAACTAGGTTTAAAAACTGCACTTGTTGAAAAAGAAAATCTTGGTGGTACTTGTTTGCACAAAGGATGTATTCCTAGTAAAGCTCTTTTACGTAGTGCGGAAGTATACGCAACTGCTAAAAAAAGCGAAGAGTTCGGAGTTATTGCAAGTAATGTAGAACTAAACTTTGCGAAAGTGCAAGAGCGTAAAGAGAAGATTGTAACACAACTTCATAAAGGTGTTCAACACTTAATGAAACAAGGTAAAATTGATGTGTTTGAAGGTATCGGCCGTATTCTTGGCCCATCTATTTTCTCTCCAATGCCAGGGACAATTTCAGTTGAACTTGCAAGTGGAGAAGAGAATGAAATGTTAATTCCAAAAAATGTACTTGTTGCAACAGGTTCTCGTCCAAATTCATTACCAGGTTTAGAATTAGACGGAGAGTATGTAATGTCTTCCGATCATGCCCTAAGAATGGAAACGCTTCCTAGCTCAATTATTATCGTTGGTGGCGGTGTAATCGGTATTGAGTGGGCATCTATGCTTGCTGACTTCGGTGTAGAAGTTACAGTATTAGAGTATGCGAAAACGATATTACCACTAGAAGATCAGGACGTTTCAAAAGAAATGCAACGTCTATTCAAGAAAAAAGGTATTAAAGTGGTAACTGGTGCAAAAGTATTACCAGAAACATTGGTAAAAGATAATGGAGTAACAATTCAAGCTGAACATAACGGTGAGAATAAAGAATTTAAAGCAGAAAAAATGCTTGTATCTGTAGGAAGACAAGCCAATACGCAAAATATTGGTTTAGAGAATACGGATATCGTTGTGGAAAAAGGATACATTCAAACAAATGAGTTTTATCAAACGAAAGAATCTCATATTTACGCAATTGGAGATGTAATCGGTGGCTTACAACTTGCTCACGTTGCTTCTCATGAAGGAATAGTTGCAGTAGAACATATTGCTGGTAAAGAAGTTACACCAATTGATTACTCTATGGTATCAAAATGCGTATATAGCAGTCCGGAAGTTGCTTCTGTCGGTTTAACAGAGCAAGAAGCGAAAGAAAAAGGCTATAAGTTAAAAGTAGGTAAGTTCTCATTCCGTGCAATCGGAAAAGCACTTGTATACGGCGAATCAGATGGTTTCGTAAAACTTGTAGTTGATGAAGAAACAAATGACATTCTTGGTGTTCATATGATTGGACCACATGTAACAGATATGATTTCTGAAGCTGGTCTTGCAAGAGTACTTGATGCAACACCGTGGGAAGTAGCACATACAATTCATCCGCATCCATCATTATCTGAGGCGATTGGTGAAGCAGCATTAGCTGTAGATGGAAAAGCGTTGCACGCATAAAAATGTGGATTTAGGAGGTTATGAAAAATGGCAGAAGTAAAAGAAAAGCGCCATGAAGAGCTTGGCTTAAGTGATGAGCAAGTATTAGAAATGTTCCGTACGATGTTACTTGCACGTAAAATCGACGAACGTATGTGGTTATTAAACCGTGCGGGTAAAATTCCATTCGTAATTTCTTGTCAAGGACAAGAGGCTGCACAAGTTGGAGCAGCATTCGCTCTTGATAGAGAAAAAGATTATGCATTACCATACTACCGTGATATGGGTGTTGTACTAGCGTTCGGCATGACAGCTAAAGAGCTTATGTTGTCTGCTTTCGCGAAAGCTGGAGATCCAAACTCTGGTGGTCGTCAAATGCCTGGTCACTTCGGTCAAAAGAAAAATCGTATTGTGACAGGATCATCTCCAGTAACAACGCAAGTACCACATGCAGTTGGTATTGCATTAGCTGGAAAAATGGAAAAGAAAGATTTAGTAACGTTTGTTACATTTGGAGAAGGTTCTTCAAACCAAGGTGACTTCCATGAAGGGGCAAACTTTGCTGGTGTACACAAACTACCTGTTATTTTCATGTGTGAAAATAATAAATACGCAATCTCTATTCCAGTTGAAAAACAATTAGCATGTAAAAACGTATCAGATCGTGCAATTGGTTACGGTATGCCTGGATATACAATAGACGGAAACGATCCGCTTGCAGTATATAAAGCTGTAAAAGAGGCAGCAGACCGCGGCCGTCGTGGTGAAGGCCCAACTTTAATTGAAACAGTATCATATCGTTTAACAGCACATTCTAGTGACGACGATGATCGTGTTTATCGTGATAAAGAAGAAGTAGAAGAAGCAAAGAAAAAAGATTCAATCATAACATTTGCAGCTTATTTAAAAGAAGCTGGCGTGTTAACTGAGGAATTTGAAAAACAAATGTTAGACGAAATTATGCATATCGTAAATGAAGCAACAGAATATGCAGAAAATGCTCCGTATGCAGCACCTGAAGATGCATTGAAGCACGTATACGCAGAATAGGGGGGAACGTTTCATGGCTGTAATGTCTTATATTGATGCTATTACATTAGCAATGCGCGAAGAAATGGAACGCGATGAGAAAGTATTTGTTTTAGGTGAAGATGTTGGTAAAAAAGGTGGCGTATTTAAAGCGACACACGGATTATATGATCAATTTGGTGAAGATCGTGCGCTTGATGCACCGCTTGCAGAATCTGCAATTGCTGGGGTAGCAATTGGTGCGGCAATGTATGGTATGCGTCCAATCGCTGAAATGCAGTTTGCTGATTTCATCATGCCAGCAGTAAACCAAATTGTTTCTGAGGCAGCAAAAATTCGTTATCGTTCTAATAACGATTGGACTTGTCCAGTTACAATTCGTGCGCCATTTGGCGGCGGTGTTCACGGTGCATTGTATCATTCACAATCTGTGGAAGCGATGTTTGCGAACCAACCAGGTTTAAAAATTGTTATTCCTTCTACACCATATGATGCAAAAGGTTTATTAAAAGCAGCAATTCGTGATGAAGATCCAGTATTATTCTTTGAGCATAAGCGTGCATATCGCTTAATTAAAGGTGAAGTGCCAGAGGATGATTACGTATTACCAATCGGAAAAGCAGATGTAAAACGCGAAGGTGATGATATTACTGTTATCACGTACGGATTATGTGTTCACTTTGCTCTTCAAGCAGCTGAAAAGTTAGCGCAAGATGGCATCTCGGCACATGTTCTTGATTTACGTACTGTATATCCATTAGATAAAGAAGCAATCATTGAAGCAGCTTCTAAAACAGGTAAAGTTCTTCTTGTAACAGAAGACAATAAAGAAGGAAGTATTATAAGTGAAGTGGCAGCAATTATTGCTGAAAACTGTCTGTTTGATTTAGATGCGCCAATCGCACGTCTTGCAGGTCCAGACGTTCCAGCAATGCCATATGCACCAACAATGGAAAAATTCTTTATGGTAAATCCAGATAAAGTTGAAAAAGCAATGCGTGAACTTGCGGAATTTTAATCGGGGGGACTATACATGGCTGTAGAAAATATCACAATGCCTCAGCTCGGGGAGAGCGTTACAGAGGGTACAATTAGTAAATGGCTCGTTAATGTTGGCGATCACGTAAACAAGTATGATCCGCTTGCAGAAGTAATGACTGATAAAGTAAATGCTGAAGTACCATCTTCTTTCACTGGTATTGTGAAAGAATTAATTGCTGGTGAAGGTGAGACGTTAGCTGTAGGTGAAGTAGTTTGTGTTATTCAAGTAGAAGGCGCAGATGAAGTAGCAGCGACAGCTGTTGAGGAAAAAACAAAAGAAGAACCAAAGGCAGAAATAGCTACACCTGAAAAAGCACCGAAAGCAAAACAACCAACTGATGGAAAACCACGTTTTTCACCAGCTGTTTTAAAACTTGCAGGTGAGCATAATGTTGATTTAGATTTAGTAGAAGGTACGGGAGCAAATGGCCGTATCACTCGTAAAGATATTTTAAAGCTAGTGGAATCTGGAAATATTCCGCAAGCAGGTGCGAAGAAAGAGGAAGCAGCAGTAGTAGAAGCGCGTCCAGAAGCACAAAAAGCAGCGCCAGAAGCACAAAAAGTAGAAGCTGCAAAACCAGTTTCTGTACCAACAATGCCTGGCGATATCGAAATTCCAGTAACAGGTGTGCGTAAAGCAATTGCAGCGAACATGTTACGTAGTAAACACGAAGCGCCACATGCTTGGATGATGATTGAAGTAGATGTGACAAACCTTGTGTCATACCGTAATTCAATTAAAGGTGATTTCAAAAAGCGCGAAGGCTTTAATTTAACGTTCTTTGCTTTCTTCGTAAAAGCAGTAGCGCAAGCGTTAAAAGAGTATCCTCAAATCAATTCAATGTGGGCTGGCGATAAGATCGTTCAGAAGAAAGATATTAACCTTTCTATCGCTGTTGCAACAGAGGACGAACTATTTGTACCAGTAATTAAACATGCGGATGAGAAGACGATTAAAGGTATCGCTCGTGAAATTACAGAGCTTGCAGGAAAAGTACGTACGAAATCGTTAAAAGCGGACGAAATGCAAGGTGGAACATTTACAATTAATAACACAGGATCATTTGGTTCTGTTCAATCTATGGGTATTATTAATTACCCACAAGCGGCTATTTTACAAGTTGAATCAATTGTAAAACGCCCAGTAATTATGGATAATGGTATGTTTGGTGCTCGCGACATGGTTAACTTATGTTTATCACTTGATCACCGTGTACTAGATGGCTTAATTTGTGGTAAGTTCTTAGGACGTGTAAAAGAAATTTTAGAAAATACGTCAGAAAATAATACATCTGTATATTAATAAAAAGCTCGCTTATGCGAGCTTTTTATCATCTTATTTCTTCAGCTACATCCTACTATATGTATAATATCTTTCCCAGTAATCTTACAATGAACGATTATGTATTAGGAATTTATGAAAATACATTGCTGATATATGGTATATGGATATAAAATAAGAAAAGAATAATTTTTTTGGCAAATCTTACTGACGAAACTGTAGTATAATATATTGTATTGTATGAAAAAGAGAGTTATTCTATATAAGTGTTTTATAGATAATGTGTAATCAGTCGTCAAAACATGAAGAATGTTGACTCCTGGTTTTTTATTTTGCTGTAACAATGTTTCAGGAGGATGTCATGAAAAGAAGTACCGAGTTTCTAAAAAGTTTAGATGTAAAATTAATATTAATTTTGTTAGCATTATGTGTTACGAGTATAGCTGCTATATATAGCAGTCAGCAAACTGGCCAATATGGAGAGGCAAACTTTGCGATGAAACAGGGTTTGAACTACATAATTGGAGTTGTATTGTTATTGCTTGTTGCAAGCATCGACTTAGATCAATTACAAAAATTGTCTTGGCCACTTTATATCGTCGGATTTGGTTCACTTATTCTTTTGAAAATACTACCGGTTTCCACTTTCACACCTGAAAAATTAGGTGCAAAAAGATGGTTTGTATTTCCGTTAGTTGGACAAATTCAACCATCTGAGTTTTTCAAAATTTCATTGCTTCTCGTAGTAGCAAGTATAGCAGTGAAACATAATGCACAGTATATGGCAAGGACATTCCAAACGGATTTACAATTAGTAGGTAAAATTGTGCTAGTATCCCTCCCGCCTATGGCTGTTGTATATAGCCAACCGGATACAGGGATGGTGTTCTTATATGCTGCTGCAATTGCATGTATTTTATTTATGTCAGGTATTCAGAAGAAATTAATAGCGTTATGTACAGTTATTCCAGTCACCATATTATCTGCGTTAATATTTATTTACGTAAGGTATGAAGATTTCTTCTTTAATAAGTTAGTTACGTTACTAAAACCTCACCAACAATCACGTATTTTAGGTTGGTTAGATCCATTCGAACATACAGATCAAGGTTATCAAACACAGCAATCGATTTTAGCTGTAGGTAGTGGCGGTATGGAAGGGAAAGGATTTGGCGAAGGGAACGTCTATATCCCTGAGAAGCATACTGACTTTATTTTTGCTACAATTGCCGAAGAAGGTGGATTTATCGTAGCAGCGTTAGTTGTATTCTTGTTCCTATTACTACTATATAGAACAATTATTATCGGTTATTCTGCTGATAATTTATTCGGTACATTATTATGTGCTGGATCAATTGGAATATTAACGGTTCAAATATTCCAAAACATCGGTATGATCGTTGGATTAATGCCTGTAAAAGGGATTGCATTACCTTTCTTATCATATGGAGGAAGTTCCTTATTCTCAAATATGATTATGATGGGTCTTATATTATCGGTACGGAAAACGTATAAAAAGTATATGTTTTCTGTTAAATAAAAAAGCTGGTTCGTGTAAAAACGAACCAGCTTTTTTACATATATGCTCTTAAACGTTGCAAACTAAAACAGAATAGCAGTTTGAGATGGGTAAGGAGTGCAAAGTGATGCATATGCATATTTTTGAAGGGGCACGGCATCTTTCTAATAGTGAATGGGTTATTCGGGCTATTATAGCATACATATTTTTAACATTAGTTGCGAAAGCGATGGGGCAAAGGTCCATCGCGCAACTTCGTTTTTTAGATGTTGTATTAGTATTATTGCTTGGTGGGAATATTTCTAATGCATTATCTGATGAAAAAGTGGGGTTACTCGGCTCAATGATTACAACGTTCATACTCGTTGTACTTCACATTATAAGCTCAGTCTTAATGTTGAAATGGGATAGATGGAGACGCTTTTTAGAGCCAGCACCTATTATTCTTATACACAATGGTTCCATTGATTTTAGCAATTTGAAAAAAGCGAGAATTACGGTGGAATATTTATTTGCGGAACTTCGTATGCGAAATGTGAGCGATATTCAAACGATTAAATTAGCATTGTGGGAAGCGAATGGTGTTGTTTCTATATTTCAGTATCCAGAGTATGAAGCAGTTTCGCGGCTTGATCTGAAAGTGGCGGGAAAAAGATCTCCAGTTTCTTTTGTATTAGTAAAGGATGGGAAGATTCAGAAAGATGTTCTTGCTTTATTAGGAAAAACAGAAGAGTGGGCGAGAGAATTTCTAGAGAAGAGTGCAGAAGTCAAATCCATTATGTTAGCTACAGTAGATGAAGCACATAAAATAAATATTTTGTTAAAAAAATGAAAAATATACGCATTTTGTCGTTTCATACATATGATACAATAGTGTGGACAACGAAAAAGGAGGCGATACGATGGGATATGTAGAAGAATTACGAAAAATAGTTGGTCATCGCCCTTTAATTTTAGTTGGTGCTGTTGTACTCGTTATAAATGAAAATGGAGATGTTTTATTGCAACAAAGAACAGAGCCTTACGGAAAGTGGGGGCTGCCTGGTGGGTTAATGGAGCTTGGTGAATCACCAGAAGAAACAGCCGGCCGTGAAGTATATGAAGAGACAGGAATAGAAGTGAAGAACTTGCGATTAATTAATATATTTTCTGGAGCGAACTATTTTACAAAACTAGCAAATGGTGATGAGTTTCAATCTGTCACAACAGCTTATTATACGGATGAATACGAAGGGGAGCTTGTTATGAATAAAGAAGAAGCCGTTCAGCTTACATTCTTCCCACTAACAGAACTACCTGACTATATTGTAGGGTCGCATAAAAAAATGATTGGCGAATATATGAAGATTATGGAAAAAGAGATATAATAATAGTGAAAGAAATACAAAAACACAGTTCTGGTTGGTAGTCCAGACGCATGATTACGTGTCAGTAACCTTCCCCTCCGGGATGTCCCGTATTTCTAATTTTTTTAAAGGAGGGGCTGTCAATGGATTTGACAGTATATCACGATGGTCAATTTTTCGTAGGAATTATTACGCATAAAGAAACAGGGAAATTGTATGGAGCGAGGTATATTTTTGGAACGGAGCCGTCAGACGAAGAAATACTTATATTTGTGACTGGTCCAATGTTAGCCTATTTTCAGCACTTTGCAAGATGTGGTGTGGAAGTGAAAGAAAAACAGCGTCCCAAAAATATAAAGCGTATCATACGAGAAGCAGCAAAAGAAGTAAATATAAACCGTTTTACTAAGGCGCAAGAGGCAATTAGCTTATCTTATGAATTGCATAAACAAGAAAAGAAAGTGCAATCTAAGGAGAAGCGAGAAGCTGAAAAACAAAGAAGACGTTTAATCAAAGTACAAAAAGCAAAGCAAAAGCATCGTGGCCATTAAGAAAAGGTGTTAGAGCAAGAGCTCTAACACCTTTTCTATACCCAAATACAAGTAAACTTACTTGTATTTCATAAACATTAACTGGTAAGATACAAATAGGTAGTTTTAGAGGAGGGAAAAGATTGATTAATTTTAACTTTTTTATGAATGATGTTGTCCGCCAAGCACGTGAAGAGATTGTCTCTGCTGGATATACAGAATTGACGACGCCGGAAGCAGTAGAAGAAGCGTTTAAAAGAAATGGAACAACACTTGTAATGGTAAACTCTGTATGTGGTTGTGCAGGTGGTATTGCTCGTCCTGCTGCTGCGCATTCCGTACATTATGATAAACGTCCTAACCATCTTGTAACGGTGTTTGCAGGTCAAGATAAAGAAGCAACAGCAAGAGCTCGTGAATATTTCGAAGGGTATCCACCTTCTTCACCATCATTTGCTTTATTAAAAGATGGGAAAATTGTAACGATGGTAGAACGTCATGAAATTGAAGGTCATGAACCAATGCAAGTTATTGCAAAACTACAATCTTATTTCGAAGAGAATTGTGAAGAACTATAAATATAAGCGAAAAGGCGGTACGTCCACAATGAAGTGGATGTACCGCCTTTTTTATTTAGTATTAAAATTTATGGGATATGCATAGTTATGTTGTTTTATGCATTATTTTATACATTGTAAACGGTATTAATATTGTTATTTTATTTATTTTTATTTTATATATTGCATAAAAATTAAAGTGCTGATACAATACAAACATCGAATAAATATTCTATTAAACTTTTAAATATACATTATTAGGGGGAAGAAAGATGAAGAAGTTATTATCAATATCGTTTGCACTTATTTTAATTGTAAGTATGTTCAGTGCTTGTAGTAATGGGGAAGAAAAGGCTACTGGAAAAAATAAGAAAGTACTGGTTATGGGGACTTCAGCAGATTATAAACCATATGAATACGTAGAAGCTTCAAAAAGTGATGAAATTATCGGCTTTGATGTTGATGTTGCTAAATATATCGGAAAAGAACTTGGTTATGAAGTGAAAGTGAAAGATATGGATTTTGGTGGTTTATTAGCATCTCTTAGCTCAGGAAAAGTTGATTTCGTAATGGCAGGTATGACGCCAACGGCAGAGCGTAAAAATAATGTTGATTTCACAGACATATATTTTGTTGCGAAAAACATGGTCGTTTCTAAAAAAGATTCTAATATTCAATCTGTAGAGGATTTAAAAGGGAAAAAAGTAGGGGTACAAACAGGATCTATCCAAGAAGAGAAAGCAGCAGAATTTAAAAAACAAGTAGATTTCAAAATTGAGGGACGTGACCGTATACCAGAAATCGTACAAGAAATTAAAGCTGGTCGTTTTGATGCTGCAATTATAGAAGACACAGTTGCTAAAAATTATTTAGAAAAAATGAAAGAATTACAAGGAATTGAAATTAAAGAAGCACCAGAAGAAGTAGGAGCAGCAATTGCCCTTCCGAAAAACAGTGATAAAACAGCGGAATTTAATAAAGTAATTAAAAAAATGCAAGAAAATGGAGAAATGGATAAATTAGTGAAGAAATGGTTTGGCAGCGAAAAATAAGCTGCCTTTCACTTTTCTGTGAGGGGAATGAAAAGAATGAACTTAGATTTTTCGGCGATTACGCCTTCGATACCATATATACTAAAAGGCCTAGAAGTTACTTTAAAAATTGTAGCAGTATCAGCGTTAGTTGGGTTTATTTTAGGAACGTTATTAGCGCTTTGCAAAATTGCTAGAATACGAGCATTAAATATAGCGGCAGATTTTTATACATCAATTTTCCGTGGTACACCACTTGTATTGCAATTAATGATTATTTATTTCGGTGTCCCGCAAATAATTGGTTATGAAATACCAGCATTCGTAGCAGCTGTATTAGCATTTAGCTTAAATTCAGGTGCATATATGTCAGAGGTAATTCGTGCCGGCATTCAAGCGGTTGATAAAGGACAAACAGAAGCAGCGATGGCTTTAGGGATTCCTTACGGGAAAATGATGCGAAATATTATTTTCCCTCAAGCATTAAAAAATATATTACCAGCGCTTGTGAACGAGTTTGCGACACTTACGAAAGAATCGGCTGTAGTAACAGTAATAGGAGCGACCGATTTAATGCGCCGTGCTTACATTGTAGGCGGTGAGACGTTTAAATATCTTGAACCATTACTTTTTGTTGGACTCATTTATTATATGTTAGTCATTATTCTTACATTAGTCGGGAAGGCAATTGAAGGGAGAATGAAGAAAAGTGATTAAAATTGAAAACCTTCATAAATCATTTGGAAAAAACGAAGTATTAAAAGGGATTACAACAATGATTGAAAAAGGGGAAGTAGTAGCAATTATTGGACCGTCTGGATCAGGGAAATCAACATTTTTACGTTGTATGAATGTGCTAGAAGCACCGACAAATGGTCACATTTGGATTGGAACGGAAGAAGTAACGAATCCGAAAACGAATATTATGCACGTTCGTGAAAATGTCGGAATGGTATTTCAGCATTTTCACCTATTTCCTCATATGACTGTATTAGAAAATATTACGTATGCTCCTATCAATGTAAAAGGAGTAACGAAGCAAGAAGCTGACAAGAAAGCCGAGAAACTTTTAGAAAAGGTCGGTTTATTAGATAAAGAAAATACGTATCCCAATCGTCTTTCGGGAGGACAAAAGCAACGTGTAGCAATTGCGAGAGCGTTAGCGATGGAACCAGAAGTTATGTTATTTGATGAACCAACATCGGCACTAGATCCAGAGATGGTAAAAGAAGTGTTAGAAGTTATGAAATCATTAGTTACGACAGGAATGACAATGGTGATTGTTACACATGAAATGGGATTTGCAAAAGAAGTAGCAGATCGTGTTCTCTTTTTAGATGGTGGAAAGCTTGTAGAAGATAGTGCGCCAGCAGAATTTTTTGTAGCACCGAAAAGTGAACGTGCGCAACAATTTTTACAAAAAATATTGTAATATGTAAAGGTTGCGTGAATAATAAGTAGAAAAGGATGACATTGTGTCATCCTTTTTTTATACTAACTTTAAATACGTTTATACATATAGGAGCAGTGCTATGTTCAAAATTGGATACCGTACAGTAAAAACAGCAATAGGGACAGGCGCAGCAGTTTTTATTGCGCAGTTATTAGGATTAGAATTTTATAGTTCAGCGGGCATTTTAGTTATATTATGTGTACAAAATACGAAACGTAAATCACTTCAAGTGTCGTTACATCGTTTTTTAGCTTGTGTATTATCAATGGTATTCGCGTTTTGTATTTTTGAAACAATTGGATATACACCACTTGCAATTAGTATATTATTACTAACATTTATTCCGACTGCAGTTATGCTTAAAATTCAAGAAGGTATTGTCACGAGTTCAGTTATTGTGATGCATCTATATTCATTGAAACAAATTACATGGCTTATTGTTGGGAATGAAATTGCGATATTAACGATAGGAATTAGCGTGGCTTTATTAGTGAATATGTATATGCCAAGTAGTGAAAATAAGCTAAAAGAGTATCAGGATACAATAGAAAGTAATTTTAAAACAATTTTGTTTGAAATGGTCGTGTATTTACGAAACAGAGAAAGTAGCTGGAGTGGGGCAGAACTTATTGAAACTGAAAATATGCTAAATGAAGCAAGGGATTTATCGTTTAAGAAACTTGAGAATGCATTTATGCGAGAAGATGGCTATTACTATCGTTATTTTAATATGCGCATGCAACAATTCGAAATTTTAGAACGGATGATACCATTAGCAGCTTCTTTATCATGGACATATGAACAAGCTGATATGATTGCGGATGTGGTTGAAAACATTGGAAATGCTATTAGCCCTGAGAGTACTGGGGTTATTTCCTTAAGACAGCTTCAAGAAATGAGAGAATTATTTAGAGACATGCCATTGCCCGTTACACGTGAAGAATTTGAGATACGTGCGAAGCTTGTTCAACTGGTGTATGAAATGGAACAATATTTACTCATTAAAAGTCGTTTTAAGGGAAAGGATAATATAAAAGAACTTATATAGAAGGTAGGAATTATTATGCCGTATCTTCTCTCTTTCATATTATGTCTTTCTTTATCGCCTATTTGGCCTCTTGGTGATAATCCACGTGCCGGAGATCCTTTTATTATTGTAAATAAAGCGACGAATAAACTAGCTTATATTGACGATGGAAAGATTCAAAAGGTTTTTCCAGTAGCGACAGGGAAAACAAATGAATTAACTCCAGAGGGAACTTTTGATGTTGTAATGAAAGCGAAGGATCCGTATTATATTGCGAAGGATATTCCAGGTGGGTCACCGAAAAATCCACTTGGATCAAGGTGGATTGGATTTAATGCAAGAGAAACTGATGGAAGTAAATATGGAATACATGGAACAAACCAACCTAGTTCAATTGGAAAGTATATTTCACAAGGATGTATAAGAATGAAGAAAAACGATGTGGAGTATTTATTTGATCGCATTCCAATTGGAACGAAAGTATGGATTGTGAAGTCGAAAAAATCATTTCAGCAATTGGCAAAACAAAAAGGAGCCATTGCATATGAAAAAGCCAACGAAAAGGTTGGCTTTTTCTATTGTAATAAGTTGTCTTGACATGTGTACATAACCATGAGTTAATGAGAATATAGAAAGATAAAGTGAAACTTTAATCAGTGGGAGGTTTTTTACCCGCGGATTATCAGCCCTCACCAATCGGGATAAAAAATTAGATAAAGGGGTTGCTCATATGTACTTGAATCCAAAAATTTCGTATATGCAATTTTTTATGGGATTTCTATTTGTTATTACATTCATATTGGCAACTTTTAATATATGTTCTTATCTTGTAGCAATTGTTTGTATGGCATTACTCAATCTTACTTTTGTTATTGGAGCATTTCAGCAGAAACAATATACAAGTTTTATAACAGCACTTGTAATGTCATTTTCCTTTAGTATTGTAGCGATTGTGCTTTATATAAAATAAACCATCTCGATATCGAGATGGTTTATTTTATTATGTTATGTGTAAAAAGTAAAAAAAGGACGAACACATCGTCCTTTTTACCAAAACATACTTGCGCCAGCAAGTAATGTTGTTACAAGCATAGAAATTAGCATTACATAAATCACAACTTTTTGAGCTTTTTTATGCATCGTTAAACCTCCTTGCAAATCAGTACAATATCATTGTAACGAGAAATGATATTGTGGACAAGGGGAGAGAAGTGACAAAATTCGAGAAGTGCGTGTAAAGTATAACAGGAAATTTGTATGTATGTAGAGAATATATAATAATGATAGAGTATAAGTTTTTTGTTATGCAAGCTGAAGAATGGAGATACGATGATGAAAATATATGAAACAAATCGTTTACATTTAAGGGAAATTGATGAGTCGTATGCTGAAAAAGTTCTTCAATATTACGACAGAAATCGTGAATTTTTAAAAGCTTGGGAAGAGTATAGACCGGATGATTTTTTTACGTTAGATTATCAGAAGAAAAAGTTACAAAAGGATAGAAAAGAGTTTGCAGAAGGTAAAATCATCAGGCTTTGGATTTTTAAAAAGGGTGATGATACAAAAATTATTGGGTGTATCTCATTCAATCTAATCGTTCGCGGTATTTATCAATCTTGTGTGCTCGGCTATAAATTAGATAAGGCAGAATTGAATAAAGGTTACACGACAGAAGCGCTTAGGAAAGCTATTCAAGTTACTTTCGAAGAATTTCAGTTACATCGTATAGAAGCACCGATTATGCCACGAAATTTAGCATCTATACAAGTAGTGACAAAGATAGGCTTTCAATATGAGGGCGTGTCTAGGAAGATGTTAATGGTAAATGGAGTATGGGAAGATCATATGCGCTGGGTATTGTTAAATGAGTAATAGAAAGCAGATGGTTATCTAGACATATAAACCGTCTGTTTTTTGTCTTGTATTTCGAAACTTTTGCGAAATTCTGTTATAATTAATAGTGTTACATACATAATGGTAGTGCAGGAGGCGCAGTCTTATGATTAATCAAGAACGTTTAGTAAATGAATTTATGGAATTAGTACAAGTAGATTCTGAAACGAAATTTGAAGCAGAAATCTGCAAAGTATTAACAAAGAAATTTACAGATTTAGGTGTAGAAGTATTTGAAGATGACACAATGACTGTTACTGGGCATGGTGCAGGTAATTTAATTTGTACTTTACCAGCAACAAAAGATGGTGTTGATACAATTTACTTTACTTCTCATATGGATACAGTAGTTCCTGGTAATGGAATTAAGCCTTCTATTAAAGATGGATATATCGTATCAGATGGTACTACGATTTTAGGTGCGGATGATAAAGCTGGATTAGCATCAATGTTCGAAGCAATTCGTGTTTTAAAAGAGAAAAACATCCCTCATGGTAAAATTGAATTTATTATTACAGTTGGAGAAGAATCTGGTCTTGTTGGTGCAAAAGCATTAGATCGTGAGCGCATTACAGCGAAATACGGTTACGCATTAGATAGCGATGGAAAAGTTGGTGAAATCGTTGTTGCAGCTCCAACACAAGCGAAAGTGAATGCAATTATTCGTGGGAAAACAGCTCACGCTGGTGTAGCACCAGAAAAAGGTGTATCTGCAATTACTATCGCAGCGAAGGCAATTGCGAAGATGCCACTTGGTCGTATTGATTCTGAAACAACTGCAAATATTGGACGTTTTGAAGGTGGTACACAAACAAATATCGTTTGCGATCATGTACAAATCTTTGCAGAAGCGCGTTCTTTAATCAATGAGAAAATGGAAGTACAAGTTGCGAAAATGAAAGAAGCATTTGAAACAACTGCAAAAGAAATGGGCGGTCAAGCAGACGTTGAAGTAAACGTTATGTATCCAGGATTTAAATTTGCTGATGGCGATCACGTTGTAGAAGTTGCAAAACGTGCAGCTGAAAACATTGGTCGTACACCTTCTCTTCACCAAAGTGGTGGCGGAAGTGATGCAAACGTAATTGCAGGACACGGTATCCCAACAGTTAACTTAGCGGTTGGTTATGAAGAAATTCATACAACAAACGAAAAGATTCCTGTTGAAGAATTAGCGAAAACAGCAGAATTAGTTATAGCAATTATTGAAGAAGTAGCGAAGTAATGTAATAGAAAAAGCGTGTAAATCACAATTGATTTACACGCTTTTTATTTTGATTCAATTGCTTTTACAAGGCGGATCAGCCAATACAAGAAAATCCATGGCAATATATAAGTTGTTGCTATATGTACTAGGCGAGGGAAGAATCCAAACGTATTAATATTGAAAATAGGAAGCAGTAAATAATTAATGGCTATGATTAATATAATCACAAGGAACGTATAGTTGAGTTTATTAGTTGATTTCATCATAATCACCCCTTTTGTAATTTTATACATTTTATGTAAATTATATCAAATGTATAAAAGGAAAAGAACAAGTAATTATTATAACTATTATGCAAAATTTGATATAATGAAGGAACAAATGTTCTTTGAAGGGGTGAGTACTATGCGAGAAATGTATCCGAAAAATGGTCGTGTTATTTTGCATGTAGATATGAATTGTTTTTTCGCATCTGTTGAAATTGCTCATGACCCATCATTACAAGGGAAGCCGTTAGCAGTTGCTGGAAATGAAAAAGAAAGAAAAGGAATTATCATAACATGTAGTTATGAGGCGAGAGACTATGGAATACGTACAACGATGCCTCTTTGGGAAGCAAAAAGGTTATGTCCACAATTAGTTGTAATGCGTCCTAATTTTACATTATATCGTGAAGCTTCATTTCAAATGTTTCAAATCCTTTCCCGTTTTACAGAAAAAATACAACCAGTCTCAATAGATGAAGGATATTTAGATATTACAGATTGCTACGCACTCGGTTCGCCTCTTGAAATAGCAAAGATGATCCAGCAGGCGTTATTAACAGAGTTACAGCTTCCGTGTAGCATCGGAATTGCTCCTAACCTTTTCCTAGCAAAAACAGCTTCTGATATGAAAAAGCCTCTCGGTATTACTGTGCTTCGAAAACGAGATATTCCAGAAATGATTTGGCCACTTCCAGTTGAAGCGATGCATGGAATTGGAGAAAAAACAGCTGAAAAATTAAATGATATTCATATAAAAACAATTGAGCAGTTAGCAAAAGGAAACGAACATATCATTCGCGCTAAAATTGGAAAGCATGGTGTTGATTTAAAGTGGCGGGCAAAAGGTATGGATGATAGGGAAGTTGACCCGAGTCAAATGGGACAACATAAAAGTGTCGGTAATTCGATGACTTTTTCAAAGGATATGGATGAAGCGAAAGAATTACTTGATATGTTAGAACGGCTATCAAAATCAGTAAGTAAAAGATTACAAAAGCGAACTCTTGTCAGCTATAATATTCAAATTATGATTAAATATCATGATAGGCGGACAGTAACGCGGAGTAAGCAATTGAAAAATGCGATTTGGGAAGAACGAGATATTTTTCAGGCAGCCTCTCGTTTATGGAAGCAACATTGGGACGGTGATTCCGTTCGTTTATTAGGTGTTACAGCTACTGAAATAGAGTGGAAGACAGAATCGGTGAAACAATTGGATTTGTTTTCATTTGAAGAAGATGCGAAAGAAGAGCCGCTACTTGCTGTCATCGATCAAATTAATGATAAGTATGGAATGCCGATTTTACAACGAGGTAGTCAATTATTACGTAAGCAAGAAAAGTCTTTTCAGCAAAAATTAGAAAATAAGTTTATGTAGAAGGTGTCATGAAGTTGTAAATATCATGACACCTTTCATTTTTAACTTGCTTCTAAATCTAATGAAGTTTTCCAACCAGCTGCAGTAACGCCACAAAAAGTATTAGACTTACTATTCGTTGTCCCAAGTAAAAATTTTAACTTCTTCGGTATGTTTTATAACGGCTTTATCTATTAAAATTTTCACTCTTGTTTGATAGAAGCTATTAAAATAGGCAAAGTGTAATACAAGATGACATATATTACAAATCATCTTATTCAGAAATCAACAAGCAAATTAGGCCTTTAGTTGTTAGGTAAATCTAATATGTATTTTATTTTTTTACCATCTTTTTCACCTAGATATACTAATTTCGCAGGTGTATTAAGTGCAACTCCCCAACTTTCCCTCATTTTCATTGTTACAATGCCTTTATGGTTTTGTAACTTCTCCCATGAAACTATTGTTTTCTTTGTATTCTCATTAAACATTCCATTCGTCTTATTAACTCCTTTTAAGGGTGCCAATATATGCAAACCTGTAAAAATTGTTTGTTCAGTTTGCGTGTTATTTGTTGCTTCAATATCAAAAAGATAATGAATTTCTTTATTTCCATTATTATCAATTACTTGTTTCTTCTCGAAAGAATTAATGCTAAATTTAAATATATCTGTATTAAATGATTGACCTAGATTAATATTTTCTGATTTCACAATATAAGATTCATTTAAATTATTTACTACCTGATATCTCCAACATGCCCCTATTATAAAAAATGTACAAATAATCATAAAAACATATCGTTTTTTATTCATATCTTTCTCCCTCTACATCTGTGAAGATAGTGATACTTTACCATTCTCAACTAGGAATATTCTGTCTGCAATTATATTTAATGTTTCACTATCGTGACTCGCAACTAATATAGTTGTACCTTTAGACTTTAAATCTAATAAGATTTTAGTTATATCCTGAATTCCATTTTCATCTAAAGCGTTTGTTGGCTCATCTAAAATTAATAACTTAGGGCTCTCCATAATTGCTTGTGCTATACCCAATCTTTGCTTCATTCCAAGTGAATATTTTTTTACTTTTCTTGTATCTTCTGGATTTAATCCTACGAGCTCCATTGTTTCACGAATTATATTATCCGTTATTTTATTTTGAATAGAAGCTAATAGTTTTAAGTTTTTAAATCCTGTATAGTCTGGAATGAATCCCGGATATTCAATGATAATGCCTGTATTTTCAGGAAACGGATGATCAATACCAATTATTTTTCTATCTATTAATATTTCACCACTATCTATTTTCATCAATCCTAATAAAGCTCTAAAAAGCATTGTTTTACCTGAACCATTTCTCCCTTTAAAACCATAAATTTTCCCCTTTTCTAATTCGAAATGAACATCATTTAAAATAATATTGCCTTTTAGCACTTTAGAAACATGTTTAGCCTCAATGTAAATCATCAGAAGTATCCTTTCTATTAACAAATTCAAATGTTTTCCCTATCCAATAACCACTTATCCATAGAAAAAAAGCGCACAAAAGAAAATAGAATATAGAATATAGAAAATGTTCATTATTAACGTAAAATAAATTCTTACGGATTAACATACTATCAAACGGATTATATATAACCGGCATAAATATAGTCATGGTAATAATCACTATAATCACTATATATGAAATAATACTTTTTAATTTAGTAGACACAATTAAATAAACCCAAACTAATAAGGAAGATGTTATTAGTTGTAAAGTAAAGCTTTTTATAATAAAAATGGTTTCTTTAAAATAATTATAAATTGTAGGATTGACCTTCTCTGTATATATTCCCCAGTCAAATTGATAAGAACAAAAAATGCCTCCCCAGAAGAACACGGCAATATAAAATAATAAAGTTATACAAATAGTTAATATACATGTACTAATAAATTTGCTAAACAATACTTGATACCTAGACACTTTCCTCGTTAAAAGATACGGTGTCTGTTGTATAAAATCAGCTCTTACATACGTACCTAATATAAAACAATAAGATAATTGTAATATAAGCCATGTTACAGGAAGCTGAAATCGCCCCATTTCAACTTCTTTAAAAGATATTCCTTTTAGCAGTTCATACAAGACATCAAGAATTGTTATAGCATTTGAAGGAAGTTCTCTATACTGGGCTGATTGCTTTAATAAAAATACTTCTCCCACCACCAACACACTATAAACAATAAATGATATTATAAATCTTAATTTCATACTATGACTGCTTAATATTAAATCCCTTTTTACCAATTTATAAAAAACACTATTTTTCATCGTAATTAATCACTTCCGTTATATAAGTCCATCCGATGTAAACAAATATTCAATATAGCAAATAAAATACTAATAATCCCTAACATAAAAGCTAATTTCAGCAAGGTTATATCTATTAGAAACCAGTCCTTTTCTTGAAAAATCAAACCTTTTGACCAAAATAAAGAAAAATTATATTTTTTTTCTGATAATTGATCTATCGTAATAAGAAAGTAAATAGTAAAAATACAAATAGCTTTATGTTTAACGAAAAATACTAGTATTTGTGCAAAAATACATATTGCTACAGTTACTAACCATAACGATACTATAAAATATATAATTACTAACCAATTTGAAGATGGAAGCAACCAAATCACTATTTTCTCTTTTACAATTAAAAAATTTATTCCTACAATTAACAGGTAGATACTTGAATATATAATTGCTAGACTTACAATTTTTCTGATTAAATGAAAACAATATGATTGACGAGTTTTATGTCTAAAATACACATAAACATTTTTATCTGTATAATTAAATGAATAGAAAAACAGAAGCAATAATGGAAGATAACTAAATAATATTATTTTCATATCCCTTGAAGTACTAAGAAGTGAAAACAAAGAATCATTAGATAAAAAGTAAAATGATCTAATGAGGTGAATCGACACACCTACTATAAGAAATAAAATATTAATCACAAATAACCTTCGTTTTTGAAACAACTCTAATAAATACATTTTCAAAAGGCTATAAAATAACATGGCGTTTTACTCCTCTTAAAAATAAAAGTATCGATAAAATAAAAATCCCTACCAACACTAAAATAGAAACAATGATATCGGCTCCATGATATATATGAAATTCAGATAAGAAATAGATAGGAGCAAGGGGCGTTGAATAAAATAAATTGATTATCATTAAAAAAAGTTGTAATAAAAAAGCACTTAATAAAGTTATAAAAGTATGCTTGGCATAAAAGGACATACTAAGAGAAAACAAAGCAAATGCTCCTCCATAAACAAAAGCAATAACTGTATATAAAATCATATGAATAAAAGGGTGAGTGAAATAAATGTTAATAAAAAAGGTTGATCGCTCGTACATCCCTATATTAGAATTTAAAACTTCATCAGGAGTTATATTTGGAAGAAACATAAATGATAAAAAAATGTTTAAAATCAATGGAATAATAACAACAAAGCCCCCGATAAGAAAGGTTTTACTAAACAGCTTAAGAAAATACATTTTATAATTACTTCGTATAATTACAAACAAAAAAGATCCATTTTTTTTATCTTCCTGAAAGAGTGATGAACTAGGTAAACTTGCAATCACTGGAAGTATAAAGAAAAATAAAAAGGAAGGTGTTACAATACTATTAATTCCCATCCAAGTTGTATATGGAGTGAAGATAACATCCCTTTTATCGGTTAGTGGAATTACATAATATAATATATATATACAAGATAAGGCTATTCCTAACATAAGTGAAAAATAAAAATTCTTATTACTCATTCTTTCGTTAAAGTAAGTACCCATGTTTCACCTCTTAAAAATTCAAATATACTCCTCGTAACACTTAAAATATGTAATGTTACGAGGAAAGGCTTACAAGAATATAAAATATTATATTTATATATAATTATTTACGGATACTATCTGGACTCCAAACACCTGTCGCTGTGCCCTCAGCCCATCTTCTAGTATCAATTTTAACCTTGATACCAGAATTAAATTTCTCAACTGCCAAATTGTATAAGAATTCTTCTTGACCATCACGCATTATGTACGTATGACCATCAGAAACATCTGTACCATCTTTTAATGCAGCCCAGGCATTGAAATATCCATCTAATCCTGACATGTCGTCTACCCTCATATAATAAGCTGTTTTATTATATTTAGGTCGAGATGGCGTTTCATCATTAGGACTGTAAACACGATATACATTTGACCAGTCGCTGTTTTCATGATTAGATTTTGCTGCTGCTGATGCTGCAAAGCTTGATAAGGCTATTCCTGCTGTTAAAGTCAGAATCGCTATTTTTTTTCATTTATTCTCCTCCTATTTTTTTACTTGTAAGCCCTTAAAAAATATAACACACCATTTAAAGTTTAATATATAGATTTTATAATATTAATATTTCTTTAATGTTAACTATAACTTTTTAACAAATATCTTGTAAAACATATCATTACACAAAGCTTTTCAACTAATAACAACTGTTTTATATCTAGATATTAAATAAAAATAAGCTATTTACAAAAAGTTAAAGTATAGTTACTTCAATTGCACTACAAGCAAAAGAATTATTTAATAACTCAAGTGAAAAGATAGTTTTAGATGAGTTTGATCAAAGTATGTATACAAATTTTTGGACGGAATATGAAGATGTGCTAAATAAGTATAAATAAAAAAGCACTGTAACCAGTGCTTTTTTATTTATAGATTATGAGATTGTAGCATTTTCAAAAATAACAATTTCTGAGCTGTTTGTTGTTGAAACGCGTTGTGCGTAATATGTTAAAGCTGAAGAAATATATGTTGGTAATGAATCATTTGTATGTGTTGTTGTATATTCATGGATTAATTCTTTCAAAGTCGTCCATTCTAATTGTGCTGGGTGATCAGACACGAAAGAACTTACCCAGCGATCAAATGAAGATGAAAAATCAGTTTGTAAACGAAATGCTTCTTTCATAATAAAACGCTCCCTTAAAATGTAGTATAACCATTTTAACATAAAACACGAACGGTTACTAAGTTTTTTGAGTATAATGTTCGTGTTATATAGTTGTCTAGATGATTGGTTATGTAAATTCGATTTGCCATTTGAAATAACATTCCGTAAGATGAAAGGTAGATTATATAAAGAGCTGGAGGAAAGAAAGTGGAATTTGTATTTTTAGGAACTGGTGCAGGTGTTCCTTCGAAAGGAAGGAACGTTTCGGCAATTGCTTTGCAATTGTTAGAAGAACGAGGACAGACTTGGTTATTTGATTGTGGCGAGGCGACGCAACATCAAATATTACATACATCAGTACGCCCACGCCGCATTGAAAAAATATTTATTACGCATTTACATGGTGATCATATTTTTGGATTGCCAGGTTTATTAGGAAGCCGTTCGTTTCAAGGAGGGACTACACCTTTAACTGTGTATGGACCAAAAGGAATTAAACAATTTATTGAAGTGGCATTATCAGTAAGTACCACACATGTAAAATATCCACTTGAAATTGTGGAGATAACAGAAGAAGGTACTGTATTTGAAGATAATGAATTTCACGTGGAAACGAAAAGATTGTCACATGGTATTGAATGTTTTGGGTATCGTATTGTAGAGAAAGATATACAAGGTGCTCTTTTAGTCGATAAATTGCTGGAGATGGGTGTGAAACCCGGTCCACTTTTTAAACGTTTAAAAGATGGAGAAATAGTTGAATTAGAAGATGGTACGATACTAAATGGAAAAGATTTTATTGGTTCGCCTCAAAAGGGAAGAATTATTACCATTTTAGGTGATACAAGGTATTGTGAAGCGAGTAGAGAGCTGGCACAAGACGCTGACGTACTTGTTCATGAGGCAACTTTTGCAGCAGAAGATGAACAACAAGCGTATGATTATTTTCATTCCACATCTAAGCAAGCTGCGAGTATTGCACTTCAGGCAAATGCAAAACGATTAATATTGACTCATATTAGTTCTCGTTATCAAGGGGATACATATAAGGAATTATGGAAAGAGGCAAGAGAGCTATTTTCTAATACAGAAATAGCTACGGACTTGAAAATATTTCCGGTAGAAAGATAATAATGGTGTGAAAAAATGGTGACGAAAGGTTGCCATTTTTTTATTTCTAAAAAAAATTTAAAATAAAACTGTTATCATTTTATGTTTATATTGGATGAAACAGAAAGTTTTAATGATGTGAAGAGATAGGATAAAAATACATAGTACCGATTGTTTAGAAAAACTGTTATATAAGTCAGACGACATACGAGTGGTACAAATAGCAAAAACAGATCGTTATTCAGAACTTTTAAAATTCATTAAAAGTAAGCGTTTTATTAAAAACGAGCTATAATGAGGGCAGATCAAAATTTATTGTAGGCTACATGCGTTTTAGGCATTTGTCGTAATAAGTGAAGTTGACTAAATTGTGAGAGAGCAACATGGAATTTATAATAGGAAAGATATTACTATTATTTATATGAAGTCTTTTTTACTTTTTAGCCTTAAAGCACGAAAAGGTATGAAAGCAATGGGCGTTTCACTTGTTATGCTATCCTTGTAAGGGGTTCTGTGTTAAACTTTGGATTGCTACAAGACTTTATTGTGGATTAGCTTATATTATTTTTAAATGAAGGTAATGCTAAGTTTCTTATTTATTATGATAATTGGTATTATTTCAGGATATATTGTTTCACTGTTATTCAAAAACTATCCAATTCGTATAGCGGAACAAATTCGTCGTACAACTGGAAAAGCAACCGATTCGGTAGCTTAATAGAATAGTAAAAAATTTTTGCATAGAGGTTTAGGGGGAGTTATGATGAAGTATCGCTCAGTATTTGATATTATTGGTCCAGTTATGATTGGTCCATCAAGTTCACATACAGCAGGCGCAGCAAGAATGGGGCAAGTTGCTCGCCAGCTGTTTCGTCATGAACCAGAAAGAGTAAGCATTTCATTATATGGATCATTTGCAAAGACGTATCGAGGGCATGGTACGGATGTAGCATTGATCGGTGGAATATTAGGGTTTGAAACAGATGACTTACGTATTCCAGAGGCGCTAGACATAGCAAAAGAGCGCAAAATCGAAGTAGAATTCATTGAAGAAGATGCAAATGCACCTCACCCAAATACAGCGAGAATTCGTTTGTATAAAGGTGAAGAAGAAATTGAAGTTGTTGCTTGCTCAATTGGTGGCGGTAAAATTGAAGTTGTAGAATTAAACGGATTCGATCTTCAATTAACAGGCACGAGTCCAGCACTACTTATTGTAAATAACGATCGCTTCGGTGCTATTGCAGCAGTAGCTTCAATCCTTGCGAAACATGAAATTAACATTAGTACAATGAGTGTTTCTCGTAAAGAAAAAGGAAGAAGAGCGCTTATGGTTATCGAAACAGATGAATTATTAGCAGATGAAGTGATTGAAGAAATAAACGCGCAACAAAATATTTGTCAAGTAACTATTATGGAATAATTGCAGGGGGGACACACCATGTTTCGGAACGCAACGGAACTAGTGGCGCAAGCTAAAGAACAAAATGTAAAGATCGCAGAAATTATGATTCAATGTGAAATGAAAACAAGAAATATTTCACGTGAAGAAGTAATTGCTGGTATGGAAAAGAACTTAGTCGTGATGGAGCAAGCGGTAGAACGTGGTATTCGCGGAGTAAAATCACCAACTGGTTTAACTGGCGGAGATGCTGTAAAAGTTCAGGCGTATATGAATAGCGGAAAAGGCTTATCTGGAGATACGATTTTGGACGCGGTGAGTAAAGCTGTTGCAACAAATGAAGTAAACGCAGCGATGGGAATTATTTGTGCAACACCAACAGCAGGGTCTGCTGGAACAGTGCCAGGTGTACTGTTTGCACTGCAAGAAAAATTACAGCCGACACGCGAAGAGATGATCGAATTTTTATTTACAGCAGGAGCTTTCGGTATGGTTGTTGCGAATAATGCTTGTATTTCCGGCGCGGCAGGAGGTTGCCAAGCTGAAGTAGGTTCAGCAAGTGGAATGGCAGCAGCAGCAGCAGTTGAGATGGCTGGTGGAACACAAGATCAAGCAGCTACAGCGATGGCGATTTCATTAAAGAATATGCTTGGTTTAGTATGTGATCCTGTTGCAGGGCTTGTAGAAGTACCTTGTGTAAAACGTAATGCAGCAGGAGCTGCGAATGCGATGATTTCAGCTGATTTAGCATTAGCTGGCGTAACGAGTACAATTCCATGTGATGAAGTGATTGAGGCGATGTTTAGAATCGGACAAACGATGCCAGTAGCACTTCGTGAAACAGCTGAAGGTGGACTTGCAGCAACACCAACTGGTCGCCGTCTGCAAGAAGAGATTTTTGGGAAGACTAATAACTAAACAATATATGTTAATAAAAAAATGGAGCTCAAGTAAGATTGAGCTCCATTTGTTATTTTTCTTTTGTTAGTTGTTCTAATGTTTTCCCAAGATTATGTGATCGTTGTGTAGCCTGTGTAATACAAGAAATAAGTGCTTGTTGAAATTTATGTTCTTGTAATACTTCAATGCCTGCTTCGGTCGTTCCACCAGGAGAAGTAATTTCCTTTCGCAAAACAGAAGGGTGTTTTTCACTTGCTTTTAGCATTTCAGCAGCACCAATCATCGTCTGAAGAATAAGTGACTTTGCAACATCTTCTTTTAAACCAATTGTTTTTGCGGCTTCTTCCATCGCTTCCACTACGTAATAAATATAAGCAGGCCCACTTCCAGATAATGCAGTGACAGCATGCATATCTTCTTCCTCTACAACAGAGACGAGACCGATTGTTTCAAATAAAGCTATGGCAGTCTGAATATGTTCCGCTGTTGCATGTTTTGAAGGCGAGATAGCAGTAGCTGATTTTAAAATAGCTGCAGATGTATTTGGCATCGCACGAATAATCGGAACATCTTTTTGAAGCAGGTTTCTAATCGAGTGAGTAGAAACACCTGCTAATAAGGAAATAATAAGCAGGTTATTATGTATATCTTCTTTAAAAGGAGTAAGTGCTTCTGCAACATCCTTTGGTTTCATTGCTAGAAAAAGAATAGTTGTATCAGTAAGTAGCTCTTTTTTATTATGCGTACCTTTAACGCCATATTTTTTATGTAGCTCCTGCAATCTTGTCTCGTTAGAACGATTACTTACGGTAATTTGTTCGCCTTTCACAACATTTGCATGTAACAAGCCACCAATAATAGCTTCAGCAATAGAGCCTGCACCGAGAAAGGAAATGTTTTGAATAGACATGATGTTCCTCCTTTAAATTTGGTTAGAAATTCTTATAAATGTACATACATTCGTTTTTTTATAGGAAACACCTCTTTTTATCTGAAAATAATGACAAATATATATAGAAGTTGTAAACTGAAGAAGTATTCATTTTTGAACCGGAAAGAGACAGGGGGGCTAAGCATGACGGCGATTCACCGAATGGAGATTCCTGTGCCATTTGCAGTTGAAACTGTGAATGTGTTTTTAGTTGAGGGGGAGACATTAACATTAATTGATACAGGGACGAATACAGAAGAGGCAAGAAGTGCGTTAGAAAGGCAATTAGGTACATTAGGATATGCGATAGAAGATATTAAAACAGTAGTCATTACGCATCATCATGCGGATCATTGTGGGCTTTTAAATATATTTTCTGAGAAAACGAACATTATTGGACATCCTTGGAATGAGCCTTGGATCACGCAAAATCCAGAATTTTTAAAGTGGTATCATGAGTTTTTTAGAGAGACAGCTTTGCAATTTGGTGTTCCAGCGGCATTTTTGAAAGACGAGGCGTTATTGACGACGAAGACACTTAAATATTCTTGTAATAGATCGTTAACACATACTGTGAGAGAGGGAGATCGTATTGATTCTTTACCTGGGTTTACAGTAATCGAAACACCAGGTCATGCTTCCACTCATATTTCATTATATAGAGAATCTGATGGAATATTAATTGGCGGGGATGCTCTCATTAGTCATATTTCTTCGAATCCCATATTAGAACCACCATATGAAGGACAAACAGAAAGGGCGCGCCCGTTATTACAATATAATCAGACGTTAAAGCGTTTAAGTGAAATGAATATTTCGCGCATTTTATCAGGACATGGAGAAGATGTTCTAAATGTGAAACAACTTATTGAAACGAGATTACAAAAGCAAGAAACACGTGCGTTTAAAGTGCTTGAGTTATTAAAGGAAAAACCAATGACAGCATTTGAAATATGTGTAAAACTATTTCCGGTATTATATAAGGAGCAATTGCCGCTTACTATTTCAGAAACTGTTGGACAATTAGACTTTTTAGCATATAATCAACAAGTGATGATTGATGAATCTTCGCAACAATTGATTTATTATGCAAAGTAGGTGACAGCAATGACGGGACGTTTACAAGATAAAGTAATCGTCATTACAGGTGCTTCTAGTGGAATTGGAGAGCAAGTTGCAATGCAAGTTGCAGAGCAGGGGGCGACTCCAGTATTAATGGCTAGAACAGAAGAGAAATTAAAAGCGTTAGCAGAGAAAATTAAAGAAACTTATAATACGCCTTGCTATTATTATGTATTAGATGTAAGTGAAGAGACGGAAGTACAATCTGTTTTTTCAAAGGTATTACAAGAAGTGGGACGTATTGATATATTAGTAAACAATGCGGGATTTGGTATTTTTAAAACATTTGAAGATGCATCAATGGATGAAGTGAAAGATATGTTCCAAGTAAATGTATTTGGATTAGTAGCTTGTACGAAAGCGGTACTACCCCATATGGTGAAAAGGAACGAAGGACATATTATTAATATTGCTTCACTTGCTGGGAAAATTGCAACTCCGAAATCGAGTGCGTATGCAGCGACGAAACATGCCGTATTAGGATTTACGAATAGTTTACGCATGGAGTTGTCTAGTACAAATATTTTCGTAACAGCGATTAATCCAGGTCCGATAGATACAAACTTTTTTGAAATAGCGGATCAATCCGGTACATATGTGAAAAATATGGGACGGTACATGTTAAAACCAACATATGTAGCAGAGCAGATCGTAAAATCGATGCAAACGAAAAGGCGTGAAGTAAACTTACCGAAGTGGATGGGCATTGGTCCGAAATTGTATGCTCTATTCCCAGGTTTATTTGAGCGTGTTGCAGGTAAATCATTAAGTAAAAAATAGGAGATTTCCATATGGAAATCTCCTATTTTTTTATTTTCCAGTCACATAATCGTAAACGATATCCTCCACTGCCTCGTATACATCAATTTCAGTATTTGAATGAATTATCGTTTGAATATGTTTAATTAGCATTTCCTGATCCTCATTTGAAATAGGATTACATTGATATTGTTGAAAACTTTTTATGATCATTTTCTCAATTAATTTCTCATTCATGTTTTTCCCCGCCTGTATGTATACATGTATTGTTTTCCCCGGTATTAACGGGCAGTAAAACTCCCACCTTAAAATTCGGCTAGAGCAAAGAAGTTAGGTGGGAGATCGACTGCCCCTAAACGCCCGATTGGTGTGGGCTAATAATCAGTGGGGATGAACAAAAACCCACTGATTATAGTTTCACTTTATTGTACTTGAAGTGAAATAAAAAAACTACTATACGCTATTTGTGCATAAAAATTCGGTTGTGTATATTGTTTTCCTAGTAAAATTAAGTTTTTTAAGTTTATAAAATTTATAAATATTTAATTGACTATATAAATATACAATATTATAATCATACTTAATTTAAAGAATCGATATGAGGAGGAGCATATGAAAGTCGCAATTATTGGAGCAACTGGGTATGGAGGTATTGAGTTAATTCGGTTAATAGAGCAACATCCATATTTTTCGATAGCCTCTCTCCATTCTTTTTCGCAAGTTGGCGAGTGTATAACAAATGTATATCCGCATTTTCAAAATGTTCTTGTCCATACGTTACAAGAAATTGATGCGGAGGAAATAAAGAAGAAAGCAGAAATTGTATTTCTAGCAACCCCAGCAGGAGTGTCGGCAGAGTTAACTCCAAAATTATTAGCAGTAGGTTTAAAAATAATTGACCTATCTGGAGACTTTCGTATGAAAGATCCTTCGACATATGAACAGTGGTATAAAAGGGTAGCTGCAAAAGAAAAAGTTCTTAAGGAAGCTGTATATGGGTTAAGTGAATGGAAAAGGTCCGAGATTCAAAATGCAAATTTAATTGCAAATCCAGGATGTTTTGCTACAGCCGCATTATTAGCGATATTGCCGTTAGTACGTAGTGGCATGATTGAAGAAGATTCCATTATTATTGATGCAAAATCAGGAGTATCTGGAGCGGGCAAAACGCCAACAACAATGACTCACTTTCCTGAGTTATACGATAACTTGCACATTTATAAAGTAAATGAGCATCAACACATTCCTGAGATTGAGCAAATGCTTGCAGAGTGGAATAGGGAAACGAAGCCAATCACGTTTAGTACACATTTAATACCGATATCACGGGGGATTATGGTTACACTTTATGCGAAAGTAAAACGAGAAATGGAAATAGAACAACTTCAAAAATTATATGAAGAAACATATGAACAATCGGCTTTTATTCGAATTCGCATGCAAGGAGAGTTTCCAAGTCCGAAAGAAGTGAGGGGCTCAAATTATTGTGATATGGGGATAGCTTACGATGAAAGAACAGGAAGAGTGACAGTCGTTTCTGTTATAGACAATATGATGAAAGGTGCGGCTGGGCAAGCGATTCAAAATGCAAACATAGTAGCGGGACTAGAAGAAACAACAGGTTTACAACATATGCCGCTTTATCTATAAGGGGGACAGGATGATTAAAGTAGAGTCTATAACAAAATTAGAAAATGGTTCAATTGTAACGCCAAAAGGCTTTTCGGCAATCGGTACTGCAAATGGTTTGAAAAAAGAAAAAAAGGATTTAGGTGTAATCATTTGTGAAGTGCCAGCATCATGCGCCGCTGTTTATACAACGAATCAAATACAAGCAGCCCCGCTGCAAGTAACGAAAGACAGTATAGCAGCTGAGGGGAAATTACAAGCGATTGTCGTCAATAGTGGAAATGCAAATGCTTGTACAGGAATGAAAGGCTTACAAGATGCTTACGAGATACGTGCATTAGGGGCCGAACATTTTGGAGTGAAAGAAAATTACGTTGCAGTAGCTTCAACAGGTGTAATTGGTGTTCCTTTACCGATGGATATAATCCGAAAGGGAGTTGCAAATCTTATCCCGACGAAGGAAGTAAGTGAAGCTCATTCTTTTTCTGAAGCGATTTTAACGACGGATCTTATAACGAAAGAAACGTGCTATGAGATGATGATTGATGGGAAGAAAGTGACGATTGCTGGTGTTGCGAAAGGTTCAGGGATGATTCACCCAAATATGGCAACGATGCTAAGTTTTATTACGACAGATGCTCATATAGAGCATGACGTATTGCAAACAGCACTATCACAAATAACGAATCATACATTTAATCAAATTACGGTGGATGGAGATACTTCTACGAATGATATGGTCATCGTTATGGCAAGCGGATTATCAGAAACGAAACCAATCAATATGGAACATGCAGATTGGGAAACTTTCGTATTTGCTTTACAGAAGGTATGTGAAGATTTAGCGAAAAAAATTGCACAAGATGGTGAAGGTGCTACGAAGTTAATAGAAGTAAATGTGCTAGGAGCTCGAACGAATGAAGAGGCAAAGAAAATTGCAAAGCAAATAGTCGGTTCGAGTCTTGTGAAAACAGCAATACATGGTGAAGACCCAAATTGGGGGCGAATTATTAGCAGTATGGGACAAAGTGAAGTAGCGATTCATCCGGATACAATTGATATTACTCTACAATCTATCGCTGTGTTAAAAAATAGTGAGCCTCAAATGTTTTCTGAAGAGGAAATGAAAAGGAAATTAAAAGAACATGAAATTGTGATGGATGTGTATTTACATTTAGGAGAAGAGACCGGATCAGCTTGGGGCTGTGACTTGAGTTATGAATATGTGAAAATAAACGCTTGTTATCGTACATAAGGAGAGGGAAGATGAGCGATTATATTGTAGTGAAATGCGGCGGTAGTATGTTGGATCAATTAAATGATGTGTTTTTTGATTGTATAAAGAAATTGCAACAGAAGTATAAAGTAGTGATTGTCCATGGTGGCGGCCCAGAAATTGATGCGCAATTAAAAGATTGTAACATCAAAGTAGAAAAAAGAGATGGGTTACGAGTAACACCAAAGGAAGTTATGGATATTGTTCAAATGGTGCTATGTGGAAGTACGAATAAAAGATTTGTAATGAAGTTGCAAAGGCATAATTTACTTGCGGTAGGTTGTTCAGGGTGTGACGGCAATTTACTTCAAGTTCAACCTGTCAGCGAAGAAATAGGATATGTGGGAGAAGTAAGTTATGTCGAAACAGCCTTACTAAAAGGATTGATAACTTTGAATTATATTCCTGTCATTGCTCCAATCGGGATAAATGATAATGAGATTTATAACATAAATGCGGATACAGCTGCAGCTGGAATTGCAGCCGCTTTATCCGCAAAAGAACTCATCTTTATTACGGATGTAGATGGAATATTACATGAAGGAAAGTTAGTAAAGAAAACGGATGAAATTGAAATTGTTACTTTAATAGAAAAAGGAGTTATTACAGGCGGGATGATTCCGAAGGTACAGGCGGCACTAGCGTCATTAAAAATGGGAGTGCAGAAGATAAGTATTGTGAACGGTACAAAAGATTTTACTGAAGTTACGGGAGAGTGTATCGGAACGACGGTAACGAAAGGAGTAAGTATCGTATGACAAGTCATCTTTTTCAAACGTATGGGAGAAGAAATATTGAGCTTGTAAAGGGAAGTGGAACGAAAGTTATTGATAAAAATGGTAAGCAATATTTAGATTTCACATCAGGAATTGGCGTATGTAATTTAGGACATTGTCACCCTACTGTTATGAAAGCTGTCCAAGAGCAACTTAATGATTTATGGCATATATCTAACCTGTTTATAAACAGCTTACAAGAAGAAGTCGCGTCATTATTAACAGAAAATATAGCATTAGATTCTGTTTTTTTCTGTAATAGCGGGGCAGAGGCGAATGAAGCTGCGTTGAAGCTAGCTCGTAAGCATACTGGAAAATCTCTCGTCGTAACATGCCAGCAGTCTTTTCACGGTAGAACATTCGCAACGATGAGTGCGACGGGTCAAAATAAAGTGAAAGAAGGGTTTGGTCCGCTCCTTCCGTCTTTTTTACATACCCCTTTTAACGACGTGAAGGCGTTAGAGGAAGTAATGAATGAAGAAGTCGCGGCGGTAATGGTAGAAGTTGTTCAAGGAGAGGGAGGAGTCATACCTGCTAATCTATCTTTTTTGAAAGCAATTGAAACATTATGCAATAAATTCGGTTCCTTATTTATTATTGACGAAGTACAAACAGGAATTGGAAGAACAGGGACATTATTTGCTTATGAACAAATGGGAATACATCCTCATATCGTTACTACCGCTAAGGCGCTTGGAAATGGCATTCCGGTTGGAGCGATGATTGGCAGGAAAGAACTTGGAACATCGTTTACTGCAGGATCACACGGTTCAACGTTTGGTGGAAATTATATTGCAATGGCTGCAGCGAAAGAAGTATTGCAAGTAAGTAAGAATCCATCATTTTTAAAAGAGGTAAAGGAAAAGGGCGAGTACGTATTACAGAAGTTGCGAGAGGAATTACGACATGTTGAATGTATTCAAAATATACGTGGTAAGGGGCTTATGATTGGAATTGAATGTACGCATGAAGTTGCAAGTTTTATAGAACAACTAGAAAAAGAGGGACTTCTCGTATTACAAGCAGGATCTAATGTGATAAGACTATTACCACCACTTATTGTAACGAATGAAGAGTTAGAACAGGCAGTATATATGATAAAAAAAGTAGTTTGTACAAAAAACGTATCAATCATATAAGGGGGAAGTTTCATGTCAACTGTACAAGTACCAAAATTAAATACGAAAGATCTTTTAACATTAGAAGAACTGACGCAAGAAGAAATCATTTCTTTAATTGAGTTCGCTATATATTTAAAAAAGAATAAGCAGGAGCCTTTATTACAAGGCAAAATATTAGGGCTTATCTTTGATAAACATTCAACTCGTACTCGCGTATCTTTTGAAGCAGGAATGGTACAGCTTGGGGGACATGGCATGTTTTTAAGTGGGAAAGAGATGCAAATCGGAAGAGGAGAAACCGTTTCAGATACTGCGAAAGTATTATCTCATTATATTGACGGGATCATGATACGTACATTCTCACATGCGGATGTAGAAGAGCTTGCAAAAGAATCGAGTATTCCTGTTATTAACGGTTTAACGGATGATCATCATCCTTGTCAAGCGTTGGCAGATTTAATGACAATATATGAAGAAACAAATACATTTAAAGGAATAAAATTGGCTTATGTAGGTGACGGAAATAACGTATGTCATTCATTGTTGTTAGCGAGTGCAAAAGTCGGAATGCATATGACTGTTGCAACGCCTGTAGGGTATGAACCGAATGAAGAGATTGTAAAAAAAGCGTTAGCGATTGCCAAGGAAACAGGAGCTGAAATTGAAATTTTGCATAACGCTGAATTAGCAGTGAGTAAAGCAGATTTCATTTATACTGACGTTTGGATGAGCATGGGGCAAGAGGGAGAAGAAGAGAAATATACTTTATTTCAACCATATCAAATCAATAACAAACTTGTTAAGCATGCGAAGCAAACATATCGTTTCTTACACTGTTTACCTGCCCATCGTGAAGAAGAAGTAACAGGAGAAATTATAGATGGACCACAGTCTATTGTCTTTGAGCAAGCTGGTAATCGATTGCATGCGCAAAAAGCATTATTAGTAAGTTTATTTAAAAATGTAGAAGAGCTTTCCTAAATGATGTGCACCCCAATTGTTAAGCACGAATAACAATTGGAGGTGTGCTTTTTAGATTGAAATGTCGTATGTATATTTGGTTAACTATCTCTATATCATTTATAATAAAAAGAGTAAACTAAATTTGTTTTTCATATCATGTAAGGACATACTAGATAGAAAAAATATAGTTAAAGAGATGATGAATTTGAAAACAACTAAGAAAACATATTCGTTTTTTCAGCGGATGTGGAGAATATTAAAGTTTCAATATTATAAGTTGCTTCGATCGCCAGAAGGCGCGAAGAAAGTATCGTTAGGTTTTGCTATAGGATTTGGTTTAGAAATGTTAGTCATTTATACGGCATCGCTCGTATATGTAATATTTTATCCAATCGTTCGATTAGCAAGGGGATCTTTTCCTGCTGCGGTTATTGGCAATATTATTGGGAAAATATCGTTTCTACCGATATTTTTATTTCCATTTGCTTATGCGTTAGGAAAAATGATATATCCATTTCATGTACAAAAAATACATCATGAACCATTTACGATATCTGACTTGTTTTCGAGTCATATTTTTACGATATTAAAGGGGTTAGTGCAGAGTGAAGTGTATGTATTAATTGGAATGACGATTTTAGGAGTGGTGCTTGGGGGAATTTCATATTTCGTTGTGCATTATTTATATGAAAAGAACCGTAAGTTACGTTTGAAGAATAGAAAGAAACGAGTGAGAGAACCACTCATGCAAATATAAAGAGTGTCACATTCATTTTCTCCTTTGAATATGTTTAAGAAAAAGGGGGAGAGAATGAATGTATTATTATTACGTACCGCAAGTATATCCATATGTAAATTATCATCCGGTTTATGATATGAATAGACAATACGAATTATATCGACAACAACAATTACAGCAATTGCCACAAATACCATCACAACAGCCTACGCAAGATCAAAAACCATATTTAACGACATGGCCGTATTCAAATGTATACTATGGTAATTATTACGAATCATAAAGCTGCTTCTATTTAGAAGCAGCTTTATGCGTTTGTTTTCAAAATTAAATTTTGAATGGTTTGAAGAGAATGGATGAGCTTCTCACGCTCTTCCTCAGATAATGTTTGGAAATTTTCTTTTAATTTGTCTAAAATGAATTGTTGATACTGATTTACTAACAATTTCCCTTCAGCTGTTAGGGAAATTAAAATGACCCGTCGATCTTTTTCGCTATAATGACGCTCTATTAGTTCTTCTTGAATCAGTTTGTTTAATAGAGGTGTCATGTTAGGCCGTGAAATCGCTAGCCGCTTGCCGATTTCGGAAACTGCTAATGTGCCATTTTCATGCAGAAGCAGTAATACTTGTGTATGTGATGGCGGCATATGTCTTTGAGAAGAAAATTCTCCAGGAAGCATAAATTTGCGATAAAAAAGAGGCACTAGCGAAAGAAGATGATCAACAATACGTTCCCACTCGCGTGATTCCATATAAAGGCCCCCTTCCACTCTCATTGTAACAAAAAAGACATGTTATAAAAATAGAATTGTTTCATGGAAACTTTAATATTTGTAGGCTAACACTTTTTTTGTAAATGAATCGGCAATAATCGTATAGCCTTTATCATTTGGGTGTACTTGGTCAAAGAGTAATTCTTTTTTATCATTCGATATTAATTTACGAATTGGTAAAACGATAGATGGTTGATTTGCTTTTGAAATGGAATAAACGGATTCATTCCAGCCATCTAAAAACATATCTGCATAACTGGCGATGGAGTCATCGAGTTGTAACGGGTTATAGAGTTCAGAAAGAATGAGTAAAGCATCCGGATTTTGATCTCGAACTGTCTTTACAATATTTTTTATATCCGCTTCAAAATGAGCTTTTTCTTTATTTAACATTTTAATACCATCTATAACACCGACATCACGATTTAAACGGAATAAATTATTTCCTCCAATATTAATTGTAATGATATTTGCTGCTCTAATTTTTTGCTTTACATCTTCTGATTGCACTTTTTTAGCGAGACGATCTGTTGTAAGACCGTTTATTCCAAGGTTTTCTACCGTAATTGGTTTATGAATTTGTGCTTCTAATTGTCTAGAAGCTAATTCAGCAAATCCCCCTTGTGTCGATCCATATCCTTTGGCGAGCGAATCACCTAGTACGAGATGATAAAAGGAATCGTTTGTTTGCTTATCAATCCAACTTGGAGTAGATGTTTTTTCTATGTTTTCTTCGGGTTCATTTTGTTTTGTCTCATCGTTCTTTTCAAAATAAGAATAAGAAATGATTAGAAGGAGGAGACAAACAATTGTTAAGATGACTTTTTTCATATATTCATCCTCCTTGTAATTGGTAATTGTATCATATTCAGCAGTATTAACAATGTAAGGGCATATTATATGTTTATGAAAAGTTTACAATAACTTTACAGAAAATTTGTAGAAGTATGTCAAAAAATATTGACGATATGAAAGTACATTATATATGATAATGTCAGATAAGGTGAAATTTTAATGAGTAGTGCTTTATTTCCAACTAAGTAAAGTTTCACTAATCGGGCGTTTAAGGGGACTCCTCATTAGCGCAGGATGAAATGAAAATCTTGTCTCTAATAGAAGAAAAAAGGTATGTGGTTAGAGGCAAATAGAGGTTTATTTCATTATTTTGGGTAATTGTATAAGGGGGATTTTTTGTGAAAAAGTCAAAAAAAATGCTAGCTGGAGCAACTCTTGCTATTGGTGTAATAGCACCACAAGTGTTGCCAACAACAGCTCATGCGGATGAGAACAATGGGGAGAGTACGGTTAACTTACGAATTCTAGAAACATCAGATATTCACGTTAACTTAATGAATTACGATTATTATCAAACGAAAACAGATAATAAAGTAGGTCTCGTGCAAACGGCAACACTTGTTAATAAAGCACGTGAAGAAGCGAAGAACTCTGTCCTATTTGATGATGGGGATGCATTACAAGGGACACCGCTTGGAGATTATGTAGCGAATAAAATAAATGATCCGAAGAAGCCTGTGGATCCTAGTTATACACATCCATTATATCGTGTAATGAATTTAATGAAGTATGACGTCATCTCTCTTGGGAATCATGAATTTAACTACGGTTTAGACTATTTAAACAAAGTAATTAGTAAAACAGAGTTCCCGGTTATTAACTCGAACGTCTATAAGGACGATAAAGATAATAATGAAGAGAACGACCAAAACTACTTTAAACCATATCATGTTTTTGAAAAAGAAGTAGAAGATGAATCAGGTCAAAAGCAAAAAGTGAAAATTGGCGTAATGGGATTTGTTCCACCTCAAGTTATGAACTGGGATAAAGCGAATTTAGAAGGAAAAGTGAAAGCGAAAGATATAGTTGAAACAGCGAAGAAAATGGTGCCAAAAATGAAAGCAGAAGGTGCAGATGTTATCGTTGCACTAGCGCATTCCGGTGTTGATAAGAGTGGATACAACGTTGGCATGGAAAACGCGTCGTATTATTTAACAGAGGTTCCTGGTGTAGATGCAGTATTAATGGGACATTCACATACTGAAATGAAGGATGTATTTAATGGTGTTCCAGTTGTAATGCCTGGTGTCTTTGGAAGTAACCTAGGTATTATTGATATGCAATTGAAAAAGGTAAACGGAAAATGGGAAATACAAAAAGAGCAATCGAAGCCGCAACTTCGTCCGATTGCTGATAGTAAAGGGAACCCATTAGTAAAATCTGATCAAGAATTAGTTAATGAAATTAAAGATGATCATCAAGCGACAATTGATTATGTGAATACAGCTGTAGGAAAAACGACAGCGCCAATTAATAGTTATTTCTCATTAGTACAAGATGATCCTTCTGTACAACTTGTAACAAATGCGCAGAAATGGTATGTAGAAAAGTTATTTGCTGAAAATGGACAGTACAGCAAATATAAAGGAATTCCAGTTTTATCTGCAGGAGCACCATTTAAAGCAGGTGGCCGAAACGGTGCTACATATTATACGGATATTCCAGCTGGAACGTTAGCGATTAAAAACGTGGCAGATTTATATGTATATCCAAATACGTTATATGCTGTAAAAGTAAATGGGGCACAAGTGAAAGAATGGCTTGAAATGTCTGCAGGTCAGTTTAATCAAATTGATCCAAAGAAAACAGAAGAACAGCCGTTAGTAAATATAGGCTATCCTACATATAACTTCGATATTTTAGATGGCTTAAAATACGAAATTGATGTAACACAACCAACGAAATACGATAAAGATGGAAAAGTTGTAAATGCAAATACGAATCGTATTATAAATATGACATATGAAGGTAAGCCAGTAGCTGACAATCAAGAGTTCATCGTCGCTACAAATAACTATCGCGGAAGTAGCCAAACGTTCCCAGGTGTAAGTAAAGGAGAAGTTGTATACCAATCACAAGATGAAACACGTCAAATCATTGTGAAGTATATGCAAGAAACACCAGTTATTGATCCAGCAGCAGATAAAAATTGGACGTTTAAACCGATTGTTGCAGATAAATTACACACAACATTCGATTCTTCACCAAATGCACAAAAGTATATAAAGAAAGATGGGAAAATATCATATGTTGGACCATCTGAAAATGAATTTGCTAAATATGCAATTGATATAACGAAGAAGAACGATGATGATAAGGAAACTGGTGGAGAGAATCCAACGACACCGCCAACAGGTGAAGGGAATAATGGAGGAAATCCAACGACACCACCAACAGGTGAAGGCAGTAATGGAGGAAATCCAACGACACCACCAACAGCTGAAGGCAGTAATGGAGAAAATCCAACGACACCACCAACAAATGAAGGTAATAATGGAAATAATGCAGGATCTGGACAAACTACAACGGATAATCAAAACTCAAAAGAAACAATAACTGTAAGTGAAAATAAAGAAGAACGTGATTTACCGAAAACAGGTACAAGTGTTGCTTCTACAATTGGAGCAGGTTTGGCGTTTGTTGGAGCGGGATTACTTCTGTTATTTAGAAGAAAGAAAGCAAATAAATAGTCGAGAAATATAAAAAAGGATTACCGATTTAGGTAATCCTTTTTAGTATATTATGAAATTGGTACTGCTTTTTCTTTCTTCCATGAAAGACCAAATCCAGTGAAACCAACAATAATTGTTAAGACTGGGCAAGCTAAACAGAAAATTGCGTATGGAAGGTAATCGAATGTTGGAACGCTAAGGACGTTTGTTAAGAATACGCCACTTACACCCCATGGTACGAGCGGGTTAATAACTGTACCTGCATCTTCTAATACGCGTGATAAATTACGACGCTCTAAACCAACTTCATCGTATTTAGTAGCAAATGCTTGTCCTGTTAAAACGATTGATAAGTACTGCTCACCAAGTAAGAAGTTTACACCAATTGCAGTTGAAGCAGTAGAAATAATTAAGCGTGTGCTATTTTTTACGAAGCTAGAGATGATATTCATGAGCTGCGTGATAATACCCATTCCTTGTAATAATCCTCCCATACAAAGTGCTAGGAAAATAAGCGCAATCGACATCATCATGCTTTGTAGACCACCGCGAGATAGTAAGCTATCAATATCTTTAATACCAGTTTTAGAAACGTAGCCGTCTTGCATAATTTTCATTAAATCAGCTAAAGAAGTGCTAGGTTTAAAAATAAAGAGAATAATAATTCCTACCACAATTCCTGCAAGCAATGTTGGAACAGCTGGAACTTTTTTAAATGCGAATAGGAACAGTAATAAAATTGGAATAAGTGTAACGATAGAAATCGTTGCATTTTTCTCTAATGTGCTAATAAATTTTGTGAAGTCAACGTCTCCACTCGTACCGCTTCCTAAAATGAAAAATGCGATAAAAGCAATAATGAAAGCTGGAACTGTTGTCCAAAGCATGTTACGAATATGCTCAAATAAATCTACACCCGTTACAGCAGGAGCTAAGTTTGTTGTATCAGATAAAGGAGACATTTTATCTCCAAAGAATGCGCCAGAAATAATTGCACCAGCGATTAGAGCCGGATCGTATCCGAGAGCACTACCCATACCCATAAAGGCAAGTCCTACAGTTGCGGCAGTTGTAAAGGCGCTACCTATACTTGTTCCAACAATTGCACAAACTACAAAAACAGTTGGAACGAAAATTTTAGGAGATACAATCTGGAAGCCGTATACCATTAAAGTTGGAATTGTTCCAGCAGCGATCCAAACACTAATTAATACGCCTACCAGTAAGAAAATAAAAATAGATGGAATACCAGCTGAAATACTACTGATCATCCCTTTTTCCATAGTAGACCAAGAGATTTTTTTCATAAATCCAAATGCTAATAAAAGAACGATACCAAATAAAATTGGGATGTGTGGTGAAACTTCTAATTGGATAACACTAAAGCCAATACAGAAAAAGATAAATAATGTTAAAAGAACAGATTCAATTTTTGAAACCATTGTTTTTCCCTCCTAAGTAATCTAAAATAGCTCTTTTTTATATAAAATTCGCCAATATTGTATATTTCCTTCTAAAATTTAGAATTTTGTGACAAATTACCGGTAATTGTTGATCCTTCAATATGATACGGAAATGATTGGATAAAAAAACGTCCCTGCATATAATTATGCAGGGACGAAGAAATCGCGGTACCACCCTAGCTTGTGAAATGAATGTATCACAAAATAAAGGGTCGTATGATATGCGCTAATAAAATAAAAACGCCCCTGCAATATATGCAGGGACGAAAAATTCGCGGTACCACCCTAAATTGTGAAACAGTTTCGTTTCACCACTCTTTAGATATAACGGTCTATAACCGTCTTTCACTACTCCTTACGTTTCGCAAAAGAAGCTCCAGGGGGTAATTCATAATTCGCTCTGTACTGGTTCGCACCGACCACCAGCTCTCTGAAATCAGAAATCGAAATACTACTAAATCCTATCAATGCCGATTCATATGATGTTAGTTAAATTTTTATCACATTTTCATCTTATATGTCAATAAAAATGTTCAATATTTTTTTAGGGAAATAAAGGTTAAATGTTTTTAATGTTCTAAATTTGTACGTTATAATGAATTTGAAAGGGGAGGAAAGAGTGAAGAAAAAAATAATTCTTTTTACCACCTTACTAGTCATTGGCGGAAGTGCTGGAATTTACACAGCTTTTGCAGCTGAGTCAGAGCAGGCGAAACAAAAGCAAATACAGCAGTCAGAAGCGAAGAAAGTGAAAGAAGATGAAGAGAAGAAGTCGATGGAAAAAGCAGCTGAGAAACTAGGAGTTTCTACTGAAGGGAAAACAAAAGAAGAGGTTACGAAAGAAGTAAATACCGCAAGATTTGAGAAGCGCCATGATTTATTAATTGAACATGCAAAACAACTTGGAATTGATACAGAAGGAAAAAAAGATGAAGAGATTATTTTAGAAATCGGAAAGATACAACACGGAAAGTAGAACAACTTATCGTATGATAAGTTGTTCTTTTTTAAGAACTATTTGATTTAAAAATAATTGACAGTCATTTAAATTTAATGTTAACTTTATTTATAAATTAGTTAACATTAGGGGTGACAATTGTGACTGTTAATAGTAATACGACTGAAAAATCGTCTTATACATATGAAGAATTATCGGAGAAAAATAAAGCTTATGTATGGCATCCGTTTACACAAATGAAAGATTATTTAGAAGAAGATCCTGTCATTATTGAACGTGGAGAGGGAAGAAAGCTATACGATGTAAATGGAAATGAATATTGGGATGGTGTTTCATCTATTTGGTTAAATGTTCACGGACATCAAGTACCAGAATTAGATGAAGCAATTCGTGAGCAATTAAATAAAATTGCCCATTCTACTATGCTAGGACTTGCTAACGTTCCATCTATTTTATTAGCAGAAAAAATAATTGAAGTTGTGCCAGAAGGTTTGAAGAAAGTATTCTATTCAGACTCCGGTTCTAGCGCTGTTGAAATTGCAATTAAGATGGCCTTTCAATATTGGCAGCATAAAGGAAAACCGAAGAAACAAAGATTTGTTACATTAAAAGAAGCATATCACGGTGATACAATTGGAGCTGTTTCAGTAGGAGCGATAGACTTGTTTCACCAAGTGTATAGTTCACTTTTATTTGAGGCAATTAAAATGCCGTATCCATATACATATCGTTCTCCTTATGGAAATAATAAGGAGGAAATTGTGAAAAAACATTTAGAAGAAATGGAAGAGCTGCTCAAAGAAAAGCATGAAGAAATTGCGGCGATTATTGTAGAGCCTTTAATGCAAGGTGCTGGCGGTATGATTACAATGCCAAAAGGATACTTAAGAGGGCTCCGTACTTTATGTACAAAATATAATGTTTTATTTATTACAGATGAGGTAGCGACTGGATTTGGGCGTACCGGGAAAATGTTTGCATGTGAACATGAAAATGTAACGCCAGATATTTTAACAGCCGGAAAAGGTTTAACAGGTGGATATTTACCAGTTGCAATCACCGTAACGACAGATGAAATTTATAATGCCTTTTTAGGAGACTATGAAGAACAAAAAACGTTTTTCCACGGTCATAGTTATACAGGGAATCCGTTAGGGTGTGCGGTAGCCATTGCGAATCTAGAGATATACGAGAAAACAAATTTAATAGAAGAAGTGGCACGTAAGACAGAATATGTGGCGACGCAATTAGAATCGCTCTTTGCATATAAACATGTAGGGGATATTCGTCAGTGCGGGTTAATGATTGGAATTGAACTTGTGAAGAATAAGGAAACGAAAGAAGCGTTTGAATGGACAGAGAGAGTCGGTGTTCAAGTGTGTAAACGCTCAAGAGAGCTGGGCATGATTTTGCGGCCACTCGGCAATACAATTGTATTTATGCCTCCTCTTGCTTCTACAATTGATGAGATTGATGATATGTTACATATTTTGTATAAAGCAATCTCGGATGTTACGGAGGGAGAATAATGAACGGTTTTTTTGTAACAGCAACGGATACTGAAGTAGGGAAAACTGTAGTTGCCGGTGCATTAGCAGGTGTATTTAGAGAATTGGGATATAACATCGGGGTATATAAACCGTTGCAAAGTGGACATGTTGCATCAAATCCAGAGGGAGATGCAGCAAGGTTAAAAGCATTATCAGGTGTACCGGCAAAAGAAGATGAAATTTGCCCTTATTCTATTGAAGAGCCTCTTGCTCCGAGACTTGCCATGAAAAGAGCTGGAAGAGTAGTACATTTAAAAGACATTACGGATCATTATAATGAACTCTTGAAAGAGTTTAATAGCCTATTTGTAGAAGGAGCAGGTGGACTGGCTGTTCCATATACAGAAGACGCTTTAGTAATTGATTTCGCAAAGGAATTACAGCTTCCTCTTATTATAGTCGCACGCCCTACATTAGGAACAGTAAATCATACAGTTTTAACGATTGCTTATGCAAAGGCACAGGGCTTAACAGTAGCAGGTGTAATTTTATCCGGCTGCAAAGAATGTGAAATGGAAAGAGTACAAGAAAATAAAGAAATGATTGAAGAGCTAAGTGGGGTACCGGTTTTAGGGTTATTACCATTCTTTGAAGGGGCGTTTACAAAAGAAGAAGTCTTGGAATCTGCAAAAGAGTATATAATGATTTCAAAATTAGAGGAGTTCATCCGAAATGAATCAAACGTGGCGCACACATCTTCAATCTAAATTGCAACAATTAAATGAGCAAGGGCAGTATCGCAATTTGCATGTAACAGAACAAGCAGAAGAGACATGGCTTATTCGAGATGAAAAAAGGATGCTAAATTTAGCGTCAAATAATTATTTAGGGTTAGCTGGAGATGAGAGGTTAAAAGAAGCTGCTATTGCATGCACAAGAAAATATGGAACTGGGGCGACGGCATCAAGGCTCGTTGTAGGAAATTATTCACTGTATGAAGAGGTTGAGAGAAGTATATGCGATTGGAAAGGCACTGAAAAATCCTTAGTTGTAAATAGCGGATATACCGCAAATATTGGAGTGATTTCTTCGTTAGCCTGTCGTCACGATATTGTGTTTAGTGACAAATTAAATCACGCAAGCATCGTGGATGGAATTATATTAAGCGGAGCAGAGCATAAAAGGTATCGTCATAATGATTTAGATCACTTAGAGAAGCTGTTGCAAGTAGCACCGCCAAAAAAGAAGAAATTAATCGTAACAGATACTGTTTTTAGTATGGATGGTGATACTGCATATTTAAGAGATTTAGTGCAAATGAAAGAGAAATACGGGGCAATTATGATAGTTGATGAAGCACATGCGAGTGGGATATATGGAATTGATGGAGCAGGATTGTCTCATATAGAAAAAAATATTGCTCAAAACATTGATATACATATGGGGACGTTTAGCAAGGCTTTAGGGTGTTATGGGGCGTATTTGACAGGTGATGCAATGTATATAGAGTATTTACAGAATATGATGAGAAGCTTTATTTTTACTACTGCTTTACCACCAGGAACGTTAGGGGCGGTACAAAAAGCAATTGAAATTGTGAAAGATGATAATGAAAGAAGAGAGAGACTTATAGAGAATGGAGCCTATTTTAGGACACATTTGCAAGAAGCTGGTTTTGATATTGGGAATAGCTCAACTCATATTGTACCGATTGTAGTCGGTTCAAATGAAACAGCTTTACGGTTTAGTAGAAGGCTGCAAGAGGTAGGTATTGCAGCAATTGCAATTCGTCCACCAACGGTTCCAGTTAATAGTTCACGGGTCCGTTTTGCGGTTACGTCCCAACATACAATAGCTGATTTGAAATGGGCTATTCAGCATATTATACGCATTGGTAAAGAAGAGGGGTTTTTCGTATGAAAGAGCTAAAGATTATTTTTATTCCTGGGTGGGGAATGGAAGAAGGTGTTTGGACTTTAGTTCTGCCGTATTTTAAAGGATATTCTGTTCAATGTATCAATTGGCGTAATGTGAAAGAACAAAGTGAATTTGCGGGGCGAATAATTGATGTAGCAAAAGATGAAAATGTAATTTTAGTTGGATGGTCACTAGGAGCGTTAGCAGCAGTTCAAGCTCATAAAAGGGTTAAGGCAAAAGGTATTGTACTAATTGGTGGTACTGCCAAATTTACAAATACGAGCGATTATAAGAGTGGATGGAATACTCTGCATGTAGAACGGCTGAAAAAGAATTTAACGAGAAAGAAAGAAGATACGCTCAAGCGGTTTTATGAAAATATGTTCACGAAAGATGAGCTGAAAGAGAATAAAAGGTTTGAAGATATGATAAAACGCTTTAAAGGTGATTCTATTCAGTCTTTGCAATTAGGTTTGGAGTATTTAATAGAAGCAGATATGAGAGAAGAACTGAAAGAAATTAAAGTCCCTATACTACTTATTCACGGAGAGCAGGATGTAATTTGTCCATGGTCTGCAGCGCGTAGTATGGCGGAGAATGAGACTGCCACGCTCAAGATAGTAAGTGAGGCTGGACACGCATTATGCGTAACGAATTTCGAATATTGCGGAAATGAGATAATTCAATTTGTAGAGGGGATACGACATGATCAACAAAACGTTACTTCAAAAACGGTTTAACGTGGCAGCTGTATCCTACGATCAATATGCAAATGTACAAAAAAAGATGGCACATTCATTACTTTCTACATTGAATCGGCGATATAGTGCAAATGCATCGATACGTATTTTAGAACTTGGATGCGGGACAGGATATGTTACAGAGCAATTATCAAACTTATTTCCGAAAGCACATATTACAGCCATTGATTTTGCTGAAAGTATGATTGAGGTTGCGAAAACTAGACAAAATGTGAAAAATGTAATGTTTTACTGTGAGGATATCGAAAGATTACGACTAGAAGGAACGTATGATGTCATTATTTCGAATGCTACATTTCAATGGCTAAATGATTTAAAACAAGTGATAAGAAATTTATTTCATCATTTGTCTATAGATGGGATATTACTCTTTTCAACGTTTGGACATGAAACATTTCAAGAATTGCATGCTTCATTCCAGCGGGCGAAAGAAGAAAAAAATATACAAAATGAAACATCGATTGGGCAACGTTTTTATTCGAAAAATCAGTTGCGCCATATGTGTGAAATAGAAACAGGGGATGTGCATGTTTCTGAAACATGTTACATAGAGAGATTTACAGAAGTTAGGGAGTTTCTACACTCTATTCGAAAAGTAGGAGCGACCAATAGTAATGAAGAATCATATTGTCAAAGTCCCTCACTCTTTCGTACGATGCTTCGCATATACGAAAGAGACTTCACGGAAAATGAAGGGATAATGGCGACGTATCATGCTTTATTTATGCATATAACAAAAGAGGGGAAGAGATGAAATGAAACAAGTACAAACAAAAAGGGATTGGAAAAAACTTGCGCATGACGTAGTAGAAGAGAAAATGATTACGAAAGAGGATGCAATTGCAATATTAGAAGCTGATGATACAGAAATTTTAGAAATTATGAATGCAGCTTACATCATTCGCCATCATCACTTTGGTAAGAAAGTAAAATTGAATATGATTATTAATACGAAATCTGGATTATGTCCTGAAGATTGCGGATATTGTTCACAGTCTATTATTTCAGAGGCGCCGATTGATAAATATGCATGGTTAACGCAGGAAAAGATTGTAGAAGGAGCACACGAAGCAATTCGCCGTAAAGCGGGTACATATTGTATTGTAGCATCTGGTCGTCGCCCGACCGATAAAGAGGTGAATCACGTAATTGGAGCAGTTAAGGAGATTCGTGAAACGACAGATTTGAAGATTTGTTGTTGTTTAGGTTTCTTAAATGAAGATCAAGCAGGACGTTTAGCAGAAGCGGGTGTACATCGTTATAACCACAACTTAAATACACATGCAAATAATTACGAAAGTATTTGCTCCACTCATACGTATGACGATCGTGTTGATACAGTTCAAAAAGCAAAACAAGCGGGCATTTCACCATGCTCTGGGGCGATTTTTGGAATGGGAGAGACAATAGAAGAACGTGCTGAAATTGCATTTGAATTACAACGTATAGATGCAGATTCAATTCCATGTAATTTCCTTGTTGCTGTAAAGGGTACGCCGCTTGAAGGACAAAAAGAATTAACGCCGGTAGAATGTTTAAAAGTGCTGGCGATGATGCGTTTTGTAAACCCAACGAAAGAAATTCGCATTTCAGGAGGACGTGAAATTAATTTACGTTCTGTACAGCCAATCGGATTATTTGCAGCAAACTCTATCTTTGTCGGGGATTATTTAACGACAGCTGGGCAAGAGCCGACTGCAGACTGGGGTATGATTGAAGATTTGGGATTTGAGATTGAAGAATGTGCATTATAAGATAGATAAAAAGCAAACTTGTAAAAGAGTTTGCTTTTTTGTAAATAAAATGTAATAAATAGTTGTGAACGCTTGATACTATTGGTTTTTGAGCGAAAAAAAGAATTTTGGTGGACGAATTTTCCAAGCCCCAATTGTACATAGTAAATATGTAATTTATATTGGGTTGGAGGATTTTACATGCACAAATATATATTAGCGATTATGACTTGTCTAATTTTACTAAAAGCAATAAGTGCTGATCCAGTTAAGGCCGCTGAAAATCCTGAACAAAAAGAGATGCAACAACGAATTGAACAACATTTTCGAACGAAAGCTGAACATTTTGGATTGAAAACAGAAGGAAAAGATTTAAAGGAAGTGCGAAAAGAAATTACTATTATAGAAGAAGCGAAGAAAAGGGAGAATATATGGAGAACAGCACAAACGCTTCGTATACAAACAGAAGGAAAAACAATGGATGAATTAATAAAAGATGTACGGAAAAAAGTAAAAAAATAAAAAAGAGGCCGCAGCCTCTTTTTTATTTTTTATGCCCATTGTTTTGATAAATGAGCCATTTCAATCGCAGCAACGGCGGATTCATAGCCTTTATTACCAGCTTTCGTGCCCGCGCGTTCAATCGCCTGCTCGATCGTTTCAGTCGTTAATACACCGAAAATAACTGGGATGTCTGTTTGTAGTGATAAAGATGCAACTCCTTTTGCTACTTCATTACAAACGTAATCGTAATGTGTTGTAGCACCACGAATTACAGTACCTAACGTAATAACAGCATCATACTTCCCGCTATTAGCCATCTTTTTAGCGATTAAAGGAATTTCAAATGCACCAGGAACCCAAGCAACATCGATATCAGTTTCTTCTACACCGTGACGCTTTAATCCATCTAAAGCTCCGCCGAGTAACTTACTTGTAATAAATTCATTGAAACGTCCAACAACAACCCCAACTTTTAATCCTGTACCAACTAAATGACCTTCGAATACCATAATGAATCTCTCCCTTTATTATAAGTTTAGTAAATGTCCTAATTTGTTTACTTTCGTTTGTAAATACGTTTTATTCTCTTCTTTTGTTGGCATTTGCAATGGAACACGCTCGATTACTTCTAAATCGTAACCTTGTAAGCCAGCAATTTTTCGTGGGTTATTCGTTAATAATCGTAACTGTTGTAAACCTAAATCTTTTAACATTTGAGCGCCAATACCGTAATCACGCAAATCAGCTGGGAATCCAAGTTTTTCGTTTGCTTCTACCGTATCGAATCCTTCTTCTTGTAACTTATAAGCGCGAAGCTTATTAAGAAGGCCGATGCCTCGTCCTTCTTGTCTCATATAAAGAAGAACGCCTTTTCCTTCACGTTCAATTTGAGCAAGTGCAGCATGGAGTTGTGGTCCGCAATCACAGCGGCATGAGCCAAATACATCTCCTGTTAAGCACTCTGAATGAACGCGTACAAGTACAGGCTCTCCTGTTGAAATATCACCTTTTACGAGTGCGATATGCTCTTTCGTATCTAATGAATTAGAATAGCCAATTGCATGGAAAGTACCGAAATCTGTAGGTAATGTAATTTCCACTTCTCGGGTCACTAGTGTTTCATGGTGGCGGCGAAAAGCAATTAAATCTTCTATTGTAATCATTTTTATATCAAATTGTTTTGCGCACTGTAGTAAATCAGGTACGCGAGCCATCGTACCGTCCTCATTGATAATCTCGCAAATGACTCCAGCTGGTTCTGCTCCGCAAAGCTGTGCTAAATCGACGGCAGCCTCTGTATGACCAGCACGGCGCAGTACACCGCCTTCTTTCGCGATTAATGGAAAGATATGTCCAGGACGATTGAAATCAGCACCTTTTGATGCAGGGTTTAACAATTCTTGTATCGTAGTCGCCCGTTCGTGAGCGCTAATCCCTGTTGTTGTAGAAACATGATCAATGCTCACTGTAAATGCAGTATGATGCGAATCTGTATTATGAGCTACCATTGGTTCTAATTGTAGACGCTCTGCGTACCCTTCCGTAATCGGTACACAAACGAGACCACGCCCATGTGTAATCATAAAGTTAATCGTTTCTGGCGTAATATACTCTGCTAAAGCGATAAAGTCGCCTTCATTTTCACGGTTTTCATCATCGCATACGATAACGACTTTTCCTTGTTTTAAATCTTCTAGAGCTTCTTCAATACGATGAAACATAATGCTTCCCCCTTATAGAAATCCGTTTTCTTGTAAAAAGCTTTCGCTCATTGAACCTGTTCGTTTTACAGGTTTAGAAATAAAGCGTTCGATATATTTACCGATCATGTCACACTCAATGTTTACTATGTCACCGGCATTCTTTTCTCCGATAACAGATTCACTTACTGTGTGCGGGATGAGTGAGATTGTGATGGAAGATTCGTCTATATCAAATATCGTTAAACTCGTTCCATCAACAGCAACGGATCCTTTATGCAAACAATAGCGCAGCAATTCATCAGCAATGGCTATTTTGTAATAGACGGCATTATAGTGTTGTTTTTTGTTTAATATCGTTCCGATGCCATCAATATGTCCTGAAACGAAATGCCCACCGAATCGTCCGTTTGCAGCCATCGCCCGCTCTAAATTTACTTTAGAGCGGGGTTTAAGCATGCGAAGTGATGTTGATTGCATCGTTTCAGGCATTACATCCACTGTGAATGAAGTTGTTGTGAAACTCGTTACAGTTAAGCAAATACCGTTAACCGCGATACTATCACCTAAGTGAACATCTGATAAAATTTTATTCGCATGGATCGTTAACTTCATCGCTTCTCCGCTTTGTTGCATGTTTGCAATCGTTCCTAATTCTTCTACAATTCCTGTAAACATTCCGTCACCTCACTTCGGGCATTCGCAACGATTTTTATATCATCACCAATTTGTTTCATCTCTTGAATTTCCAAGGAAAGTGCATCTTGCAATGCTGCGAAACCATTTCCACCAAATAAAGTAGGGGCATCATTCCCACCAATTAATATCGGGCTTATATAAGTTATAATTTCATTGAAATGCTTCGTTTGTAAGAAGCTTGCATGAGTCGATTGGCCTCCTTCAACGAATAAAGAAAGAATTTGCTTCTCTCCAAGAAAGAAAAGGAGGTCCTCAATTTCAATTTGCTTCGTTTTCATTTTGAATATAGCTATATTTTCAGATTCATAAGAAGCTATTTTCTCTTTATTTACATCCTTACCGACAAAAATCCATGTCGGTGCTAAACCATCTGTTATGACATGAGAAGATGGTGGTGTTCGTAAATGGGTATCTAAAATAACGCGTATAGGATGTTTACCCCCGTTAGGAATTCTTGTCGTTAAATGCGGATTATCAGCTATAACTGTATTAACTCCAACGAGAATCGCATCATGTGTATGGCGATATTGGTGAACATCAGCTCGTGCTTTTTCACCTGTAATCCACTTACTTTCACCAGTGACAGTTGCTGTTTTTCCATCTAAGCTCATCGCTGTTTTTATTGTTACAAATGGACGTTTCGTTTTCATGTAGTGAAAAAAGAAACGATTTAATAAGGTGGCTTCTGCTTCAAGAACACCGGTAGTTACGTTGATGCCAGCTTCTTCTAATCTCTTTTTTCCATTACCAGAAACGAGAGGATTGCAATCAAGAGTAGCAATTACAACTCGCTTAACTTCCTTTTCGATGAGCAATTCACAGCAAGGTGGTGTTTTTCCAAAATGGCTACACGGTTCAAGTGTTACATAAACGGTAGCTCCTTTTGCTTTTTCACCAGCCATATGAAGAGCGTGAACTTCTGCGTGTTCTTCACCTGCACGTAAATGAGCGCCTATACCGACGATTTTTCCATCTTTTACAACAACAGCACCAACCATAGGATTTGGACTTGTTTGTCCGGATGTTCCTTCTGCTAACTGCAGGGCAATCCTCATATATTCTTGATCTGTCATTTTCTTCACCTCTCCTGAAAAAATCAAAAAACCCCAAGGATTTTATATCCTTGGGGTTTGGGAGACGTGATTTCTAGAAATATAGTTCGAATACGAAAGTACAGGGAAGAAACCTAACGATGATTGATATTTTTGCATAAGGAAAAAACCTAGCAAAATATCGAATTTTTCAAACGCTAGTCGTATCTTTTTATTTCAGTATAGAAACATAAGTATACAAAATAAAACATATATAAGATTCAAAACGAAACTTCAAAAATATGCATACTGAAATAAAAGTGTATTCGCTATATAAAATTACTAGAAAACATATCCTTCTCCCATCCAGACTATACTGTCGGCCCTAGAGTTTCACTAGATCCACCGTTTTCGAGTTGAAAACGGGTCACGGACTTAGAAGTTCGCACTTCATCACCGCCGGTTGGGAATTTCACCCGACCCCGAAGGATGTTGTTTGCTCAAATTATAGCACAAAAAAAATAAAAGGCTAGAAAAAATATTCGAATGTGAAGAATTGTGTGAAAATATATGTAGGCTGGAATGGAGAAAAAAGTATGAGAAATGTTGTAAGGGGAAGGGATATAGCGGAGTTGCTAAAAAGAAAAAACATGCACAAAAAAATGTGCATGTCACATGTGAAATTATTCTGTCTCTGGTGCTCTAACAACAGATTCGAATTTCCCTTTATGCGAAGCATCGCAATAAGGCATATTTTTTGATAAACCACAACGGCATAAAGAAAATGCCGGTTTTGCTGGGAATACATTCCCTTGTGAATCGACTAATTCCACGTCCCCTGTAACGCGAAAAGAGCCATTATCATTTACTTTAATTTGTACTTTCGCCAACGCTATCCCTCCTTCCCAAACGCTTAATTTCATCATATAATCAAGAGAAGTACTTGACAATATCAAATGAGCACTTTCTTTGGGAGAGGAGAGAGTGTTATAATATTTTTTATAACTGACTAGAGTAAGGTGACGAAAGATGGATAAACAATTACATACATTACGAAACATTGCAAATGAGCGCACGTGGGCATCATTTTTGAATGATAATCATCCATATAGTTTGTTACATTGGTCCATTGCAGGTGTAGGGCAAGAGGCAAAGGATGTTTGGTTACTTCAAGATGAAGTAACATTTCAAACGACAGAATTTCCAACGTTAGACGATGCAATGCAATGGATTTCTGAAAACATGGAACAAGTTACAGACGTTTTAGCGCAATAAAAAACAGGCTTATGCAAGCCTGTTTTTTGTTTCTTTTACATATGAGTTTAAAAATTGATCAACGGCTGCTTCATACTCTTCTTTATTTTCGTTATAAGAGCAAGCGTGTGCACCGCGTTCTGCAATATAAAGTTGTTTATTGTTTTCTTTTGCTTCATATAGTGCTTTCGTCATATCAGCTAAAATATAATCATCATCTTTACTATGAATAAAGAGGACGGGATTGTTAATATTTTTTATACAATCGATTGGTGAAACTTCGCGAATCGTATAACCGTCACGCACTTTTAAAAAAGCATTTGCTAAAGGTAATAAAGGCCATTTAGGTAAATGGAATTCAACCTTTAAACGGTGTTGTAATTGTCCGTAGAAATCAGAAAAAGGACAATCTGCAATATAGAAATCAGCACCATCTTCTACAAGTCCTGCGTATTGAAGAAGTGTTGCAGCTCCCATAGATTCACCATGAATACCGAGTGTTATATTTGTTCCAAATCGACTTTTTAGCCAGTCAACTACAGATTTTAAATCATGTTTTTCATAGTATCCATAGCTTGTTGTTTTTCCGCCAGTTTTACCATGACGACGATGATCATAAATAACGACATTATACCCTCTGTTTAAAAATAACCTTGCATATTTTACAGAGTTCATTTTATTTACAGTTACGCCGTGACAAAAAATCATAAACTTATTGGAATGACCAGCAGGAATGTAATAGCCGTGAAGATCATATCCGAATTGCGAAGGAATATGAATTTCTTCTTTATGAAGAGCATCAAAATCCTCTATACGAAAATGTTTTTTCGTTTCTCTTTCGAGTACTTCTTCCTCTGTTTTTTTCTTTAAGTACATCACTTTATTTGTAAAGAAAATCCCAAGGGCAGTTATCGCACCTAGTATAGTAAACAATGCTGCAAAAAAACGTTTCATACTTTACCTCATCCTCCAAATACCGTTACATGTGATACACTTACATTGTATCACAATGATAGAAAAGGGGAGAAATAGGAAATGGTGTATATACAAAAAATTACGCCAGCGATGAAAGAAACAATCCGAATGTTCATGTGTGAGAACTGGGGGAGTTCATTGATGGTTTCACGTGGTAAGGGGCACCAGTTAGAAGGGTTGCCAGGATTTGTTGCGCTCTCGGATGACAGAATAATCGGAATTATAACGTATGAAGTGACCGGAAATATGTGTGAAATTGTATCGTTAGATAGCTTTGAAGAAAGAAAAGGAATAGGGACGAAACTTGTAGATTGTGTATTACAAGTTGCAGAAGAAGAACGGTGCGGGCGGGTTTGGCTCATAACAACAAATGATAATATGAATGCGTTACGTTTTTACCAAAAACGTAATTTTGTGATGACTAATTTATATGTGAATGCAGTGGAAGAGGCACGAAAAATAAAGAAAGAAATTCCGCGTATCGGATATGATAACATCCCAATTTTACATGAAATACAGTTGGAGTATCGTTTAATAAATTGATGTAACAATTTTCAGAAATATAAGTTAGTAACCTTGACGAATATTGTAATTTAGGTTACCGTAAAATTGTAATCTATTACCATATTAAGGGGTGACGATGTGGCAACTATACGTGATGTTGCAAAATTGGCAGGTGTTTCAGTCGCAACCGTTTCACGAGTTATTAATGAAAAAGGATACGTTCATGAGGACACAGTAAAACAAGTAAAGGAAGCAATTGAGAAATTACGTTATAGGCCAAATAGTGCAGCAAAGCCATTATTTAAAGAGAATTCAACGATAATTGCATTACTTGTAGATAATCTATATGACCCATCAAACATCACTTTGCTACATTGTATTGAGGAAATAGCATATAAAGAAGGATATCAAATCATTGTTTGTAATATAGAGAATAAAGATAGATACATACATATGTTGAAGGAAAATAACGTTGCAGGTGTTATTTTAACAAAATCCGTTTTTAAAAGTATAGGAGAAATTCCACTTCCGTTTGTTGTGATTGATGAAAAAAAATCCCATGCAAATTATTATGAAAAGGGACAAAGAACGGTTTCTTTATTAAAAGAAAAAGGCTGTCAATTTCTTGCTTATTTCGATGAGGGAGAAGATAGTGAAGAAATGGAAGAGCACATATCAGGATTTTTAGACGCTGTTTGGGAGGAAGGGATCTCTTATCGAGAAGTATGTGTACAAGGGTATACGAATAAACAATTTATTACATTCTTGCAAACTCACCCGTATATAGATGGAATTGTAACTTCAAGTGAAAAGGTTACTTTTGAGTTAATTCAAGCAGCGAAAAATTTAAATATCCGTATACCGGATAAGTTGAAAATCATTGGACCGAACGGGAGCATAGACAGTGAATGGATAGGCCCGTCACTCCTGAAAATTGAAAGTTGCGCCGAAGAAAATGGGAAAATAGCTTTACAACAATTAAAAGAAAAAATAAAAAAGTAAAAGGTGCGTATAAAACGCACCTTTTATAATGTAATTGCGGCAATAAAGCCGAATATAAGTAACGGTATATTATAATGCAGAAAAGTTGGTACACATGTATCCCATATATGATGGTGTTGACCATCAGCATTTAAACCGGATGTTGGCCCAAGTGTACTATCTGATGCTGGAGATCCCGCATCGCCTAGCGCTCCAGCTGTACCGATAATTGCAATTGTGGCCATTGGACTAAATCCAAGCTGCATGCAAAGAGGCACAAAAATTGTTGTTAAAATAGGGATGGTTGAAAAGGATGAACCAATTCCCATCGTAACGAGAAGTCCAATCACAAGCATAAGAAATGCAGCGAGTGGTTTGTTATTTCCAATTATATGTGCACTCGTTTGCACAAGAGATTCAACATGTCCTGTTTTTCGAAGAACAGCACCAAATCCAGCGGCAGCGATCATAACAAAACCGATAAAGGACATCATGCGCATTCCGCTTGTTAATATAGCATCAGCTTCTTTAAGAGGTAGACTACCACTTACTGATAAGACGATAATCCCCGCTAAAGCACCGAAAATCATTGATTCTGTTGCTAATTGAACGGTTAATGTGGCTATGATAGATAACAATCCGAAAGTAATGCTACGTTTTGTATAGGGAACGATTTCATTTGCGGTAGTATGAACTTGTTCTGTTTCATACGTACGAGGTTTCCGGTACGTAATGAATACCGCTACACATAATCCAATAATCATACCGATTGCTGGAATAGTCATTGCTTTTGGAATAAGTGCGACATCAAATGTAAGACCACTTTGCGCAGCATTTGTTTGCAATACGTCATGATAAATTTTTCCGAACCCTGCTGGAATCCACATATAAGGAGTAATCAATCCGAATGTAATAATACATGTAACAAGTCTGCGATCCACTTTCAGCTCATTTAATACTTTTAAAAGTGCTGGAATTAAGATGGGGATGAAAGCGATATGAACAGGAATCACATTTTGTGAGAAACAAGCCATCGTTAAAATGATGAATAAAATAAGTATTTTAGAATAAACTTGTTTTTTCGTGTCTTGTTCATTGCCAATCCATTTTAGTGCAGTTTGAATCATGGCATCTGGAAGTCCTGTTTTGGAAAGGGAAATAGCGAAACCGCCAAGCATTGCATAACTTAAAGCGATTGGAGCACTGTTTCCAAGGCCAGTTGTAAAAGTGTTAATAGTTTCTGAAATACCGAGTCCACCGATAATTCCGCCTGTTAAAGCTCCAACAATGATGGCGACAATGACCTGGACGCGAAACAAACTAAGCAATAGCATAACTGCTACTGCGACGAGTACAGCATTCATAATAAATGTAATCTCCCTAAAATTTTATTGTGCTAAGGCAAGTAAATATGAAGCACTTTGCTATATTTATACATAGTTGCGACATATTATTATAAATTGTTTTCTATGAAATGTAAAAGAGCCTTTTGTTACTAATGCTGAAAAGCTAGCTCTTGTTTAATTGATTGTAAAGAATTGGCGAATAATTCTGGTTCTTCTAAATCAGGAGAATGTGCTGAATTTGGGAACCAAATCATTTTTTTTATGGGGGCTTCTATTACATCACAATATTCCTGAACGAGAGCATAAGGAGTTTGATAATCATAGCGACCAGAACAAAAATAAACCGGAATAGATAAGCTTGAAATAGAAGAAAAGAAATCGATTGTCAACATTTCTTCCCATAAAACGCCAGATTTTAAATTTCCTGCGAGAAACTTGAACCAATCTAATAGCGTATATTCAGGAGAAAAGAAGCCTTTTCGTATGAAAGAAAAGGAAGATCCGTTTTGGATTGCTCCGCCGAATGTGCCAAGCCACTTTCTTTGAATAATAAGGCGTCTCGTATCTAAAAATGGTGGTTTGCCTAATTTTAAAAGGGACGCTAATGCTTTTTTATGATCATGTTTTTTTGCAGAACGAATTAAATGCTGATATAGCAATTCTTCGTTTTGTTTCATATGTACAATCTGCCCAATACCGATGTAAGCCTCGATATACTGTGGATATTGATGTGCTATGTTAAGCCCAATAATGCTTCCCCAAGAATGACCAGCGAGAAATAGTTTCTGTTTATTGAACTTTTTAAGTACATATTGAATCACTTCTTTTGCATCGGAAACGAATTGTTCGATTGTAAAATTTGTTCCGAAATCTTTCATTGAAAAGGATTTACCTGCCCCGCGCTGATCCCAATTAATAACGATGAAGTGTTTCTCCAATTCTTTTTGAAAATGACGAATAAATCCAATTTGTGCCATGCCAGGTCCGCCATGAAAGCATAATAAAATTGGCTGCTCTATGTTTTGCCCGCGAATAAGGAGAGTTTGTTTTCGATTATGAATCATAACGCTTTCCATCGTAGCAATACTATTAGGAATGAGTTGTTTATTTTCATTATAAAACTGTGGGGTATAGCTACGAAAAAGCATATGGAAAACCTCCTTTTCTGAAATCGTATGAATCGCACAGGCTATTCGTTTTGCATATACTGTTAGAAAATCATTGTAACATACCATACTAGTGTCATTTCAATACGGGAGGAGGGAAATTGTGACGATTGGAGAAATTATAGATTGCTTAAATAGACGTGAATCCATCGCTATTATAGCAAAACGTCTTGAAATAAGCCCATATACATTATCAAAGAAATTAAGATTAATTGGATACGAATATGATGGAGAACAGAAGAAACGTATTTTTGTAGGAGATGGAGAAGAACCGCGTCACTTACAACTCCAAGAAGCGACAGCCCTTCAATATGCGACAACGGATTATCAATTATTAATTTATGAGCAATTACAAAGTATTTATGAGTTATTAAGAAAGAGAGAAGAAGTAATTGTGCCCATTATGAGTATAAGTACAGAAAAAAAGAAACGTACCTTTTCTATTAATAAAGACATATTAGCAAAACTAGACGTTATATCAGAATTGAAAGGAATTCAAAAATCTAAACTTGTAGAAGAGGCGTTACAACAATTTTTACAACAATATGATTTTAACAAAACATCACATTTTGATAACTAAAGAAAAGGATACTATGTTCATTGTAAGAACGAGTATCCTTTTTAGGTTTTACTAATATTGTGGATTAAGTAAGTATAAGTGCGTATCCTTTACAATAAAAATCTGGATCGCATATTAGGGAAATACTTAATTTACCTTTTGAATTCTTCCATCAATAACTGGCTGAATTGGTTCTTTTAATTGTTTTACATAATCGACTAGCGCTTCAAAGTCGTTTGGACCAGTTTCTGAATTCTTTCCATTTTTAAATGATACGAATCCGTCACCGCCAGAAGCTAAGAAAGCATTCGCAACTACGCTATACGTTTTAGATGGAGATAACTCTTCGCCATTTGTTAAGCGTATATTCGTAACCTTTTCACCGCTTGGTTTATTTGCATCCCACGTATATTGAATACCTGAAATTTGAAGCATTCTTGTTGTTCCTTTTTGCCATTGTTGATTTAAAATGTCGCGAATATCTTGACCTGTTAAATCTACTTTAATCAATTGGTTTCCAAAAGGCTGAATGCCATATAATTCGCCCCAAGTAATATCGCCAGCATCTAAGTCATTACGAATGCCACCAGGATTCATAAGTGCGATTTGAGCTTGCATCGTTTGACGCTGTGCGTCGGCAATTACATTCCCAAGAGTAGATTCACCAGCATCATTTTGTTTACGGTCGATAGGTGCTGTAGATTTTCCTACAACTTCATTTACAAGTGGTGCGATTTTTTCTTTATATTGATCTATTTTTTGTTTTACTTGTTTATCAGGTTCCACACCTTCATGATATGTTGTAATCACTTCAGCTTTTTTCTTTACAATATCTTTTGTCTTACGATCAATTGTTACATCTACGTCTGAGAAAGCTGTTCCATAAGAGTTCGCTTGGACGATTAGTTTATTATTTACAGTACCATTTACATACGTGTGACTATGTCCACCGAAAATAACATCAACTTCCGAGTCTGTTTCATTTGCAATTCGAGTAAGGTCTCCATTTGTCACGCCAGACTCATCAGTTGTTCCGCCGACATGGGCAAGGACGACGATGGATTTAACACCGAGACGCTTTAATTGTTGCGCTGATTTATTAATTGCTTCTACTTCGTCAGTGATCTGTACATTTTTAAGCATAGTAGGCATCACGACATTTGGCGTATCAGTTGTAACAACGCCAATGAATCCTACAGGAACACCATCTACCATTTTTACAGTAAATGGTGGTAAAAATAAGCGACCAGTTGATTTGTTATAGAAGTTAGCACCTTTGAAATTCCCTGTTTTCTCGTGATATCCACCGTAAATGAGGCGTTTCATTTCATCGATACCTTCATCAAATTCATGGTTTCCGATTGTACCAACGTCGAATTTTAAGTCATTTAAAAATTCAATCGTTGGTTCATCTTGTAACAACGCTGAAACTGGTGGACTAGCTCCGACAATATCGCCAGCATGTACGAGAAGTGTATTAGGGTTTTGCTTTTTACGTTCTTTTAAATAAGTAGCTAAGTAATCAGCGCCACCAGCTTCTTTGTTATTAATTTTTTTAACAGTATCTAGTTGTCCATGGAAATCATTAATACCAAGCATTTGTACGTCTACGTAGCGGTTTTGTTCAGCTGGAATCTGGGATGGGGGAGCGGCAAATACGCTTGAAAAAGTTATGGTGCTTAAAACGGCAACAGCAGGAATGATTTTTTTCCACATAATTCATTTCTCCTTTTTTTTATAATCTGACATCATACGACATAATTTTAATAGATTCATAGGATTATATCTATATAAAAATTTAGTTTTTTCGAAAAATTAACATATTTACAAAAGGTGAATAATAGAGTAAAGAACCTTTTTTATTGTCGAGATCATTGTGTATCTACTATAATGGAGAAAAAAGTAAAAGGTGAGTAGCATGAAGAAAAAGAAACAAAGACAAATGCAAAGACAATCGCAAGTGAATAGACCAGAGAAAGAGTCGCTTACATTAGGCGATCAATTAAATGATTCACTCATGCAGCAATTAAAGAATAAGAAGAAAGAATTGCAAGTGAGAGAAGAGAAAAAAGAGGCAGCTGAACTGGAAAGAAAGCGCCAAGAACAAAAAGAACGAGAAAAGAATAAATCATTTGAAGAACTGTTAAGTGAAAGTAGCCTTACTTGGAAAGACTTTAAATAATATAAAAAAATGATCAGTGCATACCGCTGATCATTTTTTTGACGAGCTTGTAAGAAAAGGGGAGTGTAAAATGAGAAAAATTGTAGTCGTTCCGCATGAAAATCATTGGAACGAAAAATTTCAAATAGAGGCCGAACGATTAAAATCGGCGATGCCAGAAATGGTGAAAGTCCATCATATTGGAAGTACATCAGTGCCAGGACTGGCAGCTAAACCAATTATAGATATGATTATGGAAGTAGAGAGTATCGACAGAGTAGATGATTGGAATGAACGTTTTGAAGAGCTTGGTTACATCGTAAAAGGGGAAAATGGTATTTCAAGACGTCGTTATTTTATTCATGGAACGGAGGAAAAACGCTCGTATCACTTACATGTTTTTGAAAAAGGAAATCCTGAAATAGTAAGGCATTTAGCGTTTCGTGATTATATGATGGCTCATTGTGAAGAAGCAGAGGCATATGCAACCTTAAAGAAAGAATTAGCCGAAAAATATACATATGATGGCACGTTATATACGGAAGGAAAAAATGAGTTTGTACGTAGTGTTGATGAAAAAGCGAAAGAATGGAGAGAAGGAAATATGAATAATTGATTTCGCGTTTTAATGTATAAAATTATTATGTAAACTGTACATATGTTTTGACTTTTTGGTTGAATCTTGTTGAAATAAAGTGGCGGCTTATAAAAAATGTAAGAATGAAAGGGAGACGACTGTGCACATTCCAACAACTACACTTCATAATGGCGTAAAAATGCCGATGATTGGTCTAGGCGTTTATAAAGCGAAAGAAGGCGACGAAGTAAAACAAGCAGTAAAAACAGCGTTAGAAGTTGGATACCGTTCGATTGATACAGCAACTGTATATGAAAATGAAAGCGGTGTCGGAGAAGCGGTTCGTGAATCAGGGATTCCGAGAGAAGACATATTTATTACAACAAAAGTTTGGAACGACGATCAAGGATACGAGGAAACACTTGAGGCGTTTGAAAAAAGCTTAAAGAAATTACAAATGGACTATGTAGATTTATATTTAATACATTGGCCAATAAGAGGAAAGTATGTCGATACTTACCGAGCGTTAGAGAAACTGTATGAAGAAGGTAAAGTGCGCGCGATTGGTGTTTCAAATTTTCATAAACATCATTTAGAACTGTTATTACCAAATTGTAAAGTGAAGCCGATGGTCAACCAAGTGGAACTTCATCCGATGTTAGCGCAATTTGAATTGCGTAATTTCTGTCAAGGTGAGCAAATTCAAATGGAAGCATGGAGCCCATTAATGAGAGGCGGGGAAGTATTCGAGAACCCGATTATTCAGGCCATTGCTACGAAATATGAAAAAACACCTGCGCAAGTTATATTAAGATGGGATATTCAAAGCGGGGTAGTGACGATTCCTAAATCTGTTACACCATCACGTATTAAAGAGAATTTTTCTATCTTTGATTTTTCACTAACAGAAGAAGAGATGACTCAAATTAATACGTTAAATCGTAATTTACATGTAGGAACGAATCCTGATAAATATGATACGCTATAAAAAGACGCTACCGGTATGGTAGCGTCTTTTTAACGATGTAAAGCGTAAGTATCACATTTAGCAATTTGCTGAAGTTGTATATATTCTGCTGTTGTTAACTTTTTTTGTTTACTAGCCTGTACATTTTCTTGCAATTGTTGAATAGAGCTTGCACCAGGTATAACAGCTGCAACAGTTTCGTTATGTAAGCAATATTGAATAGCTGTTCCTGTTAAAGAGCTTTCTCCGATTATTTCTTTTACATTCGCGAGTGTCGCATATAATTCATCGTAAGAATAAGAAAGGTAATTTTTTTCTTTTACTCTTTCTATCTTTCTTGCATTATTGTCAGTTAAAATTCCTTTTGCAAGTGGCCCACGAGCAATAATGCTAATTTGCTGTTCACTTAGAAGTGGGAACCATTCTTCAGGGCGACGATTTAAAAGGCTATATTCCATTAGCACACTAACGATATTTGAACGTTTAGCATATTCACGGATAACATTTGGACGTATAGAAGAAATACCGTAATGGCGAATAATACCTTCTTTTTTTAATTCTTCAAAGGCTTCAATTGTTTCATCTATTGGATCTTCAATCGTCCCGCCGTGAAGTTGATAAAGGTCAATATAATCAGTTTGAAGTCTACGTAAACTTTCTTTCACTTCAGCCTTTATGTAATTTTTAGAAGGATCCCAAGACCACCCGTTTTTTTCTTCTGTCCAACGATTTCCAACTTTTGTTGTAAGAACAATTTGGTCTCGTTTCCCTTTTAAGGCTTTTCCAACAAATTCTTCGTTTAATCCATAATCATATAAATCCGCTGTATCAAAAAAATTGATTCCTAAATCGATTGCTTCATCGATAATACGCATAGCTTCTGTTTCAGATGTACCGAGAGACATGCAGCCAAGGCCCATTTGTGTAACAAACAAATCTGAGTTTCCTAATTGACGTTTTTTCATAGGTCAACCTCCTTACCTTTATTGTACGAAAGGAAAAAGAGGTTGACAAACGTTTACTTTTTATTTGCTGTAATCCACTCTTGTACAGTTGTATACTCTTTGCCATATTGTTTTAGCTTATGGCGAATTTGCCATGCTTTTCCGACTAAAGTGACGCGATTTGGTAAAATATAAACTTTCATTTCTATCACGCTCCTTTCAATGTGGTAAAATGTATGAGGAAAGAATAGGAAATAGAACAGGGAGATGAAGTAGTATGAGTAATCTTGCAGAGAGAACAGTAAAAACTGAGCCGATTTTTGATGGTAGAGTTATAAAAGTTCGTGTTGATGATGTAGTATTACCAAATGGAGCAATGAGTAAACGTGAAATTGTAAATCACCCTGGTGCAGTTGCTATTATTGCTATTACTGATGAGGGGAAAATCGTGCTTGTTGAGCAGTATCGTAAAGCGCTTGAAAAGGCGATTATAGAAATTCCGGCCGGCAAGTTAGAACCTGGTGAAAAACCTGAGGTGACAGCAGTTCGTGAATTAGAAGAGGAAACAGGATATGTATGTGAAAATATGGAGCTTATTACTTCTTTCTATACATCTCCAGGATTTGCAGATGAAATTTTATATGTATATAAAGCGACAGGTTTGACGAAAAAAGAAAATAAAGCCGAGTTAGATGAAGATGAATTTGTGGAATTGATGGAAGTATCGTTAGAAGAAGCGATTATTCTTATGAAAGATCTTCGTATTCATGATGCGAAGACGATGTTTGCAGTACAATATTTACAACTACAAAAATAAACACTCGCCAAAGGCGAGTGTTTTTTAATTGATTTTTGCGTATACGCGTGCATCACGTAAGCTACCATCTGGTGCTATGAAATCATTTTCCATTGTACCTTCTAGAATAAATTCTAAACGTTCTGCTAGGTTACATGCATTTGTATTTGTTGCATCAGTACGAATTTCAATTCTTCTAGCACTTAGCTTATCAAAGGCAAATTGAATGGCACCTTTAATGGCTTCAGTCATATAGCCTTGTTTTGTATAAGCGCTATGCAGCCAGAAGTGAAGTGAAAACTTTGGAATATCCCAGTTTTCAGGCTTGAGCGTTATAGCTCCGATGAATGTACCAGATACTTTATCGTATAAGTGAAAATCAAGTGTTTCACGAAGTAAAAACTGCCCGTGAGCGTTACGAACGATTTCTTCAGCACTTTCTTCTGTTTCAGCGTTAATTGGCATCCACGGTACTAAGTCTTCTAGAGAAGCTTGGATTGCTTCATACACTTCTGCACCATCACCTGGAAATGGCTTACGAACTTGTAAGCGTTCAGTTTGAAATAATGTTGGAAAATCTAATAATAATGGTTTCAAGAGAAATCCCTCCTATTCTCTACTTTTTAGTTTAGCAAAGTAGAGCGGAATTTCAATGTTAATTCGTCATACTTTTTTCTTTCTTTCATACATTTTTAGTAAGAGTGTGAACGGAGGGAAGAAAAATGTGGAGAAAAACTTGGCAAGACCGTGTAATGTCTCACATACAGGAAAACTCTTCATTATATATATTTAACGCTGTTTTATTATTGATGGGAGTAATATTTGGGGCCATTCTTGTGAATAGTTTACAATTAAATCAAAAACAAGATTTATCATTTTACTTACAACGTTTTTTTGGACAAGTTTCTAAAGGAGAATTTGCTATTGCGAGCGAAATGTTTCGAGAAAGTTACTTTTCGCAATTAAAATACATTGGATTTATTTGGATTTTGGGGATTTCAATTATTGGAGTGCCACTTATTTTTATTTTATTATTTGTAAAAGGAGTAGTTGTCGGATTTACAGTAGGTTTTTTAGTCAGTCAGCATGGATGGAATGGATTATTATTAGCATTCGTTTCTGTATTGCCACAAAACCTCATTATTATCCCAGTATTTCTCGTTATGACAACAATTGCCGCAAGCTTTTCCTTACGCATGATTAGGCATCAATTTATCAGGAAAATAACCGAGCCATTATTACCATTATTAATTCGTTATACATGCTTCTTTCTTGTAATTGGAGCGGTGTTAGCTCTTGCTTCTAGTGTAGAAGCTTATGCATCACCAGTTTTAATGAAAGAAGTCGTTGAGGCTATTAATAAACAATAAATACTTTTTGAGAATAATTATCAATTTGTTTTTATTGTTTTTCTTTTGACAGAAGCCCTTCTTCTGATATAATGGTGTAAGAGTGGCGAGGAGGGAGTAGTACCGAATGGAAGAGAGAATTGAACGAATTAAGAAGCAATTACATGCAGCGAGCTACAAATTAACACCGCAACGTGAAGCAACAGTTCGTGTGCTGCTAGAAAATGAAGAAGATCATTTAAGCGCAGAAGATGTTTACCTCCTTGTAAAAGAAAAGTCGCCAGAGATCGGATTAGCAACCGTCTATCGAACTTTAGAACTATTATCTGAGTTAAAAGTTGTCGATAAGATTAACTTCGGAGACGGTGTTTCACGCTATGACTTACGCCAAGAAGGTGCGCAGCGTTTTCACCATCATTTGATTTGTACACAATGTGGTGCTGTACAAGAAATACAAGAAGATTTACTTGGTGAAGTGGAAAGGAAAGTAGAACGTGACTGGAGCTTTAAGGTGAAAGATCATCGTTTAACATTCCATGGGATTTGTAAAAATTGTCAAGAAAATGAAACGGATGAAAAATAACCTTTTCCTATTTATCTAGGAAGAGGTTTTTTATTTGAATAAGGTATAAATTGGTGAAAGCTTGGCATATGTTGTAATAACTTATATTTTGGAGGAATTTACAATGCGCCGAGCTTTAAAATTAACTTTTGATGGGATAAAAGTATTTTTATTATTTACAAGTTGTACGATTTTGTTTTATTTCGCTATACTATGGATAAATGAAGAATATGAAAGCTATCATCGTTATGAAAAACCAAAAGAAGAGACTGTAGAAAAAGTATCAGGGAATGAAGAGCCGGCAAAGGATGTTTTCGTAAATAGAATGATGTTTTTCTATGAAAATGGGGAGTAGTGTAGATTGGAAGATCAATTAAAAGATTTTATTCATTATATGGTTGTCGAAAAAGGGCTAGCGAAAAATACAGTAGTATCTTATGAACGTGATTTAAAAAGTTATGTAAAGTATTTGCAAAATGTAGAACAGGCGAAAAGCTTTCATGAAGTGACACGCTTGCACATTGTTAATTTTCTGCAGCACTTAAAAGAAAACGGAAAATCTTCGAAAACATTAGCACGTCATATTGCATCAATTCGTTCGTTTCACCAATTCTTACTTCGTGAACGAGCGGTAGAGCACGACCCATCCGTACATATTGAAACGCCGCAAGGAGAACGGAAATTACCGAAAGTACTATCAATCGATGAAGTAGAGGCGTTACTTCAGACGCCAAAAATGACGAGTGCTTTTGGGGTTCGTGACAAAGCGATGCTAGAGTTACTTTATGCAACAGGACTTCGTGTTTCGGAATTAATTGCCTTAAATTTAGAAGATGTACATTTAACGATGGGATTTGTTCGTTGCATAGGGAAAGGGAATAAAGAAAGAATTATTCCACTAGGAAGTTTAGCGACGGAAGCGATTCAAAAGTATATTGAAAAGGGAAGAAGAGAATTGATGGGTAAAAAAGTAGTAGATGCACTCTTTTTAAACCATCATGGGAATCGATTATCAAGACAAGGATTTTGGAAAATTTTAAAACGATTGGCGAAAGAAGCAAATATTGAAAAAGAGCTTACACCACATACGTTGCGCCATTCTTTTGCTACGCATTTATTAGAAAATGGAGCAGACTTGCGTGCTGTGCAAGAAATGCTAGGACATGCAGATATTTCAACGACGCAAATTTATACGCATGTTTCAAAAGCTAGATTAAAAGATGTATATAAACAGTTTCATCCGAGAGCATAGTTACTATGCTCTTTTTTTCATAGATTCAAAAGGCTATAGTACTTCACAAAAACTTCACAAATATTTCGTACATTGTTTTCAGCAGAAGACTAGAATATTACAATGTATTTCCTCTATACTAAATAAGGTATGAAGGAGGAAATGATGATGAAAAAACTTATTATGACTTTATTTATCGCGATGCTAGCATTGGCTGGCTGTAATACAAACAAAGAAGAACCAAAAAAAGAACAGAAACTAGAAGCTGTAAAAGTAGCAGTTCAAACAAATCCGAAAGAAATTAAACCTGGTGAAAAAACAGAAGTACAAGCACTTGTTACACAAGGAAAAGAAAAAGTAACAGATGCTGATGATGTAAAGTTTGAAATTTGGAAAGATGGCGACGAAAAGCACGAGATGTTAGATGGGAAGCATAAAGGAAAAGGTGTTTATGCAGTAGAGAAAACGTTCGAGACGGATGGAGTATACCATATTATCGCTCACACAAATGCACGTGAAATGCATGTTATGCCAGAAGTAAAAGTGGCTGTAGGAAATGCGAAAGTAGAAGATGCGAAAAAAGAAAATAGTAATCACGGTGCAGGGCATGGCGATCATAAAAGCGATACGATGATCCACCTTATGGCTGGTGATATAAAAGCAAATGCAGAATCAACTATGAAAGTTCATTTAAAACAAAAAGAAGAAGCGTTAACTGGTGCTGAAGTACAACTTGAGATTTGGAAAGATGGTGTTGAAAAACATGAATTTATTCCAGCAAAAGAAGGAAATAAAGGAGAGTATGAAACGAAACATACTTTCAAAGAAAACGGTGCTTACAAAGTGAAAGTTCATGTTAAAAAAGGCGAACTACATGAACATAAAGAAGAAACAGTAGAAGTAAAATAAAAAGCAGCTCTTTAGAGCTGCTTTTTATTTTTATCACGTTATTTGCGGGCAGATTAAAGTTTCGCTTTATATGAAGAAATAAATCATAAAATAATTAGCACTTCTTCGCATAATGGATTACAATAGAAGTGTGAATAAAATAAGAAATTCTACGAAAATGTATTAAAAAGAAAGCGTAAACATGTTATGATATCAATATCAGATGTCTGACATCTGACTTAGAAAAAACTAGAAATGTTTTTGAGTCGTTTCCAGTAAAACAAAATAGGTTAGAAATTGATTTAAAGAAGTACTGTTTGCCAGTGAGAACGAAAGATAATTCTTATGAATAACAGTTTCACTTTATAGCGTTTTGAACATACTACAAGAAGTAGAACTGAACTTATAGGAGGTCGCAGTTATGAATAAATATAAACGTATATTCCTAGTCGTAATGGACTCTGTAGGAATCGGCGAAGCACCGGATGCTGAGCAATTTGGTGATTTAGGTTCTGACACAATTGGTCACATTGCTGAACATATGAATGGATTACAAATGCCAAATATGGTGAAGTTAGGTCTTGGTAACATTCGTGAAATGAAAGGTATCTCTAAAGTAGAAAAACCGCTTGGATATTATACAAAAATGCAAGAGAAATCTACTGGTAAAGATACAATGACAGGGCACTGGGAAATTATGGGTCTTTACATTGATACACCATTCCAAGTGTTCCCTGAAGGATTCCCAAAAGAATTACTTGATGAATTAGAAGAAAAAACAGGTCGTAAAATTATCGGTAATAAACCAGCTTCTGGAACTGAGATTCTTGATGAGCTTGGTCAAGAACAAATGGAAACAGGTTCTTTAATCGTTTACACTTCTGCTGATAGCGTATTACAAATCGCAGCACACGAAGAAGTAGTGCCACTTGAAGAGTTATATAAAATTTGTAAAATTGCACGTGAATTAACGTTAGATGAAAAGTACATGGTAGGTCGTGTTATCGCTCGTCCATTCGTTGGAGAACCAGGGAAATTCACACGTACACCAAACCGTCATGATTATGCGTTAAAACCATTTGGCCGCACGGTAATGAATGAATTAAAAGATAGTGACTACGATGTGATTGCTATCGGTAAAATCTCTGACATATATGATGGTGAAGGGGTAACTGAATCACTTCGTACGAAGTCTAACATGGATGGAATGGATAAGCTTGTAGATACATTAAACATGGACTTTACAGGTCTTAGCTTCTTAAACTTAGTTGACTTTGATGCATTATTCGGTCACCGCCGTGATCCACAAGGATATGGAGAAGCACTGCAAGACTATGATGCACGTCTTCCAGAAGTATTCGAAAAACTAAAAGAAGATGATTTATTATTAATTACAGCAGACCATGGTAATGATCCAGTACATCCTGGTACTGATCATACACGTGAATATGTACCGTTATTAGCATATAGCCCAAGCATGAAAGAAGGCGGACAAGAATTAGCACTTCGTCAAACATTTGCTGATATTGGTGCAACGGTAGCAGAAAACTTCGGCGTGAAAATGCCAGAACACGGAACAAGCTTCTTAAACGAGCTAAAGAAATAGGGGGATAAACAAATGAATCGTGAACTTATTACAAAATCAGCTTCATACTTAAAAGAGAAATTTCAAGAAACGCCACAAGTAGGACTAATCCTTGGATCTGGACTAGGTGTATTAGCAGATGAAATCGAGAACGCAGTAACAGTACCTTACAGTGAAATCCCTGAATTCCCAGTATCAACTGTAGAAGGTCATGCAGGTCAACTAGTATTCGGTACACTTCAAGGTGTAACAGTAGTGGCAATGCAAGGACGTTTCCACTTCTATGAAGGATACGACATGCAAAAAGTAACATTCCCAGTTCGTGTTATGAAAGAACTAGGTGTAGAAACAGTTGTTGTAACAAATGCAGCTGGTGGTGTAAATACATCATTTGAGCCAGGCGATCTTATGTTAATTTCAGACCACATTAACTTCATGGGTACAAATCCATTAATCGGACCGAATGATTCTGAAATGGGGGTACGTTTCCCTGATATGTCTACATCATATACACCAGAACTTCGTGAAATGGCGAAACAAGTTGCAGCGGACTTAAATATTAAAGTACAAGAAGGTGTATACGTTGGAATGACAGGTCCTGTATATGAAACACCTGCTGAAATTCGTATGCTTCGTACACTAGGCGGAGATGCAGTTGGTATGTCAACAGTACCAGAAGTAATTGTAGCGCGTCATGCTGGTATGAAAGTACTTGGTATTTCTTGTATTTCAAATATGGCAGCTGGTATTTTAGATCAGCCACTTCACCACGATGAAGTAATTGAAACGACAGAACGTGTTAAAGCTAACTTCTTAGCATTAGTAAAAGCAATCGTAAAACAAATGAAGGGGTGACCTCACAATGAGAATGGTGGACCTAATTGCAAAAAAACGTGACGGACATGCATTAACGACAGAAGAAATTAACTTTATTGTTGAAGGATATACGAATGGTGATATTCCTGATTATCAAGTAAGTTCACTTGCAATGGCAATTTTCTTCCAAGATATGAACGATCAAGAACGTGCTGATTTAACGATGGCAATGGTAAATAGCGGTGATACAATCGACTTATCAGCTATTGAAGGGGTAAAAGTAGATAAGCACTCAACAGGTGGTGTTGGTGATACAACAACACTTGTGTTAGGTCCATTAGTAGCCGCTTTAGGTGTACCGGTTGCAAAAATGTCTGGACGTGGTTTAGGACATACTGGTGGTACAATTGATAAATTAGAAGCAGTTCCAGGATTCCATGTTGAAATCGAAAATGATGAATTCATGCGTCTTGTAAATGAAAACAAAATCGCTGTTATTGGTCAAAGTGGAAACTTAACACCTGCCGATAAAAAGTTATACGCACTTCGTGATGTAACGGCAACAGTAAACTCTATTCCGCTTATTGCAAGCTCGATTATGAGTAAAAAAATTGCTGCTGGTGCAGATGCAATTGTTCTTGATGTAAAAACTGGAGCAGGTGCATTTATGAAAACAGATGAAGATGCAAAACGTTTAGCAGAAGCAATGGTGCGCATTGGTAATAACGTTGGTCGTAATACGATGGCTGTTATTTCTGATATGAGTCAACCACTTGGTGAGGCGATTGGTAACGCACTTGAAGTACAAGAAGCAATTGATACATTACAAGGTAAAGGACCGAAAGATTTAGAAGAGTTATGTTTAACGCTTGGAAGTCAAATGGTATACCTTGCTGGACAAGCTTCATCTTTAGAAGATGCACGTGAGAAATTAATTGAAGTAATGAACAACGGTAAAGCGCTAGAATCATTTAAAACGTTCTTATCAGCGCAAGGCGGCGATGCTTCTGTTGTTGATGATCCTACTAAATTACCACAAGCACAGTTTAAAATTGAAGTAGAAGCGAAGGAAGACGGTTATGTATCAGAAATCGTTGCAGATGAAATTGGAACAGCAGCAATGCTTTTAGGAGCAGGACGTGCGACGAAGGAATCTGAAATTGATTTAGCAGTTGGCTTAATGCTTCGCAAAAAAGTAGGGGACAGCGTGAAAAAAGGTGAATCCCTTGTTACAATTTACGCAAACCGTGAAAATGTGGAAGATGTAAAAGCAAAAATTTATGAGAACATGAAGATCGCTAACGAACATGTAGATGCACCAACATTAGTGCACGGCATCGTTACTGAATAATAAAAAAGGGCCAGGAGTATTTCTCCTTGGCTTTTTTTGCTATTTTTTGTTTATAATAATAATGGGTGAAATTATGATTAGAATTTGTGCAATAACAAAAACAGATGAAGTATTATATGATGTTTCGCTAGAAGAAACAACGAAAGACCATATTGTATGGTATTGGCTAGATTTATATAAGCCAACGAAAGAAGAGTATACATACATTTTGCAAGATCATTTTAAGTTCCATCCCCTTGCAATTGAAGACTGTATAGAATATGTACAGAGGCCAAAAGTTGATTTTTATGATGGATATAACTTTTTAGTTCTTCATGCATTTGGTGAGGATGGATTAGAACCGCACGAAATCGATTTATTTATTAGTGATCGTTTTATTGTTTCTTTCCACTTTTCTCATAACAATGCAATCGAAAGAGTATGGAAAACACTTGGAGAAAAGAAGCGTATTAAAAATAGTCCTTTACACGTAGCTCATACAATTATCGACCAAATTGTAGATGACTATTTTGCGCCTGTATATTACATTGAGGATCATTTAAATGCAATTGATGATAATTTAACGGGTGAGACAGCGGGAAGTGTATTAGAAGAAGTATTTGATATACGTGCAGATTTATCGAAGCTAAGGCGCACAATCATTCCGATGCGTGATTTATTGTATCGTATTTTAAATTCGACTCGTTTTTACGGTATAAGTGATCATGAGATTTACTTTAAAGATATACATGACCATTTGCTTAAACTAACAGAAATGATTGAGGCAAGCCGGGAGTTAACGGCAGATATTCGAGATAGCTATTTTTCATTAAACTCACATCATATGAATAACATTATGAAAACATTAACTGTATTCTCGACTATTTTCATGCCATTAACATTTATTGCGGGAGTATACGGAATGAACTTTACGCATATGCCGGAGCTTGGTGGACAATATAGTTATTTTGTTTGTCTACTTCTAATGGCGCTAATTGGCGGTGGCATGATGGCTTGGTTTTATAAAAAAGGATGGTTTAAGTAAAAAAACACCGAGGAATTTTCCTCGGTGTTTTTACTTAACCAATAGCATGTAATACAAACATGGCTAAGAATAAGCATGTAACGATATACATAGACGGTGCGACTTCTTTACGCTTTCCAAGAGCAACTTTTAAGATAGGATAAGCAATAAATCCGAACGCAATGCCATCAGCGATACTATATGTGAGCGGGATCATGACGATAATTAAGAACGCTGGAAATCCTTCTGAAAAATCGTTCAGAGGAATTTGCTGAATGCTTGTAATCATCAGGCCGCCAATAATAATTAAGATTGGTGCAATGGCACTATCAGGAATTAGTTTCACAAACGGAAGTGCAAACAGTGATGCAAAGAATAACAACCCTGTAACGATAGACGTCAGACCTGTCTTTCCGCCTGCAGTAATACCTGCGGCACTCTCTACTGTTGATACGGTAGGGCTTGTGCCAAATAGACCACATGTCATTGCTGAAATTGCATTGGCTTGGTAAGCACGTGGGAATTTACGGTCATCTTCTAATAAACCGTGCAGTAGTCCCATGTTCTCAAAAATAAGCACCATGCTTAAGGAGAATGTTGCAATCCAAAACGGTAAGGAAGAAAGTTTGCCAAATGACATAGCTCCAAACACATCACCGTAATTAGCGAATGAGAATGAACTATTTCCGATTTGACTTGTATCAACAAGACCAAATAGCCATGCAATACCAGTTCCTATTGCAATCGTCCATAAAAAGCTTCCACGTACGTTACGAATAAATAGTACAAGTGCAACGATAAGAGTAAGTAGTGTCGCAAGAACGACAGGGTTACTTAATTTACCCATTGCAACAGCAGTATTTGGATTCGAAACGACTAAACCACCTTTTTGCAATCCGATAAATGCTAAAAATAATCCGATGCCGACAGTAATAGCTTCCTTTAATGACTTTGGAATCGATACTGAAAGCACGCGAGCGATTGGTGTAAACGCAGCAATTGCAAAAATAATACCAGAGATGAAGACAGCTGCTAATGCTTCCTGCCAAGCTAATCCGAGCGTATGCACAGCAGTGTACGTGAAGAATGCATTTACGCCCATACCAGGTACAAGAATAGCAGGTGCATTTGCCCAAAATGCCATGAGCAGACATCCGACAAATGAACTGAAAACAGTTGCTAAAATTCCAGCTTCAAGAGGAATGCCAGCATCCGATAAAATGGATGCATTTACAATCATAATATATACGATCGTGAAAAATGACGTAACTCCAGCTAAAACTTCTTGTTTTGGTGATGTTTCGTGTAAACCTAATTTAAATGTTCTTTCAAGTATTCCTTTCATGTTAAACCTTCTTTTTCATATCCCTCTCCCACCCGTGATATCTCTTTCGTAAGAGCTCACCGTCCTTTATTATATCAGAACATCATGTTTTTACAACAAGGAAAATGATAACGTTTACTTATAAAAGAAATTATTTATAAATACGTAAAAATAGCTCGTATTGTTGAAATGATTTCTAATTCTCCTGATTGAATGGGCGGAGCTGCTTGCGCATGTAAAGTAGCATAGGACGTCACTTCCCGTGGTAATTGGGCAGATTCTTCAACGAATGAGAGTGGAACTGGATTAATGTTTAAATTGTATGTACTCGCAATAGCACGAGCTTTTTCTACCGCTTGTTGCAGAGCTTGAATGAGAGCTTGCTCATAATATTTATTTGGATGAGATATTCGAAAACGTAATCCTTTTGCTAAGTTTGCTCCATTTGAAACGGCTATATCATATACTTCCCCTGCTTTTTGTACATTTAAAACGGTAATTTCATACAAATGTTCTACACGATATCCTTGTAATAATGCTTTATCATTTACATATTCGTACTGGGGCGTAATCGTATATGAAATGGTTTCTATATTTTTGTCGGCAATACCTAGTTGTTTTAGTGCATTCAATAATTGTTTTGATTGCACTGCATTTTCTTCTTGCGCTTGTTTCACATTTTTATTATCAGTTCTAATGCCAAGTGTTAATATAACAACATTGGGTTTTGCTTTGACAACGCCTTCACCTTGTACAGTAATAGTCGCTTCTTTACCAGTAGTAGCTGTGCGTACGTTGTGTAAATAAGGATTCATTCCACCTTGCATCTTCCATCACCATCCTTATTTATATGTATATGTGTGAACAAAAAAGAAATTTATATGAAAAAAGTTACATAAATGAGAATGTTGAGGGAAGAAAGCATATACAACATAGGTATTTATAGATTATAATATGTGTAAATATGATAAAAAAGGGACGAGGCTAGTGAACGAAAAAAGAGAAACACTGATTTTAGAGTTATCCGGATCATTCCGAAAGATGATACGTTTATTACAAAATGATATTAATACACGTTTTGCAGAACATATGCCATACAATGAATTTTCTGTATTACGCGCGTTATTTTTAAACAGTCCACAGATGGCTTCGCAAATTGCGAGTGAAGTAAACGTAACCTCCAGTCATATTACAGCTGTTACTGATCGTCTCGTACGAAAAGGGTTTGTAGAAAGAAAGCGTTCAAATTCAGACCGTCGTATCGTGTACCTAGAAATTACAGAACACGGAAGAGAAGTAACTGAAAAACTTGAAGCTGTGCGTAAAGAATATTATAAAGAGAGATTTAAAGGTTGGAGGGACCAAGAAATCGAAATGGTTTTAGATTTATTTGGCCGCGTATTATAATAAATGAGGATAGGAAGCGAAAGCTTTCCTATCCTTTTTCTTTTGAATAAAAACATTTTGAAACTCCAATACTTTAATTAAAAAGAATCGGAGTGAAAAATTATGAAACGTATTTGTACGCTTTTCATTATGATTGGAAGTTTTTTCTGCTTTAATCAATTCGCGGATGCCGCAACGCCTCTTCAAGTCGTTCAGAAAGAATTACAACATATTTCAAATAAGCAACCTGTTTTATATTCAAAACTATGGATTCGTTCAATGCAGAATGCTATTTTATTTCATCATAGTGATAACATTCGGCATGAAGATACGATAAGCAATGTGACAAAGTCTTCTCTTATAAAAGTAAAACAGCTTCCACTTCAGAAAGCATCGAAGTATATCCCGAGATTATCGCAATATATTTCTAAGTTTGAAGCTGAGAATGTGCAAGTGTACTATGTTGCAGCTCGTTATGAAGTGAAAAAAGAAAATCCGTATCAGTTAAATGGAATGAATTATTTTATGCAAGTGTTTATTCAACAAGGGGGGGAATGGCGAATTGCTGAAAGCATAGTTGCTCCAACAGATCAAATCGTGGCAAATGGTGATGGATTTGGAACGAAGCAAGAAAAAGAGTATGGGAAAAGAAGAGAGAATGTGAAATAACCTCCTCGCTATGAGGAGGTTATTTCGTACGAAGTAAAAATTTTTTATTTATGAAATAGTTAAGTATTACATAGCTAAATACTCCTATTATTATGAATCCAGCGTAATAACTTAATATCGGATCATTTTTTTCACCTGTTAACCGGCCTCCTAATAGTGCAAAACATATTGTGACACACGGTATAAATAGACGGTGTAGTTTAGTGAATAATAATATTTTACCGTTATTTTCATTTTTTGTCCGATTATAGAAAAATACTCCTAATGGTAAAAGAATGAGAATATACAGAATCGGAGTGATAAGTTTCCAGATGGGCTGGAATTGGTGGTGCACCTTAACGGATTCTTTTAGATTATTAATTTTTACTTCTTTTACTTCTGGATTAAATGTATAAGATATATAAGTATTATTAGTAGGTGCAAAAACTTCAATGTTCTCTACATATGATGTGTAATTCGCTTTCTTAAGGAAAAATTCAGTTGTAGATATATTTGTGTGAATCCAAGTGAAATGAAACAGTAACACGCTTAATCCAGATGGTAATATAATAAAAACTAAGCTTAATATACTATGTGAAATGACATTACCAGCAATTGTTCCAATAAAAATGGCTATTGTAAAAATCGCAATCCATGTAATAGTAACATAACATAATAATGTAAGTATTGGCCCGAAAGATTGATATTGGTTAAATAGATTAATCTTTAGGATAAAATACATTAAGATGATATTAAGGCTCATTATGAATACAATTGCAATTGCCCCGAACAGCCATTTAGAAAGAAAAAGTTCTTTTCTCGTGAATGGCATTGCGAATAACAGATAATCTGTTTGATTTTGTCTTTCCCAACTTATTAATGAACAAGCGAGTAATATGAAAGTTGGGATGAAGGGGATGATAAGAGTATCCCCATTTAAACTATAGCTGAAATAGTTTAAATGGTTTGCTGAAAGATTTGTTAGTTGAATCTGTAAATCATTAAAATAGCTAATAGGTAAAAACCAAAAGCTACTACAAGCAAAGAGTAAAAGAATGTACTTACTTTGCTTGTAATGATGTAACCATAAAGCCTTATAAAACATGTTATCCCTCCAAAACCAATTGCAAAAATATGATTGTGTTGAATTTAGTTAATATTCCAAGTAAACTTCCATTTTAATATTTTAGGTAGGAAGAAATACGTAATTAAACTAGTCACCAAAAATCCGATGTAAAAGCTGGACAATGAGTGGGTACTACTTAATGTTAAACCTCCAACGATTCCAATAAGTAAAATAGCACATATGATAACTGCTTTTTGTAGTCTCGAATATAATATGAAGTTACCATTTCGCTCATTGACGGAACGAACATATAAATATATACCAAGTGGTAATAAAATAATAATATGTGCAATAGGTCCAATCAATGTTTTGGCTGAAGGAATGTATGAAAAATTTGGTTCATCATGACGAACTCCTTTAGGATCGGTGTAAGCATTTTGTGGATTGTAATCAAATACAATATTAAATTCTTCTGCTGGGCTAGAAATACGTATATTTTCTGTCATATTGTTTATTTTAGTATAAATCTTTTCCCCATCCGCGCTTGAATGAACACTAATCACCCCTACCATAAGAGATGGTAGTAAAAATGGAAAAACGATTATAATAGCAGTAATAATTCCTTGGGATACGATATTTCCAGCAATCGTTCCTATACATAATGCAAGTGTATAAATAGCAATTAGCACAATTAACATGTATAGAAAGTACGTATGGAATGGGGAAAAGATTTGATATTTATTATGAAAAGTTGTTTTTTTCATTATGGCAAATAATCCCCAGTTTAAAACGACAACAGCGGCGATATTACAGATTCCAAACAACCACTTTGTTATATAGAGGTGTGAACGTTTAAATGGCATAGACCATAACAAGTCGCTAGAGTTATTTTGCCTTTCCCATCCAATTAAAGTACAGGCTAGAACGATAAGCATACTACCTAACAACATGACAGGGTTTAAAAGTGTTAAATTAAAGTGGTAATGATATATATAGTTCCACGCTTTGTTCATCTTTAAATATTGTTGTTGTTCAATAGAAGTCATATAGTACATATATGATAAAGTATAGAAACTGCTGAGCCACAATAGCCATACAACATATTTACTTTGTTGATATGTTCTTAGCCATAATGCTTTTTGAAACATAGGATCCCTCCTTTAAAAAACTTTATAATTTGTTAGTCGTGATAATGCAACATAGGTAATGATTCCAGCGAGAAACAAACTAATATAGTAGCTAGGTAAGAAATGGAATGGATTCATTTTATAGCCACCTAGTAATGCAAAGTAAATGGTTGTCCCCCATATCCATATTTTTAAATGTTTTTGGAAAATAAATATCTTTTGACCGTTTTCATTTGGTGATCGTCTATATAAATACGCGCCAAGTAGTAAGTTAACTATTGTATAAAAAATAGGGACTAACATTGATTTAGCCGAATAATAGTGATAAGATACTGGATTTCTTAAAGTCATTGGGTCTTTTTCTTTCTTGCGTGATGCTGGATCATAGTCGTAAGTGATAGAAAACTGATATATTGGTGCAACTATATTTGTTTTTTGATTGATTTCATAAAGCTGTTGATATAAGTCATTATTTTTAGGAGCTATAGCATCTAAATGTTGTATTGTAAGGTTGTAAGCTAATGATATGAATGTAAGCCCCATTAGTAGCCACGGAATACAAAAAACGACTTGTGAAACGATGCTTCCAGTAAATGTACCGATGCATAATGCAGCTGTATATACTGCAACATAGGAAACAATGGCATACAGAAAGTATCGATGAAACGGACTGAATGATTGGTACTCAAAATGAATGGTTGTTCTATAAATAAGGTACATAAGGATCCAGTTTACAAGGAGAGATCCTATAATCCAGAATGAACCGAAAGCCCATTTAGAAAAGAAAATATCTTTTCTTGTAAATGGCATTGCTAGTAGGGCATTAGACTGGTTATTACGTTCCCATCCTATAAATAGACAGGCTAAGCAAATAATAAGAAAAGTTAGCCAAATACTATTACCTGTCTTTGACCAAAATTCATAATAGTAATAAAATGTTCCCTTTTCTTGCAATCTATCATAATTAGCAAGTTGCACCTGAGCACTTCTATAGTATCCAAAAGATAAAAGATAAAGCGAACTAAAGAAGAATAGTAACACAGCATATTTCCCGCGTTTCCAATTCCACATCCACAACGCCTTATGAAACATACCCATCCTCCTCCAGTGTCGTAACGAAGACATCTTCAAGTGACATTGTTAATTCTTCAATGAGTATAGGTTGTTCTTTATAAAACTTCTCCAGTGTTGTAGCTACATTTCCCTCAATTAAGATTGTATATACTTTTCCTGTTTGATTTAATATTTTAATATTGCTTAAGTTTTCTAGTTTTTGAGGTAATGAACGTTCGTAAGCAACTTGGATTTTAGCAAATCGTGATTTTGCATCGTCTAGTGATGTAATAGACGAGATAGTATGGCCTTTTAATATAATGATTGTATCTGCAATTTGTTCCACTTCATCTAAATGGTGAGTTGAGATGAAAATGGTAATCTCTTTTTCTGCAACTTCTCCAACGAGAAACTGTAAAATCTGTCTTTTAACGATAGGATCAAGTCCGTTTGTCGGTTCATCTAAAATGATATATTCTGCTTTTGTAGAAACGGCTAAAATGATGGCAAGGAGTGCTTTCATTCCTTTTGAATAGCTACGAATTCGTTTGTTTGGTAAGTTAAAACGTTCTAACAGTTCATAGAAATATGCTTCATCAAATGCGGTATAAACTTCTTTATAAAACTTTACAATTTCTTTTACCGTATATCCGTTCAGTATGTTAGTAGAATCCGGAACATATACGATTTTTTGCTTTATTTCAGGACACTGATGAATGTTTGTATCTTCATATGTAACAGTCCCGGCATCAGGGTCTAAAATACCGACCATCGTTCGTAATAAAGTTGTTTTCCCCACACCGTTTCTTCCGAGTAATCCGATGATACTTCCTCTTTGTAATGTGAAAGAAACATCATCTAAAATTGTTTGATTATCAATTGTTTTCTTCAAGCTTGTCACTTTCAGCATCCGCATTTCCTCCAATCTCTTTGTAGTATGAATCTATCCAATCATGAATTTTATCTTTCGTAACACCAAGATAAGAGGCTTCTAATAGTAATTGATGAAATTGCTTTTCAACCATAGCGATTTTCCTTTCGTCTAATGTTGGGGTAATCGATTGGGATACAAATGTTCCTTTTCCTCGTAACGTTTCAATAATCCCTTGTCGCTCTAATTCCTGATACGCTTTACTTACTGTATTTGGATTTATAACGAGTAAAGAAGCGAGTTCGCGTACAGAAGGAAGTTTATCACTTGGAGCTAACATGTTTTTCAATACGAGTTCTTTTATATTTTGAACAATTTGTTCCCATATCGGAGTGTTGCTTCTTGGATCAAGTTGAATATGCAAGAGCAATGTCTCCTTTCTGACGTGTATTAAGTGTACTACTGTATGTAATACACTTAATACGATATAGGTAATGAATGTATTTGTCAACTGAAAATATTAGAAAAATATGGTATTAAAAAATAAAAAATTGGAAAAAATAGGTCTGATATAGAATGGAGGGTTAGTCATGAAGCGAGTTTTTGGAATACTTGTTTGTTTCATGTTATTGCTTTCTGGTACTTCAGTTAGTTTCGCACAATCTGAGAAGACGAAGCAGGAGAAAACAGAAGAAACAGCGCCGAAGTTAGCGGAACAAGCGTCGTCAGCAATTGTAATTGAACAAGATACAGGTAAAGTTTTGTTTGATAAAAATCCAAATGAGAAATTACCACCTGCTAGTATGACGAAGATTATGACAATGCTATTAATTATGGAACAAGTTGAAAAAGGAAAACTAAAACTGACCGATAAAGTTAGAGCAAGTGAGCATGCCGCTTCAATGGGTGGATCACAAATCTTTTTAGAGCCTGGAGAAGAGATGACTGTAAATGAAATGCTAAAGGGTATTGCTATTGCATCTGGAAATGATGCGTCTGTTGCAGTAGCGGAGCATATCGCGGGTTCAGAAGAAGGTTTTGTAAATATGATGAACAAAAAAGCGAAAGATTTAGGACTGAAAAATACTCATTTTCAAAACCCAACAGGTCTTCCGGCTAAAGACCATTATTCCACAGCAAATGATATGGCTATAATGGCAAAAGAATTGATGAAGTACCCACTTATTCGCAAATATACAGGTAAATACGAAGACTATTTACGTGAAGATACGGATAAGAAGTTTTGGCTCGTGAATACGAATAAGTTAGTACGTTTTTATCCTGGAGTAGATGGTGTGAAAACGGGCTTTACGACAGAAGCAAAATATTGTTTAACAGCATCGGCTGAAAAGAATGGGATGCGTGTTATTTCAGTTGTTATGGGAGCACCTACATCGAAAGAACGGAACAACCAAGTAACAAAGCTTCTTGACTACGCATTTGGACAATATATGACAAAAAAAATGTATACACGCGGCGAAAAAATTAAGACTGTACAAGTAGGAAAAGGGAAAAAAGAAAAAGTAGATTTAGTTGCGTCAGACAATGTGTCTCTTCTTATGAAGAAGGGCGAAAATATGGACAAAGTAAAGCAAGAAGTAATTGCTGAAAAGAAAGTGAAAGCGCCGATTAAAAAAGGTGACGCGCTTGGTACACTAGTTATTAAAAAAGATAAAGATGTTTTATTAAAACAAACAATTGTAGCAAAAGAAGATGTTGCTGCAGCGAGCTGGTGGGAGTTATTTAAAAGAAGTTTTGGGATGTTTTCAACATCAAAATAGCGGCAAACATTTTGCCGCTTTTCTATTCGTATGAAAGTAAATAATTGCTGAATCGTTTCACTTTATGGCGAAATAGTTCTTCTTTTGTCAGTAGGAAGGATTCTTATGTTGTATCACGAAAATCTTTATGTATGTAAATGAGTAAAGTTTGAGCATAAGGAGGAAATCGTGTGAGTCTTTCCATGCAATTAGAAGTAAAACGTGACGTCCTATGTGTGAGACTAGCGGGTGAATTAGATCATCATACTGCTGAAGAGTTGCGAACGAAAGTAACAGATATGATTGAGACACATGGTGTTCATCATATTGTTTTGAGCCTAGAGAACTTATCGTTTATGGATAGTTCTGGTTTAGGTGTTATATTAGGCCGATATAAGCATGTAAAGGGATTAGGTGGAGAAATGGTTGTTTGTGCAATTTCACCGCCTGTTAAACGTTTATTTGAAATGTCGGGCTTATTTAAAATTGTTCGTTTAGAAGAAAGTGAAGCGCATGCGCTCGCGACGTTGGGGGTGGCATAAATGAGAAATGAAATGAACCTTCAATTTTCAGCATTAAGTCAAAATGAATCGTTCGCTCGCGTTACAGTAGCTGCATTCATTGCGCAACTAGACCCAACGATGGAAGAACTTACGGAGATTAAAACAGTTGTGTCAGAAGCAGTTACGAATGCAATTATTCATGGGTACGAAGGAAATGCAGAAGGTGTTGTTTATATTTCTGTAATTTTGGAAGAAGCAATGGTGAAACTCACGATTCGAGATGAAGGGATTGGCATCTTTGATTTAGATGAAGCAAGGCAACCCCTGTTTACAACTAAACCTGAATTAGAGCGTTCCGGAATGGGATTTACTATCATGGAAAATTTTATGGATGAAGTAGAAGTTATTTCAAACGAATCTTTCGGGACAACAATCCATTTGACAAAATACTTATCAAATAGTAACGCTCTATGCAATTAAGGAGAATAGCCTATGGACATAGAGGTCAAAAATGAGAAGAAGAAACCTCAGTTAAAGGACCACGAGCTAAAAGCGTTAATTCAACAAAGTCAAGATGGAGATCAGCAAGCGAGAGATACAATCGTTCAAAGTAATATGCGTCTCGTATGGTCGGTTGTGCAGCGTTTTCTTAATCGAGGATACGAACCAGACGATTTATTTCAAATTGGATGTATTGGGCTCTTAAAATCGGTAGATAAATTTGATTTATCTTTCGACGTGAAATTTTCAACATATGCAGTTCCAATGATTATTGGAGAAATACAACGATTTTTACGTGATGATGGATCAGTGAAAGTAAGTAGATCTTTAAAAGAAACAGGAAATAAAATACGAAAGATGAGAGACGAGCTTTCGAAAGAATTTGGAAGAGCGCCAACAATTAATGAAGTAGCCGAAGCGTTAGAACTAACGCCAGAGGAAGTGGTTCTGGCGCAAGAAGCGAGTCGAGCTCCTTCATCCATACATGAAACGGTGTATGAAAACGATGGAGATCCAATCACTATTTTAGATCAAATTGCCGATCAATCTGAAACGAAATGGTTCGATAAAATTGCTTTAAAAGAAGCAATTAGAGAATTAGATGATCGAGAACGTTTAATTGTGTATTTACGCTACTATAAAGATCAAACCCAATCGGAAGTAGCGGAACGAATAGGCATTTCGCAAGTACAAGTTTCAAGACTTGAAAAGAAAATATTAAAACAGATGAAAGATCGAATAGATGAATAGCTATCTATTCGATTTTTTTTTGATTTTAAATTGGAGGAGATTGTAAACTTTCGTAAAAAATGACAGAATTTATTAATAATTCGGTTAATTTAAAATGTAATCCAAGTATGAACTTGTCACAAAGGGGGAAGAAAATATGGAAACGAGGCAACAATGGGGAACGAGGGCTGGATTTATTTTCGCAGCGGTCGGCTCTGCCGTTGGATTAGGAAACATATGGCGTTTTCCTTATACAGCGTATGAAAATGGGGGAGGCGCATTCTTTTTACCGTACTTATTCGCATTATTAACGACTGGTATTTCATTATTGGCGTTTGAATTTGCTCTTGGGCATCGTCACCGTGGTTCCGCGCCACTTACGTTCTTCCGTATTAGTCCGCGTGCTGAATTCATCGGATGGTGGCAAATGTGTGTAACATTTATCGTTTCAACATATTATGCAGTAATTATTGCTTGGTCTATTTCATATACGTACTTTGCAATTACTGGAGCATGGGGGAAAGACACGCAATCATTTTTATTTAAAGAGTACTTACATGTTGCAGATAAGCCAGGGCAGTTTGGGGGGCTTGTGCCGGAAGTATTGATTCCATTAGCTCTCGTTTGGATTATTGTGCTTGGTGTTGCATTCAAAGGAGTTAAAAAAGGAATCGAAGTGGTTAACCGCATTTTCATTCCTTTACTAGTTGTTATGTTCCTTATTATCGTAGTTCGTGCAGTGACGATGGAAGGTGCGATGCAAGGATTAGATGCATTCTTCAAACCAGATTGGAGTCGTATTTTTGATGGGAAGGTATGGCTTGCTGCTTATGGTCAAATTTTCTTTAGCTTATCTTTAGCATTTGGAATTATGATTACGTATTCTAGTTATTTACCGAAAAACTCAGATACAACAAATAATGCCTTTATTACTGGCTTTGCAAACTCAGGATTTGAATTATTAGCAGGGATTGGGGTCTTTGCAGCTCTTGGATTTATGGCAAACAATATGGGAGTACCAGTTGATAAAGTAGCAAGTGCTGGTGTAGGACTTGCATTCGTAGTATTCCCGCAAATTATTAATGAATTACCGATGTCACCATTATTTGGCGTATTGTTTTTCTTATCATTAACGGTTGCCGGAATTACATCCCTCATTTCGCTTGCGGAAGTATGTTTTGCGGCCGTATCTGAAAAGTTCAGCTTAAGCCGCCAAAAAACAATTGGAATTATGGGAACGCTTCTCGTACTAGTGTCTCTTGTTTTTGCAACACGTGGTGGGCTTATGTTCCTAGATGTTGTTGATTATTTCGCTAATAACTTCGGGTTAATTTCAATTGCATTAGTGGAAGTAGTTACGATAGGGCTCATTCTACGCCGTTTACCAGTTTATCAAAATCACGCAAACTTCGTATCTGATATTAAGTTAGGGACGTTTTGGAGAGTGAGTTTACTCGTTATTACCCCGCTTATGTTAGGATACATGTTAATTGATGGGACAATCCAAAATATTAAAAAGAACTACGGAGATTATCCAACGGAGTTTGTCGTAACATATGGTTGGTCAATTGCAGCAGCGTTCCTTATCGTTGCACTAATCATTAGTATAAAGAAATGGAATGCACAAATACATTCAGATTCTGCTAAGCTTGAAAAAGAATGGAAAGATCGGGGTGTTTCATAATGAGCGGATCAGCGATTATGATGATGGTTATTGGTATGGTAGTCATTTGGGGAGGACTCGCATTAAGTATTGCAAATTTATTTAAGAAAAAGGCATAAACTAAAAAACATCTGTACCGAAACGGTACAGATGTTTTTTTATGAAAAAATTGTATTAGAAAAAAATTCAATAACCATACTACAACTACGAGGAAGAGTGAAGAGGTGAATGGAAATTGGAACAAACAATTTATATTAAAATGCGTAATCGATTAAAAGTTTCTCCTACGTATGAAGTGAAACTGGGTGATGTCGCTCAACTTGCCGGAGATGCTATGGTAGTTGAATTATTACAGAATGAGGTAGTTTACAAAATAACAGCGCATGATAAGACGCATGTTGTAATTGATGTTATGAAAATTATTGAGATTATTCAACAAAAAGCGGCTCATATACAAATTAATTTACTCGGTTCTGGACAAACTCTTGTTGAAATTATATATGAAAAAAAGAAAGTACATCCGATTTTCTTCGGACTTGTATGGTTGTTACTTTTTATTGGAGCGGCTCTTGCGATCATTTATTTCCATGAAGATGTAAGTATGCAACAAGTACACCAGCGGTTATATTACATGATTACGGGAGAATTTAAGGCACAGCCACTTCTATTTCAAATTCCTTATTCAGTAGGTCTTGGGTTAGGCATGGTTTTATTTTTTAATCATGTATTTCAAAAGCGAATTAATGAAGAGCCGAGTCCGTTAGAAGTGGAGATGTTCCAATACCAGCAGTCACTTGACCAATATGTAATTGTTCATGAAAACAAGGACAATATGAAACAACTTGCCGATGATTGAGTCTGGGCTTGTTATTTTAATTGGTTTAGCGGGAGGAATTGCAGTAGGTAGCGGATATGTCGCATTTTTAGCTGTACTTGGTATAATCCCCCGACTAGCTCAATTAACGAGAAGTGGAAAGCACATTCAATATTTTGAGTGGGCAGTTATTGCAGGTACGTTAACAGGAGCTTGGTGTAGTTTGAAAAACATTACATTTCAAACATCGCAATATTGGCTTGTTATACTAGGACTATTTTGTGGCACATTCATTGGAATGCTTGCAGCCGCATTAACAGAAGTGTTAAATGTTTTACCTATTTTAGCGAAACGAGTAGGGGTAGAAGGGAAAATTGTTGTTTTACTCGTTGCTCTTGTACTTGGCAAAGTAATAGGCTCATTGTTTCACTGGATTTATTTCGTAAAGTAGGAGGCAATATATAAATGACAGGGCGAAAACTAAAGGATGATTACATAAATAAAGTGAAGGAGTACCATCCAAAACCAAACTATTTCCTAAATTGTGTCAAGGCATTTCTTGTAGGTGGATTCATTTGTACTGTCGGAGAAGTATTAATGAAATTTTATATACATTATTTTCATTTCAGTGAACAAGAGGCAGGAAATCCGACAGTTGCAACGCTTGTATTACTATCGGCGATTTTAACAGGTTGTGGTGTATATGATAAAATCGGTCAATTTGCTGGAGCGGGATCGGCCGTACCTGTTACAGGATTTGCGAATTCTATGGCGAGCGCTGCGCTAGAACATAAGAGTGAAGGAATTGTGCTTGGGGTTGCTACAAATATGTTTAAGCTAGCGGGAAGTGTTATCGTTTTTGGGGTCGTTGGTGCATACGTTATTGGATTAATAAGATATACTTTTAACATTTTTATGTCTTAAAGGAGGGGCTAGTATGAGGTTGACTGGAAAACAAACGTGGGTATTTCAAAATGATATTTATGTGAATGCAACCGGTACTGCTGTTGGTCCAAAAGAAGCTGAAGGCCCTCTTGGGAAGGATTTTGATATTTCATATGATGATTTACATTGCGGAGAGGAAAACTGGGAACTTGCTGAACGAAGATTAATGTCAGATTCAATTCAACAAGTCTTGCAAAAAGGAAATGTAAAAACATCACAAATCGACTTTTTTTTAGCGGGTGATTTATTAAATCAAACAGTGACAGCAAATTATGTTGCACGTAATTGGGGGATTCCCTTTTTAGGGATGTTTAGCGCTTGTGCAACCTCGATGGAGACTTTAGCGGTTGGATCAGCCTTTATAGATGGTGGATTCGCAAATCGTGTTTTAGCGACGGTAAGTAGTCATAATGCAACTGCTGAAAGACAGTTCCGTTATCCAACAGAGTATGGGGGACAGAAACCAGGAACAGCAAATTCCACTGTTACAGGTGCGGGATCCATATTAATTAGTAAAGAAAAAAGTGCAATTAAAATTACGGCAGCTACGATTGGAAAAGTGCAAGATTTAGGGATTGCGAATCCTTTAGATATGGGGTCGGCGATGGCACCTGCTGCTGCTCATACAATTCAACAACATTTTGAAGATTTGAAGAGGAGTGCAGCAGATTATGATTTGATTGTTACCGGTGATTTATCAGCTATTGGGACACCAATCGCAAAACAACTGTTACTGGAAGAAGGTTATGATCTTGGGCATATATATAATGATTGCGGATTAATGATTTATGATTCCGGTCAAGAAGAAGTATTTGCCGGTGGTAGTGGTTGTGCTTGTTCAGCTGTTGTCACATATGGTCATTTATTAAGCGAGATGCAAAAAGGGAATTTACAACGAATTTTTGTCGTTGCTACTGGCGCGTTATTAAGTCCGATGATGATGCAGCAGAAAGAAACCATTCCAACAATTGCACATGGTGTCGTATTTGAGAGAGTGAAGGGAGAGTGAATTGTGGATTTTATATATGCATTTCTTGTAGGAGGCGCCATTTGTGTAATTGGACAGGTATTGTTAGATTTCGCAAAGTTAACACCAGCCCATTTAATGGCTACCTTTGTAGTTATAGGAGCAGTTTTAGATGGATTCGGATTGTACGATAAGCTTATAAAGTTTGCTGGTGCTGGTGCGACAGTTCCTATTACAAGTTTTGGACATTCACTATTACATGGGGCAATGCATGCGGCAGAAAAACACGGATATATTGGGATTGGTATGGGTATGTTTAGTTTAACGTCTGCAGGCATTTCTGCAGCGATATTATTTTCATTTTTTGTAGCACTTATATGTAAACCGAAAGGATAAATCAAATGAGACGAAGGGTTGTTTTGGTCACAGATGGGGATGAATATGCAAAGCGGACAATTGAGCTTTTAACGAAGGAATTTGGGGGAAGGTGTATTTCAGCATCACAAAGTAATCCAACCAAATTGACAGGGAAGAAAGTTGTTGAGCTTATTATGCAAACGCCATATGACCCTGTATTTGTCATGTTTGATGACAGTGGATTTATTGGAGAAGGATCTGGTGAAAAGGCTTTAAAATATGTAGCCACACATAAACAAATTGATGTACTGGGGATTTTGGCAGTAGCGTCTAATACACATCATTGGGAATGGGCACGTGTAGATGTCAGTGTAGATCGGAACGGGAATTTAACCGAATACGGTGTTGATAAATTTGGACTTCCAGATGGTGAAATTGGCAGAATTAGCGGAGATACAATTTATTGTTTAGATGATCTGAATGTTCCTGTCATTGTGGGAGTTGGTGATATTGGTAAGATGTGTGGAAACGATGAATGGGAGAGAGGATCACCTATTACTAGAAAAGCGATTCAATTAATTTTGGAAAGGAGTGGTTTTTATGACGAAACCTAAAAAAGTGGAAATCCCTATTTCATCTTTCATAAGTGATAATGAAAATTACTTAAAGCAAACAGCTGGACTGGGTGTTACATACGACGTTGGCATTCGTAAATTTCAAATTTTGAATAAAGAAATTGGTGTGTTATTTGTAAATGGACTTTGTGATACAAATTATATTATCCCTATTTTAGAAGAAGCGGTGGATACAAATGAGATAAGGGATGTAGAAGAAGATACAGTGAAGCTTTTAGAGAATCGTTTAATCCATCAACAAGTAAGCAAAGTGAAAACGATGGATGAGGTAATGCTTCAAGTATTATCGGGACTCATCGTTATATTTGTGGAAGGTGAAACGGAAGCGTTCGCAATAGATGTTCGTAGTTATCCGGGCCGGACGCCGACAGAACCAGATACAGAAAAGGTAGTACGTGGTGCAAGGGACGGATTTGTTGAAAATATCGTTGTAAATACAGCGTTAATTCGTAGAAGGATACGTGACCCACGTCTTCGAAATGAAATGATTCGAGTAGGAGATAGATCACAAACGGATGTTTGTATTACATATGTACAAGATGTTGCAAATCCGGATTTAGTTAAAATTATAAAACAAGAATTAAATAACATTGAAGTAGACGGGATTACGATGGCGGATAAAACGATAGAGGAATTTGTAGTTAAACAAGGCTATAATCCCTTCCCGCTTATTCGATATACAGAAAGACCAGATGTAGCAGCAAATCATCTATTAGAAGGACATGTGTTAGTACTCGTTGACACATCGCCAAGTGCTATGATTACACCGACAACATATTTTCATCATTTACAGCATGCAGAAGAGTTTAGGCAAAATCCAGCTGTAGGTACATTTTTACGTTGGGTACGTTTTTTAGGTGTTATATTTTCACTGTTCTTATTGCCATTTTGGTTAGTGTTTGTTTTTGATCCAACTCTTTTACCGGAAAGTCTTGCTTTCATTGGACCGAACAAGATGACGCATTTACCAATTTTATTACAAATTTTGATGGCCGAAATCGGACTCGAATTTTTAAGGATGGCTGCCATTCATACACCGACATCATTGTCGTCTGCAGCAGGATTAATTTCTGCCATATTAATTGGTCAAATTGCCATTGATGTAGGTTTGTTTGTACCAGAAGTAATTTTATACGTAGCAGTTTCTATGATCGGAGCATATGCAACACCGAGTTATGAATTAGGGCTTGGGAATAAAGTCGGAAAGCTATTTGTCATTATTTTGACAGGTATATTTCATGAAATGGGATTTGTAGTTGGAATGACGATATTGATTTTATTTTTAACGTCTATAAAAAGTTTACAAACACCGTATTTATGGCCGTTTTTACCATTTGATTGGGGAGCGTTAACAAAAATTCTACTCCGTCCAACGATGTCTAGTTTAAAAGTGCGCCCAAGTATTGTAAAACCTCAAAATGTAAGAAGGCAAAAATAAGCAGGATTAATCTCCTGCTTATTTTTTATCGAAAATTTATTGTTTTTTAACAAAAATCAAACATTTTTTGTGTACACTTAGAGTAGATATTGTGTATGGAAGGGGAAGAGGACATGATTAAATTATTTGTAAGTGATTTAGATGATACGCTCGTTTACAATGTGAATCATATGCAAAAAGAAGATGAACGTGCACTTTGTTGGTTAGCTGAAAAAGGGACAAATATTTGTTTTGCCTCTGGCCGCTTTACTCATCGAATTGATGAAGTCGTAAATAGGTTTGCATTCCCGTATTACACAACTAGTTTAAATGGAGCAACGATGTTACTGCCGGATGGAAAAATATTTCATGAATCAAGTTTTGAAGATGGGATTGCCCAGGAAATATATCGATATATCCATAAAAAGAGACTAGCAGATATTGTTTGTGCAAATGAGCAACGGTATACAAAAAGAAAGAATGAACATCATCATACTTTTGAAACGTATATGGGCGTGCATATTGCTGAAATAGAAGCATTAGAAGAGGAATTTGGTAAGACTGTACATCCTGCGAAATTGTTTGTTTTTGGGGAAGAAGAGACAATTGCAGCATTAGATCAAGAGTTACGAGATACATTTCAGAGCGAAGCGGAAGTTTTTATGTCGGGTAAACGCTATGTTGACATTATGCCAAGGGGAGTAAGTAAAGGGAGTGCTTTAAGGCGACTAATGGAACATTTACAAATTGAAGCAAATGAAATTGCATGCATTGGCGATTCTTTCAATGATATTTCTATGTTTGAAGTAACTCCGCATTCATTTACTCTACATCATGCTCATCCATATGTGAAGGAGAAGGCAAATCATATTGTTCGTTCGGTCGAAGAAGCTGTTATGAAATTGCCATTACTTGTATAAAAAAAGAAGCTCGTCACTGACGAGCTTCTTTTTACTTGAATAACGATTTAACAAAATCAATGATACTTGAGAAGAAATCTTTAACTTTATCTAGGAAACCTTGCCCTTCTTCAGATCCTAAAAAGGCAGAAACGTGTTCTTTTGCTTTATTTAACTGACTGCCAACTTGATTCCAATCGATATTAAGATTTTTCATTTTATCAAATAGCGCAACTAAGTTATCTAACTGTTCATCCGTTAATGTAATGCCAAGTTGATCCGCAATTTTTTGAATTAATGAACGTAAATCTTCAGTCGTTTTTGGCTGTTCTTTGGCAATTTCTTCTTTAATTTTTGCAACAAGTTGAACTGCTTTTTCTTCACCAATTTTATCGCCGAGCTGGGCTGTTTGCACCATTTCTTCATTGGCTACTTTTTTTACTTCCTCAGGAATTGCTTTGTTCGATGTTGTTTCATAGGCTTTCATTAAACCGGTTAAAGCAGCAGTTCCTGAAACTTTAAATGGTGCAGTAATTTGAATTTCTGCATCTTTCACACCTGCTGTAATAAGTGCGTTTGTGTACATTGCATCTGTTATCGAATTAATGTTTTTTGAACGTACAATGAGACCAGACCCTGGTTTTGTGTATGTAATCATAGAAGAGGAAATTGCTCTCGTACCAATTTGCGCTTTTGGAACAATCCCTTCTAGAAATTTATGTTCTTCCGCATTAGACACAGTAATGATTGTAGCATCCTTTGGTGCTTTCATTTCTTTTAACAGATCTTGTTTTTGTTGTTCAGACAAGTTTTCTCCTAGTGTAACAATTGATTCTCCTTCGATGATGTCTGCAAACGAAGCTGTTGGCATCATAAATACCGTTACAGCCAATAGCAGAGCTAGTAATTTCGTTTTCACGAAAAATCGCTCCCTTTCTCTTTCTAAAATTTTCGGGCAACACAGTTATTATAGTATATATTTCTTATTTGTCACCTAGCTTTTTCCACATTTCGAAAAAGAAGTATCTAGATTGTCGGATTCTTTTTGTTTCTAGTCATGAATGTGGTAATATAGTGCTGAGATAGTTGAAAGGAGACATATACGTATGAAAACTTTAGGATACATATTAATGGAAAATGGTGAAAAAATCGATTTAGAATTTTTCCCAGAAGAGGCACCAAAAACAGTAGAAAACTTTAAAAAACTAGCAGAGCAAGGATTTTATGATGGTGTGACATTCCACCGCGTTATTCCTGGCTTCGTAAGTCAAGGTGGAGATCCAACAGGAACAGGTGCAGGTGGCCCAGGTTACTCTATCCCATGTGAAACTGATGGAAATCCTCATAGACATCTTGTAGGTTCACTTTCTATGGCTCATGCTGGCCGTAATACAGGCGGTAGCCAATTCTTTGTTGTTCATGAGCCACAACCGCATTTAGATGGTGTACATACTGTATTCGGTAAAGCAACAAGCGGTATTGAAACAGTATTAAACATGCGTCAAGGCGATGTAATGAAAGAAGTTAAAGTTTGGGAAGAATAAGTTAATGGGAAAAGAGAGCTATGGCTCTCTTTTTTGTTTTTTTAATAGGAATGGGTATTTCGTTTGCAGTACATGATACAAGTAGTACTATATTGAAGCGAAAATATGGCGCCTATAAGAACAAAATTTTAACAAATTACATAGAATACATTAAATTACATGTTTCAAGAAATATTTTTATTACATTAATTTTGCTAGAATTCATTTGCTCTCAGGTGATGAATATTGAAGTGGTAATGAGCGATGGATGTTTCTTTTTGCTTTCATATAACAGCATTTCTTCTTTAATCTACTTAGAAAAAATAGTACTGAAACATATATTTGACTTTCTTCTTTTCGCTTTGTATGATTATCAAGTTGTTTTAGGCCCTTCTCACTCTGTTGAAAATATTGTAAAATGAATGTGATATGAAAAGAGTGGTTGAGGGGATTAATAGTTTGTAACTTTTGTAAGAAGGGATAAGGGTTATGTTAATTCGTTTTAAAAAAAGTTATGAAAAGATTGCAATGGGGCTTCTTTCATTTATGCCAACTGAAAAAGATGTAAAAACATTACAATTGACTATGAAAGATTATGAAGCAAAGGATGATTGGCAATTGTATTTGTGGAAACAAAACGAAGATTTTGTTGGGATAATGGGGATTGTAAAAAAAGAGAATCAAGTGTTGGAAATTCAGCATTTGAGTGTGAACCCGTCTCACCGTCATATGGGTATTGGGACGAAGATGGTTCAAGAGTTAAAGAGTAAATTTCTTGAGTTTACAATTTGCGGAAATGAGCAAACAGCAAGTTTTTGCAAAAAGTGTAAAGGGCTAGAACAAAATATACATTCGTGAAAGCAGAGATAAGTAGTTTATTATCTCTGCTTTCTTTTTTGTAATTGTTCGTTTCGTTCAGCGATGACCTCTGTTCGATCACGTAATGTGTGCTTATGTATTATATATTCATTAGAAGTAGCATTCACGTCTTTCCAAGGAAGGTTTTGTTTCTGACATAATTCCATGCAGTGCTTTTCTAATGCTGTATCCGATAATGGTAAAAATAACGGTGTAAAACTCTCTTCTTTCTGTATAGATTGCAATCTATCCTGGAGTAAGCATAGAAGTTGTGTCTGATTTATTCCTAAACGTAGTAAAGGTGCACTGTTTATTTCTAAAATCTTTATGGCGCTTTTCATCATTTTCTCTGCGCCATTCCAGTTAGAGCGTCTTTGATGGTATAAAGAAACTGCAATTTGAATAAGACCGACTAAATAATTATCACGATTTTCTCTCGGTTTTGTTTTCCAATATTCTTCCAGTATCTCGTGGCATTCAAAATAATCATAATCTCCGTGAAAATGAATTAAAAATTGGATGTATTCGGTAGGATACATTTTCTTCACCCCTGTTTAACGGTTATAAATACAAGTTTATCATAGAAATATAAACAATAAACGACTAGGGAATTTTCCCTAGCCGTTATTGTTCATATTAGCAGAAGCAAGCTGCCCCTACAATAATTAGTAAAATAAACAATACAACAAGTAATGCGAACCCACCACTAAAACCGCAATCAACGTGACCCATAGTTTTTTGACCTCCTACATTGTTCTTACTACACTGTTATCATATGAAGCGGTGGGCATGATGACATAGGCATAGGTCTATTTTTAATTAAATTTCTTAAAAAGGTTGGATAGAACATGAGTATGCTCTATACTTATGTTGTTATAGAAAAAATGTGGTGGGATGCTTTGTGCAGTATAATTTTAAAGTAGAGGCTTTTGAAGGGCCTTTAGATTTATTGTTACATTTAATACATCGTTATGAAATTGACATATATAATATTCCTGTAGCGGAAATTACAGAGCAATATTTATCTTATGTTCATACGATGAAAGAACTACAATTAGATGTTGCAAGTGAGTATTTAGTAATGGCTGCGACTTTATTACAAATTAAAAGTAAAATGTTGTTGCCGAAACATGAAGAAGATGTACTTGATAACGGTGATGACTTTATAGATGATCCTCGTCAAGAATTGATGGAGAGGTTAATTGAATATAAGAAATATAAGCAAGTTGCTACTGAGCTAAAAGAAAGAGAACAAGAAAGAGCACAGCTATATACACGTCCGCCAATTGATTTTACATCGTTGCAACAAGAAGAGGAGACAAACTTGCCTCTTGATGTTACGTTATATGATATGCTAGCGGCATTTCAAAAATTAATGCGCCGTAAAAAAGCAAAGAAACCTGTAACAACACGTATTACTCGTCAAGAAATACCAATTGAAAAGCGCATGATTGATATTTTAAAACAGTTAGAAATACAAGGTGGTCGTCAAAGTTTTTATGATTTGTTTGTTGATGATGAACGGGAAATAATGGTTGTAACATTTTTAGCGGTTCTTGAGCTTATGAAAAATCAACAAATCATAATTGAACAGGAACATAATTTTGATGAAATTTTCGTATCAAGCTCTACTAAATCTGCATAGAGTTAGTATGGAAAATGGGATGGAAATAATATATCTCATGCTAGGTTTGAATGTATCGTTTGGAACAAGAGAAAAAATATTGAACCGAACGCATTGATTGTGATTCGGTTTTTTGATGTGTATTTTTATGGAGAAAATTGGAGGAAGGAGTTCGTAAAATGGATAGAAGAGAACAGAAATCAATCATTGAAGGGCTTTTATTTGTTTCTGGTGATGAAGGGATTTATCCAGAACAAATAGCGAAAGTGCTTGAAATTGAAGGAAATGAAGTAATCGATATTTTAGAAGAAATGCAAAAAGAATGTGAAGGTGCACACCGCGGTTTGCAAATTGTACAGTATGCAAAAGTATATCGTTTTGCTACAAAGAAAGAACATGCTTCGTACTATCAAAAATTAATAGATATCCCAACAGCTGCTTCACTTTCTCAGGCTGCTTTAGAAACGTTAGCGATTGTGGCATATCGTCAACCTATTACAAGGACTGAAATGGAAGAGATTAGAGGGGTGAAAACCGATAAGGCGTTACAAACGTTAGTTTCACACTTACTTATAAAAGAAATGGGAAGAGCAGAAGGTCCAGGGCGTCCTATTTTATATGGAACAACGAAAGAATTTTTGGATACATTTGGATTGAAAACATTAGATGATTTACCGGCACTTTCTGAAGAGAATGAACAAATGAATGAAGCAGATTTATTCTTTGGTTCTTTACAGGAGATATCGAAATAAAAGCTTAGCATTTTGCTAAGCTTTTTTTGTATATCAATTATATACCGTGCCATACTAATTGAAAAAAGGAGACGAGTTATGAGAAGTATGCGAAGTATTTTATTGTTAGTTTCTGTTTTGTTATGCTTTTCTTTAAATAGTGCATCGGCCAAAAGATATATGATGTCTATTCATACCGCGTCTCCTTTACATATGCAGCGGCAACATTTTGGTAAAATGAAAGTGAGTTTTTTAAAAGTTGGGCAAGGTGATGCGACACTTATTACATTGCCAAATGGACAAACGATGTTAATTGATGGGGGACCTTATGAAGCAGGTGAGGTTATCATTCAAAAACTAATCGAAAAAGGGATTAACCATTTAGATGCTATCGTCAGTACGCATCCTGATATGGATCACATTGGAGGACTCATTCCGATTGTAGAGCAAATGCCGGTAGCACTTATATTAGATAGTGGAAAAACATATAGTTCTTTTACGTATCACACATACCGGAATCATATTAAAAAAAGAGGAATTCCTTTCGTTTCAGTAAAAGAGGGACAATACATACCGCTAGATCCGCATGTTTCCATACAAGTATTAAACAATGGGAAATCAAAAGATGAAAATAATGAATCTTCAATTGTGTTAAAGGTACGATACGGAAAAGCGGATTTTTTACTAATGGGTGATGCTGATGTGCGGACGGAAACTGAAATATTAAAGCAATTTGATGTACATGCAGATGTGTTAAAGGTGGGACATCATGGCTCCTATACTTCAACAAGTGAAATGTTTATAAAGAAAGTAGAACCGCAGTTTGCAATTCTTTCATATGGAAGCAGAAATCCGTATGGACATCCGCATCAAAGTGTAGTGAGACGCTTAAAACAGCATGGTATAATGATATATGGAACAAACAAACGTACAGTAGAAATGGAAACAGACGGCGAGCATATTACAATAGGCTCTAGTGGATTAATGCCATTACTTAAGTGAGTAATATGATAGGGGATATTCTCCCTTTTTGGAAAACTGAATAACATATATTATAATTGCAAGAGACGTACTAAGTTTCCTTTTTGTTAAACAAAGAGGAAATTTCATTCGAATGTATAGACAACTACTCGTGCATATATTAAGATGGAATTAGGCGAATAAGGTAATAATAACAAGTAGGTATTTCATGGGAAAGGATCGATGAAAATGAAAACGCAAGTTGTCATCAATGCCAAAATTTATACAGGTCAAGAAGTAGTGGAAAACGGATTTATTCGTTACGCAGAAACAATTAAAGAAATTGGTTTGATGGCTCAATATGTATCACAAGAAAATGAAGCGGTTTTAGATGCGGCAGGGAAGATTGTGATTCCAGGTATGATTGATGTTCATATTCATGGTGGGTACGATATTGATGCGATGGATGCAAATAGCGATGGATTAGTAACTCTAGGTAAAGAAATGTTAAAAGAAGGAGTTACAACTTACTTTCCAACAACAATGACACAAGCTCCAGAAGCAATCGAAGCGGCACTACATGCTGCGAAGGAAGCGAAAGAAAAAGGAGCACATTTCGAATATATTCACTTAGAAGGACCGTATGTTTCTAAAAAACGTGCAGGTGCACAACCACTTGAACATATTGTTCCTGCGAATATTGAACAATTTAAACAATGGCAGGAAGTAAGCGGGAATCTAATTAAATTAGTAACATATGCACCTGAAGAAGAAGGTGCGTTAGAATTTGAGCAGTATCTTGCTGAAACTGGTGTTGTTGGCACAATGGGGCATACAGATGCAATTGATGCGCAACTAAAAAATAGAAACATTACACATGCAACGCATTTATACAATCAAATGCGTGGATTACATCACCGTGAACCAGGAGTTGTTGGTCATGTGTTATTAAATCCAGATGTAATGGTTGAAGTAATTACAGATGGTATTCATATTGACCCTGATATGGTGAAATTAGCATATAAATTAAAAGGACCGAAAAAAGTAAGTGTTATTACTGACGCAATGCGTGCAAAAGGTCTTGAAGATGGATTATATGAGCTTGGCGGACAGCCAGTACATGTAAAAGATGGTAGTGCTCGATTAGAAGATGGAACGTTAGCTGGCAGTATTCTAAAAATGGATCAAGCTTTCCGAAATGTAATTGAATTTACAGGTTGTTCAATCGAAGATGCAGTACTGATGACATCAGTTAACCAAGCAGAAGAGTTTGGATTAAATCATAAAGGTGCATTAGTGGTAGGAAAAGATGCAGACTTTGTTGTGATGAATGAAGATTTACATGTATATGATACGGTTCGTTTAGGAATTCATATGAAGGAAGGGAAGTAATTAAATGAATATTCTTGTTGTAAAAACTCCAGAAGAACTAGCAGAAGCAGGTTATAAATTAATTGAAGAAGTTGTAAACACAAAAGAAAATCCAACATTAGGAATGGCTACAGGAAGCTCTCCATTAGGTATTTATGCAGAAATGCGAAAAAATAAACTTGATACAAGCCGTGTAACCACTGTAAACTTAGATGAGTACGTAAATTTACCACATGAAGATAAAAACAGCTATCACTATTTCATGCAAGAACAGTTGTTTGATCATCTTCCATTTAAACAAACTTATGTACCAAACGGGATGGCAAGTGATTTAGAGGAAGAGTGCAAACGTTACGAGGGCATTCTAGCTGCTAACCCAGTTGACCTACAGATTCTTGGAATCGGTGAAAACGGTCACATCGGATTTAACGAACCAGGAACACTGTTTAATTCTCCAACAAACATTGTTGAATTAACAGAGTCTACACGCCAAGCAAACCTTCGCTTCTTCGAAAAAGAAGAAGATGTGCCAACTCATGCGATTACAATGGGGATTGGAAGCATTATGAAAGCGAAACAAATTCTACTCGTTGCTATGGGTTCTAAAAAGGCAGAAGCTGTGAAAGAATTATTACAAGGTGAATATAGTGAAGCGTGTCCTGCTACAGTTTTACAACGTCATCCGAATGTAACCGTAATCGCTGATCAAGAAGCTCTATCTTTATGCAGTGAGGCGATTGCTGATGAACATCGACAAGTATTCACCATTTCCGATCTATTATCAGATTCAAGAGTGGGTGAAACAGCTAATTGAGGACGGCGAATGGAAGCCGGGAGATAAAATCCCATCTGAGAATGAACTTTGCGATAAGTTCGAAGTGAGTCGTATGACAATCAGACAGGCGATTAATAATTTAGTGGAACAAGGTTATTTATATCGGAAACGTGGAATCGGTACGTTTGTCCAACTTCCGAAAGTGGAACAAAAATTGCAAGGAATGACGGGATTCACAGAAGATATGATTTCTCGTGGGATGAACCCAAGTAGTCAATTACTTAGTTTCCGCCTAGTTCCAGCTACTGCGAAAATAGCAGACCGGTTGAGAATACAGGAGGGAGAGTCGGTTTATGAAGTGAGGCGTATACGCTTAGCTGATGATGAACCGATTGCTTTTGAGACGACATATTTGTCGCCAGCTCTTGTAAAAGATATTAACGAAGAAATATTGCAACAATCTTTATATGAACATTTAGAGAAAAAACTGGGCTTTAAACTTGTTAGCGCTACTCAATCAATTGAAGCTTCAATTGCAACGGATAATGAAGCTGAACATCTGCATATTCCTAAAAAGGCGCCAGTGCTTGTAATGCGTCAATGGTCATATTCAGAAGGTGAAGTACCGTTAGAGTATGTGAAATGTATTTATCGTGGGGATCGTTATAAGTTTATTACAAACATCGCACGTAACAAATAATATATTTCAGTTTGTGAAGTACAGTTAATGTCAAATTGTTTAACATGTAAAGAAAAAATACGACTCATCCTTATAAGGAGTGAGTCGTATTTTTATTATGAGCAATTACGTGGTTAACAGCATCTTTAACTGTATTTACTACATAGTGAGCGTGTTCTTTTACTGCGTCATCTGCTTGAAACATAGCAAAACTGTGAGGAGTTAAAGAAAACATCGGGATATCATTATAAGAATCCCCTATGCAAGCAACTTCCTCTGGTTGTAGTTGAAACTCTTTTAATAAAACAGAAATAGCAGCCCCTTTACTAATATTAGGTGGCATTACATCTAAACATTGTTCTGCTGAAATGAATGTACTAACTTTTCCGTGGAATTGTTCATCAATTTTTTTCTGAAGGAGTTGTAAGCTTTCCTTTGTTCCACCGACAGAGATTTTATTTGGAAAAATTGTATCATCAATTTTCTGTAATAGACGCGGTTCTTCAACAGAAGTCATCGTTACTTGTTGTTCAAGTTCATGAATAAATGGTGTTTTCTCTTCAATGTAATAATTATGCTCATCACTTACATAACGAAAATAAGGATCTTCATTTGTCATTGCTAACAGATCAGGTAGAATACTCGAATCGAATGTTGCGGATAATAGTTGCTTGTTTTCATGTGTGTACACGAAAACACCATTTACACTAATACGATGGAAATTTGTATTTACAGCTTTCATTAAGTCTGCAATTTCATTATCCAGTCGGCCAGAAGCGAAACAAAGAATAACATTTTGCTCAGCAAGACTACGAAGTGCTACAATATCCTGTTCGTCAATTAACCCTCCGTGTTGCATCATTGTACCATCGATATCACTTACAAACATTTTAATCATGTTGTTATCCCCTTTCTATGTACAGTTGCTCTTACATTATACGCATCATATATAAACATGTCTAAAAAACGAATTTTTATGAAATGGTAGATGTTTTATATTGACGACAAAGAAGAATGTTCTGTAACATAAAAGCAGGCTATTTAAGTACGAGGGTGGTGTTATATGAGTAATTATCTAGAAATTAAAAAAGTTTTAAATAATAATGTCATCATTGCTAGCCATCCTGAACATGAGGAAGTAGTAGTGATCGGTAAAGGAATTGGATTTGGGAAAAAAGCGAAAGACATATTGGAGCAAGAACAAATTGAAAAAATGTTTGTTTTAAAAAATGAACGTGATCGTGAACAATACAAACTGTTAGTGCCGCATGTGAGTGAAAAATTAATCGAATTAATGAATGATATTATGTTCTACATTCAAGAAAAAGCAAAATCACCATTGAATGAACATATTCATATCGCTTTAACAGATCATATTTCTTTTGCGATTAAGCGGTTAAAACAAGGACTTACAATTGATAATCCTTTTTTAGTTGAAACGAAAATGCTCTATCCAGAGGAATATGAAATTGCTGAAGGTGTTGTAGACCTTTTAAATTCTCGTTTGCAAATTACATTGCCAGAAGGAGAAATTGGTTTTATTGCACTCCATATTTACAGTTCACTTACAAATTCAGATTTATCTTCAGTTAATCAAAACTCCCGTCTCATTGCACATCTTGTATCTTTAATTGAGACAAACTTACAAATTACATTAGACCAAGAAAGTATCCACTACTTACGCCTTATTCGTCATTTACAATATGCTATTGAACGGGTGAAAAAAGGGGAGAAAGTAGAGGAATCACAAAGTTTTGCTGATTTATTAAAGGCGGAATATCCCGTCTGTTATAATTTAGCTTGGAAGCTAGTTAAGGTCATGCAAAAAGAATTGCAACTTCCTGTGTATGAAGCAGAGAGCATATATTTAACGATGCACCTGCAGCGCTTAGTGAAAGCAGAGCATGTGTAAAAAGACATATATTTTTGTCTAAAATGAAAACGTTAAAAAAAATCATTGAATCGCTTACAATAGTTATGTATAATAACTATTGCAAAGTTATACAAATTTCGACAAACACATTAAGGTAAGTAACGAAAACGTTTGCCTTAATTATAGTGAACTTATACGTAAACCTATTTTTGACACGTGTTACTGATTCGATCAGGCATGAGTGGAGAAAAGCAAGGAATGTAAGCTAGAGAAAGGGATATACTACCCTTTGTATAGCTATCGTTCTATCTTTTTTTCCTCATGTCTTTTTGGCGTTTGTCGGAAGGTATCAATATAGATAAGAGAGGAAGGGTTTCCATGTTTAAGAAGATCTTTGGTGTTCTTCAAAAAGTCGGAAAAGCGTTAATGCTTCCAGTAGCGATTTTACCGGCAGCAGGTATTTTACTTGGATTTGGTAATGCATTTCAAAATCCACAGTTAACAAATGTTATTCCTGCTTTAAAAGCAGATTGGTTCGTAATGGTAGCAAAAATTATGGAACAATCTGGTGATATTATTTTCGCTAACCTTGCATTATTATTCGCAGTTGGGGTAGCAATTGGTTTAGCTGGTGGAGACGGAGTAGCTGGATTAGCAGCGTTCGTCGGCTACTTAATTATGAACAAAACGATGAGTGTGTTCTTAGAAGTAGATAAGCTAGTGAAAGTAACAAGTTCTGGAGCAGACCCAGTAAAAATTGGATTTACAGATCCAGCATATGCAAACGTATTAGGAATTCCAACGCTACAAACGGGAGTGTTTGGTGGTATTATCGTCGGTATAGTAGCCGCATATTGCTACAATAAATACTTCAACATTGAATTACCATCATACTTAGGTTTCTTCGCAGGTAAGCGTTTCGTACCGATCGCAACTGCAACATTCTCTTTAGTAGTAGGTATAATCATGTGTTTCATTTGGCCATACATTCAAGGTGGCTTAAATACGTTCTCACATCAAATGATTGATGCAAATAGAACATTAGCAGCATTCATATTCGGTTTAATTGAACGTTCATTAATTCCATTTGGATTACATCACATTTTCTATTCACCGTTCTGGTTCGAATTCGGTCAGTATACAAATGCAGCTGGCGAATTAATCCGTGGTGACCAAAAAATCTTTATGGCACAGTTAAAAGACGGTGTAGAAATAACAGCAGGTACATTTACAACTGGTAAGTATCCGTTCATGATGTTCGGTCTTCCAGCAGCAGCATTAGCAATGTACCATGAAGCACGTCCTGAAAATAAAAAATTAGCAGCGGGTATTTTAGGCTCTGCTGCATTAACATCTTTCTTAACAGGTATTACAGAACCACTTGAATTTTCATTCTTATTCGTAGCACCAGTACTGTTCGGAATTCACGCAGTATTCGCTGGTCTATCATTTATGACAATGCAAATTTTAGGTGTTAAAATTGGTATGACATTCTCTGGTGGTTTAATCGACTTTATGTTATTCGGTGTACTACCAGGCCGTACAGCATGGTGGTGGGTAATTATTGTTGGTCTTGTACTAGCAGTTATTTACTACTTCGGATTCCGCTTTGCAATCCGTAAATGGGATTTAAAAACACCTGGTCGTGAAGTAGCAAATGCGAATGACGGCGCAGGTAAAACAGAAGCAGGAGAACTTCCACGTGAAGTATTAGTAGCACTTGGTGGTAAAGAAAACATTGCTTCTTTAGACGCTTGTATTACTCGTTTACGTGTTCAAGTTAACGAACAAAAGAATGTAAACAAAGATCGCTTAAAAGAGCTTGGAGCAGCTGGTGTACTTGAAGTTGGAAATAACATTCAAGCTATTTTTGGACCGAAATCTGACACATTAAAATCACAAATTCATGATATTATGTCAGGTCGTACACCTCATGTTGAAAAAGAAGAGCCTGTAAAGGTAGAAGAAACTCCTAAACAAGTTGATGAAAACGAAACAATCGTATCACCAATTGAAGGGAAAATCTTATCGATTACAGAAGTACCTGATCAAGTATTCTCAGGAAAAATGATGGGAGACGGATTTGCAATCGAGCCAACAGAAGGAACAGTAGTTTCTCCAGTTAACGGTGAGATCGTCAACGTATTCCCTACAAAGCATGCAATTGGTATTCAATCTGAAGGCGGAAAAGAAATTTTAATCCACTTCGGTATTGATACTGTAAAATTAAATGGTGAAGGTTTTGAAGCACTTGTAGCACAAGGCGACAAAGTGAAACAAGGACAACCATTATTAAAAGTAGATCTTGCATTTGTAAAAGAAAATGCACCATCTATCATTACACCAATTGTCTTTACGAATTTACAACAAGGACAACAAGTCGAATTGAAAAAAGATGGAAATGTTAAGAAGGGCGAAAACGCTATTATTGACATTCAGTAGGAATTTGACGCAAAATGTTTATAATTATAATAGGCGATGTGGTTGACCGAACATCGCCTATTATATACAATAGATGATGTAGTACTCACGTCTATACAACTAAAAAAATACTGTAATTTAAAGGAGATAAATTATCATGGAAAAAATCTTTAAAGTAACTAGCGACTCAGGAATTCATGCTCGTCCAGCAACTCTACTTGTAAACACTGCAAGCAAATTTGGTTCTGACATTAACTTAGAGTATAACGGAAAAAACGTTAACTTAAAATCAATCATGGGTGTTATGTCTTTAGGCATTCAACAAAACGCAGAAATTAAAATCACTGCAAATGGTGATGATGCAGCTCAAGCACTAGCAGCTATCGAAGAAACTATGAAAAACGAAGGATTAGGAGAATAATGACTCTTAACATTCAAGGGATCGCTGCATCAAGTGGGATTGCTATTGCAAAGGCTTTCAGACTTGAGAATCCTGAATTTAACATCGAAAAGAAATCAATTACAAACGAAGCTGCTGAAATTGCACGCTTAGACGCTGCGCTTGAGAAAGCAAAAACTGAATTAGAAGCAATTAAGGACCATGCTTTTGCTGAGCTGGGTGCTGATAAAGCTGCGATCTTTGAAGCACATTTATTAGTGTTAAATGATCCAGAACTAGTAAACCCAGTAAAAGATAAAGTAAATAGTGAAAAAGTAAATGCTGAATTTGCAATGGATGAAGTTGCATCAATGTTTATTTCTATGTTTGAAAACATGGATAACGAATATATGAAAGAACGTGCTGCGGACATTCGTGACGTAACAAAACGCGTTCTTGCACATTTACTAGGAATTAACTTCTCAAACCCTGGTACAATTTCTGAAGAAGTAATCATCATTGCTGAAGATTTAACACCATCTGATACAGCTCAGTTAAACCGTAAGTATGCAAAAGGTTTTACAACTGATATCGGTGGACGTACATCTCACTCTGCAATTATGGCTCGTTCTATGGAAATTCCTGCAGTTGTTGGTACGAAAGTTGTTATGGAGAAAATCCAAAACGGCGATATCGTAATCATCGACGGTTTAGATGGAGAAGTAATTGTAAATCCATCAGAAGAAACTCTTCGTTCTTTTGAAGAAAAGAAAGCGAAATTTGAAGAGCAAAAAACTGAATGGGCAAAATTAAAAGACCAAGCTACTGTAACAAGTGATGGACATCACGTTGAGCTTGTTGCAAATATCGGAACACCAAATGATGTACAAGGTATTATCGATAATGGCGGAGAAGGCGTTGGTTTATACCGTACAGAATTCTTATACATGGGCCGTGACAATCTTCCAACAGAAGAAGAGCAGTTCGAAGCGTATAAAGCAGTTCTTGAAGGTGTAAAAGAAGGTCAACCTGTTGTTGTTCGTACACTTGACATCGGTGGAGATAAAGAGCTTCCATACTTACATTTACCAAAAGAAATGAACCCATTCTTAGGATACCGTGCAATTCGCTTATGCCTTGATGAGCAAGATGTGTTCCGTACACAACTTCGTGCATTACTTCGTGCTAGCGTATACGGTAACTTAAAAATTATGTTCCCAATGATTGCAACTCTTGATGAGTTCCGTCAAGCGAAAGCAATCTTATTAGAAGAGAAAGCGAAACTTGTAGAAGCGGGTACAACTGTTTCTGATTCTATTGAAGTGGGTATGATGGTTGAAATCCCAGCTTCAGCAGTATTAGCAGATCAATTCGCAAAAGAAGTTGATTTCTTCTCTATCGGAACAAATGACTTAATCCAATACACAATGGCTGCAGACCGTATGAACGAACAAGTAGCTTACTTATACCAACCGTATAACCCATCTATTTTACGTCTTGTAAAAATGGTTATTGATGCGGCTCATAAAGAAGGCAAATGGGCTGGTATGTGTGGTGAGATGGCGGGAGATTCACTTGCTATCCCATTATTATTAGGATTAGGTTTAGATGAGTTCAGTATGAGTGCAACATCTATTCTTCCTGCAAGAACACAACTAAGCAAGTTGTCAAAAGCAGAAATGGAAACATTAGCAGAAAAAGCACTAATGATGTCAACTGCTGAAGAAGTTGTTGAACTAGTTAAAAGCATATAATTAATAAAAAAACCTGAGTCGATTTGAAATCGGTCTCAGGTTTTTTCTATGAGAAAAGTAACTCTTATTTTCTTACTATAGAGGATAAGACACAGAACTAGATAGCGATAGCAACGATATCAGTTGGGCATACACGTAAAATACCATTAAAAGTATTACGTTGACGGTTCTTATCATCTTTGTCGTTGTCTTTATCATCTTTATCATTATTGTTACGAGCTAAAGCAGAGAAAAGAGCAACGCCGTTAGCGAAACCTTCAAAAATTACATTGTTGAAAGATCCAATACCTTTAATGCTTAAAAGAGAAAGTTCTGTTCCAACTGAAATGCTAGCAAGTACGTTACATACAGCTGGTTGTTGTGGTTTTACCTCTCTCTCTTTCTCGCGATGGTCACGATGGTCGCACTCTCTTTCACGATGATGACAGTCTCTAAAGTTATCACAGCATCCAAATGATCCAAACATAATCCTCATCACCCCCTTCACACTTATAATCTATGTAAGTTCGGTAGTTAGTGACTGGACAGAGAGTGGAATTTTTTATGGGGGATTTTCTCATTTTAAAAGACTAGCTGGGTGTTTAGTACGGAATGATGTTTAAAATAGGGGAAATATCACAAAAAAGTGTAAAGACCACCGAAATGAATGAAATAGGTAGGCTTTACACTTTTTTACTTTTATATAAAACGATGATATATACAGGGAGAGCTAAGAGTAGTGGTGCAATGGATCTTGCAGTATGTTTTTCTGCGTCTAATTGGAACGTTTCTTCTTTTGGGAATTGTAACACTGATATGTTTGTAGCATCGCCAATAAAATATAACAGTAGTACAGTTACTATGTAACTTAAAAGTGCGATAAAGCTTCCGTATGAACTCAATGAAAATCCCTCTCTTGTTATCTATTTGTTATCATTGTATCATAATTGTAACAAAAACACACGGTTATATTTCGATACTTTAACAAAATTCGACACGAAACGCCATTTATGTGTATGGGAATAGCATGAAATTTACTATTTTTTTATGTATAGATGTCGAATGATACATTGTAATATTACGGGTGTGTGACAAAAGAAAAAGAAACGAAGGTAATGAAATTACCTTCGTTTCTTTTTTATCCCGTATTAACAGCCAGTAAGCCCCTCACATTGATTAAAGGTTCACTTTATTATTTTGCCCATTCACTCACTTGTTCTACACTCATTCGTGGTGCAGGATGACCTTTTAAAGTTGATTCACCAATTGTAATAAGCATAATTGGTACGTAACGAGATGAAACATTGAATTCTTCTGTAAGTGCTTGTGGGTTGAAACCACCAATAGCACAAGTATCCCAGCCAGTTGCTTTAGCCGCAAGCATAAGTTGCATTGCTGCTAAAGATGCATTTGAAAAGGCTGCATCTCTTGGAAATTGTTCACGAGCATATGCAGACTCAATATTTTTAGCTAAGCGCTCTTTTGCTTCTTCTTTCATAAATCCTTGTTCTACAATTGGACCATAAACTGGTTCAACGTTTTTATAAGCTTCTAAATCACCTAAAATAGCGACTACAGCAGAAGCATCAAGTATTTGTTGCTGGTTATAAGCAATTGGATGCAATCGTTTCTGTACATCTTCACCTTGGAATACAAGGAATTTCCAGTGCTGCAAGTTCCAAGCAGAAGGTGCTTGAGCAGCTCCCTTTAAAATCTCGTGTAACTCTGTAGATGAAATTTCTTTCTCTGGGTTGAATGCACGTGTAGATGTGCGTTCGTATAGAACATTAAAAAAGTTGTCGTTTGTCATTATATATCCTCCAAGTAACATATCAAATTATAAAAAATACATGTAATATATTCTACTTACATTTTGTAAGTTGTCGAATTTAAGAATATAATATCTTTATTTTAATTGTCAAGTTTTAAAGAGGAAGCTAGGGCATTCATACAAACGATACAATTCCTATCATCATACACTAAAAAAGGAATTTATAGAGAAAAAGCGAAGAGAGCATTCTCAATTAGCTTGTTAATATGTGTCCCTTACTCATTAAAGTATTTAGAGAACAGTCTTTTTATAAAATGTTTGTGAGGAATGCAGTAGAACAAGATATATGAAGTGAGTGAAGACTAGTGATGAACATACTACATTTTTTATTAGAGAATACGGTTTTCCAAAATGTATTACAAGATCTTCAGTTAAATGTCCTTTATATAGAAAATGGATGCACACATCAACAAACGATAGAAAATATTCATCCAAAATGTATGTTTATAGCAAATAGTTTTGAAGAAGGAGAATTATTGTATCAGAGGACTAAACCACATATTGTAATTATGTATGTAACAGAGTTTTCTCAAATAAAATATATAAAGAATATGTATAATCCACAGAGTACATTTATTGTCATTTGGGATCAACAAATAACAAGCGAGTTTACAGAGGTGCTTACGTTAGGAATACGTAATATTGTGATAGCCCCTGTGACCCCACAAATGGTGTTAGAGGAAGTGAATAAGAGTTTGTATCAGCTTTCTTTAGTGCGGCAAGTAAGTTTGCAACAAGAACTACTTCAAACGATGTTTGATTTTCAAAATGATCTATTATTTATAGTAGAAGACGATGAGATTGTTGATTGTAATACAAATTTTTTAGAGTTTTTCGGATATGAAAATTTATTTGCCTATCGTGAGCAACATTTAGTATTTGCTGAACATTTTATTAGAGAAAACGGATACTATTCAACAACCCATGATATAACATGGTTAGATGATACATTATCATATGATAGAAGAATTAAGATGTCCAATTATGAAGGAGAAGTGTCAACTTTTTTATTGCGTGCGACACCACTGCCAGAAGATTTATCAAGATTTATTGTGAAGTGTACAGAGATTACAGAATTAGATGAAATCTATCAAGAACAAGAAAGGCTTGCTATGATAGATTCGTTAACAGAGATTTATAATCGTTTGAAGTTCCAACAAATACTAGAGGCAGAATGGGATAATGCAATGCGTAACGATGAAAAAATAGCACTTATTTTATTTGACATAGATAATTTTAAAACAGTAAATGACACGTACGGCCATGATTTTGGTGACTTAGCATTAATTCAGCTTGCAGAGCTTATGAAATCTAAAGTGGAGCAGCAACATGTATTTGCAAGGTGGGGAGGAGAAGAATTTATTATATTAGTAACGAATACAGTAGAAAAAGAAGCATTTCAGGTTGCGGAATCATTACGATTTTTCATTGAAACAAAGCATTTCTCCGGAATTTCGAAATTAACAGCGAGTTTTGGAGTCGCGTTATATGAACAAGGGATTACAAGAGAAGAATTAATGCAACGAGCGGATATCGCATTATATGAAGCGAAAAAAAATGGAAAAAATCAAGTGTGTGTATATAGAAAAGAAAAAAAGTGATTTTTCGCAACAAATTGTTGCGATTTTTTTTTATTGTTTGATAATAGAATGTGGGGGGGATTTTGGACGAAGGAATTATGGAGGAACAACATGATAAAAAAAATAATGACGATGGCTTCGCTGTCTGCTGTAGTTTGTGGTGGAGTATACTATTTTCTCTATAATCCCAATATAAAGGAAAGCACTGTATTAACAACTAAGGTGAATCCTACTATTGAATCAGAAGTACAAGAGAATATAGAAGAAAAAGAAGAACAACAAATTGATTATGCTAGTATATCTCAAAAGTTAGATCAATATTTAATAGGAAAGCAATTTAATGGAACAGTTTTAGTAACAGATAAAGAGCATGTTATATTGAATAAAGGATATGGATATGCTGATGTTCAAAATAAGATAGAAAATACGCCTCAAACAAAATATCGTGTCGGTTCTATTACGAAAACAGTCGTGGCCACATCTATTTTACAGCTGCAGGAACAAGGGAAGTTAAATATTCAAGATAATGTAAATAAATATATTCCCTCTTTTCCGGTAGATAAAAATATCACCTTATATCATTTGTTAACACACACATCAGGTTTACCAGAAAGCGGAAAAGGAAAAGTGAATGCAGCTTCTCGTATAAATTTAGTAAATTGGATTGGAAGTCAAAAGTTAGAATTTCCACCAGGCGCAGGTTGGAGATATACAGATTATAATTATATGGTGCTTGCCTATATTATAGAAAGCATATCAAAAAAACCTTTAGGAGATTACATAAAAGAAAATATATTTACTAAAGCAGAAATGCATGAATCTGGTATGGGAAATATGGCTCAGGGAGATCAGCATTTTACTAAAGGATATGTAAAGAAAGAGAATGTACTTGAACCTGCACAAAAATTGTTAATGGAGTGGTTATACGGATGCGGTGAGATGTATACGACAGTTGGCGATATGAAGAAGTTAGACGAAGCGATTATAAATGGGAAACTTCTTTCTGAACAAAGTAGACAAGCGATGTTTTCACCTTCAACAGAACGAAAATATGCATATAGTTTTTACATATATCCGGATTATTTTCATAATCATGGTGTACTATCTGGTTGGAACACTTTCAATAATTTTAATAAAGAAAAAGGCACTTTTGTTATATTATTTTCAAATGTGAAAAATAGTATAGATGATGATTTTAATAATGAGTTTCGAAAGATGGTAAGTGATTTATTAGAACAAAGGGGATGAGAAAATGGAACGTAAAAATGTATCAATAGGTTTCATCGGTATTGGTGTAATGGGAAAAAGTATGGTGCGTCATTTAATGCAAGACGGCTATCAAGTATATGTATATAATAGAACGAAAATGAAGACAGACTCTTTAGTGCAAGATGGTGCGAATTGGTGTGATACACCGAAAGAGTTAGTGAAGCAAGTTGATGTTGTAATGACTATGGTTGGATATCCACATGATGTAGAAGAAGTGTACTTTGGGATAGATGGGATTTTGGAGAATGCAAATGAAGGTACGATAGCAATTGATTTCACGACATCTACACCAACATTGGCAAAACGTATTAATGAAACCGGTAAAAGTAGGAATGTATATACGTTAGATGCGCCTGTATCTGGAGGAGACGTTGGTGCGAAAGAAGCAAGGCTCGCAATTATGGTCGGTGGTGAAAAAGAAATATATGAAAAATGTTTACCGTTATTTGAAAAACTAGGAAGAAACATTCAGTTGCAAGGACCAGCTGGAAGTGGACAACATACAAAAATGTGCAATCAAATTGCGATTGCTTCTAACATGATTGGAGTATGTGAAGCTGTTGCTTATGCAAAAAAAGCTGGACTAGATCCGGATAAAGTATTAGAAAGTATTTCAACGGGAGCAGCAGGTAGTTGGTCATTGAGTAACTTAGCTCCTCGAATGTTAAAGGGAGATTTTGAACCAGGGTTTTATGTAAAGCACTTTATGAAAGATATGAAGATAGCTTTAGATGAGGCTGAAAAATTACAATTACCAGTACCAGGTTTAAGTTTGGCGAAGGAATTGTATGAAGAGTTAATAAAAGATGGGGAAGAGAATAGCGGAACACAAGTGTTATACAAAAAATACATAAAGGGGTAAATGAGATGGATCTTCAAAAATTTGATGAGATGATTGATACTGTACAACGAGCAATTTGTATACAAATTAATGAAAAACAAAAAGAAGCTTTTAAACAAAAGTATGATTTTGAGCCGGAATTCGAATATGGAAGAGATGAGAATGGGCATTATGTTATTCGAACTTCAAAAAAGATGTTAGAAGAAATGGATTTTTATTTGGCATTGAAATATGATCGAGATGGAGTTGACCTTTATATGCAAGCAGAGATTGACGGTATATGTCACGTATCTGTTAGCTATAGTGAAGACGTCTTGCACCTACAAGAATTGTTTCAATTTCTAGAAGAAAATAAATAAAAGTCCTCAAATGAGGACTTTTATTTATTTTTAATTTTAAAATTATAAGCTAGAAGCCCGGCGACATCGTTCGATTGGGAATGGAATAACTTGCGCGATGTGATTAGGACCGAATTGCTTTGCACGAGCATGGCGTACTATATAAAATGCACACAGAATTGAAACAGGAATAGCACCGAATAAGCCGAAAAATAAAGCGCTTACACAAGATGCGACAAAACCTAAAACACCAACTTCCAACTCTTCCATAATAGCTCCTAGAATAACAGGAAGTGCTCCACACGTAACCCCTAGTATAAGTGCGATAAGTAAACTCATGATTATCCCCCTCTGTTTGCGATATTCTTTTCCTTTTTATTTAATTGTAGTATATCATATACAAAACAGAATTTTCAGAAAAAATTCAAAAAAAGTTCAATAAATGTTCAAAAAGTGTTAAAAAATTCGCTTAAAACATAGAAGGGGGGAGATTGTTTTGGAATAGACGGAATCATATGCTTGAGAAAATAAAAAATCAGGCTTATTTCATTTTTGGAAATAAGCCTGTTCCATAGGAGGATGTATATATGTAGAGTGAATAAAAGGTTGGAAAAGGGGATCCAAGTCCTTTTATTCAACTAACCACCTTAATAAATTGGAACCCAGCCTTCAGTTGTAACAAAAATACGAATAGCTACAACTTGACGATCATCTTGCAAGGTAAAATAATGTCTTGCATTTTCAGGAACAGATATGAGATCGCCTGGCTCAAGTTCAACGTCAAAGAATTTCCCATCTTTTCCTTCAATAGCAAAGATGCCATGACCACTAACAATAAAGCGAACTTCATCATCAGTATGATGGTGTTCTTTTTGGAAATTAATTAATAATTCGTCAAGGTTAGGTGTGCTATTTGAAAGTGAAATTACATCATGTGCTTTATAACCTCGGCGCGCTGAAACATCAGCGATTTCTTTTGAAAACACAGCTAATATTTCAGCCTTGTTTTCATCTGTTAACGAATAATTTTCATTTAAATAAGTAGGAAGTTTAGAGATGTTCCATTTCTCATATAAAACGCCTTCCTCTTGTAGAAATTTAGATACTTCCACTTCATTTTCGATGCGAGTATTTACTTCATGAATACGAATTTGCGCCATTAGAAACGCCTCCTTGAATTGATAATAGTTTTATATGAAATTGGAATAAAAACTCATAAGCTTCTAATCTTTTCTTTGCATCAAAGCTATCTCGGCCCCATACGGTAATACCATGGTTACGGATCAATACTGCTCCCGAATCTCCTTGTATATGCTTTCGGAAGTTTTCTCCAAGCGTTGGGATATGGGCATGGTTTTCGATAATAGGAATGTGAATTGTTGCACCTTCTTCCCAAATATCGAGAGCTTTAATAATTTCTTGATTTTGAAGGACGACTGCATCACTGTATAAATTTGTGATGACATTATTATCAGTTGTATGAACATGAAGTACGCACCCAGCATTCGTATTGTTATAAATATGGGTATGCAATATTGTTTCTGCTGAAGGGCGTAATTCAGTCTCTAATACGGGAAGCCCTAGATGATCTACTAATAGAAAATCATCTGGAGTAGTTTTTGTTTTATCTTTACCACTTGCTGTAATAAGAAAAGTAAGTGGCTCATGACTAACCTTTATAGAAATATTACCACTCGTTGCTGGAAACCAATTTCGTGTTGTTAATTCTTTTTTTATCTCGCTTAAGTCATACCATTGACGAAAAAGTTGTTTCATGATTTCACCTCCAACAAATGTTTTAATTGGGTTTGAACATCGTGAAATGTTTCAAACGGTGTATAAGCAATATAATTCTCTTCACACTTTGTAATAAGGAAGTCACGAGCAAATACTTTATCTGCTTGTTTCGCAGCTTGTAAATCAGTAATTGAATCTCCAATTACAATATGGAAGTCATTCGTATCACTTAATTTACGGATTAAAGATGATTTACATAATCCGCAATGATTTTGACAATGATGATCACAAGGATGAGGCCACTTAACTGTAATGAATTCATTTGAAAAGTCTGTTTCATTACAGTAAATTTGCTCTTTTGGAATGATTCCTTGTAAGAGTGGATAGACGAAGAAATCCATTCCACCTGATATAACGTAAAAAGAAATGTTATTTTCATTTACAAATTGTATAAATTCATGAAAACCACTACGGATTTCAGCAGTTTCTATTAAAAATTGAATCATATCATCGTGTAGGCTAGTAGGTATTAATTGAAATAATTGAGAAACACCTTCTTGAACAGACAGCTCTTGTGATAAAATTCTATTCTTTACTTCTTCGGCTTCTGGTGGTGCGAATTTTTCCATAATGGACATAATGTTATCATTATTTGTAATCGTGCCATCGAAATCACAAAATACTTGAATACTCATAATTTCACCCCATGAGAGGGATTTCCCCATATTTGTAGTGCACTATGCAAATTTATGTCATCTACTTCATGGAGTGGTGTATTTTGCAAAGTAGCATCAATTGCAGTACGGAAAGCTTTACCGCCCCCTTGCGCTCCACTCGGATGTCCATGTATCCCGCCGCCAGCATTAATAACAACATCTTTACCGAAATCTCGTAGAATAAAGGGAACGAAACCAGGGTGAATACCAGCAGACGGAACAGAAAAACTCTTCTTGAAAAATGCATCGTCTTCAGTTAAATATTTTGAGATAGCAAGAGCCTCCTCTTTTTCTAGTGCAACACTTCCGTATGGAGATGGGAATAATGAAAAGTCAGCACCAGCATAACGTAGTAGCTTTCCTAGTAATAATGGTGAGGAAACTCCATATAACTTGGATGCTGAATAAGCACCACTTACAGCAGGGTGTGCCATAATAGGAACTGGGATTTCATCATCTTCTGCAAGTGATTGTAGTACATCTAGTCCGTAAGCAAATACATTAAATAATAGAATATCTGCCCCAGCTTGCACTGCGCGTTTCGCATTTTCTTTTAAATCAAAAGTTCGTCCTGTTAAATTTACGGCATATAACGTTTTATGTCCGTATGTTTCATATACTGAGTCTAAAACTTCTTTTCCAGATACAATGCGTTTCGTAAGTGGTGTTAATGTATTCTCAAATAATATTTCATCATCTTTTACTATATCTACACCACCAATTGCTTGATCGCGTAATTGCGTTTTTAAATACCCAATATTTCGTCCAATCATTCCTTTGAAAATGCTCATTAAAAGGGGACGCTCATGCACTTGTAAAAGATTTCGAATGCCATCTATCCCGAATTTCGGACCAGGGAAATACTGTTTTAACTCGTCTGAAAATGTTAAGTCGATTAATTTCACTTCGCCATCAAGTGATAGCTTTCCGAATGTAGTTGTTAAAATTGCTGGTAAGTCTGGACTGAAGTTTAATAACGGATATTCGATTTTAATAATCCCACGTTTAACTTTTTTACGTAAATACGAATTGGTATGTTCTTGTTCAGCTAATTCCTCAACATGAATGACGTTGCCTTTATGCTGTTTTAATTGTTCTTGCAATAAGTGTGGCAAATGAGTCCAAGAGCCAATTGTTAAACCGAGTGCAATTTGCTCAGCTTTTTTTTCTAAGTTATGTGAATCATCATGGATTAAATACGTCGCTATAATTCCGCTCATTGTTAAAACCTCCTAGTTAAATAAAAAAACCTCTCAGCTAAGGAGAGGTTTTTTTACAACCAGCTCCTTATCTGTCAGCGTAATGCTGCGAGAATTAGCACCGTGTCTACAATTGTAGATCGGTTGCCGGGTTTCGTCGGGCTCGTCCCTCCACCTGCTCTTGATAAGAAGTATTTAGAAATGTTTAAATTTTTAAGATAACTGAATTTTGTCAGATATTTTTCATGTTGTCAATTACTTTTTGAAAAAATTTAATTTATCAATTCGATTAATGGCTTCTCGTAATCTATCTTCTGTATGCAAGAGACCAACACGGACATACCCTTCGCCATGCTCACCAAATCCAACACCAGGAGCAACTGCAACGTGTGCTTTTTCTAGTAAAATATCAGAAAATTGCTCAGATGTATATCCTTTCGGAACAGGAAGCCATGCAAAGAATGAGCCTGTTGGAATGTCTACATTCCAACCAATTGAGTGACAAGCTGAAACAAGAGCGTTTCTTCGAGATTCGTAACTATTTACAAGGTCTATTACGCAAGACTGTGAACTTAATAGTGCTTCGCGGGCAGCATCTTGAACTGCACCAAAAATACTAACATACATATGATCTTGTAATAAGTTAATTGTCTCAATCACACTTTCATTCCCCACAGCAAAAGCGATGCGCCATCCAGCCATATTGAAAGTTTTCGATAGAGTGTAAATTTCAATACCTGTATCTTTAGCACCGTCTGCTTGCAAGAAACTAACAGGTTTTTGACCATCGAATCCAATCGCACCGTAAGCAAAATCATGAATGACTAATATATTATGTTTATTAGCAAAATGAATGGTTTCATCAAAGAAATCTTTTGATGCAGTAGCACCGGTCGGATTATTTGGATAGTTTAAAAACATTAACTTTGCACGCTCAGCGGTAGTGGCATCAATTTTTGTATAATCTGGTAAAAAATTATTTTCTGCAATAAGCGGCATTGTTTCAAATTGTGCTTTTGCTAAAGCAACTCCTGATAAATAATCTGGATAGCCTGGATCTGGAACGAGAATAGTATCACCAGGGTTTGTAAAACAAAGTGGTAATTCTACTAATCCAGCTTTTCCACCAAACAAAATAGCAACTTCTGTTTTTGGATTTACTACTACATCATATTCGCGTTGATAGAATGTTGCCACGGCTTCTTTTAAACTTTCGTGTCCGCGAAATGGTGGATATTTATGATGAATGGTCTTTTCAGCAGCATCTTGTAAAGCTTTTACGATATGCTGCGGTGTTGGTTGATCTGGATTACCTTGACCTAGATTAATAACATCGTGACCTGCTGCTACGACTTTGTTAACTTTTGCAACAAGTGAAGCGAAAAATTGTGTAGGCAATGATGTTACTATCTCAGAAGGTTGAAATAATTTCATACTTTCCACCTCTTTTGAAAGTTGTTACAATTCTAGTGACAAATGATATAATCTTTCCAGTATTTTGTAAAGAAAAAAATTAAGAATGGGGCTGACAAAATGAAAGTCGCATGTATTCAAATGGACATTGTCTTTGGAGATGTAGAAAAAAATATTGAGAATGCTAAAAATAAAATAAGCGAAGCGATGAAGGAAAGACCAGACGTTATTGTCTTACCAGAATTATGGACAACGGGATATGATTTAACGAGGCTTACTGAAATTGCAGATAGGGATGGATTGCAAACGAAAGAAAAGCTGAAAGAATGGTCGAAGCAATATGGTGTACATATTGTCGGTGGGTCTATAGCGAAGCAAACAGAGCAAGGTGTTACAAATACAATGTATGTGGTAAACAAGGAAGGAGAACTAGTCAATGAATATAGTAAAGTGCATTTATTTCAGCTTATGGATGAACATAAATATTTAATCGCTGGAAATAGTACAGGTGAATTTAAGTTAGATGATGTAGAGTGCGCCGGCACAATTTGTTATGACATTCGTTTTCCGGAGTGGATGCGCGTTCATACTGCGAAAGGTGCAAAAGTTTTATTTGTTGTAGCAGAATGGCCATTAGTTCGTTTAGCACATTGGCGTTTGCTATTGCAAGCAAGAGCAGTTGAAAATCAATGTTATGTTGTTGCATGTAATAGGGCAGGGAAGGATCCGAGTAATGAGTTTGCCGGTCATTCTCTAATTGTCGATCCTTGGGGCGAAGTTGTTGTAGAAGCGAATGAAGAAGAATCAATTTTATTTGGAGAGCTTCATTTTGAGAAAATTAAAGAAGTACGCAAAGGAATTCCAGTTTTTGCAGATCGTCGTCCAGAATTATACAAATAAAATGTTGACAAGTGATTTTTATTCTTGGTATAGTCTTCAACATAAAGTTAAAAATTCAAAAAATTATACAACTCTTATCAAGAGCAGGTGGAGGGATTTGGCCCGATGAAGCCCAGCAACCGACCGTAATACCATTGTGAAATGGGGCGTTTATTTACGCCAAAAGGCACGGTGCTAATTCCAGCAGAAAGTAAACCTTTCTGGCAGATAAGAGGGGAGAAGATAAACTTCAAACCTCTTTCTTTGTGGAAAGAGGTTTTTCTACGTCAGAAAAACCTCTGAATTTAAAAAAGGGGGAGAAGACGATGGGATATTATTCATTAACTGAAACGACAGCTATACAATATGCGAAAGAACACGGTTATTTTGAAAAGAAAGCAAATGTAGTTTGTCATGAAATTGGAGATGGAAATTTAAATTACGTGTTCAAATTAGATGATGGAGAGAAGTCTATTATAATAAAACAAGCACTGCCATATGCGAAAGTAGTTGGTGAGAGCTGGCCACTGTCTATAAAAAGAGCGACGATTGAAAGTAAAGCATTACAAATTTTTGCGAAGTATGTGCCGGAATATGTGCCGGTAGTGTACAGTCATGATGAAGAGTTAGCAGTAACGGTCATAGAAGACTTATCAAGGCTAACAATTACAAGAAAAGGATTAATAGATGGAGAGGAGTACCCACTTTTATCCCAACATATTGGTCGCTTTCTAGCACATGTTTTGTTTTATACTTCAGATTTCGGTTTACAATCAGAAGAGAAAAGAGTGTTAGATAGTGAATTTGTTAATCCAGATCTTAGTAAAATTACGGAAGATTTAGTGTTTACAGATCCGTTTAGTCATTATGATACGAATGATTATGAACCAGAGTTACAACTAGCGGTGGATGAACTGTGGAGTGACAAAAATTTAAAATTAAAAGTAGCACAGTATAAATATAAGTTCTTAACAAGAAAAGAAGCGCTTATTCATGGTGATTTACATACTGGTAGTATTTTTTCATCACCTGCTGAAACGAAAGTAATTGATCCAGAATTTGCAACATACGGTCCATTTGGATTTGACCTTGGTCAATTTATTGCAAATTTATTATTAAATGCACTATCCCGTGAAGAGGAAAAAAGAAGTGTGCTATTTTTCCATATTGAGAAAACATGGAGTTATTTTGTAGAAGCTTTTACGAAATTATGGATTGGAGAAGGCGTAGAAGCATATACGAAAGAGAAACAATGGTTGCCAATTATTTTGCAAAATATTTTTACGGATGCCGTTGGATTTGCTGGATGTGAGCTTATACGTAGAACAATTGGTTTAGCACATGTAGCTGATTTAGATGAAATAGCAAATAAAGAAACGAGAATCCAAGCTAAAAAACAAGCGCTATCCTTAGGTAAAGAACTAATAAAATATGAATCTAAGAGCGCTGACATTCAACTGTTCCGAACGTTATTTCAACAGACAGTTTCTGGAGGGGTAAAAGCATGAGTACAATTGTTACTGTTCCGAGGTCTGTCAGTTGGAAAGGTGATGCCATTGCAGTATTAAATCAAACAAAGTTGCCGCATAGTACAGAATACAAAACATTAACGACGATTGAAGAGGTATGGAAAAGTATTGTCATGCTAGAAGTACGAGGAGCACCTGCAATTGGAATTGTAGCTGCATTTGGTTTGGCGCTTGCATCAAAAAAATATAATACTGTACATATGGAAGAATTTCAAAAGAAGTTTAATAGAGATTGTAATTATTTAGGAACGTCACGCCCGACAGCAGTCAATTTATTTTGGGCAATCGATCGTATGAGAGAATCCATTCGAGAAATTACTAAAATAAAAGAAGCACAAAAAATATTAGAAGAAGAAGCACTTCTCATTCAGCAAGAAGATGAAGCGGTATGCCGGAGTATTGGAGAACATGCATTAACATGCTTTAAAGACGGTGATAACATTTTAACAATTTGTAACGCTGGAAGTATTGCAACTGCTAGATATGGTACTGCATTAGCACCGTTTTATATTGGGAAAGAAAAAGGTGTACGTTTACATGCGTATGCATGTGAAACGAGACCGGTTTTACAAGGCGGGCGTTTAACGACATGGGAATTAAAACAGGCAAATATTGATGTAACACTTATTACAGATAATACGGCAGCGCATGCTATTCAAACGAAAGAAATAAACGCAATTATTGTAGGAGCGGACCGAATTGTCGCAAATGGAGATACAGCAAATAAAATCGGAACAATGAATTTAGCTATATTAGCAAAGTATTTCGATATTCCATTTTACGTTGCAGCTCCGTTATCTACGTTTGATATTACGAAACAAATAGGTACAGAAATTGTTATTGAAGAAAGAGATGAAACCGAAGTTACGAAAATTTTTGAAAAACAAGTGGCGCCAATTGGAACTGATGTTTATAATCCTGCATTTGACGTAACACCGAATGAATTAATTACAGGTATTATTACTGAAAAAGGCATCATACATGGAGATTATAAACGGGAAATTGCATCATTATTTGAAAGACAAGCTAATACATAATAGCTTGTTTTTTTATGCCTAAATGTATTTCGTACTCTTATTTATATAATGAAAGGGGGAGAGAAAGATGGAAGAGTGGATCAAGATGATAGGTAATGTAGGGTTTCCGATTGTTGTAACATTATATTTACTCCATCGTATTGAAAGTAAATTAGATGGGGTAATTGTTGCAATCGAGAAACTCCCTAAACAATTACTAAAGTAGGAAGGTCCTCGCGATAGAAAGTAAAATAAAGTTTGCTCTTCGTGAGCAAACTTTATTTTTTACCCCGCATTAATGGGAAGTAAAAGCCTTCACTTTATTGAGCAGTATAACCACCATCGATAACAACGGCTTGTCCAGTTATACCTCTTGCTTTTTCACTCGCTAAAAACATAGCATAATCAGCGATTTCTTGTACTTGCAATAAGCGTTTTTGTGGTACAAGTGGATAAATAACATCTTCTAAAACATTTTCAAGTGGTACATTTCGTGTAGTAGCTAAATCTTGTAGTTGATTACGTACAAGAGGGGTATCGACATAACCAGGACAAAGCGCATTAACGGTAATTCCGTGAGTAGCGCCTTCTAAAGCGGCAACTTTTGTTAATCCGATTACGCCATGCTTCGCGCTATTGTAGGCGGATTTTCCCGCAAATCCAACGAGGCCATTAATGGAGGCTACATTAATAATTCGGCCATACTTTTGTTTTTTCATGATTGGGAAGGCATGCTTAATTGCGATAAAAGGAGCGATTTGCATAATTTTAATAAGCAGTTCGAACTTTTCGGTTGGAAAATCTTCAATTGGTGAAACGTGCTGCATTCCTGCGTTGTTAATTAATATATGTAATGAACCGAAATGCGTAACGGTTTGAGAAATTGCAGCGGTAATTTCTTCTTCAGATGTAACATCACATTTTAAACCGATAGCTTGATAGCCTTCTTTTTGTAATTGTTCAGCAGCTTCTTTTGCACGTTCTTCAAGACGGTCGGTAATAACAACTTTTGCACCTTCTTTTGCAAAAGCGTTTCCCATTTCATAACCAATGCCACTTGCAGCGCCTGTTAAAAAAACAACTCGATTTGTAACCATGATGAAAAACATCCCTTCGTCATAAAGTTCTCATATTGCTCTATTTAGAGAGTGGATAATGAAAATCCTGCAAAGATTTGGAAAAATATCGTTAGCTATCTTGTTTTGCAAAATAGTCTCTGCTATACTATTTTGTAAAGCAAGATACTTACGCTTATCTATCTTGTAAAACAAGATAGTGGGAGGATTTGAATTATGTCGACAAGTCAAATGCTGAAAGGGATTTTAGAAGGATGCTTACTTGCTATTATTTCTGAAGGTGAAATATACGGTTATGAAATGAGTGAAAAGCTAGCGAAGTATGGCTTTACAATGGCGAGTGAGGGAAGTATTTATCCGTTATTAATACGAATGCAAAAGGAAGGATTAATAACAAGTGTAATGAAGGAATCTTCATCTGGCCCAAAGCGAAAATATTATACATTAACAGAAAAAGGCGAGGAAGCACTTAATGAATTTATGGATCGCTGGGAAGCGATGCAAAGTAGTGTAGAGCGTCTACTTGAAGGGAAGGGGAGAAAAAAATAATGATATCCAGTGAAGCACGAAAGTTTTTATTAGATATGAGATTATTTTTAGTGGCAAAGGGTGTGAAAGAAAGCGATATTGAAAATTTTATAGAAGATGCAGAACTCCATTTAATTGAGGGTGAGAGTGATGGGAAAAGTGTAGAAGATATTTTCGGAAGCTCACCGAAAGAATATGCAAATGAACTTGTAAAAGTAATGGAAAAGGATAGACAGGAAACGTGGAAGCAAATTGGTTTTACAGTAATGAATATCGTATCGTTTTGGATTATTGCTTCTATCTTAATAGTGAATAACGGAATGTTACAGATTTCACTTATTCAGTGCATTGGCTATAGCTTTACATTGATCGTAGCTGTAATGGGTCCTAATTTTCTACTTCGTAAAATGACCTTCGTAACAAGCTTTACAAAAACATGGTTTTCTATGTGGTTTTTAGTCATGATTGCGCCAATGTTTCTAATAGGAGTTGTTACGATATTAGATGTAATATATCCTACAAAAATGCTCACATTCACCGAAATGCAAAGTTATATATTAGCTGGAGGTATTTTTATTATCACAATAGGGATAAATATGTATTTTGAAGGATGGTTTAAAAACTTATATTTAATCATTCCGCTTTCAATTATGTTAGTGTTTAAAACATTTACATCAGAAGATCTCGTACCAATGTTATTTCAAATTATATGTTTATACGGAAGTTTATTTATTTTAATTTTCCTTGAAATTATGATGAAGACGAATAGAAAAGAAACGGTTAAATAAGGGAGAGGTTATCATGCAAATTTCTAAAGAAGGAGAAAAGTTTTTAATCGATACAAAAGTGTATTTAATAACAAAAGGAATGAAAGAAGAAGATGTGGACGCTTTTATAGAAGATGCAGAACTTCATTTAATAGAAGGTGAGAAAGAGGGAAAGACGGTAAGCGATATATTCGGTGATTCACCAAAAGAATATGCGGAAGAATTAGCGAAAGAAATGGATAAGGATAAAGGCGGGAGTATAAAGAGTATTCTTGCCATGATAATTGGTATTGGCGGGTATTGGATATTAACTCATATTTTATTTAATAATCCGAATCAGCAATTTATACTAACGAATATACAGTTAATTGGCTATCCTATCGTCTTAATCATTACGATTATTGGAACCATTGTTGCGTTTAGAATGTCTTCTTTTAAAAATAAATTTGTAGAGTTCGGGATTATTTACATAATAGTAATGGTTCCCATTTTATTATTAGTATTATTGATGTTTATTGATAAATGGTACGGGACACCTATTTTGCAATTGTCGACAATGCAAACATATATATTAGCAGCAAGTATCTTTTTATTGCTTTTCGTTGGAGAAGTGTATGTTCTTGGTTGGATGGGTGTTTTGGTGCTACTTGTTCCTTTAGCGATTATGTTTATATTTAAAGGATTAGAAGAAAAAAATGTATTTTGGGGAATTGCAAAGATATTACTTATGTATGGAAGTATATATGGATTAATGAGATGGTCTTTAAAAATTGAAGAGAGAAAAAGTATAAACGAGTAGTTCAAAAAAAGTGGCTGCTCTGGATATACAATAAATTATTTCCAAAGAAATACTATATTTTGATTTTAAGAGAGATTACGCTTAGATGTATAGTGTATCCTTTGGCAGCCGAGAATTGGTTTGTTGATTAAATAAGTTGTTTTAAACAGTAACATGACAGTTACTGTTTTTTTCTTTGTAATAAAGAGCTTTGTAAAGAGAGCTCTTTTTGTTCGTTTGTTAATAAGGAATGAATATGGACGTTTTCAGGACGAGGTACGATAGGGTACATAAGATTTGTTGGAGAAGGATGGTGCTCCGAGCCAGTTGGGGAATGAGGATCTGCGTGAGTAAGTTTTCCGTGAATACGTCTTGTAAATAAAATATGACCGACTTCGTGAGCGAGCGTGTATATATTTTTCATGGGGGCAGCCGAGTTTGTTAAAACGATATAACCAGTAAGTTGCTGTTGTTTTGCTAAAGAGTAAGCGCAGGCAATTACGGCTGTTTCTTTGAAATAATCACTGCCAATATAACAAATGTAAAGGTCGCATTCAGGAGCTTCATTTACACACGTTTGGAAAAAGGATGCTAATTTTTCCTGACTTTGAATAGAATTTTTATAACTAATTTCACGGTCAGAAAAACGAAAAAGTTCATTTAAAATAATTACGTCTTTAATTTGAAATGTAATGGGGTGCCAAATTGATTCTGCAACTGCTAAATCTTTTGCGATACGGTCATCAGAAATATTGGCGCCTGGAGTAATGCAAATACATATATTGACGTATGGATCCATAAGGAACACCTCAACTGAAAAAAATTCTTCCTATAATATATGTTGGGAAAAGACCCTATGTATGGATAAACGCCTTGTTTATTACAAGTCGAAAAAATTTCATAGTTCTATAACGTAGTGTGATCATCTTTTTGATATAGTAAAGGAAAGGGGGAGAATATATGTATACATTAAAAATCGTTTCAGACAGAGAAGCTCTTTATCAATTTGCAAGTTATGTAAGAGTTGTGCAAGGGGTGGAAGATGTATATGTAGAGGTGGGAGAACCTTTATATGAACATCCATTAATGAAGTTTTATGTACATATTAAGCTGGGGGAAACATATGAGCAACATAAAGCGTTACAAGAAATAGCAAGATTAGTAGAATTAGGGCGTTTTACATACGTTCATTATCGTAATGATGAAATTGAAGAAGCTTTTGAAGCTGTAAAATATGAAAGTTTTAAGAAATAAAAATGGAAAAAAGGAAGCGAAAGCTTCCTTTTTTTTCTTGGAAATTACATCAACAAAAGGAGAAAAATTTTGTTATGATAAGGGAGGGTGAGGAAAGGAGAATTTACATAATGGGGTATATTGAAGAGTTACGCAAAGTTGTTGGGACAAGACCACTTATTCTCGTTGGATCAGCAATAATTATACTAAATGATAATCAAGAAGTATTGCTTCAATATCGTTCAGATACATATGATTGGGGTGTACCTGGCGGCGCGATGGAACTAGGAGAAACGACGGAAGAAACTGCTCGCCGAGAATTATTAGAGGAGACGGGATTAACTGCAAAAATAATGCAATTTCTAGGTGTCTTATCAGGAAAGGAAGTATATTTCCGTTATCCTAATGGGGATGAAATTTTTAATGTTATTCATCTGTATCAGGGGCATCATGTGAGTGGAGAATTAAGGCTTGATCATGAGGGATTGAAGCTTCAATATTTTCCGGTAGATAAGTTACCAAAATTGAATGAAACGACAGAGAAAATTTTACAAAAATTTTTATATGCATTAACAGAATAGAAGGTTAATTCCTTCTATTTTTATTATATTAAATATTTTGATTTTTTAGTATGTTTATAGTATGATAGATGTAGACATACATCTTATGGAATTTCACCTAAAAACTGACTAGGGTACATAAGAGAGGGGCAAGTGCAAAATGCATAATGTTGTTATTACAGCTGCAGTTCGTTCGCCAATTGGAACTTTTGGAGGAGCGCTAAAAAATGTAACGCCAGTAGAATTAGCGGTTCCTGTACTTCAGGAAGCTGTAAAACGAGGCGGGGTAGAACCACACGAAGTTGATGAAGTAATTTTAGGTCATTGTATTCAAAGAACTGATGAAGCAAATACTGCAAGAACAGCTGCATTAGCGGCAGGATTTCCTGACACAGTTACGGGTTATACAATCCAACGCCAATGTTCTTCAGGTATGCAAGCAATTATGTCAGCTGCAATGCAAATTCAATTAGGTGTAAGTGATGTTGTTATTGCAGGTGGAGTAGAAGCGATGAGTTCGAGCCCTTATGCATTAAAACAGCACCGCTGGGGACAACGTCTACAGCACGGAGAAATTCGTGATACGGTGTGGGAAGTACTAGAAGATCCGATTCACCATATTATGATGGGTGAAACGGCTGAAAATTTAGTTGACCAATATGAAATTACAAGAGAGGAACAAGATGAAGTTGCGCTTCGTAGTCATACATTGGCACTACAAGCAATCGAGTCTGGATATTTTGACGAGCAAATTGTTCCTATTACGATAAAAGAACGTAGAAAAGAAATAGTATTTTTGAAGGATGAACATCCACGCGCAGATATTACAGCGGAAAAATTAGCAGGATTAAAACCAGCTTTCCGTAAAGATGGATCTGTAACGGCAGGGAATGCATCTGGCCTTAATGATGGAAGTGCGGTTCTAGTATTAATGAGCGAAGAAAAAGCGAAAGAAAAAGGCTTACAACCGTTAGCTAGAATTGTTGGATATTCAGTAGCTGGAGTAGATCCGAAAATTATGGGTATTGGACCAGCACCAGCAATTCGTAAAGGATTAGAAAAAGTAGATTGGTCATTAGAAGATGCTGATTTACTGGAAATTAATGAAGCTTTCGCGGCTCAATACCTAGCTGTAGAGAAAGAATTAGGTTTAGACCGTGAAAAAGTGAATGTAAACGGTAGCGGTGTAGGACTTGGACATCCAATTGGTTGTACAGGAGCTCGTATTACTGTAAGTTTAATTCATGAATTGAAGAGACGCGGTTTAGAAAAAGGAATTGCCTCTCTATGCGTCGGTGGCGGTATTGGGGTCGCATTATTTATAGAAGCACTATAAAAAAGAAGCAGCAATCGCTGCTTCTTTTTTATTAAGAATCAAATAAATGATGAAATAATCGATCACGATTTTCAAAGAAAAGTTTTGTCGTTTGGTAATGCTCGGTTTCTTCTAATGTGGATTCATGAATCCCTTCTTGTGTTAAAGAATATATAGTGGATTCAGGATAAGCCATTAAAATAGGAGAGTGCGTCGCGATAACAAATTGTGAACCTTGTTCCGCTAGTTCGTGCATTCGAATAAGCATGGAAAGTTGCCTCATTGGTGATAGAGCGGCCTCAGGCTCATCTAAAATGTATAAACCTTGTCCTGAAAAACGATTCATAAATAAGGAGAAAAATGATTCACCATGGGATTGCTCATGAAGTGAAACACCTCCATAAGATTTTATAGCATCTATTTCATCAATATAAGAAGCAACATTATAAAATGATTCAGCGCGAAGAAAGAAACCATCGTTTGGTGTATTGAAACTTTTCGAAATTCGAAGGTATTCATGTAAAGATGAATGTGAATCGTTTGTGCTAAAGCGGAAATTCTTCGTTCCACCTTCTGCATTAAATCCTAAAGCGATTGCAATTGCTTCGAGTAATGTTGATTTTCCCGTTCCGTTTTCTCCAATAATGAATGTTACATTTGGGTGGAAGGCAAGTGATTGTAAAGTTCGGATAGCGGGTAGACAGTAAGGATATGCGGAAAAACTAGGGATATTTTCTTTTTTTAATGTGACATTTTTTAAAAAGGGTACATCAATCAATATATAAACCTCAATTCATAACGGATTTTGATTGTAACAAAACAGTAAATACAAGTGTTAATGACACGTGAACCTCTCCTTATTTTCTGAATATTTTATGTGGATTATAACATGTAAACTATCATATTCCAATGTGAAAATAAATATTGCATCAAGATCAATTCTCTCGTTATGATAGATGGTATTCTATTGAAGATATGAAAAGGAGTTCAAACATGCCGTTTACATTTGCGCATCCAGCAGCAGTCCTTCCTTTTGTGAAAAAGCAGTCCAAATATATTTCAGTAACGGCTCTTATATTAGGGAGTATGGCGCCTGATTTTGAATATTTTTTACACTTTAGACCGTATGGTGTCATTGGCCATACATGGCTTGGGTTCTTATATTTAAATTTACCGCTTGTATTTCTACTCGCATACATATATCATCACATTTTAAAAAAGCCGTTTATAACACATTTACCTAAACCATTTGCTGGCTACTATACATATGTAGTAGATGAGAGGTGGGGGCTTCATACATGGAAGGATTTCTTTGTATTTTGCTATTCTGCTTTATTCGGTATGCTCACGCATGTCGTTTGGGATGCGTTTACTCATAAGACAGGCTACTTCGTTATGGAAATACCATTGTTACAAAGGGAATTACATAGTATCCCGGTGTATAAATATATGCAACACGGGAGTACATGTGTTGGTTTCTTATTACTATTATACGTATTATGGAAGTATAAAGATGAAACAGGGAAAGATATTATGATAGCTTCAGAAAAAAGGAAGTATTGGGTTTCGGCAATCATCGTGGCAGCTCTAGTATTTATCGTTCACGCGTTTGTAAATCCCTATTTTCATATTTTCCAAATAGGGGGTATAATAGTATCTGGACTGACAAGTTCGTTTTGTGGGCTTCTCATTGTTTCTATAGTCTACAAAGCAAAGGACTAATTTATATTAATGAATGATAGTGTTAGGAGAAATTATATGATGAAAGCATGGAAAAATATTTTTGTTTTATGTAGTTTTCTTCTTATGTTAAGTGGTTGCTTCCATCAAGAAGAAAAGAAAGTTGAACCGAAGAAGAAAGAATCTATTCCTGAAACAAAAGAATATGGTGGGCGTGAGCTGAAAAAAGTAGGACAAAAAGTGAAAGAAACAGGGTGGGGTACTTTTAAGTTAGAACAGATTCAATCTGTAAATCAAACATTTGAAGTAGCACCAATGAAAATTCACATACAAGATGTAAAAGTAATCTCTTTATCGCAGATGAGTAAAGATGCAAAAAATACATTAAAAGTATTTACGGCATTAACTCCTGAAGAAGTAAAGCGTAGATTAGGAGATAAAGTAAGCCAAGAAGATGCGGAGTTATATGCATCGATAAGTGGTACAGAGATTAGTGATACGATTCGTTACCTTGAAATTACATATAAGGTGGAAAATAGCGGAAATAAAAATATGCAATTTTTCTCTATGAATGATGTTACGATTAATGATAAGCAACATTTTAAAGTAGCAACTCAAAACTTTTTATATGATGAAGATACGCTCGTTGGTACAAAAAATGTATCAAGGGAAGACTATAAGCCTGGTGAAACAAGAGATGGTATTATCGGCTTAATACTTGATGATGGAAAAGAAAAGGTAAAGGATATTAAGTTTACAACAGATAATGTAGTCGCAGCAGATACAGAAACGCAAGATGTTGTAAAAGAGGCACAAACTTTTAATATCTCACTTTCTGAGTAAGGTGTTTTAAAAATATGTAAGAAAAAACAGTCAGCGCTTAAACTATTATGCTGACTGTTTTTTCTGTTCTTTTATGTATGAATCTACACTTTGAAAAGGTACCTTAATTTTAAACGCATCTTTTTGTTCATTAAATTGCTTTTCATTATAAGGGCCAAAACGTTTATTATGCTTTACGTCAATAATCCAATAATGCTCACTTTTTTTATTTGCAATTGCTCCGTCAGGGTTATTCGGATCTGATTTTTCCTCAATTTGTTTTGCAATAATGTATTTATCATCCCAAGCTATGTCTGCAATTTTTGCAGGAATGTATTGTGTGGCATATACAGCATCTTGTGCTGGGAAAAGTTCAAATGCATTTCCAGAAGTACGTATGAGTTCGTATTCATCGTTAATCGTATAAGTTATATGATTTGTATTTCCAGCACAACCGGCTAATAGGAATGCGACGAATAGGATTATCCATTTTTTCAATATGGGAACCTCCTTTACAATGCTGTTGTAACACATTGTACAAGAAAAGTAAGAGAAACGCTAGTTTACAATGTTTTTTAGAAGTGGTACGATGAGACGGGTAAAGAAGGATATGAAGGAGTCGACATAAAATGAAGTTAAAGATGCATCGTCCAGCGCTTGTAATGAATCGCATAGGTGCTTCCCTAATTGACATGTTTTTAATCTCGGTTATGTATGGTGCAGTAGTAGCTATTATGACCGGAAATTATAGTGCTATTTTTAATCGCTTTAATATTAGTTTTGGTGATTATAGATATGATCTCGCAGTAGTTTTTATATTAATGGCGATATATTTTATTTTGGTACCCTTTATTTGGAACGGTGTTACACTTGGTAAAAAGGTAACGAGAATAAAATTAATTTCATTGAAGAGTGAAAAGTTAACATTACAAACATTAATTATAAGGTTTTTTGTATTGTTATTACCGAACATAGTGCTACTTGGAATTCCGATATTATGTAACGTATATATGATGTTATTCCGCAAAGATAATTGTGGTTTTCAAGATTTAATTACAAAAACAAAAGTGATAAGTCTTGTATAATAAAACAGAGACCTTTTTATACATAAAATAAGAAGGTCTTTTTTTATTATATAAATATATTTTAAAGGATATATAATAAGAAAAAGTTAATCCATATCATTTTTGATTTTAATAGATTGAAAATTAAGAAAATGTTATAATAATTAAAATAATATCTTTATATAATAAGGGGGAAATTGAAATGACTGGGGGTAGCGTAATCTTTTGGGGGATTTTAATTTTCATCGGTTTAGTTTTCGATCAGCGTAATAGTAAGAAAAAAGAAGGAGTAAAAAAGTAATCGCTTACAAATTAATAAGTAACTTTTCTTGCTTGCAGACTAATCTCATAAAGGAGTATACTGAATGACGGTAAGACTTATAGAAGGGGTAATGAAAATGAAGCTTGCAGGAAAAGTTGCTATCGTAACTGGCGGTGGCATCGGTATTGGACGTAATACAGCTCTTTTGTTGGCTAAACAAGGCGCAAAAGTAATTGTGACGGACATTGATCAAGAAAGTGGACAAGCAACAGTGGAGGAAATTACGAATCTAGGCGGAGAAGCACTTTTTGTAACCTATGATATGGGAAAGCAAGGAGATTGGCAACGCGTTATCAGTATTACTTTGAATGCATTTAGTCGCATTGATATGCTTTTTCAAAATGCTGGTTTATATAAAATAGATTCTATTTTTTCTCGCCAACAAGAGAACGATTCCAATGTACTTTGTATTAATGACGTTTGGATAGAGATAAAACAATTAACGTCATCTTTTATGAAACAGCAAGAAGAAGTGGTGCTGAGTGACTTACCGATTTTCGGTATTATTGGCACGAAAGGACAATCATTTCATACAGTAGAAGCCCTCGTATAATAATGAAAACCGCCCTCAAAGTATGTGGACGGTTTTTTTGTATGTTATACAGGGAGAAATTATTTTTTAACGAATACGTTGTTCAGTTTGACTATCAAAGAAATGCGCTTTATTCATATCAAATGCTAGTTTAATTTGATCTCCAGGTGAAAATGTATGTCTTGCATCAACACGTGCTGCAAAATCTTGATCTCCAAGTTTCATATATAAAATAGATTCAGCACCTAGTAACTCAGCAACTTCGATTTTTGTTGTGAAGGCAGTAGATTGTGAAGCTTCTAAAAATAATAGTTCATCATGAATGTCTTCAGGGCGAATGCCTAAAACAATTTCCTTATTTACATAGCCTTGTTCACGTAACATCTTCATTTTTCCTTCAGTTACTTTAACTTTTAATGAATTATCTATAACGAAATCGGTTTCAGTTAATTTACCACGGAAGAAATTCATTGCTGGTGAGCCAATAAATCCACCAACGAAAATATTTTCAGGTGTTTCATATACTTCTTTTGGAGTTCCGATTTGTTGAATCTTTCCGTCTTTCATAACAACGAGACGTGAAGCCATTGTCATTGCTTCTGTTTGATCATGTGTTACGTAAATTGTTGTCGTTCCAAGACGGTGATGTAATTTAGAAATTTCTGAGCGCATTGCAACACGTAATTTAGCGTCTAAGTTGGATAAAGGCTCATCCATTAAGAAAACTTTCGCGTCTCGAACAATTGCTCTACCTAACGCAACACGTTGACGTTGTCCACCAGATAACGCTTTCGGTTTTCTATCTAAATATTGTTCCAGTCCTAAAATTTTTGCTGCATTTTTCACACGACGATCGATTTCATCTTTTGGTATTTTTCTAAGTTTTAATCCAAATGCCATATTATCATACACACTCATATGTGGATATAAAGCATAGTTTTGGAAGACCATTGCGATATCGCGATCTTTTGGAGGGACATCATTCATTAGCTTACCATCAATTGAAAACTCTCCTTTTGAAATATCTTCCAGCCCAGCCACCATTCGTAATGTTGTAGATTTTCCGCATCCAGAAGGACCGACAAATACGATAAACTCTTTATCTTGAATGTGTAAATTAAAATCTGTTACAGCTGTTACGTTATTATCATATATTTTATAAATGTTTTCTAATTTCAATTCTGCCATGGTATTGCCCCCTAGAAAAATTATGCAAACGTTTTCTTTGAGTTTATTATAAACTAATAGATTCAAAAAATAAACAAAAAAATAAAACGTTTTCATTTATTAGAAGAATAGTAGTAATTTTCGTATGTTTTCTTAGAAAAATAAGAATAAAAAGTTGTAAGCGCTATTTTAAATTAAGATAGAATCTGTTATCATTCATTAATGAAAACGTTTGCGCCTTAAAAAAGAGAAAATCGAATTATTAATGAAATGGGGTAGCATAATGGAAAAACAGTGGTGGAAAGAAAGTGTAGTATATCAAATTTATCCTCGTAGCTTTATGGATAGTAACGGTGATGGTATTGGGGATCTTCGTGGAATTATTTCAAAGCTAGATTACTTAAAAGAATTAGGGATTGATGTCATTTGGTTATCTCCGGTCTATGAATCTCCAAATGATGATAATGGTTATGATATAAGTGATTATTGTAAAATTATGAATGAGTTCGGAACAATGGAAGATTGGGATGAGCTATTACATGAAATGCATGAACGTAATATGAAACTTATGATGGACTTAGTTGTTAACCATACTTCTGATGAACATAATTGGTTTATTGAATCACGTAAATCAAAAGATAATAAATATAGAGATTACTATATATGGCGTCCTGGAAAAGAAGGGAAAGAGCCGAACAACTGGGGAGCAGCTTTTAGTGGATCTGCATGGAAGTATGATGAAATGACAGATGAATATTATTTACATTTGTTTTCTAAAAAACAGCCGGATTTAAATTGGGATAATGAAAAGGTAAGACAAGATGTTTATGAAATGATGAAGTTTTGGTTAGAAAAAGGAATTGATGGCTTCCGTATGGATGTTATTAATTTTATTTCTAAAGAAGAGGGATTACCAGCTGTTGAAACGGAAGAAGAGGGGTATGTTTCAGGTCATAAGCATTTTATGAACGGTCCAAACATTCATAAATATTTACATGAAATGAATGAAGAAGTATTGTCTCATTATGATATTATGACGGTTGGTGAAATGCCTGGTGTAACGACAGAAGAAGCGAAAATGTATACTGGAGAAGAACGAAAAGAACTGCAGATGGTATTCCAATTTGAACATATGGATTTAGATTCGGGAGAAGGCGGAAAATGGGATGTAAAACCATGTTCACTCCTTACTTTAAAAGAGAATTTAACGAAGTGGCAAAAAGCATTAGAGCATACAGGGTGGAATAGCCTGTATTGGAATAACCATGATCAGCCACGCGTTGTATCTCGTTTTGGTAATGATGGAATGTATCGCATTAAATCTGCGAAAATGTTAGCGACGGTGCTTCATATGATGAAAGGAACACCATATATTTATCAAGGAGAAGAAATCGGAATGACGAATGTTCGATTTGAATCGATTGATGAATATCGAGATATTGAAACATTAAATATGTATAAGGAAAAAGTGATAGAGCACGGTGAAGATATAGATAAAGTGATGCAGTCTATTTATATAAAAGGGCGAGATAATGCTAGAACACCGATGCAGTGGGATGATAAAGATCATGCCGGATTCACAACAGGTGAGCCTTGGATTACGGTAAACCCTAACTACAAAGAAATCAATGTGAAACAAGCGATCCAAAATAAAGATTCAATTTTTTATTACTATAAAAAATTAATTGACCTACGCAAAAATAATGAAATAGTTGTGTACGGATCATATGATTTAATATTAGATAATAATCCTTCTATTTTTGCATACGTAAGAACATATGAAGAAGAAAAACTTCTTGTTATTGCAAACTTTACGGCGGAAGAAAGTGTATTTGAATTGCCTGAGGACGTTATTTATAGTGAATCAGAGTTATTCATACACAATTACGACGTAGAGAGTGGATCGATAGATAACATGACATTACGTCCATATGAAGCGATGGTATTTAAATTAAAATAAAAAAATCCTTATGCCACACCTTGGCATAAGGATTTTTTATTACCATGTTAAGATTGAGAATCCATATGGAGGAAGTGTAACCTGTAATACACTTGCTTCCGCTGAAAATTCTTCGTTTGTATAAATGTTAATGATTTTCTTTCCAGTAACATGGAGAGGGAGTGAAGCTGTAACATCACTATTAGTCGGATTTAAAACGAAAAAGATAGTTTCATCTTCATATGTTTTCGTATAAGAAATATAATTATGTTCATCATTTGCTTCGATGAATTGGAAAGTACCATGTCCTCCAAATGCTTTATATTGCTTTCGTAATGAAATTAATGTTTGTATATGTGTAAATAATAGATGATCTTGTTCTTTCATATCCCAAACCATACATTTGCGACAATCTGGGTCCATACCGCCGTCCATACCAATTTCGTCTCCATAATAAATACAAGGAGAGCCGATGAAAGAAAGATGGAATATATAAAGTAACTGTAACTTATTTTTATCCCCGTTACATGTTGTCAATATTCTTGGTGTATCATGGCTGTCTAATAAATGAAACGCTGCTTCATTTACATTCATAGAGTAGGAATGGAGAGATTCTGTAATTTGTTTCATAAATTCATTTGCTTTAATGGAATCATTAGCAAAGTAAGACAGCAGAGCGTTTGTAACAGGATAGCTCATTACAGCATCAAATTGATCTCCTTGTAGCCATGGAAGTGAATCGTGCCAAATTTCTCCTAAAATATATACTTCAGGATTTAATGCTTTTATCTCGCTTCGGAATTCTCTCCAAAAGCTGTGGTCGACTTCATTTGCTACATCAAGGCGCCAACCGTCTATATTAAATTCTCTTACCCAATAACGCCCAACTTCAAGTAAGTATTCTTTTACATCTGGGTGTGCTGTATTTAATTTAGGCATATACGGTGTAAACGCGAAAGTATCATAATTCGGAAGTGGCTCAGTTATAATTGGAAATTCATGAATATGGAACCACTCTTTATAAGCAGACTTCTCGCCGTTTTCTAGTACGTCTTGGAATTTATCGAAAAAGTATCCACTATGATTAAACACGGCATCGAGCATTATTTTTATACCGTGTGTATGACATGCTTGAACGAGTTCTTTGAACGTTTCTTTCGTCCCGAATTGCGGGTCGATTTCCATGTAGTCAATTGTGTCATATTTATGGTTGGAATGTGCTTTGAAAATAGGTGTGAAGTATATTCCTGAAATTCCAAGCTTAACAAGGTAATCGAGGTTTTGAATAATACCAGCAAAATCTCCGCCGAAAAAATTAGTTGGAGTTGGCTCAGCGCTTCCCCAAGGAAGAGTGTTTTCTGGATTTAGTGCACGATCTCCATTAGCGAACCGTTCTGGGAAAATTTGATACCAAACGGTGTCTTTAATCCAAGAAGGTGCTTGAAATACATCATTTGCATGAATAAATGGCAAACAGAAAAAGTTACCAACGTCATCATTTGGAATAGTGGAAAAAAATCCTCGCTCTGCATAAATAAGCGTTTCTATATCATTTTTTAATTCGAATCCATAACGTAAGCGCTTAAATTTAGGCTCGATGGAAATGGACCAATAATCAAACAATGCAGTAGAACCAGTTTTTTTCATCGCTGTACTTGATGTAATCCATTTCCCTTCTTTCCATTCATAAGGATCACCGTAAATAAGAGTGGCGCTTTGAACATCTTCTCTTTTAGTACGTATTCGGATGTGAATCGTTTTTTCATCGTAAGCGTATGCGTAATTATCTTTTGGCCTATGATAAATAGCTTCTTTAAGCATATAGAAAAGCCCCCTTTAATATCTCCATGCATATTGTTCCCTTAAGTATAATAATAAAGTATATGTTGCAAACGATTGCTTTTTGCATAGCTTTAATATTGCTTATAAGAGTAGTATTCATTTCATATAAAGTCAATGTATAAAGAGTGTAGTAATAATATTTTAAAATTAATATTTGCAAAATGAATAAAAGAATGTATAATGATAGACAAATAGCGCAAACGTTTTCGTAGATTGAGATGTTGTTTGCGCTTCTATTAAACTATTTAATGCAAACGTTTTCAATTATTAGGGTACATATACAATTTAGGGAGGTTTTTGGGATGAAGAAAGCATTATCATTATTAACGGTTTCGGCATTATCAATTGGTATGTTATCTGCATGTGGACCGAAAGATTCAGGGAAAAAAGAAGAAAGTAAAGCGAAGAAAGATTACGATCTTCTCGTTTGGGAAGATGATAAAAAAGGTGTTGGTTTAGAACCAGCAGTGAAGAGTTTTGAGGAAAAATATAAAGTAAAAGTAAAAGTCGTTGAAATGCAAATGACAGATCAAGTGAAGAAGTTACGCCTTGATGGACCAGCGGGGACGGGACCAGATGTTGTAACATTACCACATGATCAAATTGGAAACGCAGTAACAGAAGGTTTACTTTCTGAAGTGAAAGCTGATGATACTGTAAAGAGTAGATTTACTGAATCATCGATAGAAGCACAGAAATATAACGGAAAATTATATGGTTTACCAAAAGCAATTGAGACACCAGTCTTTATTTACAATAAAAAATTAATGCCAAAAGCGCCAGAAACGATGGACGAGCTGTTTAACTTCTCAAAAGAATTTACGAAGGATGGCAAATACGGATTTTTAACACTAGGAGATAACTTCTACTTTGCTAATGCATTTATGGCAGGTATGGGTGGTTATGTATTTGGTGAAAAAGATGGAAAGCCAAATGCAAGTGATGTTGGATTAAATAATAGCGGAGCGGTACAAGGTGCTGAATATCTTCAAAAATGGTACAAAGAAAAGTTATTCCCGAAAGGTATTATCGGTGAATCTGGTGGACCTGCTGCTGATGGACTATTTAACGAAGGAAAAGCAGCATCTATTATGAACGGCCCATGGGCGTTCCAAGCAATGGAAAAGAACGGAATTGATTATGGTGTTGCTCCAATGCCGAAATTACCAAATGGTCAACCGATGAAAACATTTGTAGGGGTTAAAGGATGGCATGTAACAAGTTTCTCTAAGCAAAATGATTTAGCTACAAAGTTTACTGAATGGATAACAAATGAAGAAAACGCAAAAATTCGATTTGAGAAAACAAAAGAAATTCCTCCAGTAAAATCAGTAATGGAAGATCCAATTATTAAAGATAATGAAGCTGCAAAAGCAGTTGCAACGCAATCTGAAAATGGAATTCCAATGCCAAACATTCCGGAAATGCAAGAAGTATGGAAACCAGCTGGAGATGCGCTTCAATTAGTTGTTACGGAAAAAGAGGCACCAAAAGCAGCACTTGACAATGCAGTGAAGCAAATTAAAGGTAATATTGAGGCAAATCATAGTAAGAAAAAATAAGGTGAAATTCGTGCCTCTCATATGAGGGGCACGAATTCTCTCCCAGAAAAAAGGGGGAAGGAACATGCAAACATCTATGGAACCAGCAAACGGTTTAAACGGTTCAAAGCATAGGAAAATGGCAACCATGTTATCTATCATTCCAGGCGTGGGCCAAATGTATAATAAGCAATTTGTAAAAGGTCTTATTTTTCTAGTATTAACAGGTTCATTTATTGTAGCCTTTGCTGATTTATTAAATATGGGATTATGGGGAATTGTAACGCTTGGTACAGAAGTTCCACGTGACCATTCTGTCTTTCTATTAGTAGAAGGAATCTTGGCACTTATCGTCATCGTGTTTGGACTCGGAATATATGCATTTAATTTATATGATGCATACCAAAATGGGAAGAAACGTGATATAGGAACACCGTTAAACTCTGTAAAAGAGCAATACCGTAATTTACTAGATCAAGGTTTTCCATATTTAATGGTTTCACCAGGTTTTCTATTACTTATCTTTGTAGTTGTATTTCCAATCATCTTCGTAATTTTAATTGGATTTACGAACTATGATTTATATCATTCTCCTCCAGCTAAATTAGTAGATTGGGTAGGATTTAAAAACTTTATTGATATCTTTACATTACCGATGTGGAGAGAGACATTTTTAAGTGTATTTTCTTGGACTGTCATTTGGACATTCGTTGCAACGACATTACAAGTTGCGCTTGGTATTTTCTTAGCGATTATCGTAAATCAGCCTGGTATTAAAGGGAAGGCAATTATTCGAACAATCTTCATTTTACCATGGGCAGTTCCAGCATTCGTATCTATTCTTGTTTTCTCTGGTATGTTTAATGAAACATTTGGAGCAATTAACAATCAAGTATTGGCTTTATTCGGAATTGAAAAGATTGCTTGGATGACAGATCCATTTTGGGCGAAGATTGCTTTAATTATGATTCAAACGTGGCTTGGATTCCCATTTGTCTTTGCAATGACGACAGGTATACTGCAATCGATTCCGGGAGAATTATATGAAGCAGCTACAGTAGATGGAGCTACAGCTTGGCAACAGTTTCGTAAAATTACATTGCCACTTGTTCTATATGCAACAGCACCAATATTAATTACGCAATATACGTTTAACTTTAATAACTTTAGTATCATCTATCTATTTAACGGCGGAGGTCCTGCTGTAGCTGGACAAGACGCAGGTGGAACAGATATTTTAATTTCATGGATTTATAAGTTAACGATGACTTCGGCGCAGTACGGGAAAGCAGCAGCTCTTACAATGATATTATCGTTAATCGTTATTACAGTTGCGTTATGGCAATTTAAGAGAACAAAATCATTCCAAGAAGAGGATATGATGTAAATGAATATTAAAAAACAAAAGATGTTACGTCTCTCATTAAGTTATTTCGTTATTTTCGTAATGTGTGCCATCATTTTCTATCCATTATTATGGATTATTGGCTCATCGTTTAATCCAGGTGATAGTTTATCCGGATCAAGTATTATTCCACAAAATGCAACGTTAGATCATTATCGTAAGTTATTAGATTTAGAGAATAGTAATTATTTACTATGGTATAAAAACACGTTAAAAGTAAGTGTTATAACGATGATTTTCTCAGTGTTAGCAATTAGTTTTACTGCTTATGCATTTTCGAGATACCGTTTTGTTGGAAGGAAAAATGGTTTATTAACGTTTTTAATTCTGCAAATGATTCCGAACTTTGCGGCGCTAATCGCTCTATACGTATTAGCACAGTTAACAGGGTTAATCGATACGCACCTTGCATTAATTTTAATTTACGTAGGCGGGGCAATTCCAATGAATACATGGCTTATGAAAGGATATTTTGATACGATTCCGAAAGAATTGGATGAGTCAGCTCGTATGGATGGGGCAGGACATTTCCGTATTTTTTGGCAAATCATTATGCCACTTGCAAAGCCAATCGTAGCGGTTGTGGCATTATTCACTTTCATTGGTCCATTTACAGATTTCATTTTAGCGAGTGTTATTTTGCGTACACCAGAAAATTATACGTTAGCAGTTGGGTTATATGAAATGGTAGCGAAGAAATTTGGTAATGAATTTACAACGTTCGCAGCGGGTTCAGTATTGATTGCAATCCCAATTTCAATTTTATTCCTATCACTACAAAAATACTTTATCTCTGGTTTAACTGCTGGAGGTACGAAAGGATGAAAAATGGGACGTTACGTCCCATTTTTCTTTTCATCTCCCTATAAAAAAATTTATAGGGAGATGAAAAGAGATTTGACATCACATATGCAAAGAAGTGAAATAAATAGTATATTATAGTATAGGAAAAAAGAGCTATATCCCTTACAATACATGGAGAGGGAGAATATGATAGGTATTACAAGATAGAATCAATGAAAGTTTATGACTTCTCCTATTACTTGCAACGGGTGCAAGATTAAAATATATAACAAAATGGCAGAGAAGTGAGAGGAGGGGGATTTTTATGACAGTTACAATTAAAGATGTGGCGAAGAAGGCAAATGTAGCACCATCTACCGTTTCTCGTGTAATTGCTGATAATCCAAGTATAAGTGAAAAAACAAAGCGTCGTGTTCGGAAAGTAATGAGTGAACTAGGGTATCATCCCAATTTAAACGCAAGAAATCTAGCTAACCAAACAACAAAAACACTTGGTCTTGTTATGCCAAGTTCTGCAAGTAAAGCTTTTCAAAATCCGTTTTTCCCAGAAGTTATAAGAGGGATTAGTTCATTTGCACATGTGGAAGGGTATGCGCTTTATATGTCGACAGGTGAAACGGAAGATGAAATTTTTAATGGTGTTGTAAAGATGGTACAGGGGCGCCAAATTGGTGGCATTATTCTTTTATATTCAAGAGAGAATGATCGGATTATTCAATATTTGCATAAACAAAATTTCCCGTTTGTTTTAATTGGGAAACCGTATGATCGAAAAGATGAAATTACATATGTAGATAATGATAATTATACAGCTGCAAGAGAAGTAGCAGAATATTTGATTTCATTAGGTCATAAACAAATCGCGTTCATCGGCGGTGGATCAGATTTACTTGTAACGAGAGATCGTTTGGCTGGTATGAGTGATGCTTTAAAATTAGCGGACATTGTATTACCAAAAGAGTATATTTTACATTTTGATTTTTCGAGGGAAAGTGGTCAACAAGCCGTTGAGGAGTTAATGGGACTACAGCAACCACCGACAGCAATTGTGGCAACGGATGATTTAATTGGACTTGGTGTGTTAAGTGCTCTTTCTAAAAAAGGATTCGTTGTACCAAAGGATGTTTCCATTATAAGCTTTAACAATGCTTTATTATCAGAAATTGCGAGTCCGCCACTTTCGACAGTTGATGTGAATATTTATCAACTAGGATATGAGGCAGCAAAAGCTTTAGTGGATAAAATAGAGAATGCGGAGTCTACTGCAAAGTGTATTATTATTCCTCATAAATTACTAAAGCGCCAAACTTGCGATCATTATGCATAAAAAAGCTAAGAGTTTAACTCTTAGCTTTTTGTTGTAGAAAGGCCTCTAATCGATCACAGCCTTCTTTTAAAGTTTCAATACTATACGCATAGGACAAGCGAAGATAGCCTTCACCATATTCAGAAAATGCAGTTCCAGGAACGACAGCTAGTCCAGCTTCTTTGACAAGGTCAAGTGCAAAATCAAATGATGAAGAAGTTAAATGACCAACATATGGGAATAAGTAAAATGCACCTGTTGGCTTTTCAACTGTTAAGCCCATTTGAATGAGTCGATTATATACGTAATCACGACGTTTTTTGTATTGATGACGCATCATTTTTGGTGCATCTTTAGCAGCTGTTAATGCTTCAATTGCAGCATACTGAGCGATTGAAGTAGCACACGTTACGTTGTATTGATGAACTTTTAGTATATGTCCTGCTAAATAGCTTGGTGCGAACAATAGACCGATACGCCAGCCAGTCATAGAATGAGATTTTGATAAACCGTTAATGACGATAGTCTTTTCACGCATTTCTGGGAAATGAGCGATAGATGTATGCTTTTGTTCATATACAAGTTCGCTATAAATTTCATCAGAAAGGACGAAAATATTTTTATCTTTTAAAACAGTTACAATATCCTGTAATTCTTCTTTTGATAAAGTTACACCAGTTGGATTAGAAGGATACGGCAGTACGACGCATCTTGTTTTTTCTGTAATAGCATTTTCTAGCGCTTCGGCTGTTAAACGGAAGCCAGTTTCACGAACATCGATAAAAATAGGTGTAGCACCGCATAATCGAATAATTGGTTCGTATCCTGGATAAATAGGAGCAGGTAAAATAACTTCTGTTCCTGGCTCTAAAATCGTTCGGAATGCAATATCAATTGCTTCACTGGCACCGATTGTAACGATGGTTTCGTTTTCAGGCGAATACTGTAAATCGTAGTTATCTTTTACAAAGTTACAAGCAGCCTTGCGTAATTCTAGTAAACCGGCGTTATGTGTATAGCTTGTATAATTTTCTGTAATAGCCCGTTTTGCCGCTTCTTTTACGAGAGAAGGCGTAGGGAAATCGGGTTGACCAATTGTTAAAGAGATAAGATTATCATAGTTTTGAATCATGTTAGAGAATTGACGGATTCCAGAAATTTGGATGTCCTTCACTCTAGGGTTAATGAATTGTTCCATTGTATCTCCCTTTCTTCCGTTTGAAAATTAAGTTCATTTTAACATATTTTCTATGATTTCGCTTGCGTATATGTTATGTAGAAAGAGAGCGATAATAGAAAAAAAGCCGCTGTAAGCGACTTTTTAATATCCGTACTCCCAATCTATTTCATCTTCATTCCAAAGTACAGAGGATACTTTGCCAAGGTGAACAACTGATTCATTCACAGCACATGTGCAATTTTCTTCTCCGGTTTTATGCTGTAACTCTTCATATACTGATTTTTCAACATTTTCTAGAACAACCAAATTCTCTTCTTTTAAAACAAGCGTAGTACCCGCCATATTTATCTTCCTCCTACTAAAATAATGATCACTTATTTGTAAACATAGATAGTATGGATTATATGCTGTATTTTGCTATAGTTGTCCGTCTCATGAAGTATTTTTTATTTTCTTTGTAATCCGTATTCATTGTATACTGCCCGACGGAAATTTGGTACAGGGTTTACATTCATTTCGAAAATCTGTAACAATTATTATGTGTTGTTAACAAAGAATTAACAAATATGTTAAGAAAAATCAAAATTTTAAAACAAATAAACCCGTAAAATGATATAATCATATCAAAATACATATAGGGGATGAGAGGCTATGGAGCTGATCCGTGATTTAATGATCCAAATTGCCATCATTATTTTGCCACTATTTTTATATGAAGCGATTCGTTTAAATCGTTATCAAGAAATGCCTCCGAAGCCGAACCGCTACTTTATTATGTTTTTATCCAGCATTACACTCGTTCTCTCCATGACATACTCTATTTGTTTTGGTGACATTTGTGGGTATAACTTTCACCCAATCCCGATTGTTAGTGGTTTTTTATATGGTGGGATTGTTGGTTTAATCCCGGCCGTTATTTTTGTTGCATATGAATGGGCGCTAAAGGGAATGAGCCTTCTTCCAGTCATAGAAGTAATATTTCTATTGATAGTTCCATTATTTTTATCAAAGAAATGGTCTCTATTTTCAAGGGATAAGAAGCTAATTTTAGCATTTATGATTTCATCACTATACGTACTTGTTTCTTTAGTGATTGGCATGATTAACGTTCTGTTAGAAACGGGGTTTACACCACATATTTCACACTTATATAGCGGATATATATTTGCTTCGCTTATTATGGTTATGACTATGGTATTTCAAGTGTACTTAACAGAATATTTAAACGAAAATGCAATATTACGTACAGAGATGCAAAAGTCAGAAAAGCTTAATATTGTAAGTGAGTTGGCAGCAAGTGTTGCACATGAGGTTCGAAATCCACTCACTGTTGTTCGTGGTTTTATTCAATTGTTAGAAAGTACGGAAGATGTGAAAAATAAGGATTATATGCGTCTCGTATTAGCCGAATTGGATCGGGCAGAACAAATTATTTCAGATTATTTGAATTTAGCAAGGCCACAAATTGAGAAAAAAGAACACATTTGCTTATCCGCTCAATTAATAGAAATGACAACTCTTATGTCATCATTTGCAGCGATGCAAGGTGTATATTTGCAAGTTGAGATTTCTGAAAGTCTTTATACGATCGGTGATAAGACGAAACTGAAGCAAGCTATTATGAATGTTGTTAAAAATGGTATTGAAGCAATCCAAGGAAATAAAGGATATTTAAAAGTAACGGCTATGCAAAAAGATGAAACGATAGTAATAAGAGTTAAAGATAGTGGTGTTGGAATGACGAAAGAACAGTTAGTAAGACTGGGACAACCGTATTATTCTTTAAAAGAAAAAGGGACAGGATTAGGACTTATGGTAACATTTAGTATTTTACAAGCGCATAATGGTACGCTGGAATATAAAAGCGAAAGTGGGAAAGGAACTGAAGCGATTATTATATTGCCAGCTGTAAGAAATAAGGAATAAAAGTTACCGATGGAAGGTAACTTTTTATTTTATATTGTTTATTCATTTGTTTTTTCTTGTTTTGCTCGGCTAAATAAACTTTTAAATGATTGCAAGAATCCTTGCTCTTTTGATGCAGCAACCATTCTTTTTGTTTCTTGAATTTCGCGAATTACTTGCATAAGTTGTGCATCCCGATTGCTGTCTTTATTATAAATTTGATTTACGAGTTTATTCATTTTTTCCTCTTGCTTAGATTCGCGTTTATACATATGATTCATTAATAAGTCCATCTTTTCTTTTTGCAGGGCATCTGTTTGAGCGGCATGATCCACTAACTCTTGTAGCATTTTTTCTTGAGAGCCTTCTTTTACATAAACTTGTTGCATCAATTCATCTAGCTTTTCATCTTTTAAACGATTTTGGGTAATAAGGGTAGAATTTTGATGAATAATTGCTTCATTTAATTGAGCGAGCATTTCAAGTTTTAACATGAACTCCTCAAAGTTACGCCCATCTTCTTTTTCTTTCGTTTGTATTTCTTGCTTATCTTGTATAGCGGGTACAGGCGGGTCCTCTTTTTCTTTTAAAATAATAGGTATCGTTTCTGAAATGTCTTCTTGCAATGTAGCAGCTCTTTCATGTATAGATTTCAATAGTTTTAAATCATCCAGTTTATAAATGCGAGCATCAGCTGTTTTGGAAATGATATAACCATGATCCTCTAACAGTTGACTATATTTGCGAACTATATGTTTTGGGATGCCTGTTTTATTCGTGACATCTTTCGTTTTATAGGTAGCTTCCATAATATTTCCTCCCCAAAAAGTATCGTATATATCATTTCAATCTTTTATGAGGACTTCCTTTGAAAAAGAATGTCGGAAGGTTATTAGTTTTCTACAGCATTAGTGAAAAGATGAAGGAAAATGAGAGTTTTTTGGCGGAATGGCGAAGAAGAGCTAAAATAATGTCTGAAAACATATACAGGAGAAGTTTGTTATAATAACGGAGGCAAAGAAACTGGTAGAATCATGGAGGTATACATGAAGCAATTAAAAGGTATTATCATTTCAATTATTGCAATTCTTTCTATTGTAGTAGCGGTGTATGAAGTACTTGTTCCAGAGGAAACAAGTATCAAAAAAACGAATACGTATGATCAAGTTCTAGAATTTCCGAAAGAGCGATATCCAGAGACAGGGAAACATATTACGGATGCTATAAAAGAAGGACATTCAGAAGTTTGTACAATCGATCGTAGTGGTGCTGCGGATAGAAGGAAATTATCGTTAGCTCCATATCCATCAAAAAAAGGGTATGATCGTGATGAATGGCCAATGGCGATGTGTAAAGAAGGTGGAAAAGGAGCACATATTGAATATATAAGTCCAGCAGATAACCGCGGAGCAGGGTCTTGGGTAGGAAATAAGTTGGACAAATACCCAGATGGTACGCGTGTGAAATTTGACGTAAAGTAGTAGTTGCATATTTCATAATGAAGGAGAATGGGAACGATGGAGTTAACAATTTCTTATTCGCAATTAATGTTGATGAACTATGACGGTGATCAGCCTTACGTTGACTGGACGGATGAAGATTTTGAAAGAGGTTATGCGAAGGCGGATGGAACTGTTATTTTTGAAGCACTCTCTGATTATACTTGTGAAGTGAAAGTGACTTGCGGGAAGCATATTGAGAAAGAAGAAGCGATTAGAACGGTTACAGTTCCTTTTACAGTTGAAAATGGATGTATCGTTGTAACAAGTATTCTTTCAAATAAATTTCAAATTCCTATTGCGAATGGTGAGTATACAGTTGTATTACAGGCAACTCCTCTTGAAGAACCAACGGATGATGAATTATATAAAATACAATACGAATTCTTTTTTGAAAGTAAAGAATAAAAAATGGGTTATCCTCAATAAGGATAACCCATTTTCGTTATGCGTTTGTTTTTAGCAGGGAGCGAGCATCTTTTGCTGCTTGCACCATGTGCTCTAAAGCTGGAATAACTTCTTCTGTTCTTCTCGTTTTTAAACCACAATCAGGATTAATCCAGAAATATTTAGGATCGCATACTTCTAAAGATTGTTCTACGATTTTATACATTTCATCTTTACTCGGTACACGTGGGCTATGAATATCATATACACCTAGACCGATGCCTTTTTCATATGTTGTATGTTTTAATGTATCAATAAATTCACCGTGACTTCTTGATGTTTCGATAGAAATCACATCTGCATCTAATGCGCGAATCGCATCAACAATATCTTCGAAGTTACTGTAACACATATGAGTATGAATTTGTGTTTCATTTGCTACAGAAGAAGTTGCTAAAAGGAAGGATTGAACTGCCCATGTAATATAAGTGTCCCAATCTTTTTCTTTTAGTGGCATTCCTTCACGAAGTGCTGGCTCATCGACTTGGATTACTCGAATTCCGGAAGATTCAAGTAGTTCAATTTCGTGACGAAGAGCTAATGCAATTTGATACGAAACTTCTTTTCTTGGAATGTCATTTCGAACGAAGGACCAATTTAAAATTGTAACAGGTCCAGTTAACATTCCTTTTACAACTTTCTCTGTTAAGCTTTGTGCATAAACAGTTTCCTTAATAGTCATTCCGTTAATAAAGGCTACATCACCATAAATAACAGGTGGTTTTACGCAGCGGGAACCGTATGATTGTACCCAACCGTTTTTAGTGAATGAGAAACCAGCAAGACGCTCACCGAAATATTCGACCATGTCAGTTCTTTCAAACTCACCATGTACAAGGACATCAAGACCAATTTCTTCTTGGTAACGAATCCATTTTTCTGTCTCTTTTTCAATAAATTTTTCATATTGTTCATTTGAAATAACACCGTTACGCCATTCTTTTCGCGTTTGACGAACTTCAGTTGTTTGCGGGAAGCTACCGATAGTTGTTGTTGGTAACAATGGTAACTCTAGGGCAACTTGTTGTAATTCGTATCGCTTTTCAAATGGAAGAGGACGTGAGAAATCTTCTTCTTTTAGTGCTGTTCGTGCTGCTTTGACATCTTCACGGTTACGTACAGCAGATGAACGAATTGTATGATGTACATTTCGATATGTTTCCAGCTCATTACTAATACTTTCTGTACCTTGAGTGAGAGCAGAGTGAATGAGAACTAACTCTTCTAATTTTTGATTTGCAAATGCTAACGCATCGAATAGTTCAGTCGATAAGTGAATTTCTTCTGTTTTATCGATTGGTGTATGCAATAAGCTACAAGAAGGCTGAACGATGAAGTCTTTCGTTTGGACTTGTTTTTGTAACGTTGTAAATAACGTAAGAACTTCATCAAGGTCAGCTCTCCAAATGTTACGGCCATCTATACAACCGACAGCTAAAGTTTTATCAGCTGGGAATCCATATTTTGAAATAGCATGTAGATTACCTTCTTTACCATGAACGAAATCTAATCCAATACCGGATACAGGGAATGTAATAATTTCTTCATAGTTTTCTTCTACACTATCAAAATATGTTTGTAAAAGAAGGTTCGCATTTGGAACTTCTTTACGAATAGCTTCATAAATTTCTTTTGCTTGTTGAACTTCTTCTTTTGTTAAAGAAGCGAAAATCGGTTCATCAACTTGAATGACTTGTGCACCAGCTGCATGTAGTTCTGAAAGCAGTTGTACGTATGGTGCAACTAATTGTTTTAAAATCGTAGCGAATTGTTCTTGTGTATAACCTTTAGCTAATTTTAAGAAAGTATATGGTCCTAAAATAACAGGTTTTCCATCTACTCCTAATTCTTGTTTTGCCTCTTCGTATAAGCGAAGTGGACGATTATCTTTTAAAGAGATTTGTAATCCCTCTTCATATTCAGGAACGATATAATGATAGTTTGTGTTAAACCATTTTGTCATTTCAGAAGCTACGTGATCTTTAGAGCCACGCGCCATTGCGAAATATACATCAAGGTAAGATGTAAACTCAGAAAAACGTGATGGGATAAATCCTAGCATATAAGCCGTATCCAAAACGTGATCATAATATGTAAAGTCGCCAATTGGAATGAGTTCAATCCCTTTTTCTTGCTGTACTTTAACGTGTTGAAGGCGAATTTCTTTCATCGTTGTTAAAAATTGTTCTTCATCGATTTTATTGGACCAAAAAGCTTCCAATGTTTTTTTCCACTCTCTTTGTAGTCCGATACGTGGATAACCTAAGTTACTTGTTTGAATTGCCATTTTAAATTCCTCCCTAATTGAAAGTAAGCATTTCCGTTTACTGGGAAATACCTATAACAAAAAGCATAAAGGCATAGAAAATAAGCCTTCCTTTTTGTTTTAACACCTCATCATCATCCGTGAATCTATCAGTGTTGCTAAAACAGGCAGGTCTCCTGACTTATGCTTCATATAATTTCTTTCACCTTCCCGTTTTCACAGTGGCACTAAACAAGAAATCTCAGCATTTACAGTGGCGGGACCGTGTTGGAGTTTCACCAAGCTTCCCTTTTAAACACGAAACGAAATTTTCGTGTACCTATTTTCCTTTTGAAAGGAAGTTAACAAGCGATATGATATTGAAACAAATTCTAACACAATTTTTGGAATTTTGTCTACTGTTTTAAAATAAGAAAATTCTAAAGTTTTTAATTTTGATTATTATGATTTTTCTGAGTTTTCTTTAAGGCAAAGGGAATTGAAATGAAGAGCGATTAAACATACAAAGAAGTATACACTTGTATAGAGATAAGATACGAGTTGTGTTATTTGAAAACTCTTCCGTATTCTGAGAGATGGAAGGAGATTGAATGGTTCATTTTGAAATAGTAACTTATCACAAGAAAGAGTAAGGCTCCTGTATAAAGATAAATATACTAAGTTTGTAGAAATGGGGAATTTCAATTGGAACAAAGTACACAAAATATTTATTCACCGCCAAAACATATAGTTTCAGCAGCGACAATTGTAATTAATGAACAAAAAGAAATCCTATTAATTAAGGGACCTAGAAGAGGATGGGAAATGCCAGGTGGACAAGTTGAAGAAGGGGAGTCTTTGAAAGATGCTGCAATAAGGGAGACTAAAGAGGAAACAGGTATTGATATTGAAGTATTAAAATTTTATTGAAGTATTAAAATTTTGTGGAGTATTCCAAAATGTGAACCATTCAATCTGTAATACGTTGTTTTTGGCTAGACCAGTTGGAGGTAAATTAACGACTACACCAGAAAGTTTGGAAGTGGGGTTCTATCCTATTGAGCAGGCGTTAGAGATGGTGAATTTTATGAATTTCAGACAAAGAATTGAATACAGTTTGGATGAAATTCAGCAACCTTTTTATATAGAATTTTAAGAAATAATCTTCTATTATAGGATGCCGGTGATAAATAAACCTTTGTTATATTTTTGAGTGCAGTGAAATAAGTATCTTATAGCGAAAATAAAATAAGTATCCCCCGTCCTAAATTAGAACGGGGGATACTTGTTTAGGTTTTAACATTAAATAACTTTATTGTCTTTTTACAGTTTCTTCTTTATAAGTTTACCTTTCATCTATATCAATTTCTGACAGTCGCCCTGCAACTGCATCTGTAAGGAGGGTGTTTAACCATTGTAATTCAACTGTAATATGTTCAATAACGCTTTGTAAAATATATAGTTGTGCACGTGGAATGTGTCCTTTGCTACAATCATAAATAGTTTGCATTTTATGTAAATATTGAACGGTATCATTTTTCTTTTTTTCTAAAATAGGAATTAACTCTTGATCATCACCAAAATGAGCGAAAGAGAGTGCTGAATAAATTGGTTTATAGATTTGATTTTTTGCCTCGAATTGTTTTAATAGTAACGTGTGAAATAACCGTTTACCTTCTTCTGTTATATGAAAGATTGTTTTATCGGGTCTATTCGTATCTCGAACAATCGTGGTAATACGAATTGCACCCTGCTTTTCTAATTGCTCGAAGGCGTAGTAAAGTGATCCTTTTGCATATTTAATATAACAATCCATTTGTCGTTCTTTCATGATGTGCTGCACTTCATATGGATGTTTATCTCCTTCGAGTAGCAAGCCGAGAATGACTAATTTCATGCTCATGCTGTCTCAACTCCTATAAATAAAAACTTTATACATATTATAAACGGCATATCCGTTTTCATAAAGGGATATGCCGTTTCTTTTCTCTATATTAACTTACTTGCTTTTGTTTTTGTTTCGTTTTTGGACCTGTAAAGAGGCGTTCATTGCCCATAAGTAAAATACAAATAATACTTAGTACAGCCGGAATAAGTGCCCAGAAGAATGTACTGGCAATAGAGGTAGCGAGAGCATCTTTAATACCAGTTAATATTTCAGCTGGAATCTTCTCGGTAGCACCTTGTGTTAATAAGAAACTTGTGTCTCCGCCTTTTGGAGCTAATTTAGCTAGTTCAGGAGGGAACACAGTGTTTAATTTAGTAGTAAAAATATGGTTTTGAATTGTACCGAAAATCGTTACACCAAGAGTCATACCGAGTGAACGGAAGAATGAGTTTGTTGATGTAGCAGAACCACGGTCTCGCATTTCTAACTTGTGGATAGAAGACATACTTAAAACTGAGAACGAGAAACCAACTCCAAGTCCAGTGAGAACCATAAATAGCGTTACAAGTAGACGAGGTGTATCCATTGTTAAAGTGCTTAGTAAATAAATACCAATTACGAAGAAAACGCCAGATACCATCATGATGTTACGATAGCTTGTTCGAGAAGCTAACTGTCCACCTGTTTGACTTCCAATTACAGAGCCAACCATCATAGGTGTTAAAATTAATCCAGCATTTGAGGCTGAACCGCCGAGAACACCTTGAACGAAGATTGGGATATAAACTGTACAGATAATAAAAGCGGCACCATAGAAAAAGGCAACTCCTTGGCTAGCTGCGAATAAAGGTTTTTTAAATAGATGGAAAGAAATGATAGGTTCAGTTGCTTTTCGTTCTACGAAGAAGAAAATAATAAGCATAATAACAACTGTTGTAAATAAACCGATAATTACAGTGGAATTCCATGCGTATTCTTTACCACCAAGTTCTAAGGCGAACATTAAGCAAACGATACTAATAACAAGTGTAATAGCGCCGGCCCAATCAATTTTTTGTTTTCTAAATTCTAGAGATTCACTGTAGTATTTAGTAATGAAGAAGAAAGAGATAAGTCCTAATGGAATATTAATATAGAAGACCCAATGCCAACTTATATAGTCTGTAATATAAGCACCTAATAAAGGGCCGAATACACTAGATGTCCCGAAAACCGCACCGAATAGCCCTGTCATTTTTCCACGCTTTTCTGGTGGGAATATATCGTACATAATCGTGAAGGCGATAGGCATAAGAGCACCGCCGCCGATCCCTTGAATTGCTCTATAAATACTTAGTTGCTCAATACTAGATGCTGTCCCGCAAAGTGCAGAACCGAATAAGAAAAGAATGAGACCACCAATATAAAAGCGTTTCCGTCCGTACATATCAGAAAGTTTTCCGAAGATAGGCATCCCTGCCATTGTTGCTACCATATATGCAGACGTGACCCAAACGAACTTGTCAAATCCTCCTAGGTCTCCAACAATCGTTGCCATTGCTGTTGCAACGATTGTATTATCCATTGCCGCCATTAAAATACCAAGTAATAAACCTGCAACAACAAATTTTGTATTGTTGGAGTCTTTTTTTGATAATTGAGATTCCAAATATAACCCTCCTTTAATAATAAGTAAACTATATGAAGTTTTGAGTGCAGCACATAAAAATTTAAAGTATAGTTCTTTCAAATTAATTTAAACAAGTGCACTGACAAAGCCATAAAGAATATTATAGTCAAATTTGACTAAAAGGCAAACTTTTTCTTCCGTCAAAATATTCTGTTGTATGGACAGCAAAAGAGTGAGTAATACTTAATATTGGTATAAAGTCAATGAAGGAAATTGTAAAAAAATATTTCAGTAAGAATACTGCCTGTTAACAGAGGAAAAATGGTTTTTTCTTTATATTGTCGAATAGGATACAAGGAAGAGCAATAACTATATATCGTTTGTAACAAGCTTTATTAATATGGTGTAGAGAGGTAGAATAAGGTCGTATGGATGATGCATCTGAAATGGGGTGAATATTATTGTGAAAATATGGAAACGAAATTCGGATCAAGGAAGGCATTCAATACCGCTACAACCAGTATTATGGATTGATGGCTCAAAAAAGGAAAGCGAATGTCCTAATATAGCAGTTACATTACAAATCCGTAGTATGTATAAAGAAAAATTTTCATATGAACTGACCTATGATGTAAACGACATACTTATTATTCGAATTGAAGTAGAAAATAAAGGAATGGAAATGATTTCACGAGTTGTAGTAAGTCATATGATTCGAGATTATTTTGCATATATCCCAAATTCATTAAAGGCTGATAAGGGGATGAGCGAGTTTTTGTTCCAGCTTGTAAGGTGGCGAATCGAAAATTTATTACCGAATGAGAAAGTAGAACTAATTTGTAAAATAAAAGCAAATAAAGATAAAGCAATTAAAAACGCATTATTTCAGGCTACATATACATTTCAATATAAAGGAGTATCATATGGTCCGCTGCAAACAAATGAAGTTGTTGTGCGGCAATGATAAAAAGGAACCTGTAAGAAAGGTTCCTTTTTTAATGAAGATTGTGTTTTTTGAGTACTTTTTTTTGCTCGATTCCTTTTTTTCCTACATAATTATTTTTATAACCAAAATATAAAATGAAAAGAAAGGAAGCAACATTTACAATAGCGTCAATTTGATCGTTTGTAATAAAGTTCACTCCGAAAGAATTACATAATAATTTTAACGATAACAGAAAGCCTGCTAGTAAACGTATAATATCTGATAGATTTTCTTTTTGTAGCATACAGATCACCTCTTTCTAAAACGATATATAGTATATATATGAAATAGAATAAAAATGGTATACAAGCTTAAGCGAAAATGTACACTCAATGTGTACATTTTTTATTTTGTAGAAAAACATAATTGTTATAGAAACATATATTGGTATAGAAGGGAGGAGAAGTATGAAACATAAAGGAAAAATTAGTGGGTTATTACTTGGGAATACAGTGGCAGTTACAGAGTGGATTGCGCTTCAGGATGTAATTACAAAACTGGATTCGCGATCATTTTATACCGTCTTTATTATTTATATATTGCAAATGATACTCAGCTATTATTTTGGACATTGGTATGATAAAAGAGCGAGTGGACGTATGGATACGGAAGTAGGAGGAATGGCAAGTAATGATTTTGTAGTTGATTTTTTTGAGAAAGTAACTGCTCTGTCAGAACGGGATTCTCATAATATTACAGTGTACATTCTTTCTATGAAAGAATGGAAAGGACTAAAAGAAACAGTGCAAGAAAAAAATTTGGAGGTGTTAGTACAAAAATTGGAGAGTACAATTGTAAAGACAATTCGTAAAGGGGATGTTGTTACTAGGTGGGACGAAAATAAGTATGTTATTGTGGCAGTTGATAACGGACATGAAAAGTCGACGATAACAAACCGATTAATGAAAAATATTGAAAGTGAAATAGAAAATGGTTTGTTAAGTATGACGCTTTTATTTGGAGCTGCTAGTTATCCAATAGAAGGAAAAACTTTTGAAGAATTGTTAAGAAAGGCACAAAATCAATTGTACCAGCATAGGGATTTGTAAGAAAATGAGTGAAACTTTGATTTGAAGAAATATGATATGAAGAAGTTTTGAATGTAACATTTTTTTGACTTTTATTACAAAAAGAACTTTTATTGTAATAAAAGTCTTTAAAAATATATGGAATAAGCATATAATTATGATGGATGTGTCAATGCATTTTGCACAATGTGTTTCATTTTAAAAGTGTAGAGGGAAGCATGCTCTACACTTTTCCTTTTTAGGGAATGACAAGAATAATTGTAAGTTGTTGCAAGATAGCATTTATACTGTGTAAAATGAACAAATAGATTATTTGATAGAAAGCCGGAAAGGGAATGATAGAATGATAGACGTGAGAGAACAACGATCATCTTTTATCAGGTGAATTATTATTACTGTTGTTCTTCAAATTATTATGGCTGTGATGAATTCCGTTGTACTTTTATGTAATACATAGTATGAACAGACTTTAAAAAGTGCTAAGTAAAAGATGGATATGAAACTGCTAATTGGTTCAAAAAAGTAAAATGTAATTTTAAGTAATACAATTTGTACAAGCATTATAAACAATATCAATGATTTTCGTAGAAAAGGTGCGAGTATGGAGTTTATAGAAGGATATATAATTTTCATAGCTTTTTACACGATGATCGTATATAAGTAGGAGGAAGAAGATGTTGAAATATAGTAAATTAGCAATTGTAACTGCATTATCAATGACTTTATTAGCCGGTTGTTTCGGACCGAAACCAGAAGAGGAATTATATGTTGCATTTGAAAATGCTGCAAAGCAAGAAAAAACAATGTTTGAAGATGCAAAGAAACTTGAAACTTTAGAAAAAGAGGGACAAGAATTATATAACCAGATTGTTCGAGAAGGAAAAGATAATAATCAAACTGTTAAGGAAAAATTGAACCAAGCAGTGAAAAATACAGATGAACGAGACAAAGTGCTTAAAAAAGAAAAAGAATCTTTAAGTAAGGCACAAGAAGAAGTAAAATCAGTAGATAAATATGTGAAGAAAATTGAAGATAAGAAATTGAAAGATCAAGCGGATAAAGTGAAAAGCACATATGAGAAACGACAAGATTCATTTAACAAGATGTATGATAGCTATAATAAATCGTTAAAACAAGAAAAAGAATTATATACAATGTTACAAGATAAAGGTACAAAATTAAAAGATATTAGTGAAAAAGTAAAAGTAGTAAATCAATCTTATAAGGATATTGAATCAGAAAAAGACAAGTTTAATGAATTTACAAAATCTTATAATACAGAAAAAATAGCTTTTTATAAACAAGCAAATATTAAAATTAAAGAAGAGAAAAAATAAAACAGTTTGGCCTACAATTGGCCAAACTGTTTTATTTTTTTGTATAAGTACGACTATACCATGGGACAGGTTCACTTAATTTTTTTTCTTGTTTCAGTGCTTCAGGACCAATATAATCTTGAAGTGTTTTTTTTGCTACTGTTAAAGATAAGGTTGTTTTCGGATTTCGATAGGAGGATTCAAGATGACCAAGATGTGGTAGGATTCGAAAATCTTCTTTGGTAGGAGGAATATGGAAAAAATAATCACCTAAACGTATAAGAACATCAGATTGTTGTTGGCTAAAACGTGGATTTCTAGAAAAATGTAATCCTTCTTTAATAGCTTTTTTTTCAGCAATTAAGCGTTCTAAAGCCGTCTTTTTTAACCAGTATAAATACTTCGGATTAGTTGCAGCTTTAGCATGACGATTCACAACGAAAATAGATTGAGCTAGTCGATTAATAGAATGTTGGTTTTGTAATTGAGATTGTGGTTGTGAAGGTTTCATATTGAATCTCCTTTCAATTTTTCATTATTATAACATAAATAAAAGAGGTTTTTATTATATGCAAAAAGTGATTGTATATATTTTCAATATTAAAGCAATATTGTTACAAAAAACAACTATTTTGTATAATAGTAATAGAATGTGTTTTAGAAATTTGATAATGAAAGAGTGAGAAGTTTGAAAGAAATATTAAAACAGCAATATGCCATTATAGATATTGGATCTAATACAATGCGTTTAGTTATTTATGAAAAGCAAAACGGAGGTTTTTATAAGGAGATTGAAAATACGAAAGTGGTTGCTCGGTTAAGGAATTACTTAATTGATGGTGTGTTGATGGAAGAAGGAATAGAGGTATTGTTACAAACGTTATTTCAATTTCAAGAAAGTACACGATTCCACCAGTTGCATCATGTACTTTGTGTTGCAACAGCAACAATTAGACAGGCTGAGAATCAAGAGGCAATTAAAAAACTGGTTGAGGGACAAACAGACTTTACTCTTAGAGTCTTATCAGAATATGAGGAAGCACGTTACGGCTATTTAGCAGTTATGAATTCAACTTCGTTCTCTGAAGGAATTACAGTAGATATTGGTGGAGGAAGTACAGAAGTTACATACTTTCGAAATAGAGAGATTCTAGAGTACCATAGCTTTCCTTTTGGAGCACTTTCTTTAAAACAACAATTTATTAAAGAGGATATACCTACTGAAGACGAGTTGGAAAAGATTCAAACGTACTTAGAATATCAATTTCGAACATTACCATGGTTAATTGATAAGAAATTGCCTCTTATTGCAATTGGTGGTAGTGCGAGGAACTTAGTGAAAATCCATCAAAATTTAATTTGTTATCCTATAGCAGGGGTACATTTATATAAAATGAAAGAAGAAGATATTAAAAATGTGAAAGAAGAATTGGAAGCATTGTCGTTCATAGAAATTCAAAAATTGGAAGGATTGGCAAAAGATCGAGCAGATACAATTATTCCAGCAGTCAAAGTTTTTCATACGCTTGTTAATGTTATAGAGGCACCAGCATTTGTGTTAAGCAGAAAAGGGTTACGAGAAGGTGTTTTCTATGAAGAGTTGACAAAAGATTTGGGGATTTCATATTATCCGAACGTAGTCGAAGAAAGTTTACATTTATTATCACATGAATATGAAATGGATATGGAATTTGTAATTCAGCTTATTAAACATGGAAGATTGATTTGTAAACAGCTTGAAGAAACAGGGCTAATTTCTATGTCAGTAAAAGACTGGGAAGTATTTCATCAAGCAGCGAAAGTATTTAATATAGGTAAATATATAGACGAAGAAGCGAGTCGCTTACATACGTTTCATTTATTAGCGAATAAAACAATTGATGGTATGATGCATAAAGAGCGAGTTAGATTAGCGCTTATTGCGTCTTATAAATCAAAAATGTTATTCAAACAACACTTGTCCCCATTTGAAGGATGGTTTGATAAAAATGAACAAAAAAAAATCCGCCTATTAGGGGCTGTTTTACAATTTTCAGCAGCTCTAAATATAAGACAAAGATCGCTTGTTGAATCGATATCTATAATAGAAAGTAAAGAAGGATTAACATTTAAAATTGTATGTGAGCAATCGGCATTAGCGGAAAAAGTACAAGCTGAAAAACAAAAAAAGCAGCTGGAAAGAGTGTTGAAAAAGACTATTAATTTATCCTTCGAATCAAAATGTTAAGTTGTACGGATGTCTTTACAAAAAATTAACACCTTGGAATATTGTAATTTGCTAAAATAAAAGTAACTAAATTATAGTAAAAAAGTTTCAGGGGAAGTGTGAAGAGGATGGAAATGTTGATGGGGAATATAGTAAATTTAAATGATACAGCTTATTACAACAATCGAGAATTAAGTTGGTTAGCATTTAATGAACGTGTACTACAAGAAGCACAGGATGAAACGAATCCGCTCTTGGAAAGATTAAAGTTTATTAGCATTTTCAGTTCCAATTTAGATGAATTCTTTATGGTACGCGTAGCAGGATTGAAGGATCAAGTGAGTGCTGGGTTTAACCAACCAGAAAATAAGGCTGGCTTAACACCAAAAAAGCAATTAAATAAAATTGCGATAAAGGCCCATGAATTAATGACTGTACAATATGATACGTTTAAAAATTATGTGTTGCCAGCGCTGGAGTTAGAGGGGATTGAACGTTTAACATTCCACGATTTGACGAAAGAACAGAGGGAATTTATAGAAGAGTATTTTGATGAGCAAATTTTTCCAGTCTTAACACCTGTAGCTATTGATGCATATCGTCCATTTCCCATGTTATTAAATAAAAGTTTGAATTTAGCTACTCTTTTATATGATGAGAAACAAGTGGAGGAAGAAAACCGTACGAAGTTAGGGATTGTACAAGTTCCTTCATTACTCGAACGCTTCATATTTTTACCGAGTGAAGGGCAAAAGCATAAATTTATTTTATTAGAAGATGTAATTAGTGGTTTTACCCATAAATTATTTACAGGATATAATGTATCATCAGTTACTCGTTTTCGTATTACACGCAATGCGGATTTAACAATTCATGAAGAAGGTGCAAGGGATTTATTAAAGGTAATTGAAAAAGAATTAAAAAAGCGTAAGTGGGGAGCTGCTGTACGTTTAGAAGTTGGCAAAGAGCATATTGATGAAAGAGTATTAGCATTATTATATGAGGTGTTGGAAGTAAAAGATGAAGATGTGTATATAATGGATGGACCGTTAGATTTAACATGTCTATTTTCTTTATATAAAAAACTAGCTCCTGTATATGAACATCTTGTATATCCGGCTCTTATTCCGCAACGGCCTCAAGACTTAGGGGATGCGGAAGATGTATTTGAAAAAGCGATTGAGCATGATATTTTATTACATCATCCTTTTGAATCATTTCAGCCAGTAGTTGATTTTGTCCGTGATGCGGCAGACGATCCGAATGTACTTGCAATCAAACAAACATTATATCGAGTAAGTGGGGATTCGCCGATTATTCAGGCGCTAAAGGTAGCAGCTGAAAAAGGGAAGCAAGTTACGGTATTAGTTGAATTAAAGGCAAGATTTGATGAAGAAAATAATGTGAATTGGGCTAAAGAATTGGAACAGGCGGGCTGTCATGTTATTTACGGTGTAAGCCACTTGAAAACACATAGTAAAATTACGCTAGTTGTAAGAAGAAAAAACGGAAAAATTGAAAGGTTCGTACATCTTGGGACTGGAAATTATAATGACGCGACTGCAAAGTTATATACTGATTTTGGGTATATTACATCACGAAAAGACTTTGGGGTCGATGCAACAAATTTCTTTAATTATTTGAGCGGTTATACAACAAAGCCGCATTTTCATCATTTATCGGTTGCACCATTTGATATAAGAGAGCAATTTATGGATTTAATAGATGAAGAAATCCGTTATCATAGGCAATATGGAAATGGGTATATTATCGCTAAGATGAATTCATTAACAGATAAACCATTAATAAAAAAAATGTATGAAGCATCACAAGCTGGAGTAAAGGTAGAGCTCATCGTTCGAGGAACATGTTGTTTAAGGCCTGGTATTCCAAATGTAAGTGAGAATATTCGGGTAATTAGTGTTGTTGGGAGATATTTAGAACATAGCCGAATTTATTATTTCCATCATAATGGAGAGGAAAAGACATATTTATCTTCAGCTGATTGGATGACGCGAAATATGGAAAAGCGAGTAGAAATATCTTTCCCAATATTAGATATTGAAATGAAGGCGAGAATTAAGGCGATTTTACAGCTTATATTAGCTGATAATGTGAAAACGCGCGAACAAAATAAAACCGGTGATTATTATTATGTTATTAATAGTAGTACAGAAGAAATTGATAGCCAAGTGAAGTTGTTTAAGATGGCGTATCAAAACACGGATGCTGAATAATGAGAACAAAGTAAAAAAACCTCTTAAAAAAGAGGTTTTTACTTTGTTCTCTACTTATTATATGTTCTCTAAATAAATGGATGCGTAGAGAGAATAGTTTTTATTGTAAGCATGTTAATAGATCATGGATCGGTCAAGAGAGGGAATAACATTGGTAGAATTGTGGCAGTACATTAATAATAGTATGGTTGTTGACAAGGTCCACCATAACAAGGATAAGGTGTTGGCGGTGGGAAAGGTGGTGGATATGGTGGATAATACGGTCTAGGACCGAAAGCCAATGCACCGCCTAGCAGTCCGCCAGCAATGCCAGCTAGAAATGGGACGCCAAAAAACGGAAAGAAGCGTGAGTCGCCTACTGGACCAATAGGTGCTGAACGGACTGGGATTGGTTGATAATATGGGTACATGAACAAACCTCCTTTATTGGACTCACTTTTATCATATGGTAAATGAAACGTGGATGAGCGCGTACAAGAAAGGATATGTAAGAAAATAGGCGAATTATTACGAATGTTGGAGCGTGAAAATCGTAATTTCAGGTTTTGACATAAATCGGAATGGGACACGTGTTCTTCCAAGGCCCCGATTGACATAGAGAGCTAAATCTTGAATCGTATAGAAGCCTTCAACATAGTTTTTAGCAAGTGATGGGGTAATAATAGCGCCTAAAAAAGGAATTTGCACTTGTCCGCCATGGCTATGACCAGAAAGTTGTAAGTTAACTGGATATTTAGCGATTTGCGGTGCAATATCTGGCTCGTGAACAAGAACAATGTTATAAGTATTTTGCCTCGCGTACTGTAGTGTCTCCTCTATTTTTGGTTTGCCTAGTAGTATATCATCGAGCCCGAAAATTGAAATTTCACTATTATCCAGTAGACGGATTCTCTTTTCGTTATTTAGTAATAGTTCAAATCCAGATTCACGCATGATGTGCTCATAGTATTCCGTTCCATAGCCGCCGTGATCATGGTTACCATAAATAGAAAATTTACCGAAGGGTGCTTGTATATTTTTTAAAATGGATGCAACGAAAGGGGTGGCAGTATATGTTTGATAATTATCAATGAGATCACCAGTAAAAAGAACAATGTCGGGTTTTACAGCATTAATTTTAGAAACGATTTGAGATAAATGTTGGAGAGAGAAATAGTATCCGAGATGTAAATCGCTAAATTGAAGAATCTTCATACCATGAAAACTTTTGGGTATGAGTTGCGATGTAAGTGTATGCTCTGTAAAAGAGAGTAAATGAGGCTCAATATATTTAGCGTAATAGTACCCGATGCTAGTGGTTATAAATGAATATAGACAAGTGCGCATGCCAACTTTTAAAAAATCTCTTCTAGTAATTTTCTTCATAAAAATATGAGTATACCTATTTGACTTATATCACATGTGTTCGTTACATCTACAGGTTACTCAAATCTCCTTTCAGTTTATTTGAAATATATTTTAAATAATAAAAAAGTAGTATAGATTACGAAAAAAATGAATGAAAAGAAACCTCTTTACGTTAAAATATCAGAAAAGTTTAAAAATATAAAGATTTCTATTAAATAAAATGATAAAATGAATGTGTATTCATTTTTGGGAGGGGATGTATGTGAAAGAAAAGGTAGTTATTATTACAGGTGGATCAAGCGGAATGGGAAAAGGAATGGCGATTCGTTTTGCAAAAGAAGGGGCACGAGTTGTTATTACAGGACGTACAAAGGAAAAACTAGAGGAAACAAAGTTGGAAATTGAACAATTTCCAGGGCAAATATTACCCGTACAAATGGATGTAAGAAATACTGATGATATTCAGAAAATGATTGAACAGATTGATGAGAAGTTTGGACGAATTGATATTTTAATAAATAATGCAGCTGGAAACTTTATTTGTCCAGCAGAGGATTTATCCGTGAATGGCTGGAATTCGGTCATAAATATTGTGTTAAATGGCACATTTTACTGTAGCCAGGCTGTCGGAAAATATTGGATTGAAAAAGGTATAAAAGGGAATATCATTAACATGGTAGCAACATATGCATGGGATGCAGGTCCGGGAGTTATTCATTCGGCTGCAGCGAAGGCTGGAGTGTTAGCAATGACGAAGACGCTTGCTGTTGAGTGGGGACGTAAATATGGAATACGAGTTAACGCTATCGCGCCAGGACCAATTGAACGTACGGGCGGTGCTGATAAGTTATGGATTTCAGAAGAAATGGCTAAGCGTACGATACAAAGTGTTCCGCTTGGAAGGCTGGGTACGCCAGAAGAAATCGCAGGTTTAGCTTATTATTTATGTTCAGATGAAGCTGCGTACATAAATGGAACTTGCATGACAATGGATGGAGGACAACATTTACATCAATATCCATTTTAAAAGGGATGAGAAAATGAATGTTTGATCCATATTCTTACGGTTAAATGTGACGGAATTGTGACATGTGAAAGAAAAGTGTTTACAAGAGGTCATATATACGTTATATTTAAGACCTCTTTTTTCTTCATAGTAGAATTGCTAATTCCCCTTAGCATTTTACCCCTCTAATCCCTTCAGGAAAACTGAAGGGATTTTTTATTATTTTTCCGTAAATATCATGTTATAATTTTTGAAAAGTAAAGGGAGGGAAGCGCGTTGATAGATGCATTAGATGTAATGAGTAACTTGGATAAAGTCCTTCCTTATTATCAAGCTATTTTTAGTGCTGATGAGCATACTGTAATTGGATATGAAGTAGTAGGACGTATTCAAACAGAAGAGGGCATACAAAGTCTAGCTTCTTTCTTTCATGATGATTCTATTCCGAGTGAGTTTCAACTGGAAGCGGACAACATTATAGTAGAAAAAGCTTTAAATCGTTATTTAGAAAGTGATCAAAAATTATTATTATTTATACATCGGAATGCTAACGTATTAATGAACGATGATGATGAAAGTTTACTTCAACTTTTATTGATGTATGAAGAGCAAGGTTTAAATTTGAAACACATTGTTTTAGAAATTACAGAACATGAATGTCAAGAAGATATAGAGCAATTTAATCATTTGCTTATGTATTATCGTACATATGGTATTCAAATTTCGATTAATAAAGTCGGAACGGGTACAAGTAATTTAGAACGTATTAGCGTGTTAGCACCGGATATTTTAAAAGTAGATTTAACAAACTTAAGGCAAACTGCACTTTTACAATCTTATCAAGATATTTTATATTCTTTATCATTACTTGCTAGAAGAATTGGTGCAACATTGTTATATGAAGAAATAGATGCTTTTTATCAACTACAATATGCTTGGAAAAACGGTGGTAGATATTATCAAGGAAATTATTTGAAAGAGTGCTTACCTGATTTTATTGAAACGAACGTTTTGAAAGAACGACTTGGTAATGAGTGTCATCAATTTATTCAACATGAGAAGAAAAAGTTACAAAAGATTTATAATTTAACAGAAATGTTACGTGATCGAATTGGTGATGTTCTAGCCAAACAGAAAAAGAATGAAGATATAAATGATTGGTTATTACAATTTAGCCAAAGTGTATCACAGTGTAGTTTTCGCATATTTATTTGTAACGAAGATGGTTTCCAACAATCAGGAAACGTTATGAAAAAAGATGGGGAATGGATTGTGATGCCTGAGTATTATATGAAGAACTGGAGTTGGCGTCCGTATTTTCTAGAAAATATTATGAAAATGCGTTTTGAGAATAAGGCAAGACTTTCAGATTTATATGCTGATATTGAAACCGGTGAGATGGTACGAACATTTTCCTTCCCAATTGATGATGAAAACTTTTTATTTATAGATTTATCGTATGAATATTTATATGAAGAAGATGTTTTATTTTAATGCACGAAGAGATTCGTGCATTTTTTGTTTGTTTTTATCATAAATTGGTAATAGTGAAAATGGTGATGAAAATGCTGTCTATCGTTGTAAAGATTTTACGAACGAAACCACCCCTGTCTTTGCATAATCATTGTTACAATGAATACTACAAAGACAAGTTTTCTTAAAAGGAAGGTGAAAAAATGAGGAAATATGGAATATGGTTAGTTCTATTTGTATGCGTTGCCTTTCTAGTTGGTTATAGTGTCACAACTGTTTTAGGAAAAGAGGAAGCGAAAGTCGATCGGGAAGAAGTGTTTACAACGATACAAAAGGGCTATGAAACCCAATTTTCAATTCGTGGGAAGCATTTGCCGATGAATAAGATGATAGAAACGTTATCACCATATTTTACAGAGAATTTCCTTCAAGTATTTACAGATGAAAATAGTAGAAGTGATAAACAAAGTGGTGAATATTTACTTCCAGCAAAAGAAGCGCCGTTTTCTTTTCATTCAGAAACGAAAATGTCATATGATGAAGAGCATAAAATTTTATATGTATATGAGCGGGCGAAAAGTGGACAATATCAAATTGTAACATTGCAAAGAGATCAAGGGAAATGGAAATTGGCCGGATATCATGAAAGTCAAGAACTTTTAACTGAAATAAAACGATTACAACAATTATAAAGTGAAACTGTAATCGGTGGGGGATGTTCATCTCTCACTGATTAATAGCTCGCACCAATCGGGCTATTACTGCCCACAAATAGTGGGATAAAAATAAGAATAGGTCTTTACCTATTCTTATTCAATATTGAGTAGCTGTTGTAATTTTTCAATTTGAAAACCAGCAACAACTTCTCCATCAATTACAACTGTTGGAGTTGAATACGAATCATAGTCGTATAAAAGACGATTGCGTGCAGCAGCGTCTTTTTTTACGTCAAACTCTTCATATACAACGTTATTATGCTTTAAAAATTCTTTCACAATGACACATGGCGGACAATCAGGTTGTGTGTAAAACTCAATTTTTTTCATTGTAATTCCTCCTTTTTTCTGTTTTTTATTATATTCTTCCAGTATAAAAATCGCAATAAAGAAGGGAAAAGATGTTCTTTCTGTTTTTTCCTTCGCATTTCGACAAATTTTTAGTTGAGTTTCTGGCCAATAACCTTTATCCTAGACTGTGGAACATTTTTTCTGTTATGACGGATAGAATGAGTATAGCTGTAAAACCTATTGGTAGGAAGATCAGAGAAAGGAGAGATTTCATGTCTCTACTCCAAGGAATTTTAACTCGACTTGTTAGTCTACAAGAACAAGCTGAAAGCGGTGAAGTAGCACAACGCTATTTTGAAGTGAACGGTGAGCGCAAATGTAGCGTGAAATTTTTCGATAAAAGTGAAATGTATGAGTTAGAAGTGTATCAACAAGGTGAAAAACCTCAAGTGTATCAATTCGATAATATCGATATGGTTGCAATTGAGATTTACGATATCATTTCTTGATACATATAAAAAAGGTGTTGCCATATGGCAACACCTTTTTTAGTTCTATTACTTTTTAGCATATAGGTATAGGGATTTTTCATTTTTCCTACAATGGTAATAAAGTGAAATTGTAATCAGTAGGGCTTCTTCGTCCTATACTGATTATTAGCCATCACCAATTGGGTGTTTACGGGTAGCAAATAGCGGGATAAAAATAACGAGGAGGTGTGTTGTATGGAACGTTTACCAGTTGTGGTTTGTCCTAAATGCCACAATTCTGCTGAGATTATTCATGTATTAACGGCTCAATCGAATCAAAATGTAATTTATACGTGCCAAGTTTGCCATTATGTAATTCGAAATATTGAAACGAATAAAGGGTAGGAAGTTATAATTTTTATTTTTGTCCCATACAATGAGAATACGAAAAGTCTGTCTAATTGAAAGGACGTGACTATGTGGCCGGTGAACATACATTTTATAATGTTTCAGAGAGACATTTAAATTTTGATATGGTCTTTAGCCGTATTTGCAGTTTCATTGAAAAGGATCCACGAAATTTATATCGCTTATCCATTGGGACAGACTCACAAGCACATCAAAAGGATACGAGGTTTATTACGGCAATTCATATTCATCGCGTTGGAAAAGGTGCCTGGGGGTGTTTACACCATAAATCAGTAAAAGATAAGCCAGCAACTTTACGTGAGAAAATATATTTAGAAACGCAGTTTAGCCAAGAAATTGCATGCCTATTTACTCCGAACCATATACAAACAATATGGGATTTATTGCATCCATATGCTCAAGAGGGAGCTGGATTTATAATGGAAATTCACTTGGATATCGGAAATGATGGTTTAACAAAAGAATTTATTCTAGATATGACAGCGAAAATTCAAGCGATGGGATTAACAGCAAAAATTAAGCCAGATGCTTATGCGGCGTTTAGTTATGCAAATCGATATACGAAATAAAAAACAATTTTTATATATCCTCCACTAAAAACTGAATATTACATCTATTAAATAGGTTGAAAATTATATATAATAAGAGTAACGATGCGAGTATAAGGAGAGGGGTATATGAAAAGGGAATTTGTTTTAACAGAAGAAGAAGAGAGTTTGTTACTAGATATTCTATTTCAGCAAAATTATGCGAGTGAAATTTTATCTGTGGAAATTACAGATATTGAGAATGGTTTAAAACAGACAGATGTGACGCAATATAAAAAAATCACAAGGTTATTTTACAGATTAAAAAATAAGGGGTATTAAGCGCTACCGGAATGGTAGTCTTTTTTTTGTGTTGTATGCTAAAATAGCTGTGTAATTTTGTTTTTATTGAAATAAAGTAGGGACAAAATAATAATATGAAAACGCTGTCATAAAATATGAATAGAATCGGTGATTAAAAGTAGGAAAAAGGGAAAATGGGGGGATGTAACATGATTAGTATTCCGAAAGACGAGTTTCAACAAATTTTTGTGAAAGATTTAATGATTTCATCAGAAAAAGTAGCACATGTCCAAATGGGGAATGGTTTAGAGCATGCTTTACTCGTTCTTGTGAAATCTGGATATTCGGCGATACCTGTTTTGGACCCGATGTATAAATTGCATGGGTTAATTAGTACTGCCATGATTTTAGACGGTATGTTAGGGCTGGAACGTATTGAGTTTGAAAGACTTGACGAAATGAAAGTAGAACAGGTGATGAAGGAAGACATTCCGGTTCTTAAGTTAGAAGATTCGTTTGCAAAAGCTTTAGAAATGACAATTGATCATCCTTTTATTTGCGCTGTCAATGAAGATGGGTATTTTGAGGGGATTTTAACACGTCGGGCTATTTTAAAATTGTTGAATAAAAAAGTAAGGCAACATAATCGATAATGTGAGAAAAGTGACTTCATAGAAGCGGAGAAGTCACTTTTTTTCGTGCATATCAGTTGTGTATGTATTATATTTAAAAAGATAAAAAATATAAGAGTATATAGTTAAATTAAGGATGAAAAGCTTATTGAGATAAGGTGTATGGAAGCTAAGGAAAGAGGGAGAAAGTTGCAAATTGATGATTTTCAAATGATGGTTGTGTTAGCTCAGGAATCAAATATGAGAAAAGCGGCGGAACGTTTATTTGTTTCACAACCTGCGCTTAGTCAACGATTACAATCTATGGAGAAACAATGGGGAATGAAGTTTTTTATTCGCTCACAAAAAGGATTGACAATTACACCTGAAGGGGAAAAAGTCGCAAATTATGCAAAAGAAATGCTACAAAAGGAAGAGGATATTAAAAGTGAGCTAGCTGTTTTTAGAACAGAAACTCACGGAACGTTAAAAATAGCTGTTGCATCAGTTATTGGTCAATATTGGCTTCCTCCTGTTTTGAAGAAGTTTGTACATAAATACCCTTCTGTGAAAATATCGCTGTTTACTGGCTGGAGTAGTGAAGTGCAAAAGCAATTTTATGAAGGGGACGTTCATGTTGCTATATTGAGAGGAACACAAGAATATAAAGGTCAGAAGCAACAATTATTTGAAGATGAACTTTATTTAGTGGATAAAGAAATAAAAGATATTACAATGTTAAAAGAAACAAATAGACCATTTATTCAATTTAAAAGTGATTCGACTTATTATGGACAAATACAAAATTGGTGGTATGGTTTATTTTCTAATCCACCTAAGAGAACAATTGTGGTTGATCAAATTGAGACTTGCAAACAGCTCGTTTTAAATGGTATAGGTTATGCTCTTTTACCTTCTACTGTTTTAAAAGAAGTACAGGAAAATATGTATAAAACACCTGTTCAATTAACGAGAGAAACATGGTTATTGACGAGTGAATCGGCCAGACAATTGAAGCAAGTAAGGGCATTTTTAGAAATTATAGAAGAAATTCAAATGGAAAAATAGGATTATTATCTTGCTACTCGCTCTATCGTTTGGTAGAGTAACATTATAAATGGATTTAGGAGGCAACAAGAATGAAAATGATGGACGCTAACGAAATTATTTCGTTTATTCAAAAAAGTGAAAAGAAAACTCCTGTAAAGGTATACATAAAAGGGGATTTAAAAGAAGTAACATTCCCTGAAACGGTACAAGCATTTGTAAATAAAAAGTCTGGTGTATTATTTGGAGAATGGTCTGAAATTAAGACAATTCTTGATGGAAATAGCAAGCACATCGTTGATTACGTTGTTGAAAATGACCGTCGTAATTCTGCAATTCCAATGCTTGATTTAAAAGGTATTAAAGCTCGTATTGAGCCAGGCGCGATTATTCGTGATCACGTTGAAATCGGCGACAACGCTGTTATTATGATGAATGCAACAATTAATATCGGTGCTGTAATTGGTGAAGGTACTATGATTGACATGAACGCGGTACTTGGTGGACGTGCAACTGTTGGTAAGAACTGTCACGTAGGTGCAGGTGCAGTACTTGCAGGTGTTATTGAGCCGCCTTCAGCAAAACCAGTTATCGTTGAAGATGATGTTGTAATTGGTGCAAACGTAGTTGTGTTAGAGGGAGTTACAGTAGGTAAGGGTGCAGTTGTAGCAGCAGGAGCTGTTGTAACAGAAGATGTACCTCCATATACAGTTGTTGCCGGTACTCCAGCACGTGTAATTAAAGAGATTGATGAGAAGACAAAAGCAAAAACTGAAATTAAACAAGAGCTTCGTCAATTAAACCCAGAGAAATAAACACAAAAAAAGCGTAAGAGCATAACAGGCTCTTGCGCTTTTTATAGATAGAGGTGCAAAAATGGCAGTAAGCAAATTCGTTCAAATTCGTAGAGACTTACACAAAATACCGGAAATTGGATTTAAAGAGTGGAAAACACAACAGTATATTTTAGATTACATAGGAACGCTTTCGAATGAATATGTGGAAGTGAAAGTATGGAAAACAGGTGTCATTGTTAAAGTAAATGGAAAAAATCCAGAAAAAATTATCGGTTATCGCGCAGATATAGACGGTTTACCAATTACCGAAGAAACTGGATATGAGTTTGCTTCTATTCATGAAGGAATGATGCATGCATGTGGACATGATTTGCATACAACAATCGGTTTAGGCCTTCTAACAGCAGCTGTAACAGAAAGAATAGATGATGACCTTGTGTTTCTATTCCAACCAGCTGAAGAAGGACCAGGAGGGGCTCTTCCTATGTTAGAGAGTGAAGAGTTAAAAGAATGGAAGCCGAATATAATTCTTGGTCTTCATATTGCACCTGAATACGCTGTAGGAACAATTGCCACAAAAGAGGGGCTATTATTTGCAAATACATCAGAGTTATATGTTGATTTGAAAGGGAAAGGTGGACATGCAGCCTACCCGCATACTGCAAATGATATGATTGTAGCAGCAAGTCACCTTGTTACACAACTTCAATCCGTTATTAGTCGTAATGTGAATCCTCTTGATAGTGCAGTGATTACAATCGGAAAAATAACAGGTGGTACAGTTCAAAATATCATAGCAGAAAAGTCTCGGTTAGAAGGAACGATCCGAACGTTATCAGTGGAATCAATGAGGCGTGTTAAAAGTAGGATTGAGGCAATTGTTGCAGGTATAGAAGCTTCCTTCCAATGTGAAGCTGTTATTGACTATGGAGCGATGTATCATCAAGTATATAACCATGAAGTATTAACGAGAGAGTTTATGCAGTTTGTAAGTGAACAAACTGATATGAAGGTAATTACATGTACTGAGGCAATGACAGGGGAAGATTTTGGTTATATGCTTCAAGAGATTCCTGGATTTATGTTTTGGCTTGGGGTAAATTCAGAATATGGTTTACACCATGCGAAATTAAAACCAGATGAAGAGGTTATTGAGAAAGCTATCGCATTTTTAGATCGATATGTAAAGTGGAAAGGAACTAGAAAGTAAACTCGCTCGCCAACTTTGCAAAAACTTACAGTGGGTACTTGTTAGTTCCAAGACGAAAACATCTTTCATATTTGTTTTGGATACACATTGGCATACAAATGGATAAAGTAATGAGCAGCGGTTTTGAGCCGCTGCTCATTATTCATTATCGCTTATTGAGAAGATGATTAGTTAACTAGCTTATATATGTTTACATTTCGTGTAGAAAGTGTGTAAAATCAAGGTGAAACATAGAAAAAAGGGTGGGGAATTACGTGCAAATTAGCAGTGCAATGTTGTGTTTCGTCTTATATGCGTATGTTATTATTGCGGCGGTGTATTTTGGGATAAGTTTTTATGCCTACCGTTTAGTAGATAATCACGAATATGACGAAACATATAAATGGGTGAAAAGATATTTATCACCTGTATTAGAAATTATGAATGGGTTTGTGCTCTTTTTATTTATTGGATTAATTGCTTTCTCGACGAGTTTAGTAGGGAATAAAACGACATTATTTGTACTAGGTATCATTATTTTTATGTTGTTAGGGATACGGATTGGTAACACAGTGTTTTGGAATGAAAGAAAAGTAGATGGTTGGACTGGAATGTTAATCCCGTGTATGTTAGCGGCTATCGTGACAAACATAGAGCATGAGTATTATCAATTACATTTTTGGCTTATTATCGTTTTAACAATTCTTTCAGTTTTGTACATAAGTACGGTAGTACTCACATACATTGCACATGAAAAAGGTGATGTTAAAGGAACACGCTTCTTTAGAGGGCGAGCATTATTTTGGAGTGTGCCAACGATGGCTGTTATAGGAATTATTGCGATATTAGTAAATGGATATCAATTTACTAATTGGCAACTGTTTTTAGAAAATTGGTGGATTTTCATTATTTCGTTTATCGCTTTTTTAGGTGCAACACATTATTTATTCCATCAACATCATTATATATTGGCATTGCTATTCGCATTTACACAACTATTATTTGCTTTCTTCGGACAAGAAACGTTATTATTCGTTTTTGAAACATTTAGTTCATTTGGAAATATATTTGTATTTGGTATGTTAATTTTCAGTATCGCATTTTATTTACAACAGTATTTTTATATGCAAAAACAAAAATAAGAATGATATACAGGTTTTTGTAGCAAATCTAAAGTATGTTACAATAAAAATACATAGTATTCGATGTTATTGGAGGAATTCCTGTGGGTGAAAAAGAGAAAGAATTTGCTGTCATTGGGCTTGGACGTTTTGGTGGAAGCATTTGCCGAGAACTCGCTCAATTAGGTATGGAAGTAATGGCAATTGATTCAGATGAGGATAAAATTAATGAGTTTGCAAATATAGCTTCACATGCTGTAATTGCAGATTCAACAGATGAGATGGTATTAAAAAGTCTTGGTATTCGTAATTTTGATCATGTAGTCGTTGCTATTGGAGATAATTTAAATTCAAGTATTTTAACAACATTAATTTTAAAAGAGTTAGGTGTAAAAAATATTACTGTAAAAGCTCAAAATGATTACCATGAAAAAGTGTTAAGTAAAATAGGGGCAGATCACATTGTGCACCCCGAGCGTGATATGGGAAAAAGGATTGCTAATAATATTGCATCAAGTAATGTATTAGACTATCTTGAGCTTTCAGATGAGCATAGTATTGTAGAGATTATTGCAAATAAAAAAATTGATGGTCATTCTTTAATCGAATTAGATATTCGTGCGAAGTTTGGATTGAATATTGTAGCGATTAAACGTGGTAAAGAAGTTATTGTATCTCCTCGAGCTACGGAAAATATTCAAGCGGGAGATATATTAATTGTAATTGGTCATGACGATGAAGTAGATCGTTTTAAACACTTTTTAAGATAAGAGAAAAGGACAATACCATGAAGGTATTGTCCTTTTTCTTATATTTCCATAATGATTGGTAAAATCATTGGGCGACGTTTCGTTTTCTCATATAGGAATGGTGCTAATGTGTCTGTAATTTCATTTTTAATTTCAGACCATTGTGTTGTTTTACGCTCCATTACTTTTTCTAAATGAGTTGTAATTAATGTTTGAGCATCATTAATTAAATCACTACTTTCGCGCATATACACGAAACCACGTGAGATAATATCAGGTCCTGCTGCAACTTTAAACTCTTTCATATCAATGCTTACAACTACAATAACAAGTCCTTCTTCAGAAAGAATACGACGATCGCGTAATACAATATTACCGATATCTCCAATACCATTTCCGTCAATATAGACAGATCCAGATGGTATTTTACCAGCTACGCTTGCTTCATCAGAACGAAGAGCAAGAACATCTCCATTATCCATGATGAAACAGTTTTCTTCTGGAATACCACAATCGTTTGCTAACTTCATATGCATACGTTGCATGCGGTATTCACCATGAATTGGCATGAAATACTTCGGTTTAATTAGACGAAGCATTAGTTTTTGTTCTTCTTGTCCACCGTGTCCACTCGTATGAATGTTTGACAGTTTTCCGTGGATTACATCAGCACCAGCACGATACAACATGTTAATTGTACGGCTTACACTAATTGTATTACCAGGGATTGGTGAAGAAGAGAAAACAACTGTGTCGCCAGGAATGATTTGAATTTGACGATGAGTACCATTAGCAATACGTGAAAGTGCTGCCATTGGCTCACCTTGACTACCTGTACATAAAATAACAACTTTATTAGCCGGTAGGCGGTTTAGTTGAGCTGTATCTATGAATGTATCCTTCGGACAGCGAATATAACCAAGGTTTTGTCCGATTTCAATCGCCGCTTCCATACTGCGACCGAACACAGCCACTTTACGATTGTTTTCAACAGCCGCTTCAACAACTTGTTGTAGACGATGGATATTTGATGCAAAGGTTGCAAAGATAATACGACCTTCTACTTTGCGGAAAATATCTTGAATACTATCACCAACACGGCGCTCAGACATTGTAAAGTTTGGAACTTCACTGTTTGTACTGTCAGATAAGAGACAAAGTACGCCGTCTTTTCCGATTTCAGCCATTTTTGTTAAGTCCGCTGGTTCACCGACTGGTGTGAAATCAAATTTGAAATCGCCAGTATGAACAACTTGCCCTTGAGGTGTTTTCACAACAACTCCGTATGAATCTGGGATACTGTGAGTTGTACGGAAGAAGGAAACAGATGTCTTTTTAAATTTAATAACATCATCTTCTTGAATTTCATAAAGTTTTGCTTTACGAAGTAATCCGTGCTCTTCTAATTTGTTTTTGATTAGTGCAATTGCTAATTTTCCGCCATAAATCGGGATGTTTACTTGACGTAATAAGTAAGGAATTCCACCGATATGATCTTCGTGACCATGTGTAATGAATAATCCTTTAATTTTATCTTCGTTTCGCACAAAATAAGTGTAATCTGGTATTACATAATCGATTCCGAGGAGTTCGTCTTCTGGAAATTTAATTCCAGCATCAATAATAATAATTTCATCTTGAAATTGAACAGCATATGTATTTTTACCGATTTCACCAAGTCCACCTAAAGCAAAAACGGCAGCTTGATCATTCTTTAGAAATTTCATATGACTATACGATTTCCGCTAATGTTAAATCAGCGTTTTCTTTTTCATATTCAAGATGAGCACCAGTAACAGACTGAACGAACTCGATATTATATGCGAACTTATTTAATTTCTTACGAACATCCTTTTCAGACGTAGCCTCTAAATATAAAACTTTTGTATTTTCACGTACTGGAACCTCAGTCAATTTTACTTGATAAAATACTTTAAAAATCATTTGGAAAACCTCTCCTTGTCTATGTTTTGCATTATCTGTTACTTATTATAAAGCAAACAGTCACGATTTTCATGTTTTTTCGAATGAGAATGAAGAAAAAGCCCGAAATGGGCACAATTTAAGCGATTGTCTTTTTACGGACTAGATCTTTTAAATAACGCTTGAGCTTTTTCTTCAGCTTCTTCAGCATGATTACTCCTTCCTTTCCTTATTTAAAACATGCATATTACTAGTGAAAACTCCGTCTCTGATATAAGAAAGAAGACAAAAGTGAATGTTGAATCTTGTCCTTTCTCATACAGGGAAAGTTATTCTATAGTAACGATTAGTAGCCGTTAGTTATAGGTATAGTATGAGAAAGAATAGAAAAGAAAATTCATACGAACAAGTATCCACATTTTTTACTAATATATATATGCAGGTTTCATAAATAAGGTCAGAAAGTGAACGCTTTCTTCACAGATGTTTAATATGTTATACTTTTTTTTAGAATTTGAAAAGCGATAATCAAAATAGGAATATAGAGTAACAGAAAGGATTTTGACAAATGAATGATAAAATTGTCTTTTTTGATATTGACGGAACATTATTAGATCACGATAAGAAGATTCCGCAATCTACACGAGATGCAGTAAGACATTTACAAGAGAAAGGTGTGCATGTAGCAATTGCAACAGGACGTGCGCCATTTATGTTTGAGGATATACGTGAGGAACTCAATATACATAATTATGTTAGCTTTAATGGACAGTACGTTGTATTTGAAGATGAGGTAATATTTAATAACCCGTTACATCCAGCTGCCTTACATAAGTTTACTCAGTTTGCAAAACAAGAAGGATATCCACTTGTATATCTGGATCATCAAGAAATGAGAGCATCAGTAGAATATCATGATTATGTGAAAGAAGGTTTTGGAAGCTTAAACTTTGAACATCCGGCATATGAACCTGATTTTTATGAGAAGCGTAATATTTATCAAACTCTGCTTTTCTGTGAAGTGAATGAAGAGGAAAAGTTTATTAATCAGTATCCAGACTTTCATTTCATTCGCTGGCATGCGTATTCAATGGATATTATTCCAAATGGTGGTTCGAAGGCAAAAGGAATTGAGAAATTCATTGAAAAATTAGGATTTAACCGTGAACAAGTGTATGCATTTGGAGATGGCTTAAATGATTTAGAAATGATCGAAGCAGTTGGGACAGGTATTGTGATGGGGAATGGTCACGAAGACTTGAAAAAACTTGCAAATTATGTGACAAAGGATGTTAGTGAAGACGGCATATATCATGGCTTAAAATGGGCTGGATTGCTATAAGTGAATATGGAACCCATTTCATATAAAAAAGGCGGAAGATTAACTTCCGCCTTTTTTATTATCGCTCTAGAGGTTTTGAATCATCAGGAGCAGCAAATGGATTTTCTTTATTAATGTGGTCATAGAACATAACACCATTTAAATGGTCAATCTCATGCTGAAATACGATTGCTGGTAAACCTTTTAAACGTAATTTTACTTCTTCGCCGTTGATAGATGTTGCTTTCACTGTAATTCTTGTGTAACGAGGGACATAACCAGGTACTTCGCGGTCTACTGATAGACAGCCTTCCCCGCTTTGTAAATATGTACGTTCAACAGAATGACTAATGATTTTTGGGTTGAATAATGCATGACTATATAACGTACCGTCCGTATCAGTTACATGAACCGCAATCATTTTCTTTGAAATACCGATCTGTGGAGCTGCTAATCCGATTCCAGGGCGTAAACTATATTTTTCAGCCATTTCAGGATCTTGGCTATTTATTACAAATTCAATCATTTCTTTAAGGGTAGTTGTATCTTCTTCGCTCGCTGGCATTGAAACCTCTTCTGCAACGTTTCGCAAAATAGGATCTCCTTCGCGAATTACATCTTTCATTGTAAGCATATGTAATCTCTCCTTTCTTCTTTAGTCTACCAAAGGAGATGGAAAAAGTCATCGACAAGTAGGGAAGCGCTTTGGAAAGCGTTCTACTATAGAATATTTATGTATGTAATAAAAAGAAAAGACGGCAAAGCCGTCTGTTTCTTTCCATAGTTGTTTCATTTTACATTAGCGAATGCAAGCAGCACCAACGATAATTAAAAGAATAAACAACACAACGATTAAGGCGAAGCCGCGTCCAGACCCGCCACAAGAACCGCCATAACCGTAGGAAGGATTTGAACAAGTTGGATAGCAATATGAGTATCCGTACATGAGATGACCTCCTTTATCATTTCCCGCTAACACTGCGGTTACTATAATGTATGGAGGGAAGGATAGAAATGTATGGGTAATTACCTATAAAAGGAAGAAGAGTTTGTATATTTTTGCTAAGAAGAGAGAAAAACTAAAGAGAATTAAATCGTTTACATATTATTCTAAGAGAAAAAATAAGTTGAAAAGGGAATAATATAACAGTAGGTTAATGCTTACTAATACAGATGTGAAAAATAAAAACACGTTTGTGTAGAAGAAACCTGCAGATTATTTATAAAAAAACGTAACCAAAGTAATTGACATCGTAATTAGAATAGTTGTAAACTAAAAAACGTGATCAAGATTGTATTAATATGTTTCTGAAAAAACATTAGTACAGATTGTTAGGTACACAAAATTATTCTCAACCGACAGATAAATTTGTTGGTTTACATTGTTGCGTTTTCAGTCTAGCTAATAGATAGTGAAAGCGTTTCAGAATATGGTTCAAGAGAGGAAGAGGTGAACGGAATGGGTACTAAAACAAAAAAGACCCTATTTAATGTTGATGAGCAAATGAAAGCTATCGCAGCTCAATTTGAGACATTACAAATTTTAAATGAAAAAGGCGAAGTTGTGAATGAAGCAGCTATGCCTGAATTATCTGATGATCAATTAAAAGAATTGATGCGCCGTATGGTGTATACTCGCGTACTAGATCAACGTTCTATTTCTTTAAACCGTCAAGGACGTTTAGGTTTCTACGCACCAACAGCTGGACAAGAGGCTTCTCAATTAGCAAGTCATTTCGCACTTGAAGCAGAAGATTTCATCTTACCAGGATATCGTGATGTGCCACAATTAGTATGGCACGGTTTACCATTATACCAAGCATTCTTATTCTCTCGTGGACATTTCATGGGTAACCAAATGCCTGAGAATGTAAATGCACTTGCTCCACAAATCATTATCGGTGCGCAAATCATCCAAACTGCTGGTGTTGCGTTAGGTATGAAACTACGTGGTAAAAAATCTGTTGCGATTACTTACACTGGTGACGGTGGTGCTTCACAAGGTGACTTCTACGAAGGTATGAACTTTGCGGGTGCATTCAAAGCTCCAGCAATCTTCGTTGTACAAAACAACCGTTATGCAATCTCTACTCCAGTAGAAAAGCAATCTGCAGCTAAAACTGTAGCACAAAAAGCAGTAGCAGCAGGTATTTACGGAATTCAAGTAGACGGTATGGATCCATTAGCTGTATACGCAGCAACTGCTTTCGCTCGTGAGCGTGCAGTAAACGGCGAAGGCCCTACTTTAATCGAGACTTTAACATTCCGTTATGGTCCACATACAATGGCTGGTGATGACCCAACTCGTTACCGTACAAAAGATATCGAGAACGAATGGGAACAAAAAGATCCAATCGTACGCTTCCGTGCATTCTTAGAAAACAAAGGCCTATGGTCTCAAGAAGTTGAAGAGAAAGTAATCGAAGAAGCAAAAGAAGATATCAAACAAGCAATTGCTAAGGCTGACCAAGCTCCAAAACAAAAAGTTACTGATTTAATGGAAATCATGTACGAAAAAATGCCTTACAACTTAGCTGAACAATATGAAATTTACAAAGAAAAGGAGTCGAAGTAAGCCATGGCTCAAATGACAATGATTCAAGCAATCACTGATGCTTTACGCGTTGAAATGAAAAATGACCCTAACGTACTTGTGTTTGGTGAAGACGTTGGTGTAAACGGCGGTGTATTCCGTGCTACTGAAGGTTTACAAGCTGAATTCGGTGAAGATCGTGTAATGGATACTCCACTTGCAGAGTCTGGTATTGGTGGACTTGCAGTTGGACTTGCATTAGAAGGCTTCCGTCCAGTTCCAGAAATCCAATTCTTCGGTTTCATTTATGAAGTAATGGATTCAGTTTCTGGTCAATTAGCTCGTATGCGTTACCGTTCTGGTGGACGTTGGACTGCTCCAGTAACAATTCGTTCTCCATTCGGTGGCGGTGTTCATACTCCTGAACTACATGCTGATAGCTTAGAAGGATTAGTGGCTCAACAACCTGGTCTAAAAGTTGTTATTCCATCTACTCCATACGATGCAAAAGGTCTTTTAATCTCTGCGATTCGTGACAACGATCCAGTTATCTACTTAGAGCATATGAAATTGTACCGTTCATTCCGTCAAGATGTACCAGAAGGCGATTACACAATTGATTTAGGTAAAGCTGATATCAAACGTGAAGGTACAGATGTATCTGTTATCGCTTACGGTGCTATGGTTCATGCTGCATTAAAAGCTGCTGAAGAACTTGAAAAAGAAGGTATCTCTTTAGAAGTAGTTGACTTACGTACAGTTCAACCATTAGATATCGAAACAATCATCGCTTCTGTTGAAAAAACAGGCCGCGTAGTTGTAGTTCAAGAAGCACAAAAACAAGCTGGTATTGCAGCTAACGTTGTAGCGGAAATTAACGACCGTGCAATCTTAAACTTAGAAGCTCCAGTTGTACGTGTTGCAGCTGCTGATACAGTATTCCCATTCTCTCAAGCTGAGAGCGTATGGTTACCAAACCATAAAGATATTGTTGAAGCTGTTAACAAAGTAATGAACTTCTAATTTTTAGCTTTTCATGTGCAAAAGAAATCAGCACATGCTGGTTTCTTTTGTACATATTCCATAATAATGAAATGAATCAGGGGGCTGAATTCCGTGGCATTTGAATTTAAACTACCAGATATCGGTGAAGGTATCCACGAAGGTGAAATCGTAAAATGGTTTATTAAACCAGGCGATGAAGTAAACGAAGACGATGTACTTCTTGAAGTACAAAATGATAAAGCAGTAGTAGAAATCCCTTCTCCTGTTAAAGGTAAAGTACTTGAAGTACTTGTAGAAGAAGGAACAGTTGCAATTGTAGGAGATACATTAATTAAATTTGATGCTCCTGGATACGAAAACCTTAAATTTAAAGGTGACGATCATGATGAAGCTCCAAAAGCTGAAGAAGCAGCAGTAGAAGCTCCAGCAGCGGAAGCTACTCCAGCAGCAACTGCAGAAGTAGTAAATGAGCGCGTAATCGCTATGCCATCTGTTCGTAAATATGCTCGTGAAAACGGCGTAGACATTCATAAAGTAGCTGGTTCTGGTAAGAACGGCCGTATCGTAAAAGCTGACATCGATGCATTTGCAAATGGTGGACAAGCAGTAGCAGCAACTGAGGCTCCAGCAGCAGTAGAAGCTACTCCAGCAGCAGCGAAAGAAGAAGCACCAAAAGCACAACCAATCCCAGCTGGTGAATATCCAGAAACTCGTGAGAAAATGAGTGGTATCCGTAAAGCGATTGCAAAAGCAATGGTTAACTCTAAACATACAGCTCCTCACGTAACATTAATGGATGAAGTAGATGTAACAGAACTTGTTGCTCACCGTAAGAAGTTCAAAGCTGTTGCAGCTGACAAAGGTATTAAATTAACTTACCTTCCATACGTTGTTAAAGCTTTAACATCTGCATTACGTGAATTCCCAATGTTGAATACTGCTTTAGACGATGCTTCTCAAGAAATCGTTCATAAACATTACTTCAACATCGGTATCGCAGCTGATACAGACAAAGGTCTATTAGTACCAGTTGTTAAAGATACAGATCGTAAATCAATCTTCACTATTTCTAACGAGATCAATGATCTTGCTGGTAAAGCACGTGAAGGTCGTTTAGCTCCAGCTGAAATGAAAGGTGCTTCTTGCACAATTACAAACATTGGTTCTGCAGGTGGACAATGGTTCACTCCAGTTATCAACCACCCAGAAGTAGCAATCCTTGGTATCGGCCGTATCGCTGAGAAGCCAGTTGTGAAAAACGGTGAAATCGTTGCAGCTCCAGTATTAGCATTATCTCTAAGCTTTGACCATCGTTTAATTGACGGCGCAACTGCTCAAAAAGCATTAAACCAAATTAAACGTCTATTGAATGACCCACAATTATTAGTAATGGAGGCGTAATAACAATGGTAGTAGGAGATTTCCCAATTGAATTAGATACAGTCGTTGTTGGTGCAGGTCCTGGTGGATACGTTGCGGCAATTCGTGCAGCACAATTAGGTCAAAAGGTAGCAATTATCGAAAAAGCTAACCTTGGTGGCGTATGCTTAAACGTTGGATGTATTCCTTCAAAAGCGTTAATCAATGCAGGTCATCGTTATGAGAATGCAATGCATTCTGATGACATGGGTATCACTGCAGAGAACGTAAAAGTTGACTTTACAAAAGTTCAAGAATGGAAAAACGGCGTAGTTAAGAAATTAACTGGCGGTGTTGAAGGCCTTCTTAAAGGTAACAAAGTTGAAATCATTCGCGGTGAAGCTTACTTCGTAGATGCTAATACATTACGCGTAATGACTGAAGATGCAGCACAAACGTATACGTTTAAAAATGCTGTTCTTGCAACTGGTTCTACACCAATCGAAATTCCAGGATTCAAATACTCTAAACGTGTTATCAACTCTACAGGTGCTTTAAGCTTACCTGAAATTCCTAAAAAACTTGTTGTAATCGGCGGCGGTTACATCGGTATGGAATTAGGAACTGCATATGCTAACTTCGGTACAGAAGTTACTGTAGTAGAAGCTGGCGACGAAATCTTAGCTGGTTTCGAAAAAGCTATGAGCTCTGTTGTTAAACGTGCTCTTCAAAAGAAAGGTAACGTAAATATCCATACAAAAGCTATGGCTAAAGGCGTTGAAGAAACAGAAACTGGCGTAAAAGTTAGCTTTGAAGTTAAAGGTGAAATCCAAACTGTAGAAGCAGATTACGTATTAGTAACTGTAGGTCGTCGTCCAAACACTCAAGAAATTGGTCTTGAGCAAGTTGGAGTTAAAATGACTGACCGCGGCATCATCGAAATCGATGAGCAATGTCGTACAAACGTATCAAACATCTATGCAATCGGTGATATCGTTCCTGGACCACCATTAGCTCACAAAGCTTCTTACGAAGGTAAAGTAGCTGTTGAAGCAATTAGTGGCCATGCATCAGCAATCGATTACATCGGAATTCCTGCAGTATGCTTCACTGATCCAGAATTAGCATCTGTTGGTTACACTAAGAAACAAGCTGAAGAAGCAGGAATGACAGTAGCTGTATCTAAGTTCCCATTCGCTGCTAACGGTCGTGCATTATCATTAAACAGCACTGACGGTTTCTTACAACTTGTAACACGTAAAGAAGATGGTCTTCTTGTAGGTGCTCAAGTTGCAGGTGCAGGCGCTTCTGATATTATCTCTGAGATTGGTTTAGCTATCGAAGCTGGAATGACAGCAGAAGATATCGCTCAAACAATCCACGCTCACCCAACATTAGGTGAGATCACGATGGAAGCAGCTGAAGTTGCTCTTGGAATGCCAATTCACATTGTAAAATAATTATAAAAAAACGTCTTCTAAATTTAGAAGACGTTTTTTTTTTGTGTGTTATATGCATAGAAAAACAAGAGGTGAATTTTGTTGATTCACCTCTTGTTTTGTATTCTTTGTTTTCAAATTGATACATTTCTTTATTTGTACTAGTGTCATTATAAAGGAATAATACGATATCAGCATTTAGTTTTTCGAGGTCTTGCTTTACATTTTTACTTGCCGCAAATCGTGGATCAATAAATGTTGTTTATTCAAACTCTTGTGCAAATAAAGGATAAGCTGTATTTGCATAAGAATCTTTAATAATGACAGCATGTAGTGTGTTCGTATGCATAAAATGCACCTTTCATATTCCAATGGTGATCGGTCTTCTAATTGTTCATGAGTAAATGCCTTGTTAGCCCTCCAGCCCTCCTTTAGAAGCGGAAGTAAATAAATGGATTGTAAGTTGCATTCGTTAAATACATCATAGTTATGATTAAAACACTCAAGTAATAAAGTGGAGATAAAATTACTACCTTTTTATTTGCTAATGGATTCTTGATCCAAGAGAAAATTGGAGCTGATGTAATAATAGCAAGTATAAAGATTCCCCAATAATTCATCACATAGAAATAACTAGTAATGTCAGTCAACGATCCATTTAATCCGAACATTGTTTGTAAAAATTTAGAACAGTAGCTAAAATTATCAGCGCGGAAGAATACCCAACCAATAATTACTAAAAACATAACGTATATGTGTTGAATCGGCCACCATAATTTTTGTAATATTTTTTCGAAACCAGCCTTTTCTAAAGCAATTAAACATCCGTAATAAATACCCCATATCATAAATGTCCAACTAGCTCCATGCCAAAATCCAGTTAATGCCCATACGATAAATAGATTTCGATAGTTTTTCCAAGGAGATACTCGATTTCCGCCTAGTGGAATATAAACATAATCACGGAACCATGAACCAAGTGAAATGTGCCAGCGACGCCAAAATTCAGAGATGGATTTTGAAATATATGGATAATTGAAGTTTTCTAAGAAATCAAATCCGAACATTTTTCCTAATCCAATTGCCATATCACTGTAACCTGAAAAATCGAAATAAATTTGTAATGTATAAGCAATTGCACCAATCCAAGCGGTTGATACGCTCATCGTTGCTGGATCCATTGCAAATATTTCATCGGCAATAGCTCCTAGTTGATTCGCAATTAAAACCTTTTTTCCTAATCCAATGATAAAACGACGAATTCCTTCTGAAAACTTATCAGCATTAACTGTTCTAACATGTAATTGAAAAGCGATTGTATTATATCGAACAATTGGTCCTGCTACTAATTGCGGGAAAATAGTAAAATATAGTGCAAGATCAAATAGATTTCGCTGAGCTTCTACTTTTCTCTTAAAAATATCGATAATATAACTCATTGCATGGAAAGTGAAAAATGAAATCCCAATGGGCAAAGGAATTTTTTCGAGTACAATGTTTGTATGAAAAATCCCGTTTATATTATCCACTAAGAAATTAGCGTATTTAAAATATCCTAGTATAGCAGTATTGACAACAATTGCTATAGTAAGAATAAGTTTTCTATTTGCACTAGATAGTCGGTCTTTATTAAGCCATATTCCGAACCAATAGTTGATGAAAATAGAGAAAAGCATTAGGAAGACATATATTGGTTCTCCCCAAGCATAAAATAATAAACTAAATAATAAAAGAACGATGTTTTGTAATTCTTTCCGTACTGAGTAGTATACGAAAAGAATTGCAGGTAAAAAAAGACATAAAAAAAATAAATTGCTAAATACCATGTATTATTAATTCCTTTCTATATTTTCTTCTTAAGGAGTATACCATGCGATAAATGAATAATCTGTCTTATGGGCGATATGAGCGAATTTATTGTTAAGAACGAGGGATATTCGTATGTGAATAGTTGGGGAATTAAAAAAACAGGAAAAATTCAACAGTGGATTAGGTGAAATTTGGAGAAGTCTACTTTCAAAATACTAAGAGGGAAGAGTTGAAGCATATAATAGAAAGGATAAGGAGGTAACGCTATGAAAATTACGCTAGCTTCATTTTTTCATCTAGTTTTGTGGAGTGGATTTTCAGCAGTGTTATTATTGTCAAGTCGGGATAAACTGCATTATAAAATTTTTCTTTTTCTTATATTTTTGTACTTAGCGTATGTGATAGCATATATCATACTAAGTGCAAGGAGGAAAGCAATACTTCTTACTTGCACAAATAGTATGATCTTTCTAATCGTTTATTTTTGTTTTTAAATTAACGTTTATAGAAATACATTGTTCTTCCATTAAATAATTGTAACTCTCCTTCTAATTTCTTCGCTAGAAAACGGCAAAATTCATTTGCTTTTCCTTTATCACCAAATGTTGCATTAGGTGGTAAAGAAATCTGAATAAAAGATTGTTCCTTTTCTATACCAACACCAACATAAATGGAGTCATATCGATCGTGAGTAGATTGTAGTTTTAATGTTGTTGCTGATGTATCTAAAATTTCATAAGGAAAAGCGGTATTTGTATAAGCGTAATTAATTTGAACACCAGTTTTGGAAGTAACTGTTTGATAGTAATGAAAAAGTTGTTTTATATCATCTATTGAAACAGATTGTTGATTGGATTTAGGTACAAGCGTAATAAAGGCATGTTGCATATAAGATCCCCCTAACCTTAGTAGAATACTAACATTCTACATGATACTGAATTTTTTGACAATTAAAAGGAGTATTCCTTTTTTTGTTTAATATACTAATGAAAGGTGATGGAGAAAGGTGGAAACCGATGTTTGAAAAATTGTATGATGAACATGAAAGTGTGAAGGTACGATTTTTGGGTTTTATGACACATGATACTCGTTATGATTTTGGTGTTATTTATACAAATATGTTTTTTGGAAAGCCACTCATTGTTTGCATGCAAACAGGAAGGTCTACTTTACTTGGGCGAGATGATGTAGAGAATGTTCAACATATACAGGAGATTTTTAAATTAGGATCAGAAGAGGAAGCGGCAGAGTTAGCTCAGTTTTTCAAGTTTTTAGTCCCACCTACTTCTTTGCATGCGGAATATGAAGAATAATTAATGTAAAACAGTCGTACGTATAAATATGGCTGTTTTTTTGTTTGAATATCGCATACTAATTAAAATTAAAAATATTTAATGTGTTATACTAAAAACCTATTGACGTAAAAAGTATAACATATTAAAATAAAGACAGAAAGTTAAGCGGTTACAAAAAGTTTTTGGGATTATAAACTTAGGGGGAAATGAAAAATGGGAACGATCGTATGTCAAGATTGTGAAGGTACAATTGCACACTTCGAGGATGAAAAAGTAACGGTACTTTACGGGAAATGTGGATCTTGCGGATGTGATCACACAGAGCATACAAAAGCCCAATAATGGATAGGAAATGGACAGCTAAAAGTTTTTAGGACCATAAACTTAGGGGGAAATGAAAAATGGGAACAATTGTATGCCAAGTATGTGAAGGAACAATCGGTCATTTTGAAGATGAAAAAACGACAGTGCTTTACGGAAAATGTGGTACAAATTGTGAATGTGCTAATAGAGATAAGGCGAAAGCTTAATTATAAATAAGTAGATTATTATTAAAACTCAGGGGGAAATGAAAAATGGGAACAATCGTATGCCAAGTATGTGAAGGAACAATCGGACATTTTGAAGATGAAAAATCAACAGTACTATACGGGAAATGTGGATCTCATTGCGAATGTGGCCATAAAGAACATACAAAAGCTTAAATAAGAAAAAGCGCCTACATATACATATGTAGGCGCTTTTTTAATAAATTGTAGTTGTATGACCAACTGTTGCAACGATTGCATCATCTCTAATCGGAATAAACCCTATCGATGTCTGTGGAGTGCTAGGAGAAGCGTAGTGGCTCATAAGACGGCTATCAATACGGGTAATAGTATCGGTCAAGAAAGCTGAAATAAAAGCGTAAGGGACTCGTCGTTCATTTAATGAGTATATAATTTCCTCTTTTGTTTTTACACCTACGCCATGTCCGTAAAAAAAGAAATTTCCTAGATAGATTGCATTTTCTCCTTGCCACTCGATCGTAGCTGGATTCACTTGTGGATTTTTAAAATAAACGAGATCACCTGGAACAAGATCACCACCCGTTTTTGTTATGAGCTTTAAATCTTGATCGTAGTCCCATGTATAAAGTAAAAGGTTTGCAAAGAGACGGTTGAAAGTTTCTTCCTCATATAATGATCGTAAAGATTTGTAAAAAATAATGATCATAGCGGTGGCACATTCAGTTCCATATAGTTTTCCGTTTTTGAAAATATCTTGTATGGCAATGGAAGGGGGTATGTTTGGTAGTAGCTCGAATCCTCCAAGTGACGTTCTTTTCCAATACTGGGGGTTGCAAAAGGATTGTTGAAATGTGCGAAACTGAAATCCACTTTGAAAAAGTTCTAATGCAGAAGTAATAATATTCACTCGCAAATTTAGATCAAAGCTGAGTTCATCAGATGTTCGGAAGGAATAAATTTCTTGATTTCCTGCCATTATCGATAAAATTTGTTGTTTCTCAGCTGCAAATGGCTCGTATTCATTTGTGATATAAGGATGTACAATAGAACGGCCTATTACAATCATAATCGTATCCCCACCTATACGTTACATTACTTAATATCGTATGAGAAAAGGGTAAAATGGTGAAAGAAAAGCCTATCAACTGATAGGCTTGTACTCTTTAATCACACGTAATGTTTGTAATGTCATATCTTCAGGACCTTGTACAGGTAAACCCGCTTCTAAGTTTTTACGAATATACTCTAAGTTATCTTGTGTAATAATTTCCCCCGGAGTAAAGATTGGAATCCCTGGCGGATAAACCATAACGAAATCAGCTATAATACGACCTGCTGCATTTTCAAACGGAATGACTTCTGTTTCTGAATAAAAAGCATCTCGAGGAGAAAGTGCTAGCACTGGTATTTCTGGAATTTCTACTTGTATTTGAACACCTTTATCGGCTTTATTTCTAAATGTTGCTGCTAAATCTTGTAATGCTGCAATAAGTGTATTTGTCTCACTTTCTGTATCCCCAAAAGTGACAAGACATAGTATGTTGTATAAATCCGAGAGTTCTACTTCAATGTTATATTGCTCTCTAAGCCATACTTCAGCCTGATGGCCTGTAATACCTAAATCTTTTACAGATACAATTATCTTTGTAGGATCGTAGTTAAAAGTAGCATCTGTACCTAGCATTTCTTTCCCAGGACAGTAAAGATCCTCAACAGCATTAATAGCATCACGAACTTGTTCCGCTAATTGTATTGTTTGTTCTATGAGTGCTGTTCCTTCTGTAGCAAGACGTTTTCTAGCAACATCTAGGGATGCTAACAAGATGTAAGAAGTTGATGTAGTCGTAAGCATGCTAATAATAGATTGAACATGTTTAACGTTCACAAGGCCTTCCTTCACGTTAAGAATAGAACTTTGCGTTAAAGATCCTCCTAATTTGTGAACACTTGTTGCTGCCATATCTGCACCGGCTTGCATCGCTGACATCGGCAATTCATCGTGAAAATGAATATGAACACCATGAGCCTCATCAACTAGTACAGGGATATCATAAGAATGCGCTAATTGGACAATCTGTTCTAAGTCCGCAGCAAAGCCAAAGTATGTTGGATTAATAACAAGTAAGCCTTTCGCATCTGAATGCTCTTCAAGTGCCTTTTTGACAGATTGAATTGTGATTCCGTGTGAAATACCAAGTTTTGGATCGATTTCAGGATGCATGAAAATCGGTTTTGCACCTGAGAAAATAATAGCTGACATTACTGATTTATGCACGTTTCGTGGCACTAGGATTTTGTCACCAGGACCGCACACGCTCATCACCATTGTCATTATTGCACCACTTGTACCTTGAATAGAAAAGAAAGTATGATCTGCACCAAATGCAGAGGCTGCTAAATCTTGTGCTTCTTTAATCATACCTTTTGGATGATGTAAATCATCGAGCGGCGCAATATTAATTAAATCAATTGCTAATGCATTATGCCCAATAAATTCGCGAAATGTAGGATCCATGCCCTGACCTTTTTTGTGACCAGGAATATGGAATTGAATTGGATTTCGCTTACTGTGCTCAACTAAAGCGGTAAACAATGGTGTTTCGTATTGGGACAATCTATACACCCCTTCTTTTTCATAATATTTATTAGAGTTTGTTTTATATAATCTTGTTCTAAAAAAGTTAAGTGCTTTTTAGAATGAGACTTGTTTTTCTGCCAATCACAAAAGCATTTTTGAGATGGTAGGTTCACTTTATTTTCTATAAAACAAAAGCATTATATCACCAATAATTATAGATGTATAGAAAAAAATATTTTTACAGTGAGTATGTTAAATAGTTATTTCCAATTAACTTATAGAGGAAGACAATTCCATCACAATGAATAAATAGTGTATAATGCAAAGTGGCTATAGTGAAGAAGAAAAAAATCCCTTTAAGATAGCATATTGAAATAAGAAGAAATGATAAATGAGGTGCGAAATGGAATATCAATATCCGTTAGATTATGATTGGTCAAATGAGGAAATGGTTGTAATTGTGAAGTTTTATGAAGCAATTGAGAAAGCATACGAAAAAGGAATTATAAGAGAAGAATTAATGGGATTATATCGTCGTTTTAAAGAGATTGTTCCATCTAAAGCAGAAGAGAAGAAAATTGATAAAGAGTTTCAAGAAGTAAGTGGATATTCTATATACCGTGCGATTCAAAGGGCGAAAGAAACTGAAGAACAAAAGCTTGTGAAAATGTAAAAATATTTTGAAAAATGAAAACTGAAGTGATATAATGTGATAACAACTAAAAACGGACAATATAAATTGTCCGTTTTCTACTATCGATTACAAAGTGCATATAAAGGAAGGAGTGATTGCATCGTAGATTCAATCTTAGCAAGGAATTGTTCGTTGGTCATTGCTGAAAACTCCTCTGGTGATATATGAATACCAACTAATAATTCTGCTTTTTTTACAGTAGCTAGACGTTCAATCATCTTTTGTAAGTCTTCTGTTTCAAGTGTTTTATGTAATTTTACACTTGGTTTAGTATGGTCAATGGACCAAACGAAGTCATTTGGAATATTTGTTTTTAAATCATTTAAATGTTCTAAGAAGGCGTGAGCCGTCTCCACTTTTTGTGGACACTCATAGATTAAACCAAAGTATATGAAGGCATGAGTACCCCATAATCCAATTTGGAAATGTGGCAGCATTTTATAACCGCGTTTATTTGTTGAAAAAGCAACCCAAGTATCGTTTGGTGGATTGACTTTGCGGCGTGCATGTTTTGCTACATGATAAAAAAAGTTCTCATCAGTTTGTTTGGATAAATACGTTGCAAACTGTTCCCCTAAAGCTTCCAGCTTAGGATGAATGTTCGTTTTAATTGCACTCATTCGTTCTTCGAGACCATCAACTGTAAAGACCTCAAAATCAGTTGACTTGAATGTTTGTAGTGTCATGATTGTTCCTCCAACTCCTATTTTGCTTTTATTTTAGCATAGCTTGTACTATTCATAAAAAAAACAGCACAAAAAAAATTAAATAAAAAAATATAATTTTGTTGCATAGATGATTTATCCAACATAGTATAGTATAAAACAAAAAATCAGAAAATTGAATCAATTCCAGTCCGAGGGCAGACGAATATTGGGAGGAGGCAAATAATATGAGACAGGTGATTAATGCGTTAAAGAGAACAGATGCTGAAAAGAGAATACCGGTGCTACGTTTGGAGCTAGATTATGAATTAGCAACTTTATATGATGCGATGATGGAGAATGATAAACTGAAAAAAGAAGAGTGTGTACAAAAGTTAGAAGTGTTAAGACTTGAAATGATTCGTTTAGAAGCGTAATAATAGTATATGTATAAAAAATTAGTTGGTGCGAACCTTATAAAGGGTTCGTTTTTTCTGTGAACAGTATAGATCGGAGTGTTTAAACATGCAAGAAGTATGGAAAGACATCGATGCACACGCCAAACAGTGGATTCGAGATGCAGGAGAGTTTTTAATGGCATCAATGGAAAAAGCACTTATTATAGAAACGAAATCCAATGCAGCTGATTTAGTAACAAATATGGACCGAGAAATAGAACAGTTTTTAATTGGGAAAATTAAAGAAACATTCCCGAACCATAATATTTTAGGAGAAGAAGGTTATGGAGATGAGGTAACTTCTTCTGATGGGGTTGTTTGGTTAATTGATCCAATTGATGGCACGATGAACTTTGTTCATCAAAAAAGAAATTTTGCAATTTCAATTGGAATTTATGAGAACGGTATCGGAAAGGTTGGACTCATTTATGACCCAGTTCATGATGAATTATACCATGCGGTAAAGGGAGCCGGAGCATTTTGTAATGAAGTAACAATACCTTTATTGGAAAAAGGAACTGTAGAGCAAGGTATTGTAGCATTAAATGCGATATGGCTTACCGACAATCCATTGCTTAATAAGGAAAGTATGATGGCACTGGTTAAGAAAGCAAGAGGCACGAGATCATATGGCTGTGCAGCGTTAGAGATGGTATACGTTGCAACAGGAAGAATAGATGCATATGTAACGCCGAGATTATCACCATGGGATTTTGGTGGGGGACAGATAATTGTAGAGGAAGTTGGAGGCAAGGTGACAACTTTTTCTGGATCTCCGCTTTCTATCGTAGAGAAGAGCAGCGTATTAGTTGCAAAACCAGGAGTGTATGAAGAGTTGTTACGATTTATAGCGGAGTAACAAAAAAAGTAAGAGGCTGTATAAGCGCTTCTTACTTTTTGACGTTATTGCGATTTACGCATTTTTCTTTTTGTTACAAAACCGTATCCAACTGTAACAAATGTGCCGATAATGCAAATAATAATACCGATGGGACTATTTTCAGCAACCATAATGCCGATACCGATTAAGAAAATAACACCGATAATTGCAGTTAATAAAAAGCGATATTGAATGTGTTCCATTTCTTCACCCTCCAATCTCATTTTACTTTCACAAAAGTAAGAATACAACTATATTTTCATTCTTGATTTTATTTTGATTGCCATTGTATCCCCTTCGCTCTTATAATAGAGAAGGATTAAAAAGACATTAGGAGTTGGACATGTTGAAAAAACGACAAGATTTACGAAATATAGCAATTATTGCCCACGTTGACCATGGTAAAACAACACTTGTTGACCAGTTATTACGTCAAGCGGGGACGTTCCGTGCGAATGAACATATTGAAGAACGCGCAATGGACTCAAACGATCTAGAAAGAGAACGTGGTATTACAATTTTAGCGAAGAATACTGCGATTCACTATGAAGATAAAAGAATTAACATTTTAGATACACCTGGTCACGCTGACTTCGGTGGAGAAGTGGAACGTATCATGAAAATGGTTGATGGTGTTCTACTTGTTGTTGATGCATATGAAGGTTGTATGCCACAAACACGATTTGTTTTAAAGAAAGCTCTTGAGCAAAATTTAACTCCAATCGTTGTTGTAAACAAAATTGACCGTGACTTCGCTCGCCCTGATGAAGTAGTTGATGAAGTAGTTGACTTATTCATCGAACTTGGTGCAAACGAAGATCAATTAGAGTTCCCAGTTGTATTTGCATCAGCAATGAACGGAACAGCAAGCTTAGATTCAAATCCAGCAAATCAAGAAGAGAATATGAAATCATTGTTTGACACAATTATTGAACATATTCCAGCACCAGTTGATAACAGCGAAGAGCCACTTCAATTCCAAGTAGCACTTCTTGATTACAATGACTATGTTGGTCGTATCGGGGTTGGACGCGTATTCCGTGGTACAATGAAAGTAGGACAACAAGTTGCATTAATGAAAGTTGATGGAACTGTAAAACAATTCCGTGTAACGAAATTATTTGGTTACATTGGATTAAAACGTCAAGAAATTGAAGAAGCAAAAGCTGGAGATTTAGTAGCTGTTTCAGGTATGGAAGACATTAACGTAGGTGAAACGGTATGTCCGGTTGAGCATGAAGAGGCTTTACCATTATTACGTATTGATGAGCCAACACTACAAATGACATTCCTTGTAAATAACAGCCCATTTGCAGGTCGTGAAGGTAAATTCATTACATCTCGTAAAATTGAAGAGCGTCTTCGTTCACAATTAGAAACAGATGTAAGTTTACGTGTAGATAATACAGATTCTCCTGATGCATGGATCGTATCTGGACGCGGGGAATTACATTTATCTATCCTAATTGAAAACATGCGTCGTGAAGGTTATGAACTACAAGTATCTAAGCCTGAAGTAATTATTAAAGAAGTTGATGGCGTAAGATGTGAGCCTGTAGAGCGCGTGCAAATCGATGTACCTGAAGAATACACTGGTTCTATTATGGAATCTATGGGTGCACGTAAAGGTGAAATGTTAGATATGGTGAATAACGGAAACGGTCAAGTTCGCCTTACTTTCATGGTTCCAGCACGTGGTTTAATTGGTTACACAACAGAATTCCTAACATTAACTCGTGGTTATGGTATTTTAAACCACACATTTGATTGCTACCAACCAGTACATGCTGGACAAGTGGGTGGACGTCGTCAAGGTGTTCTAGTTTCACTTGAAGCAGGAAAAGCATCACAATACGGTATTATGCAAGTTGAAGACCGTGGTGTAATCTTCGTTGAACCAGGTACAGAAGTATATGCTGGTATGATCGTTGGAGAACACACTCGTGAGAATGACTTAACAGTTAACGTTGTAAAAATGAAACAACAAACTAATATTCGTTCTGCGACGAAAGATCAAACTTCAACAATGAAAAAACCACGCTTAATGACTTTAGAAGAGTCATTAGAGTACTTAAACGATGACGAGTTCTGTGAAGTAACTCCAGAATCGATTCGTCTACGTAAAAAGATTCTTGATAAGAGCGAGCGCGAAAGAGCTGCTAAGAAAAAGAAATCTGTAGAAGCGTAAAATAATAGAACAGCTACCTTTGAGGGGTGGCTGTTTTTTATTGTATTTATTTTTGGAATATTTACTCTTTTTGTGGACAGTATTTTTTTTGCAGGTTACTCTTGTATTAAGTACATAAATAAAATTTGTTTCTTGTGAGAAAGGGGGATGAATGATGTTAGAAAGAATGTCGTTTTTTGCGAAATTATGTAAAGTTGATGAAAATCCAGAACTAGGGATGTGGTTGCTATATGGCATCATTATTATATTAAGTGCACTTGTGTATAATTTAGGTTTTGCAAGAAAACTATCAATAATAAAAAATATAGTGATATATATATCGTTAGCGATTGGGTGTACAGTTTTAACTTTCTTTGCAGTTTTTTTACCTGTTGGAGAGGGCCTTGTTGTAGCGGCAATTGTACTTGGGATTTATAGGTTGCGTTTACGTCAAGCAAGACAACAAAAAGCAGGGTGAGGGGGAGTTTTATGCGTTCAGTACAAGATGCATTATATAATTGGTTAACAATTAAAACAGTTGCGGAAGCACGTCCAGATGATCGTGCTGCAAAAGAAACGTATTTGTTATTTCAAAATATGATATATGAGGAACATAAATTAAAGAATGTGGAAGTTAAAAAGAATGAAGAAATGTATTTGATTACATATGAAATGAATGGAGAAAGAAAATCTGCGAGGTTTCCATTAGAAGCTATTGATTGCTTTTTGGATCAAATGAATTGTGAACCTGAAAAATATAAATAAGTCCTTATCTATATGATTAAGGACTTATTTACATTTTACCAATCGTCTTCGACTTTTTTATCACGATATAATCGGAAATTACCACTTGCATGACGTTCCATCGTACGTTCTGCAATTCGTTCCGAACATTCCATGCACATATATGTATGAATAGGGCGGTTACGTAGTTTTTTTGCCATAGGATTTTCATCATCTAACATATCTTTTTTATCACAAATCATACATTTGACTCTCATTTCGTCACCTCAATACGAATTCTATCAGTATAAGTATATCATGGAAGGGTAATATTTTTGAATAATAGCGGGAAAAAATAATATTTTCGCAATTCGAAAAATAAGTTATGATAAGGATATAGTAAGTATATTTGGAGGTGGAAATATGGCGAATGTAGTAGATCCTACATTAACAGATGATTTAGTACAAACGTTACGTAAAGAATGTATTGTTATGGTAGCAACAACAGACTTCGAAAAACAAGTTCCTAACGTAAGTGCTATTTCTTGGGTGTATGCAGTGAGTAAAACTAGTATTCGATTTGCAGTAGATCAACGTTCACGTATTGTGGAAAATATACGGCATAGTACTGGGCTAGTATTGACTATAATGGCGAATGAATCCGTATTTTCCATAAGTGGTGCAGGTGAAATTTTGACTGATAGAATGGAAGGCATTCCTCTAAAATTAACTGTAATAGAAGTAAATGTACAAGAAGTACGTGATGTTATGTTTTATGGAGCGAAACTTGCAACTGAGCCAACGTATGAAAAAACATATGACATTCGCGCAGCGAAAAAGCTGGATAACCAAGTGTTAGTAGGAATAAAAGAATTATAAATGTGATAAATAAGAAAATAAGTTATTAACTTTTGTAATCAGTTATTGTGATTTTATGTTAATAATTATAATTAAAAGTAATATATTGAATAGAAATGAATAAAAAATAAATAAAAGGTTTAATGGCTATGAATTTCGATTCTACCTCGTTTATACGGTACATATAATTATAACAATGGTTCGTCCATATTTTATGGATGAAACCCTTGTTCTACAAATTTAAAAGTGGAGTCAGGGGGTAACAGGTTGGATAAAATTTATGTGTTAGATACGAATGTACTTTTGCAGGATCCTTTATCTATTTTTTCATTTGAAACCAATGAAGTAGTGATTCCAGCAGTTGTATTAGAAGAGGTTGATTCGAAAAAACGTTATATGGATGAAGTAGGACGAAACGCTCGTTATGTATCTAAGTTAATAGACAAATTTCGTGAAATAGGAAAGCTGCATGAAAGTATTCCGTTAGAAAACGGCGGTACATTTCGTATTGAATTAAATCATCGTTCATTTGTTCAACTACAAGATATTTTTGTAGAAAAAACGAATGATAATCGAATTTTAGCTGTAGCAAAAAATCTATCTTTAGAAGAACAAGAAAAAGAGGACGGGAAGTCTGTTATTTTAGTAAGTAAAGACGTGCTCGTAAGGGTAAAAGCTGATGCAATTGGTTTGAAGGCGGAAGATTATTTAAGTGATCGTGTAATTGAAGTAGATAATATATATTCAGGATTTTTAGAAGGGTATATATCAAAAGAGCAATTAGATTATTTTTATGAAAAAGGTGAATTGCCTTTATCCGAAATTGCAAATCACCCTTTTTATCCAAATCAGTTTGTAGTAATGAAAGATGCATTAGGGGGATCTAGTTCAGCACTTGGCATTGTGGATCACTTAGGTAAGAAGGTAAAGAAACTTATTTTTCACAATGAACAAGTATGGGGGATACGACCACGAAATGTGCAGCAAATTATGGGACTAGAATTGTTGCTTCGTGAAGATATTCCGCTAGTAACGTTAACAGGGAAAGCTGGTACAGGAAAAACATTACTTGCTTTAGCTTCGGGGCTCATGCAAACTGAAGATTTAGGGCTATATAAAAAACTACTAGTTGCAAGGCCAATTGTTCCAGTCGGAAAAGATATCGGTTATTTACCAGGAGAAAAAGAAGAAAAGTTAAGACCATGGATGCAACCGATTTTTGATAATCTAGAGTATTTATTTAATACGAAAAAGCCAGGAGAGTTAGATGCTATTTTAGCTGGAATGGGTTCGATTGAAGTGGAGGCCCTTACCTATATACGTGGGAGAAGTATTCCAGATCAGTTCATTATAATTGATGAAGCACAAAATTTAACGAAGCATGAAGTGAAAACGATACTAACAAGGGTAGGAGAAAAAAGTAAAATTGTATTAATGGGAGATCCACAGCAAATTGATCACCCGTATTTGGATGAATATAATAACGGTTTAACATATGTTGTAGAGAAGTTTAAAGAGCAGCGTATTAGTGGTCATGTAAAGTTTGTTAAAGGGGAGCGGTCTAATTTAGCTCAACTAGCAGCAGATTTATTATAAAAAAGAGTGAGCTGAAGCTCACTCCTTTTTTCTTTCAAGTATACATGTTAAATAATAGTAAATTTACGGATGTTACGGATTGGATTTTGTCTATTAGATCCATCATTGTAATATAGATGAACAGGTCCATCCTCTTTTAATGGCTTTCCTTCTTTTGAAAAACCAAGAATAGCATTTTTGACAGTTTCTAATGGAAGTATTATTGTTTGATCTACTGTTTCAATTTCGACTTGCGTAGCGTCCTCTGAAATTTCGGCGTTAGCAAGAAATGGATGAAATGGTATACCGAACGTTCCAGTAATTAGTTGTTCTTTTTTATATTTCTTTACACTTTGTTGTATCGGTGGAAACGCAGCACCATCACGGATTTCACGATCCCAATGCTCTGAAGTGTTTTTTAAATAAGCTTCTAGTTCTGAAGTGTTTTCTCTTGTTTCATCAAAGTAAGTTGTCAAATCTACTTTTCGATCATCAAAGATCCAAACAGTTGGATCGATAGTGATTGGAAAACGAACTTTTCCATTAATAAATAAAATTTCGCTCATTGTTGTTCCCCCATTTGTGTTATACTCCCACTTTTCAGTATAATAGCATTAGACACGGTTGTCACAAAAAATGTTTCTATTGCAATTTACTAAAACTATCGCTAATATTAATAGATAGGAGAGAGTAGGACGGAAACGGAGGGAATCAATTTGGCGTCTGAGACAGTATCAAATCATCAGGAAAAGGCACTAGCCCTTCTACAAGCGGATGCGGAGAAGATTTTAAGACTTATTAAGGTGCAAATGGACAATCTTACAATGCCGCAATGTCCATTATATGAAGAAGTGTTAGACACACAAATGTTTGGACTATCCCGCGAGGTCGATTTTGCAGTTCGCCTTGGTCTTATTGCAGAAGAACAAGGGAAAGCAATGTTAGGAGAGCTTGAACGTGAGTTATCTGCACTTCATGAAGCATTTACAAACAAACAACAATAACGGGTTCAAATAGGGGGGCTCAAACTGAAATAGTTTGGGCTTTTTATTTGTATAATAAAGCAGGAAGAATCAATGTACATATGGAATACAACAATAATTAAATTGAAACAGAAAGAGGAAATGAAATGAAAAGAGTATGGAAATCAATGGATTATTCATTATTACTTCCTCTTGTTATCTTATGTGTGTTGGGAGTTATAATGGTATATAGTTCTAGTTCCATTGTCGCGATTTCGTCGAGATATAACTGGCCGGCAAATTACTTTTTTAAAAAACAATTAGTTGCTCTTGCTATTGGAACGGTAATACTAGTGATTGTTGCTGTAATTCCTTACAAATTTTGGAGGAAAAAAATAGTTCTTACAGCGATGGGATTAGGGAGTCTGGGCTTACTAACAGCAGCTTTCCTTTTCGGTAAGGTAATCAATGGTGCAAAAGGATGGATACTAGGTATACAACCAGCTGAGTTTGTAAAAATAGCAGTTATTATTACGCTAGCAAGTTTTTTTGCTAAGAAACAAGAGAGGCAAACCCCTTTTTTCCAAGGGATCATACCTCCTATATTTGTTGTCGGTGGATCGATGGTATTAATTTTATTACAAAATGACTTAGGGACCGACATATTAATAGGTGGAACAGTGTTAATTATGTTCTTCTGTTCAGGAGTTAATGTTAACTTGTGGATTAAAAGATTTTTATTAACATCTGTCTTGTGGATTCCGGCGTTGTATTTTATCGGAAACTATAAATTAAGTCTATACCAAAAAGCTCGATTTTCAGTTTTTCTTGATCCATTTAACGATCCTCAAAATGATGGATTCCAATTAGTTAATTCTTTTATTGGAATTGCCTCAGGCGGGTTAAATGGTAGAGGATTAGGGAATAGTATACAAAAGTATGGCTACTTACCAGAGCCACAAACGGATTTTATTATGGCAATTATATCTGAAGAACTAGGTTTTATAGGTGTAGCTATCATTTTAATCTGTTTATTACTTATTATCATTCGTTCGTTTAGAGTGGCACAAAAGTGTAAAGATCCATTTGGAAGTTTAATTGCAATCGGAATTGCAAGTTTAATTGGGATACAAACTTTTGTTAATGTTGGTGGTATGTCTGGATTAATACCACTTACAGGAGTACCGTTACCGTTTATTAGTTATGGTGGTAGTTCTTTATTGGCTAATCTAATCTCAATGGGTATATTATTAAATGTTGCTAGTCATGTAAAACGACAAGAGAAACAACAAAATGAGATAATGAAAGAAAGAGAGCAAGATGGACCGCATCTTGTTGTAGTAAAATAAAAAACACATTGTACTCTAAAGTACAATGTGTTTTTTATTTTCAAGAAACATTAAATATGACGTATTAATTGATAATTATATTAAAAAATATATCACATTTAATTAAATGTGATATACAATTAAGTTGTTAGAAAAGGAAGAGGTATGCTATACTGTTTTTGTGAAACAAATTGATCAGAAAACTTATCATTTGTTAAAAAATAAGGTATGATGGATAAAAATAAAGTGAAGCTTTCTAAGTATAATATAATGTAGAAAGTGAAGAACTTCACGCTCTTTATGGTGTGTGTATATTTTATCTCTAGAGTGGTAGGAAAGTAGAGGGGGAAAATCATGACAAAGCTGCAACGTATTCAAAAAGTATTGGTAGCTAACCGTGGAGAGATTGCAATTCGTGTGTTTCGAGCTTGTTCGGAACTTGGATTAAAAACAGTTGCAATCTATTCTAAAGAGGATAGTGGTTCTTATCATCGTTATAAAGCCGATGAGTCCTATTTAGTTGGGGAAGGGAAAAAGCCAATTGATGCTTATCTAGATATTGAGGGCATTATTGAGATTGCGAAAAGTAATCATGTAGATGCAATCCACCCTGGATATGGTTTCTTGTCAGAAAATATTCAATTCGCAAAACGTTGTGAAGAAGAAGGGATTATCTTTATTGGTCCAAAGAGTAAGCATTTAGATATGTTTGGAGATAAAGTGAAAGCAAGAACACAAGCGCAGCTAGCACAAATTCCAGTTATTCCTGGTAGTGATGGGCCGGTAAATTCAGTAGAAGAAGTTGGAGAATTTGCTGAAAAGTATGATTACCCGATTATTATTAAAGCTTCCCTTGGCGGTGGCGGTCGTGGTATGCGTATTGTACGTACTAGTGAAGAATTAAGAGAATCGTATAATCGAGCGAAGTCAGAAGCGAAAGCAGCCTTTGGTAATGATGAAGTATACGTTGAAAAATTCGTTGAAAAACCTAAACATATAGAAGTTCAAATTTTAGCAGATGAAGAGAGCAATGTTGTTCATTTATACGAGCGTGACTGTTCTGTACAACGTCGTCACCAAAAAGTGGTAGAAATCGCACCTAGTGTGTCGCTTTCAGATGATTTGCGTCAGCGTATTTGTGATGCTGCTGTTAAATTAACAAAAAATGTAAATTATTTAAACGCAGGAACAGTAGAATTTCTTGTAAAAGGTGATGAGTTTTACTTTATTGAAGTAAATCCGCGTGTTCAAGTTGAACATACAATTACAGAAATGATCACAGGGGTAGATATCGTTCAATCGCAAATTTTAATAGCTGATGGACATGCATTACATAGTAAAATGGTAGGTGTTCCGAAGCAAGAGGAAGTAGTTGTTCATGGATTTGCGATCCAATCTCGTGTAACGACTGAGGACCCACTAAATAATTTTATGCCGGATACAGGGAAAATTATGGCATACCGATCAGGCGGTGGTTTCGGTGTTCGTCTTGATACAGGTAATAGTTTCCAAGGTGCTGTTATTACACCGTACTATGATTCTTTACTTGTAAAAGTTACAACATGGGCACTTACTTTTGAACAAGCTGCTGCGAAAATGGAACGTAACTTAAAAGAATTCCGTATTCGTGGTATTAAAACAAATATTCCATTCCTAGAGAATGTAGTAAAACATAAAAACTTCTTATCAGGAGAATATGACACTTCATTTATTGATGCGTCACCTGAACTATTCCTGTTCCCGAAACGTAAAGACCGCGGAACGAAAATGTTAAATTACATTGGGACAGTAACAGTAAATGGCTTCCCAGGAGTAGGGAAAAAAGAGAAACCCATTTTCCCGGATGCTCGTATACCGAATGTATTACACTCAGAGCCGATTCAAAATGGAACGAAACAAATTTTGGATGAGCGTGGAGCGGACGGATTAGTAAAATGGGTACAAGATCAAAAGCGTGTACTTTTGACGGATACAACATTCCGTGATGCACATCAGTCACTACTTGCCACGCGTATTCGTACAAAAGATTTACATCAAATTGCAGAGCCGACAGCGAGAATGTTACCGAACCTATTCTCAGCGGAAATGTGGGGCGGTGCAACGTTTGATGTTGCATATCGTTTCTTAAAAGAAGATCCATGGGAACGATTACTAGATCTTCGTGAAAAAATGCCAAACGTTTTATTCCAAATGTTACTTCGTTCTTCAAACGCAGTTGGTTACAAAAACTATCCAGATAATTTAATTCAAAAGTTTGTGGAATGTTCTGCTCAAGCTGGAATTGATGTGTTCCGTATTTTTGATAGTTTAAACTGGGTAGAAGGTATGAGAGTTGCGATTGATGCTGTACGGGATACTGGTAAAATTGCAGAAGCAACAATGTGCTACACAGGAGATATTCATGATCCGTTACGTAGTAAATATGATTTAAATTACTATAAAAACTTAGCAAAAGAGTTAGAAGCATCAGGAGCACATATATTAGGAATTAAAGATATGGCAGGCTTATTAAAACCTAATGCGGCATATGATTTAGTTTCTGCATTAAAAGAGACGGTATCGATTCCGATTCACTTGCATACACACGATACGAGTGGAAATGGTATATTAACGTATACAAAGGCAATTGAAGCAGGTGTTGATATTGTCGATGTGGCAGTAAGTTCTATGGCTGGTCAAACGTCACAACCAAGCGCAAACACGCTATACTATGCGTTAGGTGGAAACGAAAGACAGCCAGACGTTAACGTAGATTCATTAGAAAAACTATCTCATTACTGGGAAGATGTACGTAAATACTACGCGCCGTTTGAAAGTGGTATGAATGCTCCTCATACAGAGGTATATATGCACGAAATGCCAGGCGGACAGTATAGTAATCTACAACAACAAGCGAAGGCGGTTGGTTTAGGAGATCGCTTCGACGAAGTGAAAGTAATGTATCGTCGTGTAAATGACATGTTTGGCGATATTGTTAAAGTAACACCATCATCTAAAGTTGTCGGTGATATGGCGTTATTTATGGTTCAAAATCACTTAACAGAACAAGATGTTTTAGAGCGTGGGCATTCTATGGACTTCCCAGGATCTGTTGTTGAAATGTTCTCAGGAGATTTAGGACAGCCATATGGTGGTTTCCCGAAAAAGTTGCAAGAAATTATTTTAAAAGGGAAAGAGCCATTAACAGTAAGACCGGGTGAATTATTAGAGCCAGTAGATTTCGACGCGTTAAAAGAAGAGCTATTCCATAAGCTTGGACGCGAAGTGACGATTTTTGATGTCGTTGCATATGCATTATATCCAAAAGTATTTATGGATTACGAAAAAGTTGCTGAGCTTTATGGAAGTGTATCTGTGCTTGATACACCGACATTCTTCTATGGTATGAGACTTGGTGAAGAAATCAATGTGGAAATCGAACAAGGTAAAACATTGATGGTTAAACTAGTATCAATCGGAGAGCCTCAGCCGGATGGAAATCGTATTCTTTACTTGGAGTTTAACGGTCAACCACGTGAGATTGTTGTGAAAGACGAAAGTGTGAAAGCAACAGTGGCACAACGTGTGAAAGGAAACCGTGAAAATCCAAACCACATTAGTGCAACAATGCCAGGAACGGTTATTAAAGTAGTTGTAAAAGAAGGCGATGAAGTGAAAAAAGGCGATTCTATGGCAATTACAGAAGCGATGAAAATGGAAACGACAGTTCAAGCGCCGTTCAATGGTAAAGTGAAAAAAGTATATGTTAACGATGGAGATGCAATTCAAACGGGTGACTTACTGATTGAATTAGATCACTAAAATAGAAAAAGAGCTGTGTAAATACAGCTCTTTTTTTATCGCAAAAAATACCTTGCCAATTCGGCAAGGTATTTTAATTTAAATTTATTTTGTTTGTTTAGAAGTTGATTCAGCTTCTTTTGCATTCACTTTACTTCTTGTACCTAACATAACTAAATAGCATAGTACAGCAAACAAGCAAGAAATGAATAGTGAATGTAATAATGCCATTACTAAATTAGCATTTGTAAATACGACTAAAATTCCCACGATCGCTTGAAGTGTAACAAGGATAAATGAAATGATCCATCCCCAGTATACGACAGGCTGTTGCTTGTAATGGCGAATAGCGAGAATCATTGCGTATAGTATCCAAGCGAAAATTAACATCGCTGCAACTCTATGTCCCATTTGAACCCATTCATGTAGTTGAGTTGGCATAGGTCTATTTTTGCTACATAAAGGAAAGTCTGGACAGGCTAAGCTAGCTCGTTCGTGACGTACTAAAGCACCTGTGTAGACGACAATATAACTGTAAATTGTTACACCATAAATATGAAATTTCATTTTTTTGTCCATAATAAGTGAACGTGCATCAAATTTCTGGTCAATTTCAAAGATAAGACACGTTAATAAAATGACAGAAGCAAATGAAATTAAGGAAATACCGAAATGGATAGCAAGTACAGCTGGCATTTGTCCCCAAACAACTGCTGCCGCTCCCATTAATGCTTGTGCAACTAAAAATACGAAGGATAAAATTGCTAACGTTTTTGTTTCGCGCACATGTTTATAATATTTCCAGGACAAAATACAAAGGAGAGTGACAAGAATTCCTGCTGATCCTGATGTAAGGCGGTGACTTAGTTCAATAATAGTTTCCATTGATAAATTAGATGGAACAAATTCACCGTTACAAAGTGGCCATGATTTACCGCACCCTTGGCCAGAACCTGTTTTTGTAACTAAGGCGCCTCCTAGTAAAACTATTAATAAATCAAGACTCGTAATGACTGCTAACCATTTAATAAAGCGTTGCAATCTATTTCACCATCTTTCTGCTATGAAGTTATTGCGAAATATTTTCATTCCATTATGTATAGAATAAAAAGCGCTAGTTCCTATGATATATAAAAAATAATAAAATAGCAAAGAAATGGCGGGGGCAGACAGGGGAGAGAAAATGGGTGTGGAAATAGGATATATAAGGGAATTTTTAGGTGAAAAACAGGCTATTTTGAAAAGATATGAGGAGAATACGTGTTAAATATGACAAAAAAGTTTATTATAGAAGGTAACATCATGTTATGATAAGGACAAGTAAGAATTAAGTTTTTTATATTCGACACAAAAAGTTCATGTTTTCTTCACAAAATGTTCGGGAAATATGATTTAATATATTGGAGTATGGGCGTAGATTAGTAGTAGAATGGGTTAACAATATTTCTACTGTAATAATATTGCTATATAGAAGCGAAATATTTCATTCGAAATAGGCGCAAAAAGAAAGATGAAAGTTTTAAGAGGGGGTTAAAGTGATGAACCATGCAACAAGTGAGCTGCATGATGAGTCAGCTGTTACAAGTGTACCGGAAACAACTCGGCTACAAGATTTATCAGCGCTCGTTAAAATGGGGATTGTAAACTCAAATACACTTACTGTATTTACAGGATTTTGGTTGGCATTACATTTTAATGGATTAAGTGTAATGGACAATCTGGATAAGTTATTCTTTACAATCGTTGGTTCTGGATTAATTATGGCAGGGGTATGTTGTTTAAATAACTACATTGATCGAGACATCGACCCGTTAATGGAAAGAACAAAAACCCGTCCAACGGTTACTGGAAAGTATAAACCGGGATTTGCACTTACATTTGGACTAGTTATATTACTTCTTGGATTTGTATTTTTATTATTAACAACACCAATGGCAGTATTAATGGGATTTATTGGTGCTTTCACATATGTTGTCTTATATACGTTATGGACAAAGAGAAAGTATACACTAAATACTGTTGTAGGTAGTATATCTGGAGCAGTTCCACCTTTAATTGGATGGGCGGCAATCGATCCATCTTTAGGCCATCCAATTGCTTGGATGTTATTTTTAATTATGTTTATTTGGCAAATCCCACATTTTCTCGCATTAGCGATGAAACGTGTTGATGAATATCGAAATGCAGGAATTCCAATGCTTCCTGTAGTTCATGGATTTGAAATTACGAAACGCCAAATTATGATTTGGACAGTATGTTTATTACCACTACCATTTTATATGAGTGGACTAGGGATAACATTTATGGTAATTGCAACATTGTTAAACATCGGATGGATCGTTTTAGGATTTTATGGCTTCCGTAAGCAAGATGACATCAAATGGTCCGTACAAATGTTTGTTTATTCCCTAAATTATTTAACAATCTTATTTGTATCAATGATTGTAGTTACATTCTTCTAAGACAACGACATAATTGGATTTCTTTACGTTGAGATTTACTTTACTTAACTATAAAGTACAATCTAATTCACAAGGAAAGTGGGGGTTGTTTGTATGAAGAAACAGTGGCGACTGCTTTCGTTCGTTTCACTGCTGGCTTTACTGTTAGGGGGATGCGGTAAAGCCTTTCAATCTACTTTAATTCCGCAAGGAGAAGTAGCAAAAATGCAATATGATTTGCTCTTACTAGCAACTGCGATCATGGTAGGAGTAGTACTAGTAGTTACTATTATTTTCTTATATGTAATTGTGCGTTTCCGACAAAAGAAAGGTCAGGAAGATTATATTCCGGAGCAAGTTGAAGGGAATCACAAGCTAGAAATTATATGGACAGTTATTCCGATTATTCTTTTGTTAATCTTAGCTGTTCCGACGGTTACATATACATTCAAACTTGCTGATGTAAGTGCGATGGAGAAAAAGAATATTGATAAAGATACTATCGTTGTTGATGTAACAGCGAATCTTTATTGGTGGGAATTTTCTTATAAATCAGAAAAAATAGTCACTTCTCAAGATTTAGTCATCCCCACAGGTAAGAAAGTGTATTTGAATTTGAAGGGTGCCGATATTAAACATTCGTTTTGGGTTCCATCTTTAGCTGGGAAAATGGATACAAATACAGATAATGTGAACAAAATGTGGTTAAAGGCAGATAAATCGGGCACTTATAATGGTTTTTGTACAGAATTTTGCGGCCCATCACATTCTTTAATGCAATTCAAAGTGAAAGCTTTAGATGAAAGCGAGTACAAAAAGTGGCTTGCTGATATGAAGAAGATTGATGGGAAGAAAGAAGTAGCTTCAACAAAGGCGCAAGAGGGCCAAGAAATATTTAATAAAAGCTGTATTGGTTGTCACGCAGTTGGATCTAATGATAGTAGACCACCTTCCGCTCGTATCGCACCAAACTTAGCAAACTTTGCGGATCGCGATATGGTTGCCGGTATTGCCGAAAACAATGAAGAAAACTTAAAAAAATGGCTGAAAGATCCTGAAAATATGAAACCAGGAAATAAAATGACTGGTAAATATGGCAACTTAACGGATGATCAAATTGATGCATTAAATGCATACTTACAAACGTTAAAAGTTGAAAAGTAAAGAGGGATTATTCGCGAAGGGGAGGTTGAAAACGTGAGTTCTGTAGCAAAAAAACAGGGGATGGGTGCTGTCATATGGGATTATTTAACGACAGTAGACCATAAAAAGATTGCCATTCTCTATTTAATTGCAGGTGGATTGTTTTTTATAATAGGCGGAATAGAAGCTCTATTTATTCGCCTTCAATTAGCGATTCCTAACAACGCTTTTCTTGTTGGGGATGCTTATAATCAAGTATTAACGATGCACGGTACAACAATGATTTTCCTCGCAGCTATGCCACTCGTGTTTGCATTTATGAACGCCGCTGTACCACTTCAAATTGGTGCACGTGATGTAGCGTTCCCGTTTTTGAATTCACTTGGATTTTGGTTATTTTTCTTTGGTGGAGTATTTTTAAATTTAAGTTGGTTTTTAGGTGGAGCACCTGATGCAGGATGGACATCTTATGCATCTTTAGCTTTAGCCTCAAAAGGCCATGGTGTTGATTTTTATGTACTCGGCTTGCAAATCTCTGGTATTGGTACATTAATTGGAGGTATTAACTTCCTTGTAACCATTATTAATATGCGTGCGCCAGGAATGACGTATATGCGTATGCCGATGTTTACATGGACGACATTTGTAACATCTTCGCTAATATTATTCGCTTTTCCGCCATTAACTGTAGGATTAGGACTTTTAATGTTAGATCGTTTATTTGGAACAAGTTTCTTTAATCCAGCATTGGGCGGGAATACAATTATATGGGAGCATTTATTCTGGATTTTCGGTCATCCAGAAGTATACATTCTTATACTCCCAGCTTTCGGAATATTCTCAGAAATCTTCGCGACATTTTCGAAAAAGCGATTATTTGGTTATTCGTCGATGGTGTTCGCGACAGTATTAATTGGATTCTTAGGATTTATGGTATGGGCGCATCATATGTTTACTGTCGGGCTTGGTCCAGTTGCAAATGCTATTTTCTCAGTTGCAACAATGGCGATTGCGGTTCCGACCGGTATTAAAATATTCAACTGGCTCTTTACGATGTGGGGCGGAAGTATTCGTTTTACGACACCGATGATGTGGGCAGTAGCTTTCATTCCATCATTCGTAATGGGAGGAGTTACAGGTGTTATGCTAGCATCTGCGCCTGCTGATTATCAATTTCATGACAACTATTTCGTAGTAGCGCACTTTCATTATGTAATCGTCGGCGGTGTTGTATTTGGTTTACTTGCAGGAGCTCATTATTATTGGCCACTGATGTTTAATAAAGTATTGAATGAAACGTTAGGAAAGATAACATTTTGGCTATTCTTTATCGGTTTCCATTTAACGTTCTTCATTCAGCATTTCCTTGGATTGATTGGTATGCCGCGTCGTTACTACACATATCTTGAAGGTCAAGGGTTGGAAATGGGGAATATGATTAGTTCTATTGGAGCGGTATTTATGGCTCTTGGAACGATTGTTCTTCTATTCAATGTAATCAAAACAACAGTATCAAAAGAAAAGGCTGGTCGTGATCCATGGGATGCACGTACATTAGAATGGACAATGCCAGCACCTACACCGGAATATAACTTTAAACAATTACCATTTGTTCGCGGATTAGATCCGTTTTGGATTGAAAAACGCGAAGGGAATAAAGAGATGACAGCGGCGGAACCAGTTGATGATATTCATATGCCAAATCCATCGTTTTCACCATTTATCATTTCTTTAGGATTGTTTATAGCTGCATTCGGTGCAATGTATATGCAGGGTGGAAAAGATAAGTTTTGGTTATTAGTAGCAATTATTGGTTTAATCATTACATTCGGTACAATGTTCCTACGTTCAGTGATCGATGATCATGGATATCATATTCATAAGGAAGATTTAGAAGATAAGGGGGGCAAGGCATAATGCATGTAGATGAAAAATTAACGAATGAAACATTTCCAGCAGAGCCTGAAAAAGCAACCCTTGAGGGAAAAAATAAGTTTGTCGGTTTTTGGTTATTTCTTGGAGGCGAAACAGTATTGTTCGCTTCCTTGTTTGGCACATATTTAGCGTTAAAGAATTCTACAAATGGTGGACCAACATCTCAAGAGATGTTCCAAATGCCACTCGTTTTCATTATGACGATGCTTTTATTAACGAGTAGCTTAACGAGCGTATATGCGATGTATCATATGAAAAACTTTAACTTTAAGAAAATGCAACTTTGGCTATTAGTAACAGTGTTGCTAGGTTTAGGATTTTTAGGGTTTGAGATATATGAGTTTTATCATTATACGCATGAATTTAAGCATACTATGAGAAGTAGTGCGTTTGGTTCCGCGTTTTATGCTCTTGTTGGTACGCATGGACTACACGTATTGTTTGGATTGTGTTGGATTTTAACATTAATCTTTAGAAATGCGAAGAGAGGTCTAAATTTATACAATGCACCGAAGTTTTATGTTGCATCGATTTATTGGCACTTTATTGACGTAGTTTGGGTGTTTATTTTCACTGTAGTATATTTAATGGGAATGGTGGGATAAACAATGGCGATAAAGCAAACGAATAATCCTAAAGTTGATCTTGTTTATCGGAAGAGAAAAAGTGCGGAGGAAATGAAGCATCAAGTTATTACGTTTGCATTAATGATTTTTTTAACATTTGTTGCATTTGTAGCAGTAGCATATCCGAAAACTTTTAGTCCGACTTTCTCAGTACCATTTATTTTACTATTAGCAGTGGTACAAGTAATTTTTCAATTGTATTATTTTATGCATATGAGTCATAAAGGACATGAAGCGGCAAGTTTCTTTCTTTATTCTGGTCTGTTAATCGGGTTAATTACAATTTTAGCTTTTATGACAATTGTGTGGATTTGAAAAGTGAAAAATAAGGGAGCTTGTGTTGTCACAGCTCCCTCTTCTTATTATGTGAAAGGATAACCTTAAGAAGGTAGGTGTAACAATGAGTAACTTGTGGATATTTGGTTTTCAAGCTCTATGGAGTCCAATCTTTTTATTATTTATGCTTTCGATTCTTATTGGGTACTTTTTAATTATTGGGCCATATAGAATGCGATTTGAAAATGCGACGAAGGTAAGTAAGAAGCAAATTTTTTATTTTACGACCGGGATTGTTCTTTTGTATTTTGTAAAGGGAGGGCCTATTGATTTAATTGGTCATATTATATTTAGTGCACATATGTTTGAGATGGCAGTTATGTATATTGCAGTTCCACCGTTATTGTTGCTTGGTATACCAGATTGGTTATATCGTTATATTACTTCTTTTAAGTTCGTTCAAATTATATTAAAGATATTTGCTAAACCACTTATTGCATTGTTTGTATTTAATGGCCTGTTTTCTTTTTATCATTTACCAGTTGTTTTTGACACAGTAAAACAAAGTCAAATTGCTCATCCTATTTGTCTCGCTATATTGTTCTTTACGGCAATCATGATGTGGTGGCCGATGCTAAATCCATTACCAGAATATCAAACGTTAAGTGATATAAAGAAACTTGGTTATATGTTTGCTAACGGTATATTATTAACGCCAGCTTGTGCGTTAATCATTTTTGCAACTGCACCGTTATTTGCAACCTATACGGATCCGGCTGCTTGGATGAAGGCGATGGAACTTTGTGTACCGGCGGGAACTTTATCAGATTTAAATATAACGGGACCAGAATTTTTACACTGGATGCCAGTCGTACAAGACCAACAAACAGGTGGCATCATTATGAAAATTGTCCAGGAAATAGTGTATGGCACAATTATAGGCTATGTATTCTTTCGATGGGCGCGTCGAGAGCGTGAAAAGGATAAAGAGCAGTTGCAACAATTGCCGCCGTATTTACAAACGAAATAAAAGTGAGTGCATCAATATGATGCACTCACTTTTATTTTATTCAATGATTTGGAATTCTTTTAACTCTTTTTCGATATTTTGTAGGAGTTGTTCGCTTTTTTGAAGTACATTCGTTGGGAAAGTTTCACCATCACCATATTCAACGCCGTGAGGATAATAATGTTTTCCTAATAAGGGAGGAAGTAGCTTGATTTCAGCGTGTCTGCTACCAACATCACCTTCAACAGCCAAACCTAGTACGCGCAAATAATAAATATCATTTAATATTTCAAATTTATAATCGTATGTAACTCGTTCATAATCCCACTGTCCAGCAAGTACAAAATGGTTCTTTTCCATAATCTCTGTTAATAGTGTTAAATCAACGACTGCCCCATTAAATTTCGTATTTGTAAATTGCATATAATACCTCCTCTTTTCATGTTACATCATTATTTTTATAATAGTATGAATAATAAGAAAGTGCAATTCATATTGAGAGAAAAGGGATAATCCAGACTTTTTTTGCGAAAATATGATATAGTGAAAAGAGTACGGTACACACAAAAAAGGAAAGAAAAGGATTTGTGTATATCTCAATTTTATGTTTTGTGCAGGAGGTATATCGATTGAAGAAATTATTGCGTATCGTAATGATTACATTTTTAATTTTAGCTGTGGACTTATACGGGAAATTACTCGTTTCACAATATATATTAACCCCATCTCAATCAAAGCAAGAAAATAAAATTGTGAAAAAGAAAAAACAAGTAAATGAAGACTCTTCAAATACGGTTTTAAATATGATTGGTGGGGACTCTGAAAATTTATTAGCAAAATGGGGCGAACCATCTCGAATAGAGCCATCTGCTTACGGATATGAATGGTGGGTATACAATCAAGATTTAACTCAGTATGTGCAATTTGGGGTTGCGGAACGAAAAGTTGTAACGGCGTATGTTGCTGGTGAGCAAGTTAAGGTGCCGCCTTATTATATAAATGAAAAGTATGAAGAAGTGTATAAAAAGAATCCACTCTCGCATGAGATTTCGTTAAAAAGAGGGAAACATAGTTATCAATTTGAGTTATCTGACACGGAAGTGATGGAACAACCATTAATACCTGTAGAAGATGGCTGGGCACAATTATATTTTGATCATTTTACACATGAGCTTGTTGGTGTTCGTTATATGGATGATGAAACGTTATTACGCCAAAGACCGTATCAGCTTGTTTATTCGGGTGAATTACTAGCTGAACAACCATTGACTCCAGATAAAATGAAACAAATAGAGAATGGGAATATGCAACAAATTTTTGATTTAACAAATATTATTCGAAGTCGCCATAAGTTACCGCTGTTAGCTTGGGATCAACAAACAGCAGATGTGGCTATAGGGCATAGTAAAGATATGAAGGATAATAATTACTTTTCACACGATTCACCTACATTAGGTACGTTAGGAGATCGTTTACAGCGCGGGAAAGTAGGGTTTCAACTTGCTGGTGAGAACATAGCGGCGCAACATAGTGATGGAATTGCGGCGGTGCAAGGTTGGTTAAATAGTGAAGGGCATAGAAAAAATGTATTAAATGAACAATTTACAGGATTAGGTGTTGGGGTATACGATAAGTTTTATACACAAAACTTTATTCGGAAATAAAGTGGAATTTTAAGTTGTGTAGGGGACACCTCACGTTTAAGTACTTCGTATTCACTGAAGTGTAGGTCGGAATCTTACCGTATGCAAATAGCAGGATAAAAAGGTGCATGAATCGTCTGAAAATAGGCGAACCATGTGCCTTTTTTTTCTTATTATATAGTAGATATACATGAAGAGGTGAGGATTATGCCAACAACAAAAGGACCGTTACATCCATCGGTTCAACAGTTTAAAGAGTTTGTAAACCATCACCCTAAAATGGTTCATGAGGTTCGAAGTGGTCACAAAACTTGGCAACAGTTTTATGAAGAATGGTACTTACTTGGTGAAGAAGATCCGATATGGGCAACTTTTAGACCTGATGGAGCGCCTGCTTTTTCTTCGGTAAAAGAAAATAAACAAGAAAAAGATAATCGAACTGAAGAGGAGAAAACAGCAGATGTGATGGGACAAATGCTTTCTTTCTTTAAAAAGCTAGATGTAGAACAAATGCAACACCATTTAGCCAATGTGACGAGTGCCATTGGTAGTGTGCAACAAGTTTTTCAACAATTTCAAGGGAAGCCCGCGCGGCAAGAAGAGAGTACTTCCGAAAATAATCCATTTTTCTTTCAGAAGGATTAGGGGGAAAGAGGATGAGAGCAGAAATTATGGAGTTTATAAGGGCTGATGAGGATTTATCTCGCTATATTAGGGAGCAACCGTACTGGTATAGAAAACTAACGCGAAATCCTGAAGAGAAAGAGGCTTTTGAGTTAGCAGCTATGCAGCATTTCAAAAAAACGATACCAGATAAAGTTGAGAAATTTCAAAACCAATTGGCAGTTGCCTCCATTATGATCGATATGTTTCAGTATATGAAGCAACAAAATACAACATAATTGGAAGGGAAAACTATGTCCGTCATGCAGAACTTTTGATACAATAGAAGCGGATTATTTAAAAAGGAGTTGCAGCATGAGCATGACGGAAATTTGTTTAGTACGACATGGACAAACTGATTGGAATTTTCAAGAGATTATTCAAGGACGTGAAGATATTCCACTTAATGAAGTGGGAAAGAAGCAAGCAAGTCAAAGTGCAGTTGCTTTGCAAGCGGAAGCATGGGATGTAATTATAAGTAGCCCATTAATTAGAGCGCACGAAACAGCTAAGGAAATTGCAGGGGCTACAGGATTGCAATCGATTTTATTAGATGAGCGATTTGTTGAACGTAATTTTGGTGAAGCTTCTGGGAAGCCGGTTGCGACTGTTAGGGAGCTAATTGCAGAAGGTAAAGTAGAAGGTATGGAGCAAGATGAAGAGATTGTAACTCGGTGCTTTGCTGCTGTAAAAGATGTTGCAGAAACTTATTCTGGCAAACGTATTATCATTGTAGCTCATTCACATGCGATAAAAGCAATTTTACATGCAATTGCACCGGAAGATATTTCGTTTAAGACACCATTAAAAAATGCATGTATTAGTTATGTGAAAGAAAATAGTGGGAAATGGGATGTTCTGAAATATAATATTGCGGAACATATTAATGTATAAGTATGTGCTAGAATTATATGGAAAATAGTTAGAGTGATATCTTTCTGTTTAGTGAGACACTTCAATTAGTAGTTCTATTCTAAATGTGGTATGATGAATACTCGGAGGTGTCTCTCATGATTGTAGCGACGCTGGAAAGCGTATTGATATTAGATAAGGCAGAGCAGCTTGCAAAAGCGATTATCTGTTCAGATATAGCAGAAGACTATCGTAAGTGTTATAAAGAATTGCATGAAGATATGGAAGTTCAGACGTTAATTCAGCAATTTACAGCGATGAAAGAACGATATGAAGAAGTGCAACGTTTCGGTAAATACCATCCTGATTATACTTTCGTTTCGACGAAGATGAGGGAGTTAAAGCGTTCTGTAGACTTACATGATAAGGTTGCAGCTTTTAAACGAGTAGAAACAGCTTTGCAAAAGTTGTTAGATGAAGTTAGTGTAGCAATCGGTTCTGAGGTGTCTTCTTCCATCAAAGTTCCAACAGGAAATCCATTTTTTGATGCTGGTGGCTGTGGTGGCGGTTGTGGTACCGGCGGAGGTTGTGGCTGTAAAACGGGGTAAATTACCCCGTTTTTTAGAAGATAGAAGAAAACGTATACAGAGTTTGTCCTGTAATGTCATAAATTTCTGATTGGTTTTCATAAAATATAAAATATATGCTTTTAAAAGGAGAAGATGGAGAAGATTATGTTCGGGCAACGACAAAGTATGATTGTTTATTTACATTCATTGAAACATGCCAAGATTTTAAGGAAATATGGTAACATACATTACATATCAAAACGCTTAAAATACGCAGTAGTATATTGTGATATGGAACAAATTGAGCATATGATGCAAAAGTTGAACAAGCTTCCTTTTGTGAAGAAGATAGAACAGTCGTACCGCCCGTATTTAAAAACGGAATTTGAAAATTCACGTCCTGATCGGGCAAAAGAATACGATTATAGCTAATAGAAAAAATCCCCTGCAAATTTTAGCAGGGGATTTTTTTACTTGAAATAACAATTTATTTCATTGGAGGAATGAAATTATTCATTCGTAAAATACCAATTAAATGATTGAAAAACAGTTCTTTTTCTGGGAAAGTTGTGGATGGTTTTACCGTAAAGGTAGTCACTTTTCTTCCTAGTTGTTCTGCCGTTTCTTCAAATAAAATGACGCGTTTACTTTTTTTATTTTCAAGTACAGGAATGCCTTCACGACATATGTATAATGGTTGGAAATCACCAGTAGTAGTTGGTTTTAATATTACAACAAGTGAGCACACTTTTTTTTCATTTTTAATCGTTTCAAATTGTAACATATGTGTTATACGTTCTTGATTTGCTTTGGCGATTTCAAGTAATTCATATAAATCAGAGTAGCCTTCTCCGAGTTCTATAAAGCGTTGAATCATATTTTTTCCTCCTCTTTCTTTTACTGTACCATCTCACTTTTTAAATGAAAAGTAGACAAAGAAAAAAAACCCTGCAAAGCAGGGCCCTTCTTATACTAGCATGTACTAGTAAGAAGGAAAAGGGAGAGGAGAAACCGGAGGAAGAACTTATGGGGAAACGTAAGTCTTCTCCGCGGTTGGCAACAACATCGAAGGTGATGTTGTTATAATTATTTATGTCCAATCTAAATGAAGATATACATCATGAAATTAAATTTTATGTTTGGCTTTTTATTTTTCTTTTTTTTATTTTATGATAGGATAAAAAAGATAAAGTGAAACGAATATACATAATGGGTTCGTGTTAGCGCATGGTGAGATGAATACATAAAAATGCAGAGCGGTTATTTTAAGCCAAAGTTCTCCTATTGTTCATTGAGAAATGAATGGAAAATTTCATGGAATAGTATAGTTTGGTTTGGTAGCGGTTACCGAATGGAGAAAGGTTTTCTATAATTGCTCGATAGATTGAAATAAAGGTAGTGACAACAGATGAGAGTAGTTTCAGGAAAATGTAAAGGGCATCCACTAAAAGCGGTGCCAGGTAATACAACACGTCCAACGACAGATAAAGTAAAAGAATCAATATTTAATATGATAGGTCCTTATTTTGATGGTGGTATCGCTCTTGATTTATTTGGCGGTAGTGGTGGTCTTGGAATCGAGGCTATAAGTAGAGGGATTGATAAAGCAATTTTTGTTGATCGAGATAATAAAGCGATAAAAGTAATCCATCAAAATTTAGAAAGTTGTCGAATACAGGAACAAGCTGAAGTATATCGAAATGATGCAGAACGTGCGGTAAAGGCTCTTATAAAACGTGAAATATCATTCGATCTTATATTAATTGATCCTCCATATAAAGATCAAAAAATTGTATCTTTAATTAGTGTGATGGATCAACATGGATTGCTACATAGAGATGGATTAATTATGTCAGAGCATGGTAATGATGTGGTTTTACCTGATTCTATAGGGAGTCTTGTAAAAGTAAGAGCTGAAAATTATGGGGTTACAGCAATATCGATTTATAAGTATGAAGGTGAGGGGACGGAATGACTAGTATAGCTATTTCTTCGGGAAGTTTTGATCCAATTACCCTTGGGCATCTGGATATTATTAAAAGGGGAGCAAAAGTATTTGATGAGGTATACGTAGTAGTTTTAAACAACTCGTCAAAAAAACCGTTCTTTTCAGTTGAAGAGCGCTTAGATTTAATTCGAGAAGCAACAAAGGATATCCCGAATGTAAAAGTAGATTCACATAGTGGACTATTAGTGGAGTATGCGAAAATGCGTAATGCAAACGCGATTTTGCGTGGGTTACGAGCGGTTTCTGATTTTGAATATGAGATGCAAATTACTTCTATGAATCGAAAATTAGATGAAAATATTGAAACCTTTTTTATTATGACAAATAACCAATATTCATTTTTAAGCTCGAGCATTGTAAAAGAAGTTGCGAGATATGGAGGAAGCGTAGTAGATCTTGTACCTCCTGTTGTAGAACGTGCTTTAAAAGAAAAGTTTCAAACCCCGTTAAAGTGAACGGGGTTTTTCTTTGTTGCTACGAAAAAATAATAAGATAACATATACATATAAACAAAATAAAGTAAAGATCGGTCCATAGTGTACAAAAGATGTCCAAATTTCTTGCAGTATAGAAGAATGATTCGATAAAAATACGGGGATATCTTTTTGCATAGGTGAAAAAGAGCTTACTTTTTCATAAAATGGTTTCCAAAATATAAAAGTAAAAATAGGAGCCAGAATACTTTGGATAATTCGTGCGAAAAAATAGGGCTTAAATCGGATGTCTGTTTCAGCTAATATGCTAGCAACTTGTGCCTGAATAGAAAGGCCGCTAAACGCTAAAATAAAGCTTGTTACCATAGCTTGCTGCAGGAGGGGTGTTTCATTTATTTGACTAATCATTTGGCTACCGAGTGTCATTTCAAAAATCCCTGATAAGATTGGAATACTAAATTCTGTAGTTAGTTGGAAGAATGATAAAATATGTTGCATAATAAAAGAAAGTGCTGCTGTAATATGAAATACAGTAATCATTTTATTTAAAACAGAGAATAAAATAATAAATCCACCAATCATAAGTAACGTTTGAATAGAAGAAACGATAGCGTCCCCAAGTAATTTTCCTAATGGTCTTTTTTCTTGCATGCGCGTCTCGTGTAGGACTGAAAAAGGGTTTTGAAAAGGACGTTTTTTAGTAGGATGTTGATACTTCGTGGAAATATTGTTATTGCCGTAAAAACGCATCAATAACCCGACGGCAAAGTTACTTAAATAATGTGCAGCAGCTAATACGATTCCTAATTTCGGATTATTGAAAAAACCGATTGAAACAGCTCCAAAAATAAAAAGTGGATTAGATGAGTTTGTAAAAGATACGAGGCGTTCTGCTTCGATTTGTGTTAGTTGATTACTTTTACGCAGTCTAGCGCTTAATTTGGCGCCAGCAGGGAATCCTGAAGCCATTCCCATTGCCCAAACAAATCCGCCTATCCCTGGAACGCGAAAAAGTGGTCGCATGAGTGGTTCTAATATAACACCTATAAATTTTACAACACCAATACTAATTAGAAGTTCCGCAATGATGAAAAACGGTAAAAGTGAAGGGAATACAACTTCCCACCATATATTTAACCCTCGAATGGAAGCTTGCAAAGCAGCTTGGGGGTGAAGTACAAGAGAAAAGGTTAAAAACAGTGTTGATATGGTAAGAAAAGCCGTTTTCCATTTTTCATACATGTAAGTAAATCCCCCTTTGTCCCAAAAAACGTTCATTTCAGTATACGTGGATACGTAGTGCATTTAGACCATAAGTATGAAAAAGGAATGAAAAAAATTAAAGGGTGAGAAAAATGAAAGAACCGAAAATTGGTTTAGCTCTTGGATCTGGGGGCGCAAAAGGGTTTGCACATATTGGTGTTATAAAAGTTTTAAGAGAAAATGGTATACCGATTCATATGATTGCAGGAAGTAGTATGGGGGCTTTAGTAGGTACGTTTTATGCAGCTAGCTCAAACGTTGAAAGGTTGTATAAACTGGCAAATGTTTTTAAGAGGAAATATTATTTAGATTTTACAGTTCCGAAAATGGGATTTATTGCTGGAAAACGTGTCAAAGATATGATTAAAATGTTTACATATAATAAAAATTTAGAAGAGTTAGATATCCCGACGGCTGTTGTGGCTACTGACATCTTGAAGGGGGAAAAAGTAGTTTTTACAAGTGGTCCTGTTGCAGAGGCTGTGAGAGCTAGCATATCTGTACCTGGAGTGTTTGTACCAGAAAAAATAGATGGACGATTATTGGTGGATGGCGGAGTGATTGATCGCATTCCAGTATCGGTTGTGAAAGAGTTAGGTGCTGATATTGTTATTGCTGTTGATGTATCCCCGATTAAAGTGAATGGAGAGGTTACATCTATTTATGATGTAATTATGCAGAGTATTGAAATTATGCAACATGAGCTAGTGATGAATCGACAAATTGCATCGGATTTAATGATGCGACCAGCTGTAGAACAATTTAGTTCACGTGCTTTTACAAACATTGAAGACATTATTCGAGTTGGAGAAGTAGAGGCGGAAAAACATGTTGCAAATATTTATTTATTAATTGAGCAGTGGAAGGAGAAACATAATGTTTAAGCGTTTTCGGTTTATATATGCAATTTTAATAGGGGTTATATTGGCGATGTTACTTGTTTACGTACGTTTACCGTATTATGTAACAAAACCAGGAATGGCGGCCAAATTAGAGCCTTACGTTCAAGTTGAAGGTGGAACGAAAGAATCCGGTGATTTTATGCTTGTTACGGTTTCAATGGGACCAGCAAATGTGGTGAATTTAATAGCGGCACAGTTTAATAAATACACACATATTTCGAAAGCGGAAGAAATATTGCAAAAAGGTGAGAGTGATGAAGAATATCAATTTCGCCAAAATTATGCGATGAAAGATTCGCAAAATGCAGCAATCTATAATGCATATAAACGTGCAAATCGTACTGTTTCTTTTGAAAATAAAGGTGTATTGGTTGCAGGAGTAGCGAAAGGGATGCCGTCAGAAGGCAAGCTTAAGCTTGGAGATGTCATCATAGCTGTCGACGGAAAAATATTTGAAAAGACGGAGCAATTTATTGAATATATGACAGGAAAAAAAGAAGGGGAAGCAGTAAATATTGAGTACAAGAGGAATGGAAAACAGTTAAAAGAAAATTTAAATGTAAAGACCATTCCGAATGGTAATGGGCGTGTTGGTATAGGGGTTTCTATCGTTACTGAAAGAGAATTAGTGGTAGATCCGAAAGTGAAAATTGATTCTCATGAAATAGGCGGACCATCGGCAGGCCTAATGTTTACATTAGAAATATATAATCAACTTGTGGAAGATGATTTAACAAGAGGGCATGAAATAGCTGGAACAGGGACGATAAATGAAAAGGGAGAAATTGGCCCGATTGGTGGTATTCAGCAAAAAGTGGTCGCTGCAAGTGATGCTGGTGCTGAAGTGTTCTTTGCGCCAAATGAAAAAGGTGCGGAGAAATCGAATTATAAAGATGCGCTTGCGGCTGCGAAAGATATTAAAACAAAAATGAAAGTTGTACCAGTTGATACGCTGGATGATGCATTGCTGTATTTGGAAAAAATGGGCGAGAAAAAATAAACCTCTCTGAAAAAGAGAGGTTTTTTATAGGAATTTTGCAGTTGTTTCATCGTAACGAATTGGATGGTGTGTTGCATCTTGTTTTAGTAGTTGTGTTCGTAATGGTTCTTGCATGATGGAGAAATATACAGAATTGGCTTTTCGCTCTATATGTAAAGTAGGATGGTCAAATGTTTTTGTATGGGTAAGGATGGGAAGTTCTATTTTTTTCTTGTTTTTTGAAAGGTAAGTTTGTCCTTTTTGTGACATGCCTAGTAGACGAATGTACGATGCATGCTGCTCTATATTTGCGCTATGTATTTCTTCTTTTGTTGTATTTGTTAAAATGTGTGTACAAGCTCTTTGTAATCTAGTCCATGTATAGCGCTTCGTTTTTAATGCTTCCATGAATGAATGGAAGGAGGAACTGTTTTGGATTTTTGATAAAATACGATGCTCTAAACCTTCTTCTATTTCATATATAAGTCGTAAGTCTTCTGGAGACATCGTCATGAGTTTGTATTTGAAAAATGAAAAGTATTGTTCCCAATTATGTAATATCCCGTAGTTTTGTTTGTAACTTGCTAAAAGAGAAGCAGTCGCTTTTGGGATGAAAGGCTCAATTTCTGTAAAAGAACTATTTTCGCTAAAAAGTTGTTTACGAATACTAGTTGCGCTTGCAATATGTTGGTCGCTAAATGTTTCATCATGATAATGAGATGCGAATCTTTTTATCGTTTGTGCTTGCATAGAACTATTTTGTAAGAAAATTGATTTCATGTATTGGAATCCTAATATGTTATTCGGTTGTGACATGTCTATGTTTTTTTCGGATGGTAAAATGTGTAGGAAGGCTTCAGATGTAGCTTTTGCGTAACTGTTACCTGCATTCATAAATTGCTTTACAAGACGATTAAAAGTATCTTCTTCATTTTTTTGCACAGAGATGGTGTTATGAAAATTTTCAATCTCCCCATCTTCACTACCGAAACAAATTTCAGAAACACGCAGGGCGTTTAAAATAGAAATAGCGCCATTTGCAAAGGTTTCAGCCTTTTGTGTTGAGAAGGCGTATGGAAGCTCTACAACAAGGTCTACACCGCATGATAAGGCCATTTTGGTACGATACCATTTGGATATGAGTGCTGGCTCACCACGCTGTAAAAAAGGGCCACTCATAACAGCGATTGTAATATCAGCGTGTGTTAACTTTTTTGTTTGTTGCACATGATAATCATGACCGTTATGAAAAGGGTTATATTCAACAACAATACCACTGGCTTTTATGGTAATCTCTCCTTTCGATGTAGCATCTTTTTCAAAAACGTGATACTCTATATATTATTTACTATGATGACTTCATTATAGTGTAAAGAAAAAACATTGACAAATATAAAATGGCTAGCTATAATTTTGTTTGTTGCCTTGAGGTGATATGATATGAAATGGTCCATCCATCAATTGAATAAATTGAGAAATAAAGGATTGACATTGGATGAGATGGTAGATGTAAGTGAGCTACAAGAGGTCGAGAAAGATATTCGTGAAATTAATCCTGCTCATGTAACAGGAAGAGTTGATTTTGGCTCCGGTAAGTTTACGTTCCATCTACATATAACTGGAAGCATGGTTTTACCATGTTCTCGCTCTTTAGTAGATGTGACATTACCATTTGACATTAAAACAACTGAGGTGTTCCAAACTTCACAAGAAGAATTTGAAACTGAAGCTGAAATTCATTGTTTAGAAGGAGAAGTACTTGACTTACTGCCCGTAATCAAGGAAAATATACTTTTGGAGATTCCAATGCAAATTTTCAGTGATGATGTTTCTGGTGGAGCACCGATGCAAGGTCAAGACTGGCAAGTGATTTCGGAAGAAAACAAAGAAAAGACTGTTGATCCACGATTAGCAGGACTTGCAAAGTTTTTTGACAAATAATCGGAAGACTGGTTTAGGCCTTCATATGAAAATAACTATTTCTTTTAAGGAGGTGGGAAGAATGGCTGTACCTTTTAGAAGAACTTCTAAAACAGTAAAAAGAAAGCGTCGTACGCATTTCAAATTATCAGTACCTGGTATGGTAGAGTGCCCAAGCTGTGGTGAAGCGAAATTAGCTCACCGTGTATGTAAAGCATGCGGTACTTACAAAGGTAAAGAAGTAATCAGCAAGTAATTGCGGGAAAATAAACGTAGAAGATATCTTCTACGTTTATTTTTTTTGTCTTATTCTTTATTTGTTGTATTCTATCTTTTCTAGTAACTGCATATGCTTAATAAAAAATGCATAGGGAGGACTAGAGAGATGGCGACAACAAGACAAGATGCTTGGACTGATGATGAAGATTTGCTTCTGGCAGAAGTAGTACTCCGGCATATTCAAGAAGGTGGAACGCAATTATCTGCCTTTAAAGAAGTGGGAAGACATTTATCTCGTACACCAGCAGCATGTGGCTTTAGATGGAATTCTTACGTTAGAAAACAATACAAAGAACGTATTGAAGAAGCGAAGCAACTACGTAAAGTAGAAAATTATGAAGTAAAAGAGACAAAGGTAGTAGAGCCTACGTCAATTACATTGAATGATGTTATTGATTTCTTGCAAAATTATAAAGATGAAAACTCTTTAATGGTGTTGCAACAGCAAATTGAATCGTTACAAACAGAGAGAGAGAGTCTTTTGGAGCGATTATCAGTATATGAGGAAGAGTATAGAACATTGCTTGATTATATCGATCAAAAAAGAAGTGTAATGGTAGCAGAAAGAAATAGCGCTCGTTCGAATGGAAAATTAGAAAAGTTAAAGAAATAAAAAAACAGCTGCTATGTAGCTGTTTTTTTTATTTCTTATGCGGACTCTTCGTTTGTAACCGCATTCAAATTTGTTTCGGGGTTCCAAACATAAAAATCACCATCAGGTACTGATACAGGCTGGAAATTTAATTTATCCCAAAAACCAGCTGAATGGATACGTGCGATCGTTTTAATTGGGAACTGTAGCCCCTTCGCATAATTTACAAGCATTTCTCCGAATCCTTGTTTTTGGAAAGTTGGTAACACTTCAAGTTTATAGAGTTCTAGGTAAGTACCTGTAATTTCGAATGGTTCCCCGCCGTGCCTTTTCATATATAGACTCATACGTGCAATTAGTGATCCACCATAATAAATACCGTAAAATGGAGATTCACTATCGTTTTCAATAATGTTTGCCTGTAATTCTTCTAACATGGATAATTCTTGAGCTCCGCAACCTTTAAATTTTTTAAATTCGTCTAATGTTTTATAATTGATGAGCAAGCGCTCAACTTTTGGGAATCCCATAACATCACATCCTCTTCTTGTCTCGTTGAATGCAGAAAAGTAAAAATATTTATAATAATATTATAACTCATTTTTTTATTTTTATGAAGAAGATAGTATATTTCTTTTATTATTTTTTTGGGGATTTGCTAAACTAAGAGTAGAAGCATATTAATAGGTAGTATATACATATTGAAAGTAGAGGTTGCATTTGTTTGTTAAAGAGCAATGAAATTGTAAACTGTGTTCATGGAATTGAGAAAGATAAAGTGAAACTGTAATCGGTGGGATTTGTTCACCTTTAGTTAATTATGATTCCGCACCAATCAGGTGTTTGCGGGATAAAAAGGGGGAGGGAAAAAGGACTTGTGTATCGTATTTATATGAGTTCCTTGTGTGAAAATGAAAATTGGAGTTGTGGGACCAGGAGCTATCGGTCTGTTATATGCATTTTATTTACAAAAAAGTAATCAAGATGTTACGTTGTTTACAAGGACAGCTAAACAGGCTGAGGAATTGAATATAACGGGTGTAACTTGTATGAGGGAGGAAAAACGTGAAACCGTATTCCCACCTGTTTTGCCAATAGAAAATATGCTAGACAAGAAGCTAGACTATATATTTATTGCTGTTAAGCAATATCATATAACTGACATACTGCCTTTTGTGCGAGGGGAATCCTCATTAATCTTTTTGCAAAACGGAATGTCTCATCTTCATGCTATGCAGAAAATAGGGAATGAAAATATTGCAGTTGGGATTGTAGAGCATGGTGCAAAAAAAGAAGAAAGACATACCGTTTATCATACGGGGATAGGTGTAACGAAGTTTGGAATCGTGCACGGCCAGTCTATACATTTTGAAAAAATATTTAAGTGCTTTCCATTTCCTCATTTTCCGATTCAAATAGAAGATGATTGGAAGGATGTCATGCACAAAAAATTAGTAGTTAATGTATGTATCAATCCATTGACAGCGTTATTACAAATCCAGAACGGAGAGTTGATTACGAACCCGTTTTTTTATCGATTGATGGAGCAAGTATTTCAGGAAGTCGTTTTTCTTGTTAAAGAAGAAAAAGAAATGGTATGGAAAATGGTACGTCACGTATGTGAAAAAACGTCTCATAATACATCATCTATGCTGGCAGATGTAAGGGCGAATAGACAAACGGAAATTGGTGCGATTGTTGGATATGTATTAGAGGAAGCTAAGAAACAGCAACGATCCGTTCCGACACTTCAATTTTTGTTCGATGCAATAAAAGGATTAGAAGTAAAAGAATAAGTGTAATTCTTTGCTTTTACGTGCAACATTGACTACAATGTGGATTGGTGAGAGAACAGGATACGAAAGGAAGAATTATATGGAGATAAAAGAAATCTCTGTTCCGCAACAAGGTGTTGTAGCGGACTATATGAACGGTAAAAAAGAGATACAGTCGTGTTTTGACTATATGTTAACAGAAGATGCTTTTAAACAGCGTGTACATGATTTGCGTGAGAGGGAGTTTTTCCGCCAAGATTTAGTAGCGCATTTATTAGAATATAATACAAAATTACAAGCGGGAGAAGCTACGATTCAAAATGTAAAAGCGCTTGGAGAAGAAAATACATATGTTGTTATAGCTGGACAACAAGCTGGATTATTAACTGGACCACTTTATACAATTCATAAAATCATTTCAGTTTTACAGCTTGCGAGGGAAAAGGAAGAAAGTTTAGGTGTTAAAGTTGTTCCTGTTTTCTGGATTGCTGGTGAAGACCATGATATGGATGAAATTAATCATACTTTTGTAACGAAGAATAAAAAAATAAAAAAGACTATTTTTCATGATCGTAATCCGAAAAAGGCGAGTGCTTCAGAGTCCGAGCTTTCTTTGGAAGACTGTAGAAAGTGGATTGAAGAAATTTTCAAAACATACCCTGAAACGAATTTTACAAAGGATGTACTGCAATTTATTGATGATTCTTTGGGGGAATCGAATACGTATGTAGATTTCTTTGCCCATCTTATTATGAAAATGTTCGTGAATTCTGGTTTAATTCTTGTTGATTCACATCATCCTGAATTAAGAAAATTAGAAGTGCCGTTTTTTAAGCAAATTATAGGTAAGTATAAAGAAGTACAAGAGGGGCTTCATAACCAACAGGAAATAATTAAAGAATTAGGATATAAACCGATTATTGAAACAAAGTATAATGCAGTACATATATTTATGGAAATTGATAATGAGCGAGTGTTACTTGAAAACGATCAAGGGAAGTTTGTAGGGAAGGATGGAGCGTATTCCTTTTCAAATGAGGAATTGATGGAAGAGATGGAAAGAAGCCCGGAACGCTTTAGTAATAATGTTGTAACGCGCCCTCTTATGCAAGAGTATCTATTTCCTACGCTCGCGTTTATTGGAGGACCAGGGGAATTAGCTTACTGGAGTGAATTGCAACAAGTTTTCCATACGATTGGTTTCCGAATGCCGCCTGTCGTTCCGCGTATTACAATCACTTATGTAGAGAGGGATATAGCGACAGATTTATACGATTTGCAATTGCAAGACAGTGATCCGTTTTTAAATAACGTAGATAAGTTGCGTGAAAACTGGTTATCTAATCAAATAGAGGAACCGATAGATGATCGATTTGTAGAGGCGAAAAAAGAAATAATTGATATCCATACATCATTACAACAGTTTGTGAAGAAAATAGATCCTGGATTAAGTGCGTTTGCAGGGAAAAATGAATTCAAAATTAATGAACAAATTGAACTGTTGGAAAGAATGTTGAAAAGAAATGTTGAGAAAAAACATGCAGTACAGCTAAATAAATTCCGTCGCATACAATTTGCACTTCGTCCATTAGGGGCGCCGCAAGAGCGTGTGTGGAATGTATGTTACTATTTAAATCAGTTCGGTTTGGATTTCGTTGATCGTGTAATGGCAGAAACGTTTTCTTGGGACGGAAAACATCATGTTATAAAACTATAGAATCTTGCTCTTAGGAGCAGGATTTTATTTTTGTTCTGTTGAATTTACTGTGAAGTGAAATTTTTCTGAATTATTAATTTTAAAAACGGTGAATATCGTAATTATGCAGGATACTTAAATATATGACAAAATAGCACAAAATGTAAACGTATTATCATCTTTTTCGACAGTTTTTTATTTAAATTCCCGCAAAAGATGATAAAATTTAGTATATAATAAAAGAAAATAGCGATTTGTATAGTATGCTGCCTTTGTAGGCAAGTTAAATGAGTCGTTCTTTCATAGTATTTCGTTCTCTAATCGTGAAATATGCGTTTGGAGGAGGAGATGCATTCAACATAATTAATTGGAAAAAGAGTAGGTGCAACAATGTTTAAACACGTAACAGTACTTTTGAAGGAAACAGTAGACGGCTTAGATATAAAGCCAGGTGGTACATATGTAGATTGTACACTGGGGGGAGGAGGACATAGTTCTTATTTATTATCCCAATTAACTGAAGGTGGAAGATTAATCGCGTTTGATCAAGATGAGATAGCGATTCAAAATGCGAAAGAAAGATTCTCTTCATACGGTGAGCAGTTCATAACAGTAAAGAGTAATTTCCGTTATTTATCTGAAAAACTACAGGAATTAGGTATAACAGAAGTAGATGGTATTTTATTTGATTTAGGTGTTTCATCCCCACAATTAGATACACCAGAGCGTGGCTTTAGTTATCATCATGATGCACCGTTAGATATGCGGATGGATCAAGATGCCCCATTAACAGCATATGATGTTGTAAATAGCTGGTCATATGAGCAACTTGTAAGAATTTTCTTCCAGTATGGTGAAGAGAAATTTTCAAAACAAATAGTAAGGAAAATTGAAGCGTATCGTGAGAATAAAGCTATTGAAACGACAGGAGAATTAGTAGAACTAATTAAAGAGGGTATTCCAGCTCCTGCTCGTAGAACGGGTGGACATCCTGCGAAGCGAGTGTTCCAAGCAATCCGTATTGCGGTAAATGATGAATTGAAAGTGTTTGAAGAAGCGTTGGAATCTGCAATTGAGATGGTCAAGCCGGGTGGAAGAGTTAGTGTTATAACATTCCATTCTTTAGAAGACCGTATTTGTAAAACGACGTTTAAGCGAAATAGTACAACGCCACAATTGCCACCAGGATTACCGATTATTCCTGATGAATTTAAGCCGAAATTAAAGCTTATTACAAGAAAACCGATTTTACCTTCTGATATAGAGTTAGAAGAAAATAATCGAGCGCGTTCTGCGAAATTGAGAATCGCTGAAAAACGATAAAAAGGGGAGAGAGGTATGAGTAACTTAGCTGTAAAGTACAAACAACAAGCGCAAGAAGAGGTACAGATTCAAACGCCCCCACAGCAGATGGTTCAGCCAAAAGCTAAAGCGAAGATTACAAGAATCGAAAAACTGTTGTATGTAGCATTTATTGGCTTTTTATTGTATGCCTGTGTAGCGTTTATTGGAAATAAAGCAGGCCTTTATCAAGTTAATGTAGAAGCAGCGACGATAGAACAAAAAATTGTACAGCAGCAAAAAGAAAATCAAGAGTTACAGGCTGAAGTAGAGAAGTTAAGTCGCTATGAACGAATCGCTGAAGTTGCAAAAAAACACGGGCTAGAAATTAATGCGAATAATGTGAAGGGCCTCAAATAAGGCAATAGGTGTGAAGGGAAAATGAAGAGAAATATGACTAAATTTCATACCAATAAGGGAGCAGGGTATTTTATGATTTTATTCCTCCTGCTCTTTTTGCTATTGTTAGCCCGATTTTTTTACATACAAGCGACAGGAACAGTGCATAATCAGGATTTGGATAAACTTGCTCAGCAAAAACATAGTAAAAAAGGAGTTCTAGAAGCAAATCGCGGGACGATTTATGATCAAAACGGTCATGTGTTAGCGCAAGATGCAAACTCTTATAAACTTGTAGCGGAACTAAAAGGTGCGAATCATGTTGAAAATAAAGAGGATACTGCAAAGAAAATTGCGGGAGTACTCGGAAAAGATGAAGAGAAGATTTTAGCCACGTTAAATAAAAAAGATAAAAGTCAAGTCGAATTTGGAACACTAGGTAAAGATTTGACGAAAGAACAGAAGGAACAAATAGAAGCATTGAAATTGCCAGGCATATCTTTTATTACTGAAAATGCAAGAGTGTATCCGAACGGTGATTTTGCATCTTACGTTATAGGGCATGCTAAACCGAATGAAGAGGGAACGTCGGTAGGGCAATTTGGTATAGAAAAAAGTTTAGATAAATATTTAAGTGCTTCTAACGGGAAAGTATCTTATACAGGTGATCGTAAAGGAGTGTCTCTTGACGGTGGGAAAGTGAACGTAGAGGCACCTAAAAACGGAGATAACGCGTATTTAACGATAGATCAACGTATTCAAAGTTATTTAGAAGATGCGATGAAAGCTGCAAGTAAGCATTATGAACCAGAAAATTTAATAGGGATTGTTGCGGACCCAAAAACAGGGAAAATATTAGCGATGTCTAGTAAACCTAGTTATGATCCAAATGATCGCCAAATTGAATATTTCTTCAATGATGCAATTGCAAATGCATTTGAACCGGGATCAACAATGAAAATTTTCACGCTAGCGGCAGCGATTAATGAAGGTGTGTATAAAGGACAAGATTATTATCAGTCTGGTACATACCAAGTCGGAAACCGAAAAATAAAAGATCATAACGGCGGTGCTGGATGGGGATCTATCACATTTGATGAAGGGGTAGAGCGCTCTTCCAACGTAGCGTTTGCAATTTTAGGGGATCAAAAACTTGGCCCAGAACGATTCCGAAAATATATTCATAGTTTTGGATTAGATGAAAAAACGAACATTGATTTACCTGGTGAAGGTTCAAATACCATTGTATTCGATCAGCAAATACAGCAAGTAACAACAGCTTTTGGACAAGGTTCTACTGTAACGCCAATACAGCTTGTACAAGCTGCAACTGCTATTGCAAATGATGGGAAAATGATGAAGCCTTATACAATTGATAAAATTGTAGATCCAATAACAGGCGAAGTAAAATTAGAACATAAGCCAGAGGAAGTGGGAAAACCTGTTACGAAAGAAACAGCAGCGCAAGTAAGACAGTTATTAGAACGCGTTGTTACATCGCCGAAAGGAACAGGAACTGCTTATAAAGTTGATGGGTATTCAGTTGGTGGTAAAACAGGGACAGCGCAAATTCCGGATGGAAAAGGTGGCTATATGACAGGAAGAGAGAATTACATATTCTCATTCTTAGGGATGGCACCTATGGACGATCCGCAACTTGTTGTATATGTAGCTGTAAAACAGCCGAAATTGAAAGATGATGAGAATGGCGCACAGCCTTTAGCTGATATTTTTAAATATGTAACCAAAAATAGTTTAGAGTATTTAAAGATTAAGCCAAATGAAATAAAAGACCCGAAAAAATATGTGAAAGAACAACAAACTGTCGTTCCGGATGTAACAGGGAAAACGATGGAAGAAGCGAAAAAAGCAATTGATAAAGCAAAACTTCGTCCAATCGTATTAGGCGAAGGAAAAGTGCAGCAGCAAGTGCCAAAAGCAACTGAGCAAACATTAAAAGGTGACCGAGCCTTCTTAGTAGGAGATAAACCTACAATGCCAAATATACAAGGTTGGGCACTGCGTGATGTTATGAATTTAGCAAAAACATTAAAGCTTAACCTAAAACCTACTGGTACGGGATACGTAACCGAACAAAGTGTGCCAGAAGGAACATTGTTGCAACCTGGTACAGAGCTAGGTGTAACACTTGTACCGCCACTTGAACCACAACAAGAAGCAGAAAAACCGTAATGGTAAAAGAGAAGAAGTTCTAATTAAATAAGTACAAGCATATATTGGAACAAGCTAGGCGTAAGGGAGGCTTGTTCCAATATGCGTGTATCAAATGTAACAGTTAGAAAACGACTTATTTTTATACTCATATCAGGTATACTTATTTTCACTATCATCGATATTCGTCTTGGATATGTGCAATTTTTTCTTGGCAATATGTTAACGGATCGTGCGAAGGATTCATGGAGTCGTAATATTACTTTTGAACCTGAACGTGGGAAGATTTTAGATCGAAATGGTGTGGAACTTGCTACGAATAAAAGTGCTCCAACTGTCTTTGTTGTACCGAGGCAAATTGAAAAACCAGCAGAGACTGCAGAGAAGTTAGCTGCAGTATTAGGTGTGGAAAAAGATGAGATTTATAAGAGAATTACAAAAAAAGAATCGATTGTAAGGTTAGATAAAGGCGGAAGAAAAATATCACATGATAAAGCGAAAGAGGTACGAGGATTAAGTTTGAAAGGTGTTTATATCGCAGAGGACTCTATCCGGTACTATCCATTTGGCAACTTTTTATCACACGTATTAGGGTTTGCTGGTAGTGATAACCAAGGTCTTATGGGACTAGAAAAATATTATGATAAAGAGCTAAATGGTGATGAAGGACATGTGCGTTTTTTTGCAGATGCAAAAGGACAAAGGATGCCTAATGTTGGCGATGATTTCAAAAAACCAGAAGCTGGTTTGAATTTAGGCTTAACAATTGACGCACGTATTAATAGAATTATGGAAAGAGAAATGAATATTGCGGAGTCGACATATAATCCGGATGGTATGATTGCGATTGCAATGAATCCGAAAAATGGTGAAATTTTAGGTATGTCGAGTCGGCCGAGCTTTGATCCAGCAGATTTTCAAAGTGTTTCTCCAGAAGTGTATAATAGAAATTTACCTGTATGGAGTACGTATGAGCCTGGTTCAACATTTAAGATCATTACGTTAGCCGCAGCCTTGAATGAAAATTTAGTAGACTTAGAGAAAGATACGTTTTATGATGATGGAGCAGCTGAAGTGGGTGGAGCTAGATTGAAATGCTGGAAAGCGGGAGGCCATGGTAGCCAAACGTTTTTAGAAGTAGTTCAAAACTCTTGTAACCCAGGATTTATCGAACTTGGTGATCGTCTTGGTAAAGACCGATTGTTTAAATATATTCGTAATTTCGGCTTTGGACAGAAAACCGGAATTGATTTGCAAGGTGAAGGTAGTGGGATTTTATTTAATTTAGATAAAGTTGGTCCAGTCGAGCAAGCAACTACTTCATTTGGTCAAGGAGTTTCTGTAACACCAATTCAACAAGTAGCAGCAGTAGCAGCGGCTGTAAATGGTGGGACATTGTATCAACCGTATATAGCTAAGGAGTTTATTGATCCGAAAAATAATCAAGTTGTAAGTAAAAAGACACCTGTGGAAAAAAGAAAAGTTATTTCCAAGGAAACTTCAGAAAAAGTTCGGTATGCATTAGAGAATGTTGTAGCAAAGGGATCTGGTAAAGGTGCTTTCATTGATGGGTATCGTGTAGGTGGAAAAACAGGTACGGCTCAAAAGGTGAAAGATGGTAAATATTTAGAGAATAATTATATAGTATCTTTTATCGGTTTTGCTCCAGCAGATGATCCGGAAATTGTTGTCTATGTTGCTGTTGATAATCCGAAAGGTGTAACGCAATTTGGTGGAGTAGTAGCAGCTCCAATTGTTGGGAATATTCTTCGGGATGCACTTCCTGTTATGGGAGTGAAACCGAGACAAGAACAAGTTGAGAGAGAATATAAATGGGGCGATACACCAACTGTGGAAGTTCCGAATTTAATTGGTATGAAAAAGAAAGACTTACAGACACAACTCGTCGATTTGAAGCTTGATATAAGTGGAGACGGGGAGAAAGTAATTAAACAATCGCCAGAAGCAGGAGCTAAAGTGAAAGAAGGCTCAAAAATTAGAATTTACTTCGGGAATTAAAGGTAACCTAGTACGTTTTATGGTACAATTGGTGGAAGTGAGTTCTTTATAGAAGAGTTACTTAATTTGAGGCTGTAAGAGCCTCAATTATAAATAGGTCTATTTATTAGACACAGTAGCACTTACCTCCTATTTTATATAATTAGGAGGTAACGTGTTGCTTATTAAAAAAGAGATAAAGACACAATGTAGAGAGGGTTTAGTGAAATGAAGTTGCATACACTTTTATCATGTTTGCATGATTTTCCAGTTGTTCCAAAAGAAAATCCAGAAATCACATCTATAGAAGCTGATTCACGTAAAGTGAAAGAGGGAAGCTTATTTGTATGTATGAAAGGATATACGGTTGATAGCCATGATTTTGCTAAGCAAGCAGCGGCACAAGGAGCGGCTGCTATTGTTGCGGAAAGACCAATTGATGTTGACGTTCCAGTTGTACTTGTGAAAAACACTTTTCGTTCGTTAGCGGTTTTAGCTGATTATTTTTATGGTCAACCAACACACAAGTTACATTTAATCGGAATTACAGGTACAAATGGAAAGACAACAACATCGCATATTATGGATGAGATTATGCGCGCACATGGTCATAAAACAGGGCTAATTGGAACGATTAATATGAAAATCGGTGATGAAACATTTGAGGTGAAAAATACAACACCAGATGCACTAACACTTCAACACACATTTTCAAAAATGGTTGAGCACGGTGTAGATAGTACAGTAATGGAAGTTTCGTCACATGCTTTAGATCTTGGTCGTGTACACGGATGTGATTACGATGTAGCAGTGTTTACAAATTTAACACAAGATCATTTAGACTATCATAAAACGATGGAAGAATATAAACATGCAAAAGGGTTGCTATTTGCACAACTTGGCAATAGTTATAATCATAATCGTGAAAAGTACGCGGTACTGAATAACGATGATGCTGTAACTGCGGAATATATGAGAAGTACTGCGGCAACTGTTGTAACGTATGGAATTGATACAACAAGTGATATTATGGCCAAAGATATCGTTATGACGAGTGGTGGAACTACATTTACGCTTGTAACACCGTATGAAAGTGTAAATGTTACGATGAAATTGATTGGGAAATTTAATGTATATAACGTACTAGCGGCAACAGCGGCAGGACTTGTTTCTGGTGTAAGTTTAGAAACGGTTATTGATGTAATAAAGCAACTAGCTGGAGTTCCAGGACGTTTTGAAGTAGTTGATGGTGGACAAAATTATACAGTTATTGTGGATTATGCACATACACCAGATAGCTTAGAAAATGTATTAAAAACAGCAAAACAGTTTGCAAAAGGCGATGTATATTGTATCGTCGGTTGTGGCGGAGATAGAGATCGAACAAAGAGACCAATCATGGCAAGTGTTGCAACAAAATATGCAACTCATGCAATTTACACTTCAGATAATCCAAGAAGTGAAGAGCCAGGGGCTATTTTAGATGATATGGTGCAAGGTGCAAATGGAAATAATTATGAAGTAATTATTGATAGAAAAGAAGCGATATACCATGCAATTACTAATGCGAAAGCTGAAGATATCATCATTATTGCTGGTAAGGGTCATGAAACGTATCAAATTATTGGTAAAGAAGTTCATCATTTTGACGATCGTGAAGTCGCTAAAGAAGCAATTACAGAGCGTTTAAACAACGAAGAGTAACAACGTGAGAGGAGGACTACATGTGCTTGAGCAAGGTTTATTAGTAACGGCTGGGGTAGCATTCTTAATTTCTGTTGCCCTTTCGCCATTATTTATTCCATTTTTAAGGAAATTAAAGTTCGGACAGAGTATTCGTGATGAGGGACCAAAGTCACATCAAAAAAAATCAGGGACACCTACAATGGGTGGTATTGTCATATATGTATCGATGATGGTAACTTCACTTATTATGGCGATTAAGTTTAATCATTTAGGTGCAGAGGTTTCGTTATTATTATTAGTGACATTTGGTTACGGATTGATTGGATTTTTAGATGACTACATAAAGGTAGTTAAGAAGAGAAATCTTGGTTTAACATCAAAACAAAAATTAGTAGGTCAGCTTGTTATTGCTATTGCGTTCTTTTTAATTGGAAAAGGGCAAGCGTTCCACACATACATCATGATTCCGGGAACAGATGTTAAGTTTGAATTAGGTTGGGCATATTTTGTACTTGTATTATTTATGCTTATTGGTGGATCAAATGCAGTTAACTTAACTGACGGTTTAGATGGTTTATTATCAGGAACAGCTGCTATTGCATTTGGAGCGTTTAGTATTATTGCAGTAGCGCAAGAGCAATTTGGAGTAGCGATATTCTGTATGGCAGTTGTAGGAGCTGTACTTGGATTTTTAGTATTCAATGCAAATCCAGCGAAAGTGTTTATGGGAGATACAGGTTCCTTAGCTTTAGGTGGAGCCATTGCAGCTGTAGCGATTTTATTAAAACAAGAATTGCTACTTGTAATCATTGGTGGAGTATTCGTAATGGAGACTTTATCTGTTATTATTCAGGTCATTTCTTTTAAAACAACAGGAAAACGTGTCTTTAAAATGAGTCCATTACACCATCATTATGAATTATGTGGTTGGTCAGAGTGGCGTGTTGTTGTGACATTTTGGTCTGTAGGATTTTTATTAGCTGTGTTAGGAATTTATATCGGGGTGTGGATGTAATTGAAAACTGTAACTGAATTTCAAAATAAAAATATTCTTGTATTAGGCATTGCAAAAAGTGGTTATGCAGCAGCTACGCTGTTACAAAAATTAGGGGCAAATGTTATTGTAAATGACGGAAAGCCTTTAGCGGATAATGTACTTGCTGCAGAATTACAAGCAAAAGGAATGGACGTTGTATGCGGTGGTCATCCTTTAGAATTGTTAGAGAGAAATATCTCTCTTGTTGTAAAAAATCCAGGAATCCCGTATTCTAATCCAATATTAGTTGCTGCGAAAGAAAAGCAAATTCCAATTGTTACGGAAGTTGAATTAGCATATCGTATTTCAGAAGCGCCATTTGTTGGGATTACAGGGTCTAACGGTAAAACGACGACGACAATGATTACATTTGAAATGCTAAAAGAAGGACAAAAGCATCCTGTAATTGCAGGGAACATAGGAACTGTAGCGTGTGAAGTAGCACAGGATGCAAAAGAAAATGAAGTTGTAGTTACAGAACTTTCATCGTTCCAACTGATGGGAGTAGAATTGTTCCAACCTAAAATTGCTGCATTTTTAAATTTATTTGAGGCCCACTTAGATTATCACGGGACGAAGAAGGAATATGGTTTAGCAAAAGCAAATATTTTTAAAAACCAAACAGAAAATGATTATAGTGTAATAAATGCAGATGATGCGGATGTGATGGCTTTATCTGCTTATAGTAAAGGGCAAAAAGTACTATTCTCGACAACGAAAGAAATTGAAGATGGTGCGTGTATAAAAGAGAATGCTCTTTGTTTTAAAGGTGAAAAAGTTGTTGAAATAGGCGATATCGTTTTACCTGGTCAACATAATTTAGAAAATATTTTAGCAGCGATGAGTATCGCAAAATTATTGGGTGTTTCTAATGAAGCGATTACGGCGGTGTTAAAACGTTTTACAGGTGTAAAACATCGTTTAGAATATGTAACAACTATTAACAATCGTAAGGTTTATAATGACTCAAAAGCAACGAATATGTTAGCGACTGAGAAAGCTTTATCTGCGTTTACACAACCGATTGTGTTATTAGCAGGTGGACTTGATCGTGGAAATGAATTCGATGATTTAATTCCGTATTTCAAAAATGTAAAAGCAATTGTGACATTTGGACAAACAGCTCAAAAATTAGTAAGAGCTGCAGAAAAAGCGGGATTAGATGCAATTGAAAGTGTAGATACTTTAGATGAAGCGGTAGTGAAAGCTTATGCTCATTCTACAGATGGTGATGTAATTCTTCTTTCTCCAGCATGTGCAAGCTGGGATCAATTTAAAACATTTGAAGAAAGAGGAGACATTTTTATACAAGCTGTGCATAAACTTATATAAAGTAAATCAAAACATCAGTAGGCTAACACCTACTGATGTTTTGTTACATAGGGCAAAAGTTTCTGCCTAAAGAGGTGGTGTTTATGGGTAATGAAGAAAACGCCTGATTTTATTCTCATCATCGTTACACTTGCGTTGTTAACAATCGGAATGGTTATGGTGTATAGTGCGAGTGCGGTTTGGGCCTCTTATAAAATGGGGGACTCATTCTTTTTTGCAAAAAGGCAATTGCTATTTGCAAGTATCGGTGTAGTGGCTATGTTTTTAATTATGAAAATTGATTATTGGGTGTGGCGTACGTATTCAAAAGTAATTTTGCTAGTTTGCTTCATTCTTCTTATTCTTGTTCTTGTTCCTGGGGTAGGACTTGTTCGAGGAGGAGCGCGAAGTTGGATTGGAATCGGGGCATTTTCCATTCAACCGTCAGAATTTATGAAGTTTGCGATGATTATTTTCTTAGCAAAATTTTTAGCGGAACGACAAAAATTAATTACCTCTTTTAAACGTGGTTTACTACCAGCTCTTAGTTTTGTATTTCTTGCTTTTGGGATGATTATGTTACAGCCAGATCTTGGCACAGGAACGGTAATGGTTGGGACATGTATTATTATGATATTTATCTCGGGAGCAAGGGTCTTTCACTTTGCAATGTTTGGTTTGCTTGGTGTAGCAGGATTTGTAGGGCTAATTGCATCAGCACCGTATCGAATGAAACGTATTACATCATATTTAGATCCGTGGTCAGATCCGCTTGGAAGTGGATTTCAAATTATTCAATCGTTACTCGCAATTGGACCAGGTGGATTATTCGGGCTTGGACTTGGACAAAGTAGACAAAAGTTTCTTTATTTACCTGAACCGCAAACAGACTTTATATTTGCGATCTTATCCGAGGAATTAGGTTTTATTGGTGGTTCATTTGTGTTATTATTATTTAGTCTATTATTATGGCGTGGGATTCGTATAGCTTTAGGAGCGCCAGATTTATATGGTACGTTTTTAGCAGTAGGTATTGTGGCGATGATTGCGATTCAAGTAATGATTAATGTTGGTGTTGTAACAGGATTGATGCCTGTAACAGGTATTACTTTGCCGTTTTTAAGTTATGGTGGATCAAGTTTGACATTAATGTTAATGGCAGTAGGTGTATTATTAAATATAAGTCGCCATTCTCGCTACTAAACCCTGTTTTATAAGACAGGGTTTTTCGTATGTGCGCGAAGAAACATGATGTATATAGAAATAAATACGACTGAAATAAGAAAAGAGAAGCGGAGGAGTTAGTAGTGCGTGTATTAGTAAGTGGTGGGGGCACTGGAGGTCATATTTATCCGGCTCTTGCTCTAATAAGAGAAATAAAAAAATTAAATCCGGAAGCAAGGTTTTTATATATTGGTACGGAGAGTGGATTAGAGAGCACAATCGTTCCAAAAGCAGGCATACCGTTTCAATCTATTGTTATAAGTGGATTTAAGCGTAAAATATCGTTAGATAACGTGAAAACGGTGATGCGTTTCCTAAAGGGTGTACAAGATAGTAAACGATATATTCGTCGTTTTAATCCGGATATTGTAATTGGAACGGGTGGATATGTATGTGGACCAGTTGTATATGCTGCAGCAAAATTAGGTATTCCAACCATTGTACATGAACAAAATAGTGTACCTGGTGTAACGAATAAATTTTTAAGCCGCTATGTTGATAAAGTTGCGGTTTGTTTTGAAGCGGCTATAGAACATTTTCCACAGTCAAAAGTGGTGATGACAGGAAATCCAAGAGCATCAGAAGTAATGGATCAGAATGGAATGAAAGGAAAACGTTCAGTAGGTTTATCTCTTCCTAAAAAATCGGTACTTATTTTTGGTGGAAGTCGTGGGGCTAGACCGATTAATGATGCTTTCGTAGAGGCAATTGAACAGTTTGGAAATAAAAGTTACGAAATATTGTATGTAACAGGTGAAGTTCATTATGATAAAGTGATGGAAGCAGTGAAGCAAAAAGGGAATCCGAATAATGTTATTATTAAACCTTTCATTCATAATATGCCAGAGGTACTTACAGGTGTAGATCTTGTTGTTTCAAGAGCGGGGGCAACAACACTTGCAGAATTAACCGCGTTAGGTAAGCCAAGTGTGTTAATACCGAGTCCTTACGTAACAAATAACCATCAGGAAAAGAATGCACGTTCTGTTGTCGATAAAGGAGCAGCAAAAATGTTGCTTGAAAAAGATTTAACAGCAGAAACGCTTATTCGTGATATTGATGAGATTTTATTAGATGCACAAACATTACAAAATATGAAGCTGGCTGCGGGGCAATTAGGTATTCCAGATGCAGCAAATAAGCTGTATGAAGTAATGAATAAGCTTGTAAAAAAATAACGTTAGGTGAACGCCCTGCATACTACTGTAATAAGGATACTTAGTATGGGGGAGATTGTTTATGGAGCAATTAGTAAATGAGCTTATAGAAGCAAATGTTGGTCGCGTGTTAGTGAATGAAGCGTTAGCGCGTTATACCACTATGAAAATAGGTGGACCAGCTGATATTTTAATTGTGCCAAAGCATGTTGCCAGTATTGAAAAAACGTTGCAGTTAGTAAAAAAATATAAAACCAAGTGGACTGTAATTGGTCGGGGTTCGAACCTTCTTGTATCTGATCTAGGTATAGAAGGTGTCGTTATTCGTTTAGGAGAAGGATTAGACCACTTAGAAGTCGAAAAACATAGAGTAAGAGTTGGTGGTGGGTATCCCCTTATTAAATTATCAACTTTACTTAGTCGTCAAGGGTTATCCGGCCTGGAATTTGCCAGTGGTATTCCAGGAAGTGTTGGTGGTGCAGTGTATATGAATGCAGGAGCACATAAATCGGATATATCAAACATATTATCAAAAGCTCTTATTTTGTTTGAAAACGGAACAATTGATTGGTTAACACATGAAGAAATGGAGTTTTCCTATCGTACTTCTGTATTGCAAACGAAACGTCCTGGTATTGTTTTGGAAGCTGAGTTTCAATTGCAGGTAGGAGAGCGTGAGGGAATCGTAAGCGTCATGCAAAAGAATAAAGACTACCGCCGTGAAACACAGCCGTGGAATCATCCTTGTGCAGGAAGCATATTTCGGAATCCAATCCCATACTTTGCAGGAGACTTAATAGAAAAGGCGGGGCTTCGTGGTTATCAAATAGGCGGAGCTCAAATTTCTGAAATGCATGGGAATTTTATTATTAATACTGGGGGAGCCAGTGCGCAAGATGTCTTATCTTTAATTGCATTAATAAAACAAACAATCAAGGATAAATTTGGCGTAGAAATGCATACAGAAGTAGAAATCATTGGAAGATAACGGTTATTCGTTCCGCTCATTATCATTTATGTTATAATAAGAAGATAAGAACGGCATGAGGAACATGCCGTTTTTTATGTTACGTAGGGGGATCGTACATGAAAAATAGTAAAGTGATTAAACTACAGGATCGTGTACCAAAGTTAAAAAATCAACAGAAGAAAAACAAGAAAAATGTTAATCATCGGTTGATTCTATACATATCAATTTTATTTTTATTAGTGCTCTTTTTAATTTATTTTCGGTCTCCGCTAAGCAATATCAAAAAGATAAGTGTGTTTGGAAATCATTATATGACAGATGAACAAGTGATGAAGGAATCAGGTGTGACGTATGATACAAGTTATTTCCGAGTGACAGCACATAAAGCAGAAGAAAACCTAACGAAACGAAAAGAAATTAAAGCGGTAAATGTAAAAAAACGTTTTCCAAATAAAATTGATGTTCATATTGAAGAATATTTAACGATTGGTTATATAAACAAAGATGGGAAATTACAACCGTTACTAGAGAACGGGAAAACACTTGATGTACTTCCGAACGGAAAACTTCCTGTTGCAGCGCCAATTTTTGAACCTTTTAAAGAGGAGAAAATGAAGGAGTTAATTGCTGAGCTTGAAAAATTAACACCAACGATTTTAAGGTCTATTTCTGAAATCCGTTATTCACCGACGAATGCGAATGAAGATCACCTTACTTTATATATGAACGAAGGGTACGAAGTGAGCACTACGATTCAAAATTTCGCAAAGCGTATGGAAGCTTATCCGCTTATCTTAAAAACAATTGAGCCGGGTAAAAAGGTATTAATTGATTTAGAAGTAGGGGCATATACGAAAGAATTAGGAGCGGAAGAAAAAAAAGAATAGAACGATAGTTTTTACTACGTTCCTATAGAAAAAACAAAACGAATGTTCTGTTGAATGCATCTGAATTTACAAGAATGGTTCATTTGATGAAAAAGATGTAAAAATTCTTAGATTCATACTAGGATTGGTACAAGTTTCACTTTTCTATGAGTACATCTTAGTGTAGACTTATACTTGGCGGTAATCTTTACACTTGAAATAGAATTATTTCAAGATAAGCAGTTATTCACAGTTTACTGCGATATTCTTAAATGAATGTTAAATAAAAATAAGAAAAATATAGGGTTAAAAAAGGGAAACGTATAAAGACGTTGAATATTTTTCTTATAAATAGTAAAGTTGCGATTGTTGTTCCATATATTGAGTTGTATGGTATAAATAAAGAAGGAGGTGCCAAAGAATGAACAGCAATGAAATATATGTTAGTCTTGACATCGGTACATCCAATGTTAAAGTCATCATTGGTGAAATGGTTAATGACAGCTTAAACATTATTGGTGTTGGAAATGTAAAATCAAATGGTTTAAAGAAGGGATCGATAGTTGATATAGACGAGACTGTTCGATCAATTAAAAAAGCAATTGAACAAGCTGAGCGCATGGTGGGAATCCACATTGAGCAAGTTGTAGTAGGCGTCAATGCAAACCAGGTACAACTACTTCCTTGTCACGGAGTAGTCGCTGTTTCAAATGAAGATCGTGAAATCGGGAATGAAGATGTCTTACGCGTTCTAGATGCAGCACAAGTTGTGTCAATTGCTCCAGAACGTGAGTTTATTGATGTGGTACCTCGACAGTTCATCGTAGACGGTCTTGACGAGATTAACGATCCACGCGGGATGATCGGTGTAAGATTAGAAATGGAAGGTACACTTATAACAGGCTCGAGAACTTTACTACATAACCTACTTCGTTGTGTAGAAAAAGCAGGTCTTGAAATAGTTGATATTTGTCTTCAACCTTTAGCGGCTGCAACAGTTGCTATATCTTCAGATGAAAAACATAGAGGAGTAGCCCTTGTTGATATGGGGGGAGGATCTACAACCTTATCTATTTTTAAAGATGGAGAGTTACAAGCAACGAGCGTATTACCGTTAGGTGGAGACCATATAACGAAGGATATTGCGATTGGGTTGAAAACTTCAACAGAAAATGCAGATCAAATTAAGTTGAAATATGGACATGCTTTTTATGATACAGCATCTGAAGAAGAGATGTTTACGGTTCCTATTATGGGAAGCGATCAAACAGAACAATATTCTCAGTTGGAATTATCGGATATAATAGAGGCTCGTGTAGAGGAAATTTTAATGTTTGTTCAAGATGAAGTGCGTAAATTAGGAGTAAAGCAAGTAGCTTCAGGCTATGTACTAACTGGTGGAATTGCTTCTATGCCGGGTGTTCTTGATCTTGCATATGATATTTTACATGAAAATGTTCGTATAGCGACTCCTGATTATATTGGTGTGCGTGAGCCCCAATATACAAGTGGAGTAGGATTAATTAAACATTCTTATCAAAAAGCTAAATTACGTGGGAAAAATGTGCAGGAAAAGCAAGAACATTTTGAACCAGTACCAGCACCAGCACCAACGCCGGTACAACAGCAACCTGCGAAACAAAAAACTCGTAATCAAAACAATAATAATCAAAATGATGACCGTATGATGTCAAAAGTAAAACGTGTATTCCGTTATTTATGGGATTAAAATTGGACACGAAAAATGAGGTTCTAGGGGGATTTCGACATGTTAGAGTTTGATACTACTCAAGATCAATTAGCGAATATAAAAGTTATCGGTGTCGGCGGTGGCGGAAACAATGCTGTAAACCGTATGATTGAACACGGTGTACAAGGTGTAGACTTTATCGCTGTGAATACTGATGCACAAGCATTAAATCTATCAAAAGCTGAAACAAAAATGCAAATTGGTGGAAAATTAACACGTGGACTTGGTGCAGGTGCAAACCCTGAAGTAGGGAAAAAAGCTGCAGAAGAAAGTAAAGAACAGATCCAAGAAGCACTTCGTGGTGCAGATATGGTCTTCGTAACTGCTGGTATGGGCGGCGGAACTGGAACTGGTGCAGCTCCAGTTGTTGCTCAAGTTGCAAAAGAATTAGGTGCATTAACAGTTGGTGTTGTGACACGTCCATTTACATTTGAAGGACGTAAGCGTGCAACACAAGCAGCATCTGGTATTGCGGCATTTAAAGAAAATGTAGATACACTTATTGTAATTCCAAACGATCGCTTATTAGAGATTGTTGATAAAAATACGCCGATGTTAGAAGCATTCCGTGAAGCAGATAACGTATTACGTCAAGGTGTTCAAGGTATTTCTGATTTAATTGCAACACCAGGTTTAATTAACTTAGACTTCGCAGACGTAAAGACAATTATGTCTAATAGAGGTTCTGCTTTAATGGGTATTGGTTCTGGTAATGGAGAAAATCGTGCTGCTGAAGCTGCGAAAAAAGCGATTTCTAGTCCGTTATTAGAAACATCTATTGATGGAGCTCAAGGTGTTATCATGAACATTACGGGTGGAGCTAACCTAAGCTTATATGAAGTACAAGAAGCGGCAGACATTGTAGCTTCAGCTTCAGATCCAGAAGTAAATATGATCTTCGGTTCTGTTATTAATGAAGGATTAAAAGATGATATCGTTGTAACTGTAATTGCAACTGGTTTTGATGATAGTGCTTCGACGCAGCCACCAAAACCAATTATCCGTCCGACTGCGAATCACACGCAACAACAGCAACAGCAAGTAGCTCAACCTTCAAAACAACGTGAAGTTAAGCGTGAAATGAAACGTGAAGAGCCGGTTGTGCATGAGCGTCATACAGATTCAGATGACATCGATATTCCAGCATTCTTACGTAACCGTCGTAGACGATAAAAGAAAAGGAGCTTTCATGCTCCTTTTTTGTTTTATACAGGGAAAAGATCTGCTAAGCAGGTCTTTTTTTATTTTATATATTTCGATTTATATGAAAATAAAAAATATAGTATTCTATGAAACTTATACTTTTATTTTTTACCGACAGATTTTGTCTAGAAAACACAAAATAACAAAAAAACACCTCCGCAAATTGACACACTTTCCTATTGGATATGCATTATACTAGTCTCAACTTAAAAAAAGAGGTGAATTGTTTGGTTGTTTACGCCGACGTTGTTTGGTTGTTAAACGCCTGCATTGATTTTCTTTTACTTTTATTAACAGCAACCGTGTTAAAAAAGAAGATCAAAAGATGGAGGCTTGTGTTAGGGGCATTTATAGGTTCAACCATTGTTATTTTTGCCTTTACTCCTTTTGCTTCTATGATGACACATCCAATTATGAAACTACTGTACTCGTTACTTATTGTGTATACAGCATTTGGGTTTACAACGTTTAGAAACTATACACAAACTGTTTTTACTTTTTACTTTGTAACCTTTATGGTTGGCGGAGGGTTAATTGGGACTCATTTCTTTTTGCAAACGAATGAAATGGTAAATGGATTGGTTCAATCTCAATCAATTTCTTACGGTGATCCAATTAGCTGGTTGTTTGTTGTTTTTGGTTTTCCAGTAATTTATTATTTTTCTAAAAAGCGTATTGAAAGCGTAGAGGTTACAAAAATACACTATGATCAAATTGTGAAATTGAAAATTCAATTAGCCGAAGAGGAACTAGAACTCGCAGGTTTAATTGATAGTGGGAACCAACTTTACGACCCGTTAACAAAAACACCCGTTATGATTATGCATATCTCATCATTAGAGCATTGCTTGCCAACTTGGTTAACAGAACAAATTTATTCCAAAACAGAGATTCCTCAAATACCAGAAAATGATTCTGGGTGGGCGACAAAATTACGCTTAATTCCTTTCAGAGCAGTAGGAGTAGAGAATCAATTTTTATGGGCAATTAAGCCAGACAGTGTGCAAATTTATCATGAAGGTAGTTCTATTGTAGTTAGCAAAGTATTGATTGGATTAAATACACAACAGCTGTCAACCAATGGAGAGTATCAATGTATTGTGCATCCGAAAATGTTAATTTCGCAAAAAATGGTCATTGCTTAATAATGAGAGGCGGGATAATATGATGAAATTAAAATTTTATTTAGTATACCTTTGGTATAAAGTATTGCTGAAATTAGGAATTAAGACCGATGAAATTTATTACATTGGTGGAAGTGAAGCGTTGCCACCACCGTTAACGAAAGAAGAAGAGGAAGTTCTTTTGAATAAATTGCCAAAAGGAGATCAGGCAGCAAGATCGTTACTGATTGAACGCAACTTACGGTTAGTTGTATATATAGCAAGAAAGTTTGAAAATACAGGGATAAACATTGAAGATTTGATTAGTATAGGAACAATCGGCCTTATTAAAGCAGTGAATACATTTAATCCAGAAAAGAAGATAAAATTAGCAACATATGCCTCACGTTGTATAGAAAATGAAATTTTAATGCATTTGCGTCGGAATAATAAAAATCGTTCAGAAGTTTCTTTTGACGAACCGCTTAACATCGATTGGGATGGGAATGAACTTTTGTTATCAGATGTATTAGGTACAGATGATGATATTATTACAAAAGATTTAGAAGCTACTGTAGATCGTCATCTTCTAATGAAAGCATTGCATCAATTAAATGATCGTGAAAAACAAATTATGGAACTTCGGTTTGGGCTTGCTGGAGAAGAAGAAAAGACGCAAAAAGATGTGGCGGATATGCTTGGGATTTCACAGTCATACATTTCGCGTTTAGAAAAAAGAATCATAAAAAGATTACGAAAAGAATTTAATAAAATGGTGTAAAGAATAAGACCAGCCGTTATCTAGGCTGGTCTTATTCTCTTTCGTTGTATGAGAAGAGACAACGAAAATGAAAAATGAAGAGAAAACCGCATGCATAAAATCCCCTTCAAAGGAAATACTTTACACTGTACAGCAACTCCCGATAGGAGGGAACACTTTGACGAGAAACAAAGTAGAAATTTGCGGTGTTGATACAGCTAAACTTCCCGTACTAAAAAATGATGAAATGCGTAAATTATTTCGTGAAATGCAAAGTGGAGAGATAAGCGCAAGAGAGAAATTAGTGAATGGAAACTTACGTCTTGTACTGAGCGTCATCCAAAGATTTAATAACAGAGGAGAATATGTTGACGATTTATTTCAAGTTGGTTGCATCGGACTTATGAAATCCATTGATAACTTTGATTTAGGCCAAAATGTAAAATTTTCAACGTATGCTGTGCCGATGATTATTGGGGAAATACGCAGATATTTGCGTGATAATAATCCGATTCGTGTATCTCGATCATTACGAGATATTGCGTATAAAGCGTTACAAGTAAGAGAGAAATTGATTGCAGAAAATTCAAAAGAACCAACAGCAATGGATATTGCAAAAGTGCTTGAAGTGACTCATGAAGAAATTGTTTTTGCATTAGATGCGATTCAAGATCCAGTTTCATTATTTGAACCGATTTATAACGATGGGGGAGATCCTATCTTTGTAATGGATCAGTTAAGTGATGAAAAACAAAAGGACGAGCAGTGGGTTGAAGAGTTAGCACTGAAAGAAGGGATGAAGCGTTTAAATGATCGTGAGAAAATGATTATTCGAAAACGTTTCTTTCAAGGAAAGACACAAATGGAAGTTGCAGAAGAAATTGGGATTTCTCAAGCACAAGTGTCACGTTTAGAGAAATCAGCTATTAAACAAATGAATAAAACGATTCAAGGATAAGGTTTCACCATTTATGGTGAAACCTTTTTATATGTAATATAGTTTGTCTTCGCTCATAGTAGGGAAGCTGTGTTCATATAATGAAAATAATATGGAATTAGTAGAGGGTGCTTCCTGTTAATTTGAGAAACAGTGTTTTTTCAATTCGTCATATATAAGGGAGAGGATGAAAATGAAAAGAATTTCAGAGTTACAGATGAAAGAGATAATAAATGTTTCAGATGGAAAAAGGCTTGGGAATATTGGAGATATTGAAATTGATATGAACACAGGGAAGATCGGGTCTATTATTATTTCCAAACAGGCACGTATGTTGGGGATCTTTGGAAAGGATGTAGAAATTGTAATTCCTTGGGAGGAAATTATGAAAATTGGGGAAGATGTCATACTTGTAAGAGTAAATCCTGTTAATTCTGTAACAGAATCAATACAAACACCGACAATTTCATAAAGAATATTACAAATTCCTCTTTTTTTTCTGTTGGCATTATGAAAAAATAAAAGTATGGTAAAATAGACAGGAAGTACCATGCTTTTTTATGTTATTTTAATTAAAAGGAGCCGCTTTGTTATGAGAGAACCATTTAAATATGTGGACGGTATATTGTATTTACAAGCGTGGAAAGAACTTGGAAACATTACTGCTGGATTTACGACAAAAGATGATGGGGTAAGTACGGGCTCCTTTCATGCGATGAATTTAGGATTACATGTGAATGATATCGTGGAGAATGTTCATGAAAACAGACGCATTTTAGCAAATAAGTTACAAAAACCATTAGAAAACTGGATTTGCTCTGAACAAGTTCATGATCATCATGTTGAAAAAGTAGGACAACAGGAAAAAGGAAGTGGCGTCTATTCATATGAAGACGGCATTTCAAAAACAGATGGCATTTATACGACTAATAATGATGTTCTTCTAACATCATGTTACGCGGATTGTGTTCCACTCTATTTTTATGCGCCATCACATGGTATGATAGGACTTGCGCATGCTGGATGGAAAGGGACTGTAAAAGAGATTGCAAAGGAAATGATTCAAAAATGGAATGCAGAAGGGGTTTCAAGCGATGAAATTCATGTTGCAATTGGACCAGCAATTGGGTCTTGTTGTTACGTTGTTGATGATAGAGTGTTAACAGCAGCAGAGCAAGTAGTAAACGGTTCTGTCCCTTATAAAAAAATTTCTGATGGGCAGTACGCAATTAATTTAAAAGAAATTAATCGTATATTATGTGTACAAGCAGGCATAAAAGAAGAGAATATTGTAATGTCATCTCTTTGTACAAGCTGTGAAAAACAACTATTTTTCTCTCATCGTCGTGATCAAGGTAAGACGGGGAGAATGTTGAGTTTCATAGGTTTTAAGGAGGAAGAAAGCAAGTGACAGTACAAAAAAATTTAACAACTGTAAACGAAGAAATTAAACAATCTTGCGCACGAGCGGGACGTTCTTTGCAAGATATTAAACTCGTTGCAGTTACAAAAACGGTAGGAATTGAAAAGACAAACGAAGTAATTGAAGCTGGAATTAGCGATTTAGGTGAAAATAGAAATGAAGGTTTCTTACAGAAGTACGAACATTTCGGTTCAAAAGTGAATTGGCATTTTATTGGATCATTACAAACGAGAAAAGTAAAAGAAATCATTAATGAAATTGATTATTTACATTCGTTAGATCGACTTTCACTTGCAAAAGAAATTCAAAAACGTGCTGATAAGAAAGTGAAATGTTTTATTCAAGTGAAAACATCATCTGAAGAATCAAAGCAAGGATTGGCAATAGAAGAAACCGTTTCTTTCATTCAAAGTTTGCAAGAATTGGATAAGATTGAAGTGGTTGGACTAATGACAATGGCTCCGTTTACAGAAGAAGAGGACGAAATCAGACGCTGTTTTAAGGAGTTACGTATGCTACAAACAGAGGTGCAGGAGCTAGAATTATTACATGCGCCATGTAAAGAATTATCAATGGGAATGTCTAATGATTACACGATTGCAATTGAAGAAGGTGCTACATATATTCGTTTGGGGACGATTTTAGTAGGAAAAGCGTAAAAGGAAGGAGAATCTTATTATGAGTTGGTCAAAAGTAAAATACTTCTTTTTTGATACACCGGAAGAAAAAGAAGCAGCTCAATATAGTTATGAAAAGGAGCAAACAGACATGAAGAAGCAGCAAGATCCGCCAGAACAACAAGATGTTACGTTTCCAAAAGCGCAACCGAAACAAAATGTTGTGAGCATTGAAACGGCAAAGCAATCTTCAAAAGTTGTTTTATTAGAACCACGCACATATTCGGAAGCGCAAGGGATTTCGGACCATTTAAAAGGTAGACGAGCTGTTGTGATTAATTTACAACGAATGTCTACTGATCAAGCTGTACGTATCGTTGACTTTTTAAGTGGTACTGTATACGCTATAGGCGGGGATATTCAAAAAATAGGACCGAAAACATTTATGTGTACACCTGAAAATGTAGATATTGTTGGTGCAATTTCAGAGTTATTCGGTGAAGAAGAAGACACAAATATAAAGAGGTGGTAATACGCCATGGAAACAGTTTTAAGGCTTTTAGTTTATGCTATCGAGATTTACTCGTGGGCACTTATTATTTACATTCTCCTATCATGGTTCCCGGGTGCAAAGGAATCAACTTTCGGAGATATTCTTGCGCGTATTTGTGAACCGTATTTAGAACCATTTCGCAGATTTATTCCGCCGCTTGGTATGATTGATATCTCTCCACTCGTTGCGATTTTCACGTTAAAGCTTGCTACGAATGGTTTAATAAGTATATTCAACTATTTCTTATAGTAAGAGGTTAAATAAATGAGCATCTATGAACATTTCAGACCCGATGAAGAGGTCTTTGTGGATAAGGTGTTAGAGTGGAAGCGAGCAGCGGAGTACCATCAAGTGAAGTTAACAGACTTCCTTGATCCAAGACAACAACAAATTGTCACTATGGTAATAGGACAAGGGGATGTTGCTGTACAGTTTGATGGTGCAACGCCTCATGCAGAGCGTAAGAGAGCACTCATTTATCCGGACTATCTAGTAGTGAATGAAGAGGAATTTCAAGTAGAAGTATTGGAAATTGACTATCCTTCCAAGTTTTATACGCTAGAACATAGGCAAATATTAGGTACATTTATGTCTCTCGGTTTAACGAGAGAAAAATGTGGTGATATTTTGCTTCAAGAAGATCGTGCCCAAATTGTAGTCGCGAAAGAAGTTGTATCTTATATTGAGATGAACTTACAATCTATAGCAAAAGTGAAAGTCTCCTTATCACCAGTGCAAGGAGAAAAAATTCTACAGATGCAAGAAACGTGGGGAGAGAAATCTGGAACGGTTTCTTCACTTCGTTTAGATGTTATGTTAGCTGAAATGTTACATATATCCAGACAAAAAGTACAACCTTTCATAAAAAATGGTTTAGTAAAAGTTAATTGGAAAACAGTGGAGCAAACTTCTTATGAATGTTATCCAGGAGATGTTTTTTCAGTAAGAGGATATGGACGAAGTAAATTGTTTTCTGTAGAAGGTAGAACAAAGCGCGACAAATGGAGAATTTTGTATGGTATACTAAAATGATTGGTTTTTTAGAAGGAAATCCTCCTATTTTGTCGAAGAAAAGATATAATTGAAAGAGGAAATTTAGATAACTACTTGGAGGTGGCGTTGTGCCGTTAACACCATTAGATATTCATAACAAAGAATTTGGTCGCGGATTCCGTGGCTATGATGAAGATCAAGTAAATGAGTTTCTTGATCAAATTATCAAAGATTATGAATTAGTCATTCGTGAGAAAAAAGCTTTAGAAGAAAAAGTTGCGCAATTAGAAGGGAAGTTAGATCATTTCTCTAATATTGAAGATACGTTAAACAAATCTATCATCGTTGCACAAGAAGCAGCGGAAGAAGTAAAACGTAATGCGCAAAAAGAAGCAAAATTAATCGTACGTGAAGCAGAAAAGAATGCAGACCGTATTATTAACGAAGCGTTAGTAAAATCAAGAAAAGTTGCTTTTGATATTGAAGAGCTAAAGAAACAAGCGAAAGTATTCCGCACTCGTTTCCGTATGTTATTAGAAACACAGCTTGAAATGTTAAACAACGATGATTGGGATAAACTAATTGAGTTAGAAGACGAAGTAGATGAACTGTTGAAAAAAGAAGAAACAGTGTAAGCTTGACGTTTTTCTCATTATTACATATAATTTTAAACAACATATTTATTAAGAAAAACGAAGATAGGGATAAGTACCTTTTCAAACCTTATATAGCGAACTGAGGATGGTGTAAGCTCAGGATAAGGAGATAATGGGAATATCACCCTGGAGTTCCGCGCTGAACAAATAGAGTAAGCGTAGGCGTATATTCGCGTTAAGAATATAAAGAGGATTGTATACATACGTATAGGATCTACTAGGGTGGTACCGCGGGAGACTTTCTCGTCCCTTTTTGGGATGAGAAGGTCTCTTTTTTATTCCGTTTTTTAAGTGTTTCTTTTATACATGTAAGGAGGAATTGAGCATGGAGTACAAAAATACATTACTAATGCCAAAAACAGAGTTCCCAATGCGTGGGAATTTACCAAAACGTGAGCCTGCAATGCAAGAACAGTGGGCTGAAATGAATATTTATGAAAAGGTACAAGAACATACGAAAGGTCGTCCTTTATTTGTACTGCATGATGGACCTCCATATGCGAATGGTGACATTCATATGGGACATGCATTAAATAAAGTGTTAAAAGACTTTATTGTTCGTTATAAATCAATGACTGGTTACTGCGCACCATATGTACCAGGTTGGGATACACACGGTTTACCAATTGAGCAAGCTTTAACAAATAAAGGTGTAAAGCGTAAAGAAATGACAGTTGCTGAGTTCCGTAAGTTATGTGCAGAGTATGCATATGAACAAGTAGAACGTCAACGTGAACAATTTAAGCGTCTAGGTGTACGTGCAGATTGGGATAACCCATATATTACTTTAGAGCCGGCTTATGAAGCGCAACAAATTAAAGTGTTCGGTGATATGGCGAAAAAAGGTTATATTTATAAAGGACAAAAACCAGTTTACTGGTCTCCAACGAGTGAATCAGCTTTAGCAGAAGCTGAAATTGAATACCAAGATAAAAAATCAGCATCTATTTACGTAGCATTCCCTGTAAAAGATGGAAAGAACGTATTAGAAGGTGATGAGAAATTCATTATCTGGACAACAACACCTTGGACGTTACCTGCAAACTTAGGTATTTCTGTTCACCCAGAACTTGAATACGCTATTGTAAAAGTAAATGATGAAAAATATATTATTGCTTCTGAACTATTTGAGACAGTTGCAAAAATGTTAGAGTGGGAAAATGCTGAAGTTGTGAAAACGGTAAAAGGTAGCGAACTTGAGTATACAGTTGCAAAACATCCATTCTACGATCGTGATTCATTAGTTATGCTAGGAGATCACGTAACAACAGATGCAGGTACAGGTTGTGTTCATACAGCACCAGGGCACGGGGAAGATGACTTCGTTGTTGGTAAAAAGTATGGATTAGAAGTACTTTGCCCAGTTGATGATAAAGGTGTATTAACAAATGAAGCACCTGGATTTGAAGGCTTATTCTATGATAAAGCTAACAAGCCAATTGCAGAAAAATTAGAAGAAGTAGGCGCGTTACTGAAACTAACATTCATTACGCATTCATACCCACATGATTGGAGAACGAAAAAACCAATTATTTTCCGTGCGACAGCACAGTGGTTTGCATCTATTGAAGCGTTCCGTAAAGAATTATTAGAAGCTGTTGCGGAAACAAAATGGGTACCAGCATGGGGAGAAACTCGTCTTCATAATATGGTTCGTGACCGTGGTGACTGGTGTATTTCTCGTCAGCGTGCATGGGGTGTACCAATCCCTGTATTCTATGCAGAGAATGGTGATCCAATTATTACAGATGAAACAATTAACCATGTAGCAGATTTATTCCGTGAGCACGGTTCTAACGTATGGTTTGAGCGTGAAGCGAAAGATCTATTACCAGAAGGATTTACACATATAGGTAGCCCAAATGGTGAATTCCGTAAAGAAACAGACATCATGGATGTATGGTTCGATTCAGGTTCTTCTCACCAAGCAGTATTAGAAGAGCGCGAAGACTTACAACGTCCAGCTGATTTATATTTAGAAGGATCTGACCAGTATCGTGGTTGGTTTAACTCTTCATTATCAACAGCAGTTGCTGTAACAGGTAAAGCTCCATATAAAGGCGTACTAAGCCATGGTTTCGTATTAGATGGTGAAGGACGTAAAATGAGTAAGTCGATTGGAAACATCGTCGTACCGAAGAAAATTATGGATCAATTAGGTGGAGATATTTTACGCTTATGGGTATCTTCTGTTGACTATCAATCTGATGTACGTATTTCAGATGATATTTTAAAACAAGTAGCAGAAGTGTATCGTAAAATCCGTAACACATTCCGTTTCTTATTAGGAAACTTAGATGACTTTAAGCCAAGTGAAAATACAGTAGCTGTAGCTGAACTTCGTGAAGTAGATCGTTACATGTTAGTGAAATTAAATGACTTAATTACAAAAGTAAAAGAAGCATATGAAACATACGACTTCGCTGCTGTGTATCATGCAATTCATAACTTCTGTACAATTGATTTAAGTTCATTCTACTTAGACTTTGCAAAAGACATTTTATACATTGAAGGTGCAAACCATGAAGATCGTCGTGCAATTCAAACTGTATTATATGATGTTCTTGTTGCATTGACGAAACTTGTAACACCAATCTTACCGCATACAGCTGATGAAGTATGGCCATACATTCCAGGTGTAACAGAAGAAAGTGTACAACTAACTAACATGCCAGAAGCTGTACAATTAGATGGTGCGGAAGCATTAAAAACAAAATGGGATGCATTTATGACGCTGCGTGATGACGTATTAAAAGCGTTAGAAGTAGCTCGTAATGAGAAAGTAATCGGTAAGTCATTAAATGCAAGTATTACGCTATATCCGACTGTAGAAATGAAAACTATGTTAGAGTCTATTAGCGAAGACTTGAAGCAATTATTCATCGTTTCTGAGTATAAACTTGGTGGTATGATGGAAGAAGCGCCAGCAGATGCGCCAAAATATGAGCATACAGCGGTTGTTGTTGCTCAAGCAACTGGTGAAACATGTGAACGTTGTTGGGTAGTTTCAGAAACAATTGGTAAAGATGCTGAACATGCAACATTATGTGAGCGTTGTGCAACAGTTGTTAAAGAAAACTATGTAAAATAATAAAAAAACTGACTGTGCATAAGTACAGTCAGTTTTTTTATTGATGATATATTAAAATAACTTTCACTCTCTTTCCTATGAAGGAAAAATGTGTGTGAGGTAAGCATAGAAATTTCGGACACACTAATCGTACATTGCAGCTGGGAGGAATGTACACGTGAATGAAATGTATATGGAAATCAAAGAAGAATTGCAATTGATGCGAAAAGAGTTACAAGAGAGGCTAGCTAAAGAGGTCATGCACAAATATGATACAGAGTTTAGCGAAGAGCTTGGATATGAAATTAAGGAAGAGATAAAGAAAAAACTCCTATTACATGATATAAAAGAGGACTTAAAAGATGTAGAACGTGCATTATTTAAAATGGAGATAGATATGTATGGTATTTGTGAAGAAACGGGGAGAGCAATTTCGGTAAAACAAATGAAGACGATGCCGACTGCCCGTACCATTCATGAATTTTTCTATGAAAAAGTAAATGTATGAATGCGCACAACGATATTATATTACCTTTTTTAAATTTATTTTATTCTTCTATAAAGGTTCATTGTGAAAAGGTTGCAGCTATGCTAAAATTTTGAGGTACACTGTCTTTGTGGGGGAAATGAAAATGATATATTATGTAATAGCGTTATTTGTCATTGCCATCGATCAAATATCGAAATGGCTAATTGTAAAGAACATGGAATTGGGTACGAGCATTCCGATTATCGATAATGTATTATACATAACATCACATCGAAATAGAGGAGCTGCCTGGGGGATTTTAGAAAATAAAATGTGGTTTTTCTACATTATTACAGTCGTTTTTGTAGTATTTATCGTAATTTATATGCAAAAATATGCGAAAACAGACAAACTTCTAGGGATTTCATTAGGTCTAATATTAGGCGGAGCAATTGGTAATTTCATTGATCGTGTATTTAGACAAGAAGTAGTGGATTTCATTCACGTGTATATTTTCTCGTACAACTATCCAGTATTCAATATAGCTGATTCAGCATTATGTATTGGTGTTGTATTAATTATTATTCAAACATTATTAGAAGGCAAGAAAACGAAGGAGTAATTGAATGAGTGAAGTAGTACAAGTAACAGTTGCAGAAGAACAAAAAAGTGAGCGAATTGATAAATTCGTTGCAGAAATAAACAGTGAATGGTCACGTTCACAAGTACAACAATGGATTAAAGATGATGTCGTTACAGTTAATGGAAAATCGGTAAAAGTGAATTATAAAGTTAAAGAAAACGATGAAATTACAGTAACGATTCCTGATCCAGAAGAGTTAAATATCCAAGCAGAAGATATGGGCTTAGAAATTTATTATGAAGATGCAGATGTACTCGTTGTAAATAAGCCACGTGGTATGGTTGTACATCCAGCTCCAGGGCATACAAGCGGTACGCTTGTAAACGGACTTATGCACCATTGTACAGACCTGTCAGGTATTAACGGTGTAATGCGTCCTGGTATTGTGCATCGTATTGATAAAGATACATCTGGACTATTAATGGTTGCTAAAAATGATGTGGCGCATGAGTCACTTGTAAATCAACTTGTAGCAAAAACAGTAACAAGACGTTACAAAGCGATTGTACACGGTGTGATTCCGCATGATAAAGGAACGATCGATGCACCAATTGGTCGCGATAAGAAAGAACGTCAAAGCATGACAGTTGATGAAAATGGTAAGAATGCTGTTACGCACTTCCAAGTGTTAGAACGCTTTAAAGATTTTACACTTGTAGAATGTCGCTTAGAAACGGGACGTACGCACCAAATTCGTGTTCATATGAAATATATTGGCTATCCACTTGCAGGAGATCCGAAGTATGGTCCGAAGAAAACATTAGACATGAATGGACAAGCACTTCACGCAGGTATTTTAGGGTTTGACCATCCCCGTACTGGTGAATATATTCAGTTTGAGGCACCGATTCCAGAAGTGTTTGAAGACGCATTAAATATTTTACGGAAATAGTATTGACAAATCATAAGAAAACTGAGATACTGACAACAGTTAAATAATGATCCTTTAACACAGCCCCGTGAGGTTGAGAAGGTAACGGTTTGAAATGCATAGGGTATGTTGTACCCTTTTTTCAAAAGTCCTCTCGCACACGCTGAGAGGACTTTTTTTATACCATTACTCTCACGCAAGAAAAAAGCTTGGAGGTGTAGAGCATGCAAGAGAAAGCTGTCGTTTTAGATGACCAAATGATTCGCCGCGCTTTAACACGAATTAGTCATGAAATCGTGGAACGAAATAAAGGTGTCGATAATTGTGTTCTTGTCGGAATTAAAACGCGTGGAATTTTTATTGCACAACGTTTGGCAGAACGAATTGGTCAAATTGAAGGAAAAGAAATGGAAGTTGGAGAGCTAGATATTACGTTATATCGTGATGATCTAACACTACAATCGAAAAATGAAGAACCACTTGTAAAAGGTTCTGATATCCCTGTAGATATTACGAAGAAAAAAGTTATCCTTGTGGATGATGTATTATATACAGGAAGAACAGTTCGAGCAGCAATGGATGCTCTTATGGATTTAGGTAGACCATCACAAATCCAACTGGCGGTTCTTGTTGATAGAGGTCATCGTGAACTACCAATTCGCGCTGATTATGTAGGAAAGAACATTCCAACATCAAGTGAAGAGCGTATCGAAGTTGATTTGCAAGAGACAGATCAACAAGATCGAGTAAGCATATACGATAAGTAAAGCCCTTTTAAATGTAGTCCTGTGAGGCTGCCAAAGGGTCTTGGCTTTCATATGTCAAATTTGGCATACGAAAGTGTAGGACTCTTTGTGCACAGGCACAAAGAGTTTTTTTATTGCAAAGATTTAAACTGAAGGAGGATGTAACAATGGAACAAAAGCCAGTATTAGACGTTAATGAAGTACCGAAACCGGGAAAATGGTTATTTTTAAGTATACAACATTTGTTCGCGATGTTTGGATCAACAGTGCTTGTTCCGTTTTTAACAGGATTGAATCCGTCAGTAGCATTAATATCAAGTGGATTAGGAACGCTAGCGTTTCTTCTTATAACGAAAGGTCAAGTACCTGCCTATCTAGGATCATCATTCGCCTTTATCGCACCGATTATAACAGCGAAAACAGCAGGTGGACCTGGAGCAGCAATGCTCGGTGGTTTGCTAGCAGGGCTTGTGTATATCTTAATCTCACTCGGAATTAAGAAGTCAGGATCAGAGTGGATTATGAAATTACTTCCGCCAATCGTAGTTGGTCCAGTCGTAATGGTAATCGGTCTCGCTTTAGCACATACAGCAGTTAACATGGCGATGAACGGTGCGGATGGCAAATATAGCTTTACACACTTTTCAGTAGCATTAGTAACATTAGCAATTACAATTATCTGCTCTATATTCGGAAGAGGATTTTTCAGTATCATACCAGTGCTACTGGGCATTATCGGCGGATATATCTTCGCTTACTTCCAAGGGCTAGTAAATTTAAAGCCGGTGGCTGAGGCAAAATGGTTTGTTGTACCAGATTTCACAGTGCCATTTGTAACATATACTCCGGAGTTTTCGTGGAAGATTGTACTCTTGATGGTACCAGTTGCACTAGTAACAATTTCAGAGCATATCGGACATCAAATTGTACTTGGAAATGTTATTAAAAGAGATTTAATTGAAAAACCAGGCTTACATCGCTCGATATTCGGTGATGGTATAGCAACATTAATTGCATCACTAATCGGTGGACCACCGAATACAACGTATGGTGAAAACATTGGTGTGCTAGCAATTACGAGAGCATACAGCGTATACTTATTCATCGGCTCAGCAGTGTTCGCAATCATGTTCGGATTTATCGGTAAGATTTCGGCACTGATTCATTCGATCCCAACACCGGTTATGGGTGGAGTATCAATCTTACTATTCGGTGTAATCGCATCAAGTGGATTACGCATGATGGTAGATGAGAAAACGGACCTAAGTGACAAACGAAACTTAATGATTGCATCAGTAATACTAGTAATCGGTATTGGTGGAGCGGTACTGCAAGTAGGAGAATCGTTCCAAGTAGAAGGAATGGCACTAGCAGCAATTGTAGGTGTACTATTAAATCTACTACTACCGGAAACGAAACAAATAAAACAATCTAAGCAGATTGCTTCATAATAATAACCTTTTAATTCAGTCCTGTGAGACCGGAAAGGGTGGCTTCTTTCTTGCACCCTAGTCTCACACGACTAGGGTATTTTTATGCAAATGTTGTTATAAAAATACAAAAGTGGTAACATAAAAATCAGAAAGATGAGGGATGACGATGAGCCATTTGTTAACGATGAGTGAATTATCGGAAGTAGAAATTTCAGAAATCCTAAAAGACGCAGAAGATTTCGCGAATGGAAAAGAGAGCAAACCGACAGAGCAAACTTTTGTTGCGAACTTGTTCTTTGAGAATAGTACGAGAACGAGATTTAGCTTTGAAGTTGCTGAGAAGAGATTAGGACTTGAAGTTTTAAACTTTTCAGCGGATGCATCTAGCGTACAAAAAGGAGAAACTTTATACGATACGATAAGAACACTAGAATCAATCGGAACAAAAGCGGTGATCGTCCGCCATGAGCAAGATCGCTACTTCGATGAACTAAAAGATCAGGTAAATATCCCAATCTTAAACGCTGGAGATGGATGTGGAAACCACCCAACGCAGTGCCTACTCGATCTTCTTACAATTAAACAAGAGTTTGGAAGATTTGAAGGATTAAAGATTGCGATAGTAGGAGATGTTCGTCATAGCCGAGTAGCACGTTCTAATGCAGAAGCATTAACGAAACTGGGTGCAACAATTTACTTTGCAAGTCCAGAAGAGTGGAAAGATGAAGACAGCACATTTGGAACATACAAACCATTAGATGAACTTGTTTCAGAAGTGGATGTAATGATGTTACTTCGTGTACAACATGAGCGTCATGATCATTATGAAACAGACATTATGAAAGAGTATCATGAGAAACACGGATTAACAGTGGAAAGAGAAAAGCGTATGAAAGAAGGAAGCATTATTATGCATCCAGCTCCTGTAAACCGTAATGTTGAAATTGCAAGTGAACTTGTTGAGTGTGAGCGTTCACGCATATTTAAACAAATGGAAAATGGAGTTTACGTAAGAATGGCTGTACTAAAACGCGCCTTACCAAATGTATTAGGAGGAATGAAACATGAATTACTTGTTTAAAAATGGTCGTTATATGAATGAAGAAGGAAAAATCGTAGTAACAGATCTTCTCGTACAAGACGGTAAAATCGCTAAGGTAGCAGAAAATATTACGGCAGATAATGCTGAAGTAATCGATGTGAACGGAAAGTTAATCGCACCTGGATTAGTAGATGTACACGTACATCTTCGTGAACCAGGTGGTGAACATAAAGAAACAATTGAAACAGGTACACTAGCAGCGGCAAAAGGTGGATTCACTACAATTTGTGCAATGCCAAATACACGCCCAGTACCAGATTGCAGAGAACATATGGAAGACTTGCAAAAACGTATTAAAGAAAAAGCGCATGTCAACGTACTACCATACGGAGCAATTACAGTACGCCAAGCTGGTTCTGAAATGACAGATTTCGAAACATTAAAAGAACTTGGAGCATTTGCTTTCACTGATGACGGTGTAGGCGTACAAGATGCTAGCATGATGTTAGCTGCTATGAAGCGTGCAGCGAAATTAAATACGGCAGTAGTTGCACACTGTGAAGAGAATACTCTTATTAATAAAGGTTGTGTACATGAAGGGAAGTTTTCTGAGAAACACGGATTAAACGGTATCCCATCAGTATGTGAATCTGTACATATTGCAAGGGATATACTGCTTGCTGAAGCGGCCGATTGTCACTATCACGTATGTCACGTAAGTACGAAAGGTTCTGTACGCGTAATTCGAGATGCGAAACGCGCTGGAATTAAAGTAACAGCAGAAGTAACACCTCATCACTTAGTGTTATGTGAAGATGATATCCCATCAGCTGATCCTAACTTTAAAATGAACCCACCGCTTCGTGGAAAAGAAGATCACGCAGCACTAATTGAAGGATTACTAGATGGAACGATCGATATGATCGCAACTGACCATGCACCGCATACAGCGGAAGAGAAAGCACAAGGAATTGAAAGAGCACCATTCGGAATTACTGGTTTTGAAACAGCATTCCCACTTCTATACACACACCTTGTGAAAAAAGGAATTATTACATTAGAGCAGTTAATTCAATTCTTAACAGAAAAGCCAGCTGATACATTCAGCTTAGAAGCAGGTCGCCTGAAAGAAGGTAGAACAGCTGATATTACAATCATTGACTTAGAACAAGAAGAAGAGATTGACCCAACAACATTCTTATCAAAAGGAAAAAATACACCATTCGCAGGTTGGAAATGCCAAGGATGGCCGGTAATGACAATCGTTGGTGGTAAGATCGCATGGCAAAAGGAGAGTGCATTAGTATGAAAAGACAACTTATCTTAGAAGATGGAACAGTATTAATTGGAAAAGGTTTCGGAGGAGAAATTGAAAAGTCAGGTGAGGTTGTATTCACAACAGGAATGACTGGATATCAAGAAACATTATCTGATCCATCATATTGCGGTCAAATCGTAACATTCACGTACCCATTAATCGGAAACTACGGCATCAACCGTGACGATTTTGAATCGATTCACCCATCTGTAAATGGTTTAATCGTAAACGAAATTTGTGATCATCCATCAAACTTCCGTAATGAAATTTCGTTAAATGATTACTTAAAAGAAAGAAATATCCCAGGGTTAGCAGGAATTGATACAAGAAAATTAACGAGAAAAATTCGTCAATACGGTACATTACGTGGACGTCTATGTAACATGGATGCAGATGTAGAATACATCGTAAGCCAATTAAAAGCGACAGTATTTACAGATCACGTGAAACGCGTATCAACGAAAGATCCATACCCAAGCCCAGGCCGTGGACACCGAGTTGTACTTGTAGACTTCGGAATGAAACATGGTATTTTACGAGAATTAAATAAACGTGACTGTGATGTAATTGTAGTACCTTACAATACAACAGCAGAAGAAATTTTACGCCTTAGCCCAGATGGAATTATGTTAAGTAACGGACCTGGAGATCCGAAAGATGTACCAGAAGCAATTGAAATGTTAAAAGACATTATCGGTAAAGTTCCTTTATTCGGAATTTGCTTAGGACATCAACTATTCGCTCTAGCATCTGGTGCGAATACAAGTAAGTTAAAATTCGGTCACCGTGGTTTAAACCATCCAGTAAAACATCTTGCAACTGGAAAAGTAGCAATTACATCTCAAAATCATGGTTACGCAGTAGAAGAAGAATCAGTTAAAAATACAGACCTTGAAATTACACATGTTGCTTTAAATGATGGAACAGTAGAAGGTCTTCGTCATACGAAGTTCCCAGCATTTACAGTGCAATACCATCCAGAAGCTTCAGCAGGACCAGAAGATGCAAATGATTTATTCGAAGATTTCTTAGAAATGATTGAAAACTTCAAGAAAGAAGGGGAAGAGTTATGCCAAAACGCCTAGACATTAACACAATTTTAGTAATCGGATCAGGACCAATTGTAATTGGGCAAGCAGCAGAGTTTGACTACTCTGGTACACAAGCTTGTCAATCTCTTAGAGAAGAAGGTTACAAAGTAATCCTTGTTAACTCTAACCCAGCAACAATTATGACAGATACTGCAACAGCAGATAAAGTATATATAGAACCATTAACATTAGAATTCGTAAGCCGTATCATTCGTAAAGAACGTCCAGATGCAATCTTACCAACATTAGGTGGTCAAACAGGTCTAAATATGGCTGTTGAACTTGCGAAATCAGGCATACTTGAAGAGTGCGGAGTTGAAATTTTAGGAACAAAATTATCAGCAATCGAGCAAGCGGAAGATCGTGATTTATTCCGTACACTAATGCAAGAATTAAATGAACCAATTCCATCTAGTACCATTATTCATACGCTAGAAGAAGCACATGAATTTGTAAAAGAAATTGGTTATCCAGTTATTGTTCGCCCAGCATTTACAATGGGGGGAACAGGTGGCGGAATCTGTAGTAATGAAGAAGAACTAATTGAAATCGTATCAGGTGGATTAAAACATAGCCCAGTAACACAATGTTTATTAGAGAAGAGCATTGCTGGTTGTAAGGAAATTGAATATGAAGTAATGCGTGATTCGAATGATAACGCGATTGTAGTATGTAACATGGAAAATATCGATCCAGTTGGGGTTCACACAGGTGATTCTATCGTTGTAGCACCGAGCCAAACATTAAGTGACCGTGAGTATCAAATGTTACGAAACACTTCATTAAGAATTATTCGCGCATTAGGAATTGAAGGTGGATGTAACGTTCAGCTTGCACTTGATCCACATAGCTTCCAATACTATGTAATCGAAGTAAACCCGCGTGTAAGTCGTTCATCTGCACTAGCATCTAAAGCAACTGGATATCCAATTGCGAAATTAGCTGCGAAAATTGCAGTTGGCTTAACATTAGATGAAATTATAAACCCAGTAACACAAAAAACATACGCTTGCTTCGAGCCAGCATTAGACTATGTTGTTTCAAAAATTCCACGTTGGCCATTTGATAAGTTTGAATCAGCAAACAGAACACTTGGTACACAAATGAAGGCAACTGGTGAAGTTATGTCAATCGGACGTAACTTAGAACAATCATTATTAAAAGCGATCCGTTCTTTAGAACTTGGCGTTTATCACTTAGAGTTAGAGCATTTAAAAGAGCTTAATAAAGCAACAATGAAAAAACGCATTATAAAAGCTGATGATGAGCGACTGTTTATTGTAGCAGAAGCAATTCGTCAAGGTGTAACGAAAGAAGAAATCAACGATTGGTGTGAAATGGACTTCTTCTTCTTACAAAAAGTTGAAAATATCGTAAACATGGAACGCGAAGTAAAAGCAAGTGTAGGAAATATGGAAGTATTACAATCAGCAAAAGAAATGGGCTTCAGTGACCATTACATCGCCAGTGCTTGGAACAAAACAGAGCGTGAAATTTACGATATGCGTAAAGAAAGCAATATAACTCCTGTTTATAAAATGGTAGATACTTGTGCGGCAGAGTTTGAATCTGCAACACCATACTACTACAGCACATATGGTGACGAGAATGAATCGGTTAGAACAGATCGTAAGAGTGTTGTCGTACTAGGGTCTGGTCCAATCCGTATCGGTCAAGGGGTTGAGTTTGACTATGCAACAGTTCACTCTGTATGGGCAATTAAAGAAGCTGGATATGAGGCAATCATTGTTAATAACAATCCAGAAACAGTTTCAACAGACTTCAGTATTTCTGACAAATTATACTTTGAACCATTAACAATTGAAGATGTAATGCACATTATCGATTTAGAAAAGCCAGAAGGTGTTATCGTCCAATTCGGTGGACAAACGGCAATTAACTTAGCTGCTAAATTAGAGGCTCATGGTGTGAAAATCTTAGGAACATCACTTGAAGATTTAGACCGTGCAGAAGATCGTGATAAGTTTGAAGCAGCTCTAACACAGCTTGGTATCCCGCAACCAGTTGGTAAAACAGCAACGACTGTAGAGCAAGCGGTAGCAATCGCTGACAAAATTGGTTACCCAGTATTAGTAAGACCATCTTACGTACTAGGTGGACGCGCGATGGAAATCGTATATCGTCAAGAAGAACTGCTGCACTACATGAAAAATGCGGTTAAAGTTCACGCAGATCACCCAGTATTAATCGACCGTTACATGGTTGGTAAAGAAATTGAAGTAGATGCAATTTCAGATGGTGAGAATGTGTTCATTCCAGGTATTATGGAACATATTGAACGCGCTGGAGTTCACTCTGGTGACTCAATCGGAGTATATCCACCACAAAGCTTATCTGAAAAACTGAAAGAACAAATTATTGAACATACAATTGCACTTGGAAAAGGTTTAAATATTGTTGGATTACTAAACATTCAGTTTGTAGTATTCAAAGATGAAGTGTATGTAATTGAAGTAAATCCACGTGCGAGCCGTACAGTACCATTCTTAAGTAAAATTACAGGCGTACCGATGGCGAATGTTGCAACGAAAGTTATTTTAGGTCAAGATCTTGTAGAGCAAGGATATGGAACTGGTTATCACCCAGAAGAGAAAGAAGTGTATGTAAAAGCACCGGTATTCTCATTCGCGAAGCTACGTTCAGTTGATACAACATTAGGACCTGAAATGAAATCAACAGGGGAAGTAATGGGGAAAGACTTAACACTTGAAAAAGCATTATACAAAGGGTTAGTTGCTTCAGGAATTAACATCCCAACGCACGGATCAGTAATCATTACTGTAGCGGATAAAGATAAAGAAGAAGCAATGGAAATTGCAAAACGTTTCCACGAAATCGGATATAACTTATTAGCAACAGCTGGAACAGCACAATCGTTAGCAGAGCAAAACATTCCAGTGCAAGTTGTAAATAAAATTGATTCTGAAGAATACAACTTACTTGATATTATCCGTCAAGGAAAAGCACAGTTTGTAATCAATACATTAACAAAAGGCAAACAACCAGCGCGTGATGGTTTCCGCATTCGCCGTGAATCAGTAGAAAATGGTGTGGCTTGCTTAACATCACTTGATACAACGAGAGCAATCTTACGAGTACTAGAATCTATGACATTCTCAGCTCATTCAATGAAAGAAATTACGCAAACGAAGCGTCACGAGGTGGTACATGCATGATGCAAAAGCAAAATATGATCGTCGTTAACCAAAAAGAAATCGCAAAAAACATTTACGAATTAGTGCTTCAAGGGGATCTTGTGCAGCAAATGAACGATCCAGGGCAGTTTGTACACATTAAGGTAGCAGAGGGCATTACGCCCCTTCTGCGCCGCCCAATTAGTATTTGTAATGTCGATCAAGACAAAAACGAATTTACAATGCTATATCGTGCGGAAGGACAAGGAACAAAAACATTAGCGAAAAGAAAACAAGGTGAACTTGTAGATGTGTTAGGACCACTTGGACATGGTTTTCCTGTAGAAGAAGCGGAAGCTGGACAAACGGCTCTATTAGTTGGAGGGGGAATTGGTGTACCACCACTATATGAATTGTCACAGCGTCTTGTAGCAAAGGGAGTACGCGTTATTCACATCTTAGGTTTCCAAACGAAAGATGTTGTCTTCTATGAAGAGAAATTCGCAGAGCTTGGTGATACGTATGTTGCAACAGTTGATGGTACGCACGGTACAGAAGGCTTTGTAACAGATGTAATTGATAGCTATGGAATTGACTTTGACATTCTATATTCATGTGGACCTTTAGCGATGCTTCGTGCATTAGAAGGACGCTATAAAGAGAGAAAAGCCTACATTTCATTAGAAGAGCGTATGGGCTGTGGCATTGGAGCATGTTTCGCCTGTGTATGCCATTTACAAGCAGATCCGAGTGGACATTCTTACAAGAAGGTGTGTAGCGACGGACCAGTATTTCCAATCGGGGAGGTTGTACTATGAACAGATTGCAAGTTGAATTACCAGGGTTATCATTAAAAAATCCAATCATCCCAGCATCTGGTTGCTTCGGATTTGGTCGTGAGTATGCACAGTTCTATGATTTAAGTGTACTTGGATCAATTATGATTAAAGCGACAACAGAACAGCCTCGTTACGGAAACCCAACGCCTCGTGTTGCGGAAACACCAGGCGGAATGCTAAATGCAATCGGGCTTCAAAATCCTGGATTAGAAAAGGTAATGAATTCTGAATTACCTTTTCTCGAGCAATTTGATCTTCCGATTATTGCAAATGTTGCTGGCTCACAAGCTGAGGATTATGTAGCAGTTGCGAAGGAAATTTCAAAGGCACCTAATGTTCATGCGCTAGAATTAAATATTTCTTGTCCAAACGTAAAAACGGGTGGTATCGCTTTTGGTACGAATCCTGAAATTGCTGCTGATTTAACGAAGCGAGTAAAAGAGGTTTCTGAAGTACCTGTATACGTAAAATTGTCACCGAACGTGGCAAACATTGTGGAGATTGCAAAAGCAATTGAAAATGCGGGTGCGGACGGTTTAACGATGATTAATACATTGCTTGGTATGCGTCTAGATTTAAAAACTGCAAAACCAATTTTAGCAAACCGTACAGGCGGATTATCAGGTCCTGCGATTAAGCCAGTAGCGATTCGTATGGTACATGAAGTAAGCCAAGCGGTTAACATTCCGATTATCGGAATGGGTGGTATCGAAACAGCGGAAGATGTAATTGAATTCTTCTACGCTGGCGCAAGCGCAGTTGCAGTTGGAACAGCGAACTTTATCGATCCGTTCGTATGTCCGACAATTATTGAAGAATTACCAGCATTACTAGATGAATTAGGATTTGATCACATTTCGGAATGTCAAGGAAGGAGTTGGAAGTAAGTATGTCACAGACGTTAATCGTTGCATTAGATTTTCCAGGGAAACAAGATGTAGAACAATTCCTGCGCCACTTTGAAGGGGAAGAGTTATTTGTCAAAGTAGGTATGGAGTTATTTTACAAAGAAGGCCCTGCGATTATTACGTACTTAAAAGAAAAAGGACATAAGATCTTTCTAGATTTAAAACTTCATGATATTCCGAATACAGTAAAAAGCGCTATGCGTAGCCTAGCTAGTCTAGATGTAGATATGGTAAATGTTCATGCTGCTGGGGGAAGCAGTATGATGAAAGCCGCGATTGAGGGATTAGAGGAAGGTAAGCAAGAAGGAAAAGAGAGACCGATTTGCATTGCAGTTACACAACTAACAAGCACTTCGGAAGCTATGATGAAAAAAGAGATCGGCATTGAGAAAACGTTAGAAGAAGCGGTTGCTCATTATGCAAAACTAACGAAAGAAAGTGGACTTGATGGCGTTGTTTGTTCAACACTGGAAGTTCCAAAATTACGTGAAGTATGCGGAAATGAATTTGTAACAGTAACACCGGGGATTCGTCTTGCAAGCGATGATGTAAATGACCAGGTGCGCGTAGCAACACCGAAACGTGCGAGGGAACTTGGCTCAAGCTACATCGTAGTTGGACGTAGTATTACAAAAGCAGAAAATCCGCTTGAAGCGTATAAAACAGTAAAACAACAGTGGGAAGGTGTAACAGTATGAAAAAAGAAATCGCATCGCATTTATTAGAAATTGGAGCAGTATTTTTACAACCGAATGATCCATTTACTTGGTCTTCAGGTATGAAATCACCAATTTATTGTGATAACCGTTTAACTTTATCTTATCCAAAAGTACGTCAAGCGATTGCAGCTGGATTAGAAGAGTTAATTAAAGAGCACTTCCCAACTGTAGAAGTTATTGCAGGAACAGCAACTGCTGGTATTGCGCACGCTGCATGGGTAAGTGATCGTATGGATTTACCAATGTGCTACGTACGTAGTAAAGCAAAAGGTCACGGTAAAGGGAACCAAATTGAAGGAAAAGCTGAAAAAGGTCAAAAAGTAGTAGTAGTAGAAGACTTAATTTCAACTGGCGGTAGTGCAATTACATGTGTAGAAGCACTTCGCGAAGCTGGATGTGAAGTATTAGGAATCGTATCAATCTTCACATACGAGCTAGAAGCAGGAAAAGAAAAACTAGAAGCAGCTAACGTAGCATCATACTCTTTAAGCGACTACAGTGCATTAACTGAAGTAGCAGCAGAAAAAGGTATGATTGGACAAGCTGAAATGAAAAAATTACAAGAGTGGCGTAAAAATCCAGCAAATGAAGCTTGGATTACAGCGTAACACGAAAAAAAACGACCGCGGGGGAACGCGGTCGTTTTTTATATTATTGTTAAAACTTCATGTAAAGTCCTATCGATATCAAAAAAATCATATTATAATCTCTTTACTAAATACTACTTAGTGCTTTCTGCAATCTCATATCCTCTCACAAACAATAGAGTCATATAAGAAACAATAAATGAGAAGATGCTGTACATGCCAACCCAAAAGAAAAATTTTGGAGTAAAGGCGATAACACCTATTATTAAAAAACTAGCAAACGTTACAATCGGCATTACGTAATACGTTTTCGTCTTGCGCGTTCCAATAACAGAAACGATAAAGATAAGTAATGGACAAATTAATAAGACGAAAATCAATTCATTCATAGTTATGTCCCCTTTTCTAATGGAAGTAATCTGTTTCTCGTAAACGTTTTGAAATAAATACTCTCTTAATATAATTTCGCTAATATATATATAATCCCTTTTGAAAGTCAGTAATAAATGATGGATTTCACAATAAGAAAAGTAAGCAAGAGAACACTTGCTTACTTTATAGAATAAACATCGCAACGATCGTGGTGACAATTAAGCCAATCACAACCGGTAAAAAGTTTCGGCGTGCGAGTTCAAATGGATCTACTTTACAAATGGCAGCGGCAGGAATAAGGACCCAAGGAATTAAAGTCCCGCCTCCGGTCCAGATTGCTGCAATTTGCCCGAGTGCTGTTAATGTGGCCGTTCCGTGCCCCAGTGCTGTGCCGAAAAGATTGGCAATCGAACCAGCAAGTGATATACCGGAAAAGCCAGATCCATCTAACCCTGTTATGACACCAACGATAGTTAATGTTCCTGCTGATACATATTGGTTTAAAGGAACAGTTTGAGATAAGGCGATTCCTAAGTCGTTAATGATTCCGTGTGAACCTTTCGGTAAATAGTCCCCGATAATTTTTACAAAGCCGCTATCTCCTAAATAAAAGAGTGCAGCAATTGGAATAACTGGGCCGAAAATTTTAAATCCAAATTGGAGCCCTTCTATAAAGTAATCGGTCGTTTTATTCAGTCCATTTCCTTTGTAAGCGATGAGCGAAATAATGATAATCATAATAACAGTCGTCCCGCCGATAAGTGCAGTTGCGTCGCTTCCTTGTAGTTTAAATTGAATCATGCAAAGGATATCGATGGCATATACGATCGGAATACAAATAGCGAGCCATTTTTTTGTCCGAGGAGATAATGAAGTAAGCGTTTTAGAAGATTCAGTTGATGGGATAGATTCTTGTATAGATAAGCCTGTATGGAATTCTTTTCGTAAGAAGAAAAATGCGACGGAAGTTGTCACAATACCCATAACGATAACGAGGGGAACACTGGCAGAAACAACGCTGGAAACAGGAAGACCAGCAGCATCCGCTGTTAATTTCGGTGCACCTTGAATAACGAAGTCACCAGATAAGGCGATGCCGTGTCCGAATAAGTTCATAGCGATGGCAACTCCAATTGGCGGAAGACCGACGCGTACAGCCACAGGTAATAAAATAGCTCCCATTAAAGCGACAGCTGGGGAAGGCCAAAAGAAGAAAGAAATTGTCATCATTAAAAGGCCGATAATCCAGTAGGCGAGGGTAGGGGTACGAATCATCTTTGTAAATGGTGAAATCATCGTATCATTTATGCCAGTATGAACGAGTAGATTGCTCATTGATACGATAATAGAGATGATTAATATAGTTGGTAAAAGTTCAGTAATAGCGTAAATGAAACTTTGAAAAATACCGCTAACGGCAAGAGGGATAGAACTTGTAGCGGTTAATGCTAATAAAAAGATAAAAACGATACAAATAATCGTCGTATCTTTCCGGAGAATAAAAAAAGTAATAATAGTGAGTAAACAAAGAATATAGAGAGCATGCAACAGCGTTAATTCAACTCCCATAACATTCACATCCTTTAGGCATTCGTGTAGTTTATTGTATGAAAGCAGTAAAAGTATGTGAGTATAGGAAAAAGAAAAAAAGTGAAATTTCATGTACTGTAATGGTAAGAAGTAGAAATGGATGTTACAATACAATTAATCCTAAAAATGGAATTTAAAGAGGGCTTATGCGCAAAAAAATCGGGTTTTGGGGATTCATTATATCTTGTAGTCTATTAATCATTTTGAATCTGTTTACAAGCAATGAATGGATCAGTATCATACCTGTTTTCGGGTTTGTATTTATACTTTTATATAACTGGGATGATATAAAACAATATAGTAAGAAAAGTATCGGAATTATAATAGGTATCATTGTTGTTTGCTCATTTTTCGTAGGGTTTATTTTAATAGAAGGGCAGAAGCAAATGGAGAAAATGTCTATTTTTCAACAATGGATGTCATCTGCGAAGGGTTTTTATATTGTAATTGTATTTGTTATTTTACTAAGACTTGTTATAAGCATAGTAAGTTACATATTAAAGGAGAAGTAGAATGGGGGAGTACGAATGAGAGGGAAAATAGGGTATTATGGTGTGCTCGTTTGTTTACTATTATCAGTTATTTCAGGGCAATTTCTTAAAAGTGAATGGGTACCAATTATATGGTGTATAGGAGTATTGATATTTGCTCCCATGTATCGCTGGGATGAATGGAAAGCATATAGCAGAAAAAAGAAAATTGTTTTCAGCATCGAGTTTGTCATTATAATTAGCACGATTCCTTTTTTGTTATTGAAAGGAAATGAGATAATAGATGCAATTGTAATGTTTCAAGGGTGGTTATTTATTGTGAAATTGCTATATTTAATATGTATATTAATGTCGGTAGCGATAATCGCTAAAAAAGTAAACGAAAAGTTATTCGTTAATGAATAAAAGAAAGTGCCACCTTATCTGGTGGCACTTTCTTACTTTACTGAATGAGCTTTTTGCATCTTTTTAATTAAACGAATTTGTCCGCGATGATTGATTTCATCTTCAAAAACGTGAAACCATTTAAAGTAGTTATTTGCGGGTTTGTCATACCAGAAATCTGTCGTTTTAAATAGCCATTCATCAGGTAACGATTGAAAAGTCTCGATCGTTTTGGAACGTACTTCTTGCAATGTATGTATGTAAAATTCTATAGAGTTGCCTTTGATTTTCTCGCGTCCAAGATTCCCTAATTCAATAGCAGGTAACCACCGTTCTAATTCAGCTTCCGTTGGTTCACGGTCTTCAAAAGTATGAATTTGGTAGTAAAATTCAATAGCAGCCATATGGTACAAAAGCATACCAATTGAGTTTGCTTCCTCATCATATAAATAATCAAGTTCTTCAATTGTTAAACCTTCCACTGCTTGCATTGTTGTATAGCGAGCGTAATTCATCATGGAAACAATTTTGGAAAATTCAGGATGCAAACCATCTATCTTGTCGATTACAAAATTCAATTAAAATTCCCCCTCTTTAAACGATGACTCCAGAGAAAGAATTCTATGTGCAGAGAAAAACTCCTTTTAAAAAGGTCATGATTTTAACAAGGAATCACAATTAGTTCCCGATTTGATTTTGTAATAACTTCATATCCGTCTTTTGTGATGACAATATCATCTTCAATTCTACAACCGCCCCAGTTTGGTATGTAAATACCAGGTTCAACTGTAACAACCATACCTTCTTCTAAAGTAGCCTTACTTTCTTGGGATAGGCGAAGAGGTTCATGTATTTCTAACCCAAGACCATGACCAGTAGAGTGTCCAAAGTATTGACCGTATCCATGTTCTGTAATGTAATCTCTCGTTATATCATCGATACTTTTCGCAGTTTCTCCAGGCTTAATTGCTTTAGTTCCACGCTTTAACGCTTCTCGTACAACATTGTATATCTTTTTGAATTCTTCTGATGGTTCTCCGATTGCTACAGTACGAGTTATATCGGAACAATATCCATCGTAAAGTGCACCGAAATCTAATGTAACGATGTCGCCTCGCTCGATTATTTTATTTGATGCAACTCCATGAGGAAGTGAAGAACGAACGCCAGAAGCTACAATGATTTGGAATGAAGAGGATGTAGCCCCTTTTTTTCGCATGAAAAATTCTAACTCATCTCGTACATCATTTTCACTTATTCCTGGTTTTAGAAACGTAATGATGTGGTGAAATGCTTCGTCAGCAATATTAGCTGCGATTTTCATTGTTTCTATTTCCGGCATGTCTTTAATAATACGAATATTTTCGATGATTTCGCACACTTGAACCATTTCCACATGTACACATTTTTGTAAGTTTTTATATTGTTGCAATGTCATGTTGTTCTCTTCAATTCCGAGTTTTTGAATGTTTAATTTTGATACTTGATTTGCAATTTCTTTTTCTAAATTTCCTGTATGCATAATAATTTCAGCATCTTTTATTTGTGATTTCGCTTGATCTACATAGCGAAAATCAGTTATAAAAACAGCTTTATCCGCAGAGATTAAGACGACGCCAGCACTACCTGTAAAGCCTGTTGCATATTGGCGATTTTCTTTTTTTGTAATGAGTAACCCGTCAATTTCATAGTTTTGTAGTTGATTTTGGATTTTATTAATTTTTAAAGTCATGTTAATTCCCCCTATTCACAGTATTTAATAAAGCAAATAGTGTGCCAAAATGTATATTTGAAGAAAGGATAGTAGGGAAAACATATATTTTAGGGGAGATAAGAAAATAGCCCGCCATTTGTGGGAGACGGTTTGTTTATAAAATTCAGATTGCTTCAATAAATAGCAGGGGGATGAAAAAATATTGATTGGAGTTACACTTGTACTTTATTTACATGCTGTAAAAAATTTTATACAAATGTGAAATGACACTGTCAATTTTTTTGACAATATTGAATGGATATAGCAACTAAATTGAAAATAAATAAAAAATGCGTTGCTTATAAGCAACGCATTTTTTTATTTACGCTTTTAATTTCATTACAGTATCAGCATCAGGTGTTACATATACGGTTTGCTGATTGTCGTACGTAACAAAACCAAGTTTTGCACCACTCGGTTTTTTGACATGGCGTATTTTGGTGAAATCTACAGGAACAGAACTAGAATCTTTTGCTTTACTGAAATAGGCAGCGATTTTAGCAGCTTCTAACACAGTTTCTTCGGTAGGTTCAAGAGAACGAATGACAACATGAGACCCAGGGATATCTTTCGTATGTAACCAAATTTCATCACGACGGGCAAACTTCGTTGTTAAATAATCATTTTGCTTGTTGTTTTTACCGACGAAAATTTCTGTGCCATCACTTGCTAAATATTTGTCCAATACTGGTTTAGTAGGCTTTTTCTTTGCGTTTTTCGTTTTACGATTACGCATATAACCTTCTTCAGCTAATTCCTCACGAATTTCTTCAATATCTTTTGAAGAAGCAGCTTCCATTTGTTGAAGTAAGCTATCAAAATAAAGAATTTCTTCATTTGTTTTTTCAATTTGTTCTTCTACAACAACAACTGAATTTTTCGCTTTTTGGTACTTTTGGAAATAGCGTTGCGCATTGTCAGATGGTGTTTTTAAAGGATCTAATGTAATTTTTACAGTTCCGCCATTTTCGTCGTAATAGTTAACGACTTCAATATCTTTATCACCTTTTTTCAAAGCGTACATATTGGCTGTAAGTAGTTCTCCAAATAGTTGATATTTATCTGCTTTTCCGGCATCCTGTAATGTTTTTTCTAGTTTAATGAGTTTCTTCACATTTTTATTTTTTTCGTTTTGCATAAAGCGCTCTAAATCATAAGCTTGTTGTTTTACACGGTCGCGCTCTGCTTTTCCGAAAAAGAAACGGTCTAGCAATTCACTAACAGATGAAAATATCTTACCTTCTCCTTGCAAGTGTGCAAGAGGGAAAAGATAAAAGAATTCTTTCCCATTTGAAGTAGTCATTGTTGGTGAATATGTATGAGTTAGTAATGGTTTTTGTATGGAGAAAAATGCGTCCGCTAATGCTTTTTCATTTACCATACCTGCTTTTTTCACTACTTCTTTTGCGAATAACGGCGATATTCCCGTAAAGGTGCCGACAAGCTGTTTATCCATGTTTCCAGATAGAAAGTCTAGCGGTCTAATAAATTCATCATTTGTTTCAATCTGAAGTGGGTTAATTTTATGTTGTGCTGGTGGTGCAATATATTCAGCTCCAGCGTATACAGTTCGATGGCGGTTTACTGCTAAAGAAACGTGTTTTAAGCTATCTAAAATATTGTTTGTTTTTGTGTCTACCAAAATGATGTTACTATGTCGTCCCATTATTTCAATTACTAATGTTTTTAGCGATTCATCACCAATTTCATTTCTGCTACGAACGGTGATTTGAATAATGCGCTCTAAATCAATTTGTTCAATTTTTTCAATGAAACCACCTTCTAGATGCTTGCGGAGAAGCATACAAAACATTGGCGGAAGTGCAGGTGAATCGTAATTTTGATTTGTTAAGTGTAAACGTGCATATGTCGGATGAGCGGAAAGAATTAGTTTTTGATTTTTTCCGTTTGCTCGAATATGTAATAAAATCTCGTATTTTGAAGGTTGATATATTTTGGAAATTCTTCCTGTGTAAAGAGAATTTGCAATTTCATGTGTAATTGCTCTTGTAAATAATCCATCGAATGCCATAAATGAACACTCCTTTCTAACTAAAAGTTAATTATAGCATTTTTTTGGACGAGGCTGAATAAGCTTTCAATAGAGTATGTCTGGAATCAGGAGGTCGATAGCGGGATGAACTGGTATGGAATGCGCGCACACGAAGTGGAAGAAAGAACGAATACGAATGTGAAGGTTGGACTTACAGAGAAGGAAGCAGAAGGGCGAATAAAAAAATTTGGTACAAATGAATTAGATGAAGCCAAAAGGCCTTCTGCACTGATGGTATTTTTGGCGCAGTTTAAAGATTTTATGGTACTTGTTTTATTTGGTGCAACAGTAGTTTCGGCTTTTTTAGGGGAATACATTGATTCTATTGCGATTGTTGCGATTGTTATTATCAATGGTATTCTTGGCTTTTTTCAAGAAAGAAAGGCTGAAAAATCACTGGAAGCTTTAAAAGAGCTAGCCGCCCCGCAAGTTACTGTAATGCGGAATGGAAAGTGGGTAAAAGCACCGTCTAAAGCACTTGTTTTAGGTGATATCATTAAATTTTCTAGTGGTGATCGTATTGGGGCGGATGTACGTCTTGTTGAGGCATCAAGTTTATATATCGAAGAATCAGCTTTGACAGGAGAGTCAGTACCGGTGCAGAAGAAGGTAGAAGCTCTGCAGGGGCAAGATGTTTCAATTGGTGATCAAAAAAATATGGCTTTTATGGGTACGATGATTACACGAGGAGCTGGAACAGGGGTCGTTGTAGCAACTGGTATGAATACAGCGATGGGCCAAATTGCAAATATGTTACAAAATGCAGAGCAAATGGAAACACCACTGCAAAGAAGATTAGAGCAACTCGGGAAAATATTAATTATTGTGGCTCTTATTTTGACAGCGCTTGTCGTATTAGCCGGTGTGTATCAAGGGAATGAAGTGTACCATATGTTTTTAGCAGGCGTGTCGCTAGCTGTTGCTGCTATTCCTGAAGGATTACCAGCAATCGTTACAGTAGCTTTATCGCTTGGTGTACAGCGTATGATTAAAAAGAGAGCAATTGTAAGGAAGTTACCAGCGGTAGAAACGTTAGGGTGCGCTTCTGTTATATGCTCTGATAAAACAGGAACAATGACGCAAAACAAAATGATGGTAACACATATGTGGTCAGGTGGAGAGTTATGGAAAGTGACGGGTCAAGGGTATGAACCTAATGGCTCTTTTTTGAAAGGTGAAAAAGAATGTGATCCAGCTAAAACAAAAGCATTGTATCAACTACTCACATTTGGTTCACTATGTAATAACGCAAATATTATTCAAAAGAAAAAGGCGTATGTATTAGATGGAGATCCAACTGAGGGAGCACTAGTAGCTGCAGCAATGAAGGCGGGGATAACGCGTGAGGCACTGAAAGGGAAATTTGAAATCATTCGTGAATTTCCATTCGATTCAACTCGAAAAATGATGAGTGTTATTGTGCGAGATAGAGAGGGGAAAAAGTTTCTTGTTACGAAGGGAGCACCAGATGTCCTCCTGCAAATGAGTCAAACGATTTTATGGGGGGATAAGCAACAACCGATAAGTGAGTTGTATAGAAAAGAAGTACAGGCGGCTATTCATAGTTTAGGTAGTCAAGCGCTTCGAACAATTGCAGTTGCATTTAAGCCATTAAAAGTAACAGATTCTATTGAACATGAAAGAGACGTTGAAAAAGATTTTATGTTGGTCGGGATACAGGGAATGATTGATCCGCCAAGACCAGAGGTAGAACAGGCTGTAAAAGAGTGCAGAGAAGCTGGTATTCGAACAGTGATGATAACAGGAGATCATAAAGTGACAGCAATGGCAATTGCGGAACAATTAGGGGTTTTACCACCTGGTGGACGTGTTGTTGAAGGAGTAGAACTCGCGAATATGGATGTAGAGGAACTAGAAAGTGTTGTAGAAGACACGTATGTATTTGCTCGAGTATCACCTGAACATAAATTGAAAATTGTTAAGGCGTTGCAAAATAAAGGGCATATAGTAGCGATGACAGGTGATGGAGTAAACGATGCTCCGGCTATAAAAACAGCGGATATTGGGATAGCGATGGGAATTACAGGGACAGACGTTGCGAAAGAAGCGTCTTCTCTTGTTTTGCTAGATGATAACTTTGCTACGATTAAATCAGCAATTAAAGAAGGTAGAAATATATACGAGAATATACGTAAGTTTATCCGTTATTTATTAGCATCGAACGTAGGAGAAATTTTAGTCATGTTATTTGCAATGTTACTTGCATTACCGCTGCCGATGGTTCCCATTCAAATTTTATGGGTGAACTTAGTTACTGACGGATTACCGGCGATGGCATTAGGATTGGATAAGGCGGAAGGAGACGTGATGAAGAGAACGCCGCGTCATCCGAAAGAAGGGGTATTTGCTAGAGGGCTTGCCTGGAAAATTATAAGTCGTGGCTTTCTAATTGGAGCAGTGACGTTAGTGGCGTTTATTATTGCATATAATCAACATCCAAATGAATTGAAATATGCACAAACTGTGGCGTTTGCGACGTTGGTACTTGCACAACTTATTCATGTATTTGACTGCCGAAGTGAACATTCTATCTTCCACCGTAATCCGTTTGGGAACGTGTATTTAGTAGGAGCGGTTATCATTTCTTTACTGTTAATGTTAGTGGTTATATATTACCCACCGCTACAACCGATCTTTAGTACAATGCCAATACAAGCGAGAGATTGGTTGTTAATTGGAGGTTTGTCATCAATTCCGACCTTCTTATTAGTAGGTTCTTTATTAACAGGGAAAAAGGGGAAGAAGGAAAAGCCAATATTATATAAGAAGGGATTAAACTTGAAATAGTCAATGATATGAAAATGTGATATAATTTACAGAAGGTAGTAGAGCCTTGTCTCTATTACCTTTTTCATTGAGTTATTTCATGGCTTGGATGTGATAAAAATGATTTGTAGTATGACAGGATTTGGAAGATCGAAAGTAGAAAATGATACTTTTCAAATTACAGTAGAAATGAAATCGGTGAACCACCGTTTTCTAGAGATGAGTATTCGACTTCCGAAGCAAATGATGATATTTGAGGACAAAATTCGTAAAATAATTGCAGAACAAGTTCGGCGTGGACGCATTGAAGTGTCTATTAGTATAACGGGTGAAGGACTTGTTGAAAGAAAATTAAGTGTGAATTGGTCGCTTCTTGAGCAGTACCAATTGATTATGGAAGATATAAAAGGAAAATTTCAATTACAAGATTCTATTACACTTCAGCAATTAATGGAAATGCCAGAAGTAACAGCGATTGAAGAAGTAGAAAATGTAAATGAACAATTTGAGAACGGTTTATATGAGGCTGTTCGCCAAGCTGCTCATATGTTAAAAACGATGAGAGATGGCGAAGGAGAACGATTACATAAAGATATAGCGTATCGTTTACAAGAGATTCACAATTGTGTAAATGCAATTATTCCGCATGTACCGATTGTTACACAAAAATATCGTGAACGATTAGAAAATCGCTTAAAAGAATTACATAATCAAGATCTAGATGAACAAAGATTGTTAACAGAAGTCGCAATCTTTGCAGAGCGTTGTGATATTCACGAAGAGTTAGTTCGTTTGCAAAGTCATTTAGAGCAATTTCGTGAAACACTGCAGATTGAAGAGCCTGTTGGAAGGAAAATGGATTTCATCGTGCAAGAGATGCATAGAGAAATTAATACGATTGGTTCTAAGGCAAATGACTTAACAATTTCAAAATATGTTGTAGAAATGAAAAATAACCTTGAAAAAATTCGTGAACAAGTACAAAATATTGAGTAGCTTTCAAAAAATATATAAAGTTATACGTGGTGGAGAAATCGGATAGACTTACTAGGAGGCGCAAACTATGGCCATGCGGTTTTTAAATATTGGATACGGAAATATTGTATCTGCTCATCGAATTATTGCTATTGTAAGTCCGGAGTCAGCTCCTATTAAACGAACAGTACAGGAAGCACGCGAACATAATGCTTTGCTTGATGCTACGTATGGGAGAAAAACAAGGGCGGTTATTGTTATGGATGATGGGCATGTGGTATTAAGTCCAATTCAGCCAGAGACGATTGCACATCGTTTGAATAATAAAGAAGATTTAAGTGAGGAAGGGTAGGTTTTACATATTTATGAGAAGTAGAAGAGGATTGCTCATCGTTCTTTCAGGACCTTCTGGGGTTGGTAAAGGAACGGTTCGAAAAGAGCTATTTAGTCATGAGGATACACGTTTTCAGTACTCCATTTCAGTAACGACACGTAAGCCACGTGAAGGTGAAGTTGATGGTGTGGATTATTTCTTTAAAGAGAGAGAAGAATTTGAGGAAATGATTCGTAATGAAAAATTACTTGAGTGGGCTGAGTTCGTAGGTAATTATTACGGAACACCAATCGACTATGTTGAAAAAACATTACAAGAAGGAAAAGATGTATTCTTAGAAATTGAAGTGCAAGGAGCAATTCAAGTTAAGAAAGCTTTCCCAGAAGGTGTATTTATTTTCTTAGCACCTCCAAGTTTATCTGAACTAAAGAACCGTATTGTCGGCCGTGGTACAGAAACTGAAGATGTTATTGAAAATCGTTTAACGGTAGCGAAAGAAGAAATCGAAATGATGGACGCTTACGACTATGTTGTAGAAAACGATCAAGTTGAATTAGCTTGTGAAAGAATTAAAGCAATTGTGGTTGGTGAACATTGCCGCCGCGAAAGAGTAGCAAAATATTATAAAGAAATGACGGAGGGTCTATAATTATGTTAAATCCATCAATTGATTCATTATTAACAAAAATCGATTCTAAATATACACTTGTAACAGTAGCTGCAAAACGTGCGCGTGAAATGCAACTTGCTGATAACTGTGTTATCGAGCAACCTGTTTCTCATAAATGTGTAGGTAAATCATTAGAAGAAATCGATGCAGAAGTATTAAAATATGTACCAAGCGAAGACAAAATCATCGATTAAGGCATTCTTTTCGACAAATTAAAACATAGACTTTATAATTTTCTATGTAACGGTAACAACCTATTTACAAGTAGGTTGTTATTTTTTTACGATAGGGAAGAAATATTGGTACTGACGAGCTGGGAATTCTGTTTCAGTATTATAAGTTTGAAAAAGAAAGAGGACGAGCCATATGCTAAAAGGGAAAAAGATACTTCTATGTGTAACAGGAGGCATTGCGGTCTTTAAAGCGGCTGCGTTAACTAGTAAATTGACACAAGCTGGTGCTATTGTAAAAGTAATGATGAGTGAGTCTGCAATGAAGTTTGTTACGCCTCTTACATTTCAAGCACTTTCTCGCCATGACGTATATACAGATACATTCGATGAGAAAGACTCGGCTGTTATTGCACATATCGATTTAGCAGATTGGGCAGATGTAGTACTTGTTGCACCTGCTACTGCCAATTGTATTGGAAAGTTAGCTGGTGGTATTGCAGACGATATGATTACAACTACTTTGTTAGCTACTACAGCCCCAGTGTGGATTGCACCTGCTATGAATGTGCATATGTATGAAAATAAAATTGTACAAAAAAATATGATGACGTTAAAAACGTTAGGATATACATTTATTGAGCCTGGAGAAGGTTTTTTAGCGTGTGGTTATGTTGCGAAGGGAAGACTAGAAGAACCAGAAGCAATTATTGCACGGTTAGAAGAGGCTTTTTCAGAACAAAAACCATTGCAAGGAAAAAAAATATTAATAACTGCCGGCCCAACTCGTGAAAAGATTGATCCAGTGCGTTTTATGACCAATTTTTCTTCTGGGAAAATGGGATATGCAATTGCGGAAGTGGCAGCGAACTTAGGTGCTGATGTCATACTTGTTTCGGGACCGACAGCATTAAACCCACCAGTACATGTAAATACGGTACAAGTGGAATCTGCACAAGATATGTTAGAAGTAGTTCTGCAACAGTATCAAAACGTAGATGTTGTCATTAAAACAGCAGCAGTTGCAGATTATCGCCCGAAATATGTTCATGATAATAAAATGAAAAAGAAAAATGGTGATGCTGTAATCGAACTCGAGAGAACAGTAGATATTTTAAAAACGTTAGGTGAGATGAAGGATAAACAGTTACTTATCGGTTTTGCGGCTGAAACGACAAAGGTAGAGGAATACGCGACAAAAAAATTACGTGAGAAAAATGCGAATATGATTGTTGCGAACGATGTAAAGGCACAAGGAGCTGGATTTGGTACAGATACAAACATTGTAACAATGTATAGAAAAGATGGAGAAGTTATCGAGTTACCACTTTTAACGAAGAAAGAGGTTGCTCGTGAAATATTAAAGCAAATTGAAATGATGTTAGAAGATGATCGTCTATGAAATTTGCAAGTGTAATTGTTGATGTACCTGCACGTCAGACAGATCGACCATTTGATTATATTATCCCTAAAAAGTGGGAAGATATTGTCCAGACAGGCATGCGTGTAGTAGTTCCATTTGGCCCAAGGAAATTGCAAGGCTTTATTATTGGGATCAAAGATTCGGCTGAAGTAGAAAGTAAGAAGCTAAAGACAATCCATGAAATATTAGATGTAACACAAGTTTTAAACGAGGAATTATTAAAGCTTGGATATTGGCTTACAAGCGAAACGTTATGTTATATGATTTCAGCCTTTCAAGTCATGCTTCCAACGGCGATAAAAGCTACGTATAAAAAGCGTCTACAACTTCGTAAACAAGAAGAAGTAGCACCTGAACTACTGTTTTTATTTCAAGACAAAGAAGCGATAGATTGGGAAGCTATTGAGACGCAGCCGCATCTATACCGAACGATTCAACAAGAAATTAAAAATGGCACGATTGAAGTTGTTTATCAGGTAAAAGATAAAGTGCAAAAGAAGAAACAAAGAGTCGTTCAACCTGAGTTGTCAGAAGATCGATTGGAATTAGCAGCATTTGAACTGAAAAGTAAAAAACAACAAGATGTACTCTATTATTTTGTGGAAAATTATAAAAGTGTGCCGTTGAAAGTGATAACAGAAGAGTTGCAAATAACAGACGCTCCGATTAAGGCACTTGTTAAAAAGGGGCTAATTTCAGAAAAATATGTGGAAGTGTACCGAAATCCGTATGACGATGATGATTTTGAACAAACGAAACCATTCCCACTTACGGAGGAACAACAGCAAGTTATTGCACCGATTTTATCATCAATTACAAATGAAACTTACAATCCATTTTTACTATATGGTGTTACAGGAAGCGGAAAAACAGAAGTATATTTACAATCTATAGCAGCGGTGCTCGCGAAAGGGAAAGAAGCTATTGTGCTTGTTCCTGAAATTGCACTAACGCCTCAAATGGTAGATCGTTTTAAAGGCAGATTTGGCTCGCAAGTTGCGGTTCTTCATAGTGCGCTGTCTGTTGGAGAAAAATATGATGAATGGCGTAAGATTTTAAGAAAAGAAGTGAAAGTTGTAGTTGGTGCACGTTCAGCTGTATTTGCTCCTTTTGAAAATTTAGGGATTATTATTATTGATGAGGAACATGAATCGAGCTATAAGCAAGAAGATAATCCGAGGTATCATGCAAGGGATGTAGCTGTGTGGAGGGGGCAATATCATAAATGTCCTATCGTTCTTGGTAGTGCAACACCGACACTTGAATCGTTTGCAAGAGCGAAAAAAGGTGTGTATGAATTACTAACGATGGAAAAACGTATGAATAAACAAGCTTTACCAACAGTAGAGATTGTTGATATGCGTGAGGAACTTCGTGACGGGAATCGTTCCATGTTTTCGAAGGCATTGCATGAAAAAATAGCAGATCGATTAGAAAAGAAAGAACAGATGGTGCTCTTTTTAAATAGAAGAGGTCATTCTACATTTGTTATGTGCCGTGATTGTGGGTATGTTGTACAATGTCCGCACTGTGATATCTCGCTGACATATCATAAAATGAACCATCGTTTAAAATGTCATTACTGCAGTCACGAAGAGAATATGCCGACTGAGTGTCCTGCTTGTCAAAGTACATATATTCGTTTCTTTGGTACAGGTACACAAAAGGTAGAAGAAGAAATTACAAAACTATTTCCAGAGGCACGAGTCATTCGAATGGATGTAGATACGACAAGTCGCAAAGGAATGCATGAAAAATTATTAAAGGCGTTCGGGGAAGAAAAAGCAGATATACTACTTGGAACACAAATGATTGCGAAAGGGTTAGATTTTCCTAAAGTAACGCTTGTCGGGGTTTTAACTGCAGATACGATGCTTCACTTACCTGATTTTCGAGCGAGTGAAAAGACGTATCAGTTATTGACGCAAGTAAGTGGACGAGCAGGCAGACATGAATTGCCAGGGGAAGTTATAATTCAAACGTATACACCAGAACATTACAGTATAGAGTTAGCAAAGAACCAACAATATGATGTGTTTTTTGACCAAGAAATGCAAATGAGACGAACAAGACAATATCCACCTTATTACTATGTTGTACTTGTAACAGTATCGCATCCAGAATTATTAAAGGCAGTGCAAGTGACGGAAAAAATTGTCGGTCATTTACGGGCACACTGCACGCAGCAAACAATGGTGTTAGGACCGGTTGCTTCAGCAATTCCAAGGATAAAAGATAGATATCGTTATCAATGCATGATAAAATACAAACGGGAACCAAACTTAAAGAACGTGCTCAAAATGGTAAATGAACATTATCAAGCAGAAATGCAAAAAGAGCTACAAATCTCAATTGATTTTAATCCAACAATGTTAATGTAGCGGAGGGAAATATGGCAGTTTTAGAAATAGTAAAGCATCCAAATGAAGTGTTAGAAACACCATGCGAAAGAGTAATTAACTTTGATAAAAAGTTAGTGAAATTGTTGAAAGATATGCATGAAACAATGTTAATTGCGGACGGGGTCGGTTTAGCTGCGCCTCAAGTAGGTGTAAGCTTGCAAGTTGCGGTAGTTGATATCGGTGATGATACGGGGAAAATCGAGTTAATCAATCCATCGATACTAGAAAAACGTGGTGAACAAGTAGGTCCCGAAGGCTGTCTAAGCTTCCCGGGACTTTATGGTGAAGTGGAACGTGCGGATTATATTAAAGTACGTGCGCAAAATCGCCGAGGTAAAGTATTTTTACTAGAAGCAGAAGGATTTTTAGCACGTGCAATTCAACATGAAATCGATCATTTACACGGTGTGTTATTTACATCAAAAGTGACAAGATATTATGAGGAAAACGAATTAGAATAGGTATTAAAAGGAGCGGTTTTTAAATGATAAAAGTAGTATTTATGGGAACACCGGACTTTTCAGTGCCGGTGCTTCGTCGTCTTATCGAAGATGGCTATGATGTAATAGGTGTTGTGACGCAGCCCGATCGTCCGGTAGGTAGAAAAAAAGTATTAACACCTACACCTGTTAAAGTTGAAGCAGAAAAACATGGTATTCCGGTGTTACAACCGTTAAGAATTCGTGAAAAAGACGAATATGAACAAGTCTTGGCATTAGAGCCAGATTTAATTGTAACAGCTGCTTTCGGTCAGATTGTACCAAATGAAATTTTAGAAGCACCGAAGTATGGATGTATTAACGTCCATGCGTCTTTACTACCTGAACTTCGTGGTGGTGCACCAATCCATTATGCAATTATGGAAGGTAAAGAAAAAACGGGTATTACAATTATGTATATGGTAGAGAAATTGGATGCTGGTGATATCTTAACGCAAGTAGAAGTCGAGATTGAAGAGCGTGAAACGACAGGCTCTTTATTCGATAAGTTAAGTGAAGCAGGGGCACACCTTCTATCTAAAACAGTACCTTTATTAATTCAAGGTAAGTTAGAACCAATTAAACAAAACGAAGAAGAAGTAACGTTTGCATATAATATAAAACGTGAGCAAGAGAAAATTGATTGGACAAAAACAGGTGAAGAAGTATACAATCACATTCGCGGATTGAATCCATGGCCAGTCGCTTATACGACTTTGGCAGGACAAGTTATTAAAGTATGGTGGGGAGAAAAGGTCTCTATTACAGAGAAAGCTGAACCAGGTACAATAGTAGCTCTTGAAGAAGATGGATTTGTTGTTGCAACAGGGAATGAGACAGGTGTTAAAATCACTGAATTGCAACCTTCTGGTAAAAAACGTATGAGTTGTTCGCAATTTTTACGTGGCACAAAACCTGAAATTGGAACGAAGTTAGGAGAAAATGCATGAGACAAAATGTTCGTGAGTTAGCTCTTGATGGCTTAATTCAAGTAGAAAAAAGTGGTGCATACAGTAACTTACTTTTAAATAATCTAATTGAAAAAAATGCAATTGATAGAAAAGATATTGGTTTGTTAACTGAAATTGTATATGGAACGATTCAACGTCGTGACACATTAGATTATTATTTACAGCCTTTTTTAAAAAAGAAGGTTGAGGCGTGGGTAAGAGTATTACTTCGCTTATCTTTATATCAAATGATTTATTTAGACCGAGTGCCAGAAAGAGCGGCTATTCATGAAGCAGTTGAAATTGCAAAGCGTCGCGGGCATAAAGGGATTGCTGGTATGGTAAACGGGGTATTACGTTCGATTCAGAGAGAAGGGGTACCTTCTGTAGATGAAATCAAGGATCCAATAGAACGTTTGGCAATTGCAACAAGTCATCCAATGTGGCTTGTGCAAGACTGGGCTTCTGAATATGGTTTAGAGACAGCAGAGAAAATGTGTGAAGTGAACATGTTACCTCCGGTACCAACAGCGCGTGTAAATGTTGATAAAATAACAGTAGAAGAAGCAATTGAGTTGTTGGCTGGTGAAGGTATAGAAGCGAAGCGCGGCGATTTATCAGAGGATGCAATTCAAATTGAAAGAGGGAATGTAGCGCATACAGATGCGTTCAAAAAAGGTTTTCTTTCTATTCAAGATGAAAGTTCTATGCTTGTAGCACGCGCTTTAGAACCGAATGAGGGAGATGTAGTTCTTGATAGTTGTGCTGCTCCGGGCGGAAAGACAACGCACATTGCAGAGCGATTAAAAGGAACAGGTCAAGTTATGTCTCTTGATTTACATGCACACAAAGTACGTTTAATTAAACAACAAGCAGAGAGACTTGGTCTAGAAAATGTCGAAACAAAAGCACTAGATGCTAGAAAAGTGCAAGAACACTTTGCGAATGAAACATTTGATAAAATATTAGTAGATGCACCATGTTCTGGATTTGGTGTGATTAGACGTAAACCTGATATTAAGTTAGGTAAAAATAAAGGCGATAGTGAAAGATTATCGACGATTCAACTTGCAATACTAGAAAAAATAGCACCGTTATTAAAACAAGGTGGTCGCCTTGTTTATAGTACGTGCACAATAGAAAAAATAGAAAATGAACAAGTAATAAAGCAATTTTTACAAGAGCATCCTGAATTTGAATGGGATACTACGATAAAAGATCGCATGCCAGAAAAGTTAAATCCGCATATTGATGAAGGTCAAGTGCGAATTTTACCGCATTATTTTGCAACAGATGGCTTTTATATTGCTTGTTTAAGGAAGAAGGTGTAGCATCGTGGAAACGACTGTGAGAAAACAAAAGAAAAATCTAGAAACGAAGAAACCATCAATTTATTCTTTACAACTTCATGAAATGCAAGATTGGTTAAAGGAACAAGGAGAACCTAAATTCCGTGCAGGACAAATCTTTGATTGGCTATATAAAAAACGTGTAAAAAATTATGACGACATGTCGAATCTTTCTAAAGGATTACGCGATAAATTGTCGAATTCCTTTGATATTACTACTTTAAATACATTGGTAAAACAAACATCTTCTGATGGAACAATTAAATTCTTATTCCAATTATATGATGGTTATTCTATTGAAACAGTGTTAATGCGACACGAATATGGAAATTCTATTTGTGTAACAACACAGGTTGGATGCCGTATCGGTTGTACGTTCTGTGCATCTACACTTGGTGGGTTAAAACGAAACTTAGAGGCTGGAGAGATTGTAGCGCAAGTAGTAGAAGTGCAACGTGCACTTGATGAAACAGAAGAACGTGTAAGTTCGCTTGTTGTTATGGGAATTGGAGAGCCGTTTGATAATTACGACAACTTAATGTCATTCTTACGCATTGTAAACCATGAAAAAGGAATTCATATTGGTGCAAGACATATGACAGTTTCAACAAGTGGAATTGTTCCAAAAATTTATAAGTTCGCTGAAGAAGATATGCAAATTAATTTTGCGATTTCATTGCATTCTGCAAATACAGAGTTACGTTCAAAATTAATGCCGATTAACCGTGCTTATAAGCTACCAGACTTAATGGAAGCTGTTAAATACTATGTAAATAGAACAGGGCGTCGTATTACGTTTGAATATGGCTTATTTGGAGGAGAAAATGACCAAGTTGAGCAAGCTGAAGAACTTGCTGCGCTTTTAAAAGGTGTAAAATGTCATGTAAACTTAATTCCGGTAAACTACGTACCTGAACGTGATTATGTACGTACGCCACGTGAACAAATTTTCTTATTTGAAAAAACGTTAAAAGATCGTGGAGTGAATGTAACAATTCGCCGTGAACAAGGTCATGATATTGATGCAGCCTGCGGTCAGTTACGTGCGAAGGAGCGTAAAGAAGAGACGAGGTGACGAGATGAAAGCCGTGTTTCTATCAGATAAAGGAAAAGTTCGTCAACATAATGAAGATAGTGCAGGAGTTTTTCACAATTTAGATGGAAATATTTTAGCGGTAGTAGCAGATGGAATGGGAGGTCATCGAGCTGGTGATGTAGCTAGCTCGATGACCATTCAATTATTCCATGATTATTGGAAGCAAACGCATAATATGAATGAACCAAAAAAAGTAGAAGAGTGGTTACATACGAGTGTTGGGATTATTAATGAGCGTATATATGAGTACTCTAAGCAACATGTAGAATGTAATGGTATGGGAACAACACTTATAATAGCGATTTGTACGCCAAACTTTGTGACAATAGGTCATATAGGAGATAGTCGTTGTTATATGGTATCAGAGGGAGAAATCTCGCTTGTAACGGAAGATCACTCACTTGTAAATGAACTTGTGAGACATGGTGAAATTTCAAAAGAAGACGCAGAATATCACCCGAAAAAGAATGTTTTGTTAAGGGCATTAGGAACAGAAGAAAAAGTCGGATTAGATGTTAAAACATTGGTGCTTGAGGAAGATGATCAGTTACTTCTTTGCTCTGATGGGTTATCTAACAAAGTTTCTATTGCTGATATGCAACAAATTTTACAGTTAAATGAACAGCTTGAAACTAAGGGACAACGTCTCATTCAATTGGCGAATGATCGTGGCGGGGAAGATAATATCACCCTTGTTCTTATTGATTATGCGGGTTCGACAAACGAAAGTAGGTGAAGTGCAACGTGCTGATTGGAAAACGCTTAAATGACCGTTATAAGCTGCTGAAAATGATTGGTGGTGGTGGAATGGCCAATGTGTATTTAGCTCATGATGATATACTTGGCCGAGATGTAGCGGTAAAAATATTAAGACTCGACTATTCAAATAACGAAGAGTTTATTAAACGTTTCCATCGAGAAGCGCAGTCTGTTACAACGTTGTCGCATCCAAATATTGTGAATATGTATGATGTCGGAGAAGAAGATGGTATATATTATCTTGTAATGGAGTATGTACCAGGACAAACATTGAAGCAATACATAATTGAGCGAGGGATGTTACCTATAGGAGAAGCTCTTGATATTATGGAGCAGTTAACATCCGCCATGGCACACGCCCATCATTTTGAAATTGTGCACCGTGATATTAAACCGCACAATATTTTAATTCGAGCTGATGGAGTAATAAAAGTAACAGATTTTGGAATTGCGACAGCTACAAGTGCAACAACAATTACACATACAAATTCGGTACTCGGTTCGGTGCATTACTTATCACCAGAACAAGCACGCGGCGGGATAGCAAATAAACAATCAGATATTTATTCCCTAGGAATCGTTATGTTTGAGTTGTTAACAGGAAGACAACCGTTTTCTGGCGAATCTGCTGTTGCTATAGCTTTAAAACATTTACAAAGTGAAATTCCGTCTCCAAAAAGATGGAATGAAAATATTCCGCAAAGTGTCGAAAATATTATATTAAAGGCAACTGCGAAAGATCCGTTTCACCGATATCAATCTGCCAATGCGATGAAACGAGATATTGAAACTGCGTTATATCCAGAGAGGGTAAATGAGCAGCCATTTTACATACCGGAAGATATGGAAGCGACAAAAGCGATTCCAATTATTCAACAAGAACAATTATTCCAAAATGTAACTGATGAAACAATTGTTTTAAAAGGAAGTAAAGTGGATGAGCAGACAAGAAAAGAAGAAACGGATTTAAATAAGAAGAAAAAACGAAGTAATAAATGGCTCAAAATTTTAATTACAACATTTTTACTTTTAGCGATTGGAATAACGTTAGCGCTTACTGTTGTTCCAGGATTCTTTATTCCAAAAGATGTAAAAGTCCCTGATGTGGCTGGTATGAAATATACGACAGCAGTAAATACATTAGTTGAAAAGGGTTTTGAGATTACGGAACCTAATATTGTATATACAGATGATGTTGAAACCGGTGATGTGATAAAAACAGACCCCGTAGCAGGAAGAGTCGTGAAAGAAAACTCTAAAATTACTATCTATCAATCAGGTGGAAAAAAGAAAAGTAAGATGAGTGATCTCACAGGAAAAGATTTTGAGAGTATAAGGAATGAATTAGAAGAAAAATATAAGCAAGTTACAATAAATTTTATTGAAAATGATAGGCCAAAAGGTGAAATCGTAGAGCAAATTCCGACGCCTGATCAAATGGTAGTAGAGGCGGAACAAGAACTAAAAATTTGGGTAAGTAAAGGTCCTTATCAAATTAGACCAGGTGATTTTTCAGGATGGACTGAAAATAGCGTAAATGGTTATTTGAATGAGAGAAAACTAACTCCAGATATAAAACGAGAGTATTCCGATACTGTTGATAAAGGACTTGTAATTTCGCAATCTCCAAAACCAGGAACGCCGTTAAAAGAAGGAGATAAAGTGACGATTATCATTTCAGAGGGGCCTAAGCCGAAAGTAACGAAAACAGTGAAAGTGGATAATATTTCTATTCCGTATGAGTCTTCTATAATTGGTGAGAAAAAACCGCAAACAATAGAAATTTATAAAGAAGATATGCAACAAAAAATGGATAGACCAATTGAAACTAGAACAATTTCAGAGTCGGCAACTATTTCTTTAGAATTTGTAATTCAAGAAGGTACAAAAGGACACTATAAAATTGTACGAGATGGTGTAACGATTATCGACAAAGAAGTACCATACCCAACTCAATAATAATGACTTCCATTTTCTTTCTAGAGGGGATGGAATGTATTACTCTTGCCTGTTATGCTGTCTACATATAGTGGACTGTATAACAGGCAAAAATATATGATTCAAAAAGCTATAAAAGTGATACTGTTATAAATAATATTTTAAATTTGATGGTAGATTAAATATATTAACTTGTATATATGACGGGTTTTGAAATAAGTATTTAAAGAATTTTAAACCATTCAATATTAATGACAGCTTCACTTTATACAAAATAAAGGAGAATTATATGCCAGAAGGAAAAATTGTAAAAGCTCTAAGTGGATTTTATTATGTGCAGCATGAAGAAGGGATTACACAATGTCGCGGGCGTGGTGTGTTCAGAAAAAATAAAATTACACCACTGGTAGGAGACCAAGTTGTTTTTCAAGCAGATAATCCAACTGAAGGATATGTACTTGAAGTATTTGATCGAAAAAATGAACTTGTTAGGCCTCCTATTGCTAATGTTGATCAAGCAATTCTCGTTTTCTCTGCAGTAGAACCAGATTTTAACCCGGGACTATTAGATCGATTTTTAGTGCTGATTGAATATCATAACATTAAGCCGATTATTTGCATTAGTAAGATGGATTTAGTGGATGAAAAAATGAGAGAGACTGTTGAATCTTATGCAAATGACTATCGTGAGATGGGATATGATGTGTTATTTACTTCTATAAACACATCGGAAAGTATTGATATTTTAAAACCATTCTTAGAAGGTTGCATTTCTGTTGTTGCAGGGCAATCTGGTGTTGGAAAATCTTCTATGCTTAACGTTTTACGTCCAGAGTTAGAACTGAAAACGAATGATATTTCCTCGCATTTAGGACGCGGGAAACATACGACAAGACACGTGGAATTAATTGCGGTTGGAAGCGGACTAGTTGCAGATACACCTGGTTTTAGTTCACTTGATTTCATAGATATAGAGGTAGAAGATCTTACATATTGTTTTCCAGAGTTGAAAGAAGCGAGCCAATACTGTAAATTTAGAGGGTGTACACATCTTGCTGAACCGAAATGTGCTGTGAAGACAGCGGTTGAAGAAGGGAAGATTACAGAATATCGTTATAAAAATTACAAACAATTCGTAGAAGAAATTAGAGAGAGAAAGCCGAGGTATTAGTTATGATTAAAATTGCACCATCGATCTTATCAGCAGATTTTTCAAAATTAGGGGAAGAGATTAAAGATGTAGAAAAAGGCGGAGCGGATTACATTCACGTCGATGTAATGGATGGACATTTCGTACCAAATATTACGATTGGACCATTAATTGTAGAAGCTATCCGCCCAATTACATCTTTACCATTAGATGTACATTTAATGATTGAAAATCCTGATAACTATATCCCGACTTTCGCAAAAGCGGGAGCGGATATTATTACTGTTCATGTAGAGGCGTGCCCTCATTTGCATCGTACAATTCAGCTAATTAAATCTCATGGCATTAAAGCGGGAGTTGTATTAAATCCGCATACGCCAGTTTCGACGATTGAGCATGTATTAGAAGATATCGATATGGTATTACTTATGACAGTAAACCCTGGATTTGGTGGACAGAAATTTATCCATTCTGTATTACCGAAAATTAAACAAGTGGCAGAAATGGTTAAAGAGCGCAATCTAGAAGTAGAAATTGAAGTTGATGGTGGTGTAAACGCTGAAACAGCACGACTTTGTGTTGAAGCAGGAGCAAATGTACTTGTAGCTGGATCAGCAGTATACAATCAAAAAGACCGCGGTGAAGCAATTCGTGTCATTCGTGGATAATGAATGAACGAGTCTTTATCCCAGTGAAACTTCTAGTGTAGTAAGTGTTCACTATTTATAAAGGATAGAGAAAAAACATGTAAAAAGGCAATCTACCGAATGGCAGATTGCCTTTTTACAATAGAAGGGGAAGGAAACATGATTATTCATATTTTAGCGGGTGGACCTGCGGAATATTGTGCAGATTTTTCTCGATATGAAAATGAGAAAGTAGTATGGGCAGCAGTTGATAGAGGAGTATATCGTCTATTAAAGGGAGGAATTACTCCAACTGTTGCGTTTGGAGATTACGATTCAGTTACTGAAGAGGAATTAGTATGGATGGGCCAGCAAACAAATGACTTACATATTGTTCCTCGTGAAAAAGATCAAACAGATTTAGAAATTGCGATTAACTGGGCGTTAGAACAAAATCCCACATTGATTCGTATTTTTGGTGCCACTGGTGGAAGGCTGGATCACGGTTTAGCAAATATACAGATGCTTTTAAGAGGGTTAGAAGTAGGGGTAGAAATGTGTATTGTAGATAATAAAAATGAAATAAGCGTGAAAAAAGTGGGTACACATATAATTGAAGACAATAAAAATTTCCCTTATGTATCTTTTGTACCGGTTACTGAAATAGTAGAAGGGATTACATTACTTGGTTTTAAGTATCCTCTAACTAATAAAACAATAGAATGGGGATCAACACTTTGTATTAGTAATGAACTCGTTGAGGAAAAAGGTACTTTTTCATTTACTTCTGGCATATTAATGGTGATAAGAAGCACTGATTAAAGAAACAATTTTGCTCCTTACATCATATAGTGAACAAGTGGAGTAATGGGGATTAGGAGGGAAACCATGAGATTTTATACAATTAAGTTACCTAAATTTCTTGGTGGAATTGTTCGTGCCATGCTAAATACCTTCAAAAAAGATTAAAAAAAGCACCTATTACCGGTGCTTTTTCCATTGTCATAGTAAAAAAAGAGCCTAGCGGCTCTTTTTTTTATTATTAAACACGTTCGATTTTGCCAGATTTTAATGCTCTAGCAGAAACGTAAACACGTTGAACTTTTCCGTCGATGCGTACGCGAACTTTTTGAAGGTTAGCGCCCCATTTACGTTTTGTAGCGTTCATTGCGTGAGAACGAGAGTTACCAGAACGAGCTTTTCTTCCAGTGATAGCACAAACACGAGCCATTTATATTTCCCTCCCTTGATACCTTACCATACGTAATTTTTCAATGTTAGTCTTTTTTGCGATGCTAAAAACACTACTATAATTTAACACAACTAAAAAGAGAATGCAACACCGTAGAAAAAAGAAATCAAGAAAAATTACTTGACACCATATGTCGATGATGAAAAGTTGAAATCAAGAAAAATTGCTTGACATATTATAGTGGTACATGTTGTATAATAACAATGGACTATTTTGCTCATCATAAAAAATGTGATTTAAAACATAAAATATGAGAGTGAAAAGAAAGAACGATGGAATTTTCTTTAAAAAGATTATATGATAGTAACTAAAGTAGTCTAGCTCACTTTCACCATTTATGAAGGGGGAAACGAGATGTCAATTGAAATTAAAACGAAGTATGGTCAAATTGATATTAGTACAGATGTAATTGCAACAATTGCTGGAGGTGCCGCAGTAGATTGCTACGGTATCGTAGGTATGGCATCAAAAAATCAGTTAAAAGATGGTTTAACAGACATTTTACGAAAAGAAAACTTCACTAGAGGTGTTATTGTTCGTAAAGATGAAGATGAAGTACATATTGATATGTATATTATTGTGAGCTATGGTACGAAAATTTCAGAAGTAGCACATAACGTGCAGACGAAAGTGAAATATACATTAGATCAAACTGTAGGACTAGCAGTAGATTCTGTAAACATCTACGTACAAGGAGTTAAAGTAATAAACTTGTAATGTGCATTAAGGAGGAAAATCTGTGTCAATTCAAAAAATTGATGGGAAACGTTTATCACAAATGATCATGCAAGGAGCGAATAATTTAACAAATAATGTTCAGCTTGTTGATGCATTAAACGTATTTCCAGTTCCAGATGGCGATACCGGTACAAACATGAACTTATCAATGACTTCAGGCGCACGTGAAGTGAAAGCAAATCCTTCACAGCATGCTGGTAAAGTCGGCGTAAGTTTAGCCAAAGGATTATTAATGGGAGCTCGTGGTAACTCTGGAGTTATTTTATCTCAGTTATTCCGTGGTTTCTCTAAATCCATTGAACAAAAAGAAGAATTAACAACAGTTGATTTTGCTGCAGCTTTAGATGCTGGGGTAGAAGCGGCTTACAAAGCGGTTATGAAACCGATTGAAGGAACGATTTTAACGGTTGCAAGAGAAACGGGTAAATATGCAGTGACAGTTGCGAAAAAACAGCGCGACTTTGTTTTGTTTATGGAAGACGTTGTGAAAGAAGCGAATGCATCGTTAAATCGTACGCCAGATTTATTACCTGTATTAAAACAAGTTGGCGTTGTAGATAGCGGTGGTAAAGGTCTTGTTGTTGTATACGAAGGATTTTTAGCTGACTTAAAAGGAGAAACGATTTCTTCTAATGTGTCTGCCCAACCATCTATGAATGACATGGTACGCGCAGAACATCACCGTAGTGTACAAAGCCAATTGAGTACAGAAGATATTAAGTATGGATATTGTACGGAATTCATGGTGAAATTAGAGCCTGAAAAAATGAAAGAACATAATTTCTCTGAACAAAAGTTCCGTGAAGATATTAGTGTGTACGGAGATTCACTACTTGTTGTATCAGATGATGAGGTTGTTAAGGTTCATATTCATGCGGAACATCCTGGAGATCCTATGAATTATGGACAACGCTATGGTAGTTTAATTAAGATTAAAGTAGAAAATATGCGTGAACAGCATACGGCTTTATTAGATGAGCCTACTATGATGCCTGAGCCAACTAGCCAGTCTAAAGAGAAACAACAGTACGGTATCGTAACTGTTGCTATGGGATCTGGTATCAAAACTTTATTTGAGAGCATTGGCGCGACGAAAGTTATCGAAGGTGGCCAAACGATGAATCCAAGTACGGAGGATATTGTGAAGGCGATTGAAGAAGCGAATGCTGAAAAAATCATTATTTTACCGAACAACGGAAATATCGTGATGGCAGCAGAACAAGCAGCGTCAGTTGTGGATCAAGAAGTGATTGTAATTCGTTCAAAAACAGTTCCTCAAGGTATGGCTGCAATGTTAGCATTTAATCCAGTTGGAACGTTAGAAGAGAACGAAGAAAACATGAAAGAAGCTTTATCTCATGTGAAAACCGGTCAAATTACGTATGCTGTACGTGATACGGAAATTGATGGTGTAGCAATTCAAAAAGATGATTTCATGTGTATTGCAGATGGGAAAATCGTATCAACAAATGCTGCAAAAGTAGGAGCTGCAAAGCAATTACTAGAAGCACTTATTGATGAAGATTCTGAAATTGTAACGATTCTACAAGGTGAAGATGCAACTGACGAAGAAGTAGCTGAGTTAGTTGCATTTGTAGAAGAGAATTTTGAAGATGCAGAAGTAGAAGTACATGCTGGAAACCAACCGGTGTATTCGTTTATCTTCTCTGTAGAATAAGAAAAAATTCGTTTTGAAAATAAATGGATTACTTACTTGCTAATGGATAAGAAGTAGTAATATGAAGTTCATTACTAGTTCTTATTCAAAAGGCTAGCATATTGAAGATAAAAAAGAGCCTTGCTGCTAATAGTGAGGCTCTTTTCTTTCGTATTGCTTATGAGGGATTTGAGTAGTTTCTCTAAGAATGCCTATGATAGAATATATAGGGTGAAAGAGAGCGATTACAGATGTCAATAGTATGAATGAATCAAAGAAAATAATGTGACGGAGCGTGAGAATCTTGAATGAAGTTGTACAAGTTCCTGTTACGGATGTAAAGGGAATCGGAGGAGAAACATCTGAATTACTACACGAGATGGGAATTTATACAGTTTCTCATCTATTAGAACATTTTCCGTACCGTTATGAAGATTATGCGATGAAAGATCTTGCTGAAGTAAAGCATGATGAACGTGTAACAGTTGAGGGAAAGGTTCATAGTGCTCCTTTACTGCAATATTATGGGAAGAAGAAGTCGCGTCTTACGGTTCGTGTCCTCGTCGGTCGTTATTTAATTACAGCTGTATGCTTTAATAGGCCGTACTATAAGCAGAAGTTAAATTTAAATGAAACAGTAACGATTACTGGTAAATGGGATCAGCACCGTCAAACGATTGCGGTATCAGAGCTTCATTTTGGACCAGTTGTACGTCAACAAGAAGTAGAGCCTGTATACTCAGTGAAAGGGAAACTTACAGTAAAACAGATGCGCCGTTTTATCGCCCAAGCGTTCAAGGAGTATGGAGAATCTATAGTTGAAGTGTTACCTGATGGATTGCTAAGTCGATATAAATTATTGCCGCGTTATGAAGCGATTCGGGCGTTGCATTTTCCAGCAGGACAGGAAGATTTAAAACAAGCACGTCGCCGTTTTGTATATGAGGAGTTTTTCTTATTTCAGCTGAAAATGCAAACATTACGGAAAATGGAGAGGGAAAATTCGAAAGGGACGAAAAAAGAAATTCTTTCAGCAGAATTGCAAGAGTTTATCGATGCACTTCCGTTTCCATTAACTGGTGCACAGCGTCGGGTAGTAGATGAAATTATGAAAGATATGACATCTCCTTATCGGATGAATCGTCTGTTGCAAGGTGATGTAGGTTCTGGGAAAACAGTCGTTGCAGCAATTGGCCTTTATGCAGCGAAGTTAGCACATTATCAAGGTGCTTTAATGGTTCCTACAGAAATTTTAGCAGAGCAACATTATCAATCGCTCGCAGAGACGTTCTCGCACTTTGGTATGAATGTTGAATTGTTAACCAGTTCTGTTAAAGGTGTAAGGCGTCGAGAGATTTTGGCAAAATTAGAACAAGGAGAAATAGATATCCTTGTTGGAACACATGCTTTAATTCAAGATGAAGTTATCTTTCATAGGTTAGGTCTTGTTATTACTGATGAACAACATCGATTTGGTGTAGCGCAGCGACGAGTTTTAAGGGAGAAAGGTGAAAGTCCGGATGTTTTATTTATGACGGCGACGCCAATTCCGCGTACGTTAGCAATTACTGCATTTGGAGAGATGGATGTTTCTATAATCGATGAGATGCCAGCTGGTAGAAAGGTAATTGAAACATACTGGGCAAAACATGATATGTTAGATCGAGTTCTCGGTTTTGTGGAGAAGGAGATAAAAAAAGGAAGACAAGCATATGTTATTTGTCCCCTTATTGAAGAATCTGAGAAACTTGATGTGCAAAATGCGATTGACTTACATAGTATGCTGACTCATCATTATCATGGGAAATGTCAAGTCGGATTAATGCATGGCAGACTCTCATCTCAAGAAAAAGAAGAGATAATGGGACGATTTAGTGAAAATAAAGTGCAAATTCTTGTGTCGACAACAGTTGTTGAAGTAGGTGTGAACGTACCGAATGCGACTGTAATGGTTATTTATGATGCAGAGCGTTTCGGTTTATCGCAGCTCCATCAGCTCAGGGGACGTGTTGGGCGTGGTAGTGAACAATCATATTGTTTATTAATCGCGGATCCAAAATCGGAAACGGGAAAAGAGCGAATGCGTATTATGACCGAAACGAATGATGGATTTGTATTGTCAGAAAAAGATTTAGAGTTAAGAGGTCCTGGAGATTTCTTTGGAAGTAAGCAAAGTGGTTTACCAGAATTCAAGGTTGCTGATATGGTACATGATTATCGAGCGTTAGAAACAGCTAGACAAGATGCGGCGTTACTAGTAGAGTCAGAAGCGTTTTGGCATAATGATCAGTATGCTTCGCTGCGTACTTATCTTGACGGGACAGGTGTGTTCCAAGGGGAGAAGCTCGATTAAAGGGAGGCAACGAAAGTTTTTGTTGCATTCTACTTTTAATGATTATATACTACTGTTAGTACCTAGTCATAAAAATGGATGGTGCGGTATGAAAAAAAGAAGAAGTAAAAAAGAAAGACAAGAATTATTACAACAAACAATAGAAACGAATCCTTTTATTACGGATGAAGATTTAGCAGAAAAATTTCAAGTGAGTATACAAACCGTACGTCTTGACCGTATGGAATTATCTATTCCTGAATTAAGAGAAAGAATTAAACATGTAGCTACAAAGCAACATGAAGAAGATGTAAAATCTTTACCGTTAGAAGAGGTTGTCGGAGAAATTATCGATATAGAATTAGATAGACATGCGATTTCTATCTTTGAAGTGAAGGTAGAACACGTATTTAAAAGAAATCAGATTGCCCGTGGGCATCATTTGTTTGCACAAGCAAACTCACTAGCTGTTGCAGTTATTGATGAAGAATTAGCTTTAACTGCAAAGTCTACCATTCGATACATTCGTCCTGTAAAATTAGGAGAGCGTGTTGTTGCAAAAGTGCGCGTTGAAGATGTAGAGAATGATAAAGGACGGACCGTTGTCAAAGTGCGTAGCTTTGTTGGAGAAGAACTTGTTTTTACAGGCACTTTTGAAATGTATCGATCTAGTAATTATAGTGAGGAAGGTAACAACTTATGAAAATCGCAATAGATGCAATGGGCGGCGATCATGCTCCAAAGGCTGTCGTATTAGGAGCAATGAAAGCTATTAAAGAATATTCTGATTTACATATTATGTTAGTAGGGAAAGAAGAGGAAATTCGTCAATACTTAACGAGTGAAGAGCGAATTACTATACTTCATACAGATGAAAAAATCGAATCGACAGATGAACCAGTAAGAGCGGTTCGTCGAAAAAAACAAGCTTCAATGGTACTAGCAGCGCAGCAAGTGAAAGACGGCGTAGCCGATGCTTGTATATCAGCTGGTAGTACAGGAGCTTTAATGGCGGCTGGATTGTTTGTTGTAGGTCGTATGGAAGGAATTGAGCGACCAGCTTTATCCCCTACAATGCCAACTGTTGATGGAGAAGGTTTTGTTATGTTAGATGTTGGAGCGAACGTTGATGCAAAACCAATTCATTTATATCAATATGCAGTAATGGGATCTGTATACGCTGAGAAAGTAAGAGGAATTAAAAATCCTCGCGTTGGACTTTTGAATGTTGGAACAGAGGATGGCAAAGGGAACGAACTTTCAAAACAAGTCTTTGCAATGCTTAAGGATGCCCCAATTCATTTCGTTGGGAACGTTGAATCAAGAGATTTATTGCAAGGTGTAGCAGATGTTGTTGTGTGTGATGGTTTTACAGGGAATGTAGCGCTGAAATCATTAGAAGGAACAGCACTTGCGTTATTTTCTATGTTAAAAGAGCAGTTAATGAGTTCATTTACGAGCAAATTAGCAGCAGCGGTATTAAAGCCAAAACTTATGGTATTAAAAGATAAAATGGATTATTCGGAGTATGGAGGAGCGGCATTATTTGGATTGAAAGCTCCTGTCATTAAGGCTCACGGTTCTTCTAATGACCAATCAATATTTAGTGCGATTCGTCAAACGAGAGAAATGGTAGCGAAAGAAGTTATTCCTACTATTTCAAGCGTAATGGAGAAAGAGCCACTCCAATAAGAGGAGGATTTGAAATGGGAAAACTAGCATTTCTTTTTCCGGGCCAAGGTTCACAGGCAGTTGGAATGGGTAAACAGTTAGCGGAGAATAATAAAGAGGTTGCAAATGTGTTTGCAAAAGCAGATGAGGTGTTGCAAGATTCACTTTCAGAAGTGATTTTTGAAGGGCCGCAAGAAAAGCTTACGTTAACGACAAATGCACAGCCTGCCTTATTAACAACGAGTTTTGCTATTTTGACAGCTTTGAAAGAGTATGATATTACACCAGACTTTGTTGCAGGACATAGTTTAGGTGAATATAGCGCTCTTGTAGCAGCGGGTGCAATAACTTTTGAAGACGCTGTATATGCTGTAAGGAAACGTGGGGAATATATGGAAGAAGCTGTTCCTGGCGGAGAAGGTGCAATGGCGGCTATTTTAGGTGCTGATCCACATATGCTGAAACAAGTTACAGAAGAAGTAACAAGTGAAGGATATGCAGTGCAAATCGCTAATATGAATAGTACGAAGCAAATTGTGATTTCTGGAACAAAGCAAGGAGTCGAGATTGCTTCTCAAAGAGCGAAAGAAAATGGTGCAAAGAGAGCAATTCCGCTTAAGGTAAGTGGACCGTTCCACTCTTCGCTTATGAAGCCAGCAGCGGAGAAGTTCCAAAGTGTCTTAAATGAAATTACAATTCAAGATACGAATATTCCTGTTATCGCAAATGTAACAGCAGACGTTATTACAAGTGGTGCACATATTCAAGAAAAGCTAATTGAACAGCTCTATTCGCCTGTCTTATGGTACCCGTCCATTGAAAACATGGTGAGTCAAGGGGTAGATACATTTATTGAGATTGGACCTGGGAAAGTACTTGCTGGACTTATGAAGTCAATTGATCCATCAGTAAAAGCATATGCGATATATGATGAAGAGACATTAAAAGATACCATTTCAAATTTGAGAGGAGAAAACTGATGTTAAAAGGGAAAGTGGCATTAGTAACTGGCGCTTCACGTGGAATTGGTCGTGCGATTGCGATTGATTTAGCGAAACAAGGGGCAAATGTTGTAGTAAATTATGCTGGTAATGAGCAAAAGGCAAATGAAGTAGTTGATGAAATAAAGAAATTAGGTTCGGATGCAATTGCAGTAAGGGCAGATGTTGCAAATGCTGAAGATGTTACAAATATGGTGAAACAAACTGTAGATACATTTGGACAAGTTGATATTCTTGTAAATAATGCAGGTGTAACAAAAGATAATTTATTAATGCGTATGAAAGAAGAAGAATGGGATACAGTTATTAATACAAACCTAAAAGGTGTATTCTTATGTACGAAGGCAGTATCTCGATACATGATGCGCCAGCGTCATGGACGTATTATTAATATCGCTTCTGTTGTTGGAGTGACAGGTAATCCAGGACAAGCAAACTATGTTGCTGCTAAAGCGGGTGTAATTGGATTAACAAAAACATCAGCAAAAGAGTTAGCGAGCCGTAATATTACTGTAAATGCAATTGCTCCTGGGTTTATTGCGACTGATATGACGGATGTATTAGATGAAAATATAAAAGCCGAAATGTTAAAGTTAATTCCTGCAGCTCAGTTTGGTGAAGCGGAAGATATCGCAAATACTGTAACGTTTTTTGCTTCTGATCAAAGCAAATATATTACAGGGCAAACGTTAAATGTTGATGGCGGAATGGTAATGTAATAAAAGAATCGATTTCAACTAGTTTTTTTGTCCAATATTTAATATAATATTTGAGGGGAGGTGAATGGAATGGCAGATGTTTTAGAGCGTGTAACAAAAATCATCGTTGATCGTTTAGGTGTAGAAGAAACTGAAGTAGTACCAGCTGCGAGCTTTAAAGAAGATTTAGGCGCAGACTCCCTAGATGTAGTAGAACTTGTAATGCAATTGGAAGATGAATTCGAAATGGAAATTTCTGATGAAGATGCTGAAAAGATTGCTACTGTTGGCGATGCTGTGACTTACATAGAGAGTCATCTATAATGCTTAAGTGAAGTCCCGTTTTTTAGCGGGGCTTCTCGGCTTATATCTGGAGGGACTTATGCCGTACCGAAAACATAGAGAAAAAAAATACGAAACAAAATATCGTGAAGCGTTTAAAGTATTTCAAGAAGAGATAGGTATTACGTTTTCAGATGAAAAATTATTGATTCAAGCATTTACGCATTCATCGTATGTGAATGAGCATCGAAAAAAACCGCATGAAGACAATGAGCGTCTCGAATTCCTTGGAGATGCAGTATTGGAACTTACTGTGTCGCAGTATCTGTTTCAAAAATATCCGACAATGAGCGAAGGAGAGTTAACAAAACTACGTGCAGCTATTGTATGTGAACCATCTCTTGTTCGTTTTGCAAACGAGTTGTCATTTGGTAGCCTTGTTTTATTAGGAAAAGGTGAAGAAATGACAGGTGGACGTGAACGACCAGCTTTATTAGCGGATGTCTTTGAAGCGTTTATTGGTGCCCTTTATCTTGATCAAGGGTTAGAAACAGTATGGGGATTCTTAAAAGAAATTGTATACCCTAAAATTAATGAAGGTGCTTTTTCTCATGTGATGGATTATAAGAGTCAATTACAAGAGTTGATTCAGCGTGATGGTAGTGGCAATATTGAGTATCAAATTTTGCAGGAAAAAGGACCGGCCCACAATCGAGAATTTGTGTCACGTGTTACGTTAAATAACGTGGCTTTAGGTCTTGGTAGTGGCAAGTCGAAAAAAGAAGCAGAGCAACAAGCTGCTGCAGAGGCATTGAAAAAATTAAAAGAACAACTATAAGGAATCCCCCTTTGAATGAGGGGGATTCCTTATGCATAGAATGAAACTTTCTTTTTGTTTGTGAATAAAGGGAAGGGAAATCCGTATAATAGCTTGTTTTTGTATAGACAACAGTTATAACAACGGAGAATAGGAGGAAGGCCTTTCGTGTTTTTAAAAAGATTAGAAATAGCAGGGTTTAAGTCTTTTGCTGAGCGTGTATCTGTTGATTTTGTCCCAGGTGTAACTTCTGTAGTAGGACCTAATGGAAGTGGGAAAAGTAATATTACTGATGCGATTCGCTGGGTACTTGGTGAACAATCTGCAAAATCATTACGTGGTGCAAAGATGGAGGATATTATTTTTGCAGGCAGTGATACGAGAAGAGCAGTTAATGTTGCTGAAGTAACAATAACTTTAAATAATGAAGATCAACGTTTACCGATTGAATATAATGAGGTGTGTGTAACGCGTCGTGTATCTCGTTCTGGTGATAGTGATTTTTATATTAATAAACAATCATGTAGATTGAAAGATATTATCGATTTATTTATGGACTCTGGTATGGGAAGAGAAGCTTTTTCGATTATTAGCCAGGGGAAAGTTGAAGAGATATTAAGTAGTAAATCAGAAGAACGTCGTGGTGTATTTGAAGAAGCTGCGGGAGTACTGAAATACAAACTTCGTAAAAAGAAAGCTGAAGTAAAATTAGCAGACACACAAGAAAACTTAAATCGTGTACAAGATATCATTCACGAATTAAGTAGTCAAGTAGAACCTTTAGAAAGACAAGCTTCTATTGCGAAAGATTATCTTGAGAAAAAAGAAGAATTAGAGAAAGTAGAAGCGGCGCTTATTGTACATGAAATTGAAGAATTGCATGAGAAATGGGAAGCGCTTCGAAATCAGTTTGGGCATAATAAAAACGAAGAAGCTAAAATGTCAACGCATTTACAAAAAGGTGAAGAAGAGCTTGAGGAATTACGAGGACAATTACAAGCAGTAGACGAGTCTGTAGATTCCTTACAAGAAGTACTTCTTCTTTCTAGTAAAGAGCTAGAAAAGTTAGACGGACAGCGTGAGTTATTAAAAGAGAGAAAACAAAATGCAACGACGCATTGTGCACAACTCGAACAGTTAATTGTTGAATTAACAGAGAAAGCTACAAGTTATGATGGTGAAATTGAATCCAGTACTGAAGTGTTGATGCAATTTGTAAATCAAGTAAAAGAGTTGGAGACAAAATTGCATGATAATGAGCTACTGCTGGCAACTTTTGCTGACAATTTAGAGGAACAAATTGAGAATTTAAAAGGTGACTATATTGAACTTTTAAATCAACAAGCTAGTCATCGTAATGAGTTATCTATGATTGAAGAACAATCTAAACAACAAAACTCAAAAAATGAACGCCTCGATGAAGAAAATGCGAAATATGTAGAAATACGCATGGAAATTACAGCGAAAAAGACGAAACTTGTGGAAAGTTATGAACAAGTGAAAGAAAAAGTAGCTGGTATCCTTTCGAATATACAAAAGACAGAAGCAGCACTTGGGAAATGCAAGACGCAGTATAGTGAAAATGAAACAAAACTGTATCAAGCGTATCAATTTGTACAACAGGCACGTTCTCGAAAAGAAATGCTAGAAGAGATGCAAGAGGATTACTCTGGTTTCTATCAAGGGGTACGTGAAGTATTAAAAGCTAGAGAAGATAGGTTGCAAGGTATCGAGGGTGCTGTTGCAGAATTGCTAACGGTACCGAAAGAATATGAAATTGCAATGGAAATTGCTCTAGGTGCAGCGATGCAGCATATTGTTGTACAAAAAGAAGAACATGCTCGTAATGCAATTACGTTTTTAAAACAAAATAAACATGGACGAGCAACGTTTTTACCGCAAGCTGTTATTAAAAGTAGATCGTTATCATTTGAACAATTACGTATTGTAAATCAACACCCATCGTTTGTAGGTGTGGCGGCAGAACTTGTGCAGTATAACAATAAGTATGAAAATGTAGTTTCGAATTTATTAGGTACTGTTATTGTTGCGAAAGATTTACGCGGGGCAAATGAGTTAGCGAAACAACTGCAATACCGTTATCGTATTGTAACAATCGAAGGTGACGTAGTGAACCCTGGCGGTTCTATGACCGGTGGAGCGGTAAAACAGGCGAAATCTTCTTTATTAGGACGTCAACGTGAACTAGAAGAGTGGACGGGCAAGTTAACTGATATGGAAGAAAAAACAACGAAGTTAGAAAACTTTGTTAAAGCAGTAAAGCAAGAGATTCAAGAAAGAGAAGTGCAAATACGGGAACTAAGGCAAAGTGTAGAAGCAGAGCGTGTAGATGAACAGAAATTAAGAGAAGAAATTAATCGCTTAGAATTAGAAGAACATCGTATTAATGATCGTTTATCTATTTACGATTTAGAGATTGAAGGATTCTTACAAGATCAAGTGAAGATACAAGGGCGTAAAGAAGAGCTAGAACAGATTTTAGCGACTCTTCAAGCAGAGATTACGGGATTAGATAGCAAAATTGTCGCTTTAACAAAACAAAAAAGTGAGCAGCATTCTTCGAAAGAAAAAGTGCAAAAAGAAATGACTGAGTTAAAAGTGTTGGCGGCTGAAAAGCAACAACGCTTATCTAATCAAAAAGAAAAAGTTGAACGATTGACGAAGGAAAAAGAAGAAACGGATGCAACGCTTGTCAAAACGAAAGAGGATTTAGCATTCTTAAAACAAGAAATGACATCGAATTCAAGTGGTGAAGAGCAAATTACGAATATGATTGAGAAGAAAGCATATGATCGTAATCAAACTTCAGAGTTAATTCGCTCTCGTCGTGAACAACGCGTATCGTTACAAGAGAGAGTAGAACATTTAGAGCGTAATCTGAAAGAAACAACAGGTAAACATAAGTACATTCTTGAGATGCTGAAAAATCAAGAAGTAAAAATAAACCGACTTGATGTAGAGTTAGAAAATAGATTACAACATTTACGTGAAACATATACGATTTCATTTGAAGCAGCAAAACTGAAGTATACAATGATGATGCCTGCAGAGGATGCACGTAAAAAGGTGAAACTAATTAAATTATCCATCGAAGAGCTAGGCACAGTGAACTTAGGTGCAATTGAAGAGTATGAGCGTGTAGCAGAGCGTCATACATTCTTACTAGAGCAAAAAGATGACCTAGAAGAAGCGAAAGCGACATTGCACCAACTTATTACTGAGATGGATGAAGAAATGAAAAAACGTTTTTCTACTACGTTTGAAGGAATTCGAATGGAGTTTCAATCGGTATTCTCTGAATTATTTGGAGGCGGTAGAGCGGATTTAGTCATGACGAATCCAGAGGACTTATTAAATACTGGTATTGATATTGTAGCGCAACCGCCAGGGAAGAAACTGCAAAACTTAGGTTTACTTTCTGGTGGGGAGCGTGCTTTAACAGCAATTGCGCTGTTATTCGGTATTTTAAAAGTGCGCCCAGTCCCATTCTGTGTACTAGATGAGGTAGAGGCGGCTCTTGATGAGGCGAATGTTGCCCGTTTTGCGCAGTATTTAAAGAGATTTAGTGATGAGACACAGTTTATTGTCATTACACATAGAAAAGGTACAATGGAAGAGTCTGACGTATTGTACGGTGTAACAATGCAAGAGTCAGGGGTATCTAAACTTGTTTCGGTTCGTTTAGATGATGGAGAAGAACTAGTTGCAAGTAATTAGGAAGGATGGGACAGTATGAGTTTTTTTAAAAAATTAAAAGAAAAAATTTCAAAACAAACAGATACGGTAACAGAGAAATTTAAACATGGATTAGAAAAAACGAGAAATTCGTTTGCAGATAAAGTAAATGATTTAGTTTATCGTTATCGTAAAGTAGATGAAGATTTCTTTGAGGAATTAGAAGAAATTTTAATTGGTGCAGATGTCGGAGTTTCGACGGTAATGGAATTAATTGATCAATTGAAAGAAGAAGTGCAACGTCGTAACATCCAAGATCCAAAAGAAGTACAAGCTGTTATTTCAGAAAAGTTAGTAGGAATTTACAAAGGCGACAGTGAGTTTAGTAATGAAATTAATATGCAAGAGGATCAATTAACAGTTGTTTTATTTGTCGGTGTTAACGGCGTAGGGAAAACGACGACGATTGGTAAACTAGCACATAAATTCAAATCAGAAGGTAAGTCTGTCCTATTGGCGGCAGGAGATACATTCCGCGCGGGAGCGATTGAACAATTAGAAGTATGGGGCGATCGCGTTGGTGTAGAAGTGATTAAACAAGGGTCAGGATCTGATCCAGCGGCGGTTATGTATGACGCTGTACAAGCCGCGAAAGCACGTAAAGTAGACGTATTACTATGTGACACAGCAGGACGCTTACAAAATAAAGTAAACTTAATGAAAGAGTTAGAGAAAGTGAAGCGTGTAATTGAGCGTGAAGTACCGGGGGCTCCTCACGAAGTATTACTTGTTATTGATGCAACAACAGGACAAAACGGTTTAAGTCAAGCGAAAACATTCCGTGAAGCAACGAATGTTACTGGTATTGTTTTAACGAAGTTAGATGGAACTGCTAAAGGTGGTATTGTATTAGCGATTCGTAACGAAATGGATGTACCGGTGAAATTCGTTGGATTAGGAGAGCAAATGGATGACTTACAGCAGTTTGATCCAGAACAATATGTGTACGGTTTATTTGCGAACTTAGTAGAAACTGAAGAAGTGTAAGTGAAAGAAGCGGTATTTTCCGCTTCTTTTTCTATAAAAATATGTGATGTTAAGAAAAAAACTTGACACTCTTTTGTACTCCATGTAAACTAATTGATGTAAAGGGAAATCACTTAACAAAGGATGATCCAACATGCTCGAGAAAACAACGAGAATGAACTATTTATTTGATTTTTATCAATCGTTGTTAACGCAAAAACAAAGAAGTTATATGTCGCTTTATTATCTAGATGATTTATCTCTTGGTGAAATTGCGGAAGAATTTGATGTAAGTCGCCAAGCCGTGTATGATAACATTAAACGGACTGAAGCGATGCTTGAAGAATATGAAGATAAATTAGTATTACTTCAAAAGTTTCAAGAGCGACAGCGACTTGTTGCAAAGCTAAAACAGCTAATCAGCGAAGAAGAGCATGTGAATGAAGAAATGAAACAAGTTGTTGAAGCTATCGAAAAATTAGATTAGGAGGGCGGCAATATGGCATTTGAAGGATTAGCCGACCGACTTCAACAGACAATGCAAAAAATCCGCGGCAAAGGAAAAGTTTCTGAAGCCGATGTGAAAGAAATGATGAGAGAAGTTCGTCTAGCTCTTTTAGAAGCGGACGTTAACTTTAAAGTAGTAAAAGATTTTGTAAAGCGTGTGTCTGAACGTGCTGTCGGACAAGATGTAATGACAAGTTTGACACCTGGACAACAAGTAATTAAAGTCGTACAGGAAGAACTTACAGAACTTATGGGCGGAGAGCAAAGCAAAATTGCTGTTGCTAATAGGCCACCGACTGTTATAATGATGGTTGGTCTGCAAGGTGCGGGTAAAACAACGACGACAGGTAAGCTTGCGAATTTGCTTCGTAAAAAGCATAATCGTAAACCAATGCTTGTTGCAGCGGATATTTACCGTCCAGCAGCGATTAAACAGCTTGAAACATTAGGGAAGCAATTGGACATGCCTGTATTCTCTTTAGGAGATCAAGTAAGTCCTGTTGAAATTGCGAAACAAGCGATTGCAAAAGCAAAAGAAGATCATCACGATTATGTTTTAATTGATACAGCAGGTCGCCTGCATATTGATGAAGAACTAATGGATGAATTAGCGAAAGTGAAAGAAGTTGCGAAACCGGATGAAATTTTCCTTGTTGTCGATGCGATGACGGGACAAGACGCGGTAAATGTTGCACAAAGTTTCCATGAACAGTTAGGTTTAACAGGTGTTGTATTAACGAAATTAGATGGTGATACGCGCGGTGGTGCAGCATTATCTATTAAGGCGGTAACAAATACACCGATTAAATTTGTTGGTATGGGTGAAAAACTAGATGCGATTGAAGCGTTCCATCCAGAGCGTATGGCATCCCGTATTTTAGGGATGGGAGACGTCTTAACATTAATTGAAAAAGCGCAAGCTACAGTTGATGAAGAGAAAGCAAAAGAACTTGAGCAAAAAATGCGTACGCTTTCGTTTACGCTTGACGATTTCCTAGAACAACTTGGACAAGTGCGTCAACTTGGACCGCTTGATGAATTGTTAGGAATGCTTCCTGGTGCAAATAAAATTAAAGGGCTGAAAAATGCGCAAGTTGATGAAAAACAAATTGGGCATATTGAGGCAATTATTCGTTCTATGACTAAATTAGAGCGAGAACAACCGGAAATAATCAATGCTAGTCGCAAAAAGCGCATTGCCAAAGGTAGCGGTACAACAGTACAAGAGATCAATCGTTTAATCAAGCAATTTGATGATATGAAAAAGATGATGAAAACGATGACGGGAATGCAAAAAGGTAAGAAAAAAGGACTAGGTGGATTGAAGTTTCCATTCATGTAAGGAAAAAAGATGGCTCTGTTAAGAAAAAATACTTTACAAAGCAATAGTCTTTTTGCTAATATAATTATCTGTGTGAAATAAATTCGGAGGTGCTTTATAAATGGCAGTTAAAATTCGTTTAAAACGTATGGGAGCTAAAAAAACTCCTTTCTATCGTGTAGTTGTTGCAGATTCTCGTTCTCCTCGTGACGGACGTTTCATTGAGGAAATCGGTACTTACAATCCGGTTGCTCAACCAGCTGAAGTTAAGATCAACGAAGAAGCAGCATTAAAATGGTTAGGAAATGGTGCTAAACCATCTGATACAGTTCGTAACTTATTCTCTAACCAAGGTATCATGGAGAAATTCCACTTATCTAAACAAGGTAAGTAATTGAGGCAATGACTATGAAGAAGTTAGTCGAGACGATTGTCAAGCCTCTTGTCGATCATCCTGAAGATGTAAAAGTTACACAGGAACTTTACAACGGAGAGATAAAGTATCGATTAACTGTACATCCTGAGGATGTTGGAAAAGTCATTGGAAAGCAAGGGAAAGTTGCGAAAGCAATTCGAATGCTCTTGTATTCAGTGGGACATCATAATGATGAAAAAGTAACACTGGAAATTCAATAAACGTAAAAAGGGCGAGGAGTTATTTCCTCTCCCTTTTTTAACATTTAAAGAGAAGTTGCATGTTCCATATGTGAAATGGAGATGCTTAATTTATATAGAAACCAGGGGTGACATACTATTTATGACAAAATGGTTTAACGTAGGGAAAATTGTAAATACTCATGGCGTAAGAGGAGAAATTCGTGTTATTTCTCGTACTGATTTTCCAGAAGAGCGATATAAAGTAGGAAACACGTTATACATAAGTAATGAGAAAAGTACAGACTACCTTCCAGTGAAAGTAACTTCTCATCGTCAACATAAGACATTTGATCTATTAACATTTGAAGGATACAACAATGTTGATGAAGCAGAGAAGTTTAAAGGTTCTTTAATAAAAGTACCAGAAGAGCAGTTAGGTGAATTAGCTGAAGGTGAATACTACTACCATGAAATTATTGGTTGCAGTGTTGTAACGGAAGAAGGAGAAGCGTTAGGAACAATAAAAGAAATTTTATCTCCTGGTGCAAATGATGTTTGGGTAATTAAACGTCCAAAAGGTCAAGATCTATTAATTCCTTATATTGATGATGTTGTACTTCAAGTTAACATTGAGAATAAATTAGTAACCATTCATGTAATGGAAGGGCTATTATAATGAAAATTGACATTTTAACATTGTTTCCAGATATGTTTACGGGTGTGTTTGGATCTTCAATTTTAAAGAAAGCACAAGAAAAAGAAGCAGTAGAGCTTCGTGTTGTCAATTTTCGCGATTATACAACGAGTAAGCATAATAGCGTAGATGATTATCCGTATGGTGGTGGCGCTGGGATGGTATTAACCCCCCAGCCTATCTTTGATGCAGTGGAAGAGTTAACGAAGGAAACAGACCGTAAACCGAGAGTTGTCCTAATGTGTCCACAAGGAGAGCGTTTTACGCAGAAGAAGGCAGAAGAACTTGCTGAAGAAGAGCATGTTATTTTTGTGTGTGGTCATTATGAAGGGTACGATGAACGAATTCGTGAGCATCTCGTAACGGATGAGATTTCTATCGGTGACTACGTATTAACCGGCGGAGAGTTAGCCTCTATGGTTATTACGGATAGTGTCGTGCGTCTCCTCCCGGGAGTGCTAGGAAATCATGCTTCACAAGTCGAGGATTCGTTTAGTACAGGTTTATTAGAACATCCTCATTATACACGTCCAGCTGATTTTCGTGGTATGAAGGTACCGAATGTACTGATGTCAGGAAATCATAAAAATATTGATGAATGGCGACACAAAGAATCACTACGTCGTACGTACACGCGTAGACCGGATTTACTGGAAGAACGAGAATTATCTAAGCAAGAAGCGAAATGGCTAGAACAGATTAAAGAAGACAAGTAAGGGCTTGATATATTTTCTATTGCAACAGTCCTAGCAATATGCTATTATAACACTTGTGCTACTGAAAACAGTGGCCGTATTAACGATGTTCCGCTGTAATTTATTAAGACTTTATAAGAGCATCTGTTTAAAGGAGAGAATTTAATATGCAACAATTAATCGCAGAAATTACTCAAGGCCAATTAAAAACTGACCTTCCTTCATTCCGTCCTGGAGACACTTTACGTGTACACGTAAAAGTAGTTGAGGGAACTCGTGAAAGAATTCAGCTTTTCGAAGGTGTTGTAATTAAACGTCGTGGTGGCGGAATCAGTGAAACATTCACAGTTCGTAAGATTTCTTACGGTGTAGGTGTTGAGCGTACATTCCCAGTTCACACGCCAAGAATCGCGAAACTTGAAGTACTTCGCCGTGGTAAAGTACGTCGTGCTAAGTTATACTACTTACGTAACCTTCGCGGTAAAAAAGCACGTATTAAAGAAATTCGATAAGACATGTATGGGAGCTTGTAAATACACAAGCTCCCTTTTTCCAATCTATATAAAATTTTGATATAATACGAGCAGCTTACATAATCGTGGAGGGGAAATGCATGAAGAAAGAAAAGAGTTCACTTTGGGAATGGATCAAAGCAATTTTGATTGCTGTTGTATTAGCAGGTGTTATTAGACAGTTTTTCTTTGCGCCAATTCTCGTAGATGGAGTATCGATGGCGTCTACTTTACATGATCGCGATCGAATGATTGTCAATAAAATTGGTTATCACATAGGAGATCCGAAAAGATTTGATATTATCGTATTCCGAGCGACGGAAGATAAAGATTATATTAAGCGCATTATCGGCCTGCCAGGCGATGAAATAGAGTATCGTAATGATAAACTATATGTTAACGGAAAGGCTTATGAGGAGCCGTATTTAGACAAGCAAAAAAAACAAATTGCTGACGGACCGCTTACATATGATTTTACTCTTGAAGAAATGACAGGGAAGAAAACTGTTCCAGAAGGTCAATTATTTGTTTTAGGCGATAATCGTCGTTTTAGTAAAGATAGCCGTTCGATTGGTACAATTTCAATGGACCAAGTGATTGGAAAAGCAAATATACTATATTGGCCGTTAAAAGATGCTCGTATTGTGAAATAAAAGAAAAAGAAGGTGGCAACATGGTAATTCAATGGTTCCCGGGACATATGGCAAAGGCTAGACGCCAAGTAACAGAAAAATTAAAGTTAATTGATGTTGTAATTGAGCTTGTAGATGCTCGATTACCTTTATCTTCTCGAAATCCAATGATCGATGAGATTATTACACATAAGCCGAGGCTTGTTGTTTTAAATAAAGCGGATATGGCAGATGATCGTTTAACAAAGCAATGGATCGCATATTTTAAAGAAAAAGGCCAGATGGCAATTTCAATTAACGCACAAGCTGGACAAGGTATGAAGGAAATTGCAGCGGCTTGTAAAGTGTTGGTGAAAGAAAAATTTGATAAAATGGTTGCAAAAGGTATTAGACCAAGAGCAATTCGGGCATTAATTGTAGGTATACCGAATGTTGGTAAATCTACGTTAATTAATAAGTTGGCGAAGAAAAATATCGCTAAAACAGGAGATCGTCCTGGTGTGACAACAGCTCAACAATGGATTAAAGTTGGGAAGGAAATGGAACTGTTAGATACACCGGGTATTTTATGGCCTAAATTTGAAGATCAATTAGTGGGTCTTCGTTTAGCGACAACGGGCGCAATTAAAGATTCAATTTTAAATTTACAAGATGTTGCTGTTTACGCTTTACGTTTTATGGAAAAACATTATCCAGAACGATTGAAAGATCGATATAATTTAAATGAAATTCCAGAAGATATTGTGGAGTTATTCGATGCAATTGGAAAAAATAGAGGCTGTTTAATGGGCGGCGGAATGATTGATTATGATAAAACATCTGAGCTTATACTTCGTGAGCTTCGTGGTGGAAAACTTGGGAAAATGACGTTTGAAACACCAGAAGAGTTCGCGGAGCAAGTAGAAGGTGTTGAAAAAGTAGAAGAAGTATAAGACGTGCGTTTGTACGTCTTTTCTTTTTTGTATATAAAGGGAGTGTGCGTGAATGCAAAAAGTGACTATTCAAGAAGCGGAACATCTACTGCAAGAAATTATAAGTGAAGAAGACGACCGCTTTCAAATATTAATGAAAGATGAGCGAAAAGGGGTACAAAAGCTCATTTTGAAGTGGCATAAACAAAAAGAGTTAGCGCAGAAAGAAAAAGAAAAGTTTTTCGAAATGTCTAAGTATGAGATTGCATTACGTGAAAAAGGGCTCACATTTATTGCAGGTATAGATGAAGTAGGGCGTGGGCCGCTAGCTGGGCCTGTCGTGACGGCAGCTGTTGTCCTTCCGGAAGATTTTTATATTCCAGGGTTGAATGACTCGAAAAAGCTGAGTGAGGCGAAGCGAGAGCGTTTTTATGATGAAATTAAAACACAAGCAATTGCAATTGGAGTTGGAATTGTATCACCACAAGTTATTGATGAGATAAATATTTATCAAGCGACGAAACAAGCGATGTTAGATGCTGTTGCGAATTTATCTTGTGCACCAGAACATTTATTAATTGATGCGATGAAACTTCCTACACCAATTCCGCAAACATCCATTATTAAAGGTGATGCGAAAAGTATTTCTATTTCAGCTGCATCCATTATTGCGAAAGTAACGAGAGATCGTATGATGAAAGAGCTTGGAGAAAAGTATCCTGCATATGGATTTGAACAACATATGGGATATGGCACAAAAAAACATTTAGAAGCGATTGAAGCGCATGGAGTATTAGAAGAACATCGCAAATCGTTTGCACCAATTAAAGATACGATTCAAAAATAAGCTGCGAATATGCAGCTTATTTTTTTATTTTGGTATATGAACATTATTATTTCCAAAAAAGAATAAAGCGATTTCAGTTTTCTGACACTTTATTGTAGACAGCGTGCCAATCATCTTATACAATGGCAATGTAATGTTTTTTAAACATTAAAAAACTTTTCGAGTAAAACAGGAAAACAGGGGAGGATGGGACCATGAATATCCATGAGTACCAAGGTAAGGCAGTCCTTAAAAGCTATGGGGTTAGCGTTCCGAACGGGAAGGTTGCATTTACAGTAGAAGAAGCTGTAGAAGCAGCGAAAGAATTAGGAACGGATGTATGTGTAGTAAAAGCACAAATTCACGCTGGTGGACGCGGCAAAGCTGGCGGAGTAAAAGTTGCAAAAAATTTAGATGAAGTTCGTACATATGCAGAGAGCATTTTAGGAACTACACTTGTGACACATCAAACAGGTCCTGAAGGTAAGGAAGTAAAACGCTTACTTATCGAAGAAGGTTGCGATATTAAAAAAGAATATTATGTTGGTCTAGTTTTAGATCGTGCAACTTCTCAAGTTGTTTTAATGGCATCTGAAGAAGGTGGAACAGAAATTGAAGAAGTAGCAGAGCAAACACCTGAAAAGATTTTTAAAGAATATATTGATCCAGCAGTAGGCTTACAAGGCTTCCAAGCGCGCCGAATCGCGTTTAACATCAATATTCCAAAAGAGCTTGTAGGACAAGCTGTGAAGTTTATGATGGGCTTATACCGTGCGTTTATCGAAAAAGATTGCTCTATCGCGGAGATCAATCCACTTGTTACAACAGGTGACGGTAAAGTTATGGCATTAGATGCGAAATTAAACTTTGATTCTAATGCTTTATATCGCAATAAAGACATTTTAGAACTTCGTGATCTTGATGAAGAAGATTCAAAAGAAATTGAAGCTTCTAAATATGACTTAAACTACATTCCTTTAGATGGAAATATCGGTTGTATGGTTAATGGTGCAGGTTTAGCGATGGCTACAATGGATATCATTAAACATTACCATGGCGATCCAGCTAACTTCTTAGATGTTGGTGGCGGTGCAACAGCTGAAAAAGTTACAGAAGCATTCAAAATTATCCTTTCTGACAAAAATGTAAAAGGTATCTTCGTTAACATTTTTGGTGGCATTATGAAGTGTGATGTTATCGCAGAAGGTGTTATTGAAGCGACGAAACAAGTAGGTCTTGAATTACCTTTAGTTGTACGTCTTGAAGGTACAAACGTAGAGTTAGGTAAGAAAATTTTAAATGAGTCTGGCTTAAATATTGTTGCAGCAGAATCTATGGCAGACGGTGCACAAAAAATTGTTTCACTAGTGGGCTAATAGAAAGCGGGGGAGAAAAATGAGCGTATTAGTTAATAAAGATACAAAAGTTATTGTTCAAGGTATTACAGGTTCTCAAGGTTTATTCCACACAAAACAAATGATTGAATACGGTACGAAAATTGTCGGTGGTGTAACGCCAGGTAAAGGTGGCACTGATATTGAAGGTGTACCAGTATTTGATACTGTAGAAGATGCAGTGAAAGCAACAGGCGCAAACGCTTCAGTTGTATACGTTCCACCCGCTTTTGCGGCTGATGCAATTATGGAAGCAGTTGATGCAGAAATCGATTTAGTAGTATGTATTACCGAAGGAATTCCTGTATTAGATATGGTAAACGTAAAGAGATATATGGCGGGTAAACATACACGTTTACTTGGACCGAACTGTCCTGGTGTTATTACGCCTGATGAATGTAAAATTGGTATTATGCCAGGGTACATTCATAAAAAAGGCCATGTAGGTATCGTATCTCGTTCTGGTACATTAACGTATGAGGCTGTACATCAGTTAACACAAGAAGGTATTGGTCAATCTACTGCTGTAGGTATCGGTGGGGACCCAGTTAACGGTACGGACTTTATAGATGCGTTAAAAGCATTTAATGAAGATGAAGAAACGCATGCTGTAATTATGATTGGTGAAATCGGTGGTACAGCAGAAGAAGAGGCAGCTGAATGGGTGAAAGCTAATATGACAAAACCTGTTGTAGGCTTCATTGGTGGCCAAACAGCGCCTGCTGGCAAACGTATGGGCCATGCTGGTGCAATCATTTCTGGCGGTAAAGGAACTGCTGCAGAAAAGATTAAAACGATGGAAGCTTGTGGTATTAAAGTAGCGGAAACTCCAGCGGTTATGGGCGAAACGCTAATCTCTGTCTTAAAAGAAAAAGGTCTATTTGAAACTTGTAAAAACTACTAATCTGTTGAAAGACACCTTCTTGCTTGAAGGTGTCTTTTTACGTAATTCTTGTTTACATAATAAAAATTATGGGTAAGGAGAATTAAGATGAAAAGAGAACGATTGTTACATCTTCATTATTTTTTAGCAGATCATTGGAAGGCGATGGAAAGACTACTATATGTCGATCCTGAATTGAAGGGAATATACACGTTTAATACAAAACAAATGGAATACTACACTGGAATATCCTCGAAAAAATCTTCAGAATTAGTAAATTTTCTTCAAAGTTCAAATCTCCCGCAATATATATCTTATTTAGAAAAAAATCGAATCTTTTATATGACTATATGGGATGAAGATTATCCACAATTATTACGTGAAATACAAGATCCCCCCTTTGTGTTATATGGAAAAGGAGAGAAGGGTTTTCTCAATAAAGCGAATAAATTAGCGGTTATTGGAACGAGAGAACCGACTTTATATGGACATGAGAGTTTAAAATTTATTTTACACCCATTATTAGAAAGGGAATGGCTTATTGTCAGTGGGTTTGCAAGAGGGATAGATACAATGTCTCATGAAATTACAGTAAGACGGCATTGCCCGACTATTGCAATACTAGGACATGGATTATCGTATATGTATCCAAAAGAAAATAGACATTTATATGAAACGTGGAATGAATATATATTGTTATTAACAGAGTATCCGCCGCACTATGCACCGAAAAAATGGTATTTTCCAAAAAGGAACCGGATTATTAGTGGTATAAGTAAGGGTGTTTTAGTTGTAGAAGCGAAATCAAGAAGTGGAACACTTATTACTGCGGACCTTGCTTTAGAGCAAAATAGAGAGGTATTTGCACTTCCTGGACCTATATTTATAGATAGTGCATCAGGAACGAATCATTTGATTCAACAAGGAGCAAAACTAGTAAGAAATGCAGAAGATATCTTGGAAGAGGTTTTAAATTAACCTTATATTTTTATGTTTTTATTAAACAATTATTGACAAATGGTAGATAGGCGCTGTATGGTATATTCATTCTTGATTGACAAAAACAAGAGAAATCAATAAGATTGATGAAGACTTGAATCCACCTCTTAAGGAGGCACTAGCATGTCAGATTACCTCGTAATCGTGGAGTCGCCTTCTAAGGCGAAGACCATTGAGAAATATTTAGGGAAAAAATACAAAGTTGTCGCGTCTATGGGACACGTTCGCGATTTACCTAAAAGCCAAATGGGGATAGAAGTAAAGAACAACTTCACCCCGAAGTATATTACCATTCGTGGTAAAGGTCCCGTCTTAAAAGATTTAAAATCAGCGGCCAAAAAAGCAAAGAAAGTCTATCTCGCGGCCGATCCAGACCGCGAAGGGGAAGCAATTGCTTGGCATTTAGCCAATACGTTAAATGTGGACGTTGAATCAGATTGTCGAGTTGTGTTTAATGAGATTACAAAAGATGCAATAAAAGAATCATTTAAACACCCTCGTGCGATTAATATGGATTTAGTAGATGCACAACAAGCAAGGCGTATACTAGATCGTCTTGTTGGTTACAATATTAGTCCTTTATTATGGAAGAAAGTAAAAAAAGGATTAAGTGCAGGACGCGTACAATCTGTAGCAGTTCGTTTAATTATCGAACGTGAAAAAGAAATTCAAATCTTTGAGCCTGAAGAATTCTGGACAATTAAGACAGAATTTGTAAAGGGGAAAGACACATTTGAAGCAAGCTTTTACGGTGTAGATGGTGAAAAAGTTCAATTAACGAATGAAACGCAAGTGAATGAAATAATTGAACAGATGAAAGATAATGCGTTTTCAGTTGAAAATGTAACGCGAAAAGAGCGAAAACGTAATCCTGCATTACCGTTTACAACATCTTCCTTGCAACAAGAGGCAGCGCGTAAGTTAAACATGCGAGCAAAGAAAACAATGATGCTCGCGCAGCAATTGTATGAAGGTATAGATCTTGGAAAGCAAGGGACGGTAGGTCTTATTACGTATATGAGAACTGACTCAACACGTATCTCAGAAACAGCTCAAACAGAGGCGCGTACTTACATTACTGAGGCGTTTGGTGCGGAATACATAGGGACAGAAAAGAAGAAAGAAACGAAAAAGTCGAACGCGCAAGATGCGCATGAGGCAATTCGTCCTACTTCGGTAATGAGAAGGCCAGAGGAACTAAAGAGTTTCTTAAGTCGTGATCAACTTCGGTTGTATAAACTGATTTGGGAGCGATTTGTTGCAAGTCAAATGGCGTCTGCTATAATGGATACTGTGACAGCTAGACTCATTAATAACAATGTTCAGTTCCGTGCAAGTGGATCGGTTGTAAAGTTTCCAGGATTTATGAAAGTGTATGTAGAGTCGAAAGATGATGGGGCTGAAGAAAAGGATAAAATGTTGCCACCTTTAGAAGTAGGGGAAACGGTATTTTCAAAGGATTTAGAACCGAAGCAACACTTTACACAACCTCCGCCGCGCTATACAGAGGCTCGTCTAGTAAGAACGCTTGAAGAGCTTGGAATTGGAAGACCGTCGACTTACGTACCGACACTTGAAACGATTCAAAAACGTGGATACGTAGGTTTGGATAATAAACGCTTCGTTCCAACTGAACTTGGTGAAATAGTAATTGAACTTATTTTAGAGTTTTTCCCAGAAATTATTAACATTGAATTTACTGCTAACATGGAGCAAAGTCTTGATGAAGTAGAAGAAGGAAATGCGAATTGGGTAAAAATTGTTGATGATTTCTACGTAGGCTTTGAACCGCGTTTAGAAAAAGCGGAAAAAGAAATGCGTGAAGTGGAAATTAAAGATGAACCAGCTGGGGAAGACTGTGAATTGTGTGATCACCCAATGGTCTTTAAAATGGGTAAATACGGGAAATTTATGGCTTGTTCGAATTTCCCAGATTGTCGTAATACAAAACCGATTGTGAAAGAAATCGGTGTTACTTGTCCGAAGTGTGATAAAGGTCAAATTATTGAACGCCGTAGTAATAAAAAGAAACGTCTTTTCTATGGATGCGGTACGTATCCAGAGTGTGACTTTGTATCTTGGGATAAACCAATTGGTCGTAAATGTCCGAAGTGCGAAGGTATGCTTGTAGAGAAGAAGTTGAAAAAAGGCGTGCAAGTACAATGTATTTCGTGTGATTATGAAGAAGAACAACAAATGTGAGCGTAACTGCTCACATTTTTTTCGGGAAGAAAAGGAAAGGTGATAAATATGACAACACAAGTAGTAAACGTCATTGGCGCAGGTCTTGCAGGAAGTGAAGCAGCTTACCAAATTGCAAAACGTGGTGTCCAAGTGAAATTATATGAAATGAGACCAGTAAGGCAAACGCCAGCTCATCACACAGATAAATTTGCAGAGTTAGTATGCAGTAACTCGCTTCGAGCAAACACATTAACAAACGCTGTTGGTGTTATTAAAGAAGAAATGCGTCTAATGGACTCTGTTATTATTCGTGCAGCTGATGAGTGCTCTGTACCAGCAGGAGGAGCTTTAGCTGTAGATCGTCATGAATTTGCGGCAAAGGTAACGGAGTATGTGAAAAACCATCCGAACGTAACTGTGATGAATGAAGAAATTACTGAAATTCCAGAAGGGCCTACTGTTATCGCGACAGGTCCACTTACGTCTCCTGATCTTGCTGCACAATTAAAAGAATTAACAGGTGAAGATTATTTTTATTTCTATGATGCTGCAGCACCGATTGTTGAGAAAGACAGCATTGATATGAATAAAGTATATTTAAAGTCTCGTTACGATAAAGGTGAAGCTGCATATTTAAACTGCCCAATGACGGAAGAGGAATTTGACCGTTTTTACGAGGCTTTAATTGCTGCTGAAACAGTACCTTTAAAAGAATTTGAAAAAGAAATTTTCTTTGAAGGTTGTATGCCGGTAGAAGTTATGGCAAGTAGAGGAAGACAGACGCTAGTATTTGGACCGATGAAACCTGTTGGATTAGAAGATCCGAAAACAGGGAAAACGCCATATGCTGTTGTTCAGTTACGTCAAGATGATGCAGCAGGAACATTATACAATATCGTAGGTTTCCAAACGCATTTAAAGTGGGGGCCACAAAAAGAAGTGTTACAGTTGATTCCGGGACTGGAAAATGCAGAGATTGTACGTTATGGTGTAATGCATCGTAATACGTTTATTAATTCACCTAACTTGCTTCGTCCAACATATCAATATAAACAACGTGATGATTTATTCTTCGCTGGCCAAATGACTGGAGTAGAGGGATATGTTGAATCGGCGGCATCAGGATTACTAGCAGGTATTAACGCTGCTCGACTTGCGAAAGGTGAAGAGCCAGTTGTATTACCGCCTGTAACTGCAATGGGAAGTATGGCGAATTATATTACTGCGACAAACGCGAAAAACTTCCAACCAATGAATGCAAACTTCGGTTTGTTTGCACCGTTAGAGAAGAAAATTAAGAGAAAAGCAGAACGAAATGAAGCATATGCAACACGCGCTTTAGAAACAATTCAAAATTTTGTAAATATTTAGTTAAATTTCTTGCAAAGGCTACTAAGTTGTGATACGATTTAGTAGCCTTTATTGAGGTGAATTGTGTGAATGTGAAGAAATTGTTACAATTATTCGTTGGATATTTACAAATTGAAAGAAATTATTCAAAATATACAATTGCAAGTTATCAAAATGATTTAGAACATTTTGTGCAATTTATGGAGCGAGAAGGCATATCCTCTTTTTTAGATGTTACATACGCGGATGTTCGTTTGTACTTAACGACGTTGCACGATGAAAAGTTAGCCCGTAAATCTGTCGCAAGAAAAGTATCAAGCTTACGAAGTTTATATCGTTTTTTGATGCGTGAAGGTTATCGGAAAGATAATCCGTTTGCACTTGCGTCACTCCCCAAAAAAGAATTGTCAATCCCAAAGTTTTTATATGCTGAAGAATTAGAGGAATTATTTGAAGTTGCTGATACGGAAACACCGCTAGGTCAAAGGAATCAAGCTTTATTAGAGTTGATGTATGCGACTGGAATCCGTGTGAGTGAATGTGTCAATTTACAACTTACCGATATTGACTTCGCGGTGGGAACAATTTTAGTAATGGGAAAAGGAAAAAAACAAAGGTATATTCCGTTCGGAAGCTATGCGCAAGATGCTTTAATTACTTATATAGAGAACGGGAGAAAACAGTTAGCTCACAAAACTGAAGAACACTCTCATATGGTATTTTTAAATGCGAAAGGCACGCCGCTAACAAGTCGAGGGGTACGCTATGTATTAAACGAACTCATTAAGAAGGCTTCACTGACAATGCGGATAAGTCCCCATATGTTAAGGCATACATTTGCTACACACATGTTAGATGAAGGGGCAGATTTACGTACTGTACAGGAGCTACTCGGTCATGAGAATTTGTCGACGACACAAATTTATACGCATGTCTCTAAAGAAAGATTGCGTTCGGTCTACATGAAGCATCACCCACGGGCATAAATTGCTTTTAAAGCTATAAAAACATATAAAGGAGTTTTTTTCTATGGGAAATTTCCACGCTACAACGATATTTGCAGTTCATCATAATGGAGAATGTGCAATGGCTGGAGATGGTCAGGTGACAATGGGAAATGCAGTTGTAATGAAACATACAGCTCGTAAAGTCCGTAAACTTTTCCAAGGGAAAGTTTTAGCTGGCTTTGCAGGTTCCGTCGCTGACGCATTTACTCTTTTTGAAATGTTTGAAGGGAAATTAGAAGAGTACAATGGGAACTTGCAGCGTGCTGCAGTTGAGATGGCAAAACAATGGCGTGGCGACAAAATGTTACGTCAGCTAGAAGCGATGCTCATTGTCATGGATAAAACAACTATGCTTCTTGTTTCAGGTACAGGAGAAGTGATTGAACCGGATGATGGTATTTTAGCGATTGGATCTGGTGGGAATTATGCGCTTTCTGCAGGTCGTGCTTTAAAGCAATATGCAAGTGAACATTTAACAGCGAAGCAAATTGCAAAAGCGAGTTTAGACATTGCTGGCGATATTTGTGTTTATACAAACCACAATATAATTGTGGAAGAATTGTAGAATCGTAAGGGAGGCATTTTATATGCATTTACATTTTACTCCGCGTCAAATTGTGGAAAAATTAGATCAATACATTATCGGTCAAAAAGATGCGAAGAAAGCGGTTGCTGTAGCTTTAAGAAATCGATATCGTCGAAGTAAATTAGCTGAAAATCTACGTGATGAAATTGCGCCTAAAAATATTTTAATGATTGGACCGACAGGTGTTGGTAAAACAGAGGTAGCACGACGAATGGCGAAACTCGTTGGAGCACCTTTTATTAAGGTTGAAGCTACCAAATTTACAGAAGTTGGATATGTAGGTAGAGATGTAGAATCGATGGTACGTGACCTTGTGGAAACGTCAGTTCGTATCGTGAAAGAAGAAATGGTAATTAAAGTACAAGATAAAGCAGAAGAACAAGCGAACCAACGTCTTGTTGAAATTTTAGTGCCGAGTCCGGAGAAACAATCTGGATTTAAAAACCCATTAGAAATGCTATTTGGCGGTGCTCAAAATTCGAATCAAACATCTGATGCACAGGAAGATGTTGAAATTGAAAAGAAACGTCAAGATGTGGAAAGAAAGCTTGCCGCAGGACTTCTTGAAGATGAAATTGTATCGATTGAAGTGACTGAGCAACAGTCTTCCATGTTCGATATGTTACAAGGAACTGGCATGGAACAAATGGGGATGAATTTCCAAGATGCATTAGGAAGTTTTATGCCGAAAAAAACAAAAAAACGTAAACTTTCTGTAAAAGAAGCAAGAAAACTCTTGACAAATGAGGAAGCACAGCGCTTAATTGATATGGATGAAGTTACACAAGAGGCTGTTTATCGTGCTGAACAGCTCGGGATTATTTTTATCGATGAAATTGACAAAATTGCTGGTAAGCAGTCGAATAGCGTAGATGTATCACGTGAAGGTGTGCAACGTGACATTTTGCCAATTGTAGAAGGGTCGAATGTTGCGACAAAATACGGATCAGTAAAAACGGATTATATTTTATTCGTTGCAGCTGGAGCGTTTCATATGTCTAAACCGTCGGATTTAATTCCGGAACTGCAAGGGAGATTTCCGATTCGAGTAGAGTTAACAAAATTATCGACAGATGATTTTGTTAAAATATTAATCGAGCCTGACAATGCGTTAATTAAACAATATATGGCTTTATTAGCGACTGAAGGTATAGAAATTGAATTTTCAGACGAAGCTATTCGTAAGATTGCTGAGATTGCTTATCAAGTTAATCAGGATACAGATAATATTGGAGCAAGAAGACTTCATACGATTATGGAGAAACTCCTTGAAGATTTATCGTTTGAAGCATCTGAAATTACGTTAGAGAAAATAACGATAACACCTCAATACGTTGAGGAGAAATTAGCAACGATTGCTAAAAATAAAGATGTGAGCCAGTTTATTTTGTAATAGTGTCATCAGGTGACTCGCCCTAGTTTCCAAGTGATGAAAAAATATGTAAGTAACATGTAGGAGGAACTTTTGAAATGGAATTATTAGCAAAAACAAGAAAATTAAATGCGTTATTACAGAGCGCAGCAGGAAAGCCTGTAAACTTTAGAGAAATGTCTGACACAATGTGTGAAGTAATCGAAGCGAACGTATTCGTAGTAAGTCGTCGTGGTAAATTACTAGGTTATGCAATTCACCAACAAATTGAGAATGAGCGTATGAAACAAATGCTTGCAGAGCGTCAATTCCCGGAAGAATACACGCAAAGCTTATTCAACATTACAGAAACATCTTCGAACTTAGATGTAAACAGTGCTTACACAGCATTCCCAGTAGAAAATAGAGAATTATTCGGTCAAGGTTTAACTACAATCGTACCAATCGTTGGTGGCGGTGAGCGTTTAGGCACATTAGTGTTAGCTCGTCTTGGTCAAGAGTTCTTAGACGATGATTTAATCCTTGCTGAATACAGTTCAACTGTAGTAGGTATGGAAATCTTACGTGAAAAAGCAGAAGAAATCGAAGAGGAAGCACGTAGTAAAGCTGTTGTTCAAATGGCGATTAGCTCATTATCTTACAGTGAGTTAGAAGCAATCGAGCATATCTTCGAAGAATTAAATGGAACAGAAGGTTTACTTGTTGCAAGTAAAATTGCTGATCGCGTAGGAATTACTCGTTCTGTAATCGTAAATGCACTACGTAAATTAGAAAGTGCTGGTGTTATTGAGTCTCGCTCTTTAGGTATGAAAGGAACATACATTAAAGTGCTAAACGACAAGTTTCTACAGGAACTTGCTAAATTAAAAACAAACTAATTTATAAAACTCTCCTCGTTTTTTGAGGAGAGTTTTTTGTGTATAAAAGATTAATGGTGTTTGTAAAAAGCGTCATAATCGTGTTCTTTGGAAAAGCTATGAATTGCATTTCATTTTTTTGCTTAAAAGAAATGCAGGTTGGTAATACTAGAATTCGAGTATAAACAAAGAAAGTTTTACATTGTTCGCATTTTCGACTTGATTGTAATATTTCAGTATGATATAGTAAGCAGTGGTGTCAGTACAAAGTACACACGTTTACTGATTTAAGTGTTGGTGCTACGTTTGTAGTTTCGCTTAGAGATGAAGTAAACGGAGGATATCAAAAACCATTTAGGAGGAACTATATTATGTCAGTAATTTCTATGAAGCAATTGCTTGAAGCTGGTGTTCATTTCGGACATCAAACTCGTCGTTGGAACCCAAAAATGAAGCGTTACATTTTCACAGAGCGTAACGGTATCTACATCATCGACTTACAAAAAACTGTGAAAAAAGTTGAGGAAGCTTACAGAACGATGCGTGACATCGCTGCTGAAGGTGGAGACATTTTATTTGTAGGTACTAAAAAACAAGCACAAGAAGCTATTAAAGAAGAAGCAACTCGTGCTGGTATGTACTTCGTTAACCAACGTTGGTTAGGTGGAACTTTAACAAACTTCCAAACAATCCAAAAGCGTATCAAGCGTCTTAAAGACATCGAAAGAATGCAAGAAGATGGTACTTTCGAAGTACTTCCTAAGAAAGAAGTTGTTCAACTTAAAAAAGAGTTAGAGCGTCTTGAGAAATTCTTAGGCGGTATTAAAGATATGAAAGGTCTTCCAAGTGCATTATTCGTAGTAGACCCTCGTAAAGAGCGTATTGCAGTTGCTGAAGCGCGCAAATTACACATTCCAATCATCGGTATCGTTGATACAAACTGTGATCCAGACGAAATCGATCACGTTATCCCAGCAAACGATGATGCAATTCGTGCTGTAAAACTTCTTACATCTAAAATGGCAGACGCGATCCTTGAAGCAAAACAAGGTGAAGAAACTGTTACTGCGTAACAAATTTGGAAAGGTGATAAGGGGTTCGGCCTTTTATCACCTTTTTTAAGGTATAAACACCTTTATAAAAGGTATAAATACATATTTTAGGAGGATGAAAAATATGGCAATCACTGCACAAATGGTAAAAGAACTTCGTGAAAAAACAGGCGCAGGTATGATGGACTGCAAAAAAGCTTTAACAGAAACTAATGGCGACATGGAGAAGGCAATTGACTTCTTACGTGAAAAAGGTATTGCGAAAGCTGCTAAAAAAGCAGACCGCATTGCTGCTGAAGGTTTAACTTTCATCGAAACAAACGGTAACGAAGGTTTAATCTTAGAATTAAACTCTGAAACTGATTTCGTTGCGAAAAACGAAGGTTTCCAAGCATTAATTAAAGAATTAGCTGCTCACTTATTAGCTAACAAACCAGCTAACGTTGAAGAAGCTATGGCTCAAACAATCGAAGGCGGTAAAACAGTAGAAGAGCACATCAACGAAGCAATCGCTAAAATTGGTGAAAAACTTACACTTCGTCGTTTCGAAATCGTAACAAAAACTGATGCAGATGCATTCGGTGCTTACCTACACATGGGTGGACGCATCGGTGTATTAACAGTTCTTGAAGGTTCTACTGATGAAGCAGCTGCTAAAGATGTAGCAATGCATATTGCAGCAGTTAACCCTAAATACATCGACCGCGATGCTGTAACAGCTGAAGAAGTTGAGCATGAGCGTCAAGTATTAACACAACAAGCTTTAAACGAAGGCAAGCCTGAAAAAATCGTTGCAAAAATGGTTGAAGGCCGTCTAGGCAAATTCTTCGAAGAAATTTGCTTACTTGACCAAGCATTCGTTAAAAACCCTGATATGAAAGTTCGTCAGTTCGTTGAGTCTAAAGGCGGAACATTAAAAGGATTCGTTCGCTACGCTGTTGGTGAAGGTATCGAAAAACGCGAAGACAACTTTGCTGAAGAAGTAATGAACCAAGTAAAAGGTAGCAACTAATAAAGATTAGGGAACACATTGTGTTCCCTTTTTTAAAATAAAGATGTAAGCAATTGGAGGTTCATTATGAGTAAACCGAAATATAATCGTGTCGTATTAAAGCTAAGCGGAGAAGCGTTAGCTGGCGAACAAGGATTTGGAATTAACCCGTCTGTTATTAAATCAGTTGCGGAACAAGTGAAAGAAATTGCAGAACTTGATGTAGAGGTTGCTGTTGTTGTTGGTGGCGGAAACATTTGGCGTGGAAAAATCGGAAGTGAAATGGGAATGGATCGTGCTGGAGCAGATTACATGGGTATGTTAGCAACAGTTATGAACTCATTAGCTCTTCAAGATAGCCTAGAGAACATTGGAATTCAAACTCGTGTTCAAACTTCAATCGAAATGCGTCAAGTAGCAGAGCCTTACATTCGTCGTAAAGCAATTCGTCATCTAGAGAAAAAACGTGTTGTGATTTTTGCAGCAGGTACAGGTAACCCATATTTCTCTACAGATACAACGGCAGCACTACGTGCAGCGGAAATCGAAGCAGACGTCATCTTAATGGCAAAAAACAATGTAGATGGCGTATATAATGCAGATCCATCTCTTGACCCAACAGCTACGAAATACGAAACACTTACTTACTTAGATGTATTAAAAGAAGGTTTAGGTGTAATGGATTCAACAGCTTCTTCTTTATGTATGGACAATGATATTCCATTAATTGTATTCTCGGTTATGGAAAAAGGTAACATTAAACGTGCCGTTTTAGGCGAAAATATCGGAACAGTTGTAAGGGGGAAATAAATATGGGACAACAAGTATTGAAGTCTTCAAATGAAAAAATGGAAAAAGCAGTTGCTGCTTACTCTCGTGAATTGGCAACAGTTCGCGCAGGTCGTGCAAGCTCGTCTGTATTAGATAAGGTACAAGTTGATTACTATGGTGCACCAACACCTGTTGTGCAATTAGCGAACATTACAGTTCCAGAAGCACGTTTACTTGTAATTCAACCTTATGATAAAACTTCTATCGGTGATATTGAAAAAGCAATCTTAAAAGCGGATTTAGGCTTAAATCCTTCTAATGATGGAACTGTAATTCGTATTGCATTCCCTGCATTAACAGAAGAGCGTCGTCGTGATCTTGTAAAAGTTGTAAAAAAATATGCTGAAGAAGCAAAAGTTGCTGTTCGTAATGTACGTCGTGACAGTAACGATGATCTTAAGAAGCTTGAAAAAGCTGGCGATATTACAGAAGATGATTTAAGAGGATATACTGAAGATATCCAAAAAGAAACAGATAAATATATTGCAAAAGTTGACGAAATCGCAAAAAACAAAGAAAAAGAAATCATGGAAGTGTAATAGCGATACCTTCGCAAATATGACCCTCTTCTTAAGGGGGTCTTTTTACACTTTTAGGCATACGTCTGCTTGCTGGAGGGTATGAATGATGTTTAAAAACTTTCCTTTTTTTAAAAGTAAAAAGGTCGCATCGTTTGATCATCTCGTTGAAAAAGTGAAAAAAGGATACGTCCCAGAACATATTGCCATCATTATGGATGGTAATGGAAGATGGGCAAAGAGGAGAGCGATGCCTCGTATTGCGGGACATCATGAAGGCATGCAAGTTGTAAAGAAAATCACAAAATTTGCAAGCAAACTTAATGTCAAAGTATTAACTCTTTATGCTTTTTCAACTGAGAACTGGAAAAGACCGAAAAAGGAAGTTGACTATTTAATGAGGCTTCCAGAAGAATTTCTAGGTACATTTTTACCAGAATTGATTAAAGAGAACGTACAAGTCCGAGTAATAGGACAACAAGATCGTCTTCCTACGCATACACGCAGAGCGATGGAAAAGGCCATGGAAGATACGAAAGAGAATACGGGATTAATTCTTAATTTCGCGTTAAACTATGGAAGTCGAGATGAGATCGTTTCTGCTGTGCAACATATGGTGAAAGATAGTGAGGAAGGAAAAATTCGTGTTGAAGATGTAAGTGAAGAAATGCTTTCTTCTTATTTAATGACGAGTTCTTTACCTGACCCAGAGTTGTTAATCCGTACGAGCGGAGAGCTACGTATTAGTAATTTCATGTTATGGCAAATTGCATATTCGGAATTTTGGTTTACAGATGTGTATTGGCCAGATTTTACCGAGGAACATTTGCTAAATGCGATTACAGACTTTCAGCATAGAGGGCGCAGATTCGGAGGCGTGTAGAAAGAGAGGGTTTGGTAGTGAAACAGAGAATTATTACTGGAGTGGTTGCTGCCGCGCTATTCATTCCCATCGTAATTTACGGTGGCGTGCCTTTTACGGTTTTAGTGTATGCACTTGCTTCTATAGGTTTATATGAATTAATTCGTATGAATAAGCTTACGCTTATTTCAATACCAACAGTTTTAGCTGCAGTATTATTATGGATCATTTTAATTCCAAGTAGTGCATCAGAACTGTTTACGCAGATTGGATTAGGTAAATTAGAAATCACATTTGTGATTGTTTTATTACTTTTATCATATACAGTCCTTTCTAAGAATACATTTACTTTTGACAATGCTTCATTTTTACTAATGGCAACAACATATGTTGGAATGGGATTCCTATATTTGAATGAAACGAGAATATTAGGAATTAAATATGTGTTTTGTGCATTATTTGTTATATGGGCTACTGATTCAGGCGCATATTTCGTAGGAAAGGCATTAGGAAAGAGGAAATTGTGGCCAGAAATTAGTCCAAATAAAACGATTGAAGGTTCAATAGGTGGCATCGTTTGTGGAATTGTTGTGGCACTCGTTTACAATATGTTCTTCCCTGTTGAGGCTAATGTAGGGATTTTAATTGTGTTGACAATTATCATTTCTATTTTTGGACAAATTGGTGATTTAGTACAGTCTGCATTTAAACGTCATTATGGCGTAAAGGATTCAGGTACGATTTTACCTGGACATGGTGGTATATTAGATCGAACAGATAGTTGGTTATTTGTTTTACCAATTCTCTACTTCTTATTACAATACAATTAATAAATGAACGAGGGGTTGGAGTCATGAAAAACATTAGTTTATTAGGTGCAAGCGGATCAATTGGTACACAAACTTTAGATGTATTACGCTCGCACCCAGACCAATTCCGTCTCGTTGCTTTTTCTGTAGGGAAAAATATTGACTACGCAGTAAATGTAATTCAAGAATTTTCTCCGCAAATCGTCTCTGTGCAAAGAGAGGAAGATGTTTTAAAATTACAAGCTGTCTCTGGTAATACAAAAGTTGTATATGGTAGTGAAGGGCTTTTAGAAGTAGCATTACATCCAGATGCGGAGATTGTAGTAAATGCTGTTGTAGGTAGCGTAGGGTTGTTACCAACACTTCGTGCAATTGAGGCGAAAAAAACAATTGGAATTGCAAATAAAGAAACATTAGTAACTGCAGGGCATCTTGTAATGGAAGCGGCACGAAAACATAATGTTTCGTTACTTCCGGTAGATAGTGAACATTCAGCTATTTTTCAATGTTTGAATGGTGAAAATGAAAAAAGAATTTCTCGACTAATTATAACGGCTTCCGGTGGAAGTTTCCGTGATAAAACGAGAGATGAATTGCATCATGTGACCGTAGAAGATGCACTTCGACATCCAAACTGGTCAATGGGTTCGAAAATTACAATTGATTCTGCTACAATGATGAATAAGGGGCTAGAAGTAATTGAAGCACATTGGCTTTTTGGTATCCCTTATGAGCAAATCGATGTTGTTTTACATAAAGAAAGTATTATCCATTCTATGGTTGAATTTGAAGATCGTAGTGTAATGGCACAGCTTGGCTCACCTGATATGCGAGTACCAATTCAATACGCGCTTACATATCCTGATCGATTGCCTCTAACAGACACAAAACAGTTAAACTTATGGGAAATAGGGACGTTGCATTTTGAAAAAATGAACCAAGAACGATTCCGTTGCCTACGTTTTGCGTATGAAGCTGGAAAAGCAGGTGGAAGTATGCCAGCTGTAATGAACGCAGCGAATGAAGTAGCTGTTGAAGCTTTTTTACAAAAGAGAATTGGTTTCTTAACAGTGGAAGACCTCATTGAAAAAGCAATGAACCATCACAATGTCATTGCACGTCCGAGCTTAGAGGAAATTTTGGAAATTGATGCAGCCACAAGACGGTTTGTGATGGAACAAATTTAGCAAAGGTGGTTATGGAATTGAATACAGCGATTGCCTTTATATTAATTTTCGGTGCACTCGTATTTTTCCATGAGCTAGGGCATCTATATTTCGCAAAAAAAGCAGGTATTTTATGCCGTGAGTTTGCGATTGGTTTTGGTCCGAAAATATTCTCATTTGAAAAGAATGAAACGGTGTATACGATTCGATTACTGCCCCTTGGTGGCTATGTAAGAATGGCTGGCGAAGATGCAGACACAGTTGAGTTAAAGCCTGGAAAAAAGGTTGGCCTTGTATTAAATGAAAAAGACGAAGTTGCGAAATTAGTTTTTGATGGATATGAAAAGTATCCAAATGTTCGTGTCATTGAAGTCGAACAAGCTGATTTAGAGCATAATTTAACAATTTCGGGCTATGAAGAGTACGAGGAAGAGCTTCAAACATTCCGAGTGAATGAAAAGGCTCGTATTATTACTGCTGGTGAAGAAATACAAATTGCTCCGTACAATAGGCAGTTCGGATCCAAGAAATTGGGTCAACGTGCCTTAACAATCTTTGCAGGTCCTGCAATGAACTTCATTTTAGCATTTGTTATTTTTGTGATTCTTGGATTTGTACAAGGTGTTCCTGTTGACAAGCCAATGGTCGGAAAAGTAATGGAGAATAGTGCAGCCGAGCAAGCTGGATTAAAAGAAAATGATACAATTCAAGCAATCGATGGGAAAAACACAAGTACATGGAAAGATGTTGTTACCGTTGTACGTGAAAACCCAAATAAAGAAATTACGTTACAAGTAAAGCGTGATAATGAACAGTTTAATGTAAAAGTAACGCCAACACTCGATAAAGAAGGAAAAGACGAAGTGGGTAGAATTGGTGTTTACTCTCCAGTAGAGAAAACAGTAATGGGTTCTATTAAATCAGGATTTGAACAAACATACCAATGGACAAAACTAATTTTTGATTCACTTGTGAAATTAGTAACTGGTCAATTCTCTATTAATGAGTTGTCAGGTCCAGTAGGAATTTATAATCTAACAGATCAAGTTGTAGATTATGGATTTACGCGTGTATTAAGTTTAGCAGCAGTTTTAAGTATTAACCTTGGTTTATTTAATTTACTACCAGTCCCTGCTTTAGACGGTGGACGTTTGTTCTTCTTCTTAATTGAAGCGTTACGAGGGAAACCAATTGACCGCCAAAAAGAAGGAATGGTTCACTTTATTGGTTTTGCATTATTAATGTTACTTATGTTAGTTGTAACTTGGAATGACATTCGTAAGTTTTTCTTGTAAAATAAAGTGAAACTTATAATGAAATAGAGCTCGTAGAATAAAATCCCTCACCTAACTCGAGGTGAGGGGTTTTACTGCGTGAAAGAGTAAAATGAAGAGGTGCGAATAAATGAAACAAAGTATGGTATTCAGTCCTACATTACGTGAAGTTCCAGCTGATGCGGAGATTAAGAGTCATCAGTTATTACTTCGCGCAGGTTTTATGCGTCAAAATGCTTCTGGTATTTATAGTTTTCTACCATTTGGATTAAAAGTACTACACAAAGTAGAACGTATCGTTCGAGAAGAAATGGAGCGCGCAGGAGCTGTAGAATTATTAATGCCAGCGATGCAAGCGGCAGAATTATGGCAAGAATCAGGCCGTTGGTATTCTTACGGATCTGAATTAATGCGTATGAAAGATCGTAACGCTCGTGAATTCGCATTAGGAGCGACACATGAAGAAGTAATTACGGATCTTGTACGTGATGAAGTGAAATCATATAAAAAATTACCGTTAACATTGTACCAAATTCAAACAAAATTCCGTGATGAACAAAGACCTCGTTTCGGTTTATTACGTGGAAGAGAGTTTCTAATGAAAGATGCATACTCTTTCCATGCTACACAAGAGAGTTTAGATGAAGTATACGATCGTTTATACAAAGCATACTCTAACATTTTTGCTCGTTGTGGCTTGAATTTCCGTGCAGTTATTGCTGACTCTGGAGCAATGGGCGGAAAAGATACGCATGAATTTATGGTATTATCTGAAGTTGGTGAAGATACAATTGCATACTCTGATACATCTAATTATGCAGCAAACATCGAAATGGCTCCTGTTGTAGCTACGTATACGAAGAGTGATGAAGCAGAAAAGGCACTTGAAAAAGTAGCAACACCAGATCAAAAAGCAATTGAAGAAGTATCTGCATTCTTAAACATTGAAGCTGACAAGTGCATTAAGTCTATGGTATTTAAAGTAGATGAGAAATTAGTAGTTGTACTTGTACGTGGTGATCATGAAGTAAACGATGTAAAAGTGAAAAATGTATACGGCGCTTCAGTTGTTGAGCTTGCTTCTCATGAAGAAGTGAAAGAATTATTAAACTGTGAAGTTGGTTCTTTAGGACCGATTGGTGTAACAGGTGATATCGAAATTATCGCAGACCATGCTGTAGCATCAATTGTTAACGGTTGTTCAGGAGCGAACGAAGAAGGATTCCATTATGTAAATGTAAATCCAGAACGTGACTTTAAAGTAAGTCAATATACAGATTTACGCTTCATTCAAGAAGGAGACCAGTCTCCAGATGGAAACGGAACAATTCTTTTCGCACGCGGAATTGAAGTTGGTCATGTATTCAAATTAGGAACTCGTTATAGTGAAGCAATGAACGCAACATTCCTAGATGAAAACGGAAAAACACAACCACTTATTATGGGTTGTTACGGTATCGGTGTATCTCGTACAGTGGCAGCAATCGCAGAGCAGTTTAATGATGAGAACGGTTTAGTTTGGCCAAAAGCTGTTGCACCGTTCCATGTGCATGTAATTCCAGTAAATATGAAATCTGATGCACAACGTGAAATGGGTGAAAATATCTACAACTCATTACAAGAACAAGGGTACGAAGTATTACTAGATGATCGTGCAGAACGTGCGGGTGTTAAATTTGCAGATGCAGATTTATTCGGCCTTCCAGTTCGCGTGACAGTTGGTAAAAAAGCAGACGAAGGTATTGTAGAAGTGAAAGTACGTGCTACAGGCGAGTCTGAAGAAGTGAAAGTAGAAGAACTTCAAACATATATTACAAATATTTTAAAATAAGAAGAGGTACCTCGTAATGAGGTACCTTCTCTTTCTTTGTAAACGTATTTTGTAAAAGAAGAAGGGAGAAATCTTTCTTTGTAGTACGTTTCAATTTATAATAGCAAATGGAAGGAGAGTGCTTATGTCTTTAACAAATGAACAACAAGAGCGATTTCAAATTTTGCTCCAGCAGTTGCAAATACCAGACGACCTTATAAATCAATATTTACAAGGTGGTGGTATTGAAAGGCTCGTTATTGATAAAGCGAATAAAAGTTGGCATTTTGATTTACAAGTGCCACGTATTTTGCCTACAGAATTATATGAATTGCTAGAAACAAAGCTTAAGCAATCATTTTCTCATATTGCAAGAACAACATTTGCATTAGAAACAGAGAATAAACAATTTACAGAAGAAGAAGTGAGGGCGTATTGGCCGCTTTGTACGGAACGAATTACATTTTCACCTATGTTTGCTTACTTAAAGAAGCAGCTTCCGCAGGTGAATGGAGTGAAGTTGCTAATAAATGTGAATAATGAGCTGGAATCTACTGCTTTAAAGAAAAACGTTGCGAAACCAGTAGGGGATCAATACGAAACTTTTGGATTCCCGCGTTTTCAGTTAGACACACATATACAGCAAAATACAGAAGAAATGCAAAAGTTTCGTGAGCAAACGCAGCAAGAAGATCGTGAACGTGTTATACAAGCTATGGAAGAAATGGCGAAGAAGCAAGCTGAAGAAAGTAGCGTTGTGCATGAAGGACCGGTTGTACTCGGATATCTCATTAAGCCGGATGAAGAGATTACACCGATGCGAGAAATTCAAGATGAAGAAAGAAGAAAAACAGTTCAAGGATACGTCTTCCATGTAGAAACGAAAGAGCTGCGTAGTGGCCGTACGTTATTAACTTTAAAAATAACAGACTATACGGATTCAATTATGATCAAAATGTTCTCGCGTGACAAAGAAGATATTCCAATGCTGCAATCCTTGAAAAAAGGAATGTGGGTGAAAGCGCGTGGTTCTGTTCAAAATGATACATTCGTTCGAGATTTAGTAATGATTGCAAATGATATAAATGAAATAACAGGACCGTCTCGTAAAGATAAAGCGCCAGAAGGTGAAAAACGTGTAGAGCTGCATCTTCACACACCGATGAGCCAAATGGACGCTGTTACTCCTGTTTCTAGACTTGTTGCCCAAGCAGGTAAATGGGGACATGAGGCAATCGCTGTTACAGACCATGCTGTTGCGCAGTCTTTCCCAGAGGCATATTCTGCGGGTAAAAAGGCTGGGGTTAAAGTTATATATGGTGTAGAAGCGAATCTAGTTAATGATGGTGTACCAATTGCATATAACGAAGCGCATCGTTTACTTGCAGAGGAAACATATGTTGTTTTCGACGTTGAGACGACAGGTTTATCAGCTGTATATGATACTGTTATCGAGTTAGCGGCTGTAAAAGTAAAAGGTGGCGAAATTATTGACCGCTTTGAATCTTTCGCAAATCCACATCAGCCATTATCTGCGACGATTATTGAATTAACAGGTATTACAGATGATATGTTAACGGATGCACCAGAAGTGGACGAAGTGTTTAAAAAGTTTGAAGAATGGATGGGCGACCATACACTTGTTGCTCATAACGCAAGTTTTGATATGGGCTTTATTAACGTAGGTTTTAAAAAGGCTGGGCTAGAAAAAACGAATAATCCTGTTATTGATACGTTAGAACTTGCAAGATTCTTATTCCCAGAAATGAAAAACCACCGATTAAATACGATGTGTAAAAAGCTTGATATTGAATTAACGCAACATCACCGTGCGATTTATGATACAGAAGCAACGGGATACTTACTTGTGAAAATGTTAAAAGATGTGATTGAAAAGGGATTTGAATATCACGATCAATTAAATGATAGCATGGGGCAAGGGGATGCGTATAAGCGTGGACGTCCAAGTCATATGACGTTACTTGCCACATCAGATGTAGGGTTGAAAAATTTATATAAACTTGTTTCCTATTCTCACCTAAATTACTTTTATCGTGTACCACGAGTACCAAGGTCACTATTAAAAAAATATCGTGAAGGAATTTTAGTAGGAACGGCTTGTGATAAAGGTGAAGTGTTTGAGGCGATGATGCAAAAAGCTCCTGAAGAGGTAGAAGAAATTGCGCAGTTCTATGATTACATTGAAGTAATGCCTCCAGAGGTGTTACGTCATTTAGTAGAACGTGAACTGGTTCGAGATGAGGGACAATTAAAAACAATTATTTCTAACTTAGTAAAACTAGGTGAGACGTTAGATAAACCAGTTGTTGCTACAGGAAACGTGCATTATATAGATCCAGAGGATGCAATGTATCGCAAAATTTTAGTCAGTTCGCAGGGCGGAGCCAATCCGTTAAACCGACATTCATTACCACCTGTACATTTCCGTACAACGGATGAAATGTTAGAGTGTTTTTCATTCTTAGGTGAAGACGTAGCGAAAGAAATTGTTGTAACGAATACACAAAAGGTTGCATCATTGATTGGTGATGTTCATCCGGTGAAAGATGATCTATATACACCGAAAATTGAAGGTGCAGATGATGAGACGCGTGACATGAGTTATAAAATGGCGCGTAGCATTTATGGTGAAGAGTTACCTGAAATTGTAGAAGCGCGTTTAGAAAAAGAATTAAAAAGTATTATTGGGCATGGATTCGCCGTAATTTATTTAATTTCACATAAGCTTGTGAAGAAATCGTTAGTAGACGGATATTTAGTAGGTTCGCGTGGATCGGTAGGTTCATCGTTCGTTGCAACGATGATGGAAATTACAGAAGTAAACCCATTACCACCACACTATGTATGTCCGAAGTGTAAGCAATCAGAATTCTTTAATGATGGTTCTGTAGGTTCTGGTTTTGACTTGCCGGATAAAGAATGTCCTGCATGTAATGTTCCATACGTGAAAGATGGACATGATATTCCGTTCGAAACGTTCCTTGGATTTAAAGGAGATAAGGTACCCGATATCGATCTGAACTTCTCCGGGGAATACCAACCACGTGCTCATAACTATACGAAAGTACTGTTCGGTGAAGATTATGTATACCGTGCGGGTACAATAGGTACAGTCGCGGAAAAAACGGCTTATGGATATGTAAAAGGTTATGCAAATGATCATAATTTAACGATTCGAAATGCAGAGATTGACCGCTTAGTAGCAGGATGTACGGGCGTAAAACGTACAACCGGACAGCATCCAGGTGGTATTATCGTTGTACCAGATTACATGGATATCTTTGATTTCTCACCAATTCAGTTTCCGGCGGATTCAATAGGGGCTGAGTGGAGAACGACACACTTTGATTTCCACTCCATTCATGATAATTTATTGAAACTTGATATACTAGGACACGATGATCCGACTGTTATTCGTATGTTACAAGATTTAAGTGGTATTGATCCGAAAACAATCCCGACAGACGATCCAGAAGTAATGAAAATTTTCTCAGGCCCGGAATCATTAGGGGTAACGGAAGAACAAATTAACTGTAAAACAGGTACACTTGGTATACCAGAGTTTGGTACGAAATTCGTAAGGCAGATGTTAGAAGAGACGAAACCTACGACATTCTCTGAGTTAGTCCAAATCTCTGGACTATCACATGGTACAGACGTATGGCTTGGTAATGCAAACGAGTTAATTTATAACGGTACATGTACGCTGAGTGAAGTTATCGGTTGTCGTGATGACATTATGGTATATTTAATCTATCAAGGTTTAGACCCATCATTAGCCTTCAAAATCATGGAGTCAGTTCGTAAAGGTAAAGGTGTACCGGAAGAATGGGAAGATGACATGAAAAGTAATAATGTACCAGGTTGGTATATTGATTCATGTAAGAAAATAAAGTACATGTTCCCTAAAGCCCATGCGGCTGCTTACGTACTTATGGCTGTACGTATTGCATACTTTAAAGTACATTTCGCGCTTCTATTCTATGCGGCATACTTTACAGTTCGTGCAGATGACTTTGATATAGAGGCGATGGCGAAGGGTTCAGCATCTATACGTGTAAGAATTGATGAAATTGCGCAAAAAGGTTTGGATGCAGCGCCGAAAGAGAAAAGTTTATTAACAGTACTAGAAATGACACTTGAAATGTGTGAGCGTGGATACTCATTCCAAAAGGTTGATTTATACCGTTCGCATGCAACAGAATTTATTATTGATGGGGATACTTTAATTCCTCCATTTAATGCAGTGCCTGGACTTGGTACAAACGCAGCTTTAAGTATTGTAGAAGCACGCAAAAATGGAGATTTCTTATCAAAAGAAGATTTACAGCAGCGCAGTAAGGTTTCGAAAACAATTATTGAGTATTTAGATAGTCAAGGTTGCTTAGGCGATCTACCTGATCAAAACCAGTTATCACTGTTCTAATAGGTAGGAAAAGTCTTTGCAAATCAACATTTGCTATGGTATACTATTAACCGAGATAACCATGTCATGTATATTGTGTAAAAAAAAGAGTGGGGAAACCCACTCTTTCGTGTTACTATCTACGTTTTATTGATGTGGAGAGGTAAGAAATTTCTGTCGTATATACATATTTTGTTATAAGTTTTACTTCTTAAATTTGGTAATACTAAGACAGATATTCCCTGCTTAACGGCAGGGGCTTTTGTTAGCTAACGAGAAAGAATAAGATGGACCGTTTTTATGGACGGGGTCTTTTCTTGTAAATGGTACATGGCGGCAGGAAGGAGGCTGTTTATGGATAAGAAAGTCACAGAAGTTGTAGAAGCATTTGCGCAGCCAATCGTTGAAGAGTTAAATCTTGAACTTGTAGATGTAGAGTATGTGCAAGAAGGACAAGACTGGTTCTTACGCGTATTCATCGATTCTGAAAAGGGAGTCGACATTGAAGAATGCGGTGCGGTAAGTGAACGTTTAAGCGAAGCTTTAGATAAAGAGGATCCAATTCCTCATCTTTACTTTTTGGATGTATCATCTCCTGGAGCGGAACGCCCATTAAAGAAAGAGAAAGACTTCCAGCAAGCGGTAGGAAAACAAGTGGCAATTAAAACATATGAGCCGATTGATGGTGAAAAAATGTTTGAAGGAAAGCTACTTTCCTACGATGGTACTACAATTACATTATTATTAACAATTAAAACACGTAAAAAAGAAATCCAAATTCCAATGGATAAAGTTGCAAATGCGCGACTTGCTGTTACGTTTTAGTTAGAAGGGGGATCTTCATGAGCACTGAGTTGTTAGATGCCTTGCTCGTATTAGAGTCAGAAAAAGGAATCAGCAAAGATATTATTATTGATGCGATTGAAGCAGCGTTAATCTCTGCTTATAAACGCAATTTTAATCAAGCACAAAACGTTCGTGTGAGCTTTAACCCAGAAGTGGGAACAATTCAAGTTTTAGCACGTAAAGACGTTGTAGATAATGTGTTTGATCCACGTCTTGAAATTTCTGTTGAAGAAGCAAGACAAATTAATCCAAACTATCAAGATGGTGACGTACTAGAGATTGAAGTAACACCAAAAGATTTCGGTCGTATTGCAGCACAAACTGCAAAACAGGTTGTAACACAACGAGTGCGCGAAGCAGAGCGTGGTGTTATTTACTCTGAGTTTAGTGACCGTGAAGAAGATATCATGGTGGGTATCGTACAACGTCAAGATGCTCGTTTTATCTATGTAAGCTTAGGGAAAGTAGAAGCTTTATTACCTGTAAGTGAGCAAATGCCAAACGAACAGTACAAACCACATGATCGTATTCGCGTATTCATTACGAAAGTAGAAAAAACAACAAAAGGACCACAAATTTACGTATCACGTACACATCCTGGTCTTTTAAAACGTTTATTCGAAATGGAAGTTCCTGAAATTTATGATGGAACTGTTGAAATTCGTTCTGTAGCACGTGAAGCTGGCGATCGTTCTAAAATTTCTGTACATGCAGAGAACATTGATGTTGATCCAGTAGGTTCTTGTGTAGGACCGAAAGGACAACGTGTACAACGCATTGTAGACGAATTAAAAGGCGAAAAGATTGACATCGTTCGCTGGTCAAATGATCCAGTAGAATATGTTGCAAATGCTTTAAGCCCATCACAAGTTGTTAAAGTGCTTGTAGATGAAGAAGAAAAAGCAACAACTGTTGTTGTTCCAGACCACCAACTGTCATTAGCTATTGGTAAGCGTGGACAAAATGCACGTCTTGCAGCTAAATTAACAGGTTGGAAAATTGATATTAAGAGTGAGTCTGATGCGAAACAACTTGGTATTGTAACAGAAGAAGATAGCGTAATCGCATTCGGATTCGATTCAGTTGAAGACGAAATCGAATAGAGGTGATGAGTATGAGCAATCGAAAAGTTCCGTTACGAAAATGTGTTGCAACGCAAGAAATGAAATCAAAACGAGAGCTCGTTCGCATTGTTCGTTCCAAAGAGGGAGAAGTGTCCATTGATTTAACTGGAAAGAAATCAGGACGAGGTGCTTATTTATCAAAAGATAAAGAAAGTATTCTTCAAGCCCAAAAGAAAAATGTTTTGGAACATCATCTAAAAGCGAAAATCGACGGTTCTCTATACGAAGAGCTTCTTGAGCTTGTTGAGAAGGAGTCGAAATAAGTGTCCGATTGGAAATCGTTTTTAGGACTAGCAAACCGGGCTCGGAAAATTATTTCGGGTGAAGAACTTGTTTTAAAAGAAGTACGAAGTGGCAAAGCAAAACTTGTATTGCTATCTGAAGATGCGTCAGCAAATACTACAAAACGCATCACGGATAAAGCGACGTATTACAACGTACCAATGAGAAAGGTCGAAAATCGACAACAATTAGGGCATGCGATTGGGAGAGACGAGCGAGTCGTTGTAGCTGTGTTAGATGAGGGCTTTGCGAAAAAGCTGCGTAGCATGCTCGATACAAATTACCGGGGGTGAAGGTATGAGTAAAATTCGAGTGCATGAATATGCAAAACAACATAATATCTCAAGTAAAGATCTTATGACAAAACTAAAAGAAATGAATATCGAGGTTTCGAATCATATGACAATGTTAGACGATGAAGTAGTAAACAAATTAGATAATGCGTACCAAACTGAAAAACCTTCTGTTGCAGATGAGTTTGAAGTAGAAGAAAAAGTTGTTCGTAGTAAAAAGAACAGCAATAAGAAAAAGAAAAAAGGCAAAGGAAATGAAGACAAACGTCAAGATAACTTTGCTGGAAGACAACAAACACAAATTGTAGAAACACCAGATAAACTTACTTTCTCTGGAAGTCTTACAGTAGGTGAGCTTGCTAAAAAATTAAGCAAAGAGCCGTCTGAAATTATTAAGAAGCTCTTTATGCTTGGAATTATGGCAACAATTAACCAAGACTTAGATAAAGATACAATTGAGTTAATTGCTACTGATTATGGTATTGAAGTAGAAGAAGAAGTAGTTGTAAGTGAAACTGAATTTGAAACATTCATCGATGAGCAAGATGATGAAGAGAACTTAAAAGAGCGTCCAGCTGTAGTTACAATTATGGGGCACGTTGACCATGGTAAAACAACTTTACTTGACTCTATCCGTAATTCAAAAGTAACTGCAGGCGAAGCAGGTGGAATTACTCAGCATATTGGTGCATACCAAGTTGAAGTAAATGACAAGAAGATTACATTCTTAGATACGCCTGGTCACGCGGCATTTACAACGATGCGTGCTCGTGGTGCGCAAGTAACGGATATTACAATTCTTGTTGTTGCAGCTGATGACGGTGTTATGCCACAAACAGTTGAAGCGATTAGCCATGCGAAAGCAGCTGGAGTACCAATTATTGTAGCTGTGAATAAAATGGATAAACCAGCGGCAAATCCTGATCGTGTAATGCAAGAATTAACAGAATATGAATTAGTTCCAGAAGCTTGGGGCGGAGATACAATTTTCGTACCAATTTCTGCAATTCAAGGTGAAGGAATTGACAACTTACTAGAAATGATTCTTCTTGTAAGTGAAGTAGAAGAATATAAAGCAAATCCAAACCGTTATGCAACTGGTACTGTAATCGAAGCACAGCTTGATAAAGGTAAAGGAACTATCGCGACATTACTTGTTCAAAACGGTACACTTCGAGTTGGAGATCCAATCGTTGTTGGTACTTCATTCGGACGTGTTCGTGCAATGGTAAGTGATATTGGTCGTCGTGTAAAAGTTGCTGGTCCATCAACTCCTGTTGAAATTACAGGTTTAAATGAAGTACCACAAGCGGGAGATCGTTTCATGGCATTCGCTGATGAGAAGAAAGCTCGTCAAATCGGTGAATCACGTGCACAAGAAGCGTTACTTGCTCAACGTGGTGAAAAATCTAAATTAAGCCTTGAAGATTTATTCCAACAAATCCAAGAAGGCGATGTAAAAGAAATTAACTTAATTGTGAAAGCAGACGTACAAGGTTCTGTAGAAGCAATGGCAGCGTCACTTCGTAAAATTGATGTTGAAGGTGTTAAAGTTAAAATTATCCATACAGGCGTAGGTGCGATTACAGAATCTGATGTTATTTTAGCTTCTGCATCTAATGCAATTGTAATTGGATTTAACGTACGCCCTGATGTGAATGCGAAGCGTACAGCTGAATTAGAGAATGTTGATGTTCGTTTACACCGTATTATCTATAAAGTAATCGAAGAAATCGAATCAGCAATGCAAGGTATGCTGGATCCAGAATTCGAAGAAAAAGTAATCGGTCAAGCGGAAGTACGCCAAACATTCAAAGTAACAAAAGTTGGAACAATCGCAGGTTGTTACGTAATTGACGGTAAAATTACACGTGATAGTGGCGTGCGTATTATCCGTGATGGCGTAGTAATTTTCGAAGGACAACTTGATACGTTAAAACGTTTCAAAGATGACGTAAAAGAAGTTGCACAAAACTATGAGTGTGGTATTACAATTGAGAGATATAATGATCTTAAAGAAGGGGACATCATTGAAGCGTACATTATGGAAGAAGTGAAGCGATGATTATCGCTTCACTCTCATTCGAGTGTATGATTTACGATGTGCATTCTTTAAAAGAGAAACGAGCAATTTTGCAACGGGTGCTAACTCGTGTGAAGCAGCGTTATAATGTAGCTGTTTCAGAAGTAGGGCATCAAGATGTATGGCAACGTACAGAAATTGCAATTGTTTCTGTATCCTCTAATCGTGTTATTTGTGAAAAAGAAATGAATCGTGTACTCGAGTACATCGATTCATTTCCTGAAATTGAACGTACAATAACACAATTGGAATGGTATTGAATGAGGTGAAGAGTTATGAAATTACGTGCAAACCGTGTAGGCGAGCAAATGAAAAAAGAATTAGGCGACATCATCAGTCGTAAAATTAAAGATCCACGTGTTGGATTTGTTACAGTAACAGATGTACAAGTGAGTGGAGATTTACAAATTGCTACAGTATATATTTCTGTTTTAGGTGATGAGGAACAGAAAGAAAGTACATTAAAAGGTTTAGCGAAGGCAAAAGGTTTCATTCGTTCAGAAATTGGCCAGCGTATTCGTCTTCGTAAAACACCGGAAATTTCCTTTGAGTTTGATGAGTCTATCGGATATGGTCATCGAATTGATACACTTTTACATCAAATTAATAAAGACGGTAAACGTGAAGAATAATGGATAGACATTTGTCTATCCATTTTTTCAATGCAAAATTAATTTTGGATAATTACTATGAAAGAATTATGATGAGGTGAACATATATGGAAGGTGTAGTATTATTACATAAGCCAAAAGGCATGACATCACATGATTGTGTATTTAAATTAAGAAAGATATTGCGTGAGAAACGAATTGGTCATACAGGAACATTAGATCCAGATGTAACAGGAGTATTACCTATTTGTGTAGGACGAGCAACGAAGATTGCACAATTTTTAACGAGTGAGACGAAAACATATGAAGGTGAAGTAACACTTGGATTTTCAACGACAACTGAAGATGCTTCTGGTGAAGTTGTTGAAACGAAAAATGTAGATCGTGTTATTACTCGTAAGGAAGTAGAAGGGGCTCTTGCTGCATTAACAGGTACGATTGAACAAATGCCTCCGATGTTTTCAGCTGTAAAAGTTAACGGAAAAAAACTATATGAATATGCAAGAGCAGGACAAGAAGTTGAACGTCCAGTTCGTACAATTACAATTCATGAATTTGTATTACTAGATGATCGTGAAGTGTTTGAGGGGGAAAATATTTCATTTCGTTTCCGTGTAACGTGTAGTAAAGGGACATATGTAAGAACATTAGCAGTAATGATTGGTGAAAAACTTGGTTTCCCATCACATATGTCTCACCTTGTAAGAACAGCTTCGGGTGAATTTTTATTAGAAGATTGCATATCATTTGAAGAAATTGAAGAAAACGTGCAAAATGGAACAGTAGAGTCTATCTTCATTTCAATTGATGAAGCATTAAGTAAGTTTCCAAAAATGGTTGTAGATGAAAAGCAAGCAGAGAAAATAAAGAATGGTATGTTCTTAAAAAATGAATTGCAAATAACGGCGCCATTTATAACAGTGTTTGATACAAATAATCGCTGCCTTGCAATTTATGAGCACCATCCAAAACACCCTGGTATGCTAAAGCCGATGAAAGTACTTGTGAATAATCAAGAACTAAAGCTATAATGAATTATTGGAAGGATTATTACAGAAAAAGGTGAATTCAAGCGTGAAACTTATTCATTTAACTCATCCACATGAACAAAATAAATTAGAATTACCACCTACTGTAATGGCATTAGGATTTTTTGATGGCATTCATTTAGGACATCAATGTGTGATTCGAACTGCGAAACAAATAGCTGATGAACGAGGATATAAAAGTGCAGTTATGACATTTTATCCGCACCCATCTGTTGTTTTAGGAAAAAAGGAAGCGCATGCGGAGTATATTACACCAATGTGTGATAAAGAAAAAATAGTCGAAAACTTAGGGATCGATATATTATATGTTATTAAATTTGATGAATCGTTTGCAGGCTTATTGCCACAACAATTTGTAGATGATTATATTATTGGTTTGAATGTAAAGCATGTAGTAGCAGGGTTTGATTATTCATATGGACGTTTAGGAAAAGGAAAGATGGAGACTTTACCATTTCATGCAAGAGGGGAGTTTACACAGACTGTGATTGAAAAAGTTGAATTTCAAGAAGAGAAAGTAAGTTCTACAGCATTACGAAAGTTAATTCGAAATGGCGAAATGGAACAAATTCCATCTATTTTAGGTAGAGCATATACAGTAGGGGGAACGGTTGTACACGGTGATAAGCGTGGACGTCAAATTGGTTTTCCTACAGCTAATATAGGTTTAAGTGATGAGTATCTATTACCACCTGTAGGTGTTTATGCAGTGAGATTAAAAGTTCACGATGAATGGTACGATGGTGTATGTAATATTGGATATAAACCAACTTTTAAAGAAGATGAGCGTCAATTATCTATTGAAGTGCACTTATTTGAATTTAACAAAGACATATATGAACAAAATGTTACAGTAGAGTGGCATATGCGTATAAGAGAAGAAAAGAAATTCAATGGCATCGATGAGTTAGTTGAACAAATTGCAAAAGATAAGAAAACAGCACAAGAATATTTTGCGAACGAAAAGAATATACTTGCTTTTTCAAATGAAAAGTAGTATTCTATGTTATGTACTTTATGACAACCATTGCTTGGCATTGCGACTCACCGACGCTTGCTAGGTAATTGGGGGTTTAATTAATAGGAGGTGAAATAGGATGGCTTTAACACAAGAGCGTAAAAATGAAATCATTGCACAATTTAGAACTCATGAGACTGATACTGGTTCTCCAGAGGTTCAAATTGCTGTCCTAACGGAGCAAATTAACACTCTAAACGAGCACTTACGTACTCACAAGAAAGATCATCATTCACGTCGTGGTCTATTAAAGATGGTTGGTAAACGTCGTAACTTACTAACTTACCTTCGTAATAGCGATATCACACGTTACCGTGAATTAATCACAAAGCTTGGCTTACGTCGATAGTCAAAGAAGCGGGAATATTCCCGCTTTTTTGTTAGGTAAAAATATATCTTCTACCCTTTATAGCTTACTTCATTTTCGGTAATACTAGAGGTAGAATATTGTGATATACTATCCATTTACATAGAAGAATTGAATACTTTAAATTGAGAGGGGTACTTAAATGAGTCAAGAAAAGCAAGTCTTCTCGATAGATTTAGCTGGTCGCCAGCTAACAGTTGAAACAAGTCAGCTTGCGAAGCAAGCGAACGGAGCAGTATTAGTAAGATATGGCGATACAGCGGTTCTATCTACAGCAACTGCATCAAAAGAACCAAAAAATGTAGATTTCTTCCCACTTACAGTAAACTATGAAGAGCGTTTATATGCAGTCGGGAAAATTCCTGGCGGTTTCATTAAACGTGAAGGTCGTCCGAGTGAAAAAGCAATTTTGGCAAGTCGTTTAATCGACCGCCCAATTCGTCCACTTTTCGCAGATGGTTTCCGTAACGAAGTACAAGTTGTCAGCATAGTAATGAGTGTTGATCAAGATTGTTCTTCTGAAATGGCAGCTATGCTTGGTTCTTCATTAGCGTTATCGATTTCAGATATTCCATTTGAAGGCCCAATCGCGGGTGCAACAGTTGGTCGTATTAACGGCGAATTCGTTATTAATCCAACAGTAGAACAGCAAGAACAAAGTGATATTCACCTTGTTGTGGCTGGTACGAAAGATGCAATTAACATGGTTGAAGCAGGAGCAGATCAAGTGCCTGAAGAAACAATGTTAGAAGCAATTATGTTTGGACATGACGAAATTAAACGTCTAATTGCATTCCAAGAAGAGATTGTACAAGCTGTAGGTAAAGAGAAATCAGAAGTGAAACTGTATGAAGTTGACGCTGATCTTAATCAAGCTGTACGTGAAATGTCTGAGAAGGATATGCATTCTGCAATTCAAGTACATGAGAAACATGCACGTGAAGATGCAATTAACGAAGTGAAAAAGCGTGTAATTGAGCATTACGAAGCGCAGGAAGCTGACGCTGATACATTAGGACAAGTAAGTGAGATTTTATATAAAATTGTAAAAGAAGAAGTACGTCGTCTTATTACAGTTGAAAAAATCCGCCCAGATGGCCGTAAAGGTGACGAAATCCGTCCATTAGCATCAGAGGTTGGCATTTTATCTCGTACACACGGTTCTGGTCTGTTCACACGTGGACAAACACAAGCATTAAGTATTTGTACATTAGGTGCATTAGGCGATGTGCAAATTTTAGATGGTCTTGGTGTAGAGGAATCAAAACGCTTTATGCACCATTACAATTTCCCATCATTTAGTGTTGGTGAAACAAGACCGATGCGTGGACCAGGTCGTCGTGAAATTGGTCACGGTGCACTAGGAGAACGTGCTCTTGAGCCTGTAATTCCATCTGAAAAAGATTTCCCATATACAGTACGTCTTGTATCTGAAGTTTTAGAATCAAATGGTTCTACTTCACAAGCAAGTATTTGTGGTAGTACTTTAGCAATGATGGATGCTGGTGTTCCACTTAAAGCTCCAGTTGCAGGTATTGCAATGGGCCTAGTTAAAACTGGTGAGCATTACACAATTTTATCTGATATTCAAGGTATGGAAGATCATTTAGGTGATATGGACTTTAAAGTAGCAGGTACAGCAAAAGGTGTAACTGCACTTCAAATGGACATTAAAATCGATGGTCTATCTCGTGAAATTTTAGAAGAGGCATTACAACAAGCGAAAGTCGGTCGTGTGCACATTCTAAATCATATGTTATCTGTTATTGCAGAGCCACGTACTGAATTATCAGCTTACGCTCCAAAGATTATTACAATGACAATTAACCCAGATAAAATCCGTGACGTTATTGGGCCGAGCGGTAAACAAATCAATAAAATTATTGAAGAAACTGGCGTTAAAATTGACATCGAGCAAGATGGTACAGTATTCATTTCTTCAATAAATCAAGAAATGAATGACAAAGCTAAGAAAATTATCGAAGATATCGTTCGCGAAGTACAAGTAGGTGAAATCTACGAAGGAAAAGTGAAACGTGTTGAGAAATTCGGTGCTTTCGTTGAATTATTCAGCGGTAAAGACGGATTAGTTCACATTTCTGAACTTGCACTTGAGCGTGTAGGTAAAGTAGAAGACGTTGTAAAAATCGGTGATGTAATTACAGTTAAAGTTATCGAGATTGACAAGCAAGGTCGCGTGAATCTATCTAGAAAAGTATTGCTAAAAGAAGAGCAAGAAAAAGAAGCTGCTAAAGAAGAAAACAAACAAGAGCAGCAATAAGTAAAAGCCAGTTAAACTGGCTTTTTTTGTTATGTGAAAAATATGATTTACATATATTTTTATGTCAGTATAGGTATAGTTTTCATTATAACGCTCAAATTAACAAAGATAAGAAGAAAAAAGGTTTTTATATAGTTAATGGGAGGGTTTATATGAAAGCTCGTATATTGGCATACATATGTATAGTTTTTTTATATGTCAGTGTAGGCTCTTATTCCGTTTTTGCACAGGATAACTTGTATGAAGAAATTCAAAAACATGCAAAACAATATGAGATTGCACCTCAAAATGCGATGATTGATAAAATATGGAAAGCAACACCAGGATATAATGGAAGACAAGTTGATATCGAAGCATCCTATAATAATATGAAGAAGCTAAAGAAATTTGATCAAAAAAATCTTGAATTCAAGGAAGTATCACCGGGTGTCCACTTAAAAGATTTATCACCAGCTCCAATTTATAGGGGACATCCAAATAAAAAGATGGTGGGATTAACAATAAATGTGGCATGGGGAAACGAGTATTTGCCACGTATATTAGAGATATTGAAAAAACATGATGTGAAGGCGACTTTCTTTTTAGAAGGACGCTGGGTGAAAGAAAATTTACGATTTGCAAAAATGATTGTCGATGCAAATCAAGAAGTCGGAAATCATTCTTACACACACCCTAATATGAAAACGTTATCTTCTGATGAAATACGAGATCAGTTACAAAAAACAAATCGAATGATCGAAGCAGCTACGAATCAAAAGGTGAGATGGTTTGCTCCGCCGAGTGGAAGTTTTCGGGATGAAGTCGTGAAAATTGCTGATGATTTCCAAATGGGAACGATTATGTGGACTGTCGATACAATTGATTGGAAGCGACCTGATCCAGATGTACTATTGCAGAGAGTAATGAGAAAAATACATCCAGGTGCTATCGTATTAATGCATCCAACTTCATCAACAACAGAAGCATTAGATACAATGATTACAAAATTGAAGGAACAAGGATATAAAGTAGGGAATATAACAGAATTACTGGATGAAAAACGTGTGGATTAAATACATTTGCATGACATTCATCCTTAAACTTGTTATCATTAAATAATAGCACTTATTTAGAGAAACTGGCAGTAGGAGGAAAGTTTTTGATTAAAAAATATACTTGTAAAAATGGTGTAAGAATAGTTATGGAGAATATACCAACCGTAAGATCGGTTGCGATTGGTATTTGGATCCATGCGGGATCAAGAAATGAAAATGAAAAAAATAATGGGGTTTCCCACTTTTTAGAGCATATGTTCTTTAAAGGAACGGAAACACGTAGTGCACGCGAAATTGCAGAATCATTTGATAGCATTGGTGGGCAAGTGAATGCTTTTACTTCAAAAGAATACACTTGTTACTATGCAAAAGTGCTAGATGAGCATGCTAAATATGCTTTAGATGTATTAGCAGATATGTTCTTTAATTCAACATTTGATGAGGAAGAACTGAAAAAAGAGAAGAATGTCGTATGTGAAGAAATTAAAATGTACGAAGATGCTCCAGATGATATTGTGCATGATATGTTAACGAAAGCAACATATGAAACGCATCCGCTTGGATATCCTATTTTAGGAACTGAAGAAACGCTTGATACGTTTACAGGTGATACGCTACGCCAATATATAAAAGATCATTACACACCTGAAAATGTCGTTGTTTCAGTTGCAGGAAATATTGATGAAGCCTTTTTACAAACGGTAGAGCAATATTTCGGTAGTTATGAAGGAACAACAAACCGTGAACAAGTACATAGCCCAATTTTCCATTTTAATAAAGTAGCACGTAAAAAGGAAACAGAACAAGCTCATTTATGTTTAGGATATAAAGGCTTACAAATGGGACACGAAGATATTTATAACTTAATTGTATTAAATAACGTTTTAGGCGGTAGTATGAGTAGCCGTTTATTCCAAGAAGTACGTGAGCAACGCGGGTTAGCCTACTCAGTATTTTCTTACCATTCTTCTTATGAAGATACAGGTATGTTAACGCTGTATGGTGGAACAGGTAGCCAACAATTAGATACACTGTATGAAACAATGCAAGAAACATTAGACACATTGAAAAATACAGGTATTACAGAAAAAGAGCTTATTAATAGTAAAGAGCAATTAAAAGGAAACTTAATGTTAAGTTTAGAAAGTACGAATAGCCGTATGAGCCGTAATGGTAAAAATGAATTGCTACTTCGTAAGCATCGTTCACTTGATGAGATTATTGAAAGTGTAAACACAGTAACAAAAGAAAATGTTGATGAGTTAATTCGTAACATGTTTACAGATGAATTCTCTGCAGCATTAATTAGTCCAGATGGAAAACTTCCAAAAGGAATAAAACTATAATTGCTTTATATGAAGTATGTAAAAATAACCGTATCTCTTTTAAATGAGATACGGTTATTTTTTTTGGATATACAGAATAGGTACTAATTATGGATAACTTAAATTCACAATTTCGGTAGGGGGAGAGTGTATGCGTTTAAGCGAATTAAGTGGTAAAGAGATCGTAAATTTAGAAAGTGCCGAGAAAATGGGGGTTTTAGGATATGTGGATTTAGAGATTGATGAGAAGGATGGCCAAATACAGGCTCTTATCATACCTGCTGGAAAATGGGGAGGTTTTAAAAAGGAACCACAAGAAATAAGAGTAGGGTGGAGCCAAATTAAAAAAGTGGGGTATGATATGATCCTTTGTGATATTACGGATCGTTCAAATTCGAAGTGAAAGATGGCCATTTTGGTCATCTTTTTTTGTTCATTTCCCTTTGATTATTAGCTCACATGAATTGAGCTTTTACCGGCAATCAATTTCTCGCATAATGTCCTCTAATATGCCGAATTTTCAGACGGTTGTCTTACTGCATACAAATAGCAGGATAAATCATACGTGCTTTTTGTTTTTCAATCACCTAAAACTCGTACATTACATAAGATGTGGAGGAAAAAGAAAAAGTAGGCACTTTTCTTATAAATGACAGAAAAAGAAGGTGAATTAGGGAATGTTGACTGAGATGCATATTGCTGTCATAGGAGGAGATGCAAGACAGCTAGAAGTAATTCGCAAGCTAGTTGAATTGGATGCGAAACTTTCATTGATAGGGTTTGATCAGTTAGATCATGGCTTCACAGGGGCAGCAAAAGAAAGTATACAAAATTTAGATTTCACTTCTGTAGATGCAATTATTTTGCCAGTTGCAGGTACAAATGCCAAGGGAGAAGTAGATACTATTTTTTCAAACGAAAAAGTTTCAATAACGAAAGAACAAATTGAAAATACACCAGAACACTTTACTATATATTCAGGTATTGGTACGCCTTACTTGGAAAATCTCGTATCTACTACAAACCGCAAACTTGTTAAATTATTTGATCGTGATGATGTGGCAATCTACAATTCTATTCCAACTGTAGAAGGTACATTAATGATGGTAATTCAACATACCGACTATACAATTCATGGTTCCAATGTAATGGTTTTAGGATTTGGTAGAACAGGGATGAGTGTTGCCAGAGCATTTCAATCATTAGGGGCCCATGTCAAAGTTGGAGCAAGACGATCGGAACATATTGCACGTATTACAGAAATGATGTTTTCTCCTTTTCATATGCAAAACATTGAGAAAGAAGTAGGAAATATCGATATTGTCATTAATACAATTCCGCATCTCGTCGTGACAGCGAATGTCATTTCAAAAATGCCAGCTCATACGTTAGTAATTGATTTAGCTTCTAAACCAGGCGGTACCGACTTTAGATATGCGGAAAAAAGAGGAGTCAAAGCGCTGTTAGCACCTGGATTACCTGGTATTGTTGCTCCAAAAACAGCAGGACAAATTTTAGCGAACGTTCTTTCTCAGTTACTAGCAGAAGACGTAATAGCAAGAAAGGAGAATGGGGAATGAATTTAAAAGGGAAAAGAATAGGGTTTGGTTTTACGGGTTCACATTGTACGTACGAAGAAGTAATGCCTCATTTAGAAAAATTAATTGCTGAGGGAGCAGAAGTACGCCCCGTTGTTTCTTACACTGTTCAATCAACAAATACGAGATTTGGCGAAGGAGCAGAGTGGATTAAAAAGATTGAAGAAGTAACAGGTTTTAAAGCGATTAATTCCATCGTTGGTGCAGAACCACTAGGACCTAAAATTCCACTAGATTGTATGGTGATTGCGCCACTAACAGGAAATTCTATGAGTAAATTTGCAAATGCAATGACAGACTCTCCAGTATTAATGGCAGCAAAAGCGACGCTAAGAAATGGCAAGCCTGTCGTATTGGCTGTTTCGACGAATGATGCTTTAGGGCTGAATGGCGTCAACCTAATTACACCAACAAGGTGACAACAAAGCGTGAACGCTTATATGTCGCCATCTTGAGGGAGCTTAGGGTAAAGCACAAGTTCGAAATCATCGAGCCTTTGCCACTTTTCTTTCTTATAAACAGCTTTTTCTAAAACCGACTTTAGGAGGCTGTTTTTCTTTTTGGGATCATCTGTTTTAAAGTACAGATCAAGAACATGCTCCACTTGAGGTATTGTATCTTTCTTAACTTTTTCCTTCTTAATTTCGGTTTTAATTTCTTTCTTTAAGTTTTCCATCGTGGAAGTAATTTCAGTTATACGGTCAGAAACTACATTCGAGCGTTCTAAAAACATATCGACTGTGTAAACGCCACGTTCTAATAAATCATGTAAATTATTTTTTTGTTTTTGGACATCCACTAATTCTTTTTCAAGCTTGCGTAATGCAGCTTCATTCATTTGAATAACTTGTGTTTCTTTTAACTTGTCATCTTGCTTATGTTTTTCAAAATCAGCTTTATAATTGATGTACCATTCTTTTAATGCCTCGAGTAAACGCTTCTCAATTAATTCAGTATAGCTTGATTTGTTTTCGCAACCACGGTGCTTACAATCCATCGTTTCTTTGCGGTTCTTCGGATAACGTTGGACCATGCTATAACCACATTTACTACATTTAATAATACCAGCTAGTGGATTTTTAATTCCATTCGTATTGTAAGGAACGTGATACCTTGAATTTAATTTTTCTTGCACTTGCTCAAATAAGCTTGCAGGTATGATAGGCTCATGTTTACCATCAGCAATAATCCAATCTGATTTATCTTGACGAGCACAACTTCTTTTTACGGCATCAGGTTGTTTTACTTCTTTTCGTTTTTGCCACGTTACTTTTCCTATGTACACATTATTTTTTAATATATCCAAGATGCTATAAGGATTCCATTCATTACCTAACTTACTTTTGTAGCCAAGTTCATTTAACTTGTTTCTGATTGCGCTAGCGCCCATATCCTCGTTTGCATACCAATCAAATATCATTCTTATGACAGAAGCTTCTTCTGAATTAATCGTTAACGTACGCTCTCGCTTATTTAAACGGTGGATATCATAGCCATAAGGCGCATGGGTACCGAGGTAATTACCAGCCTCCACGCTTGCTATACGGCCTCGTTGCATACGTCGTGTAATAATCTTTAACTCCTTACGAGCCATAAACGCTTCAAATTCGCTGTATTCTTCATCCCACTCATCATTAAGGTCATAAGTCTTCCTAGGTGTCATAATCTTCGTATTCGAGCGTTTAAACGTCTCTAAAATGATTCCTTGCTCTTTCATACCACCACGACCTAAACGGTCCATATCCATACAAAGAACAACATCATATTTATTATCTTCAATTTCTTCAAGCAATGCTAACATTTCAGGTCGTTTCACTAAACTTTCACCAGAAACGATTTCTTCACGAACAGCTAAAACATTTAAGTTCATTTCCTTGGCAATTTTCAGCAGGGTAGATCGGTGCTTTGCTAAAGTTTCACCTTCGCCGCGTGCTTCGGCTTCGAGATCGGCGCGGGATTTACGTAAGTAGATTGCGGTTTTCATAGAAATTCCTCCCTTTAATAGCTATTATAAACTCTAATAATGAATATAGAAGTATTCTTTTTTTAGAGAATGTATGTTCTTTTTGTATTAGAAGAAAAGCCCACAAAGGGGCTTTAAGAAACTATTTTTGTTAGTTTAATTTGAATGTGTTATTACAGTATCCATATCATTCTCATGCTTGTTCTCATTTACAATCTTTTGGTATTTCAAATATACTTTTGAATCGAAATCACATATAAAGAATACATCGGTATTTTTATAAAACTCTGAGAAGTAAACAGTTCTTTTATTATCGATTATATATCCATGTTTTAATTTCTCAGTTTTAATTTTCGCTTCACTTACTAGGGATACAGAGTATTCTTGTTGTACTTTAATTTTGTGTTTATTAATTATTATAGTATATAAAGGGAAAAGCATAATTAAGAAGAAAAATGCTGTGATTATAGTTTTAACACTAGGATCTATATATAAAGAATAGCTAAATAAAATACTATGTGCGAAAACCCCGCTAATCATTGTGAGCATAAATATATTATCGAATTTTGTTTTATCAATTTTTTTCGATTCCGAAGTACGTAAAGCAGATATAAGAATTTTAATTAAGTAAAGTCCCCATATTATTAGTGGTAGTAAAAAAGCAATGATAACAATCCAATCATTATTTAACTGAAAGCTTTCAAAACCAAGGTACAGTAGCATCGTAATAGAAATATTTAAAATAACAAATAGTATGTCTCCCATAATTAAACGCCATATTTGTAGGTTTTTTTGTTGTGTTTTTTCTAAAAATAGTTGATCAATTTCACTTAGGGTTATGATTTTAAGGTTTTTATTAAAAATAAAACCAATTAGGGCAAGAGCCGCTGTTCCAAGTGTCGCTATTGCAGTGACTAATTTTATAAGAGTTTCAATTGATAAATTCAAGTTGTATTTCCTTCTTTCATTTAATTTTTCTTACAAGAACCTTTATACATTTTTAAACGAGCGAATCCTCCAGGAATCCCATGAGCCTCCGCAATTTCTTGAATAGATAAACGAGTATCTTTATAAGCAGAAATCATTTCATCGGTAAGTAACAATTCTACAGCAAATGTATTTGCTTCGATTTCTAAGCGATCCACTGAAAAAAAGGTTTGGTTACGCAAGAAGGGGGTATTTGCTTTAGGATGAAGTACAGCATGACCTAATTCATGTGCACAAACAAATTGTTGAGTGGTTTCATTAATTCGATTATTAATATGAATGAATTTAAAGCGTTTATAAGTGTTGTAAAAACCAAGAGTATTCCCAAGGTCTTCGAACAACACTATAATACTTTTTCGTTTAGCAATTTCAAAGGGGTTTGTTGTGCCGTGCTTTTTTACGATTTTGAGTACGTATTCTTTAATTTCCATTTCTCGCTCCGTTCAATCTTTTTTATACTTGTTTGGAGTGAATTTTTGTTTTGCTAATTGTTTTGCCATGCGCATAGAGTTTTCTAGAGAAATACGAATCATTTCTTTTGTGTGTTCGTCTATTGGTTCTCCGTCAAACATTAACGCTTCATCGCTGTTTTCTAGCTCTTCTAAGGTTTTTTCTAAATCACGTGCGATATCACGTTCTTCCTTAATTGATAATTTAGATGAATTATTAGATACCATTTCTTTTGTTTGTGTTCTATCTAACAGATAATCTGTTGATACCTCAAAAAAGTCTGCAATTTTCTTTAAAGTATCATAATCTGGTTCGCGCTGACCTTGCTCATAATTAGCTAATTTTCCTCTTGAAAAGCCCAAACGATCAGCAAGTTCATATTGACTTAGTTTTTGTTTTTTTCTAAGTTCTGAAATCTTTTTTCCAAGCATAAATTCTTCCTTCTTTCCCAATAAGAATAGGCGCTTTTTATTAATTATAGAAACGTTTAGTTTCTAAATCCACTAAGGAAACGAAAAGTTTCTAATAAATATTTACAGAAACATTTCGTTTCTGTATATTGTGGAGTATAAGGAAACAAAATGTTTCTTTCGGGGGTGGAATATTAGATAAAAAAAGAAATAAAATGATTGAACTTAGAAGTGATCAATCAAGATTAGTCGTAGCAAAGGATTTGAAAATTACTCCTCAAATGCTAGGGGCAATTGAGCGTGGTGATAGGACGCCTTCATTAGAATTGGCTAAAAGAATAGCTGATTTTTATAAAACTACAATTGATGATCTTTTTTTAGTTAAAAAGGAAACGAAATGTTTCTGGGAGGTGGGAAAATGCCATCAACTAACATGGCAGTACCAACAGAACCGTCGCATAAACATATAAAAAGCACTTCAAGAGGTGAAACCATGAGCCAACAAGAAGAATATGCGGCGACTTATGAATTTGGAAAAACGAAAGTCCATGTTGTGGCTCCTGAGCCAAAATCACAAAAGGATATTGATAAAATCCGTCAAGCATATTACAAGGCTGGTTGGGCCATCATCAAAGAAATACAAGTAAAAGCAAACGTTGAGGAATAGTTCCTCTCTTTTCACATGAAAAATAGACAAGTTACATATGCACTAAGTTCATTGTAACCATTTGAAAACTAAATATGGAGGCGAACAGATATGGGAACAAGCATATACTGCAATTCAGCAATAGGGGAATTATTACAGAATGCTAGAGAATGTTGCGACAATGTTCAGCTGAAAACAAAGAAAGGGTTATCTAAGTACCTTGGTATTACACATGAACGATTAACCCGTATTGAATCTGGGCTTTCTAAACCAGAGTTTGAACTTGCGATGGATTGGTGTCATGCAACAGGAGCACTTACTTCCTTGAAAATGACAGGTACGTTTCTTCTCCAAGGAGATGGATTAACTTTCGTAGTAACAGATCCTACGAGTGATGCGCAATTAAAAGCAATGAAGGAATACCTTGACCGTAAAGGTTGGTGGTATGAAGTTAAATAAAAATAAGAGCCGATTCCAATTCAGGAGTCGGCTCTTATTATTTTAACTATGACAACAATTCCTCTACTCCGACACCATCTATTAACAATGCTTTTAATGAAGGAGCTATTTTAATTGTCTCTTCAATATCTAAATCTCCAAAATCCACTGTATATAATCCGAATCCTTCTTTTCCATCTACATATAGTAATGCTTTTCCGCCTTCATCATCACCGATTGCCAGTGAATTTGGTATATATTTTTGAATATCATGTGCTTCATTCATCTCTATGCAATCAGTAGGGCTCCAAATACGTATGTAAAGTTCATTTTGTACATTAATCTCTGCATTTGTACAATGTTGGATTACTTCTAAATAATCTAATGGTACATCTATTGATGAGAACTTTTGTAATTCTTGAATGGCCTCTTTACTCGCTGGTGATTCCTGAGCTTCTAATGTGAAGGCTTCATTTAATTTTTCTAGAATATTCATTAATAATCAATCCTCTCATACTTTACTTTTAATTTATCAAGCATTTTATATTGCTGTTCTAAAGTTTCTGAAATGTTTTCTTTAGGGAATCCTGCGCGTTCAAAATCAGATACAAGATTCAGTATCTGGACCGAAACTGTAAATCACACTTTCTTTATCCTCATTTTCTTTCATTATTGCTAATAGTGGATATCTCCCCATTGTTCTCAGCACTCCTTAATCAAAACTTTATCAAGAGGAACTGTTAAATGCTCATCAAAAGGTATCATTGGCTCAGTTTTAGGTGAATCCCATGGGCGTCTTGAATCAACTGTCTTACGATGTGCTGTTACATAATCTGTTTTAAAAATTCTTTCAAATCGAGATTCAAAGTATTCTTGTTTTGAAATTATGTAGGAAAGGGAAGAGATTGTAAATATAAAATACAAAAATGAAGACTATGTGTATGTGAAATATGATATAAAGATGTATTCAGACTCTGGAAGAACAAAATTAGTTGATTTGTATTCAGAACAGTTTGCTGAAAGATATGGATAATACTTTTCTTTAAAATAAAAAACTGAACTAGGTAATTTCCTAATTCAGCTTTTTTAACATGATTTCACCCATATAGAATTTTTCTACCAACAAAATTAAGCTTCCATTTTTTACAAGAAGGACATAAATATAATTCAATAACAACAATACTGTCCTCAACTAACTCTTCAAACTTATCAAACGGCATTGTATCAACCATTTTATATACATCCATACATTCACACTTCGCACTTTCTATAGAACGAGAATTAAATACTTCTAAAGCATTATTACATAAGAAGTAAACCAATTCATGTGAAGGCTCTATTTCAGACGCTTCAGCTTCACGCCATACGCTTCTGGGAATCTCAGGTGATACACTTACTAGTCAATCCTCTATTATTTGACGCCAATCGAATAATAGAGTTCGTTTTTATTTAGTTTAAACAATTCTGTTTCTAAAGATATAAATACTAAGACTGTGTATTTTGTTGTAAAAATGCTTCTAAAATTCTTTTAACTGGCAGACTCGATTTTTTCAGTAGACTCTCTGCTTTATCCATTATTTTCTTGTTGGAAGCGATTATTTTTTTATATTCTTCATTGTTAAAAGAACGCAAAGAGTCTATTACATATTCAGCTAATTCATCATTCGCATTGAGTAAATCTAGTAATAAATTGAATCCATTCATCCCAGTATCTTCATCTATACAATATACTAATCTAATTTTATATTTATCATCTCTGTCCTTTAGATTTTGAAGCAATTTATCCCAATCATTTTCAGTAAATTCACTTATCAACTCTTGTACATACATAAATTCATCATCATAGAAGTAGTTATCTGAGCTATTTTCAGATAATACTGCATCTACTTTTTCATACATTTATGTTCCTCCTCTATTTGGTAAATCCACCTGGTAATGGTGCATTAATTTGACCTGTTGGATATCCACTAACCACATTGTCACCTATTTTTATTACATCAATTTCTACGCCGTCAATAATTTCCCTATGAAAAGTTGCTCCATCTCTCCCTCTAATACCTAACGGGGAAGAGTTACCTATATCAGTTATACTATCTAAAATCTTTGTATCACTCCAACTATCTGGAAATATTGTACTATTTTTTATTTTAGCCAATTTCCCGTCAGGGAATTGAGTCGTATATTTGATATCTTTCGTACCATTTGGATTGACCTTAATCGTCTCTGTAGCATAATTAGGATGACTATTTTTAATATTTGATGAATGTCCTCCAATAATTTCATTTTTATTAGGATTTTTTCTCTGTCCCAAAAGAATTTTCTCTTCCATTTCGGATGAAATAATTGACTTAGTCCCGCTGGCTTTCCCAACAGGTACTTTTTTAGCTGTATTTACAGCCTCAGTAGCCTTAGCAGTCATTTTAACTCCTTTTCCTACTTTAGCTATCTTTCCAAAGGGTGTAAGTCCGGCTACAGCCATGACACCTGCTCCAGCACGTTCCCACCCCGAAAGTTTTTCGCCAGTAGATGGATCAATACCATCCCAAACACGACGAACATCATACTCACCACTTATTTCACCCGCTATATCCCTAGCTAGTTTTTTACCATCAAAACCCTCTTTTTCTGATGATAGTGGTCCACACATTGCACCTTTTTCCATTGTAACATCTTGATTATCTGTATTGCGGAATTTTTCGGCAATTCGTTTCAAATCTTCTTCCACTTGTATAAGTGAATTGATAGATGTAAAAGCTTTTGGTCTCGCATCATTGAACATTTGAATGAATTGTTGATTAGAGGCACCAATCCATTGAAAACACAAATGATCAATTTCATTACATAAATTATTATGTATAGATTCTAATGCGATTCTGGTATTACTTGCACGATTAGCAACTTCTTCTAGCGTTTCAGGTGTTACTTTGATTTGAACCATTTCTTTCCTCCCTTTCCCAATTAAAATTATGGGACAAGAAGAAAAAAATGTAAATATCTAATGTAGAGATAGAAGAAAGAGAAGGTGTAAATAGGAAAAAACGTCTATTTATATGAAGATTTTTATTTTAACGATATTTAAAATTTACTTTTAGATAATGCTTTTAATATAGGGTTTATGATTTTATTAAATAAACGAAATCCCCTAATTGTTATAAATAACTGTATTATTATACCGAATTTTGGGGATATGTGGATTATTTATGAAATAATAAAATGTATGCTTAGAGATTTTTGGTTCCACATAAAATTAAAATGGATTTAACTAACCATGATTTTTATATATAATAGAAGAAAGTGAAATGGATTTATTTTGTTATCACCTTGTTGGTGTCAACCTCATGCGCCTAATGGCAACAAAAAACATCTACTTCGTCCCATTCGGTCAAGATGCACCAGAGAAAAAACCGAACTCAATGGTAGCTCGTATGGAGCTGCTTGAAGATACAGTATTAGAAGCGCTGCAAGGAAAGCAATTGCAACCGGTTGTCGTAGAAAAATTCAGATATATGAATTAAAAAACGAAAAAAAACGGACAATTTTTGATGAAACCATCATTCTTACTGTAGAATATGATAAAATTAACGTTATTAAGATTAGAAGGGGTATTGTATACTCCTTCTGATTCTAAGTTATAGAAGGATTGGTATCTAGAAAGGGGCATAGTGATGGAAAAGCAAAAAACTTTTCATGTCGCTGTAGTTGGAGCAACCGGCGCAGTTGGTGAACAAATGTTAAATACTTTAGAGAAACGAGAATTTCCAATCGGGAAGTTAACGTTACTTTCATCTAAACGATCTGCAGGTAAGAAACTTGTATTTAAAGGCGAAGAATTTACAGTTCAAGAGGCAACTCCTGAAAGTTTTGAAGGAGTAGATATCGCACTATTTAGTGCTGGTGGATCTGTATCAAAACAATTAGCGCCAGAAGCAGCAAAGCGCGGTGCGATTGTTGTTGATAATACAAGTGCATTCCGTATGACAGAAAACGTGCCACTTGTTGTACCTGAAGTAAATGAAAACGACTTAAAAGAACATAATGGTATTATTGCAAATCCAAACTGTTCTACAATTCAAATGGTAGTAGCTCTTGAGCCAGTTCGTCAGCAATATGGTTTAAAACGAGTAATCGTTTCCACATATCAAGCTGTATCAGGTGCTGGTGCGGCAGCGATTGAAGAACTTCATGAACAATCACAAGCAATCTTAAATGGTGAAGAAGTGAAGGCAAATGTTTTACCTGTATCAGGTGATAAAAAGCATTTCCAAATTGCTTTCAACGCGATTCCACAGATTGATAAATTCCAAGATAATGGATTTACGTTTGAAGAAATGAAAATGATTAATGAAACGAAAAAAATTATGCATATGCCTGAATTAGAAGTAGCGGCAACATGTGTACGTTTACCAGTTGTATCAGGTCACTCTGAGTCTGTTTACATCGAAGTAGAAAAAGAAGGTGTAACAGTAGAAGAATTCAAGAGCTTACTTGCAAATGCGGAAGGTATTGTTCTACAAGATAATCCAGAAGAGCAGTTATATCCAATGCCAGCTACTGCAGTAGGTAAAAACGAAGTATTCGTTGGAAGAATCCGTAAAGATTTAAATAATGATAAAGGATTCCATCTTTGGGTCGTATCTGATAACTTATTAAAAGGCGCTGCATGGAATTCTGTTCAAATTGCAGAGCGCTTAGTAAAATTACAATTAGTGTAAACGGCTAAGAGAAGGTGCAAAATATGAAAATTATTGTTCAAAAATTTGGTGGCACATCCGTACGTGATGAAAATGGACGTAAGCATGCGCTTCATCATATAAAAAAATCGCTAGATGCGGGTTATAAAGTAGTTACTGTCGTATCTGCTATGGGCCGTAAAGGTGAACCATATGCAACTGATACTTTGTTAAGTCTTGTAAATCAAGAGGAATCTCGCATTTCTAATCGTGAGCAAGATTTATTATTATCATGCGGAGAATTAATCTCAGCAATCGTCTTTTCTAACATGTTAAATGAGAACGGTATAAAAGCAGCGGCATTAAATGGTGCACAAGCTGGTTTTGTAACAAATGAGGATTTTACGAATGCTAAGATTATTGAAATGAATTGCGATCGTGTACATGAAGAGTTAGAAAATGTAGATGTAATCGTCGTTACAGGATTCCAAGGACAAACGAAAAAAGGTGATACGACAACACTTGGACGCGGAGGTAGCGATACTTCAGCTTCTGCATTAGGTGTTGCGCTTCATGCTGAATTTATTGATATCTTTACAGATGTAGAAGGTGTTATGACTGCGGATCCTCGCATTGTAAAAGATGCACGTCATCTTCAAACGGTAACATACAATGAAATTTGTAACATGGCATATCAAGGTGCAAAAGTCGTTCATCCACGTGCAGTTGAAATTGCGATGCATGCCAAAGTACCACTTCGTGTACGTTCTACGTATTCTGATAGTGAAGGTACGCTTATTTCAGCATCGGACGGTGCTACAAAAGGCCGTGATGTAGAAGAACGTCCTGTTACAGGTATCGCTCATGTATCAAATGTGACGCAAATTAAAGTGCTGGCAAAAGAAACAGCATATGATTTACAACAGCATGTGTTTAAAGAAATGGCGAATGAAGGAATCAGTGTCGATTTAATTAACATTTCACCTACTGGGGTAGCTTATACGGTGAGTGATAATGTATCAAGTCGTGCAGTTGAATTATTAAGAAACCTTGGATATGAGCCAATTGTGACAGAGCATTGTGCAAAAGTATCTATTGTAGGAGCTGGAATGGCAGGATACCCAGGGGTTACTGCGAAAATCGTTACAGCTTTAGCGGAAAAAGGTATTCAAATTTTGCAATCGGCAGATAGCCATACGACAATTTGGGTTCTTGTAAAAGAAACTGATTTAGTGGAGGCTGTAAATGCATTACATAGTGCGTTTGAGCTTTCAAAAGAAAAGCAACTGGAACAATAAGGAGTGAGACCATGATAGATTTTGGGACAATTGCAACCGCGATGGTAACTCCGTTTGATAAAAACGGAAATATCGATTTTGCGAAGACAACGAAATTGGTAAATTATTTAATAGATAACGGTACAACAGCAATCGTGGTAGGAGGAACGACAGGAGAATCTCCTACATTAACTTCAGAAGAAAAAGTAGCGTTATATCGCCATGTCGTATCTGTTGTCGATAAAAGGGTGCCCGTAATCGCTGGAACAGGTAGTAATAATACGCATGCTTCTATTGACTTAACTAAAAAGGCAACAGAGGTTGGTGTTGATGCAGTAATGCTAGTAGCACCGTATTATAACAAACCGAGTCAAGAAGGAATGTATCAGCACTTTAAAGCAATTGCTGAAAGCACGCCGCTTCCGGTTATGCTATATAACGTTCCAGGACGATCTATTGTACAAATCTCCGTTGATACAGTTGTTCGTTTATCAGAAATAGAAAACATTGTTGCGATTAAAGATGCAGGCGGCGATGTGTTAACAATGACAGAAATCATTGAAAAAACAGCGGACGACTTTGCAGTATACAGCGGTGATGATGGTTTAACGTTACCAGCTATGGCAGTTGGAGCGAAAGGTATCGTTTCTGTAGCATCTCATGTGATTGGAAATGAAATGCAAGAAATGATTGCAGCATTCCAAGCAGGAGAATTTAAAAAGGCGCAAAAATTACATCAATTACTTGTAAGAGTAACGGATTCATTATTTATGGCGCCAAGCCCAACGCCAGTAAAAACAGCGTTACAAATGGTTGGATTAGATGTAGGTTCTGTACGTTTACCGCTTCTTCCATTAACAGAAGAAGAAAGAGTAACGTTACAATCTGTAATGCAATCTATCCCTCGTTAATAAAAAATGACCTAGTGTAGAACTAGGTTATTTTTTTATGTTATGAAAATCTTTGCCTCTCGTTTCTCACCTACATGTGTTCTTATAAGATCATATTATGCCACTTGTTTAACCGCTTCTTCATTATGTGTTGCAACATGTATAAGAAAATAATCGTACACCTTTAAATGAATCAAAAAATCATAGTTATTATAGGATAAACATTTGTATAAACGTAATAAAATATCGATTCTGTTTTTTAGAGGGATTGTCTCAAATGTGACGTGATTCATAAAAAAGATTCATTTTATAAGTGTTTTTGTTCGATTCTAGAAAAATAAGTCTTGAAAATCCATATTATGAAATTAATTTAGCGTATGTATGGTTATTTCTTCAAAATAATATGGAGTATAAAATCGGAGTAAATATAAAGGAAATACGTTCGATATTTTTGTTGTAATTCCGTTCTTTTACTTCTTCTTTCGCACGATTTAACTTGTGTTCTATTTCTTGTATCAGGTATAATATGGCTAAGTAGCTTAGTACGGGTATGCTTAGCAAAATTGGTAAAAATTATAATTTGATTACATTTTCATATCATATCGAATAAGATATTTGATTTATATAATGAAAGAGAGGTGAAACCTGGTTTAAAAAATAAACAAGGACATGATATCGCATAACGGTAAGGACATTCGTCTTGGACGGTGAATATATGGTGGTTGTAGAGTTTCCCCTGGTGTCTCTGCAATTTTAGTGAAATCAGTGTTTGAAAGATTTTTAAACCAGGCAACAACATGAAGAGAAAAGAGAATGAGTCTGTTAAAGTATTTGCTCTTGGTGGAGTAGGTGAAATCGGGAAAAACATGTACTGTGTTGAAATTGATTCTGAAATCTTTATTGTAGATGCAGGGTTAATGTTCCCGGGAGATGAAATGTTTGGAATTGATATCGTTATTCCTGATATTACATATTTAGTGGAAAACCAAGAGCGAGTAAAAGGTTTATTTATTACTCACGGTCATGAAGATCATATTGGTGGAATTGTTTACGTACTTCGTAAATTATCAATTCCAGTGTATGCAACGAAATTAACAGTAGGACTTATACAAGAAAAACTTGGCGAAGCGGGTATGTTAGGCCGTGTAGACTTAAAAACAATCGATTCAAATTCAACAGTAGAGTTTAATACTACAACGGTGTCATTCTTTGGAACGACACATAGTATTCCAGATTCTGTTGGTGTTTGTTTCCATACATCAAAAGGTGCTATCGTATATACGGGAGACTTTAAATTCGATCAAACTCCAATTGGAAATAGTGGAGCAGACCTTGGAAAAATGGCACAAATCGGAAATGAAGGCGTACTGTGCTTATTATCTGATAGTACAAATGCTGAGCGTCCAGGCTATACAGGTTCTGAAAAAGAAGTTGGTGTAGAAATTTCTAAAGTGTTCTACGGCGCAGAAGGACGTATTATCGTTGCTTCATTTGCATCGAATGTACATCGTATTCAACAAGTATTTGATGCAGCTGCTGAAACAGGACGAAAAGTAGCGGTTGTAGGACGTAGTATGGTGAAAGTGGTAGATATCGCAAGACGTCTTGGTTATTTAGATGTTCCAGAAGGTATGGTTATTTCACTACAAGAAGTAGACAATTTCCCAGAGAAAAAGGTAGCTATTTTAACGACAGGTAGCCAAGGTGAACCGATGGCAGCCCTTTCTAGAATGGCGAAGCAAGCTCATAAACAAATTTCAATTCGTAAAGGTGATACGGTTATTATTGCGGCTTCTCCAATTCCGGGTAATGAAATATCTGTATCGAAAATTATTGACTTGTTATTTAGAGCTGGAGCTGATGTTATTTATTACGGTGAAAGAAAAGTTCACGTTTCAGGTCACGGTAGCCAAGAAGAATTAAAATTAATGTTAAATTTAATGAAACCTAAGTATTTTGTACCCGTACATGGTGAGTTCCGTATGCAAAAAGCACATGCATATTTAGCTGAAGATGTAGGTATTGCAAGAGAGAATATCTTTATCGTAGAAAAAGGCGATGTGATTGCTTTTGGTGACGATGAAGCAAACTTAGTTGGCAAAGTACAAGCTGGTAATGTGTTAATTGATGGATTAGGTGTAGGTGACGTTGGTAATATCGTTCTTCGAGATAGAAAAATGTTATCTCAAGATGGAATATTAGTAGTTGTTGTAACACTTGGTAAAGATGAAAAGAAAATTATCTCTGGTCCAGAAATCATTTCACGTGGTTTTGTGTATGTTCGTGAATCAGAAGCGTTAATTGACCGCTCTACAGAGATTGTACGTATGATTGTTGAGCAATCGATTAAAGAGTATTCAATTGAATGGTCTATGTTAAAACAAAATATTCGTGAATTATTAGGGCAGTTCTTGTACGAAGAGACAAAGAGAAAACCTATGATTTTACCGATTATTATGGAAGTATAAAAAAGATCACCTTTACGGGTGATCTTTTTTTCTTTTTAAACTCTATCGAATGAAATTTATAACTTAAGAAATAATAGTTATATACGAGTGAAAGGGGATGCGATATGACAGAACGTGATCGTTATACAAATGAAGGGAAAGAGGCTGAGCCGAAAGAAACTGGGAAAGAAGCCTCGATAGTGGAAAAAATTCAACAGCTAGGGCAAACGAATGTACCACAAATGAATGAATCGAGTATTCATTGTTTAACAATCATTGGGCAGGTGGAAGGTCATGTTCAGTTGCCGCCGCAAAATAAAACAACAAAATATGAGCATATTATTCCGCAAATTGTTGCGATAGAACAAAATCCGAAAATTGAAGGTTTGCTTTTAATATTAAACACGGTCGGAGGTGACGTTGAAGCAGGTTTAGCAATTTCTGAGATGGTAGCTTCGCTTTCAAAGCCAACGGTATCACTTGTTCTGGGCGGCGGGCATTCTATCGGTGTACCAATCGCCGTCTCTACGGATTATTCATTTATTGCGGAAACTGCGACGATGACAATTCATCCCATTCGTCTAACAGGTCTTGTTATAGGTGTGCCACAAACATTTGAGTATTTAGATAAAATGCAAGAAAGAGTCATTCGATTTGTGACGAAGCATTCGAAAGTAACCGAAAATCGTTTTAAAGAACTTATGTTTGCGAAAGGGAATTTGACGCGAGATATTGGGACGAATGTAATTGGTGGCGATGCAGTGAAATATGGTCTTATAGATGATGTCGGTGGTATTGGGAATGCGATTCGAAAGCTGAATGAATTAATAGATGCTCGCATGGATGATAGTGCAGAAGGGACAATGTTACAATGATTTTATACACAATTATGCCAGAGCAACTTGTATATCCAACTGATTATTCGCAATGTGAAAGCCAAAAAGTTGTAAATATAAACGGTGTTGAATTAATGGTTTCTGAAGAAGAACATGGGTGTTATTCTATTGTACGTGTGTTAAGTACGGATCCGCTACACTACTTAGAGTTTGAGCCCGGCCAAAAAATAACCTTTTAGCAAAAAGAAGGATTTTGTTTAGAAGCTATGGTATAATATAAAAAACAAGACGGTTGAGCAGCCATGAGAGGGCTGCTTTCTTCTGTTTATTTAACAATTTACAAGAAGTGTAAAAATAGAAGATATAAGACCTGAAAAAATAGAGAAAACAGACATGTAAGTAAAGCTTTTTTTAGGAAGCCCTGCTTACATGTAGAACACGAGGTGAAGAAATGGCAAAACAAAAGCAAAGAGGGACGAAGGCAAAAGCAAGACGCACGATAAAGCCAACTTTGTATTATGAAATCGTCGGTTTAACTCTTTTTGCACTTTCAATCATTACGATTTTACAGCTAGGTGTTGTAGGGAAATCGTTTGTGTTATTTTTTCGCTTCTTCTTTGGTGAGTGGTACATAATTGGTGTGTTAGGTGTAATAGCTTTATCGGTTTCGTTTGTTATCAAACGTGGATGGCCGAACCTTTTAAATAAACGGTTAATCGGTTTTTATTTAATAGTATTGGCGATATTAATGTTTAGTCATATTACATTATTTAACCTTCTTACGAAAGATGGAGCAGTGCAAAATACTTCTGTTATTGTGAGTACGAAAGATAACTTCTTTCTTGAAATGAAAAAGGGGCCGGATAGCGTTCATTTAGGCGGTGGTATGTTTGGTGCGCTTATGTTCGCGACGTGTTACTTCTTATTTGACGAAGTAGGAGCTTATATCATTGGTATTATTTTAGTGATTCTCGGTATACTTTGTATAACAAATAAGCATATCGGAGAAGTACTTGCCCCTGTAGGGAGAATCCTTAGAAGTCAATTTGAAGTAATGCAAGGGGATTATAAAGATTGGAGATCCAAAAGGACGGCTGAACAAACAGAAAAGAAAAAAACAACGAGAAGCACAAGGAGCAAACGTTCTGCAGAACAAGAAGAGATTATTGAGCCGATGGAAGAAATTTCAATTGATCCTCCCATTATTTCGAATTTCACTGAGAATTATCCTGTAAATGAAGAAGAGAATAAACGAATTAGCGAAGAACAGGAAGTAGAGTTAATAACTTCACCGTCTATTGAAGAGGCTCCGCCTGTTGAAGAATCTAAGAAAAAGCGTGGAGAAAAGATTGTAGAATCTTTAGAGGCGGAAACAAGTGCCCCGCCAATGCAATTTTCAAATGTAGAAAATAAAGATTACAAGCTTCCTGCACTTGATATATTGAAATTTCCTAAGAATAAGCAAGTTACAAATGAAAATGCAGAAATTTATGAGAATGCTCGTAAATTAGAACGTACATTCCAAAGCTTTGGAGTGAAAGCGAAAGTAACAAAAGTACATAGAGGTCCTGCAGTTACAAAATATGAAGTATATCCTGATATGGGAGTAAAGGTAAGCAAAATCGTTAGTTTAAGTGATGATTTAGCACTTGCTTTAGCTGCGAAAGACATTCGTATTGAAGCACCTATTCCCGGGAAATCAGCTGTAGGGATTGAAGTTCCGAACTCAGAAGTTTCTATGGTAACGCTTAGAGAAGTTCTTGATTCTAAGGCTAATAATCATCCGGAAGAGAAGTTGTTAATTGGTCTTGGACGAGATATTACAGGTGAAGCTGTATTAGCGCGTTTAAATAAAATGCCCCATTTACTAGTAGCTGGTGCGACAGGTAGCGGGAAAAGTGTATGTATTAATGGTATTATTGTTAGTATTTTAATGCGTGCAAAACCACATGAAGTAAAATTAATGATGATTGATCCAAAAATGGTAGAGTTAAATGTATATAACGGTGTTCCGCATTTATTAACACCAGTTGTAACTGATCCGAAAAAAGCATCACAAGCTTTGAAAAAAGTCGTGAGTGAAATGGAACGACGTTATGAATTATTTGCTCATAGTGGCACGCGTAACATTGAAGGATATAATGATCATATTAAAGAACATAATAGTCAATCAGAAGCGAAACAACCGGAATTACCTTATATTGTAGTAATAGTGGACGAGTTAGCTGATTTAATGATGGTTGCTTCATCAGATGTAGAGGATGCGATTATGCGTTTAGCACAAATGGCTCGTGCGGCTGGTATTCATTTAATTATTGCGACGCAGCGTCCATCGGTTGATGTTATTACGGGAGTTATTAAAGCGAATATTCCATCACGTATTGCATTCGCGGTATCTTCTCAAACGGACTCTCGTACAATTCTTGACGGTGGTGGTGCAGAGAAACTGCTAGGTCGTGGAGATATGCTGTTTATACCAATTGGTGCATCGAAGCCTGTACGTGTACAAGGTGCATTTTTATCCGATGATGAAGTTGAGAGAGTTGTAGAGTATGTTATTGGTCAGCAAAAAGCGCAATATCAAGAAGATATGATTCCACAAGATGTTCCTGATACGAAGCAGGAAGTAGAAGATGAATTATATGATGAAGCAGTTCAGCTTGTAGTGGAAATGCAAACAGCATCTGTTTCTATGTTGCAACGTAGGTTTAGAGTAGGTTATACGCGAGCTGCCCGTTTAATTGATGCAATGGAAATGAATGGTGTAGTAGGTCCGTATGAAGGTAGTAAACCACGAGAAGTGCTCATTAATGATGTACAAGAAAAAAGTTCATAAAAAAAGCCTAATTGTTTTTACAATTAGGCTTTTTTATATGCTAGTTTTGTTATATACTATATTCAGCGATAAAGAAAGGGCTTACATTTAAAGCGATTCTTTAGAATACGAATACTTTGATTATGTTTTTAATGAATGTTCGATATTTAATGTAGAAAAATGTTAAATTTTGTTGACACGTATGGGAGCAAGTGGTAAGATTACTTCGAAAAGAATCACTGCCTCATATAATCTTGGAGATAAGGTCCATAAGTTTCTACCCGGCAACCATGAATTGCTGGACTATGAGGGGAAAAGTGTGTAACAAAGGATGTAAGAGATCTTTGTGCCGAACTTTTTCTCGAAATGAGGAATGTTTATGGTGCAAAGTTTTTTTTATGCAGTAAAGAGTGAAAATTTCATCTTAAAAAATTATTAATATTTATTCGACAATTATGCTTATTTTTAGTATTTAGTAATTTTATTATGTTGTAAGTTGAAAAAAGAGAAAAGAAGTCTTACATCAGAGGTCGAATAATTGAAATGCGGGGGAGTCTTATGTCAGTAAAATCCGATAGTCGTCACCTATATTTACGGGTGATTGATCACATTAAAGAAAAAATTAAAGATGGAGCTTACAAAGAAAGACAGAAGTTACCATCAGAGTTTGATTTAGCGAAAGAACTTGGTGTAAGTAGGGCGACTTTAAGGGAAGCACTGCGTATTTTAGAAGAAGAAAATGTTGTCATTCGTAGACATGGTGTAGGAACATTTGTAAATGCAAAGCCGTTATTTTCTTCTGGGATTGAACAACTTTCTAGTATTACAGATATGATTTCTAGTGTGGGGAAAACACCAGGAACTATCTTTTTATCATCATCTACAACAAGTTTAACAGAAGAAGAAAAAGAGAAGTTTAATAGTGAAGATGGTTTTAATGCAGTAATGATTGAGCGTGTGCGTACAGCAGATGGGGAACCTGTTGTATATTGTATCGATAAACTTGCAAAAGAAATATTGCCAGATTTATCGGGATACAACGAAGAATCATTGCTTACAGTGATACATAACAACACGCACAAACGTATCACATACGCAGTTGCTCACATTGAGCCAATTGGCTATCATCCGAAAATTTCACCGATTTTAGAATGTGAACCGGAAACGGCACTGCTAGTTTTAAAACAAATGCACTATGATCAAAATGATGAGCCAATCTTATATTCTCTCAATTACTTTAGAGCTGATAAGTTTAGCTTCCACGTATTAAGAAAACGTATGTAGGTAAGTTCCTTTTTGGGGAGGTGACAGCAAGAAGTTAGGGACAGCAGCGTATAAAAAATAGACAAATCATTTCAGGAGGGGTTTCTAGTATGAAGAAAAAAACAGGTCTTTTATTATCATTAACATTAGCAGCAAGCGCGGTTTTAGGTGCATGTGGTAACTCGGATAAGGCGAGCAGTGACAAGAAAGAAGATAAAGAATTCAAAGTTGGTATGGTAACGGATGTTGGGGGCGTTGATGATAAATCATTCAACCAATCTTCTTGGGAAGGTTTGAAAAAGTTTGGTAAAGATAATGGATTAAAGGAAAAAACAAATTATCGTTACCTACAGTCTGAAAAAGAAGCAGATTATATTCCGAACTTAAAGAAATTTTCAAAAGATAAGTATGATTTATCTTTCGGAATCGGTTATAAATTAGAAGGTGCAATTAAAGAAGTTGCAAAAGAATCTCCAAAACAACAATTCGCAATCGTTGATACTGTTGTAGAAGCACCGAACGTAACAAGTATTACATTTAAAGATCATGAAGGATCATTCCTTGTAGGTGCGGTAGCGGCTATGTCAACAAAATCGAATAAAGTAGGATTTGTTGGTGGAATGAAGAGTGATTTAATTAGTAAATTCGAAAATGGATTTAAAGCTGGTGCAAAGGCAGTAAATCCAAACATTGAAATCGTATCTGAATATGCGGAAGCATTTGATAAACCTGAAAAAGGTACAGTTCTTGCATCAGCAATGTATGGTCAAGGTGTAGATGTAATTTATCATGCTGCTGGTGGTACAGGTAACGGCGTGTTCACTGAAGCGAAAAACCGTAAGAAAAAAGGTGAAAATGTTTGGGTAATCGGTGTTGACCGTGACCAAAACCAAGAAGGTATGCCTGAAAACGTAACATTAACTTCAATGGTAAAACGTGTAGATATCGCTGTTGAAAAAGTAGCACAAGAAGCGAAAGATGGTAAATTAAAAGGCGGTAAAGTAGAAGCGTTTGGTTTAAAAGATGACGGTGTTGGTATTGCAAAAACAACTGACAACGTGAAAAAAGTTAACCCTGAAATTTTAACAAAAGTAGAAGCGTTTGAAAAGAAAATTACAGATGGTGAAATTAAAGTACCAGCTACAGATAAAGAGTATAAAGAATATGAAGCTTCTCTAAAAAAATAAATAGAGAAATAGCAAAGGTTAGTTCATAGAACTAACCTTTGTATGTATAAAACTTCCAAATTGCTTAATAAGTTAATAGTGTAATAGGGGAATGTTCCCTGTTAAAAGGAGGAACAAAATGGAATACGTAATTGAGATGAATAACATTACGAAAGTATTCCCAGGCATTGTAGCGAATGATGATATTACGCTGCAAGTAAAGCAAGGAGAAATACATGCTTTACTTGGAGAAAATGGTGCAGGGAAATCCACATTGATGAATGTACTATTTGGTTTGTATCAACCAGAACAAGGTGAAATTAAAATTAAAGGAAAGTCTGTAAACATTACCAATCCGAATGTGGCAAATGACCTTGGTATTGGAATGGTTCATCAGCACTTTATGCTTGTTCATAATTTTACAGTTACAGAGAATATTATTCTCGGAAATGAACCGAAGAAAAACGGGAAAATTGCTGTTGAGGAAGCTGCTAAAGAAATTCAAAAACTGTCTGAACAATACGGATTAGCTGTAGATCCATACGCGAAAATACAGGATATTTCAGTTGGTATGCAGCAACGTGTTGAGATTTTAAAAACACTTTACCGTGGGGCAGAAATTTTAATATTTGATGAACCGACAGCTGTGTTAACACCGCAAGAAATTCATGAGCTAATTCAAATTATGAAAAAGCTTGTACAAGAAGGGAAATCTATTGTTCTTATTACACATAAGTTGAAAGAAATTATGGAAGTTTGCGATCGTTGTACGATTATTCGTAAAGGAAAAGGGATTGGAACGGTTGACGTTGCAAATACGGATGAAAATAAACTTGCAGAATTAATGGTCGGACGTCAAGTGAATTTTAAAACAGAAAAAATAGACGCGAAGCCAAAAGAAGAGGTACTTTCAATTGCAAATCTTGTTGCTCACGATGCACGTCAACTACCTGCTGTAAAAGGCCTTGACTTAACTGTTCGTGCGGGGGAAATTGTTGGAATTGCAGGGATTGATGGAAACGGACAAAGTGAATTGATAGAAGCAATTACTGGTTTACGAAAAGTTGAGTCAGGTTCTATTGCAATTAAAGGAAAAGAAATAACAAATTGGCCTGTTAGAAGGATAACAGAAGAAGGAATTGGTCATATTCCAGAAGATCGTCATAAACATGGGCTCGTTCTTGATTTTTCTGTTAGAGATAATATCGTTCTGCAAACGTACTATAAAAATCCGTTTTCAAAGAAAGGGATTTTAAATTTTAGTAAAATTACAGAAAAAGCAAAGGCACTTATTGAACAGTTTGATGTACGTACACCTAGTGAGCAAACGTTAGCGCGCGCTTTATCTGGGGGGAATCAACAAAAAGCAATTATTGCACGTGAAGTAGACCGTGATCCAGATTTATTAATCGCGGCACAGCCAACACGTGGTTTAGATGTAGGAGCAATTGAATTTATTCATAAGAGATTAATAGAGCAAAGGGATAAAGGAAAAGGTGTATTACTTTTATCTTTAGAGTTAGATGAAATCTTAAATGTTAGTGACCGAATTGCTGTTATTTATGAAGGGAAAATCGTAGCAATTGTTGATGCGAAAGAAACGAATGAACAACAGCTTGGATTGTTAATGGCTGGAGGAACAAAGAAGGAGCAGGTGGGTACAAATGGCTAAAAAACTTTTAACAGAACGAACGATAAATATTTTAGTCCCAGTACTATCCGTTATTTTCGGCTTACTTGTCGGAGCAATTGTAATGCTAGTTAGTGGCTATGATCCAATTGTTGGTTATAGTGCACTTTGGACAGGAATGTTCGGTAGCCCAAGTGCAATAGGTGAAACGCTTCGTACAATGATCCCGCTTATTCTTGCCGGCTTATCAGTGGCGTTTGCATTTCGTACAGGTTTATTTAATATCGGGGTAGAGGGTCAATTACTAGTTGGTTGGCTTGCAGCGGTTTGGTTCGGTTATGCAGTTTCGCTACCAGCTGTTCTTCACATTCCGTTATCTATTTTATTTGCAGCATTGGTAGGTGGAATTTGGGGTTTCATCCCTGGATATTTAAAGGGGAAATTTCAAGTTAATGAAGTTATTGTAACAATTATGATGAACTATATTGCGTTATACGTAACATATGACATTATTAAGCGTTTCTTGCACGAGGGTAATGATAAAACGTACGACATCAAAGCGAGTGCGTCATTATCTTCAGACTGGCTTGCTGCCATCACTGACGGTTCGCGCCTTCACTGGGGAATTGTTGTAGCAATTTTAATCGCTATTTTAATGTGGTTCTTATTAGATCGAACAACTTTAGGGTATGAATTAAAGTCGGTAGGATTTAATCAACATGCCTCCCAATATGCTGGTATGAAAGTTTCTCGCAATGTAGTATTCTCTATGACAATTGCTGGTGCATTTGCGGGGATTGGTGGTGCGATGGAAGGGTTAGGAACATTCCAAAGTATGACAGCAATGTCTTCGTTTACAGGAGTAGGATTTGACGGGATTGCCGTAGCCTTACTTGGGGGGAATAATCCGTTTGGTATTATCCTTTCAGCTTTATTATTTGGTGGTTTGAAAAGTGCTTCCCCTCAAATGAACTTTGAGGCAGATGTACCATCAGAGCTTATTAATGTGATTATTGCATGTATCATCTTCTTTGTTGCATGTAGTTATGTGTTAAGATGGGCGCTTACACGCATGAGCAAGGAGGGGAAATAAATGAGCTTTTTAGATATATTAGCCATTCTTGTGACGGGTACGTTATATACATCAGCACCTATAATTTTTACAGCACTAGGTGGTGTATTTAGTGAACGATCGGGTGTTGTAAATATCGGATTAGAAGGACTAATGCTATTTGGTGCATTTATTGGAGTTGTTACAAACTTATTAATGGGTGATACATGGGGAACGATGACTCCGTGGATTGCGTTATTATTTGCGGCAATTGGTAGTGGGTTATTTGCATTACTTCATGCGGTAGCATCTATTACATTCCGAGCGGATCAAGTTGTAAGTGGTGTAGCAATTAACTTCTTATCTCTTGGATTAACGGTATTTGCAATTAAGAAGATTTTTGATAAAGGACAGACTGACTTTATTCAGTACCGTATTGAAAAGATTGATATTCCAGGCCTTTCGGATATCCCGGTTTTAGGGAAAATATTCTTCTCTAACGTACCGATAACGTCGTATATTGCTATTATTTTAGCATTCGTTGTTTGGTATGTTATTTATAAAACACCGTTCGGTCTTCGTCTTCGTGCGGTTGGTGAGCATCCAATGGCAGCTGATACGATGGGAATTAACGTATATAAAATGCGCTATATTGGTGTTTGTATATCAGGTGTGTTTGCTGGAATTGGTGGAGCAATTTTTGCAATGTCAATTTCTAATAACTTCTCAGGGGCAACTATTACTGGACAAGGTTTCTTAGCGTTAGCTGCCATGATCTTTGGGAAGTGGAATCCACTAGGTGCATTAGGTGCAGCGCTATTCTTTGGTTTTGCACAATCGTTAAGTGTAACAGGTGGAACAATTCCTGTATTAGATCAAATTCCGAGTGTTTTATTAACGATATTACCATATGTATTCACAATATTAGCGCTTGTTGGTTTTGTAGGTCGTTCTGAAGCTCCGAAAGCGTTAGGAACGCCGTATGAAAAAGGAAAACGATAAGTATAAAAAAGCTCGCACATTAGTGCGGGCTTTTTTACATAGAATATATGTAATACGGAATTTTACTATGTTCCTTACATATAAAAGTTTTTAGAAAGAGCCTGATGTAAGTATAGTGAGGAAGAAAAGTTGATTTTTCATTTCTAAAAACTGTATATTGAAGAGGAATATTCCTATATACGTAAAGGAGGGCTATAAATGAAACTAATGGAACAACAGTTACATGAGTTAGGTGGTTTGCGAGTACATATTATTCCGACTGATAAATATAAAACAAATACTTTTGTATTTCGTTTTAAAGCACCTTTAAATGAGGAGACGGTGACAGAGCGTGCCCTATTGCCATACGTATTGCAAAGTGCGACAGAAAAACTTCCTTCTGTAATTCGTCTTCGTCAATATTTAGAAGAATTATATGGATCTTCTTTGGCAGTAGATGTAAGTAAAAAAGGAGAAGACCATATCATCTCTATTTATGTAGACATTGCAAATGAAGTATATTTACATGATGCACCACCGTTATTTGAAAAAGCACTTTCTATGTTATCGGATATAGTTTTACATCCAGCAACAGAGGGGAATAGTTTTCTACCTTCTATTGTAGAAAGTGAAAAGAGAGCGCTCTTGCAACGAATTGAAGCTACGTATGATGATAAAATGCGCTATGCAAACGAGCGTTTAATTGAAGAAATGTGCAAAGTAGAACCGTATCGATTAAGTGCAAATGGAAAAAAAGAGAGTGTTGCATCTATTACAAATGAAAGTTTGTATCAATATTATCAAAAAGTGTTAGCGGAAGATGAAATGGATCTATACATTATTGGTGATATTTCAGAAAACGCAGTTGATCTTGTAAGTAAGTATTTTTCTATTTCAGCGCGTCCTGTGAGAGAAAGAAATGTACTTCTTCATAAGAGAAATAATGAAGAAAAAGAAGTTGTGGAAAAACAAGAATTAAAACAAAGTAAATTACACATCGGTTATCGTACGTTTATTACGTATAAAGACGAAGATTATTTTGCACTGCAATTGTTCAATGGACTGTTTGGAGGATTCTCTCATTCAAAGTTATTCGTTAATGTTCGTGAAAAAAATAGTTTAGCGTACTATGCAGCATCCCGCTTTGAAAGTCATAAAGGCTTATTGTTTGTCATGTCAGGAATCGAAGCGAAAAATTATGAAAAAGCTGTTGAGATTATTAAAGAACAAATGTTGGCGATGCAAAATGGTGATTTTTCAGAAGAAGAGATGCATCAAACGAAAAGTGTTATTCAAAATCAAATATTAGAGGCGATTGATACACCGCGCGGATTTGTGGAAATGCTGTATCATGGTATTATTTCAGACCGTACGCGTCCGGTTGAAGAATGGCTTTCAGGTATTGAAAGTGTGACGAAAGAAGAGATTGTGAAAGTTGCTAAAAATATTGAACTAGACACAATTTACTTTTTACATGGAACGGAGGGAGAATAAATGGAGAAAATTGTTTATGAGCAATTAAAAGAGACACTCTATTATGAAAAACTTCCTAATGGATTAGATGTATATATTTTACCGAAGCAAGGATTTAATAAAACATTTGCAACGTTTACGACAAAATATGGTTCTATGGATAATACATTCGTACCACTAGGTAAAGAAGAAATGATTCGTGTGCCTGATGGAATTGCTCATTTTCTTGAGCATAAATTATTTGAAAAAGAAGATCACGATGCTTTCCAATTGTTTAGTAAACAAGGAGCATCAGCAAATGCTTTCACATCTTTCACAAGAACAGCTTATCTGTTTTCATGTACATCAAATGTAGAACAAAATTTAAATACATTGTTAAACTTCGTACAAGAGCCTTACTTCTCTGAAAAAACAGTTGAAAAAGAGAAGGGGATTATTGGGCAAGAAATTCAAATGTATCAAGATAATCCAGATTGGCGCTTATACTTTGGATTAATTGATAGCTTGTTTGTAAAGCACCCAATTAAAATTGATATCGCAGGGACAATCGAGTCTATTAGTAAAATTACGAAAGACTTATTATATGAATGTTATGAAACATTTTATCATCCGAGCAATATGTTATTATTCGTTGTGGGGGCAATTGATCCAGAGGAAACAATGGATTTAGTACGTGAAAATCAAGCGAAAAAAGATTATAAAAACCAGTCAGAAATTGTACGTTCATTTGAGGAAGAACCTGATGAGGTAAATGAAAAGAAGAAAATTATTTCCATGCCTGTACAAACACCGAAATGTTTAGTTGGTATTAAAGCGACAAATTTAAAAGAAAAAGGGAAAGCCCTTTTAAAACAAGAAATTGCGCTTACGTTACTTTTAGATTATTTATTTGGGAAAAGCTCCGTTCATTACGAATCTTTATATAATGAAGGTCTTATTGATGATTCGTTCTCGTATGATTATACGGAAGAGAATAACTTCGGTTTTGCAATGGTTGGCGGCGATACGAAGCAACCTGATGAGCTGGAAGAGCGTTTGAAAAGCATTTTACTAAATACAAATTATGATCAATTAGATGAGGCGGCATTAGAACGAGTAAAGAAAAAGAAAATAGGTGGCTTTTTACGCTCGTTGAATTCGCCAGAATATATCGCGAATCAATTTACACGATATGCGTTTAATGAATCTAGTCTGTTTGAGGCATTGACTGTATTAGAAAGTCTAACTGTTCAAGATTTACAAGAAGTAGCCAAATTATTATTATCAGAAGAAAGAATGAGTGTTTGTCAAGTTTTACCGAAAAAATAAAAGGTTTCATAATAATACCCTCATCTTATCATTGATAAATTGTAAGATGAGGGTATTATTTACCCCGCATTAACGGGCAGTAAGACCCCCCACTTAAAAATTCAGTGAAAGCACAGAAGTAGGTGGGGGGATCAACTGCCCGTAAAAGCCCGATTGGTTCAACTAATAATCAGTGGGGGATGTTCATCCACCCACTGATTAAAGTTTCACTTTATTTATAGGAAAAAGATTTTGTTGAGATAAGAGAGGAATTGTATGAAGAAGTATGCATTAGTAACTGGAGGAAGCGGAGGGATTGGCTCTGCTATTTCAAAACAATTAATTCAAGATGGATATACAGTATATGTTCATTATAATAACGGTGAAGGGCAAGTGAATGAGTTACAGAAAGAGTGGGGGGAAGTGATTCCTGTTCAAGCGGATTTAGCTTCTAGTGATGGAGCGGAGCAATTGTGGGAACAAATTGAACATCCTCTTGATGTTATCGTATATGCAGCTGGGAAGAGTATTTTTGGACTCGTAACAGATGTAACGAACGATGAATTAAATTATATGGTAGAACTTCAAGTGAAGAGCATCTATAAACTATTATCAATGGCACTGCCATCAATGATTCAGCGGAGAAGCGGTAATATTGTACTTGTTTCGTCTATATGGGGCCAAATCGGCGCATCATGTGAAGTGCTTTATTCGATGGTAAAAGGTGCACAAAATTCATATGTGAAAGCATTAGCAAAAGAAGTTTCATTAAGTGGAGTAAGAGTGAACGCGGTAGCACCAGGTGCAATTGAAACGGAAATGTTAAACGTATTTTCAGAAGAGGATAAGAATGAAATTGCTGAAGAGATTCCGTTAGGACGATTAGGATTACCAGAAGAAGTAGCGAAAACAGTGTCATTTCTCGTGTCACCAGGTGCCTCTTACATAACTGGACAAATTATCGGAGTGAATGGCGGTTGGCATTGCTAAAAAATTTTTACATAAAAAATAAAAAACTGTACAAATTAAGCATGATTCTATTACTAAGTAGTGAGGTGCTTAAACATGTCAGTTTTAGATAATTTTGATCAATGGAAGAGCTTTTTAGGAGAACGTTTAGAACAAGCATCAGGAAAAGGTCTTGATGGTGGTGCTGTATCAGATATGGCATTTCGTGTTGGAGATTATTTAGCAAATGAAGTAGAAGCGCGCAACGATCAAGAGAAATTATTGTCTGAGCTTTGGAAAGTCGCTGATGAACAAGAGCAACATACAATCGCAAACTTAATGGTGAAGTTTGTACAGCATAAGTAAAAAATAGAGAGGAGATTCTCCTCTCTATTTTTTTTGTATAATAATAACGCAGGATAGATTATACATTTAGCTTCCCTATTAAGGTGAAATCATATAATATAGTACGTAGGTGTAAAGTAAGCAAGGGGAGTGATCTTGGATGATTGAATGGTATTTTGAATATGAAATACATAAAAACCGACCTGGCTTGCTTGGTGACGTTTCTTCGTTAATCGGTATGCTCGGCATTAATATTGTCACAATTAATGGTGTAGATAATGCACGACGTGGATTACTCCTTATGTGTGATAATCAAGAGCAAATCTCTAGACTTGAATCAATTTTAAATACGATGGATAACATAACGGTAACGAAATATCGTCCGCCAAAGCTAAGAGATAAGCTAGCGGTTAGACATGGTAGGTACATACAACGAGATGCAGATGATAAGAAGACATTTCGATTTGTACGTGATGAATTAGGGTTACTTGTAGACTTTATGGCTGAAATAATGAAAAAAGAAGGTCATAAACTAATCGGGATACGAGGAATGCCTCGTGTCGGAAAAACAGAATCCATTGTTGCCGCAAGTGTTTGTGCAAATAAAAGATGGTTATTTGTATCATCTACTCTTATTAAGCAAACTGTTCGTAGTCAATTGATTGAAGATGAGTATAGCGACGACAATATTTTTATCTTAGATGGAATCGTGTCAACAAAGCGTGCTAACGAAAGGCATTGGCAGCTTGTTCGTGAAATTATGAGATTACCTGCAACGAAAGTTGTGGAACATCCTGACGTATTTGTGAGTCAGTCAGAATACACATTGGATGATTTTGATTATATTATCGAGTTGCGTAACGATTATGATGAAGAAATCCAATATAATTTAGTAGATGAAATTGAGCAAGGTACGCAAAATAATTTCTCTATGTTTGACTTTTAAAGAAATATTGAGGTGTTAGTAGTGACAGAATTAGGACAAAAGCTGAAAGAAGCAAGAGGAACGAAGGGCTTGTCTATGGATCAGCTGCATGAGATTACAAAAATTCAAAAACGCCATTTAGTAGCGATTGAGGAAGGCAATTATGATGTATTGCCCGGAGCTTTTTATGCGCGTGCATTCATTAAACAATACGCAGATGCGGTTGGGTTAAATGGAGAGGAACTGCTTGTAGAATATCAGAGTACGATACCACAATCTGAAAAACGCGACGTTCCACAAGTATCAACAGGACAGAAAACGCAAGAAACAATGCAAAAATCTTCATCATGGCCAATTGCAGATCATATGCCGAAAGTTTTAGTTGCGCTATTAGTAATTGCATTTGGAGTGGTAATTTGGTTTGTTTTCCAAGCGTTAACTGGAAAAGGTGATGAGAAAGTTCCGAATGCTCAAAGTGAGAAAATTGAAGTTAAAAAAGCAGAAAACTCTCCGTTAGATACGAAGAAAGATGAAGTGAAAGCGGAAGAGCCGAAAAAAGAGGAACCAAAGAAAGAAGAGCCAAAGAAAGAGGAACAACCAGCACAACCAACGGGACAAGAAGAAGTAAAAGTAGTTGGTACAACTGGTAAAGTATCTACTTTGGAAATTCATAACAATAAAACATTAGAACTGGAAATATCGGGTAAAGGTGCGAGCTATGTAGATGTTAAAGATGATGCGGGGAATGTGATTCTAAACGCTACAGTACAAGAGGGCCAAATAGAAAAACGTGATGTATCAACATTAAAAGAAGTGCGACTTAATATTGGGAATGCAACGAATGTTGAAGTTAAACTGAATGGCCAAGTGGTCGCTTATCCATTGAATCCAGAAAAAGAACTTCACCAAAGATTGGTGATAAAAAACCAAGGGATAGGGCAACCTGCACAATAATAGTCATCGCCTCGATGACTTTTTTCAATGAACAAATGTTTTTGATATGATGGAGGAATAGCTGTGAATTTACCAAATAAAATTACAATATCTAGAATCTTCTTAATTCCAGTTTTTATGGTAATTATGTTAGCGCCCTTTGATTGGGGTTCATACACAATTGGTGATGTTGATTTACCAATTCAACATTTAGTAGGGGCACTTATCTTTATTATTGCTTCGGCTACAGATTGGATTGATGGACATTACGCAAGAAAGTATAATCTTGTAACGAATTTAGGGAAGTTTCTTGACCCGTTAGCTGATAAATTACTTGTTTCAGCAGCACTTATTACATTAGTTGAGATGCAATACGTACCTGCTTGGATCGTTATTGTAATTATCAGCCGTGAGTTTGCAGTAACTGGTTTACGTCTTGTACTTGCTGGAACAGGAGAAGTAGTGGCAGCAAATCAGTTAGGGAAAATTAAGACGTGGACACAAATTATTGCAATTGCGGCGTATTTATTACACGATGTACCTTTAAATTTAATCCATATCCCAGTTGCTGATATTTTCATATGGATTGCATTAATCTTTACTGTTATTTCAGGGTGGGATTATTTCTGGAAAAATAGAGCTGCTTTTGTAAACTCAAAATAGAAGTTTATGGGGGAATTGGGATGAATGCTGAAATTATTGCGGTTGGAACTGAATTATTACTTGGACAAATTGCAAATACAAATGCCCAGTTTTTATCTGAAAAGTTAGCTTCAATCGGAATTAATGTGTACTACCATACTGTAGTTGGAGATAATAACAAGCGATTACAGCAGGCGATTGAAGTTGCGGAAGAACGTGCTGACATACTTATTTTCACAGGTGGATTAGGCCCGACAAAAGATGATTTGACGAAAGAAACGATATCTTCTAGTTTGGGTGAAGAGCTTGTATATGATGAAAAGGCATTAGCATCGATAAGCGAGTACTTTAAGCGTACAGGTCGCGAGTTCACAGAGAATAATAAAAAGCAAGCGCTCGTTTTGAATGGAGCAACTGTATTTGCGAATGATCACGGCATGGCACCTGGTATGGGGCTAAATAAGAACAGGAAAGTTTATATTTTATTACCAGGACCACCGAAAGAGATGAAGCCGATGTATATAAGTTATGTAGAGCCTTTTTTACGTAACTTTACAACAGGAGAAAACATTTATTCTCGTGTGCTTCGCTTTTTCGGGATTGGGGAATCTCAATTAGAAGTGAAAGTTCAAGATTTAATTGATGGACAAACGAACCCGACAATCGCCCCCCTTGCGAATGATGGAGAAGTGACACTACGTTTAACTGCCAAACATCAAAATGCTGATGAAGCTGCGAAACGCATTCAGCATATGGAAGATTTGATTTTAGAAAGAGTAGGAAAATTTTTCTACGGGTATGATCAAGAGTTTCTGCATGATAAGGCAATAGAGTTATTGAAGAAAAAAGGATTAACTTTAGCGTGTGCAGAAAGTTTAACCGGTGGTCTCTTCGGCAATCAAGTAACAGAAAGTGCTGGTGTGTCTTCAGTATTTAAAGGCGGTGTCATTTGTTATCATAATGATGTGAAGCAACATGTTTTACATGTACCTGCGGAAGTGTTGTCTACTGATGGTGCAGTTAGTAAAGAATGTGCTCGTTATCTTGCTGAAAATGTTAAGGGCTTATTAAAAGCGGATATCGGAATTAGTTTCACTGGGGTAGCAGGACCGGATGCTTCAGAACATAAAGAGCCGGGAACAGTATTCGTTGGATTGGCGATGAAGGATGAACCAACTGTAGTCTTTCCTCTTATTTTAAGTGGAAGTCGTCAACAAATTAGGGAACGTTCGGTGAAATATGGATTTTATCATTTATATAAAAAGCTAGAAGAGATATAAGTTTCTTCTAGCTTTTTTTATGGTTAAACTCATTTTTATTTAATGGAAAATAAAAAAATCGAATAAATGTTCGATTTTGTTGGCAAATTGAATTGAAAATAGGTATAATAAGATTAGCAATTCAGTTAAGGAGGAATTTTGAATGAGTGATCGTCAAGCGGCGTTAGATATGGCGTTAAAACAAATAGAGAAGCAATTCGGTAAAGGTTCAATTATGAAATTAGGAGAACAAGCGGAGCGTAGAATTTCTACAATTTCAAGTGGTTCTTTAGCACTTGATGTGGCATTAGGGGTAGGCGGATACCCACGTGGCCGTATTATCGAAATTTATGGACCAGAAAGTTCAGGTAAAACAACAGTTTCATTACACGCAATCGCGGAAGTACAGCGTCAAGGTGGACAAGCAGCGTTTATTGATGCGGAGCATGCAATGGATCCTGTATATGCACAAAAATTAGGCGTTAACATAGATGAATTACTATTATCACAACCTGACACAGGAGAGCAAGGACTAGAAATCGCAGAAGCACTTGTACGAAGTGGCGCGGTTGATATTATCGTAATTGACTCTGTAGCAGCTCTTGTACCGAAAGCTGAGATTGAAGGAGACATGGGGGACTCACACGTAGGTCTACAAGCTCGTTTAATGTCTCAAGCACTTCGTAAGCTGTCAGGTGCAATCAATAAATCAAAAACAATTGCAATCTTTATTAACCAAATTCGTGAAAAAGTTGGGGTTATGTTCGGAAATCAACCACAAGTTGCTTAATCAGAGCGTAGTACTTGAATCTTTATTTGTCTTCTTCATTTAAGTCTTTATAAGGGATTTCTTATAAGGAGAGATTAAGGTGGCAGTGACAATTGGAAATAGAACTTATCGAAACATAGAACAATGGCAAGTGGATTTTATCACGACACATGCGGAGAGAAAATTAAAAGATATAGGTAAAGAAATTAATCTTGATGAAAGGCGAGTAGGTGAAATATTAAAGTTACTCGGAATTAAAAGAACCAGACATAGGAAGGTTTATTTACCTAAAACCGCAGAAGTTGAACAGGAGTTAAAAAATCCATATTTATCACATGTTGAAATTGCCGTTAAGTATGGCGTATCCGATACATGTGTTGCTAAAAGGAGAAAAGAGCTTAATGTAAAGGTCAGAAAGAAAAATTATGATACTTTACTGGAACAACAGGTTGAACAGATATTATTAAGCTTAGATCTGGCGTTCATTAAGCAAAAAAGAATCGATAAGTGGTCTATTGATTTCTACTTAGGTAGAAAATATTGTTTAGACGTCCATGGGAAATGGGCACACTCACTCAAAAAAATAAAAGAACGAGATAAAAGAAAACTTTTATTTATGGAAGAGAGCTGCTATAAATATCTTGTTATACATGAAGAAGAGTTAGTAAATAAAGAAAAAGTCGCACAAAAGATTAAGGAGTATACCATGGGTTTCCCTTGCTAGTGATAGCATGTTAAAAAACCTTGTGAACCTTATTGCCTAAGGGTGTAACTATTTATATAGTTGCTAACGGTGAAGCCCACCATTATTTAGGGTAATACCGTGCCAAGCTTCATATTTATATGGGGAAGGTGTAGAGACTACCGAAAAGGACTTTTAGTTAACTGAGTAGGGTACGGCAGATGATAGGCTACTGCTGGAAGTGCAAGGCTCTCTGTAAAGAGATGAAGAGATAGTCCGGACTATAGAGATGGAAAATCTATAGATAGTGCCAGAAACAACTCCAGGTGGTCGTGCGTTGAAATTCTATTCAACAGTTCGTCTTGAAGTACGTCGTGCGGAGCAATTAAAGCAAGGCAATGACATCGTTGGTAATAAAACAAAAGTAAAAGTAGTTAAAAATAAAGTGGCACCACCATTCCGTGTTGCTGAAGTTGATATTATGTATGGAGAAGGTATTTCAAGAGAAGGTGAAATCTTAGATATGGCTTCTGAACTTGATATCGTTCAAAAGAGTGGTGCTTGGTACTCTTATAATGAAGAGCGTTTAGGGCAAGGTCGTGAAAATTCGAAGCAATTCTTAAAAGAGAATACGGATTTAAGAGAGGAAATTGCCTTCTTTGTTCGTGACCATCACGGAATTGGTGAAGACTCTGGTGCTGAAGACACGGAAGATTCAAATCTTCAAGATTAAAAAATAAAAGACACGGTTCCGTGTCTTTTATTTTTTAATCATTATGAAAGCGTTGTATATCATTGGAGATAAAATATTTAATCTGCCTAAAAGGCTATGTATAAAGAGGGATATATGCATGTTTTGTATGCATAAACTGGAATTTACTAAGGTTTTCCAGGATAATATGCTGTCTTCTTTTTAAATTCATATATGAATTAGGGCTGAAGGTAAAGAAAGTAAAAGTAGACAACGCTTGACAATGAAAATTGCGATAGATACAATGAGAATGTATATTTTTTCTTATATACGAAACACTCTTCTCAAGAAGAGAAGTAATATTCGGAGTAAGACTTAAATCTTGCCGAAATAATAATATGACATTTTAATTGTGAAATGAAGAAAGTCCCTTAAAAAAGCGGGACGACGGTCTTTGCTGTATGTTGGTATTCAATGTACATGCCGACAGTCTTTTTTCATTCATAGCAAGGGGAGGTGAAATCATGAGTAGTACAGTTTGGATACTCATCTCCATTTTGCTTGCAACAGTCGGTGCAGTTGTTGGCTTTTTTGTTCGAAAGTCTATTGCTGAAGCGAAGATTAATGGTGCAGCTAATGAAGCGAAACGTATTCTAGACGAAGCGAATCGTGAGGCTGAAGCACTTAAGAAAGAAGCGCTTTTAGAAGCAAAGGATGAAATTCATACACTTCGTACAGAAGCTGAATTAGAAATTCGTGACCGTAGAAGCGAATTACAAAAACAAGAAAATCGTTTAATGCAAAAAGAAGAGAACCTTGATCGTAAAGACGAAACGCTCGATAAACGCGAGCAACAGTTAGAAAAGAAAGAGGATTCTTTTGTAGCGAGACAACAACAGATTGAAGAGTTGGAAAGCAAAGTGGGAGAGTTAGTTCAAAAGCAACAAACAGAATTAGAGCGCATTTCCAATCTGACACGCGAACAAGCGAAAGCAATTATTCTTGGTAAAGTAGAAAGTGAAGTTTCTCATGAAATTGCCGTAATGGTAAAAGAAAGTGAAGTTCGTGCGAAAGAAGAAGCGGATAAGAAAGCAAAAGAGATTTTATCTCTTGCAATGCAAAGATGTGCAGCTGATCATGTTGCTGAAACAACCGTTTCGGTTGTAAATCTTCCAAATGACGAAATGAAGGGACGTATTATCGGACGTGAAGGTCGAAATATTCGTACGTTAGAAACGTTAACAGGTATTGACCTAATTATCGATGATACACCAGAAGCAGTTATCCTTTCTGGATTCGACCCAATTCGTCGTGAAACAGCTCGTATCGCTCTTGATAAACTAGTACAGGACGGACGTATTCACCCAGCGCGTATTGAAGAGATGGTCGAAAAATCAAGACGTGAAGTGGACGAGTATATTCGCGAAGTCGGAGAGCAAACAACGTTTGAAGTGGGTGTTCACGGATTACATCCAGATTTAATTAAGATTTTAGGTCGTTTAAAATACCGTACAAGTTACGGACAAAACGTCTTAAAACATTCTATGGAAGTTGCATATTTAACTGGACTTATGGCAGCGGAGCTTGGTGAGGATGAAAAACTAGCAAGACGTGCTGGTCTATTACATGATATCGGTAAAGCAATTGATCATGAAGTAGAAGGTAGCCACGTTGAAATTGGTGTCGAACTCGCAACGAAGTATAAAGAGCATCCTGTAGTTATAAACAGTATTGCATCTCACCATGGGGACACAGAACCAACTTCTATCATTGCAGTTTTAGTTGCAGCAGCAGATGCATTATCAGCTGCAAGACCTGGAGCTCGTAGTGAAACACTTGAGAACTATATTCGTCGTCTTGAAAAGTTAGAAGAGATTTCAGAGTCTTATGAAGGCGTAGAAAAATCCTTCGCAATTCAAGCAGGACGAGAAGTTCGTATTCTGGTAAAACCAGATACAATTGATGATTTAGAAGCTCATCGTTTAGCTCGTGATATTCGAAAACGTATTGAAAATGAACTGGATTACCCAGGACATATTAAAGTAACTGTTATTCGTGAAACACGTGCAGTGGAATACGCAAAATAAAGTGGTGAAACACCACTTTATTTTTTTGTGTTGGAATTGGTTAAAATAAAGGAAATTAGTTATACCTAGTATATAAGTGAAACAAACTTATAATAAATATATTGTAAGGAAATCACTTGAAGCTATAGTAATAAAAAATGTAGTACATAGGAAGGGTAAGACATATGAGAATATTATTTGTTGGGGATGTAGTAGGATCTCCTGGTAGAGGTATGATTCAACAATACGTACCGGCATTAAAAAAGAAATATACACCTACAGTAACCATTATTAATGGAGAAAATGCAGCAGGTGGACGTGGAATTACGGAAAAAATATATCGAAACTTTTTAGAATGCGGGGCACAAGCGGTTACACTTGGAAACCACGCTTGGGATAACCGTGAAGTATTTGAATTTATTGATGACGCAAAATATCTTGCAAGACCAGCTAACTTCCCAGAAGGAACTCCAGGAAAAGGACTTATCTTTGTGAACTGTAATGGAACAGAAGTTGCAGTTATTAACTTACAAGGACGTACATTCCTTCCTCCGATTGATTGCCCATTCCGTAAAGTGGATGAATTGATTAACATTGCAAAAAAACGTACGAATATTATCTTTATTGATTTTCATGCGGAAACTACAAGTGAAAAACAAGCGTTAGGTTGGTATGTAGATGGTCGTGCTACGGCAGTAGTGGGTACACATACACATGTTCCTACAGCAGATAATCGTATTTTACCAAGCGGAACCGCATATATCACAGATGTTGGTATGACAGGACCTTACGATGGGATTTTAGGTATGGATCGAGAAGCGGTATTGAAGAAGTTTTTAACAAACTTACCAGTACGATTTGAAGTGACAAGTGGTAGAACACAATTAAGTGCAGTGTTAGTTGATGTGGATCCTAATACAGGAAAAGCTAAGAAAATCCAGCGTATCTTAATTAATGATGATCAGCCATTTTTTGAGTAATTCCTGGATAGAATTTAGAAAAGTTATTATTTTTTAATTTTTTAGAAAAATTACAGAAATTTAGCAGGAATACGCGTCATTCCTCGTGAATATAAGTTAAAGTGAAATAATTGCTAATACTTTTTATAGAAACGAGGAGGAAACGCGGAATGGAAATATTAAAAGTTAAAGCAACGTCGGTCCCTAATTCTGTAGCTGGTGCACTTGCAGGTGTTATTCGCGAACGCGGAACAGCAGAAATTCAAGCCATTGGTGCAGGTGCATTGAACCAAGCGGTAAAGGCAGTAGCAATTGCAAGAGGATTTGTAGCGCCTAGTGGTTTGGACCTGATTTGTATCCCAGCGTTCACAGATATTATGATTGATGGGGAAGAGCGTACAGCAATAAAATTAATTGTAGAACCTCGTTAAGTTTAAACAACCTGTTTGCAGTATGCAAACAGGTTGTTTTTGTAATGGAGGAATGGAAATGAAAATTTTTGATGCTCATTGTGATGTACTCTTTCAGTTATGGAGTGCACAGGGGAAAAAGGATTTTAAAAACGATCCGCAATTACATATTACATTTGAACAGTTAAAGAAAAGAAAAGGAAGTATACAATGTTTTGCTATATATGTGCCAGAAACGGTGCTATATGAAAAACGATTTGAAGCGGCATTACAAATGGTAGATATTTTTTATAATGAAATTTTATCATTACCGGGTGTAAAGTTTATTCAGACAAAAGATGATATTAACATGTTAAAACAGGACGAGATTGGAGCGATATTAACACTAGAAGGATGCGAAGCAATTGGAAAAGATGCAATGAAATTACGGTTGTTTTATCGTCTAGGAGTACGTTCTTTTGGACTAACATGGAATTATGCCAATTTATTAGCTGATGGTGCGCTAGAGACACGTGGGGCGGGTTTAACGACCTTTGGTAAACATGTTGTACAAGAACTTAATACGTTACATGTATGGACTGATGTGTCGCATCTGAATGAAAGAAGCTTTTGGGATGTGATAGAAATTGCAAAAAATCCTATTGCCTCCCATTCAAATTGTATGAAACTTTGTCAGCACCCACGTAATTTAAACGATGAACAACTTAGAGCTCTTATAAAGCGAAATAGCATGATTGGTGTTACTTTCGTACCACAGTTTCTAATAAGTGAAAAACAAGCGAATATAGCAGATATAGTAAAACATATTGAATATATTTGTTCATTAGGTGGAGAGAACAATATAGGGTTTGGTTCGGATTTTGATGGGATATTAGAAACAGTTGTAAATGTATCAGCGTATGGAGAATATGAAAATGTAATTAATGAGCTTTGTAAACACTATGCTGCATCTACAGTAGAGCGATTTTTATATGATAATTTTGTTGATCATATAAGCTTTTAAGATTTTTGTTTTAAAAATCCAGAAAAATTAGAATTAATTCATTTGATATTATTGCTTTTTTTAAGACCTAATACTAGAATGAAAAACAAAATAGCTTTATACTAAAGATTCAGGGAAATCAGAAGAGGCATAATTTGCGTCCGTTGTAGTTTATTTGTATAAAAAATGCTAAACTATTACTGTAAAAAAATACACTACAATGAATGCAGCCAAAAGGGGTGTAGGAGATGATTAGTCAACTTTCATGGAAAGTTGGAGGCCAACAAGGTGAAGGAATTGAAAGTACAGGAGAAATCTTCTGTATTGCATTAAACCGATTAGGATATTACCTATACGGTTACCGCCACTTCTCATCACGTATTAAAGGCGGCCATACAAATAATAAAATTCGCGTAAGTACAACAGAAGTACGCGCGATCTCAGATGATTTAGATATTCTAATTGCTTTTGATCAAGAAACAATTGATTTTAACTTCCACGAACTACGTCCAGGTGGAATTGTAGTTGCGGATGCGAAATTTAATCCAACAATACCTGATAATACAGATGTAAATCTATATGTGATACCGTTTACAGATATTGCTTCAGAATTAGGCACATCATTAATGAAAAACATGGTTGCTGTTGGGGCATCAAGTGCGGTATTAGGATTAGATGAAACAGCTTATTTAGATGTTGTTGAAGAAATCTTTGGTCGTAAAGGAGAGCAAGTTGTTCAAAAGAATATGGACGCAATTAAGCGCGGCTCTCAATATATGAAAGAATTGCTAGGTGAGAAAGTAAACATGATGCAGCTTGAAAAAGCTGATGGTAAGAAACGCATGTTTATGATTGGAAACGATGCAATCGCATTTGGTGCGGTAGCTGGTGGTGCTCGCTTTATGTCTGCATATCCAATTACACCTGCATCTGAAATTATGGAATACTTAATTAAAAAATTGCCAAAAGTTGGCGGAACAGTAATCCAAACTGAGGATGAAATCGCAGCTTGTACAATGGCAATCGGTGCAAACTATGCTGGTGTTCGTACATTAACTGCATCTGCTGGTCCGGGTCTATCTTTAATGATGGAAGCGATTGGTTTAGCGGGTATTACAGAAACACCATTAGTAATTGTTGATACACAACGTGGTGGTCCAAGTACAGGATTACCAACGAAACAAGAGCAGTCGGATTTAATGGCGATGATTTACGGTACGCACGGTGAGATTCCAAAAATCGTAATGGCGCCAAGTACAGTTGAAGAAGCTTTCTATGATATTGTAGAAGCATTTAACCTAGCTGAAGAATATCAAGTACCTGTTATTTTCTTAACGGATTTACAGCTTTCTTTAGGAAAACAAACTGTAGAACCGCTTACGTTAGATAAAGTGGAAATTCGTCGCGGTAAGCTTGATTTAGAAGCGGAATTACCAGAACGTGAAAATAAAGCATACTTCAAGCGTTATGAAGTAACCGAAGATGGCGTTTCACCACGTGTTTTACCTGGTATGAAAAATGGTGTTCACCATGTTACAGGTGTAGAACATGATGAAACTGGTAAACCATCTGAATCAGCAATAAACCGTAAAGATCAAATGGACAAACGTTTCCGTAAAATGGAGAACTTGAAGTTTAACACCCCTGTCTATAAAAATGTTAAGCATGAAGAAGCGGACGTATTGCTTGTTGGATTTAACTCAACTCGTGGTGCGATCGAAGAGGCAATGGAGCGCTTAGAACAAGAGGGTATGAAAGTAAACCATGCTCATGTGCGTTTAATTCACCCGTTCCCAACAGCTGAAATCGATCCACTTGTGAAAAATGCGAAGCGTGTTGTAGTAGTAGAAAACAATGCAACAGGTCAGCTTGCTAACATTATGAAAATGAATCTTGGTAACGGTGAGAAAATTTCTAGTCTTTTAAAATATGATGGGAACCCATTCTTGCCGAAAGAGATTTACAACGAATGCAAAAAAGGGGTTGTATTAAATGGCAACATTTAAGGACTTTCGTAACAGTGTAAAACCAAACTGGTGCCCAGGTTGCGGAGACTTCTCGGTGCAAGCTGCAATTCAACGTGCGGCAGCTAACGTTGGCTTAAATCCAGATGAACTTGCTGTTATCTCCGGTATCGGCTGTTCAGGTCGTATTTCGGGTTATATTAATTCATATGGTGTGCATAGTATTCATGGTCGTGCCCTTCCAATTGCACAAGGTGTGAAAATGGCAAATCGTGATTTAACAGTTATCGCATCAGGTGGTGACGGTGATGGATTTGCGATTGGTATGGGACATACAATCCATTCTATTCGTCGTAACATAGACATTACGTACATCGTAATGGATAACCAAATTTACGGATTAACAAAAGGGCAAACTTCACCGCGTAGTGAAGCTGGATTTAAAACGAAAAGTACACCACAAGGTTCAATTGAACCGTCACTAAATGTTATGGAAATGGCTTTAACAGCTGGTGCGACATTTGTGGCGCAAAGCTTTTCAAGTGATTTAAAAGAACTAACACAAATTATTGAAGCTGGTATTAACCATAAAGGATTTTCATTAATTAACGTATACAGCCCATGTGTTACTTACAATAAAGTAAATACTTACGATTGGTTTAAAGAAAATTTAACAAAACTAAGTACAGTAGAGGGATATGATCCGTCTAATCGCATGATGGCTATGCAAACGTTAATGGAAAATAACGGATTAGTAACAGGTTTAATATATCAAAATACAGCGCAACCTTCATACCAAGAACTTGTAAAAGGCTATAGTGAGAAGCCTTTAGTGCAAGCTGATTTAAATATGGATCAGAAAATGTTTGATGAACTTGTTGCTGAATTTATGTAATATAAGAAGAGGAGGTTGCCATTTGGTAACCTTTTTTTATGAGTAAAAAATATAGGGTAGTCTTATTTACTTAGAAAATTCAGAATGGTAAAATAATATATAAATCGTTGTATGAAAATGGCGAGTTCATTGCTGATGAAATGTAAGATCAGACAGAGCCTCTTTCTTGTTAAAATTGGCGCAACGCTTCATACTATGGTAATGTTTATAGGGATAAAGCAATATGCTTTTGGATAGGACAAAAAGAAGTATGAAAAGGGAATGTCTATTTGTGTGGGGAAGACTTCATTCTTATGAATGATTAGATTGATTACTCAAGTTTCAAAGGACAAGTTATCTCTCAAGCTATCTAACCATTTTTGAGGTGAGTCAAAGCGCATTAAAATGGACTATAGAGTGTGTATAGTTAAGGGTGAAAGGAGATTACCGATGAACGAGCAACAACGATTAGCAAGTCAACAAGCAAATTCCTCTACGAAAAAAGAAGAGAAAGATTATAGTAAATACTTTGAAAGTGTATACCAGCCACCTTCCTTAAAAGACGCGAAAAAACGAGGGAAAGAAGAAGTTAAAATTGAACGGGATTTTGGCTTACCTGAAGAATTTCGCAATTTTGGTACAGGAAGAAAGTTCTATATTCGTACATATGGTTGTCAAATGAATGAGCATGATACGGAAGTAATGGCGGGTATTTTCACCGCACTTGGATATGAGCCAACCTTTTCAACTGAAGATGCAGATGTAGTTTTATTAAATACTTGTGCAATTCGTGAAAATGCTGAAAATAAAGTGTTCGGTGAACTAGGTCATTTAAAGTCATTAAAAAGAAGAAATCCGGACCTTTTAATTGGTGTATGTGGTTGTATGTCTCAAGAAGAATCTGTTGTAAATAAAATTATGCAAAAAAATCAGCATGTAGATATGGTGTTTGGAACGCATAATATTCATAGATTGCCGTATATTCTAAAAGATGCAATGTTCTCGAAGGAGACGGTAGTTGAAGTTTGGTCAAAAGAAGGGGATGTAATTGAAAACCTTCCGAAAGTACGCCGTGGTGATATTAAAGCTTGGGTAAATATTATGTATGGCTGTGATAAGTTCTGTACATATTGTATCGTGCCGTATACACGTGGAAAAGAGCGAAGCAGACGTCCAGAAGACATTATCCAAGAAATTCGTCATTTAGCTGCGAATGGTTATAAAGAAATTACGTTACTTGGCCAGAACGTAAATGCATATGGTAAAGACTTTGAAGATTTTGAATACGGACTTGGCGATTTAATGGACGAACTCCGTAAAGTTGATATTGCTCGTATTCGTTTTACAACGAGCCATCCACGTGATTTCGATGATCACTTAATTGAAGTGCTTGGAAAAGCTGGAAACTTAGTAGAACATATTCACTTACCAGTTCAATCTGGAAGCACAGATATGTTAAAAATTATGGCGCGTAAATATTCACGTGAGCATTATTTAGAACTTGTAAGAAAAATTAAAGAAGCAATTCCAAATGCAGTATTCACAACTGATATTATCGTTGGTTTCCCAAATGAAACAGATGAGCAATTTGAAGAAACGATGTCGTTATATCGTGAAGTAGGATTTGATACTGCCTTTACCTTTATTTATTCTCCGCGCGAAGGTACACCAGCTGCAAAAATGAAAGATAATGTACCGATGGAAGTGAAAAAAGAACGTCTTCAACGCTTAAATACACTAGTAAATACGTTGGCAATTGAAAAGAATAATCGTTACAAAGGTCAAATTGTAGAAGTGTTAGTTGATGGGGAAAGTAAAAATAATCCAGAAGTACTCGCAGGTTATACTCGTACGAATAAACTTGTAAACTTCGTCGCTTCAAAATCTTTAATTGGTCAGCTTGTGAAAGTAAAAGTAACGGAAGCAAAAACTTGGTCTCTTAACGGGGAATTAGTTGAAGAGCCGATTGAGGTGGAATAATAGATGAAAGCATATTCGAAAGATGAAATTGTTGAACAAGCGAAAGAATTAGCAAAAATGATTTCTGAAACAGAAGAAGTTGATTTCTTTAAGAAAGCAGAGGCGCAAATTCATAAAAATGAAAATGTAAAGCGCGCAATTGATGAAATTAAAGCACTGCAAAAACAAGCAGTAAACTTGCAGCATTACGGGAAATGGGAAGCTTTGAAAAAAGTAGAAGCTGACATTGATGCATTGCAAGATAAGTTGGATAGTATCCCAGTTGTGCAAGAATTTAAATCTTCACAAACATATGTAAATGACTTACTACAGCTAGTTGCAAGTACGATTTCTAACAACGTAACAGATGAAATATTAATTTCAACTAATGGCGATGTATTGAAGGGTGAAACGGGTGCGGCGGTAGAAAGTAAAAAAGGAAATTGTGGTTGTTAAAGAGATGTCGAATTGACATCTCTTTTTTTAGTGGGTTAAACGTAAGTTCTTCTCGAAAAAAGAATGACACATTCCGCTATTGTCACGCATATGATTAAGTGAATAGTGATTGAGGAGGGTTACGAATGTCCGAATTTAGAGAGATTATTACAAAAGCAGTGGTTGGAAAAGGACGTAAGTATACAAAGTCAACGCATACATGTGAATCGAATAATGAGCCAACAAGTATTTTAGGGTGCTGGGTAATTAACCACTCGTACGAAGCAAGAAAGAATGGAAAGCATGTGGAAATTGAAGGTTTCTATGATGTGAACACTTGGTATTCATTTGATGGTAATACAAAGACAGAAGTTGTAACAGAACGTGTGAACTACACTGATGAAGTGAGTATTGGGTATCGTGATAAAAACTTTTCTGGTGATGATTTAGAAATTATTGCTCGTGTCATTCAGCCACCAAATTGTTTAGAAGCTCTTGTATCACCAAATGGTAATAAAATTGTTGTAACTGTAGAACGTGAATTTGTAACAGAAGTAGTTGGGGAAACGAAAATTTGTGTAAGTGTAAATCCTGAAGGTTGTGTAGAATCAGACGAGGATTTCCAAGTCGATGATGATGAGTTTGAAGAATTAGATCCGAACTTTATCGTCGATGCAGAAGAAGAGTAATAGAAAGCTAGGGAGAAGTTCTTCCTAGCTTTTTACTTTACATAAGTGATGCTTGAATGAACATGATTCCTTATGAAATGTGCTATAATGAGGAAAGACTCCTGAAATAGGAGATATGGATGTCCGTGAAGTGTGACATATATGAAAATTGATTACTATGTAAGAATTATGGAGGAAAAGTATGACGCAATATACCCCTATGATACAGCAATATTTAAAGGTTAAGGCAGACTATCAAGATGCCTTTTTATTTTTCCGATTAGGTGATTTTTATGAAATGTTCTTTGAAGATGCGGTTAAAGCAGCTCATGAACTTGAAATTACATTAACGAGCCGAGATGGTGGTAGTAGTGATCGTATACCGATGTGCGGTGTACCGCATCATGCAGCTAAAAATTATATTGAACAACTTGTTGAAAAAGGATATAAAGTAGCTGTTTGTGAGCAAGTGGAAGATCCAAAAACAGCTAAAGGTGTAGTGCGCCGTGAAGTCGTACAACTAATTACGCCAGGAACGATGATGGAAGGGCGTACTATTGATGAGAAAGAAAATAACTTCTTAGCAGCATTAACACATTTTGAAGATGGATCGTATGCTTTAGCTTGTAATGATTTAACGACTGGACAAAATACAGTAACGTTGTTAACAGGTTCAGTAGAAGATATTTTATTAGAAGTGTATGCAACTGGTTCAAAAGAAATTGTTGTAGATTCTACATTTTCAAAAGATGAATTAAATAAATTAACTGCAACATTAAAAATGACGATTTCGTATGAAGATGCAACAACGATTCCGGAAGGGTTAGAACATCTTGTGAAAAACGTTTCGCAAGCAAAGTTAATTAAAGCAGTTGGACGCTTATTTAACTATGTGATAAGAACGCAAAAACGTTCGTTAGACCATTTGCAACCAGTGGAAATTTATTATACGAATCAATTTATGAAAATTGATGTGCATTCAAAGCGAAATTTAGAGCTGACAGAAACACTTCGAACGAAAGAAAAAACAGGATCATTATTATGGCTATTAGATAAAACGAAAACAGCTATGGGTGGTCGTATGTTAAAACAGTGGATGGAACGTCCATTGATTCAAAAAGAAAAAGTAGAAGAGCGTTTAGAAATGGTTGAAACATTTGTAAATGATTACTTCTTACGTGAAGATTTAAAAGAAAAATTAAAAGAAGTATATGATTTAGAACGTTTAGCAGGGAAAGTTGCATTTGGTAATGTGAATGCACGGGACTTATTACAGTTAAGACGATCTTTACTTCAAGTACCAGCTATTTTAGAAGCGATTAGTCTATTAGATAATGCTTATGCAGCAAGGTTAATTCAAGGTGCGGATCCATGTGAGAGCTTAACTGAATTACTAGGAAGAAGTATTCAAGAAAACCCACCACTTTCTATTAAAGATGGAGATATTATTAAAGACGGTTATAATGACAAGCTTGATCAATATCGTTACGTTAGTAAAAACGGGAAAACGTGGATCGCTGAGCTTGAAAAACGAGAGCGTGATATTACAGGAGTTAAATCATTAAAAATCGGGTACAACCGTATTTTCGGCTACTACATTGAAGTGACGAAGGCGAATCTTGCAGCACTTCCAGAAGGCCGCTATGAGCGTAAACAAACGCTTGCTAATGCGGAACGTTTCATTACAGATGAATTGAAAGAAAAAGAAACATTAATCTTAGAAGCAGAAGAAAAAATTGTACAATTAGAATACGATTTATTTACAGCGCTTCGTGAAGAAGTAAAAGTATTTATTCCGAAATTACAACATTTAGCGAAAGTAATTAGTGAATTAGACGTACTGCAAAGTTTCGCGACAGTTAGTGAAGAAGAACAGTTTGTAAAACCTGTTTTAACAACTAAGCGCGAAATCTTTATAAAAGATGGTCGTCATCCTGTCGTTGAAAAAGTATTGAACGGGAAATTGTATGTACCGAATGATTGTATTATGCCGGAGAAGATGGATGTCTTTTTAATTACAGGACCGAACATGTCTGGTAAAAGTACGTATATGAGACAATTAGCACTTGTAACTGTTATGTCACAGATTGGTTGTTTCGTACCAGCAACAGAAGCGGTATTACCTGTATTCGATCAAATCTTTACGAGAATTGGTGCAGCGGATGATTTAATTTCGGGTCAAAGTACATTTATGGTCGAAATGTTAGAAGCGAAAAATGCAATTGCAAATGCATCAGAAAGAAGTTTAATTTTATTCGATGAAATTGGACGCGGTACATCTACTTATGATGGTATGGCACTTGCACAAGCAATCATTGAACATATTCATGACCAAATTGGTGCGAAAACGTTATTCTCTACGCATTATCATGAATTGACGGTGCTAGAAGAAAGTTTAGGACAATTGAAGAATGTACACGTTTCAGCTATTGAAGAAAACGGAAAAGTAGTATTCCTTCATAAAATTCAAGATGGAGCAGCTGATAAAAGTTACGGAATTCACGTTGCGCAACTTGCGGAGCTTCCAGATAGCTTAATCGCTCGTGCGAAAGAAGTGTTAGCGCAACTAGAAGGACAAGAAGAAATTATTATTCCAAAGTGTACAGAAGTGAAAGTACAAGAAGTGGCTCCAGAACCAGCTGTTGTAAAAGAAGAACCAGCAGAAATACAAGAGCCGAAAGTAGAGACTGAGGAAGAATCGCAATTATCATTCTTTGGTGGAGAACAGTCTTCAAAAAAACAAGACAAGTCAGTGCTAGATGCAAAAGAAACGACGGTACTTGCACAAATTAAAAAAATTGATTTACTTGATATGACACCTTTAGAGGCGATGAACGAACTGTATCGCTTGCAGAAAAAGTTAAAGAAAGGATGAGTAAGTAGATGGGGAAAATTCGCAAACTCGATGATCAACTCTCTAACTTAATTGCGGCAGGGGAAGTAGTAGAGCGCCCTGCCTCAGTCGTAAAAGAACTTGTGGAAAATTCTATCGATGCGAATAGTACATCTATTGAAATCCACTTAGAAGAAGCTGGTTTATCAAAAATTCGCATCATTGATAATGGGGATGGCATTGCAGAAGAAGATTGTATCGTCGCTTTTGAACGACATGCGACGAGCAAAATTAAAGATGAAAACGATCTGTTTCGCATTAGAACACTCGGTTTCCGCGGTGAGGCATTGCCGAGTATTGCCTCAGTTAGTGAATTAGAATTAATCACAAGCACAGGTGATGCGCCTGGTACACACCTTATGATTAAAGGTGGAGACATTATAAAGCAGGAGAAAACAGCGAGCCGAAAAGGAACAGATATTACAGTACAAAACTTATTCTTTAATACACCAGCGCGTCTTAAATATATGAAAACCATTCATACAGAGCTTGGGAATATTACGGATATCGTGTATCGTATTGCAATGTCACATCCAGAAGTATCATTAAAGCTGTTTCATAATGAAAAGAAATTGCTTCACACATCAGGAAATGGTGATGTAAGACAAGTACTTGCATCGATTTACAGCATTCAAGTTGCGAAAAAGCTTATTCCAATTGAAGCTGAATCTTTAGATTTCACAATTAAAGGTTATGTAACACTACCAGAAGTAACGAGAGCATCTCGAAATTATATGTCAACGATCGTAAATGGTCGTTACGTTCGAAATTTCGTATTAATGAAAGCAGTTCAGCAAGGATACCATACATTATTGCCAATTGGACGATATCCAATCGGTTTCTTATCGATTGAAATGGATCCAATGCTTGTTGACGTTAACGTACATCCTGCGAAATTAGAAGTCCGTTTTAGTAAAGAACAAGAATTGCTAAAACTTATCGAAGAAACATTGCAAGCAGCATTTAAAAAAATACAGCTCATCCCAGATGCAGGTGTAACAACGAAGAAAAAAGAAAAAGATGAAAGTGTGCAAGAACAGTTCAAGTTTGAGCATGCGAAGCCGAAAGAGCCATCTATGCCGGACATCATTTTACCGACGGGCATGGATGAAAAACGAGTAGAACCACTGGCTGTGAAACAGCCAGCACAACTGTGGCAACCGCCGAAACAAGAATGGCAACCACCACAGTCGCTCGTAAGAGAAGAACAAAGTTGGCAGCCATCTACTAAACCGATAATAGAAGAACCAATTCGAGAAGAGAAATCGTGGAACAGTAACGATGAAGACTTTGAATTAGAGGAATTGGAAGAAGAAGTTCAGGAAATAAAAGAGATTGAAATGAACGGTAATGACTTACCACCGCTTTATCCAATTGGACAAATGCATGGAACATATATTTTCGCTCAAAATGATAAAGGTTTATATATGATTGACCAACATGCCGCGCAGGAACGTATTAATTATGAATACTTCCGTGACAAAGTAGGAAGAGTAGCGCAAGAAGTACAAGAGCTACTTGTACCATACCGTATTGACTTATCTCTTACTGAATTTTTACGTGTCGAAGAGCAACTAGAAGAACTGAAAAAAGTTGGACTGTTCTTAGAGCAATTCGGTCATCAATCCTTTATCGTCCGCTCACATCCAACGTGGTTCCCGAAAGGACAAGAAACAGAAATTATCGACGAAATGATGGAACAAGTCGTCAAACTAAAAAAAGTTGATATTAAAAAATTACGTGAAGAAGCAGCCATCATGATGAGCTGTAAAGCGTCCATTAAAGCAAATCAATATTTAACGAACGATCAAATATTTGCTTTATTGGAAGAACTACGTACAACAACAAACCCATACACATGCCCGCACGGAAGACCAATTCTTGTGCATCATTCTACTTATGAGTTGGAGAAGATGTTTAAGAGGGTTATGTAGGGATACTGTCATTTTGGATATGATTTAATAAAAAAGAAGCGATGAAATAAATCGCTTCTTTTTTGTTTGCATTTATATTAAAAGCTTTTCATTTTTTTATAAATTTTTCATTTGTAACCATGTGTAGAAAAATCAAGTGAATCTATAGTTTCATACATATAGCATTTGAAAAAGCTTTTCCTTTTTCTCTATGTTTTTTTATTTTCCTTATAGAATCCTTATAATTGTCGTTTACTCTAGAATTACAATATACGAGGAGGAAGTTTAGGATGACTGAGATGATGTTAGAAACAAAAAATCTTTGCAAAACATTTAGAAAGCAAAGTGTAGTACAAAACATTTCGCTTTCTGTACCAAAATATGCAATTTATGGATTGTTAGGTCCTAATGGGGCAGGGAAATCGACAACTTTAAAAATGATAACAGGTATGCTTATACCTACTTCTGGTGAGATTTATTTTGATGGTCATAAATGGACGCGGCAAGATTTACATTCTATTGGTGCTTTAATTGAGTCTCCGCCACTTTATGAAAATTTAACAGCAAGAGAAAATCTGTTGGTTCGTACGACTGTTTTAGGATTACCTAAATCAAGGATTGATGAAGTATTGCATGTTGTGGAGCTAGAGAATACAGATAGGAAAAAAGCGAGGGAATTCTCTATGGGGATGAAGCAACGATTGGGAATTGCGATTGCATTGCTGAATCATCCGAAGTTTTTAATATTAGATGAACCGATGAATGGACTAGATCCTTTTGGGATTCAGGAATTAAGAAAATTAATCCTTTCCTTTCCCACAAAAGGAATTACTGTCATTTTATCCAGTCATATTTTAAGCGAAGTAAGTCAAATTGCAGATCATGTTGGGATTATCTCAGGCGGTGTGTTGGGGTATCAGGGGAAACTGAATAAGGATGATGACCTGGAAGATTTATTTGTACAAGTGGCTGGAAAGTATAGAAGGGAGGCATAAGAAATGAATTTATATATTGCATCTGAAAAAATTAAAATTAAACATACTTTTTTGAACAAACTTATATGGCTAGTTCCATTTGCCACAATACTAATTGCTTTTTTATTATCGGCGGATTATTTTCAATTATCTAGTTACAATTGGTGGTACATTACGATGCTTCCAGGAATGATTTCTTTAAGTTGTGTACTTCTTGCGGAGAAAGATAAGAAAATGAATAATCGTTCTATCTTATCGTTACCAGTTTCATTAAAACGAGTATGGATTTCTAAAGTATTACTAATTTTAGGGATTTTGAGCTTTTCATGCATACTTTTTTTCTGTGGAATCCAGTTATCTAGTTTACTATTAAATAAGGAGAACTTCCAAATCATTCCTACAGTAAATGCGCTATTAGGAAGCGTTCTTTTAATCGTTACTTTTATGTGGCAAATTCCACTCTGCTTGTTTTTAGGTAACAAAATAGGTCTATTTCCGACGCTTCTGTTGAATGTAGGGGCAAATGGAATTTTTGGAGTTGTATTGGCAACAAAAAATATTTGGATGATTAGTCCATACACATATCCAAGTAGACTTATGATTCCTATTTTGAAAATACTACCAAATGGTCTATATGCAGAAACCGGAAGTGTAACGTTCAAACCAGAACTCCTTTCCTACGATGTAATTTTGCCAGGCGTGGCAATTTCTGTCGTGTTGTTCTTTTTGTTTACTTATATGACGGCAAAATGGTTTGAAAAGCAGGAGGCAAAATAATATGGCGGTTTTGTCGAGGATAGTAAGAGCTGATTTTATAAAAATGAAACATACGATTTTTTTCTGGATACATATAGCGATGCCAATCATCGGTATTGCTCTTTTTTTAAGTTATTATTCCATTTCAAAAGTTGATTCTATAAATAAGGTTTCAGGATATATTCAAGTATTATCGATATCTTTTCCGTTGCTAATTAGCATTGTGTGCTCTTCTGTTGTGGAACAGGAGGCTGTGGCAGGGAATTTTAAAGAACTTTTATCAACGGAATACGGAAGGCGTAAAGCATTTATTAGTAAAGTATGTTTACTTTTAATATGTGGGTTTTGTTCAACTATGTTGGCAGTCGTTGGGTTTGCGGCAGGGTTTCATTCTCTGTTAGGACAAAATAACTTTCCATTTGCTTTGTATGTTGAAATTTCCTTCATTCTTTTTGGTTGTCAAATCTTTATGTATATATGGCATCTGTTCTTAAATTTTCGCTTTAGTAAAGGTGCTTCCATTGGGATTGGAATTATAGAAAGCTTGCTGGTAGCTTTAATGCTTACAGGGATGGGAGATGTGATTTGGAAATACACGCCATGTGCGTGGAGTGTGAGATTATGCAATTATTTTTTGGAGCACAAATTGAGCCCCGCTTCTATTCATGTCTTACAAGTAGAGGGAAAAATTGGAGCAGTGATTTGCGTTTGTTTCACGATCATTGCATTTGTTATTTCCCTTGTATGGTTTTCCTTTTATGAAGGCCGTAAAGAAATGTAAGTGCATTTGTATTATAATGGAAGTGAGAGGAGGGATTCTATATGGCAAGAATATTAGCAATTGATGATGAAGAAGGCATCCTTTATATTATAAAAAGTGCTTTAGAGAAAGAAGGCCATGAGGTAACTGCCGTTAGTAATCCTCTTACTATACCAAAGGAGAAATTTTGTCATTATGATTTAATTCTATTAGATGTCATGATGCCAGAAATAGATGGTTTTACACTTTGTAAGGAAATACGGGATTTGGTTGATAGTCCAATTGTATTTCTAACAGCCAAAACAATGGAGAAGGATCTGATCACAGGGCTTAGTCTCGGTGGAGATGACTATATTACAAAACCTTTTGGAATTGGAGAACTGCGTGCGAGGGTATCCGCACATGTAAGGCGTGAGCATAGAGAAAAGCAAAATGCATTTTTCCTGTCAGGTCTTACATTTCATCTGTCATGTAAAGAAATATGGCATGACGATACATCTATCGCATTTACGAAAAGTGAGTATGGAATTTGCGAATATTTAGCTTTGAATCATGGACAAGTATTTTCAAGAGAAAAGATTTACGAAAATGTTTTTGGTTATGAGGGAGAAAGTGATAACCAAGTAATTGTGGAACATATTAAAAATATCCGTCAAAAATTATGTAAGCATAACATGAATCCAATAGAAACAGTATGGGGAATTGGTTATAAATGGAGAAAGTGAAAAAGCAAGTCAATCTTAGTAAGATTTTAATACAGTATATTTTTGCATTTTCAATAGGGACGATTGCATTAGTTACTTTTTTTATGATTCTATTCCAAGTTGGAGTTAACGCAGAGGTAATCTTGCCAGCAAATTATTATGAAAAGCAGATTGAGTCGCAAAGAGATGCTATAGTTAAAGCGGAGCAGGACGATGATCAAATTTTAAAGCAATATAAATATGTTGTGTATGATTTTTCTGGAAACGTTATTCAAGGGAGTATTAATAAAGATTATGCGGGACAAATATGGAATAACATACATAAGGATGAAAAAGGTGATAGTAAGTACTACTATGCAGTTATAGAACGTGATAAAGATATTTGTGTCATTCTATATACGTTACATGCTACTTTTAAAAATCCTTTTTTGAAGAAGTATTTACCAAGTCCGGAAGTTTGTGAAATTGTTCTTTTTATTCTATTATTTGTTGCCGAAGTGATATTTCTATCTCGCTCTTTTGGTAAAACATTGTCAAAGGAAATGCTGATTTTGAGAAATGTAACAGATAAAATTCAAAAGGAAGATTTAGATTTTCAAGTGGAACAATCTAAAATAAAAGAAGTGAATGAAGTATTAACTTCTTTAGTAAAAATGAAAGATGAATTAAATCATTCGTTACGTACACAGTGGAATATGGAAACAAATAGAAGAGAGCAGATTGCTGCTTTGGCACATGACATTAAAACGCCATTAACGATATTGAGAGGGAATGCAGAGCTATTAAATGAATCAATGCTAGATTCAAATCAGAAGAAATGTAATGAGCATATTTTGAAAAGTATTGATGAGATGGAAATATATATGAAATCTTTGCTCGATATTACGAAATGTGAGGAAGGCGCTTCACTTCAATTCAAGCAAACAGATCTCCGCGACTTTATTCGTAATATTATAGAAGAAAGTGCAATTTGTGTTTTAGGCAAACAGTTAAATCTAATTGAAAATGTTCAGGACATACCAAATTTTATTCCTATTGACGAGACTGCTTTGAAAAGAGCAATTATGAATATAATGATGAATGCAATTGAATATTCTCCAACAAAGGGTGACTTGATGTTCTCAGTGGAAATGATTAGTGAAAAACTGCAATTTATTGTAGAGGACTCGGGAAGAGGGTTTACAGAAGAGGAAATGCATTCAGCTACAGAGCAGTTTTATAGAGGAGATAAAAGTAGAAACTCCAAAGATCATCATGGAATGGGGTTATACATTGCTAAAAGCTTTGCAAAGCAACACGGTGGAAACCTTTACTTAAGTAATTCGGAAAAGCTGCACGGTGCAAAAGTTGTTTTGGAAATATCAGCGTAGTAGAGAGGGTACAGATTATAACAAGTCGCTCCTTTTTAATATAATTCTTTTGCAACTACATTTTAAAAATTCATTTATAAACTAGAGATAACCTCAACCTATTTGTACTTTATATGTGCCTTCTCAATTTTTTTGTAAGGAAAGAGGTTTTCAATTTACAGATTTATCAGAATTATGTAAAGTGTAGATAAAACCATAAAACGGGGTGTTCTTTATGTGTACTAGTTTGACATTACAGACAAAAAACGGTCAGCATCTTTTTGCAAGAACGATGGACTTCACATTAGATATGAATCAAGAAGTAATAATCATTCCTCGACATTACCAGTGGAATAATATAACTGGTGAAATTATTAATACGAAACATGCTACGGTCGGAATGGGGATTAATCATCACGGAAGGGTCATTATGGCGGACGGAGTAAATGAAGCTGGTATGACATGTGCAACACTCTATTTTCCAGGATTCGCTGCTTATAGTCAAAGCATAGATGACAACAAAACGAATTTGGCTCCATTTGATTTTGTGACTTGGAGTCTCACGCAATTCAATTCTGTCAAAGAGTTAAAGAAATCTGTAGATAGCCTTACCTTTTTGGATATACCATTACCGGATTTAGGACTTACGCCACCACTACATTGGATTTTAGCGGATAAATGGGGAGATTGTATTGTACTGGAGCCGACAAATGAAGGATTAAAAATGTATGATAACCCACTAGGAGTGATGACGAATAGTCCGGAGTTTAATTGGCATTTGCAAAATTTAAGACAATATATAGGCCTTAAATCGCAGCCATTCGCGCCAACTGAGTGGAGTAACTTATCATTAAGTGCTTTTGGTCAGGGCTCAGGCTCAATGGGACTTCCAGGGGATTTCACCCCGCCATCAAGGTTTGTGCGAGCAGCATATGGCAAACAAAACATTCAAGGTATAGATAGTGAAGAAGAGGGAGTATCGGCCCTATTTCATATTTTATCAAATTGCGAGGTTCCTAAAGGCGGAGTAATAACAGAAGAAGGTGCATTAGATAATACCATATATACAAGCGTAATGTGTATGGAGTCCGGAACATATTATTATCATACCTACGATTGTAGACAAATTATAGCCATTCATTTATTTCATGAAAATTTAGATACAAATGAGATTAAAGCCTATCCGTTCCAACGGAAACAAAAAATATTTTATGAAAACTAGGTAGCTTTGAAACAATGTTTGGTAAATATAATAGAGCAATAATGCCTATATAATTCTTGGGTACTTCTTTAACTTTGTGATTCACCATAGATCTACTCCTTTCTTCAATGACTCCAACAAGTAAAACTTTGCTGGTAGAAGCATTGGCTAAGGTGCAGTGATGGTGGACTTTATTGCCTAATGTATTTGAATAGTATTATCCTGAATATCTCTAAAAACGCTAAGAAACTTATTTCTTCTAGAAGGCCCATTAAAGTGCTATTAGGTAAAATGAACATGGACGTACTCCATTTATAAATAGTAAAGAACAAAAAAGGTGTGGAAAATATCCATACCTTTTTTGTTTTTCTATTATCTATGTATAAAAAAGCGCTGTATATCAGCACTTTTTAAAAGTACATGAGCTGTATAAAAAGTATAAATTACTTAAAACGTAACTATGCAGCGTCAAAATGAAGAACTATACGCTTATTTATTTTTATTATTATTAATTTTTTCCGTATATAACACTTGTTCTTTATAGTGTTTTTTAATTGGGAAAGTATGTGTACCAGAGCCGTTTTTGAAAGTTTTATTGATGGGGTTTTTTAGCGGGATTGTTGTAGTTTCAGTAAATTCATATGGGTAATTTATTTTAGATTTATCTTCAAACATGAAAATGCCTCCTTTTAGGATTTCCTGAATTCTTTACTATAACATGATATGCATATAGATTTTTTTTGGACTAGTTATTTATATAGGTTAATGGAATTAAATTACGTAACTACTGAAATATTTCAAAGGAAAACAATGTGAGAAATATATGATAATGCTTCTTTTATTTATTAGGGAAGGAAATATTGCATATATATTCGTTATAAATTGTTTTTATAATATGGTTTATATAGATTTTTCCTGATAATATAATGCGGGAGATTATAGTGTTATTAGGTTATTAGGAACATTTAATGCTGTTTCACAACTGAAAGGAAAATGAAAAAAAACTGAAACTTTTCTCATAAAAATTCAATCTAACTTAAAAAATGAAAGGAAAATGAAATTTTCCAAAAGATATTCTTTGTTAAGATAAAAAGCATACATACAAAAAGTATTGACATATCTTAAAAATGTATTTTCAAGATATAGTGGGGGAAAAGATGAGAGTAGAAAAACAATTAATAAAAAAGATGTATTATGAAACATTCCTAATGGAGAATGAAACAAAACCACCTATTGACGTACTTGGAGAAGCTTATGTAAACGAAGAAAGAAATGAGATTTCTGATGGATCTTACATTCGTTTTGCACAAGGTGAATTTTATTATCGCCATCAAGATTTTGAAGCAGCTATTTTTAAATGGGAGAAGGTTAGTAATGAATTAGCACCATGGGCACAAAAAAATATTGCCGATGCTTATTTCGAGCTTAATCAATTACCAGTTGCTGAAAATGTTTATACTTCCATTACTACTGATAATATAATATTGATGACGGAGATTAGATTACAATTACTTTCTCTTTACATAGAGCAAAATAATTTTGACTCTGCTTTCGCTGTTATTAAAGAAGCAGTTTCTTTAAATCCGGATTATCCAAATGTTACAAAAATTGCACGTTCCTTTTATGAGGAGCAGCAAGATTTTGATAGTGCAGTAGAGCTTGCTGTCAATGAGTTAATTCGAACAGAATCTTATCCGTGGTTTGAGGTTTTAAAAGGATATATCGATAAAAGATTTACTAAACATATTTCACCAGATTATTTTTATGAAGTATTAGTTACGTTAAATAATGTAGATCAAGTACAATTTACGCAAATGGTTTCATCACTTTGGAATAGTTATAAAAACGAACAAAATTACTTATCATGGCTTAACACAATAAATGAATTTTTCTTACATATTGAAATACATTCGTCCGATATATGGGACAAAATTTCTTCTCTTTACGAAGGAACGTACTTTGAATTAATTCAAGGTCAATATAAGCTTAAACAATTACACGACATCATTCCAAACTTGTTAACAAATTGGTTAAAGGTAGTCAATCCATCTTATGCTGTATTTCCATCTGCAGCTGTGTTGGCATGGGATGAGATTTTCCCTTCTAAAATAGATGCAGCAAATATAAAACATGCTGAAAACCTGTTGTTATATTCTATTAATCATGTGAACGGCTTAGAGTATAGTTTGCATCTTTTTGAATCTATTACAGAGTGGGCACAAAAGCATAATATAGAAATGGGTCACCGATTTAGATGGTTAGTTGGCGAGCTCGCAGATTTAAGCACAAATCGCATTTTAGTAACGGGAACTTCAGGAAACGGAAAAACTACATTTATTAACTCTATATTAGGAGAAAATATATTAGAAAAATCAATTTCAAATGTAGTAGTTTTAAAAAATGATGAGCATACAGAAATTAACGCCATAACAGACTCTACAATTACAACAACGGAAGATGTCTCTGATTACTATAATATGATGTCTCAGCACCATCAAACATATAGAGATAGAGCGTGTGTTGAATTTAAATTACCATGCAGATTTTTAAGTGAAAATAAACTTACATTTGTAGTTACACCTGGCTTTAATAGAAATAACGATACTAGGGATGAGATATTCGAATATTTAAATTCTGTAGACGAATTACTATTCGTATTAAATGCGGATTCACCTTTTACTGACAAAGAACGTGATATTCTATTAAGCATTCAAGAACATACACCAAATTTACAAATTCATTTCTTATTAAATAAAATCGATAACATATACAGTGATGCAGAAGTGAAAAGAGTATTACATGATACGCAAGCGAGAATAAACACATATTTCCCGCATGCGAGAATTTTCCCTTACTCTTCGCTATATACAAGTAGTCAACAATTAAATGATTTAACTGAGTTTATTCATTTTAACTGTAATCATAAAAATATCGATGCAGAACGTACGGAAAAGCTATTGTTTTTCATTCGAAAAACAATTACATATCTTTTGGATAAACGCGTTGAGAAAGAAAATAATCTAGTGGATGCGATTAATTGGAACGAAGATATGCTAGTGAAACTAAATGGTAGTATTAATAATCTTACTGCTTTTGAGAAGGAAAAAATTCATTTCATTACAAAATCATATCGTACAATGAAAACTGAAATTATGAATGACCTTACTGAAAATATTCCGAAGATATTACAGAGTTGTTCGGATTTAATTAGTGAAGAAAGCGATTTCGGGCACATTGATACGGAACTAAATAAAGCGATGAATGAAAGAGTACATAAATATTTAGAGCAAACTGTATTACCTAATTTTGCTCTTTCTATGCAAAATTGGATTGCGATTTCTAATAATGAGCTCCTTCAAAGTCAATCGTACTTAGAAGAACTTAGTGAAGGGCTTAATTCTTTATTTGGAGAAAATCGAATACAGTTAGAATGTGATTTTAAAGTGCTTGATGACTGGCGCAGAGATACTGACAGAATGACGACTAGAATACAAATGGATGAAGTAAATATTTTACGTCGCTTTACGCCAGCGCAATTTTTACTGAAAAGTGCCGGTAAATTATTTGGAGTTCTTCCTAAAAACAAAGGTATGCTATATAACAAATACAAACAGTATGTAGAAAATGAAGATTATACCGAGGTAACGGCTTCTATTATGAAGAAATTTTTCTTGCAATTTGAGCTATTTGAAAACACGCAAGAGCGGGATATTAACATATTCTTTAGAAATCCATTTAACTCCTTGAAACAAGCTGTAGAAAACACTCATTTAGAAATACAAGAAAAACAAGAGATGTTACATAAGATGAAATCACAACCTGAAGTTTATCAAGATTCTATCATGCTCTTTGAATTGAGATTACGTCAATGTGAAGTAATTTTAAATATAGGTGATGATCATACCTATACAGATGTAACTTTAGAAACAAGCGTAGAATAAAAGTAAAATATACGAGGTTTTTATATGACATTGCATCATATGTTATAAGAGAGTGAAAGGGAGCAACTGTAATAAGTTGCTCCCTTTTCGTATTTAGATTATTTTTCAGTCTCTTTAATTTTAGTTTGTACTTTGCCAGTTTTAATTTTATTACTTTCTGAGAAACGTAATAAATCGCCTTCAATAATTTTGTCGGACATTCGTAATTCATTTTGTGCACGGTTAATGAGTGCTTGTGCTTCTTTTTTTGGTAAATCTACAATTTCACCTGTTATGCGGTCATAGAAAGTATTGTTTGTGTATGCATACTTGTCTGTAATAAAGCTACCATCACGTAAAACGACAAAACCGGCATATTCATCTGAAAACATATCATGACCAAAACGGATATCGTTCGTAGTATCAATCCCTAATAAATTTAGAATAGTAGGTTTCATATCGATTTGTCCCGTAGGCTTTGAAATCGTTTGACCTTCTGTTTGGCCAGGTACATGAATATATAAAGGTGTGCGTTGTAAATTTAAAGTATCAAATTCTGTTATTTGATCTTTTTCTAAAAACTGTGCCATTGCACGATTATGTTTTTCAGAAATACCATAATGATCACCATACAACACAATAATAGAATCATCATACATTCCTTCGGCTTTTAAACGCTCAATAAACTTTTTAATTGATTCGTCTAAGTAACGTGCTGTTACGATATAACGATCAAATACGCCATTACCAGAGTTATATGGTTCAATGAATTTTGTATCTTCATCATACGTAAATGGATAATGGTTCGTTAACGTAAGGAAACGAGCGTAAAATGGTTGATCAACAGTTTTTAATATATCTACTGATTGATCGAAGTATTCGATATCTTTTAATCCCCAATTTAAATTTGTTTCGGGTGTAATTTTGTAATCAAGTTCGTTATAGTAACGATCATAACCAAGAGCGGAGTACATAATATTACGATTCCAAAATGTTGCGTTATTCGCATGGAATACAGAAGTGAAATAACCTTGCTGACGTAAAATTTCTGGAGTCGCAGTATAATCATTGTTACCGTGTGTGAAAAATACAGCTCCTCGATTTAATGGATACAATGACGTATCGATTAGAAATTCAGAATCGGATGTTTTTCCTTGCCCAGTTTGGTGGAAAAAGTTATCGAAGTAATAGCTTTCATTTATGAATTCATTCAAGAATGGTGTAACTTCTTGACCGTTAACTGATGCGCCTATTAAAAAGGTTTGTAGGGATTCAAGAGTGACAACAATTACGTTTTTTCCTTTTGCTGCACCAAACATGTTAGGGTTTGGCTCACTTTGGTTTGCCTTTACGTAGTTTTCAGTTTCTTGTAATTTACTACTATCAGCAAGTGCTTTTTGTGATCCTGCTTTTACTTGTAGTGTTAAATCATATACTTGATGAGTGTATAGTCCCAAATTTTTAACAAGCATGACTCGGTCGAATGATCTCGTTAATAGTTCAGGGCGTTCTTTTTCTGCAAGGTGTAGATTCGCAAAAAATACACCAAACGTTAAGAGAAAATATAACAAGCGTGCCGGATGAGTTACACGTCCTGTTTGGAAGACTAGTGCCTTCTTCTTTAACAAAATAAAGAAGAAAATAATGTCTACGAAAGCGAGTATAATTTTATAGTTCAATATTTCTATAATACTGCCGCCTAATTGGCCAAAGTTTGATGTTTGTCCAAGTACTGGTAACGTTACGAAATCACTATAAAAATCATAGAACATTACATTCCCAACAAGTATGATTGTTAATAAGAGATTAATACATAGCGCTATATAATTTCGCTTTTCACCAGTTGCAAATAATGCTAATCCGACAAAAGCTAATGATGCAGCGAGAGGGCTAATAAACAAAATAAGCTCTTGCGTTGAAGACTCAATTTTTAAATCAAAACTGAATCTTGTAATAAGATATGTTTTTAACCATACTGCTAAAGCAATTATTAAAACAAAGCTTATATTTTGCATTTGTAAATTGATTTTATTTTTCATTTTTACACCTTCTTTATACAATTTATTTAACTTGTGTTATATATTATATTTTCATAACTATTAGAGTGTAATGTACCATTTAATGGTTTCTAAAGGTAACAATATGAAGTATTCATATACGTACAATGAGGAATTTTAAAGCGCAAATCTATTTTGGGAAACAGAACAGAAAAAGTCATAGTTGTAGTAAAAAATACTTATAGACATCCTAACATATTAAACACTATGATGATGTTACAAAATACCGAACAAATGAAAGTGGAAATGAATAGAGGCTTTTAAAACTGTTGACATTCAATTTTTTAGAATTGAATGTCGATAGTTTTACCATACATAGTTATGTTAAATATGTATCTCGTAAAATCCCGATTTTTGGCGGGATAATCATTAGCGGGGGAAGGACAAGGTACATAAATAAAGCGTTATGGAAGTTAAAATATTTGATTGATATCTTAATGAAAGAAATTAAATATGAGATAAATATTTTCCAACATACAACCCACTTGCAGCAGCTTGAGATAATGAATGAGTGACGCCTGAACAATCTCCAACTAAAAATAGTCCATGCATACTTGTTTCAAAATGGTTATTGATTTTTATCGTAGGAGCATAGAACTTTCCGTCAATTCCATATAACAAAGTATCTTTATCGATCGGTTCTTTGATAAATCGTTCTAAGCGTAATAAAAACTCTTTTAGTCCTTCAATATATAATGGGGGAATTTCTGTATTCAAATCTCCATAATCTCCTTGTAGTGTAGGTTGTATACGGTTATGTTTCATGTCGTTCTTTATTGTAGGTTGTTTATTTAGTAAGTCCTCTAAGCGCTGTATAACAATCCGATCTCGTCCTTGGTTAATGTTTTTTATAATTGAACTTGCGTATACATTTGCTTCTTTGAGAGTTGAAAAATAGCGCGGGATAAATAAAGTGAAATTTAAGTTAGGTGTGCCAGTTCCTTCCTCTCGAAAATTTTGACCGTCAGGCATAACTAAACCTTCTTCGTACTTTCTAATGATGCGTCCTTTTGGATTCATACAGTACGTAGTTGCGGTGAAGTGTTCATGCTCATAAGAAAGTTTTGTCTCAAATGTATCTTTTAATATAGAACGTAATTGGTGTTCTTTCATCTCTACTCTAATCCCTAAATCTACACGAGTTTGCTCCTGAGAAATTTTAAGAGAAGTGCACATTTCTTTTAACCAATCCGCTCCGGAACGCCCAGTTGCAAACACTAGTTGCTTAGATTCAACTATTCCTTCATTTGTCTCTATTGTAAAATGATCTTTCTGTTTCATAATATGTTGTACATCTATATGAAATTGAATATTTATTTTTGTAAGTAAAAATTCATAGAGCTGCTGAAAAATGTCACTTGAAAGGGTAGTACCAAGATGCCTTACTTCTGTTGTTAGCATTTGTAAACCACACGTTTCAGCTCTCTTATTGAGATTTGGATTTTCTGTAGAGTATTTTGAAACAGAACTTCCTCCGAACTGACATAGAATTTCATCTACTTCAGCCATGAGTTGAATAAAGCTTTCTTTACCGACTTTTTGCTCAAGTTCTCCGCCAAATCCGTTTGTATAATTAAATTTCCCTTCAGATTTTCCTAAACCACCAAACCCGAAATATTTATCACATGTAGTACAAGTACACACTTTTCCTTCGTCTAAAGGACAATGGCGATCTTCTAGCGCTTTACCTTTATCAAGAATTAAAACCTTTTTGTTACTTTTAGCTAGTGAATAAGCCATAAAAATGCTACTTACTCCAGCACCGATAATTGTAACATCATACATATTTTTTCACCTGCTAACGAATAGTTTGTTTTTATTTTTCTAGTGTATAACAATTTTATGAAGTTAAGAAATAGCTTTTATTAATAAAGAGGGAGTTTTTGAACTGGATGCTTTTTTAATTTCTCCGAGTGGTGGGGTAAATACAAATGTTTTTATTTGAAAGAAGAAATAGTTTTAAATGATCACTATGTCATATGATTAATAAAATCTAACATATAAAAAACAGACCTTCCAAGTGAAGAGGTCTGTTTTTTATATGTTATTTAGCAAACACATGGTTACCAATTACTGCTACTGTTTGACGTGTCGTAATCCATTTGTCTGTTGATGTTTTCGGATTGTAGAAATAAAGCCAATCAGAATGTATTCCATTTGTGGAGATAGCTTCTTCTACTGCCATTTTTGCTTCTGGGCTTGCAGGATGATTGATTCTTCCATCTGTAACAGGAGTAAAGGCATATCCGTATTTAATAGGTTCATAAATAACGCCTGTTATTGTATTTGGAAAACCTTTTGCATTTACACGATTTAGTATAACTTTTGCTACAGCCACTTTTCCTTTATAGGATTCGCCACCTGCTTCAGCGGTAACTAAGCGTGCCATTAAGTCTTTTTCTTTTTCTGAAATGCTTGAGTTAATTTTTAGATGTTGCCCTGTATAAAGCTTGTTTCCGACTGTATTGTTAATTTGTTTTATAGATTGAACGGTAACATTGTAACGCTTTGCTATCGTTTCTAATGAATCTCCCTGTTGTACTTGATAAATAATTTGTCCAGATATGTTCGCAGGTTTGGCGTTTTGACGAACGGTGATTTCATTTGAGTTCGTAGACCCTGGAATATGTAACTGTTCACCAATAAAAGCTTGGTCGTTTCCTTTATTATTAGCCTGTTTAATGGATTGTATTGAAACTCCGTATTGTTTACTAATGCCCCAAAGTGTATCATTCTTTTTTACTGTATGAATGGTAGATGCTTCAGCTATGCCTTGATTACATACGAATGTAATTGCCGCTGCAGATAAAGGGAGTATATGTTTTATTTTTAATAATTTCATTGTAAATCCTCCTAGAAAAAATTAAGGTGAAACTGTTAAGTAATGTAGTTCAGAATATCTATGTATAATATTTTAATATAAGTATATTAGCACGTATAAAATAAATAATCATCATAAGTTTTTTATTTATGCAGTGTAGAGTCCAAATATGAAATATTGCATATGAAAATACATTGAAGTTCATATTGCTGATTACTATAATCTATTTAGTAGAAAGGTAACTTTATATGTTATAGAAGTTAAATCATTATAGATTGATATAATGATTTTTAAGTTGGAGGAGTGATGTAATGAATATCTTTAAAAGAATATCTGTTTCAGCTGTAATCATTTCAACATTTTTAGGAATAGGGGACACTGTCAATATTGTAAATGCTGATTCTATAGAACAGCAGAGTAAATTAGGGATAGAACAAGAAACAGATAAACAAATCATTGTAAAATTCAATGCGGATTTGAAATTACCATATGAAGATGGTATTGAAAAACAGATACAAGCTCAAGCAAGTGATAAAGTACTAGAAGATCTTTTGGTAGAATATCCAGATGTAACATTCACTCGTTTATTCACATCTGTAAGTCCAGAAGAAATACAAGATCTTGAAGTGAAAGCACCCAATAATGTATCTACAAGTTTATTAAACTACTATATTCTTCAAACTCAAAATGGTGGGCAGAAAGAAGAACTAGTAGATAAGTTAAAGGCATCTTCTTTAATAGAAGATGTGTATATGAAAAAACAAGAAAAAATAACGCCACCGGAAGTACAACCATTAAGTGTATCTTTTAATCCTAATAACAATCCTAGATATAAAAAACAAGGTTACCTTGAAGCAGCACCATACGGTATTAATGCGCCTTTCGCCTGGGGAGTTCAAGGCGGTAATGGAAATGGTATAACTTTTGTTGATATGGAATATGGATGGTTATTAAATCATGAGGATTTAGTACATCAAAATATTGAATTAATGTCTGGAAGAAATATAGATCAGCATGTTGGACATGGGACGTCTGTACTAGGAATTGTATCCTCCGAAGATAATGAAGTGGGGAATATTGGGATTGCGCCAAAAGCGAAAGCGAAAGTGATTTCTCAAATAAGAGATAACGGACAGTATAATACAGCTGATGCAATATTAAGTGCTGTAAATCATTTAGAAGCTGGGGATGTTTTATTATTAGAGGCACAAGCTTCCTTTGATGGATATGGTGATAAATATTTACCTGTTGAAGTACAACCAGATATCTTTGATGCAATTCGTGCTGGTACAGATAAAGGTGTTGTAATTATAGAGGCTGGAGCAAATGGCTGGAATGATTTAGATCAATTTAAAGATAGAAATGGTAAACAAGTTTTAAATCGTAATAGTAAAGATTTTAAAGATTCAGGTGCAATTATGGTAGGAGCGGGCTCTTCAACATTCCCTCATGAGCGTATGTGGTTTTCAAATTATGGAAGTCGGATTGATGTGTACGGGTGGGGAGAAAATGTAGATACAACTAAAGCCGAGCAAAGTAGAAGTGCTGTAAATCTTTATACTACAAGCTTTAGTGGAACATCTAGTGCTTCGCCAATTATTGCTGGGGCAGCGACTTTAGTACAAAGCATTGCTAAAAAAAATTCAGGACAACCGTATAGACCGAGTGAATTAAGAACGATATTAAGTAACCATAACACTGGAACGAAATCTAAAAATCCATATGCAGATAAAATTGGTGTTTTACCAGATTTGAAGTCTATACTAGTAAACTTAGGGTATGAACAAAGAGAGCCGAACGGTGGGAATGAGTTACAAGTAACAGAAAATGAACCAAATAATGAACCTAGACAGGCAAATAAAGTTAACTTTCATACACCAATGAAAGGAACACTACATAATCGTGATAAGGTAGATGTATTTACTTTCCAAATTGACTCACCAGAGAATATTAATATTTCTCTACTAAATGAACAAAACATTGGAATGACATGGGTACTTCATCATGAATCAGATTTAAACAACTATGTAGCATATGGTGAAAATGAAGGGAATGTAGTTAAGGGAACTTATAATGCAAAGCCAGGTAAATATTATTTATATGTTTATAAGTATGAGAATAAAGATGGTTCATATATATTGAATATAAAATAAACGAAAGGAACTTCAGATGAAGTTCCTTTAAATTTTTCTAATTCAGTATATGTGAATGATTTTTTAACTTTACTTCTATGCAATATTTCATATTGATGAAATATTATTTATTTTTTACTCACCAGATTATATTATATTCAATAAGTTTGATGTAAAACAGAAAAAGGAGGAATAATAATGAGCAATAAGAAGTTTATTTTGAAATTATTCATATGTAGTATGATATTTATCACATCTGTATTTGCTTTACATGATAAGCAAGTCGTTGCAGCTAGTTCTGTTATTGAACTTGAAAATTGGTCAAAATGGATGCAACCTATACCTGATAACATCCCGTTAGCACGAATTTCAATTCCAGGAACACATGATAGTGGTACGTTCAAATTACAAAATCCAATAAAGCAAGTATGGGGAATGACGCAAGAGTATGATTTTCGTTATCAAATGGATCATGGAGCTCGCATTTTTGATATAAGAGGCCGTTTAACAGATGATAATACGATAGTTCTTCATCATGGGCCATTATTTCTTTATGTAACACTGCATGAATTCATAAACGAAGCGAAACAATTTTTAAAAGATAACCCAAGTGAAACAATTATTATGTCTTTAAAAAAAGAGTATGAGGATATGAAAGGGGCAGAAGGTTCATTTAGTAATACGTTTGAAAAAAATTATTTTGTTGATCCTATCTTTTTAAAAACAGAAGGAAATATAAAACTTGGAGATGCTCGAGGGAAAATTGTACTACTAAAAAGATATAGTGGTAGTAATGAATCTGGAGGGTATAATAATTTTTATTGGCCAGATAATGAGACGTTTACGACAACTGTAAATCAAAATATAAATGTAACAGTACAAGATAAATATAAAGTGAGTTATGATGAGAAAGTAAAATCTATTAAAGAGACGATAAATGAAACGATTAACAATAGTGAGGATTTAAATCATCTATATATTAATTTTACAAGCTTGTCTTCTGGTGGTACAGCATGGAATAGTCCATATTATTATGCCTCTTATATAAATCCCGAAATTGCGGCATATATTAAACAAGAGGATCCCAAAAGAGTTGGTTGGGTGATCCAAGATTATGTTAGTGATAAGTGGTCACCGATTCTCTATCAAGAAGTTATAAGAACTAATAAGTCACTTTAAGTTTCACCATAATTTCATAGAAACAATGTAACGCTATTAAAAGTCTTGTGGAATTCCCATAAGACTTTTTAGTATTTAATATTATGAGAATCAAAGTTCTTTGAATAGGTTTATATAGTTAATATAATAATTTAATACGGTTATAAAATCGACACGAAAAAAATTGTCGATAAATGTCGATTAATATTGTAATATAAAACATATAAGTATAATATACAGATGAGGTGGATTTATTGTCTTTTATTAAAAATAGTAAAATTGGAACGAAATTAAATGTGTTAGTCATTATATCGAGTTTGGCGTGCATCATGTTATCTTCTCTGGGGTTTCTAGGGCTTCAAAAAGGTGAAAATACATCTTCTAGTATGTATGACGAAAGGCTATTACCAATTGAATGGATAGGAACTGTAGAATCAAATTTTTACCATGTGAATATGAATTTTATGGAGATTATGATATCGAAAGATGAAAAAAGAATGAAAGAACTAATAACAGAAATGGATAAGACTAGGAAAGAAAATGATGAGTTATTAAAACAATTTGAAACTAGAATTAGTTCTCATAAAGAAAAGGGCTTGTATAATGCATTTCAAAGTCAATTCAAAGATTTAAGAATACAAATGAAGAAAGCACAGGACTTGGGACTGACTAATAATGAAGAAGCGTATAGCTATTATTTAAAAGAAATTGAGCCTAATATGGGAAAAACAATTCAGTCTATCCGTGAACTTATTTTATATAATAATACCGCGGCTGAACAACTACAAAAAGAGAATATCAATAGTGTGAAAAATACGATAATAACATTTGTAATTATTTCATTTGTTGGAATCATAATAATTATTTTTATTGGTTTTATAATAAAAAATGTTATAAAAAAACCAATTGTATTATTACAAAAAGATATGGAACGAGTATCTGCTGGAGATTTAACAATTCGAACTTCTTATAAATCCGAGAACGAATTAGGCCATATTGTACAATCCTTTAATAGTATGTTAGATAACTTGCAACAATTAGTCGGTCAGGTGAAGGTTACAGCGAAAGAAGTGATTATTTCAACTGAAAATATGTTACAAGAGACAAAAACGGCAGCACATATATCAAACGAGGTTGTTCGAACTACTTCTGAAATAAATAAAGAAATAGAGGGACAAGTGACTAGTATTCAAGAAAGTTCAACTTCGATGGAAGAAATTGCAACTGGAGTTCAAACAGTAGCTGAATCTTCAGCGATGGTTGCTGAAGTTGCTGTTACAACAATAGACCAAGCAAATTCTGGTAGTGAAGTTATAAAACAATCTATTCGTCAAATGAATAGTGTGAATGAAGTTGTTGAAGAAACTTCTAAGGTCATTGATAGACTTGTTACGCGGACACAACAAATTGAAGAAGCGCTAGATGTTATTACTAATATTGCAGAACAAACGAATTTACTGGCCTTAAACGCTGCAATTGAGGCAGCACGCGCCGGAGAAAATGGAAAAGGATTTGCAGTAGTTGCAGCTGAAGTAAGAGGTCTGGCTGAGAAATCTAAAACATCTGTAAATGATATAAATAATTTAATACGTTTTATACATCAAGATACACAGGATACAGTTCATGTAATGAAAAAAGGTCAACAACAGGCTAGTGGTGGTAAAGAAGCGGCACATAAGGCAGAACTCGCTTTTTCATCTATTATGCAAGATATTAATAGAATAACGTCCCAAATTCAAGAAGTGTCTGCTGCCACAGAAGAAATGTCTGCTGGGACAGAAGAAGTGAATGCCTCTTTATCAATAGTTTCTGAAACTGCAACACAAGTCGCACAAGAAACGAATCGAACGGTACAATCAATTCAAGCACAAGCCACATTGATTCAAGAAATAACGACGAAATCTAATGAAATGAAAAAGAAAGTCGAAAATTTAGAAATGCTCATTTCACAATTCATTATTGAAGAATAAGTTTGTTAACATTTATCAGTAGTATAAACTTTAAGATACTCAATATAGTGCTGCGTTGCACAATTTGAAAAAGGACCTTCATAGGTTCTTTTTTTGTAAATGGTGTGAATGCTATGTTTAATTATAGTGAAAAACAGAAACTTATTATATAATAATTATTTAAATTTGTACCTACAAATTTTATATGTAATAATGAATTTGATTTATTCTAATGAAATGGAGGTATATACTATGAAGTTTCCACATGATTTTTTATTCGGAGCTGCTTCAGCTTCTTATCAAGTAGAAGGTGCATGGAATGAGGATGGAAAAGGTGTTACGAATTGGGATGAGTTTTCAAAAATTCCTGGCAAAACATACAATGGAACAAATGGTGATGTAGCGGTTGATCATTATCATCGATATAAGGAAGATGTTCGTTTAATGGCTGAGATGGGATTGGAATCATATCGTTTTTCGATTTCTTGGGCGAGAATATTGCCGACTGGAGATGGAGAGGTAAATGAAAAAGGCATTAAATTTTATAACAATTTAATTGTTGAATGTTTAAAGTACGGGATTGTACCGTTTGTCACTTTATATCATTGGGATCTACCATTACCGTTAGAAAAGGATGGTGGGTGGACGAATAAACGAACAGCAGATGCTTTTGTAAAGTATGCCGAAATTTGCTTTAAGGCATTTGGTGATAGAGTGAAACATTGGATTACTTTTAATGAAACCGTAATGTTTTGTGGATTAGGCTATTTAAAAGGTGCACATCCACCAGGAATACAAAATGATGTTCCAAAGTATTTTCAAGCGACTCATTATGTATTTTATGCGCATGCGAAAACAGTTGCGGTGTACAAGCAGCTGAAACAATATGGGGAGATTGGGATTACACATGTTTTCTTACCTGCTTATAGTGTGGATGATGAAAAAGAAAATATACTAGCAGCAAATCATGCGAATGAATATGAAACGTATTGGTATTATGATCCAGTTTTAAAAGGTGAGTACCCACCTTATGTTGTTCAACAATTAAAGGAAAAAGGGTGGACTCCTAATTGGACGGTTGAAGAATTAGAAATCATTAAACAAAATGCCGAAAAGAATGATTTTATTGGCTTGAATTATTATCAACCAATACGAGTAGAAAGATACGATATGGATATAAAGAGCGATGAGCATTCTCGAGAAAACTCAACACTTGCTCCAGGTAATCCTTCTTTTGATGGTTTTTATCGAACAGTAAAAATGGATGATAAAACATATACAAAATGGGGATGGGAAATATCTCCCGAAGGTTTCTTAGATGGATTGCATATGTTGAAAGAGCGTTACGGTGACATAAAGATGTATGTAACGGAAAATGGACTTGGTGATGAAGATCCAATCATTGAAGGAGAAGTTGTAGATGTTCCGAGAATTAAATTTATTGAAAAGCATTTAAAAATAATAAAGCGTGCAATTGAAGAGGGAATCAATTTAAAAGGTTATTATGCATGGTCAGTAATTGATTTATTAAGTTGGTTAAATGGATATAAAAAGCAATATGGCTTTATTTTTGTCGATCATAATGATAACTTAAAACGTAAGAAAAAACTTTCGTTTCATTGGTATAAACATGTGATCGAAACGAGAGGAGAAGAGTTATAACAGATAAAAGAGTATTTTAGGAGAAAGTGTATGAGTGCAAAGTATAAACAAATTGCAGATGTGTTAGAGCAAAACATTCGAGATGGGCTTTTTAATGAAACGAAAAAACTACCTACAGAAGAAGCGTTGATGAATCGATTTGAAGTAAGCCGTAATACGATACGTAAAGTAAGTAGCCAGCTTGTAAATAGAGGTTATATTTTTCAAGTGCAAGGTAGTGGTATGTTTTTACGCGAAACTTCTGTAACAGATTACATTAATTTAGGAAGTTTACGTGGATTAACGAAAAATCTCGTTTCGCAAAATATTAAAACGAGAGTGTTAGAGCTTGAAGTAATAGATGCGGATGAAGATATAGCAAAGCGGATGCAATGCGAAGCTGGAACTAGAATATATTTTTTGAAGCGTTTAAGAATTGTAGATGGTAAACCATTCTCTATTGAAGTAAGTTATTTCAAAAAGGATATTATTCCATATTTGAATAAAGAAATAGCATTAAGCTCTGTATACAGTTATTTCATTGAAGATTTACGATTAAATATTGGCTTTGCCGATAAAGTTATTAGTTGTGAAAAAGTAAATAAAGAAAACGCGCAGCTGTTAGAATTAAATGAAGGTGAGCCGGCGCTTCTTATTGAAAATACAGTATGTCTTGTAAACGGGACAATTTTCGAGTTATCTCAATCGATGTTTCATTATGAAAAGACTAAACTTTTAAATCGAATTAATTTCAAATAAAAAAAGAAAATAATTTATCGTGTGAAAAGCAACTGAGTCCAAAGTGATCAGTTGTTTTTTATTTTCAAAGTGGATGAGCAAAAAAACACAAAAGTGGTTGGTCCGTTTTTTGCAAACATACATTATGATAAGAGAAGAAAGGTAGTATGTTATTAATGTTTTAAAGAGGAAGTTCTTTATTAAAATAGATTGTCTTTAGAGAGGTGAAAATACAATGAGTTTTGCAATTTCACTAGTGGTTATTATTGTAATTGTATCGCTGTTTGGGACCGTGCTAGTTGCACGAAATGTGGAGGAGAATTACGGCAAGTCTACAAAGAGAAATGTGAAAAACTTATCAACTATTTATATTCTCCTTCTTTTCGTACTACTTGTTGGGGTAACGTGGTATGCGGTAGTGATTTAATAGTTTTGAAAGAAAAAGGTTAATATTGTGTATGATGGAGGAGTATGATTTTGATAAAAAATGAACGCCACGTTTTAATTGTATTTCCGCATCCAGATGATGAGTCATATTGCGTGGCAGGTACAATTTTAGCTTATGCGCAGCGAAATGTTCCTCTTACTTATGTTTGCTTAACGTTAGGGGAAATGGGGAGGACGATGGGAAATCCTCCTTTTGCAACACGTGAATCATTATATGTTATAAGAGAGAAGGAACTAAAGAGGGCTACAAATATTTTAGGGATTAAAGATGTACGTATGATGGGATATCGTGATAAAATCCTGGAATTTGAAACTCCCGGAGAGTTAAGATGTGTAATACAAAAATATGTAGAAGAATTGAATCCTTCGTTAGTCATTTCTTTTTATCCGGGATATGCGGTTCATCCAGATCATGATGCAACAGGAGAAGCGGTAGCAGAGGTGTTAGCTAATATTCCGGAATATAAAAGGCCAACATTTTATGCGGTAGCTTTTTCGAAGAATCATGAAGCGGAAATAGGTCCTCCGCATTTTAAAAATGAAGTGAAAGAATATGTTCCCAAAAAGTTAGAGGCATTGCAAGCACATGCATCACAATTTGCGACGAAAGTAACGGAACTAAAAAGAGAGTATGAAGAAGGTGTACCGGAAATAGTAGAGTGGTTAGAAAAGGAACCATTTTGGATATATTCATTCAAAGATAAGAGTAAGTGACGTTATAGCTGAAGGTGATGAATATGTATTTTGAATATAATAATTGGAAAATTTCTTACAATATAGAAGGGTCGGGCCCTGTTATATTGTTAATACACGGTCTTGGTGGGAACGCAAACAATTGGCTATATCAAAGGCAATATTTCAAAGAGAATTGGACGGTGATTTCTCTTGATTTACCGGGGCATGGGAAATCTGAAGGGCTGGAAATCCCTTTTAAAGAATATACAAATGTTTTGTATGAGTTATGCAGTTATTTAAAGCTACAAAAAGTAGTTATGTGTGGTCTTTCAAAAGGAGCTAGAGTCGGTATCGATTTTGCTATTCAATATCCAGGCTTTGTTTCTAGCTTAATTGTTGTAAATGCATTTCCCTATTTGGAGCCTGAAGATCGAAAAGAACGAATTGAAGTATATGATTTACTTAGCTTGCACGATGACGGAAAAACATGGGCGGATACATTATTGAAGGCGATGGGAGTAGCAGATAATGAAGTAATTGTCAGGGGATTTTATCAATCTTTACAGTCAATTAATTCGGTGCATATTCAAAGGTTATTTGCTGAATTAGTGGACTATGATCAAAGACCGTTTCTATCAAATATTTCATGTCCTATTTTAATTATAAGAGGGGAAAATGATGATTTTGTCCCTGAGAAATATGTAAGAGAGTTTGAACGACATTTGAAAAATACAACTTTCATTGAGTTGAAAAGTAGTGGTCACTTACCTTATTTAGAACAGCCGACTAGCTTTAATAGGACTGTAAAAATGTTTTTAAATCATGCGCTTAATTAATACTATTATTACAGTCAATACTGTTAGTAGGAAATCAAGTATATTTCGTTTTGAGAGGGGCAAGAAGGTGGAATGGAAACCAAATCGTGCAGATAAGACGCCTGTATATAAACAAATAGCGGATTATATTGAAAGGGGTATTTCTTCAGGTGAGTTTCCTTCTGACAGCAAGTTACCTTCTGAGCGTACGTTAGCGAAAGAATTACAGGTGAACCGAAGTACGATAGTAGCTGCATATGAAGAATTAAAATCACTGGGAGTAGTAGAACGGCAAAAAGGAAGCGGAACACGGGTAAATACAGACATATGGGGTGTTTCACATAAACGAATACCGAACTGGGGTAGGTACGTTGAGGATGGATCGTTCTTACCTAATGTACCACTCGTTCAACAAATTAGAACGGAAACACAAAAAGATGACTTAATTAATTTAGCGAGTGGTGAATTGTCACCAGAATTAATTCCGAGTGATAGATTCCGAACGATTTTGTCGGAGAAAACATTTATGGGGAACCTCGGTTATGACCATCCACTTGGAAATGAAATGTTGAGAAAAACAATTGCAGCACATGTTCAGCAATATAAACAAATTGAAGCGGATTCGAATTCTATCCTTATTACATCTGGCGCACAACAGGCACTTAATCTTATCGTTCAATGCTTATTAAAACCTGGCGATGCGATTGCAATTGAGGACCCTTCGTATTGTTTCTCATTGCCGATGTTTAAATCCGCTGGCTTAAAAATATTCCATTTACCTGTTGATCAGTATGGAATGAATCCAGATGATTTAATTGATTTGCATAAAAAGCATCGTATTCGTATGGTGTTTTTGAATCCAGATTATCAAAATCCAACGGGAACTGTGCTTTCATTGGCGAGACGTAAAAAAATTTTAGAACTGTCTTCTGAATTTGGGATACCGATTGTAGAAGATGATCCGTATAGTTTAACTTCATTTAATGGAGAAGTGAATCCAACATTAAAATCAATGGATCAAAACGGGAATGTTCTTTATATAAGTTCATTATCAAAAATTGTTGCATCAGGATTACGTATTGGCTGGGTAATTGGCCCTACACGTGTAATAGAACGTTTAGCAGATGCGAAGCAGCAAGTTGATTTTGGCCATAGTGTATTTACGCAGTGGGTGGCAAATCAGTTTTTAGAATCAGCAGATTTTCATGCACATATTGCAATGCTTCGTGAACAATTGAAAGAAAGAAGAGATGTGTTAATTAGAAAGCTCGAAGAAATATTGGGGGACCAGGTTGAATTTTTTGTTCCAGAGGGTGGAATACATTTATGGTGCAAAGTGCAAGGAACGTTTGATGAATATCATTTATTAGGCGAATCTATACGAAATGGTGTAGCGTTTGTCCCAGGAAGTGTTTTAGGTACTAAAAGTGAATATATTCGTTTTACTTTTGGAAGAGTAGATGTCGAACAAATTCAACTGGGAATCACGAGGTTTGCGGAAACATTAAACGAGATTTCATAATAGTGATGCATATTGAAATGAGGGAAAGAAATGAAGTACGTGACGCTTTTACTTCAAGTAGGCGTGCTATATGTATTTAGCTTAGTTGGTACGTGGATTCAGGAAGTATTCCATTTATCAATGCCAGGAAGTTTAATAGGGATGTTAATGCTGTTTTTACTCCTTGCTACTCGTATTTTACCATTAAAGTGGTTTGAGGAAGGTGCGGAAAAGTTAATTATATTTTTACCGTTATTTCTAATTCCTTCGACAACAGGGCTGATGGAATATGGGTCTTTTCTTTTCAGTAAGGGGAGTGTTATATTCCTTTTAGTAGTTGCAAGCACAATAGTAACATTGATTGTTTCAGGGTATATAAGTCAATTATTAGTAGCATCAAAAAAATAAAATCGACAAGGTGCAAGATGCAAATGGTCTTAATTATTATTACTGTAGTAATGTATGTATTGGCGACAAAGTTATATAAAAAAATTCCGTTTCCATTTACGTTACCGGTGTTAACAGTTACAGCAAGTATGATTTGCTTATTTCTGATTTTGGGTATTTCTCATCATGAGTATAGAGAAAATGGGGGAGACATTCTTTCCGGCTTATTGAGTCCTGCAATTGTAGCGTTAGCGATACCTTTATTTAAAGAGCGAAATATACTTATGAAAAATTTTTTGTCGATACTTATCGGCGTAGCGGTAGGTATAGTGGCTTTAACGAGTATGAATGTAGTGATAGGCGGAATGTTAAATATAGATAAGGAACTCATATTAACAACACTGCCGCAATTAGCGACGATGCCTATCGCCATTTCATTAGCGGATCAAATTGGTGGTATTCCATCTATGACTTCTAGTTTTGTAGTTGTAGCAGGAATAACAGGTGCTATTATCGGACCAACAGTACTTAAGTTTTTCCGTATAACAAGTACGATTGGAAAAGGAGTGGGGATGGGCTGCGCATCACATATTATTGGTGTGAGCCGTCTCGTGAAGGAAGGCGAGAAAGAGGCGACGATCGGTTCAGTGACGATGATTGTAACCGGAATACTCATTAGTATATTTATACCTTATGGAACGAAATTTATATTTTAAAATATAATGGAGATGATGAAAATGACAACATGGTTTATAGTTACATTATTTATTTTTGGCGCTCTTAAAGTACTAGTTTCTAGTATGCCAACTTCTGTTGTAGAATCAATTATTAGTAGATTTGAATTGCATCAAAAACTTGAAGAAGAGAATACCTCTATATCGATAGATGGAAAAAATATAGTGGGAGAAATGAAACTACAAGTTATTCATGAATTTAATGAGGCTTTATTTTTAGATAAACATTATTTCCCACCGCACGGGGAAGGAACACCAATCGTTATTAATACGAAGAAAGGGAATAAAGAGATTAGATTTTCTCTGTATAGCCATGAGGAACATGTTGATGTAATCAAGCAATATAAGAAGAAAATCGTTGCCTATCGTTTACGTTCAAAAAGTCTTCAAAATCCTATATCATTAACAATAACTGAAGATTATGCTTAAGAAGAGATCGATTATGGTCTCTTTATTTTTGTATGAAATGATATGTTTTCAAAATAAAAGAAAAGAAAATCATATAGCCAAATAAAGAGTATGTATGATTCCAATCTACGCTATGAATAAAGAAACCGAATCTTTCTGCAATCTGTTCAAAAATACTAGCACAAATACCTATTGAAACAATAAATAAAATTCTAGAAACTGCAGATAATGTTTTTGAAATTTGTATGAAAAGCGTTGTTAAAATCGGTAGTACAAACAAAGTAAAGCCAATGTTAACTGAAAATATGGATGAGAATGGTCTAACGGGAAAGGAATAGATTTGTTTTGCAACAAAGAAAGCATCTAAGCAAGTGCCGATAATAGAAGAGAGTAAGATTGTAACTGCTAATGCTAGAAAATCATTCTTCTTCTCGAAGGAGGACGTTTTTCTTTGCAAGAATTGCCAACTCAATTTTTTCGAGTGTTTTACAGTAGTCTTCTGTAATTTGTCCATTTATATTTTCCTCCTTATCTACTAAGTAATTTACAACTTGCCAGTCCGTAAACCAATCTTCACTGTCAACTTCTTCATGCTTCATATCTCGCCATGCATAGATAAGTGCAGGACTGTATATACGATAGGTGCCAGTACGCAACTGGCATTTCTTTATTCGACGTTTATAAAACTCACGGGAAAAAGATTCATTTACACTTGAGAATAAATGGGGCCAGTAATCTTTCCTTGATCCTGTATGCGGATGGTGCTGGGCCCAGCTTATTATTTGAGATAAAACATGTGTGTCTCGAAATAATAATGAATACAACCTTTTTCCAATTAAGATTCGTTCGTGTAAGGAAGTAAAATGTTTCATTGTATCACCAAATAGTAATACTTTGTGTTTCTTATCATTTTCGTAGAATGGGAAAAGGATATGATTAAACTGAAAGAAATCAAAGAGTTTAAATCCAATACTATTAAGTACAGTCTTTTTAAATTGTATATTTTGAATCACTCTTTTTTCTAAGTAGTTTTGTTCATTAATAATAGTTGCAATAGCTAATGTTTTTTTGTTACCTGTTTTCCAAAAATCGTTCCACATCGTTTCCATAAATGTAGAAACATTTAGGTGAGGGAGAAGGTGAAATAGCTTTTGTGCTCTTTTTACACTTTGTTCATAAAGCAGAAATTGAGGATATACATCTTGGAAAATAAGCCAATTTCCTCTTTCTAAAAAAGAAAAAAATGTGATTTGATCTTTCTCTGATAAAATTTTCGTATATAAATCGCCCTTTAAATCAGTCATATTCCAACCGCCGTTACGTGATACCATATGCCCAAGTAGTGCCCAATGTATTTCTGGATATTGAATGTAAAATTGGTAGTATGCGCGTGTTCTTGTCACATTATTTTTATTTAGTTGTTCTGTTTGTATTTTTATGTTGTTGATGATGAGTTGCTCTTCTTTCGTTAATTTATACATCGTGCCAGAATGTATGAGTTTGCTTTTTTGTTTTAATTCATTTTTTACATCAAATAGGGAGAGAGGCAGTGCTTTGGAAGGTCCGTTATCTGTATGATTTGAATTGCTTCGGTACATTCCGTTACCTCCATTTTTCATAAATTTAAACATGATTATTGGCTATGAATCATTCTATTTATTTTATTACGAGTATAAGAAATAAATGAGCGGTGTTTTTTACAAAGGTTTAGTTATCATGCAAAAAGTATAAAAAATCTTACTGTTGTGAGGTGAAATAAAAAAACAGAAACTATTTTTAATAGTTTCTGTTTTTTTATTTTGTCAATTAAATGTAACAAACGACGATTATGATTTAAATCAATTGAAAATAATTCAATAAATTTTATAAATACTATATGAATTGAAATGTTTGGTAGGAGGAAAAGAGATGCTGAATAAAATAATTTTAATTACTGGTGGTACAGGTTCGTGGGGACATGAACTTATAAAACAACTATTAGAAAAATCCCCGAAAGAAATTAGGGTTTTTTCAAGAAATGAAACGGTTCAGTTTGAAATGCAGCAACAGTTTATAAATGATGATAGGTTAAAATTTATTATTGGAGATATTCGTGATAAAGATCAAATAGCCTATGCATGCCAAGGTGTACATTATGTATTCCATCTTGCAGCTTTAAAACATGTTCCAGTATGTGAGTATTATCCTTATGAAGCTATAAAAACTAATATACATGGTACACAAAATGTAATTGAAGCATCTATACAGATGCAAGTTGAGAAAGTTATATATGTTTCAACGGATAAAGCAGCTGACCCATCAAATACGTATGGGATGACAAAAGCAATTGGTGAGAAGTTAATGGTTCATGCGAATATGCAAACGAAGAAAACAAAATTTATTTGTGTTCGTGGTGGAAATGTTTTAGGGACGAGCGGAAGTGTGGTACCACTTTTTAAAAACCAAATTAAAAAATCTTCACAAGTAGGGATTACCGATGCAAATATGACTAGATTTTTCTTAACGATTGAAGATGCTGTTGGATTGTTATTTAAAGCCGTATATCAAGGTAGAGGTGGAGAAATCTTTGTCATGAAAATGCCAGCATGTAAAATAACAGATTTAGCAGAAGTGTTAATTGAAGATTCAAAAAAAGAAAACGTGAAGTTAAAAGAGATAGGGATAAGGCCGGGTGAAAAATTAAGTGAAATGCTTTTATCTGAGGTAGAGAGTAAAACAAGTATAAGCTTTGATCAAAATTATTTTGTGGTACTACCGACTATTCCTATAGAAGGGCTGCAAGAATATTATACTAGTTATCCGCTAGTAGATGTGAAGAGTTTTAGTTCTCAACAAGACTTACTTGCAAAACACGAGGTGAAACAAATGTTATTAAAAGGAGGGTTTTTACGATGAAAAAAAATGCGAAGCTCTTAATAACTGGTGCAAATGGCTTCACAGGACGCCATGCTTGCCAATATTTTTTAGAGCAGGGTTTTCATGTAATTCCCATGTTTCAAAATCGTGCGCATAGAGAAATAATTGGGAATGGTATTACTTGTAATTTAACTAATAAGAGCGAAGTAATGAAGGTAATGAAACAAATAAAGCCAGATTATGTATTGCATTTAGCAGGAAAGAATTCGGTCATAGAGTCTTGGACAGCCGCTCTTGAATATGTAGAGATTAATGTAATAGGGACATTATATTTATTAGAAGCAATTAAGCAAGAAGCACCTCATTGTAGGATATTGGTTATAGGATCTGCTTTGCAAGCAGATAGTATGAACAAAATAAAAATTTCAAATCCATATAGTTTAAGTAAAACGATGCAAATCATTATTGCAGAGGCGTGGAGTGAATTAATGAATTCAAATATTATCATTGCAAAGCCCTCGAATTTAATTGGTCCAGGAGTATCGAATGGTATTTGTTCTATTCTTGCAAAAAAAATGATAACTATAGAGTCGAACAAAAGTGAAGCAATTATTGAAGTAAACAGTTTGAAAGATAGTAGGGATTTTCTAGATGTACGTGATGCGGTTAAAGCGTATCATGTGTTATTACGAGATGGGATAAATGGAAAACAATATAATGTCGGGTCAGGAGTGAAACGATCTTTATTAGATGTACTAGAACAATACAAAGAATTAACACAGCTGAATTTTTCCATAAAAGAAGCCGAGCATAGTGGGAGCGAATCAAATGAGAGTTTAGTAATAGAGGATATAAAAAGGTTAGGTTGGCTCCCAGAAATTCAATTCCATCAATCATTAAAAGATGTACTCGAGTATGCGAAGTGTAGTGAAATCTGCATTCAATGAAAAATAAAAAGGGTGTAAGAAATATATGAATGGCTATAAAACAATAGATAATCAAAATACGCTATTTCTTTTAATTGTTGATACGCTGGACTGGAAAGATGAGGAAGAGCATGTTTTGTGTATCTATGAGGCGATAAATAAATGTCGAGCCTATGTGGAAGGTAAAAAGGATGATAGGAAAAATCCAGTAATAGGTCCAGGAACTAGGCATGTAATTCAAGTCTTTGCTCATTATGAATGTAGTGAGTATGGAAATGATTTTTATGATCTCATTAAAGATTTTTTGCAAGATATAGGATTTGAGTTACATGTTTATATAAATAATAGTAAGTTTACTTACATTTAATAGATTAGTATAAAACAAGATTTTTAATGATAAAGGTGGATATAAATTATGAATAAAAAGATTCTCTTTACTGGGGGCGGTACAGCCGGACACGTAATGATTAATATGGTATTGATTCCTAAATTTATGGAAAAAGGATGGGGAGTTGAGTATATTGGATCTCAAAATGGAATTGAAAAACTATTAGTTCAAAATGTGAAATACAATAGTATTTCAACGGGGAAGCTTAGGAGATATTGGGATTGGGAGAACTTTAAAGATCCTTTTAAAATAATAAAAGGTTGCATACAAAGTTATAAATTGATGAAACGAATAAAACCAGATGTTGTTTTTTCGGCAGGAGGATTTGTGTCCGTTCCTGTAGTAATAGGAGCGTGGATGAATAAAGTGCCTGTAATAATACGTGAACCAGATAGTACGTTAGGATTAGCAAATAAAATAGCATTACCTTTTACTACAAAACTATGCACAACATTCCCTCAGACAGGAGAAACTGTCAGTAATGAGAAGAAGGTTTATGTAGGACCAATTGTAAGGGAAGAAATTGAGAGGGGCAACGTATTGCGGGGAAGAAGCTATTGTAAATTTCAGCAAGATAAACCAGTATTGTTAATTATGGGTGGGAGTCAAGGTGCTAAGTGGATAAATGATATGGTAAGGGAAAGTTTGGAAACATTACTATTAAATTTTAATATTGTTCATATGTGCGGTAAAGGTAAGGTGGATTCATCTATTGGTATGGAGGGTTATATGCAATTTGAGTATATAGGGGACGAGTTGCCGCATATACTAAATATGGCGAGTGTTGTAGTTTCTAGAGCGGGTTCTACTGCTATTTCTGAATTGCTATTTTTGAAGAAACCGATGTTGCTTATCCCGTTAACTAACAGTTCCAGTAGGGGAGATCAAGTTTTAAATGCTGAATATTTTTCTCGGCAAGGATATGCGGAAGTTATACTCCAGGACAGAATAAGTACGAATGTATTCATACATGCAATAAATAAGTTGCATACAAATAAGGAGAGATATATTCAAAACATGAATGGATATAAGAAAACAAATGATGAGGGGATTCGTCAATTAATAGATATAATAAATGAAGTGGTGAAGTAATAGAAATTTAAATAAAAAAACAAAAGGAAAGAAGGTATCTTCTTTCCTTTTTACTATAGTTGTTCAAATTCATTATTACTTATCCATATTAGCTATATACTATGGGTGAATACCGATTTCTAATAGCTCAGTAAATGCATGAGTATGGATAGGTTTACTATAATAGTAACCTTGAATAAACTGACATTTATTTTTTTGAAGGAAATTCACATGTTCTTTCGTTTCTACACCTTCAGCAATGACAGACATTTCTAATGTATGTGCTAATGTGATAATCGTTTTAATAATTTCCATTCCATCTTCACACGTTTCAGACATTGTTATAAATTCTCTTGGGATTTTTAACGTATCTATTGGATATAAAGGTAAATACGCTAGTGAAGAATAACCTGTACCAAAGTCGTCGATTGAAATGTGAACTCCTAAACTCTTTAGTGTGCGGAGCTTTATCAATGTTTCTCGCTCATCCATCATTGCAATGCGCTCTGTTAATTCAAGGTCGAGAGAACTTGCCGGTAAGCATGTAGTTGCTAATGTAGAAGAAATAGACTTTACAAAATCTTCTTGTTCAAATTCTTTAGCAGATAAGTTTACACCAATTTTCAAATGAGAATATCCGAGTGTGTGCCAACGTTTCATTTGCTCACAAGCCTGCTGCAATGTCCATTTTCCTATTGGAATAATTTGTAGTGTTTCTTCTGCAATCGGAATAAATTCGTATGGAGAAATAACGCCTAATTCAGGATGATTCCACCTGATTAGAGCTTCTGCACCGATAATTTTATTAGATTCACTATCTACTTGAGGTTGATATAAAAGGAACAATTCTTCATTTTGTATTGCGTTTGGTAAATCTTTTTCTAATCGTAATCGTCTTTCAATTTTTTTAGCGATTACATCGTCATAAATAGAGACAGAGTTAAGCTCTTTTGCCTTTGCATCATACATTGCAACATTAGCGTTTTTCAAAAGTGTAGCGGTATCGATTCCGGAATGTGGATAAATAGCGATGCCGATACTAAGTGATAAAGTTAATGTATGCTCATGTATGACAAACGGTTTTTCCATGCATTCAAATAACTGGTTGCATAAATCGAATAAGGAATCTTCGTCAGTATAGTTTTCAATTAAGATTGTAAATTCATCGCCACCGATTCTTGACAGATGAGTATGTGATGGAAGACATGATTGGAATCGCTTCGCTACTTCTTCTAATATGTGATCTCCTGCCGAATGTCCAAGTGTATCGTTAATCGCTTTAAAGCGATCTAAGTCTAAATATAATAATGCAAACTCGCTTTCTGTCGTTTTAGCATGTTTTATAACTCTTTTTAATTTCTTATGGAAAAAGGCACGGTTTCCAATTTTTGTTACAGTATCATGGAATGCTAAATACTTTATTTCTTCTTGTTGCTTTTTTAGTGCGGTAATATCTTTTACCATAATATAGCTTCCTGAAATTTGTCCGTCTATTATAATAGGGACGATGGTAACGTATAAGAAATAAGTAAAACCATCTTTATATTTAGAACTTAGTTGTAAGTATGCCGATTCTTGTTGTTTCACCTTTTCTAATGCAGATGTTAGTTTATGTTTGTCTTCATCTAAAATAATCGAAAAACATGTTTCACCGAGTAACTCGTTCGTTGGTGCCTCAAGTAGTATACTCCCGGCTTGATTTACATTTAAGAATACGCCATGTAAATCAATTGTAAAAATAGGATCAGGGTGATATTCATATAACGATTTAAACTTTTGTTGTTTTTGAGATAGAGCCTCTGATTTATGAACTAAATCAGAAGTCCGTAAAGTCACTTTTTCTTCTAGTTGCGCATTAAATGCCTGTAAACGTTTCGTTAGGGAATTGTTTTGCATACGTACAATAGAATGACGAATGAGTACGAAAATAAAAGTAATACAATTTCCTGTAATGAGAGTTGAAGATGATGTTTGTTCTTTTAATGTAAACCCAATTAGTATTGCAACAGCAAGATAGGGAAATACAACTAAAGCCTTTTTTCCTATTATAGGGTTAACAATGAAATAATTTTTATGGCTATTACGATCTGCTGAAATAGATCCAGCTATTGCAATAAATAATATAGGTATTCTATATAAAAGACGTAATAATGTTATCGTTTCAGTTGATAAATGGTTATTTAAGTAAAAGTAAATATAGTTAAAAGTTGCAGAACTTATTAATACAAAAATAAAGATATAAATCTTCCGTTTAGAATTAAAAATTGTCGGACGGAAAAAGAGACTAACGCCTAGTAGAAGAAATAATAAATCTGCAATTGGATATAGAAATGAAAGGAATACATCTCCTAGTGAAAGAGAGAATATATTTAAATTTGGCTGATTAAATAAATACCACTCTAATGTGAATATGGAAGTAAGTACTATACATATATCACAAATAAAGAACGCTTTTTCCCATTTATCGCATTCTTTTAAAATTTTATAACTGAAAGCGATAAGACAAAAGAGTAGAAAAAACATGTAAAATACATCAGAAATAGTAAAACGATGTATTGGAATTTCGAAGAAGCTATCTTGATATGTATATACTATTTTTCCTAATAAAAAACTCCCAATTGCTATTGTGATACATACCCAAAATGGATTTGAACTGACTTTTTTAGAATATATAGAATAAATTAGTGATACAAATGTAATGGCTTCAACGATAAGTGAAGCGAAGCGTACATCCGAATTTGAAAAATGAGTAGGGAACAGATAAAAAAATATAAAATAGATTGAATAGCATATTAATGTTCCGATTAATATACATAGTTGTAAATTTTTATTTAATTTCAATGAAATCACCTTCTTTAATTATGCACTATATTCGTAATATCTATACATAATAATATTATTTAAGAATTGTATCAGATTTCCTTGTAAAAATCTTGTTTATAAGGAAACTATTGAAGAGTTTAATACTTCTTAAAATTGAAAAATATTGAGTTTGATAATATGTACTTCATCAAGATTTTAAATGGAAATTGTATATTTAGTCATCCTTTGAATTGTAAAGGTTTTTTAGTAATTTGTAAGTGGAGATGCACAATTGCATATAAAATGATGAGAATCCTCTTTCTAGCTGATCTTTTGATTGTTATAGGCTATTTTAAGTAAGGTTTTTATTTTTAATCTGAAAATTAACATTTGTAAAAATGTTACAAATGGATATAAAATAAGAACATGTATTCTTACAGAGTGGATAGTATTTTCACTAAATAGGGAGGACTTTTTATGTTATGGCGAATGAAAGGTGCGGAAATATACTATGAAATTGTTGGAGAGGGGAAACCGGTCCTTATCATACATGGCTGTGCGCCGGATCATAGGTTAATGATGAAATGTATGGAATCAGTATTTCAAAAATATGAAGGTTATCAACGAATATATATTGATTTACCTGGAATGGGAAAGTCGAACGCTCCAGATTGGATAAATAGTTCAGATCATATATTAGAAGTGTTAACTATATTTATTGAAGAAATCATTCCAAAGAAAGATTTTTTACTAGTAGGAGAGTCTTTCGGCGGATATTTAGCTAGAGGGATACTTTCAAAAATGTTTGAGAGAGTCAATGGATTATTATTAATATGTCCTGTGGTTGTTGCGCTGCAAAAAGAAAGACGTTTACCGGATAAACAGATAATTGTACAAGATAAGGAGTTTTTAAATACGTTAACTTCTACCGAAAGAAAAGAATTTAGCGAGTTAGCAGTGGTAGCAAATGAATATACATATAAACGATTTAAAGAAGAAATTAAGCCGGGGTTAGATGTTGCTAATTATGAATTTATTGAAAGGTTGCAAAAAAATTATTCTCTTACTATGGAGTTTCACCGAAAGAAATATGAGAAACCCGTTCTTTTATTAGCAGGAAGACAAGATATATCGGTAGGTTATCGAGATATTATAGAAATTATTGAAGATTATCCAAGAGCAACATTAGCGGTGCTTGATATGGCGGGACATAATTTGCAAATTGAACAGCCTGAACTATTCGAGAGTTTAGTAGGAGAATGGATTACACGAACAAAACAACAAAATTTATAAAAAACGAATGAATATTTTCAAGGAGGAAGTATGAATACATATATTTATATGGTTAGGCACGGTGAATCATCAAAATTAGAAGGGAGTGAAAGAACACGTGGTTTAACTGAAAAGGGAAGTTTAGACGCTCACAGAGTAACAGACATATTAAAAACAGAGGGAATCGATACTTTCATTTCAAGTCCGTATAAGAGGGCTGTGTTAACGATAGAAAAATCAGCCGATTTCTATGAAAAAGAAGTAGTAGTATATGAGAATCTCAAAGAGTGTATGTTTTTAAGTGAGGATAAGATTATATCAGATAAAGAGGTGTATCCACTTGTAAAGAAGATGTTCTCTGATCCGGATTTTGCACTAACAGAAGGAGAGTCATATAAGGATTGTCAGGTAAGGGTAGTGAAAATGTTAAAGAAAATATTAATGAATTTTCAAGGACAAAAAATTGTAATTGGCACACATGGACTTGTAATGACATTAATGATGAATTACTTCAATAACCAATATGGGTTTGAATTTTTAATACATACATCAAAGCCTGACATATATAAGTTGGAATTTAAAGAGGAGCAATTCATGAATGTAGAAAGATTATGGATAGGAGAATGAAACTGCATATATGGAGTGTGTTTTAATTTGTACTTATAAAACACACTCTTTTTTATAGAATGCATTTTTATCAACTATTTTTAGAATGTTAAATTAATAAGTAATTATTCAATTTCTGAATAATATAAATGGAAGTTGGTTTAAGGAAACAATTTTAAATGTGACAAAACTCCAAACGTTGGATTTCTATTCAATTGGAAAAAAAGATGTAGAATTTTGTCTTACGGTCCCCGTTTACTTTTCATTTCATTACATATAGGCTTTGTGGTGTAAAGGGGAAAATCACCTTTATACAAAATTTATAAGGAGGACAATGTGATGAAAAAGATTAAAAAGTTTGCGGGAGTAGCTTTAGCAGGTACGGTTGGATTAAGTGGACTACTATTTTTAGAACCAAGTGTAAGCGCTGCGGAAACCCAGCAGGTAAAAGAAGAAAATTTCAATGCAATTGATGTAACGATGAATCAAAGTGCATTTTATGTATTGAGTGGTAGAAGTATTGATATTCTTTCTGGAGATAAAGAAGCAATTCAGTTAAATAAATACACAATTCGTTTTAGTAAACCAGGGAAGTATGTTATTAAAGTAAATGGTTGTATTTATGATGATATATATACATTTATTGTGAATGAGTAGTATATATTCTTAAATTGTGAGATAAAAAAAGAAACACCCTATTTGCGATGAGAATCGTAAATAGGGTGAATACTTTGTATTAAGTTGTATTTTAAATATGTTCACTAACTTTCTCTTTGTTATGTAAAGTATGTAAGAGGGCTTGAAACATCTTAAATGATTGCTGAAAGATTGGACTTTGAATAAAGGTGTAAAGAAAAGTTACGATGAAAACAGGACCTCCTAGCATAAATCCAATAACTAGTACAACACATTCTACTATGATTCTAGCACGACTAATAGATAGCCCTGTTTTGTCGGAAATAGTAAGCATGAATCCATCTCGAGGGCCAGCACCAATCCCAGCCGCAACATACATCCCTCCCCCAATACCTGTAATTGCAATACCAGCAAATAAAATGAGTAAGTTTATCCATAAATAATTACTAGCGTTTGGAAGAATGTTTGATTGTAAGAAAAAGTCCATAATGGGACCGATAAGTAGTGCATTTAAAAATGTACCCACATTTATATATTTTCGATCTACTAATAAAGAAATGAGAACGAGACATAATCCACATATGACACTCCACGTACCAATGGTCCATCCAAATCTTTGGTAGAGAGCCATATTTAAAACTTCCCAAGGATGTAAACCGAGAAAATTTACTTTGACTGCAAGAGCATTTCCAAGGCCAAAGAAAATTAACCCTAAGAAAAAAAGAAAATAGCGAAAGAGAGTTAGCCTCATCTTTAAAACCTCCTATATTGTATAATTATGTATATTACATGTAAGAGTTTTGATGTACAAATATTACGACTTTTTAGGGTTTGTTTAAAACTGTTGAATACAAATGAAATTTATGCATTCACAGTCAAAAAAGTTAAAATATTTCGTCTCAAGGATTATAATAGAGAAAGAAATATAAAAGGGAGTGAACGAGTTTGAAACAAGAGCTTATTGAAAGATTTACGAGATATGTAAAGATTGATACACAATCAAATGAAGAAAGTCATACAGTACCAACAACACCTGGACAAATTGAGTTTGGTAAGTTATTAGTGGAAGAGTTAAAAGAGATTGGCTTAACAGAAGTAACAATGGATGATAATGGGTATGTAATGGCAACACTTCCTGCTAATACGGATAAGGATGTGCCAGTAATCGGCTTTTTAGCACATTTAGATACGGCAACAGATTTTACAGGGAAAAACGTAAAACCACAAATTCATGAAAATTTTGATGGCAATGCGATTACGTTAAATGAAGAGCTAAATGTTGTGTTAACGCCAGAACAGTTTCCAGAATTACCATTATATAAAGGACATACGATTATTACAACGGATGGTACGACACTTCTAGGAGCAGATGATAAAGCTGGTCTTACAGAAATTATGGTTGCAATGAACTATTTAATACATAATCCACAAATTAAGCATGGGAAAATAAGAGTTGCATTTACGCCGGATGAAGAAATTGGCCGTGGGCCAGCGCATTTTGATGTAGAAGCGTTTGGTGCATCATGTGCTTATACGATGGATGGCGGTCCATTAGGTGGTTTAGAGTATGAAAGTTTTAATGCTGCAGGCGCTAAGTTAACGTTTAATGGAACGAATACACATCCTGGAACAGCGAAAAATAAAATGCGTAACGCAACTAAACTTGCTATGGAGTTTAATGGATATTTACCAGTAGAAGAGGCACCAGAATATACAGAAGGCTATGAAGGATTCTATCATTTACTTTCATTAAATGGTGATGTTGAGCAAAGTAAAGCGTATTATATTATTCGAGATTTTGATCGTGAAAATTTTGAGGCGCGTAAACATAACGTTGAAAATATTGTGAAGCAAATGCAAGAGAAGTATGGACAAAATGCAGTCGTTTTAGAAATGAATGATCAATACTATAACATGCTTGAAAAAATCGAACCAGTGAGAGAAATTGTTGATATTGCATATGAAGCGATGAAAAGTTTAAATATCGAACCAAACATTCATCCGATTCGTGGTGGAACAGATGGATCACAATTATCGTATATGGGATTACCAACGCCGAATATTTTCACAGGTGGTGAAAACTATCACGGTAAATTTGAATATGTTTCGGTGGATACGATGGAAAAAGCTGTTCAAGTTATTGTGGAAATCGCAAGACGATTCGAGGAACAAGCTTAAAAAAGAACCAAGTAGTGCGGATGCGCTACTTGGTTTTTTAGTATAATACTCGCCACAAATAAAAAGTTGCGTAAGACTCCCAGTTGGTCCAATTTGCCGCAAAATCTTTTATTTCCTGTTTAGTCGGTTTACTTTCAGAACCTGTTATATATTTAATTGCATTGTGCAAGCCAACATCGTCAATTGGAAAAGCGGAAGGAAATCGTAAACAACGCATTAAAACATAGTTGGCAGTCCACGGTCCTATACCGTGTATAGCAGTTAATTGTTTTTCAGCTTGTTTCACATCTTGTATTTGCAGTAAAGATTCTTTTGATAGTTTTCCTTCTGTAATAAGCTTTGCAATACCGATTAAATATTCACATTTTCTAGTCGTCATTTTTAATTTTTTAAGTTCCTCTACGTGTAAATGTGCAATCGTTTCAGGAGAAGGGAATATCCAATGTTTTCTATCATTCCATTCTACATAATTACCAAATTGCTCGACTAATCTTCTTTTTAGCGTATAAGCATATGTGAGGTTAATTTGCTGACCGATAATTCCCCAGGAAAGTGCTTCAAATAAGTCTGGAATACCTAAAGTACGAAGGCCATAATATTGTTCAATTGGTCCTTGAAGGAGTACATCAAGTTTAGCTAATGTATAAAAGGGAGCTAAATCAGTAGTTAAATCAAACCAATCCTTCACATAAGTAGCTACAGCTTCGCATACCGATTCTTCAGATGTATATAATTCTTCTAAAAAACGTATTTGAATATTACCATTCGTATTCATACTAATTTCAACTAAAGGATTTACATCGTGAACAGGAATAACTTTATAAATTTTGTTATCTTCAATTTGGAACATACATTCATTGTTAGAACGTGATAGATAGCGTAAATTTTCTTGGAAACTAAATTCTGTTGGAACTGCTAAAGTTAATGCGTTAGTATATTCTGTTGTCATATGAATTCTACCTGCGACTTTTCTAATGTAAGCAACTCTTTCTTCATTCCTAATCCACCTCTAAAACCAGTTAGTTTACCATTCTTTCCAATAACACGATGGCAAGGAATTGTAATGAGAAGAGGGTTGGCAGCAATAGCAGTAGCAACGGCACGCACAGCAGTAGGTTTGTGCATTCTTTCGGCAATTTCTGAATAAGAATATGTCTTTCCATAAGGAATTTCACGTACCGTATTCCAAACAGATAATTGAAAATCAGTTCCGTAAGCATCGATAGGGAATGTAAAAGTTTCTCGCTTACTTTCTAAATACTCGATAACTTCTTTCGTATATGATGGCAGGTAATCTGGATTACATGCCAATATATGTTGTGGCAATTTTTTTCTAGCCCATATATTTAGTTCTTCAAAGCTTTCATCTTGTGATCCAATGAAGCATAGTCCATTTTCAGTTGCAGCAATATGAAAATGCCAATCTTCATGTGTAAGTAGCGTCCAATATATAAATTTATTTTTGGAGGAATTCATTATTGTATCCTTCTTTCATTTCGTTCTTTTTTCGATATTCAGTAGGAGTAAACCCGGTTTTCTTTTTAAATAAAGTTGCGAAATACTCTGGGTTTTCTATCCCGATAGCAGTACTAATTTCTTTAATGGATTGATTTGTTTGTAAAAGGTGCTCTGCCGCTTTAACAATCCTAAACTGTTGTATATATTCTATTGGGCTTATCCCAGTCATTTTTTTGAAAGTGCGTTGTAAATGAAATGGGCTACCATGGCACATTTCAGCAAGTATGTCGAGAGTTAATAATTCGTTAAAGTCTTTTTCGATACAATCTTTAATTTGTTTTACCCACTCTTCATTAGGTAAAGTGATCCCATTTGGCTTACAACGTTTGCACGGGCGAAAGTTTTCACTCAATGCTTGCTCTGCGTGATGAAAAATTCGTACATTGTTTCTATTCGGTATTCTTGATTTGCATGATGGCCTGCAAAAGATTCCGGTTGATTTCACAGCATAAAAGAATTTACTATCATAGAAAGAATCATTATGAATAATTGCTTGCCAATGCTCATTTGTTAACGTAACCCCTTCATTGTGCAAAGAACATCACCTCTGAAATTAGTATAACCTGAATAAAGTGCGTATGTATGTATTCACAAATGTAAGAGCAAGATTACAAAGGTGAAAATATGATTGTTTTTCTATTTTGTGATAGCATGAAATTTGGAAATAAACATCAAGAGGAGGGCTATAAGTGAAGTTAATTTCATGGAATGTAAATGGCTTGCGAGCTGTTATCGCAAAAGGTGGATTTTTAGAATATCTCGAGGAATCAAGTGCTGATATATTTTGTCTACAAGAGATTAAATTACAAGATGGACAAATTGATTTAAATCCAGAGGGATATTATGCATATTGGAATTATGCCGTGAAAAAAGGTTATTCAGGAACAGCTATTTTTTCGAAAAAAGAACCGCTTGCTGTTACATACGGTTTAGGAATTGAAGAGCATGATCAAGAAGGACGAGTTATCACTTTAGAATTCGAAGATTTTTACATAATTACGTTATATACACCAAATTCAAAACGTGGATTAGAACGATTAGATTACAGAATGAAATGGGAAGATGATTTCCGGGCTTATATTAAGCAATTAGATAAAAAAAAGCCCGTTGTTTTTTGCGGAGATTTAAATGTTGCTCATAAAGAAATCGATTTAAAAAATCCAAAAAGTAATCGTAAAAATCCTGGATTCTCTGATGAGGAAAGGGAGAAATTCACACGTATTTTAGAAGAGGGATTTATTGATACGTATCGTTATCTGTATCCTGATCAGGAAGGTGCATATTCGTGGTGGTCGTATCGTATGGGAGCGAGAGCAAAAAATATTGGATGGCGTTTAGATTATTTTGTTGTTTCGGAAAGAATGAAAGACAAAATAACAGAGGCGAAAATTAATAGTGAAGTAATGGGATCAGATCATTGCCCAGTTGAATTACATATAAATTTCTAAAAAAAGAAGTATCTTCCTAGGATTAGGCAGATACTTCTTTTTTTATTCATTTTGTTAAAATTTTTCAAATCTTTCTTGAAATAATCGCATATTAAATATATACTTAGTAACGATAATCATTATCAGTGGGGAAGATTATCAAAGGATGAGGTGTAAAAAGAATTATAGCTTAGGGGAAGTGAACGAGAATGAGTTCTGGATAGAATTATTAATTTAATGAAATATATATGTAAGATAAGTTTCATATAGTTAAATTTTATTAAGAATATTGTTTGAAAATTCGAGAGGAGATATATAAAGATGAATAAGAAGTTATTTACATTAGGGATGGTTACAGTATTAAGTGTAGGACTAGCAGCATGCAATAGTACGGATAAAACTTCAGGAGAACAAAAGCAACAGACAAAAGCTACGGAAACGAAAAAAGACGAAAAAAGAAAAATTACATATTTAGGTAAAGAATATACAGTACCAGCAAAAGTAGATAAAATTGCGACAGCTAGTTTAGAGTCAATGGAAGATGCAGCGGTACTTGGTATTAAGCCGGTAGGTGCCATTACTGTAGGTGGTAAATTACCGAAGTATCTTGAGAAAGATTTAGAGGGTGCGAAATCTGTTGGTGAGAAAATGCAACCAAATTTTGAAACATTACTACAATTAAAGCCAGACGTTATTACATCAAGTACGAAATTCCCAGCAGAAACAGCTGAAAAGTTTACGAAAGTAGCTCCGACATTCCCAGTATCACATGTTTCAACAGATTGGGAAGATAACTTAAAGTTAATGGGAGAATTAACTGGTAAAAAAGATAAAGCAGAAAAAATTATTAAAGATTACAATGCAGATGCTGAAAAAGCAAAAGCAAAACTAGGAGATAAGTTAAAAGACAAAAAAGTACTTGTCATTAGACTAAGAGCAAACGAATTATTCCTATATCCAGAAGGAGTATACTTCAACCCTGTCATTTATAAAGATCTTGGGCTAACTGCTCCAGAACAACTTAAAGCTGTAAAAGCACAAGAGAAAATTTCATTTGAAAAACTTGCTGAACTTAACCCAGATTATATTTTCTTACAATATGAGGCAAGTGAAAATAAAAATCCGAAAGTGCTAGAAGAAATTGAAAGCAATCCAATTTGGCAAAGTATGAATGCTGCGAAGGAAAAGAAAGTATTTGTAAACGTTGTAGACCCAATGGCACAAGGTGGTACAGCTTGGAGTAAAACAGTATTCTTAAAAGAAGCAGTAAAAAATTTATCTAAATAATACAATAAGTAAGGTGCGTTGAATGATATGCAGAAAACAAATGCAGTACCAGTAACCATATTATGTATAGCACCCATACTGATCTTATTTACAGTTATACTTTCTATTTTGTATGGGGCGAAAAGTATTGATGCTGAAACAGTGTGGAACGCATTATTTCATTTTGATTCAAGCGATGTAAATCATAATATTATTATTACTTCACGTTTACCAAGGGTAGTTGCAGCTCTTTTAGTCGGAGCGTTTCTAGCCATATCAGGAGCACTTATGCAGGGGATGACAAGAAACTATCTTGCATCCCCTTCTATTATGGGTGTGACGGATGGGGCAGCCTTTGTTATTACACTTTGCATGATTTTTCTTCCAGGAATGTCATCAATTGGTATGGTTTTATGTTCAATGATTGGTTCTGCACTAGGAGCCGGTATCGTTTTTGGTTTTGGTTCGCTCCTTCAAAATGGCTTATCACCAGTTAGGTTAGCGATTATCGGAACAGTTATTGGAACATTTTTAAGTAGTGTATCTGCTGCAATGGCTTCATATTTCCAAATTTCTCAAAATGTTAGTTTTTGGTTTAATGCAAAGTTAGACCAAGTGGACCCTAATATCATTAAAATCACGATACCGTTTGGGATAATTGGAATAGTTTTAGCGCTGTTAATATCAAAATCTATTACTATTCTTTCTTTAGGAGAAGAAGTTTCTATTAATCTAGGACAGCGTACAAAACTAGTTAAAGCGATGGCTATTTTATCGGTTATTTTCTTAACAGGAACGGCAGTTGCTTTAGTGGGGAAAGTTGGTTTTGTAGGCTTAATTATTCCGCACATTACTCGCTTTATCATTGGAGTAGATTATAAGTGGATATTGCCATGTGCAGGCGTGATTGGTGGCGTGTTTTTAGCGTTATGTGACGTTTTAAGTAGATTTGTAAACTATCCATTTGAAACACCAATTGGAGTCGTTACCTCCTTAATTGGAATTCCTTTCTTCCTTTATTTAATCCGTACAAGAGGAGGAGAGAGACATGCTTAAAAGTTCGAGTCAGCGCTTTGGAATGACAATGGGGATTATTATATTTTTAATACTATGTGCAATTTATATTAGTTTAACGAATGGTACGTTTGATATTACGATTAAAGATGTATTTAAAACACTCTTTAGAATAGATCCAGTACCAGATCATGATTTAGTTATTTTTGAGTTTCGTCTTCCGCGCATCGTAATCGCTGGATTAGTAGGATTAGGCCTAGGCGTTGCAGGTGCTGTTATTCAAGGGATTACGAGGAATGGATTGGCAGACCCAGGTATTTTAGGAGTGAATGCTGGGGCCGGCACAGCCATCGTTATTTTTATGTTTTTCTTTCAAGGGCAATTAAAGAGCACAGACTGGATGTCTATTATGATGATGCCAATGTTTGGTTTAGTCGGCGGATTAGGTGCAGCTATCATCATTTATCTGTTTTCATGGAAAAACGGTAAGCTAGACTCGCAACGTCTTTTATTAACAGGGATTGCAATTGGATCAGGATTTGGAGCATTTTCTATGTACTTATCACTCAAAATGAAGTCAACTGATTTCGAAATGGCTGCAGTTTGGGTGTCAGGAAGCATATATAGCGCAAACTGGAAGTATATTGTTGCTATGTTGCCGTGGCTTATCATATTAATTCCGCTTATACAAAAAAAAGCTTATTTATTAGATTTATTTCAATTGGAAGAAACGAGTATTACAAGTTTAGGTGTTTCGGTAGAAAGAGAGAAATCTATTTTACTACTAAGTAGTATCGGACTTGTCAGTGCATGTGTTGCAGTTTCAGGAAGTATTGGTTTCATTGGTTTAATGGCACCGCATATAGCGAAAAGACTTGTTGGTATTCAACATAAGCATATCATTCCTACGTGTGGAGTAATCGGAATGTTCCTTGTAATAGCTTCAGACTTTATTGCAAAAACAGTTTTCACCCCTGTAGAGTTACCTGTTGGGATCGTTATTTCTATTGTCGGTGTACCGTATTTCTTATATTTACTTTATAAGGCGAAAGCGTAAGAGGAGGAATAAAAGTGAGTATTTTAAGTGCAAAAAATTTAGAAACGAGTTATGAAAAGCTTACAGTGTTTCGCGATTTAAATGTGGAAATACAAGAAGGAAAAGTAACGACAATTATAGGGCCAAACGGGTGCGGTAAATCAACACTGTTAAAAACGATGGGAAGAATTTTAAAGCAAAAGAGCGGTAAAGTATATTTGCAAGGACAGGATTTAAATACGATTCCAACGAAAGAAATTGCGAAGCAGTTAGCTTTACTCCCGCAAACTCCAATTGCACCAGGAGAACTTAAAGTGGAAGAATTAATTTCTTATGGACGCTATCCACATCGAAATAATGTAAATAAGTTAACTTCAAAAGATAAAGAGATGATTGACTGGGCATTAGATATAACGAAAACTTCTGAATTTCGAACGAGACAAATTGCCAATTTATCAGGTGGTCAAAGGCAAAAGGTATGGCTAGCGATGGCTTTAGCACAAGAGACAGAAGTGTTACTACTAGATGAACCAACGACATATCTTGATATGTCTCATCAATTAGATGTATTACAAATTGTGGAGAAGTTAAATAAAGAACATAATTGTACAGTTGTAATGGTACTACATGATATTAACCATGCAGCAAGGTTTTCAGATGAGATTATTGCAATGAAGGAAGGGGAAATCGTTACAACTGGTATCCCAGAAGAAATCATTACAAATGAAGTGTTAAAAGAAGTATTTCATATTGATGCGCGTGTCATGATTGATCCGTATAATGGATCTCCTGTTTGCTTTGGATACGATAGTGTTGTCTCTCAAGAAGAGAAAGTAGAAATATATGTAACGAGTTAAGAGGGAGGGATATAAGATGAATACTACTATTGAAAAACAGCAGATTATAACAACTAATACAGAACAGTGGAAAATGTATTCGAAATTAGAAGGTAAGGAATATCAAATTCATATTTCAAAGCCGAGGCGACCAGCGCCAGAGTCAGGATATCCTGTTATATACGTATTAGATGGCAATGCTTTTTTTCAAACATTCCATGAAGCGGTTAAAATACAATCAGTTAGAGCGGAAAAAACAGGTGTTTCACCAGCCATTATAGTAGGTATTGGTTATCCAATTGAAGGGGCATTTTCAGGTGAAGAAAGATGCTATGATTTTACGCCTAGTGTAATTTCAAAAGATGCACCTTTAAAACCAGATGGCAAACCGTGGCCTAAAACAGGAGGAGCACATAACTTCTTTACATTTCTGGAAGAAGAACTGAAACCTCAAATTGAAAATAATTATGAGATTGATAAAGGAAAGCAAACGTTATTTGGGCATTCGTTAGGTGGCTTATTTGCTTTACATATACTATTTACCAACTTAAATGCCTTTCAAAATTATTTTATAAGTAGTCCATCTATTTGGTGGAATAACCAATCCGTACTTGAAAAAGAAGAGAACCTTATAAGTGAATTAAACAACGCTAAGTTTGAAACAGGAGTGTTCCTTACAGTCGGATCACTAGAACGAGAGCATATGGTTGTAGGGGCAAACGAATTATCAGAGCGCCTTCTTCAAGTAAAACACGATCAGTTTAGATTTACGTTTTATGAGGCTGAAGGGGAGAATCACGCATCAGTTGTGCCGACCTCTTTAAGTAAAGGGTTAAGATTTATTAGTCACGTATAGAAGGTAGAAAAAAGGTAAGCAATTGCTTACCTTTTTTCCTTATTGTTTAAAGGCAACGTATCCATCAATTAAAAAACTAGTAAAAAAGCGAGTAATTTGAGTAAAGCCACATTCCTCCATAATAGTTAGTAGATTCGTTTCGGAAATAGGGAATATTTCCGTTTCAAAAGAATTTTCAAATCTGTTCCAATCTTCTAATGGAATTTGATTTTGCATCATATGGTTGTGCCAAGCATTTAATTGTGCAGAAAACATACTTGTATGGGGTACACCATTTATTGAAGAGAGAAAGAATGGAGCACCAGGCTTTAAGCGACTACTAATTTCATTAAGTAACTCTTTTTTCTCCTTAATAGTTGGGATGAAGTGAAGAACAAGCATACAAGTAGCAGCGTCAAATAATGGATTGGTTAATAATGAATGCACAGTTCCATGTACAAAGTGAATTGGATTTTGTATGCCTTCGTTTTCAATTCTTTTTTTAGCTAACTGTAGCATGCTTTCAGATGGATCAACACCTGTAAAAGATAAGTTGCTATTTTGTTTGCCTATTGAGAGAATTTCTTGTCCACCACCAGCACCTATAACTATTAAATTGGGATTCATATTTTCTTTAGGGAGTGTAGTAAGTAAAAAATGATTCATCATGTTATAAAGGGTAAAATATCCAGGGATTTTCAACGGAATTGTTCGTTCATATGTATGTACAGTATGATCATTCCAGCTCATTTTTTAGCCTCCTCTTTTCCAATAAAGTTTCACTTTATTATGAAATGAAATGGTTAGAGGAAACAATCCCATAAATCTGGGGGGAATAAAGATGATTTATGAACAGGCAACGAAAGAAATAACACTGTTAATGAAAAGCGAGAGCTCAACTAGACCATTTCAAAAAGATTTTTTAAATATATTAAAAAAGGTAATTCCTTTTGATGCTTCCTGCTTCACCGCTATAGACCCGCGTACATTTTTATCAACCGGAGCATATACAGATCAAAGAATTGAACAACTGCATCCGCAGTTATTTATGAATGAATTTTTAGAGGATGATTATAACAAATTTAAAGAGTTAGCACGAAAGCCTCCTCATGTTGGTGCGATACGTATTGTCACAAATGATAATTCGATAAAAAGCGCTAGGTATCGAAATATTTTAAAACCAGCCGGTTTTATAGATGAAGTAAGAGTGGTTTGTATGAGTAAAGGAAAATGTTTTGGACACTTAAGTTTGTTTCGAGATAATACAAAAATACCTTTTCAGCATGATGAATGTAAGTATTTATCGAAGGTGGGTTTATTGGCAGGAGATACTTTAAGAACATCCTTTATAACCCGTTCAGAAGAAAAAATAGAAGTAGTAGGAATGGGCATGATTATATTAAATGAAAATCTTAAACTAAATTATTGGGATGAAACAGGATACATATGGTTATCAAACTTTAGAAAGTATGAACAATTGACTGAAGAGGACATTCCAAGGCCGATACGTGCAGTTTGTTCGCAAGTAAAAGCAAATGAAACTAATAAAGAAGCAACAGTCTGTATAAGTTTAACGTGTGGACAATTTTTGGTTATTCGTGCAAGTAGGTTAGAAAGTTACAGTAGTTGTCATACAGGATATAGGGTTTTGTTCGAAAGTGCACGGCCAGAAGAAGTTTTTCCTCTTCTTGCAGATTCTTATAGTTTGTCTCAAAGAGAGAAAGAAGTGATAGTAGGAATTGTTAGGGGGATGTCAACGAAAGAAGTGGCAAAAGAATTGTGTATTTCTACGTATACAGTTCAGGATCATTTCAAGTCAATTTTTGAAAAGGTCGGAGTAGGCAGTAGAAACGAACTTATATGGGAGCTTTTTTCTAAGTTTTGTTTTTTAAAGGGGGAATACTAAAAGAAAAATGGTTTAATTTATCCGGTATTAACGGTCGGACAGCTCATAAGATCGATTACTGCGGGCTAATAATTAGTGGGGTTTTTAGGATAAACGAGAAACATTCAAATGAACGTTTGAATGTTTCTCGTTTATAAGGTATACTACATACATAATCAAATATATACTTGAATAAGAGGTGTTACATATGAGCGAAGAGCATTGTGAACTTTGTTATCATGATGAACAAAAAGTAAAACATGCAAGTGATATGCTAGAGAAAGAAAATATAAGTAGTGTAGCGAAAATGTTTAAAGCACTTGCAGATGAAACACGTTTGAAAATTGCTTATGCGTTGTATACGGAGAAAGAACTTTGTGTACGTGATGTCGCAAGTATTATTCATAGTAGTATTGCAACAGCTTCACATCACTTAAGACTATTACAAACGATAGGATTAGCGAAAAAGCGTAAAGAGGGGAAACTTGTTTTTTATTCATTAGATGATTCTCACGTAAATGGATTAATTGAATTAGCGTTTAGTCATAGTAGTGAAATGAAGAATAAAGAACTTGATATGTAATCGCGCATTTTCATAAAGATACTTCTTTATGAAAATGCAACTTTAAAAGGAGAGGAGATAGCAAGTATGGTAAAGCTAGTTTTAATACGACACGGACAAAGTGAATGGAATGTTGAAAATAGGTTTACTGGTTGGACGGATGTTGATTTATCCAATAAAGGTTTGGAAGAAGCAAGAGAAGCCGGAGTAATGCTGAAAGCGAATGGTTTCTCATTTGATATCGCATATACGTCTGTTTTGAGAAGAGCGATGCGTACTTTATGGATCACTCTCGAAGAAATGGATTTGATGTGGATACCTGTTCATAAAACATGGAAATTAAATGAGCGCCATTACGGTGCGCTTCAAGGATTAAATAAGGAAGAAACAGCGAGAAAATATGGCGATGAGCAAGTAACTTTATGGAGACGTTCAACAAATGTACGCCCACCAGCACTTACAAAAGATGACGAAAGATATGAAGCAGCACATCCGAAATATAGAGATGTAAAAGAGTATGAATTTCCTCTTACAGAAGATCTAGAAGATACAGAGAAACGAGTTGTTTCATATTGGAATGAAGAGGTAGCTCCTAATGTAAAAGCTGGTAAACAAGTAATTATTGCAGCACATGGAAATACAATACGTGCTTTAGTAAAACATTTAGATCAAATTTCAGATGAAGAAATAGAAAATGTAAACATTCCAACAGGAACACCATTGGTTTATGAGTTGGATAATGATTTAAAACCGATATGCCATTATTATTTAAATAGGGAAATAGAAACTTTGGAAGGAAATTTGGTATAAAACAAACGGTTTTATATACCCTACCTATGTATTGTATATAAATAACAGAGGAGATTTATAGTGTTACATTATACGGTTGTAGATAAAAAGAATTGTGAGTCATGTGGATTATGCACTTCTATAGCACCTGATATATATCAATTAGATGGAAGAGGAAAATCATTTGGTCTATTAGATAGTAATCAAGGAATAATGGGGATCCCAAAAACTTTCTTGCAAGCAATGTTGGCGGCTAGTGATGGCTGCCCAACAAGTTCAATTCAGGTAAGAAAAGAACCATTTATAAAGAAAATGAAAATTCAATAGAGGAAGTATTAAGGATAAAACAAAATTAAAAGGAGGAATTTATATGGGACATCATCACGGTCACCAACATCATGGGCATGCTCACGGGCATTCCCATGGACATCATCATTTTGAGGAGAGTAGAAAAGGGAATAAAAAAGGATTAATTACAGCTTTAGTAATTACAGCAACTATTATGTTTCTTGAATTTTTTGGAGGACTAGTTACAAATAGTTTAGCTTTATTATCAGATTCAGGACATATGTTAAGTGATACGAGTTCATTATTATTAAGTTTAATTGCAATCGGACTTGCAGCTAGAACGGTTACTTCTACAAAAACATATGGATATTATCGTTTTGAAATTTTAGCAGCATTAATTAATGGAATCACATTATTTGTTGTAGCAGGGCTTATCGTATGGGAAGCAATTGGTCGTTTTTTTGAACCACCAACTGTAGCAAGTGGTCCAATGATGTTAATCGCATCAATTGGTTTATTAGCAAATTTAATTAGTGCATGGGCACTTATGAGACAAGGTGACGTGAAAAATAACGTGAATTTACGTAGCGCGTATTTACATGTTCTTGGGGATGCTTTAGGGTCAGTGGGAGCATTAGTAGCTGGTGTACTTATGTCATTATTCTCATGGTATATTGCAGATCCAATTATTTCAGTAGTTGTAGCTTTATTAATTTTAAAGAGCGCATGGGGAGTAACAAAACATTCTATTCATATACTTATGGAGGGTACACCGGTTGCAATTGAAATAGAGAAAGTGAAGCAAGCGATTAAAGGAGTAGAAGGTGTACGTGATTTACATGACCTTCATATTTGGACAATTACATCGGGATTAGATGCATTAAGTGTCCATGTAATAATTGATAAAAAACAGGATGATCAAGAAGTACTTCAAAATATTATTGATATGCTAAAAAAAGAGTTCCATATTGAACATGCTACAATTCAAATTGAAACACTTAACATTAAACATAATGAAATGATTGTCTAATAAAATGCAAACAAAAGGCTATGGGGAAATTCTCCATAGCCTTTTGTTTGTGCAAGTAGAATTGTCCTTTTTGAAAGTTTTGTTTCAACTTTTCGTCTAAAGAGACAAAAAGTTGTCACAATTCGGTCACAATTAGCATAAACATAAAATAGACGAAATGAACTTATTTCCAAAAAGGCTTGATTCATTCCAGTCATGATTAGTAGAGCTGAAAAAGCATGGATTAAAAGTTCACTATATTCTCAAGGAGGTAGATCGTATGAAAACTATTCTTGCTATCGCTGGGCTTATTTGGGTTTTATCACATGGCATTCCAATTTATGAAGGAGAACAAATTCGCAGTGCTCTGAATAAAAATTTTAATGAATATCATATCATTGATCGGCAAGATAATGTCGTGACAGTTCGTGTAAATGACTGTTTTCATACGGTAACCGTTGAAGGAACTTCAGTAGTGAATGACACAAAAGTATGTGATCAGCAATAATTATATATAGGAAGAAAAAAGTCTCAATTTACACGTATGAAAATTGAGACTTTTATATTTGTGGATGAATAATAAGCGGGGAGGAATAATCCCTGCTTATTATTGTTTTTTGAAAAAAAGGTAAGGGTATCATAATAATTGAGTCTGAGAAGCTAATAAGTTGTTAAGAATAAGCATAGAGAAGAAATATACTCATATGGGGTATCATACGTAGATATTTAATGCTATAATTGGTATACTCGTAAAAGCAATTGTTTTATTGGATGAAGAGAAACTTTAAGAAGGTGATAATATGGATCATAAAGATCATGAAGCGGTAACACATAGATCAGAAAAAGAAAAAGAACAAATTATAAATAGATTAAAGAGAATTGAAGGACAAGTCCGCGGTATTCAAAATATGATTGAAAATGATCGTTATTGCGTGGATATTTTAGTGCAAATTTCAGCGATTAATGCAGCAATGAAAAAAGTAGGAATGGGTGTATTAAAAAACCATACAAGTCATTGTGTTTCAGGTGCTATTAAAGATGGCAATGGTGACGAAGCAATTGAAGAATTAATGACAGTATTTGAACGTTTTTCAAAAGCGTAAAAACAAGCTAGTATGTCACTGGCTTGTTTTTTTTGTTTATTTTTATATAGGATTTCGAGGTATTGGTGTGAAAAAGTGTGTGTAAAATAAACTTTTAGAAAATAATTGAAAAATCATGATATAAAACCATTGATTACCTTAGGGGGGTATGGTAAGATGTAATTATGATTAACAAACAATGAAGAAACAAGAGGAGGATTTTAAATGGAACAGTTAACATTACAAGTTGAAGGTATGTCTTGTGGACATTGTGTAAATTCTATTGAAAGCAGTGTGAAAGAACTAAACGGTGTTGAGCAAGTGAAAGTTCAATTAGCAGAAGGTACTGTTGAAGTTACTATCGATTCATCAGTTGTAACGTTAAAAGATATCGTTGCTGTAATTGAAGATCAAGGGTACGATGTTCAATAATTATTTTTAGATATGGAAATAAATCGTACTTTATAGGAAGTACGATTTATTTTGTTAATAATTATACCTTATGAGGGTATATAGAGGTGAGAGACATGAATGAACAGAAAGAGGCCAATCTTCAAATATCAGGAATGACATGTGCGGCATGTGCAAATAGAATTGAAAAAGGTCTAAAAAAAGTAGAAGGTGTTCATGATGCAAATGTAAATTTTGCACTTGAAAAAACAAAAATAATGTATGATCCCAAAAAAACAAATCCGCAACAATTTAAGGAAAAAGTTGAATCGTTAGGATATGGAATTGTCAGTGATAAAGCTGAGTTTACTGTTTCTGGGATGACATGCGCAGCATGTGCGAATAGAGTAGAAAAGCGTTTAAATAAGTTAGAAGGTGTGAACGGAGCGACAGTAAATTTCGCTTTGGAATCAGCTACAGTAGATTTTAATCCTGATGAAATTAATGTAAATGAAATGAAGAGTGCAATTACGAAATTAGGATATAAATTAGAAGTGAAATCAGATGAGCAAGATGGATCAACTGATCATCGCTTACAAGAAATTGAGCGACAAAAGAAGAAATTTATCATTTCGTTTATTTTATCATTCCCGTTACTGTGGGCAATGGTAAGTCATTTCTCATTTACATCATTTATTTATTTACCTGATATGCTTATGAACCCTTGGGTGCAGCTAGCTCTTGCAACTCCAGTTCAGTTTATCATTGGTGGGCAGTTTTATGTTGGGGCTTATAAAGCGTTACGAAATAAAAGCGCCAATATGGATGTTCTCGTGGCACTTGGAACGTCTGCAGCGTATTTCTACAGTGTGTATTTAAGTATTAGGTCGATTGGTTCTTCGGAACATATGACAGACTTGTATTTTGAAACGAGTGCAGTACTTATTACATTAATTATTTTAGGTAAATTATTTGAGGCGAAAGCAAAAGGACGCTCGTCAGAAGCGATTAAAAAATTAATGGGATTACAGGCGAAAACTGCTACTGTTGTACGAGATGGAACAGAAATAAAAATTCTAATCGAAGAAGTGGTAGCTGGTGATATCGTTTATGTAAAGCCTGGTGAAAAAATCCCAGTAGATGGGGAAATTGTAGAAGGAAAGTCAGCAATAGATGAATCGATGTTAACAGGTGAAAGTATTCCGGTTGATAAAACAATTGGGGATGTAGTAATCGGTTCTACAATAAATAAAAATGGCTTTTTAAAAGTGAAAGCAACTAAGGTAGGAAGAGATACTGCATTAGCTCAAATTATTAAAGTAGTAGAAGAGGCGCAAGGTTCAAAAGCTCCTATTCAACGGGTAGCAGATCAAATTTCTGGTATTTTCGTACCGGTTGTAGTTGTGATTGCTATTATCACATTCGCAGTGTGGATGCTATTTGTTACACCTGGTGATTTTGGCGGAGCACTTGAAAAAATGATAGCCGTACTTGTTATCGCTTGTCCATGTGCATTAGGTCTTGCAACGCCTACATCTATTATGGCGGGATCAGGAAGATCAGCAGAGTATGGTATTTTATTTAAAGGCGGGGAGCATTTAGAAGCAACGCACCGATTAGATACAGTTATTTTAGATAAAACAGGTACTGTGACAAATGGGAAGCCGGTGCTAACAGATGTAATTGTAGCAGATGGATTCCACAAAGAAGAAATACTACGTTTAGTAGGTGCGGCAGAAAAAAATTCTGAACATCCACTTGCAGAAGCGATTGTAGAAGGAATTAAAGAAAAGAAAATTGAAATCCCAAGTTCAGAAACGTTTGAAGCAATTCCGGGATTCGGCATCGAATCAGTCGTAGAAGGGAAACAATTATTAATTGGTACACGTCGATTAATGAAGAAATTCGATATTGATATTGAAGAAGTTTCTAAATCGATGGAAGCCCTAGAACGAGAAGGAAAAACGGCAATGTTAATAGCAATAGATAAGGAGTATGCTGGAATAGTTGCCGTTGCAGATACTGTAAAAGATACTTCAAAAGCAGCTATCTCAAGACTTAAGAAAATGGGTCTAGACGTTGTTATGATTACAGGAGATAATACACAAACTGCTGAGGCAATCGCTAAGCAAGTTGGTATTGATCACGTAATTGCAGAAGTATTACCAGAAGGAAAAGCAGAAGAAGTGAAAAAACTGCAAGCACAAGGTAAGAAAGTAGCAATGGTTGGGGATGGAATAAATGATGCTCCTGCACTTGCTACGGCGGATATCGGTATGGCAATTGGAACAGGAACGGATGTAGCGATGGAGGCGGCAGATATTACGTTAATCCGTGGTGATTTAAATAGTATTGCTGATGCAATCTTTATGAGTAAGATGACGATAAGAAATATTAAGCAAAATTTATTTTGGGCACTAGCTTATAACGGCTTAGGCATCCCGATTGCAGCGTTCGGTTTCTTAGCACCTTGGGTTGCTGGAGCCGCGATGGCATTTAGTTCTGTATCCGTTGTATTAAATGCATTACGACTGCAAAGAGTGAAATTAAAAAAATAAAAATCTATAGAGTAATTGCAGATGCTTACAAACAAAAAAACAATACTTTGAAATAAGTATTGTTTTTTTCTTTCTATAGAAAGAAAAAAGATATAATAAAGCAGAAATATTGAATACTAGATGGTAGAAAAGTTAAATGATAGTTTAGTAAGGAGGTTCGTATATGTTAAAAGACACGATTATTAGAACATTTCATAAAGAGGATTTAGAACAAGTATTACAGTTGTTCTATGAAACAGTTCATACAATTAATGCAAAAGATTATAACGTATTACAGCTACAGGCATGGGCACCGGATTGACTAGATAGAGAAAGCTGGTTAAATTCTTTAGAGAGGAATATTAGTTATGTAGCGGATCATAACGGTGTGATAGTGGGATTTGGGGATTATAATGAAGATCATTACGTAGATCGCTTATTTACGCATAAAGATTATCAAGGGAAAAGGATAGCTTCCTATATACTACAGAAGTTAGAAAAAAAAGCAGTGAACTTGGGGCATGGGGAGGTATATACAGAGGCGAGTATTACAGCAAAACCTTTCTTTGAAAGTAAAGGTTTTATTTGCATAAAGGAACAAAAGAAACAGCATAATGGTCAGATTTTTATTAATTATGTAATGAAAAAATAGCCCTCTCGTAAACGAGAAGGCTATTTTTTCATTATTTTACAGCTTCTTTTAGTTCTTTACCAGCTTTGAAAGCAGGTACTTTAGAAGCTGCGATTTGCATTTCTTCACCAGTTTGTGGGTTACGGCCTGTACGAGCAGCTCTTTCGCGAACTTCGAATGTACCGAATCCGATAAGTTGTACTTTCTCACCAGCAGCTAAAGTGTTAGTGATTGATTCTACTACAGTTTGTACAACTACAGTAGCTTCTTTTTGAGAAATCTCAGCATTTTGTGCTACGTTTTTAATTAATTCTGTTTTGTTCATGTTTTTCACCTCATATGTAAATAATGCTATTTAAGTTGTTATTATAACGTATAAAACATTCGAGAACAAGTGTACGTACATATATTCGTAAAAAAAATGAAATTTGTAATATTTTTGAGAGCTACTTTATAGACATTCAATTTAAGCGGATACAGATTTTTTCTTTAATGCAGTTTGCTCTTTATTGGAAGGGAGTTTCTTATTATAGGATATGAAATAAGGTAATGCTACAAATAACATACCTCCTACTAAGTTTCCGAAGAAAACAAAAATGAAGTTTGGAAAATATTCAATCCAAGTTAAATGACCGGCAAAAATTGCAGCTGGGATGACAAACATATTAGCTACAACGTGTTGAAATCCAATCGCAACAAAAGTCATAACTGGGAACCAAATGCCGATAATCTTTCCGATAAATTCTTTACTTCCCATACTGAGCCAAACAGCTAAACAAACGAGCCAATTACATCCGATTGCAGAAATGAAGGCTTGTAGTGGTGTATCTTGTAGTTTAGTTTGCGCAATAGAAACTGTTTTCGTTAAAAAAGCTCCCTCTGTTAATCCGACGATATGACCGAAAAAATAAGCAACGAATACAGCACCTATGAAGTTGCTAAACGTAACAATAACTAAATTTTGAATGAAGTGAAATAAGTCGATTTTTTTGTGAAGCCACGCCATTGAAACGGTCATCATATTGCCAGTTACTAACTCACCGCCTGCAAGAATAACGAGTATAAGACCGATAGGGAATACAACGGCACCTAGAAAACTAGTAAATGATCCCCAAGAATTTGGCATTGTTCCAATAACATGAATATCGAGTAAATACCCTAATGCTATGAAAGCACCACCAAAAAAACCGAGAATTAACATAGGGAGTAATGATAAATGAGCTTTTTTTCTTCCGGAATTCGCAGCAAGTTCCGTAATTTCTTCTGGTGTAAATACAGACATGAATAATCTCTCCTTAATAAAATGATAGAATAAATAGAAGGAATGTTTTTAAGAATCTATGTATTATAAAAATATGTTATGCCTTCTGTATAAAATTGTCAAAGTGAATGGGGTAGAATTGGATATAACTAACATTGTTCATGTTGTCACATTAATGTAACAATAAGGCTTTAAAGTATTTCTAGAGGTGAGAACATGAATACGCATCATGTAAAAAAAGAACAAAAAAAATCAATCATAAAAATATTTGCAATCAGTTTCATAAGTATAATAATGATTTCAGTAAGTTTGTATTTCTATGCGACAGAAATAGAACGAAAACTAGTAACAGTTACGTGGAATGAAATAGAAGCATCTACAATTCCTAAAGAGTTTAATAATAAAAAAATATTACAATTCTCAGATGTACATTTAGGGCCAGAATTTACACTGAAACAACTAGAAAATTTGGTGGAGAAGATGAATGCGTTACATCCAGATGTAGTAGTTTTTACAGGGGATTTAATAGATAAGTTTGGATCGTATAAAGCCGAAAGAGAAGAAGCGAAAAGTATTTTACAGAAAATACATGCGCCTTTAGGGAAATATGCTGTGTTTGGGAATCATGATAGGGGCGGGGGAGGTAGTTTATTTTATAAAAAGTATATGGAGGAAGCTGGTTTCTCTGTGTTAGTAAATGAAGTGCAGAAAATAAAAGCGGAAAACGGTAAGTATATTACAATAGCAGGTTTGGATGATTTTTTATTAGGTAAGCCGCAAATAGACTCGACTTTAAAACATATAAGGCAACAAGATTTCAATATGCTATTAGTACATGAGCCAGATGTTGTAGATAGAGTAGCTCGTTACCCAGTTGATTTTCAAATGTCAGGCCATAGTCACGGAGGACAAGTTCAAATTCCTTTTATAGGTCCATTAATTACTACAAAGTTAGCTGAGAGTCATGTTGAAGGTATGTATGAATTAGAAGGGAAGAATAAGCCGTTACATTTATACGTAAATCGTGGTATTGGGACAACCCGAATGCCTGTTAGATTTTGGAGTGTACCTGAACTTTCAGTATTTGTATTGAAGCAAAATAGTAACTAGACTATTTTAGAGTAGTAGGAGGGCTTTCAAAGAAAGTGCTCTTTTTTATTGATTAAACACGGAATATTATGTAACTTTTAATTAAAGTGTTAAAAAAGAAAGGGGCATTTCTATGATAGAAACATGGCATAAAGAATTGGAAAGTTTATATAACGAAATGGTTTTGTGGCGAAGAGATTTTCATCAATACCCAGAGCTATCGTTTCAAGAAATAGAAACACCGAAAAAAATAGCTGAAATCTTAAAAAGTTTTCATATTGATGTGACAACAAATGTTGGGGGAAGAGGGGTAATCGGCGTAATTGAAGGTGGAAAACCTGGGAAGACGATAGCGCTACGTGCTGATTTTGATGCACTACCTATTCAAGATGAAAAGCAAGTTTCATATAAATCAAAGGTTCCCGGCGTAATGCACGCTTGTGGACATGATGGACATACAGCAACACTTTTAGGCGTTGCAAAAATATTAAGTGATCATAGAGACCAGCTTTCTGGAAAAATAGTTCTTATACATCAACATGCAGAAGAGAAAGAGCCTGGCGGAGCAATTGCTATGATTGAGGATGGTTGTTTAGAAGGTGTAGATGTTGTGTTTGGAACACATTTATCTTCTCAAATGCCTATAGGAATGGTTGGAGCGAAAGCTGGAGCAATGATGGCGGCAGCTGATACATTTGAAGTAAAGATTCAAGGGCGAGGCGGTCACGGCGGTATGCCGCATCATACTGTTGATGCTATTATCGTTGCAACACAAGTAATTAATCAGTTACAACTTTTAGTGAGTCGAAAAATAGATCCGCTTCAATCTGCGGTATTAACAGTTGGTACATTCCATGCTGGTCAGGCGGATAATATCATTGCGGATACTGCTACGTTTACAGGAACCATTCGAACGCTAGATCCTGAAGTGAGAGAATATATGGAGAATGAATTTAAACGAGTTGTTGAGGGGCTTTGTCAGTCTCTTCATGCTGAGGTTAGTATTCAATATAAACGAGGCTATCCAATATTAATAAATCATTTAGATGAAACGAGTCATTTTATGGAGATTGCGAAACGTGACCTTGGAAGAGAAAGGGTCATTGAAGTGCCACCTATTATGGGTGGAGAAGATTTTGCATATTACTTAGAATGTGTTCCAGGAGCATTTTTTTTCACAGGTGCGCGTAATGAAGAAATAGGAGCAACATATCCACATCATCATCCTCAATTTGATTTTGATGAACGAGCAATGTTAATTGGTGGAAAATTACTTTTAAGTCTTGTAAATAGTTATGTAAGAGATGGAAAAGAATCTCTTCATCATGTAGAAGTGAAAAAGTAATTTACATAAATAAAAAACAACAATAGGTCATATAAAACCTATTGTTGTTTTTTATTATTTTTGCAAGGAAAGACTATCAAAATATGTTCTATAGTTATTAGAGAATTCAAAGTTGTTTTTTGCATCCCAATTAATAGACCAAGACATTAGGCCGCGGAATGCAGGATAGCCACTCTGATTTGAAAGTTTATACTTTCCTCCAAAAGGAATTCCTTTAATGATATAATCTAAAGCTTTTTTCATTTCAGTTGGAGAAATATATCCGCCACTTGGAGCAGCTGCTGGTGCTGCAGGAAGTCCAATCATGACTTGATCCGAACGAAGAGCTGGGAAAATGTTATTTGTATTACCACCTACAGGAAAACCATGTAAGAGCATATCTGCCATAGCGACTTCGTAGTCTGCAGTACCTTGATTGTAGTTATTACCGTCCATTCCAATCCCGCTACCAGCATTGTAGTGTTGAACGTGAATGTATGTTAGTTTGTCTTTTACTCCGTAAATAATCGGTAAATAAGCACCCCAGATGCTTCCATATGCGCTATAACCACCTTGAACATAAGCTGTTTCAGGGGCCATGCTTAATAGAAAATCTGGACCATAATGATCTGAGATTGTCCGAATAGCTGAAATAAGATTTACGATTTGAGGAGTCGTGGGGTTTTTGAAATTAGTGTCATTTCCGTTTAAGTAAATACCTGATTCAAGGTCAATATCTATTCCATCAAAACCGTATTTATCGATCAGAGATTGTATGGAATTAATAAAACGTTGCTTAGCCGCATTGTCAGGAAGTAAAACGACCCCATTTTGTCCACCTATTGAAAGAACTATTTTCTTACCTTTACTTTTTAAATAAGAAATATCTGATTTGAACTCTGCATCCGTACCATACACAGGAGAAAATTCAACAGTGGAACGATCACCCCCAGTTTCACCGAAAGATACATTGATTACATCCCATTTTGGTGAAACGTCTCTTAATTTAATAATGCCAGTACCGTTATCAAAGTTATGCCAGTATCCAACGAGTAATTTTGATTCTAAATTGTTTGCTGCTTGTGCTTGAAAGGGAGCTAGCGGTAGCAGTAAGAAAATTACTAAAGCGCAACAAATGAATTTGAACTTGTTTAACATATCAACACTCCTATACAAAAAGTTGTCTAGATGTATAATCTTGTTCGTTTAATAATATCTGAAAATTCATTCTTTTGTAAGTCGATTATAATTTTCTCAACAATTGTATATGGAAAACTATTAAACCTAATGAAATAATTTTTGAAGGAGGTCGAATTACGATTGTTAAATTCAGAATATTTTGATATATTTTAAAATATAGGACAAGATTTTTCGCATAATACTCTTACATAAATTTCAAAATTAAGTTTGGAAGGGGATGTACAAGAGTTGGATAAAAATCTTAAGAAAGACCTCAAAATACGCCACATTACAATGATTTCCATTGGTGGCGTAATAGGAGCTGGTTTGTTTGTTGGAAGCGGTGCGGTTGTGCATTCAGCCGGACCAGGTTCTATCGTTTCATATGCATTAGCAGGACTTCTAGTTATTTTCGTTATGAGAATGCTAGGGGAAATGGCAGCTATTAACCCGACAAGTGGTTCATTTGCAACATATGCAAGAGAAGCAATTGGTCCATGGGCGGGTTATACAATTGGGTGGCTATATTGGTTTTTCTGGGTAATTGTTATTGCAATAGAAGCTACAGCAGGTGCTGGTATTATTCAATATTGGATTCCAGAAATCCCGCTCTGGTTATTAAGCTTAATATTAACGATTTTATTAACGTTGACGAATGTTTTCTCGGTGAAATCATTTGGAGAATTTGAATATTGGTTTTCATTTATTAAAGTAATAAGTATTGTTTTGTTCCTTTGTCTTGGGCTCGCTGTTATTTTAGGATTTGTACCAGGAACGGAAGCACCTGGCACTTCGAATTTAGTAGGGCAAGGAGGATTTATGCCAAATGGTATAAGTTCGGTGCTACTTGGAATTACCGTCGTTATATTTTCATTTATGGGATCTGAGATTGTTGCAGTAGCCGCTGGTGAATCTGCCGAACCTGTAAAAGCAGTAAAAACAGCAACAAATAGTGTAATTTGGCGTATTCTCGTATTTTTCATTGGATCGATTGCTGTAGTTGTTACACTCCTTCCGTGGAATTCAGCGAACATACTAAAAAGTCCGTTTGTGGCGGTACTGGAACATATAGGGATACCAGCGGCAGCACAAATTATGAATTTTATCGTTTTAACAGCTGTACTTTCTTGTTTAAATTCGGGTTTATATACGAACTCAAGAATGCTTTTTTCAATGGCAGAAAGAGGAGATGCGCCAAAGGCATTTTTGAAATTGAATAGTAGTGGTGTTCCAGTTCGGGCGGTTTTATTTGGAACTTTCTTTGCTTACATTGGAGTTGTTTTTAGTTACATATCTCCAGATAAAGTATTTTTATTTTTAGTGAATGCATCTGGCGGGATTGCGTTACTCGTTTATCTCGTTATAGCAGTTTCACATTTCAAGATACGTAAAAAAATGGGGAAAGCGGAACAACAAAATTTGAAAGTGAAAATGTGGCTTTTTCCATATGTAACATATGTTACAATTGCTGCGATTATAGCAGTTTTAGTTGCCATGCTCGCAATTGAATCTTTACGTTCACAAGCGCTTTTAACAATGCTTGTTACTGTTCTTATAATAATTTCTTATTTTATTTTTAATAGAAATAAAAATAGTACATTGTTGAATCCTAAAAGTAAGAATGAGGAATCTGTTCGATTCTAATTTCTTGTTTTAGAAGAGAGTTACACCCAATCATTGCTATAAAAGAATCATATATAATCATAGAAACAAGTAATTACTATTGTCATAGTGAATATAAACTTTTTTCTTGACTTTTTATACGAAGGCGAGCAAAATGATAAAAAAGGAAGGGGGGATGACGATGGAAGAGTACGTATTAGAGCTGTATAACTTGTTATATACGACAGAATGGCAAGATATTGTTTCGTTTCTAGGAATAATGTTTTGTATGAAAATTGTAATTGTATATATGGAAGAGCAAGGTATGTTCTATTCCTTCGCATCTCCGTTCGATGTGCAACGCGAGCCGTTGCCAAACTATGCCAAGGTAAATTACGAACAATTTCCTTTTGTGATTTTCTTTATGCTTCGATTTATAACAGCAATTGTAAAGAAAAAGGAAAGTGACGATGAAGAGTGCCACTCAACTTGTAATATAGCGACTGCTTTTTAAGCTAAATACAAGGAGGAGATTTATATGTGGTTTCGATTTCTTATGATTGGTTTCTTTTCATTAACAGCAATTTCTTTAATGGGATATCAAGTGTCTGAAATTTATCAAGCATATAGCAATACGTTTTTTAACAAAAACTAATTACATTGCTATTTAAATAATAAAGCGATAAAATCCTTCTTAAGAAGTTTTATTAAGAAGGATTTTTTTCTTTGCTTTGTCTTACTGTGTCAAACTATTGTCACATTTACACTGTGAATAATATGTTAAAATAGTGAGGTTACGTATACATATTTGAAGGAAGAGGAGTGACCATTTTGGTGGATCAATCAACGAATCAGAAAAGCTATGCTCCTATTGTGATAACGCTTTCTGTAATTGTAAATGCGATTATTTTATTTTTGTTCTTTGGACCTGTTGGCTATGAAGGAGAAGTACATTTTGATGTAACAATTTTACCAATGTTAAATGCAATTTTTAATAGCTTTACGTTCGTATTCTTATTAGCAGCTTTATACTCTATTATTAAGAAGAATGTGAAAATGCACCGTGGTTTCATCCTCGCAGCATTTACAACGACGTTGCTATTTTGTGTTTCTTATTTATCGTATCATTACTTGGCGCCGGCAACACATTTTGGTGGGGAAGGATTCATTAAATATGTGTACTTCATTATTTTAATTACACATATTATCCTGGCAGCTATTATTGTACCACTTGCATTGTTTGCACTTGTATTTGGTTTTACAAATCAATTAACACGTCATCGTAAAATTGTACGTTGGACGATGCCAATTTGGTTATATGTAAGTTTATCTGGTGTTATTGTTTACTTAATGATCTCACCTTATTACCAATAAAAAAATCTCAGCCTGTAGGCTGGGATTTTTTTGTTAGGCAAATATTTTTGTGAAATGAAAAAAATATGGTATACAAAAGTATAGTTGCTTTTCATATAGAAGGGATGGTAAAGAAATATGCAAAATTTTGTATTTCGTAATCCAACGAAACTTATTTTCGGTAAAGGTCAATTAGAACAGTTGAAAACTGAAATTCCACAGTTCGGTAAAAAGGTTCTTCTCGTATACGGGGGAGGCAGTATTAAAAGAAATGGTATTTATGATAATGTAATTTCTATTTTAAAAGATATAAATGCAGAAATATTTGAATTGACAGGTGTTGAACCGAATCCGCGTGTATCAACTGTAAAGAAAGGGATTCAAATCTGTAAAGATAATGGCGTCGAATTCATATTGGCGGTTGGCGGAGGAAGTGTAATCGACTGTACGAAGGCGATTGCTGCTGGTAGCAAATATGATGGAGATGTATGGGATATTGTAACGAAAAAAGCATTTGCTAGTGGGGCGTTACCATTTGGTACGGTACTTACGCTTGCGGCAACAGGATCTGAAATGAATGCTGGTTCTGTCATTACAAACTGGGAAACGAATGAAAAATATGGCTGGGGTAGCCCAGTTACTTTCCCGCAGTTTTCGATTTTAGATCCAGTTCATACTGTTTCTGTGCCGAGGGATCAAACAATTTACGGTATGGTAGATATTATGTCGCACGTATTAGAGCAATACTTCCATCATGGAACAAATACAGAATTACAAGATCGTTATTGTGAATCTGTTTTAAAAACAGTAATTGAAACTGCTCCTAAGCTTTTAAGTGATTTAGAAAATTATGAGCATAGAGAAACTATTTTATATTGCGGTACTATGGCGTTAAACGGTATTTTAGCGATGGGAGTAAAAGGAGATTGGGCGACTCATAATATTGAACATGCAGTTTCTGCGGTTCATGATATACCACACGGGGGTGGCCTTGCGATTTTATTCCCGAACTGGATGAAGCGTGTTGTAGATGAAAATGTAAGTCGTTTTAAACAGTTCGCTATTCGTGTATTCGATGTAGAAACAGATGAAAAGGCTGATCGAGAAATTGCGCTAGAAGGAATTGAGGCGTTACGTCAATTTTGGACTTCAATTGAGGCACCAGTAAGGTTAGCGGATTACGGTATTGGGGAAAATGAAATTGATTTAATGGCTGATAAAGCGATGGCTTATGGTGAATTTGGTAACTTTAAAAAATTAAATAAAGACGATGTTTTAAGTATATATAAAGCTTCTTTATAAGTGAATCGAAAAAAGAAACCCATTTGATATAACAATCAAATGGGTTTCTTTTTTATTGTTTATAACTGTTTATGACTGGTTTTGGTTATTTGTGAATGTTTATGGTTGATTTTTGTGATCGTTTTCATTATACTGTAATCAAAGAAGAGGTGAATAAAATGTTAACTCCTGAACGTCATCAAATGATATTGCAACTTGTAAAAGAGCAGAAGGTTGTTAAATTACAGCAATTAGTGGAAAGAACAGAAAGCTCTGAATCAACAATTCGTCGTGATTTAGCGCAATTGGAAAAGCAAAGGTTATTAAAAAGAGTTCATGGTGGTGCTGCTGTTTTAACAGGAAAAGGGCAAGAGCCAACGATGGTTGAAAAATCATCCAAAAACATTCAAATAAAGCAACAAATTGCTAACTATGCGGCTAGCATTGTTGAACAAGGTGATTGCATTTATTTAGATGCAGGAAGTACAACATTTGAAATGATTCCATTTTTAATAAATAAAGATGTTACTGTCGTTACGAATGGACTTATGCATATTGAAGCTTTAGTTGAAAATAATATTCGTGCGTATTTACTAGGTGGAATGATGAAAAGTAGGACGAAAGCTTTAATTGGTGCTATGGCACAGGAAAGCATGCAGAAGTACCGTTTTGATAAATGTTTCTTAGGAGCGAATGGTGTACATGAACAGCTTGGTTTTACAACTCCAGATCCAGAAGAGGCACTTTTAAAACAAATGGCATTAACATTTGCGAACGAAGGATATTTCTTAATTGATGAAAGTAAGTTTTCAGAAGTTGCGTTTGCGAAAATAGCCAATGTTGAAGAAGCGAATATTATTACAAACCATTTAGAAATTGATTTAGAAAAATATAAAAGACAAACCAATGTAATTGAGGCTGATAAACAATGATCTATACAGTTACTTTAAACCCATCTATTGATTATGTAGTACAAGTTAATTCCTTCGATTTAGGCGCAGTAAATCGAGCAGAGAAAGATATGAAATTTCCTGGAGGGAAAGGTATTAACGTTTCTCGTGTTCTTCATCGTTTAGGTGTTGAAAATGTAGCGCTTGGATTTACTGGTGGATTTACCGGTCGATTTATTAAAGATGTATTACAGGAGGAAGGTGTAACAACAAACTTCGTCCAAGTAGACGGTGATTCCCGAATTAATGTGAAAATAAAAGGGCAAGAAGAGACAGAATTAAATGGGCAAGGTCCTAATGTGACAAATGAACAATTTGAACAATTAATGAAACAAATCGAAAGTATGAGGCAGGGAGATTGTGTTGTACTAGCTGGAAGTGTACCGGCGTCTATCTCAACTACTTTTTATGAATCAATCGCAACGCTCGGAGCTGAGAAAGGTATTCGCGTAGTAGTCGATGCAAGTGGAAGTGCGCTGCAGCATGTAATTAAAAATAAACCATTTTTAATAAAGCCTAATCATCATGAACTTGGTGAGTTATTCGGAGTAGAGATTTCAACAGTAGAAGATGTTTTACCGTTTGGAAGAAAATTAGTTGAACAAGGTGTAGAGCATGTTATCGTATCAATGGCTGGAGATGGGGCTTTATTATTTACGGCAGAAGGTATATATGAAGCAACTGTTCCAAAAGGTGTTGTAATTAATTCGGTTGGGGCCGGAGATTCTCTCGTTGCAGGATTTGTGGGTAAATATGAACAGACAAAAGATATTGAAAAGGCATTTCAATATGGCGTTGCAACAGGGAGTGCAACAGCATTTTCAGCTGATTTATGTGAAAAAGAAAAAGTAGAAGAATTATTGTCGCAAGTAATTGTAGCTAAGCGATAGGGGGGAGCAACATATGAAAATTACAGAACTATTAAAAAGGGATACAGTTATTATGAATTTGACAGCTTCAAATAAAGAAGCTGTCATAGATGAATTAGTTGAGAAATTAGACGGCGCAAATCGTTTAAATAGTAAAGCTGAATTTAAAGAAGCTATTTTAAAGCGGGAGTCACAAAGTACAACTGGCATAGGGGAAGGGATTGCAATACCTCATGCGAAAACAAAAGCTGTTAAACAACCAGCGATTTGTTTTGGTAGAAGTGTAAGCGGTATCAACTATGAATCGCTTGACGGACAGCCAGCGCATTTATTCTTTATGATTGCTGCGAGCGCAGGGGCGAATAATACTCATTTAGAAACGTTATCGCGCCTATCTACATTATTAATGGATGAAGGATTTCGTAAGCAATTGTTAGAAGCAAAGGATGAAGAGGAACTTCTTCGTTTATTTGATGAAAAAGAGAATGAAAAAGAAGAAGAAGACATTGAAGTTGCAAAACCAGAAGGAAACGAACCATACGTACTAGCAGTTACGGCTTGCCCAACTGGAATCGCTCACACCTATATGGCAGCGGATAGCTTGAAAGCAAAAGCAGCAGAGCTAGGTATAGCAATTAAAGTTGAGACGAACGGATCAACAGGAGTAAAAAACGGTTTAACGAAAGAGGACATTGAACGCGCAACGGCTATAATTGTTGCGGCAGATAAACAAGTAGAAATGAACCGTTTTGCTGGGAAACATGTCATTCAAGTGCCAGTCGCTGATGGGATTAGAAAAACGGAAGCGCTTCTTAATCGAGCTGTAAAACAAGATGCGCCAATCTTTAAAGGAATAAAGGAAGATGGGAAGACAGAAAGTACAGAGGAAGAAAAAGGATTAGGAATTTATAAGCACTTAATGAGTGGTGTAAGTAATATGCTTCCATTCGTTGTTGGTGGCGGGATTTTAATTGCACTAGCATTTTGGATTGGTGGTATAAAAGCAGAAGGACCATTGGCTGAATTGTTAATGTCTATTGGTGGAGGCAAAACAGGTGCGTTTTTATTCCTCGTACCAATTTTAGCTGGATTTATTGCGAGTTCTATTGCTGATCGTCCAGGATTTATGCCTGGTGTTGTCGGTGGATTCTTAGCAGCACATGCGAATGCTGGATTTTTAGGGGGATTAATTGCTGGTTTCTTAGCTGGGTATGTTGTTTTAGGATTGAAAAGATTGTTTTCAGGATTACCAGCACAGTTAGAAGGAATTAAACCTGTATTGTTATATCCGGTCTTTGGATTGTTGATTACAGGAGTTGTTATGCAAAAAGTAGTAATTCCGCCTGTAGTAGCATTGAATGAAATGTTAACAGGTTGGTTAAATGGTTTGAACGGTACAAATGCTATATTACTAGGTCTTATATTAGGTGGTATGATGGCAATTGATATGGGTGGTCCAATTAACAAAGCTGCATTTACATTTGGTATTGCTGCAATAGAAGCGCAGAACTTTGGCGTGCACTCTGCTGTTATGGCGGGTGGTATGGTACCACCATTAGCGATTGCATTCGCAACTACTTTCTTTAAATCGAAATTTACTGAAGCAGAACGTAAATCTGGTTTAACAAATTATATTATGGGAGCATCGTTTATTACAGAAGGTGCGATTCCATTTGCAGCTGCAGATCCGATTCGAGTAATAGTAAGTTGTGTTGTTGGTTCAAGTATTGCGGGTGCATTATCTATGTTATTCCAAATTACATTACCAGCACCGCATGGTGGATTGTTTGTTATCGCATTAGTAAATAAACCGGTGCTATATATTTTCTCGATATTTATAGGGACAGTTATTTCAGCTCTTATGATGGGGATTTGGAAAAAGAAAGTTAAATAACACATGAAAAAGGAGTAGCTTTTATTAGCTGCTCTTTTTTATTACAAAAAAGGAGATTAATAATTGGAGAATGATGAATTTTGGTAAAAGATGTAATGAAATATGGTTTTTTTGTAACAAAAAAGTAATACTGTAATTTTTTTTGGAAAAAAATTCTGGGCTGATATGTAGAAAATATATGAAAACTATTGGGAATTCTATTAGAAATGGAATTCATTAATATGGAAATTTATGTTACAACTCATTAATCGTGTATTACGAATGGTTTGTAATTGTGTGATTTCTAAAAATCTTAAAAATCTGTTGCTATAATGAAAATACGAAAACAAAGCAAATGGAGGCTATTCATGAAAAAATTATTAGGTATAGCAACGGCGGCAGTTTTTGGTCTTGGGATTTTTGCAGGTTCTGCGAAAGCAGAAACGATTGTAACAACAGACGTATTAAATGTTAGAGAAAACCCAACTGTAGAGTCAAAGCTTGTAGGTAAAATGTTAAGTGGAAATAAATTAGATGTTATAAATACAGAAAACGGATGGGCAAAAATTAAATTAAATGGTAAAGAAGCGTTTGTAAGTGCTGAATTTACAAAAAGTACATATTATGTAACGGCGGGCGCGTTAAATGTTCGTGCTGGAGCGAATACTGACTCTGAAATTCTTGGTAAACTGAATAAAGATGATGTAATTGAAACGACAAATCAAGTTCAAAATGAATGGTTACAATTTGACTATAATGGAAAAACGGGATATGTTCACATGCCATTTTTAACAGGGACGGCACCTGTAATAGAAAAGAAAGAAGTTGTAACGCAAGAAGAGGCGCCAGTAAGAGTAAATACGCCAGTTAAAAATAATAAAGTAGTTAAGAGCAAAGAGTCTGTTAAAAATGTAGAATCAAGTAAACCTGTCGCAAAACAACAGTCAACTACGAAACAAGTTACGAAATCTACTGAAACAAGTGCACCTGCTGGTGGACGTGAAATAACAGTAGAAGCGACAGCGTATACAGCCCATCCAAGTGAGAATGGTACGTATGGTGGTCGTGTATTAACTGCAATGGGGCACGATTTAACAGCAAATCCGAATATGAAAGTAATTGCTGTTGATCCTAAAGTAATTCCGCTTGGATCAAAAGTATGGGTAGAAGGATATGGAGAAGCGATTGCTGGAGATACTGGTGGTGCGATTAAAGGAAATCGTATTGATGTATTAGTCGGTTCAGATGGTAGTGCCAATAGCTGGGGGCGCAAATCTGTAAAAGTGAAAGTGATCAAATAGTGTATATGTATTAATATAAAAGGCGGTTGCTTGAAAGTATGTAAGCAACCGCCTTTTATAGGTTATTGAAAAGGATAAATAGTTTTACCTGTAATAATTTTATAGGCACTGCAAAATTGATTTTGTATATACTCTGTATTTTTATTTTCTGGATGTAATGTTGTTTCTTGGAGAGTAGAATGAAAAGAACGTAGCAAACAATTTAAGGCGAAATATAATTCTTCTTGTGAACAATTTTGTTCTTTTGTAGCAGTAGCTAAAATAAGGTCTTTTGTTAAAGATGAAAAATTAATGGTGGATTGTTTCATAGTCAACTCATCCTCTCGAAGGTATTTTTAATCATGTATATGCGGAATTGGACAAACTATGTTCTTTTTTATTTATAATTTCATGTACCGAAATGAAAGAACTTGCAATCATGCCGTTAAAATTGGTAAGATTGGATATAATCAATAGATGGAGTACATTACATAAAGAGAGTTGAATGATATGGGAGAAGTGCAACGTGAAAAAGTTGCTGTCATCATTGGACCAACTGCTGTTGGAAAGACGAAGTTAAGTATTGATCTTGCCAAAGCGTTGAATGGTGAAATTATAAGTGGAGATTCCATGCAGATTTATCGTACGATGGATATTGGAACTGCAAAGGTGACAGAAGAAGAGATGGATGGAATGCCGCATTATATGGTCGATATAAAAAATCCGGAAGAATCATTTTCTGTTGCCGAATTTCAAGAACGTGTTCGTAAGCATATTCGAGAGATTACAGAGCGTGGTAAATTGCCAATTATCGTTGGTGGAACTGGTCTGTATATACAATCTGTTTTATTCGATTATCAGTTTACGGATGATGCTGGCGATACTATATACCGAGAACAAATGGAAAAGTTAGCATTAGAACGTGGTGTGGAATATGTACATAAGAAATTACAAGAAGTAGACCCAGAAAGTGCTGAGCGTATTCATGCAAATAATGTACGTCGTGTCATTAGAGCGTTAGAAATTTTCCACACGACGGGTGAAAAAATGAGTGATCAACTTGAAAAACAAGAAAACGAGTTATTATACGATGTTTCCTTGATTGGCTTGACAATGGATCGAGAAATGCTATACGATCGCATTAACTTACGAGTTGATATAATGATGGACCAAGGGTTATTAGAAGAAGTAGAAGGATTGTATAATAGAGGGATACGAGATTGTCAATCTATTCAAGCGATTGGGTATAAAGAGATATATGATTATTTTGAGGATCGTGTCTCTTTAGAAGAAGCGGTATCACAATTAAAGACTAATTCACGTCGTTATGCAAAGCGTCAATTAACGTGGTTCCGTAATAAGATGGATGTCACGTGGTTTGATGTTACAGGCGGTGAAAAAACGTCAGAAATTTTACGATACATAGAAGGAAAATTACAACTAAAGTCGAATAATAGTAAGTAGAGAAAAAGAGGAGGATTCGACATGAAGCAATCAATCAATATTCAAGATCAGTTTTTAAATCAACTCCGTAAAGAAAATACGTTTGTTACGCTGTACTTATTAAATGGTTTCCAGCTTCGTGGATTAATTAAAGGATTTGATAATTTTACAGTCCTACTGGAAACAGAGGGTAAGCAACAGCTTATTTATAAACATGCAATTTCTACATTTGTACCACAAAAAAATGTTTCAATTGAATTAGAGTAGTAATGAATTATTGTACATAACAAAAAAAGAGCGAGTTTCTCGCTCTTTTTTTATTTGCTATAAACAATACATAGTGAAATTTAAGCAATTCTAAATACAGTAAGGCGAATGTTAGTGTTTCCTGTTGCAGGGATCGTAATCTCGTTAAGAGTAGATTGGACAGAAATGTTTGCGCCAGCTCTTAACGTTTCGATTGTAGTGAATGAAAGTGAGTCGCCTATTAAATTTGAAGAAAAGTTATCAGTTGCGACTGCTCCATTAATTGAAATGCCTACTCCAAGAGGAGCGCATCCTGGCGCAGTTGTAGAAATAGATACGCTAATCACATAAATACCGCCGTTGATAACCGTAACTGTATCTGTGCCATTAAAGATAATATTGTTTACGTTAATTGCAGTACTGAAAATAAAGTTATTAAATTGTAGTACTGTTTGTTGAATGTTGTTTGTAACAACAATTGTTGCTACAGGGAAGCTAGGTCCAGTAGGGCCAGTAACTCCTATACCAGTGGCACCGGTAGCGCCTGTTGGCCCTTGAACACCTTGAGGTCCAGTGGCACCCGTGTTCCCTTGAACACCTTGAGGTCCAGTAGCACCGGTAGCACCCGTGTTCCCTTGAACACCTTGAGGTCCAGTAGCACCCGTGTTCCCTTGAACACCTTGAGGTCCAGTGGCACCCGTGTTCCCTTGAACACCTTGAGGTCCAGTAGCACCGGTAGCACCCGTGTTCCCTTGAACACCTTGAGGTCCAGTAGCACCCGTGTTCCCTTGAACACCTTGAGGTCCAGTGGCACCCGTGTTCCCTTGAACACCTTGAGGTCCAGTAGCGCCTGTGTTCCCTTGAACACCTTGAGGCCCAGTAGCACCAGTATTACCTTGAGGCCCCTGAGGTCCAGTAGGTCCAGGAGGCCCGCCAGAAGGTCCGGTAGGTCCGGTAACTCCTATGCCAGTAGCGCCCGTGTTCCCTTGAGGTCCTTGAATACCCTGAGGCCCAGTAGCACCCGTGTTCCCTTGAGGTCCTTGAATACCCTGAGGCCCAGTAGCACCCGTGTTCCCTTGAACGCCTTGAGGTCCAGTAGCACCAGTAGCGCCTGTGTTCCCTTGAACGCCCTGAGGTCCAGTAGCACCAGTAGCGCCTGTGTTCCCTTGAGGTCCTTGAATACCCTGAGGCCCAGTAGCACCCGTGTTCCCTTGAGGTCCTTGAATACCCTGAGGCCCAGTAGCACCCGTGTTCCCTTGAACGCCCTGAGGTCCGGTAGCACCCGTGTTCCCTTGAGCACCTTGAGGTCCGGTAGCGCCTGTGTTCCCTTGAACACCTTGAGGCCCCTGAGGTCCGGTAGCACCCGTGTTCCCTTGAGCACCTTGAGGTCCGGTAGCGCCTGTGTTCCCTTGAACACCTTGAGGTCCAGTGGCACCAGTAGCGCCTGTGTTCCCTTGAGCACCCTGAGGTCCAGTAGCACCGGTAGCACCCGTGTTCCCTTGAACACCTTGAGGTCCGGTAGCACCTGTGTTCCCCTGAGCACCTTGAGGTCCAGTGGCACCAGTAGCGCCTGTGTTCCCTTGAACGCCCTGAGGTCCGGTAGCGCCTGTGTTCCCTTGAACACCTTGAGGTCCAGTGGCACCAGTAGCGCCTGTGTTCCCTTGAGCACCCTGAGGTCCAGTAGCACCGGTAGCACCCGTGTTCCCTTGAACACCTTGAGGTCCAGTAGCACCGGTAGCACCCGTGTTCCCTTGAGCACCTTGAGGTCCGGTAGCACCAGTAGCACCCGTGTTCCCTTGAACACCCTGAGGTCCAGTAGCGCCGGTAGCGCCCGTGTTCCCTTGAACGCCCTGAGGTCCGGTAGCACCCGTGTTCCCTTGAACACCCTGAGGTCCAGTAGCACCCGTGTTCCCTTGAACACCTTGAGGTCCGGTAGCACCCGTGTTCCCTTGAACACCTTGAGGTCCAGTGGCACCAGTAGCGCCTGTGTTCCCTTGAACACCTTGAGGTCCAGTGGCACCAGTAGCGCCTGTGTTCCCTTGAACACCTTGAGGTCCAGTGGCACCAGTAGCGCCTGTGTTCCCTTGAACGCCCTGAGGTCCGGTAGCACCCGTGTTCCCTTGAACACCCTGAGGTCCAGTGGCACCAGTAGCGCCTGTGTTCCCTTGAACACCTTGAGGTCCAGTGGCACCAGTAGCGCCTGTGTTCCCTTGAACACCTTGAGGTCCAGTGGCACCAGTAGCGCCTGTGTTCCCTTGAACGCCCTGAGGTCCAGTAGCACCCGTGTTCCCTTGAACACCTTGAGGTCCAGTAGCACCAGTAGCGCCTGTGTTCCCTTGAACGCCCTGAGGTCCAGTAGCACCTGTGTTCCCTTGAACGCCCTGAGGTCCAGTAGCGCCTGTGTTCCCTTGAACGCCCTGAGGTCCAGTAGCACCTGTGTTCCCTTGAACGCCCTGAGGTCCAGTAGCGCCTGTGTTCCCTTGAACGCCCTGAGGTCCGGTAGCGCCTGTGTTCCCTTGAACGCCCTGAGGTCCAGTAGCGCCTGTGTTCCCTTGAGCACCTTGAGGTCCGGTAGCACCAGTAGCACCCGTGTTCCCTTGAACACCCTGAGGTCCAGTAGCGCCTGTGTTCCCTTGAGCACCCTGAGGTCCAGTAGCACCAGTAGCACCCGTGTTCCCTTGAACACCCTGAGGTCCAGTAGCGCCTGTGTTCCCTTGAGCACCTTGAGGTCCAGTGGCACCAGTAGCGCCTGTGTTCCCTTGAACACCTTGAGGTCCAGTGGCACCAGTAGCGCCTGTGTTCCCTTGAACGCCCTGAGGTCCAGTAGCGCCTGTGTTCCCTTGAACGCCCTGAGGTCCAGTAGCGCCTGTGTTCCCTTGAACGCCCTGAGGTCCAGTAGCGCCTGTGTTCCCTTGAGCACCTTGAGGTCCAGTGGCACCAGTAGCGCCTGTGTTCCCTTGAACGCCCTGAGGTCCGGTAGCGCCGGTAGCACCCGTGTTCCCTTGAACACCTTGAGGTCCAGTAGCACCGGTAGCACCCGTGTTCCCTTGAGGTCCAGTAGCACCAGTAGCGCCTGTGTTCCCTTGAACGCCCTGAGGTCCGGTAGCGCCCGTGTTCCCTTGAGGTCCAGTGGCACCAGTAGCGCCTGTGTTCCCTTGAACGCCCTGAGGTCCGGTAGCGCCCGTGTTCCCTTGAGGTCCAGTAGCACCAGTAGCGCCTGTGTTCCCTTGAACGCCCTGAGGTCCGGTAGCGCCCGTGTTCCCTTGAGGTCCAGTGGCACCAGTAGCGCCTGTGTTCCCTTGAACGCCCTGAGGTCCGGTAGCGCCCGTGTTCCCTTGAGGTCCAGTAGCACCAGTAGCGCCTGTGTTCCCTTGAACGCCCTGAGGTCCGGTAGCGCCCGTGTTCCCTTGAGGTCCAGTGGCACCAGTAGCGCCCGTGTTCCCTTGAGGCCCAGTGGCACCAGTAGCGCCTGTGTTACCTCGAGGCCCAGTAGGCCCGGTAGGACCTCTGCCGAACGAAGCTGAATTAACTAGAGTAGTTTGTAACTCTGCAATTAATTTAAGGAGTTCTTGGAGTGTACAATGATCGATTCGGAATAACTTTGTGATGTAAAGTAAATAATTAATTAAAATTTGGAGTTCAACAAATACAGCACTTGCTACGAAAGTTGGATTTTTTAATATAGTTATTAAGTTTTTAATAATTGCTAATCCTTGCGCTTTCAGGGAGGAAGTAGCTTCTAGTGAACAAATAAATTTACTTAGTAGGTCCAATGTATCAATTAGATCTTCAATATTTTGGGGAGATGGATTTGCAAAAAGTTTTGGGATTATTTTTGTTAAATCGATAATGATTGCGCGAAATGTTCTAAGTTGTGCTTTAGTAATTGGGATGGATGGGGTATTTGGGATTCGTCCAGCGCTACTTGGAAAGCATGGTTTGGAGAATTTGTTTTGACTGTCGTCATAACGAGACATTAAATCTCTCCTTTCTAATGAGAATGTGAATGAAACTCATCATAGTAGATGCAAAAATTAGTTAAATGGTCATAGTAAAATCGTTTGTTTAAAGAAAAAATAGAAAAAACGCCTCATGATAAGGCGTTTTTTCTATTTTCTGCGTATTGATAATATCGTTTTAGTGAAACTTTTGATTTGAATCCAGCTAGTTTTATAATTTCTGACTCCGGAGTTTCTTTTTTTATTAAGTTTAAAATATAGGTGTTACGAAAGTGTTGTCCTGAGATTCCTTTGCGTAAATTAGCTCTAGATACTTCAAGGCGAATCATTTTTTGGATAGCGATTTCTGTTAATCCCTTCGGTGCATCATTTTCGTATACCCATCTGTATGTTCCGCGATTAAAATCAAATGCGATAAATAATGGGTCATGACTATGGTATTTTGGACGAACGGGTTCAGGGATGCTTTTGTAATAAGTATATAGTTGTTTTTTGTCTTCGTTAGTTAATGTAATTGTTCTTTCTACCCCTGCGGTTGCTGGGATAGAGAATGTGTTAGTTTCAAAGTGAACGTGATGCATAGTTAACGCTGTAAGTTCCTGTAAGGATAATCCATAGTCGATTAATAAGTTTAAAATAGCAACATTACGATCCATTAATAAAGGGCGCACAGGACGTTGTTTTTCTGAAAGTCCTTCTAATGAAGTGATTATATGTTTTAATCTTTTTTCTTCATCAGATGAAATGAAATCTTCGTTACGAAGTGTGCGGTCTGGTTGAATAGAAATTTCCATGTTCTTTAATGGGTTAGGGATGTTTAGAAAATGATGCATTCTATTTAATACAATAAATACACGGTGCATCGTTTTCTCTGAGTAATGTCGATTCTTTTTTAGGTCGGAAAAGTAATCTTCGTAGTCTTTTGTACAAAGTGTAGCCCATATATTACTGGAAGGGAGCTTATTGTTTTTTTCTAACCAATGTCCGAAATCTTCAATGTCATAAACATAACGTTTAATGGTTGAAGCTTTTCGGCCTTTATTCAATAAAAAAATAGAAAAGGCTTGTATTGTATCATGGAATTCCGATGTTTCCATAGTCCCACCACCTTCATTATTTCTTATATTATAGCAAACTTTTCTGAAAATAGTCATTTGCAAGGGAGACAGGAATAATAATATTTGGTGAGTGGATAAAATGAGGTGATTGTATGGAACAATCGATGCGAAAGAAAAATAATAATCAAATTAACATTGTTTTAAATCATCGAAAGAAAATTTCTTTACCAGCCGCAGAAAATAAAACAGTGATTTCAAGTGAAACTACTACGAAACATGAGATGTTGCAAAGAATTGAAGAAGAAATGGGAAAGCTTATTGGGATGGATGATATAAAAAAGATAATAAAAGAAATATATGCTTGGATTTATGTAAATAAAAAAAGACAAGAAATAGGGTTGAAGTCTGAGAAGCAAGTACTTCATATGTTGTTTAAAGGGAATCCAGGTACAGGGAAGACAACTGTTGCTAGAATGATAGGGAAATTGTTGTTTGAGATGAATATTCTGTCAAAAGGGCACTTAGTTGAAGCTGAACGTGCGGATCTTGTAGGAGAGTACATCGGTCATACAGCTCAAAAAACAAGAGATTTAATAAAAAAAGCAATGGGAGGTATTTTGTTTATTGATGAGGCGTATTCATTAGCCCGAGGGGGAGAAAAAGATTTTGGGAAAGAAGCAATTGATACGCTCGTAAAGCATATGGAAGATAAACAACACGGTTTTGTATTGATTTTAGCCGGATATTCAAGAGAAATGAATCACTTTCTTTCATTAAATCCAGGTCTGCAATCACGTTTTCCGTTTATAATTGAATTTGCGGATTACTCAGTAAATCAGCTGTTAGAAATAGGGAAGAGGATGTATGAAGAACGTGAATACCAGTTATCGAAAGAGGCTGAATGGAAATTTAGAGATCATTTACATGCTGTAAAGTACTCGTCGCAAATTACATCATTTAGTAATGGACGATATGTACGTAATATTGTTGAAAAATCGATTCGTACACAGGCTATGCGGTTGTTGCAAGAGGATACGTATGATAAATATGATTTAATTGGGATATCAAGTTGTGATTTGATGCTTGAAGAGGAGACGCACAGTACGTAAACTGTGCGTCTGTTTTTTTGTATAAGTGCTTTTACTCTTTTTTTGCTTTTTCTTGATAAGGTTTATGGAAGTGTTCCATTTTAGCGCTTTTTTCGTGTGCAGAATTAGGATCGTGTCCAATTTGACCTACTGAGCTTTTTTGAGCACTTTTATTAACATGGTTTGTCATTTGTATTCACCTCGCTTTGAGGATTAGTATAAACATTTTGTAAAGAAAAACTCATTAGAAAAGAAAAACCTCTTTACGATATGTAAAGAGGTTAGATTACTATTTATGCATTGAACGTTCCTTTGTATCGATGCGTCTATGCGGTAAATGCCATTTGTAATGAATAGAAACCATGCGGAAGCAAACAATTAAAATGAATAAGGTATATAGAGCCCAATCGCTAACAATAATTTGAGCACCGATTAAGAAACCTGCTAGAATCGTCCAAAAGGCATATACTTCAGCTCGAAGGACGAGAGGTTTTCTGCGGGCTAAAAGATCGCGGATGATACCACCGCCAATACCAGTTAAAACAGCTGCTACGATTGTAGCGCTAATTGGTAAATTTAATTTTTGAGCATATAATGCTCCTTGTACGGCGAATGCTGATAAGCCGATAGCATCAGTGATATTTTCCCACTTTTTCCAGTGTCTAATTAATTTATTAGGAAAAAGAAAAATAATCGTCATTGATAGTAGTGCGATTTGGAATAACATGTCTTGTTGCCAAAGCGCGACAATCGGATAACCGATTAATAAATTACGAAGGGCACCTCCCCCAAATGCGGTTGCCATTCCTAAAATATAAACTCCGAAAATATCATAATCTTCTTCCATTGCAACAATGGCTCCGCTTAGTGCGAAAGCGATTGTGCCTATGATGCTAAAAATCTCCCATGCCATGAATTTTCTCCCCCGCTAACTAGATGAAATGTGCTTCCTCTGCTATTATATTAGAAGGTTTAAATTTCGAAAAGGATGAGTGAACATATTTGATGGAAGAAAAAGAAAAAGTCATATTAGTAGGCTGTCAATTGCCACAAGATGATGATGAAAAGTTTATGCATTCCATGAAAGAGCTTGCATCGCTAGCGAAGACTGCACGAGCAGAATTATTAGTGTCTACAACGCAAAAACGACCGAAGTTTCATCCGGCGACTTATATAGGTAAAGGTAAATTAGAAGAGCTTACAATGTTAACGGAAGAATTAGAACCGGATGTTATCGTATTTAATAACGAATTAACGCCGAGTCAAATTCGGAATTTATCCTCAGTATTAGATGCGAGGGTAATTGATCGAACGCAACTAATATTAGATATTTTTGCGCAACGTGCGAAGTCGAGGGAAGGTAAGCTTCAAGTAGAATTAGCTCAGTTGCAATATACAATGCCGCGTCTTATGGGGCAAGGATTGTCGTTATCACGTCTTGGTGGTGGTATTGGAACGAGAGGGCCGGGTGAGACGAAACTTGAGACGGATCGTCGCCATATTCGATCACGCGTTGATGAAATAAAGAAACAACTTGCGGTTGTTGTGGAGCATCGAAAAAGATATCGTGAGAGAAGAAAAAATAATAAAGTATTTCAAGTTTCATTAATAGGGTATACGAATGCGGGAAAATCTACACTGTTTAATAGATTGACGGAAGCAGATACGTTTGAAGAAAACTTGTTGTTTGCAACGCTAGACCCGACGACAAGGAAGATGCCGTTACCTTCAGGTTATACAGTATTACTAACTGATACGGTGGGTTTTATACAAGATTTACCTACGTCATTAATTGCTGCTTTTCGTTCGACATTAGAAGAAGCTGGTGAAGCGGATGTTATTTTACATGTAGTTGATTCAGCAGATCCTAATTATGTAGGGCATGAGAAAACAGTAAAACGATTATTGTCAGAACTTGAAATTAATCATATTCCTATTATTACGTTATATAATAAAAAAGATGAATTACATCAAAACTTTATTCCGTTTCCGAAAAGTGACTTCTTAATGACTAGTGCCTTTGAACAAAGTGATTTATTGCATATAAAAGAAGCGATAGAAACGAAAATGAAGGAAGAAATGAATCGTTATCAAGTGGAAATTCCACCGAGTGAAGGTAAGTTGTTAACGCTATTAAAGACAGAAACGCTATTAACAAAGATGGAGTTTCTGGAAGATAAATTTGTATATGATTGCGTAGGGTATATTTTTGCTCATTCATCGCTTAATGTGCAATTAAAGAGATTTTTAGTGGAAGAAGGAGAAAATAAAAATGTTTGATCGTTTGAAAAATGGAGAAAAAATTGCTCCAATCGTAAAAGAAGTAGAGAGCCAGGTTACAGAAGTACATAAACGCGCGGATGAAGTAATTGAGAGTAATCAGTTTCGTGTATTAGAAAGTTTTCGTAAACATAAAATTAGTGATTCGCATTTTATTCCGACGACAGGTTACGGTTATGATGATATTGGCCGTGATACGTTAGAAAAAGTGTATGCGGATGTATTTGGAGCGGAAGCTGGTCTTGTTCGTCCGCAAATTATTTCAGGTACTCATGCTATTTCTACAGCGTTATTCGGTATTTTACGTCCGGGAGATGAGCTATTGTACATCACTGGCAAACCGTACGATACGTTAGAAGAAATCGTTGGTGTACGCGGAAAAGGTGTAGGTTCATTTAAAGAATATAATATTGGTTATAATGCAGTTCCGCTTACTGAAGAGGGGCTTGTTGATTTTGGAGCTGTTGCGACTGCAATTCATAGTAATACGAAGATGATTGGGATTCAGCGCTCAAAAGGTTATGCTACTCGTCCATCATTTACTATTTCTCAAATTAAAGAGATGATAGCATTCGTTAAAGAAATTAAACCTGATGTTGTTGTGTTTGTAGATAACTGTTATGGTGAGTTTATTGAAGAGCAAGAGCCATGTCATGTTGGTGCAGATTTAATGGCAGGTTCGCTTATTAAAAACCCTGGTGGTGGAATTGTTAAAACTGGTGGTTACATTGTTGGTAAAGAACAGTATGTTGAAGCATGTGCATATCGTTTAACATCTCCAGGAATCGGTGCGGAAGCAGGGGCATCTTTATACAGTCTACAAGAAATGTATCAAGGTTTCTTCTTAGCGCCGCATGTAGCGGGACAAGCGCTAAAAGGTGCGATTTTTACAGCTGCATTTTTAGAGAAGTTAGGAATGAATACATCACCAGCATGGAATGCACCAAGAACAGATTTAATTCAGTCTGTTCAATTTGATGATAAAGATCGTATGATTGCATTCTGCCAAGCAATTCAATATGCATCTCCGATTAATTCTCACTTCACTCCATATGCCAACTATATGCCCGGTTATGAAGATGATGTAATTATGGCTGCGGGAACGTTTATTCAAGGTGCAAGTATTGAATTGTCAGCTGATGGTCCAATTCGTCCGCCTTATGTTGCTTACGTGCAAGGTGGGTTAACTTATTCACATGTAAAGATTGCGATTTGTTCTGCAATTGATGCGTTAATTGAAAAAGAATTATTAACAATTTCTTAAGGAGAAGCTGTCGATTTCGACAGCTTTTTTCGTGTGAAAGTAATAATATATTTCATTAGAAAAAAGAATGAAAAAATTTATAAAAAATCATGTAAGAAAAGCTAACATCTATTGACACTAAACATAACATGGTATAAAATGAGAAGCAGTTAAGGCGAAGGAGGAACTAAAACAATGAAAGAAGATAGACGTTCTGCCCCGCTGTTTCCTATTGGTATTGTTATGGATTTAACACAATTATCTGCACGTCAAATTCGCTACTATGAAGAGCATAATCTTGTTTCTCCAACCCGTACAAAGGGGAATCGTAGATTATTTTCATTTAACGATGTAGATAAGTTGTTAGAGATTAAAGATTTATTAGATCAAGGCTTGAATATGGCTGGTATTAAACAAGTGTTACTAATGAAAGTAAATCAAACAGAAACAGTGAAAGTAAAAGAAGAAACGAAAGAAATTTCAAAAACTGAGCTTCGCAAAATACTTCGAGATGAACTACAACATACAGGTAGGTTTAATCGGACTTCATTGCGACAAGGTGACATTTCAAGGTTTTTTCACTAAAGATAACTGATTCTGAAGGTGTTTAGAGGGACTAAGGAGGAATTTATAATGGCTAGGTACACAAGAGAAGATATTTTCCGTTTGGCGAAAGAAGAGAATGTAAAGTATATCCGCTTACAATTTACGGACCTTTTAGGAGTAATTAAAAACGTAGAAATTCCAGTGAGCCAATTAACAAAAGCTCTTGATAACAAAATGATGTTTGATGGATCTTCTATTGAAGGTTTCGTACGTATTGAAGAATCTGATATGTACTTATTCCCGGATTTAGATACTTGGGTAATTTTCCCTTGGACAGCTGAAAAAGGCAAAGTAGCTCGATTAATCTGTGATATTTACAATGCAGATGGCACTCCATTTGATGGCGATCCACGTAACAACTTAAAGCGTGTATTAAAAGAAATGGAAGCATTAGGATTCTCAGATTTCAATCTTGGACCAGAGCCAGAATTCTTCCTATTTAAAGTAGATGAAAAAGGAAATCCAACATTAGAATTAAACGATAACGGTGGATACTTCGACCTTGCGCCGATGGATCTAGGGGAAAACTGTCGTCGTGATATCGTTCTTGAACTTGAAGAAATGGGCTTTGAAATTGAAGCGTCTCACCATGAGGTTGCTCCAGGACAACACGAAATTGACTTTAAATATGCAAATGCAATTCGTTCATGTGATGACATTCAAACATTCAAACTTGTTGTAAAAACAATTGCTCGTAAACACGGTTTACACGCAACATTTATGCCAAAACCATTATATGGTGTGAACGGTTCAGGTATGCACTGTAACTTATCACTATTCAAAAATGGTGAGAACGTATTCTTCGATCAAAACGGTGACTTACAATTAAGTGATGATGCTCGTCACTTCATCGCAGGTATTTTAAAACACGCACCAGCATTTACAGCGGTAGCAAACCCAACTGTAAACTCTTACAAGCGTTTAGTACCTGGATACGAAGCTCCTTGTTACGTAGCATGGTCTGCACAAAATCGTAGCCCGTTAGTACGTATCCCTGCATCTCGTGGAATTAGCACACGCGTAGAAGTACGTAGTGTTGACCCAGCTGCAAACCCATATTTAGTAATGGCTACATTATTAGCAGCAGGTCTTGATGGAATTAAAAACAAATTAACTCCACCAGCTGCAGTAGACCGTAACATCTATGTAATGACAAAAGAAGAGCGCGAAGAAGCAGGCATCGTTGACTTACCAGCAACATTAGCGCAAGCATTAATTACATTGCAATCGAATGAAGTAGTATGTGGTGCACTAGGTGACCATTTACTTGAGCACTTCATCGAAGCGAAAGAGATTGAGTGGGACATCTTCCGCACACAAGTTCACCAATGGGAACGCGATCAATATATGTCTCTATACTAAGTGGCTCAAACCCTTGACACATAACGTGTTGAGGGTTTTTTTATTTTGTGGGTAAAACACTTTTATTTGAAAGAAGAGTAATTCACCCACAAAACACCCACAAAAAAATCAAAGTTACCCCAATACATTATTCATATAAGCTTCAAACCCCGAAATAGAATCCTTAATGCAGGGTAAGAATCTTGCTATGAGTTTCCTATTTACAGGTAGAGTTACTGCATGGGGTACAACGAATAAATGGGCTGGTTTCGAAGTGAAGATTACTTTTACAGACAATACATTTCATTATCCAAGTTGCCGCGTAGAAAACCATTTAACCCTAGGTAAACAATATAACCAGGAAAGGTTCACAGCAAGTGCAGTAGTAATGGATAAGCCTATTAAGGAGATTTCAGTTTACGCTTTAGCACGTGATTTTACGGGGGAAGTGTTAATTGAAAAGCTTAAATTAGAAATTGGCACAATATCAACTGCATGGACACCAGCACCAGAAGACCAAGTATCCACAACTGATTTCACTAAAACAACAGTAGAAATCGAGACTACTATTAAAGGAATAAATACTTCTGTATCAAATGTACAAAACGAACAGGGAAAGCTTACAGAACGTGTAACGAAATCTGAGCAAATGGCTAACAGTTTTAAACAATCCATAGAATCGTTAACTAAAAAAGATACTGATATTAGTAATAAATTAAATACGGTTGAATCAAATGTAGAAGGTACAAAAAAGACAATTTCCGATGTGCAGCAAACGACGAATGATTTAAGGAAAACAACAACTGAAATTAAAGAGCAAGCGGGTAAAATCAGTGAAAAGTTAACAAGTGTTGAGTAGAAGTATGACGGCATGAAAATTGGTGGTCAAAACTTTTATAAACAAAAATCCTTTGGTGCAACTGGTGGAGCAACCATAAAGCATGGTGATGGTAATAAATGGTAGTAAATAACGATCCCTGCTGGGGCAAGTGGTAGTTGGAAAGGCATTCTATATACTAATAAAAATGTCATGTTACTTGTGGGCAGAACATAAACAATCAGCTATGAAATTTACACTAACGAAGTTATTCCGACGGCAATTGATATTAACAACTTTGGTGTTACTACTGCTACAGGAACAAATGACAATGATGTTGTAGCAAAACGAATTATGCGTACTCCTAAAACAATAACAGGTCAGTGGGTTAAGGTGTCCGCTACATTTACAATGCCCGACAATATCATACAAGATTTCTATGATAATTCAGTGCTTGGTGTTGGTCTTGGAGCCATCAATGAGATTCGCGATGCAGGTTTTACTCAAGGGAACAAGTACTGGGGGTGGTCGAATGGGCACGCTATAGACCCAAACCTAAAGTATAAAGGATACAACTCGTTTTCTATGCACACTACGGGACAAGATCAGGATAGATGGTGGGGTGCTTTTGGACAGTTTATAGATTGTTCTCCTTCAGAAGACATTGTTATTTCGGCTTACTTTAACACTGATGGGAAAGTGCCTATTGATAATGGTGTGTATATCGAGATGGAGTTTTGGTAATCAAATAAAGCAACCAGAATTTCAACTGCTAGAGAAAGGGTTCAAATCATTAACAATACTTGGATTAGATCTACTTGTACAGCTAAAGCTCCAGCAGGAACTGGGTTTGTAAGATTTCGACCATACATAAAAAGAAATGGTAGAGCTTGGTTTCGCATGCCTATGTTACAGCGTGGGAAAGTAGCTACAGAATTTTGGTTACATCCGAAAGACCAAACTGATGCTGACAAAATGCTAGAAGATATAGCTAATAGAGTAGCAACTGAGCAATACAATCACAAGATGACTCAAATCGATAACCGTTTTAGTGTTAATGAGAAAGGTATTGATTTAGCAGCAAAAAAGACAGAGGTTTATACACAAACTTAATCTAATGATAAATTTGCTACGAATGCTTTTGTAAGGAATATGGAAGGACGTATTCAAGTTACTGAGAAAAATATTCTAAGTACAGTAAAAAAAGGTGAAATCATTTCATCTATCAATCAAACGGCAGAAAAGATTAATATTTCAGCTGATCTAATAGATTTGGTGGGTAGGGTGGAAGCATCTTGGTTAAAAGCTGGATTACTCCAAGGTATGACTATCAAAACAAGTGCTACAAAAGAATACCTCCATATGGAAAATCAGGTTCTTCGTTTTGTAAACCAAGGATCTGCCAAAGTTGTGATGGGATTTGAAGATGAGAGAAAAAGTACAACACGTAACCCATATATAATTCTTGGTGAAGGTGATGGGACTGGTAGGAACCTTGGAAGTATCTACAAAGATGGAAATGGCGTTTACTATCGCTATGTAGATTACAATGGCGCTGAGAGTAATATTCGTCTAACGAATGCAGGTAATATCGGTATAACAGCTCAAGAGGGAATTTGGTTTACAGCCAAGAGAGTTAACTTCACGTCACCAATTTCAACATCGGGTATATTATTCAACTCATTTGGAAAGATTTCTTTGTCTCAACAAGGGGTTCTATGGATGAGGAATGGTTATAGAGGGTTTGGAGCTTACTACCACGATGGAAAAGCATGGAACTTTATAAGTAGCTCACAATGATGAAAGGAGAAAATGAAATGAGTCAATTTTTAGGTATTTTAGGAACAGTTGGTGAAGATGGGACAATCAAAATCCCATTGGATATGTTGCAAACAGCAGGTATTAAACCAAATACAAAAGTGGAATTATTCTCTGATACTTCTAATCTGTTCGTTAGAACTGAAGAAAGGTTTTGTGATATTTGTGGTGTGAATACAAATACAACAAGAATCGGTAATCAGGAAATTTGCAAAGATTGCTTAGACAGAATTACACAAGCTTCACAGGAAAAACAAAATGTACCTACTGAATAGAGAAGTAGCAAATCGCAACTGAAAGGAGTATGACTATAAAAATGAATAAATAGGAAACCAGAGCAGCCATAAGTTGGTCTTTTTTATTGTCTAAAAGGGGAGATAACAAAATGACGAATCAAATCCAAAGTACAAGTCCAGAGGAAAATCAATTACAAAGTCAAATTATCAATCAAATCATGCCAATACTAGAGAAATTAGTTATGCAATTAGTTCAAAACCCAGCTCCAAATGAAGATGTGATGCCAGGGAACGATAATAAATTTATGGAAATCGATGATGTTGTGGATAACTTAGTAAATGCCGGAATTATTACTGCGAGCAATTTTAACGTTAATGTTGAGTTATTCAGAGGTAGTCCGATTACAGTTTCTATTATAAAAGCGGGGGATCCGGCAGCAGAGATTTCTACAGAAGTAGGTAGTGGGGTTTCTATCAAGGAACATATAGAGGCATCAGATAAACACGGAGGAACTAAATAAATAGATTTAAAGTAAAGCGTACGAAAAGTAGGCTTTTTTATTTTAAATAATTTATGAGGTTGGAAAGAGGTGGACGGTATGGATGGTTTGCAAGAGGTGAGAAGTGATGTTCAAGAAATAAAGCAAGATATTAAGGACATTCGCTTAGAGATTAAAAGTTTAGAAATGCGGACAACAGGTAACGAGAAAGACATTATCAATATCAATAAACAATTAGATAAGATTAGTGCTAATACAACTTGGATTTTACGCCTTATTGTTGGGGGGCTTATTGGAGCGGCTCTTACCTTCTTCTTGAAAGGAGGTGGTATGTAATGATTGAAATTACGGTAATGATTGGTGTTGTCGTAGGACTATCACAAATTGCAAAAACAGTTGGGATGCAAACAAAATATGTTCCGTTACTAAATTTAACGCTTGGCATAACGCTAGGCGTTTTCTTTTTGTCTCAAGATATCAAAACAAATATATTTCAAGGAATCATTATTGGACTGTCAGCAAGTGGATTATTTGACCACACAAAAATTATAAAAAAGGATGCCGATGTAAAATGAAAAAGAAGTGGAAACATATTTCGTCTATAGTTGTTGCTATGATTTTAGTATTATCAATTGGAACAAACGTATTTGCTGATAGAGTTTTAATTATTCCTGATTTACGAAAACAACCATACCGTAACGGTGTTGGTGCTTATGAAGGTGTTGTAGCTCATTCTACAGCTACCCCAGAAGCTCCAGCTATTAATATTCAAAAATATGAGTCTCGTACATGGCGTTCGGCGTTTGTTCACTACGCAGTTGATTGGGATGAAAAGATTCAAATTGCATCTACTAAATATCGTGCATGGGGTACAGGTCCGGCAGCTAATGCTAGATTTGTTCACGTTGAATTGTGTGAAACAAGTGATCCGATGAAATTCAAACGTTCTTACGAACGATATGTAGAGTTAATAGGAGAAATCTTACGTGAACGAAATATTCATCCTTCAAAAGGGTTGTGGACACATAAGGATATTACTTATAAATTAGGTGGTACAGACCATGAAGACCCACTTGATTATCTTCGTAGTCATGGTGTATCAGAGGCGAAATTCCGAGCAGACGTGTTAAAGGCTTATAACGGGAATTCTGTTACAGTGGATGCAAAACCACAGAAACCAAATGAAATAACTGGCACAGTAGAGGTGAATGGTGTTGCGTATATTGAGGGATACAATGTAAATCTTCGTTCTGGACCATCAACAGATAATAGTGTTATTCATAAACTACAAAAAGGACAGGCTTATAAAGTATGGGGCAAATTAGGAAACTGGTTAAATCTTGGTGGTAACCAATGGATTTATTATGAATCCTCATACATCCGTTACAATGGGACGGATGCTTCTACTATAACTGGTAAGAGGGTTATTTCTAAAGTGAACAATTTACGTTTCTATGAATCCGCATCTTGGCAGGATAAAGATGTTGCTGGTACTGTGGATGTAGGGTTAGGATTCACTATTGATGTTAAAGTAAATGTAAATGGATCATCACTATATAAAGTACACAACTGCAAAGGGAAAATATATTATTTAACAGCAAATGAAGCCTATGTGTATGTGAAATAGAAAATAGACCACCTGTAATAGGTGGTCTATTGTTATTTATTTACAATTAATATAATTTGAAAGGAATTGTTAATTTTCATTTAGCATAGTCTCTAATTTATCTAATTCAATAAGTAGAGGGTCGTCAAAACTTTTTACGAGACCGGTATCAGTATAGGCTCTCACTGCGCCTTTAATTCGACGAGATTCTAATCCGTCATTAGTATAATCGTTACTTTGTAGATAATTAGCTAAACGATTTAATCGTTTTAGTAAATCTTCATAGAATGGATCTTCTTTTTCTTTTTGTTTATTTTTTGTAATTTCAATTACTATCTCGATTTGACATAATAGTACATTTGTATTTTTAAACATATATATTCTCCTCCTATTTACCTGGAATTTCTCTAACTTCTTTGATCCATTCTGATGGATATCCGAATGGTAATAATACTTGGTCTTCATCACCTTTAAATATTGTTCCAGACCTAGTTGTTTGTTTTTCAGCTCGTCCTATTTGTAATATTGTACCTTCTGGGGCTTGTATTACCGCTTCATATTGTCGAGTGTTTTTCCATTCAGGTAATAACGCTAAATCTCTTTTTGCTTGAATTTTGTTTGGCGCAGGAACTGTAGTAACAAATGTTCCGTTTGGTTTAGCTTGTCCACCATATGCTCGGTAAAAATTGATATCTTCTGTTGTTTTTACTGTTCTATAATTACCATCTTTAAATGTTGCACCAAGAGTTCCAGGTAGGTTTTGCTTTTCAACCGCTATTACTTTATCCTCAATAAGAGTGGAGTATTGTGTAGCATTTCTTAGCTTTTCAGCTTTTTTAGCAGTGTTAGCAGCTTCAACTGCATTTGCAGTCATTTTTACTCCTTTTCCAACTTTGGCAATTTTTCCAACTGGTGTAAGACCAGCTACAGCCATTCCTCCAGCGAAAATTCTTTCCCAAGTGGAAAGTTTTTCTCCAGTTGATGGATCAATACCGTTCCAAGCGCGCCGAATATCATATTCCCCACTTAGTTCACCAGCTATATCTCTGGCTAATTTTTTACCATCAAATCCTGTGTCCTCTGAAGAAGGTCTACCACACATTGCGCCTTCTTCCAATGTAACATCTTGATTATCTGCATTACGGAATTTTTCAGCAATTCGTTTCAAATCTTCTTCCACTTGTATAATTGAATTGATAGATGTAAAAGCTTTTGGTCTTGCATCATTGAACATTTGAACGAACTGTTGATTAGAGGCACCAATCCATTGAAAACACAAATGATCAATTTCATTACATAAATTATTATGTATAGATTCTAATGCGATCCTGGTATTACTTGCACGATTTGCAACATCTTCTAGCATTTCAGGTGTCACGTAGAAAAAAGTAAAAGACCACCTGTAAAGGGTGGTCGAAAACCGTTCTTACTATTTATTTTTTAATGCTCTTTTTAAGAGTTCGACTATTTGCTCTAGCCATTCTATAGGGGTAAGGTTTAAAGCAGGAAAATAAATTTCGGCATTATATTTAATGAATTCTTCTTTTTCATGAACAGTTAAACCACTTTGTAGGAATGATGTAATGTCTTCAATAGTATTCTCTAAACATATATTAGTAACTTCAGTGATAAATTCGTTTATGGCGAATTCGATTGATTCAATATCTTGATGGAAAGTTCCTGCTAAAAAATCACTTAATTCTTCATATTGTATGTATTTATCTTTCATATAAACTCTCCTCTATCTTTCTGGATATCCTGTAATAATAAAACTACCATCTCTTTCTTTTTTTAAAACAATTCTTGCATTTTTTACTTCTGAGATAATTTCTGATCCTCTAGGAACATGCCTACCAGTAATATCTGTACCTTGGTATCTTAAGGGTAAGGTTGGCTTGCTGTCAGGGTTATTTAACCATCTGTTTATTTTTTCCGTATTTTGCGGGTTGCTTAAAACTTCATTTGCTATTTTTTCAGCCGTAGCTCTATCGGCAAAGGTGGACGCACCTGTTATTGTAGAATTACTTTCTAATCTTTGCAATAGTTCTTCATCTGTTTTTCCTACATGTCTTTCTATTAAATGTCCACCTCTAGCCTCGTGTGCAGCTAGGCCCCCTCCAGGGGCAAGTGAACTACTATCACCAGGTTTCACAGTAGTAGTATTTTCACCTTGAGCAAACTGGTAGGTTGAAAGTTTTTCTTCGGCTTGTCTAAAAGTAGCACTATCAAATGCAGATGTAACACCATTACCGCCTGTGAAAGCCAAATTATCGCCTTTATTAAATAATTGTCCAGCTTTTGAGATGCCTTGAGAGAATTTAGCACCTTGTGCTAGATTTGCAGCCTTACTGACCCCTTTATCTCCAAGAAGACCTAATCCAATTTGTGTTAAAGCATACGATCCCCATCTTGCACGTGTTTCTGCATCCCCATTTATCACATCTTTATTATAAGAGTCGGATAACGCATCCCACATAGCAGGTAGAGCTTTATCTAAATGGGTGACAGTGTAGCCCATGCCTTTCCAAGTTTCCCAGTCACCTAATGCTTTTATACCGTCGATTGTATCTCCAACAGCAGCTCCTGTACCGTCTACTATACCATCCCAAACTTTTCCTAAGAAAGATTTTTCAGGTGATTTACTAGGTGTAGTTTCTTTTGGAGTCGTTACATCTTCGCTATCTGCAACGCGGAATTTTTCAGCAATTCTCTTTAATTCTTCTTCGACATGCACAAGTGCATTGATAGCTGTGAATACGGATGGTCTGGCATTGTTAAACATTTGAACGAAGTTTTGATTCGATGCACCTGTCCATTGAAAACACATGTAATCAATTTGATTGCATAAATTATTATGTATGGATTCTAATGCATGCTTAGTATCATTAGCCCGTTTTGCAACTTGTTCTAATTCTTCAGGTGTAATTTTTATTTGAACCATTTTCTTCCTCACGCTCCCGATTAAAATTATGAGGCAAGAAGAAAAAAATGTGAATATAGAAAATTCGTATTACTGTATTAAGGGGTATTTAATTCGAAAATTAAGTATTGAAAAATATAGTACCTTGCAATGAATAATACTAAGTGGTATATTATGGATATAACAGGTACCGTGTATTGAATAGTACTGAAATGAGAAAGGGGGATTGACCTTGAACGTTCAGTTTAAAAAAGGCGTATTAGAACTGTGTGTTTTAGTACTTGTGAAACGTAAAGATTGTTACGGCTATGAACTTGTTCAGCAAATCTCAAATAAATTTTTAATATCGGAAGGGTCAGTGTATCCTTTATTACGTCGTTTAACGAAAGAAGGATATTTTCAAACGTATTTAAAAGAATCTACGGAAGGACCGCCTCGTAAATATTATCAACTAACGGAGCAAGGGGAAACGCAACTGAATTTGTTAGTAACAGAGTGGCGTGATTTTGCAAAAGGCGTACAAGAAATTATTGAAGGGGTGGAATGGGATGAGTAAAGAGCAGTTTCTTAAAGAATTATCAAGTCATCTTAGAAAGTTACCGGAAGAAGAGAGGAAAGATATTTTATTTGATTATGAAGAGCATTTTCAGTTTGGGGTAGAAGAAGGAAAAACTGAATCGGAAATAATAAAGGGCCTTGGTTCTCCGAAAGTAATTGCGAAAGACTTACTGGCTTTGTATCGCTTTGACGAAATGAAAAAGGACCCATCAACTACCAATATAACAAGGGCTGTTATGGCAGTGATTGGACTTAGTTTGTTTAATTTTATTATTGTGTTAGGCCCGTTAGTTGCAATTATCGCTTTTATATTTTCTTTTTGGGTCGGTGGGATTGCGAGTGTAGTGACACCATTTTTCGTTATTGCAAAAGTATTTATGGGTACCTTTATATGGCTGGATGTATTCGTTAGTATAACGTTTGTTGGAGTAGGTTTGTTGTTATGTCTTATCGCTTATTATAGTACGAAGTGGTTTAAAAAGTTATGCGTACGTTATGTAATATGGAACTTCAAAATGATAAAAGGGGAGTAGATGATGAAGAAAATATTGTTAGTAGCTATCGCTTGTATCATTATTGGAGTAATAGGGATTTCACAAACATATGAAAAAGCAGTGCAAACTGCAGAAGAAGGAAATAAAGAAGACGTAATTAAAAACGAAACACTAATAAATATAGAAGTTAAGTTAGATGCTGGGGATATTGTTGTCCAAAAATCTCCCGACTCTTCTTTTTATGTAAAGCAATCAGGAGATGTACGTAAACAAGAGGTTCTTATTACCGAAGATGGTGACACATTAAAAATTATTGGGGAAAGAGAAAAAGGTGCTTCATTTGATTTTTCCTTTTACAATTTCAAAATTCAAACGTCTACATTGACTATACTTGTGCCTGAACGTCTTTACCAAGATATAAAAGTAAATTCATCTGCAGGACAAATCGAAATGAGTGATGTGAAAAGTGATCGTGTAAGTGCTGGGACGCTCGCTGGAGAGGTAGATTTGAAGCATATCACAGCTCGGAGTGTGGAGGGATCTACAAAAGCTGGAGAGGTGAATTTAAAAAAGGTAATAGGGAAAGTGACAGCGAAAACGGCTAGCGGGGATGTATATGTTGTGGATCATGATCCGAAGTATGATGTAGAGGCAAGTTCAACTGCTGGGGATGTAGATATTACTTTATTAGAAAAACCACAAGATGCAGTTATAACTGGGCAAAGCACTGCTGGCGAAGTGATGATTTTTAATGAAGAAAATAAAAATATAACAATTGGCAATGGTAGTAAAAAGATTAGCGGTAAAACAGCTGCTGGCGATGTGACGATTGAAACTCGTTCATAAGAAATAAAATGTATGAAAATCTATCAAAATATAAAAAAGAAGATAATTACCGTATATAAATAAGGTAATTATCTTCTTTTTTTATTCTTAATGTAGATCACGATATACGCCAATTACTTTTCCGATAACTGACACTTGTTTTAAAATGATAGGTTCTAATGAAGAGTTTTCTGGTTGTAGACGGAAATGGTCTTTTTCTTTATAGAAACGTTTAACAGTTGCTTCGTTATCTTCTGTTAAAGCGACTACAATTTCACCGTTGTATGCAGACTGTTGTTGGCGAACAACAACTAAATCCCCATCGAAAATACCAGCTTCAATCATACTATCTCCGGAAATGCGTAACATAAATACTTGGTCTGCTCCAGCAACAATGCTAGCTGGAAGTGGGAAGTGATCTTCTACACTTTCAACTGCTGTAATCGGTAATCCAGCAGTAACTTTTCCGACAATTGGAACTTGAATAACAGATTGTGTTTCTGTATCCATTCGGTTGTCACCTAAAATTTCAATTGCTCGTGGTTTTGTTGGATCACGTCGAATATATCCTTTTTCTTCTAGTCGTGATAAATGTCCGTGCACTGTAGAACTAGAAGCGAGGCCGACTGCTTGACCGATTTCACGTACGGAAGGTGGATATCCTTTTTCTTGTACTTTTAGCTTAATAAAGTCGAGAATGTCTTGCTGGCGTTTCGTTAACTTTTCCATGTTTTCTAACACCTCGTTTTCTTTCATTTTTCTTATTAATAAGTATAACATGCGAAAAAACATTCTACAAACATAAGTTCGAACGAAAGACGAATTTATGATACACTATAAGGAAAATATAGTGAGAAAGAAGGGTTCAAAATGAATGCAATTATTTATGCACGTGTGAGCACAACAAAAGAAGAACAGGAAACATCATTATTGCGTCAAAAAGATGAATTATTGCATTTAGCTGAGCGCTATCAAATGAATGTTGTAAAGGTGATTGAGGAGCAGGCTAGTGGTTATACAATTGAACGTGATGGCATATTAGAAGTGCTAGATACAATTCGCGATGAACAAGTTGATGTACTTCTCATACAAGATGAAACGCGCCTTGGTAGAGGGAATGCAAAGATTGCATTAATGCACTGTTTACATAAAGAGGGAATAAAAGTATATACGCATACGCATAATGGAGAATTAGAACTTTCTGACTCTGATTCGATGGTGCTAGATATAATTGGGATTGTTGAAGAGTATCAAAGAAAAATCCACAATTTAAAAATTAAACGTGGCATGCAAAGAGCGGTAGAGAAAGGATTTCGTCCAGAGAATAATTTGAAAAATCGTCATTTAAGTATAGGACGTGAGAAAAAAGAAGTGCCAATTGAGGAAATTGTACGTTTACGCCGGAATGAATTAACTTTTGAAGAAATTGCAGCAACACTTCGTGGTTTTGGTCATGATGTTTCAAAAGCAACTGTACATCGAAGATATGTCGAATATACAAAGCAATTGCTTGATAAAGAGGACTAACTATTGTATGATAATAATCAGTTTTGAGTAAAAGGGGGATTCGAGATGCAAAGTCACGAACTCATTGAACGCATTAACTTCTTAGCGAAAAAAGCAAAAGCTGAAGGTTTAACTGAAGAAGAACAACGTGAGCGCCAATCGCTACGTGAACAATATTTAAAAGGATTTCGTCAAAATATGTTAAACGAACTTAAAGGAATTAAAGTTGTTAACGAAGAAGGTACTGATGTTACACCGGCGAAATTAAAAGCTTTAAAAAAGCAAGATAATGCAAAATTAAACTAAAAGATGGGCGAAGCCCATCTTTTTTATTTATTATATCCGCTATTTAATAACTTTCCAGTTGTTATTGACTGTTGCTTCTATCTTTTTGTGCTTCAATATATAGTTAGCGATAAGTTCAGACATATCTGTTGGTATGTCTTTTATTACGGGCTTATTTTGAAACATAAAGAAGTTCCCTCCGCCGCTTGCACGATAATTATTCATAACGACGTCATATTCTTCATTCATATGAAGTGGAGCGCCTTTATACTGTAAGGATTCTACTCTCTCGCCAATTGGTTTGGAAATGTTTAATACGTACGAAATTCCTTCCCACATATCGTAATTATAGTGTTGCGGCTTTGGTTCTATGTAGGTAGGGTTTACGATGATAGTTCCATCTGCTTTTAATATGAAATAAGAAGCAGAGAGTTCAAGGGCATCTTTTATATCCGCTCCAGTTATTCTAATTACTTTTAATGTATTTGGATAAATATAATTAGAAACGATGTCACGCATTGTTACGCGATTCGGGAAACCTGGAGATGTATTATGGAATAAGCTTGTACAAGAAATGGAAACATTAGCTATATCCATCTGTATTTTATTTATGAATTCAATAAAAGGATGGTCTTGCAAACGAGTTTGCATAGCATCTGAAATTTGCATGTCCCCATAGATTACTCCAATAGGTTGATCGAGCCAATTTTGTGTTTTTTCTTCATAATCGGCAACCAAGGAAAGAATATCTTGGTCAGCCTCAATTCCTTGTACGGGCAATAATTGTGAGTAACTCTCTTTTTTTACCCATTTTTTTTCTGTTTTTTCGAATGTTACTGTTACTTTTCCAACGGAGTGTCCATTGCATCCAGTCTGTAAAATTGTTACACCATTCATTACGGTGTGAGCGATTTCCCGGTGTTGGTGGCCTGTTAGTAAAATGTCTATGCCTTCAATTTCATGGCACATTGCATATCCTTGGTTTTCACCTGTTAAAACTTCAGTCGGTACCCCAGTTTGTAAGTCGCGTTCAAATCCCCCATGGTAGGCTACGATCAATAAATCTGGTTTCTCGTGTTCGCGAATGTAAGAAACCCATCTTTTTGTTGTCTCTAATGCATCTTCAAATTGTAAATCTTGAATGTGATGGGGTTGTTCCCAATTGGGAATGTAATGTGTTGTCACCCCTAAAATAGCAATTTTTATATTTGATTCAATATGTTTTATTATATATGGTTTCCCGAAATAAGGTTCTTTTCTGTTTTTATCTAAAATATTTGCTGATAGATACGGGAAGTTTGCAGTAGAAATAGCATTATTTAATATGTCCATTCCATAATTAAATTCATGATTCCCAATAACTGCAGCATCATAACGTAAATAGTTCGCTAATAAAGACATTGGATTTTTCTTATCTTCTTCATATGTAGCGTAATGATAAGTAAAGGGTGTTCCTTGTATGAAGTCACCGTTATCAATTAAAAGAACGTTTCTATTTTGGGAACGTTCTTTTTTTATAAGAGTAGAAATTTTGGCTAAACCAATTTCAGCTTGGGAGTTATCTTGGTAGTGAATTGGATAAACAGTGCCATGTATATCACTTGTTAAAAAAATGTTTAAAGTTACAATTTGATTTGGATTCAATATCATTCACCTTTTCTATTGTTATCTACTAATTAAGCATATCAAATATATGAAGAGAATTTTAATGAGAATGTATAGAATGTGTAAAGATTCTGTAAATAATGAATTATCCGTAAAAATGTGTGATATATTTCTTCATGTTTACGGAAGACAATTTTATAACAACAAAAATGGAGGCATTAATATGTTGAAAAAAGTTTTTGCAATGAGTACGACAGTTGTACTAGCGGCGGGATTATTAAGTGGTTGTGGAACGAAAGAATCAAGTGCAAGTAAAACTGAAGATACGAAAAAAGGTTATGTACCGAAGACTTTAAATGTTCAATTTGTTCCTTCTCAAAATGCAGATACATTAGAGGCAAAGGCAAAACCATTGGAAAAGCTACTAAGTGATAAATTAAATATTCCGGTAAAAGTTAGTATTTCAACGAATTACAATACAATTGTAGAAGCGATGGCGTCTAAGCAAGTAGATGTAGGTTTTTTACCTCCAACAGCGTATGTGCTAGCGCATGAGAAAAAGGCTGCAAACGTAATTTTACAAGCACAACGTTTTGGAGTAGATGATGGAACAGGAGCCCCTACAAAGGATTTAGTAGACTTTTATAAATCTGAGTTTGTAGTTAAGAAAGATTCAAATATTAACAGTGTAAAAGATTTAAAAGGTAAAAAAATTGGCTATCAAGATGTAACATCATCAGCAGGGTATGTATGGCCTGCGGCTGTATTGTTAAAAGAGGGAATTGATCCGCTAAAGGATGTGAAACCTGTTACACTAAAAGGTCACGATCAGTCGCTTATTGCTCTTTTAAATGGTGATGTAGATGCAGCTGTTGTATTCCAAGATGCTCGTAATATTGTGAAAAAAGATTATCCGAATATATTCGATCAAACGAAAATAGTGAAATTTACGGAAAAAATTCCAAACGATACGATTTCGGTACGTTCTGATTTAGATGCAGAGTGGAGTAAGAAATTACAGGATGCTTTCATTGAAATAGGAAAGAATGAGGAAGGTCACAAAATCATTAAAGAAGTATATTCACATGAAGGATATGTTAAATCTGATGATAGTAAATTTGATATCGTTCGTGAATATGGAAAGAAAGTAAAAACGCAATAATACATATGGAAATGGCAGCTAACTGGAAGGTGTATGTTTCCAGTTAGTTTGCCGTTTTGAATACATAGAAGGTAGGTAAGATGTGTGATAGAATTTCGAAATGTTTCCAAAATGTATCCGAATGGTACAAAAGGATTGAATAATATAAACTTGAACATTCAAAAAGGTGAGTTTGTTGTAATGGTAGGGCTGTCCGGAGCTGGAAAATCTACACTTCTCAGATCGGTAAATCGCCTTCATGAGATTACAGAAGGCGAAATTATAATTGAAGGTGAGTCTATTACTGCTGCGAAAGGAAAAGGATTACGACGCATGCGCCGGGATATTGGCATGATTTTTCAAAGTTTTAACCTTGTAAAGCGATCCACGGTATTGAAGAATGTATTGGCTGGGCGTGTTGGATATCATTCGACACTGCGTACAACGTTAGGTCTATTTCCAAAAGAAGATTTGGAGCTTGCCTTTCAATCGTTAAAAAGGGTGAATATTTTAGAAAAAGCATATGCGCGAGCTGATGAATTATCAGGAGGACAACAGCAACGCGTATCGATTGCTAGAGCGTTGGCGCAAGAAGCAAAAATCATATTGGCAGATGAACCTGTTGCGTCGTTAGATCCGCTAACAACGAAGCAAGTATTAGATGATTTGAAAAAAATTAATGAAGATTTTGGGATTACAACAATTGTAAACTTACATTCTATTGATTTAGCTAGGCAATATGCGACACGCGTTATTGGATTACATGCAGGCGAAATTGTTTTTGATGGTTCTGTAGACGAGGCAACGGATGAAAAATTTGCTGAAATTTATGGAGACGTAGCGCAGAAAAGTGAATTATTAAAGGTGGCAGTTAAATGAATGATGTGACGATATATTCAAAATCGATACCGAAGCCGCCAAGTAAGTTGAAACATATGTTAACGGTTATTCTAGTTATTTTACTGTTGTGGGGAAGTAGTATACAGGTCGACGCATCATTTTCAAAACTAGTAGTTGGTTTTCCTAATATGATGGACTTATTAAAAGAGATGGTGCCGCCAGATTGGAGTTATTTTCAAGTTATTACAACAGCGATGTTAGATACAATACGTATGGCGATTATTGGAACGACTTTAGGAGCGATTTTAGCTATTCCACTGGCACTATTTGCGGCAAGTAATGTGTTTACTAGTGCATTTTTGTACGGTCCAGCTCGATTGGTTTTAAACTTTATCCGAACGATACCAGATTTATTATTAGCGGCAATTTTCGTAGCTATTTTTGGAATAGGACCACTTCCAGGTATTTTGGCTCTTACTTTTTTCTCAATTGGGCTCGTGGCAAAATTGTTGTATGAGTCAATGGAATCAATTGATCCAGGTCCATTAGAAGCGATGACGGCAGTAGGAGCAAATAAAGTGCAATGGATCGTGTATGGGGTAATTCCGCAAGTGAAAGCACATTTTGTCTCCTATGTTCTTTATACATTTGAGGTGAACGTACGTGCAGCAGCTGTTTTAGGTTTAGTAGGAGCAGGTGGTATTGGGTTATATTATGACCGTACACTTGGATTTTTACAATATCAACAAACTGCATCTATTATTATTTATACCCTTGTTGTTGTATTGTTAATTGATTATGTAAGTACATTGTTGCGGGAGAAATTATAATGAGTAAAACGACGATAATTGTACCAAAACCGAAGAAACCGAGTGTGTATCGCTGGTTTGTTTTTATAGCACTTGCATTTGTTTATGTATGGGCTTTTTCAGGAGTCCCGCTAGAGGGAATAAAGGATACGGCAGGAGAAATTACAAAAGCAATTATGACAGGTGTATTGAGTCCAGATTGGTCGTATGTATCTTTGCCAGATGGTGAAGATTTATTACATGGTTTAATTGATACGTTGGCAATTGCGATATTAGGTACATTTATTTCTGCCTTTTTATCTATTCCATTCGCTTTTTGGGCGGCAACGAATATGAGCAGTGGAAAATTAACGTCAGGAACTGGGAAATTTGTACTTAGTTTTGTTCGTACATTTCCTGAATTAGTTATGGCCATTTTATTTATAAAAGCTGTTGGACCAGGCTCTTTTGCCGGAGTTCTAGCTTTAGGGTTACACTCTATTGGAATGTTAGGGAAATTATATTCAGAAGGAATTGAAAATATAGATAAGGGACCGACGGAAGCATTAATAGCTACAGGCGCAAATCGGTTTCAAATACTTTGGTATGCAGTATTGCCACAAGTATTACCGGATTTTCTATCATATACGTTATACAGGTTCGAAATTAATGTACGATCCGCTGCCATTTTAGGTGTTATTGGAGCAGGTGGGATTGGGACACCGTTAATTTTTGCACTGAGTTCACGCAATTGGTCTCGTGTGGGTATTATTTTATTGGGTATCATTTTAATGGTAATTATCATTGACTTTATTTCAAGTTCGATACGGAAGAAAATTGTATAATTTATTTTAAGCACCTATAAAAGGTGCTTTTTTATATAATAAGAATAATAAATGTGAGCAATAGGGGGGATAATTTGGCTTTACAGCACGAGTTTGTATTTGTTTCAAATGAAAAAAAGGGTTGGATTTTATAGGTATAGATTGGATTGAACTTTGTTTTCTATATAAAGAAGAGGCAACGATAGATGAGTGTGTCGTATTAAGTGATGAGCTAATCGTATATCTATTAGATTTTACCCATTGGATTCCGACCTATTATCCAGCGAAAAGAGCAGAAGGATTTGGAATTCACTATTATGGTATTACGAAAATAGAACAGCAAGGAGCAGTGATAGCAGAACAGTTATTTTGTTCGCTAGTTAACATGTTTTCTCTAGCGCCAGAAACAATCGAACTGACAGGTCAGTTTCGATGGGGAAATGATAATAATACTGATGGAGAATATGAAAGATACGTATTTGATCGAGATAAATTATGCCAAGATTTAAATTCTTTTATTCGTTTGCTTTGCAGAGTGGAAAATGGGGAAGGATATATTTTGCATTATGGAATTTGAAAATGATGAATAAATATACAGATAATTCCCTTTCTTTTTAAAATAAAAACAATGAAAAAGTATGTCATATTGAATACCCATACATTCCCGAAATCATTGATTTTTTTATGAAAAACCAAAAAAATATCAACATATTTGTCGATACATGTTGTATAATCTTGCGTGGGAAGCTATCATATAAATGTATAAAACGTTTACTAATATAAGCGAAGGGAAGAATAGCATGTCACATTCAATCGAACAACTTTCTATCAACACGATTCGCACATTATCCATCGATGCGATTGAAAAAGCAAACTCTGGTCACCCAGGAATGCCAATGGGTGCAGCACCAATGGCTTATACATTATGGACTCAATTTATGAAACACAATCCAAATAACCCAACGTGGTTTAACCGTGATCGTTTCGTATTATCTGCAGGTCATGGTTCAATGTTACTATACAGCCTACTTCACCTATCTGGTTATGATCTAACAATGGATGATTTAAAGAACTTCCGTCAATGGGGAAGCAAAACTCCAGGACATCCTGAGTACGGTCATACAGCAGGTGTAGACGCAACTACTGGTCCACTTGGACAAGGTATTGCAACTGCTGTAGGTATGGCAATGGCTGAAAGACATTTAGCGGCTAAATATAACCGTGATGCGTATAATGTAGTAGATCATCATACATACGCTATTTGTGGTGATGGAGATTTAATGGAAGGCGTTTCTGCTGAAGCATCTTCATTAGCTGCTCATTTACAATTAGGTCGTCTAGTTGTGCTTTACGATTCAAATGATATTTCATTAGATGGCGATTTAAATCGTTCATTCTCTGAAAGTGTAGAAGATCGTTACAAAGCATACGGATGGCAAGTAATCCGTGTTGAGGATGGAAACGATATTGAAGCTATCGCGAAAGCAATTGAAGAAGCGAAAGCTGACGAAAAACGCCCAACGCTAATTGAAGTAAGAACGACAATTGGTTTCGGTTCTCCAAACAAATCAGGAAAATCAGCTTCACATGGTTCTCCACTTGGTGTAGACGAAACAAAATTAACGAAAGAAGCATATGCTTGGACTGCTGAGCAAGACTTCCATGTAGCAGAAGAAGTATATGACAACTTCCGTAAAACAGTACAAGATGTTGGTGAAACTGCGCAAGCAGAGTGGAACACTATGCTAGGTGAATATGCACAAGCATATCCAGAATTAGCAAACGAACTGCAAACAGCAATGAATGGTCTTCTTCCAGAAGGTTGGGAGCAAAACTTACCAACTTATGAATTAGGATCAAAAGCAGCAACTCGTAATTCTTCAGGTGCTGTAATTAATGCAATTGCAGAGTCTGTACCATCATTCTTCGGTGGATCTGCTGACCTTGCTGGTTCTAACAAAACATACATGAATAACGAAAAAGACTTTACAAGAGATGATTACAGCGGTAAAAACATTTGGTACGGTGTACGTGAGTTTGCAATGGGTGCAGCAATGAACGGTATTGCACTACATGGCGGTTTAAAAACTTACGGTGGTACGTTCTTCGTATTCTCTGATTACTTACGTCCAGCAATTCGTCTTGCAGCATTAATGCAATTGCCAGTAACGTATGTATTCACACACGACAGTATCGCTGTTGGTGAAGACGGTCCAACACATGAACCAGTCGAGCAATTAGCAGCGCTTCGTGCAATGCCAAATGTATCTGTTATTCGTCCAGCTGATGGTAACGAATCTGTTGCAGCTTGGAGACTAGCTCTAGAATCTACAAACCAACCAACCGCTTTAGTATTAACTCGTCAAGACCTTCCAACATTAGAAGGTGCAAAAGACGATACGTATGAAAAAGTAGCAAAAGGTGCATATGTAGTTTCTGCAAGCAAGAAAGAAACGGCTGATGTAATCTTACTTGCAACTGGATCTGAAGTAAGTCTAGCTATTGAAGCACAAAAAGTTCTAGCAGTAGACGGCGTTGACGCAGCTGTTGTCAGCATGCCATCTATGGATCGCTTTGAAGCTCAAACTGCTGAGTACAAAGAATCTGTATTACCAAAAGCAGTAACAAAACGTTTCGCAATCGAAATGGGTGCTACATTCGGATGGCACCGTTACGTAGGTCTTGAAGGAGATGTGTTAGGTATCGATACATTCGGTGCTTCTGCTCCTGGTGAGAAGATTATGGAAGAGTATGGATTTACTGTAGAGAACGTTGTTCGTAAAGTAAAAGAAATGCTTTAATGATTTTAGAAAAATCTCTCCGGCATGGAGAGGTTTTTCTATGTAAATGAGTTTTTTCGACAGAAAAAGTTTTTTATCTCTCCGCAGTCAGACAATCATTGCAAAATTTCTTCTATATAATGAAGAGAAAAGGTTGTCCAGATTGGGAGGCAAAAGATGAAAACGTATGAATTGTATTTAATTCAAGAGGATATTGCGAAAGCTTACTTTGGTCGTGAATATTTGTTTTTTGATTTATTTGCTCGATTTTCAGAATCTGGGTCCCTTTCAGAGAAAAAAGTGTTATATAAACAAATGATGTATATAACGAGACCATTACAAGTAATGAAAATTCATCATAAATTAGAACAAGCTTTACGGGTTCTTGGTAAATATGATCGAACACATCATACACATACACTTTATACAGGAGCGGAATACGGTGAAATAATGGTGAAACCACACTATATTCGCATGAATACCTCTGGAAACGTTTCTATGGAAACGACCTTCTTTGAGGTGTTAAGAAAGTGTGAATTAACATTTTTAGCTATGGATTATGAAAATACAAAGTACGGATGGCTGAATCCTCTAAAACAAGTACGAACATATGTGTAAAAAATGTCGAATTGTATCTTGTCTTATTGAAAAGGTTTTAGTACACTGTAAGGTAGACAACATGAAGGAGGAAAATATATGCCGATTTGGTTAGGTATTCTAGTGGGCGTAGTAGCACTAGTAGCAGGTGTGGCGTTAGGATTTTTCATTGCCCGCAAATACATGATGAACTACTTAGAAAAAAATCCACCAATTAATGAACAAATGTTAAAAATGATGATGATGCAAATGGGACAAAAACCTTCCCAAAAGAAAATCAATCAAATGATGAGCGCGATGAGCAAGCAACAAACAAAATAAGCGCTAAAGGGCACTCGATAAGAGTGCCCTTTCCTATTGGGTTTTTTGAAGTGTTTAAAACTTTTAAAAATTCAGTATTTTTGGTAAACTGAAAACATCGCTCATTTTAAGAGAGGAGGATAAAAATGAAGGTATTTATTAATTTAGCGTGGTTTTTTAAACAAGAAAAACGAGCGTACATAATCGGAATTATTATGTTATTTGGTGTCGCGCTTCTTGAACTTGTAGCTCCGAAAGTACTAGGTATTGTAGTAGATGAAATTAATAATGGAACATTAACATCTGAAAAATTGTTGAAGTGGGTTATTCTGTTAGTAGTTGTAGGGATTACTATGTACATATTACGTTATTTATGGCGTATTATGATTTTTGGATCTTCGTTAAAACTAGCCCGTCAATTACGAAAGAATCTATATGAACATTTTACAAAGATGAGCCCATCTTTCTATCAATCACGTCGTACGGGTGATTTGATGGCGCATGCGACTAATGATATTCAGGCGATTCAACAAACTGCTGGATCGGGCGTTTTAACACTTGTTGACTCATTAGCGGTTGGGGGATGTGTACTCGTAGCGATGGGTTTTACAATTAGTTGGAAGTTAACATTGTTAAGCTTAATTCCAATGCCGATTGTAGCGATTTCGACAAATTATTATGGAACGTTATTACATAAAAGGTTTCATAAAGCGCAGCAATCGTTTTCAGAAATCAATGATAAAGTGCAAGAGAGTATGAGTGGGATGAAGGTAATTCGATCACTTGGGCAAGAGAAAGAAGATTTACAAGCATTTCGAAAAAAATCAGAAGATGTTGTACATAAAAATATGTTAGTCGCACGTATTGATTCGTTGTTTGATCCGACAATCTCTCTTATCGTTGGATTTTCTTTTTTAATTGCAGTGTGTTACGGGTCAGTATTAGTTGTGAGGGGTGAATTAACTGTAGGTGATCTCGTTACATTTACAACGTATTTAGGTACCCTCGTTTGGCCAATGTTAGCCTTTGGATGGTTGTTCAACATTATGGAGCGTGGGCGTGCTTCGTATGACCGTGTAGAAAAAATTCTCTCGCAAAAATCAGATGTAGTAAATAGAGAAGATGCTGTACATAAAGTAGCAAGCGGTGATGTTACATTTGCGGTCAATTCATTTTCATATAAGAAAAATGAACTGTTACAGCTAATAGATGTTCACTTTGATTTGAAGAAGGGTGAAACACTAGGAGTTGTTGGACGTACAGGAGCAGGGAAAACGACTTTATTAAAATGTTTAATCCGTGAGTATGATCATTTTAGTGGTGAATTAAAAGTTGGGGAGCGGGATATTCGCGATGTAACACTTTACGGTGTCCGTTCTGCCATTTCATACGTGCCGCAAGATCATTTTTTATTTTCAGCGAGTATTGGGGAGAATATTGCCTTCGGAAAGGCGGATGCTACATATAATGAAATAATTCGCGCTGCAGAGATTGCTTGTATTCATAATGACATCCTCCAATTTTCAGAAGGGTATGAAACGGTAGTAGGAGAAAGAGGCGTTTCGTTATCTGGAGGCCAAAAACAGAGAATCTCTATTGCACGTGCTTTATTAACGAATGCGGAAATTTTAATTTTAGATGATTGTTTATCAGCGGTAGATGCAAAAACAGAAGAAACGATTTTAAATGCATTAAAGAGGGAAAGAGCAGGAAAAACAACGATTATTACTGCTCATCGTTTAAGTGCAATTCAACATGCCAATCTTATACTTGTTGTGGATGAAGGCAGAATTGTGCAACGAGGTACACATGAACAATTAATGGAAGAAAACGGTTGGTATAAAGAAATGTACGAGAGCCAGCAGTTAGAAGCATTAGTCGAGAAAGGAGGCGTATGATGACAGGGAAGAAGCGGAGTGATTTAAGTAGATTACTTTCTTATATGAAGCCATATAAAAGGTTGCTATCTTTAGCATTTATCTTTTTAGTTGGTGCAACTGTAACTGAAATGATGGGTCCTTTTTTAATTAAACAATTTCTTGATGAACATTTAGTACCACGTAACTTTGATCAATCAGCACTTGTTACTCTATTTGTAGTGTATCTTATTGCTCACTTATTAAAAGTATTATTTACTTATTTAGACTTATTGTATTTTCAAAATATCGCTTTTAAAATTGTTCAAGATATGCGTGTTGAAGTATATGATCATGTTCAAAAGTTATCATTAAGTTTCTTTGATCGTACGCCGATTGGTACGCTTGTATCGCGCATAACGAATGATACGGAAGCAATTAAAGATTTTTATGTCAGTGTATTATCCACATTTGTCAAAAATGTAGTCTTTTTAATAGGTATTTTAGTAGCAATGTTTTTATTAAATGTAAAACTAGCTCTATTTTCTCTCGTATTAATTCCAATAATGTTTGCAATTATGGTGCTATATCGCCGGAAGAGTGCAGCCTTTTATTTAGAAGTACGTAATCAATTAAGCGTGTTAAATGCAAAGTTAAATGAGTCCATTCAAGGAATGAATATTGTCCAAGTGTTCAGACAAGAAAAGCGTATGAGAAAAGAGTTTGAAGAAGTGAATAATAAACATTATAGTGCAGGGCGGCGGACGTTAAAATTAGACGCGTTACTTTTACGTCCAGCAACTGATTTAGTTCATATTGTCGCTATTGCGTTAGTACTTGGTTTATTTGGAATTGATGCTTTGAAGAGTCCTGTTGAAGTAGGTGTCTTATATGCGTTTGTTAACTATATACATCGTTTCTTCCAGCCTGTAAATGAGATGATGATGAAATTATCATTTTTCCAACAGGCACTTGTTTCATCATCACGTGTATTTCATTTAATGGACGAGAAAGATTTAGCGCCAGTTCAAAAAGGAGATGGAAATCCTCAAGTCGTTAATGGAGAAATTGAATTTAAAAATGTTACTTTTTCGTATGATGGAAAACGTGATGTTTTAAAAAATGTATCTTTTCACGTGAAACAGGGGCAAACAGTGGCTTTCGTTGGGCACACTGGTAGCGGAAAAAGTACTATTATGAATTTGTTAATGCGATTTTATAATATTAAGTCCGGAAATATTGTAATAGATGGTGTAGATTTAGAGAGATTTGAAGAAAGAGAAATTAGAAAGAAAATAGGACTCGTATTGCAAGATGCATTTTTATTTGCGGGAAATGTAAAACAAAATATTCGTATGTACAATGAAGAAATTACGGATGAAGAAGTAAAAGAAGCGGCACAATTTGTGCAAGCGAATACGTTTATTGAAAAATTACCAGAACAGTATGAAACGGAAGTAGTAGAAAGAGGAGCTGCATTTTCTAGTGGTCAACGACAATTAATTGCTTTTGCTAGAACGATAGCAACGAATCCGAAAGTATTAGTATTAGATGAAGCCACAGCTAATATTGATACAGAAACAGAAGATGCGATCCAAACAGCATTACAGCAAATGCGAAAAGGGAGAACGACTATAGCAATTGCACACAGATTATCTACAATTCAAGATGCAGATCAAATTTTTGTTATGCATGATGGAGAAATAGTAGAAAGAGGAACACATCAAGAATTACTGAGTGAGCAAGGGTTGTATTATAATATGTATTTACTACAAAATAAAGGGAATTTACAAAAGGCCTTGTAAAATTACAAGGTCTTTTGACTGCACGTGAAATTTTTACAAAAAATATACGAATAACATAGTATAATGTAGTAGAAATGTGTATGGAGAATAGTAGGAAACGAAATAAAGGAGAAAAGATATGGATTATGTGCTAATAGGTGTAATTTTATTATTATTAGCTGCAGTATTTGTGCTGTTCTATAAAAATAAACAGTTAGAATCAGAGAGCCAGCAAGTAGAATTTGAAAAGAAGCAAGCAATTGAAACGTATGAAACTGAAATTGCAGCTACGGTTACAGAGCATAAAGAACAACAAAATACATTGAAAAATATGGAACAGAAGAAATACAATGATTTACAAATAAGTGCAGCTAGAGAACTTGAAAATATGCGTATGATGAAAAATCAATTAGCTGTGCAACATAGTAAAGAACGCAGTGAAATGCAAGACAAACATAGTAACGAAATACATATGTTTCAAAAGTTAATTGCAAATTTGCGAGAGTATACGAAAAATGGAGCTGAAGTGAATACACACGAAGCATTACATTATATGAAGCGTGGATTCGTAGAGCAAGGCATAATACTAGACAATGAATTTCATATTATGCCGAATGTTTTTATTAAAAATCAGCACGGAGGAAATGATTGTCGCATTCATCATCTTGTCTTAAGTAAAACGGGTATGTATCTACTTGAGACGAAAGAATGGACAGGGAAATTAATTCATGGATTAACGAAAGAAAATGCTAGTATATATTCATTTATGATTGATGAAATGGGCAAGTATCAACAAGAGGTAGAGAAAGAAGAGACATTTGAATGCATTACAGGTGAAGATTCATTAACGATACAAGTGAAAAATGAAGGGAATCCAGTATATAGAGCGAAGAAACTATCTCATATTCTATACAATTGTTTGAAAGAAATGCAAGTTGATATTGTAAAGGAAAACGTAAAACCGATTGTATATTTTTATAATGCGAGTGGGAAAGAAGTGCTAGATCTTTCTGAAGAAAAAACGCCGAGATTAAAAGATAGAGAGCAAATTGTAACGTTCTTCAGAAATGAGATCTTAACAGGCAAAGTAATATATACAGATCAAGAGTTAGAAAAACTTCGAGAAATCATTAGCCGGATGAATTATATAATGAATTAAGAAGGGGTGGGCTTTTTGAGTGCTATATTGAGGGGGATTATGTATGTTTATGTTTGTTTGTATATACTAATGTATCTTGCGTTTATTTTTGTAATTGATGCGGTTCATATGTCAGTAAGTGTAAAAAGTATGTTTGTAGTAGTCATGCCATTTGTTTTATTAGTCGTGATTCAAAAATTCGTCTTACGTACTTCTGTAAATCGTAATACAGAAAAGAAACAAATGCTAGGTGTAATAATAGTAGGTTGTATTCTATTGTTAGTGTGCACAGGACAATTAAGTATGAATACATACACTTCAAAGTTTAATCAAGATCGGTGGTTACATGCTGAAGAGAAACGGGTACATATGGTAGATGATCTATTACAAAAATATAAATTAATAGGGAAATCAAATGAAGAAATCACAAAATTATTAGGAGCATCTACTGGAACAAGCAATGGAAAAGACGGTGTTATCACTTCGTACTATCTTGGAACTGAACGTGGCTTTATTCCAATAGATAGTGAACAGCTTGTTTTACAATTTGATAGAGATGGTAGAGTTGTGGAATATAAGGTGCAAAGAGATTAAAGAAACGGAGAGAGAAGCTATATATTATAGCTTCTTTTTTATATTCCAATATAGTAAATGTAGGAAAATAGTAGTCATTCCTATCTATACGAATCGGAATGAGTCTGTTATATTGTAAATGGTTATGTAGTTTAATAGTTTACTAGATATCCTATATTTTGGTTGAGGAGGGGAAAATAACACGAATTTAATTATGGCGTGTTAAGTATTATGATGAAAAAAAGATTTTATAATGTTTTAGCTGCATCGATTGTATTTAGCTTGGTAACGATTCCGAATTATTCCTATGCTAATGAGTTGGAAAAAACTGTAGCGGTTTCACCTGATGAACAAGCTTTAAAAAGTATTGAAAACCATATGAAAGATGAAGATGGTCGAGGAGAAGATAAAGGAGTACAAAATGAAGTGCAAGGTGAATTTCTTGTACATATAGTGAAAGAAGTACCTTTATATGATTCTAGTAATTTTCAAAAAGAGACAGGGGTTCACCTTTCGAATCAAGTCGTAAAAGCTGAGAAGAGAAAAGGAAACGCTTACTATGTTCGGGCTTCATCTGGAACTGGATGGATACAAAATAGTGAGGGGAATGTAGAGGTTAAAGAAGTTCATACGTTATCAAGTGAAAAGTTAGTTATTAATGAAGAAATCTCTACATACTCTGAACCATTTACTTCATACAAAGAAGAAAATGTATTGGAACCACAAACCATTCAAGTAATGGGACAGGCGGGAGAATGGTTCCAAGTAAAAATAAATAATGAAATGAAATGGATTTATTCACCTTCAGCAAAATTTGAAGGAACAAAGGCTTCGCTTATTCAAGAGGCAACACCAGCACGTACAAAACGTGCAGCAGTTATGTATGCTGCACCAATAGAAGAGAAAACAACGGATATTTATGGTGTAACTTTAAAAGAAATGATTGTACCGAAAGGAAATGAAAATATCCGTCCTGGTTATGCGATGAAGCCGAAGTATATTACGATTCATGAGACAGATAATTACAGTGTTGGGGCAAATGCTAAAAACCATGCAATATATTTATATAACCAAGCAACGGGAACGGAAGATCGTTCAGCGTCATGGCATTTTACGGTAGACGATAAAGAGATTTATCAACATCTTCCATTAAACGAAAATGCTTGGCATGCAGGAGATGGAGCAGAAGGAACTGGAAATCGAGAATCCATTGCGATTGAAATTGCTGTAAACGAAGATGGTGATTATAATAAAGCTGTTGAAAATGCTCGTAAATTAACAGCTTATTTAATGGGAGAATTACATATTCCTTTAGAAAATGTGAAGAAACATCAATTCTGGAGTGGAAAGAATTGTCCGGCTATTATGATTAAAAATAATGCGTGGGAACCATTCTTACAAGGAACAAAGGTTTATTATGATGCGAACCATAAAGATGATATAACAGGTGGTTGGTACGAAGCAGACATTCGTGAATTAGATAAACGAGGCATTATGATTGGGGATGGGAAAGGTTCTTATTGGCCAGAGCGTCTTGTCACACGTGGCGAATTTGCGAATTTAATTTCAAGATCATTACAGTTACCTGAAGGATCATCGAATTTTAATGATTTAAATACAGCACATTCATCGCTAATAGATGGTATTAATCGTGCAGCAAGTGCTGGGATAATAAGTGGTAGAGGAAATGGGACATTTGCTCCAAATGATACGATTAAACGAGATGAAGCCGTTATCATGATTGACCGTGCACTGCAATATAAAAAAATTAAAGGTAACTTAGTTCCGTTACCATTCTCGGATCAAGATTTAGCATATGATAAACAAGCTGTACAACGTGTTTATGGATTAGGTATTGTAAAAGGAAATGAAAATAATGAATTTATGCCGAAAGGTTCTGCAACGCGTGGAGAATCGGCAGCATTTATTAATAGAATGTTAAAAGTAATAGAAAGTAAATAATGAAAAAGCATTCGCGATTGCGAGTGCTTTTTTATTTTTCAATATGTTACGGAAGGGAGGGGAGGATATTGAGTGGAATAAGGAATGAAAGCGGAGGTGATGCATATATATAGATGCGTTGGGTTGTTTTTATCGCGTATGAACGGCAGCCCGATTATGATCAGTGTGGAGTGGACTAAACCGCTACTGATTAAACTTTTACTTTATCATATTGTATAAATGAAAAGGAGGTAAGACGGTGAAAGCTATACCGACTGATGTCCTGAGTAAAGAATTGATGGAAAGAGAAGGCGTTATATCTATTACAGTAAAAGAATTTGAAAAGATAGAAGTAGCTGGAGTAGTAGTCGCTGGCCCTGCGGTTATTTTGATTAATCAAGATTAAGTACATAGTATCCATTTAGAAAAGCATCCGTTTAGGGTGCTTTTTATTTGTGTGAAAGAGAGTGTTTAGTAGATAATGGGGGTACTGGAGGGAGAGTATGTGGCAATTATTACAACGATGTTAGTAATGGGGATTTTATTGGGGTTTGTTGGAGCGGGGGGAGCAGGTTTTATTATCGCAATACTTACTTTAATATTTCATATTCCTATCCATGTTGCGCTTGCGACATCTTTAACAGCTATGGCTTTTACGACGTTATCTGGGGTTATAAGTCATTATCGTGAAGGAAATGTTGTATTTACTATAGGCGGGATTGTTGGTGGATGTGGAGCACTTGGTTCTTATATTGGTTCAAAGCTTGGTTTACTTATCCCCCCGCATTTTCTTCATTGGTTTACAGCTGGGATGTTATTTTTATCTGCAATTTTTATGTTTATTAAATTAATTAAGTTTCAAAATAGGGAAGAATTACTTTTAGCAGAAATTAAAGATTTTTCGAAAGAAAATATAATGAAATGTATATGTCTTGGATTAGTTACTGGAATGATGGCTGGTTCATTCGGGATTGGTTCTGCACCATTTATTCAACTTGGATTAATGGTTCTATTAGGTTTAACAATCCAGCAATCTGTAGGAACAACAATGCTTGTTATATTGCCGATTGCGATTGGAGGTGGGATAGGATATAGTTCAGAAGGGTATCTAGATTATATATTGTTATTGCAAGTATTAATTGGGACGATGTTAGGAGCGTATATCGGAGCGAAGTTTACAAATTATGCACCACGTATGCTTTTGAAGTTTTCAATGATTATGACACCAGTTGTAGCTGGATGTATGTTATTGATGGAATAAAAATAATATAGCAAACTAATATGTTTTACGAATGAATTATGTAAGTAATTCATATTTCCCATATAAAAGGATTTGCTTTAATATAATGAGTGTAAAGTTCGAGTATTCGAAGTACTACTTGAATTATATCCCTATCCCTTTTCTAAAAATGCGAACAAGTTTTGCCCTATTCTATTCAATAATTAATTGCATAGAAATATATTGTTCGATGACCATTATGGAACGTACATAATGGGGAAATCCCGATCCTTAAAGAGGATGCCCCTAATCTTCATGTGAAAATATGATCGGATAAGAAAGCTGACCAATTTATGGTTAGCTTTCTTTTTGTTCAAAAACTATTTCTTCTTTAATTTCTGTTTGCAATAATAAAGCTTTTCCGAAACGACGTTTACATTCCGCACGCACTTTTTCAATGGCTAGTAGCTGAGTAGTGGCGGGAACTGTTACGATAGCTTGGCGTGGTTTTCGATTTTCTTCACAAAAGACACATTCCACAACATATTTAGAAATCATATTTTCATCCTTCCGTTTTTAATTTCTAAGAAGGGATTGTCTATGAAGTTGATGTAAGTTTTCGTCATCGTTTTCCTTTTTTCCTCTTTTTTCAAGGGGAAAATAAAGAAGAAGACGAATAGTAGTAGGGGAGGGATGTATATGGAAAGATGGATAGGTTGTGCAGCAGTATGTGTAAATGAAAGAAATGAAGTTTTAATGGTGTTGCAAGGAAAAGAGGGAGAAGAAAAAAGGTGGTCTGTTCCAAGTGGAGGGCTTGAAAAGGGAGAGACATTAGAAGAATGTTGTATTCGAGAAGTTTGGGAAGAAACAGGTTACAATGTGGAAGTTGTAAATAAAATATACGAAAAAGAAGGTATTACATACGGAGTTCCTGTATACGTTCATTATTATGTCGTTAAAAAAATAGGCGGTAGTATGAAGATTCAAGATCCTGATGAGTTAATACATGAAATTGCTTGGAAAAGGATAGATGAAGTGAAGGAATTAATGCTATCTTTCCCGGAGGATTATGAGATTTTAAATAAATATATAATAAAAAAAGCAAGTGTTTAAACACTTGCTTTTTAATGTATCCATGATAAGAAAAGTGGAACGATAACTAAACTAGCTCCTGCTGTTAAAAGCATAGATAAACTTGCAATAGTTCCTTCTACAGGGCCGATTTCGAATGCTTTTGATGTACCGGTTCCATTTGCGCTCGTGCCTAACATAATGCCTTTTGCGAGCGCTGTTTTAATACGGCATATACGTATGAGAGAAGGTCCAAGTAATGCTCCTGTTAACGCAGTTAAAACAACAAATACAGCCGTTAATTCTGACATACCACCGATCATTTCTGAAATGGCCATTGCAATTGGTGTCGTTACAATATGAGGTGCTAAACTATGTTCTAGCGATGAATCAATTTGAAAATAATTTGCTAGTAGGGCTGAAGTAATAACTGATAAAAACGAGCCGACAATGACATTAAGTAAGATAGCTATTCCGTGTTTCTTGAGTAAATCAAAGTATTTATAGATTGGCCATGCAAAAGCGACTGTTGCAGGCTTTAATAATTCTGTTAACCATTGACCACCTGTTTCATATGTTTCATAAGGTGTGTCTAGTCCGAGTAATAAAGCAATTAAAATAATAGGGCAGACGAGAAGAGGAGAAAGTAAGCTCCAGTTCCAGCGTTGATACATTTTCTTCGATATCCAATATGTGAATAGTGTTAATAGTAAACAAAGAAAGCCGATCATTGTGTTGATCCTTTCCGCTTTAGTAGCAATTCTGTTAGGAGTCCTGTAGCGAGAGTGACACAAAGTGTACTAATCATAATAATTAAAATGAGATCGATTCCATATTGTGATAGTGTATCTTTGTAGCGTATGACAGCGACTGCAGAAGGAATGAAAAATAAAATAAGTTCTTTTAATAAAAAGTCTGCTCCGTCCTGTATCCACTCTTTTTTCACTAGGTTAAATTTTAATGAAATTAACAATAAAAAAATACCGATTATACTTCCTGGAACTGGGAGGTGTGCCTGTTTTGCAATCCATTCACCTGTCCAAGCGAAACAAAATAATAATAAAATTTGTCCGCTTAATTTCCACCATTTCATACAGTACCCACCTCTTTCTTTTTTTACATAAAAATTGTAAAAAAGAATTAACAATTTCTACTATACGTTCATTCGAAAAATTTGTCTAATATATAAATTATATGTTATTAATATATTAGATGTATTAATTGAAAGTGAAAAGGGTGTCCAAAATGGAATTACGGCATTTGCAATATTTTGTTGTAGTGGCAGAGGAGTTACACTTTGGACGAGCAGCTGCTCGTTTACAAATGACACAACCACCGCTAAGTCAACAAATTCAGCAATTAGAAAAAGAAATGGGAGTTATGTTATTTTCAAGAACGAAGAGAAAAGTTGAATTAACAGAAGCTGGAGAAATGTTTTTAAAAGAAGTAAAAAAAGCGTTCGAACAAATTGATAAAGCAGTAGAAGTTGCACAAAGTGCCCAAAGGGGAGAAGTGGGCTCACTTTCAATTGGTTTTGTAGGTGCGGCGATATATGATATTTTACCATCTATCGTAAGGGAGTATAGAAAGAAATTTCCGAGAGTGTCTGTTGCATTACATGAACTGTCAACACCGGATCAGGTGCATGCACTTCACGATAACCGTATTGATATTGGCTTTTTGCGTCCGCCAATTCCAACGCAATTACTAGAGTTAGAACCAATTCAAAAGCTTTCTTGTACGCTATGTTTACCGAAGGCACATCCACTTGCTGAAAAGGATGAAATACATATTGAAGATTTAAGAGACGAACCGTTCGTATTTATTACGAGACCGGTCTGGCCAGCGTTATACGATACAATTTTATCACTTTGCCGCGACGTAGGGTTTAGTCCACACATTGTACAAGAAGCAACGGAATATCAAACAGTTATGGGACTTGTAGCAGCAGGAATCGGAATTACGGTCATACCTGTATCGGCAAATAAATTGTATAAAACAGAAGTCGTATATAAAGAGTTATGTGATTCTAATTTTGTTGCAGAAATGTCAGTAGCTTATAAAAAAATGAATAGCAATCCAGAGCTTTTAGAGTTTTTAAAAATTGCAAGAGAGAAGAAAAGAATAGAAGTTGAGGATGAGATTAATTAAGTTATTCAAAAGTACACCTCATTAAACACTAAAGCGGAAATGCAATAGTATTGCATTTCCGCTTTAGTGTTCTTTTTTTAGCTCTATACTAAAGAGATAAACATGTTCGTTTTCTTTCAAGAGTATATCAATACCTGAATCTTCATCAATTGTAGGGACGCTTACAGTTTCTTTACTTGTTTGGATGACCGCTGCTAAAATTGTTTTTTGATTGTATTTTAAGTTTTTAGTAGATTGGATTGTAGTAGTTGCAGAACTATTTATGCCTAGGAGAGCGTCTTGAGGGACAAGCGTTGAACCACCGTCAATATTAATATACCATTGACCTTTTTCTTGTACATCTTTATCGAAATGGAAATATGGTGCTATGAAAGAAAGTCTTATTTTCTTTTCTAAAAAATGTGATGAAGCTATGTTGGTAATTTCTTTCACTTTTTTACCATTTTGATAATATTCAATTGTAGCATGCAACTCATCATTATTATTTTTGAGTGCAACATTATAAAACATTCTATTTCCTGCTCCTATAGGAGTCATTTGTAGAATTTCAGATTGCTCTTTTGTTAACTTATATGGTTTAACAGAGGCTACTTCATTATCATTCAGTGGGCTACAACTTGTGAAAAATAATAAAAACAAGATTGATAGTAATTTTATACGCATGCAATCCTCTCTTTTTCACAATTATATTGTGAATATTCTTTTTACCATTTTATTTTCTAGGACTAAAGACTTAGAACAAATTCAGATTGTAGTGCGATGTTTAAAATGTCATATTTTTATACACTAGTAGTATAGAATGAGTATGGTATGAAGTGAGGTAGGGGAAGAACATATGTCTTTATGTCAGTTAGTGAGAAAAAATATAAGAACATTTGCTGCCAAAAGGATGAAGCAATTCATGTGGGTTGCTATGAGTACTATGATTTTATTTTTTATGATATCGCTCCAATTTAATGAAGTAATTGTTGGGGAATTAGGGACTACACTTTTATTTCAAATGTGTTTTTACACGCTGTTTCTTATATTCATTTTTATATGTATTTTTACTACATATAAAATAATGTTTTCTCTTCTGCAAGTGAGGAAAGAGGAAATTAAATCTTATGTAGTAGAGAATAGGAACGTACTATGTTTATTATGTCAGGAGCAATTATTCATTTATGGCGCAGCGTTTGTTTTTGGATTAGTGAATGGGATGTTATTTTTGAAATTATTTACGATTATCTTTATGAAAATAGCAGGAATACAAGGGATAAATAGCGCACCGATTACAATATATGCAATAGTAGTTGTTAGTATAATTATGATCGTTATCGTCCTATTATCGATGATGCAATGTTTTCGATTTGTTCAAAGTTTACAAGATGAAAATTCATTTTAATTCAAGGGAAAGGCATGAGAAATCATGCCTTTTCCTATTTTACACATAAAAATAATCATGTTACAGTGTAAAGACCTGACAAAGAATGGGAAGGAAAGGTTGTATAGTATGACAAATGAACAATCAATTGTAAAGGTTGAGCGGTTAACGAAGCGAATCGGTTCAAAGACACTTGTAGAAAATATTAGTTTCGAAGTTAAAAAGGGTGAAGTAGTTGGTTTGCTCGGACCAAATGGTGCTGGAAAAACGACTTTAATGAGAATGATGGTCGGCATGATTCGTATGACAGAGGGAGAAGTTTGGATTGACGGCCAATCTGTAAAACAGCAATTTGAAAGTACGGCTTCGAAAATTGGAGCAGTAATTGAGGCACCGGAATTTTATCCATTTTTGAGCGGCTATGAAAATTTAACATATTTTGGACGGATGAATGGCAATGTGGCAGAAGAACGTATCGATGAAGTAGTGAAATTGTTAGGAATGGGACAAGTAATTGACCGTAAAGTAAAAGCATATTCACTCGGCATGAGACAACGTTTAGGAATTGCTCAAGCGCTTATTCACGATCCAGATGTATTGATATTAGATGAACCAACGAATGGATTAGACCCTAGTGGAATACATGAAATGAGAATGTACATAAAGAAAATTGCACATGAACAAGGAAAAGCGGTACTTGTATCTAGTCACTTACTTTCAGAAGTTGAATTAATGTGTGACAGAGTTATCATTATTCAGCACGGAGAATATGTGGCGACGCAAAATATTCAGCATAATCAAAGCGAAGAGATGGAGACAATCCGTATACGTGTAGATGATGCGAATAAAGCAGCAGAAATGTTAGACCAAGATGTTTTAATAAAAGGTAATGATCTACTTATTACTGTAAAAGATGAAGAAATCCCAAATGTTATTCGTACATTGCTTGAGAAAAATATTCAAGTGTATCGTGTATATGAAGAAAGAAAAACGTTAGAAGAGCAATTTTTAGAATTAACAGGGGGAAAAGATATTGTTTAATTTAGTGTATAACGAACTGTATAAAATATTTAAGCGAAAGCGAACGATTATTCCCTTTGCAGTTATTGCAGTATTAATAATTGGATTAGGATGGGTTACGGTAAAGTATTTAGAACCGGAAACAAAAGGATGGAAAGCCGATTATACAGAACGAACTGTAGAAATTGAGAAAAAGCTAGGCATGAAAAAAGAAGCTATTTTAGCGGAACGATCTGTGGACGAGCTTGTAAAGGAATATCAGCTTAAGATGAAGCATTTAGATACAGATACAGCACCGGCAAGCAGTTCTCCGCTTTCTTTCATGAGAGATACAGGTTTTATCGTATTTCCAATATTGCTCCCATTTATCCTCGTGTATGCAAGTACAATTTTTGCGAATGAATATAGCTGGGGAACATATAAATTTTTAACGATACGACCAGCGAGTCGATTTAAAATTTTGACAGCTAAATTTTTAGCAATTGTGATATTTGCAGCGTTATTGTTTATATTTAATATGATTTTCTCCACTTTATGTGGATTTGTTATTTATAAATTCCAACAGCCTGCATGGAGCGAGCTTATTTTCCAAGATGGAAATATTATAAAACAAAATATTTTTGTGGAAGCTAGTAAGTATTATATTTTATCGTGGTTGCCGACCATTGTGTACGCAGCGTTTGCATTTATGATTTCTGTATTAACAAGATCTAGTGGAGGCGCGATTGGTATTTCACTATTTCTTGCTTTATCAGGAAATATTGCATTATTAGCAGCAACTAGATATGATTGGGCGAAATATTTATTGCCAGCAAACACAGATTTATACAGTATTTCAAAGAATGGAAGTTTTATTGATGGAGTAACATTCCCATTTGCTTCATGTATGTTATTACTATATTTATTTGTATTTTTAAGCATTTCCTATACAGTATTTTTAAAACGCGATTTAACTTAAAAAAAGGAGCCGTTAAGTATTTCTTAACGGCTCTTTTTTATGCAAATTGTTTAAGTGCTTTTTCAGCTAACAAAGCGAAGTATTCTGCACTTATAGGTAATGCTTGCTCATCTACTGTAAAAGCTGGATGATGCCATTCATGTGTACCACTCGTTCCCATAAAAACGAATGAACCAGGTATTTCTTGTTGATAAAAAGAAAAATCTTCTCCGGCCATCGACGGGGTAGGAGAGATGATATTTAAATTCATTTTTTCAGCAACTTGAGAGGATAAGTTTGTTAAAGATGTATCGTTCTGAACAGCAGGAGGACCTGCATAAAAACGAAATTCTGTTTTTACACCTAATGCATCAGAAACCCCTTGAATAATACGTTTCATGAGAGCTGGAATCTTTTCACGTGTTTCAGTTTGGAATGTACGTACAGTTCCTTCCAGCGTTGCTTTTTCAGGAATTACGTTCCACGTATTTCCTGAATGGATGTTTGTGACACTGACGACGGCATTATGTGAAGAGCTTATATTTCGGCTTACAATTGTTTGGAGTGCCATCACGATTTGAGAGGACGCGACAATAGGGTCTACCCCAACATCTGGTACAGCTGCATGTGTACCAACTCCGTGAATTTCAATTTCAAATCGATCGACCCCGGCCATCAGTGGACCATCTTTAATACCGATTGTACCTACTGGTAAATCAGGTTTATTATGCATACCGAAAATAGCTTGCACGCCATGTAAATGCCCGGCTTCAATTACTTTGCAAGCACCATTGCTACTTTCTTCAGCTGGTTGGAATATAAAGCGTACAGTTCCGCTAAGAGAAGATTCTTTTTCTTTTAATAAATAAGCGGCACCTATAATAGCAGCTGTATGAAAATCATGCCCACAAGCATGCATTTTACCGGGAATTTTTGAAGCGTACGGTAAATTTGTTTCTTCTTGAATAGGAAGGGCATCAATATCAGCACGGATTGCTATAATTGGTCCGCTATTATTCCCTGAAATTTCAGCAATAACGCCTGTTTCTAAACTAGAATTTATAATCGTAATGTTTTTCTCTTCTAACCAATTTTTTATAGTCTTCGTCGTTTCAAATTCTTCGTATGATAATTCTGGATGCTCATGTAAATTTCGACGAATAGAAATTAGCATCTCAGTTAATTGCTCTAGATTTGCTGCCACGTATAATGCCTTCTTTCTTAAATAAAGTATTTACATTAAGTATACAATAAGAAAAGAGAGGATTCTCAAATGAAAATCCTCTCTCGTTTTATGCTGCCAATTTTTTGTGTGTATGATGTTTACGATAACGTCCACGCATTGCATAGGCAATTTGCGGGATTGCAATACCGATTAAAATAAGTGATACACCGATCCATTGTGAAGATAGCACCGCTTCTTTTAAAACGAATACAGACATAATTGTTGTAACTGGTAGTTCTGCTGCACCAAGAATAGTCGCTAAGCCAGAACCGATCTTTGGAATACCGATTGTAAAGGCGATAGAAGGAATAACGATACTAAATGTTCCTAATCCTAAACCGTATTTCCAAAGTCCTTCAGAAATTGCACCGCTAAAAATAAATGTTGGCGGGAATACGATCATTACTAAAGTTAAAGCGCCAGTCATTAAGAGAACACCGCGCGGTAATGAAGGTACTTCAACAGCAACTTTTCCGCTCACGAAAATGTATGTTGCGAATGTAACAGCAGATAATAAACCTAGTATGATTCCAGTCATATCGAAATCACCTGCTGATTTCTCTAGTAAACCACTTGATAAAAATGTACCTGCAAGTAAGAAAATAACGGAAATAACCTTTTCTCTTGAAGGTAATGTTTTTGTTACGACTGCTTCAATAATAATTCCGACCCAAACGAATTGGAATAAAAGTATAATTGCAATAGATGCTGGTACAGTTTTTAATGAAGCATAATAAAAAATTCCAGTAAAACTTGCAGATGTACCTGCAACGAATAAAATTAACGCTTGTTTTAATGGAACACGATGTCTAGAAAATAGAAGAGTAATAGCAAGCAAAATAATCCAACCGAACAAATATTGGCTGCCAATTACCTCTCCAAGTGAAAATCCGTCTGCATAGGCAAGTTTAACGAAAATAGCTAAAATCCCATAACTACACGCTCCTAATAAAACTAAAAGAGAATAACGAAGCATGAAAAATTCCTCCCATCTATATGAAATTGTTCCTAACGGACATATATAACTAGAGGGAAGTATACAAAATTAAAAATGAAGGGTCAAATAAAAGAAAAGTATGACATTTTATAGAATAATAATAAAAGTATGATATTTATGCATAATCTTGAAATTAGTAATAATAAAAGTATTGTAAAATCAGCTTCGTATTGTATAAAGACAGCATTTGAAAAAAATATTTTTTAGGGAGATAGAAGGGTAGTCCATTATAGTGTGCTAATCATTTGAGAAACTATGTTACCTTTGTTATGTTAATAACAATTAGAGAAGTTTCGTAGTCCAATTGAGATTGTTCTATATAATAGAAGGAAATGAAAACGTTTTATTAGAAACTGTTTGTAAGGGGAGTTTTTCTTATTATCACGTTGTTAAAGTGAGTTCACGAATTGTTCATAGTATTTTTATGTGTTTTTGCTACAATATGTAAGGAGAGGAGTGGAATCATGCAAGATATTAGTATTTTTTTAGCGTTTGGCGCTGGATTTTTATCATTTATTTCCCCATGTTGCTTACCGCTTTATCCGGCATTTTTATCGTACATAACAGGTATGTCGGTTTCTGAGTTGAAAGAAGAAAATGCAATGCTTCGTAAAAGAAGTATGATACATACAGCGTTTTTCTTACTTGGATTTTCAATTATATTTATTGCAATTGGGTTTGGTACAAGTTTTATTGGAGGCATCTTTACAAATTATAAAGATTTAATTAGACAGTTAGGTGGTATATTTATCATCGTGTTCGGTCTTATTATTGTCGGTGTGTTTAAGCCGAAGTTTTTAATGCAAGACCGTAAATTTACGTTTAAAAATCGTCCGAGTGGCTATTTTGGATCCGTTCTAATTGGATTGGCCTTTGCTGCAGGGTGGACGCCTTGTACTGGACCTATTTTAGTGTCTGTCATTGGATTAGCAGCAACAAATCCAGAATCAGCAATGATTTATATGATAGCATACATACTTGGGTTTGCTATCCCATTTTTCGTGCTATCATTCTTTATTACGAAAATGTCTTGGATTAAAAGAAATAGTATGAAATTCATGAAAATCGGGGGATACGTTATGATTGTCATGGGTATCTTCCTATATTTTAACTGGATGACGAAAATTATCGTATATTTCTCAAGTTTATTTGGTGGTTTTACCGGTTTTTAGTATTATTCTGTGAAAATGTTGGAAATACTAACGGAAAAGCATATAATGAAAGTATATTTTGCATATAGCCACAAAAAAGGATGAGAAAATATGAACATAGTTGTTTTATCCAGTATCGTTGCTGTTTGTATGGCTGTTGGTGCGATGTTTATTCGTTTAAAAGCAGCTAAGAAACCGGCAACATTGAAAAAAATTATACTTCCACCATTTTTTATGAGCACGGGAGCGTTGATGTTTGTTTTTCCTGAATTTCGATTAACTCCAGCAGAAATGTTAGAAGCAATTGGCGTCGGTTTGTTTTTCTCTATTTTTCTTATTAAAACATCTAAATTTGAAATTAGAGGACAAGAGATTTATTTGAAGCGTTCAAAAGCATTTGTTTTTATATTAATTGGATTACTTGTCGTGCGAATTGTATTTAAAACATACTTAAGTCAGTCTCTTGATTTAGGACAACTTAGTGGCATGTTCTTCTTACTGGCGTTCGCGATGATTGTGTCATGGAGAATTGCTATGTACCGTTCCTTTACGAAATTACAGAAGGAAATGGAAAAAGAAGATGGTTTTTATAATGAAAAAGATATGAAGCTAACTTGAAAACGTTATATGTATAAAATAAAAAGGACAGCGTCAAAGGCGCTGTCCTTTTTATTGAAAATAATGTGAAGTTACTTTGCGAGTAAAGATTTATAGTTAGAATAATCAATCTCTTTTTCTTGTAGTTTTTTTACTAAAAATTTATGATCACGTTTCGGTGTAGCAATAATATATCCTTTAATAATTAAATCTTGTGTAATTTGAGAGGCTTTTTCTTGTAATGCCAGTTCTCCGATTTTGCCAGCAATTTTTGATTTAGCAACATCGCGAAATAGTTCTGGAACAGGACTTACGAGCTCTTCTAACAATTGTTTTTGTTCTTCATCCCATAAATGTCTAGTTTTATTAATATAGTGCTCTTCCCAATCTAAAATGGACATACCATCTTCTTTAGGTAATCGTTTTAGGAATTTTCTGAACATAAAGTATCCACCGATAGACATAAGTCCTAATAAAATAACAGTCCATAGCACTATGAACCAACTGAACCATCCTTCGAGCAAGCTTATCCCCCCTTAATGATTGCGGTTTTCTTTTATTCATATTATAAACAGTGATATTCATAGAAAGCAAGAACGCTTGGTCATTTTGACCAAGCGTTATCATTTAAACAAAGTATAGTTGTTCAACACATAAATTATTATTATCATCTTCTACATATTCAATGATTAATGTGCCAACTTTACGATCTTTATCTTCAGTTGTGAAAATAGAGTAAGAAGTAAAACGTGCTGTTGATAGGCCGCTTATATGTGTAGGTAAAGAAATGTAGTCGTTATCGCGGAAGAATTCCATCAGTTCAATATCTTCAAATTCTTTTCGATCAACTTGTTTGTTTGTATAGCGGCGTTGAAGTTGTTTTAAAGACTCATTCCAAGAAATTGCTTTTGTATCGTATACCATTGTTCTATCTCCTTACTGTATGTAATCATTAAGAACATACGTTCTAAGCTAGTATACTCTTTTTATTAGAAAAGGGAAAGCAAAAAATAATGTAAGCTTGGATTTCCAAGCTTACATTATTGATGCGTCCGTCATAATCTCTATTTTTATTATAAGTTAGATAAGAATAAGAAACAAGATGATATATATTCCGTTGATAGTTTTTAAAATTCTGTATATTATAGATATAATAAAATGCAAGGGAATGAGAGGAATGGCATATGTAATTTCACTCCAAGGACCGATGGCAGGCGGAAAAACAACATTGGCTAAAAGGTTAGAGAGATGTGGGCTTTCAGTTATATATGAAAATCCATATCCAATTGTAGAAAAGCGAAAACAATTAAATTTGGATATGAATTCAAAAGAAGGATTTATAATAAATCAAAAAATGTTTATGGAAGCAAAAATAAAGGAGTTTCAAAATGTGAAAGATTCAGTCGTGATTTTTGATCGCGGACCAGAAGATATTGAATTTTATACACTCTTTTATCCGAAAGTGATAGGGAAAGAGTGGGATATAGAAACAGAATTAAAAGATGAATTGTATAAATTAAGAGAATGCTGTTCGGATGCAATTTTTTATTTAGATGTTTCGAAAGAAAATTTATATGATAGAAAAAATAATGACGGGGCAAGAAATCGAAGTACATTCGAAGAACAATTTAAATTAGTAGAAACTGAAAAAGAATGGTATAAACAATTTCCTGTAACTTATGTGGACACGAATACATTAACAGTGGATGAGTTAGAAGCATATTTTATGGGCTGGTTAAAGGAGAAAGGACTATGAAAAAAATATTATTATTCGTATACCCAACATTTGCGGAGTTTGAAATAACAGTAGCAACAGCATTGCTGAAAAAGAAATATGAAATCATTACTGCGGGCTTAACAAAAGAGTTGATTATAAGTGAAACAGGCTTGCAAGTACAACCGCATATAGAATTAAGTGAAGTGGGTGTAGATGAATATGAGGGGATTATCATTCCAGGGGGAGACGCAGTACATATGAAAGACGCAGATATTCTCTTTTCAGTCATTCGCCAATTTTCTGAAAAAGAAAAATTAGTAGCTGCGATTTGTGCTGGACCGTATGCGTTAGCAAGAGCAGGTTTATTTAAAGGGATTTCTTATACAGCGACTATAGATTATCAAAAGTTAGATTGTTTTCCAGTAGAAAATTTTGTGTATGAAGAAGTTGTGCGACACTCAAATATTATTACAGCACAGGGGCATGCATTTGTACCATTCGGAATAGCAGTTGCCTCTTATTTTGGAGTAGCGAACGAACATAATATAAATTTTTACGGTGGTAAGGGCAATATGATGATGGAGAAACTTTTACATGAGAATGTGTAAAAGCTAGCATTTGCTAGCTTTTTTCTTTTTGACATCGATAAATGGCTAACGTTTTCGGATCGCGCCATATACCGTTATGAAGTGACAATTCATTTTCTACTTCTTTTTTTAGCCATTCCTTCATTTCGGCGTGAAGATATGTATTATCAGGTATATTTAGCGATGGAAACATGCTAGAAATATAGTTTACAATCGGAGTAGCATGATGAAAAACGAGAGCATTATGAATAACTGCTTCTTCAACAGTTGGAAAAACAGATTGTAATATTTCTTTACCATTTTCTAAACAAAATGGAGTGACTGAAGATGTTGTTTTCGGTAAATCAAATGCGTCTAACATGCGGTTACACATTTCAACTATACGAGGTAATGTAACGTCAGAATTTGTTGTAGCTAAAAGTGAGCCTCCGGGACGAATTACTTTATGGAATCCTTGAACTGTTTTTTCGACATCTTTCATGTGATATAACATATGTCTTGCGATGACCCAGTCATAGCGATTAGCTTCAAAAGGAAGTTTACCAGCATCACCTAGTTTCCATTCAATTATGCTATTCTTTATTGCAGCTTCAGAAAGCATCGTTTTTGATTGATCAAAACCGGTTAGTTGGCCTTTATGACCGTTAGTTTGTAAAAGGGAAAGAAAATTTCCATTAGCACACCCAACCTCTAATATTTTTTCTTCTCCTTGAAGTTGTAAATGTTCCATGACGAGTTCATCTAAATTTGCTTGTTTTTCTTCGTAATGTTTATGCGTATCGATACGTGTTTGTAAATGGTTGCTTACGTTATATTGGCGTTTTACATCATTCATTTTTTCACATTCCACCTTCGTGCAAAATTGCTGAATCGCGTGTGTTAATACGTCGGTTTTCTTTAAACCTTCGTAATGGAGTGCAGATTCAAACCTTTCAAGTAATTTTTCTTCAATTCGAAAATGAATATCTTTTCGCTTCGTCATTGAAATATCGCCCCCTTGTATCTGTTAGTGAGACTATAGCACGCCTGAAAAATTCGTGTAAATAATTTGTGTACACAAATGGAGGGGATGAAAAAATTGTTCGAATGTGAGTTTAAACTATTGACGATTTAACCGTTTTCATATATTCTTAAATTAAGAAATATTCAAATAATTAAAAGAAATGAGAGAGTCACATGCTTCTTCAAGGAACACATCGAATTGGTCGTATGGCCATGTTGTTGGCACTTGCGGATGAGAATGAAAGCCCTGTATTATCTATTCCAAAAGGTTGGAAGTATTGTACGGGGAAAGTGGGTTCGATGAATTCGCAAAAAGTTGTAGCAGCAATGGAAACAGCGGCTAAGAGCACCCAAGTTATTGAAACAGATGTTTACAGAGAAACACATGCACTTTATCATGCAATTATGGAAGCTTTGTACGGAGTGACGAGAGGTCAAATTCAGTTAGCAGACGTTCTTCGTACAGTAGGACTTCGCTTTGCGATTGTGCGCGGTACACCATACGACGGAAAAAAAGAAGGCGAATGGGTTGCTGTTGCATTATATGGAACGATTGGTGCACCTGTAAAAGGATCTGAGCATGAGGCGATTGGTTTAGGAATTAATCACATATGATTTGCCCATAGTCTATTAGTTAGAAGGGGGCCTTACTTTTTTAGGACAGAAGTCTGTCTTAAAAAGATAAGGTCCCCTTTTGCCTTTTTAAGGAGGAAAAAAGAATGATTACGTTAACAGGACACACATTGACAATTGAAGAAATGAAGAGGTTGTTACTTGAAGGGGAAGGTGTAACAGCTTGTCCAAATAGTATGCAAAAGGTGGCGGAGTGCCGCGAAGTTGTTGAGAAAATTGTAGAGGACGGAAAAGTCGTTTACGGTATTACAACTGGATTTGGAAAGTTCAGTGATGTGCTTATTCAAAAAGATGATGTAAAGGCACTTCAACACAATTTAATTCAGTCACATGCATGCGGTATAGGTGATCCATTCCCTGAAGAAGTATCACGCGGTATGTTAATTTTAAGAGCGAACACGATGCTTAAAGGAGTATCTGGTGTTAGACCGCTTGTTGTAAATATGCTTCTTGAGTTTGTAAATCGTAAAATTCATCCAGTCGTTCCGCAACAAGGGTCACTTGGTGCGAGTGGCGATTTAGCACCTTTATCTCATCTTGCGCTTGTATTATTAGGCGAAGGTGAAGTGTTCTATAAGGGGAAACGAGTTCATGCGATGGTTGCTCTTACAGAAGAAGGTCTTGAACCGATTGAACTTGAAGCGAAAGAAGGGCTGGCATTAATCAATGGTACGCAGGCGATGACAGCGCAAGGAGTTCTTTCTTATATAGAAGCAGAAGCAATGGCGTATCAAGCTGAATTCATTGCTTCGATGACAATTGAAGGATTACAAGGCATTATTGATGCATTTGATGAAAATGTTCATAAAGCACGTGGTTATAAAGAGCAAGTGGAAGTAGCGAGCAGAATTCGTGACATCCTTCATGATAGTAAATTAACAACAAAACAAGGAGAACTACGTGTACAGGATGCATATTCACTTCGTTGTATCCCGCAAGTACACGGTGCTTCTTGGCAAGTTTTAAATTATGTGAAAGAAAAATTAGAAATTGAAATGAATGCAGCAACGGACAATCCACTAATCTTTGATGGTGGGGAAAAAGTAATTTCGGGTGGGAATTTCCATGGTCAACCGATTGCGTTTGCGATGGACTTCTTAAAGGTAGGAATGGCGGAACTTGCAAATATTTCAGAGCGTCGTATTGAGCGTTTAGTAAATCCGCAATTAAATGATTTACCTCCATTTTTAAGTCCAGAACCAGGACTTCAGTCTGGTGCAATGATTATGCAATACGCTGCAGCGTCACTTGTTTCTGAAAATAAAACGTTAGCACATCCAGCGAGTGTTGATTCAATCCCGTCGTCAGCTAACCAAGAGGATCACGTAAGTATGGGAACAATCGCTTCACGCCATGCACATCAAATTATTCAAAATGTAAGACGTGTTCTTTCAATTGAGATGATTTGCGCGATGCAAGCAGCAGAATATCACGGTATTGAAAACATGAGTACAGTGACGAAGAGCTTCTACCATCAAGGTCGTCAACAAGTACCTTCTATTACAAATGATCGCATATTCTCAACGGATATTGAAAATATTACGCACTGGTTAAAAACGAATTATTCGATAAAAGAAAGATTAGATGTAAACGCAGCACTATAAAATGAGAAAAGGGAGAGATTGAAATGGAAAAAGTTAAACAAACAATTCGCGCGCCAAGAGGTACAGAGCTACAAACGAAAGGGTGGGTTCAAGAAGCTGCACTTCGTATGTTAATGAACAATTTAGATCCTGAAGTTGCTGAAAAACCAGAAGAATTAGTTGTATATGGCGGAATTGGCCGTGCAGCTCGTAACTGGGAAAGCTACCATGCGATTGTAGATTCATTAAAAACGTTAGAAAGCGATGAAACATTACTTGTTCAATCAGGAAAACCAGTTGCAATCTTTAAATCGCATGAAGATGCACCTCGCGTTCTTTTAGCGAACTCAAACTTAGTACCGAAGTGGGCGAACTGGGATCACTTCCGTGAACTAGAGAAAAAAGGTCTTATGATGTACGGACAAATGACAGCAGGTAGCTGGATTTACATTGGAACACAAGGTATTTTACAAGGAACATATGAAACGTTTGGCGAAGCGGCACGTCAACATTTCGATGGTTCATTAAAAGGTACATTAACACTTACTGCTGGCTTAGGTGGTATGGGTGGTGCACAACCTCTTGCTGTAACGATGAACGGCGGTGTTGTCATTGCTATTGATGTTGATAAGCGCAGCATCGATCGTCGTATTGAAAAGAGATATTGTGATATGTATACAGAATCATTAGAAGAAGCATTAACGGTTGCGAACGAGTATAAAGAGAAGAAAGAACCAATTTCAATTGGTTTATTAGGAAATGCGGCAGAGATTTTACCAGAACTAGTGAAGCGCAATATTACGCCAGATTTAGTTACGGATCAAACATCTGCTCATGATCCATTAAACGGTTATATTCCAGTAGGTTACACATTAGAAGAAGCAGCGAAACTTCGTGAAGAAGATCCAGAACGTTACGTACAATTATCAAAAGAAAGTATGACAAAACATGTAGAAGCAATGCTTGCTATGCAAGAAAAAGGCGCAATTACATTTGATTACGGAAATAACATTCGCCAAGTTGCTTTCGATGAAGGTTTGAAAAATGCATTCGATTTCCCAGGATTCGTTCCAGCATTTATCCGTCCATTATTCTGCGAAGGTAAAGGACCATTCCGCTGGGTAGCACTTTCTGGTGATCCAGAAGATATTTATAAAACAGACGAAGTAATATTACGTGAGTTTGCGGATAATGAGCATTTATGTAACTGGATTCGTATGGCTCGTCAGCAAGTTGAGTTCCAAGGTCTTCCATCTCGTATTTGTTGGTTAGGTTACGGTGAGCGCGCGAAATTTGGTCGCATTATTAATGAAATGGTGGCAAATGGTGAATTATCAGCACCAATCGTTATCGGTCGTGATCATTTAGATTGCGGATCAGTAGCATCTCCAAACCGTGAAACAGAAGCGATGAAAGACGGTAGTGATGCAGTAGCCGATTGGCCAATTTTAAATGCATTAATTAACAGTGTAAACGGTGCGAGCTGGGTGTCTGTTCACCACGGCGGTGGCGTTGGTATGGGTTATTCACTTCATGCTGGAATGGTTATCGTTGCAGATGGAACAGAAGCAGCAGCAAAACGTATTGAGCGCGTATTAACTTCTGATCCTGGTATGGGTGTTGTTCGTCACGTTGATGCAGGATATGACTTAGCTGTGGAAACTGCGAAAGAAAAAGGCGTTAACATTCCGATGATGAAATAAGGAGGAGAAAACATGCTGGACACTTTACTAATAAATATCGGTCAATTACTAACAATGGATCAAGAAGATGGCTTGTTAAGACGGGAAGCGATGAACACGCTTCCTGTTATCGAAAACGGTGCGGTTGGAATTGAAAATGGCGTAATTACTTTCGTTGGAACAGCGGAAGAAGCGAAAGGATTACAAGCGAAAGAAGTTATTGATTGCGGAGGGAAAATGGTTTCTCCTGGTCTTGTTGATCCGCATACTCACCTTGTATTTGGTGGATCTCGTGAAAATGAAATCGCCCTAAAATTACAAGGAGTTCCGTACTTAGAAATTTTAGAACAAGGCGGAGGTATTCTTTCAACTGTAAATGCAACGAAACAGGCATCGAGAGAAGAACTTGTTCAAAAAGCGAAATTCCATTTAGACCGTATGTTATCTTTCGGAGTTACAACTGTAGAAGCGAAGAGTGGTTATGGATTAGATGATGAGACGGAATGGAAACAATTAGAGGCAACTGCACAATTACAAAAAGAGCATCCAATCGATTTAGTTTCCACATTTTTAGGTGCTCATGCAGTTCCGAAAGAGTATAAAGGTAGATCGAAAGAATTTTTACAATGGATGTTAGACCTACTACCAGAAATGAAAGAGAAGCAATTAGCTGAATTCGTTGATATTTTCTGCGAAACAGGTGTGTTCTCTGTCGAAGAATCAAAAGAGTTTTTATTAAAAGCGAAAGAGCTTGGCTTTGATGTGAAAATTCATGCAGATGAAATTGACCCTCTTGGTGGTGCAGAAGCAGCGGCTGAAATTGGTGCAGCATCAGCGGACCATTTAGTGGGCGCTTCTGATAAAGGAATTGAAATGCTTGCAAACTCTAATACAGTAGCTACTTTATTACCAGGAACAACTTTCTATTTAAATAAAGAAAGCTTTGCTCGTGGACGTAAAATGATCGATGAAGGTGTTGCAGTTGCTTTGGCTACAGACTTTAACCCAGGTAGTTGTCCAACTGAGAACATTCAGCTTATTATGAGCATTGCAATGCTCAAGCTGAAAATGACACCAGAAGAAGTTTGGAATGCCGTAACAGTTAATTCTTCTTACGCAATTAATCGAGGTGATGTAGCTGGAAAGATTAGAGTTGGTCGTAAGGCAGATTTAGTTTTATGGGATGCTTACAATTATGCTTACGTACCGTATCATTACGGCGTGAGTCATGTAAATACAGTATGGAAGAATGGTAATATCGCATATACAAGAGGTGAACAATCGTGGAGCACGGCCACTATTTAAAGAAAAATGCAAAGTTTATCGATCGTGAAGTGACGAAATGGAGTGAGATGATTAAAGATTGGGAGGAAGGCTTGGAAATATTCGGTGCTGCCTTAATTGGAGCACCCCTTTCTAAACCATCTATTAGTCATTCAGGAGCAAGTTTTGCGCCAAAAACAATTCGTGCAATGTTAGATGCATATAGCACGTACGCAATTACAGAAGAACATGATATGAAAGAAAGTGTCTTATATGATTGCGGCGATATTACGATGCATGTGACTGATATAAAAGAAAGTCATAAGCGCATTGCGAAAACAGTTGGTCATGTAACGAAAGTAAATCCGAACATGATACCAATCGTTCTTGGTGGTGACCATTCGATTAGTTTTCCAAGTATAACAGGGTTTGCAAATAGTAAAGGGAAGGTCGGTGTTATTCAATTTGATGCCCATCATGATTTACGTAATTTAGATGATGGTGGCCCATCAAATGGTACACCGTTCCGTAGTTTGCTAGAAAATGATGTCATTAAAGGAAAACAACTCGTTCAAATCGGAATTCGTAATTTTTCAAATGCACGAGCGTACCATGAATATGCAAAAAAACATGGCGTGACAGTGTATACAATGAAAGATGTACGAGAGCGACAAATCAAAGATATCATCACAGAAAGTATTGAAGTATTAAGAAAGCAAGGCGTGACTTCTATTTACATTTCTCTTGATATGGATGTACTAGATCAAGCATTTGCACCAGGTTGTCCAGCAATTGGTCCTGGCGGTATGGATAGTACGACTTTACTTGATGCGATTGAATTTCTTGGTAAAGAACCGCTTGTTCAAGGGATGGATATAGTAGAAATTGATCCAACCCTTGATTTCAGAGATATGACGAGTCGAGTAGCTGCGCAAGTGATTATGAGTTTTCTTTTAGCGAGAGAGACAGTCCGTAAGCAGGTTAGTATATAGGCGTGAAATCAATAGGGAATGTTTAACGGTTCCGTATAAAAAACACATTACTACTTATATGTAGTAATGTGTTTTTATGTAAAAAGAGAAGGTGAAATTAGAATGTATATATGTGTGGAAAAAGGTAATAAGATTGTGGGTTGTTAGTGATATTTTACGAATTTATTTTCTTAGTTCGAAAGGATTGACATTAAAAATAATTTTATGATAAAATAAAAATTTTGCTAAAAAATTGATTGTGTGTTAAGATTGAGAAGGTTACCATATATGGAGGTGGATTATTTGTTTCAAATTGGCGATAACATTGTTTATCCAATGCAGGGAGCAGGTATAATTAAAGCCATAGAAGAGAAGGAAATCACAGGAGAAAAACAACAATATTATGTTATAAAAATGTCGGGTAGTAATATGGAAGTAATGATTCCGGCAGGGAGAATATTGAGCTCAAATATACGACCAGTCACGGATATAACGGCAATAGCACACATATTGGATATTTTTCAACATGGAGAATCTGATAGATTACTTACGTGGAAACAAAGGTATAAATTGAACACTGATAAAATAAAGACGGGTAAAATACAAGAAGGTGCTGAAGTTGTACGTGATTTATTACGTATGCAGAAAGAAAAAGCACTTAATGCAAGCGAAAAGAAAATGTTAGATAACGCACACGAATTTTTGATTAGTGAACTGGGATTAATTGAAGGTATCACGGAAAGTCAAATAAAAAGCTTTTGTTAAGATTCATTACAAATAATGTATTAGATCCCAAAAAAGGTTTTGAATTTTTTGGGAACATAATTATAGAGAATTAATCATTTCAAAGACATTCAATTCTTTCAAACCACTTTTAGAGCATTAACCTCTTTTGTTATTACTACAATCAAATCCATTTTTATTTTTTAAATTCTTTACGAATATTCGAAGTTTAATTAAACACTTCGATAGAATAGTTACTTGATTTTTGCAATCCTGATTCACACTGGCACGGACGAGGAGCCGTAAGGATGAAAGAGAGGTAGGGCTTTCATTGTTTTAGGTTTATAAGTTATTATTTTTAGAAGAATACTGAACCACTCTCACTTCTACTGCTAAGGAATTTTTTATATGTGAAGAGATAATAATTGTTTATATTCTTTATATTAAAGAGATAAATGAATTGTTAGCCATATACGGTCAACTAAAAAGGAGTGTCATATAGTCGAATTATCGACTATATGACAGCTCCTTTTTTCATGGGGATTAGGAACGGATAAATAGAAAAAATACTTTCAACTATGTAGGAGTCTTTTATTCGTTCCTAAAATTTTTGTTTGTATAATAAAAAACAAATGAATGATTGAAACCTCGTAACTGTAAGTTTGAATATAGTACAGTGGAAATCGTTTTTTTTAGTAAATAGTTTGAAAAACAATTACCAATATATTCTATAGTAATAAAACTAGAAGAAAAGAAAACATCCACTTAACAAGTATTTTTCTCATCCACTTACTGAATATAAAAATAGACAGTAAGAGTCTTGAATACCAGAACCCTTAAAGTTAAAAAACAGTTAGTTTTATTATGCGAATATTTCTACATAAGAGCGTATAAATTGACGTTACTATCTAAAAGTAAGTATGATGCGATTATAGTAAGAATTTTTTAGGGGGAAGAAAAATGACAAGTTCAAATAATAAAGCAGCAAGTATTTATGAAGGAACAAATATAAACGCTTGGGGATCTTTTGAAAATATTGAAGAAACGAAGTTATTTGACCCGATTCAAATTGGATCTTGGTCTCTTCGTAATCGCATAGCAATGGCACCGATGACGAGATGTTTCGCGAATCATGAAACGGGAGTCGTTGGTACTGATGTAGTCGAGTACTATAGAAAGCGTGCAGCTGATGAAGTTGGATTAATTATTACAGAGGGAATCGTCATTAGCCCAAGAGCAAAAGGGAATCCGGGAGTGCCAGGAATTTATACGCAAGAACAAATCGATTCGTGGAAGCCTGTTACAGAGGCAGTACATAAAGAAGGCGGAACGATTATTGCTCAAATATGGCATGTTGGACGTATGAGTCATCACGAAATAATTGGTGGGCAAATGCCACAAGCACCGTCTGCTATCGCTGCAGAGGGAAATGTTCCACGTTTTCGTAAACCGTTTGATACGCCAGAAGCAATGACGTTAGAAGAAATACAAGAAGTGATCGGTCAATACGCACAAGCCGCGAAAAACGCGATCGAAGCTGGATTTGATGGAGTAGAAATACACGGTGCACACGGATATTTAATCGATCAATTTACTTATGAGTTTGCGAATAAGCGTACTGATAAATACGGCGGAGACTTAAAGGAAAGGTTAACGTTTATGAAAGAAGTAACGGAGGCTGTAATAGAAGCTGTTGGAGCTAATAAAACACTTCTTCGCTTCTCTGCTTTCAAAGGTGATAATCCTACTTATATGTGGGAAAACCCTGAGCTTGCAATTGAAACGTTTGTAACTATGTTCAAAGAAGTTGGATTAACGATGATTCACCCTTCAACGATGAATTATACGGCAGTTATTGCTGACGGAAAAAACTTTCATCAATTAGTAAGAAAATATTGGGATGGTACGATCGTAGGAGTAGGGAATTTAAATCCGAAAGAGGCTGAAGAAGCGTTGCAAGAAGGAACAATTGATGTAGTGGCATTCGGAAGACCTTTAATAGCTAATCCAGATTTTGTTCATCGAATTAAAAATGCTGAAAGTTTAGTTGAATATGATGCGAAAGAGCATCTTGCTACTTTAATTTGAATAAAGATAAAAGGAGAACACATCAGGTGTTCTCCTTTTATTATGGATTTTCATAGGAGGAAGCGGGATGAGTGAAACGCTACTCGTTATTATTAGTGTATTGCTCTTATTGATGTTACTATTAATCATTTTTTTTATTATTACATTTTTTATTAAAAAACGGACGCATCATTCTATATTAAAGTTACATCCATACTTAGGAAGGATGCGTTATTTACTTGAAAAGATAGGGCCGGAATTTAGGCAATATTGGTTTGATCATGATACGGATGGAAAGCCCTTTTCACGTTATGATTTTCAAAGTGTAATGTTTCTAGCAAAATACCGTTCAGAAATACTCGGTTTTGGATCAAAACGAGATTTTGATGCATCTGGATATTATATCGCTAATACATTATTTCCGAAATTAACAGATGAATTAAGTATGAATGTAACGAAAGAACGTGAAGGGAAAAAGTATGTGATTCATAAAGAAGGGTTATTTTCACGAAGAGAAAAATTGACAGCGGATACAACGAATCTTTGGTTATACGAAGAAGACGATGCAATTATCGTCGGTGACAACCGCAAATATCCGTGGAAACTGTATGGCATGTTTGGCGCATCAGCAACTTCTTACGGTGCGATTGGCGAAAATTATATTTTAGCGAGCGGGTTTGGTGCGAAGATGGCTGGCGGATCGTGGATTAATACTGGCGAAGGTGGCGTTATTCCAGAACATTTACATACAGGTGCAAATATCGTTGCGCAAATTGGTCCAGGATTATTTGGATATCGTGACGAGGATGGTAATTTTTCAATGGAGAAATTTATGGAGAAAGCAAAAGAAAGCAATATTAAAGCATTCGAATTGAAATTTGGGCAAGGTGCGAAAATACGTGGTGGTCATCTAGAGGGACAAAAAGTAAATGAGAAAATTGCTTCTGTTCGGAATGTGCGAGAAGGAGAAACGATTAATTCACCGAATCGATTTCCATTTTTAAAGAATGCAGTAGATACACTTTATTTTATTCAACGTTTGCAAGAAAACGGCGGTAAACCAGTTGGGATGAAGATTGTAATTGGACAGCAAGAGCCGTTGGAAGATTTATTCAAATCGATGAAAGAGTTAAACATCTATCCAGATTTCATTACAGTTGATGGTTCAGAAGGTGGATCAGGTGCAACGTATAAATCGATGGCAGATAGTATGGGGATGCCGCTTATTCCAGCGTTACTGACATGTATTGATACAGCGAATCATTATGATGTTCGGGACAAATTCAAAGTTTTTGCCTCGGGGAAATTAATTACACCAGATAAAGTGGCAATTGCTTTAGCTATTGGCGCAGATGCTGTAAATTCAGCCCGCGGTTTTATGATGGCAAGTGGCTGCATAATGGCGCTTCAATGTAATTCTGGGCAATGTCCGTCTGGTGTGGCGACGACGAATCCTCATTATCAAAAAGCGTTAGATCCGTATGAGAAGAAGTGGCGGGTCATGAACTATATAATAAGTATGAGATATAGTTTGTTTTCACTTGCGGCAGCAGCGGGAGTAAAGAGTCCGCGTCATTTAACGAGAGAGCATATTGTGTTTAAAGATGAGATGGGAAGAGTAGTTCCTCTTTCGGAATTGTTTCCTATAGTAAATCAAACCTAAAAGTATATTTAATATGTAAGATTTTTCAGAGGAATAATCATATCGTTTGGAAAAATTAGGAGTATAATAGGGGAGTATTTTTAAAAATGACTATTTTTAGGGAGAGATTCACTTGCAGCAAGGTTCATACAGTATTACAATTTTTTTACTCGTCATAGGGCTCGTTATATTTAGGCGCATGCGTTCTATGAATCGCCCAATTAAAAATAAAGGAAGACGACTACTATTGCCATTATTCTTTTTATTACCAGGTTTTTCTTTATATGCTACACCGATACAACTTGCTGTTTGGCAAATTGGTATAGCTGCTGGAATTGGACTGTTATTATCAATTCCACTTATTATTTTAAGTGGATATGAAATCAGAGAAGATGGTCATATTTATGCAAAAAAAAGTATCGCTTTTATTGCTACATTTTTAGTTATCGTTCTTTTACGTGCTTATTTTAGAAGACATTTGCAAGGTTTAGATCCAAAGTCAATCGGCATTCTTTTTTATACTCTTGCAGTTTGTTATATAGTACCTTGGCGCATTGGTTGCTATATGAAATTTCGTAAAGTATATGTAGAGAAAGAGAAAATTGCAATGCCAATAAGTTAAAAGTCATACATTCGTATGGCTTTTTTCTTTTAAAATTTGTCTGATAAGTGAATGAGAATAAAGTGTGAAAAAAACGGTATTTTATTTTTTTGAATATTATTACTTCAATTTATTTTGAAAGCCGGGTAATCCACTGGGATAAAGGCGTTTATAAAGGTTTTCACATGTAGTGAAAAGGGTTTGTTCACTTGAAAGAACAAAAAATGTTTGTTAAGGTAGGGAACCATAAGCGAAAACAAGAAAATAGAAAAAGTCATTTTTCGAAATTTTGAATGGCTTATGTAACTAAGGGAGAGATTTGGTGAAGATTGAGATTATGGTTTCGCTTGCTATTTATATGGCAGGTATGTTGTATATCGGTTATTGGTCTTATAAGAAGACGTCCGATTTATCAGATTATATGTTAGGCGGAAGGGGACTCGGTCCAGCAGTTACAGCTTTATCAGCTGGTGCTTCTGACATGAGTGGCTGGATGCTAATGGGATTACCTGGTGCGATGTATGCAACAGGATTATCAAGTGTATGGATTGCGATAGGTTTATTAATAGGTGCTTATGCAAACTATTTAATTCTTGCCCCGCGTTTGCGAACGTATACAGAAGTGGCAAATGATTCAATTACGATTCCGGATTTTTTAGAAAATCGGTTTAAAGATCGTACGAAAATACTTCGTTTTGTCTCCGCTATCGTCATTTTAATATTTTTCACATTTTATGCGTCGGCTGGTTTAGTTTCAGGTGGACGTTTGTTTGAAAATTCTTTCAACCTTGATTATAAAATTGGTTTATTTGTAACTGTCGTTGTCGTTGTTGCTTATACACTATTCGGTGGCTTTTTAGCAGTAAGTTGGACCGACTTTGTGCAAGGTTGTATTATGTTTATTGCTCTTGTATTAGTGCCAATTGTAGCTTTTACAGATGTCGGTGGTGTAACAGAAACATTCAATACGATTAACCAAGTTGATGCATCGCATTTAGATATGTTTAAAGGTACTACAATTCTTGGTATTATTTCATTTTTAGCATGGGGTCTTGGGTATTTTGGTCAACCGCATATTATTGTTCGCTTTATGGCAATTACCTCTGTTAAAGATTTAAAAACTTCTCGTAGAATCGGTATCGGTTGGATGACGATTTCAATTATAGGTGCAATGCTTACTGGTCTAATTGGTATTGCTTATTATGCTAAAAATAATGCGACGTTACAAGACCCAGAAATGGTCTTTGTAACATTCTCAAACATTTTATTCCATCCATACATTACTGGGTTTTTATTATCAGCTATTTTGGCTTCGATTATGAGTAGTATTTCCTCGCAATTACTCGTTATTTCAAGTGCTGTAACGGAAGATTTCTATAAAACATTCTTCCGTCGTAACGCAAGTGACAAAGAACTTGTATTTATCGGTAGACTGTCAGTGTTAGTAGAAGCTATGATTGCAGTTGTTTTAGCGTATCATCCAAGTGATACAATTTTAACACTTGTCGGTTATGCTTGGGCAGGCTTTGGTTCAGCATTCGGACCCGCTATTTTATTAAGTTTATATTGGAAGAGAACGAACAAATGGGGCGTTCTTGCCGGTATGATTGTAGGTGCAGCAGTTGTTATTACTTGGGTGCAAATTCCAAGTTTAAAAGCGACTATGTATGAAATGGTACCTGGATTCTTCTGTAGTTTATTAGCTGTAATTGTTGTAAGTTTATTAACGAAAGAACCAGTGAAAGCAATTCATCGTGAATTTAATGAGATGGAAGCAGTGCTGGAAGAAGAAACGAAATAATTAGCGAATAGAGTAAACGATAACTGACGTTTACTCTATTTTCATTTCAAATGAAAATAAGGAATTATTGACAATAAAAAATAAGTAACTTATAATAAATCTCGAATTCAAGATAATTTAAATTTTAAGTAATGATTTCTTAATGATGTTAGATGGAAAAATTTTTTGGGTAATTATCTCGAATTCGAGATAATTTTAAAAAGATAGAGAATGATATGTAATTTCGTGTATTTTATCTCGAATTCAAGATAAAATCATAACGATGGATTTTACTTTGCAGTATGGACAAAATGAATAATGAATTTTAATGTATAAAAGTTTTTAAAATGAAATAAAAAGGGGCGGAGAAAATGGAAAAGAAAACAATGGGAATTCATCACATTACAGCAATCGTAGGACACCCACAAGAAAATGTAGACTTTTATGCTGGTATATTAGGGTTACGTTTAGTGAAACAAACAGTGAATTTTGATGATCCAGGCACGTACCATCTTTATTTTGGTAATGAAGGAGGAAAGCCTGGAACAATCATTACGTTTTTCCCATGGGCAGGTGCTCGTCAAGGTATTATTGGGGACGGTCAAGTTGGCATTACGTCTTATGTCGTACCAAAAGGTGCAATGGAGTTTTGGGAAAATAGATTAGAAAAATTCGATATTTCGTATACAAAAATGACTCGATTTGGAGAGCAGTATTTAGAATTTGATGATCCACATGGTTTGCATATAGAATTAGTAGAAAGAGAAGAAGGCGTATTAAATAATTGGACTTTTGGAGAAGTTACGCCAGAAGTAGCAATTAAAGGATTTGGCGGTGCTGTTCTTTTATCTGCACAACCTCAAAACACAGCTGAATTGTTAGAGCATGTTATGGGTCTTGAGAAAATGGGAGAAGAAGGTGAATTCGTTCGATTCCGTTCTTCTGCTGATATTGGGAATATTATCGACTTGAGGCTATCGACAATCGGGCGTGGCCAAATGGGTATTGGTACAGTCCATCATATTGCTTGGAGAGCGAGTGATGATGATGATCAACTAGACTGGAAAGAGCATGCGTCTCGTTTTGGATATCACGTAACTCCTGTACAAGATCGAAATTATTTTAACGCAATTTATTTTAGAGAACACGGCGAAATTTTATTTGAAATTGCAACAGACCCTCCTGGTTTCGCTCATGACGAATCGTTAGAGACGATGGGTGAGGAATTAAAGTTACCGGAGCAATATGAACCACATAGAAAACAAATTGAACAAACACTTTTACCATTTGAAGTGAGAAATTTAGACGAAAAGTGATTGAAAGGGGAAGAGGATTATGATGAAACATGTGTTTCAAAAAGGAAAAGATACGTCAAAACCAGTGTTGTTATTACTTCATGGTACAGGTGGTAATGAATTAGATTTATTACCACTTGCAGAAATAATTGATCCGGAAGCATCTGTATTAAGTGTTAGAGGAAATGTATTAGAAAATGGCATGCCACGTTTCTTCCGTAGATTGGCAGAAGGTATTTTTGATGAAGAGGACTTGATTTTCCGTACGAAGGAATTAAACGAGTTTTTAGATGAAGCTGCAAAAACATATGAATTTGATAGAAATAACATTGTAGCTATCGGTTATTCAAATGGAGCAAACATTGCTGCAAGCTTATTATTCCATTACGTTAATGCATTAAAAGGCGCTGTGCTCCATCACCCAATGGTGCCTAGAAGAGGAACACAATTGCCTAATTTAGCAGGGAAATCCGTATTTATTGCTGCTGGGACAAATGACCCAATTTGTTCATCAGCAGAGTCTGAGGAATTGAAGGTAATATTAGAAAATGCAAACGCTACTGTAACAATGCATTGGGAAAATAGAGGACATCAATTAACAATGGGCGAAGTAGAAAAAGCAAAAGAATGGTATGACAAAGCATTTTAAAAAAGAAGTATCTGCTAACAACTAGCAGATGCTTCTTTTATTATTTACGACTGGATTGCAAGGTGAGATGAAGAAAGCGGTAGTTGAATATCAACAATTGTACCTTTATTTAATTCGCTTGAAATGTGTAATTTACCATGATGTTCTTCAATTATTTTGTAACACATCATTAATCCTAGTCCAGTTCCCTTTTCTTTTAAACTATAAAATGGTTCGCCTAAACGAGAGATACGATCTTCTGGGATACCACAACCTTCATCGATAATACGTATTAAGATGAAGGTATCCTCAAATGGCTTTGTTTGGATGTAAATATTTCCGCCATTTGGCATTGCTTCTATCGCATTTTTTAATATATTTATAAAAACTTGTTTTAACTGGTTACCATCACATTGAATATCATGTTTGTAATCAAAATGATCCATAATGATGTGAACACTATGCATAATAGCAGTTGGTAAAATAAATGTAACTACCTCTTCAATTAAAGTTTGTATGTTACAAGTTTGGATAGATAATACTTGTGGTTTAGACATCGCCATAAATTGACTTGTGATAGATTCCATTTGTGAAATTTCACTTAACATAACATCGATATACCATTTCTGCTCTTCATTTATTTCAGGGAGTAGCAATGTTAGAAAACCTTTTAGAGAAGTGAGTGGATTTCGAATTTCATGGGCGATTCCAGCTGTCAGTTGTCCGACTACTGCGAGCTTTTCTGATTTTCGTAATAACTTTTCCGTTTCTTTTAGCTCGGTAACGTCTCTTCCCATGACGATAAGACCTTTTCGCGAGCCGTCAGGATGATAAAGTGGAACTTTCGATATACTTAAGATTAGGTCGAAATCATCTCTATGTATAATAAATTCCTCACCATGAAGAATTTGTCTTTGTTGCCATGCTAGTTCGTCGACTTCTTCACAATGTAAAAAAGCTTCTCGGTACGCTTCATTATATTGAATGAGTTCACTATCTTTTTTTCCGTGGTAAGGTACATGATGGAAATTAAAGCAAGAAAGTGCGTAGTCATTTGCCTCAAGCCAGCGCCCCTCATGATCCTTAAATATAACAAACGCAGGCATGGAGTTCACTAATGTACGTAACCTCTTCTCACTTTCTTTTAGCATATTCTCAATTCTTTCTGATTTCTCAAGAGGTTTCATAATGGCATATACGCCAGTTAGACGATTTTGGACAAAAATAGGAACTAGTTTTGTCACGACGTCTAATAAGAATCCATTTTTATGATAAATAGATAAAATATACTCTTGTTGATTATCTGCTCCAGTATTCTTTATATTTTGTAATACTTGCTCAGAAATATGAGCTTCTAAAATAGAGGTAATATTTTTCTGTTCTAATTCTAAAGAATTGTAACCTAATATTTTTTCGGCAGAAGGATTTATATGTAGAATAACTCCCTCTAAATTTAATGAAATAATACTATCAGGATTGTGTTTGAACAGAGATGCGTACATTTCTGTTAATGAACGATCTTGTATATGGTTTCGCAAACGTCTAGAAATGTTCGGATGACGTTTTCTTTGAGTTGATGAATATTTTTTACGACTCATAATAGTTCCTCCGTACAAATAGCATCTAAAAAGATTTGTCTATCCATAACTATAATATAGATGTAATGTGTATTTCTATAAAAAATGGAAGTTATATAATAAATTTTGTTTTCTTTATTTTGGAAAAGTGAGTGTAAGGTCGTAATAAGGGGAGCTTATATTGTTTTATAAATCTTTTGTAAGTTACAGGAGTAGGTTTTCTTTATAACATTAGGGTAGAAGAGAGGGAGAGAAAATGAGAAATTATATTCAAGGTATCGATCATGTGCAAGTAGCTGCGCCTGTAGGGTGTGAAGAAGCAGCACGAGAGTTTTACGGTAATAAAATTGGTATGGAGGAAATACCGAAGCCAGAGGAATTAAAGAAGCGTGGTGGGTGCTGGTTTAAGTGTGGAAATCAAGAGATTCATATCGGAGTTGAGCAAAACTTCAACCCAGCTAAAAAGGCGCATCCAGCTTTTTATGTTTTAAAAATTGATGAATTTAAACAAGAGTTAATAAAGCAAGGTATTGAAGTAATAGATGATCATGCACGGCCAGATGTAATTAGATTTTATGTGTCAGATCCGTTCGGAAATCGAATTGAATTTATGGAAAATAAAAACTAGGTGGAAATCCACCTAGTTTTTTAACTTTTTCTAAACAAACCTAATACTTCAACAGTTTCGGTAATGTTAACGAATGCATGAGGGTCAATTTCGGAAATTGTTAATTTCATACTTGCTAATTCTTCACGAGAAACGACTGTCATAAGTACACGTTTTTTTTCGCTGGAATAAGCACCTTCGCCATCAAGTAATGTAATTCCACGTACAACAGTTGAAAGAAGTTGTTTTTTCATTTTTTCTGCTTCATTTGTTACAATCATAAGTGTAACCTTTCGATGTTTCGTATGAATAGCATCGATCACTTTACCAGTTACATAAATTGAAAGTAAGCTTGTAAGAGCAACATCCCAAGTGAAGAAGAATCCTGCAATTATTACAACGACTGCATTTAAAATAATAAGGAATCCACCAAGTTTAATATCTCTTTTACGAGACAATAGCATACCGATAATATCAAATCCACCAGTTGAGCCATTACAGTTAAAAACAAGACCGATACCAGCCCCAGCAATGACACCACCAAAGATAGATGATAAAAGTGGATCTGTTGCTACGACTTTCACTGGAACATAGTATAATGCAACAGATAATACAATAACAGAGATAATCGTGTTAAAAATTACTTTTTTTCCAAGACCTATGTATCCTAGAATAAGGATAGGTAAGTTTAATACAAAGTTAATAATACCTGTGTTTACAGGCGTTACAATCCCTAAAATAATAGCAATTCCGCCAATTCCACTACTTAAAATTTTGTGGGGGATAAGGAAAAGATTAAATGCAATCGCAATAATAATAGAACCGATAATAACACCAAGAAATCTGACCATCTCTTTCCCGTCCTTCACTAAAAAATTCATATTATTTCAAGATTATATATGATATTGAAAGTTTTGGGTAAAAACAGTTTATTTCGGAAAATTAGATTAATCAAAAGAATTCGAGTATTTTATCATTTGGAAGGGGATACAGATATGAAGGTAAAAACGTATCAACAGAAAAGCCCGTTGAAGCAAGAATGTGAGGATTCTTATTTTTGTAATGAAGAAAAAAAGATGTATGGTGTATGTGATGGTGCAACACCGCTCGTCCCGTTTCGTGATGAAAAGGGACATAATGGAGCATACATCGCTTCGCATTTATTTGCAAGTTATTTTGCTTCATTACGTGAAAATCATAGTTTGCAAGTTGCTGTTGCAAAAGCAAATGAAGCATTGCAAAGGAAAATGTTAGAGTATGAAGTAGATACGAGAAAGAAAGAGCATTTGTGGTGTACATGTATTGCGGCAGTTCAAATAGATGGTGAGAAAATTGAATACGCACAGTTAGGGGACTGTATGATTGTCGCAATACTTCAAAATGGGACGATGCAAGTATTAACGCAAGACACGGTTGAAGGAATTAGTAAACGAGCAAAAAAGAAGAGGGAAGAAGACCGTAATAAAGGGTTAACTGTACCAGAAGAACATGTTTTTCAAGATGTGCGAGAACAGTTAAAATATAATCGTTATCTTGCAAATATGCAGGGCGGGTACTCCGTTGCGAATGGAATGAAAGAAGCGATACATTATTTACAACATGGTGAACTACATATAGATGAAGTGAGCGGGATTTTTCTTTGTTCAGACGGATTATTCCACCCAGATTGGCCACTTGAACAAACTGTTGCATATATAAGAAAGAATAGTATAAATGAATATGTAGCAATTATTGAAGAGCTAGAAGAGGAAAAGAGAATAAGGCCAGACGATAAAACAATTGTGATCATTGATTTTTAAGGGGAGGATGTTCGAATGGAAATTAAATGTGTTAATTTAACATTTCAAGATGAATTAGTTCCTTTAGAGAAAGTTAATAAACTGATTATCCACCATACATCCGAAGATGGATGGGATGTGTATAAAACACATGAATTTCATCAAAAAGTAAGAGGGTGGAGCGGGATCGGTTACAATTATTTTATTGAAGAAGATGGAACTGTAGTCGAAGGGCGAGGTTTACATATTGGAGCACATGCGAAAGATAATAATAGGGATACAATTGGAATATGTATGACGGGTAATTTTGACAAATATGATCCAACTACCGCACAAATAAATGCATTATATTTTTTATGTAAAATGTTTATGAAGCAGTTTGCTATAAAGAAAGAAAATATACTCGGTCATAGGGAGCTAGAAGGCGTTACAAAAAGTTGTCCTGGAAAGCGTTTTTCTATGGTAGAGTTAAGAAACGTACTATCTTAAATATAGAGGAGTCTTAAATGATGATGAATATAAAAATACCAAATGATAAAAAAGAAGAGCTTGTGGCACAAATCCAGCAATTTTTCGTTGAAGAAGATTTAGATGAAATTGGACGTTTCCAAGCAGAGCGATTAATAGAAGAAATGATTAAATTAGTAGGACCATTTGCATACAATCAAGCAATTGGAGATGCTAGAAAGCTTGTAACAGAGAAACTATCTAATATTGAAGAAGATTTGTATGTGTTAGAGAAGAGTGAAGGGAAGTAAAAAGAGCCGTTTTGGCCGTATTCCATCAATTATAAAATAAGTATTATGCCACGGCTTTTTCCGATGTTCTGTTTGGAAAAGGCCGTGAAGTTGTTTTTTGGCATATAAAATAAAGTTTCTCTTTTTTTTGTCAAAAAGAACCCTAGAACTAAAAACGTTATTCTTTCTTAACAGGCTAGATGAGAAAGAATAACGTTTTTTTAGATTGAGATTAAAAATATATTATCTTAATTTTATCTTTTTTTAATAATTTATTTATGGGCAATTTATAGTTGCTATTTATAATTCCTATATATAACAGCTATGGATACTACGAAAAAGAACTTTGGAGGTGTAACCAATTAGCTGTAATCAAAATGTAAAACATGAATTGCTCACATAGAATCTTCTTTTGGAAGATAAGTGGTGTAATTCTTTGTTAAATGAAGGGATTGGGAAGCTATGAATAAAACGATTTTAAAAACATGTATCATATCAGCAGTTTTAGGTGGAAGCCTATTGAGTGAAAAAAATGGAGAGGTAAAAGCAGAAGAGGTTCCACCACAAACGAGTCATACTGATGTATTCAAAGATGTTCCAAAGGGGCACTGGGCATATGAGGCGATTCATCAATTAACAGGTGAGAAAATTATTTTTGGCTATGATGATGGAAGATTTGGTTTTGGAGATAACGTAACACGCGAACAAGTTGCAGCATTAATGTATCGTTATTTTAATATGGCAGAAAACAAAAATTATGAGAACCCATATGGGGACGTAAGCGAAGATTCGACAAGCTATATAAAGGAAATTTTATCTTTAACAGAAATGGGCGTTTTTACGGGTGACGAGCATGGGAACTTTAGACCGAAGGCATCCTTAACACGTGCAGAAATGGCACAAGTTCTTACAAATGCTTTTCATTTAAAGGCAAAGAGTGATCATACTTTTAATGATGTTTCAACGAACTCATGGGCAAGAAATGCAATTAGTGCTGTTCAAACAAATAATATTGCAAAAGGAGTAGGAGGAGGGAAATTTGCTCCAAGTATGGATGTGACGCGTGAACAGTACGCACAATTTTTATACAATGCAATACAAGAAACTAAACAAACTCAACAAACGAAAGGGCAACTACTAGCTAGCATACTTGGTGAAACAAATTGGAAAGGGACAAAAGTCTATGACAAAGATCATAATGATGTAACGAAAGAAAATCAAAATTTCATCGGGCTTGCAAAATATGATGCTAAAACTGCAAGGTATGAATTTTTTAATGCAAGTACAGGAGAAAGTCGTAATGATAGCGGTACCTTTTTTATAACGAATGATGGAAAGAAAAGAGTGTTAATTTCTGAAACGAAAAATTATCAGGCAGTTGTTGAATTAACGCAATTAGACAAGGAAAAATTTACATATAAAAGAATGGGGAAAGATGCAAAAGGGAACGATGTAGAAGTATTTGTTGAACATGTTCCTTACCATGAAAAAGAACTTTCTTTCACGCAACCTGATAAAAATTTAGAAAGCTCGACAGGGAAAATAGTTACAGACGTTGATGGAGATGAAATTTTATCTAGTACACTATGGAACGGAACGGTGGTATTAGACGAACAGGGTAATAATGTAACAAAATACAACTCAAACTTAATCAGTCTAGCAAAATATGATAAAAATACAAATAAATATGAGTTTTTTAATGTGAACACAGGGGTAAGTCGTGGGGATTATGGTTTCTTCGATGTTGTACATGGTAATAAAATAAGAGCTCACGCTTCGTTAGGAAATAATAAATATGGTGCGGTCCTTGAACTTACAGAGTTAAATAAAGAGAAATTTACGTATACAAGAATCGGGAAAGATGCGAATGGAAAAGATATAAAAATCTTTGTTGAGCACGAACCGTATACAGGCGACCTAAAACCAAATTTCACAAAGTGATCTTTTACTCTAGCAAAGGTATTATGTTGGGGAATGTTGGTAAGGAGAAGCCTCAGTGATTAGGAAGTTATATAGTAGAAGAAAAATAGCTGTTTATAGACAAATAGATGCCTGAAGGCATCTATTTGTCGTTTTAAAATGATTTTACAGGTAAATATAAAATACAAATTCTTTTTTCTCGGATCTAGTAACTCCCTACTTGCACCACCATACATCTTTGTTCTTTTTTATTTATTCTCTTTATGTTCTTTATATTCATGTACTTTCTCTTTTACATTACCAACCGTATCTTTAGCAGTGCCTTTCACTTTATCCCATTTTCCTTCAGCTTGTAATTTCTTATTGTCAGTTACTTTCCCGACAACTTCTTTTACTTCACCTTTTACTTTATCAATGGCACCTTCTACTTTTTCCTTTAAACCATGATCATTCTTAGTCATACATTTCTCCTCCTTGTAGTTTGATTAGAATTCTCTTTTCATATTGCAAGTTGAATGATGTATCTAGTAATAGCGTAACAAATATAGTTTGAATATTCAAATGATTAATAGGATAGAAAAGAAAGTGTCATAAAATGTATAAAATTGTAATGAGAAGAGAAAGAATGTAAATTACATGTCTTTTGCAGTCCATATTGATTTCGTATAAGCAATTTTCATATGGGCACGTTCCATATTATTTTGACTGCTGCTACCGAACCTTGTTTGTCCAACTATTAAGTTACAGTTGGATTCAATAGCCGTCTCTATTCGTTTTTGAATTAATGCAGTATGACAGCCTTTACGCTGAAATTCTGGCAAAGTAGCAGAAGCAGCTAATGATGCAATCCCATTATTTATATACAGGACACCAATACCCGCAGGAGTGTTTTGAACTTCGGCTATGAAAAAATGCCAGCCAGGTTTATTGTAGAGAATTTCGTTATTTTGATGGACGCCATCTTTTGTAAAGGATGGCATGTTAAATCCGCGTACGTATATGTCTGCAAAAATATGAAATTCATTTTCTTTTAGTTCGCGTACTGAAATGTTAGAAGGAAGAAGGGAAGGGTCTTCTCTCGGTATACTATATAAAGCGGTATGGAAGCTGGATTGGTAAAATCCTCTTTGAGATAAGTATTGAAATAATTTGGCTGTACCTTGAGCGGGTGTAATTTCAAAACGACAAGGGATTTGTAGCGATTGATAATAAGAGACGATTTCATCTATCTCATCTGTATTTGTAAATGTAATCCCTTTTACCGTATTAAAAGCAGGACCAGCAATTATTTTTGATGAAAAGGCAGTGGCACTCCCGAACTTTTTCATTTGTACTTGCATTGGATTTCCGTTTATTGCTTGTAGTGCCTTTAATCTAGAAGAAAGCATATGTATTTCTGCGCTTTCAATTTCTTGTGCTGTATTGAGCGTCATAATAGTACTCATAAAATTCCTCCGTTAATAAATATATTTCATAGTACATATACGATGTATGTTATGAGATTCCTGTTGAAATGTAAGAGAATAAGAGGTTTTTTGGAAGGAAAATGGAAGTGAACTGTCGAAGGGAGTGGAAACAGATTAAAGGTGGTGCTCTCATGAAACAGAAAGGCGTGCAGACATGCTCTAATTGTGGTTCTCAAAATATAGGAGAAGGTGAGTTTGTCGGATATGCACAAATACGGAAAAAGGAGACGATGTTTACATCTTCACCAGTAGATGCTTATATTTGTACAGATTGCGGGAATATCCTTTTATTAAAAGTACGAAATTATGAAAAGTTTAAGCAGAAGCCGTTATGATTATTGAGAAGTGTTTTTATTAGGGAAATTAATAGGAGTAATATTTTACATATATGTGAGTATGCCTTATATAAAGAGATGACAACATATACTGTGTGGGATGCTTATTAATCGTTGCACAACGTACAAAAATGTATAGAAGAAATTGTGAATCAATATTAGTCCTCTTGAAATATTTTATATCGAAAACTCCTTTAAATGAACAAGGGAGTTTTTTGATTTTGTATAACAATAATTACCTTTAATTGTTATAATTTGTTATTGAGATGGGTTATATAATTAACGCCCCATAATCATGGGGGAAAATAGCTAAATCGTATACAAAACCGCTAAATAACACAATCGCAACCGTAAGTTGACAAAGTGCAACCGCAGGAAGATAGAGATAAGGGCAATGTTTACATACAATTTAGGTAAGAAAACAAAGGGGGACACACATATGGGATTTGGTGAAAAGCTTTTTAAATTAAGAAAGGAAAAGGGTCTTTCTCAAGAAGCGTTAGCTGAAAAATTAAACACAACAAGGCAAGCAGTTAGTAAGTGGGAAAACGGTCAAGGATTTCCTGAAACTGAAAAGTTAATAATGATTGGAAATGTATTTGAAGTATCACTCGACTATTTATTAAAAGAAACTGCTGAGCAAAGTAATGAAAATGTGGAGGGCTATTACGTAAGTCAGGAAATGGCAGAAGGGTATATAGTGTATGGGCAAAAAATTTCTAAATATATTGCGCTAGGATTTAGTTTGCTCATTTTATCTACAATACCGTATTTATTATTTAAAGAAAATGCAACAATTTCGACATTCCTTGTTATTATCATTGCTGTCCTTGGAATTGGAGCAATGATGGTACCTGTAACGATAGAAGAGAGTAGATACAATGTATTGAAAAAAGAAGAACTACTATTTGATCAAAACTTTCTAAAAGAATTGACAAAAAGATATGAAGTAATTAAGAAAAAGTATGCTGCAGTAATGATCGTTGGATTTTGTTTTATAGCAGCAGGAGCGATACCATTTTTATTTGAGAAAAAGCATATCACTTCAGGAGAATTAGTGCAGTATTATCCGTACTGTGTTGTACTTATTGCGATTGGAGTCTATCTTTTTGTTCGTGTTGTAGGAGTGTGGGAGATGTATCGGATTTTAGTAGAGAATAAAGAATATAGCAATCGTATTATTTTTAAACTAAAAAAGAAAGTGAGAGATAAAGTGGATAATTTTTAATAGGAGAAAATCTATTTTATTAAAAGCTAAGATAGGAGTGAAATGATGTCAAACATTCTAGAAATTAAAAATTTAAGTAAATCATTTGGAAGCAACGTTGTTTTAAAAGATGTTACATTCAATGTGCCATCAGGGGCAATTATTGGATTCATTGGTGACAATGGGGCAGGTAAATCAACAACATTTAAAACAGTACTAGAATTAATTTCTAAAGATAGCGGTACAGTAAAAATATTTGGTGAAGAGAATATAAATAAAGATGCCAAGAATAAGGGGAAGATTGGAGTCGTATTTGATGCTATGAATCTACCGGCTCATCTTACGATAAAGCAATTAAACAAAGTTTTTAAAAAGATGTTTGAATCTTGGGATCAAGATAATTTTTATCGATTAGTTAATACTTTTTCTTTACCTACTAATGAGAAAGTAGGTAAATTCTCGCGTGGAATGTCAATGAAACTAACTATAGCTGTTGCATTGTCGCATAATGCAAAATTATTAATTCTAGATGAAGCGACAGGAGGTCTTGATCCTTCATCTAGGGAGGAGGTGTTAGAGGAATTAAAAAGTTTTGTGAATAAAAGTAATGGTGGTATATTACTTTCTTCACATATTATGAGTGATGTAGAAAAAATAGCTAGTCACCTTATTGTGATAAAAGATGGAGAAATTTTATTGAATGAAGAAAAGGATAAGGTTTTGGACAATTATGCCATTGTAGATGTTGATGAGGAACAACTAACTTTAATCAACAAAGATATAGTTGTGGTGAAAAGGAATAATGGTTCTTATTTCAATGTACTTGTATCAGATGTGCATAAACTACCAAATGGGATTGCTCATAGAACCATTTCGATAGAAGAAATAAGTATTTTATTAACGAGGAGTGAAAAATAAATGAAAGGTTTATTATTGACAAACTATTATCTAGTGTATCGAACTTTCTTTACGTTCATGGGAATAGCGATATTAGGAGCGGGATTGGTTTTTTATTTTGGTAATGCTTCAATGTACCGTTTAATTGCTACATTCATTATCTTATTTGCTGCGATTCCTGCACTTGAAGTTATTAAATATGAGAGTAAGTCGGGGTATGAAAAATATGTACTTACTTTACCGGTTACTAGAAATGACATTGTGCAAAGTCACTACCTTTTCTATTTTTTAGTTGTAATTATTGGTACTTTATTATCGTATGGCATATTTTATGTACATGGTTTAGTTTCAGATACACCAATTGATGATGGTATATTTAAGAGTGTTTCTTTAGGGACGTTCATCATTCTTAATGCCGGAGCAATAGCTTATCCGCTTCTCTATGTTTTTGGAGCAGAAAAATCTGATGCTATTACAATTGGAGGCGCATGTGGGGGACTTGTTACTTATTTTGGATTACAAAGTGTAATTGGATATCTAATAGAACAATTTCCAATATCAAATTTAAATTCATCTGTATACGTTTCAATTCTATATACAACATTTGGCGTTATCATATATATCTTTTCTTATTTCATTTCGATATTTATATATCGTAAGAAAGAATTTTAATATATTTTCTCTTAGTATTTTCTGAATTATTTCCAAAGAAATAATTCAGAAAATACAGAAAAATGTCGTAATTATTCGTAAAAGTCTGTTATAATAAACGAAAAATGAAAACGCTTTAAAGGGGGATGTAACCAATATGATGATGAATGTACCGCTAACAATTAGTTCTATGATGGAAAGAGCAGAGAAACTGTTTTCGAAGAAAGAAATTGTTTCACGGACACATGATACAGTTACGACGTTAACGTATAAGCAGTTAGGTGAAAGGACGAGAAGACTTTCAAGTGCGTTAAAAAAATTAGGAATTAAAGAAGGCGAGCGTATAGGAACGTTAGCGTGGAATCATCATCGACATGTGGAAGCATATTTTGCTATTCCTGGTATTGCTTCCGTTTTACACACAATTAATATTCGTTTATCTCCTCAACATATTTCATACATTATTCAGCACGCAGAAGATCGAATTCTACTTATAGATGAAGATCTCGTACCACTCGTTGAAAATATTCAATCACAATTATCAACTGTACAAGCCTACATTATTATGACTGATAAAGATGAACTTCCCAATACTACGCTAGAACCTGTATATCATTATGAAAAACTATTAGAAGAAGGCGATCCGAATTTCCAATTTGTAAAAGATATTGATGAAAATACACCTGCTGGTATGTGTTATACGTCAGCGACTACAGGAAATCCAAAAGGTGTTGTATATACGCATCGTAGTACTGTACTGCATTGTATGGCACTCGGTTTAGCGGATACAGCTGCTTTATCGGAAAGTGATGCGGCGATGGCAATTGTACCGATGTTCCATGTGAACGCTTGGGGGCTTCCTTTTGCAGCTACTTGGTTTGGAACTAAACAAGTTCTGCCCGGACCAATGTTTACTCCAAAAATTTTATTAGAGATGATTCAAGCTGAAAAAGTAACGATAGCAGCAGGTGTGCCGACAATTTGGCTCGGCGTATTACAAGAATTAGAAAATAATAGTTACGATTTATCTAGTATAACGAGAATATTATGCGGTGGTGCTGCTGCACCGAAAAGCGTTATTAAAGCATTTGAACAAAAATATAATGTTCCTTTCGTACATGCATATGGTATGACTGAAACAAGCCCACTCGTAACACTTGCACGTTTAAAAAGTTATGAAACAGAATTATCATATGAAGAGCAATTAGAAATCCGCTCAAAACAAGGATATCTTGTCCCTGGTGTAGAGATGAAAGTAGTCGGTACAAACGGTGAAGTGAAGTGGGATGGTACTGAGATGGGAGAGTTATGTTTACGAGCACCTTGGATCGCTGAAAGTTATTATAACGATGAACGTACTGTCGAAGGTTTTCGTGATGGTTGGTTATATACAGGAGATGTCGTTACGGTTGACGAGGAAGGCTGCGTGAAAATTGTTGACCGTACGAAAGATGTTATTAAAAGCGGAGGTGAGTGGATTTCTTCAGTTGACCTTGAAAATGCATTAATGGCACATGATGCTATATTTGAAGCAGCTGTCGTTGCCGTTCCTCATCCGCAGTGGCAAGAGCGACCAATTGCCTGCGTCGTTCAAAAGAAAAATAGTACAGTAACAAAAGAAGAAATATATGAGTTTTTAAAACCACAGTTTGCGAAGTGGTGGTTACCAGACGATATTGTATTTATGGAAGAAATACCGAAAACATCTGTTGGGAAGTTTTTAAAACAGGCGCTTCGGAAAGAACTTGAGCATTTGCATAAAGAGAAATAATTGAAAAAATATTTGTAAACCTATATTTAAAATAAGTTGACAAATACTAAATAGAAAGATAATATAACTCCTGTAATATGTTATCTAAAAATCATTTTAAGTTTACAAATAGGAGAAGCAAATATGAATACAAAAAACCTAGTTTTCGTCGCTTTATTTAGTTCTATTATGGGAGTGTTAGGGTTAATACCTCCAATTGCTCTTGCTATTACACCAGTTCCGATTACATTACAATCACTCGGTGTTATGCTTGCTGGTGGATTGTTAGGATCACGTCTTGGTGCGTTAAGTCAGCTTATTTTCTTACTTATAGTTGGAGTTGGAGCACCATTACTTGCTGGTGGACGCGGTGGTCCAGGCGTATTTGTTGGGCCAAGTGCAGGATATTTACTTGGTTATATCGTTGGAGCGTTTGTCATTGGTTATTTAATTGAGCGTTTACGTGAAGTCTCTATAATAAAGGTATTATGTATTAATATAATTGGTGGTATTTTCGTAGTTTATGTATTTGGTATCATTGTACAAGCTTTCTTTATGGATGTTTCTATATGGCAGACGATGAAAGTAAGTGCCGTATTTTTACCAGGTGATTGCATAAAAGCGATTATAGCAGCAATTCTTGTAACGAAATTACATCGTTCATTGAAACATATTATTACGCCTGCTCTCAAGAGTGGGAAATATACAAATGCGGGATAAGAAAGAGAAGAAACACGTTCATTGCGTGTTTCTTTTTATTATTTTGTAAAGAAAGGACGTCTCAAATGGGGATTACAAAAGAATATAAAAAGTATGCCTCTTTACAAACAAATAAAATAGCAATAAAGGAAAATGATCGAGTATTAACATTTAAAGAATGGTTTGAGTCAGTATGTAAAGTAGCAAACTGGTTGAATGAAAAAGAATCGCAGAATAAAACGATAGCAATTGTATTAGAAAATAGTATGGAGTTTTTACAACTATTTGCTGGTGCTGCTATGGCCGGATGGGTTTGTGTGCCGTTAGATATAAAGTGGAAAGAGTATGAGCTCAAAGAAAGAATTGCGATCAGTAACCCGGCTATAATTGTGACAGAGCGATATAAGGTAAATGATCTACCGGATGAAGAAGGAAGAGTAATTGAAATTGATGAGTGGAAAAGAATGATAGAGAACTATCTTCCTACATATAATCCTGTAGAAAGTGTACAAAATGCTCCGTTTTATATGGGATTTACATCAGGATCGACTGGAAAGGCAAAAGCATTTTTACGTGCACAACAATCGTGGGTTCATAGTTTTGATTGCAATATACATGACTTCCATATGAAAAAAGAAGATTCTATTTTAATAGCTGGGACGCTCGTTCATTCTCTTTTTTTATACGGTGCAATAAGTGCATTATATGTAGGGCAAACGGTGCATATTATGAAAAAGTTTATTCCAGATCAAGTGCTGGATAAGTTAGAAACGGAACACGTTTCGGTCATGTATACAGTTCCGACAATGCTAGAATCTTTATATAAAGAAAATAGAGTAATAGAAAATGGAATGAAAATTATTTCGTCAGGAGCGAAATGGGAAGCTGAAGGGAAAGAAAAAATAAAGAGTATATTTCCTTATGCGCAAAAATATGAATTTTACGGTGCATCGGAACTAAGTTTTGTAACAGCACTAGTTGATGAAGAGAGTGATAGAAGGCCAAATTCAGTAGGAAAACCTTGTCACAATGTGCAAGTTCGAATATGTAACGAAGCAGGAGAAGAAGTACAGAAAGGCGAGATAGGAACTGTTTATGTGAAAAGTGATCAGTTTTTTATGGGCTACATATTGGATAAGGTTTTAGTTCCAGAGTTGACTGCGGATGGCTGGATGACAGTGCGAGATGTAGGTTATGAAGATGAAGAAGGCTTTATATATATAGTAGGTAGAGAGAAGAATATGATTTTATTTGGAGGAATTAATATTTTCCCAGAAGAAATAGAAAGTGTATTACATGAACATACAGCTGTGGATGAAATAGTTGTAGTTGGCGTGAAAGATAGTTATTGGGGTGAAAAACCTGTCGCTATCGTAAAAGGAAGTGCTACGAAGCAACAATTAAAAAGTTTTTGCTTACAACGATTATCCTCGTTTAAAATACCGAAAGAATGGCATTTTGTAGATGAAATACCGTATACAAATAGCGGGAAAATCGCTCGTATTGCAGCAAAAAATATGATTGAAAACCTGGAGAAAATATATGAATAGAGCGGTTATTGTAGAAGCAAAAAGGACACCTATTGGTAAGAAGAATGGGATGTTGAAAGATTATGAAGTTCAGCAATTAGTAACGCCGCTTCTTACGTTTTTAAGTAAAGGAATTGAGAGAGAAATAGACGATGTCATATTAGGGAATATTGTGGGGCCGGGAGGGAATGTTGCGAGATTATCTGCTTTAGAAGCAGGACTTGGCTATCATATTCCTGGTGTAACGATTGACCGGCAATGTGGTGCCGGATTGGAAGCGATTCGTACTGCATGTCATTTCATTCAAGGCGGCGCAGGTAATTGTTATATTGCAGGAGGAGTAGAGAGTACAAGTACATCACCTTTTCAAAATAGAGCGCGATTTTCACCAGAAACAATTGGTGATCCTAATATGGGAGTGGCGGCTGAATATGTTGCAGAGCGTTATAATATAACGCGAGAAATGCAAGACGAGTATGCTTGCCTTAGTTATAAACGGGCACTGCAAGCATTAGAGAATGGATATTTACAAGATGAGATACTTTCGTTTAATGGATCTTTTGACGAAGCTATAAAACGAGAAATGAATTATGAAAGAATGATTAAAAGAACAAAGCCCGCATTTTTACAAAATGGTACAGTAACGGCAGGTAATTCGTGCGGTGTAAATGATGGAGCATGTGCCGTTCTTGTAATGAAAGAGGGGCAAGCACGAAAATTAGGATACAAGCCTGTTCTTCGTTTCGTTCATAGTGCTGTAGTGGGAGTAAATCCAAATCTTCCGGGGACTGGTCCGATATTTGCGGTAAACAAATTATTAAACGAAATGAATGTAAAAGTAGAGGACATCGATTATTTTGAAATAAATGAAGCGTTCGCTTCAAAAGTTGTTGCTTGTGCAAAGACGTTACAAATTCCGTATGAAAAATTAAATGTCAATGGTGGAGCAATTGCGCTCGGTCATCCGTACGGTGCATCTGGTGCTATGCTCGTAACACGATTGTTTTATCAGGCACAAAGGGAGTATATGAAATATGGAATTGCGACGTTAGGAATTGGTGGTGGAATAGGGTTAGCGCTATTATTTGAAAAAGTAGAAGACTAGAAAAGAACTAGTTTTCTACTTTTGAGGAACATAAGCATTGCTACCAGGTTTTGCTTTTATTTCATTCCAAGCAGCGATAGCATCAGTTTTTGATTTCCCTTTGTTATTTGGATCTTCGAAAAAGTCGCGAGTAAAGCGATTGTATTCAAACTGTGCGCTGATAGTTGTTTTATTAATAGGATCTTTTTTTCGTTCGTTTTCTTCATACCAAAACGTTATCGCGTCTTCATATGTTTTTCCGACATTCTCTTTAAAAAATTTTTGGAGAGCTACTGTAAAGCGGAAGTTTGCTCCGATTTTTTCTTTGAAAAAAACACGAACATCTTCGCTACAGCGGTGCTTGTTAGTAATAATCGTTTGAAGAGAAAGTTCTTTATAAGAGAGAGAAGCTTTACTCACCTTTTGACCAGAGCTGTTTTTTAATATTTTACCAGTAGTTAAATAATGTGAGATACGCTCAGTTATTTCAATCTTAGAGCCACTAGCTGGCAAACCATGCTCACGGCAAAATGTTTGGAGTTCTGCTTTTAACCAATAATAGTTTTGGAAATCTTCAAGTGATATAGGTTTTGTTAAGGGTGGACGCATAGATGTAACAACTTCTTTCTTCCATAATTTTCTTTAATTATAAAACGTATGTTCTTTTTGTGGAAGGATTAATTTGTAAATATAATGGGAAGAGGGGATTACATATGGAAAATGTAATGCAAGTTCGTGTTACGGGAATTTTAATTGAAGATGAAAAAGTATTGCTAGTAAAGCAAAAAGTTGCTAGTCGCAATTGGTCTTTACCTGGGGGAAGGGTAGAGAATGGTGAAACGTTAGAAGAAGCGATGAGTCGAGAAATGAGAGAAGAAACAGGGTTAGAAGTTAAAATTAAGAAGCTACTCTATGTTTGTGATAAACCGGATGCTAGCCCATCTTTATTGCATATTACGTTTCTGCTTGAAAAGATTGAAGGTGAAATTACGCTACCTTCTAACGAGTTTGATCATAATCCGATTCATGATGTGCAAATGGTACCGATTAAAGATTTAAGTCAATATGGTTTTTCGGAAACTTTTATCACTCTTATAAGTGAAGGTTTTGCAAGTGCAGGGAGTTATCAAGGCTTGAAACAAAATATAGGCCTGTAAATATAGTTGAAGGATAGCAGTTAGCTATCCTTCATAAACATGTTTTACACTGCTGACTGTATAGAAGAAATAAGTTGATTTAAAAACTCGTCCCCAGTCATAAGCGCTTTCCCGCCGCCGCGCGCACTCTTTTTATTTCCGCCACCTTTTCCCTCAATTGCAGGAAGAGAATCTTTTAAAAGTGCGTTCATATCAAGTGTGACTGTTTTTCCGCAAGCGAGGATGCATTGTAGTTTGTCATCATTTTCGATAACGAAATATGTAATGGCATGCTCTTGTTGTTCTGTAATACTAGCAGAAAGCTTTGCGATTTCTTGCATAGAACGATTTGTAAATACTTTAGAAATAAGTATGCCAGCGTGTATTTTTAAAGGCTGTTGAAGTAGTTCATTTGCCTCTGCAAATAATAATTTTTCATTCATTGTTTGTATTGCTTTTTCATTTTCTTTTTGAGAAGTAAGAAGTTGTGCTACTTTTGCTGGGATATCACTCTCGCTACTGTTTAATTGTTTAGAAACATCTTTCATAATTTGTTGTTGTTTGCCCATTAAATTTAGTGTGCGCCAACCAGCGATAAATGTTAATCGTATGCCACCTTTATTGCGCTCCCACCCTAGTACTTGAATAGGACCTACTTCACCTGTACGTTTCGGATGCGTTCCGCCACAGCCGTTGTAGTCGAAGTTCTCAATTATAACAACACGTATATTTTCTGTTATAGTCGGTTCTTTACGAAGGGGGAATGTTTTCGCTTTTTCTAAGTTCATCCACTCGATATGGATTTGATGGTTTTCGAAAACAATTTTGTTGGCAATGTTTATTGCTTTTTCAACCGTTTCTGTATGAAGATTTTCTATTTCTAAATCAATTGTTACCGTTTCTTTACCAAGGTGGAATCCAATCGTAGGTATGTTAAAATGGTCCCAAAAAGCAGCAGATAAAATGTGCTGAGCCGCATGTTGCTGCATATGATCAAAACGGCGCTCCCAATTGATTTTACCTTCTACTTCTTCTGTATGTAATTTTTCTACAATGAAGTGACGAATTTCCCCATGTATCTCTTCTACATTGATTACATCGATATCATTTAATGTGCCAGTATCATGCGGTTGTCCGCCACCTGTCGGATAAAATGCGGTCTCGTTTAAAACGACGTATAAGTTACCGTCTTTATCATAATCTTGCTTTATAATTTTTGTAGTAAAGTCTTGCTTATAAGCGTCAGTGTAATATAATTTTTGCTCCAATTTTCTTTCCCCTTTCGCGTTCACTAGTTTCATTGTAAAGCAATTGAAATTAGTTTCCTAATATTTCAGAAGAAAGAAACTATTTTTAGAATTTTCTTGCTATAATAAGAAAAAGAAAATGCGGGGGTGGAATGAATATGTTATATGAAAACGGCGTAGATAAACTTCTTAGTTTAAGCAAAAATATTTCTGAATTGTATCGAGAATTAAATGAAATGACCCGGATTTTAACGGATTGTAATCGAGAAAGTGTGAAGTTTGATCGGTTATATGTAAAAGAGTTACTGTGGAAGAAAGAAGATGTAATAGAGAAATATGACCAGCTACTTGTGCAACTTTGTATAAATGAATGCTTTGATTTAAAAAGTGTCATTACAGGGGAATATAAGTATACATATGAAGAAGTAGAAAATATCGTTTTACAATTTAATGAGAAGTATAATGTCACAATTTTAATTAAAGATGTTTGTAAAGAATTACAGTTTACATATGGCATAGATATGGATATAACGAGAACAGCTCGAGTATCAACAGCTCAAGTATAAAAAGGGAAGAGAAAGCAGATCCTTTGCTTTCTTTTTTTATGTAAGAACGGGGAGAGTAGGTTTAGTGATGAAGGGGAAGTTACAAAATATTCATCCGTTAGGAATGACAATTATAATAGGGACTTTATTTGCGAGGTTCGCCACGTCAATGAGCATTCCTTTTTTAGCAATTTATTTAACGACTGTTAAAGGTGTATCAGCTGGAATGACGGGTGCTATTATCGGAACGAGTGCACTTGTTGGAGTGTTTGCTAGTTTTATTGGAGGGAATTTATCGGATCGATTCGGTCGAAACATGATTATAATATGGTCCATGATTGTTTGGGTGTTTGTATTTATAGGCTTTTCGTTTGCAAATCATGTTTTAAGTTTCTTTTTATTAAATGCTCTGAATGGATTATGTCGGTCTTTTTTTGAACCGACTTCAAGAGCATTATTATCAGATTTAACGAAACCAGAGTATCGTTTACTCGTATATAATTTGCGTTACGGTGCAATCAATGTTGGAGTGGCGATTGGTCCTCTTGTCGGATTACAGATTGGAAGCGCAAAATCAACAATTCCTTTTTTAGTAGCAGCTGGAGTATATATTCTATATACAGCTATATTAGCGTTCCAATTTAAGAAGTATCCAATTGAAAAAAAGAAAGTAAATACAAAAAAGCCTGTCACAATGTTGAATGCAGTTCGTATATTGCGAAAGGATGTCGTATTTTTAGTTGCATTAGTTGGTATTATTTTGAGTAATTGTGGTTTTTCTCACTTAACGACAACAGTATCTCAATATTTTGCAAATGCGCATATATTTCAGGATGGAGTGACATTGTTTTCGTATATGTTAGCTTTAAATGCGATTGTTGTAGTCGTAATTCAATACCCTGTTATTCAAATATGTAAAAAGTATACACCGTTAGTATCTATTATGGTGGGAACCTTATTTGTGAGCGGAGGATTGTTTGGGTTTGGAATAGTAGAATCTACGCTAGGTGCTGCCGTCTGCACAATTATTTTTACAATTGGAGAAGTTCTCATGTTTTCAATGACGGATGTGTTTATAGATGATATAGCTGTTTCGCATTTAAAAGGAACATATTTTGGAGCGATGGGATTCTCAGGAATTGGAGCAGTAATTGGTCCATGGCTTGGGGGCGTACTTCTCGATTATTACGGATATCAAAATGGGTTTGTAGTATTTTCAGCATTAGCTATATTTTCAACTGTAGCATTTCCTGTACTTTTAGTTACAAAAGGTTTATTGAAAAAAAAGCATGATAGAAATTGTAATTTAGAATTACATGCGAAATAAAATAAGCCCCAGCAGATGACTGGGGCTTATTTTTGTATTTATCCCGCTATTAACGGGCAGTAAAACTCCCATTGGTTAAAGTTTTACTTTATTTTAATTCTCAATTTGAAAAAGAACTTTTTCTTCATGTTTATTAGCAACTTCGTTTTTGGAAATATGAATGGCTAAATATCCATTCTCTAAGCAGGCTAGCATCTTCTTATAAATAATAGTAGCGGGTAAAGGAATGATCCGCTGTAAAGAACTATTATTATGAAGTATGCAAATGTTTAGGCCTGTCTCCATCTTTTTAATGACTACATTTTGTTCGGATACATTTAGTACATCTGTTTCCAAAATGTATTCTTGTTCAGTTTCGCAAAGGTCAATATGAATTTGATTTGGGAAACTAAAGTTACTACAAGAATCAGAACAAAATTGATCCATCCATTCTTCGAAACCATCAACATGAAAAAGACAATCCTTCTTTTTCTTGCCCATGTAAGACACCCTCCGTAAAATCTCAATTCATACTATGTTATGCATGAATGAAGTAGGGGTGAAGAATAAATGTAAAAATATAAACATTGTATGTGATAAAGGTAGCTAGTGTGAGCCTTTTGTTTTACATATCATGATGTGCATGATTTTTTTGGCGTGAATGGTTACGGTTTTTTACTTTATGAGATCCGCTTAATGGTTCAGGTTGTCCTTTTTTTTCTTTCGCTTCACGATTGTTTTTTCCCATTGTATGTGACACCTCCTCTTTCTCTTTAGAATGAGAGAAGTTTGCAAATTTATACGAGAATGTTTTTAGAAAAAAAGGTAAAGATAAATGGGACTAACTATTATGGAAAGGGGATTATATAATGCCATATCATAAAGATAAACAACAAGCTTTTCAAGCAGCGCAGCAAGGGGTTACACAAGCAGAACATGCATTTAACAACATTGTAAAAAATGATCCAAACTACGGTCATGATTTAAAAGAGTTACGCCAAGAAGTTCAGGAGGCGTATGAACAGATTCAAAATGCGTTAGAAGTAGCTTCGGAAACACAACGCCCACAACTTGAGCAATACGAAAATAATCTCCAAAACATTATTCGAAATGTAGATCAATTAGAAAAGTAAATGAGGTTGTTGTGTATTCGACAACCTTATTACTTCAATGAACATTATGCGAAAACAGAAAATTTTTCTATTCGTTTTTTCTTTATTATGCGCAGTACATATATTTCAAGTTGAAAAAGTGGAAGCGAAAATGTTGCTCAGAAAAGAGCTGGAACCAACTGGCTATGTGACATGGGAAGTACCTAATAATGAAAAGGTTATTGCCATTACATTTGATGATGGACCAGATCCGACTTATACAACACAAGTTTTACATTTATTACGTCAATATAAAGCAGAAGCGACTTTTTTTATGATTGGATTTCGAGTGCAGCGTAATCCATATTTAGTGAAACAAGTGTTAAAAGAGGGACATGAAATTGGAAATCATACGATGAACCATTTGTATGCGAGTAATTCATCAGATGAAAAATTAGAAAATGATATTTTAGATGGAAAGAAATATTTTAAAAAATGGGTGAAAGAACCTTTACTATTCCGTCCTCCTGGCGGATATATTAACGATGCTGTATTTAAAACCGCGAAAGAAGCGGGTTATCAAACGGTTCTATGGTCGTGGCATCAAGACCCGCGTGATTGGGCAAATCCAGGGGTTGAATCCATTGTAAATCATGTAGTGAAACATGCTAAAAGTGGAGATATCGTATTGTTACATGATGGAGGAAATGATCGTAGTCAAACAGTAGCAGCATTAGCAAAAATTTTACCTGAGCTGAAAAAGCAAGGCTATCGATTTGTAACGGTTTCGGAATTACTACGTTATAAACATTAGAAAGAATCCCAAAAGGAAAATGGACCTTTTGGGATTTTTCGTTACTGGTTCTTTTTACGTTTTTTATTATTTTGTCGCTCTGCTGGAGTTAAAGGCTCGTTTGCAAATTCTTCATTGTAACCAGTTGCTTGTCCTTGTGCAGATGCAGCATTCATTCCTGAAATAGTATGATTTGCTTTTCTTTTACCCATTTTATTTCACCTCTATAACTTTTTTGTATGTTGAATGATGAGCAGTTCATAGTATGTATGAACTGTAAGTAAAGCACTAATAGAGCACTTTACTTTATGGTAATAGTATTCATAAGGAGCGTGAACACTATTCAAATTTAGAAACATAAAGAAAACTTATGATAATCTATAAGTTTCTTATTATTTACTTATTTAGAAAGTTGTAATAAGATATTATCGTAAGGTATTGAAAAGTTTGTCTACATTTTATATTCAGACAACTTAGTCACGTTTAACAGGGGGGAAACATAATGGTCAAACATAATCCATTTCAATCACGTGCAACTTTTGAAGTAGATGAAAAAACGTATCATTATTATGATTTGAAAGCGCTTGAAAACGCAGGGGTTGGCAACGTATCTCAATTACCATATTCCGTGAAAGTTTTACTTGAATCCGTACTTCGTCAAGTAGACGGACGTGTAATTACAGAAGAACATGTTACAAATTTAGCGAAATGGGGAACGAAAGATGTGCAAGATATCGATGTTCCATTTAAACCATCTCGTGTAATTTTACAAGATTTCACTGGTGTTCCAGCCGTTGTAGATTTGGCTTCGCTTCGTAAAGCAATGGCAGATATGGGCGGGGATCCTGATAAAATTAATCCAGAAATTACTGTAGACCTTGTAATTGACCACTCTGTACAGGTTGATAGAGCGGGTACGGCAGACGCGCTTGCATTCAACATGGACTTAGAGTTTAAACGCAATGAAGAACGTTATAAATTTTTAAGCTGGGCACAAAAATCATTTGATAACTATCGCGCAGTGCCACCAGCTACAGGTATTGTACACCAAGTAAACCTTGAATATTTAGCACCAGTTGTTCATGCTGTGAAAAATGCTGAAGGTGATTTAGTTGCATACCCAGATTCATTAGTTGGAACAGACTCACATACAACAATGATTAACGGTATCGGCGTTCTTGGATGGGGCGTTGGTGGTATTGAAGCAGAAGCAGGAATGCTTGGACAGCCTTCATACTTCCCAGTACCTGAAGTAATTGGTGTGAAATTAACTGGTACACTTCCAAGTGGTACTACAGCAACTGATGTTGCATTAAAAGTAACACAAGTATTACGTCAAAAAGGTGTAGTTGGTAAATTCGTTGAGTTCTTCGGTAATGGACTAAAGAGCATGCCTTTAGCTGACCGTGCAACAATTTCAAACATGGCACCAGAATACGGTGCAACTTGTGGATTCTTCCCAATTGACGATATTTCATTAGAATACTTACGTTTAACAGGTAGAGATGAAGAGCAAATTCGCATTGTTGAAGAATACTGTAAAGCAAATGGTTTATTCTATACAGCAGACAGCAAAGATCCAATTTACACTGATCTTGTTGAAATTGATTTAAATACAATCGAATCTAACCTTTCTGGACCGAAACGCCCACAAGATTTAATTCCACTTTCAGATATGAAAGATGCGTTCCATAAAGCTGTTTTAGCACCAGTTGGAACACAAGGACTTGGATTTAATGAGCAAGAGTTCGATAAAGAAGTGAAGGTTACATTAGAAGATAAAGAAGTAACGATGAAGACAGGTGCAATTGCAATCGCTGCAATTACAAGCTGTACAAATACATCAAACCCATACGTATTAATTGGGGCAGGTCTAGTTGCGAAGAAAGCAATTGAAAAAGGGCTTGTAGTACCTGAGTACGTAAAAACATCATTAGCACCAGGATCTAAAGTTGTTACTGAGTACTTAGATAAATCAGGTTTAACAACATATTTAGATCAATTAGGTTTCCAAACAGTTGGTTACGGTTGTACGACTTGTATCGGTAACTCTGGTCCGTTAGCAGAGGAATTAGAAGAAGCAATCGCAGCAAACGATTTATTAGTAACATCTGTTTTATCTGGTAACCGTAACTTTGAAGGTCGTATTCATCCACTTGTAAAAGCAAACTACTTAGCATCACCACCACTTGTTGTGGCATATGCACTTGCAGGTACTGTTGATATTGACCTGAAAAATGATGCAATCGGTAAAGATGCAAATGGCAATGCTGTTTACTTCAACGACATTTGGCCATCAGCTAAAGAAATTGAAGATGTAGTTCAAAGCGTTGTTACATCTGAACTGTTCAAGAAAGAATATGCACAAGTATTTAACAGCAATGAGCGTTGGAATGAAATCCAAACTTCAAACGAAGCTTTATATACTTGGGATAATGATTCAACTTATATTCAAAACCCACCGTTCTTTGAAGGATTATCTAAAGAACCAGGTGAAGTTGAAACATTATCAGATTTACGCATAGTTGGTAAATTTGGAGATTCTGTAACGACAGACCATATTTCACCAGCAGGTTCAATTGGTAAGCATACACCAGCTGGACGCTACTTATTAGAAAACGGCGTACAACCAGTTGACTTTAACTCTTACGGTTCTCGTCGTGGTAACCACGAAGTTATGATGCGTGGTACATTCGCGAACATCCGTATTAAAAACCAAATCGCACCAGGAACAGAAGGCGGATACACAACATATTGGCCAACTGGTGAAGTAACATCAATCTATGAAGCTGCTATGAAATATAAAGAAGATGGCACAGGTCTTCTAGTTGTTGCTGGTAAAGATTACGGTATGGGAAGTTCTCGTGACTGGGCTGCGAAAGGTACAAACTTATTAGGTATTAAAGCAGTAATCGCAGAAAGCTTCGAGCGTATTCACCGTAGTAACCTAGTATTAATGGGCGTATTACCACTTCAATTTAAAGATGGCGAAAGCGCTGAAACATTAGGCCTTGTTGGTAACGAGTCATTTGAAATTCAAATTGACAAAACAGTTAGACCACGCGATCTTGTAAAAGTAGTTGCAACTGATGCAGATGGCAACGAAAAACAATTTGAAGTAGTAGCTCGTTTCGATAGTGAAGTAGAAATTGACTACTACCGTCACGGTGGTATTCTACAAATGGTTCTTCGTGAGAAAATTGAAGAGTCAAAAGTGTCGAACTAAATAATTGAAATGAACGATAAGGAAGCTAACAACTGTTAGCTTCCTTATTTTATGGAAAGGGATGAAACCAATTGGTTTCATCCCTTTCTTTTTACTATAAAAATGGAGGGAACATCATGAAAGAATATAAAAGAATATTGTTACCGTTACAGAAAGAAAAATTATTAGTAATAGCTGCTATATGTAGTGGGATTTTTGCAGCTATTTTAAATTTATCCCGTCCACTATTCATGGGGCTAATTGTAGATAACCTTATTCAATGAGAGCTAAAGGGAGTGTATCTTTACATTACTTTGTTTGCAGCTAGCCGCTTGTTGATGTGGGTGAACAATCTTTCATTTGATTATATAAGCTCCAAAGCAAGTCAACGAATATTGCGAAGGAAGCGTATAGATGTAATGCGTCATTTTCTCGTATTACCGTTTGAAGAGAGTGAGCAGATTAAGGGAGGAGAGTTAGAGACGTTAGTTGTGTCTGATATTCCAAACTGGGTCAGATTATATGGTTCTATATTAATAGAATATATACACGCCATTGCGCAATTTATAGGTGCGTTTATAGCACTAAAACATATAGATATAAAGTTCATATTGTGGGTAACTCCGTTTTTATTTTTAAGTGCAACGGTTCCAATGTTGATGGGGAAAAAGGTAAGAAATATTGCAAGCATTGCTCAAAAAAATCAATCAAGTGTTGTAGTGATGGTGTCACAGTTTGTAAAAGGAGCACAAGATTTACGGAGTTTACAAAAAGAAAAATGGGCCATTCGATTATTTAAAGGAGTAACGGCACAGTCTTATAAATCGGAAGTAAAGAAGACGATGATGCAACACTGCATTGGAGTAGTTGGAACAGTGATTGAAACAGGAGCATATATCGTTGTTCTCATTATGGGCGCGCAGAAAATAATGAAGGGAGAAATGGAAGTTGGTTCACTTGTTGCAGTGTTAGCCACAATTGAAATGCTCTTTTTTCCAGTCCGTTACGTTGGCGATTTATTAATGATGACACAAGTTGCAGTCGCTTCGGCAAATAGAATTTTTTCCTTTTTAGATAAACGAGTGGCAGATAGTAAGGTAGAAAGAGGGATGGGGATGACAGTAACAAATGTTTCATTTCAGGAGAATGATGAAGAGAAATGCAGAATTCATAATATTGATTTGCAAATTAATCCAGGTGAATTCGTTATTATTGTAGGAGAAAGTGGCGCAGGAAAAACAATGCTTTTAAAATTAATGACAGGGTTGTATAAACCATCTAATGGTAACATTGTTTATTATGGTGATGAGGCTCGTATGACTACAGTGTGGCAAGAACCTCGTTTCTTTCGGACGACAGTAAAAGAGAATATGTATTTCGAGGAAAAGTGTTTAGAAAACCAGTTAGAAAAAAATATTGAGCTTGTAAATGTGAAGCCGATAATTAGAGGTTTATCGGAAGGGGTTCAAACTGTACTACATAAAAGCGGTGAAGAGTTTTCGGGAGGGGAAAGAAAACGTCTTGCATTATTACGTGCCATTGTTTCAAATCCGAATCTTATTATTTTAGATGAACCAACTGCGGGATTAGATCCGAGCAACCAAGAAACTATTTGGAATATGATAGAAGGATTAGGAAGAGAGGTCACGAGAATTGTGGCAACACATGATGTAGAGAAAGCGATACTAGCAGATCGTGTTGTCATAATGAAAGAAGGACGTATTGTTGCATGTGGAAGTCCTAAAAAATTAATAAATAGTCATTCGTTTTGCAAGTGATGTGAATAAAGATAAGAGTACTGCTCTTATCTTTATTCAGCATCATTTATTTGATACTCGATAGATTCTGAATGATTCAGATCAACGTTAAAGGTAGTGGTCGTAAGGAAAGTGGCAATTCCAAGAATTAAGAAAAGGACGAATGAGACTAGAGAGACGTAGAGACAAATACGCCCTACTTTCTTTTTTTCAAGGTCTTTACTAAAGAGTGAAATGATCCATGTAATAATACCGACTGGGTATAAAAGAAAACTAAGAATATATAATGTTGTTTTTTCGAATGAATTCATAAAAAATCCCCCTTTTGTTGTAGGTTTATAACTACGAGAGTAAAAAGGTGAATGGGTCCATAAGAAGATAAGCAACACTTCATTTGTTTTTCTAATTATATGATAAAAAGGAAAAAATTTCACTTAAAATAAGAACATTCTAATTATTTCGACTGTGAATATTTCCAAGCTCGTCCGTATAAGCTAAAATAAGGTATATAGTATTTGGGTAATTAGGTTAATAAGAAGATAAATACGTTAGGGTGATATAAAATGTGGCGGAAGCTTACGATTATTGTAGTGTTACTTTGTTTAGCGGGATATGCAGCTTATGAACAATTTGGTAAAAAAGATCAGGCGGTACAAGGGGAGCAAGAAAAAAGTGAAGCTGCTATGAAAGAGATGATTGCAAGTAATGGTATCGAAATAGGGAAGAGTGCGCCAAACTTTGAATTAACGAAGTTAGATGGAACAAATGTAAAGTTATCGGATTTAAAAGGAAAGAAAGTGATTTTAAACTTTTGGGCAACGTGGTGTGGACCTTGCCAGCAAGAAATGCCGGATATGGAGGCTTTCTATAAAGAACATAAAGAAAATGTAGAAATTTTAGCAATAAATTATACGCCTTCAGAAAAGGGCGGGGGAGTAGAAAAGGTAAGCAATTTTGCTAAGGAAAAAGGAATTACTTTTCCGATTTTATTGGACAAGAACATTGATGTGACAACAGCGTATAAAGTAATTACGATCCCAACTTCGTATTTTATAGATACGAAAGGTGTCATTCAAGATAAGTTCATTGGACCGATGACGCAAAAAGAGATGGAGAAACGGATTGCTAAATTAAAATAACGGTGAAAAGGTAGAGGTGGAAAGTTACCATTTCTGCCTTTTCTTTTTCACGTAGTGATAGCAGCATGTTATGATAAAAGAAATATAAACGTTTAGAGGTAAAGGAGTGTTTGGAGTGGGGAATATATCCTTACCGTTAGATTATGTTGTAATTGATTTTGAAACAACAGGATTTAACCCTTATAATGATAAAATTATTCAAGTTGCAGCAGTGAAATATCGTAATCATGAACTAGTAGATCAATTTGTTTCCTATGTGAATCCAGAGCGTTCAATTCCGGACCGAATAACGAGTTTAACAGGTATTACAAATTATCGTGTTTCAGATGCACCGACGATTGAAGAAGTATTACCTTTATTTTTAGCATTTTTACATACAAATGTTATTGTCGCTCATAATGCATCTTTTGATATGCGTTTTTTAAAAAGTAATGTAAATATGCTTGGGCTGCCTGAACCTAAAAATAAAGTGATTGATACTGTTTTTTTAGCAAAGAAATATATGAAGCACGCGCCTAATCATAAACTTGAAACGTTAAAGCGAATGCTTGGAATTCGTTTAAGTTCTCATAATGCGTTTGATGATTGTATTACTTGTGCAGCTGTTTATCAAAAATGTTCATCTATTGAAGAAGGAGAAAAAAGAAAATCGAATACGGAAGTACTTGATGAAACAGCAGTATATGAGGCAGTAAAAAAGATACTTGTACGCAATAAACGTGATATCGAATGGGTTCGTTGCATGAATGTAGGAAGTTATTTAGATATAAAAGCTTTTTATCCAGTTATGAGAATAAAAGTAAAAGGGCGAAAGAAATACGTATTAACAGAGATATTAGAAGATGATGTGAAAGAAATATGTACGAGTTTAAATTGTGAACCGGCGTTAAAAAGTGAAGTTGGTAATACGAGAATTATGCTTAATAGCTTAGAGGATGTCCTGAAATTAGAAAGTTATATTTTAGGACAGTATGATTTCGTACTACAAGCGCTAAGTGATTATAAACAAAGTGAAATGAATGCAGATGAAAAGCTAAAAGAATATTTAAATATAATGGTATAAAAAACTCCGTGTACAAGAAGTTGTACACGGAGTTTTTTTAGGAGTACTAAAACATAAAATTTTCTTGCAAATCTGATTAAAGAGTTTTTCATTTGCTCATACTATGTATAGTAAGAATGCGAAGGAGAGAGGGTGAACAGCATGAGAAGAAGTCGCCGTAAATCATTTGACGAACTTGTGAAAGAAAATAAACAACAATTATTAAGTGATCGTGATGCAATCGATCGCATTGAAGAGCGTATTGAAAAACGTTATGAAATGCAACTTTTTAAGCAAGCTGAATAATTCTTAACACTAGTACGATACTAGTGTTAAGGAGGCGATAGTAATGGGTAATCCGAAAAAGAATTCAAAAGACTTTGCACCGAATCATATTGGAACACAATCAAAAAAAGCTGGTGGCAATAAGGGAAAGCAAATGCAAGACCAAACAGGCAAACAACCGATTGTTGATAACGGTTAAAAAGGAAGAATGTTGTCATTCTTCTTTTTGTGACGGACTTTTAATAGTCAAAAAGGGCTGACATAAGTCAGCCCTTTTTCGTAATCGTAAAATTTTCAACGAGTAAACGCCAATTTTGCGGGAATGGTAAGCCAATCTTCCAGTAACTAATACCGCCTATACCTTGTTCTTTCATTAAATTGAATTTGCTTTGAACAGACCGTGAATCTTCAAACCAAACTTCGTGTTGTACGCCGTTTTCGTCAAAGTAATTAAAATGAGGAGCTTGAGCTGTGAAATCATAACGGATAGGAACATTGTATTTACGAGCTAGTGCAACAGCTGCGACAGAGCTAATTGCTTTTGCAGGCGGGTTACCTTGTTTGAACGGAAGTTTCCAATCGAATCCGTATAAGTTTTGCCCCATCATAATTTTTTGTGGAGGCATTTGAGATTTTGCGTATTGAAGTACTTCTTTTACAGGGCCGATAGGAGAAATAGCCATCGGTGGCCCACCTTGCCAACCCCAGTCGTATGTCATAATGACGACGAAATCAACAATTTGTCCTTGTGCCTTATAATCGTGAGCTTCGAAAAATTTGCCCTTTTGATTTGAACTTGTTTTCGGTACAAGCGTTGTACTCAATGTGTACCCGCTAGGTAAGCGTGTTTTTACAGTTCGTAAAAAACGATTATACGCTTCACGATCTTCAGGTGCCACACTCTCGAAATCAAAATGAATGTCTCGCATGCCATATTTTTCAGCTGTTTGCAAAATGTTAGTAATAAATTTGTTTTGAATCGTTGCATCGCGTAAAATAACCGATGTCAGATCGGCACTGAAATTTCCATTTTCAATATTTGTAATAACGAGCATAGGGATGGTATTACCTTGCGTTGCAATAGTAGCGATTTTAGCTGTTTCAGTTGGTTCTTTTAACGTACCATCTCTTTTTGCCTCGAAACTGAAGTAGGCCAAATATGTTAAAAATGGATTAATGGCACGCGTAGCATTAACCAAACTTTCTTTTATTGGTATTGTTGAAGGTTGTAAATAAGCGATGGATTCTACTGCGCGTTTTGTCCCTTTTGGTATATATAATTGCTGTCCAACATGGAGAATGGATTTTAAAGATAAGTTATTAACCTTAGCTAAACTAGCGAGAGGTACGTTATATGTTTGAGAGATTCGATATAGGCTATCGCCAGGCTGTACATAATAATTATTCCCTTTCGTATTAATGATGAGTGCCTGACCTACAACGAGTGTTTCAGCTGGATTTAGTCCATTGTCCTTTACTATTTCGTCAGGTGTTGATCCATACTTTGATGCCAAGCTATATACGCTATCACCGCTACGAACAGTTACAATTTGAATCATATGCTTGCTCCTTTCAGTAAAAGATTCACTGTTTTTATTTTATTTTTGATGTCACTGTATTATGATTAAATGTATGCAAGGTAGCAGAAGTGAAAGAAGGCGAATACATATGTTTGTAGCAGAACATGAAGTTGAAATCCGTTATGCGGAAACAGATCAAATGGGTGTTGTTTACCATTCAAACTATTTGGTGTGGCTTGAACTAGGTCGCACGAAACTTATACAAGATTTAGGATTTTCATATGTTGAAATGGAGAAAGAGGGAATTATTTCTCCTGTATTAGATTTGCAAATTTCATATCGTAAAGCGATGCGTTACGGAGAAAAAGCAATTGTGAAAACGTGGATTGATACTGTTAGTCCGCTTCGCGTTGTATATGGTTATGAAATATATAACGGTGAAGGTGAACTTTGTATTACTGCAAGTACGACGAATATTTGCGCGAAAAAAGAAGGGTTCAGGCCCGTATCATTTAAAAAGTTATATCCAGAGTGGTATGCGAAATATGAGGAAATTAAGAAAAAATAAAAAAGCGTGGCAGAAGCCACGCTTTTTTATTTTTCATAATTAAATTGCGGGAAATCATCACCGTCGTTAAATGTAACAGCTAAATTATGTCCATCGAAGAACCACTCATCGTCGCCTTCAATAAAGAAGTTAATACCTTCTTCTTGTGTTTGAACAGCAGGATGTGCAGGATCGTCTTTACGAATACCTAAAGAAAGTCCTTTTTGCACAGTACTGCAACCGCCGTATTGTACGAAAAGGCGTAGTGTTTCACCCGATTGTAAGTTTAATTCGTTTTTATACCATTGTGCTGCTTCTTTTGTTACGGAAAGATTCATGTATAGTTCCTCCAAATTATGTTGCTTTTTCTTTAGTATAAAAAATAACGCAAAAAGACGCTATTAATATGCTTCACGTTTTCTTTTTGCGTTATGTGGGTTACGATCTTATTTTTGCTTTTTTGAAAAGTTTGCTTTCGGTTCAGTTTTATTTATAATTCGTCCGATATTTGCACGGTGTTTATAAATAACCATACCTGCTAATAAACACATCGCAATAATGAAGATTTTATCCCCGCTAACAATGGATGCAATAACAGCAACGACGGCTGTTACCATAGAAGAAAGTGATACGTATCTTGTTGTAAATAAAAGGCTGAAAAAGACAACAGCTAATATTGCAAAAACAACTGGAGAGTAGCATAATAGCACGCCAGCAGAAGTTGCAACAGCTTTACCACCACGGAATTTCGCGAAAATCGGATACACATGTCCAAGAACAGCTGCTAATCCGAACCATAGTGGGTGAACATCTAATCCGAAAATAATCGGTAGACTTGTTGCTAATGTACCTTTTAAAATGTCAGCAATTGTAACGATAAAACCTGCTTTTTTCCCTAGTGTGCGGAATGTATTTGTTCCGCCTAGATTACCGCTTCCATGCTCACGAATATCGATCCCGTAGCCGATTTTTCCAACGACTAGTGCGAATGGAATCGAGCCAAGTAAGTAGGCAACGATAAATAAAAGATATGTAGTAACCATAAGTTCAGTCTCCTTTATTCAAATGTGTTGATAAAGGGTAAAAAGAGTTTTTCCCGTATATTGTACCATACATTTGTAAAGAGCACATTTCTTTTTTGTAAATGAAAAATTCATTATTTCGTGAAAAAAATTTCACAGGAATGTTACATTTCTCACAGAAACACCAAGACTATATGTAGTAACATTTTAATCAAAAGACAACAACATATTGGTGGAGGGTTATAAATGTTACAACGAAATGTACGTGGAGAAGAATTAATGAGAGTGTTTGAGACGATTGTCCACGGTAGTGAGCAAGATTTAATGCAAGAAAATGCAAATGTAGATGGTCGCTCTCCGATGGGAGTAATGGGAACGTTCGCATCAGAGAGTGCGAAATATTATGCAGTTGAAAATTTATTGTCAGATCAAGTGAAAAAAGCGATAGATCAAAATATATTATATCCACATGACTTAGATTTTTATGCGACAGGAACGACGACTTGTTCGCAAATTCCGTTAGCGCAAATGCTTGCGAACGGTTTTCATACCGGACATGGGCATATGAGACAACCGCAAGACATTAAAAGTGCATTGGCTCTTTCGTCTATTATTTTTCAGGCGAATCAAAATATGCAGCACGGTGGTCAATCATTTGCACTCTTTGATATTGATTTAGCTCCATATGTGAGAAAAACAGTAGCGAGACATAAGAAACGATTAGAGTCATATCCGCTTACGAAAGAACAAATAGAAGAATTTGCATGGAAAGAAACAGAAAATGATACGTATCAGGCGTGTGAAGCTTTCGTTCATAATTCAAATAGTATGCACAGTAGGGGCGGGGGACAAGTACCGTTTATTTCTATTAATTATGGAACAGACACATCAAAAGAGGGACGGTTATTAGTTAGACAACTTTTAAAAGCGACACAAGCTGGTCTTGGTAAAGGAGAAACACCAATTTTTCCGATTCAAATTTTTAAAATGAAAAAAGGTGTGAACTTTGAAGAATGTGATCCGAACTATGATTTATTTGAATTAGCGTTAGAGACAACGGCTGAACGATTATTCCCTAACTTTTCATTTTTAGATGCGCCATTTAATGCAGTGCATTATGACGGACGACCGGAAAGTGAAGTATGTTATATGGGATGTCGTACCCGTGTTATGTCTAACATACATGGAGAAGAAACAGCGATTGGAAGAGGCAATTTATCATTTACGTCTATTAACTTAGTGAAATTAGCGTTAATTAGTGGTTCAAAAGAAGCATTTTTTGAAGCGTTAAATTATTACTTAGATTTAGGAATTAAGCAATTATTAGAGAGATTTGAGTATCAATGTACGAAGCGAGCAAGAGATTTTCGATTTTTATATTCACAAGGTGTATGGCGCGGTGGAGAGAAGTTACAGCCTGAAGATTCTGTAGCATCCATTTTAAAGCAAGGGACGCTAAGTCTTGGTTTTATCGGTCTTGCGGAGTGCTTAGTAGCTTTAACAGGAAAGCATCATGGAGAAGATGAAGAATCATGGAAACTCGGGTATGAAATCATTTCCTTTATGAGAGCTAGAATGGATAGAGCGACGGAAGAACAGGAACTGAATTTCTCAGTAATTGCAACTCCTGCAGAAGGGTTATCAGGGAAGTTTGTGAAAAAAGATAGAGAAGAATTTGGTGTGATTAGCGGTATAACGAACCATAATTATTATACGAATTCATTCCATATTCCAGTTTACTATAGCATTCAAGCGATAAATAAAATTCGTTTAGAAGGACCTTTCCATGCTCTATGTAACGGGGGACATATTACGTATATTGAGCTAGACGGAGCAGCTATGCATAACAAACAGGCATTAAAACAAATTGTACGAGCGATGGCAGATCATGGCGTTGGATACGGTTCAATTAATCATCCTGTTGATCGTTGTAAATGCTGCAGTTATCACGGAGTTATTGGTAATGAATGCCCCAGCTGCGGAAATGGAGACGAGGCTAATATAGAAAGAATTCGCCGTATAACAGGTTATCTTGTAGGAGATATGTCGAAGTGGAATAGTGCGAAACGTAGTGAAGAGATGGATCGGGTGAAGCATAAATGAAAGTGATGAACATCATTCATGATAGTGTAGTAGATGGGGAAGGATTGCGGACAGTCGTGTTTTTTGCGGGCTGTCCGCATCGTTGTTTCGGTTGCCATAATCCGAAATCGTGGAATATTTGTAATGGAACTGAAATGACAGTAGAAGAAATTGTGAAAGAGATTGCAAGTAATACATTAACTGATGTAACATTTTCAGGTGGAGATCCATTTTTTCAAGCAGCTGAAGTGAAAAAAGTAGCAAAAGCTGTGAAAGACTTGAAAAAAAATCTTTGGATGTATACAGGTTATACGTTAGAAGAGATACAGAGTTCTCAAAATAATGATATGATAGAGTTGTTACATTATGGGGATGTTTTAGTCGATGGAAGATTTGAAATCGAGAAAAAAGATTTAACACTTCCATTTCGCGGAAGCTCCAATCAACGTATTATTCGATTGAAAGAGTAAAAAGGCGGGATAGATGATATGAATAAAACAGTATTACTTGTTGAAGATGAAAGAAGATTACGTGAAATCGTTAGTGATTATTTTCGTAATGAAGGCTTTGAAGTAATCGAAGCAGAAGACGGAAAAATAGCGTTAGAATTATTTGCAGAGCATGAAATTGATTTAATTATGTTAGATATAATGTTACCAGAAATAGATGGATGGTCTGTTTGTAGACGAATTAGAAAAGAATCAGCAGTACCAATCATTATGTTGACAGCACGTTCGGATGAGGATGATACATTACTAGGGTTCGAATTAGGTGCAGATGAGTATGTAACGAAACCTTTCAGCCCGAAAGTGTTAGTAGCTCGTGCGAAGACGTTATTGAAACGTGCGGATGGTGTGGTAGGAGTAGCGGAAGAAAATGCTATGTCTTTAGCTGGAATAGAAGTGAATCGTCTATCTAGAACCGTTTTAGTCGATGGAGAAGAAATTATATTGACACATAAGGAATTTGAACTTCTTGTTTATTTAATGGAGAACAAAGGAATTGTGTTGTCACGTCAACATTTATTAGATCAGTTATGGGGATATGATTACTACGGTGATGACCGAACGGTTGATACTCATATTAAAAAACTACGAAATAAGCTAGGAGATAAAGCGAAGCATATCGGTACTGTTATTCGAGTTGGTTATAAATTTGAAGAATAACCTTTAATTTACTATGCGCTTTGGCTTTGGGGTATAGCAAATTTATACTCTCTTTTGTAGGTGGAATGTACAAAAAATACTTTTCTTGTCTACAATGATAGATAGGCGTATTTTTTTAATTGGATTTCACGATGAGTTCACAAGAAGGACACAAACTGTGACTATACTGAAAGTACGAATTCACCAGAGAGGGGAAATAAAACATGGGATATTACGACGGACCGAATTTGAATGAAGAGCATAGTGAAACGAGAGAAATGAAAAAAACAGGTAGTAAAAAAGGATATTTTTTCACAGGTTTAGTTGGAGCAGTAGTCGGGGCTGTCACAATTAGTTTTGCGGCACCATATATGCCATGGGCTCAAAATAATGGAGCGGTTGTATCATCATTCAGTTCGGATTCAAAAGTTGAAGGTACTGTAGTTCCTGTGGTCAATAAAGCAAAAAATGAAATTGATTTACCTGGTATGATTGAAGGCGCGAAAGATGTTGTTGTAGGTGTGATTAATATGCAACAAAGTGTTGATCCATTTGCAATGCAACCGACAGGCCAAGAACAACAAGCTGGCTCAGGATCAGGTGTTATTTATAAAAAAGCAGGAAATAAAGCGTATATTGTAACGAACAATCATGTAGTAGATGGAGCGAATAAACTTGCTGTAAAACTAAGTGATGGTAAAAAGGTAGATGCAAAACTTGTAGGGAAAGACCCTTGGTTAGATTTAGCGGTTGTAGAAATTGAAGGATCTAATGTAAATAAAGTTGCCACTTTAGGTGATTCAAGTAAACTTCGTGCGGGTGAAAAAGCGATTGCAATTGGTAACCCACTAGGGTTTGATGGAAGTGTAACGGAAGGTATTATTAGTAGCAAAGAACGTGAAATTCCAGTAGATATTGATGGCGATAAGCGTGCAGATTGGAATGCTCAAGTTATTCAAACAGATGCAGCAATTAACCCAGGTAATAGTGGTGGTGCGTTGTTTAACCAAAATGGTGAAATAATTGGGATTAATTCAAGTAAAATTGCACAACAAGAAGTTGAAGGAATTGGATTTGCTATTCCAATTAATATTGCAAAGCCAGTCATTGAATCACTTGAAAAAGACGGAGTGGTGAAACGTCCAGCTCTTGGAGTAGGTGTCGTTTCATTAGAAGATGTGCAAGCTTATGCAGTAAATCAATTGAAAGTACCGAAAGAAGTAACAAACGGCGTTGTATTAGGTAAAATTTACCCAATATCACCTGCAGAAAAAGCTGGTTTAGAGCAATATGATATTGTAGTATCATTAGATGATCAAAAAGTAGAAAATTCACTTCAATTCCGTAAATATTTATATGAAAAGAAAAAAGTAGGCGAGAAAGTAGAAGTTACATTCTATCGTAACGGTCAAAAAATGACGAAAACAGCTACTTTAGCAGATAATTCAGCTACAAAGAATCAATAATTGAAATAAAAGAAAGTCTCTTTCATATTGAAAGAGACTTTCTTTATCGGCTATACTAAAGGAATAGGAGGGATAAATTATGACAATTGAAAACCCAACTCGTACGGAAATTGGTGAAGTATTAAAGAAAAGCAAAACGATTGCAGTTGTTGGATTATCGGATAAGCCAGAACGTACATCGTATATGGTTTCAAAAGCAATGCAAGATGCTGGGTATCGCATTATTCCAGTAAACCCAACAGTAAATGAGGTGCTTGGAGAAAAAGCAGTTTCTTCACTAAAGGATATTAAGGAACATGTGGACATTGTAAATGTATTCCGCCGTTCAGAATTTTTAATGGATGTTGCGAAAGAGTTTGTAGAGATTGATGCAGATGTTTTTTGGGCACAATTAGGAGTACAAGATGAAGATACATATAAACTTTTGCAAGAAACAGGCTATACTGTAATAATGGATCGTTGCATTAAAGTAGAACATGCGATGACAAAATAGTATAGGTTTTAAAGAGAGAAAGATTGATTCAGCCCTCGTTATAAATAAGTAGGGCCGATGAACGAGGTGTTCATCATGAGATTTTTTAAAGGCTGTTTTTGGGGATTGTTACTTGTTATCCCATTTTGGATATTGATCATTTGGATCATGATAAAGGTTTGGAATGTATAATCTTGGCATACATATCCATTTCTCGTTGACAAACGATTATTTTTCTGAAATAGTAGCCTAGAGGAATCCTTGTGAAAAAACAAGGATTTTTCTATTGAAAATGGTATATAAAAGAGATAAGATAACTTGCCAAAACTATAGTCGAGGCGTTATTCTATAATAGAAACATATGTTCTGATTTGATTAGGAAAGGGGCAAGGAGTTTGGCGAAGCATCAGTTCCAATATAATGAAGATGCAATTCAAGTGCTAGAAGGACTTGAAGCCGTTCGAAAACGCCCGGGTATGTATATCGGGAGTACGGATAGCCGTGGATTGCATCATTTAGTATATGAAATAGTAGATAACTCCGTTGATGAAGCGTTAGCGGGATTTGGCGACGAAATTTCTGTCGTAATACATAAAGATAATAGTATTAGCGTTATAGATAAAGGGCGAGGGATGCCTACGGGAATGCATAAACTTGGGAAACCTACACCTGAAGTCATTTTAACTGTACTTCATGCCGGTGGTAAGTTTGGTCAAGGTGGTTACAAAACGAGTGGTGGTTTACACGGTGTTGGGGCATCAGTTGTAAATGCCTTGTCAGAATGGTTAGTAGTAACGATTAAACGTGACGGAAATATTTATGAACAACGCTTTGAAAATGGTGGTATTCCTGCAACGACACTGGAGAAGATCGGGAAGACGAAAGAGTCTGGTACGACAATACATTTTAAACCAGATACAACGATTTTCAGTACAACAAATTACAATTATGAAACATTATGTGAGAGATTACGTGAATCTGCATTCTTATTAAAAGGAATGAAAATCTCGATAAAAGATGAACGTAATGATTTAGAGGATGTCTTTCATTATGAAACAGGAATTGAAGCTTTCGTTTCATACTTAAACGAAGAGAAAGATTCGATTCATCCGGTTGTATACTTCACTGGTGAACAAAACGGAATTGAAGCAGAGTTAGCATTCCAGTTTAACGATGGCTATTCAGAAAACATTCTTTCGTTTGTAAATAACGTACGTACAAAAGATGGGGGGACACACGAAGCTGGATTTAAAACAGCAATGACGCGTGTGTTCAATGAGTATGCTCGTAAAGTATCGTTATTAAAAGAAAAAGATAAAAACTTAGAAGGTACAGATATTCGTGAAGGTGTAGCGGCTATCGTTTCTGTACGTGTACCAGAAGAAGTACTTCAGTTTGAAGGGCAAACGAAAGGGAAACTTGGTACAAGTGAAGCTCGTTCTTCAATTGATGCAATTGTATCTGAGCATTTAGCTTACTTTTTAGAAGAAAACCCGGATGTTGCTACACTTCTTGTGAGAAAGGCAGTTAAAGCAGCGCAGGCACGTGAAGCTGCTCGTAAAGCGAGAGAAGAAGCACGTACTGGTAAAAAGAAAAAGAAATCAGAAGGTACATTAAGTGGTAAGTTAACACCAGCACAATCACGTAACCCGCAAAAAAATGAACTGTACCTAGTAGAGGGTGACTCTGCCGGCGGTTCCGCGAAACAAGGTCGAGATCGACGTTTCCAAGCGGTATTACCGTTACGTGGTAAAGTAATCAATACGGAAAAAGCAAAACTTGCTGATATCTTTAAAAATGAAGAGATTAATACAATCATTTACGCTATTGGCGGTGGTGTAGGGAATGAATTCGCTGTTGAAGATATTAACTACGATAAAGTTGTAATTATGACCGATGCTGATACAGATGGTGCGCACATTCAAGTATTGTTACTAACGTTCTTCTACAGATATATGAAACCACTTATCGAAGCTGGCAAAGTATTTATTGCACTTCCTCCTTTATACAAAGTAAGTAAAGGAAAAGGTAAGAGTGAAGTGATTGAGTATGCATGGTCTGATGAAGAATTAGAGGGTGTAACAAAAAAAGTCGGTAAAGGCTACATGCTGCAGCGCTATAAAGGACTTGGCGAAATGAATGCCGATCAATTATGGGAAACAACTATGAATCCTGAAACACGTACATTGATTCGTGTGAAAATTGACGATGCATCAAGAGCGGAGCGCCGAGTTACGACATTGATGGGTGATAAAGTAGAACCTCGCCGTAAATGGATCGAACGAAATGTACAATTTGGTATGCAAGAAGAAGGAAATATTTTAGAAAATGAAATGATTATGGAGACGGAGGTGGAATAACATGCAGGCAGAGAAGTTTCATGACCTCCCGCTTGAAGACGTGTTAGGTGACCGCTTTGCACGTTATAGTAAATATATTATTCAAGATCGCGCGCTTCCAGATGCGCGTGACGGTTTAAAACCTGTACAGAGACGTATTTTATATTCTATGTATGTAGAAGGAAATGTACATGATAAAGCGTTTCGTAAATCAGCTAAGACAGTCGGTAATGTTATCGGTAACTACCATCCACACGGTGATTCCTCTGTATATGAGGCGATGGTACGTTTAAGTCAAACTTGGAAAGTACGTAATGTTTTAGTTGAAATGCATGGTAATAATGGTAGTGTTGATGGCGATCCAGCAGCGGCAATGCGTTATACGGAAGCACGATTATCACCAATCGCATCTGAGTTATTGCGTGATCTCGATAAAGAAACAGTAGAATTTGTGTCAAACTTCGATGATACGAGTGAAGAACCTGTTGTACTTCCAGCGATGTTCCCGAACTTACTAGTGAATGGATCGACAGGAATTTCAGCTGGTTATGCAACAGAAATTCCTCCGCATCACCTTGGGGAAGTAATTGATGCAACGATGATGCGTATTGATAAGCCGAATAGTACTGTTGATGATTTATTAACAGTTATGAAAGGACCAGATTTCCCGACAGGTGGTATTATTCAAGGGATTGATGGTATCAAAAAAGCGTATGAAACAGGAAAAGGTAAAATTATTATTCGCGGAAAAGCAGAAGTTGAAACGATCCGCGGTGGTAAGCAACAAATCGTTATTACAGAAATTCCGTATGAAGTAAATAAAGCGAACCTTGTTAAAAAAATGGATGAATTACGTCTAGATAAAAAACTAGATGGAATTGCTGAAGTACGTGATGAGACAGATCGTACAGGTCTTCGCATCGTTGTAGAGTTAAAAAAGGAAGTAAATGCTGAAGGTATTTTAAATTATTTATATAAGAATACAGATTTACAAATTCCATATAACTTTAATATGGTAGCGATAAATAATCGTCGTCCGACACTTATGACATTACCTAAGATTTTGGATGCATATATTGGGCATCAGAAAGAAGTTGTTACGAGACGCTCGCAATATGAATTACGAAAAGCGGAAAATCGTCAACATATTGTAGAAGGTTTAAAGAAAGCATTATCGATTTTAGATGAAGTGATTGAAACAATCCGTGCTTCTAAAGATAAACGTAATGCAAAAGATAATTTAAGTACGAAATTTGGATTTACAGAAGCGCAATCGGAAGCAATTGTTTCGCTGCAACTATATCGTTTAACGAATACAGATATTACGGCGCTAGAACAAGAAGCAGACGAGCTTAATAAGAAGATTATAGAGTTACAGTCAATTTTACAAAGTGAAAAAAGACTTCTTCAAGTTATTAAAACAGATTTGAAGAGAGTAAAGAAAACATATAGTGATGATCGCCGTGCTATTATTGAAGAACAAATTGAGGAAATTAAAATCGATGTGGAAGTTATGATTCCGCAGGAAGATGTCATCGTTACTGTAACGAAAGAAGGATATGTGAAACGAACAGGTTGGCGTTCACATAATGCATCGAACGGGAAAGACTTCGGTATGAAAGAGGGTGACATCTTACTGGAGCGATTCGATACGAATACGACAGAGACAGTCCTCTTATTTACGAGTAAAGGAAACTATATATATCTGCCAGTATATGAAATGCCAGAAATTCGTTGGAAAGATTTGGGTCAACACGTTGCGAATCTCGTTTCACTCGAGCGGGATGAAATGATTATTTGGGCGACCGTCGTACCGAATTTTGAAGAAGAAAAACGATTTATCGTATTTGTTACACGAAATGGTATGATTAAGAAAACAGAATTAAACCAATATAAAGTTCAGCGTTATTCAAGAGCGTTCGTCGCTGTGAATTTGAAAAAAGATGATTATGTTGTAGATATATTTGCAACAGATGGAACGAGTGATATTGTTCTTGCAACCTATGGTGCATATGCACTTATTTTCCATGAAGATGAAGTAAGTCCAGTCGGTGTAAGGGCCGCTGGTGTGAAAGCAATTAACTTAAAAGAAGATGATTATGTCGCTTCTGGTAAACCGTTAAATGGTGACAAAGATCAACTTATTCTCGTAACGCAGCGAGGTGCTGTAAAACGTCTAAAAGCATCAGAAATTGAGAAATCAACGAGGGCGAAGCGAGGTCTTGTTATTTTCAAAGAGTTAAAACGTAATCCATACCGTATTGTCGGTATTGAAATTGTTAGAGACGATGAACTAGTTTACATGAAGACAGAGAAACACATCGTAGAAGAAATTGATCCGAAAGCGTATCGAAATAAAGACCGGTATAGTAACGGTAGTTTAGTGCTAGATGTTAATGATACAGGTGAAGTTATTGAAACGTGGACGAAAAAACGACCGGAGTAAAGAAAAGCATCTTGCTATGAATAATGGTAAGATGCTTTTTTCTAGGCAAATTATTATGTAAATAATAATAATCTTGTTATAATAACTGAATGAAATCGTTCTCATAAAGTGAAACTTTAATCAATCGGACTTTTACGAGCAGTTGATTCCTCAACTAACTTCTTTACTTTCGCTGAATTTTGAGGTAGAGGTCTTACTGTCCGTTAAAGCGTGATAAATGGAGGGGCAACATGAAAAAAATAGGTGTAGGGATTGTAGGATTTGGATTTTCTAGTACAACATTTCACATTCCATTATTACAAACGATAGAAGAATATGATATTCGTGCTATTTTATCATCAAAAGAAGAACTCGTGAAACAAGCATTACCAAATGCTGAAGTTGTTGGCACAATTGAGGAATTAGTAAATCGTGCTGATATTGACTTAGTGGTCATTACTTCACCGAATACAACTCATTTTCCATATGTAAAAGAAGCAATTTTACATGGTAAGCATGTAGTTGTGGAGAAGCCATTCGTTGTTTCAATTGAAGAAGGCGAAGAACTAATTTCATTAGCAAAACAGCATAATGTGGTGTTAAGCGTATATCATAATCGCCGTTTTGATAATGATTTCTTAACGATAAAGAAATTGTTAGAAGAAAACAGAATAGGGAATCTATACGCATATGAAGCGCATTTCGATCGTTTTCGCCCGAATGTACGTGATCGCTGGAGAGAAAAGAATTTACCAGGATCAGGTATACTATATGATTTAGGATCGCATTTAATTGACCAAGCATTATCATTATTTGGGAAACCAGATGCGATAAGTGCAGATGTAATCAAACAACGACCAGGCGCAGAGATTGATGATTACTTCCATGTTATACTTCACTACGGTGTTAAACGTGTCACTTTACATAGTAGCAGTTACGTAAAGCAAGCAGGTCCACACTTTACATTACATGGAGATAAAGGTTCTATCGTGAAATACGGTATGGATTCACAGGAAGAACAATTAAAAAATGGAATGAAGCCAGGCGATAACGGTTATGGAGTAGATGCTGAAGAGAATTTTGCTACTTTACATACGGAAGAAAATCTAGAGCGTATTTCAACAGAAGTTGGCTGTTATGACATGTATTATAAAGGTGTAAGAGATAGTATAGTAAATGGTGAGAAACCACCTGTAACAGCACAAGCAGGCTTAGAAGTTATTCAACTTATTCAATTAGCGATTGAAAGTAGTGAAACCGGTAGAGTCATCACTGTAAAGTAAAAAAGACACGAATTTCGTGTCTTTTTTATTAGGAATATGTGAATATGGATAATTATTTAGTTTAATCGTTTGTCATACATTAACTGGATTTGTATGCCGTAAGGATCTTCAATAATACCATATGCTTCACTAAATATATTTTTTTCTAGCGGAGAGATTATCTTCACATGCTTATCAGAAATTAAATTATTATAAAACCTTTGTATTTCTTCTAAATTAGCGCTTTGAATGCAAAGTGACATGTTATTTCCAACGTTATAACGTTCATTAGGCTTCATTGTATCTTCTGCTATCATTAGCTTTGTATTCCCAATTTGTAAAACGGAGTGAGCAATATGATCTTTATTTTCACTTGTAATTTTAAAAGAACTATCTCTTTTGGCCAGTTCTTCATACGTCACAATCATTAAATTCTTGGCTTCAAAATTACGTGTGTAAAAATTAATTGCCTCCTTTGCTTGCCCATTCATTGAAAGAAAAATAGCTATTTCTAATGTCATAAATGTATAACTCCTTTATTAGTTAATAATTATAATATAGACTAAAAAGGTTTCAATACATGACACCTTTTTGGGAGGGAAATATGAAAAAAACGGAACGAATAAATGATATGCTTATTTTCTTAAATAATAAAAGATATTTTAATTTAAAAGATTTAATGGCTAGATATGATATTTCTAAAAGTACCGCGTTGCGAGATATTCAATCATTGGAAGAAATAGGTGTGCCAATATATTCTGAGCTAGGTAGAAATGGAAGCTATAAAATTATAGAAAATAGTGTGTTATCGCCAATTTATTTTAGTGTGGATGAAATGTATGCGTTATATTTTTCGATTCTTACATTAAATGGATACAAGACAAAACCATTTAATATAGAAAGTATTGCGCTTGAAAATAAATTTAAACATGTATTACCTGATAATGTGAGTAAAAATATTTCAATTATGGAACGAACCCTTTCTTTTGAAGTAACAAATCATAGTAATTTTAGTCCGCTCTTAAAAGAAATTTTACAGGGGATTTTTGCTGAGCGAGTTTACCAGTTAACATATTTAAAAAAAGACGCGGAGAAAGTATTGGTCGCCCAATTTATTCGAATCGAATCTAAATTTGGCCAGTGGTATGCTAAAATCTTTAACTTTGAGGCAAATCATGTTCAAATAATTAGATGCGATAAAATTCTTTCTATTGAGGAAACAAGCAATATGAATCCAAAAAGTCTTGAAGAATTATTAAGTTATCTTACTACTTTTCACAGAAATCCTGATGCAACTGATTTTATTGTCATTGTTAATCAAAAAGGAAAAGACATTTTCGATAAAGAGAATTATCCTTCCATGAGGATACAAAAAGAAAATGAAAATTATAGTATAACAGGCTATTTTAACAAACAAGAAGTTGATTTTATCTCGAACTATTTTCTGAATTTCGGAGAAACGATTATCTCAATTCAGCCAGTTATGCTAAAAGAGTTAATTTATAATAAGGTATTATCTATAAAGCAGCATTTAACTTCTTTAAGATAAAGTTAGTATTAATAATTTTTTTAACACCAAGAAGCCCTTGAGATTTAAATATCCAAAGGGCTTTTTTTTGTGATGTTAGTTGTTCTTTAGAAACATTATTTTTTTGGGACGGACAGTCCATAAAAGAACATCGTAACGATATCTTGTATATGTTTTTCGCGATTTCCTTCAAGAAGCTGTGCTCCGAAATCATCACCTAATTTAGTGAACATTTGAATGTATAGCAACATCATTTCTTTAGTAAGGTGAGGGTTAATTTCATTTTTTTGCTGTGCTTGTTCTAATATTTCTAAATACCAAGGCAGGATTTTTTCGTTTTGATAACTATAAATAAACTTGCGAAGCTCTTCATCTCTTTGCATCATTTGTAGTAACATATCTGGCTGAAATAACCCACCAGTATTCATTTTTCTTACAATCATTTTTTGCATCATATCATGAAAAGGTAATTTTTCCGCTGCAAGATCTTTATAATATTGAAATTCAGATATGATATATTCTTGTATAAGCTCTCTAAATAATGCTTCTTTACTTCCGAAATGATTATAAATGGTAACTTGAGAAACGTTTGCTTCTTTTGCAATGTGCTCTATTTTCACTTCATTAAATCCACGTTCTGAAAATAATACGAAAGCAGCTTCTTTAATAGCACGTTTTTTCTTTTCTTTCACTTTTTCAAAGCCGTTCAATGCAATCACCTCAATTAAAATATACAAGAAAAAATAATGGAAAACAATATTTTTGAAATATGGACATATAAATATTTCAAAAAGTTGTTGCGAATATGAAAGATGAGGAGTACAATAATTTTGAAATATCACATATTAAATATTTCAAAAAATGAGGTGGAATTATGATTTCAGTTCAAAATGTCACAAAACAGTTTTCAAATGGAAAAGGTTTGTTTCATATTACATTTGATGTAAAAGAAGGGGAAGTATTTGGTTACTTAGGACCAAATGGTGCTGGGAAATCCACAACAATTCGTAATTTAATGGGATTTATAAAACCGACAGCTGGTAAAGCGACAATTTTTGGATTAGATTGCTGGGATGAAGCAGCGAAAATTCAAAGAGAAGTTGGTTATTTACCAGGAGAAATTTCTTTTATTGAAGGAATGAACGGATTAGAGTTTTTAAAGTTAATGCAAGGAATGCGTGGGTTAAAGGATACGAAAAGACGAGATGAATTAATAGAACGTCTACAATTTGATGTGAAAACACCGATTCGAAAAATGTCTAAAGGAATGAAGCAAAAAGTAGGAATTGTTGCTGCTTTTATGCATGATCCGGAAGTGTTAATTTTAGATGAACCGACATCAGGACTTGATCCACTTATGCAGCAAGTGTTTATCGATTTAATATTAGAAGAAAAGCAAAGAGGGAAAACAATCCTTATGTCATCGCACATTTTTACTGAGATTGAGAGAACTTGTGACAGAGTGGCTATAATTAAAGATGGTCGCCTTGTAACGGTTGAAAATATTCATGATTTACAAAGCTTGAGACGACAGGTAATAGATGTAACCGTATCATCGCAAGAAGAGATTGAATCTCTTACACAATGTAATTTGCAATTTGAAGCGGTGAAAGGTAGAGAAGCATCGATTATTGTGCAAGGAAACTATCAAACTGTTTTACAAACACTTTCAAACTATAATGTAACGGCGCTTCAAACGAGAGCAATGGATTTAGAACATTTATTTATGCATTATTACGATAAGAAAGAAGGGGTAAAGCATGAATAAGCAATTGTTTTTAGCTAGTTTGAAAGAAACACAAAAAAGTATTTTGAGTTATGCAACTGGTGCAGCTCTATATTTATGGTTATTAATTTGGATCTTCCCTTCAATGGTATCAGCGAAAGGGTTAAATGAATTAATAAGTGCTATGCCTGATAGTTTGAAAAAAATTGTTGGAATGGAAAGTCCGATTCAAAACGTAATGGATTTTTTAGCTGGCGAATATTATAGTCTATTGTTTATTATCATATTAACAATTTTTTGTGTAACAGTTGCAACGCATTTAATTGCTCGTCATGTAGATAAAGGAGCGATGGCATACTTGCTAGCAACACCTGTATCTAGAGTGCAAATTGCAATCACGCAAGCGGCTATTCTCGTATTAGGGCTACTAATCATAGTAACTGTTACGTATGTAGCGGGTATAGTAGGTGCAGAGTGGTTTCTACAAGATAATAACTTAAATAAAGAATTATTCCTGAAGATAAATATAGTCGGTGGGTTAATATTTTTAGTCGTTAGTGCGTATTCATTTTTCTTTTCTTGTATATGTAATGACGAAAGAAAGGCACTTAGCTACTCAGCAAGTTTAACTATTTTATTTTTCGTAACGGACATGGTAGGTAAATTAAGCGATAAGTTAGAGTGGATGAGAAATATATCATTATTTACGCTATTTCGTCCGAAAGAAATTGCTGAGGGAACGTATAATATATGGCCAGTGAGTATAGGTTTAACTACTGGAGCACTTTGTATTTTCATAGTAGCAATTGTAGTGTTTAGAAAGAGGGATTTACCGTTGTAAAGTAGGAAGTCCACTGAGAAAGTGGGCTTTTTTTTGATGAGGAGGAAACGAATGAATCATTTGTTCCGGGTGAAGCCATATGTAAATGATATCGAAAAGTCATTATTGTTCTATGAAGAAGTAATTGGTTTAAAGTTGTATAAAAGAAGTATGCATGCAGCACGTTTTAATCACGACCAGTTTTCTCTATTACTAGCTAGTAATTTAACATTGAATGAAAATCACTATTTTTACAATCGAAAAGAAATAAAGGGGAATGGCTTTGAACTAATTATTGTTGTCAATCGAATTGAAGAAGTATATGAACTTTGTAAAGAGAAGAGATGCACAATACAAGAAGAAATTCAAACTTATCCATGGGAGATGAGGGGATTTAAAGTTGTGGATCCAGATGGATATTTCCTTAGAATTACATCTGAGTAAAGGTAAACATGAAAAATGTTTACCTTTTTTTATGGAAATATTCAAAAAAATGAACCTTTTTCTAGGCTCATCCGTCTAATACATGTAAAGTTAAATTTGAAGTGAGGATGAAACAGGAGGAGCAATTGTGAAAGTAATCCCTTTATATAAAATGATTATAAAAGAAGAAACTGATGTTTCTTTAGCGAAAAAAGGTGATCATGAAGCATTTATGGCGCTTATACATACAGAAAAAGTGAAGATGTATCGCATTGCAAAGGCAATGTTACGTGATGAGACAAATATAGAGGATGCGATACAGGCAACAATTTTAAAAGCATATGAAAATATAAAAAAATTAAAGAAAGAAGAGTTTTTTCAAACTTGGTTAATTCGAATTTTGATAAATGAGTGTAACAATATTATTAGATCATACAAAAAGATAATGGTAATAGAAGAAAATGATTACAATATGAGTGCTTATGATCAGTATGAAGATATAGATTTATGTAATGCGATTCAATCATTACATGAAGAGTTAAGAGCTGTTACGGTGCTTTATTATTATGAAGATATGAATCAAGAGAGTATTGCCAAGCTTTTAGAAATACCAAAAGGAACAGTGAAATCGAGATTGTCACGTGCGAGGGAACAACTGCAAAAACGATTAAAGATGGAATAGGGGGTGTATAAGGTGGATGATGAAAAATTATTTGATGAGAAATTAAAAAAGAGAATAAAAGACGAGAATGTTATAGTACCGCCAGAGTTAAATGAAAAGATTAATAGTACACTTCATAATCTTCCGGTAAAAAAGAAAGGTTATAGAGTTTATATGATGGCTATAAGCGCTGCGGTTCTAACACTTTCAATTGTGTCTATGTCGGAGTTTTCTGATCAAATTTTTGCTCAAAATGGTGGAGTATTTGAATATGTAAAGAAAAAGGCGTTTTCTGATTATGAAAATGAAGAAGAAATAAAATTGAATGTAAATTATCCAGATAAAGAAAAGATTCATGAAAAGATGCTAGATTCCATTGATCATTTTAAAAATATTTCAGGACAATTTGAGGAATATTCTAGTTCGTCAAGAATTGCTACAACATACAAATATGCGATTGATACGGAGCAACAAAGAGGTATCTCTTCGAAAGAAGATAAGCTAACGAACAAACGAACAATTATATATAACGAGGGCAAGAAAAAAGAATTTGATGATGAGAAGTATACATATAAAGAGACAAAATGGAGCCCGAAAGAAAGGAACTATGAACTATTAAAATTAAATCCTACGGAAAGATTATTGAGAAAATCAGGTGAGAAAAAAAGATATGATGATGAATATGTGGGATTCTCTAAGTATAGTATTCAATCAGAATTTGCTGATCTATTAATTCGATATAAAGATTGGAATTATAAAGAAACGAAGTATCTGGGACTGGATTGCTACAAAATAGAAGGGACAATAAACATAGAAATGCCTGTAAGTACATCTGAAGATTTAAGAGGGAAATTTGAAATGGTTGTAGAGAAAAATACGGGGATTATGCTAAAGTTCCTTAGTTTCCACGAAGGTATGATTCAATATTCGATTACGACTGAATGGATACAAATAAACAAAGGGTTGAAAGAGAATGTATTTCAAAAGGATAGCGTTAATTATAAAAAATTGAAAAACATATTAGATGAATAGAAAACGGAGGGAATTATATGGAGAATAACTCTTCTTCAAGAGAAAAGAAAAATAAAAGAAAATATAAAAAGACAATGATAATAAGTGTCCTGTTAGTAGTATTACTATTTGGCGGAGTTGGATATGGTACTTATGTATATATGAAAACTTCTAATCTCGTACAAAAGTCTAGTTTGAATTTAGCGCGTGGTGAAAAATCAAACTTACGTGAGAACGCCGTAAAACCAATTACAAATAATGTTTCACTTTTAATTATGGGAATTGATGAAAATCAAGAACGACAAAAGGAGTATAATGGTGCTTTTCATACAGATGCACTACTGTTAGCTACTTTTAATAAAGATGATAAGACAGTGAAATTAACGAGCATACCACGTGATACATATACATATGTTCCAGTTGAAAAGAAAAAAGATAAAATAACACATGCATATGGAAGTGGTTTCGTTAAAAATGGTAAAGATGGAGGACCGCAAGCTTCAGTGGAAGCGGTAGAAAAATTGTTACAAGTGCCTGTTGATTATTTTGTGAAGTTTAATTTTAATTCATTTACTAAAATTGTTGATGGATTAGATGGGATTGAAGTAAATGTCCCAGTTGAATTTACGGAGCAAAATAGTAAAGATGAACCTGGCGCAATCCATTTGAAAAAGGGAATACAAAAATTAACAGGGGAAGAAGCACTTGCACTGGCAAGGACGCGTCATATTGATAGTGATGCAATGAGAGGTCAGCGTCAACAACTTGTTATTGAAGCGATGTTAAGTAAATTAAAAAGTGTAGGCTCGATTACGAAGCTAGAAAAAATAGTTGAGGCGGTTGACGGCGATTTTAAAACAAACTTAGTAATGGATGATATTTTATCATTTTATAAATACGGTTTAAACGGTTCAGTTGAAAAAATACAATTAGCTGGTGATGATTTATATTTACCTAACGGTCCAAATGGGCAACGTGTATATTATTATAATCCTAATAAAAAAGATCTACAGAGTTTGAGTAATACGCTTAGAACACATTTAGGATTAAGTGAAAAGCAGATTGAGGAGAATTGAAGCAGGCATAATGTCTGCTTTTTATTTTTGTAGAAAAGAGGTTTGTTACGATATACATTATTTATTAACAATAATTTACAAGTGTTTTATAGTGTAGGAAGATAAAGACTATTAAATCAATACATAGAATTCAATGAGATATAATGTTTCGAAAGAGTATGGAATTTTTATGAATATTACTGTAAAAAAATAATTTTTTAAAAATTTTCAATAATAACACTTTACAAAACTCGAAAAATTAGTAGAATAATAGTTAATAAGAATCTTCTGATAAATATATAAAGAAAAACAGAATTATCAGAAAACTCTTAAATGAGAGCGTTAAGAATTAGGGAGGGTACAGAAAGTGAAAAAGAAAAAAATGAAAAAACTAACAGCAGTTGTAGCACCAGTTTTAGCAATGAGTATGGCATTGACAGCATGTTCTACATCAGGTGGAGATAAGAAGACAAGCACAAATTCTAGCTCTGGCGGGGATAGCAAATCAGAAGGAAAATTAGCAGCGAAACAAGTGCTAAATCGAACAGAAACGAATGAGATTCCAACAATGGATACTTCGAAAAGTACAGATACTTTAGGTTCTCAAATGTTAGGGAACACAATGGAAGGTTTATACCGATTAGATAAAGAAAACAAACCAATCCCAGCTGCGGCAGAGTCAAGCACGAAGAGTGAGGATGGTAAAAAATATACATTTAAATTACGTAAAGATGCAAAATGGTCAAATGGTGATCCTGTAACAGCGAAAGATTTCGTATTTGCATGGCAACGTCTATTAGATCCAAAAACAGCTGCTGAGTATGCATTTATCGCATTCCCGATTAAAAATGCAGAAGCAATTAGCCAGGGGAAAGCAGAAGTTTCTACATTAGGTGTAAAAGCGGTTGATGATCTTACACTTGAAGTAGAATTAGAACAAGCGGTACCATACTTCTTAAACTTAGTAGCATTCCCGTCGTATTATCCACTAAATGAAAAGTTCGTCAAAGAAAAAGGGGATAAATACGGTTTAGAATCTGATACAACAGTTTATAACGGTCCATTCGTTCTTACTGATTGGAAACACGAACAAGGATGGAAACTAAAGAAGAATGATCAATATTGGGATAAAAAGACTGTGAAATTAGATGAGATTAACTTTAGTGTTGTAAAAGAGCCAGCAACTCGTGTGAATTTATACGATAGTGGGCAAATTGATTTCTCTTTATTGACTGGAGAATTTGTTGACAAATATAGAAATAATAAAGAGGAGTTTGGAACATATTCAGAACCAAGTACATTTTTCATACGTTTAAACCAAAAACGTGGTGGACAAGATACACCATTAAAGAGCCAAAAATTACGTGAAGCAATTGCTTTATCGATTGATAAAAAGAATTTAGCAAATGTTATTTTAAATGATGGATCGAAACCGGCTGATTACTTAGTACCTAAAGGGTTAGCAAACGGACCTGATGGGAAAGATTTCCAAGAAACATTTAAAAATGGTATTAAGCCAGATGCGAAAAAAGCAGCTGCTGCATGGGAAGAAGCGAAAAAAGAACTTGGAAAAGATCAAGTTACAATTGAGTTTTTAAACTATGATACTGGTAATGCGAAAAAAGTTGGGGAATATGTAAAAGATCAAATTGAGAAAAACTTAAAAGGTGTAACAGTAAATATTAAACTGCAGCCGTTTAAACAAAAACTAAAATTAGAATCGGAGCAAGATTATGATATTTCATATGGTGGATGGAGCCCAGATTATGCAGATCCAATGACATATTTAGATATGTTTGAATCTAATCACTCTCACAACCAAATGAGCTACTCTGATGCGAAATATGACGAAATGGTTAAAAAAGCTGGCGGAGAGTTAATGAGTGACGCGAAGAAACGTTGGGAAGAACTAGGAAAAGCTGAAAAATTATTACTTGAGCAAGATGTAGCACTTATACCATTATATCAAAATGCTAGATCTTATGTAATGAAACCGACTGTAAAAGGGGTTGTTAAACATAATATTAGTCCGGAGTACAGCTTTAAATGGGCTTATGTAACTGAATAATAAAAAAGCATTCCGAAAGTAGACTACTTTTGGAATGCTTTTTTATTATGAGATTAAATTGTAAACAAACCAATAAGCACAAGGGGAATAGTACTTATATAGTAAATAGGAAGAATTTGTATAGTGATGATAGTAAAAAAATACTTTTTACTATCACAAAAAAATAATTTTTAGAATATTTTAAAAATAACTTTACAAAATCTGAAAAGTTAGTAGAATATTAATTAATAAGAATTTTCTGATAACTGGTTATTAGAAAATCTATCAAAACTAGTTTCGTACATATAATTGGGGAGGGTACAAAAATGAAGAAAAAGATGAAAAAGTTCACGGCGGTTGTAGCGCCAGTTTTAGCGATGAGTATGGCGTTGACAGCGTGTTCTGGATCTGGTGGGGAGAAGAAATCAACTACGACGTCTAGTGGTGGTGGGGAAGAGAAAAAATCAGAAATTAAATACGCAGCGAAACAAGTGTTAAATCGTACAGAGAATCAAGAAATTCCGACGATGGATGTTTCAAAATCTACTGATACATTAGGTTCTCAAATTTTAGGGAACACAATGGAAGGTTTATATCGATTAGATAAAGATAATAAGCCAATCCCAGCTGCAGCAGAATCTAGTACGAAAAGCGAGGATGGCAAAAAATATACATTTAAATTACGTAAAGATGCAAAGTGGTCGAATGGTGACCCTGTAACGGCGAAAGATTTCGTATACGGATGGCAGCGCCTACTGGATAAAAATACAGCTGCGGAATATGCGTTTATTGCCTACTATATTAAAAATGCAGAAGCGATTAATAAAGGTGAAAAAGCCGCAACAGAATTAGGAGCAAAAGCGGTAGATGATTATACGCTAGAAGTAGAATTAGAAAAGCCAGTACCATATTTCTTGAATTTAATGGCATTTCCATCCTACTATCCTTTAAATGAAAAGTTCGTAAAAGAAAAAGGAGATAAATTCGGTTTAGAAGCAGATACAACGTTGTATAACGGACCGTTCGTTATGGCTTCATGGAAACATGAACAAGGATGGCAGCTAAAGAAAAATGATAAGTATTGGGATAATAAGACTGTAAAATTAGAAGAAATTAATTATAGTGTAGTAAAAGAAGTTGCGACGAAAGTAAACTTATATGATACAGGATCAATTGATTTTACATTACTATCTGGAGAATTCGTTGATAAATATAAATCAAACAAAGAGGAATACGGTGAGTATTCAGAAGCAAGTACATTCTTCTTACGTTTAAATCAAAAGCGTAACGGACAAGATACACCGTTAAAGAGCAAAAAACTTCGTGAAGCAATCGCATTATCAATTGATAAAAAAGGTTTAGCAAACGTTATTTTAAATAACGGTTCAAAAGCAACCGATCAATTAGTACCAAAAGGACTTGCGACAGGACCAGACGGTAAAGATTACCAAGATACATTTAAAAATGGTCTGAAATATGATCCGAAAAAAGGTGCAGCAGCTTGGGAAGCAGCGAAAAAAGAACTTGGAAAAGATCAAGTGACAATTGAATTACTAAGCTATGATGATGGAACTGCGAAAAAAATTGCTGACTACTTTAAAGACCAAATTGAGAAAAACTTAAAAGGTGTAACGGTTAACACGAAAATTCAGCCGTTCAAACAAAAACTAAAATTAGAGTCTGCACAAGATTATGAAGTTTCGTTTGCAGGTTGGAGCCCAGATTATTCGGATCCAATGACATTTATTGATATGTTTGAATCAAAGAGCCCGTATAACCAAATGAGTTATTCGAATCCAAAATACGATGAAATGGTAGCAAAAGCAGGGAATGAATTATTATCTGATCCGAAGAAGCGTTGGGAAACGTTAGGAAAAGCAGAGAAATTATTCCTTGAAGAAGATGCAGGATTAGTTCCTTTATATCAAACTGGTAGAGCGTATGTAATGAAACCGAATGTAAAAGGAATTGTGAAACATAACATTAGTCCAGAATATAGCTTTAAGTGGGCTTATGTAACGGAAGGGAAATAATAAAAAAGAGCGTTTTAAAAGTAGATACATTACTTTTAAAACGCTCTTTTACTATTCAATTTAATTAAATAGAGAAGAATAAGAAAAGTGGTACTGACATATAGTAGATGGGGGAGAATTCGTATAGTAATAATAGTAAAATACATAGTTACTATAAAAATAAAATAATTGAAACTTCAAAAGTGAAGGTAATTAACAGAATGTTTATTGGTGAACAGGTACTAATCACTAAGTTAACTGAAAATCTCTCAAAGTTAGTTTCGTACATATAATAGGGGAGGGTACAAGAATGAAGAAAAAGATGAAAAAGTTCACGGCAGTTGTAGCGCCAGTTTTAGCAATGAGTATGGCTTTAACAGCATGCTCTTCTGGATCTGGTGGGGAGAAGAAACCGACTACAACGTCTAATAATGGTGGAGAAGAGAAAAAATCTGATATTAAATATGCGGCAAAGCAAGTGCTAAATCGTACAGAAACGAATGAAATTCCGACAATGGATACTTCAAAAAGTACAGATACGCTTGGTGCACAAATTTTAGGGAATACGATGGAAGGCTTATATCGCCTTGATAAAGATAATAAGCCAATCCCAGCTGTAGCAGAATCTAGCACGAAAAGCGAGGACGGTAAAAAATATACGTTTAAACTACGTAAAGATGCAAAGTGGTCAAATGGTGATCCAGTAACGGCGAAAGATTTCGTATTTGCATGGCAACGTCTAGTAGATCCAAAAACAGCTGCTGAGTATGCATTTATTGCTTACTATATTAAAAATGCAGAAACAATTAATCAAGGCAAAGCAGAAGTTTCTACGTTAGGTGTAAAAGCGGTAGATGATTATACGCTTGAAGTTGAACTAGAAAGACCAGTACCATATTTCTTGAATTTAATGGCATTTGCGTCATACTATCCATTAAATGAAAAATTCGTAAAAGAAAAAGGGAATAAATACGGTTTGGAATCTGATACAACAGTATATAACGGACCTTTTATTCTTACTGATTGGAAGCATGAGCAAGGCTGGAAATTAAAGAAAAATGATCAGTACTGGGACAAAAAGACTGTAAAACTAGATGAAATCAACTTTAGTGTAGTAAAAGAACCAGCTACTAGAGTAAATTTATATGATACAGGTGCAATTGATTTCGCACTTTTATCAGGTGAATTTGTTGATAAGTATAGAAATAATAAAGAGGAGTTTGGCACATATTCGGAAACGAGTACATTTTATTTACGTCTAAACCAAAAACGTGGTGGGCAAGATACACCATTAAAGAGCAAAAAATTACGTGAAGCAATTGCATTATCAATTGATAAGAAAGCTTTAACGAATGTCATTTTAAATGATGGTTCAAAACCAGTAGATTACTTAGTACCAAAAGGTTTAGCTAGTGGACCAGACGGTAAAGATTTCGCAGAAACGTTTAAGAATGGTTTAAAACAAGACTCCAAAAAGGCAGCGGCAGCTTGGGAAGCAGCGAAAAAAGAACTTGGAAAAGATCAAGTAACAATTGAACTGTTAAATTATGATACTGGTAATGCGAAAAAAGTTGGGGAGTATGTAAAAGATCAAGTTGAAAAGAATCTAAAAGGCGTGACAGTAAATATTAAACTGCAACCATTTAAGCAAAAACTAAAATTAGAATCAGACCAAGATTATGATTTTTCATATGGTGGCTGGAATCCAGATTATGCGGATCCAATGACGTATCTTGATATGTTTGAAACGACAAATTCTCAGAACCAGATGAGCTACTCAAATTCAAAATATGATGACGTTATTACTAAAAGTAAGACAGAATGGATGGCTGATGCAAAAAAACGCTGGACAGAGTTAGGAAAGGCTGAGAAAGTGTTACTTGAAGAAGATGTAGCACTCGTACCTTTATATCAAAATGCTAGATCATATGTAATGAAACCAAATATAAAGGGAATTGTGAAACATAACATTAGTCCAGAATATAGTTTCAAATGGGCGTATGTAGAAGAGAAATAATAAAGGGAAACCTTAATCTGGCTGCCTGGTGAATAGTGAGATAAAAAGAAAAAGCATTTTCAAGTTGCGGTATTAGAGCACTTGAAAATGCTTTTTCTATGCACTTTTATTCCTTCTTCGAATATATAAAATAAAAAAGGGAGAATCCCATGAAACGAAATACTTACATCGATTTCCTAGCTTATTACGGAATAGGAAGTGCTCATCCTGGTGGTTTTACGTTAACAAAACAGTTGTTAGCACAATTGCCTTTTAAATATGGTGCAAATGTCCTTGAAATCGGCTGCGGTACAGGGAAAACAGCGGCGTACATGACAAAAGAGTATGGTTATAAAGTAACGGCGGTTGAAAAGAATGAGATTATGATTCAAAAGGCGAAAGATAGATGGTCGTTTGAAGGAATAGACATTCAATTAATTGAAGGGAATGTAGAGCAATTACCTTGCTTATATGACTCATTTGAGTTCGTACTCGGAGAATCGATACTCGCTTTTACAGAGAAAGAGAGAGTTATCTCGGAGTGCTATCGTGTATTACAGAAGGATGGCAAGCTTGTTGTCATTGAAATGATTATTGATAGGCACATTGAGAAGAATGAGGAAGAAAAAATTGCCCGATTATACGGGATGAAAGAACTATTAACTGAGAATGAATGGGTACAATTATTTCAGAAAGCAAATTTTAAAAGAATTACAATTGCTGGCGGCGGTACAATTGCAGAAACGATCTCTGGCTATATAGAAGAGCCAGAATGGAATGTATCACAATTTGTCCCGAATGAGTTATATGAGGCATGGGTACAGCATGAAAATGTACGACTTATGTACCAACATATTTTAGGTCATCGTATTTTTATATGTGAAAAATAAAGAAAGAGAGTTGACTAAAGATAGTCAACTCTTTACTATATTAAATGAAAAATAATGCAGCTAATGTAATTCCGAAGATGAAACCAAATCCGAGTTCGACGCCCCAGCCACAACCGCCGCCTCCCCATCCGCCGCAACTACCACAACCACGACCGCCACATCCACAGCCGCTGAATCCACCACCACAACCAAATCCGCAACTATCACATCTGCTAATGCCACCACAAAGGTCACAGCCACCGTTTGCATATGCGTCATAGTATCCAAATCCTGTATCAAAAGATGAGCGCTGTTGCACTGGTTCAATCCATACAGAGCTTTTTGTCAGATCAATTATTTTGCCTAAATGAATACGACCATCACGATCTTCAATTCGAACGACTTTACCGAAATAACGTTGGCACGTATCGTAACATTTTTGTCTATGCATATTCTTTCCTCCTTCCCCATTACAGTAATACGATATGTAATGGGGACAAGTGCGGCTTGTACGAATGTCCTATCTATCATAATTGTTATAGAAAGGGGAAATATAGGAGAAGGATATATAAGGAGGAAAAAGTAATGAAATCTACAGATCAGTTTCAGATATACGAAGTACCGTGGGAAGAGTTTATTGAAGCTTTGCGAGAGGAAATGAAGAAGCAAGTTGGGGCAGATATTATTGATACAGTAGTTTGCAATTTAGAAGATGGTTTTGAAGTGTATACATATGTGCAGGGGGATTTGGATTTTGAATATAAGGAAGCGCTGGAAAGGAAATACGGGAGCGATGCAAAAACTCCTAATGTGTTAACGATTATGTTATTAGCTAGCATTTATAGTACAAGTGAAGAGAATTTACGCTTACATGCGGATAATAAAGATAATCCGATTGTTGAAGTGTATGTGAAGCAATGAAACACGCTGTGAAAGGCGTGTTTTTTATTTGTATGATAAAATGTTAGAAAATTAAGAAAGAAGGTGACGGTTTGGAAATTAAACATCTTAATTTAACAGTTTCAGATGTAGTAGCTGCTAGAGAGTTTTTAGAAAAATATTTTGGTTTAACTTGTAGCGGAACAAGGGGAAATGGTTTTGCAGTTTTGCGTGATAATGATGGGTTTATATTAACGTTAATGAAAGGGAAAGACGTACATTATCCGCAAACATTTCATGTAGGGTTTCCTCAAGAAAGTGAAGAACAAGTAAATAAGATAAATCAAAGGTTGAAGGAAGCTGGATTTTTGGTTGAGGCTCCTAAGCATGCACATGCGTATACGTTTTATGTGGAAGCACCTGGTGGATTTACAATTGAAGTGATGTGTTAATTCAAAATCAAACTTTTTGATGTTTGTTTTCAATGTGAAAAGTAGGAAAAGTCTGTTTTAAGTGTAGAGCTTAAACAGGCTTTTTTACTTATATTATCGGATAGAAAACGCTAGAAGGAATCATATTCAGTATATATAACTGTTTACATAATAAAGTTATGATGAGCTAGTTGTCCTAAAATACAAGTCATATATCTTGTATCCTCTCATAAATTTAAACATAGGAATTTGTCTACAAAGGTGGCGAAGCCTCATCATGAAAATTCGAATTTGTGCCACATTCATGTTGTTTCTATTTATATGGTTACATCCTTTTTGGACTTTTGCAAAAGGAGAGGAGGCAAAGGAAAGGGTCGTTTCACTTGTATATGATGATTCGGGCAGCATGAGAAATAACGATCGCTGGAAATATGCCAATTATGCTTTGCAAAGTTTAGTTGCGCTATTAGATGAAAAAGATAAATTCTCTTATGTTCCAATGAGCAAGCCGAATGATCCATTAAACATTTCGTTAACGAAGGATAAGAGACAAACAGAAATTGAGGGAATTGGAGCATGGAAAACGTATTTAAATACCCCGTTTAGCGCAGTAGAAACGGCGATGCAATCTATAAAAAAGGAAGCAGATATAGATGGAAAACGTGAATTTTGGCTTATTGTCTTAACTGACGGGGCATTTAATGATTTAGAGAAAGATAAGGTTGGCGGAAAAGAACAAATTACACAGAAGTTAGCACAGTTTAAGAAAGAAATGGATACAAAAAAGATATCGCTACATCCAATTTTAATTACGATGGAAGAGGATTTAGGACAGCAAGAAAAGGCACAACTAAATACGTTTAAAGAAATATGGAAGAAAGAGATAAACGGAGTTACGATGCCATCTAGTGGAGAGGATGGTATTGTAAAAAGCGTCAATCAAGTGGCAGCATTAGTTGCAAATCGTGATCCGTTCTCTTCTGTTGAATCGATTGTAAAAACGAAAGTAGTAGGGAAGAAAGTAGAGATTACAACACCATTTCCGTTAAAGCGCATGACGCTTGTACGACAATCACCTTCTTTGTCTAATTATCAGGTCACACAAATTTCTAAACCGTTACAATTACAATCTTCCTATTCCATACATGCACCAGGAGAAGCGAAATTATTCGGAAATATAGTTCATATAAGTACGGAAAATCAGGAAGTTATTAAACCAGGAACGTATACGATAGAAGTGGATCGAGATATTGAGAAAGAAGGACTACAAGTACTAGTTGAACCGGCGCTTAACTATACTGTTTCTACTTATGACAAAGACGATAGTAGTCAAAAAAATGTGGGAAAAATGTACGAAGGTGTTACTGCTGTTATTGAAGCGAAGCCTACGGAATTACCAATTCAGTCTTCATATTTTCAGGCAGAAGTAGAAATAGACGGAAAACAGTACCCGATGAAGTGGGACGATAAAAAACATGTATTTTACTACGAAATGAAGGTTGATAAAGGATTAGTGCGCGGGAAAGTTCATATGAACATAAAGGGATTTTACAGACAGACGAAAGAATTTAAAATCGAAGTAACGGAAAAACCAAAATTATCACTGCAAACGATAACGAAAGATTATGAAGAAAAAGTAACGAATTTAGAGAATAGTAAACCGTTTATTATACAACCACAGTTAGATGGTAAGCCGATGACAGAAGAAGCTGTAAAGAAACTATTAAAATCTACTGGTGTCACATCTAAACAATCAATCAACTATGAAATAAAACAACAGGATAATCAAATTTATATTTATCCTCGCCCTCATTACTCCGATACATTCAATTTTACAGATACTGGCACCGTAGATGCTACCATCACTATACAAGATTCAAAATTACAAGAAGTAAAGAAAAATATATCACTTCATATTCAAAATGCACCGTTTTATGAAAAATATGCGCTTATTTTTAAGTTTGTTATTCCTATCACTTTATTACTGTTAGTAGTAGGAATAATCGTTTTAGGATGGATTATCCGTCCAAGATTTCACCGAAAAGCACTATTGTATTACGAATGGGATCAAGAGGTAGCGAAAGATTGGTTATATCAATCTGAACCAGAATTACTTAAAAATAAATGGTGGAAACACTATTTTGGCATTCCATTCCGAGCAGAAAGAAAGACTGTGCAATCCGTTACGTTTATAGCGAAGAAAGGATCAAAATCGATATTTGTAGCGAAAGAGTCACAAGTAGTAGGAATGATTATTGATGGAATGTTTATAACAGAGGAAGAGGTTGGAATGGAACATAAGACGCTATATCCAAATGAACTTTTAGTAATTGATAGAGGGTATGGTAAAGAAATTTACAAATATGAGTGTGAATAGTAGGTATGGAAAAGGAGGGAGTCTCATCTTTCTCCCCCTCTTTTCAAACAAGCAAGAATAGGAAGGTGGTTCACATGACGTTACAAGTTCCAACGATATTAATTGGTTTAGGTGGAATCGGTAGTACTGTGACACATCAAATATATGAAAGGCTACCTGAGGAGCGCCGAAAAAAGGTAGCAATGCACGTATTTGATACAGATGTGAATACATTGAGTAAATTTGATCATATTCGAAAGTTTAAGACGCAAACGAGTTCTAGTAAAACGCCAAGAGAGTATATTGCGGGAGATCCAACGATTCCAGAGTGGTTTCCGATGGACCCGACTATACTTGATAAACCACTGACAGAAGGGGCAGGACAGTTACGTGTCATTTCCCGTTTAGCGTTACTTGCTGCGATGAAAGAAGATAAATTGACATCCTTTTGGCAAGAAATCGAGAAAATTTTTCCGGTTACAAGCGATCAAACGGAATATGGAGTGCGTGTCATTATCGTAACATCACTAGCGGGCGGAACAGGTTCAGGGATGTTTCTACAAATTGCATTATATTTACGTGAAATGCTTCGGAAAAAACTGCAGCATCACAACATTTTAATTCGTGGTGCGTTTTTAATGCCGGACGTTTTAGTTAAGACGAGAACGGTTAGTGCGAAAGAGTTTGAAACGGTGCAAGCAAACGGCTATGCTTCGTTAAAAGAATTACATGCCATTACACTCGGTTCTACTGGAGAATTATCCAAACGTGGTGGTGTTACAATTGAATTAGAATATCGACCTGATCAAGTAGATGAAGAAGGAAGAACGAATCATACGATTAAACAACATCATTTACCGTACAATTATTGTTTCTTATACGATTACGAAAATCTACATGGACACCATCTGCACAATTTATCAGATTATATGGAGCAAATGGTAAATACGATTTATTTACAGTTATTTAGTCCGATGTCTGCCAATCATTTTGCACAGGAAGATAATCAAATTCAACAATTAGCAGAATCAAGCGGGAAAGGGCGATATTGCGGGGCAGGAACGGCCAAGATTATTTATCCGTATGAGCACGTGTTAAAATATTGTGCTTTAAAATGGGCTGTGCAAGGTTTAGATGAATCGTGGCTGCATTTAGATCAATTGTTTCAAGAGAAGAAGCAAAGATATGATCAAGATGTAAAACGTGGGATGCAACGTGAAAAGCCAGAGCGTGGGAAAAGTTATTTAGAAGACTTAGAACATCTTGCTACTCGTCCAGAACAGGCCCATATTTTCTATAGACAAATGTACAATGAAACGCGTGAAGGAGCAGAGGGCGGTAAAGTTGGTGTGGCGAAATCTAAACTGTTTTTAGAGGCTGTAGAAAGCTATGTACAGCGTACGGTGCAAAAAGATGAGGAATTAAACCGTCTGCAGCACGAGTGTAAAATTTCGGCTGCGAAACTGAAAATGATGGAGCAAATGAAAGGTGAAGTAGCAAGGGTGGATCATGCGATTCGTTTATATGCGTATGCGATTCCGAGCCGTGTACATGAGCATGTAACGACACTATTGTATGACATGATTGAATCAGACCGTTTTTCACCAAGTGGTTCTGAAGGGCAGTCCTATCAATTAAATACATGGTTTTTAAAGAAAACAGATCCTGTGCATCCAGTATCAGCTCGTTTTATGTTGTATGAAATTCGAAAGCAGTTAGTTGAGAAAATGAATCGACTACATGAAAATAATGAGCAAAAGCGTAATTTAATTCAAAACTACGATAAGAAATTTAATGTGAGTAATATTGATGGAACGGTAACAGCTGTTCGCCGAGTAGAAATCGCGCAGCAACAAGGCTGGTTTGGAAAAATGATGAATAATCAGCAGCGTTTGTTTAAAAAAGAATTTGAAGATATTGTAACGCAGTACGTACACAAATTAAACGAGTATCGTAAAGAAATGCTATTAGAACTCGTTTATCAATCACTTTATCAAGCAGTTAATAAAATGATTCAATATTGGGAAAGGTTTTTTGATAATTTACATGAAACGCGTGAAAATTTATTGTTTGAAATTCAAAAACGAAGCAAGGAATTTGAAGGGAAAACAAACCCAACGAATGTATACGTATTAGCTGAAGAGAAGTTGCAAGAAAAGATATGGCTAGATATGCAGCAACATTTGAATTTAGGTGTATTACCGAAAGATATATCTGCGGAAATTTATATGAGTTTATACGGGGAATATTGCCGGGATGCGAAAACAGAAGAGATTCAATCGAAAAAGGTAGAAGACTTTTATCGTGAGCACATACTAAGTTATTGCTATGATGAATTACAAATCCGCTATCGTGATAAATTAGAGCTGAATATCGTTAAGGCATTACGAAAAGAAGCGGATTATAAGAAGCGTGATCGTGATGAATACGTTCGTGAAAAAATTGAAGACTTGTTTCATTTAGCAAGTCCATTCGTTCCGAAAGTTTCCCACCATAGGGAATTACAATATTGGGGTATACATCCATCCTTAAAGAAAGAACTGCAAGAAGAATTAATTCAAGAAATGTTTAAAGAAAAAGATACAGTACATGAAGCTTTTTCGCCATTTGAAGTCATTTGTTATCGTGCGCATTATGGTTTATCATTGCAAGACTTTCCTAAGCTTTCCTCAGGGCATATTGCAAATGGATTTATGAATGATAAAGGTGATTATTTTCAGTCATACTATCGCCGTGTGAACAAGTTGAATAGTAAAAAATCTAGTTTAACGCCGCATTTAGATAAGTATTGGCACTTACCAGCATTCATGCCAGACTTAAATGCAACGCAAACGAAATTGGATTACGATAAATGTAATCGAGCTCTTCTATACGCGTATATGTATCGCTGGATTAGTTTAGTTGCTGTTGATGGTCAGTTCGTGTATCAATATAACGGCGTTGGACGTAGTTTCTTAATTCAGTCGATGGGAAAAAATATTTCAAATGAAAGTTACAAATTACACAGAGCATTGCTTCATAATCCGTTTATTTATGAAAACATCTTGTCCAGATTTGAAGAAGAACAAGAAAAAGCTATGATACAGGGCGGACATTTATATACACATCCGTTCGTATTAGGTGCTCAAGATATTAGATGGCTTCGTAAAGAGCATGTCCATAATATTTTAGATATGATTTTAATGTATGACCGTGAGGCGAAATATGATCCAACGTTAGAAGAAACTTCTGATGAATTATTAAGATTATTCCTTGATGAAATTGAATTGTATTTCCAAAACTATTACGGTACAGGTGCCGATATGGTTGCAAAGAAAGAGAAAGAAATGTTTATTAAACAATTGTGGGATCGTTCGTACGCGAAAGGCTATGTAGATCCAAATAGTGCTCCTTATAAAAAGTGGCAAAATTTATTAAGCGTTCATGATGAAGAGGAAACGCCAAAAACGAATGTATAATGAATGAAAAGGGAATCCTTAAAAGTGGCAATACAACTTTAGAAAAGAGGGATTCCGATGCCGTTTTTAGGAAGTGTATATCAAATATTTGGATTGTATCCAGAAATTTATTATGGAATGATTTCAGCTGAGCTACAAGAAAAGGCTCAGAAGGAACATCTTGAAAATAACAGTGCAGAAGCTGAAGTAGAAGAATAAAAAAAGTGCAGATGAAAATCTGCACTTTTTATTTGCTTTAAATGGTTCCATATCCTTAACTGGATTGTTATTTGAAGATAACAGTTCAGTTAAGGATACGATGATGTTTCTTAAATTTCATATAATGAAAAATGTATAAAAATCAATATAAAAAAATGAGTATAAATATAAAGATGAGAAGGAACAATGTTTTCAAGAAAATAATTATGTTTAAAAATAACATTTGATACATAATTAACCGTTATTGTTTAATTAATTTTATTGTTGACAATATAATTAATTGTATGATAAATTCAATCAGCATTCTTAGTGATGTGTTGCTGAATTAATTGTTTTACAATTTACTACAGTTTAAAAAGATTGATTTTTCAGTCTTTTATCAAATTATTAAGTTTATGGAGAGTGAATTATGTATATTTTTATTTTTTAAACAGAACAGTAATAAAGATTGCAATAAGTAAGAGATAAACTTGAAAAAGAGGTTTCAATGAATGAGTCTTTTAATAAAGAAAACAATGGATGAAGAAAAGAAAAAAGTATTGAATCAAACTTTAGGTGCAATTGACTTAACTCTTTTAGGGATTGGAGCAATTATTGGTACAGGGATTTTCGTATTAACAGGTATTGTAGCAGCGAAACATGCTGGCCCAGCGATTGTATTATCGTTTATATTAGCGGCGATTGTATGTGCGTGTGTAGCTTTCTGTTATGCTGAATTTGCTTCTACAGTTCCAGTTTCGGGAAGTGTATATTCATATACATATATGACACTAGGTGAGATTTTTGCATTTATAGTCGGTTGGTGCGTTATGTTGGAGTACTTATTAGCGACTTCTGCGGTAGCTGCAGGATGGTCAGCGTATTTTCAGTCATTGTTACTAGGGTTTAATATTCACATCCCTACGATCTTTGCTTCGGCACCTGGTATGGGAAAGGGTGGAATTATTGATTTACCAGCAGTTCTTATTATTTTAGTTGTTACATTTTTATTAAGTCGTGGTGCAAAAGAAAGTGCACGAATAAATAATATAATGGTTATTATTAAACTGGCTGTTATTGTAGGGTTTATTGTTGTAGGGACACAATATGTAAAACCAGAGAACTGGCAACCATTTCTACCTTTTGGTTTTCATGGTGTAGTAGGAGGTGCTGCTACTGTATTTTTTGCTTTTTTAGGATTTGATGCAGTTGCAACAGCTGCAGAGGAAGTGAAGCGTCCACAACGTAATGTGCCAATTGGGCTACTGGTTTCATTGTTCATTTGTACCATTCTATACGTAGGTGTTTCATTTGTATTAACTGGAATGGTTCCGTTTACGGAGTTGAATGTCGCTGATCCAGTTGCATATGCATTGCGTATTGTGGGAGAAGATAGAATTGCTGGATTGTTATCGGTGGGGGCGATAGCGGGGCTAACGACAGTTCTATTAGTAGCTATGTTTGCATTTGTTCGTGTATCTTATTCGATGAGTCGAGATGGGTTGTTACCAAAAAGACTTTCAAGTGTACATAAACGTTTACAAACCCCATTTTTTAATACGTGGGTTACAGGTATTATTGCAGCTTTATTAGCAGGATTAGTGGATTTGAATTTATTAGCTAATTTAGTGAATATGGGAACGATAACAGCATTTGTTTTTGTATCTATAGCTGTTATTGTATTAAGAAAGACACATCCTAATATGAAAAGGCCATTCCGTGCGCCGCTAGTACCTTTTTTACCAATCGTTTCAATAGTAAGTTGTATATATTTAGCTTTGAACCTCTCTCAGCTTACGTTAATTAGTTTTGTAGCATGGGTAATAATAGGTGTATTTATATATTTTGTATATGCTAAAAAACACAGTAATGTTAGAAATGGAAATAGAGTATAGTCCATTGAAATAATAATTGTAATGTAAATGAAAACACGCTACTTATAAGAACAGGTAGCGTGTTTTTATTATTTAATAATCCCATTCTCTAAAATTTTAATAGTAGGTGCTACTTTCACATTAGCCTTTGAAAAGGCACTCGGCCAATCGTCTTCAACCGTTTTCCACTCTTTATATTGAAACGCTCTCGCATAATCACCAAATCCGAATGGATCAAGTTGCTGTTTTTGAATTTTGTGGATTAAATCGTTTAAATCTTTGTTTAGTTGTTTTGTAATAAGTGAAGTTAATTTTTTTCTATCTTTATCTATATCCATGTTGAATGTAAGTTCAGATACGGAAACTTTAAAATCCATTGCAATATTAAATTTAAAGTGGTTATCGTTATAGCCTGTATGGATATCACGATTGATGCTAAGAACATTTATTGTTACGAAATCGTCGCCGACGGTATCTTTTAGATGACTATTACTTTCAACTGAATGAGAAGGGATTTTCAGGGTAAGTGAAACGGGTATATTCGCTTTCTTTTGCAACATAAGAAGAAGGGCACTTTCATATCGATTTAAAGACATTTTATAGATTCCACGAGAAGTTAATAGTGCAGAGCCGGTAACAATCACATCTTTTTTCCCTTTTTTTATTTCTGAGATAGCAGGTGTTATACCTTTATTAAAAGTTTGCCTATGAAATTCATGGAATGTCGTAAACACGGTTCGATTGTATAGTTTGTTCGTATTAATTAAATCTGTTAAATATTCAGGAAGTGCAGGCTTATCTTTAAAGTTATTATATATAACTGAAGAAATTGGACCGTCTACTGCAACCATACGCATATTTCCTGTGTTTTTAGGGTCTCGATACCAAACATCAAGGTAAGGCATAGCTCCTTCTTGTTTTAAAAACTTCGTGCTAAATAAAATGAGCTGTAATTTTTCTGTAGACACTAAGCCACTACTTGAACTATTAAACGTGGCTTTTGCTTCTCGAGGCGTACGTACTTTCGCTTCATGAGTTTCGTACTTTTTCTCTACATCCTCATTAAAAATAGGGTTTACGTGGTACACAATTAATTTTCCTTTTGCTTTTGCGTCAAAACCGTAAATTAATGAAATCGATTGTTTTTCTAAGTCGAGCCGATCTCCACAACCTGTTAAAAAGATTATGAGAAAGCAAAGTATAGTGAAATGAATAAAGCGTCTCATTTAAATTTTTCTCCTTTTCCAATGCTGATAAAGTGTCATGTATAAGAGAAAGAAGACCGGGAATAGAAAAACGATAAAATAACTTGCAGTTCCCCAAAAATCCCGCAAGGCACTTATTTGATAAGAAGAAGGGATATAAAAGAATAAAACGAAAACACACCCGAATAACAATAACCAAATAGGTAATGAACTCCCTTTTTTGTTAAGTAATTGATTGATTCCATCTGAGGCAGTAAAAATATAAGGAATGCAAGAATCAAAAATAATGAAGAGATAAAATGACAAAAAGATAATTTCAAATCGTTCCAGAAATGAAAAGTGGAATGGTGTAACGAGAGAAAGGGTAGGCCATAAAAACTTAGTTATACCATCTGGGCTAAAATAAAGGAAAGAAACGAATGTAACTTGCAGGTAAACGAATAAAGTAATCATATTTGCAATAACGATTCCTTTTTTTGCAGATGATTTATTACTGAGATAAGGATAAAGGACGAATGCAAACTCAAATCCGAGAAAGGCAATAATAGTTGATTTTACTGTGTTGAAAACCGGTAGCCATCCCTCTTTAAGGAGAGGAAGAAGATAAACCCAATGCCCGTCTTTAAGTGGGATAAATAATAGCAATGGCATCCAGAGTGTAAATAAGACAGTAAAAACAGCATAGCGGCTAATAATAAGAACACCTTTACATGCGAGCATAACCATTGGGATAGATAATAACATCATGATTAAAAACATTGGAGATCTAGGTAAAATCCAAATGTGAATAACGTATAAGAGGGAAAAAATTAAGGATACAGCTGCAAGAACAGCATATAAAATCCAAAAAATCATTCCTACTCTTCCTAGCCACTTCCCAAGATAACGAGTTAGCACATCAAGTAAAGTATACCCGGGATGTTTTTCCATAATTTTTACAATACATAGACTGACTAAAGTAGTGATAGCGCATCCTATTATAATAGACATCCAGCCATCTGTATTCGCCCCTTGCGCAACTTCACGTGGCAGTGTAAGGACACCGAACCCTACTTGAACACCACTAATTGTTAAAATGTATTGAAATAAACTAATCTCCCTCTTTGCACGCTTTGTCACTTATCTTCCTCCGTTTCTTCTATATCGCGTTGTCGATTCTCTTGTTTTAAGTTAAGGGATAGTGGTCGTTTTTTCATTAGTTTCCATGGTAACCGTACAAGAATGTCTTTTAAATCCGAAGCAAATGACGGAGAAAAAGGACTACCATAAGGAACACCAAGTGATTCCATAGAAAGAATATGGATGATGATAACTACCATCCCGACCATAATTCCAATGACCCCAAACAAAGAAGCGGTTATCATCATTGGAAAGCGAAGAAGCCGAATTCCTGCTGACATTTCCATGTTAGGGATGATAAAAGAAGCGACTGCAGTAATAGATACGACGATTACCATAACATTACTTACTATTCCTGCTTGAACAGCAGCTTGTCCAATGACAATCCCTCCTACGACTCCAATCGTTTGTCCAACGGGACCAGGAAGCCGAACCGCAGCTTCGCGGAGCATTTCAAGTACTAATTCCATCAAAAGTGCTTCTAATATAGGGGGGAAAGGAATTTTAGCTCGAGATTCTCCAATTGTTAACAATAATTTAAGTGGAATCACTTCATAATGAAAGGAAATCATAGCAATATAAAGAGCTGGAGCAAATATTGCAATAAATAGTCCGGTAAAACGAAGTAGTCGTATGAAAGATGGAATCATTGGCCGGAAGCTGTAATCATCTATCGTCTGAAAAAAAGATGAAAAGGTCATAGGTCCAATTAATACGCCGGGTGAGCGGTCTACAACAACAGCAATTCGTCCATCCAAAATGTGATGGGCCGTTGTATCAGGGCGTTCGGTTATTGATAATTGCGGAAAGAGAGTATAGGAATTATCTTCAACAAACCCTTCTAATTCTCCGGTAGTAATAATGGCATCCACTTTGATTGATTCGATGCGGCATGCCATTTCTTGTACAACGCCTTCGTTTGCAACGTCTGCTAAGTACAGCAAAAAAACCTTTGAAGTAGCTCGTTCACCAACAGTGAATTCCTTCACTTTCAATTCGCGATTTGGAATATATCGACGAATAAGTGCAAGACTGTCGCTCGCTACCTCATTAAATCCTTCGTGTGAGCTTTTTATGGCAGTTTCTGTTGTAGGTTCTTCAATACTCCTTTTTGGCGCCGATTGCGTATCTAGTTCTAACGCTGTAAGTTGTCCATTAATAAATAAAATACTTTTACCATGTAAAAGGGACTGTTCAATATCTGACCATTGCTGAACTTTTTTTACATTTCCGATTGTAACTGAAGATTCCCAAAAATCGTCCTCATTCCACTCTTTAAATAGGAGGGGGCGAAGAATATCAATGTTAATAACAGTTTTATCTACAAGTCCTTCCATATATATGAGAGCGGCTTCTTTTCCGTTTTTTAACGGGAAAGTGCGTGTAATTAATTCTGGAATACCGCTAAAAAGTTTGGACAAGTGCTTTAGATTAAGGGAAAGAGAGGAAGAGATAGATTTATTTAATAGGTGATCAGCTTGTTCTTGTGCAAAGAAAGATTTTTCACCACGTATCCATTTATTAAAAGACCCCATTTGTTCGCTTGCTCCTTGTTATGTTTTATATGGGTTATTATGGATAGTTCCGTGCTGACATATGCGTAGTTTAAATTTTATATTGTATATTTTTAACTTTAACGCTATAATTATAGTGTTAAAGATGGAATCGTGATATGACCTGTTATGAATCTATCATTTTATTTATGAATAAATGGATTGGTATTTTAGCAAGATGTGCTAATAAACTACTCCACCATGATAATAACGTGCCGAAATGTGGTGCGTATATTTTCGTGGTGGAGTTTTTTTTATTCTCAAAAAGGGGGAAAGACCATGAATAACAACATGGTTCATATTACAATTGACGGAAAAAAGTATACAGCGGAGCCTGGTTCAACGATATTGGGTGTTATTAATGAGAACGGGATTGAACATCCGCAAATTTGTTACGTGCCAGAAGTAGATCCTATTCAAACATGTGACACTTGTATTGTAGAGGTTGACGGAAAGTTAGTGCGCTCTTGTTCGGCAGTAGTGACAGAAGGTATGAACATTGAACGTAATTCTGCTCATGCGAAAGAAGCACAAACAGAGGCGATGGATCGTTTACTAGAAAATCATTTATTATACTGTACAGTATGTGACAACAACAATGGGAACTGTAAACTGCATAATACAGCAGAATTAATGGAGATTGAACATCAAAAATATCCTTATGAACCAAAAGTAGATGCAAGTGAAGTTGATATGACGCATCCGTTTTATCGCTACGATCCTAATCAATGTATTGCATGCGGTCAATGTGTTGAGGTATGTCAAAACTTACAAGTAAATGAAACGTTATCAATAGACTGGGAAGCGGAACGCCCACGAGTTATTTGGGATGAAGGAGTAAATATTAATGATTCTTCATGCGTGAGCTGTGGTCAATGTGTAACCATTTGCCCTTGTAATGCTTTAATGGAGAAAACGATGCTCGGTGAAGCTGGATTTATGACGGGATTAAAACCAGATATTCTTGAACCGATGGTAGATTTAATTAAAGAAGTTGAGCCTGGATATAGCGGCATTTTTGCGGTATCAGAAGTGGAAGCGGCCATGCGTGATACTCGTACGAAGAAAACGAAAACAGTATGTACATTTTGTGGTGTAGGTTGTTCATTTGAAGTGTGGACGAAAGGGCGTAAAATTCTTAAAGTACAGCCTTCTTCTGATGCGCCAGTTAACGCAATTTCTACTTGTGTAAAAGGAAAATTCGGTTGGGATTTCGTAAATTCTAAGGAAAGAATTACGAAACCTTTAATTCGTAAAAATGGAGCGTTTGTTGAATCTACATGGGAAGAAGCACTAAATGTAGTTGCAAGTAAATTAGGATCTATTAAAGAAGAATACGGTAAAGATGCTATCGGTTTTATTTCTTCATCTAAAATTACGAATGAAGACAATTATGTTATTCAAAAATTAGCTCGACAAGTATTTGAAACGAATAATATTGATAACTGCTCACGTTATTGTCAATCACCAGCGACGGACGGATTATTCCGTACAATTGGTATGGGTGGAGATGCTGGAACGATTAAAGATATCGCAAAATCCGGTCTTGTTATTATTGTAGGTTGTAATCCGACAGAAGGTCATCCTGTTTTAGCTACACGTATTAAACGTGCGCATAAATTACACGGACAAAAATTAATTGTGGCTGATCTTCGTAAAACAGAAATGGCAGAGCGTTCAGACATCTTTATTAGTCCAAAACAAGGAACAGATCAAGTATGGTTAATGGCTGTTACGAAATATATGATTGACCAAGGCTGGCACGATCAACGATTTATTGATGAGAATGTAAACTTCTTTGAAGATTTCAAAGAGAGTCTGAAAGAATATACACTTGAATATGCAGAAGAAATGACTGGTATTTCAAAAGAAGCACTTATTCAAATGGCTGAAATGATTCGAGATGCAGATGGTATATGTATCCTTTGGGGTATGGGAGTAACGCAAAATACAGGTGGATCGGATACTTCCGCTGCGATTTCAAACTTACTGCTTGCAACAGGTAATTATCGTCGTCCAGGTGCTGGTGCATATCCACTTCGAGGCCATAATAACGTACAAGGTGCTTGTGATATGGGTACTTTACCAGGATGGCTTCCTGGATATCAGCACGTTACTAACGATATGGAACGTGCGAAATTTGAAATGGCTTACGGAGTGAAAATTAATAGTGAACCAGGTCTTAATAATATTGAAATGCTTCACGCAATTGATGAAGGGAAAATGAAAGCTATGTATCTTGTCGGAGAGGATATGGCTCTTGTAGACTCTAATGCGAACCACGTACATGAAGTGTTATCAAGCCTTGATTTCTTCGTTGTGCAAGACGTTTTCTTATCTAAAACTGCTCAATATGCAGATGTTGTATTACCGGCAGCACCGTCTCTTGAGAAAGAAGGTACTTTCACAAATACAGAGCGTCGTGTACAAAGATTGTATCAAGTTCTTCCTACGCTTGGAGATGCGAAGCCAGATTGGTGGATTGTGCAGGAGATTGCGAATAAATTAGGTGCAAACTGGAATTATAGCCATCCAAGTGAAATTTTTGCTGAAATGGCAAGTTTATCACCACTATTCTCACAAGCAAATTATGAAGTACTTGAAGGATGGAATAGTTTCCATTGGGGAAGTTTTGATGGAACGAATACACCACTTCTGTTCCAAGATGGATTTAACTTCCCAGATAAAAAAGCTCGTTTTGCAATTGCTGACTGGGTACGTCCAGCTGAATTCCCAGCGGAGTTCGATCTTCACATTAATAACGGTCGTATGCTTGAACATTTCCATGAAGGGAATATGACAAATAAATCAACAGGTATTCAAACGAAAGTACCTGGTGTGTTTGTTGAAGTTTCTCCAGCACTTGCAAAAGAACGTGGAGTGAAAACAGGTTCATTAGTTCGCCTTGTCTCTCCTTTTGGAGCATTAAAATTACGTGCACTTGTAACAGACCGTGTAAAAGCGAATGAGTTATATTTACCGATGAACTCTACAGATAATGAAACAGCAATTAATTTCTTAACAGGTCCTGCTGTGGACGTACGTACGAACACACCTGCTTATAAACAAACGAAAGTGCGTATGGAAGTGCTAGAAGTTGATGGCGCAAATCCGATGCCAAAAGCGAACCCGCGTAACAAAAAACGCCATCCTCAAGCTGGTATTGAGGTAAATCGTAAGTGGGCACGTCCAGGGTATGTGCATTTAACGGATAAGTAGGAGGAGAAAAATATGGCTGCACCTATAAAAATGATTCAAAAACAAGAATTAACTGAGGAAGAAATAAAACAGCAAAAATTAGATGATTTAAAAGAGCTCCTAGCTAATAATGAAGAAGCTTTAAAGCAAATGTTTAATATTGTTGGGGAATTAAATGACATCGGAATGCTAGAAGCTGCAAATTCTATGCTAAAGGCGAAAGAACCAATCGCAAAGATTGTTCTTGGCCAAGTGACTCGTGAGCCTGTTACAAATTTAATTAATAATATGATGGGTGCTGCGGGTGCTTTAACAGAACTTGATCCGGGGCTTACGAAAAAGCTTATAGGTAGCTTATTAGTAGGACTAGAAGAAGGTAATGAACATCTAGAGAGTAACAAAAAAGTAGGGGTATTCGATCTTATGAAAGTATTGAAAGACCCAGACATTAACCGTGCTATCGGGTTTGGACTTCATTTCTTAAAAGGTATGGGGAAAGGGTTAAAAGACGAATAAACTTCATGAAGTGAACTATTTCGCCCAAATGTTTGTACGAAATAGTTTGGGCGGAAGGATCATTTTGGTAAAATATATAATAAAGTAAAATGAGGCTTTTGGGAGGTATAATTGTATGTCAAAAAAAGTACATGAATTTAATGATATGATACGAAAACTTCGAAAAGAACTTTTCGGAAAAGGGCCAGAAAGAATTCATACTGTATTTGCTGAAAATATGGCGATTGCAACCCTTTATGGAAACTTAACACCTACTGAAAAATTCATTTCAAGTACGATGGACGGTGCGGAAATGGTTCATATGGCTAGAACGAAAATGATTCAAGAAGTGTATGCTGCGAATTCCCGTGAACATTTGGAGGAACTTGTTGGAGCGAAATTAGTGAATTTATTTTCAGATATGAAAGTAGAAGAGGATATTGCAGTTTCGGTATTTGTTTTTGATAAAAATATAACGTGAGAGAAGGATACTGATCGTGAAACCGATACAGGTAGAAAGAGAAATCTTCCGTTATGAACAAGGGGCGTTTAAGCATATAGAGGACAGCATTGTAACAGAGTTTCCAGTCACGATCAAAATGAACGGACAGGAGTTTGTTACAATGGTTAGTACTCCAGAATATATAGAAGACATGGTAATCGGGTTCTTGGCATCTGAAGGAATCATTCGGAAGTATGAAGATATTGATGACATATGGGTACAGGAAAAAGAAGGATTTGTACATGTAACAACGACAAAAGTAAATCCGTATTATGAACAAATGCAAAATAAACGATATATTACTTCCTGTTGTGGTATGAGTAGACAAGGGTTTGTTTTTGCAAATGATGCACTAAGCGCTAAAAAAATGAATGGTATCCATGTAAAGGTTGATGTAGAGGACTGTTTTCGGTTAATGAAAGAAATGCAGCAATCTGCGGAGACATTTCGTCATACAGGCGGCGTTCATAATGCATCTTTGTGCGATGTGAATGGCATTATTTTAAGCCGAATGGATATCGGTAGGCATAATGCGTTAGATAAAATTTACGGTTATTGTTTAAAAAATAATATTTCTATAAAAGATAAAATTATTGTTTTTAGTGGTCGTATTTCTTCGGAAATATTATTGAAAGTTGCAAAGATCGGTTGTGAAATTATACTGTCAAAATCAGCTCCAACCGAGTTGGCTTTGCAGCTAGCAGAAGAATTAGGTATTACTACGATAGGGTTTATTCGGAATCAATCCTTAAATGTATATACGCATCCAGAGCGTGTTATAAATATAAAATAAGTAAAAGCGAGGCAATAAAGATGAAATCTGTCACATTAGACAAACTACAACGCCCTTTAAAGGATTTACGTATTTCTGTTACTGATCGCTGTAATTTTCGCTGTCGCTATTGTATGCCAGAAGAAATATTTGGTCCGGATTATTCGTTTTTGTCTAATGATAAAATTTTATCTTTTGATGAGATTGAAAGGATAACACGTATTTTTGTTTCTTTAGGTGTAAGAAAGTTACGAATTACGGGCGGAGAACCGTTACTTCGAAGAGGTCTTCCGCAGCTTATTGAGCGTCTTAATAAAATAGATGGTGTGGAGGATATCGGTTTAACAACCAATGGATCACTACTGAAAAAGTTTGCTCCTGATTTATATAAGGCGGGTTTATCACGTGTGACAGTTAGTTTAGATTCCTTAGAAGAAAATCGGTTTTTCTATTTGAATGGTAATAGAAGCAAAGTGCAAAGGGTCCTGGAAGGAATACAGGCTGCAGCTGAAGTTGGTATGAAAATTAAAATTAACATGGTCGTTCAAAAAGGGAAAAATGAACAAGATATTTTGCAGATGGCGCAATACTTTAAGGAAAATAAGAATATTCTTCGTTTTATTGAGTATATGGACGTTGGGAATTATAACGGTTGGGAGTTAAAAGAGGTCGTTTCGAAACAAGAAATAGTAGATGCCATTCATCAAGTTATGCCATTAGAACGGATAGAAGCGAATTATGCAGGTGAAGTTGCTACTCGCTATCGTTATATTGGAAGTGATGAAGAAATAGGTATTATTTCATCAGTAACAGATTCCTTCTGTTCATCATGTACGAGAGCACGTATTTCTGCAGAAGGAAAATTATATACTTGTTTGTTCGCTTCTAAAGGAAATGACTTGAGAGAACTACTTCGATCTGGATACACTGACGAGGAAATAACATATATCGTACGCGATATATGGAACAATAGAGAAGATCGTTATTCAGATGAACGCTTAAATAATACAAGTAAAAAAAGAATACCTAAAATTGAAATGTCACATATTGGTGGTTGATATATAAAAGTGACGCTATGATGAAGTATATACAAAATGGAAAATGTGCAACGTTTGTAGATTTTCTATTTTATAGTAAAAATGATGATTGATATCTCTGTAAAAGATGTGCAGAGAAATTAAGCAGCATTCAAAAACCTTTATTTTGAGGAGGTTTTTTGAAGCTGCTTTTTTATTTGGAGAAAATGGAGGAATTAGTAATGGCATTTCATAAACCGGAACAAATTGCTGAACTCGTAATTGAGGCCGGTGTTCAAAAAGTAAGTCAGACGTTGCCAGCAATGCTTATTCTCGGTTTTTTAGGAGGAGCGTTTATTTCGCTCGGTTTTTTACTTAACATTCGCGTTTTAGGTAATTTACCTGAGCGCTGGGGGAGTTTAGTCAATGTATTAGGAGGAGCGGTTTTTCCTGTTGGACTGATGCTCGTCGTATTAGCAGGAGGAGAATTAATTACTGGAAATATGATGTCACTGTCTATGGCCCTATATGCAAAGAAAATTACATTGGTAAGTGTATTAAATAACTGGATTTGGATTACTTTCATGAATTTCGTGGGAGCTATTTTCGTAGCGTATTGTTTCGGTCATCTTGGCGGATTAACAGAGGGAGATTATTTAAATAAAACGGTAGCGATAGCAGAAGGAAAGTTACATGAATCGTTTGGGAGAACTTTAATTTTAGCAATTGGTTGTAATTGGCTCGTTTGTCTGGCGCTTTGGCTCGCTTATGGAACGAGTGATTTTGTCGGAAAAATAATCGGAATTTGGATTCCCATTATGGCATTTGTAGTGATTGGATTTCAGCAAGTGGTAGCAAATATGTTTGTCATCTCAGCAGTTATTTTTGCAGGTCATCTGACGTGGATGGACCTTGCTAGAAATTTTGTTCCTGTCTTTATTGGAAATGTAATTGGAGGAGCTGGATTTGTTGGATTTGCTTACTTTGCTTGTTATCAAAAACAACATTCTAATATGAAATAGAGCTCGTGAGAGGAAGGGTATGTAATGGCTGAGCGGTATTCACGACAACAGTTGTTCAAACCAATTGGGAGTAAAGGGCAAGAAAAAATTCGAAATAAACATGTGTTAATTGTAGGAGCAGGCGCATTAGGAAGTGCAAGTGCTGAAAGTTTCGTACGTGCAGGTATTGGTAAGTTGACGATTATTGATCGTGACTACGTTGAATGGAGTAATTTACAAAGGCAACAATTGTACTCTGAACAAGATGCGAGAGAAAAAATGCCGAAAGCAATTGCTGCTAAAAACCGGTTAGAGCGAATTAATTCGGAAGTACACATAGATGCCTTCTTAATGGATGCAAGTGCAGAAAACATGGAAGACCTATTAAAAAATGTAGATGTAATAATTGATGCAACAGATAATTTTGATATTCGATTTGTAATAAATGACTTATCACAAAAACATAATATCCCGTGGGTATATGGTTCTTGCGTTGGATCGTACGGTATGAGTTATACAGTTATTCCGCAAAAGACCCCATGTTTACATTGTGTGCTGAAGAACGTTCCTGTTACAGGTGTGACATGTGATACAGCTGGAATTATTAGCCCGACTGTTCAAATTGTCGCAGCATATCAAGTGGCGGAAGCATTCAAAATTTTAGTAGGAGATTTCTCAGCAATTAGAAAAACATTTTTCATGTTTGATATATGGAGTAATCAAAATCATTTTATAAAACTAGGGAAAATAAAAACAGACGATTGCCCTTCGTGCGGTTCGAATCGAACTTATCCTTATTTATCATACGAAAACCAAACGAAGGTAGCTGCTTTATGCGGAAGAAATACAGTGCAAATTAGGCCAGTAGAAAATAGGAAGTACGATTTTGACGATATAGAAAACGTATTAAAAAAACTGGGGAAAGTAGATCGGAATCCGTATTTACTATCTTGCCAATTAGATGATTACCGCGTCGTTATTTTTCAGGATGGTCGTGTTTTCATTCATGGTACAAATGATATTTCGAAAGCGAAACAATTATATTATCGCGTATTCGGTTAATAGAAAGGGTTGTCAATAATGGAAAGAAGAGTGCCAATTACGGTTGAAGAAGCTGTTCGTAAAGTAATGGGATTTGCTAATGAGGGATTAAAGGAGCTACTACCTATTGAAATAGCTTACGGGCGTATATTAGCGGAGGATTTAGTAGCTGACCATGATGTACCTTCATTCAATCGTTCACCGTATGACGGATTTGCTATTAGAGCAGAAGATACGAATGTAGCAAGTTATGAAACGCCAATTGTGTTTGAAGTAGTTGGTGAAATTGGTGCGGGATCAATATTCCACGAGAAAGTAGGTTCGTTTCAAGCAGTTCGAATTATGACGGGAGCACAAATTCCGAATGGGTGTGATGCGGTTGTTATGTTAGAGTTGACTCGTCAATATGAGGAAGCTGGCAACAATTATATGGAAGTGAAGCGATCATTCAAAATGGGCGACAATATTTCTTTTCAAGGTGAAGATGCTCGTAAAGGAACGGTTCTTGCAAAAAAAGGATCATACATTCATCCAGGTATTTCTGCTCTGCTTGCTACGTTCGGATATAGTGAGGTACCAGTGGCAAGAAAGCCTGTAATTGGATTGTTAGCGACTGGTAGTGAATTACTGGATGTAAATGATTCATTACAGCCAGGGAAAATCCGAAATAGTAATACGTATATGATATTGTCTCAAATTCGAAGAGCGGGCGGAAGAGTAAAATATTTTGGGAAGTTTAGCGATGATTTTCATACATGTTTCACAGCTGTAAAAGAAGCGTTAAGCCAAGTGGATATGCTCATTACAACAGGCGGTGTATCAGTAGGGGATTACGATTATTTACCAGCTATTTACGAAAAGTTAGGTGCATCGGTTCTTTTCAATAAAGTTGCAATGCGGCCAGGAAGTGTTACGACTGTAGCGCAATTAAATGGCAAGTTATTATTTGGTTTATCAGGAAATCCATCTGCTTGTTACGTAGGATTTGAATTATTTGTAAGACCGTGTATTCGGACGTATATGTTTAGTGAGAAAGCACATGTAAAAAGAGAAAAAGCGTTATTAGGAGAAGATTTTCTAAAACCAAATCCATTTACAAGATTTGTGCGAGCAAAACTGACATATAACGAAGGGCAATTAATTGCTTATCCGTCAGGGTTTGATAAATCTAGCTCGGTTTCTTCTCTAGCAGAGACAAATATATTTATTGTACTTCCAGGTGGTACGAGAGGTTATAAAAAAGATATGTTCGTAGATGTTCTCTTGCTGGAAGATAACGAAGGTAGTGAATGGCCTTGGGCATTTTATAAAGTGAGAGGTGTTTCTAATGGGACAAGCGCTATTTGAGATTGTAGATATACCGATTGTAGTTGAAGAAGTAACGAATAAAGTCGCAAGAAGAGAAGCAGGTGCAATTACAACTTTTATTGGTACGGTGAGAGAGTTAACAAAAGGAAAACGAACATTACATTTAGAGTATGAAGCATATAAACCGATGGCAGTAAAACAACTTACGAAAATTGATGAAGAAATTAATGGAAAATGGCCGGACGCAAAAGTAGCAATTACGCACCGAGTAGGGCGGTTAGAAATCATGGATATTGCGGTCGTTATTGCAGTTTCATCACCGCATCGTAAAGTAGCGTATGAAGCGAATGAATACGCGATTGAACGTATAAAACGAATCGTCCCAATTTGGAAAAAAGAATTTTGGGAAGATGGAACGATGTGGATTGGAGATCAACTTGAAAATACGGCATATCCGGATGGAAAACCGAAGAAGGAAGAATGAGAAGATGATTACAATTTTATTGTTCGCAAATTTACGTGAGGAAGTCGGATCGGATCGACTAGTAATTTTAGAAAAGCAAGAAATGACAGTTCAGCAATTAAAAGAATGGTTCAAAGCAAGCTATTGCTTACAATCGCTTGATAGAGTGATTGTGGCTGTTAATGAAGAGTTTGTAACGGATGAAGAGATGATAAAAGCTGGAGATATAGTCGCATTAATCCCGCCCGTTAGTGGGGGATAATAAGCTTTTTCGCCAAGAAGATGTTGTATATAAATTCGAATACGAGAAGGGATGAGTTCTATGATTACTCAAGAACAAATAATGAACGCATTAAAACATGTAGAGGATCCGGAGTTACACAAAAGTATTGTAGAATTAAATATGGTTAGAAATATACAAATGAATGGAACAGAGGTTAAACTTGAAGTAGTGCTAACGATTCAAGGTTGTCCATTAAAGGTAAAAATTCAACAAGATGTGGAAGAGTCTCTTCAGGCAATTGGTGCATCTAAAGTAGATTTGACATTTGGTTCTATGACACAAGAAGAACGAGCTGCGCTAACAGAGAAGTTAAAGAAAAATAGTAGAACAGAAACTGGAATGCCGAGCATGCTTCGCCTTGATTCAGGGGTACGATTTATTACTGTAACGAGCGGTAAAGGTGGAGTTGGAAAATCAACGGTGACAATTAACCTTGCAACTGCTTTAGCTCGTATGGGCAAAAAAGTGGGGATATTAGATGCAGATATGTATGGTTTTAGCATTCCAGCTATGATGGAAACGAATCAAAAACCGACGATGATTGATCAAACAGCAATTCCAGTTGTTAGTCACGGTGTTAAAATTATGTCGATGGGATTTTTTACGGAAGGAAATAACCCAGTTATGTGGCGCGGACCGATGTTAAATAAATGGATTCAAAATTTCCTTGCGAATACGCACTGGGGAGAATTAGATTATTTACTTCTTGATTTACCACCTGGCACAGGAGATGTAGCTATTGATGTTGCAGCAATGATCCCGCAGGCGCAAGAAATTATCGTTACAACACCACACAACGTAGCTTCATTCGTAGCATCTAGAGTAGGTGTTATGGCAAAACATACGAAACACGAGATTTTAGGTATTGTAGAAAATATGGCTTATTATGAAGAACAAGATGGATCGAAAAATTATCTCTTCGGAAAAGGTGGCGGCGAAATGCTTGCAGAACAATTGCAAACAGAAGTGATTGCACAAATACCTTTTGCAAAACGAGAAGAAAATAACGGTTCATCTGTATATGATGAAGAGTCTCTTGTAGGAGAAGTGTTTACATCGTTAGCGGAGGATATTATTTATAGAGGATAGAGGGGGAAGTTTAGTATGGCGTGTAATATCGATCATTCTATGGAAGATGTAATGAATAAGCTTGAAAGTCAGAAGAGTTTTTTACCGGAAGTGATTTTTAAAGAGTTAAAGGGATTTTTGGGAGGGAATCATTCACAGGAAATATTAAATGATATCTTTCATCTTTTAAAAAAGTATGACTTAGTTAGTGAAGATGAACGAGAGATGAGAAATACTCAATTATTGCTGATTATAAAATAAATACGCTTTGGCTTTTGTTTTTTTGCAGAAGGGATGAATGTAATGGATATGAAAAAGATGATTGAAACGATAGAAGCAACTAAAGTGACTGAAGAAGAATTATCGATTTCTACTTTACATCAAAAGCTTGTGAAGTTGTATAGTCAAAAAGATAGTGCGGAGTATACGGAGATATTAAAATATATTTTATCATTATCCGTGCAGCTGAACCTACATTTCGTATTGAAATATTTTGGTGTGCGCCCGGTTGTTGCTGCAGATGAACGTATGCAATTTCAAGAGATATTTAAATGTTTAGCTAAGAAAGATGATAATGGGAAATGGTTTCTAAATTTCGTTTCTTTATATGTAGGACTAATTGTAGTTCTGCATTTTGATGAAAAAGAGATTGAGAGAAGTTTTTTCGATGATATGGTAGTGGATGAAGGGAAGGCAATATAAGATTCTGCTCATAATATCTTTCTTTTTAATTGCTTTAACTGCAATTTTAGTTGGTTATTTAAATATAAAGGTAACTAATTAATAAAAAGAGTTCTTCAGTTGTTTCCATCGTTTTTTCATGTTACCATTAAGCGAATTTTTCATAGGGAGAGAAAGCGATGAAATGGATTTATTTTATTATTATTAACGTTATAGCTTTTAGCCTTATGGGGCTTGATAAACGAAAAGCGAAGAAGAAACAGTGGAGAACGCCAGAAAGTACGTTGTTTTTATCAGCGGTAGCTGGAGGCGCAGTTGGTGCTTGGATTGGTATGTATATGTTTCACCATAAAACACATAAAAAGAAATTTGTTTTCGGTATACCGTTACTTGTCGTTATAACAGTATGTTTACTTTTTGCTGTATGAGAAATGTCGAAAGAATTGCAGATTGATTATTGGTAAAGTGAGCATGCGGGACCGTATAATGGAGAAAAACGAGAAGAGGAGAAAAGGGAAGATGGGGAGTCAATCAGCACAGCAAAAAAAAGGGATTATATATGCGGCTGGTGCTTATACGATGTGGGGAATCCTACCAATCTATTGGAAATGGGTTGAGGAAGTTCCAGCAGATGAAATATTAGCACACCGCATTGTTTGGGCGTTCGTTTTTATGTTACTTGTATTAGGTGTTACGAAGAGATTTCGTCAGTTTATTGGGGAGTTCGTGAATCTTTTTAAACGACCTAAATTATTAATGTCATTAACAATAGCTTCAGTCTTGATTAGCGGAAACTGGTTTGTCTACATATGGGCCGTTAATCATAATCATGTTATTGAAGCAAGTCTTGGATATTATATTAATCCGCTTATTAGTATTTTACTTGGTACAGTTGTATTAAAGGAAAAGTTAAACTTTTGGCAATATGTTGCAGTTGGTTTAGCTGGAGTAGGGGTTATCATTTTAACAGTGCGTTTCGGATCTATTCCGTGGGTTTCTTTATCACTTGCCTTTTCATTTGGATTATATGGATTAACGAAAAAATTGTTAAACTATGATGCGACAATTGGTCTTACGATGGAAACAATGTTAGTGACGCCGTTTGCGATTATCTATCTCGTTATGACAGGAGCGCATGGATTCGGTTCATTTGGATCTATTTCCATGTTATCGACGTTACTATTAATAGGAGCAGGTATCGTTACAGCTTTACCACTTTTTTATTTTGCAAAAGGAGCACAACTTATTCCGCTTTATATGGTAGGATTTTTACAATATATTGCACCAACGATTAGTTTAATTTTAGGTGTATTCGTATTTGGTGAACATTTCACATCTACTCATATGATGGCATTTTTCTGTATATGGGTTGCATTATTTGTGTTTTCAATAGCGAAAACAAAGTTTTTAGTGCAGAAACAACCGAAATTTATAAAAAATAAATCAGCAAAAGTATCATAATGCGTAGTATTTTCTACGCATTTTTATTTATACTGATACTATATAGATTTCCATTATAGTCAGTAGGGAGCTGAGAACGTGGAAACAATTTTACATAATGATCCGCTTATGGCCGCTGTAATTTCATGGTTTCTAGCACAATTAACGAAAGTAGTCTTTAAATTATTCAAAACGGGTGAATTTGATTTTGCAAAGTTTTTCGCTTCAGGTGGGATGCCGAGTTCTCATGCTTCAACTGTTACAGCACTTGCGACAGGTGTTGGCGTTGTGGAAGGTGTGGAAAGTACCTTATTTGCTATTGCTGCTATCTTTGCAATAATTGTTATGTATGATGCTTCAGGAGTAAGACTTGCAGTTAGTAAACAAGCGAAAATATTGAATGAGTTCTTTCACGGTAGACAAACAGAATATAAGAAGTTAAATGAACTTGTCGGGCATACACCGTATGAAGTAGTAGTCGGTGCTTTAGTAGGGATTATTGTCGGAGTGGGATATTGCTTATGAGCAGAACATTTTATATGTTCTGTTTTTCTTTGTTTTCATACATATTTAGCTACCTTTTTGAATATCGTTATACGGATTTCGAAAGGGTGGGTGAGTAACTTGTTATTATATGAAAAAGTGCATGAAGAAATAGCGAGAAGAACAACTGCACTTCAAACGATGCAACGGCAAGATGGTACGTGGCAGTTTTGTTTTGAAGGAGCACCATTAACAGATTGCCATATGATTTTTTTATTAAAATTATTAGGTAGAGATAAAGAAATAGAACCGTTTGTAAAAAGATTAGCATCACTTCAAACAAATGAAGGAACATGGAAATTGTATGAAGATGAAGTGGGTGGCAATTTATCTGCTACAATTCAATCTTATGCTGCCTTACTAGCTTCAAAAAAATATACAAAAGAAGATGCGAATATGAGGCGGGCCGAAATGTTTATTAAGGAACGTGGAGGCGTGGCGCGTGCTCATTTTATGACGAAGTTTTTATTAGCAATTCATGGAGAATATGAATACCCTTCGCTTTTTCATTTGCCAACACCTATTATGTTTCTGCAAAATGATTCACCCCTCAGTATATTTGAATTGAGTAGCTCAGCACGTATCCATTTAATTCCGATGATGGTTTGTTTAAATAAAAGATTTCGAGTAGGAAAAAAGTTACTGCCAAATTTAAATCATATCGCAGGCGGGGGCGGGGAATGGTTTCGGGAGGAGCGGTCTCCGTTGTTTCAAACGTTATTAAGTGATGTAAAACAAATCATATCGTATCCACTTTCTTTACACCATAAAGGATATGAGGAAGTCGAACGTTTTATGAAAGAGCGTATTGATGAAAATGGAACGTTATATAGTTACGCAACTGCCTCATTTTATATGATTTATGCTTTACTCGCGTTAGGACATTCTCTTCAATCATCAATGATTCAAAAAGCTATAGCAGGGATAACATCTTATATATGGAAGATGGAAAGAGGGAATCATTTGCAAAACTCTCCTTCAACTGTATGGGATACGGCTTTACTCAGCTATACGTTACAAGAGGCCTACACTTCGAAAGATAATAAGATGATTCAACACGCAGCAGCGTATGTATTAAAAAAACAGCATACAAAAAAAGCTGATTGGAGCGTACATGCTCCGGCGCTGACTCCAGGCGGTTGGGGTTTTTCGGATGTGAATACGACAATTCCAGATGTCGATGATACAACAGCTGTGCTAAGAGCGTTGGCAAGAAGTAGAGGGAACGAAAATGTAGATAATGCTTGGAAGAAAGGGGTCAATTGGGTTAAAGGATTACAAAATAATGATGGTGGTTGGGGAGCGTTTGAAAAAGGTGTGACGAGTAATTTATTAGCAAATTTACCAATCGAAAATGCAAGCGATATGATTACAGATCCCTCTACACCAGATATTACAGGAAGAGTGTTAGAGCTTTTCGGGACATACGCGCAAAATGAATTGCCTGAGAAACAAAAACAAAGTGCGATAAATTGGTTAATGAATGTGCAAGAAGAAAATGGATCATGGTATGGGAAATGGGGGATTTGTTATATATATGGTACGTGGGCTGTTATGACTGGTTTACGGTCACTCGGAATTGCATCTAGCAATCCATCAATGAAACGAGCAGCTTTATGGCTGGAACATATACAGCATGAAGATGGTGGGTGGGGGGAATCGTGCCACAGTAGTGTGGAAAAAAAGTTCGTTACTTTACCATTCAGTACACCATCCCAAACAGCATGGGCGTTAGATGCTCTCATTTCTTACTATGATAAAGAAACACCAGCTATTCGAAAAGGTATTTCATATTTGCTTGCGAATCCTTATGTGAATGAAAAATATCCTACCGGAACAGGTTTACCAGGTGGGTTTTATATTTATTACCATAGCTACGCTCATATATATCCGCTACTTACTTTGGCACATTATATAAAACAATATCAAAAATAAACCGAGAGATATCTCTCGGTTTATTTTTGTTGGGTAGTAGGTCCCTGTTGAAAAGAATAAGGTTGTGCGTTCCTTATTTTTCTGTTGACTGGCGTTTTTGACGTGCATCAGCGGCATTTGCACGTGCGTTTGCTTCTAAGTCATTGTGGTCAGCGAGTTCACGAGAGAACTCAACATCAATGCCATCAGCAGCTTTGTTTTGCTTGAAATTTTTTTTGTTCATTCGACACAATCTCCTTGTGTTTTATGCGACGTTGCAAAGTTAGTTTGACACAAATAGACTTTTTTATACAAAGAGGAATTGGGAAGTAAAGAGCCGAAATATACAGTATAAGTAATAGAAATGAGGGATAGGGATGGAGTTTTTAAATGGGAAAACAGCTGTAGTAACAGGAGCTGCACAGGGAATTGGAAAAGAGATTGCAAGGGTTTATGCAAAACTAGGGGCTAAAGTATTAATTAGCGATGTAAATGAAGAGAAGCTACAAAAAACGACACGTGAATTATCAGATGAAGGATATGAAGTGAAGCAGTATCGTTGTGATGTGAGTAATCAAAATGATGCGAAGTCCTTAATTGAATACGCTGTCCAAACATTTGGTACACTGCACATTTTAGTAAATAATGCAGGAATTACGCGAGATGCTATGTTACATAAAATGGAGAAACCAGAATGGGAACAAGTACTGCAAGTAAATTTAACAGGTGTTTTTTATTGTATGCAACCAGCGCTTCTTTACATGAGACAACAAGGGTATGGACGCATTATTAATATATCTTCAATTAGTAGAGAAGGAAACATAGGTCAAGCAAATTATGCGGCTACGAAGGCAGGCGTTGTAGGTTTAACGAAAACGGCAGCGAAAGAAGTTGGAAGTTTCGGCATTACGTGTAACGCGATTTGCCCAGGATTTATGGATACAGATATGACAAAAACGATACCAGATAAAGTGAAAGAAAAGATGGTCGGTGCGATTCCAGTTGGTAGAATTGGAACGCCAGAAGATATTGCGAACGCAGCTGCCTTTTTAGCATCAGAATACGCATCCTATATTACAGGAGAAGTATTGAATGTGAGCGGAGGACTACAAGTTTAAAGGAATACATAATGAAAAGAACCTGACCGGATAGGCCAGGTTCTTTTTTCATTAATTTAAGTTGAGCCAAACGCTCTTCACTTCTGTATAGTTATTTAATGCGTAAGATCCCATTTCACGGCCAAGACCGGATTGTTTAAATCCTCCAAATGGAGATGCTGCATCAAAGACGTTATAACAGTTTACCCATACAGTACCAGCACGTACTTTACTTGCAACATAGTGTGCTGTTTTAACATTTTCTGTCCACACACCAGCCGCTAAGCCGAATTGTGATTTATTTGCACGTTCAATTACTTCATCAATATCGTTAAAAGGTATTGCAGAAATAACTGGACCGAAAATTTCTTCTTTTGCAATCGTCATTTCGTCATTTACGTCAGCGAATACTGTAGGAGAAACGAAGTAGCCTTGGTCGAATGGATTACTTCCTCCGCAAAGTACTTCAGCGCCTTCTTCAATTCCTTTTTCAATGTAGCCCATTACACGTTTTTGTTGTTCTTCGGAAACGAGAGGACCGATTGTTGTTTCAGGGTTAAGACCGACACCTTGATTTAGTTTTTTTGAATAGAGGACGAGATCAGCCATGACATTATCATACATTTTCTTCGGAACAAATAAGCGTGATCCAGCAGAGCATACTTGTCCTTGGTTAAACATAACACCAGAAAGTGCACCAGGAATCGCGCGAGATAAATCAGCATCTGGCAAGATGATATTTGGTGATTTACCGCCTAACTCAAGTGTAACGCGTTTTAATGATTCAGATGCTTGTCGCATAATTTGTTTACCGACTGGAGTAGAACCAGTAAATGCAATTTTATCAACGAGTGGATGATTAACCAGTGCTTGCCCAGCTGATTCACCGAATCCAGGAACGATATTAATAACTCCTTTCGGGAATCCAGCTTCTTCAATTAATTCAGCTAAGTATAGAGCGGATAGTGGAGTTTGTTCTGCAGGTTTTAAAACGATTGTACATCCTGTAGCAAGCGCTGCTCCCATTTTCCACATTGCCATAAGAAGTGGGAAGTTCCAAGGAATAATTTGACCAACGACACCAACAGCTTCATGGCGTGTATAGTTAAAGAAATTACCAGAAACAGGGATTGTTTGACCGACAATTTTCGTAGCCCAGCCAGCATAATAGCGCATATGCTCAATTGCAAGTGGTATGTCTGCTGCCATTGTTTCACGAATTGGCTTTCCGTTATCTAACGTTTCAAGCTGTGCAAGCTCTTCTTTATGTTCTTCCATTAAATCAGCTAACTTGTACATAAGACGGCTTCGCTCAGCAGTGCTCATGCGAGACCAAGGGCCTTCATCAAAAGCCATGCGAGCTGCAACGACAGCTTTATGAATATCTTCGCGACCCGCTTCAGAAACGACAGCAAGTGTTTCGCCGGTTGCTGGGTTAGGTGTTTTAAATGTTTTACCGGAAGCGCTTTTGATGAAAGATCCATTCACATATAACTTTTTTGTACCTTGAAGAAACTTTTCTACCTTTTCATGAAGATTTACAGCTAGTTGACTCATTGTATAACCCCCTTGAAAATATAATGTAAACGCAGTACGAGACGGCGTTTATTCCGAAATCAAGGATGTGGGAACTAGATGGAAAGCCTCTAATTTTAATCATAATTAACAAATACTGAAAATTCAAATTTCATTTGTGTTACAATTGTAAAAAATATGTAATGTAAGAGAGTCTTCTATATGATTATAAAAAATCCTGCTTGTTTTTGCTTTCTAGTAGGAAAAACTAGAAGAACAATGGTACAATAATACATCGTGAGAGGAGGGAGAAAAATGAAGGATTATCATGATGATCCACGCTTTCGAATCGCCCATAGAGAAGCGTTAATTGGCCTTGGACTTGCTATTATTAATTTTATAATATGGTACGGATTTGCTTATGGGCTTGGTAGTAAAAATCCAAGTGAATATACATATGTATTCGGTTTTCCAGCATGGTTTTTTTATAGCTGTATCGTTGGATTTGTCGTTATGGTTATTTTACTTAGTTTAGTTGTTCGTTTTGTATTTCAAGATATTTCACTCGATGAGGAAGAAAAAAGTGAGGAATAATAGATGAATTGGTATGTAATCATTCCAATGATAATTTCATTTATCGTTGTGTTTTTAATTGGTGTATATGCTTCAAGACGCGTACAAGCGACTGCTAATAATAAATTTTTACAAGAATATTTTCTTGGTGGGCGTGAACTTGGCGGTTTATTATTAGCGATGACAATGATTGCTACGTACGGTAGTGCTAGTAGCTTTATTGGTGGTCCAGGTATTGCGTACAATATGGGCCTCGGATGGGTATTATTATCTGCGATTCAAGTTGTAACAGGGTATATCGTTTTAACGGTTATCGGTAAAAAGTTTGCAATTATCGCTAGGAAGATGGAAGCTATTACTCTTATCGATTATTTAAAGGGAAGATACAATAATAAAGCAGTTGTTATACTTTCTGCGTTATGTATAATTATCTTCTTATTTTCAGCAACAGTAGCTCAGTGGGTCGGCGGTGGACGATTAATTGAATCGCTAACGGGTCTATCTTATACAACAGCACTATTTTTATTTACTTTTTCTGTACTTGTGTACGTATTAATTGGTGGGTTTCGTGCAGTTGCTTTATCAGATACGTTATTAGGAATCATTATGTTAGTTGGAACGACAATCATTTTAATTGCTACTGTCATTGCTGGTGGTGGAATTGAAAAGATTATGCAGGAGCTTATTCAAATCAATCCAAATTTAATTACACCATTCGGAGCGGATGGTAGTTTAACGAAATCATATGTGACATCATTTTGGATTTTAATTGGAATTGGTGTTGTTGGTTTACCGCAAATTAGCGTGCGTGCCATGTCTTATAAAAATTCAAAAGCTATGCATCAAGCGTTAATAATTGGAACGGTTGTTGTAGGTACAATTATGATTGGTATGCATTTAACAGGTGTATTTGCACGAGTCGTACTTCCGGGTATAACGGTACCAGATAAAGTAATGCCGCTACTCGCGATGGAAGTGTTGCCACCTTGGTTAGCCGGAGTTTTTTTAGCCGCGCCGATGGCAGCAATTATGTCTACAGTAAACTCGTTATTGTTACTTGTAAGTTCATCAATTATTAAAGACATATACGTAAATTACATAAATAAAGATGCAGCAGACAGTACGATCAGAAAAGGAAGTTTGTGGATTACTGGTATCGTAGGGCTGCTTGTTTATGCAGCAGCAATTAAACCACCAGATTTTTTAATATGGTTAAATTTATTTTCTTTCGGTGGATTAGAAGCAGCATTCATTTGGCCAATTGTATTAGGGTTATATTGGAGAAAAGGAAATGCAACAGGAGCGCTTGCCTCTATTTTAGTTGGGGTAGGCTCATATATGTGTATTCATCTTTTCTATCCAAATCCGTTCGGTATACATACAGTTGTCTTCCCAATTTGTTTTGCGTTTATCGCTTATATCATTGGAAGTATGAGTGCTGTGAAGAAAAACAGTATAGGTTAGAGGAAGAACGTAGTCCTTATAGAGGACTACGTTTTTTTGTGTGAATTTATTCTTTTTTATTCTGTATATGTAAGGTTATTCATAAATTAATAACAATTGAGGGGATGGAGTTGAGGTCGATGAAAAAAGTGTTATTTTTGGGAGACCCAGGAATTGATGACTCTTTAGCCATCATGTATGGAATTATGCATCCTGATATTGATATTGTTGGTGTTGTAACCGGATATGGAAATGTAACACAAGAAAAGGCGACAAGTAATGCAGCATATTTGCTGCAAATGGCAGGGCGGGAGGATATACCTGTTATTAATGGTGCGAAAATTCCTTTATCCGGAGATGTTACAACGTATTATCCAGAAATTCATGGGGCAGACGGCTTAGGGCCAATTAAACCTCCAAAAGCTTTTTCGCCAAATATAAAACCTTTTTGTGCTTTTTTTGATATTCTTGAAAAGTATAAAGGAGAATTAATCATTGTTGATGCTGGTAGGTCAACGACACTAGCGACAGCATTTATTTTAGAAAAGCCGATGATGAAGTATGTGAAAGAATATTATATAATGGGTGGTGCTTTTTTAATGCCCGGCAATGTGACACCAGTCGCAGAGGCGAATTTTCATGGTGATCCGATTGCGTCACAATTAGTTATGCAAAATGCCAAGAATTTGACATTAGTGCCACTTAACGTTACATCTGAAGCAATTATTACGCCAGAAATGGTGAAATATATTACGAAACACTCTAAAACGAATTTTAATAAATTAATTGAACCGATATTTACGTATTATTATAAAGCGTATAAAAAGTTAAATCCGAAAATAACAGGTAGCCCAGTACATGACGTTGTTACAATGATGGTTGCGGCGAATCCGTCTATTTTGGATTATGTGTACCGTCGTGTCGATGTGGATACAGTAGGGATTGCAAAGGGAGAAAGTATTGCTGATTTCCGTCCACAACCTGATGCAAAATCTTTAAAGAATTGGGTGCGAATTGGTTGGTCATTACATTATAAAAAATTTCTCGAAGACTTCGTGAAAATTATGACGTAGACATAATAGGAGAATACAAGTTAAAATAATGGAGATGATTACTAAAATAATCATCTCCATTATTTTGTTTGTAAGAGATAGATAGAGAAGAGTTATACAATAGGAGAGGAATTTTACTTGAAAAAAACTATAGTATGCGCAGTGATTGTGGGTATTTTCGTTTTGCTAATATCGGGTAATTTTTTAGTGAAAAAAGTGTGGAGTTCAAATAATGATGATGCACAGTATATCGCATCCTTTATTGAAGAACATAAAGATGAAAAAAATAGTGCGCTTCTCGTGAAGAGAAATGATAAAGTTGTTTATTCTGTAAATCCAAATGTTGTATTGCCAGTTGCTAGTACGATGAAGTTAATTGTGGCGCTTGAATATACGAAACAAGTTACGGAAGGAAAAATTGATCCATCTAGTTTCGTTTCCATTAATGATATAAATCGTTATTATGTGCCGAATACAGATGGCGGTGCACAAGATAGATGGCAAAGGTATTTGCAAAAGACAGACAAGATAACAGAAGAGGCAGTTTCTTTAGAAGAAGTGGCAAAAGGAATGGTTAAGTTTAGTTCGAATGCGAATGCTGAATATTTAATGGAAGTGTTAGGGTTAGATAATATTAATCGAAATTTACAAAGTTTATCCCTTCCAGCACATCAGCCGCTATTTCCGATTGTTTCATCTTTATACATCCCTGGATATTTGCATAAAGAACTACATGTTCCGAAATATAAAATAGAGAAAAAGTTAAAAGAAATGTCTCAAGAACAATATCGTGAATATGCCATGATTATTCATGAACGCTTAAAAAAGAAGGGGCCATTATTACAGAAGGAAATACCTCTTTATTTAGAGGAACGTTACGATAAAATTTGGTCAGATCGATTACCAGCAGCTTCTGCAAACGATTATATGGTACTGCTTCAAAAGGCAAATCATAAAGGTGGCCTAACAGAGGCCGAAGAAAAAGTGTGGGCTAATATCGTTGAAACGGATATGAGTGCTAAAAAATACCGTAAAACATTTAGACATGCAGGGCAAAAGAATGGTTATACGCCATGGACAGTTACAAAAGCAGTTTATGCGATGGATAAACGCGGGAACTGTACAGAAATAGTGTTTTTAGCCAATAATTTAAATGAGGACGACAGTGCAGAAATACGGAAACATTTAGCAAACTTACATTTCCAAGTGTTGCAAAGTGATAAGTATGATGCGACTTTTATTAAGTAAACTCGGTGCAGAGAGCACCGAGTTTATTTTTATGTACAAGCACTTTTTTACTCTCTGTGGGTATGATGGGTAGTAATACTTAAGTGAGAGGGGAAAAGGTGATGAAACAAAGTAAAGAAGAGTTTATAAAGAGTGAAGGCGCTGATTTCCCTGGGAAAACATATGTGGATTGTGTATTACAACATGTATTTCATTTTCAACGAAATTACTTATTAAAAGATATGTTTCAAGTGCATAAAGCACATATTACAATGCTGACTGAAGAAAATTTAATGAAAAAGGAAGAAGCTAAAGTTATATTACACGCACTAAAAAAGATAGAGGGAATTCCAAAAGATCAATTGCTATATACAGAGCAGCATGAAGATCTCTTTTTTCTAGTCGAACATTTAATTTCTCAAGAAGCGAAATGCGATTTTGTAAGTAATATGCATATTGGTAGAAGTAGAAATGATATGGGTGTAACGATGTATCGTATGAGTTTAAGGCGATATGTACTACGACTAATGGAGCATCATTTGTTATTGCAAGAAAGTATACTACAACTTGCTGCTGATCATAAGGAAACGATTATGCCAGCTTATACACATACACAACCAGCGCAGCCCACAACATTTGGTCATTATACGTTAGCTATTTATGATACGATGCAGAGAGATTTAGAACGAATGAAACGAACGTACAAACTTATAAATCAGTCTCCAATGGGAGCTGCCGCTCTTTCCACAACAAGTTTCCCAATTAAACGAGAGCGAGTTGCCAATTTACTTGGGTTTACAAATGTAATTGAGAACTCATATGATGCTGTTGCTGGAGCGGATTATTTATTAGAAGTTAGCTCGTTACTTATGGTAATTATGACGAATACGAGCAGATGGATTCATGACTTTTTATTATTAGCGACGAAAGAATATGATGGTATTACTGTTGCAAAGCCATATGTACAAATAAGTAGCATTATGCCGCAAAAGCGAAATCCAGTTTCCATTGAACACGCCCGTGCGATTACGAGTAGCGCTTTAGGAGAAGCATTTACAGTATTTCAAATGATTCATAATACACCATTTGGTGATATTGTCGATACAGAAGATGATTTGCAGCCGTATTTATATAAAGGAATTGAAAAGACCATTCGTGTTTTTTGTATTATGAATGCAGTGATTCGAACGATGAAAGTAGAAGAAGAAACGTTGAAAAGTCGTTCTTATAAACATGCAATTACGATAACTGATTTCGCAGATGTTTTAACAAAAAACTATAGCATTCCATTTCGGCATGCGCATCATGCAGCGAGTGTTATTGCGAATATGTCATTGGAGCAGCAAAAGGAGCTGCATGAATTACATTTAAAAGATGTAAATATATACTTACAAGAAAAATTCAAAATACATTTATTGGAAAAAGAGTGGAATGAAATTATATCGCCAGAAGCATTTATTCAAAAAAGAAATGTATACGGTGGACCGAGTAAAAAAGAAATGGAGCGTATGATTAAAAATCGAAAAGAGTCATTTCAAAAAGAAGAAGAGGTATTTGAAAAAGAAAAACAGAGAATTTTACAAGCTGAAACTGATTTGAATATGTTAACTTCGCATAGTATTGAATCGTAAAAGATGGATTTAATGAATTAATCGCCAATACTTAATGAAACTATAAATAGAGGGAAGAGATTGTCGATGATTCAATTACATGTATACGAAGAGATTCTTAATTTTAAAGAAGAGGTTACACCATTTTTAGAAAAGAATGAGCAGGAAAATAATCTCATATTAGGTGTATTACAAATGGTCCAACAACCGATATTTATGGGGGTAGCAAAACAAGAGGAAGAAATTGTAGTTGTATTTCTTCAAACAGAAGAAAAGAAACAAATCATTGTTGCTACGTCTGAAATTGCGGAAGAGGATATCGTGGAACTTGCAAAAAAATTAACGAAAGTATATTCAAATGTTCCTGGATTGATTGGTAATAAGAAAATTGTACAGAAATTAGCGGAAGAGACTGCCGTGTTAGAAAATAAGAAAACGAATGTTGTAATGGAGCAAGGTGTGTATGCATTACAACAAGTTAAGAAGAAGTGGACCGAGGATGGGGATTTTCGAGAAATAGGTAGTGATGAGCTACCATTAATAGAACAGTGGATTTATCAATTTTGCGAAGATGTAAGGCTTCCTACTACGAAAGAAGAAGCGAAACAAACCGCTCATACATTAATTACGAACCGTCGTCTATTTGGTTTAGAAGTAGATGGGAAGCTTGTTTCTGTAGCTGCAAAAACGAGACCAACTACAAACAATATAACAGTTAATTTCGTATATACACCGAAAGAAGCGCGGAAAAAAGGGTACGCATCTAGTTGTGTCGCTGCACTTAGTCAACGTATGTTAGATGAAGGATATAAGACGACTACGTTATATACTGATCTAGCAAACCCTACGTCTAATAAAATTTATCAAGAAATTGGTTATGAAAAAATTGCGGAGTCTGTACTTATATTTTTAGAGAAATAAAATGAAAAGGCACGCTATTAGAGCGTGCCTTTTTGTTATTCATCAATTCGAATGACTTCACCTTGCGGGAAATTCTCAGTTTCTAGTAAGCTACGAATTGCTTTCGCAACGTATTCAGGTGACAGTAGTTTTCCTTCTTCTTTTAGTGCGATGAAGCGGTCTAAATTTATGAAGTCTTCTTTATTTGTTTCACGAATTTGTGCTTGCATACTTGTATCAACAACACCAGGTGCAAAAGCGACGATTTTTACTGGATATTCTTTTTCTGCTTCTTCGGTTGCTACGCACTGTGTAAACATATTTACACCAGCTTTCGTTGTACAATAAGCGCCCCATCCAAAATAAGGATTTTTTCCTGCACCAGATGAAATGTTTATAACACGTTTATCTACTTTCCAGTCTTTCGTATATCTCATGAAAGTAGAGGTAAGAATCATCGGTGCAAGTAAATTAATTTGAACGTTTGTAATGAAAAGCTCGCTTTCTGCCTTTTCAATTGGCTTCATTGGTGCAACCGTGCCTGCATTATTAATTAAATGAATAGATGATATATTGTCTTCCTTCATAGATGAAAGGATCTCGTTAAAGTTAGTTTCTAATTTATGTACATCTTGAAGATCTAAGGAATGAAAAATGCAATGACTGTTATTTTGCTCTGCGAGTTTAGTAAGCTCTTTATTTTCTCTTCTAGAAATAGAGATGACGGTTGTATTTTCTTCTAATAATTGTGTGGCGATTGCCTCACCTAAACCTTGTGAAGTTCCTGTTATGATAACGTAGCGCATAGTGTAGTAAACTCCTCTCCATATATGTGGAATTTTGTTGGACAACGTACATTGTATAGTTTGTCTACATTTTATAGTATAGAGCACTTTTTACTATAATTGAAATGAGATGATTGTGTGCCTTTTATGAATCGCTTTACAACAACAGTAACTGGTGCCGTCACGTTCACTGGGAACACGTTAGGACTAAGTCCTACATCGCCTGCACCAAATAATAATTTCGGTACGATTGATGTATTTACAACGGTAAATACATCGCTCCAAGTACCTGGATTCCCAGCAGGAACGACGAATGACTGGCCATTAAATTCTTCAAGTGCAATTTTGAATCTTCCGGCAGGGAGTAGTATTTTATACGCAGAACTAGTATGGGCCGGCACATACCGGACCGATACAGAGGATGTTTCAGCTTTTTTAAATGATAACATTACATTTACAACACCGGCAGGAACGTTTTCTGTTACACCAGATCCTGCAACTGCGCAGCAAGGTTCAGTAGGGAACCAGTTTTATTACGTACGTTCAGCTAACGTAACGAATCTTGTTAATACAGGGGGAGCGGGAACATATACAACGGGTGCTGTACCGGCTACAAGAACTTCTGCTGATCCAACGGTCAGTCGTTCAGCTGGTTGGACGCTTGAGGTAGTTTATCAAAATACAAGTTTACCACTTCGGAATTTGTCAGTGTATGCAGGCCAAGAAATTATTGATGCTTCATCACCACCAGTTGATGCTACTATTTCAGGTTTCGCAACTCCATCTACAGGTTCTGTTACAGGAAGAGTACTTGTAACTGCTCAAGAAGGTGATTCTAACATTGTTGGAGATCAACTTCGCTTTGGACCGAATGCGAATGCTACAGTTGCTTTATTCGGACCGAGAAATCCCGCAAATAATTTCTTTCAGTCACAAATTTGTAATGATAGTGGGAATTTAGATACAACTGGCACCTTTGGAAATTTGAATCAGCCGTTAGGGATAGCTTTAGCCGTCCGAAGACAAGGATGGGATATTACGAATGTAGATGCCTCGTCATCATTAGTAAATAATCAAACGTCAGCGACTGTTCGCTTCGTTACAAATGGAGATGGATATGCTGCAGCTGGTTTTGGTGTTCAAATTGATGCGACAGGGCCAATTATAAATCCTGTTAAATCTGTTGATAAAACCGTTGCAGCAGTAGGTGATATTCTCACCTATACGATTACTGTTCCGAATACAGGGACAGGAAGTGCAGAAAACGTTGTATTACAAGACAGTATTCCGAATGGAACTACGTTTATAGCAGGCAGTGTTACAGTAGGTGGAGTAACTCAGCCGAGCGCCAATCCAGCTAGTGGAATTAATTTAGGAACGATACCGAATAATGCTCAAAGAGTTGTCACGTTTCAAGTGAGAGTTACGTCATTCCCGAATCCGAATCCAATTTCAAATCGTGCGATGGTGTCATACCAATTCCGTCCTTTTGTTGGAAGTCCTCCTATCACAAGTACAGCTTCTTCAAATACAGTACAGACGACGATAAATCGCGCAAATGTAAGTTTACAAAAATCTGTAGATCTACAGACGGCAACAATTAATGATGTATTAACGTACACAGTGAATGTCACCAACGATGGGAATGTCGCTGCAAATAATGTTATTTTTGTTGATAGTATACCTGCTGGAACAACGTTTATAACAAATAGTGTTACGGTAAATGGAGTAGCGCGTCCAGGAGCAAATCCGGCAAGTAGTATTAATCTTGGAAGTATTAATGCTTCGCAAACGACTGTAGTGCGCTTTCAAGTTCGAGTAACATCTAATCCTCTTGTAAATCCAATTCCAAACCGTGCGAGTGTAACATTTAACTTTATTCCAGTGCCTGGTCAGCAACCAATTTCAGGCCAAGCGACAAGTAATACTGTATTTACTACAATTAATATAGCTGATATAAGAACGAGAAAAACAGTAGATAGAGCTTTTGCGACAGTTAATGACGTTCTTACGTACACCGTTACAATTGAGAATACCGGGAATGTACTTGCGACGAATGTTATTTTTCAAGATCCAATCCCAATTGGAACGACTTTTATCCTAAATAGTGTGACTGTAGATGGGGTTTCACAACCTGGGGCAAATCCTGCGACTGGGTTTACCGTAGCGAATATATCTCCTGGCGGAAGTAGGACAGTGACTTTTCAAGTACGAGTGACATCTACACCATCAGGAGGTACGATTGCAAATCGTGGAAATGTGTCTGCTAATTTCGTCGTTATTCCGAATCAGCCACCGATAACGATTAATAGACAAACGAATACAGTTGTGACACAAGTTAATACAGGCGGTTTAAATGTAATAAAAGAAGTGAATACAATGCAAGCGGCGGTAGGGGATACTTTAACATACACAATTGCCGTCCAAAATACAGGAAACGTACTGTTAACAAATGTATTTTTCCAAGACCCTATTCCTTCCGCTGTTTCATTCGTTGCAAATTCTGTAACAATTAATGGAGTACCACAAAGTGGATTGAATCCAAATACAGGATTTTCTCTTCCAAATATTCCTGCGGCTCAAACAGTTGTAGTCACATTTGACGTATTAATTGTACAGGATCCAGAAAATGAAGATATTTTAAATCAAACAAATGTAACAGCGAGTTTTCAAGTGAATCCGAGTGAACCACCAGTAACAATCAATGTTCCGAGTAATGTTGTGAATACAACAGTACAATCAGGGAACTTTGAAGTTGTGAAGGCAGTGAATACGGATGTTGCAACGGTAGGGGATGTTTTAGTATATACAATCGAAATAATTAATGCAGGTAGTGTAACAGCTACAAATGTGTTTTTCCAAGATTCAATTCCGCAAGGGACGTTATTTATTGAAAATAGTGTATTGGTTAATGGTGTTTTACAAGAAGGGGCAGATCCAGAACTTGGATTCCCATTAAATAATTTGCCTACTGGCACGAGTGTAATTGTTACGTTTGAAGTATTAATTGATGAAATTCCCCAAGGAAATAATGTCGTCAATAATGCGAATGTCACTGGAGATTTCCTTGTAAATCCAACAGAGCCACCAATTACTGTAACAGTGCCAAGTAATACTGTTATGACAGTGGTGAATTCTTCAGGGTTAAATGTAATGAAGAGCGTAAGTGCTAGTGAAGCAGGTGTAGGGGATACGTTAACGTATACAGTTCGTATACAAAATAGTGGAACAGTAGCAGCAACAAATGTATCATTCCTTGATCCAATTCCATCTGGAACAACATTTGTAGCAAATAGTGTAACAATAAACGGAACGTCTCAACCAGTTTTAAACCCAACAACTGGATTTCCGCTTGCTAATATTCCAGTAGGAGGAACGGTAACAGTTGCTTTTCAAGTGACGATCACGAGTGTACCACCAAATAGAGTTCTTCCGAATAATGCGAATGTAACAGCTGATTTTCAAGTAAGTCCTTTGCAGCCGCCAATTACAATTGTAACGATTAGTAATATTGTTGTGACACGAGTGAATGTAGGATCAATTAATGTAATAAAGAGTGTAACTACACCACAAGCAGGTGTAGGAGATACGTTAACGTATACGATTCGTATTCAAAATACAGGAACTGTTCCTGCAACGAATATTATTTTTCAAGATCCAATTCCGTCTGGTACTGCGTTTGTAGTAAATAGTGTGACGATAAATGGAGTCGTTCAGCAAGGCGCGGATCCTATGGCAGGTTTCCCAGTACCAAATATTCCTGTCGGGCAAACGGCTACGATTACGTTTCAAGTTACAGTGACGAGCGTTCCGAGTGGTGGAAATATAAGAAACCAATCGAACGTTACTGCAAGTTTTCTTATAAATCCAGCCAATCCTCCAATAACAACTGTTACGAATAGCAATTTCGTCGTGACGCAAGTAAACACAGCGCAGTTAAATATACAAAAATCTTCATCTGTACAACAAGCGGCACTTGGAGAAATTTACACGTATTCTGTTGTCATTAGAAATAATGGAACGGTAACAGCGACGAATGTCTCTTTCATTGATCCAATTGCTTCAGAAACAACATTTGTAGCAAATAGTGTAACGATAAATGGAACTCCTCAACCTGGATTTGATCCAAATATAGGTTTTACGCTTCCTAATATAGCTGCTGGCACATCATTGACTGTAACGTTCCAAGTAACAGTAGTTGCACCATCCACGCGTGGAGCCGTACTAAACACCGCATCTGCAACAGCTACTTTCTTATTAAATCCTTTACAGCCCCCTGTAACAACAACAAATTTAAGTAATACGACAGTAGTTACGATACCGTTACCTCCTCCTGGTGAAGTAACAGCAACAAAAACAGTTGACGTTGCAACTGGAGCGGTTGGGGATGTATTAACGTATACCGTGCTAATTTCAAACGTAGGAATTATACCTGTTACAGATGTGTTCTTCCAAGATGTCATACCAGAAGGAACGACATTTGTAGAAGATAGTGTAACGATAGGTGGGGTGCAGCAACTTGGTGTAAATCCAGAAATAGGATTTACAGTTACTCCATTATTAATTAATGGTGGAAGTATTGAGGTAACGTTCCGAGTGACGATTACAGAAATTCCAGATAATGAAGTCATATTAAATGATGCAGACGTTACATTTACTTCACAACCAAATCCGCAGGAACCACCGATTACGGAAACGATATTAACAAATTTAGTCGTTACGACAATTAATATAGCGTTTATTTTTCCGTTAAAACTAGTAGATAAAGAAGTAGCGATTGTAGGAGAAATTTTAACGTATGATGTATTGATTTTTAATTTTGGAACAGTGGCAGCGACGAATGTTCAATTTATAGATACTACTTCCGCGGGTGTAGCATTTGTACCGGGAAGTGTGAGCATAAACGGGGTACCAGCACCGGGATTAGATCCGTTCATCGGCTTTACAGTTCCAGATATACCTGTAGATGATTTTGTGCTTGTCACATATCAAGAGATGGTAACGAGCATACCAGAAGGTGGTACAGTTGTTAACTTTGTAGACGTTACCGCTACATTTGCTGTAAGTGAAACAGAACCGCCTATTACTGAGACGACGACAAGTAACACGACATTAACCGAAATAAATGAATCTGGTTTGAATGTTTTAAAATCAGTAAGTGAGCCGATTGTTGCAGTAGGCGATACAATCACATATACGACAGTAGTTCAAAATACGGGAACAGTGACGGCGACGAATGTTCAATATAGTGATGTATTACCTTCCTCTATAGCATTCGTGCCGAATAGTGTAACGATAGGTGGTGTGATACAACCTGGGTTCAATCCTAATAATGGATTCCCGCTGCCAGATATAAATCCAGGGGGAAGTGTAGAAGTCACATTCCAAGTAACCGTTGTTAGTGTTCCATCAAACGGAACAATTGCCAATACGGCAAATGTTACTGGAAGCTTTATATTAGTACCAGGAGAACCACCAGTTATAGTAAATCAGCCAAGTAACACAACGCTCACAACTGTAAATAGAGGACGATTTAATGTTATTAAACAAGTAAATAGAACAGCTACTCTCGTTGGAGATGTATTAACGTATACGGTTCAAATAACGAATACAGGAACAGTAACAGCAAATGATGTTCAGTTTATTGATACAATTTCAGCAGGAGCGTCATTTGTATCGAGTAGTGTAACGGTAAATGGAGTTTCGCAACCAAACTTAAATCCGATTACTGGATTTGGAGTTGGAGATATACTAGTTGGTGACACGGTTATAGTGACGTTTCAAGCGACAGTTACAAACATCCCGTCATCAGGAACAATTACGAACATTGCAAATATAACAGGAAGCTTTACTTTAGTACCAGGAGAGCCACCGGTTGTAGTAACAGAGCCGAGTAATACGACAATAACAAGAGTAAATAGAGGACGATTTAATGTTATAAAAACCGTAAATAAGCAAGCAACACGTTTAGGAGATACGTTAACTTATAGTGTGCAAGTTACGAATACAGGAACGGTAGCTGCAACAAATGTTCAGTTTATCGATGTTCCATCACCTAGTTTAGAATTCGTTCCAGGAAGTGTACAAATAAATGGGGTTCCGCAAGTAGGTTTAGATCCTTTTGTAGGCTTTTCATTACCTGATCTTGCAGTAGGGGATAGTATATTAATTACATTTGAAGTAAATGTAATCGCAATTCCGCCTTCTAGTAGCATTATGAATACAGCGAGAGTAACTGGTGATTTCGAATTGATTCCAGGAGAACCACCGTTTACAATTACGAACTCAAGTAATACGACAGTCACACCAGTAAATAGAGGTAGTTTAGATATGCTGAAAGAAGTAGATCATCCAATTGTTGGAGTAGGAGAAACGGTAACGTATACTGTTCGTATATTAAATACTGGTACTGCTGATGCAATGAATGTTAAATTTATTGATGTACTATCTCCGGAAGCTGTTTTTGTACCAAATAGTGTAACGATAAATGGAGTAGCGCGTCCGGGAGTAAATCCGCAGGTTGGATTTACGATTTTAGACATTCCAGTCGGTGAGACGGCACTCGTAACATATGAAGCTACAATTACAAGTTTTCCAGATGGTGGTACAGTAGTGAACGTTGCTGGAGCGTTAGCTGAGTATATTTTAGTACCAGGAGAGCCGCCAGTTACAGTGATGGATACGAGCAATACAGTTATAGTGACGGTAAATACTGCAATCTTATTTGTTGCAAAAGGAGCGAATTTTGAAGTAGCGATGGTAGGAGATGTTGTCACTTACGGAATTGCTGTTATAAATGATAGTACAGTTCCTGTGACAAATATTGTTTTAACGGATATCATTGATCCGAATACGCTATTTATAAATGGCACGGTAACGGTAAATGATGTACCTTTTCCATTTGCCAACCCGAATACTGGTATTCCGTTAGGTGATTTTCAGCCAAATGATGCAGCTATTATTAATTTCCAAGTTGTAATAACAGGAGGGCAAATAAATAATTTAGTTACAAATACAGCGACAGCGAGTGGGTTTGCAACTGTGAATCCAAATGAACCGCCTGTAGTAGTTGAAGGCGATAGCAATACAGTTGTTATCCCGTTTATTCCTCAAAATATCTCAACGACAGTCGTAAAAACAGCGGATCATCAAACAGCAACAATTGGAGATGTTATTACGTTTACGACAGTTATTACAAATACGGGAGATACAGCGATACAAAATATTCGTTTTCAAGATATGTTAGATAGTAGTGTTCAATTTGTCCTTGGAAGTGTAACGGTTGATAATACGCCAGTGCCAAATGTAAACCCAGTATCAGGATTTCTTATAGGAAGTTTAAATCCAGGTGAAGCACGGACAGTTTCGTTCCAAGTAGTAGTTCAGAGCGCGCCAAGTGGTTCAGGGAATTATATTAATCAAGCGAGTATTCGTTTCGAACATCAAGTAGGTATAGTGTTACCACCTGTTACACAAATAATAGAAAGTAATATTGTAGTCATACCGTTCGTCCCGACGATCGAACAAATTTGTGAAACAAACATTAATTGCTTAGATAAAATTCCATTCCAATGTTCTCCATGTAATCACTTACAAATAAATAAAAAATAAATAAAAAATAAATAAAAAAGAGCATCCTGAAAGAATAGGATGCTCTTTTTGTATTAATCATATAGATTCATTTTCGGGTGAGGTAAAAAACTCGGTGATTTTGTTGGAAAGTAGAAATGGAATGGCTCCTTTTATAACAGAAATATCCCAATCCCACCATGCGAGATTCTCTAGTTTTTCAATCGTTTCTTGCGGGAAACGATATCGAACAAATTTTGCAGGATTACCAGCTACAATTGCATATGGAGGTACGTCTTTTGTAACAACACTCTTTGCCCCAATAATGGCTCCGTTACCAATTGTAACACCAGATAAAATGCAGGATTGATAACCAATCCATACATCGTTGCCGACTACGATGTCACCTTTTGAAGAAGGATGACCAGTAATATGTGCTCCTTCATTAAAAAATGCATTAAATGGGTATGTCGTTATCCAGTCTGCGCGATGTTCACCGCCAAGTATGAAAACGACTTCTTCTCCTAATGAACAAAACTTACCTATTTTTAATTTTGTTTCATCATTCCAAGAAAAAATGGATGGACCTACTTTACTATAAGTATAATCACCAATATCATATTTATTATATTCAGGTTTTTGATTTAAAAATAACATAACAAATTTAGCATCCTCTCTAAAGCAAGTAATGGATATGGAACATTATATGCAATTTGGAATAAGGCGAACTGTGTTGTATGAAATGGTCATGCACAAATATATTAATAGGTGCAACGAATAAAAAGGAGTGGAATGAATGATATACGAAATGGGGCTATATAATAAACCTTTTCAGTCAATTCAATCAGGAAAAAAAGTATATGAAGTACGTTTATACGATACAAAACGTCAACTTATAAAACAAGGCGATCATATTGTATTTACGAACCTTACGACAGCAGCAACGATGACTGTCAAAGTGACGAAAATAAAACGATACGAAAGCTTTAAAGTGATGTACGAACAAATTGATAAAAAATTATTGGATTGTGAAAATGATAGTTTAGAGGAAATGCTAAAAAGTACATACAAAATATATACGAAAGAACAAGAAAAAAAGTGGGGAACAGTTGCGATTCGTATTGAGGTAATAAAATGATAAGAAATCGCGGCGGTGCTATCATTGTGCAGGAAGGGAAAATTGCTCTTATAAAACGTATTCGAGAAGGGGAAACATATTATGTTTTTCCAGGCGGAGGAATTGAAGAAGGAGAAACAGCTGAAGAAGCAACAAAGCGAGAAATTTATGAAGAATTAGGGGTACATATAAAAGTGGAACATCTTATAGCAAAGGTGGAGTATAAAGGTACGGAGTATTATTTTAATGCCCATATTACAGATGGGGTTTTCGGAAGTGGTAAAGCTGAAGAGTTCAAACAGAAAGATAGAGGGAGTTATATTCCGTTGTGGTTGCCGATACACGAGTTGGAAAAAGTGAATATAAAACCGTATGAAGTGGTCGGAAGTATATTCAATCATTATAAAAAGTAAGGTCTGACAACATACAAAAAAAACCATTGACATAGTCTTCTGATTTAAGTATTGTATTCGAGTATGTTTATAATCAGGAGGTTTATATGAGCAATCAATCTACTACACATCATGTGAAAATGACAACAGCAGATCCATCTGGAATTGGTCTATTTGGATTAGCGATGGTAACACTTGTAGCATCATCTCAAAAGTTAGGCTTAACAGATGGCGTTTCACTTGTATTACCGTGGGCAATCTTTTTAGGAGGATTTGCACAAATCTTTGCGTGCATTCACGATGCAAAGCATAACAACACGTTCGGTACAACAGCATTCGGTGCATACGGCCTATTTTGGTTAGGTGTTGGAATGACTTGGTTAATTCAACTTGGAGTATTTGGCGAAAAATTAGCACAAGCTGCAGATTCAAAACAGCTGGGTGTAGCCTTTATTGGATATTTGATTTTCACAATCTTTATGACAATTGGTGCAATGGAAACACATAAAGTATTATTTATGATTTTCGTCCTTATTGATTTCTTATTTATTGGTCTTTCATTAAGTACTTTAGGTGTTATGCCGCATGCAATGCATAATTTAGCAGCGTATTCTGAACTATGTATTTCATTATTATCTTTCTATGGTTCAGCAGCAGCAGTGTTAAATACACACTTCGGTAAAGTTGTATTACCAGTTGGAAAGCCTTTTGGTATTTTTAAAAAGTAATAAAAAAGCACAGGTGATTGTATAGTCATCTGTGCTTTTTTGTATGGAATGAATAAAAATGAAAAATATAATTGAAATTGATTCTCATTATTAATATAATGAGAATGAGAATCATTTATTGTAAGAGGGGGATGCCGAAGTGGCAAAAATTTTAATAGCTTATGCAAGTATGTCAGGAAATACAGAGAGTATTGCTGATTTAATAAAAGTTAGTTTAGATGCTTTTGATCATGAAGTAGTATTGCAAGAAATGGAAGGCATGGATGCTGAAGAATTATTAGCCTATGATGGAATCATTTTAGGATCTTATACGTGGGGCGATGGTGAATTACCGTTTGAGGCGGAAGATTTCCATGAGGACTTAGAAAATATAGATTTATCAGGGAAGAAAGTAGCGGTATTCGGATCAGGTGATACGGCGTATGAACTATTTTGTGAAGCGGTAACGATATTTGAAGAAAGACTTGTAGAACGCGGTGCAGAGCTTGTGCAAGAAGGATTGAAAATCGAACTAGCTCCAGAAGATGAAGAGGATGTTGAAAAATGCAGTAATTTTGCAATTGCATTTGCTGAGAAGTTCTAAGAATGGGAGTGTCAACGTGGAGACAATGTTAAGTGCGACCGCTATTACAAAGTTAAGAGATGGAAAACTTATGTTAGCTACTACATATAATGGCTTATTTATTGAACGAGACGGAGAATGGAAACAAATATTAAATGGTTTTCAAAAACGAATTAGGGATTTACATAGCGAAGATAATGTAGTGTATGGTGTAGGTGACGAAGGGATTTTTATTCGTAGTATGAATGGTGGAGAGAACTGGACGGTTCAGCGTTTTCCAACAAAAGCAACGAGTTGGAATGTTTGTAGTAATGTACAAGGAACAGTCATTGCTCATGGAGATAAAACGTTGTATCATTCTAATGATTTTGGTTCGACATGGGAAACCATTCATCCATTTCTTGAGTATGGTGGCGGGGCACCATCTATTCGATCGTTATTTTTATATAAACATTACTTATTTATCGGTACGAAAATACATGCTAAATATGGTGGTGTTTGGCTCTTTAATTTGGAGACACGTAAATTAAAGAGGATTAAAATCGTGATGAATCAGATGATCTCAGCGTTGACTGTACACAATTCTTATATAGTAGCAGCGAGTGGATCATGCAAGGGTATTAGCGGGAATATTTCTTTTTGTAAAATAGATGAAAGTATTGAGAGTGAAAAAACATATTGGCATACATGTCAAAGTGAGCAGAAAGCAAGTAGCTATTTAGCCTTGAGTGTAGATCAACATGTGCTATATACAATGTCAACGCAAAATAAGGCGGGGATTAGTACGGTTTGTCGTGTACTTCTAGAAGAAGAACTTGTTACAGTATGTGACTCAGTTAAAGGGCATGGCTGGCGCATCGTTAACCAAAAAGAGGGTTATGTTGTAGCTGGATCAGGTGAATCAAAAGCGATGCAATGGAAGAAAAAAATTATATAGCAAAAAAAACTTTACTTTTATTATATTGATATGATATAGTTACTTTAAACCATTTTACTTTTAATAATATAGAGATTTAAATGAGCTGTAACTTCCGAGGAGGATAGCAATGTTAAATCTCCTCTGGGGTTGCAGTTTTTTAATGTTTGAAGTATTATTGTAAAGTGGTTGAAAATGAATATGTACATATAGGTACATTGTAGGAGGATTTTTTAAATGCAAAACGGTAAAGTAAAATGGTTTAACGCAGAAAAAGGTTTCGGTTTCATCGAAGTTGAAGGCGGAGAAGACGTATTCGTTCATTTCTCAGCTATCCAAGGCGACGGCTTCAAATCTTTAGAAGAAGGTCAAGAAGTTACTTTCGAAGTAGAACAAGGTAACCGTGGACCTCAAGCTACAAACGTAAACAAGAAGTAATTACGGAAAAAAGAAGGGCTTGCCCTTCTTTTTTTTGCATTTTTATTGAATAACCTCCTATGTACATATAATAATGAGATTAAATTTTTGTTTATTAGACGAAGTATTTCATGCATAAAGTGCATGAATGAATAAATACTGAAAATAGAGTATGTGTGTGAAAAGGAATTTAGAAAGAGGTAAATAAATTGGAAAACGCTACACATTTTATTGTGTTCGATATAGAGAGAAATTTCAGGCCGTATAAATCAGAAGATCCGTCAGAGATAGTTGATATCGGAGCTGTAAAAATAGAAGCAAGTACAATGAAGGTAATTGGAGAATTTTCGGAGTTAGTAAAGCCGAGTGCACGACTCACTCGTCATACGACAAAATTAACGGGAATTACAAAGAAAGATTTAATTGGTGTGGAGAAATTCCCACAAATTATAGAGAAATTTATTCAATTTATCGGAGAAGACTCTGTATTTGTTTCATGGGGTAGAGAAGATTATCGTTTTCTATCTCATGATTGTACGTTATACGGTGTAGAATGCCCATGTATGGAAAAAGAGAGCAAATTTGATTTGCAGAAGTTTGTTTTCCAAGCGTATGAAGAGTTATTTGAGCATACACCAAGTTTACAATTTGCAGTAGAACAGCTCGGTTTAACGTGGGAAGGGAAGCAGCACCGAGCTTTAGCGGATGCTGAGAATACAGCGAATATACTTCTTAAAGTATATAGCGAGAGAGACATTCATAAACGGTACAAAAGACATGGTGAGCTTGAACTTGTAGAGAACGGAAAACTAACAGAAAAAGCGAAAAAAAAGATGCGAAAATGGGTATTTAAAGAAATGAGAAAAAATACAGAGCGTCCTTTCGTTTGGAGTGCATTTGAAAGTAGTGACACGTGGGAAAGTATAACGGAAAGATATTATATAAGTGAAGCTACAATAGAACTTCTGAAAAAGCATTTTCGTACGGCGGTGAGAAAGGCGGAAAGGCAGATTAGGCATTTGGCTGAGATGGAGAAAGTAGTAGAAGAAAGTTAGTAATATAACCAATTTTATTCATATGTACAACTAAACTTCAGGATTAAGTCGCAGAAGTTTAGTTGGAAAATTCACGGCTCGTCCCGTATTAGGAATAGAGTATTTTATTGTTTTTAGTACGAATGTACAAATTATTTGTTTTCTGAGAAAGATAATGGAGAGTAGTGTGAGGGATAGAACAAAATAGGGAGCAAATTACGCAGAGGATTCAGTATTTAGGGAGAAATAACGTGAATTTCTAGTTTGAAATATAATAGGAATAGCATTGTTTACATTGTTCGAATTAACGAGTTAATATTCACTTTCTGAAAATGGAATATTTAACTTGTTTTCTACAGTACGTAAACGTTGGTTTAAACGGTTCAACCGACGGGTATGTCGCTCAACTGTATTTTCTAATTGATGAACTCTTTCATTTAAGTTATTCACCTGAAAGTTTAACTTGTTTATTTTTTGTTCAAGTTCGTATATCTTTCTTTCTGATGAATTGTAACACCCCATATAAATCCTCCATTCTATTAAAGTAAATTTAATCTATAGTAGTATATGTATAAATGAAAGGTAACTGAATTTAGAAAAAATGGAAACGCTTAATATATCTTTAAATCGTGGTGTATTAAAGATTAAAATCGAAGAATAAGATAAAAGTTTTATACAAGGGGGGGGGATAGTGATAGACATGGATATTAAAGACGTCACGGTACAGATGGAATTAAACGGAGTCTTTTGGAATGAGGATGGGCTTGCTGAAATGACGGTGACTACAAAAGAAGAGCATTCTCTTCTTCTTAGTCTAGTAGTTGATTTAGAAAGTAAAACTATTAGGGCGACGAGTGCCGAAATAGTGAATGGATTCTGCCCTCTGTGCAAACAGAAAAGGGACGAATGTAGTGAACTTAATGACTTACAAAACAAAATGGATATTTTAGAAGAAGCTTACGATTGGGTGAGAGAGCATCCAGAATATCGTTTTCAATTATCTTTTTATGGGTACAATAAATTTGAGGTAGTGAAGTGAAATTTTCATTTTACCAATATACATAGTGACTACTCTAATGGAAATACACTTGTACAACAAGGAAGGAATCTACTTGATTCCGCAACAAATATCATCTTGAGTTAAAAAATTAAAAAATATGTCCCAAATAAAAGAGCGCTCGTTAACAGCGCTCAGTAAAAATAGGGATATGGAAGGATTTATTCAATCCCGTTCGGATCATAAGAATACTGCTGCTTATTCTCAATCCGTTCAATCACATCTTGCAACTCATCCGGCTTCAGAAACTCAATCGGAGAGAAGCCTTTCTCAAACGTAAGTGTATCAGCCTCAATCATTAATACGTATCGATCATTTACCTTTGCGATATGTATTTGATCCCCGAAATCAGCAAGCAGGGCCTTCACAGAGATATGATCTGCTTTTAGCTTTAATTCCACTTCAGGAGCATGCTCGACGATTTGAGCAGTAGCTTCCATTACTTCTTCGGTTGAAAATTGTTCCATAATTTCGCGTTTCGGACTGGCAGCCCATACTTCCATTGCTTGGTCGAATTGTTCGCGTTCTTCCGTACCTTCTTCAAATACATCTTCAATTTGGTCGTATACCATGTCCATTACTTGTGTTTTCATAATTTCAGGCATAGAGCGTTCGTACTCGACGAATTTTAAGAAGTCTTCAAAGTAGCGGGCGTGTGATGCTTGGTGAATTTTTAGCTCACCCACTTCGACCATACCTTCTTCAGGCATGTACGGATATTGGATAGATTTCATGTTTTTTGTTGTGATGGCCATTTCAACGTTACGAATCAGTGTGGATTCATCTGAAATAGAAGCGACTTTCGGTTCGAAGTCACATTTCATAACGAAAACGAATGGATCATCAAAGTATTTGCGTAGTTTTGCTTGCGCAATTAAAAATACACCACCGCGTACAGCGCTTGTGTCCAGATATGTATAAACGAGAGGTTCACTCATATCTTTGAAGTTTTCCTTTGTTTCCGCAAAGCGAATGCGATTAAAGAGGTTGTAATGAGGGTTTGAATCAAGTTCGTGCCCTTCTTCTACAATGAAGCGACCGATCTTTGTCGGAGCTTGTTCTGTTTTCGCATGACGTTCTACTTTTCGCTTTGAAATTTTTAATAATTCACCATTTAAAAATTCTTTTAAGGAGCTATCTTCATACTCTTCAGCGTCTAACGTTTGAAAATGTTTGTAGCGTTTATCAACAGCTTCACCTTTTCCTTCTACTTGTACAACATAAAAGGAAAGATAATTTATTTCAAAATCCATATTTATCACCTTGTTTCATTTCATTAACTCTTATCAGTATAGAGATGGAAAAAACTTTCGTCAATTTATATAAGGAAGGGTGAGCCCCTTCCTTATATATTTTTTACTTTTGAAATTAAAATCCGTCTTCTAATGCTGAAAATGGAATGTTTAGTCTGTTTTCAATTGTACGTAAACGTTGGTTTAAGCGGTTTAATCTACGTGTATGACGCTCAACCGTGTTTTCTAATTGACGTACTCTTTGCTCAAGCTCATTTACTCGTCTTTCTAGTTGACGGTTTCCAGTACCAGGAAAAGAGATTGGAAGTTGGAATTGTCGATTTTGATCATATGGATTAACTTGTTCTGCTGGATCTATATATTGTTGGTATTGTGCTTGTAAATCATATTGAGGCTGATAACCATTTTGGTTATATGGATCGTATGGATTGTAGGGGTACATAAAAACATCCTCCATTTCTTTAAAATAGGTTAATTCACCATAATGTATGTGTAAAAGCGGAGTGTGGCACGGCAAATACCTATTTATGCTCACGGGATGTTTCTTTATAAATAAGAATATGGAGTTTTTACATTTGTATTTCTTTTGTTTTATGGTATATACTGGATAATAGGGTGAGGTTACATAAAAGTTACAATTCTATCAAACTCAAAATTTTATGTAAATATGTATAGACATTTACAAAAGAAAAGAGTAATTTATATAGAGTAAAAAATAACTTGTAACATTTTATAAATATATTGTAAAATGATTGTAACAAAACATACATAAAAATGAAATAATACATAAAAGTAATGTTTGGAAAAAGGGGAGAGTCTATTGTTCCGTAAAGTAAAGGGTATATTAGTTGGGGTGTTATGTGTAGCTGTAGTAAGTGGTTGTGGCACAAAAGTAAGTGATGTTGCATTAGTAAGTGACATTGGTGGCCACACGGTAGAGGCTAAAGCAGAAGTACAGGATTCTATTAGTTTAGTTGATGGTCGTACAGGTACGGAAGTGAAAAAGCTAGATTTATCGAGTCTAGGTTATTTTGAAGATGAAGCAAAATTTAAAAAATCGGTAGAGAAGGTTGCTAAGGAAGTTGGTAAAAACGTTGACAAAAAGATGGTTCCTTCACGTTTAGCATCTGACGGAAGTTGGCAAGAAGGAAAGCCTTCTTTTGAATTAATGGAAAAAGAGCTAGTAAATAAATTATTAAACGTTGGTATGTGGGATTCTTCATATCAATTACCTATTGTTGAGAAAAAGCCTGTCGCAACATTAAGTGATGCGCAAGGAAGTGGTACGGTAATTGGTAGATATGAAACGAATTTAGGTGGCTCAGCAGGTGGCCGTATTGAGAATATCCGTTTGTCAGCAGCGAGCATAAATGGAGTTGTATTAGCAAAAGGAGACAGTTTCTCTTTCAATGCATTAATTGGTGATACAACGCCAGATAAAGGATATCAACTAGGAAAAGAAATTGTAGATGGTAAATTAGTAGATGGATACGGCGGTGGTGTTTGTCAAACATCATCAACTTTATATAATGCAGCAGATCAAGCTGGTTTGAAAATGGTAGAGAGAACGACACATTCTAAAACGGTAGGTTATGTTCCACAAGGAAGAGATGCTACGATTGCATATCCATACTTAGACTTAGTGTTTGAAAACACGAATGATGCGCCTGTGAAACTTTATATGGGCATTCAGGGCGGAAAGTTAGTTGCTGAAGTACATAAAATGAAATAAGAGTTAAAAAGCCCCCTCTTCTGAAAGTTAGAAGAGGGGCTTTTTTTATTATGAAAATAAAAATGTGTATAAATTCTGACTTTTCTTATTTACATAGGATGATTTTAGTTGTATCCTTCATAGTAACGGTTATATGAAATAGGGAAATATCGGGATAAGGAGATGGAGTTATTCATGGTACAAATTCATCCGAATACACGTATTGGTCATGTTGAACTTAAAGTGCAAGATTTAGAGCGTCAAATTGCTTTTTATGAGAATGTAGTAGGATTAGAAGTAATTAAGCAAGAGGCGAATAAAGCATATTTATCAGGAAAAGGTGGAAAGAGCACGTTACTTGTTCTTGAAAAGTTAGAGGACGGGGTACTGCAAGAACCACGTACGACTGGTATATATCATGTAGCCTTTTTAGTTCCGACTCGTGAGGCGTTTGCTTCGGCATTATTTGGTGTGATTCGAAATAAGAATGTAATTGATAGCCCGGCTGAGCAAGAAGGGCGTTATACATATTCAAATGAAATTTTACCAATTTCAAGGTTTAATAGTGCAAGTGATCATACGTATAGCGAAGCTTTTTATTTACAAGACTTAGAGGGAAATGGTATTGAAATTTATGCAGACCGTCCGCGCGATCAATGGGGAGAAGGAGCAGGAGGCAGTACGCCGCTTGATTTAAAAGAACTGGCAACACTCGTTGATTATGAGGTTGATGGGTTGCCTGCTAATACTGTCGTTGGGCACGTACATTTACGAATAGCGGATGTAGAGAAGTCACACGAGTTTTATGTAGAGACAGTAGGATTTGAAGTGCAACAGCGTGAAGATGACTGCTTATTCATTTCTGCAGGAGGATATCATCACCATATCGGTGCAAATACGTGGAACGGAGTAAATAATCCACATCCACCAGCGTATGCAACTGGACTTAAGGTATATACAATTGTATTACCGCATAAAGAAGCGTTAGATGAAGTGAAAGAAAGATTAATAGAAAAACAACATAAAGTAAACGAAAGTACAAACGGATTTACAGTAGTAGATCCTAGTGGTATTATAGTCCAGTTTGACATAGAGACAGCATAAAAGAAGTCGGAAGGTGTATAATCACTTTCCGACTTCTTTTTGATACGTAATCCAAGTAGCATAAGGATTGAAAGGAAAGGATTTTAATATCTCCATTGCATATATACTCGTTGAATCAAATTCACCTTGAATGAAAGAATAACCGTGTTTACTTGCATACATAGCTTGTTTGAAAACGAGTAGCTTCAGTAAGAATAAATTTTCTGTAGTGTGAGTCCCACACTATCCTAGTTTTACCGTATTATCTTTTTCTGATGTATGGAGGAAAGAGTACGCAATAATTTTATTCTCTTCATCTATCATTACAAAGCTCCCATCTAGTAACACATCATCAGTTAAGATCTGTTCTTTCCAAGTTTCGAGCGGGTATGAGGCAACGGGATTTGCTAAGTGAGTATCCTCATAATTCGTTTTTACTAAGTGAGCTAGCTTTTCAAAGAAGCTATTATTAGACAAGATGTTTGATAAGGTTTGTACATCATAATTTGAATGAAGCATTGTATCGATAGCTATGATTTTTCGTACGTCTAATATCGGCATATATGTTCTTCGGATTTCCGTAAAATTATGTTCTTCATAATAGTCTTTTAAATGAGCCGATGTTTCCCATATAGAGGTTTGTAATGGTAATTTGAAGTTTTCTCGTTTTAGAATCTCGGTTAATAAGATTTGTTTTATGTGTAGCACTGAATAGAAAGGGTTCGTATATATTCGAAAGTATGTGCAGTATGGATGGAAGTTATTGTTCCAGGTGAGAAAGATGCCTACTACATCTTTTTTATAGTAGGCAACATACGCACATCTTGTTTTATTATCTCGTAATAAGTTAAATAGATAAGAGTCTTCATTGTATAAATCAATAAATTGTTTTACTTTTAGCTCATTACTTCTACTATATTTCTCTATAACAAGGTTATTTTCATCGGATGACTTTTTCATAGCTTAATCCAAAATCTTCTTACTACATTTCCATCTTCCTCAATGAAATCATCATCACGAAGCCCGCCGTTATGTAAAATTGTTTTTTCTGATCCTGTATTCACTTCGTCACAAACGACAAGTACTTTCTCGATGTTTAATTCATTCGTTTTTTCTAGCGATAATTCTAATAACTTCGTAGCATAACCTTTTCTTCTTTCAGAAGGGCGAATGCCATAACCGATATGACCTCCAGCGTTAAATAAATGTTCGGTTAAACTATGACGTATATTAACAGCTCCTACAATTTTATTTTCATCTGTAACGAGCCAATACGTAGAGTCTGGTACCCAAGATTCAGGGAGGTTTATTCCGTTATGTGCATCGTGAAGTTCTTGAATCATTGCCGTGAAATTAGAGGGATCTTTTGAGATAACCCACGGAATCATCGTTTCACCGCTATCTTTCCATTCGTTATAAAAATCTAAGTATTCTTCTTGTAAATCGATAGTAGGTGTAAGTAAAGAAACGTTCATTGTTAGTAAGCTCCTTTATTTATGTAGTATGTATAAAAAAAACACGGCGCAAAATGTAAGCGTTTTCTAAACTTTCTCAACCTCATTTTATGCAATCCATATCCCGTTTTTAAATGGAAAGTAAAGTTTATGGTTTTTTGTATAAAAAGTGGGCTGAATTCTATTTATGTTAATATTGAAAATATTAACATAAATCACCTAGGATATTAAGTATATTTTAATGAAATGTTTTTATATCGATAAATGGATGTGTGTGATAATTTTTGTTTTATCTATCTATAATGAATGAAAGGGGGAAGGGCTCGTGAGTGTAAATTTTGATTTAATTATACGAATCGGTGTTGCGGGTTTGTTAGGAGCAATAATCGGTATTGAAAGGGAAATTCGATCAAAAGAAGCGGGATTAAAAACACATTTCCTAGTAGCGGTAGGAAGTGCATTAATAATGGTCGTTTCGAAATATGCTTTTTCAGATATTATGAATGAAGAACATATGGCTCTTGATCCGAGCCGTATTGCAGCGCAAGTTGTTAGTGGAGTAGGTTTTTTAGGTGCAGGTACAATTATTATTCAAAAACAGGCAGTGAAAGGATTAACGACAGCGGCTGGTTTATGGGCTACAGCAGGAATTGGATTAGCAATAGGGGCTGGCATGTATGTAGTAGGCATTGGAGCGACGATTCTCGTTTTAATTGGTTTAGAGATTGTGAGTCGTATTTTTAAGGTGCAATTTTTATTTCCGCAAAATATAACAGTGCAAATGTGTATAAATAAACATGAGGCGGTACAGCAAATAGTAGAAATGCTTCAAGTGAAAGGCATTCCAATACTGTCATATGAAGTGGAAGCTTTACAGCGAGGTACGGAAATAGTTTATAAGGTAGGGATGCAGCTGAAAAATATATCGTCAGAAGAAAAGAATGAATTTATTCAGCATATGCAAACATTACCGGAAGTTACGTTTATAAAGTTAAAATCATAGCGTTGAAAACGAGGATAGATATAGCAGGAATTTCGCTATTATCTATCTTTTTTTGATATAAAATTCACATAAAGTCAAGTGTTAATTTTGCGCGGTATGGATACATGTGTGAACGTTCCCTTATTTTTTCTCAATACAGAATAAAAAGTAAGAATAGTAAAATAATGGTGCAGGACACTAAAAAATGTAAGGTAGGGGAGAGCATGAAAGGCTATTCAAAAAAAGTGTTAGTAGGGGTAAGTTTTGCTAGTTTAATGTTAGGAAGTTTTCAAGGGAGCACATTGGCAGAAAGTACAAAGGGAGAGCAAGTTTCTTATCGGAATGTGCTCAAAATGGAGCCAGTTGGTGTACAACTACCAGTGCAAGAATTAGCTCATTCATCAAAAGTGCTTGAAAGCAAGTCTTTTGAGAAAAGGCTACAATTTGCTGATTTGTCGCAAAGACCGCCTGAAGTGAAAAAGGAAAGTAAGCAATTAGCTGCAGCGAAAACTTATACAATTGCTGAATTAAATCAATTAAGCAATCAGCAGTTAGTAGATTTACTTGTAACAATCAATTGGGAGCAAATTACGGGTCTATTTCAGTTTAATAAGGATAGTCTTGCATTCTATCAAAATGATAGTAGGATGCAGGAAATTATTGATAAATTGAAGCAGCAAGGACAAGCTTATACGAAAGATGATTCCAAAGGGATTGAGACTTTAGTAGAGGTATTACGTTCAGGGTTTTATTTAGGATTTTATCATACAGAATTAAGTAAACTAAATGAGCGGAGCTATCATGATACATGCTTACCTGCATTAAAAACGATTGCGAATAACCCGAATTTTAAACTTGGTACGTTAGAACAAAATAGAGTTGTATCATCATACGGAAAATTAATAGGAAATGCTTCGAGTGATGTGGAAACGATAACATCAGCTGCAAAGATTTTCAAACAATATAACGATAATTTTTCTACATTGGTAGACAATCTATCAGTTGGAAATGCGATTTACGATATTATGCAAGGTGTTGATTACGACATTCAATCGTATTTGTACGATACGAGAAAAGCACCGAAAGATACAGTATGGTACCAAAAAATTGATAGCTATATTAATGAATTAAGTCGTTTTTCTTTAATTGGAACGGTGACAGAGAAGAGTGGTTGGTTAATTAATAATGGTATTTATTATACAGGTAGAGTTGGTACGTTCCATAGTACAGGAACGAAAGGATTGCAAGTTGTAACAGACGCGATGAAAATGTATCCGTATTTAGGAGAGCAATATTTCGTAGCGGCTGAGCAAATCGCGACGAATTATGGCGGGAAAGATGCAAATGGAAATGTTGTTAATTTAGATCAAATACGAGAAGATGGGAAGAAAAAGTATTTGCCGAAAACGTATACGTTTGATGATGGTGCAATTGTTTTAAAAGCTGGAGATAAAGTGACAGAAGAAAAGGTAAAACGTCTATATTGGGCGGCAAAAGAAGTGAAGGCACAATTCCATCGTACGGTTGAAAGTGATCAACCTTTAGAAAAAGGAAATCCTGATGATGTATTAACGATGGTTATTTATAATAGTCCAGCTGAGTATCAATTTAACCGTCAATTGTACGGGTATGAAACGAATAACGGAGGTCTTTATATAGAAGGAACAGGTACGTTCTTTACTTATGAACGTACGCCAGAAGAAAGTATTTATAGTTTAGAAGAATTGTTCCGACACGAGTTCACGCATTACTTGCAAGGTAGATATGAAGTACCAGGGCTTTGGGGACAAGGTAAGATGTATGAGAACGAGAGATTATCCTGGTTTGAAGAAGGGAATGCGGAGTTTTTTGCAGGGGCAACGAGAACAGATAATGTTGTACCGAGAAAGAGTATTATAGGAGGGATATCTTCAAATCCAGCAGAACGTTATACGGCAGAACGAACGTTAAATGCAAAGTATGGAACGTGGGATTTCTACAATTATTCCTTCGCTTTACAATCGTACATGTACAATAAGAGGTACGATATGTTTGACAAAGTTCATGATCTTATTAGAAAAAATGATGTAACAGCATATGATGCATACCGTTCTGCATTAAGTAAAGATGCGAATTTAAATAAAGAGTATCAAGACTATATGCAAATGTTAGTCGATAACCGTGAGAAATATAATGTTCCATTAGTATCAGATGATTATTTAGCAACTCATGCACCAAAACCAGTTTCAGATATTGCGGCAGAAATTACAGCAGAAGCAAAATTAAGCAATGTATCAGTTAAGAAAAATAAATCACAGTTCTTTAATACATTTACACTACAAGGAACGTATACAGGTACTACTGCGAAAGGGGACTATGAAGACTGGAAAACAATTACACAAAACGTGAATGATACGTTAAAACGTTTAAGTGCAAAAGAATGGACAGGCTATAAAACAGTAACAGCGTACTTTGTGAATTATCGTGTGAATGCATCAGGACAATTTGAATATGACGTTGTATTCCATGGTATCAATACAGAAGAAGGTGCTGTGAATAAAGCACCAATTGCAGTTATAAATGGTCCATATAGTGGAAATATAAATGAAGCAATTTCGTTTAAAAGCGATGGATCAAAAGATGAAGATGGGAAAATTGTTGCTTATAAATGGGAGTTTGGTGATGGTACTGTAAGTAATGAACAAAATCCGACTCATGTGTATACAAAAGAAGGAACATATACGGCAAAATTAACAGTAACAGATGACAAAGGATTAACGAATACTGTTACAACGAATGTAACGGTTCAAAAGAAAGAAGATAACAGTGTAGAAAAAGAGCCAAATAATTCATTCCAAACAGCAAATAAACTGCAGTTAAATCAAGTTTTACGTGCTAGTTTAGGAAACGGTGATACGAGTGATTACTTTGAAATAAATGTGGAAACTGCGAAAAACCTACAAATTAATGTAACGAAGGAAAATAATATCGGAGTAAACTGGGTTCTTTATTCAGAAGCGGATTTAAATAATTATGTTACGTATGCCCAGCAAGAAGGGAATAAGTTAGTAGGAAGTTACTACACGTATCCAGGAAAATATTATTTACATGTGTATCAATATGGCGGGGGAACAGGGAATTATACAGTAGAAGTGAAATAGTAAAAAGGTCGCCATTCATGGCGACCTTTTTTACACGTTATACCCAAATAACTTTAAATCTTCTCCTGAGTCTGAAATTATCTTTTCAAACTGCAATCCTACTTTTTCTAAAAGCTTTCCTGAATTGATGTTATCAATAGTAGTAATGGCTACAATTCGTTTCATACCTAGGTTCTGTACACCGTAGTCTATTACAGCAGAAGCTGATTCAAAGCCATACCCCTTTGAACGGAATTTCTCTAAAAAGGCAAAGCCAATATCAACATCTTCTAATGAATCTCTTTTTATAAGTCCGCACATACCAAGTGGAGTGAGATCTTCTTTTCGTTCAACTAAGTAAAGACCAAAGCCCATTTTATTATACATATCAACGGGTCCGTTTAAGATGTATTTGGTTGCATCTTCTAAGTTTTTAATCCTTTTATCACCAATAAACTGGATCCATGCAGGATCGTTTACTAATTCTAGAATAAATGGAGCGTCTTTTATATCAAACCAGCGAAGAACGAGTCGTTCAGTTTCAAGAACTATCAATCTATTGCACCACCTTAAATAGTTATAACAATTAGTATGGATTGCGAAATACAAAAGTGCAACATATTTTCATTATGCTCTACTTGTTCACATAAAGTTCGTTTGTTTTGTATAAATGGATATTTTATAATTAGGATTGATTGTAAAGAGTGAGATACTTATACAATGACTCCTAGGTAACTAGGAGTTTTTACTATATAACTATCATTATTACTAAATATGACACACTACACATTCTACTCAAGGAGGTACATAATGAAAAAATTATATAATGCATCGTTTACGTATTTGATTATCGGTTTATTATCAGGAATTTTCGCTAGAGAGTATGGAAAGTATAAAGGGATTGTAGGATCTACTTTGTTAAATCTTTTGCATACACATACACTTGTACTCGGCTTTTTCTTCTTTTTAATTGCTTTAGGATTAGCAAAAGTATTCGCGTTTCATGAAGCGAAAAGTTTTAATAAGTGGTTTGTTTTACATAATATTGCATTAATTTTAATGTTAGGTTCATTGGCAGCGAGAGGGCTGCTTCAACTAAATGGAGCGGACTTTAAAGGGTTAACTTATATTGTAGGATTTTCCCATTCGTTAATGGCATTTACTTTAGTTTGGTTTATGTTGTTAATAAAGAAGTCATTTAAAATGTAGTTTTATAGAAAAGAACTTGCAATAGTTATTGCAAGTTCTTTTTGTTTATTCGACAGTAAGAAACGAATTTCATATGTATAAAACTTGAATTATTTAATTTTTCGGATTATTATTTATAAAATAGTTAACATATTTTGTAATTCAAATTTATAGGAAGTAGGCGAGTATACGATGGAAATAACCGTAGAGCGTTTAGTAAATGAATTAAAGGGTGTACTTCCCGAAGATCGAGTAGTTGTAAATACGACAGTAAGAGAGTTACATAGTAAAGATGAATCTTATCATACTAGTAGTTTACCTGATGTAGTTGTTTTTCCGAAAACGACTGAAGAGGTTAGTAGGATAATGAAAGTAGCGAGTGAGCATGGAAAACCTGTCGTTCCTTTTGGGGTAGGTTCTAGTTTAGAGGGACATGTTATTCCATATGAAAAAGGAATTACAATGGATTTTTCGCTCATGAATAAAATACTCGAAATAAGAGAGAAAGATTTTCTTGTGAGAGTACAGCCGGGAGTGACTCGCTCTCAGCTTAATAAAGAATTGAAAAAGTATGGATTGTTTTTTAGTGTAGATCCAGGAGCAGACGCAACGTTAGGTGGAATGGCTGCTACAAATGCAAGCGGAACGACAGCAGTTAAGTATGGGGTAATGCGTGATCAAGTTCGTGATTTAGAAGTCGTTCTTGCTGATGGGGAAGTAATACATACTGGAAATTTAGCAGCGAAGTCATCATCAGGTTACCATTTAAATGGTGTTTTCGTAGGGTCAGAAGGTACGCTTGGATGCTTTACAGAGTTAACGTTAAAAGTATACGGCATACCAGAACATGTTATGGCTGCGAGAGCATCGTTTCCAACTATAAATGATGCAGTAGAAGCTGTTATTAATATATTACAAGCGGGTATTCCAATTGCGAGAATTGAACTTGTAGATGAATTATCTATGAAACAAGTAAATCATTATAATGAAACAAGTTACAGAGAAGAGCCTACGCTGTTTTTAGAGTTTCACGGTAATGAAGCAGGGCTAAAGCAAGATATAGAATTTACGAAGGAAATTGTTTTTGATCATAAATGTAAAGAAGTTGCTTTTGAAACGGAAACTGCGGCGAGAAATAAATTATGGGATGCACGGCATAATCTAGCATATTCTTACGTTCATAGCTATCCTGGTAAAAAGCTTATGAGTACAGACGTATGTGTACCAATTTCAGAATTAGCTGGTGCAATCCAACATGCGAAAGAGACATTAGATAAAGTAGATCTTGTCGGTGGTATTCTTGGTCATGTAGGAGACGGGAATTTCCACGTGCTCTTAATGATTAATCCGAACGATAAAGAAGAAGTGGAAAAGGGCGATGAAATAAATGAAAGTATCGTTTTATATGCTCTTAAACGAGGTGGAACGTGTACGGGAGAACATGGCGTTGGGATTGGAAAACGGAAGTATCAAGAAGTGGAACATGGGGCGGCATTACTCGTAATGGAAAAAATAAAGAAAGCTCTTGACCCGCAAAATATTTTGAATCCGAATAAAGTTTTTCAGTTGAAGGATAGGAGATGATTGGGTGAAAGTACTAGAAGCGATAAGTACTATAGCTGGAAAGTATTTTGCATTTTGGGTTATTTGTATTGCAGCTATTGCATATTTCATTCCTGGACCATTTCTCGGGTTAACTAGTTACATAACAATTTTACTTGGCGTTGTTATGTTTGGGATGGGATTAACATTAAAGGCTGTTGACTTTAAAATCATTGCTACAAAACCATTGCCAGTTATTATCGGTGTATGTGCTCAGTTTATTATTATGCCACTTGTCGCATACGTACTAGCCTACGTTATGAATCTGCCAGCCGAATTAGCAGCTGGATTAGTGTTACTCGGTTCAGTACCGGGTGGCACTGCATCAAATGTTATGGTTTATTTAGCAAAAGGGAACTTAGCGTTGTCTATTGCAATGACGTCATTATCAACGTTACTAGCACCAATTGCTACACCTCTTATTTTATTATTACTTGCAGGACAATGGATGCCAGTGAATGCTATGTCTATGTTTCTTTCTATAGTACAAGTCATTATCCTACCTATTATTTTAGGATTAGTAGTGAAGAAGTTTTTCCCTACAACTGTTACGAAAGGAATGACTGTTATTCCTTTCATATCAGTTGTAGCAATTATCATTATAGTTTCTGCAGTTGTTTCAGCGAATGTAAGTAGCATTATTTCTTCAGGCCTTCTTATCTTTATTGCAGTGATGCTTCATAATGCATTTGGTTTTTTACTCGGATATGTAACAGCGTTCGTACTTAGACTAGACGAAGGGACAAGAAGAGCTATTTCAATAGAAGTGGGAATGCAAAATTCAGGCCTAGGTGTTGCGCTGGCAACAGCACATTTTGGACCAGCTGCCGCACTTCCAAGTGTATTAGCAGCAGTGTGGCATAACATTGCAGGACCGATTTTAGCAACCATCTGGTCGAAAAATGCAAAGAATACTTTCAGTGATGAAAATTTATCGGTAAATATAGAAAAATAGGAATGATAAAGAATGCAAAAACGTATTGTACATTTTGAAGGAATAGTTGTTTTCGTAGCCACAATTTATGCGTATTCAATATATGAATTTAGTTGGATTATATTTTTTGCTTTCCTTTTAGCGCCGGATGTATCCATGTTAGCGTATGGTATAAATAATCGTGTTGGTGCTAAAATTTATAATATATGTCACACATATATTATATCCATATTAATAGCTATCGTAGGTGTCTATTTTAAGATAGATACCGTTATAATGATTGGCTTAATATGGACAGCACATATTGGGATGGATCGAATGTTTGGATATGGATTGAAATATGAGACGGGTTTTAAAGATACTCATATTCAAAGGTTATAAATTGTTTTGGGGAGAGAGATACATTGAAACAGAGAATAACTATCGAAGAATATAATATCCTATGGGAAAGTGAATTTTATAAACTACAATCGCTCATTAATAATGTAATAAAAGAACTTGTTTTGTCCATTGAACATGTTGGGAGTACATCTGTTAAAGGACTTGCAGCAAAACCAATATTAGATATTGATATAGTAATAGAAGAGTACGAAATTTTTCCTGAAGTAGTAAAAGGGCTTGAAACGATAGGGTATTACCATCAAGCAGACTGGAGCTTCGAAGGAAGAGAGGTATTTGGCAGAAAGGACGCTTTCGTTCCATGGAACGGGGAAAGTACAGTTTGGATGGAACATCATTTGTATGTGTGTGACAAAAATAGCGAAGAGTTAAGAAGACATATAGCGTTTCGGGATTACCTTCGTGAACATGCCGATGTTGCTGTTGAATATGGATGTTTAAAGAAAGAGTTAGCAAGAGAATCAAAAAATCGATCCAGTTATAGTGAAGGTAAGACGGCATTTATTACAAGTATACTGGAGGAAATAAACTAAGGTCGCATTGAGTACATGCGGCCTATTCTTTTTAAATTGAAAGCTGCCATTGTAAAACAAATACAAACTGGCCCTGTTGAATGCTACGAGACTTAAATATAATGAGAAATAAAAGACCGGAAAAGAGGGAGCTTATGTACATACCAAAATATTTCGCAATACAAGATGAAGAAATGAAGTACGAAATAATTGAACAAAATAGCTTTGCGACATTATTTTCTCAACATAACGGGGAACCATATGCAACGCATTTGCCGTTGTTATTAAATAGGGAGACTCTAACTTTACATGGCCATTTCGCACGTCCGAATGAACAGTGGAATGATAGTGGGAATCAACAAGTACTAGCTATATTCCAAGGGCCACACAGTTACATATCGCCTTCATGGTATGAAACAAACGATGCAGTACCAACATGGAATTATGTTACAGTGCATGTATATGGAGAGTTGGAAATTGTTGAGGATGAACAGGAATTAATAGATTCTCTTCAAGATTTAGTACATAAATATGAAGATCCACAGAGTACCTACTCGCTAAATGAGGTAGATTCGAATTATATGGCAGGATTAAGTAAAGGTATAGTGGGCTTTAAAATAAAGATAAATAAAATAGAAGGAAAAGCGAAGTTAAGTCAAAATCATTCTGTAGAGAGACGGAATTTAGTTGTGGAGGAACTTGAGAAAGTTGGTAGTGAGGGGAGTAGGGGGATTGCGGAGTTGATGAGAAGTTTTTTGTAATAAGTAAGAGGGGCGATGAAAGAATCTTTTAATTTTATCAAAAAAATATGGGTTTAATAATGAGGTAGTGAGTATATTAGTCAAAGCATTTAGAGTTGAATGTTATTAAATGAATTCCCACTAAAAAGAAAGCTGTGTTTATATAAGCTTCTTTTTTAGTGGGAATTGCAAAAGTATTTCATAAAAGCTTATAAAAATCAACCACCACCGTCGCCTTCTGATAACATAACTCTTTGTATGTCAGAATTTTTAGATGAATTGTCACTTACTACATTAGTTGTTAAAGTTAATAGAGTGATAATTCCCATCAGACTCAATAGTATTTTTTTCATTTTAATGCTCCTTTCTCAAAAGATTTTTGTCTTGCTTGTAATGCTAAATAAAAATATTCACTTGCTTTAGAGTGTTGATTTTCTTCATGAAATTTAGTTGCTAGAGTTTCATAATACTCTTGAACATTATCATATAGCTCTTCGTTATTAAAATAAGAAATTCCTGCTAGAATTACTTTTTCTAACTCTTCAGCTGGTGAATTATTGTTCATTTCTCTTAAAATGAAATTACGATGTTGATATTCTTTTTGTTCTAATTTATTACAAATATTTATTCCTTTTTCAATAAGGTCATGAGCGATATCAGGCTGATTTATTTTGTAATGTTCTTTTGCTTTAACATAGATAGCTTTATAGTGAGTTGGAGACTGTTCAACAACTTCCGAAAGATAACGAATAGCTAAAGCGGAGAGATTTTGTGTTGCATACATCCATCCTAAGTTGTGTCGAACCATTAAAATAAATCTTTTTTCGCTGATTTTTTGGAATTGATCCATTGCAGCTGTAAAGTGCTCTTCGGCTAGTTCCCATTCTTTTAAATATGTGCAGGCTAGGCCTAAAATGTTATCACAAAAAGCCGTATTCAGTTCATATCCAGATTGATTAGAAAACATATCTTTAGCTTTTGTTACTTCTTTGATAGCTTGAAGTGCTTGTTGATTATCGTAGTAAGAATACCCTAGTTTATAATAGAATTCCGCCTTTTCAAGTTCATCGGGAACATATTGAAGCAAAGCTTCGGCTTTATAATAATGCTCTTTTGCTAGTACATAGTTTCCGACTGCGTCAGAATGAATTGCTTTAAAGAAATGGTAGTAATATGATAAGAAATTATTTGTTGGGATTTCAAATGATTCAACTTGATTAAAACTTGCTTTAGATACACCTAAGTTATCAATTAAATAGTTATAACGAAAGTCTAATAAAGAATAATAAAGCAAAAGATTTTGATCTTGTCCAATATCTTGAGAAGTAGTTTTTAATTCATTGATTTTAATATCTATTTGCTCTTTAAGGCGAGTTGCATTATTTATATGTCTAGATCGTATTTCTATGTACCATTCATTTAACAGTTGTGTGATTTGTTCACTTTTAGTGGATGTAAACATAAAAGTTCCTCCTCTTTTGAATATTCTTATAAAATATAATAACAGAAATGATACTACTTAAAAGTGGAAATATTATTTCTCAACATTTGTTAAGTAAGTTTATTATTAGGGTAATCGGAATAATTGGTATTGTGTTTTGTTTCATTTCATAAAGAAAAGAGGAAATAGTTATTCTAAAATAGAAAAGATATTTTGTTAGGGGTACAAATTATAAGTTGGAGTATAATTCCTTCATTCGTGAATGGTGAATAAAATAAAAATGTGCCTTCAATAATTGAAAGCACATTAAAAGATATTACACAATCAAGTCCCACAAAAAGTACGATAAGGACGATTCGTCGGTACAGGTGGAACGCAGTATTCTTCTTGATCTGTAGTATACGCATAAGGATTTGATAGAGCTTCAAGAAGTTTTTCCATTACGCTATAGTCGCCATTTGTGACAGCTGCTTCTAGTGCTGCTTCTACGCGGTGGTTCCTTGGGATGATGGATGGGTTATTATTTTTCATCATTTCGTAGGCGTTTTCTTTCGATTCTTCTTGTTTTTCTAATCGAGATTGCCATAGTTTGTACCATTCGTTAAATTCAGGACTTTCAAATAGAGCTGTATTTTCGATCGTATGAAGAGTTAATGAACGGAATGTATTTGTATAATCGGCTTTATGTTTCTCCATCATTTTTAAAAGTTGCTCAATAAGTGATTGATCTTGTTCCTCGTTGCTAAATAGTCCTAATTTCTTTTTCATTCCAAGGAACCAATTGTTTTCATATTGTACGCTAAATTTTGAAATTTCGTCTTGAGCAATCTTTAATGCTTCTTCTTCATCTTCGTGCAGAATAGGTATTAAAGATTCTGCTAATCGCGCAAGGTCCCATGCGGCCATATATGGCTGATTCCCATATGCGTAGCGACCTTGTGTATCAATAGAGCTAAATACAGTTCCTTGGTCGTAATTGTCCATAAATGCACAAGGGCCGTAATCAATCGTTTCTCCACTAATCGTTATATTGTCAGTATTCATTACACCATGGATAAATCCAACAAGTTGCCATTTAGCGATGAGACTTGCTTGTTTCTTTACGACTTCTTGTAGTAATGCAGTATATCGGTTTTCATGAGCCTCAATTTCTGGATAATGCCTTTTTATCGTATAGTCAGCTAGTGATTGAAGATCCTCGATAGAACCGCGAGCTGCAGCATATTGAAATGTGCCGACACGTATATGACTGCTAGCGACTCTAGTTAAAATTGCTCCAGGTAACTTTGTTTCACGATATGTTGGTTCGCCAGTTGTAACAACTGCTAAACTGCGAGTAGTTGGAATATCGAGTGCATACATTGCTTCACTAATAATATACTCACGTAGCATCGGACCGAGTGCAGCACGACCATCACCGCGTCGTGAATACGGAGTAGGGCCAGAACCTTTCAGTTGAATGTCAAAACGTTTACCTGAAGGAGTAATTTGTTCGCCAATTAAAAGAGCACGACCGTCGCCTAACATATTAAAATGTCCGAATTGATGACCGGCATACGCTTGTGCTAATGGATGAGCTCCTTCTGGGAGTGCATTACCAGCGAAAATAGCAATTTCAGCTTCCTTTTTCAATTCTTCAGGATTAAAGCCAAGAGATATTGCTAGTGAATGATTTAGTTTAACTAGCTCCGGTGAACTTACTGGAGTAGGGGGTATTTCTGTATAAAATGATTGTGGTAAAGTCTTATAACTATTATCTAAATTCCAACCAGCTTCATTATTTTTAGTCATTTTATCTCCTCCTTGTTTATTTTTTTATTATGTATTTGTACGTATGTATTCTTTGTAAAGTTAGCTAAAAGTATAATATGATATTTCCCCTTGCAATCTATTGTAAGGACTTCATTGCCCTATGTCTATTTAACAGCAAATATAAAAACTCCATTTTAAAAAAATGGAGTTTTTATTATTACTTAATTTTTACGATTATTTTTCCTTTTGCTCTTCCAGCCTCTGAATATTCCATTGCTTTTTGAGCATCTTCAAAAGGGAAAACTCGATCGATTACTGGTTTGATTTTTCCTGCCTCAATATAATTTGCGATAGTGCGTAATTGATCGCCGCTTGGCTTCATAAATAAAAATGAATATTGCGCATTATGATTCTTTTCAAGTGCAGTAAGTTTTCTACTTGCTAATGAAAATAAGAATGTTTTAAAAAATCCTGAACCAAACTCTTTACCGAAACGAGCATTTGGCATTCCTGAAACGGAAACAATGTTGCCGCCGCTTTTTATAATATTGAATGATTTTTCAAGTGTTGTCCCGCCGATTGTATCAAATACTGCATCATAATCTTTTAGTATTTCTTCAAATTTTTCTGTTTTGTAATTAATAATTTCATCTGCGCCAAGAGACTTTACTAAATCGGAACCAGCTTCACTAGCAGTTGTTGTAACAGTGGCACCCATTATTTTTGCTAACTGAATTGCGAAAGTACCAACACCACCAGATCCAGCGTGAATTAATATTTTTTGTCCTTTTTGTAAGTGCATGATGTCATGTAGTGCTTGATATGATGTTAAGCCAACGAGTGGAATCGACGCCGCTTCCTCAAAACTTAAATTCTTTGGTTTTAAAGCTATATCATCTTCATGAATGGCTATATATTCCGCGAAAGTACCGATTTTATTTTTTCTTGGACGTGCATATATTTCATCACCAACTTTAAAACGAGTCACTTTTGATCCAACTTTTACGATGACACCGGAAAAGTCATTACCAAGGATTAGGGGCATTTCATATTTAAGTAACATTTTTACTTTTCCATCCCGTATTTTAAAGTCAATTGGGTTAATACTAGCTGCATGAATTTCTGCGAGCACTTCATGTTCATTTATTTCAGGAGTAGGTACCTCTGCCATACGCATAGGAACTTTTCCATACTTATCAATTATCATTGCTTTCATTTCTTATACCTCCACATTTCAATAAAAGTCGTGCAATAGCTTTTCAATATCCAGTACAAGATTTTTTAATACACCTAATTTTGTACGTATATCAATATAATAAAAATTTTTTGTACCTTCTTTTCGCATTAAAATAATATCGGCTTCTCGTAAAATTCTAAGGTGATGTGATACCGCTGGTCGAGAAAGGTGTGTTTGTTTCGTAATTTCTCCTACACGTAATCCGGTTTGACATTCCGTTTCCATGAGAACTAACAAAATAGCTTGACGTGTTTCATCGCCAATTGCCAATAATACTTTTTGAGAATCAATAAAATCCTTTTTTATAACATTTAATTGTTCTTGTTTATTCATTTCAATCACTGTACCTCCTGGTAATTAGTCGAAAGGTTTAAGATGATGAACCATTACATCGATACGGTAATGCTACATGATTGTTGTATGAGCTGCAATATTGGGAAAGAAAATCGAGACGAATGAAATTTTATGTGTTGAAAATGGTAGGGGATAGAAAAGAATAGCATATTAAAATGGATGAAGTTTTAAAAATAAAAAATGATTTAATAATACGTTGTTTATAAATGATAGAGGGTAAGGATTTTTAAAAAATAAGCGGTCGTAACCCCTTATAACTTTACAGGGTTACGACCGCTTATAATGTTTTTATTATTTTGGTGTTTACTAAAGTGAGTTGTTTCGTTTTACTCTTTCATACATGCATAATGCAAGCAGATTATTGATATATGAAAAAGTAAAAGTAATTTGGGGCGTAATCTATCTATATGATAATTTAAAATGAAATATAAGTCTATATCTTTGTTGTTTTTTTGATTATATTTATGTCACTGAGCTCAGAACAATGATATGGAGGGTAAATTTATGAAATCGAATTACGTACCAGTTTTAATTGTTGGAGGAGGATTATCAGGATTAGCATCTGCGCTATTCCTTGCAAAACATAACGTGGATTATTTACTGGTTGAAAGGCACCCGTCTACTGCAATTCATCCAAAAGCAGGTGGAATCACTTTTCGTACGATGGAGTTATTTCGAGAATTAGGTTTAGAACAAAGAATTAGATTGGCGGGTAAAGCGTTAGAAAATTGCCGAGGAAGAATAGCAGTTCATACAATAGCTGAGGTGAATAGTGAAGAATTGGCACAAATGAGGGCGAATCAGTATGGAAACGATGAGAAGTTACTTCAAAAAATAGAAGAGATTAGTCCATCAAAACAAACGGCTTGTTATCAAATTATTTTAGAAGAGATGATGTTACAAGAAGCGAGAACATTAGGCGGAGAATTATCTTTTTATCATGAATTAGTTTCTTATGAACAAAATGAGCACGGAGTAATAGCAACGATTCGGAATCGTGAAACGGAAGAAGAAAGTATTATTCATTGTGACTATGTAATTGCAGCGGATGGGGCAAAAAGTAAAATACGTGAGCAGCTAGGGATAAGTACCGAGGGACGAGGTACAATCGGTGGCTATTATATGAATATTTATTTTGAAGCGGATTTAAATGAGTTTATACAAGGAGATGCATTTGGTTTTTCTATGGTACTTCATCCGGAAGTTCTTGGTGCGCTTATTCCAGTTGATAACGAAAGAAAATGGATTTACCATGTATCCTACGATCCATTAAAAGGAGAGCGACCAGAGGATTTCACTATAGAGCGTTGTAAACAAATTATTCACACAGCAATTGGCAACACAAATGTCGAGTCAGAAATAGTAAGTGTTTTACCGTGGGAAGCGACTGAAAGTACTGCTACAAAATTTCAAGATAATCGCATTTTTTTAGTTGGCGATTCTGCACATATTATGCCACCAACAGGAGGATTTGGTTCAAATACAGGCATACAAGATGCGCATAACTTAGCTTGGAAATTAGCGGCTGTTATTAAAGGGAAAGCAAAACAGAAATTGTTGGAAACATATCATGAAGAGAGATACACTGTTGCAAAATTAACGACGGAGTATGCGAGTAGTTTATTGTTCCGTGCTGCGAATAGAGAAGAAGGTAGTTTGAATAATATGGATGGTTTAGCTGTAACTGTCGGGTATCAGTATTGTTCAAAAGTAATAATAGATGACCCAGCTACTCCACATAGAATGGATATCATAGATTTGAACGGAAGACCTGGAACGCGAGCACCTCATTTTTTTGGAATGTATGAAGGGGAGAAGGTTTCTATATTAGACTTATTCGGTAACAATTTTGTATTACTTACTGAAGTAGAAAATAGTTCTTGGGTTGAAGCTGTATTTGATGTTTCATTTAAATTAGGAATAATTATTAAAATGTATCGAGTAGGGGTAAGTGGAGACTTTATTGCTCAAGAAAATGTTTTTCGTGAATTATATGGGATAGAGAATGAAGGAGTTGTACTAATTAGACCAGATGGCTTTATAGGTTGGCGTTCGGAAAAAGCAGTGGTAAATCCAGCTGTAATGCTGGAGGAGGTAATGAGTAATTTATTATGTGATTTTTAAGTAACTACGGAAGTATTGTTTTATATGCTTCATTTTACTGGAAAAATAATATTCACAAATATTAATAGGTTTGGTATGATTAATTTCGACAAGTTAATCGAGGCCGGAGATATTTGAGATAAGCCATAAATTTATTTAGGGATACAGAAGTGTTCTCTAAATAAATTATGGCTTTTTTTATTGATGAACTGTAATCAATAAGGAGTTACATGTGAATAGGAGGAATATGGAAAATAAATAGTATAGTAATAACATAGGGGAATTGTATTTGTAAGATTGGAATTTTAATATAAGCTTATAAAAATAATGAAAGTATATCTTCTATTTCGTGTAAATCTCATTAACTTGTTGAAATTTACAACGTAGGAAGGGTTAGAAGGATGAGAAAAATTATTAGCGTGTTAGTTATTTTCTTTACGATGGGAAGTATTTTTGCTGGGGGAGCTGTTCATGCGAAATCAGAAGGGAAGCATGAATGGAATACGAATAAATTTTTAAACATTGCACATCGCGGAGCAAGTGGACATGCACCTGAGCATACTTTTGCTTCTTATGATCTAGTGAAAAAAATGAAAGCGGATTATTTGGAATTAGATATTCAGTTAACTAAGGACGGCCAGTTGATTGCAATGCATGATACAGCAGTTGATCGTACTACAAATGGAACAGGTGAAGTACGAGATAAAACATTAAGTGAAATAAAGAACTTAGATGCAGGATCTTGGTTCAATAAAGCTTATCCAGAAAAGGCTAAGCAAGAGTATGTTGGTCAAAAAGTTCCGACTCTTGAAGAAATCTTCCAAAAGTACGGAAGAAGCATGAAGTATTACATTGAAACAAAATCGCCAGATGTGTATCCAGGAATGGAAGAGAAATTATTAGCTTTATTAAAAAAATATAATTTAGTAGGTCAAAACATGTCTTCTAGCCGTGTTATGATTCAATCATTTAGTAAAGATAGTTTAACAAAGATTCATAGTATGAATAAAAATATTCCGTTAGTTCAACTGCTTTGGTATTATCCAAATGAAAACAATGAGATTGTTGAATGGTCTAGTATTACACATGAACCGAAAAGTGTAACGAATGATGATTTTCAAGAAATTAAAAAGTATGCAGTTGGTATTGGACCAAACTTACGTAATGATAACGGAGAACTAATTATTGATGAGTCATATATGAAAATGGCTAGGAAAAATGGACTGTTAATTCACCCGTATACAATTAATGAGAAACCAGATATGAGATTGTTAATTAAATGGGGTGCTACAGGAATGTTTACAAATTACCCTGATCGATTACATAGTGTGTTAAAAGAAAAATAAGTAAGATAGCATAAAAGGTATACCGACGTTTTGGGTATACCTTTTTCTATTATGCTAGATTATAGTAGTAGGATACATATTCCTCTAAACCTTGAACCTCTTTTTCAGGTAGCTCAATACCGCCTTTTCTACCGTAGCAAACATTTCTCAAGTATTCTCCAAAAATCATAGAGCGACTCTTTTCATTTTCCATCCAATTATATCTATTAATTATAAACTCACCATCGAAACTTGTATCAAATGTAAATGGAATACAAGTAACAGTATTAGGTAGATGTTTTTTTAATACTCTATATTGCCGACCAGCTCCTAAACTTTTACATACAAAGAGTAATCGATTAATCTTTGTGAAATCAAAAACCTTTTTCGCTTCAATTACATTAGCGATAGAATGGAGGGAGTTTGTCTCGAATAGGATAGCGTCTTTTGGTACGCCTTGTTCAATTAATTTATTTACAATTACTTCTGCTTCTGACAATTCCCCGTAATTCCAGCTCGGATGCTTCATGCCATGCAAACTAGTACCACCTGTAACGATAATTTGCTTTCCTAAACCTTGTTGATAAGCTTTTAGTGGAGTTTGCCAATTGCCAGAATGAGAACCGCCGAAAACGAAAATGGCATCACATTTTTGTGGTGTTATTTCTTTTAGAAAAGTGATTTCTGTAATTTGGTAGATTTGTTTTTTCGTAAGAGTAGGGACATCAGGATATTTAGGGATTACCATGTGAAAACCTCCTATATAGTAAAATGATAAATTCATTATATAGCGATTTTATTAAGTGGAAAAAGGGAAGTTTTTCATTTGAAAGTACCCCTTTTAAGATAATTCTCCAACAAACCAAATCTCTTTTTCATCGATTGCATCCTCATCATAAATGACTTCTTCAAAGTGCAATGTTTGGACAGTAGGACAAATTGAAATTCCCCATGTCTTCCAAAAATCAGACTCATTTGAAAGAGGAATCCATTTTTGAAATTCATTATTTCTATTGAAAAAATTTTGAAAGTAGTCATCGTTTTTAAATACGATAATTTGCGATCTCCATAAATTTTCTATAGAAATTAAAACAACAACTCGATATGTATGTGTATCGCTCGGTTTTATTTTTATTAAATGCTGTGCTTGATTTAATAAGGTTTGTATACACAATCGTTTTACTTTGCTAGGTGTTTTACATGAATTGATAAAAGCTTGAGAAACTGGTAATAGCATATACCAATATTCATCGTCATAGAAAGCAGAAGGGAACGTTTTTGTATGTTCTTCAATTCGCTTTATCATCGTATTTGTTTTACGCTTCATCCCACGTATTTTCTTTTCACGCATTGTGAATCATCTCCATAAATTTTTGTAATGCAGCTGAGTAATATAGATCTTTTCTAATAATAAAAGTAGTAGGAACTTTTTTGAATCTATTTGGTAAAGGATTGAATGATAAGTTATGTGCATGATCATTTAAAATAGATTTCATCATAATTGCTACGCCCATATTTGATTTTACACATGCGAGTATCGCTTCAATTGTTCCAAACTCTAATACTCGTTTAGGTGAGATTCCTACTTCTTGAAGCCAGTCTTCTAATAAACTTCTATAATAGCAACCGTGACTAAAAGCGAGTAAATTCATATCTTCTATGTCTTTAAGAGAGGGGAAAGGTTTTTTACTAATGAGAACTAATTCTTCTTCACGAAATACACTTGTATGAAGTTCAGCGTGCTGAGTAGAGCCAGCTATAAACGCTCCGTCTAGTTTTCTTTCTAACACTAGCCTAATTAGTTGTTCGGTCGTATTTGTTTCTAAAATCAATTCGACTTTTGGGTGTTTCTCATAGTAGGCCGTTAATATAGAGGGAAGCCTTACCGCAGTTGTAGATTCTGTACATCCAATTTTCAACGTGCCCTTTGGCTCAGTTCCATTACTTTGAACCGCTTTTATAGATTGATTCATTAAGTGGATAATTTGTTTAGCGTATGTTAATAAAATTTCACCGTTAGAAGTTAAAGTTACACCTTTTCCGTTACGGTAAAATAAAGGCACACCTAATTCATTTTCTAGTTGTTTCATACGCATTGTTACGCCTGATTGTACATAGTTCAAATTTTTAGCTGCGTGAGAAATATTACTTTCCTTCGCAACTTCGTAAAATACAGTTAAATCTTTTATGTCCACGTAGTATCCCTCCGAAAAGGTATCATTTTTTTTGATGGATTATATAATGAATCTTTATTTTATATGATATCAGTACTTTCATACAATGGAAGTGGATGGAGGGATTATTTTGTTAATCGAAGAAAGGATGAATAGAAATTATAAGTGGATGATGTTAATTGTTGCGACGATTGCTCAAACAACAGCGACACTTATAACGTATGGTGTTGGAGTTTTGGCGTTATTTTGGAAAGAAGAATATGGACTTACGAATACGGAGAGTGGATTGTTAGTAAGTGTTGTAAATATTGGACCGCTATTTTGTATGCTGTTTGTCGGTCGGCTACTTGATCAATATAATGAAAAATTATTAATTTCTATAAGTTCATTTTTGCTAGGAGGTTCGCTTTTACTAACTAATATAGTAAATGGATTTAATGGACTGTTATTTGTACTTTTATTAGTAGGGATGTTTTATAGTGTTTCCCAGCCAGGAGGAAGTAAAGTGATTTTAAAATGGTTCTCAAAAGAAAATCGTGGATTAGCGATGGGAATAAGGCAAGCGGGTATACCGATTGGTGGTGCTTTAGCAGGAGTATTAATCCCTTTTCTTACAATACAATATAATGTGACTTACGCAATAAATAGTATTGCATGCATTTGTATAATTGGAGGTTTATTATTTTTTATGTTTTATAAAGAGCCATATGTTCAGGAGGAAGTAAGGAAAGAACATATTAAAATTTCTTTTTGGACGCAGCTAAAAGTAGTGATATGCAAAAAAGAGTTGTATCTAATTTATATAACGGGTATTTGCATGATTTCATTGCAAATGGTGTTAGTTGGGCACTTTATGAAATTTTTAGTAAAGGAACAATCTATCACATCTATTGTAGCTGGAACCGTATTTTCAGTGATGTTCTTTTCTGGAATGATTGGTCGTGTTGCATTAGCAGCTATTAGTGATGTGTTTTATAAGGGAAATCGGAGCACTCCATTATTTATAGCTGTCTGTGCTTCTATCGGTTTGATTCTATTGTTAGTAATGAGCATACATACAGTAACGAGTGGAGTATTGTATGGTGTAAGTGTATTGTTAGGTTTCTTTTCAATTGGTTGGTTTAGTCTTTTTATCGTCGAAGTTGCTGAATTGGCAAGTGAAGAATGTGTTGGAATAACAGTTAGTTTGGCGCTGACATTAAATCAAATTGCTATTATTGTTGCACCTGTTTTATTTGGTTATATTGTCGATGAGAAAGGGTATACGTGTGCGTGGTTGTGTATAGTGGTATTACTAAGTATTTCGGCAGTGAGTTTATATAGTAAAAGCAAAAAATAAAAGAAAGTTAGCAATGTAAATTTTTTATGAAGAAAGTCTAAAGAAATGTCGAATGAGCGACATTTCTTTTTTTATATGTTGTATAATCAAAATATAAATGAGATTCGTTTTCAATGACGTTCATTACCTCTTTTGAAATTTCCTGTAACTTTAGCCATAATGAGTTGTTTTTCTGTATCGTTATGTGCATGATTTATTTTGTTTAAAAATTTTTCAGCATCATGTCCTTTTAACACCTAAATCTGTTTTCCGTAATATTCAATTAAAACTATGTTATTTTTTGTTACACTGTAATGAAACATCATGTCATCTAAACGATTGCGTCTATCAGTATTTTTCATGTTTACAACTCCGTTCTTTATGATATGTAACAAATGTTACATAAGATGTTGAAATTATAGTAGGTTGTATACGATTGTAAGGTGGAAATTTTGCAAGAAAGAAATACAATAAAGAGTAGCCAAAAACTGAATATGAGAAAAAGGAATCTAGTTGACTTGGGTGAATAACAGATAGATAATATTATAAAATATTTGAAAATTAAAAGATATAGAATAGAATGGATGCATGTTAAGTGAAACTAGATAAAAGAGGGTTCCTATTATGTTAAAGAAATGGTTAATCGTTTTCTTTATTTTTGCTATTTTTTGTGGGAGTGTCGTTACACTAATACATGCAAATAAAGGTAAGAAATATGATATAAAGGCATTTTCTAATGTAAATAGTAAGAAAAAGGGCGATATGCAAGAAGTTGATGCGAATGAGAAAAAGCGCTATGAAGTTGCAGCTGGAAAACTAGATCAATATTTAAAAGATAAAGGATTTAATGGGAGTGTTCTTGTAGCTAGTAAAGATCATGTAATTTTACGAAAAGGTTATGGATATGCGAATGTGAAAGATAAAGTAGTAACAACGCCAAGAACGAAATATCGCATTGGTTCTATTACGAAAACAGTCGTTGCAATATCTATTATGCAGCTAAAAGAAAAAGGGAAATTAAATATTGAAGACAATGTAAATAAGTATATTCCATCATTTCCGGCAGATAAAAACATTACGTTACGAAATTTGTTAACACATACGTCTGGGTTGCCAGATCAGGGACAAGGTAGGGTTGATGCGGCGTCACGATTAAAGTTAGTAACGTGGATTGGTGCACAAAAATTGCAATTTCCTGCAGGGACTGGGTGGAAATATACAGATTATAATTATATGGTGCTTGCGTATATTGTAGAAAAGATATCGAATAAACCGCTCGCTGAATATGTGAAAGAAAATATTTTTACGCCTGTTGAAATGCATGAATCTGGAATGGGTGCAACTCTCCCTGAAGATATTTTTTTAGCAGAAGGTTATACGAAAAAAGAAAACGAGTTAATAGCTGCGCCTCGGTTAAAAATGAATTGGCTGTATGGGTGTGGTGAAATGTATACGACTGTTGAAGATATGAAAAGATTAGATGAGGCTATTATGGATGGAAAGTTGATTTCTAAACAAAGTGTATCAGATATGTTTACTGCATCATCTGTAAGAAAATATGGATTTAGTTTCTATACTAATCCAGATTATTATCATAATCATGGTGTATTAGCTGGTTGGAATACATTTAATAATTTTAATCGGGATAAACGAACGTTTGTAATATTATTCTCTAACGTACAAAATGGTATGAATGATACGTTTAATCAGGAGTTTAGGAAAATGGCGAATGATTTAATAGAAGGAAAATAATAATTTTAAAAGTCGGTATTGATATGTAATTATCAATACCGACTTTTTTTATTTAGTCATGTTCTATTTGCTGACTAAGTAGGTGAGAAAGGTGGTTGATATTTGAATAAATCTATATAGGTAGTTAAATGATATGAATGTAAAGGATAATTGGTAATTTTTACGTTGCAGAAAAAGCTTGAGCTTCACACTATGTGAAACTTTACAGTATTGGAGATAGGAACAGGAGGTTGAAAAAATGAAAAAAGTAGTAAAGTTTTGTTTAATAAGTGTATTATCCACAACGATTATTAGTGGTTGTTCTTTTGAAGGTGGTAAAGAAAATGTAAAAGGCAAAGAGAATGGAAAAGTAGAGGTACAGAAAAAAGTTGGGAAATATACGATGCTAGATGAAAAAGATAAACATGAAGGTACATGGCTGCAATGGCCTCATGAATACACATATGGTGAAGAGTATAAGCAGGAAGTTGAACCGATTTGGGTTAAGATGGCAAGCTCTTTAACTGAAGGTGAAAAAGTCCACATTGTTGCATACGATGAGGAGGAGAAAGAGCGAATTAATAAGCTTTTAATAGATAAAGGACTGAATATGGATAAAGTTGATTTCTTTATCGCCCCTACTGATGATGTATGGGCAAGAGATAGTGGACCAATTTTTGTTTATGACAATAATAAAAATCTTAAAATATTAGATCCAGCATTTAATGGTTGGGGGAAGAAAACTCCTTATAAAAATGATGCTCGTATTCGTGAGAATGTTAGTAAACAATTAGGGATCGAAAGAATTGATTGGGGGAAATTTGTCCTTGAAGGCGGCGCAATTGAATTAGACAGCAACGGTACAGCATTATTAACCCGGAGTGCTGTAACGAATAAAAATAGAAATCCAGATTTATCAGAAAAGGAAATTGAAAAATATATAAGTGACCTTGGGGTAACAAACTTTATTTGGTTAGACGGGGTGCCTAATTTAGATATTACTGACTTTCATATTGATGGTTTTGCTAAATTCCATGGTAAATCTACGATTGTAACGATGAAAGAAGATGACCTAGCCGAATGGGGTTTGTCAAACAAAGATATGGATACGTTGTTAGATGCAAAAAATGCGTCAGGAAAGAAATATAAGTATGAATACTTACCGCTTAGTAAAGATAAAGTTGCTTTAGAAAATGGAAAAGTTCTCGATTATAAAGGATCGTATATCAATTATTATATTGGTAATACTGTGGTGTTGGTGCCTAATTATAATGATCCGAATGATAAAATCGCAAACGATACGATTCAGAAGTTATACCCAGATCGTAAAGTAGTTGGTATTGATGTGAGAGAGCTGTATAAAAATGGTGGCATGATTCATTGTGTTACACAGCAACAACCGATTCAATTGAAATAATCGATTGAAATTCAGCAACCTTCCGACAAAATAGGTACATTGTTACCTTTATCTATTTTGTCATGTTTTATTTTTCGCAAAAAGGAGCAAGGGCATTGAAAGGAATAATATTAACTAGTTTCATAATGATAGGGCTGATGATTCTATTATTCAATTTCATACTTTCCTATTTAAAATACTGTCAAGAGTCAATTTTTCGCTCAACCACGGCTATATATTTTTTATATAAATATATAATATTTCTCCGTGCTATAATCCATTCATGAAATGTGCACGTTTCGAAAATTGTTATGAAAAGAGAAATAGTTGGCATAGTGAAATTAGTTATTTAACCATTATTAAAAAGCGAGGTAAATATTATGGAACAAAAACATAATGGAATTATTTTTACTGCAATACCAGATAAATCAAATGAGTATTATCGACCATTTTATGAAGACCTGATTTATTTTAATGAATACTTAAATGAAAATAAAGCATGTACTGATCAACTTGTTTCTTTATCTGTTGAAGAGCAAGGCTTTCATACAAGCTTTTTTGAGTATGATGATATTTGGTTAAGGGATGTTGCGCCAGTTGTAATAAATCATTTAGTTAAATTTAAATATCAACCAAATTACTTACCGAAAGATCAATGGCGATATTTAGATCAACAATTTAATAAATGGTTGAAAAAGAACGACTTTGAATATGTGAAGTCTCCATTGATATTAGACGGTGGAAATCTTATTTGGAATAAAAAAGATACTGTTATATTAACGGAACGCATATTTGATGATAATGATGATTGGACGGAAGAAGAAATTATAGAGCAACTGGAATGGGATTTGGATGTGAGCCGCGTTATTATTATTCCTGCTGAAGAAGGGGACGTACTTGCGCATGCAGACGGAATGGTTAAATTTATTGATGAACATACGATGTTTATTAGTGATTTTTTAGGAGATCATGAATTTAGATATAATGTTCAAGAGGTTATTCAAGAGCAAATGCCAGAAGCTGAATTTATAGTTGTTCCATCATCATATACAGAAAAGGGACAATATGATCAAGAAATAGCATCGGCAAAAGGGTTGTATATAAATATGTTAGAAACATGTGATACGATTTACGTTCCTAAGTTTGGATTAGCTAAAGATCGGGAAGTGTTACGATATATTCAAAAGCATACGGAGAAACAAGCTATTCAAATTCATGTAGGAGAAATATCGACAATGGGAGGCGCAATAAATTGTTTAACGTGGTATTGTCCTCATCATTTGTTACCTTCAAAAATGAAAAGATTGAACAATCAGAATGAAGATTTTTCAGTTAGGAAGATTTTTGATTGGTTTTAAAATAAGCGTATAAGAAAATGTATTCAAGGGGTAAGTATATGTATACAATTACTGAATTTTCGCGGATTTGTAAAATGAGTACACGGATGCTAAGGCATTATGACAAAGAGGATATATTAAAACCAGCATATGTGAACCCGGAAAATGGGTATAGATATTATGAGCAAGGGCAGTTAGAAATAGCGTTGAAAATAAAAAAGTTAAGGGAGTATAAGTTCCCTCTACCGAAAATTAAAATCATTCTGCAGTCGTCAGATCAAGATTCATTTATTAAACATATGCAAGCACAAATTATAGAGTTATCTCATGAAGTAAAACAAAATTTACAGGTTATTTCAGAAATGAATGAAATGGTAAATATGAATCATGCTTTAAATACTGCTTGTCATAGAAATTACGATATATTTATTGGAATGAGAAATGAAATAACAGTAATTGCTCAAAGACTGCAAATAAATATAGATGATATGGATGATTATTTTTATGACTTATATGAAAAAGTACAAAAGCATAACTTACAAATAGTTGGTTCGCCCTCTACGGTCTTTTATGATGAAGAGTATATTCCAAATGAAAGTGATGTTGAATTAAGGATTCCGGTCATGCATGGGAACAATAAAGATATAGTACAAAAATATGAAATAAAAAAATTAAATCCACATCAAATCGTTACTACTATGCATTATGGAAGTTATGACTATATAGGCTACGCTTATATTGCGTTAGAAAAATGGATTGAAAGAAATGGTTATGTAATAGATGGTTCACCATATGAGGTCTACGTAAAGGGTAACTAACTGTTACGATTTATTTAACCAATTATAACGAAAGTTAATTAAATATATCAGTAAGCCCTGCTAGTCAAGTGATTGGCTAGTAGTGAGGGTTAACTGCGGGCAATCCCTAAAGCTGATTGAACTACAACGTGGCTAGAAATGGCGAGCGTGAATGTCGCGAAAGCAGAAAAAATCAATCAGATGGTGCAAGGTTAAATCCTAAACATTAGAACAATGGGTCTTCCGCCTCGAATCATCTAAGTCAAAATGGATAAGATGAACGTTCAACGACTATCTCGTATAACTGACGAGAGTACACCACAAGCCTATGGTGGTGGAAAAATCCTCTATCTCTAAAGAGATAAACATATAGTCTGCGCTCATGTGAAAACATGAGAAGTTCATAAGAGAACTGGCTAAGGAATTGCGCCCTTAGTTGAACGAGATACATTTAATTAAATCTATCAAACCTCATTGAACCTATCGAACGTATGTGCTACGATAGATTTAATGAGGTAAGAATAATAATGAAATTTTACGAGTTAGTCAAGTATCGGAATTAACAGGTTTACATCCGAGTAGTCTCAGGAAAATGCTGGTGGAACACGCTACTATTCAGAAGAACAAATCTTTCATTAAAGGAGTTAAATTCTGATGATATTGGCGAAGAAAGTCAGACTGATTCCAACGCCTGAACAAGAAAAAGTGCTTAGAAACCATGCTGGTGCTGCAAGATTCGCTTATAACTATTGTAAAAGAATGAGTGATAGATACTATAAGCTATTTGGAAAATCTGTTTCACAGTTAGCTTTACAGAAACGATTTACAAAGATCAAGAAGCGAAAGAGATATGAGTGGTTAAATGACATTAACGCACAAGTTCCCAAACAGGCTTCAAAAGATTTTGATACGGCGAGAAAAAATTCGTTCAAAAAGTATAAAAATGGTTATCACACTTCTTATAAATCCAAAAAAGATTTAATCCAAGGATTTTATGCCAATTATGAAAGGCTGATTATAGGAAAGAAAGTAGTTCATATTCAGTCTATTGGAGAAGTGAAAACAAGCCAACAACTACCAAGAAATAAAAAACCATCCAATCCAAGAGTTACATTTGATGGTCGTCACTGGTGGATTAGTGTGGGGTTTCAAGAAGACTTTGAATTACAAGAACTAACCAATGAGTCGATTGGTGTGGATGTTGGTTTAAAAGAGCTGTTTGTAGCTTCTAATGGTATGAAAGAACGAAATATAAACAAAGATGCCAAGGTTAAAAAACTTTTGAAAAGGAAAAAGTCAGCACAAAGAGATATGTCTAGGAGATTTAAAAAAGGTGTAAAAATTCAATCTGCCGGATATGAAAAAGCTAAAACTGAGCACCTGCGGTTATCTAGGAAAATTACGAATATCCGAAATAACCATATCCATCAAGCAACAGCTAAATTGGTGAAAACCAAGCCAATGAGGATTGTTGTGGAAGACTTACCTATCTCAAACCTGTTAAAAAACAAAAAACTATCGAAAGCATTTTCATTTCAAAAATTAAACTTCTTCTTTCAATGTTTGTCATACAAGTGCGAGAAGTATGGCATTGAGTATGTAAAAGCTGATAAATGGTTCGCCTCAAGCAAGATTTGTTCATGTTGCGGAGTAAAATACGACCATTCAGTTCAACCAGAAGGACAGTGGAGTTTAAAAATACGTGAGTGGTGTTGTGTTGGGTGCAATAGCCATCACGATAGGGATGTAAATGCGTCGATAAATTTATCAAGATGGGTAAAATAAATGCTTGATAATAGGAGGTAACGATACTGCCTCGTGTGGAGTGTTATACCCCTCGTCCCTTCGGGGTTGCGAGAACACGATGAAGCACTAACTTGTGTAAATTGGATTGAATTGTATAGATTTAGTTAAGTTTATCGTATCGGACCTGAATGTGATTGTTTAGTAGAGGAATATGTGACACAAATTTGTTTTATAGTGATGAAAATAGACTGAGAATAAGGATTGACATTAACATTATGTCAATCCTTATTCTATTTATGTAAGTAATTCATCATAATAAAAAGGAGAAAGAATATGAAAAGAACAATCATGATTATTTGTCTGATTCTAAGTGTGACATGGGTTTCAGCGTGTACTCCTGGAGTAGGAGAAGGTGAGAATGGTAGCTTCGTTCTACCTAATCAGTTGCCTAAAAATGTAGTGTTTAAAAATGGTACAATCTATACTTCAAATGGAAAGCAAGACATTGTAGAGGCTGTAGCCGTTAAAGAAGGGAAAATTACTTTTGTTGGTTCAAACAAGGATGTAGAAGGATTTATAAATGAAGATACGAAAGTGGTGGATTTACAAGGGCGTTTTATTCTTCCTGGTTTTGTGGATAACCATAATCATATTTTTGAAGCAAAATCACCAGCAGCAGGGAATTGTAGTGTTTCACCGGATGCTGCGCTGCAAGAACAACGATCGTATTTAAAAGCTTGTAAAAAAGATGTGAAAGATGGTGAATGGATAAGTGGAACAGGATTTAGTTTGGAAGAGCTGTTAAAAGATATGGACGAAAAATCAGAACAACAAACGCCATTACAAGTTCTTGATGAGTTATTTCCTAATAACCCTGTATTAATTATGGAAAGAACTTCGCATTCTGTATGGGTTAACTCAAAAGCATTGGAAATAGCGGGAATAAATAAAGAGACGAAAGATCCGCAAGGCGGAAGAATCATCCGGGATCCAGAAACAGGAGAACCATTCGGGCTTCTGTATGATACAGCAGGGGATATCGTAATGGAAAAAGCATGGAATTCTCAGCCTAAACTCTTTGAAAAAAATTATGAAGGTTTGTTAGATGGTTTAGATGAGGTTGCGAAGAATGGTATTACTACAGTCGGCGATGGACGTCTTTATTGGAAACGAGGCTGGTTAGACGTTTGGAATAAAGTTAATGATGAGAAAAAGTTAACGTCGCGAGTAGTACTTCGTCCGTGGGTATATCCAAATTTAAATGAAGCAGAACAAATGGAGTATTTCAAAAAAATTAAGCGTGATGATGTATCATCTAGAATGCTTATTAATCAAGTGAAAATGTATAGTGATGGAATTAGCATTAACAGCACAGCTAAAATACTAGAAAAATATAAATTTGAATGGTTTAAAGGAACCCCGTACGGTTTGAACTATATTCCAGAAGAAAAGATGAAGTGGTGGTTGACGGAACTTAATAAAATTGGTTACGGTGCACTCATTCACGCGATTGGAGATGGCGGGGTAAGAGAGAGTTTAAATGCAATTGAAGCAGCGAAAAAAGAAGGGGCGAATCAGCCTTATACGCTTACGCATGTTGAAATGGTAGAAGATAGTGATATAAATCGTTTTGCTAAGTTAGGTATTAGTGCTGATTTCCAAGTAGGCCATGATTTTGCAGAAGATCCTAAACAAAGCTGGGCAAGTGCGTATTTTTCAGATCAACAGATGAAACGAATTATGCCGTTAGGACACATTTGGAAAACAGGAGCGAACGTATCGCTTAGTAGTGATTGGGATGTAAATGAACTAAATCCACTTGTGACGATTTCGAATGCACTAAGTATTGAAGAGAAAGGCTTATCTGATGTATACGCAGCTATTGATGCATATACAATTAAGCCCGCCAAAGCATTAGGTCTTGATACTATTACTGGTTCAATTGAAGTAGGTAAATCAGCCGATATGGTATTACTAAATGAAGATATTACTAAAATGAGTGCCGATAAGATTCCGAATGCGAAAGTTTTAGTGACGGTTTTACAAGGAGAAGTAGTGTATCACAAAGAGAAATAGAGAGACACCTTATAAAGTAGTTACAAGTAAATGAATATATATCTGTTGACCTTAACACGATGTCAAAGTTTAGACTGAACTTACATTCAAAGAAGGGGTGAACACGTATGATAAAAAATTTATTTTATATGCCTGCTGAGTGGGAGAAACATGAGGGGACATGGCTCCAATGGCCTCATGATAAAGCTCATAGAGGTGAAGGTTACAGAGCTAAGCTAGATGATATTTGGGTAACGATGGCAAAGGAGCTTCATTACGGAGAAATTGTGCATATTGTTGTATATGATGAGGAAGAAAAAGTACATGTCCAATCGAAGTTAATGGAAGCGAAAGTGGATATGGATAAAATTGATTTCTTAGTTCAAGAGACGGATGATGTGTGGATAAGAGATAATGGACCGATCTTTGTAAAAGATAAGGAAGGCAATCTCTGCTTAACACACTGGGTTTTTAATGGTTGGGGAGATAAATATCCGTATGAAAATGATGCTGTTATTCCGGCAAAAATAAGTAAGATGTATAGTATTCCAAAAGTTAAATCTAGTGTCTGTCTAGAAGGTGGAGGAATAGAGATAAACGGAAATGGAACCTTAATGGCGGCAAAAACTTCTATTATAAATGAAAATCGAAACCCTACACTAAGTCAGGAAGAGATTGAAATGGAGTTAACGAAGTATTTGGGGGTAACGAATTTTATATGGATAACTGGTATTCGCGGTGAGGATAATTATGATGAAGATACGGATTACCATATTGATGGCGCAGCACGTTTTGTAAATGAAAATACAATTCTTTATGAATATGATCCTTTCGGGGAGAGTGAATCCTACCTTTTGGAGGCGTACGAAAAGCATTATCAAGAATTGCGAAAAGCAAGAAATATAGATGGAAAACCATTTCAGCTTATACCAGTAACGGTGACAAGAAAAGCTGTAAAAGAAGCAGATTGTAAGGGCTCATATTTAAACTTTTATATTGGAAATGAGGTTGTATTGGTTCCTATATATGGCGATGAGCATGACAAGTTAGCGCTTCAAATTATTGAAGGGCAGTTTCCGGGAAGAAGAATTATCGGCATTTATGTAAATGAGCTGTTTGCGTATGGTGGCATGATTCACTGTGTGACGCAGCAACATTTAGCATAAAGTAACCGAAATGAAAAAAGCATGCAGAGTATATACTCTGCATGCTTTTTATAATGCTGAAAACTCTTCAACAAGTGAGCTAAAACGATTTAGTGCACTTTCAATCGGTTCTGGCGTAGTTAAATCAACTCCAGCTTTTTTCAGTAAGTTTAATGGATAGTCAGAACTTCCGCCTTTAAGGAATTCAATATAATGTTTTTGAGCATTTGGATCGCCGCTCAATAACTTATCAGCAATTTGGATTGCAGAAGCGAATCCAGTTGCATATTTGTACACGTAAAATGGACGATAGAAATGCGGTATTCTAGCCCAGCCGTATTTTACTTCTTCGTCAAATACGAGGGAGTCGCCATTATACTCTCTAAACAAGTTTTCATAAACTTCGCTAAAGACTTGGGCATTTAATGGTTTACCTTGCTGTGCCATTTCATGTGTGATTTTTTCAAACTCTGCGAACATGATTTGTGTAAAGAAAGTGCCTTTAAATTTATCGATGAAATGGTTTACTAAATGATTACGTACATCAGCATCTTTTGCTTCTTTTAATAAATGATGAATTAATAGCACTTCATTTACTGTAGAAGCGACTTCTGCGACAAAAATAGTATAGTGTGCAGAAATTCTTGGTTGGTATCCGTGTGAGTAATGTGTATGCATGCCGTGACCACATTCATGAGTAAGAGTGAAAAGGCTATTTAAATCATCGTGATGATTTAAAAGGATGAAAGGATGAACACCGTATACACCAAAGTTATAAGCACCGGAACGTTTTCCTGGCGTTTCTCTCACGTCGATATAACGTTTATCTTTAAAGCTTTTTAATGTTTCAATATATTCTTCACCTAATGGAGCTAGTGATTCGATCATGATGTCAAACGCTTTGTCATATGGAATGTCTTGTTTTACACCCGCTACTAAGTCAACGCCCAAGTCGTATTGACGTAGTTCATCTACATTTAATTTTGTTTTTCGAAGTTCATTATAAGTATGTAGTGATTGAATGTTTTTTTTCGTCGTCTCAATTAAATTTTCATATACTTCTTTCGGAACCATGTCGCCAAATAATGACTTTTCTAAAGCTGATGGATAGTTTCTTAGCTTTGAAACAGTAACATTATTTTTAATAGCAGCAGATAAAGTAGAAGCGATAGAATTTTTTAATTGAACGTATGGTTTGTAATAAGCTTTATAGGCTTCTTTACGTTTCTCACGATTTTCATCTTCTATTAACTTTGCATACATTCCGCGCGTTAAAGTAACTTTTTCTCCATCATTAGTAGTCACTTCACCAAATAGTATATCTGCATTATTTAACATGCCATATGTATGCTGCGGGGAGGAGAGTGCTTCACCCATTTGTGATAAAATCTCTTCTTGGTCCTTATTCAATACGTGTTTTTTATAACGGTATAATTCAAATAAATCTTCTTTATAGTATTGTAAGCCTTCTGCTTCTTCTATGTAAGAATGTAATGTGTTTTCATCTATGCTAAGTAAGAATGGGGAAAAGAAAGATTTAGCCGCACTTACTTTCACGTGTAATTGTGATACTTTATCGACAAGAGATTGGGCGTCAGTATCGCGTGTATCAAGGTCAGATTGTAATCGTGCATAAGCGAACATTAAAGATATTATGCTAGAAATTTCTTCACTCTTTGTTAAATAAGCTAATAAACTATTGCCATCGTGAATATTTCCATTAAACTCATGTAAATCTTTCGTTAATACTTCAATTTTATGAAAATCGCTTTCCCAATCTTCAATTGTATGGTAAATATCCGTTAAATCCCATTTTTCTTTATCATCTACTTGTAGTCGATCTTTAAGTTCAGTCATAATCATTTCCTTTCTAAATATGTAGTTATATTCCTATATAACTATGAAATACAACAAATTGCAAAAAATCCCTGCTGGAAAATGAAAAGCCTTGCTAAAATGGCAAGGCTTAAAAAATTATAATGTAATTCCGAATTTTGAATGTAAAAGATTTTTATATTGTACATCTGTAACGTTTTCTTTCGTTTTTTTACCGTTTTTCGCTATTGTCAGACTATCCTTTGTTAAAGATGCATGCCCATCTTCAGTTAGTTTTACAATAAGAGGTACTTTGTTAAATGGTGAGCCCTCATGTTCAACGATAATTTCTTGTGCTGCATTTGCTTTTTCTTCATCCACTTCTTCTATATAAAATGCGTAGCCTAACGTCCAATCATCAGCAGAAGATTGATCCAAAAACTCATTATTTTTACGCATCTCTAACATGTAGTTTCCTTTTTCGGTCATTTCTTTACGAATACGATAATCTCCTGTAACGGAGTGAATGACTTCACCTGAGAAAGGGACAGGTGCAAGAGGTAAGTATGATCCGAATCCTACTTCAATTAAATAAAGTTCATTATGATGTGTTAAAACGGTTGCGATATGGCCAGAATCAACAGCCCATATAGAATTTGCAGCATTGTACACTGTTCCTGAAACGAGATGAACATCAAATCCAGCGTCTTTAAGGAAGTAATACATAGTAGGATTGAGTTCATAACAAAGACCGCCACGGTTGTTTACTAAAATTTTTTCTTTTAGATTTTCTTTTGATATTTCTGTAAAGTTGTTTTCGAGAATATTTAAGTTTTCAAAAGGGACAGTTTGTGCCATCGCGTACATAATGTTAGGTAAATCTTCGAATGAAATTTTGTGTATTTCTTCTATATGTAATCTTGCAAAAAAATGTTTTTGAAAGTCCGTCATAGAAATCCCTCCGTTATGCTTTTATAGATAAATTGTAAACAATCTTGAATAAGATGTGAAATAAAAACTACGTTGAAGTATTTGTTGAATATTTGAAGTTAGATTAAAAAATAATGTGGGAGAGTGAGAGATTACTACTTTACTAATCGTAGAACGAATATTATAATAATTCCGATAAACTATGCAAACGTTTTCTTTGAAGGGGATGGTGTAAATATGTTGAAAAAAATAACAGTAGTCGGCTTGTCGGTTGTTTTGTTTTTACCTAGTATACATGGGGGAAGTAAAGTGTATGCAGATACGGTTAACAATGGAACGTTAATGCAGTATTTTGAGTGGTATGCTCCGAATGATGGTAATCATTGGAATCGCTTGCATTCAAATGCTGAAAATTTAGCTCAAAAAGGAATTACATCTGTTTGGATACCACCTGCATATAAAGGAACTACGCAAAATGATGTAGGATATGGAGCGTATGATCTATATGATTTAGGGGAATTCAATCAAAAAGGAACGGTGCGGACGAAATATGGGACAAAAGCACAGTTGAAATCTGCAATTGAAGCTTTACATAAGCAAAACATCGATGTATACGGCGATGTAGTTATGAATCATAAAGGTGGAGCAGATTATACTGAAAATGTAACGGCTGTTGAGGTAGACCGTAACAATCGAAATGTTGAGGTATCAGGTGATTATGAAATTAATGCATGGACGGGGTTTAACTTTCCTGGGCGCGGAGATGCTTATTCTAATTTCAAATGGAAATGGTATCATTTTGACGGAACGGATTGGGATGAAGGAAGGAAATTAAATCGAATTTATAAATTTAGGGGTATAGGTAAAGCGTGGGACTGGGAGGTGTCTAGCGAGAATGGAAATTATGATTATTTAATGTATGCAGATCTTGATTTTGATCATCCAGATGTTGCGAATGAGATGAAAAATTGGGGGACGTGGTATGCGAATGAATTAAATTTAGATGGCTTTCGTTTAGATGCTGTTAAGCATATTGATCATGAATATTTACGCGATTGGGTAAATCATGTCAGACAGCAAACAGGAAAAGAAATGTTTACTGTGGCTGAATATTGGCAAAATGATATCCAAACTTTAAATAATTATTTAGCGAAAGTCAATTATAATCAATCTGTATTTGATGCACCACTGCATTACAATTTTCATTATGCTTCAAAAGGAAATGGGAATTATGATATGAGAAATATTTTAAATGGAACAGTAATGCAAAATCACCCTGCACTTGCAGTTACTCTCGTTGAGAATCATGATTCTCAGCCTGGACAGTCATTGGAATCTGTAGTAAGTCCGTGGTTTAAACCGTTGGCATATGCATTTATTTTAACTCGTGCAGAGGGGTATCCTTCAGTTTTCTATGGTGATTACTATGGGACAAACGGAAATAGTAGTTATGAAATTCCAGCGTTAAAAAATAAAATTGATCCGATTTTGACGGCACGAAAAAACTTTGCATATGGTACGCAGCGTGATTATTTAGACCATCCAGATGTAATTGGCTGGACAAGAGAAGGGGATGATGTACATGCGGATTCCGGTTTAGCGACATTAATCTCAGATGGACCAGGAGGATCAAAGTGGATGGAAGTTGGAAAGGATAACGCAGGGGAAGTATGGTACGATATGACGGGTAATCAAAAAAATACTGTAACAATTAATAAGGACGGATGGGGGCAGTTCCATGTAAGTGGAGGATCAGTTTCCATATATGTTCAGCAGTGAATTGGTGATAGAAAAGAAGAGGTAGACTGAAATATAAGTCTTCCTCTTCTTTTTATATTGTTATCATACCTAGATTTTTATTTTAATAAATGAATTAATCGACTTTTAAAACAACAAGAGATGCATTGGAATAAATAATATCACCAGTAGCTTCTCTTATTCGTACCCGAAGAACATCTCCTTGGTTTAAAGGTAATAAATCAGTTCTGGCGGATGTAGCTCTTACCCCAGAACCACCACCAACTCGTGTTTCAATTGCGAATTGAATAGAATCGTTTATTGTAAGATTTAATATACTAGACGAAATAGCTTGTATCGCAAATACGATTGAAAAGGATACAGAGTATACACCAGTGGTATTAATGGTAATGGAGTTGTCTACTGGATTTAGAGTAGTTTCACTAACAGGTCCTGGAACGGTAAAATTAACATTTGTATTAACTACTGCTGAAAAACCGATACCTATTTCAGAAGTTATTGTTCCAAATACGGGGAGTATCCCGAAACCGGTTGCTCCAGTGGGACCAGTTATTCCAATTCCGGTAGATCCTGTAACCCCAGTAGGACCAGTTATTCCAATTCCAGTAAAACCTGTCGCACCGGTAGGTCCTGTCATTCCAGTAGGTCCGGTTGGGAATGTAAATGGTGGAATTGGTGGTAGTGTGGGGCCAATTAAATTGGGTTCAAGAGTAGGTCCGTGTAAAATGATGTATTGTTCGCTCATATAGTAACCTCCTATGATTGCTTGTCATAATTATTAAATGTATTAGAGAAAGTAAATGACATTCGCAATAGCGGAGGTGCTTATTTAATTTTTTCGCAGCGAAATTAAAGTTAGTACTTTAAAGTTCGATACAATAAAAAACTGTATTGTGATTGCTATAGAACTAAATATTAGTATGTTTTTAACGTGATTTTAATAGTTTTTATATTAGTTTTACGATAAAATAAATATAGTGTAAAATTACACTATAAGTGTAAAGTGATAATAAAAGGGTGTTTTAACACTTGTGGTTATGAGAAGAAGTTCTTTATATAAATCGTAATTTAAAATCCATAAGGACATTTCTGTATAGGCAGTAGTAGCAAAAGGAGAGGCAATATGAAAAGAACAATAATGAAATATAGCATAATGCTTAGTTTATTACTATTAACATCATGTGATATATCGGATGAAGAAATTGAACGAAAAGCACAAAGTTATACAAAATCGGAGCATGGTATTACTGTAAAACTAGATCGAATTGAAATACCCGAACAAGGTAAGGATTTTTTAGGACCAGATATACGAATAGCTTATGTACAGCAAGTAGATGAACCATATTTACAATTTCAAATGTATTTCGATGGACGAACCTCTCCAAAGGTAAATAATGATAACTATAAAATAAAAAAAGAAGCGAATGATTTACGAGAAAGATTCAATACATATTATGAAGAAAAAGGAAATGATACTATACTTACTTTCGAGCAAATGCAAACAGGGGATACCGTTTTCGGTAAGAATGAAGAGAAAAAAATAGCGAAGAAACATCCGAAGCATTATGTTACGGCAGTTTTCAAAAGTAATATCTTTTTGGACGTAAACAACCGTGCACATATGGAAACGTTAGCGGAGCTTGCGAGAAGTATTCAGGAATTTAATAAAACGATTGAAAATAGTAAGAGTAGTGTGGATGATATTACAATTCAGTTGCCAAATGCTAATAAGGAAATATTACAACATATTGCAGTAGATTATATAGTAACGGTTGAAGATGCGAAAAAGACCCTTGAGAAAAAGGTTGATTATATGAAAGCTTTACAATCTGCAAGGGAATAGTTTGACACCTTTACTTCTCACAAAACATATAGTATGATGATTTCAATAAATTAGATTTCAATGACTATAATATAAATTAATGAGAGGTGCTTTTTGTGAGTGCGGTAGGTACTAAATAGGAAAAATTTAATGAAATAAATCGGATAAGACCAGGGGATTTTTATGTACATCATACCCCTAATTTTGTCATGGATTTATTTCGAAACCTATGAAGATACCTACAATACTTTATAAAGCGTGTAATAAGGGGATTGCCATCTGTTTTTTATGGCTTATTTCCTCATATATTATTACACTTGCCTTGTAAATGTAAAAGCTGCGGTATCCCCGCAGCTTTTTTGTATACGTTTTTAATGTATAAAAATGGTAATTGAATAATGTAGGGCTCATTGGAATCTAATGAGTAGGTATCTTCATTTATGATATAAATCAATCATAGTGAGGAGAAACAAAATGAATACGATGACTTTTGAAAAGTTACAATATAACGAATTAAAGGATATAGTGAAATCTTATTGTGTAAGTGGATTAGGTAAAGAATTATTAAATAAATTAGAACCGAGTACGAGTATAAAAGTAGTGAGGAATCGCTTGAATGAAACGACAGAAGCACGAGCTATAGTAGATGCAGAAGGGCATGTTCCTTTCTTTGGCATTTCAAATATTGCTAGTACAATTCAAAAATTAGAAAAAGGGATGATTTTAGACCCTGAAGAGTTAGTAAGTGTTTCAGACTTTTTACGCGGCTGTAGAAAGATTAAAAAATTTATGTTAGATAAAGAATTTTTTGCGCCAGTATTAGCTTCTTATGCAAATTCAATGACTGAATTTAAAAGTATTGAAGAGGAAATTAACTTTTCCATTAAAGGCAATAGTATTGATGCAGCTGCGAGTAAAGAGTTAAAACGAATTCGAAATAACATAGATTCAGTAGATGGGAAAATAAAAGAACGTTTAACGAAGTTTTTAAATAGTAGTGCAAATAAGAAGTATATTCAAGAGTTCTTTATTAGTAAGAAGGATGATCGGTATACGATTCCAATTAAATCTTCTTATAAAAATCAAGTTGCGGGAAGTATAGTTGAAGCGTCCGCTAAAGGCTCTACTGTATTTATAGAACCACACACGGTTACAAAGTTAAATGCGGAACTCGCTAGTTTGAAAGCAGAAGAAGCGATGGAAGAGTATCAAATTTTAGCGACTTTATCAGGAATGGTAGTAGAAAGTATTTATCATATAAAAATTAATATGGAATTGATTAGCCAATATGATATGGTGTTTGCGAAAGCGAAATTTAGTAAATCAATTGATGGAATAGAGCCGAAGTTAAATGATCATGGCTACATTCATTTAGTAAATTGTAAGCATCCGCTTTTAAGTGGAAAAGTAGTACCGTTACACTTTGAAATTGGTCAAAACTACCGTAGTTTAATTATTACAGGACCAAATGCGGGCGGGAAAACAATTGTATTAAAAACAATCGGATTGTTAACTTTAGCGACAATGTCAGGCTTGCATATTGCTGGAGATAAAGAAACAGAAATTGCGATTTTCGAAAATGTATTTGTAGACATTGGTGATAATCAAAGTATCGAAAATGCACTAAGTACATTTTCATCTCATATGAAAAATCTATCTGAAATTATGAGGATGTCAAATAATAATACGCTACTATTATTTGATGAGATAGGAAGCGGGACTGAACCGAATGAAGGGGCAGCACTTGCAATTTCTATTTTAGAGGAGTTTTATCTTGCAGGATGTATTACAGTTGCGAGTACGCATTACGGTGAAATTAAGCGCTTCTCAGAAATGCACGATGATTTTATGAATGCAGCAATGCAATTCAATAGTGAAACACTAGAGCCACTTTATAAATTAGTAATTGGAAAATCAGGTGAAAGTAATGCACTTTGGATTGCGAATAAAATGAACGTAAGAGAACATGTACTGAAAAGAGCGAAAGAGTACATGGAAAATAAAGAATATTGTTTTGAAAAACTGAATGAAAGCAAAATTAGAAAACCGAAATTTGTGCAAGAAAAAAGAGGAAATCATTACGAGTACAAAATCGGCGATCGTGTAAATTTATTAGATTATGATGATTTTGGTATCATCTATAAGGAAATAGATAATTTCTATAACGTCGTTGTATATTATAACGGTGAATTTGTTGAAGTGAATGTAAAACGTATTACGTTAGAGGTAGCGGCGAAGGAATTATACCCAGAGGGATATGATTTAAATACACTATTTGTCGATTATAAAGAAAGAAAAATACAGCATGATATAGAGCGCGGATCGAAAAAAGCGCTTCGTAAAATTCAAAAAGAAATAAGAAAGAATAGAGGATAATATAGAATGGTAACGATTAGACAAGAACAAAAAAACGATTATAGAAAAACAGAAGAAGGTGTACAACAAGCATTTTTACATGAAGAATTTAGTGATAAAAAAGAGCATGAACTTGTAAAACGTATTAGAGAATGTGACGCATTTATTCCAGAGTTATCAATCGTTGCAGTAGATGAGGAAATAGTCGGTCACATTCTGTTATCCAAAATTACGATAGAACAGGATGGAACTTCTGTAGAATCATTAGCGCTTGCACCTGTATCAGTTGCTAGGGACCATCAGAAAAAAGGAATCGGCGGGAAGCTTATTGTAGCTGCGTTAGAAAAAGCGAAAGAACTTGGATATGGATCAGTTGTAGTGTTAGGGCATCCAGAATACTATCCGAAATTTGGTTTTAAGAAAGCAAGAGAGTGGAATATAAAAGCACCATTTGAAGTGCCAGATGAAGTGTTTATGGTGATTGAGCTAAGTGAGAACGCTCTGCAAGGTGTAGAAGGAGTCGTTCAGTATTCGAGTGCTTTTGCTGAGTAGGAATATCAGTTGAAAAATGTAATCATAAAAGATGCTATCTTTTTGTAGAGATATACAGAAAGATAGCTTTTTTTATTTAGCAAATTCACTTACGTATATTTTGCTCAATGAATAATTAAGGTGGTAAAATTGATATAGAAATGTAAAGGGAGAGAATAGAATGAAGAATCGAGAAACAGATAGCAATGAGAATGTAGTTACGTTATATGTTACAAGACACGGAAAAACAATATTAAATACGAATCATCGCGCGCAAGGTTGGGCAGACTCCCCGTTAGTAGAAAAAGGTGTTGAAGTTGCCTCTAATTTAGGAACAGGATTAAAAGATGTTCATTTTACGAATGCGTATAGTAGTGATAGCGGCCGAGCGATTGAAACTGCTAATTTAGTATTAAAATATAGTGAGCAATCAAAGTTAAAACTTGAGAAAAGAAAAAAATTACGAGAATTAAATTTTGGTATTTTTGAAGGTGAAAAACTTGAAAATATGTGGGATGTGGTTGGAAAAGCTGCAGGCGTTGCATCACCAGAAGAACTTATGAAGTTTTCTATTCAAGAAGTGATTAATCTTATTAGAGCAGCAGACCCTACGAAACAGGCGGAAGATTGGGAATTATTTTCTACTCGTATAAAAGAAGAGATTGATAAAATTAGTGAAGAAGCTGCTGCAAATGGTGGCGGTAATGTTTTAGTTGTCGTTCATGGGCTCTTGATTACTACCTTAATCGAAATGTTAGACAGTAGCAAAACAAAACTTGGAGTAGAAAATGCTAGTGTGACCCAGGTTGTATATAAAGACGGAACATACACAGTCGAGTCTGTTGGAGATATGAGTTACGTTGCAAAAGGGAAAGAAAGTGTGGAAATATAAAAATAAGAAAAGGAAGGTAGAGAAATCTAGCTTCCTTTTTATTTTTAAATATATCATTTATTAACTATAATCGGAATATTCTGTTGAAAAGAACTGTGAAAATTATTGTAATGGTATAATTAGGGAGTAGGAACAACAAATTAGTTTGTAGTGTATTGGAGGGACATTAGTCTAGCTTTACATTTCATCTCATCTCGGAATCTAAAATAAGTATACGAGAAATAAAACAAAGTAAGGAATGTGTGAATATGGATCGAATATATTTTGTGGACAACCCGTGGCCTAATGGTCATCGAATTGTTAATTTTAAGTGGAGTGCACATTTTAAATATGCTGAGGAAGAAGAGTTAAATGGTATGGCTGGTTTGTATTTTGATTTGCATTTAGAGACCGCGGATTATGATGAGGAAGATTTGGATGAAGAAGATGAAGAGAATGAGGAAGAAGATGATTGGCAGGCTAAGATTGTATGGAACAACTTCCATAGATGCACTTTGTCATCAGAAGAATGGGATTTTAAAGGGTTTCGTGTAGGCAGTGATGAGGCGCCTTTTAATTTGGATACGCTAAATGGGAAGAGATTTGCAATTGATTGTTTATCGGAAGATGAGCAGCAGGACTTAGATTTAGAGTTAACTGCATTTGACGTTTATTTACTTGGACATGATGCGTCAGCCTTTCATAATATTAAGTTTACTAGATTAGAAGGGCAGACATATCAAATTGAATGGAAAGGGAAATTGGCACTAGCGTATATTGGTGATTATGAATTTAAATATGATTTTCATACACTAATTACCTCAACATCATTTAGTGGAATTAATATTCCTAATGAAATATCTGATTATGAGGCGTATGTTTTGCTAAAAAGATTTGTTAGTAATCCAGTATTGTTTGAATTGCAACATGATAAAGGGGATAGACGATTTGTATTGAAATAAAAATATATTATTGCATTTATGAAATGTATGAGTAAAAGGCTACCGTATTCGACATAGTTAATAACTTTGGTGTCGGAAAATTAAAAGAAAATGATACATAGTATGTGATTTATGTTCAGTTCTAAGAAGAAAAGAATATTAACAATTATATGGAGAAGTGATTATGTTGATTAAATTCGTTCATTTGTTATTTGGAAAACCGTGTGAAAAAGGTGATTCGTTCCAAACTAAGTTTCCACGTTTTATTTATTGGAGTGCAGTTGTATTTTATTTTTTTGGAATGCTATTATTTTTGGTTTTTTCTTTTATTGATACTGTATTTATTGGATCGTTGATATTTGGAGGTTTGTTTTTTCCTTTAATATTTAGATTTGTTTATTATATAAACTTAAAAATGAGGGGCCTAGAAAGAGAAGCATAGACAGAAAAAATATAAATAACTGGGTAATTGAAAAGAAGCGAAATCGAACATAAATAACGTTAAAAAAGGAAGTGAAGAAATATATTCTAGCTTCCTTTTTTTATTAGTACGATTATGGAATTAATAAAATCTTCCCTGTACTTTTTCGGCTCTCTAATAATTCATGAGCACGGGCACCGTCTCGTAAAGAGAATGTAGTAGGACTTGTGATTTTTACTTTTTCGGTCGCAATCCATTCGAATAATTGAGAGGAGCGTTCTTTTCTCTCTTCATAAGATGTAAGCACGTTCCAAAGGTCTCCGCCAGTTAAAGTTTTCGAAGTATCCATAAGCATACGCGGATCAACGGGCGCAGGATTACCACCAGCCATTCCGTAAAATACGACAGTACCACCAGTTTTAGTTGCGCTAAAACTTTCCTCTAATGTAGAACCTACTGATTCATATACAACATTTACTCCATCACCGTTTGTTGTTTCAAGTACTTTCGCAGGCCATGCTTCAGTATATAAAAATACGTGATCAGCACCAGCTAACGTAGCTATCTGTGCTTTTTCTTTTGATGAAGTTAGGCCGATTACTTTTCCGCCTAGTAGTTTAATTATTTGAATAAGAAGTTGCCCAACACCACCAGCTGCGGCATGTACTAAAGCTATATCACCTTGTTTTATTTCATAGCTATCTTTCGTTAAGTAATGTGCTGTTAGACCTTGCAATAAGACAGAAGCGGCTGTTTCAAAAGAGATAGAATCTGGAAGCTTAATTGCTTTCTCCGATGGAACAGCAACTAGGTCTGCATTTGCAAATGGGACATCAGCAAATGCAATACGGTCTCCAGGATTAATATTCGTAACGTCAGCTCCTACTTTTTCAACAACGCCAGCTCCTTCATAACCTAATACATATGGTGGGTTGCCAGCGAGATGATAATCACCGCGGCGTCTATAAATATCAGCGAAATTTAAACCGATTGCTTTCGTGCGGACAAGAATTTCATTTGGATTTATGATTGGATCATGTATTTCTTTATATTGTAGTACATCCGGATTTCCGAACTGTTCGAAACAAAGTGCTTTCATATGGAATCCCTCCATTTTTATTGTTTGTCGATGCTCTTTATCATACAATACAAATATCAATAGACAAAGAGGATTATTTCGATGAAATCAATCGGGAATATCGATTGAAAAGAGGGACGATAAATGGAGATAAAACAATTAATTACATTTAAAGTAGCAGCGGACACTTTGAATTTTACGCAAACTGCGAAGAAATTAAACTTTGCTCAATCGAGTGTAACGGCGCAAATTAAAACGTTAGAAGCAGAGTTAGGTACGCCGTTATTTGAAAGATTAGGAAAACGTCTTTTTTTAACTGAAGCAGGCAGAAAGTTTCAACTATATGCCGACAAGATGATTGCACTCAGTAACGAAGCAAAAATGGCTGTGAAAGATGATGAGGAAATAGCAGGTACGTTAATAATCGGTGCGCAAGAAAGCCAATGTACATATAGACTTCCTTCTATATTAAAGAGGTTTAAAGCACAATTTCCTCAAATAAAGCTTATATTTAAACCAGCACATTCCAATAAAGATGCGAGGGAACAATTGATGGAGGGAAAAGTCGATCTTGCCTTTATTTTGGACGAATGTAAAACAGAAGATGCTTTACATGTGGAGCCGCTTATGAAAGAAGAATTAAAAGTAGTAGCTGCTTCAGGGCATTATTTACTCGAGCAAACTTCCGTTTCTACAAAAGATTTAGAGAAGGAAACACTTTTGTTAACAGAACTCGGTTGCTCGTATAGAACTTTATTTGAAGAGCTATTTCGTACAGAAGATGTGTATCCAGCAAATAAAATTGAGTTCGTTAGTGTCGAGGCAATTAAACAATGTGTTATTGCAGATTTAGGTATAGCAGTTTTACCCGCGATAGTAGTAGAAAAAGATATACGAGAGGGAACGATAAAAGAGTTACATTTAGAAAATGCAATTTCACCGATTTATACACAAATTGCTTGGCATAAAGATAAATGGATGACAGCGCCACTGCAGCAATTTATTGATGTGACGAGGGAGTTTTTTACAACAGATTAAGTGGAGAAATATTTATTTTATATAAAAGAAAAAATGGCAATTTTGTATAAAGAACCGATGCTTGCATGTAACAAGTATCGGTTCTTTTATGTTTTAAATAAAGAATGCTATAAAATGTGTATTTCTCAACTTTTTTTCTTAGACAGATAAGTAAAATTCTTCGTATATTCCAATAATCATAAGGAAATTTACAACGTTTATCCGTTTCTGTAAGATGCCTCTAGGAAGCATGAAAGGAGGGCTTACATAGCGGTATAGCTTGTTTTTATGATACGTACTTATTTTTGGGGAGGAGATTTGCAATGTTTAAAAAGTTAATGAAAGTATGTGTGTTAAGTGTAGCGAGTGTAGGTGTATTATTTAGTTTTCAAGGAAGTACATTTGCAGCTACTGATTTAAGTAGTTACTATGACGGGAAAAATCCGGCTACAACGAAAGTATACGGAGGCAGTACAACGTGTGATGCAGATGGATTTAATGCAAAGTCTACAGCGGTGTATGAGGGGAGTAAAAAAGTAGGGACAGTGTATTTACGTTACAGTAATAAATGTCACGCAGCATGGTCTAAGCTTGTTTTAGATCAACCAGCACCTTCCGTTTCTGGAGGGATATATGCTTACGCTGTTATTAATAAATATAAAAACGGTGTATTTCAAAAATCAGTAGACTCTAATAGTGGTAATGGAGCAATAAAAACAGGTCAAACGAGCACGTATACAGGAATGGTATTTGATTTAACTGCTGATTTTGGTTATACGGCTGATGCCGAAGCGGTGACGATTAATAATGGTTACGGGAAAACTGGACGTTATTAATAAAGGAGTGGAATTCTATGAAGCTTTTTAAAAAGGTAAGCGCATGTCTTTGTCTGGCATTGCTCGTCATAACTAGTGTTTTTAGTACGACGAATAATGATAAAGCATTTGCAGAAGACCATTCATATGATGGGAAAAGCCCTTACTACAATAGCTGTGATCAATCAGCAGTAACGAAAGAAAAGAAGTGGATTGATTCTAATTCATATGTGGAATTAAAATTTAGCACGACGTGTAAAACAGCGTGGGCAAAGGTTACTGTAACTCGTGCAGCGGTTTATAATAACGAAGCTGATGCAAGGATAGTCAGAAAAACCGATGGAAAGGCATATACTTGCGGAAGTGCTGGAGGAAATGGTGTTGTGAATAAAGGGCAAACATCATGTTATACGCCAATGGTATATGATTTAGATCCAAGAAAGGCACAAGCACAAGGGAAACATGCCATTCCGAATAGTGATGCATATAATTATGCGGAGACAATTTGGTATTAATATAATACATGAGTTAAGAGTTGTTATTTGATATAAAAATGAAAGAGCCTTATTGCATTTTAGTGTGGTAAGGTTCTTTCAAGTTGTTAATAGTTTAAGAACAGTTATTTACAATGACATCTCTTTATAATCACTTTTAAGTATCGCCATAATAATTTCATCTGAGAATGTATCGTTATAAAATAAAGATTGACGTAAGGTTCCTTCTTTTACAAACCCAATCTTTTCATAAGCTCTAATTCCGCGTAAATTATGGCTAAATACTTCTAACTGTAACCGATTTAAATATAGTTGTTCAAAAACAAATTTTAAAACAATTGTAATAGCTTCAGTTCCATATCCTTGTCCTGTTAGTGCTATTGAAAGCATTGATATTCTGAATCCTGCTCTTTTGTTCTCCTCATCGATATCTAAAATCGACAACTCTCCAATCATTTCGTCATTGCTTTGTAAACAAATAGCGAAATCATAGCGACTCGAATCATTATTTATATGAGCTATATGTGTCTTTATTTGTTCCAATGAAAAAGTAGGTTTGGTTCCAGTCATATAACGTATCTCTGTATCCATCGTACTTTCTAATATAATTGGGGCATCTAGTTCGCAAAGAGGTCTTAAATAAATTCTTTCACTCTCTAATCTCATTATAAATTTCTCCTTAAGTTTGGTGATAGAGTATATAAATATTTTTGCTCTACATGGAAGAAGAGTTTTATTTTGTGTATTGTTTGAAAAGTATGTGTCTTACTTTGATGTTACATGAATTTTATAATGATATGGTATACCTAAAACAAATGATAAAAGTTTTATACACAACAAAATGTATCAACAAGTTTTTTTATAATCGAATTAACTAAGGTCTGTATCAGGAGGAGTGTACCCAAGGTGACGAGCCATAGATACAATTTGTCCTTTATGATGAAACTCATGTGTCTCTGTATGAGTTAAAAGCCATATCGGTGTTGTACTCCAAGGTTCTTTTTGCCATTTCACTTCATTTGCTATATTTTCGAGCCAACGGTCATTGTATTCATCTAAAAAGTTTTGTACAGTCTCATCTACTAACTTAAATCTAGCACGGACTTTCTCCACATCTGCATGCTCAATTTCATAATCACTAGCGAATGAAAAATCTGCTCGTTTTTGCTTGAATGCAAATGATCCAAGCCAGTATCGATAGCAATCGGCTACATGAATATGCGTCTTTATAATACTACCGCTCCCGAAATTAGGAACAGTGCTATGTAATTTTTCTAGTGGAATTTCTTCCAAAAATGTAAATAGAGTTTCTCTTGTAGAGCTAATAAGATTATATTGTTGTTTTAAAATATGTAACATGAAATTAACACTCCTCTTTTATTTACTAAACTATTTGTGTAGTAAGTAATTCTATATGTACGAGAGGTGAACCTTTTTATTATTTTTACTAGGCATATTAGATGTATTTCTTAATCGTTTCTGATAGATTAAACAAGGTGAAACTTTAATAAGTTGAACATTCTTAGTTCATAATAAATGGTACATGAAGAAGGGGAACGATAAAATGAATAGACTAGTTGGCTTAAAACAATTTGAAATAACGCGCGGGGAACTGCTTAAATTTATGGAAACGTTAGATGATAAAACTGTAGATACACAGCCAGAGGGTTTTAACAATACAATTCGTTGGCATATTGGTCACGTGTTAACGGCAGCAGAAGTTTTCATGTTTGGAAAAGAATTTAAACAATTACCAACTGAATATCCAGGTATGTTTGGGTATGGATCAAGACCGTCTAAATGGAAAACAGAAGGACCATCGTTAGAAGTGTTAACGGCTCAATTAAAAGAACAAGCTAAACGTATTAACGAAATTCCAGCAGAAGCATTTGAAAATAAACTGCCAGAGCCATTCCTAGGATTGGAAACAGTAGGAGAGCTATACGGTATGATGCTTTATCATGAAGCTGATCATATTGGGCAAATGAAGGCGATGGAACGTATTATTAAGGCTCTTTAGTTTTAATTGCATATGAAAAACGAAATCACAGATGTTTTGTGAAAATTGAGGTGTAAGTAGTTACAATCTTATTTTTCACAATACAGGTGTAATGTTAAATAATATAAAGACAAAAAAAGATAGATAATTTATTATCTATCTTTTTTTGTTGTTGAACTTTTTGAAGGATTATGAACGATTATCATCGTGATACTGATGAAGTAGGAATAGTTATTATTTTTTGTTTTACATAATAGAAAAATATTGAAGATAATACAAAAATAAGGTTGCAAAATCTATATGAAATATAAGTATAATAATAGAGAAGTACTAGAAATAGGGGTGAATACTATGATTACATTAGAACAAAAGTTGGAGCAATACACACATACATATGCACAGATAAAGGGAGAACTAAAATGGAAAACGAGTGATTCTCGAACAGGAATGATGATTGCTGCTATGTATGCAGGTAGTGATAAATTGTTTGATCTCGGACGTTTTTTAGAAATTAGTAGTTATATTAAGAATCAGGTAGGGATGTTTTCATACTTAAAGTCTTATCATCGCTTTGTTGTGGCCGCAACATTAGATATTCACTTTACAGATTACAAGAAAGCTTTTCGGAAGTTTTTAGATTTATATGAACAATTGGTTGCTGGTGGTTTTAGCCGAAGTATATTTACTTATCTCGCAGCTGCTGTGCTTTTAACAGAAGAAAATGAACAGCATGGCACGCACATTCAGCGTTCGATGCAAGTATATAAACGCATGAAAGAGGATCATCTTTTTCTTACAGGTACAAATGATTATCCGCTCGCAGTTTTACTAGCAGGACAATCAGAGAATGTAGAAACACTTATGGACCGAGTAGAACGTCTGTATCAGAAACTAGCGAAAGCTGGTTTGCGTAAAGGGAATGATCTTCAGTTTTTAAGTCATATCCTCTCACTAAAGAAGGATGTCCGTGAAGAAATGTTAGTTGCAACATGTACAAACATATGGAAGTTGTTAAAACAAGAAAAAGTTAAAGTGAAACAGATGCATTACCCAGCTATCGGGCTACTAGCGTTACTTGAGGATGGAGAAAAAGAGGTTCATGCTATTAAAGCGTTGATTGAAAAATTGCAGGGAGAGAAATTATTCCGTTGGCATACAGATGCGAATATTCTTATTGCTATTCAACTGTTCGTAAGTCAGAAAGGTGAGGAAAGTAAAGCTACCAACACAGGTTTACAAACTATGATAGAAGTCCTCATACAAGCACAACAGGCAGCTATGATGGCAACGATTGCTGCTTCATCTGCTGCAACATCTTCTGCTAGTACTAGTTCATAATGTGCAATTGCGTATGCTCTTGTAATTTATAACTCCTTTGATAAGGACGGTTTAAAAAATATTATTAAAAAAGCCCATCACTCTCTAATGAGTGATGGGCTACCTGTTTTTACATAATCAGCGTTATTTTTTGGACTCCTTCAAAAGTTTGAGTTGTGTAACAATCATAATGCTAATAACAACGAGTAAAAACCATGAGCTAATTTTGCTTAAGTGAACGAGATTCCACGCTTCCCGTTGATTTGGATATTGCCATGCTCCGAAAAAAGTTGCGATGTTCTCTGCAATCCAAATAAAGAAACCAATAAGGAAAAATGAGAGAACGAGTGGCATTTTATATGTAACACCTCGTAATGAAAATTCTACAAATGTTCGAAAGAAAACGATGAATAAAAGAACAGTTAACACCCATCTAAAGTCATATAAAAAATGATGTGTAAAAAAATTAAAGTAAATCATTGCTCCTAACGGCACGGCAAAAATAGCTTTCGGCCAATGATGCATTTGTAAATGCAATCTTCTCCACGCTTGGCATATGTAACTTGAAACACTTGCGTACATAAAACCGCTGTAAAGTGGAACTCCAAAAACTTTTGAATATGCCTCTTCCGGATAACTCCATGAACCGAAATGTACTTTATATATTTCTAGTAGAAGGCCGATGAGGTGGAAGACAGTAATTACTTTTAATTCGTCTTTCGTCTCAAGCCCAGTCTTGTACATAATCCACTGCATAAGAAGACATACGATGAGTATGAAATCGTAGCGGTATAACCCTGGGATAGAAACTATTTTTGAAAGGGCTAGTGTTAAGAAAATAACGACTGGGAATAAGCAAGATAATGCTTGCTCGTAAGTGAAGTGTAATAGTTGTTTTATATAGAACATTGTGTCACCTTCGATATTTTTGTTAGAAAACTCGAAATAATGACTAAGTATACTACAATTTTAAAAATAAGCCAGTAGTCTATTTTGCATGTATTTGTAAGTTTTAGAAAGGAATTGTAATAAGTATTTTAATATTTAACAAAGTGAAAAAATAGTTTGCTATTTAAAAAAAGTGAGGATATAATATCTAAATGAAAATGATAATTATTATCAATAATAATTATAAATAAAAAATAATTATAAAAAACAACTGAATATAAAGGATGAAATGAAACATGTTACATAAGCCTGCTGTATATGCTAGCAATAATCGCTGGATACATATTAAGTTCATATGTTTCATGAGCTTAACAATTTTATGTTTAATTGGGTCTATATTTTTGGCCGTTGCATTTGGTGCAAAGGATATTCATTTGCAAACAGTATGGGCAGCGGTTTTTGATTATAATCCGAAATTAACGCAGCACCAAATTATTTATGAATTAAGGCTCCCAAGGGTAATTGGCGCAGCGGTTGTAGGAGCTGCTTTTGCAGTCGCTGGGGCTGTAATGCAAGGGGGAACACGAAATCCTTTAGCGGATGCGGGTGTACTCGGAATAAATGCAGGTGCGATGTTTGTAGTAGCACTTAGTTTTGCCTTTTTCCCGCATATGCCGTATTCCTATTTGATGATTGTTTCCTTTATTGGAGCAGTCTTAAGTACAGTACTCATTTTTATTATCGGATCGGCTACTTCAGGTGGGTTAACACCGATGAGGTTAACGATTGCTGGAGCAGTTATGGCCGCACTTTTACATTCGTTAAGTTCAGGTGTTGCAATTTATTATGATTTAAGCCAAGATTTAGCGTTTTGGTACGCTGGTGGTGTTGCAGGAGTTAAGTGGGAACACTTGAAATTTTTAGTTCCTATTATTCTCATAACGATTGTTTTTGCGACAGTGTTAGGGCGATCTATTTCACTCATATCAATGGGGGATGATGTTGCTACGAATTTAGGAGTAAAAACGAACCGAACGAGAATACTAGGGATGATTATAGTAGTCATTCTTGCTGGTGTATCTGTTTCAGCTGTTGGCTCTATTGGGTTTGTAGGACTAGTTATCCCGCATATTGCTAGAAAATTAGTTGGTGTGAATTATCGACTCATTATTCCTATGTCAGCATTATTAGGAGCTATGTTATTAGTTTTAGCTGACTTAGGAGCAAGAACAGTAAATCCTCCTAAAGAACTTGCGATAGGAATTATGGTAGCTCTTGTTGGAGTTCCGTTCTTCCTCTATATAGCACGTAAAGTTGGGAGGGAGTTGTAAGTGAAGAAGATTTTAAACACGGATAAAAAGAGAGCTATTACTGTAACTACAATTTTCGGTTGTATTAGTATCGCTGTAATTTTAATTAGTTTAAATACAGGGACATTGAGCATAGCGCCGCTCAAAGTAATTCAAACGCTTTTCGGTTATGGTGATTTTGAGAGCGCAACAGTGCTATACGATTATCGTATGCCAAGAATTATAATCACAATGTTAGCAGGTATTGGTCTTGGGATTTCTGGTGCGATTTTGCAAGGGTTATCTCGCAATGCGCTGGCCGATCCTGGTATCCTCGGATTACATTCAGGTGCATCTTTCGGGCTAATTATATTTGTTACTTTCTTTCATTCTATTAATGAGAATGCATCGATTTTAATACCGTTATTTACATTTGGCGGGGGAGTGCTAGCTGCATTTTTAATTATTATACTTGCGAGTGATCGGTCAAAAGGTTTACTTCCTATTCGACTTATTCTTGTTGGTATTGCAGTTTCAGCTGGATTTAGTGCGATTTCGTTATTTTTCTCTCTTAAGTTAAATGATGAAACGTATACATTCGCTTCTAGATGGTTAGTTGGTAATGTGTGGGGAAGGGATTGGATTCATGTCCTTGCATTATTACCTTGGATTTTCATACTAACTCCATATGCATGGCTAAAATCTAAGACGTTAAATGCATTGTCACTAGGTGATAGTGTGGCAGCAGGACTTGGAGTTTCTGTTCAAAAAGAACGGTTACTACTTTTAGCTACAGCGGTTGGATTGTCTTGTGCGAGTGTATCGATGGCTGGAGGGATTGGTTTTATCGGTTTAGTTGCTCCGCATATTGCCAGAAAGTTAGTAGGTACTACATATCAACACTTTCTTCTTTTAGCTGGTATTATCGGAATGATTATTTTAGTGCTAGCAGATACGATAGGTCGTTCTATATTTGAGCCAAACTCTATTCCAGCTGGTGTAGTAGTGGCCGCTTTAGGAGCACCGTATTTTCTTTATTTACTTACAAAAACAAAATAAATACTTCAAAGAGGAGAACATATGAAAAAGAAACTTACTATTTTATTTAGCATGATGTGTATTTTAGTATTAGCAGCATGTGGTCAAACGAAAGCTAATGAAGAGGCAACGAAAAAAACGGAAAAAAGTAATGACCCAAAAATTGCTTCAATGTCTATTCACTTAACAAATGATTTACTTGCATTAGGAATTACACCAGTAGGTTCTGTAATTGGTGGAGATTTAAAAGATTTCTTACCGCATGCAAAAGAACAACTGAAAGATACGAAGAAACTTGGTGTTGTAACTGATCCAAATATGGAAGCATTACTTCAATTAAAGCCATCTGAAATTTATGTTGATGAAAAATATGCTGGCAAAGATGTAGCGAAATACGAAAAAATTGCAAAAACGCATACTTTCAATTTAGATGAAGGTACGTGGAGAAATCATTTAAAACAAGTTGGTAAACTTGTAAACCGTGAGAAAGAAGCGGATACATATATTCAAGATTACGAAGAGCAATCAAAACGAGTAAAAAATTTAATAGATAAAGAGCTAGGTAATAATGAAAAAGTAATGGCAATTCGCGTTACCGCAAAAGAATTACGTGTATTTAGTACGAAAAGACCGATGGGACCAATTTTATTCCAAGACTTAGGATTACAGCCTGCAAATGGTGTAGAGAAAATTGATGGAAACCGTCCTTTTGAAGTCATTTCACAAGAAGTATTACCTGACTTTGATGCAGATGCTATTTTCGTTGTTGTAAACAGAGATGATAAGGCAAAAGCTGCATTTAAGCAACTTCAAGAAACACCAATTTGGAAAGACTTAAAAGCTGTTAAAGGCAAGCATGTATACATTATCAATGACCAACCATGGCTTGACTATTCTGCTTTAGGTAACAAAATGGCAATGGATGAAGCGGAGAAAATGTTTACGAAATAATATCGATTCGTTGTTAGGAAGATCCTCTAAATTTGGGGGTCTTTTTTATTGTTAGAATAAATGAAAAATTATACAATGAATGTAATTTAATGTAGAGGAGATGTGCCAATGTCAGCGCTTATTGTAAGTATCTCGTGTATAAAGCAGTTTATAGAACGAGGGGATAAATAGGCTGAAATAAGTATCCCCGTTATTTAATAAAGGGGGAGTTTGAAATGACAATGAATCTTTTTCAAAATAAAACGATTAAATTATCAGCTATTAGAGAAGCGGATGCTGAAGTAATGGCTATGTGGCAAGAAGATAGTGAGTATTTAAGAAATGTAGATACAGATGTAGCATTCCCGCAATCGATACAAGAAATAGCAAGTAATGGGCTATTAAAAGGACGAAGATCGAATAGTGTTTCTTTCATGGTAAGGACAGTTCAAGATGATCGCTTAATTGGTTTTGTGGCGATTCATGGCATAGAGTGGAATAACAGAATGGGTTTATTAGCCATTGGTATAGGAGAGGGAAATGATAGAGGGAAGGGATATGGAAGAGAAGCAATCAATCTTATATTAAATTATACATTTTATGAATTGAATTTACACCGCGTCGGTCTTGATGTTATTTCTTATAACAAAGCTGCTATTAAGTTATATAAAAAGATGGGTTTTCAGATGGAAGGCTGTATGAGAGAAGCGGTGCAAAGAGATGGGAAATGTTTTGATCGTATCATTATGGGGATATTGCGGGAGGAATGGATAGAGCTGCAAGATTAAAAATACATTCCATATTATATATGTAGTATGCAGGAGATATACCAGTAATTGGCGAAATTTTACAGTGCACTGATTGATTTTATAAGGAGTTATGCAAAATGAATTTAGAAAAAGCAAAACCAGTAAATGAAGAGGTCGCTGAATTGAAGGAACTAATTAAAGAATTACACGGAAGTGTACATCAACTTCAAAGTGAAGTGCAGCAACTAAGGCACGAAAGACCGGTTGTTGAAGTGAGAAAAGGTGTTCAATTATCGCCAGCAATCGTTGGACAAATTGGCGGTATGATTTTAGGTGGATTAGCAATTATCGGTATATTTTGGTGAACGAAAAAAAGGTATGCAATTTAGCTGCATACCTTTTTCATTTTCGTTATTTGTCGGTAAGTCGATATTCTCTGTAGAATCATCGATATAATTTCACCCACTACAACTATTACATTAAATAACGTAAATATATATAAACATGTGATAGTAATAATGCAATAATAGTTAACGGTAAACCAATTTTTAAGAAGTCCATATACGAGAAAGCATGTCCTTCACGTTTTGCAATACCAGCAACGACTACGTTTGCGGATGCTCCGATTAATGTTCCGTTTCCTCCTAAGCAAGCCCCAAGTGATAACGCCCACCATAGTACTTCAATTTGCGGAGAGTCGACAGATAATCCGAGTCCTGTAGCTAAATCTTGAATAAGTGGTATCATCGTTGCGACAAATGGGATATTGTCAATTGTTGCAGATGCAATGCCTGATACCCATAAGATAAGTATCGCAGCGAAACCGATATCACCGTTCGTTACGTCGAGCACTTCTTTTGCGAGTGAAGAAATGAGCCCGATATCAATTAACCCGCCAACGAGAACGAATAATCCAGCGAAGAAGAAAATGGTTACCCATTCAACGTGGGCAAATACATCTTCAATATCATGTTCTTTTACGCCAATTAGCATAAGAATTGTAGCGCCTGTCATCGCGATAACCGCAGCGTCTACATGAATAATCGAATGAAGTACAAAGCCTAAAATAGTTAGTCCTAAAATTGAAATGGATTTTAAAAGGAGGCTTTGATCTTTAATATAATCTTTTTCGTTCAATGCCATTAATATTTTAATTTGCTCAGGTGTTGTTTTTAGTTTGTTACGATACATAAAGTAAATAATGCCAAGTGTAACAATAGAAATAATAATTACGATTGGAGCTAAGTTTAGTAAAAAGGCATTAAAGTCTAAATGCTTATTTGCTGACCCAATCATAATGTTCGGTGGGTCACCGATTAATGTTGCTGTTCCGCCTATATTTGAAAATAGCACTTCTGAAATCAAATAAGGAACAGGGTTTACTTTTAAAATACGTGTAATGGATAGTGTAACAGGTACGATTAATAAGACGGTTGTTACGTTGTCCAAAAATGCAGAACCAACTGCGGTTAATAAAGATAGTAATAATAAAATGCGGATTGGTTTTCCACCAGCTGCCTTAGCTGCTTTAATAGCCACAAATTCAAATACGCCTGATTGACTCGTAATATGTACGAGAATCATCATCCCAATTAAAAGGGTGATTGTTTCCCATTGAATATGTGATGTGAAAGCGGTATGTAAATCTACAACTCCAAAAATAATCATAATAGCAGCGCCGAATAGTGCGATTACAGCACGATTCAATTTCTCAGAAATAATAAATCCGTACGTGATTAAAAATACGGCAATTGCAAAATAATATTGCCAATTTGCTACTTCATGTGCTGATTGTTCCAATCATGTCACCTTCTTTAAAGTATGTATTCAATTGTCGAAATGTATCTCGCTATATTAATACGGGATAAAATATATTGTAGCAAATTCAAAAAAGAAAGAAAACTATTTAACAAAGTGAAGGAAAAAATATGATTTTTACATATCATATAAAAAATATAAAAAACACAGTGCAAATTATTAGGAAAAGTGAGCGTTGTCCTCTAATATAGAGATAGCAATTTACATTATTTTTGCGTAAAATGGTTTAAAGAGGTGAATTCCGATGGAAATAGTAAAAGATAGTTCTCTTATTCAAAATGAAATTGAACGTTTTGTAAATAAAGATGTATATATTCATTTAGAAACAACGAACGGAGCGTATGCGTCACACTTTAACGAAAAGATGATGACAGTTGGAGCATTCATTCGAAATGCAATTATTCGCTTTGAGCGCGGGAAGATTACTGGAACGAATCCATACCGAGTTGGTTTGAAAATGGATCATGGCTGGGTATATGCAGAAGGTATTACGCACTGGGAAGTAGACGATAAAGAGCGTTTATTACTAGCAGGGCATGATAACCAAGGCCGCTTAGCAGTTGCACTTGAGTTAAGCTTAACACCATTTAAGTAAGAAGGAGGGAAACTTATGGAGAGACATGTACTTGTTGTATTTCCGCATCCAGATGATGAAGCATTTGCGGCGGGAGGAACAATTCGCTTATTAACAGATCAAGGAGTACCTGTAACGTATGCATGTGGTACTTTAGGACAAATGGGACGTAACATGGGGAAAAATGTATTCGCTAACCGTGAAACGATTCCAAATATCCGTGAAAAAGAATTAAAAGATGCATGTGAAGCGATGGGAATTCAAGATTTAAGAATGCTTGGTTTTCATGATAAAACGTTAGAATTTGAAGATGTTGATTTCGTTGCAGATAAAATTGAAGCAATCATTCAAGAAGTAAATCCATCTCGAATTATTACATTTTATCCAGAGCACGGCGTACATCCAGATCATGATGCATTTGGCCGCGCAGTCGTTCGTGCTGTATCACGTATGCAAAAAGAAGAACGTCCAGTCATTCATGCAGTTGCGATTACGAGAAATCGCGAAGCTGTATTAGGTGAGCCGGATGTTGTAAATAATATTAGTGAAGTATTCGAGCATAAATTAGCTGCACTAGGTGCGCATCGTTCACAAACAGAAGCGATGTTAGAAGAAACACATGCAAAAATCAAAAATAAAGATGCAGCAACGTTAAAATGGCTGCAACTTGAACAATTTTGGACTTATAAATGGGAGTAGGCTAGAAGGAAACTTCTAGTAGCTCTTACATAGAAAAAGCACAGTCATTTGTGACGGTGCTTTTTTAGTGAATAATCTTTATTCTCCGCTATTTGAGAGTAACCTTCACTTTATCGTGTACTCCATTCTTTTGTAAATTCATCATGATATGCTTCGCTCCAATGGTATGGCTGCAACTCTTTTAACGGTTTGAAAATAATATCTTGTTTAGAATTTGTAATGGCGCATAGTACTTCTGGTCCCCAATAAAATAAACGTTCTTGGCATACACCACAAGGTGATAATACTTTTAATTCAGAATGCTCATTTTCCCTTGCAAGACAAATAGAATGTGTAACTTTCTTATGAAATTTATGAGCTTCTAAAATTGCACCTGTTTCCATACAAAGTTCTGTTGAAGCGTTTATTACGTCAGGGGCCACACTTGTATAAATGGATCCATCTTCTACACGGATTGCTGCAGCTCCGCCCCAATTATGCGGATACCTTTGTTCAATTAAATTTTTCACTGCTTCATATAATTGTTGTTCAATGCTCAATTGTAGTCCTCATTTCTGCTTAATTTTCGATTCAATGACTGTTATTTTTATAGTAATACCGTTAAAAAAGAATAGACACTCAATTTCAAACTATAAATTCAAGAATTATTTTTCATCTGCATACTTTTCCTCTAAGGCAATTAATAGAGGAATTGATATAGTTACAAGAATGATTAAAGTGTTTATAAAAGATTTAGAAAGAGAAAAAGAACCTTCGATTAAAAGTGATAAAAATTTGAATGAAAGTATACTTGTTATTAAGGAAACTACTAAAAAGCTAAAAAGAGACAAATTTTTATTTTTGATAGATGTTTCTATAAAATCTTTAAGACAGCTTATGACGACAAATATAGTTAATATAATAAGAGAAATAAAATAATGTGTTACATTTGTCATACTAATAGTAGGATCGTCTATTATGTAAGCAAGTAACTTAGATACTAACATACCTCCAAATAATAAAATAATAAAAGCAAGTAATCCTTCCGATGTATAAGTGCTGAAATTATCTTTCTTATTAAAGAGTTTATAATTCAGAGTAGATTGGCTTATTTGAATTAGGAATAGGGTAATAATCCACACATAATATACAATTGGTAATTCTCCTGAGAATAGAGCAATCAGGAAATTTATTACTGTCCTTAAAATTTCAATCATTACGAAAGGCCTCCTGTTTGTAAGCTTTGCGACATTAAAATATGCTAGTCTATCGTTTCATAAACAGATCTGTAAATTCAAACTATTTATAATTATTCCATAAAAAGGTAGTAGTATCAAGTTGTCTTTTTTACAAAACCTCCAAGACTCAACACTAGAAAAAGAACCGCAATATGTAATATAATTGAAAAAGTATATTTAAAAATTAATGTTAATATTACCCTCCTATAAGTATTAACATACGTAATTGAGGTGTTTTTTTTGTTGTTTTATGATCGAATTTCTATAATGGCCCCTCCTGTTCCGTAGCTTAGGAAAGTCTTTTTATTTCTGAGATTTTCAAAGTTATAGGAGGGTATGAAAAATGAAAAAAGTCTCAGTACCATCACTTTTGTTAATGATTATTCTTGTGGCATTTCCGCAAATTAGTGAAACGATTTACACACCGTCTTTACCTGACATTTCACAGGCGTTACACGTAAGTAATAATGAGGTGCAGTTAACACTTAGTGTGTATTTTGCTGGATTTGCTTTAGGTGTATTTTTTATTGGGTGGTTATCGGATATAATTGGCCGTCGCCCGGCAATGTTATTTGGAATTGTTGTATATGGCGTTGGGAGTTTCTTATGCTTTATTGCAAGTTCCATTGAAGTTTTATTGCTAAGTCGTTTTATTCAAGCGTTTGGAGCAAGTGCTGGCTCAGTTGTGACACAAACGATTCTTCGTGAAAGTGTAGAAGGGCATAAGAGGCATGTTATGTTTGCTCAAATCTCGGCAGTCATTGCTTTTACACCAGCGATAGGACCGTTAATTGGTGGCTTTCTTGATCAAATGTTTGGATTTAAAATCGTATTTTTAAGTTTAGTAGTTATGAGTGTCGGAATTTTTCTGTATACGTTTGTTTCTCTTCCGGAAACAAAGGCGGACTCAGTAACGAATAAAATAAATGTGTTTTCAGTCTTGAAGAGGTTAGTTACAAATCCGAAAGTAGTAACATATGGGTTATTAATTGGAGGAGCGAATGGTGTTTTATTTAGCTATTATGCAGAAGCGCCGTTTATCTTTATTGAATACTTTCAGTTATCGCCTAGTATGTATGGACTTCTAGGAATTGTTGTTGCTTCCGCTTCTATTATTGGAGCGAAAGTTTCGAAAAGATTGCTTGCTACTTATAAACCAGAGAAAATTATATATATCGGTTGTCTTGTAATGACAGGGGGAGCTATCTTCTTAACTGTTATTAATTCATTTGGATCAAATCCAAACATAATATATATGATTGGATTTTTAGTAGCGATGTTTATATTGCTATTAGGAATTGGGATAGCGTTACCAAACTGTTTAAGTTTAGCGTTAGTAGATTTTCAAGATGTCATTGGTACAGCCGGAGCATTGTTTAGCTTAGGGTACTATGTAATTGTGACGATGACAGTTTGGGGAATGAGTCAACTTCATACGGGCTCGTTACTGGTGATGCCACTTTATTTTCTGGCTATTGTAGTTATCATGATGGTGTTTACTAAAGTGTTTATTTTAGGTAAACAAACTTCAAAAATGATTTGAATATGAAATGGTAAAAGAGTCTCATTTTTTAATGAGACTCTTTTATATTTTATGAAAATGATTAGTGGATATACGAACAAGAATTAAAGGTATTGTTGAGGGGAAGATAAAAGCTGAGGAGAAAAGTTTGCCGCTTTTCGGCGTATTGTTGATTGTTTTAAGTGTAGTGATATTTTTCCTAAAGTAGGAGATGGTAAAATAATTTTTAGCTGTGATAATTAAGAGATGTAGAAGCTAGTGACTTTGTAGTTCTACTAATATATTAAATTTTTGCGTGATGTGTTAATTGCATGTGTAAGTAATTATAGTACAAACTATAATTAGTGAAGTATATGTGGTATGAAATCGAGGAAGATAAAATCTCCTCGGTTATTTATATTGTAATAATATTCATACCGGAATCATATTGAATAGATGTATTTTATTGTTAATTTAGTTAAAAATTAATCAGACTATGTATAATGATTTACCGAAAAAATAATTGAACTTTTCAGATAAATGAATTAATATAAGGTAAGTAATTTTAAGATTTATAGAATATTGGAAGATGAAAGGTTTTGAGAATTTTGTAAGAGGCAAAAAACGATTTTAGGATAGCTTTAAAGTTAGTCTAAAATGATGTTTGCTTCATCATTTTCAGGGCCGAAAGGAATTAGGTAAAGCATCTTGTTTTAAAATGCGGCTATGAATCATCTAAGAGGGGGAAGTGAAGTGGCAAACAAGGAATTGAAAAGGGGCTTAGAAGCACGTCATATTCAAATGATCGCTTTAGGCGGAACAATTGGTGTTGGTTTGTTTATGGGGTCGGCCAGCACGATTAAATGGACAGGTCCGTCAGTAATGCTTGCCTATGCAATTGCAGGTATTTTTATCTTCTTCATTATGCGTGCGATGGGTGAAATGTTGTATATGGAGCCGAGTACAGGTTCATTTGCGACGTTCGGTCATAAGTATATTCATCCGCTAGCTGGCTATATGACAGCGTGGAGTAACTGGTTCCAGTGGGTTATTGTTGGGATGTCAGAGATTATTGCAGTTGGAGCGTATATGAAATATTGGTTCCCGGAATTACCAGCTTGGATACCAGGTGTAATCGCAATGGTTATTCTTGGCGCAGCTAACTTAATTTCTGTTAAGTCATTTGGTGAATTTGAATTTTGGTTTGCGATGATTAAAATCGTTACGATTCTATTAATGATTATTGCGGGATTTGGACTTATTTTCTTTGGAATTGGTAACGGCGGAGAAGCGATTGGAATATCTAATCTTTGGTCAAATGGCGGTTTCTTTACAGGTGGTTTTTCAGGATTCTTCTTTGCATTATCACTTGTAGTTGGTGCATACCAAGGTGTGGAATTAATCGGTATTACTGCTGGTGAAGCGAAAAATCCGAAGAAGACACTTACAAGAGCGATTCAAAGTACAATTTGGCGTATTTTAATATTCTATATCGGTGCTATTTTCGTTATTGTAACTGTGTATCCATGGGATCAATTAAGTACAATTGGTAGTCCGTTCGTAGCAACTTTTGCGAAGGTTGGTATTACGGCAGCAGCTGGACTTATTAACTTCGTTGTTATTACAGCGGCAATGTCTGGTTGTAATAGTGGTATTTATAGTGCGGGTCGTATGCTTTATACGTTAGGTGTAAATGGACAAGCACCGAAATATTTCACGAAACTTTCTGGAAATGGTGTACCTTTATTCGGTACAGTTGGCGTAATTATCGGTTTAGCGGTTGGTGTTGTATTAAGTTATATTGCACCGAAAAACTTATTCGTATATGTATATAGTGCGAGTGTACTTCCTGGTATGGTACCATGGTTCGTCATTTTAATTAGTCAAATTAATTTTAGAAAAGCAAAAGGGGCAGAGATGAACGATCATCCGTTCAAAATGCCATTTGCTCCTGTTACAAACTATTTAACAATTGCCTTTTTAATTATGGTATTAATCGGAATGTGGTTTAACGATGATACGCGCATTTCACTAGTTGTAGGTATTGTTTTCTTAGCTATCGTAACAATTAGTTTCTATGCTTTCGGAATAGGGAAACGACCTCCGTTAGACGTTCAAAATGATCAAGAGATTTCAAGTAAATAAAGATAGTAAAAAGTCCGATTTCTCATATGAAAATCGGACTTTTTGTTATTAAAATTTCTCTAAAACGATTTTCCCAATCGTACTTCCGCTTTCAAGCAGTGCATGTGCTTTCTTTACGTTTTCAGCGTTAATTGGTGTGAATGTTTCATTTAAAGTAGTCTTTAAAATACCTTCATCTAAAAGTTCGCTTACTTTATTTAATAGTTCGTGCTGCGTAATCATGTCGCCAGTTTCATACATCGCTTTTGTAAACATAAACTCCCAAACGAATGTAGCACTTTTACTTTTTAAAATACCCATTTCAAGAGGGTGTTCATTTTCTACGATAGAGCAAATTTTTCCTTGTGGCTTAATGAGCTCACATATTGCTTGCCAATGTTGATCTGTATTGTTTAAGCAGAAAATATAATCTACATCTTTTAGCCCAAACTCTAATATTTGATCTTGTAAAGGTTGGTGATGGTTAACGATATAATCGGCACCGAATTTTTCAACCCAGTGTATTGTTTCATTACGAGATGCAGTTGTGATTACATTCAGTCCAGCCCATTTCGCAAGTTGAATTGCAATTGAACCTACACCACCAGCTCCACCGATAATTAAAATGTTTTTAAATGTATTTGTATCTTTCTTATTATAATCAATTCCCAAACGTTCGAATAAACCTTCCCAAGCCGTAATAGCTGTTAAAGGAAGTGCTGCAGATTCAGCATCACTTAACGTTTTTGGTTTTTTACCAACGATTCTTTCATCAACTAAATGGTATTCACTATATGTACCTTGTCTCGTAATGCTTCCAGCGTAAAACACTTCGTCGCCTTCTTTAAATAACGTACAACCTTCGCCCGTTTGTACGACAATACCACTTGCATCCCAGCCAAGTATTTTCGCTACATCTTCTTTTTTATCTTTCGGAGAGCGAACTTTAGTATCAACTGGGTTAACGGAAATAGCGTTAATTTTAACAAGTATGTCTCTTCCTGTAGCAACAGGTCTTTCAACTTCAATATCAATTAAACTGTTTTCTTCTTCAATAGGTAAGTATTCATGTAAACCGATTGCTTTCATTTCTATTCCCTCCATTAAAGTAAGAGTCATTTACTCTTTTATTATAGATGGTGAAATGCCATTATGTAAAAAAGTACACTCTTTTTTATTTATGCTGGTATGAAAGTGTGGAAGGAGTTTATTTCTAAAAAGCAGAATTATTTACTGTGTTACTTTATCTTAAATTAAATGTAAAGGTGGATACATAATGTCAGTAAAAAAGCTTTATTTCATCCCAGCAGGTCGTTGTATGTTAGATCATTCTTCTGTTAATAGTACGCTCACACCGGGAAATTTATTGAACTTACCTGTATGGTGTTATCTTTTGGAGACAGAAGAGGGGACTATTTTAGTAGATACAGGTATGCCAGAAAGTGCAGTTAATAATGAAGGTCTTTTTAACGGTACATTTGTCGAAGGACAGGTTTTACCGAAAATGACTGAAGAAGATAGAATCGTGAATATTTTAAAACGGGTTGGTTATGAGCCGGATGACCTTCTTTATATTATTAGTTCTCACTTGCATTTTGATCATGCAGGAGGAAATGGCGCTTTTATAAATACACCAATCATTGTACAGCGTGCTGAATATGAGGCGGCGCAGCATAGCGAAGAATATTTGAAAGAATGTATATTGCCGAATTTAAACTACAAAATCATTGAAGGGGATTATGAAGTCGTACCAGGAGTTCAAGTATTGCATACACCAGGCCATACTCCAGGGCATCAATCGCTATTAATTGAGACAGAAAAATCCGGTCCTGTATTATTAACGATTGATGCATCGTATACGAAAGAGAATTTTGAAAATGAAGTGCCATTTGCTGGATTTGATTCAGAATTAGCTTTATCTTCAATTAAACGTTTAAAAGAAGTTGTGATAAAAGAGAAGCCAATTGTTTTCTTTGGGCATGATATAGAGCAGGAAAAGGGATGTAAAGTGTTCCCTGAATATATATAGTGCAAAAAGTCATGAGCTCACTTGCTCATGACTTTTCCGTTTAAATGATTTTTTTAAATAAGTTATAAACTTTTTTAGAACTATCTTCATTTAATTGATAGTACGTAAGGTTTACATCATCAGGAGTATCTTGTTGAGCAATCATCACTTCGTTACTGTGATGGTCAACTACCCATATGAAATATTTTTTATAAGTCCCATCCTCGAAAGTAATCCACATATCACAGTCTATTAAATCTGATCCTTCTTCATCTAATGTTAATTTTCCTTTTTTTGCGGTATCCATACTGTTAATGAACGTTTTTAATTCATCTGTTTTTGTGAGAAAGATATCCTTTTTTGTTTTAATTGACTCGACATGTATATCTTTTATTTCCTGTTTTCCTAAAAAGACAGGGGGCTCATTTGGGTCTCTTTGAGTTGAAATGATAGTAGCTTTCTTCTTTGGTTTATTTGCTGTATAGAAGTCTTGAATAGGTTTTCCAGAGTTAAAAAACCATATGATACCCAAAATAATCAACGTGCTGCCGAGCAGTAAAATGATTTTTTTAATAGAATATTCTCCTCTCTATCACTTCGTATGAAGAGCTTTTCTATTAATATATGATAGGGAAGCGTAAAGTATTATAGTTGAACTTGGTTATTCTGCACAGTTTTAACAGGGCGATCTACGAGTAAATTGTAAGTGAGTCCGATTAGTACGAAAATGCCACCGACAACCTTTCCCATAGAGAGTTCGTGTGACAAGATAAAATCAATGATAGTCCCCGCAAATAATTGTCCAATAAAGATGAGTAACGTTAAATAAAATGCTGATATTTTAGGCGTAATATAGTTCGATAAAGAGATGACGATAACGCCAACTAATCCGCCTAAGTAAACAGCGATAGGAATAGATTGTAACGTCTGACTAGGAATGTACATTGAATCTGAACTGAAAATTAAAAATAACATAGAGAAAAATAATCCAGTAATATAATTAAAAAACGTACCTTCCCAATTCCCAATTTTCGCTGCTAAATTTGCGTTAATAATTCTAGCAACAACGATAGAAACACCAGCTAAAATAGCGATAGTAATATATAACATTTTCTTGCCTCCATTAATAAATTGTCATGATTATAATTCCGGAAGAAATGAAACATAATCCAATTAGTTTTTTCTTTTCAAACTTTGCAACTTTCATTCCTAATAAGCCGAAATGATCAATAACGATGGAAGCAATAGATTGACCAAGTAAACTTAATGCGATCGTAATAGAGGCACCAAGGACGGAGAAACTTATATTATTAAAAAGAACAGTGAATACTCCAATCGCTCCAGCGCTATATAAAAAAAGTGGAATGCCTTTATCAAAATGAATTTTATTTTTGTTTATGATTAAAATGATGATAACTGCAATTAAACCGACAAGGTGAATGACAACGCTCGCTGTGTACTTGCCAATTAATTCAGATAAAATCCCATTCAATGGAAGCATAACGGCGATGAGCACACCAATAAAGACAGAAAGAAAGTTATACAATGTAATATCCCCTTTGTATTTCATATTTGTAATGACTGTATCATGCTGAAATTGTGTATTACTATGACATATGTCATAGTGGAAGAAGAAAATTTTGATTACAATGGGGAGTAGTTGTAAAGGCGGGGGAACTATGAAGAAAGTATGTAATTCAATTAAATTAGCACATTATATGAAACAAAATAATATTGATTCATTTTTTAGTAATGACATGAAACCGTATATGGAATTAATATTTTTTAAAAAGAATGAGTTTATTTGTAGAGAAAATGAAGAGATAGATTATTTATTTTTCTTCGTTGAAGGAAAAGCGAAAGCGTTTAATACATTAAGTAACGGGAAATCTGTATTGCTATGTTTTTATGATAGTTTGCAGCTGTTAGGAGATGTGGAGTTAATTCATTCTCAAAAGACTGCTTCAAATGTACAAGTAATGGCAGATTCATATTGTGTTGGTTTACCTTTAGGAAAAGTGAGAAATCAACTATTTCATGATGCGAAATTTTTACGATGTATTTGTGGATCGTTAGCACATAAGTTAAATCGACTTTCAAAAAATAGTACAATTAATTTACTATATCCACTTGAAAATAGACTTGCGAGTTACATGTTAGCAGCAGGGGAAAGAGCGGTGCGGCACGGAAATCGAATTGTGTTTAGTGGGAATTTAACGGAAACAGCTGAATTGTTAGGAACGAGTTATCGGCACCTATTACGTACATTAAATATTTTTTGTGATAAAGAGATTATAAAGAAAAACAATGGTTGCTTTGAAGTAGTAAACGTGGATGTTTTGAGGGAATTGGCGGCAGATGTTTATAAATAGGAGGAGATTATAATGATTACACCTATATTTAGAATTTTTGATGTTGAAAAAGCAAAGCGATTTTACATAGATTTTTTAGGGTTTAAAATGGATTGGGAACATCGGTATGAGGAACATATGCCATTATATATACAAATTTCGTTACATGATGCTGTAATACATTTATCAGAACATCATGGGGATGCTTCGCCAGGCGGTGCGATTCGGGTCAAAATAGATAATGTAAAGGATTATCATTCTATATTATTAAGTAAAAAATATGCTTATTCGAAGCCAAATATAGAAAAAACACCTTGGGATACAATCGAATTAACTGTAATTGATCCGTTTTCAAATAGAATCGTATTTTATGAGGAGAGATGATAGAGCCGGAAGGGATTAATATATAAATTTTTTAGAGAGAGTGCAGTGTAATTGCGTATTAAATAAATGTAATGAAGAGTAGTTCATAAAGCAGTGAACTGTTCCTTTTCATTTTGTTAAACAGATTGAATTATTGAAAAATAAATCGTATGATAAAACATATGAACGAATGAGCATGTATTCATATGAAATAAGAAGGAGGAAAAGGATGTTAGATGCAATTATCGTCGGAGCTGGTCAAGCTGGATTAACAATGGGATATTACTTGAAGCAAAAAGGATATAATTTTTTATTACTTGAGGCAGGAAACCGAATTGGAGATTCATGGAGAAACAGATATGATTCTTTACAGCTCTTCACACCGAGGGAATATAGTAGTTTACCAGGGATGATAGTAAAAGGAGAAGGAAAGGGATTTCCATGTAAAGATGAAATGGCAACGTATTTAGAAGAATATGCAAGGTACTTTACATTACCGGTTCAATTGCAAACCGAAGTTTTAAAAATAAAGAAAGAAAAAGAGATATTCGAATTACATACTCCTACAGAAATTTTACAAGCAAAAAAGGTTGTTCTCGCAACAGGTGGTTTTCAGCAACCGTACATCCCCTCATTTTCACAACATCTATCATCGCATGTTTTTCAAATACATTCATCACAATATAAATCACCATCACAAATTCCTAAAGGAAAAGTACTAGTAGTAGGTGGCGGGAATTCAGGAATGCAAATTGCAGTAGAACTTGCAAAAACTCATGAAGTTACAATGTCTATCGGTCATCCGTTAACATTTTTACCGTTACATCTTTTTAGAAAAAGCATTTTTAATTGGCTAGAAAAATTGGGTTTATTGTACGCCGAAGTAAATACTAAGAGGGGAAAATGGTTTCAGAAGAGAAAGGATCCTATTTTTGGTTTTGAAGGCAAGGAACTTATTCGTAATGGAGTAATTAAACTAGAGAAAAAAGTGGTTAGTGCATCAGAAAATAATATTATGTTTCAAAATGGTGGCACGTATAGTGCAGAAAGCATTATATGGTCAACTGGTTTTATTCAGAACTATAAATGGATTGAAATAGAAAAGGCAGTGAATGAGAATGGATTTCCTAATCATGTAAGAGGAATAAGTCCAGTAAAAGGATTATATTATATCGGTTTGCCGTGGCAATCTCAAAGGGGATCTGCACTTATTTATGGTGTAGGAAAGGATGCAGCGTATTTATTTTCTGAAATCAAAAAAATAGATCAGTAGCAACAGCAACTACTGATCATCCATATGTACATGAATTAGGAGAGGTCAAACATTTATTAACTTTATTATAATAGATTTTCATAAGGATAAAAACTGAAAATTCTAATTTTATGTTGAGAAAGTTTTTTGTATCGAAATATATAAAAGAATAGGGGTTTTTAGTAAAAGAGATATGATATTTATATTTTAATAAATTGTGATATAGTTTATGAAGAATAGATTACATAAAATGTTATTTTATTACATAGTGATGAAGGGGGAAATTGTTGTGAAGTTTGATGATCAACGCCTATTAGGAGTACGGTTAGGTTCTATACTTGTAACAGAGGAAAATCAATATTTAGTAGTTAAGAAAAAAGATCATTATGCACTTTTAAATATACATAATTTAGAATGCACACATGTTGAAGTGCAGCTAGAACATATTGAAGAAATGTTGCAGGAAGATTTTCAAGAAAGTATAACGGAGATTATCGCACCAGAACATATAAAAATTGTTGCGAAAAATGTTATATAGAGAATGAGAGAAAAAGAAAAAACTTCATCTTTTATCGATGAAGTTCTTTTAGTTAATTCGAAGTGAATGTTTTAAAAAATTTGTCTCGGTACATGTACATAAGCCATGAGGTTGTTAGTAAGGAAATAATGATTTGTTTATTTTTAAATGGCGCATTGAAAACAAGCCAGCCAACGATATCAAATAATAAATGTAGTGCAATTGAAAGAACTACAAATTGTAGTAGCGTATTTAAAAATCTTTTCATAAAGTGTCCACCTAAAATAAAAGGTTGTATCAACAATGTTGCACATTACTGTTATACATTAAATGTGTTTTGTGGTAAAATTTACATAAGTTAGTGAAATAAAACAAATGAAAGCTAATAGGAGGGATAGTCATGGAATTTTGGATGATCATACCGATAGCGGTCTTTGGATTTATTTATATCGTTGAAAAATTAAATAAAATCGAAAAGAAAACAGATGCCCGTTTAAAGCGGATGGAAGATAGATTACAGCTAATTACGAAAGAAATGGGAATTATAGATAGAGAACCTGAAATTAATAAAGAGTTGCGCCAGCTTATGGAAGAAGGAAAAACAGTTACAGCAGTTAAGAGAGTAAGAGAGGCTTTCGGGTTTTCCTTATTAGAAGCGAAGCAATATGTTGATAAATTATAAAAAAGATCATCCGATTGGGTGGTCTTTTTTCATTGCACCATGCGTGTATTTACATAAGCAGCGATTATAACGTGCCCAATTATAATGATAGGAAATACGATTTTTGCATTAGGAGTAAGGAAGACACTACCAATTGTGGCGATAACACCGGCAGTTAAATTATAAAGACCAACTATTTTTGATAACTTTACTTTATTTGGTACACAGCGTTCATTGAATCCTGATAAGAGCCAAGTGTATTGTTTTACTCCGATGAAATAGGCTAGTGCAAATGAAATGATTGCAAGTATGAATAATGATGGGGAAGCGAAGAGAGTCATTGAAAACACCTCCGTTAAAGAGTTATAAATAAATTATAATATGAATGTTATAATTTAACAAAATATAATTAAAGCGCACAAAATTTTGTGCGCTTTTTATTAATGGTATGAAAAATATGTAAGAAAAGATGGAACAAACATTTGAAATGAATTGTCTAATATAGGTAATAACTATTTCGTTTGAAAGAAAGGGTGGAGAAAATGAAAAATACATTATTAAAATTAGGGGTATGTGTTAGTTTACTAGGAATAACTCAATTTGTTAGTACAATTTCTTCTGTGAAAGCGGAACAAAAGCTAGAGCAAAAAGTAATAAAAAATGAGACAGGAACTATTTCAATTTCTCAGTTAAACAAAAATGTATGGGTTCATACGGAGTTAGGTTACTTTAACGGAGAAGCAGTTCCTTCGAACGGTCTAGTTCTTACTACTTCTAAAGGGTTAGTACTAGTCGATTCTTCTTGGGATGATAAGTTAACGAAGGAATTAATAGAGATGGTAGAAAAGAAATTTAAGAAGCGCGTAACGGATGTCATTATTACACATGCGCACGCTGATCGAATTGGCGGAATAAAAACGTTGAAAGAAAGAGGCATTAAAGCGCATAGTACGGCATTGACTGCAGAACTAGCAAAGAAAAATGGATATGAGGAACCACTTGGAGACTTACAAACCATTACGAAATTAAAGTTTGGAAATATGAAAGTAGAAACGTTCTATCCAGGGAAAGGACATACAGAAGATAATATTGTCGTATGGTTACCGCAATATAAAATTTTAGCTGGAGGTTGTTTAGTGAAATCTGCGGAAGCTAAAGATTTAGGAAACGTTGCTGATGCTTATGTAAATGAATGGTCTACATCGATTGAAAATGTGCTGAAGCGATATGGAAACATAAATGCAGTAGTGCCTGGTCATGGAGAAGTAGGGGACAGAGGATTACTTTTACATACATTGGATTTGTTGAAATAAGAAACTGTGGGAATATAAAAGCGAGGAGAAACAATTTTCTCCTCGCTTTCTTCTAACTATATTTAAATGCGAAGCTATCAATTATGCCTGCATACGTTACTGAGATTTTAATTCCAAGTATACAAATACCAGTACCGTCATAATTGCTATAACAACGTAAGTAATATCAAGCATTATAAGTGTTTTTAAAGTTTCAGTCATCCTAATTCACCCCTGGTATGAAAATATAACATAATCTCTTGTTAATTAGATAAGAGATTATAAAGATTGTAATGTACATGAAATTTCTTAAGTAGTTTCTATATAAATATATCATATAAATAATGTAAGTAATGTTAAGATAGTGTAAATGTATTGTAAATAAAGTGATTTTTCATAAAATCTTTAATCAAAAAATTGATAGTTCTTCAAAATGAAAAAAAGCTATTCTTTCAGTTGAATAATAAAAAGAAAGAATAGCGTTTTTGTATGTCTATTTCTGTTAACTTTCTAGTTTATATGTGATTCAGCAATAGTTTAGATATTTGAAAACCTGAACAATATGATTATGTAATGTTTTTTTGGTGTCAATAAAAATATTATGTCAACAATATGAACTGTCACAAATTTATACTTAGTATTGTGATTGATATCACATCCTTTTATCTCACCGGATATTATGCTTAGTTTGTAAGGAATGATTGGGAGAGGGTGGGATGATCATGTTTTGTTATCAATGTGAACAAACGCCAACAGGCGGATGTAAAGTAATAGGTGTTTGCGGTAAAAATGAAACAATAGCAAGTTTACAAGATACGATTGTGTTTGGGCTAAAAGGAATTGCAGCTTATCGTACGCATGCTGCTCAGCTAGGGTATACCGATGCATTTGTAGATGCTACGACGCAAGAAGCACTGTATATGACATTAACAAATTCCAACTTTAATGAACAAGAACATATTGATATGGCTATGAAAGTAGGGAAATCGGCTTTACGAGTAATGGAGTTGTTAGATGGGGCGCATACGAATCACTTTGGTGTTCCAGAGCCCGTTCAAATTACACAAAACCATGTAGAAGGTAAAGCAATTGTAGTTACTGGTCATAATTTATTTGCGTTAGAAGAGTTATTAAAGCAAACAGAAGGAAAAGAAATTAATATTTATACGCATTCTGAAATGTTACCAGCACACGGTTATCCGCAGCTAAAAAAATATAAACATTTAAAAGGAAACATCGGTAAGGCATGGTATGATCAACGACGTCTTTTCGAAAAATTTACAGGTGCTATATTAGCGACAACGAACTGTGTTATGCCAATTAAAGGGTCATACTCTGATCGATTCTTTTCATATGATATTGCCGGTTTAGAGGGTGTACAAAAAATTGAAAATGATGATTTTGCACCATTGATTCAAAAAGCGCTTGAACTTCCAGAAGTACATATGGAGTCGGATGAGCAGTTAGTAACAGGGTTTCATCATAATACAGTATTATCATTAGCTCCGGAAATTATTAATGCAGTAAAAGAAGGAAAGATTAAGCGTTTCTTTGTCATCGCAGGTTGTGATGCTCCGGGAAAAGGCGGAGAATATTATCGTGAATTAGCAACGTCGCTTCCGCCAGAAACGGTTATTTTAACAACTTCTTGCGGGAAATTCCGTTTTAATGATGTGAGTTATGGTGTTGTACCTGGTACGGAGATTCCGCGTTACATTGATTTAGGACAATGCAATAATTCAATTTCTACAGTGAAAATAGCGGCCGCTTTAGCAGATGCTTTCCAATGTGAAGTGAATGAATTGCCAGTAAGTATTGTCTTATCATGGTTTGAACAAAAAGCGGTTGCTATTTTACTTGGGCTATTTAGTCTTGGAATTCAAGATATTCGTATCGGTCCAAAGGCACCTGAATTTATTTCACCTGGCGTGCTTGATGTATTACAAGAAACATTCGGTTTAAAACTAATTACAACTGCAGCGGAAGATATGGATATGATGTTATCGTAACAAAAGGATGATCTGTCTTATTAAGAAGAGCTAACCTATAGCGCCCCAAAACAAAAATGTAGAATATTTGTTTCGGGGTATTTTCTTTTCTTGGCCGGATAGGTATATGGTGAAATTTCTTTAAAAAGAAAATCGGCTGTATCTGATAGGCAATAGTTGATTTTAGAAAAATATAAAAATCGTGTTGACATTTACAACTACTCAGTCATACAATGTAGAAGTAATAGGTGATACTGAGTAGTGTTGTTTCTCAAAATGTTTTCAGTAAACAATAGGTAATAGCGGATTTTAGAAAAAATTTGAAAATCAGTTGACATCTATAGCTACTTAGTCATACAATGTAGTTGTAATAAGTAATACTGAATAGTGTGGTTTTACTCAGAAGCTATTCAGTAAAAATTCGCCTTAGTACTCTGTGATACTGAATATAAGTCAGACAGAATAGGGGGTAAAGGAGGATCAGGACATGGAAAATTTAACTGAAATGCTAAAAGGTTCACTGGAAGGGTGTGTGCTGGAAATCATTAGTCGCCGTGAAACGTATGGCTATGAGATTACCCGCCACCTGAATGATCTTGGGTTTACAGAGGTTGTGGAAGGGACGGTTTATACTATCCTCGTACGATTAGAAAAGAAAAAGCTTGTGAATATTGAAAAGAAACCATCAGATATGGGACCGCCTCGTAAGTTTTATTCATTAAATGATGATGGCCGTCAGGAGCTTGAATTATTTTGGGAAAAATGGGATTTCGTTTCTTCAAAAATTAACGTCTTGAAGTCAAACTAGCCTCATAAAATAAAATGTTCCGGCTCATATTTGGAGAATTTCTTGTTCTGCTTTATAAAAAAGGAGGAAAATAAGATGTTGGAAATGTTTAAAAAATTAATCGGTGATAAAAAAGAGTACAAAATGATGATGGCACGTGTTGGAGCACTACCGGAAGATTATCAGTTTGTGTTTAAGAAAATTCAAAACTACATGTGGAATTTCTCAGCGGGTAATGGAATGGATATGCTGCACATACAGTATGAATTAATCGATTTGTTTGAAGCTGGTGCAGCGGAAGGTAGACAAGTGCTTGACATTACTGGGGAGGACGTAGCATCCTTTGCTGATGAACTAGTGGCAAACGCTAAAACGTATGTCTCTAAGTATCGTGAAGATTTGAATGAAAGTATTATGAAGAAATTGAGAAAAAAATAAATGCAATTAGTAATACCGACTGATTAGCTGGTTACAAATGTAAATTGCCACCATCGCTATTCAGTTATATTTTTAAACCGCTACTAAGTAATACAGATTATCAGTGATACTAAATAGAGGTTATAGGTAACCTATTTTAATAAGGGGGAAAAAGTATGAGCAATGCAGCAATTTCTGTAAAAGGGTTAAAAAAATCTTTTAAAGATAAAGAAGTCTTAAAGGGAGTGGATTTTGAGGTGCAGCGTGGCGAAATTTTCGCGCTGCTAGGCTCAAATGGAGCGGGAAAGACGACAACGGTCAACATCCTTTCAACGCTAATGAAACAAGATGATGGTGAAGTAAGTATTTGCGGTTTTGACGTCCAACGTCAATCAGATCATGTTCGTCAAAGCATCAGTTTGACAGGACAGTTCGCAGCTTTAGACGGCATGCTTACTGGAAGGGAAAACTTGATAATGATTGCTAAGTTACGTGGTGTTTCCAATCCCGCGCAAGTTGCTGATAATCTACTTGTAAGATTTAGCCTGACTGATGCGGCCAACCAGAGGGCAGACCAGTATTCAGGCGGGATGAAGCGCCGACTTGATATCGCGATGAGTTTGATTGGGGCGCCAGCAGTTATTTTTCTAGACGAACCAACGACTGGACTTGATCCGGAAGCGCGGATCGAAGTGTGGGATACAGTCAAGGAACTTGCCGGCAGTGGCACAACGATCTTACTTACGACTCAGTACTTGGAGGAAGCAGAACAACTGGCGGACCGTATCGCTATTTTGCATGGCGGAAAAATCATAACGACAGGTACTCTTACAGAACTGAAAGAGATGTTCCCGCCAGCAAAAGTAGAGTATATCGAGAAGCAGCCGACGTTGGAAGAAATTTTTCTTGCGATTATCGGTAAAAAGGAGGAGATGTAAATGAAAAGCAAAACAGGGGTATTACTAGGGCGCTTAATGCGTAATATTATGCGTAGTCCGGATACAATTATTACAGTAGCAATTACACCGATTATGATGATGTTATTGTTTGTCTACGTGTTTGGCGGGGCTATAAAGACTGGAACGGATAACTACGTTAATTATTTATTGCCGGGAATTTTGTTAATGGCTATCGCATCCGGCGTGGCTTACACTTCTGTACGATTGTTTACGGATGTAAAGAGTGGGCTGATGGCACGTTTCATTACGATGCCTATTAAGCGCTCATCGATATTGTGGGCTCACGTTTTAACTTCTCTTGTTGCTAATGTACTTACTATCGTGGTGGTTATTCTTGTTGCGCTCTTAATGGGCTTTCGTTCTAGTGCAAATATGCTAGATTGGCTTGCGGTAGCGGGAATACTGGGTATGTTTACGTTAGCGCTAACATGGCTAGCTATCATTCCAGGGCTGAAAGCGAAGTCTATGGAAGGGGCGACAGCGTACTCGTACCCACTCGTTTTTCTTCCATTTATTAGTTCGGCCTTCGTACCTACCGAAACGATGCCTAAAATTGTCCGTGTGTTTGCTGAGAATCAGCCTGTAACTTCAATCGTGAATGCGATTCGTGCCCTATTATATGAAGGGACTGTTGGCAACGATATTTGGACTGCACTCGCTTGGTGCGTAGGTATCATGATCATCTCTTACTTTTTAGCTAGTAAAGCATTTAAACGTCAGTTAGGGTAAGTGAATTAAGTCATCCGAAATTATATATATTTGAAAAAGCACGGGAAGATTTTCCGTGCTTTTATTATGTATTGTGCTCTCATGGTAAAAAAATATGGGCAACAGGTAACGAATTAAACTCAATATTTTGAGGTTTAACCAATCACTGCTTATGGAGAATATAAACCTAACCGCTCTTGTAAATCGTTTAATATTTCTTCAGGCATTTCCCTGATTGTAATATCTTTCCCTAGGAAAAGTAGCCAATGTGTTATCTCTGTCACTTCATCGGAATTGTTAACATCGATAAATGTTTTTAAAATGGCTGTGGATTGGTAAGGGTTTGTATAAGAAATTGAAATTTTTAAAGGATGGTATTTTTTGTACTGGGCAATCGCTTTTGGACCAAGTTCAAGTACAAGGTTAATTGCTTCGTCCTTCTTATTGAGTTTTTCTAAAATCTGTTTCTTATTTAACCTCTTTTTCGTCGTGTACGGTTCGGTATTGATGAGGTCATCGACAGGAAACATCATCTTCTTTTCCTCTTTTAAGTCGAACCCTTCAATGATCCAATGGCTTTTTTCTTGATAAAGGTGTAATAGATAAATTGGGTAAGACTTGATTTCTTCTTCTTCTTCTTTGACGGTAATCAATAAATGTCTATCCAAAAGAAGGATTTGGATGAGTTTTTCTAACATAGGGTGGGGTAGGTCAGAAAGCTCAAGTAGATCGGGATTATGAGGGTTAGTCCCTTCAAAAAGCAAGAGTTGATTTAAAAGAACGAGGTCATCTTGCTGGATTTCTGAGATGAGTCCTAGTAGTTTTTCGGCTAAAGATTGGCGACTTTTTAAATAGGGAAGTTGTTGATTTCTTGTAGCCATAAAGGCAATAAAAAGAGCTTTGACTTCATTGTCAGTAAAGCGAACAACGGGCAGGATAGAATTATGCATGACAAAATATCCACCAGTTCTTCCAACTTCAGCGACAAGTGGCATGCCCATAGCTTCAATGTCTCTAATGTCTCTAATAGCTGTCGATCGTGATATGTTAAATTCTCGCATGATTTCAGTAATCGTAAAGTGGGAGCGATTGTTGATATACCGCATAATTGTATTAATCCGTTCAACTTTTTTCATTGGAGTCTCCTAAACAGTATCATTTTTTGACATGATTTAAGGATATTATAAACGTATCAGATGAAAAGATAAATCGTTTGATTCATTTTAAAAAAAGGAAGGTTTTGAATATGAAAAATTATACGATTGAAGAAAAAGATAGCTTTATTGTGTTAGGTATTGGAACTGAAATTAAGAGTGACTATACAAACTTTGCTGGAATAAATAAAGAAAAAGAAGACTTTTGGTCAGCTGTTAAAGAAGATGGAAGGTTGGACAGATTAAAAGCTTTAGCTACAAACGAATATATTTTTTCTGTGAGCGAAGCGGTGAATAATAAGATGATGTATTATGCTGGTGTCATGACAGAAGCACAAATAGAAGAAGAATCTAGAGTGATCCAGTTTCCGAAGGGAGAATACTTAGTAGTGAAAGGGGAAGACAAAACGGCTGAAGAGCTAAGTAATAAGTTGACTGGCATCGCCTTCGGTCAAGCTTTACCAGATGCAAAAGATTTTGCCTATGTTGGTGGACCGAATACAATGGTTGAGATGGGGCAGAGAGACGGTTTAGTATTTGGTGAAATGTGGATTCCAGTTGTTAGGAAGTAAAGTGATAAAAGGTACGAATATGGAAAGTAGAGGCTAACAATATTAAATTGTTGGTCTTTTTGACATAAATAAATTATTCATATGCTGCTACACATTATGTTCTGATAAAATGGAATAAAAGGGAATTAATGTAAGTTAGTGGCAGGGTGAATAAAAAAAGGATATTTGAGTTATTCATAGTAGTGTTTGTTTTTCTATTCCTTCATGTAAGCACATTTACTAATGAAAAATTTAACGATAAATTGGGTTCCTTTACTTTCGTTGTTCTATTTCTTATGGTTTATATTTACGCTATATTTATAGAACGGTATTTTGATGATATACAAAAGTGGGTTCGAAATATCACAATTTGTTTTGCTTTGTTAGTAGTTGCTGTAGTATCACTATGGATAGGTTACTTTTAAAGCCTTGTGATTAAGGAAATTTTGTTTTGTTATCTTTCCTTAACAACAAACAAGACGCCAACCAGATCATGGTAGCGCCTACGATAAGTACTATTGGTTTAATCATTAATAAGTATATCTGGACCCTTTTTCAACATATACGAGAAACCCGGAATAAATACGATACTAAATATAATAATGGAAGACCACATATTAAAATGAAATTTTTTACCTACAACTAAATAGTAGATGTTATGGACCAAGAAATTAGCACGCGGCTATAAAGAACGTGGTATGGCAGCGTATTCTGAATTACAACAGGCCGAATTTGCAGCAGAAGAGCATGGTTATTTTGCTATGCGTCATCAACGCGAAGTCGGAACAGGTTACTTTGATGAAGTGGCACAAGTGATTACGGGTGGAACTTCATCTACGACAGCGTTGAAAGGTTCTACGGAAGAATTGCAGTTTAAAGATGTGGAGAAAGTCTTAAAAAACATTGGCGTTTTGAACAAAAATTGCAGGTGTTTGTTGCATTTTAAATTATAATATAAGTAACTCTTTTTATTGATATATATCTGTCATTTCTTGTTACAGAATCCTTATTACAAGGATTCTGTTTTTTTGCATTAAATTTCTACAAACAAAAAAGATAAGATCGGAGAATTCAATCTTATCTTTAGTACAAGGAGTAACATAAGGGATAATCATCATATTTTTATCACGCTTTATTTGTAAATGTTTCAAATTAGAAAAGGTTAGCTCTTCACTTCACCCCAGCCAAAAACCTTACACCCAAAAACGAAGGGTAACTCAATTATCAAACTCATATTAAGTTTCAATCTTGCCTAAGCACCCATTAGGATATACAACTGATCATCTATTTTTCTTTACATAATCTCCAGATACAGTCCATATCAACTATAGATTCTTGTCTTATGCTAAATGTAGTTCCAAACAAAACAAGGAGGTAATGAAAAATGATTAAAACATTATTAGCAGGAGCACTTTTAAGTACAGGATTGGTAGCTGGGGGTGCAGTAGGTGCAGATGATGCGAAAATGAACAATTTAAAATCAAATGAAGATAGTTCAAATCAAGTAATTACACGGAGTGCAGATGGAACAACGTCTTTCTCACAAAACTTTGATGTACCTAAAGATGCAGTGCCAGCAACTCCTAATGGAGATGCAAAAACTGTTGAAAGAACAGAAGGTACAGGTTCTCAAGAAGGAAAAATGGTACCAACAAAAGAAGGAAATTAAATACTATATAGTTATAACGAAGAGCATCCAAAAAGTGGTGCTCTTTTTATATTATAGGGATCAACTGGTTTTACTCAATATAGAACTGTAGTGGAAATTTAAGCTAGAATATGGGTTACTGTCTCTTCAAATCAGGGTGTTTGAAGCACTAGTTTTGATGGTAACGTTACAACATAAACATTTTATTAGAGATTTTTTAAATTTACATACACTCTAGATAAACTACATATCAACTTCAGATACTTGTTTTATGATACAAGTAATCAAACAAAAGGAGGGCAATACAAAATGATTACAGCAGTATTAACAGGGCACTCTTTTAAGTACAGGAGATTATTAACAGGTGGAGAAAATGTTGAAGATGTACAGACAGAAAAACATATTCCGTATGAACAAAATGAATTGTAACAAACTCTAGAAAAGTACGATTCGAAGAAATTTGAGTTATAAAAAGAAAATAGATAAATTGACAAGAGAAAAGCACGTGTATATCACAGGTGCTTTTTATTTTCATTTTAATATAGGGCTTGAATTAAATTTTTACACTAAAATATATGGTAAAAAGGGAGGAGTTCATTGCACAAAGTTATTTATGGAATATTAATTTTAATTTATACTTTGTATTCATTTTTTGTAAGTGATGGAAGTGAAGTTGGGTTTATTATGGTGTTAACTATAGTACTTATCTTTTCTGTGGTTTTAGAAAAAGGAAATGCAAACAAAACGACTGATTAAAGGTCTTTTTGTTTGCGTTTTTTTAGTTGGCTATTAAAGTCCAGATGTTTTAGGGATAGCACCAAATCGCCATCAAGCTTAAAGAACGATTTATCCCCAAACAATAAATACGAGCAACATGCATAAAATTTTCGTTCTGGAGGTGGTATGAGATTTTGAGTTGATGGGCATGTGGTGCTCCCTCATACCCATCAACTTAAGAATTCAGAATTACCCCGAAATGAAAAAATGAGCATTTTTGTTACAAGTTAGCACAAAATTTCGTTCTGGGGGTACTATAAAATTGTAGCTTGATGGAGATTTGATGTTCCCACTATAAAGGTATGGTTTTCGTACTTTTAAATACAATTATGTCACTTAAGTAATGTGAGCGTCGCTGCTATTACATTGTCCACAAATGAACGTTGGGGGCGAGATTTCATCATAACCGTTAGACCGATTAACGCTACAATCAGTGCCTGTGCCAAAGACTTTGCATCTGTGTTGAATTCCAGCTCACCTGATTGGATTCCTCGTTCGATCGTCTCCTGAAAAATGACGGCGAGGTACATTTGATGTTCTCTGGTCAAAATTTCAAATCTCTCATCATGAGGTGCTAGTTCAACCATTGTATTGATACAAAAACAACCTTTACTAAGATCCCCTGCGTATTCTTCATTGACGACATCGGCAAAGAAAATAGAAAATGCCTCTTTTACAGAGGAGTGACTTTGAAGCCTATTTCGTATATCAGAGGCCCGAGACATTGTATACCTGCGAAGTGCGGCTTCAAATAATTCTTTCTTATCTCCAAAAGTCGAATAAATACTAGGACGTTGAATGCCCATTCTGGAAGTAAGATCACTTAATGAGGTAGCCTCATATCCTTTCTCCCAAAATAACTGCATTGCTGCATCTAAAACTTGATCCTCATCAAATTCACGGGTTCTTGCCATTAAGAATTCTCCTCTTCAAACTTTGATTTTATTAATTGTTTTAGGATAGGTGTGTAGGTAATTACAATTATTTTTTTAATTACCAGACAGTATGTAATTATTATATAATTAGCCATTCTTCATGTCAAATTAAGCTCCATTAAGTTAATGTAACATTAACTTTAGTGTAAAAATCGTTGACAGAATGAATAAGGCTAAGTTATATTTACCAGTAATCATATTGTACCGAACGGTATGTTATGATTAAAAATCTAATGTGATTGGAGGTCAAGGTATGTTCAAAACAGAGACAAATATAGAAGATGATCCACTCTACACTAAGATAAGTCATAAATCTTCCATAACAAAACCTAATTTGAATCAACAGCCATCCATGTCTCACGCTTTGGCATTATTGTTTGCGGCTGCCTGTGGAATGTCTGTTGCCAATATTTACTTTGCACAGCCGTTGCTTGATCAACTATCTAATGAGTTTGGTATTAACCATTCCATTATTGGTGTTGTTATTACCGTTACACAAATTTTTTATGGAGTGGGCTTACTGCTACTCGTACCACTTGGAGATTTGCTAAACCAGCGACATCTAATTGTCGGTCAGATGCTATTATCTACAACAGCTCTGGTTATAGTTGGTACTGCTTCCTCCAGCATGGTACTTTTCGCAGGTATGGCTTTGGTGGGTCTGCTTGCAGTTGTGACACAGACTCTCGTGGCGTTTGCAGCGACCATCGCTTCCCCTAGAGAAAGAGGACGTGTCGTTGGCATTGTAACAAGTGGAATTGTTATTGGTATACTTCTTGCACGTACTTTTGCTGGTATATTAACAGATGTTGTGGGATGGCGTTCTGTATATCTATTTTCTGCTGCGCTCATGCTTTTGATGGTTTTTATGTTTATAAAGATGTTGCCCAATGTTGAGCGCGAGGTAAAATCGCTATCCTACCCTCAGTTGATTAGATCGGTGCTTACTTTATTTATTCAAGAACGAACGTTACGCGTTCGCTCCGTTCTAGCCATGCTGATTTTTGCTGATTTCAGCATTTTGTGGACTTCACTAGTACTGCCACTTAGTACACCGCCAATTGCTCTATCTCATAGTGCAATTGGTGCATTCGGTCTTGTAGGTGTGGCTGGAGCCTTAGCTGCGGCACGGGCAGGGAAATTGGCCGATCAAGGTTACGGACAACGAACGACAGGCATTGCTTTAGCTCTATTATTGATTTCATGGTTGTTCATCAGCTATATGGAGCAGTCATTAATCGCATTAGTGATAGGGATAATTCTACTTGATTTGGCCGTACAAGCAATACATGTCACGAATCAAACCATGATTCTTCCATTGCATACAGAAGCACGGAGTCGACTTACTGCTGGATATATGGTTTTTTATTCTATCGGCAGTGCTGGTGGTTCAATTGCTTCGACTCAAATATACGCACACTTTGGCTGGGGAGGGGTTTCCTTACTCGGAGCCTCTGTCAGTGCTTTCGCTCTTCTTTTTTGGGCTATGACCAGACGAGTTAAGATTTTATGAAATAAACGTGTGTTAGCCAATATGAGAAACATGTTACTTCCATAAAGGAAATGATTAATTTTTTTGACTTAAAATCTAATTAGACTAGGAGAGATAACAAATGGAAATAGGTATTACGTCTTTTGTAGAAACGAAACCAGATGTTCATAGTGGTGAAGTGATAAGTCACGCACAGCGATTGCGTGAAGTTGTTGAAGAAATCGTTCTTGCTGATCAAGTAGGACTTGATGTGTTTGGTGTTGGTGAGCACCATAGGGAGGATTATGCAGCATCCTCTCCAGCGATGGTTCTATCAGCGGCGGCACCACAAACGAAAAAGATACGGCTTGCGAGTGCAGTAACCGTGCTTTCTTCAGCTGATCCTGTGCGTGTTTTTCAGGATTTCTCTACACTGGATGGCATTTCAAATGGACGTGCAGAGATTATGGCGGGTCGTGGTTCCTTTATCGAATCTTTTCCACTGTTTGGTTATGAATTGAAGGACTATGATGAACTGTTTGAAGAACATTTGGACCTACTGCTCAAAATACGTCAGTCCGAAAAAGTGACTTGGGAAGGCAGACATCGACCGGCAATCAATAATTTAGGTGTGTATCCAAGACCTGTTCAAAATCCTTTACCGATATGGGTTGGTAGCGGTGGGAATCAGGAATCTGCTATCCGTGCCGGTTTTCTGGGATTACCACTTATGCTGGCGATTATTGGTGGTAGCCCAATGCACTTTGCACGAATTGTACAACTATATAAGAAAGCGGCGGCTCACGCTGGTCATGATGTATCAAAACTTCAGGTGGGGTCTCATTCGATTGGATTTGTTGGAGAGAATACGGAATTGGCAGCAGAGACATTTTTCCCTTCCACTCAGGCAGGCATGAATAAACTTGGTAAAGAGCGGGGGTGGCCTTATTATGATCGTTCCAGCTTTGATACTGCACGAAGTTTTGAAGGGGCGTTGTATGTTGGTGATCCAGATACGGTCGCCGAAAAAATCATCCATCTTCGTAAGCATGTAGGGATTACACGCTTTATGATGTATGTACCATTAAGTACCATGCCACATGATCAAGTCATGCGTGCCATAGAATTGCTTGGAACAGAAGTTGCCCCTCGTGTGAGAGAGGAAATTGCCAAATGGGAAGCTGAAGGAGAACAGGAGACACATCTATTCCGCTAATTATTCGATAAGGATTGCATCAAGTCTCATTATTTAACTGGAGGAATTTATATGAAAATTGACAGTCGAGTATTACCAGAATTAAAACAGGCTTTCTCACAATTTCCAGGCTTTCAATTAGAGGGGGATTTAGAGGTGAGTCGAAGTCTCTTGTCGAATCCACATTTGGAAAAATCAGAGCTTGTACACATGACCAAGCGAATGATTCCTGGCGCAGCCGGCGAGATGTTAGTTAAAATTTATGAACCCGTTGAGAAAAATCTTGATAAACTTCCAGCTATGCTGTGGATTCACGGTGGTGGATACGTAATGGGCCACCCTGATATGGACGATGTTTTGTGTGAACGCTTTGTTCAGACTGCTGAATGCGTTGTTGTGTCTGTCAATTATCGACTTGCGCCCGAAAACCCTTATCCAGCGGCTATTGAAGATTGTTATGCAGGCTTGGTTTGGATGACAAATGAGGCAGACTCGCTTGGAATTGATGTAAATCGAGTTGCGATCGCCGGCGCAAGTGGAGGCGGTGGGCTAACAGCAGCGCTTGCATTAATGGCTCGTGATAAAGGAGGTCCATCTATTATTTTTCAGATGCCGCTGTATCCGATGCTTGATAGCCACAACATAACACCATCAAGCTATGAGATTATAGAAGAAAATGCAACATGGAATAGATCAAACAATTTAACGGCTTGGAATATGTACTTAGGAAAGAAGAACGATACTAACGAACAATCTCCCTATGCCGTACCTTCGAGAGCAGACAACTTAGCAGGACTACCGCCAACTTATACATGTGTAGGTCAACTCGATTTATTCCGAGATGAAATTATTGAATATGTAACACGACTTGCACAAGCAGGAGTAGATGTTGAATTTCATCTCTACCCCGGCTGCTTCCATTGCTTTGAAGTACTTGTGCCTGAAGCCGAAGTGAGTCAGCGTGCCAGTCAGAATTATTTTGATGCGATGGCACGGGCGCTTCATCCATAACTTATCTTAGTTCAGTCATCGGGGTGTTCAACTGAAGGCATGAGTGATAGCTCTAAATTTATTCGATGAGTAGAGATTACAGAAAGAAGTACAAATAGTGCCACCATATACTTTAAATTTTGCCCCTTACTCATTGATTAAAAACAGGAAATACTGCAAAGGTGGAATAGTTAACCAAGGTGTCAAAATAGTGTGCTAGCAATTCAACTTTTTTACTGCAGTTACGATGATAAGCACAATCAACACTTTGGAGCGTTTTTTTTCGTAAGTCGAGTTACTTTTTTAATCGCATTCATACTAAACAGCAGCAGGAAAGGGCGCCAATTGAACATTGGCACCGTTTATAAGAAGCGATAGACTGCATCCTTAGTTGGATCTTCATTTCAAGCTCGGAAAAAATAGAATTAAGTTCTTTTGGTAGTTGATGATATTGGTTATTTTGAGCTATTGTAGTTAAGGCACCTCTTCTGTGGTAGTGATTTCTAGGTAATCTCACTATAACAAGAATCGAGGTGCTTTTCATTTTACTCAAGTTGTACAGTACACAATTGATAGACTCTAAATTCAATATTGCTAAATCTCCCAGCTTATTTTATAGGTGCGAAAGTTGAGTTATTTAATTCCCATCTTAATGAAGAATTATTGAAATATATTTCTCCATTAGAATGGGAACACATTAATATTCTAGGAAAATACCGATTTAGTATAAAAGAAATTGCATCATTAGACTCCCTACAATCACTACAAACAACTTAACAGTAAAAAGCCAATTATTCTCTTAGAGTACCGGAAATCGGCTTTTTCTTATGAAATTTTGCTTAGCGTACGAAATTCGCGTTTTGATGGTGCTACCCCATTACCATAAAGCTAAGGTTTCACACTATTCATTAAGCAAAAAAGACGTTATTCTTACTGTAGAATTATAGGAAAGGATGGCGTTTTTTGTATGTCTAATTCTGTATCTGACGACTTACAATTATTTGCACAGGAGATAAAGAGTCTTTTATCCCCAAATACCTTACAGAATCTAGCTAGAGATGTTGGATTTGTACAGCGAACAAGTAAGTATCAAGCACAAGAGTTAGTAGCTTTATGCGTATGGCTAAGCCAAAGTGTAGCAAAAACTTCCTTAACCCAGTTATGTAGTTGTTTAGAAGTATCAACAGAAGTACTCATCAGTCCTGAAGGACTAAATCAAAGATTTAACGCCGCAGCCGTCCAGTTTCTACAACAAGTTTTAGCCAAACTTCTAAACCAAAAGTTATCTTCAGCTAAGCTAATTTCTTCTCCATATACTTCTATTTTCAAGCGTATTCGTATCTTAGATTCAACTGCATTTCAACTCCCGGATGTATTTTCATCGGTTTATCCAGGTGCAGGAGGATGCAGCCATACAGCTGGGATAAAAATTCAGCTTGAGTATGATTTGTTAAGCGGACAGTTCCTACATATTCATACAGGTCCAGGTAAACAACATGATCGCACTTACGGCTCTCTGTGTGCCCCAACTGTGGCAGCGAATGATTTATGTATCCGAGATTTAGGTTATTTTCATTTAAAAGACCTTCAATATATACAAGATCAAGAGGCCTACTATATTTCTCGTATCAAGTCGAATACACGTATTTATCAAAAAAATCCTAACCCTGATTATTTTCAAGATGGAAGAATTAAGAAAGGTACAGAGTATATACAGTTAGATATGGAGACGGTAATGAACTCCCTTCAGCCAGGACAAACATGGGAAATAGCTAATGCTTATGTAGGAATGATTGATAAAGTGTCAGCTCGTGTAATTGTCCATCGATTAACAAAACAACAGCAACAAAAACGATTACAAGATCAAGCTGTAAGAGAAAAAAAGAAAGGAATGAAGTATTCTCCTCGTAGTAAACGACTCAGTGGTATCAATGTATATATGACAAACACTTCTACAGATATTGTCCCGATGGGACAGGTACATGACTGGTATTCTTTGCGTTGGCAAATCGAAATTTTATTTAAAACGTGGAAGTCATTCTTTCAAATCCATCATTGTAAAAAGATAAAATCAGAACGATTGGAGTGCCATTTATATGGCCAATTGATTGCCATTCTACTCTGTTCTTCTATCATGTTTCAAATGCGCCAATTGCTCCTCATGAAGAAAAAACGAGAGCTTAGTGAGTATAAAGCCATATATATGATTAAAGACTATTTTCTTCTTCTATTCCAAACTATACAAAAAAACACCCAAGAGCTATCAAAGGTGTTACTCCGCCTGTTCAATCTCCTACAGCAAAACGGGCGGAAATCTCATCGATATGAGAAAAAAACGGTCTTTGATATATTAGGTGTCGTTTACAATTGTACCATGTCTGATAATCAAGCCGCTTAATTCAAAAAAGTGAAACCCGTTAGGGTTTATTTCGTATGCAAATCTTTCAATCACCTACACTTGCCCTTTAGAAAAAGAAACAATCTCGCCTAAAATTGACTTTGCATAAGCTTAGCTTGATAGCGATGTGGTGCTACCCCATGTCCATCAAGCTAAGATTTTTAGGTACCCCCTAAATGGTAATTTTGTGTTTTTATAGCACTGAAGTTTATTTTTATCGTTTTGGGGGTGTAATAAAACTTTAGCTTGATGGCGATGTGGATCGTACCCCAGATATCACAAAATGATGAGAAAAATGACAATACTGTAAGATAACGAACTATTTTGTAAGGAAAATCACTCGTTTCATTAGCAAATTTTTTCTATAGTAAAGATAAGAAGAAAACAAATAGGGTGATATGAAAATGAGTGTTCTTGAAGTAAAAGGTTTAACGAAATTTTATCAATCAAAAGGTGCGGTTGCGACCAATCTGATTTTTCTTTACAGGCTGTTCGGCTGTTCTTAATGAATTCATGAAATGAGGTTGTACTTATATTGTAAGGAGTGGGACAATTGAAAACGGTACTATCGGTGCAACACCTAACGAAAGAAATCAAGGGCAAGTTGATTGTGCAAGACATATCGTTCGATGTGGTAGAGGGAGAAATTATTGGATTACTTGGTGCGAACGGAGCGGGCAAGACAACCACGATGAAGATGATAGTTGGTCTAAGCACAATAAGTGCTGGGGACGTGCAGATTGCAGGTTACAGTATTAAAAGTCAGTTTTCTAAAGCACTCTTCAATGTAGGGGCAGTGATTGAAGCACCTGCATTCTATCCTTATTTGAGTGGGTACGAAAATTTACGTCAATATCAGCGTTTGCACAAAAATGCAAGTAAGGATTGGTTGCTGGAGGTAGCCAGTCTAACTGGCATAAAACATGCGCTTGAGCAGCGAGTAGGCACGTACTCCATGGGAATGAAACAACGCTTGGGAATTGCACAAGCACTACTGCGAAAGCCAAAGTTGCTTGTGTTAGATGAGCCGATGAATGCACTTGATCCTGCTGGTGTCCGTGAAACCCGGAACTATTTAAATAGAATTGCGGCAGATTTGGGCGTAGCAATTGTGATTTCCAGTCATCAACTGTCTGAGATTGAGCAGATGGCACGCCGAGTGGTTATTATGCAGAATGGCTGCTTAGTGACAGAGCAACGGATTGATGATGGGTTAAATGATGGGGAATTCTGTATCGCTCTTCACATTGATAATGTTGAGCTTACAAGCGAAGTTTTGGTTAGCTTGTTTGGGGATGATTATCATGCATTGGATTATATGCAGACTGAGAAATTATCTAACGGTTTGCATACTATAACAGTAGCTATTGATGAAGCTCAAGTTCCAATGTTGATTCGAGCATTGTGTGATGCCGGGGTGGAAGTTCATCGGGTGTTGTCGGCACATACGAGTTTAGAGGATAAGTTTTTAAAATGGACAACTGCACGTGGTGAGGTGAGTTAAGTTGTTATGGAATGAATGTTTGAAGATAGTGAATAAAAGAATCTTTATTCTTTCACACATTGGTTTTATTGTGATGACGGTACTGTTATCTTGGGCATACACCAGTAATATCAAGGCTGATGATACGGTGGCTCAAATAGTAAATGCTTTGCTTGGCCTATCGGGAATGCTTGTTATTCTACCTTGGGTGATTGTTTTGTCACCTCTTATTTGGACGGATGAGTATCAATATGGAACTCTGAAGCAACTGTTCCTGCATACATCCTCGCGCTCACGGTTGTATGTTGCAAAAATTGCTGCGATGATTTTGCTCATCATTACGGGTGTTGTTAATATATTCATTGTTTCTTTGTTAGTAAATCTTCTGATGGCTCCAAAAAACATACAATGGGGCGACATGACGGATGTTATATACTCTATCGGAGCAATCGTATTACAATGTTGCCTATATGCAAGTCTAGCATCCTTGATTGGCGTGTGGACGAGATCAGCTGCTATCGCAGTAGGTAGTAGCTTAGTGCTATACTTTTTACAAATGATATTTGGAGGTAGTCTCTTATCTACATCATGGACACACATTCTATTCATTCATCATGATGATTTAAGTGTTTATTGGAGCACGTCACAATATAAATCGGAATTAGTTGGCTTACCTATTTCGTTAGCGATAGATATCACCTATATTTTGTTTTTCTTTGCAATTGGATTATGGTTGTTCGTCAAAGAGAGAGGAGCAGACTAAACATAACACGGAGCTAAGAATGAGCAAAATAGAATACAGTTATGTCGCTTATACCAATACTCGGGATAAGGGTATGGAAGATAAAATAATGAATGTGAAACTGAAAGTAGCCAATAATGATAATTGATTACGCTAGTCCAATAAACCAGCAGCAGTCTAGGACTTTATTTTTTTGTCAAAGACTACCGCTGGTTTTACATTAAGGTCAGTCTAATATTTTATCTTTTTCGGGCAGAAACAATAGAATCAGGGGTACTACTACATCGCTATTAAGCTAATAAAACTAAATTTCCTTAAAATGAAAAAATACGCTATTCTTTCTGTAGAATCCTAGGAAAGGATGGCGTTTTTTATGTCTGTTTCTGTGTCTGACGAATTACAACTATTTGCTCAAGAGATTCAAAATTTTTTATCTCCAAATACCTTACGGGATCTTGCTAGAGAAGTTGGCTTTGTAAAAAGAACCAGTAAGTACCAAGCAAAAGATTTAGTAGCTTTATGTGTATGGTTGAGCCAAAATGTAGCTATGACTTCTTTAACTCAGTTATCTAGCTGTTTAGAAGCATCAACAGAAGTACTCATCAGTCCTGAGGGACTGAATCAACGGTTTAATAAGGCAGCTGTTCAACTTTTACAACACCTACTAGCCGAACTACTAAACAAAAAATTGGCCGTATCTATGTCGATTTCTTCTCCCTACACTTCTGTTTTCAAGCGTATTCGTATTTTAGATTCAACTGCATTTCAACTCCCGGATGTATTTTCATCGGTTTATCCAGGTGCAGGAGGATGCAGCCATACAGCTGGAATAAAAATTCAACTTGAGTATGATTTGTTAAGTGGACAGTTCCTACATATTCATACAGGTCCAGGTAAACAACATGATCGCACTTACGGCTCTCTGTGTGTCCCAACTGTGACAGCAAATGATTTATGTATCCGAGATTTAGGTTATTTTCATTTAAAAGACCTTCAATATATACAAGATAAAGAGGCCTACTATATCTCTCGTATCAAGTCGAATACACGTATTTATCAAAAAAATCCTAACCCTGATTATTTTCAAGACGGAAGAATTAAGAAAGGTACAGAATATATACAGATAGATATGGAAACGTTAATGAACTCCCTTCAACCAGGACAAACATGTGAAATAGCTGATGCTTATGTAGGAATGATTGATAAAGTGCCAGCTCGTGTAATTGTTCATCGATTAACAAAACAACAGCAACAAAAACGATTACAAGATCAAGCTGTAAGAGAAAAAAAGAAAGGAATGAAGTATTCTCCTCGTAGTAAACGACTCAGTGGTATCAATGTATATATGACAAACACTTCTACAGATATTGTCCCGATGGGACAGGTACATGACTGGTATTCTTTGCGTTGGCAAATCGAAATTTTATTTAAAACGTGGAAGTCATTCTTTCAAATCCATCATTGTAAAAAGATAAAACCCGAACGATTGGAGTGCCATTTATATGGTCAATTGATTGCCATTCTACTCTGTTCTTCTATCATGTTTCAAATGCGCCAATTGCTCCTCATGAAGAAAAAACGAGAACTTAGTGAGTATAAAGCTATAAATATGATTAAAGACTATTTTCTTCTTCTATTCCAAACTATACAAAAAAACACCCAAGAGCTATCAAAGGTGTTACTTCGTCTGTTCAAACTCCTACAGCAAAACGGGCGAAAATCCCATAGGTATGAGAAGAAAACAGTCTTTGATATATTAGGTGTCGTTTATTATTGTACCATGTCTGATAACCAAGCAGCTTAATTCAAAAAAGGAAACCCGATAGGGTTTATTTCGTATGCAAATCTTTAAATCATCTACGTATAGACTTTCGAAAAAAGAAACAAGCTTTCTTATCATTGACGTTACACGGGCTTAGCTTGATAGCGATGTGGTGCTACCCCATTATGCTGAAACGGAAAAGAACATCTGTGGAACTAGTGGTGACAATAGAGTTGTTCCACAAATGAGACAGAAGAATAGTGTGCCCTATCTAAAGGAATTGTGATATTACGATTTTATAAACTGTATCTATTGAAAATAGAACAAATAAAAGCTAAATAACAATAATATAATCTCTTTTCTAGATATGCATTTATCAAGAATCAAAGAACTTAATACCACTTAGTACAAAAGCATCAGAACTAGGGCTATAACCAACTAACTTTCTTGTTCCTTCAATATCAATTCGTTTAAACCTGTTGTTAGATACACCATGTAAAATTGAAAATGGAGGTAAGTTCTTTGCCGTCATCGACTTTAAGAGAAGGTCCATAAAATCTTCTGGGTTTAAGTATGTACTCATATCTCTAGCTGTTAGTGGTTTACCGTATGGATTATTATACGAATAGCAAGACTTTGTAACCCTTCTTCATAAGCAAAGTAAGAAGCAACAGCCTATGCGAAACACTTACTTACCCCGTACATATTTTTGGGTCTCGTGGGTGAATAAGCATGTGGTTGATAATCCAAAGGATAGCCTTCAATTGTTTGAGCACTGGGAGCAACTATCACTTTGGATACATTATTATCACTAGCAGCTCTAAAAATATTATAGGTTCCCTTTATATGATTTTCTAATAAGGAGCCATAAAAATCAGCATTTGGCGAAGGATTACCTGCCAAGTGTATAACTATATCTATCCCTTTCGTAAATTCTTGACAAGCAGCTAAATCAGAAATATCTAAATATATGATTTCATGATTTATATCTTTAAAAGTTTCTAAAGCAGATAAGTTAATATCTGCTAGCCGTAACTAGTAATTCCCTTGCTTATCTAGGAATCTTGTAACATCTTGGCCAATCTTACCTGCAGCACTTGTAACTAAAATTTTTTGCATTTCACTTTATCCTTCCATAAAAAATATATCCCTTGTCAAGGGTCATATAATAGAGCATGCACTTATTGTATGTTGGTAATGGCATTAAATAAAACGAAGAAATATAATGGAGGCATGAATAAAATTCATGAGGAGGACCATAGTTCACTTAAATTAACAAATAATGATTTGGAACGAATGTGCAATCAAAGTTGACACGGCATTTACGCATTTGATGAAAAATAATTAGTGGGTATGGGACGTGTTATTTCAGATGGTGTAATTACTGGAGTAGTTTGGGGAATGTGTGTTCTACCAATCTATCTGTCCGAAGGAATCGCCGCCATGTACAAATAGCGCTGGGAAATTGAATCATTTTTCCGCTGGATTTAGCTGAATTTGAACGTTTCCGTATTGTTTGGCACAACATCCAATGCGTTGTTCAATCAGTTATTCACAGCTATAATTGCCTATGCTTTGCTGAAATTTCTTCGTGCACAAGGCCAAAAGACAAAATAAACGCTTGTCATTTGCAGGTTTCACACGCCTGTTTTTTTGTGAAGCCTTGTCAATTGAGTGGAAAATTAGTTTGAAAGAAACACTTGAATTCTACAGGTCGATAAATCAAGAAACTGTATTACTTTGGTTAATCAACATACGTGTTAATTTATAGTATAATGATTGCTTGAAATAATGCGGTGGAAAACAGGGAAAAGAGGGAAACGATGCCTACTATACTAGTTGCTGACGACGATGCGAACATTCGCGAACTCGTCTGTTTATTTCTACGCAACGACGGATTCGCAACAGCTGAAGCAGCGGATGGCAAGGAAGCACTGGCTGTCTACATCTCAACGAATGTCGATCTTGTCGTACTTGACATTATGATGCCGATTATGGATGGTTGGACGTTAAGCAAGGAGCTCCGAAGAGCCAATCCTGATCTACCTTTACTTATGCTGACTGCGAGAGGAGAAACATGGGAGAAAGTGAAAGGTTTCGAACTTGGGACGGACGATTATTTAACCAAACCATTCGATCCGTTAGAGTTGATGGTTCGTGTTAGGGCACTACTCAAACGATACAAGATTGGCTCCACGCAGACGATCCATTTAGGGAACGTCATCCTTGATCGACAGACCTATAAGGTGATGAAAGGGACGGAGTCGCTTACGTTGCCGCTAAAGGAGTTCGAATTGCTGTATAAGCTCGCTGGAACACCCGGACAAGTCTATACGCGCGTGCAGTTGATCGATCAGATTTGGGGTATCGATTACGCCGGAGATGATCGAACGGTAGACGTACATATTAAACGGCTGCGTGAACGTTTCGCGACAACACCCGATTTTCGGATCGAAACGGTGCGCGGGCTTGGGTATCGGCTTGAGGTTTATGAATGATCAGATCCTTATATATACGTGTTGTCCTGACATTTTTAGTCTCCATCATCGGGGGCACGATCATTTCTTTTTTGGTGTCAACTTGGATATTCGAGGATAAATTGAACGAAAACGCTCAAATCAACTTACGTAACTTTGGCCAAGACATCGTCCGGATTTACAAGACCTTTCCGTTACGTGAAGCGGACTTGTTCGTAAGTGAAATGAAGCAGCTCGATTCTTATTATATTCGAATTTACGAAGCAACGGGTCAGTTCAAGTCTTACGGTAAACTTCACGGACACAAACCTGCGCCTGTGACGATGGAGCAACTAAAGAAAGTATTAGATGGAGGTGTTGTTCAGGACACTCCTAATGGTATTGCCACGGTCCTCTTAGGGCTACCGTTGAAAACGGAAATGGGAACGAAAGCGATATTTTTGGAAGCGCTCGCCCCTCCTTCAGCCTCTTTTGTCACAAAGTGGGCAGTGGTCTTTGCAACATGTTCGTTGATTGCAGGAAGCTTATTGATTCTAGTTGCCTCTGTATTCCTGGTAAGACCGATAAAAAAGCTGACAAAAGCGACCAGGCGGATAGCATCTGGAGATTTCAACGTCAAGTTGAATATTAAGCAAACGAGTGAGCTGGGTACTTTGGCTCGCAGCTTCGAAGAAATGATGCACGATCTGCAGCAACTTGAGCAGATGCGCAGGGAATTCGTAACGAACGTGTCGCACGAGGTTCAGTCTCCGCTCACTTCGATATCCGGTTATGCTCTAGTGCTTAAGCAAGTTGACCTCTCAGAATACGAACGAAGCCGTTATCTTGATATTATCATCGCTGAAGCGAAAAGGATGTCCAAAATGAGCGATAACCTGCTAAAGCTGAGTTTTCTTGAATCGCAGTCAAAGCAACTGCGGCTCGTCACGCTCAGCCTCGATGAACAAATCCGACGGATAATTGTGGCGCTCCAGCCACAATGGTCTGCTCGCGATATACATTTCGAGCTTGATTTACAGACAGTTAAAGTAACGGCTGATCATGACCTGTTAAATCAGGTTTGGACGAATATCCTCAGAAATAGCATCAAATTTTCCGAGGATGCCGGCGTGATTAACGTAAGCATCAAACAAGATACCAAAAACGTGACAATCCTAATATCCGACACTGGTATTGGTATTCACCTTGACGACCAGAAGCGTATATTCGAGCGTTTTTTTAAGGCTGATCGTTCCCACAGTCGCAAGTATGACGGAAGTGGTATGGGACTCGCTATCGTTAAACAGATCGTGTCGCTTCATCAAGGTGACATCCGAGTGAAAAGTGAACTTGGTCAAGGAACGACCTTCATTGTCACTTTGCCAATCACTACACCAACAGATTAGTTAGATTCATTCTCTATGCTACGACTCATATGCAAGCTTACTTGCATATGAGTCGTAGCATTTTTTTTTGCAGTTCATATTCAGTTCATATTGTCGTCATGGTGAGTACATCTTCATTGATTAAGTTTTCATTACAGGCACATAAAGGAAGGCAAACAGATCAGGACAGGAGAAGATGACAGTGACACAACAAGAGGAAAAGAAAACGCTGAGTGGAATGAAAATAAAGAAAGTGCGAAGCATCTTACTTAAAACCATAGGAGCAATCGTTCTAGCCATTGTACTTTTTTTAGGTATTGTTTATATCGTAAATGTGATGAGTAGTCATTCGGAGCAAAAACGAATAGTGCCCTACGGGCAGCACGTATCTGTAGACGGGAAAAACATGAATGTGTTAATTCAAGGCGAGGGCGAGGAAACAATCGTGCTCCTGCCTGGTTATGGAACAGCTACTCCAGGGCTTGATTTTAAGCTTCTTATTGATGAATTATCTCCATTTTACAAAGTTGTTGCGGTAGAGCCTTTCGGTTATGGATTAAGTGATGAAACTGTAAAAGAGCGAACCACGGAGAATATGGTAAGTGAAGTTCATGAAGCTCTACAGCAGCTTAATATTAACAGATACATGCTCATGGGCCACTCCATTACAGGTATTTATGGAATTGATTATGTGAACAAATATCCAAACGAGGTGACTGCATTTGTCGGAATCGATAGCAGTGTTGCAACACAACCGGGTATGGATATCAATTTCCCATTAAAAACGTTTGCATATCTCAAAAAATCAGGTCTCTTAAGATTGGCTATGAAAATTAGTGCTGACCCCTATGCTGGACTGGCATTTGATGAAAAAACCGTAGAGCAAATGAAAATGATTTCGAATAAAAACATGTATAATGACACAACCTTGAATGAGATGGACCATATTTCGTCTAATTTTAAAGGGGCTCAAGGTTTAATCTTCCCTAAAAATCTTCCACTTCTTCTCTTTGTACAAGCGAATAATGAAGATGTAGCAGGATGGATACCTCTGCATGAAGGGCAGATCAAAGACTCGGTACATGGAAAAGTAGTAACCATGGATGGATCACATTATTTACACCATACCAAATTCAAAGAAATCGCTGAAAACGTTAGACTATTTATAAAAGAAGTAAAGTAAGTGTTCAGAGAAAGGTTCATTCGTTATTTTATGCATTTGTCTACAGTCTGCAAGACCATCATTTCGATGGTCTTTTTTATGTCCAAACAGTTGTATATTTCCAAACCAAGATTATACTTTCGCCTGAAAGATATTGGGTTGCATTTTCATATTAACTAACGAGGCAGGTGTGCGGCCGAGCCTAGGTCGTATCATATAACGGGTGGGATTCCCGTCGAGTAAGAACTAGCCATTCGCTCGTAGCGAGTCTTGGAGGGCTAAAGGTAACTTTAGTCTTTAAGCGTAAACAGTTAGGTGGCGGATTTGCTTTACTGATCGTTCTATTCATCCTGTTAATCATTATAGGATGTAGTTGTTGGGGCGGCGGTAGCGGCGGATTCGGTTACTAAAAAAAAGGGGCACTCATAAGAGTGTCTTTTTTCTCAATATAAGAACCCTAAGAATATGATATTATTTTAATGCAAATTCCCTTTTGTGCAATGAGATAGTAATGCCCAATAAAAAACCCACCTATTTCCGTAGGTGGGCCTTATCTTTATTACACAATATCAAAGTATACTCTCTTTTTCTCGTGAATTTTATGTAATTATACATATTTGTAAAAACTACATAAAATAAATATTACATGTAGTAAAATATAAATTGTGGACACGTTCTATAAAGCTGATTCTCCGATTAGAAGGCGTAACACATCTCAACCATATAGGTGTGGCGTTGCTTTAATCTAGCCAAACAAACGATCTTGATTCTCTTGTATTTGTACACTAACAATCTGTTGAAAATAAATGATTCTGTTTTATAGGACGTGTTTACTTAATGTCCAATACATATTATTAAATTAAAGTGGTTCAAGTCGGAGGAAGGCACCTTAGGGTGTCTTTTCTTTATGGGGTCTCATCACATCGCCATCAACTAAAAAAATATATATAACCCCTAAAAAGGAATTTTATATATTTTCAATTTGAAGAGATCAATTTTCTCGTTTGAGGTATTGGTTTACCTTATCATGAGGACAATAAAGTGTTTTATACTATATTTTTTGAAATATCAGTAAGTTATTCGGTGAATTAATAAGTTACTATTAATCTATAAATAGTAACAGTGCAGTAATCCAAAAGAAAAATGCTCAAATCGATAAATAGGGGAGAATTCTAGATGAAGGTAAATCAGAATATTGTTTTAAAAATTATTGGGTTAGAATTTTTATTAATGATTTTTTACACGCTTAACGGGGCCTATCAAACTATTACTAAGCCATCCAGTCCGGTATTACAATTTATTGGACTTGTTCTGTCCTTACTTATCGTAAATAAGCAATCAATTATTATGAACATTACTTTCCACACTTTTAATAATTTCTTTAATTTTATGGGGAATGTTCAAGCCTCGTCGCTTTTTGCATATATTATTATTGCAATTTTATTCTTCTACACCATATATTTATGGAAACGTGCTAATAAAAAAGAGTGTATTTGGCAGGAAATAAATATAGCAGTTTGAGTTGTGATATTACCTTTTCAGTATAGAGGGCAGCCTGGTACCGCAATATTACCTTTAAAGGGGCTTGCTGCATGCTCATCAACTTAAGAGGTTAATTGTTCCACTAAAATGAAAAAATACGTTATTCTTTCTGTAGAATCATAGGAAAGGATGGCGTTTTTTTCATTCTAGGGGGCATTTCTTTTTATTAGCTTGATAGCGATGTGGCGGTACCCCATTAATAGAAAACTACTGCAAGAGTTATAGTTTTATGTTTTTATTTCCCTTTTGGCATTTATCTTTTAATCAGATGAATGTTTTTTTAGTACATAATAAAAAAATAACCAGAAAAACTGTCACAAAATCCGTTTTTCTGGTTTCTCTATAATACAGGCATCAAATTGAAAGTGAGGTTTAAACTAACATGTTAACCATAAAAAATGAAGAAAGTCATGCTTCTGATATGCCTTTTGAAGGTTTATTTAAGCAGTACTATGCTTATGCTGTGAAACAGATTATATGGATTGTTAAAGATCAATCTATCGCTGAAGAGTTAGCACAAGAAGTATTTTTACAATTATATCGTAATGACTGGAAAGTAATTGAAAACATACCTGGATGGTTGATTAAATCTTCTACTTATGTAGCTTATAACCATTTGCGATCTGAAAAAAGGCAACAAGCGAAGATTGATAAAGAAATACAATACCATGAAGTACAAAATGTTTCATCATTAGACGATGATTGGATAAGAAAAGAGGAAATTACAAAGGTACAAACGATACTAAATAAAATGAATGATCGAGAACGAACCCTTTTACTAATGAAATTCTCTGGTTTTCAATATAAAGAAATTGCAGAAATACTTCAAATTGAAATATCTTTTATTGGAACATTATTGGTCCGAGCCAAAATGAAATTTCGCAAGATTTATAAACAAATGGAGGAGGCATAACAAATGAAATGTTATGATATCGGATTTATTCAAACATATATTGATGGAGAACTTCCTCATGATATAAGAAAGGAATTCACAATGCATCTAGATACATGTGAAGCATGCCAAGATTTATTAGTAGAAATCAGCAAATTAAATCAATGGGAAAGCGTAATGCTAGATGAAGAATCTGCAAATTCACCACAAGAAATCAAAATTGATATAGAACAAGCATGGAAAACATTTGAAAGTCGTTCCAAGCTAGACAATGTTTCTAATATAAATCACAAAAAACAACAGAAGAAGGGACTCTTTACAAACATGAGTAAAAAATCAAAACGTTTTATGTATACAGCAGTAGCTGCAGCAGCACTTTTCACAACTGCAATGATTCCACAAGTACAAGTAGCGGCTACAAATGTTGCCTCATATTTTTCTGATGCAATTACAAATGATAAAGTTGTAAATGAAGGAATACAAGATGAAAATGGTGTCATACAAGATATGATGAAGAATGGTAAATATATTCCTATTGATGAAAAAATTACAGATCAAGGTATTACTGTACATTTCAAAGAATTATATATCGCAGATTCACGTATATCAGTTCATTATAGAATGGAAAAAGCTGACGGAAGTTTAGTACCATTTGAATTTGATACATCAGGATTAGAGCTCGAAAGTGATGGTAAAATTAATGGGCAACAAGAGGAAAACCCTGAGATTAAACATGAAGGGAGACTATCATTTATCCATGATTCAGATGACCGTCTTCCTTTTGAACTTATGGCAGCAGGTAAAAAATTAAATGATGTAGGCATTCGTGATAATGATAAACCCGAAGGTGTTGCTACATTTGTTATAGTTACTGGAGGAAAAGACGATTTTAAACAGCCCCTTACTTTAGATGTAAATATAAATAGAATTGGAAAAGTAATTGGATCTTGGAAAGGTGAAATTCAAATTGATACTTCACATCTGAAAAATAATACTAATTAAAATGAAAAAAAGAATAGAACAATATGTATCTAATGCTCAGTTTATATGTTTTCTTGTTTTCGTTACATTTATTTCTTATATAGTTTTTACTGTATCTTTTATTTATGATTTAAGTTTATAACCTTAAATCAATCATTTAAGACCATTACAAGAAAAACCTTCCTAAAAAGTAGGGAAAAAAATAACCGGTCCCTTAACGTATAAGGAATCGGTTATTTTGTATCTGAAATGTGTCTAAACTTACAATTTTCTTTTTTGATATGGTTCCCCTATAGAGAAAGAATTTTTTCGTTTAGGGGGTACTTCAAAACCTTGACTTGATGGCAATGGGGTCCCGCCAACATAACGCGAATTTCGTATGCTAAGGAACTTTTTATTTGAAAAACTTGGTTTTCCGTACATTAAGAGTGTTCCATAAACGATATTTGATGTTTGATATAAAACTTTGTTTTTGGTCATGAGTTTTTGAACTGAATTTTAAACATATTTCAGTCAGTTTTGATAGATATAAATAAAGTTCCTTAAATGACCGTTTTAGGGACTATTTGGACTGGTTAGTCAACATGTGATACCGCCAGCATTTCGAAAAAAACATGCTAAGCAAATTAAATAAGAAATAAGCAGGTTTTTATCACGTTAAGAGTAAACCGATTTATGAAAAATAAAATTCTTAAAAAATGGAGAGCCGATACCATAAACCTGCATTATTAATGTAGAATTTCGATGTTGGCTCTTTATTTACTAAAATAGCAAGTTAGTGAATAAATTGTTCATATTTTTTCGAGAGGAGGTTAAACAATGAGAGCGCCGTATCAAGTATTGATATTTCCTTATATAAAAACTGATGATTCCATTCAATATGGCATTTTTAATCGAAGTGATTATGGTTATTGGCAAGGAATAGCTGGTGGTGGAGAAGATGGTGAGACTCCTATTGAATCAGCAAAACGGGAAACGTTTGAAGAGGCTGGTATTATAAGAGAATGTCCCTATATAAAACTAGATTCTGTGTCTTCACTACCAGTAGAGGATGTAGTCGGTGAATTTCTTTGGGGAGAAGATGTTTATGTAATAAAAGAATTTTCTTTTGGAGTTAAAGTTCCTACAAAAAATATTAAATTATCTAAAGAACACTTCACGTATAAATGGTTGTGCTTTGAGGAAGCCGTAACGCTTTTAAAATGGGATAGTAACAAAACAGCTTTGTGGGAATTAAACAAAAGGCTGTTAAAATAATTTAAGTGTTAGTTAACAAAGCCGATAATAGAAATCACACATTAAACATATATTTATACGCTTTGTTACTACACGCTAAGGAATAGTAATAAAAAGATGATGCCGATAAAACTATATAAAAACCAAAAGAATCCTAAGATGGGGAATGTTTTATGAAAATTAAGCATAGTAAACCTCCTTGGGTATATAAAGGATTATAATACATCGTTGGTCTATTTAAAATACTAACCATGAATTGGATGGCATTAGGCATGGTTAAACTAATAGAAATGATACATTAAACGTATTTAATGAGTCTGCTAGGTATAAAGATAATTGATAATCATACAATGATATGGAAGGGCCTTTTCTAACGTGTTAGTTACCTCAACGTATATGTATCTCTTGGCGCCTGGGCGAGGGTGCTTTTTTTATTGCACATTTATAATATGGACAAGCATAATATTATGTAACAGGACGAGTTCTTCGTGTCCTATTCAATGCTCAGGATCAACCCCAATTCACATTGAGAGCACCAATAGAGAGGGTGCTCTCTTTTTATTGAATCTACATTTATTTTTATGCCTAATGAATTCGCTAAGTGGATACTATTTCATGTAAAATGGTGATTTTATTTATATTTTGGATAGATTTTTTGCGAAATATGTAACTAGAGCCGTATTTAAATTGAAATATGATACGATAGTTGTATATATACATTTAGATGGTAAGAGGGGATAAAAGTTGATGAAAAACCATATAAAAGTAAATGGAAAACTCCTTCAAACAAATATATACAATTTTAATTTTTTTGGAGGCGTTTTTCAATAAGTTTTGCTTTTTCATTCACTTTTGTTGTATATGTGAAATCACCGTAACAATATGGATATCTAAAATTTTGTTTATTTCCACCACAAGTGTATGTAGCTGGATTCTGATCAACTTTCAACTTAGAAAACTGTTTAGCTGTATCTTCCGAGTGTTGTTTAGCTTCTTGATTGGCAATAAAATCAATATAGCCTGGCCCCATATTATAGCTTTGAATAATTGTCTCCATACTAACACCTTTTTCTTCTCCATATCTATACATTTGAACAAAGTGCTTTACCCCTTGTTTAATGCTCAAGTTTATCTCTTGGATTTCATTTGGCTTTAATCCAAGTGATTCGGAAGATTGCATAGGGTCGTTGCCCTCACCCCTACTCTCGTGGTACATAATTCCTAGTAAAATTGCTGTTTTTTCTCCCAAATTATATTTTTCTAATTCTTTTTTCATGATGGGCTCATATTGCAATAAACGTTCCTCGGTAGCAAACGCTTTATTTTTTTGAGTATTGGTTTTGTCATTAAAATATAGTATCCCGATTATTGTTCCTAACCCTAAAATACTAATAAAGAATAATATAATAGTTTGTACTTTTCTCTTATTCTTCAAATATTACTCCTCCTTTTACAAGAAACCCTATTTTCAATGGTGGCTGGTTATTAAAAAAATTCAATAATTCTCTATTTCCCAGCTTTTTTAGACTCGAAAATTTTTTTCTAAATGCTAAGTTTAATAGAAAAATTTAAAGATAAGGTAAAGATAAGATAAAGATAAAATAAAGTCTATTTTTTAGGGTATCCATTATGTGTTCTAAAGGCTTCAGATTCAAGTGATATATTACCTACATAACCCATAAGAGAGAAGGAGGTAAGCAAAATGTCACTTGAAACAGACATAATTCTTTCTTTCTTTATTAGATATAAAACTGTGGATGGCCCATCATTCGGAAATTAGTCGCTTAAAAATAAAAAAAAAATTAAAATCAGAACCGTACCTCAATAAGTCTTCAAGTGTTAATAAAAGAAAACTATATAAGGTGAGAGAATAAAGATTCAATACCAATGATTATCAATAATTGAAGTGCTAATGATTATAATAAAAAAGAACCTTCAATAGGTTCTTTTTTATAGTTGGTAAATACGTTATCAACAATAGATGGTAATAAAGATAGAAATTTAGACACTTTTTATTAATGGGCTAAGTTTTCTTAGGAAGAAATCTATTTCTCATGACTGATCGCTAGATATAACAGGATATATCATTTGTTAATTTGGGTGGGTGATTTAGCTTTTTGAGTTTACCACACTAAAATTTAAATTTTGTTTAGGGACAAAATGTTACATTCTGAATTAACAGAAAATTAATGTGGTAAAAATCCTATTAAATCTTTTATCAGGTAGCTCATATTTCTTTGGCCTTATTTTCATGGTATTACCGAACGTTTATATGTCTCTAAGGGAAAGAAATACTTTAAGTTTTATTACCATCTAATGTTTGATTAAGATGGTAACATGAAAATAAAACGTTTACAACTAGAAAATAAAGAAAAAATATAAAAATTCGACTTTTTTCGACATTACGACTATGAGAGAAAGAATCTAAATTAAGTAAATCTTATATTTAGAGGGGATATTTACCTTATACATAACGGTTAAAACATTTGCAAATGTTTCACGAGTAATTAAAAACGTCGAATATAAAATTATATTGTGACAATTTTAAACGAACATACTTTATAATTCATACTTAGACTAATAAATTAATTACTAATAAATTAAATAAGCTATATTTAATAGAGTATAATACGAAATATTTAACTTAAATATTCCATATTATATATAATTATGAATCATTTAACATATTAGTTGCGGAAAATTTTGTCATAAGATAATTTAAATATTAAGCACAGAAACATTTCAAAGAAAAAGAGCTATTTTAAAATGTACCCTAAAAACGTTTTTCCTAAAAAGTAGTAAGATTTTGCAAAACGTTTCTGTGCCTAATTAGATGAAAATAATATAATAAATTATTTAAAAGAGATAAAAATAAGTTGCTTTATGGAGAAATATACATCCCATACTATTAGAATTATGTCAAATTGTAGTTTGTAAATTACATTTCAAAGTATAAAAGGGGCATTTATTGCATAAAAAAGTAGCTGTACAAAAGTACAGCTACTTTTTTCTTGAAAACATTATTATGCAAATAGCATACTTAACGTAAACTTGCGCTTAACGGTACTTGTGAATAAATTGTGAAATTGCTACTCTATGTTTCTAACTAACATTTTTGCACCAGAACCATATAAAAAGAGGACGAATAGTTACGTCCTCTTTTTATATGGGTATATTAGCCACAAAATAATATCATTTAAATAAATCTTCTATTATATTAGCAGGGGATAGTGATAGAAAAGTGTGTTCCTTTTCCTAGTTCACTTTCTATCTCTATATCTCCGTTTAATTCTTTAATAATACTGTACGCAATCATAGTACCAAGCCCAGTACCTTTTTCTGTTGTTGAATAAAATGGCAAGGCAATACGTTTTATTTGTTGGGAAGACATTCCTATTCCTGTATCAATGATATCAATTACAATATTATCTTTTATTTTTTGTATATTTATTTGTAATACGCCACCATTTTTCATAGCCTCAATTCCATTTTGTATGATGTTGGTTAGACATATTTTTAATTTTTCAGGATTAGCATTTATGTAAAGGGAATCTGTTGTAATATGCTGTTTTATTTCAACATTATATGAAAGAGCGAGTGGTGAAATATTATCTTTCACTTGATTTAATATGTAATTAATATTTAGTTCCTCTTTTATAATATTTTGTGGTTTGGTTAAAGATAAATAGTTATTAATAGTAGATTGTATTTGCTGCATTTCAAGTAACATAATTTCTAAGTACTTATCTTGAGACATCTTAGCACTCTCATCTTCATTTAGTAATTGAGTGAATCCACGTACCGTGGTCAGTGGATTATGAATTTCATGCGCGATCGATGCAGCTAGTTCGCTAGCTATATAAAATTTTTCTGCTCTTTGCATTCTTTCTTTTATTTTATATTTCTTGATCATTCCTTCTATTAAATAAACTGATAATAATACTGTGAAAATATTTATGATTATATAATTGAATAAAAATTCAATGAGAGTAGAGTCAATTTTACCACCTGTATCTATTTGCGTTACAATACCGCAGATAGAAAGGGAAGTTGTACATATCAAAATAAGTAAAATACTTAATAATATCTTCTTTTCCTTGAAATAAGTAGGTGACAAGTAACGAAACATGATTGTAATAACAGAAATAATAGTAAAGATAATAAATGATGGGAAGACTCCGCTTCCACCTAAGTAAAATCTATAAGAAAGATATAAAACTCCAATACAAATAATGCTCTTTGTATTTCCATATAGAAAAACTAATATAATGGGAATAAAACGTAAATCATAAATGAACCCAGCGTGTAAATGAAAAGGAAAAGTCATACAAAAAATAATTGCAATGGAGGAAAGTACAGAAATTAATATATTATTACATGCCATTTTTTCTTTATGTTCTAGCCAAAATACTTGGTAACTAAGGATACAAATAATAATAATAAATGTATTTAATAATAGTGTAGGAATTCCCATAGTTTATACCTCTCTGAGAGTTTGTAAGTAGGATTATGTCTGTGTTTAATCTAGGTGTTTGATTTTATTAGATTTTCTATCTTTAAAAAAAGAAAAGGAAGGGCACTTGAAAAAGTGCTTTTTTACCATTTATATTAAAATTGATGAGGAAGATAGAATAAAAAGTTACTTTTACTTATGAACAAAAAAATTGAAAGTAGCCCGTGTATAGGTAAAAGATGAAGCAAATTACTGAAATAGCTACATTTCTCTGGAGTGAATATTCCGAAAAAACATTGTATATGGCGAAATCCATTTTATAACCTTCGTCATATTAACATGCAACTTATTAAATTACAAAGAAAAAATTAAAAATTATTATTTTTTTGTTATTTTAATTTATTTAAAGACGTAAAAGTATTCAAGAGGTTACCATTGAGATGCTAGGGTACTTAGACCAATATTCGAACTTTGTAATAACGTTGTTACTTTTTTTGCTAATATTCTTAATACTAATTTTAGTATAATTAATTAATCGAAAGTTCTGATAATTATTTACATACCCTTTTTTTTATATCATTTTATATTAAATACAATGATATTTATTGTCACATAATAATGCAAATTTCCAGTAAACTAATAGAAAAAATCCTATAAAAACATAATTTACAATCTTTTATATAAACATTGCAGGTGTAAATGCAATAAAATTTCATTATTAATACATATATTCAATCTGAAAATATCTGTTTACATATTAAAATATCTTTGTAGTGGTCCTTCATGCCAAGAATCGTTTCCGTACTCCCACTACCGTTATTCTAGTATTTTACCAAGTTTCTTATTTTGTTAAGGTATCCTAATATCGTTACTTTTGTGAAATTAAATATTTAAATATTATAATTTATAGTGGATGTTGAGAAAATAAATAATTTGTAAAAATAATATAATATTTGTAACTTTATGTCTTATAATATGAAATATCTTCGTTGTGATTATTTTAAATATTTGAATAATACATCAGATTCATTTTATCTAGGGAGGTTTTAAAATTGGGGAGAAGAGTTGTTAAAAGAGTTTTTGCATTATTATCAGTACTAGCATTATTCTTTAATGTGTTTCTACCGAAGGCAAATGCGGAGGTTATGACGCATGAAAAGTATTCAATGAACTGGAGTTATAGCAACAGTTTAGGAAAGGATATCCGAACTGAAATTATTAAAAATTCAAGCGGTCAAATTGCTTATTGTTTAACTCTTGGCTTAAAATCACCAAATGGTGAAGATCTTCCTGAAATGGGGAAAACAGATAATGTAGTATATAGGGTTCTATTAAATGGTTTCCCACAAAAAAGTATAGAACAACTGGGAGTAGCTAATAAGAATGAAGCACATTATGCAACTCAGCTTGCGGTTTGGAATGCATTAGGTCAACTTGATGTAAATGAATTAAAGCATGAAAATAAAAATGTTGAAAAAGCGGCTAAGACAATTATTAATGCTGCAAATACAAGTGAAGATACTCAGGATATTTTTATGAATGTGATTCCTGCTGAAAAGCAAAAGGCAGAATTAAAGGGTGAGTTTTTTGAAACAAACCTATACACAGTACAAACAAATGCTAAGAGTGGTTCTTATAAAGTAGTAGCGAAAAATGCACCTAATGGAGTTAAAATTGTTAGTGAAAATGGAGAAGTGAAAGATCAGCTTTCACTTGGGGAAAAATTCCGTATCCAAATTCCTAAAGATACAAAAACAGGTGAATTTAATCTAAGTGTTGCTGCAAATTTAACTAAAGTTCAAGCAATTGCTTATCGCGGTACTGATACTGTTCAGAATGCTACAGTGCTACTAGAAAGAAATGAGGAAAAGCTTAGTAGTGACCTTGCAGTAAATTGGGAAGCTGCTGGTTCTTTAAAAATTAAAAAGGTTGGGGAAAATGGAGAAATATTAGCTGGTGCAATATTTGAAGTCTTTAATGCAAATAATGAATCAGTTGGAAAAATCACGACGGGTGCTGATGGTACTGCAGAATTAAATAACCTACCAATTGGTACCTACACAGTAAAAGAAATTAAAGCACCAACAGGTTATGTTTCAGGTGATAAACCACAAACTATTGAAGTTAAGACAGGGGAAATAGGAGCTGTTCAAGTAGTAAACAACAAAGTAAAAGGTAACATCGAAATAAAAAAACTTAGTGATTCAGGTAAGATGTTACCTAATGTTGAATTCACGGTCTTTACTGAAGATGGAACAGAAGTGAAAAAAGTAGTAACAAAAGAAAATGGAATTGCAAATGTTGATGGTCTTACGTATGGTAAATATTATTTCTTAGAGACAAAAACACCTAATGGATATATTGGAAATAAAACAAAGTATCCTTTTGAAATTAAAGAGCACAATAAAACACTTACTTTTACAGTGGAAAATACAGAAGTGAAAGGTAGTGTGAAATTACTAAAAGTAGATAATGAAGATATCAGTAAAAAATTAGAAGGTGCAGTATTCGAGCTAAAAGATGCAAGCGGGAAAGTAATTGGGGAATATAAGACAGATAAAAATGGTGAAGTTAACGTCAAAGATTTAGCGTATGGTAAATATTCATTTGTAGAAAAGGCTTCTCCAAATGGTTACGTTCTTATTACAGAACCAATTGTATTCGAAATAAAGGAACACGGAAAAATTATTGAGCTATTAGCAGTTAATCATCTTATCAAAGGTGATCTAGAAATTACAAAAGTTGATGTAGCTGATGGAAACAATAAGCTTCCGAATGCAGAGTTTACTATTTATAATGAAGCAGGAAAAGAAGTAGTTAAAGGGAAAACAGACGATAAAGGTATCGCGAAGTTTGAAAAGTTACCATTTGGAAAATACACATATAAAGAAACTGTTGCACCAAAAGGTTATGTATTGAATGAAGAAATATTCTCTTTTGAGATCAAAGAGAATGGTCAAATCATTAAACATATTGTCAAAGATGAAAAGATTCCATCAGTAAAAACAACAGCTACTGATAAAACCGATGGTACAAAAGAAATGCACACTTCTAAGTCTGTAACAATCCAAGATAAAGTGGAATACAAAGACCTACAAGTAGGTAAAGAGTACACTTTAAAAGGTAAATTAATGGATAAAGAGACTAATAAAACATTAGTTGTAAATGGTATAGAAGTAACTGCTGAAACTAAGTTTACACCAAAAGAAGCAAACGGTTCTATTACACTAGATTTCACTTTTGATGCAACTGGTTTAGAAGAAAAAGAAGTAGTAGTATTCGAAGAGTTACTGAAAGACGGAAAAGTTGTTACTACACATGCTGATATCAATGATAAAGGTCAAACAGTTAAGTTCGTTAAGCCATCAGTAAAAACAACTGCTACAAACAAAGCTGATAGTGGAAAAGAGATACATTCAAAGGATTCTATCACAATCCAGGATAAAGTGGAGTACACTAACTTAGTTGTTGGTAAAGAGTACACTGTAAAAGGAAAATTAATGAACAAAGCTATTAACGAACCATTATTAATTGATGGTAAAGAAGTAACAGCTGAGACTAAATTTATTGCAAAAGAAAAGAATGGTTTTGTAATATTAGATTTTACTTTCGTTGGTGCTGAACAGCAAGGAAGAGAAGTAGTTGTGTTCGAAGATTTATTGCATGAAGGGCAAGTAATTGCAACTCACGCTGACATTAACGATGTAGGTCAAACAGTTCGATTTGTAGAGCCTTCAATTAAAACGACAGCTACAAATAAAGCTGATGGTTCTAAAGAGTTAGACGCTTCTAAAACAGTAACTATCCAAGATAAAGTTGAATACAAAGACTTAATCGTGGGTAAAGAGTACGTAGTAAAAGGTAAACTAATGGATAAAGCAACAAAAAAACCATTATTAGTAAGTGGTAAAGAAGTAACAGTAGAATCTAAGTTTACTGCTAAAGAGAAGAATAGTTCTATCACACTCGATTTCACATTCAATGCTTCTGCATTACAAGGTAAAGAAGTGGTAGTGTTTGAAGAATTGTATCAAGATAATGTCTTGGTAGCTATTCACGTTGACATCGAAGATAAGGGTCAGACAGTGAAATTTAAAGAAGTAAAACCGGAGCAACCAAAACCAGAACAGCCGCATCAAGATAAAAATACTCCAACTACAGAACAACCAAAAGAACAACCACAACCTAAGAAAGAAGTTCAATCTAAAATTGGATGGTTACCGCAAACAGGTGCAGACCTTACAAGTTGGATCTCTATGGCTGCAGGCGCATTACTGTTAATTGTTGGTGGAGTTATTTTCTTAAAACGTAAAAACGCATAAAAATTTTAAAAAAAGCACATCTGTTTTTTACAAGATGTGCTTTTTTATGTTAGTAATTTAGTCTTATTTACAGTATTTGTGGGTTTGAAATAAAGTCACGATGTTTTTAAGAAAGACGCGAGGTTTTGAAAAAAGTGGCGATATTGCATTACTTCAAAAAAACAATTGAGTTTTGATTAATCTTTTGTCAAAATAGATTCCTTTTTCATGCTGTAAAATATGATCTTGTTCAATATTTTTGATAAGACTTTATTTCAAAGCTACAGAAATACATGGCAATGACAGGGATTTCAAAATTAATTGGAAAACTTCCATAACATTCTATTCTATAAAGGACTAGTTGAATTCTCGATATGATTGAACTTAAGGATACATAAAGCTTATATGTTATATTGAGCAAACACATTTTAAAAAGATGTTTTAGTAACTATTTTTTATCATTTTAGCCAAGAAAACTCCTTTCTCAATGAGCGTGAAGGGTTACAGCCCAGTGAGTAGGTGGGAGATGAATTGGCTTCGAACAAGGGATGGCAGGAAGCCATCTTAATTGTTCGACATACATAAAGATTATCGTTTTTGCACCAGAACCGATATCCCTATATTTATCTGTCCATTTGGTAAGGCATCGAATAAACCTTATGTATACCACTGCGATTCCTGATAACTTACATATAGAGGTATCACTCAATATAACAAAAATGTAATGTTAATGAAATGTAATTCCACCGATACTATTAATGAAATTATATAAAATGAAGGAGAGTTAAAGAATTTTTATAATGAAAAAGGAGAAGTATTAATGCGAAATATATTAAATGTAGAAAAAATCGAAAAATATTATGGTAATAAAGATAATGTTACAAAGGCTATAGATAATATTAGTTTTAAGGTAGATGAGGGAGAATTTGTTGGGATAATGGGCCCCTCAGGAAGCGGAAAAACTACATTACTTAACTGTATATCAACTATTGATAATGTTACTACGGGAAAAATAATAATCAATAATAGTGACATTACTCGGTTAAAATCAAAGTCACTAGATAAGTTTAGACAAAATGAATTAGGGTTTGTATTTCAGGACTTTAATTTATTAGATACCCTTACTGCTTATGAAAATATTGCCCTAGCGTTAACTATAAAAGGTGAGGAAAGTTCAAAAATTGATGGCAAAATACAAGCTGTTGCAAAATATTTAGACATTGAACAAGTATTAAGCAAATACCCTTATCAAATATCAGGCGGACAAAAACAAAGGGTTGCTTCGGCAAGAGCTATCGTAACAGATCCATCTTTAGTACTTGCAGATGAACCAACAGGATCGCTAGATTCTAAATCAGCTAGATTATTACTCGAAAGATTTGAAAGTCTTAATAGGGATTTAAAAGCTACAATACTTATGGTTACTCATGATGCATTTACAGCAAGCTATGCTCGTAGAATTCTTTTTATTAAAGATGGAAAAATATTTATTGAGTTGGTAAGAGGGAATGATTCTAGAAAAGAATTCTTTACTAAAATTATCGAAGTTATAACCCTTCTTGGAGGTGACGATAATAATGTACTCTAAGATTGCTATTGGGAATGTAAAGAAAAGTTTTAAAGATTATGCAATATATTTCTTAACACTAACACTGGCTGTTTGTATATTTTATAGCTTTAACTCAATAGAATCACAAAAGGCACTTATGGAAATTAACGCTTCAGATAGAAAGTATGTGCCTACAGTAATGAACGCTATCTCAAATGTGTCAGTATTTGTATCCGTAATATTAGGTGGTTTAATATTGTATGCAAATAATTTCTTAATTAAAAAACGTAAAAAAGAATTAGGAATATACATGACTTTAGGTATGGGAAGAAGAAACATATCCAGAATATTAGTAACAGAGACATTTCTAGTTGGCGTTATATCTTTAGTGAGTGGACTTATAATAGGTATTGGAGTATCGCAGGGGTTATCTACATTTGCATTAAAGCTATTTGACTTGCCCATCAATAAATATAAATTTGCAATTTCAACAGGTGCTATAGGTAAAAGCGTATTATACTTTGGAATCATGTTTTTACTTGTTATGTTATTTAATGTATATGTTGTTTCTAAATACAAAATAATTGATTTGTTAACAGCAGGTAGAAAAAACGAAGATGTAAAATTTAGAAATCCTCTTATCTATGTAATCACATTTATTATGTGTGTAGCATCACTTGGATATGCATATGTGACTGTACTAAAAATCGGATTGAATTTTACTAATCCTATGCTCGTGGTATCAATCATTCTTGGCATATTAGGTACATTGCTGTTTTTCTTTAGTTTATCTGGATTTATATTATATGTTGTAAAGAAGAATAAAAAAGTCTATTTTAAAGGTTTAAATATATTTATCATCAAACAAATAAATAGTAAGGTTAATACAAATTTTATATCCATGTCTGTAATTTGTTTAATGTTATTCCTTACAATGGTGGCTTTATCTACAGGAATCAGCTTTAACAGAATGATGGACGCCACAACGAAAGAAATAACACCATTTGATGCCAGTATTACGTTGGAGAATAAGGATGAAAGTTACACTATAGAAGAAGTATTAAATAAAGCTAATTTTAAAATAAGTAATAACGAAAAATATGTATCTTATAATGTATATCGAACAGGGATGGAAGTGGTGGACTTTGTACCAGAAGGTAAAGATTATAATAACGATATAGATTTCATTAAAGTATCTGATTATAATAAAATTTTAAATCTTAAAGGTGAAAAGAAAATCACTTTAAATAACAATGAAATTTTACTTTTATCAAATGAAAGCCGGTTGGCTAATTCGACAAATGAAAGATTAAAAAATAGCAATAAGGTGAATATTAAAGAAAAAGAATATTTGGTAAAAAACGCTAAAGTTATACAAGAGAATCTTTACACTTATGATGTGCGAACTAATTACTTCACAATCGTTATAAATGATGAGTTTTTATCAGGCTACAAAATTACTGAATCCGTACTTAATGTAAATTATTTAGATGGAAATAGAGAAGAATATAATAAAAAATATGATAACGTTGCACGGGGCTTTTATGACGAAAATGGCCCGAAATTAAATATTAATCGTATAGCAGGCAAATCAAAGGATGAAGTTTGTGCAGGAAGTAAGGGATTGAAAACTATCGTACTGTTTATTGGGATATATATAGGTATTGTATTTTTAATAACGAGTATGGCTGTATTAGCTCTTCAACAATTATCAGAAGCCAGTGATAGCATAGATCGATATAAATCTTTGAAGAGAATTGGTTCAAACGGAACAATGATCGACAAAACGATTTTCATTCAAACGTTCGTATACTTTAGTCTTCCAGTTTTTCTTGCCATAATTCATTCTATAGTTGGAATTTATGTAGTCAATTATTATATTAACAGATTTCAACAAACAGACATTATTTTACCAGCATTGATGACGGGCTTAGTATTTCTTGTAGTTTATGTAGTATATTTCTACACGACATATGTCGGTTATAAAAATATTGTAAAAAGTAATACTTGATTTTATAATGCTTATTAGGGCTATTACACTTTGTTTCTCAAGATGTAATAGCCTTATATTCTGTATAGGGAGGGAAAAGTCATGAAAAAAATCATTCTGATTGAAGATGACGAAATCATCAGAGAAGAATTACAACATTTTTTTATAAAGTATGGATATGAAGTAAAGGCTCCCACAGATTTTAATCATATTATCAAACATATAGAAAGTGAGAATGTAGACCTTATATTACTAGACATAAATCTTCCTGTGTTCGATGGCTATTATATATGCAGAGAAATACGTAAAACTTCAGATGTTCCAATCATCATGGTTACAAGCAGAGATAGTGATGTAGATGAACTAATAAGTATGAATTTAGGAGCAGATGATTTTATAACAAAGCCTTATAATACAGAAATACTATTAGCAAGAGTAACAAACATTTTAAGAAGAACATCTGGAGATTTAAAGACGAATCATATCTTAATTTATAGAGATTTTAATTTAAATCTCTCAAATGCAACAGTTACTTATCAAGACAAGTCTGTAGAGTTAACTAAAAATGAAGTTAAAATACTCTCATGCTTAATAAATAATCGCGGATATATTGTAAAAAGAGATTCACTCATAGAAACCTTATGGAAATCTGATTATTTTGTGGATGATAGCACCTTAACTGTTAATATAAATAGATTAAGAAAAAAGCTTGAAGAGATAGGTATAGAAAATCCAATTGCAACAAGAAGAAGCTTAGGGTATATAATGCCATGAATATAGGTGAATTTATTAAAGATAAAATGGTAGTAATACTATTTAATGTACTGTTATTTATTATACTAGCAGGTATATTGCTGACTGTGAATGTTCAGTTCATTATAATATTCTTTGTCTTTTGTATTTGGTTTTTTCCATTGATTATATATATGGCTATAGAATTTATAAAATGTAAAAATTATTATAATGAGATTAATGGCATATTAGAAAAGTTGGAGAAAAAATACCTACTTCCAGAGGTAGTAAAGGAATCAAACTTTATACATGGGGAAAAGCTTAACGCTATACTGAAAGAAGTAAGTAGAGATATGCATGAAAATGTAAAATATTATAGAGATATGCAATCGGATTATAGGGAATATATAGAAACATGGGTACATGAAATTAAGACGCCGATAGCTTCTACAAAGCTAATAATTGAAAATAATCAAAATGAAGTAACTAATAAAATAGACTCCCAATTGGATCGAATCGAAGGGTTTGTAGAACAGGTGCTGTATTATTCTCGAAGCAATAATGTCGGTAAGGACTATATTATAAAACCAATCAACCTTGATGATGTAGTAAGAACTGTAATTAAAAGAAATTATAGAGATTTTATTCATAAGAGAATAAAATTAGATATACAGGATATTGATGAGATTGTATATAGTGATGGGAAATGGATTGAATTTATTATTAATCAAATAATAGGAAATTCCATAAAGTACTCAAATAACAAAAAATCAATGATACGTATATATTCAATTAAGAAAGCTAACTCAGTAATAGTAACCATAGAGGACAATGGAGTAGGGATAATACCTAAAGATATAAATAGAGTTTTCGAAAAAGGATTTACTGGAGAGAATGGAAGGAGATTTAGCAAAAGTACAGGAATGGGCTTGTATCTATGCGAAAAACTGTGTTCAAAATTAGGATTGAAAATTGGCATTGAATCTGAAATGAATAAAGGAACTAGAGTTACATTAATATTTCCTTTATCAGGTATGGTAACTTTTGAGTCTTATTTATAAAGAAATGCTGCCATCTTCCCACGAATTTCATATGATACTTATGAACAAATGTAAAACGGTATGAAAAGAGTAGAAATTCTATTCTTTTCATACCGTTTGTATTATTTAGCCAATTAATGTATTGGTATATTTAATTAAAGGCTATGCTCTTTATCCATTTCATACAATATAAAAAAACACCCGCGATTGTTCGAGGGTGTTACTTCGCCTGTTTAAACTTCTACAGTAAAACAGGGTCCGATTATGTTCATATGCAGGTGAGACATGTCTATCGTCTCTTTATTGTAAACCTACCAACGAAAAAACAAGAAACAACATACTGAATAAAGTGATACCATTATCCTTAAGATAATGTTCATAAGATACTGCTAAACTGTACACAATTCATTAGAATCCATCTGTTTTTAATTAACTTTCCTTTGAATACACCAGTACTACGCCCTTTTTAGACAATGTAATATCTTTATGCTTTAGATACACAACATGGTAGATTTGAAGTACTTAATAAAAAGGGGAAACATCAGGGAGAAGTAGGCTTTAATTTAAACTCAACAAAACCTGAGGACAAATCTGGGGGGCATATTTTTGTTTGCATTATTGTGTTCTAACGAGGATTATATTGTAAATAGAAGGTCTTTTAATTACCTTATCAAGTTATTTTTTGTTAGTTAGAAGCAGGCATAAGAAAATTACATAGATATATTGCGAAAATGTAGTATGTAAGATTGCATCAATAAAATGGTTGCAATTCTGACCAACCTGTAACTATAATAGTTACAGGTTGGCCGATACCAATCAAACAAATACAATTATCATGAATGGAGATGTTATAGAATGGGTATGAAAAAATTAATTTTAGCAGGTGCTTTAGGATTCGCAGCATTATCAGGAACAAATCTACCAGGATTAGAAGCAACAAAAGCGAGTGCAGCTTCTATTGAAACGAATTTCTCGACGTTAGAAGGACGCGTAGTAGAAGTGGACCATGGTGTGATTGTTGTGAAATCTAAACAATACGAAGAACCAGTTAGTGTGTATATAGAAAATCTTTCAAATGTGAAAGTAGGAGACGAAGTAAAAGCAACTGGATCTATGATGCGTAACTTCACGGAATATATGGTTGCAACAGAAGTTGAGAATACGACAAACAAATTAGGTATGCATTTAAAAGAAAATGGCTCACCTGATTATGTGATTGGTGAAGTATCAGAAGTAGGTACGATGGAAGACAGTGCGACTACATATGTCGTAGTTGAGTATCCATCACAAAATGGGGAGAAAGATGTTATTGACGTGTTCTTAACAAAGGGACAAGTATTTAAAACAGGTGAGAAAGTGAAAATTGATATGAAGTATGTAGGTTGGGGCGGCATTTCTATTAATTACAACACAGTTGATCATATCGAAAAAGTGCATGAGATAAACAATAGCACTCAAAATAATGATGATGTGTGGATTTGGTCTTAATAAGATTAGTAATATTAGAATCGAAACAGTAAGACGTACTTATGTTGTAAAATCTATACTGAAGTGAGTATGGATTATAAAATTTATTTCGAATAAAGCAAAAGAGAGGAGTCTATTCTATGACTTCTCTCTTTTGCTTTATTCGAACTTTGTTTGAGTCTATTTATATGACCATATTTAAGCAAGAATAGCTTTTAAAATTGACACTTTGTTTGTAGTAAATAATACATAATTTTGTTTTACAGTTCTAATTAATATACGATCAGTTGTCCCATATGCTGTTCCGATACGGATTGCACTTGGTTCTTCAACACCCGCATAGGTATCATCTTCGGTAACCTCGATTACATCACGTAATGGAATCGTGACCTCCGCAAATTGCCATGAAATAATTAACTCTTCTTTTGTTTTTTTGACATCAATACCTAGCATTATACCAAGACCTTTCTATAATAGAATGCTACACTTCTTATCTTATTATACAAATTTTTAGATTATATTTCTACATGTATGAATAGAGCGGGTATTTTAAGGGTGCCAAAAGAACGGGAAGATATACTATCAATCTATTAAGGAATACGTTATGAAGAAAAGTTCACAGGGAATTAATATGGATTTGATATGGTTGAAGTATGATGAATGAGTAACAGTAACAGTAACAGTAGGAGTTGCAGGAAGGAAATGAATGATGAGACTTAAATTAGTAGGAACCTTAACTTGTATAGTAGTAATGTTAGGTATCTTTATCATTTATACCAATATATCTATTGGTAAAGAACCATATAAGACAAACTATGAAACTAGTGAAAACTCCATAAATAAAGAAAAAAATAGTAAGCAAAATAGGACTTCAAATAAGATAGCAAGTTCTTTTGCTAGTGTACAGGCTGTAGTAAATAAGGAATATGGTTTACCCGAAGACTATATGCCAGAGGATTTAGTTGTACCAAATGTACCGTTCTCATTTAGTGGAACGGTAGAAAAGAGTCATCTTCGTAAAGAAGCAGCAGAAGCGTTAGAAAAACTATTCCTTTTAGCTAAGCAAGATGAGATCCAGTTGAATGCTGTTTCAGGATTTCGTTCCTATGAGTATCAAAAAGGCCTGTATGCCAACAATGTTAAAAAGAAAGGGCAAGAGCATACGGATCGCTTCTCTGCAAAGCCAGGGCATAGTGAACATCAAACAGGATTAACGATGGATGTTTCTTCTAAAAGTGCAAACAATGAACTAGAGCTAGCCTTTGCAAATACGAAGGAAGGAAAATGGCTAAAAGATAACGCACATCGTGCAGGATTTATCATCCGTTATCCAAAAGGTAAAGAGAATATTACTGGATATGCTTATGAATGCTACTTTTTCAATTAAAAAGCCTAATTTCTCAATGTTTTGTAGAGAAATTAGTTTTTTTTCATCACTTTATTAGAGTTTTTTAGGCTTCGTTCGTTGGTATACTTCACACAATATTATAAAGGAAATAGAACTTACTGAAGATAACATATGAATGTTTTATAAATGTATCAAAAAAGTGAACAAAATCGTTATTTTGCACAACAAGGTAGCCAGCTTAATGAAATAACTGCTTGTAAAAAAAGAAGCCCTACAGGAAATATTACAGGGCTTCACCAAGTTGAGTTATGTCGTATTCAAAAGGGATTTTAACATGATATTTGTGTTGAATAAACTGGTAAATGTGTCCAAGTAATTTGGAGCTATTTTATAAAAAAAGAGAAGCGCTTAATCAGGACGCTCCTCTTAATGCCAATACACAATAACTATCCCATTATACTGTATAAGCGTAAAATATTTAACAATTAACTTCGTGGTAAATATTTCATTTTGCCTTAGTACCTTTAAATCACGAAAAAAGGTTCCGCTGTTTCCAACAGAACCTTTCCTAAAGTGGCAAAGAGTAACTCTTACCTTACTCTTTGTTCATATACTACAGGAGTGTTAATGAAAATCCAAGGCTCCTTATATTGAAAAATAAAGAAGAATCATTATAAAAAATTTTATCTTTTTTCATAAATAAAAGAGCAGCTAGCAAAAACTAACTGCTCAATACAAGGAGATACAGAGAAAACTAAATGGATTTTGGCATACAGCCTATCAACATTATGGACATAATATTGATTTTTATTCGAAGGAATTCATGTTTTACAAATCAGATTATGATAGTCGATATTCTCCATATTGACCAGAAAAGAACCAAGAATTCTAGTGAAATTCCAAGTGTTCTTTTCCTAGTTTTTTGAAATTCTTTTACTAAATAGCCAATAGCGCTAATTGCTAGAAGAATGAAAAGAATAAGTTCTAGTGTAACTGGCATTTGATCTACTCCTAATCAATTATTTTAATTTATTATATAACGATTATAAGATACTTTTTGTGGTTAGTGGTGAGAAATTTAACAAAACCATCTCTTTACAAAAAAAAGGTCCTGTTGTTTCCAACAGAACCTTTCCTAAAATGGCAAAGAGTAACTCTTACCTTACTCTTTGTTCATATACTACAGGAGTTTTAATGAAAATCCAAGGCTCCTTATATTGAGAAATAAAGAAGAATCATTCTAAAGAATCTTATCTTTGTTATAAATATAAGAGCAGTTAGCAAAAACTAACTGCTCATCTCCAAGGGGGAACAAGGAGAAAAATCTAATGTCATCTATATTATTGACGGAATATTGAGTTTTACTCATAAAAAACTACGTTTAACTTAATGCATAACCCACAATCAAAGTTAGTGTTAAAAACACTGATAATAACAATGTTAGTAAGACTGTTGCTACACTCCTAAGCATCGCAATCCAATTATTCATCTTAGAAAATCCTATAATGCCAGCAAAAAAAGTTCCTATTGTTAAAACTAGTAATATAAATAAAGGGTGAATGTGTAATGAATCCGTGAAAAATTTGAATAATTCAAGTGGAATTTCAAAATATAAACGGAATAGTCCAACGCAAATCAAAGAGCATATAAAGGACCATAGATTGAGGTTATGCTTCATAGCTTTCTCCTATGTTTTCAAAATAGTTTTACTCAATATTAATGGGAAATAAAAGAAAAAGATAGAGGTTATAAATTAGAATCAATTTTTTAACAAAATAATCCTTTTAATAAAAAGCGAGGAATAACAATGGGACATGAATGCTTTTTTCTTTGTTATATAGAAATTATACATTAAACATATATTAATAAGCGCTGTTACGACAGGCTAAGGAATAGTAATAAAAAGATGAGGCCAATGAAACCGTATAAAAACCAAAAGAATCCTAAGATGGGGAATGTTTTATGAAAATTAAGCATGGTAAACCTCCTTGGGTATATAGAGGATTATAATATATCGTTGGTCTATTTAGAAGAAAAAACATAAATTAGTACACATTAAACGTGAATTTGAACAAAATGGACATTTTAAAGTAGCGAATGCGCTGCTTTTTTATTTTGCATAGAAAAAGGAACCATAATAGGCTCCTTAATTTGATTCAGAAGTTGTGTAGTTTTTCTTGATGATATCTTTTATGTTGATAATTAAGGATATAAGGAATCCAGCAGCTAGGATACCGTTTACCCAGTAATATGTATTCCCGGATGTAAATGTATTATAAAAGGAATCGATATTATAATACACTAAGCCTGCTGAAATGACGGTAGAGATTACTAACGTACCAAAACTTTTCATGACGCCGTCCTCTGATTCTGAAAATTTAGACTTTTGATACAATTATACATTTAAATAAAAAGGTTTACAAAGGAATTACCATAAGGAGGAGTTATAACGATTTTCTTCCAATTGATGGTTTTTATTTTTGAAAAAATAACTATTTTATAAAAAAAATTTTTTTGACCCCCATAAAATTATTTGTTCCTTCGAATATATGTAAAGTAGAAGAAAATAAATGGAAGAAAAAGCTAAAATTACCAAAAATATAGCGAAGAGTTATTCAAAGATTGCGGCTAAAATAGAAAAGAGCAAGTGGTATTGCAAAAGAAAACAAGAAAGCAGTACAAAATACAGACTTCACTTTAGTACAAGTGGAAAAAATAGTCATATAAAAAATCGGCCTCGAAAAATATGAGTAATAGCAAGTAGACAAGCCCAAAGAAAAGTACTAAGAAAATGTGGTTAAATGGTCACTTGTTTAGTGGTCATTTTGCTATTTGAAGCAGAAGGAGGCTGGAAGATTACTAGTGTTGAGTTTAGTAATGAAGATCCTAAGAAAACCGAAAATAGAAGATATCGTATATAACATACAAAACAACGGAGGAGATAAGGAAGCATTTATCGTACAGTATCAGCCTTTTATTAGAAAATCCATATCGTCTGTCTGTCGCCGATATATTACAGAACAGGATGATGAATATAGTATTGGACTGTTTGCGTTTAACGAAGCAATTGAACAGTATTCATATAAAAGAGGGAAATCTTTTCTAGCGTTTGCTGATCTTCTTATAAAAAGAGATGTAATTGACTATATACGCAAGGAGTCTAAGCATAACTTTGTCTTTTTAAAAGAAGATGAGCAAGAGGAAATGTTAGAAAGGCAAGTATCGCTTACGGAGTATATGAAAGAAATCGAAAATAGTAACCGTAAGGAGGAAATTCTTCATTTTCAAAGTGTGTTAGCTGAGTTTAAAATTACATTTTCAGAGCTTGCTAAAGAATCTCCTAAGCATCGTGATACGCGTGAGCACCTAATAGAAATTGTGAAGATTATTATAAAAGAAGAGGAAATGATGGAAGAGCTGTTCCGTAAGAAAAGATTACCCCTAAAACATATTGAACCACTTGTTAGGGTAAGTCGTAAAACGTTGGAACGACATAGAAAATACATTATTGCGATGAGTATTATTTTTGCAAACAACTATACATACATTCTTGATTATATAAGAGGGGAAAAGCATGATGAATAAAGGAATTGTGATGGATATAAAAAAGCATAACGTAGTTGTTTTGACTCCAAATGGAGAGTTTATTACATTTAAAAGAAAAGCGCACCCATACATGATAGGAGAGGAAATCTCGTTTAACAAACAAGAACAAAGAGCGTCGCGTTTTTCCATACTACCTTTCTTAAAGCCTACAACAGTAATTGTTGCTGGTTTTCTATGCGTATTGCTGTTTTTTTACAATCAACCAGAAGAAAAAGTGTTTGCTTATGTCTCAGTTGATATAAATCCAAGTTTAGAGGCGAGCGTAACGAAGGATCTTCGTGTTATAGATTTGCGGGCTCGTAATGATGATGGAAGGCGTATTTTACAAGAAATGAAAAGATGGGAAAATAAACATCTGCAAGACGTAATACGTACGATTATAAAGCAAAGTCAAGAGGATAAGTATTTAACGAATGATAAGCAAGTTATGCTAACAGCTGTTGCAAAGGATAAGTCACTAGCACCACAGTTGATAAAGGAAATGAAAGAATTAACGAAAGAATATGAGCTAAAACATATTACAGTCGAATATCAAAGTAGCACGATGCAAGTACGAGAGGATGCTAGAAAAGCTGGAATTGGCACAGGAGTCTATATAAAGCAAGAGAATGAGAAGAACAATTCGCTTACTCCACCTGCCACGCCGTCTAATCCGGTGGAAAACGAAGAAGAGGTGCAATCGCAGCAGGAGTCAGCTTCTGATGCATCACCAGATTTGTCTCCTGTAAAAGAAAAAAAATATGAGAAGCCAGAGCATGAAGAACAAAAGAAAACAGAGGAACAGCCATCGAGGCAAATAAAAGAAAACAATGGTAGAGGATCTCAGCAAGAAAATAGAGGGAATCAGCAGGAGAATAACGGTAGAGGATCCCAACAAGAAAATAGAGGGAATCAGCAGGAGAATAACGGTAGAGGATCCCAACAAGGAAATAATGGGAATCAGGAAGGGAACAACGGTAAGGGATCCCAACAAGGGAATAATGGAAAACAGGAAGGGAACAACGGTAGAGAATCGCAACAAGGAAATAATGGGAATCAGGAAGGGAACAACGGTAGAGAATCGCAACAAGGAAATAATGGAAAACAGGAAGGGAACAACGGTAGAGAATCGCAACAAGGAAATAATGGAAAACAGGAAGGGAACAACGGTAGAGAATCGCAACAAGGAAATAATGGAAATCAACAAGGGAACAATGGGAGGGGGTCTCAACAAGAAAATAGAGGCCACCAACAAGGAAATGAAAAGAAGAATCAATAGAATATGGAAGTAAGAGATTCAATTCAAAGCTAAAAGGATTTATCTTGCTATTGTGGACAGTAAAACTCCCATCTCTAATTTTGGCTGGGGCAAAGAAGTTAGATGGGAGTTGGGCTGCTTGTAAATGCCCAATTGGAGAGGGCTGATTAAAGTTGCATTTTATTATTCTATAGTTTTATTAAGAAGGAGTATGTGAAAAATATAATGGAGAAAAACATTCAACAAGAGAAAGATAAATCAAAACCTATTTTTTATGATCCTAAAGGAAGGAGAAATATAGCTTTTATCTCGTTTCTATGTATCTCAATAGTTAGCGTAAGTATTGTATTATATTTTTTCTTTCAAAGTATTTTTTCAACACCAGAAATTCCAAATATGAATCCTACTGTAAAACAAGATACGAAACTTGTACCAATTAATCAAAAACTTAGTGACGAGCAGTTAAAAAAGGAAGAATTCAAACCGAATACCGAAATGAGGGATAATAAAAATTTGGTGAGTTCGACGAGCGATAGTAAACAACCTAAAGAAGTGTATGGTTTTTATGTAAATTGGGATGAAAATAGTACAGCGTCTTTAAAAGAAAATATCAATTCATTAACCACGTTAGTACCAGAATGGTATCATTTAAAAGAAGATTTAACGATTAGAAGTGAGATAAAACCTGAGATTGTAAAACTAGCAGAAAAAAATCAAGTGAAAATTATGCCGTTACTTACTAACTATACAGAGGAAGCTTCTGGTCCTGATAGTGGGCTAATTCATAAGTTACTGAACTCCCCAAATGATGTAAAGACAAAGTTTATAAATGATTTAGTAAAGCAAGTTGAAAAGAATCGATTTGCGGGTATTAATATTGACTTTGAGGCGATACCTGAAAGTGATAGAGAAAACTTAACAAATTTTATGAAAGAACTTACTACGGTCTTTCATAAACATGGTTTGCTCGTTACACAAGATGTTCCAGCTAACGATAAGGCTTTTGATTATAGTGCGTTAGCGAAGGTAATAGATCGAATGATTGTAATGATGTACGATGAGCACTATGGAGCGGGGGAACCAGGGCCAATTGCTTCGAATAAATGGTTCCAACATACATTGAAAGAACTGAATATTCCGTCTAATAAACTTGTAGTTGCTTTCGGTAACTATGGATATGATTGGAAAGTGAATAGTAAAGAACCTGCGAAGTCTTTAACTTTTTCAGAAGTTATGGCAATGGCTCTTAATTCAAATATGAAAATTCAATGGGATAAGATTAGTGGAAATCCTTATTTTAGATATAAAAAAGGAGAGAAAGAACATACTGCTTGGTTCTTAGACAGTGTTACTCTCTATAATCAAGTGAAAATCGCACTGGACAACAATGCAAAGGGGTTTGCACTATGGAGATTAGGAGCAGAAGACCCTACAATATGGAAGGTTTTAAAAAATCCGATTGAGGCACAAAAAAATCTTGATGCATTACATAAAATTACTAGTTTAGATGAAGTGAATTATTCTGGACAAGGTGAAATTTTACAGATTGAGAATGAAAGAAAAAATGGTATGAGAGATTTTAAAGTGGGAAAAGATGGTTATCTTACAGATGAAGTATATGAATCCTTACCATCTGCATACGAAGTGCAACGATATGGCAAACCAAATGGGAAACAAGTAGTATTAACATTTGATGATGGACCAGATCCGAAATATACGCCGGAAATTTTAAATATATTAAAAGAGAATAAAATAAATGCAGCGTTTTTTGTACTTGGTGAAAACGCGCAACTAAATCCTAGTATTGTGAAAAGAATATACGATGAAGGGCATGAAATTGGCAATCATACTTTCAAGCATCCTAACGTCGCTGATACGTCTTTACTACGAACAAAATTAGAGCTTAATACGACGCAACGTTTAATTCAGGAAATAACTGGACATTCTACGGTTTTATTTAGGCCACCATATGAAGCGGATGCTAACCCAGATTCATCAAATGAAATATTGCCTATTTTGCGTGCACAAAATATGAACTATACAATGGTAGCGGAAAAAGTTGATCCTGAAGACTGGGCAACGCCATCAACAAATGAATTAGTAAATCGTGCTCTTACTCCCGTTTATAAGGGAGAGGGAAATATTGTTCTACTGCATGATGCGGGAGGGAATCGTACCCATACGGTAGAAGCGCTTCCGATTATTATTAAAGAACTTAAAAAACATGGATATAGTTTTGTAACAATTTCAGATTTAATGAATAAAGAACGAGATGAAATTATGCCTCCTGTTTCTTCTGAAGGAAAGCAATATTTACTTTACAATAAAGCTGTCTTTTCAGGAGTGGGATACTTTAAACATATAGTAACAACTATTTTTTATATTGCCATTGGATTAGGTATTTTTCGATTCTTATTCTTAATTTATTTTGCATGGAAGCAGAAAAGAAAAACGCTATCTCGTTGCATTAATTCGTCCTATCAACCTTTTGTAAGTGTTGTCATAGCAGCATATAATGAAGAAAAGGTGATAGCCAAGACGATTCGCTCAATTTTGGATAGTAATTATAGGGAGTTTGAAGTTATTGTTGTGGATGACGGATCGACAGATGGTACATTAAAAGTAATGCAAGAAACATTTTATAAACACCCTAAAGTTCGTTTCATTCAGAAAGAAAACGGCGGGAAATCATCGGCAATGAACCTAGCGTTTCAACAATCGCGAGGAGAGATCATTGTCACTTTAGATGCGGATACTATTATTGCGCAAGACGCTATTTCTCTCATGATTAGACACTTTGAAGATCAGAATGTAGCGGCAGTTTCAGGTAATGTCAAAGTGGGGAATAGACGAAACTTGTTAACTACTTGGCAACATGTTGAGTATATTACAGGGTTTAATTTAGAACGTAGAGCTTTTGATGAGTTAAATTGTATTACAGTAGTTCCAGGAGCTATTGGGGCATGGCGTAAAAAAAATGTAGTGGAATCTGGTTATTTAAGTGAAGATACATTGGCAGAAGATACGGATCTTACTATTACATTTGTACGTCAAGGATATAGAATTGTATATGAAGAAAAGGCGTATGCTTATACGGAATCACCTGAAGATGTGAAAAGTCTCATTAAACAGCGATATCGTTGGTCATATGGTACACTCCAATGTCTTTGGAAACATCGAAAGGCATTGTTTAATACAAAACATAAAACGTTAGGATTTATTGCATTGCCTAACATGTGGTTATTCCAATATGTTCTGCAATTCATTGCTCCTTTAGCGGATATATTAATGATCATGGGGCTATTTGGTAGCGATCCGCTAAAAGTTTTAGGATTTTATCTTGTATTCTTTTTATTAGACCTTCTCGCATCTCTGTTTGCATTTAAATTAGAGAAAGAGGACCCTAAACCGTTAATGTGGTTAATTTTACAACGCTTTATTTATCGTCAATTTATGACTTATGTTGTAATTAAATCTATATTCTCATCTATTCGAGGAGTAGCGGTAGGATGGAATAAATTAAAGAGAATGGGGAGTGTTAAGCATTCTACCGAACATAAGGAGGCATCATAAGAGGGCAGTTTACCTGCTCTCTTTTTTCATTGTTTTTAGTAAGTTATATGTAATATAAAGCTTTCGCTTCTATAACGAAATTTCTAATGATTACTGATAGTGAGACACTCTGCTAAGATACACCTTTAGTTTCGGACTAAAGTTTTTTATTTTTTTTAAAAATGACGGACATAAAATCGTATATGCCTTCGAATTATATATATGGATAACATAAATATGTATATAAAAGGGGAGAAAAAACATGAAAGAAATGTATGAAGAAATCACTGAAATATTGAAGGTATTAGCACATCCTGTCCGTTTATCATTAGTAAAAATAATGCTTGCAAAAGGTCCTATTAACGTAACGACAATGTATGAAATGTTACAAATGCCTCAAAGTACAATTAGTCAACATTTATCTAAACTAAAAGCTACGAAAGTCGTTACAGGTACTCGGAAAGGGTTAGAAATTTATTATGAGGTAACTGACAATCGCACAAAATCAATACTAGCATGTTTAGTTTAAATACTGATTGTCTAGACATTAAGAAGAGGATGCTAAAGTAAGTTTATGACTACAATTTTTAAGATTTTATACAAAAGTAATATGTATAAGTGTGTGTGATTTTCTTACTAACATAAGTTGTATGTAGACTGGTTATTAATTTGTTATACTTCTTAATTAGCTTATTTTATTTATTTAATAATATTGTATGATCTTCACCTTGTTAAATTTAATATTATTTTATTAAAAATTAGTAAGGTGAAGGATTATTTATGTACACATGAAATATTTTATAAAGAGTACGACTTTACTCCAAAGTTACATTTTTAGTTTTTTCATCTATAGATCTAATACTAAAGGGAAAATAACTGAAATATAAATGTAATTGAAAGGAGTGGAATAACAATGGAGGTAAGCCTTTTTTTAGGTTTTTTTTGGGGATGGGTAACGGTTATCATCACAGGAATACTTTTTGTGCGACCATCTGTACTACGTGAACTGAAAAAATTAGTGGTAGAAGACAGAGGATTTGGAATTATGTATGGCTTTCTATCAATTTTCCTAGGATTAGGTACTGTTATCCTGCATAATGTTTGGACACTTAATTGGCAGGGACTCATTACACTGATTGCATGGCTCGCACTATTAAAAGGGATTTATGTAATTGCATATCCTGAACCATCCAAGAAAACCGATTTCGAAGTAAGGGTACTATCTACTCGTATAGTGCTTGCTATCCTTGGTGCTTTATCTTTATGGATGCTTATAATACTTTATATGAAATAGAGACAAATATTTATGATCATGAGAGTATGTAGGTGGGGAGTTTTGGGTAGTCCTTTGGAACGGGATTTTATAGTTAACTGTAAATGTAGTGTTTCTTCCCCTGTAGATATGTTTTTATAAATAGTGAGATGGGCAAAACGAAGAGAGTCCTAAATAAATAGGATTCTCTTCGTTTTATAAAAGTGAATTTATCTTATATCACTAATACAATTGATAATCATTTTTCTGGACTATTCGCAATTATCTACCTTGTTATACTCAATGTCGGCTATGTGACCATCCGGTCGAATCAAAACGGTATCTATATTTTTTAACTTGGGATCTTGTATTTCTCCTACTATCACCTTTATGTGTGAATCAATATTTATTTTATTTATCTTATCTATATAAGAAGGGTGTATTAATAAGATAAATTTACCATCCTGCATTAATTCAAAGAGTCTATAACTTTTCTTATTTAGAGAAGAAATAGTGAGATTTGTACATCTTTTTCCTATCAATGGATGCCTTTCTGTATCGTGCATCGACGAATACATTATCCCTAAGCCACTTACTCTTTCAGATAAATCGTGATTTATCTCGGGGTATGTAAGTAGGTGCGAAAATAAATCCCTTAATTCCATTCCTGCGTTTGAAAAGTTTATCATTAATTGTTCTTGCGCTTGTACTTCCTTGAAAAATTGTTTTCCCACAGCATGTCTTTCAATATGATAACTTTCTAATAGGCTTTCATATTTTTTTTGTTTTATTGCGAGTCCTAATTTCCAGCCTATATTAAAAGCATCTTGTAGACCTACATTTAAACCTTGTCCTCCAGCAGGGAAATGAATATGTGCTGCATCCCCTGCTAAGAATACACGCTTATGTTGATAAGTATTTGCTAGTTTGGTTGCATTACCAAAACGAGAAAGCCATATTGTGCTCTTAATTTGAAGATGTTCACCTGTAATACTATAAATACTATCTATAAACTCTTTTTCTGTAACAGCAACATGAACAGGTATTGTCTGATTTTTAGGATCAACAATTGCAAAACGAAATACATCAGGTGTAATAGGTACCATCATTAATATCCCAATTATATTAGAAGTAGATAAAAATGGAGTATCTGGTATATCTTCTAAAATAACATCACCTAATATAGCAGTAGTTGTTGTGTTTGTTCCATTAAACGGTATATTTGATAATTCACGAACTATACTTCTTGCTCCATCAGCTCCTATTACATATGGAACTTCTATTTTATATATTGTTTCTCTTTGTTCTATTTTTAGTTGTACGAATGTTTCATATTGTTTTAAGTCTTTCAGAGTATGCCCGCGTTTAATGACTACACCTAATTCTAATGCATGTTCTTCTAATATTTCTTCTGTAATAGATTGGGGAATAAAAAGTGTATATGGAAAATCAGTATTTAAATTTTTAAAGTTTAATCTTGTATCTAAGGCAGCAAAATGACTTGTATTTAATTTCTTTCCTCTAGCTAAAAATCTATCTGCAATACCTCTCATAGCCATCAATTCTAAGGAGCGGGGGTGTAGTGTGAGTGCTCTAGAATTTCGTACCCTGTCTAATCTTCTCTCTAAAACAACAACTTTTACGCCTTGGATAGCTAATTCACATGCTGCCATAAGTCCAACTGGACCACCACCAACTACCGCTACATCATAATAATTGTCCATATCATGCCCTCCATTTATTTAATTGTTTAAGAGCTAATGTGAAAAATTGTAAATAGATTTATAAATGCTATCTATTGTACATATATAAGTATACTTCATTTTAGTTTCCTTAGAAACTAAAATGAAGTTCCTAGGAGAAGTCTACATAGTAAGTGTGTAGTTAAAGCTATATAGCGTGTCTACAGCAGTAGCCATTGGGTAGCATTGATATGTAATGGCGTTTGCATTAAAAGCTGCAGCTTCTTCTGCTTGTGCTATTTTTGCTAAAAATGCTACTGTTGTAGTTCCATGTGGGAGTTGTAAAGGTCTTTCCGCTATTCGTAGTTTTAATGAAGTAGTAGAGGTTTTAACTCGACTTCAAATAATTCGCTTTCAATTTCATTAAGTGCATACATTGATACAGGATGTGGAGAGGTATTAGATAAGACTTGTGATGAAAGAAGTTCTCCTGATGATGAGTAAAATGTAACAAACACTTGTGAAAATGGAGGGACCATAATGATTACACGGTCAGTTTTTTGTAACGTATTAACCAACTCCAAAATAATATAGTTTTATAAAAATCAAAAAACAATAGATAAATATAAAGATATTATTATGGGTACTTTTCCGATAGTGAATTAAGAAAATTAATAAACTCTTTATTTTATTGTAAATAATGTAAGAGCACACAAATATGCGTGCTCTTAGAATAGAAAGGTAGTTTTCTATGAGTAGGGAGTCCCCATACAATAAAATATGCTTGTCCAATTTAAATGTGAGAAGTTTTTTAATAAAAACGCTATTTGGTAAGTCTATGTAAAAAAACGTCTTGTACAGGCACTCTTTGCAAAGTATTTTGTCTGCAGTCATAATTTTTAAAGTTGATGAGAGCTGTTATCCGACTAATAAAACTAGCCATTAAGCTCCCAAAAAAGAAACCCCATCGACCAGTTACTAGAGCGACAGTTAAGAAAAGAGTGGTATTAAAATAATCATTATTCAAGATGTTCCTTTATATGAAGTGAATTCCGAAAACAGGACACAATTGTAGTCCATCTATCACTTATGATTGCTGTTAATTATATGGAGCATGTAGAACTAGGATTGTAGAAAGTCCTGATATTTGTGCATATTCCACTTCAGATTATTATACCGGTAATTTATATTTGTTATTGCTATAATTCGCAAAAGGATACATTCATAAGGGGATATTTTAAAGGATTAGCGGTGATCAATATATATATAGTGTTAAATGCAGTGATGATGTTTTACTATGACTATGACTATGACTATGAGATAACCCGTATTTTTCTAGTCATAATAAAACCACATCTCAAATTGTCGACTGTATGTCTAACAACTAGGATGCGGTTCAATTAATAAAAAGTGTCCGAGTTAAATATAAGGTAAAAAGTATAGGATACTTTTGTTATAAAGAGTATTTATAGATGAATGTTATTGTTTTTTACTTTTGAAAGATTTGAGGTTCTAAATTACGAGTTGTTGGAGTACCTCTAATATAAAAGTTCAATAGAAATATTGAACTACTAATATGAATGTATCAGATTTAATAAAGATGGTAATGTTCTGTTAGTCATGTAATCTTTTCATTTGATGATCTTTTCCCCATTCACATAGTTCATCCATAATTTGCATTAAAGATTTCCCGTATTCGCTTATTGTGTACTCAACCTTTGGTGGTACTTCTTGATATACAGTACGATGGATAATCCCATCAGCTTCAAGTTGCCGAAGTTGTTGAGTCAGAACTTTTTGCGTAATGTTTGAGATTTCTCTTCGGATTTCATTTGTTCGCATTTTTCCATCCATCAAAACACATAAAATATGAACTTTCCATTTTCCGCCGATTACATCGAGTGTCGTTGCAATTGGGCAGTCTTCATTTTGATTCATATAACACCTCCACAGGTACTTTAAGGTTCCTATAGCACTTTAAAGTACGTACTTTTCAATTATATGTGACTCATTCATACTAATACGTAAAGGGTTGATTAATTTATAAAGGGGATGGAAGATGATGAAAACACTTGTAATTGTAGCACATCCTGATATTGAAAAATCAAAAATTAATAAAAGATGGATTGAAGAAATTGAGAAATATTCGGATGAAATTACGGTGCATGAATTGTATAAAGTGGCACCGAATTGGGAGTTTAATGTGGAAGAGGAACAAAAGTTGTTAGTAGAACACGACCGATATATATTTCAATTTCCACTCTACTGGTACAGCTCACCACCATTATTGAAAAAATGGTTTGACGATGTATTAACATATGGATTTGCGTACGGATCAAAAGGGGATAAAGTGAAGGGAAAAGAGTTTGGTGTAGCTATTTCTATAGGTGGATTAGAAAAAGACTATGAAAATAGCGGAATTACAATGGATGAGTTAACGAAACCATTTCAAGCTACTTGCTTATATACAGATATGAAATTTATACCTTCATTTTATTTATATGGTGCCGAATATAAATTAAGTGATGAAGAGATTGATAAAAGTGCACCGGAGTATGTGCGCTATGTGATGAATAAGGAGTATTCTAATATATAAGAGGCAATAGCCATTTACTTGTTAAGTAGATGGCTATTTTTAGTGAATTTATATTCACTAAGTGTAATCTTTAGTAAATTAATAGTTAATCTGGTAAAATAAAAAACCTAACATATATAAAGGGGAGTTTTACTTGAGAACGATGCAAAAATTATTACAAAAAAGAGCAATGCAATCACCAAATTTGGAAGCGCTTGTAGGCGGAGAGAAACGGTATTCGTTTCAGCAGTATAATGAACGAGTAAATCAGCTTGCACATTATTTGTTACATAATGGTGTGCAAAGAGGCGATCGTATAGGAATACTATGCAAAAATAATCACCTGTTTCCAAGCGTTATGATGGCAAGTTTAAAAATTGGAGCGGTATGTATTCCGCTAAATCATCAGCTTACTGTTTATGAACTAGAAACGATTGTAAAAGAAGCGAAATTAAAAGTGTTAGTTATTGATGAAGAATTTAGTGAAGTTTTATTAAAGATTGATGCTGTTAAAGAAATTCCTTATGTAATGAAAACGACAGAAGAAGGTTTTGGTTCGTTTGAATTAACATTACAAGAACAGCCAAGTACAGAGCCGAACGTAGAAGTTCATGAAGATGATGATGCGATTTACTTATTTACTTCAGGAACGACTGGACAGGCAAAAGCATGTGTAATTGGACATAAAAACTTACATCATTATTTTACTGAAATTGCGGGGCAAAGAGAATTTCCTGCAGGTGAACGCTTTTTATCCGTGCATCCATTATTTCATATGAGTGGCGTGCTTTCTATTTTAAATTGTATTTATCATGGTGTTACGATGATTTTCTTAGCTGATTCGAATCCTACTCTAATTTGGGATAAGATTGAAGAAGAGAAAATTACGACGATGCTTGCGTTCCCAGCTGTTTATAGCTACATGCTGGATGAGCTAAATAAAAAGGAACGAAACATTTCAACTTTTAAAGTAGCGCAAAGTGGTGGTACAAAAGTGCCAGAAACCCTCATTCAAAAATATATGGAAAAAGGAATATATATGGTGCAAGGATATGGGAGTACAGAAGGTTGGGTTGTAACTTCATGGCATCCAATGATGGGAAAAGAAAAGATGTCTTCTGTAGGGAAAACACTGAAACATGTAGAGCTGAAAATTGTTCATCCAGAAACAGGTGATGAACTAACAACAAATGAAATTGGAGAGATTCATGTAAGAAGTCCATACATGTTTAAAGGGTATTGGAATAATGAAAAGGCGACAAAGAAGGTAGTAAAAGATAGTTGGTTTAACATGGGCGATGCTGGCATGATAGATGATGACGGATTCCTGCATATTATGGGAAGATATAAAGACGTTATCATACGCGGTGGTGACAACGTATATCCAGATCAAGTAGAAGATGTTATTCATGAAATACATGGTGTTTTAGAAGTTGCAGTAGTTGGGGTTTCAGATGACTTTTGGGGAGAGATTCCGACAGCGTACATTGTAAAAGACATGCAAACGTCTTTAACGGAAGAAGAAATTATACAGCATTGTAAAGGAAAATTAGCAAGTTATAAAATACCCGAAGTTGTATTTATGGGAAAATTGCCGAAAAATGCTTTAGGAAAAGTGTTGAAGAGGGAATTAAGAGAAGGTGTACTTATAAAATAAAAGGTTATTAAATAATGAAGAATCCAGTTATGTATAAAGTATAACTGGATTTTTTGTGAATAATATAATAATTTCAAGAAGTATTTAATACATTAGAAAAAAATTAATGCTTTATCTAGCGAGTATGTTAGTAATGTCTAATTAATGTGATGAAATGGAAAAGAAAGCAGTACATATACAGTTAATTTTTAACAAAGGAGTTGTTTTACTAAGAAAAGAATTTTAAAATGCGAATTTCCTTTCTGTTTGAATACTAGTAAAATAAATACGTTTTTTACAGAATATACAAACTGATTTGATTTTTATATTTCTAAGTGAATATGAAATATTGCATTTAGAAACACATTGAAGTTCATGTAAACAATTATTATAATTTACCCAGAATGTAGTTTTTGTGCGGATTTGGATAAATTGTATAAAAACGGAATATTCTTTTTTTGGGGAAAGTAAGTAAAGGAATGAATCATGGAATTTTCAAAAGGAATATTCATTTCTAAACTTTATATTTTTTGATAAGAAATCTGGTGGAGAATAATTCTAATTCGCTTATTTAGTATTCTATATTCTAAGGTGAAATCTCTTTGAATAAGGAAATGGATCTTCATATAGAATCATTTGCTTTTATACTACTTGAGGGGTCATGTCTTATACTAACAAATAATTCATTATAATTATAATGAATATTATGGAAGCATTTATAGGTACCTTTAAATTTAGTGTAAGTTTTCGAAATGTAAACACAAAATAGTTTTTCTATAAATATATGTAATTATGCACCTCGTGTTATATATTAACATTATTTAAAATTAAATATAAAAATGGTATTTTTTATAAATATATGTTATTATATACCATGCACTGAATATTCCTGTTTTGGAAATGGATATAAAAATACTGTTTTATAAATTTATACTGTAATATACCATGTGCTGTATAAGGGGAGACGGATGTTGAGAATTCTATTAAATAAAGACTTGCTTGTATATGAAGAGAATAATGAAATGATTTTAATTAATATGGTTAAGAATAAATTTTATGCTTTGGATTATATGGGGACTGTTATTTGGAAGGAAATAGTTAGGGAAAAAAATGTAAAGAAAATAATAGAATATATTTGTAAGGAATTCAATGCGGAATATCAAGAAGTAGAAGATGATATTTTAAACTTCATTTTTGAGTTGAAAAAGGCAGGGGTTATTAAAATTGCTTAGCAAAATAAATAGTATATACCATTATATAAGGATATCTTTATTGTTAGTAACTTGTGATGTGCAATTATCTTACATGGGGTTTAGCAAGACGTTTGAATGGTATACAAAAAAATTTTTTTTAACCAAAAAGGTAACATATGATAAAGAATCCTTTGAAAAAACAGTAAATGAAATAAATGAACTTTTTGATGTACTAGATATCATATGTGCATGGTATCCGAGAAAATCTGACTGTATTCACAAAACATTATTAGGCTATAAAATTATTAGAAGAAAATATGGAGTTCCTGTTGATATGGTAGTTGGAATAAGAAAATTTCCTTTTGAAGCTCATGCTTGGCTACAGTATAAAAATCAAAACTTTTTTGAAGAAGAGACGAACAAATATAGAATTATATTAAGGTCAAATGATTTAAGAGGAAGTGAGTAAAATGAATTGGTTTTTGGCTTTTGTATCTGTAGAAAATATAGATTTAGAACAAATAAGTATTAAGAATTTAATTTTTAACGAGTTTAAACAAACAGCAATGGAGGTTAAAGGGGAAAAAGAGGATTTCCAGTTTGTTTATGCAAGTAATAAAAATAATAAAATAAACGAATTCATGTTTGAAAATATTGTAATAATCGGTGATGTTTCGTTGCATAATAGAAAAGAGATTATTATAAAATATAATTTAGATATGAATATGGATAACGAGCAATTAATTAGCTATCTATATATAAGGAAAGGAATTGAAGTTTTAAAAGATTTGATAGGTGAATTTTCATTTATATTATATGATCAGGACAGAAAGAAAGTATATGCTGTAAGAGATCAGATAGGTATAAAAACACTATTCTGGATAAGACGAAAAGATGGCTATATTTTTGCTAGTGATATTTTTTTATTAAAAAACTTTTTTGATTTTAGTAATCTGAATAATGACTATTTTAAGGAATTTCTTGAGAAAGATGGAATATTAGATTCTAGAATTACTCCGTATAGGGATGTAAATAGGCTTTCGAGTGGAAGTTACCTAATTTCAGACACAAGTAATGGTAATTTTAAAATGCATCAGTACTGGGAACTGTCCAATATAAAAAATACTATAGTTTATGAAAATCAATTAGATTATTTTGAGGAATTCACAGATTTATTGTTAAAATCTGTAAAAGGCAGGTTGGTTACAGAGACTGGAAATTCAATCATGTTAAGTGGGGGGATGGATTCAACTTCATTATACGCACTTTCAAAAAATATTGAGGCACAAGAGAATCAATTTAAGATATCGTCAGTTAGTGCCGTGTTTGATGAGCTAAAAGAATGTGATGAGAGAATATATATAGAAGAGTTACTTAGTATGTATAAATCAGAAGGACAATATATAAATTGTGACAATAAATTAGTGTTTGAGGACTTCCCTAATACTAAAGTATTTTCATATGAACCCAGTGTAAATGCCACATCTTTTAGTTTAATGTATCCACTTTTAAGAGATTCAGTCCATAATGGAGCATCAAATGTATTGAGTGGATATGGTGGTGATCATTTATTGACAGGATCTTTACATGTAACTCGTGATTTTTTGAAGAAAAGAGAAATCCGAAAAGCCTTTGCTTATATGACTAATTACTCTATATGTACAAATACATCTGCTTTTCAAAATTCTATAAATTATATGTTTTTTCCTAATGTTGCAAAAGAATATGTATTAACCAAGAATAGCAATTATTATAAATATATGAGCAAAAAAATGGAAAATATAAAATATTTCCATCAAAAAGAATTATATTACCAGATCTCTAATGCTAAGGCACATTTGTATATGGACAAAGTATTAGGAGCATTTGTAGGTGCTGATATAAAACACCCATTTTTAGATAGGAGATTAATTGAATATATTTATAAAATACCCGGAGAATTTAGATTTTCACATATGAATACAAAATATATTTTAAGAAAATCTATGGGAAACTATTTACCAGAAAGTATAGTTAATAGACAAAACAAGACAACTCATTTAGCTTATATATACAAGAGTATTCAAAAAAAATGGCCTGTAATTCTTAAAGTAATGCAGCACCCTATGATTGTAGAAAATTTAAAGTTGGTAACTCAAAAATTTTGGGAAGAAGAATTATATAAGTGGAGAAATGGTGTGGAAAATCATGAAAGCTTTTGGGTTCTATTTATGATTGAAATATGGTTAATCCAATATATGCAGGTAATAAGTAGAGGGTAGTATGTAGCGTTGTTTTTGAATTTTATAACATTTATTTTGTTTGAAATAAATAACGCATTAGTTTCATATAATATATTCTATATATTATTCTAATTAGTCAAGTAACATAGAATTTCTATAATTAGTGTGAAACCAATGCGTTATTTAATAAAAAATTTGGAGAGGAAGTATATAAATGAAAACATATGTTAAACCATCAATTGTAGATTGTGGGAAAAGTGAAGAGGTAATAAAAGGTAAATGTGGATGGGGGAAAGAAATGCCTGGATTTGATAAAACAGGTGGTTATTGGGGAACAAGAAGGATGAAATATCAACAAGGACAAATATTATGGGCATGTGGTAAAGAAACCGTATGTTGTCCGCAAGAGAATGAATGCTAATATAATAAATTAACAATGGAATAAATAACGCATTTAGAGAATTATACGTAAATATTTACGTATAATTCTCTAATTTTTATTGCGAGGAGGCGGTAGTAATTCTTTACTTTATAGGTATTGTATTTGTTTTTTTATTTGTATGTATTTATATGAAAATTAGTAGAGAGGATAAGTTTGTTAGAAATATTACAAGTGCATCCAAATTTCACAAGGAGGTAAATAATTATAAAGGATATATTATATGTACTGAAAAGAATGGGATTATTAATGAAGTTAACTTATTAAAAAATATAGTGACGTATATTAATAAAAGAGAAGAATGTATTATAGTAAATTTGACAAATGATATATACAGTAAATATATTGACATGGAATTAGTGAGGATTTTAAACATTAAGACAGTTCCAACTATCTTATATATTAAAAATGGGACAGTAGTAAGAGAAGTAATTAATTTTGGTGATTTTCAAGGAGAAGTAACTAATAAAGAAATTATAAAAAAAATAAAAAATAAACTGAGTGAGTTTGAATATGAAAATACTTTATACAATATTAATTAAATTAGCTTACATTACAATCGGTTTGATTTTTTTAAAAAGTAGCATAAATAAAATAAATAAGTCTTTTTTATATTATATAGCTTTAGAAGATTACAATATAATCAAAAACAAAAAAATATTAAAAATAATAGCAGCGGTTTTAATTAGTTTAGAATTATTATTAGCGGTAGCGTTAATTGTAACTGTATATCCGGATTTATCGTTAATTATAGGTATATTTATTCAAACAATGTATATCACATTTTTAATTGTTAATATAAATAAAAAATTTAATAATAATTGCGGATGTTTCGGACTAAATACACCAAAAGAAATAACAATGAAAAATTTAGCTATTAACATATTAATATTAGTATCAATAGTGATGACATATGGTATAGAAATTAGACTTATATAAAGGAATATAAGATATGTATTTGAGAAATGGAAGGAGAGTACCTATTTGTGATTATAGCATTAATATTTTGTATATCGGTAGGAATAATATTATTCATTTCCGGTTTATTCAAAGTGTTTGGGTTAAAAGCGGCATCTGAATCAATTATTGCTATGAATGTCATACCTGTTAAAATTGCTAAGCCAATTAGTTTAATATTTCCTTTTATTGAATTGCTGATAGGGATATTGTTAATATTTTCAAGTGAAAGTATTATAGTGAACATTACGGCAATTAGTTTGATTGTGATATTTGTATTAGTTAATTTCCAAGCAGTTGTAGACAAAAGACAAAAACCTTGTTTTTGCTTTGGGAAAATGATAGAAACAAAAATAGGTTATGGGGGTATGGTTCAATCCTTGTTACTTTTAATAAGTATACTAGTAAATGTGATATTTAATAATATGAATTTAATTATGATACTAGATCAGGGAAACCAGGTTGTATATGTTGTATTAATAGTAACTGTTTCTATTTTTTGGGCAGTAACATTAATTTTAATTCGTATAATAATGGAAAATATACTGACTAATAAGTAGAACTAGTAACTTATAAAAGGGGGGATGAGCAATGGGTGTTAATGAACAAATTATAGTTACACTCTTACTTATTTTAGTAGTGCAATGTCTAATGCATATAGCTGTAATTTTGAAATTGAAATCGAAAAAAAACATTAAAATAGGTCCTAGAATAGGAGGGAATATAAAAAACTTGAGCTATGAAAAAAGTAATCAGGAAATAAAAAATATTTATGATGATATAAAAGAAACAAAAAATATTTTTATTTTTCTAGACTTAAATTGTACAGAATGTAATAAATTATTTTACTCGCTAGATGCTATCAAAAAAGAATACTTGAACAATGTAAGACTAATTTTAATAGAGGAGGATTGTAATCTGGAGTCTATTGATAAAAATGAATACAAAAATCAAATCAGGTTTATGAAAGAAGAAACTATTATGAAGGAATTGGAGATAAATGTATTCCCTTTTTTAATACAGGTAGACAATGAAGGTGAGTTGCAAGATAAAAATTATATAGGGAAATCCAATTTAATGCAGTATATAGTATGAGAATCCATATGGAAGGAGGGAGTATAGTGAAAAAAAATAATTCAGTTTGAACTTTTATAAAGACACAAAAGTATTTCTTAAAATTAATATATATAGAGCATTCTTTAAGTTTTATCCTTTATTTTATATTATCAATTTTTACAGCTGTTATTCCTCCAATTGTAATATTCTTAGATAAAAATATAATTGATACTGTTAGTAATATAAAAGAAAATCCTGACAATTATTCAATTGCAATATATTTATTGATAGTATTATTTATAATTAAATTTGTATCGGAGTTGTTAGAGAATACCATAACATATATATTCACTAGAATTACAAAAACTGTTAATTATATTTTAAAAAAAATGATTTTAACAAAATTAATACAAATACCCTTAAAAGAATATGAAAGCAGTGTTTTTTTTGACACGATAAACTTAGCTACAATGTCTATAAATGGGAATGGGATTCAAGTTGTTAATAATGTTGTAGGTGTAATTAAGAATATAATTTCGTTAATAGGCATTTTAGGAATATTATTAGCCATTAATTGGTTATTGCCTATAGCGTTATTTATTTCCACATTACCTGGTATAATCATAATTTTTATTTTAAAGATTAAAGATTATAAGATGAATCAAGAAATAGCGGTAAGAAATAGGGAATTGAATTTTACAGATAGCCTTTTTGTGAATAAAAATGCTATAAGAGAGATGAAAATAAATAATTCAGGAGCCTTTTTAATAGAGAAATGGTCTAAATTATATAAAAATATTCAAAAATCAAACTTAAGATTGGCCTTATGGGAATGTAAAACAAAATCGTTTGCTACATTTATATTACAAGCAGCTAGTTTAGGAGTGGCATTATTACTTGTGAAGCAAATGTATGTAAAAACGTTATCTATTGGAGATTATGTTGCTTTATTGACAGCTGTAGTATCGGTTCAGAACATCTTTGGGTTAATGGGAGCCAACATGGGAGCGGTTTTTGAAACAGTAATATATAATAATGCTCTTATGAGGATATTGGAATATAAAATAAAAGAAACTAAGCAAATTAACGGTTGTAATTTAATGAATATTAGAAAAATAAATTTGGAAAATGTTTCATTTTGTTATCCAGGAACTCAAGATAAAGTTTTGGATAATATAAACCTGGAAATTAACAAAGGAGAAAAGATTTCAATTGTTGGGTATAACGGATCGGGAAAAACTACGCTAGTAAATTGTATTTTAGGATTATATGAAGTTGATGAGGGAATAATTAAAATTAATGGAGAAAATATTGATGAAATAAATAAAACTAATTATTCCGAAAAAGTATCTGCTGTTTTTCAAGATTTTTATAAATATAAATACAGTGTACGAGAAAATATTGGTTTGGGTGATTTGACAAAAATTAATAATGAAGAAATGTTATATGATATTTTGAGGAAGGTAGGATTATATGAAAAAATAAGGAATTATAAACAGGGTCTAAATACATATTTAACCAGGGAAATGGATGCTGGAAAAGAATTATCTGGAGGAGAATGGCAGCGGATAGCTATTGCAAGAGGATTTCTAAAAGATGCTGATTTGATAATTCTAGATGAGCCCACTGCAGCGTTAGATCCAGTGACTGAATTGAATGTTTTTAAGCTGTTTAATGAATTATCCCAAAATAAAACAACTATAACAATCTCTCACCGCCTAGGTCCAACAAAATTTGCAGATAGGATTATTGTAATGGCTCAAGGGAAAATAGTTGAAGAAGGTAATTATAATGAATTAATAAAGAAAAAAGGATTATATTATGAAATGTATATGTCACAATTAAAGTGGTATGAGTAAGGTTTAACAAAAACTTTCACGTGAAAGTTTAAACTTTACTATGCTATATAAAATAAATATGTATTATTATGAAGTAGCCCTAAATCCATTTTTCAGTCTGTTCGTGAATCATCAAATTGTAAAATATGGTTGCTATAAAAATACTGATAAGTATAACAAGAGGAGTGTTTCTAGAAATTGTTCTTAAATTTATCTAGGAGCACTTTTTAAATGTAAATACTGTTTTTTTTGTAATGACTGCTGGCACTCAGATAATAAGATATAAATTTAGAATACAGATTTTGTAAATGAAAATGAACAACGGTGAATTTTTATCCGAAAATTATTAGTATAAATAACTGAATTTTCTTTTTGTAAGTTATATTAAAATAAGACATGCAACACCTAAGTTTAAAGATTTTGCAGGTTCAAAACAAGAATTAGCTCATAGTATCGGTTTGGAAGTAACGGATTTAGATGCAAGTGTACCGATTGTATATGGAAGTACGGGGAACTGGACTGTAATTGTACCGATTAAAAATCTAGATGCATGTGAAAGAATGAAACATAAAAATGAGGCGTTTCCATCGGTATTAAAAGAAATACCTAAGGCTTCTATCCATCCAGTTTGTCTAGAAACTTATGATGAACAGGTGCAAATGCACGGTCGTCATTTTTCATCACCTTATTCTGGAACGATTGAAGATCCTGTGACAGGAACAGCTTCAGGTGTAATGGGAGCGTATTATGCGACGTATTTGGAGAAAGATGTTGACCATGAACTGGAGTTAATCGTTGAGCAAGGGCAGGAAATAAATAAATAAATAAAGATGGTCGTGTAACGGTTTATGTAACGAAAGATGTAGAAAATGATAACTTACAAATTGATATTGCTGGAACAGCGGTGTATGTAAAAGAGTTTGAAATTTCAATATAAAAGAATGAAGCCCAGTATATAACCTGGACTTCTTCTTACCTGTTCAACACTTCAATATACGAAGCATCCCCAGCTGTTCTAATAGTAGAGCGGAAATTATTGTTTTCTAACGTTTCAGCAACTTGTTTTAATTGCTGTGCATCATCGTGATGAATAATTAAACTATCTGCACCACTTTCTTCTATATGAATATGCTCAACATTTCCAATCGCTTCATGTATAGCTTTTAAAAATTCAGGTTTCATATTGTCCTCCTATATGTATGTAACGTCGTTAAATAGTATTTCCTTATTTTTGAAATATAAAAGTAAATGAAAGGAGAAATGAAAATGAATATAACGCAGTTCAAAGAACATATTACATCACTTTTTGAAGAGCATCTTAATAAATACGGTGATGACGAGTAGGGCTTTACTCACATTAGTAAAGAGGAATTTCACAAGATAGGTTACACGACAAATTTGACGCTAGAAACAAATGAAGAAGCGTATAGAAATGGTGTCGATATGATAGTTACACATCATGCACCGTGGAGTTTTCTATTCGGTATGGAAGAGGCTTGTATTGAGAAATTAAAAGAATATGAAATGAATCATTTTTGGATTCATTTGCCGTTAGATTTTGTAAATTTTGGCACGTGTACGTCGTTATTTAATGAAATTAGGATAGATACAATACTGGAATATTCCACGTATGAGGAAGAAGAGCTACCGGGAATAGGAGAATATAAAGAAGCGATTCCGTTTTCAAATTTAGTTGAAAAACTTGAAGAGAGAATGGAAGAGAAAGTGAAGAACTGGAAAAATCATGACAGGCCAGTAAACCGGATTACGATATTAACAGGTGCAGGAAACAATACAAACCTTATTGAGCGTGCGCTAGAAAAAGGTTGTGATACGTACATAACGGGAGAAAAAACATTATATACAGTGCAACATGCGAAATTTAAAGGCATCAATTTGATTGTAGGAAGCCACACATTTACAGAAGTATTTGGTGTAGAAAGTTTGGCTCGTAAGTTAAAAGAAAGAGATCGTGCAATAGAGATTATTAGATTAAATGAAGAGCATTTGGAGTGAGGGAGATGGTAACTATATGCGCAAATTATGGGGAATCAAAAGTGAGGTTAACGTGGAAAAAAGATTGTATATTGCCAGAATACGAAAGAATCACGAGTGTTCACGGTTTTTGTTTTCATAATAATAAGGTTTTACTGATAGACCATGAGCAGCGTGGTTGGGACTTTCCTGGTGGGCATATAGAAGAAGGGGAACTACCAGAAGAATGTTTTAAAAGAGAAGCGTGGGAAGAAGGTTATGTAAAAGGAGAATGTACTTTATTTGGATATATTATCGTTGACCATAGTGATAATCCAAATTGGAATGAAAATAGTCCGTATCCAAAAGTAGGGTATCAGCCGTTCTACCGGATGGAGATTAATGAAGTGCATAAGTTTGACGGTGAGTATGAATCCGATAAAAGGATGTTTGTTAGAGTAGAAGAGAGTGCAGCGTATCATTATAAATGGAATGAATTATATGATGAAATCTTGAAGGAAGCCGTTTTGATAAAATGAAAATTAATTTCTGCAATATTAAGATGTTAGAAGGGATTCTCTTGCGATTGTCAAATAATAGTAAAGTTGTCTTTTGAATTGAGAGAATCTTCGGAATTAAAGGGTGAGGGAATGGACATTTCAATAATTGCTGCACAACTAGTTAAGGAGAAAGTTATTTCACATGATCCAAATAGCGTAAAAGTGTTGAACGGAGGAACGACAAGTACTGTATATTTGTTGGACGAAAAATATGTAGTAAAGCTGAATGAAGCGGAAGTAATACGTGAAGAAGCTAATTTTCTTTCTTTTTATGAGGGGAATACTTTATTTTCAAAGCTTTTGTATAAGGAACCTTTACATACATATTTCGTGTATTCTTTCCTTGAAGGTAATACTTCGTGCGAACAAGGATATAAACGAAGTACGCTTCGTACACTTGTAAAAGAAGTTATCAATAAGTATAAAATGGTTCCAGAGGCAGAAGGCTGGGGATGGAAAGAGAGTCCGGTTCAAACTTGGAATGAATTTTTAACGACAAATGTGATGGAAGCTTATGAAAATGTAAGACGTTACATAAGTGAGGAAGATTATAGAATTGTTCTAAAACTAGCAAATAGGGATGCCGGAGTAAATCAGCCCTTTTTATTACATGGTGATTTCGGATTTCATAATTTTATATTTCGAGAGAATAGGTTACATGGGGTAATTGATCCGTTACCTGTTTTAGGAGATCCTTTATATGATTTAATTTACGCGTTCTGTTCAACTCCAGAAGATATAACAAAAGAAACGATTGATTATGTGATGAAACAATGTGTATTTCATAAAACAGAACGAGATTTATACGAAGAAATAGTCATAGGATTATATTTGCGTATAGATACATGTGTAAGACACCACCCGAAAGATTTAGAAGATTATTTAGTAGCTTGGCGTTATTGGATGGGCGAAATTGAGCCGGCTTTATAGTACAAATAGTTTGGGGAGAGATAGTGAAATGAACATAGCAGAAGCAAAACGAGATTTAGCACAAAGAACGAAAAAAGGATTTCCAGTTATAATAGCTGGTATTTTATTTTGGGTTATAGCGAGTATAACGGGTGTTTTTCTTTCAGAAAAGCAAGTTGTGTGGGTGTATTTAATTGGTATGGGTTGTGTGTTTCCTTGTGGCTTAATGATAGCTGCCATATTAAAAATTGACATGTTTGCGAAGGGGAATCCGCTAGGGACTTTAGCTGGATTAATTGGCGGGATAAATGTATTAAATATTCCGTTTGTGTTACTTGCCTATTTTCAATTTCCAGAGTGGTTACCTTTTGTAGTAGCGATGTTAATAGGTGTTCATTTTGTACCGTACGTATGGATTTATGAAAGTAAAAGTTATGGTTTACTGTCAGTAGGGACCGTATTCGTAACGTCAGTTTGCGGGATTCTTTTTGCTGACACTGGATTTACTGTAATTCCAGTGTCAGTTACAGTTGTCTACTTACTAACTCTAATAGGTTTAGTAATTGAAAATAAAAAAATAGATCATTATCAACAAAAATCAGCTTAATAAAAGTATAGGGATAGGGGGAATTATTATGAAAAATTTCGTTTGTACAACGTGCGGCGTACAGTATGCAGCGGGTGTGGAAGAACCGGTAAGTTGTGTTATTTGTGATGAGGAGCGACAATATGTGAATCTGAAAGGGCAGTGTTGGACGACTTTAGAAAACTTGCGAACGATTGATACATATAAAAATGAAATGATAGAAGAAGAGCATAGACTTTATAGCATTACGACAAAACCGAAATTTGCGATCGGTCAAACAGCATTTGTCGTAAAAACGGATTCCTATCGTTTATTATGGGATTGCATTACTTATTTAGATGAAACGACAATTGAGAAGATAAAAGAGTGGGGCGGGTTAGATGCGATCGCACTATCTCATCCTCATTATTATTCAACGCAAGTAGAATGGGCAGAAACGTTTAATGTACCAATTTATATACATGAAGACGATAAAGAGTGGGTAGTACGCCCGAGTAGTCGTATTATTTACTGGTCTGGTGAGTCTTTACAATTAGCGGACGGAATTACTATTCATCGTCTCGGAGGACATTTTAGCGGCGGTTCTGTATTACATTGGGAAGAAGGAAATGATGGGAAAGGTATTTTATTAACAGGTGATATTATTCAAGTTGTAGCGGATCAGCAGTGGGTGAGTTTCATGTACAGCTATCCGAACTTAATTCCATTACCGGCGAGAAAAGTGGAAGAAATGGCGAATCGAGTGAAGCTATTACAATTTAATCGTTTATATAATGCTTTTCACGGAGTAGTGAAAGAAAATGCAAATGAGGCAGTGGAACGTTCTGCTGAAAGATATATTAAGGCGGTAGAAGGAAAGTTATTTCGTACGTAAAAGGAGAATTAGCTCTATGAAAACGTTAGTATGCTTCGGTGATAGTATTACAGCTGATGAAACGTTTTTTGATGGAACGCCGAGATTAACACCGCGTTTGCAAGAGATGTTTCCAAATTGGAAGGTGGTAAATGCGGGGGTTCCGGGTGATAATACGTTCGATGCGTTACATAGGGTTGAAGATGATGTACTATCACATAAACCAGATTTTGTCACAGTTTTTCTTGGTACGAATGATTCGGTATTATTTGATCCAGTACCATTACAAGTATACAAAGACAATCTAGAGAAGATTATAAGTATGATTTCACCAGAAAAAGTATTACTTATTAGTCCTGCGCCAGTTGATGAAGAACGCCAGCATAATAGAACCAATAAAGTACTTGGTCAGTATGCAGACGTAGTAGAGGAAGTGGCAAAGGAAACAGGAAGTTATTTTCTAAATTTATATGCTGAAATGATTCAAGAGCCTCATTATAAAAGATTTGTAGAAGATGATGAAAAAGACGGTTTACATTTTGGACGACAAGGTTATGAATATTTAGCGGAGTTAATTGGTAAAAAGTTAAAAGGGATTTTGTAAGAAGCAAAGTGTGCGCGCTTTGCTTTTTTGCTCGCGTATTTCCTCCTACAATGCTGCTGTGTTCAATGCAGTAGTTTAATATGCTAAATATATTTCATAGTAGCACATGTAAAAATGAAATGAATAAAGTGAAATATAAGTAGATCGCACCAATCGAGTTATTATGGGGAGCCTGACTTCGACCTAACTTTTTTGTTCTTGCCAAATTTTGAGGCGGTGCACTCAAATAGCGGGATAAAATGTACTTTAAAGAGGTGGTTAGCCGTAAAACTATGAGACATTCGTACAAAAGAAAATGATTTGGTCCGCTAATGGAATGCATCCAAGACTTAACAGTTGATTAATCAAACTGTAAAGTTTAAAATTACAGTATAGTTTTTAGAAGTGAGTTACCATCGTTTGTAAAAAACAGATAAATTAAATATTGTCGAATAAATAATATAACGTGTATTTCATTCTAAACTGTAATTTTTTTTAATACATTTCAATAATCTATATAATAATTTTAAAAAGTAAAGGAGTGTGTAAAATATGGTGATTTTATATACGACAGCAAGCTGTAGTTCATGCCGAAAAGTAAAAGCATGGCTTGAAGAACATCAAATTGATTATACCGAAAAAAATATCGTATCAAATTCGCTTACAGTTGATGAACTTAAATCCATTCTTCGTTTAACTGAAGATGGTGCTACTGAAATTATTTCAACTAGATCTAAAACTTTTCAGGAATTAAATATAAATATTGAGGCGCTTTCGCTTAATGAGTTTTATAAATTAATAATTGAGTATCCTCAAATGTTACGTCGTCCAATTATGCTGGACGAAAAAAGATTACAGGTTGGTTTTAACGAGGAAGAAATTCGCAAATTTTTACCGCGTAGCGTTCGAACATTTTTGAATATTGAATTGCAAAAAATGGCTAATTAATAAGTAATATTTTGAAAGGAGGAAACAGAAGTGATTGAAGTATGTGTTACAGTTAATTATAAAGATAGAAACTATCATACAAATGTTATTGTGAGTAAAGATACGATTTGGACAAAAATTAAACAATTGGCAGAAGAACAAGTTAAGAAACAGTGGACTGTTTAAATTTAGTTGCAACTTAAAAAGCTAAATGAAGTTAGGAGATATAGGGGAGTTCTGATAGAATATAAAGGGATTTAATTTTTCATGCTAAGCATGCTTCTTATATATTTTAACGTTTGACTAACCTATCTGTAATATTTATGGCTACAGTATGTTACTAAACGAGACATCATATTTTTTATCGTAGGAGGACAACAATGAACAGCGACTTTACTTTGGCCATTCACAGTTTAACTTATTTAGCTTTACAGCCAGATCGGATGTCAACAAGTAATGCTATTTCAGAAAGTGCAGGTGTTCATCCAGTACGCATTCGCAAAGTGCTAAGTTTGTTAAAAAAACATAAGTTTATACAATCAAAAGAGGGAACGGGTGGAGGATTTATTTTTGCCCGTGATTTAAGTGAAATTAATCTTTGGAATATGTATCAAATAACCTCTGAAGGTGCATTGCAACCGAAGTGTCCAGAATCAAATGATCAGTGTATTGTAGGTTCGAACATGCGGAAAGTTCTTTTTGCTATTTTCTTAGGTGCGGAAGAACATCTAGGTGAATATTTAAAGAATTATACAATGAAAGAAGTTGTTGACCTTATTAATCAAGAACGTTAAGCGGCTTAATTATTATGTAGCCGTGAGTTCTTAAAAAATAACTGTAATGAAAAATTTTACAGTTTAAGTTAGTTTTTATATATTGTTTATCGTTACAAAAAATATTTATAAGAAGGTGAAAAAGTATGATGTCAAATAATAATCATGTTTTAAAAGTGGGAGATTGGGTTCGTGGAATATCAAATGAGGGTGAATTCATAGTTGGTTACATTGTATCACTTGATGAAGTGGAAGATGTAGTTACAGTTAGCATTGTGAAACGTGACGATAAGTACACAATGAACGAAGCGATTTTACTCTTTAGTAAACACGTTAACAAACTCCCTGAATCAAAGATAATAAATAAGGAGCAAATCCTTTATCTTATAGACCTTGCATTATTAACAGGGGATGAAGAATGGTTTATTGAGCTTTCTGCAAAATTAAACTCGATAAAAGAGCTAGTTAATGAGGGATTTTAACGTATTATATTATTCGGTTGAATCGTGCAATAATCAATAATATTATCTAAAAGGAAATGAAATAAAACCAATTCATTACAAACATAGGAATATCCCTGAAGAAGAGTTGAAAAAACTACAATTAAGATGACATTGAAGTGATTTGTTTACCCGATCCTAATAATGATGTAAATAAGCTGTCCATATGGGCAGCTTATTTTTTCGTTTAGCTTAGGTTTTGCGAAATATTAGCGGTTCTCTCATTGCCATCAAGTTAAAATATGTATTTTCCTAAAAATGTATATGAATGCAATGCCTATAATATATATCCTGAAAATTGGTTTATACATTTAAAAAGATATTTCTTTTTCACCACGTTAATTATTTATTAGAATATCTTTTTTAGTTTGAAATAAAATTTTTCGATAAAGAAGAATATAAATATTTTTAAAATGAGTAGCTTAAATAAACAATATTTTACTGTATTTTATGCTGATTAATTCCGTTATAAGTGATAGGAACAAGGGTTGCATGCTAACTGTAAAGTATTATCCATGTAAAATTATATCCATTTAATATTTCAGAAAATATAAAAATATTAATTTTATAAATATACACGTTATAATGAGGGCGTCGAGAGAAATTTTATTATCTCTGGAGAAAATATAAAAAATGCGATTACTAGTAAGAAAGGTGTGTGGTTAGAGGCGAAATGTATGTAAAGTGCTTCAGTGGCTTGTGTAATCAATACCATAAATGCTGCCGAAGCTATTAAAGTGATGTATAGAATTGAGAAAGAAATGCCTCATAAATGAAGAGAGGCCGGTTTAACTAAAATTACTGTTACAAGTAATTCAGAGAAACCATTAAAGTAATACATTGTTATTAGAAATGTTGCAACGTATTTATGAAGTCTATTCAATATTGTTCTCTTAAGCGGTCTTTATATAAAGAGCGGATATTACGAGTAAACTTTTTTGTGAACGCTAACATTTATGTTAGGACGCTAACTAACGAATGTTTCAATTTGGATTCATTATGATGAAGGACATACAATGTGGGGCAACTTGTAAGGAATTCATTATCCAAAAAGGTAAATATTTGTTAGCTATAAAGAGAGACGCAGGAATAGATACAAGGGGGAGTTATTATATGAACGGGAATACTGCAAAGAAAATAGAAGTTCAAGCTGAAAATACCGCACTAAAAAATGAGCAATATGCAGATCCGAAAAAGTGGCATAAGCAGGATACTACATGGGCATTGAGTCTATTTGGAACTGCAATTGGAGCAGGGGTGCTCTTTTTACCGATTAATGCAGGTTCAGGTGGTTTATTATCATTACTACTAATTACATTGCTTGCATATCCAGTTATGTATTACTCACATAGGGCACTTGCTAAAATGATATACGCTTCTAATTCTGCTGATGAGGGGATCACAGGTACAATTAGAGAGTATTTCGGAAATAAAGCAAGTATCATTTTTAACATCGTATATTTCGGTTCAATTTATACAATCGTACTAATGTATTCGGTTGCGCTTACAAATACTGCAAGTAGTTTTATCGTGCATCAATTGCACATGCCAGAACCTCCAAGAGCTATTTTATCACTTGTATTAGTTCTTGGTCTTATCGCTATACTGAATTTTGGTCAAGATATTACTGTAAAAATCATGAGTATGCTAGTGTATCCTTTCATAGCTTCTCTACTGTTTATCGCAATATCTTTAATTCCACAGTGGAATACGTCAATGCTTAGCTTTTCAGCTGTTTCTACTGCTTCAACAGGAACAGGATATTTTGGAACGATATTGTTGATTCTACCAATTATCGTATTCTCATTTAATCATTCACCTATGATTTCATCATTTGTTGTGAAGCAGAGAGCTACGTATGGAATAGAAGCTACTGATGCTAAATGTGCGCAAATACAAAAAGTTTGTTATATTATGACATTCGCTGTAGTTATGTTCTTCGTTTGGAGTAGTACATTAAGCTTGACTCCAGAAGATTTAAAAATGGCAAAAGAGCAAAACTTATCAATCCTTTCATATCTTGCGAATGAGCTTAATTCACCTGTAATCACGATTGCAGCTCCAATTATTGCTTTTGTGGCTATTACAAAATCTTTCCTTGGCCATTATATTGGAGCATTTGAAGTAATGCGTGACATGATTATTAAGTTCGGTAAATCACGTGGAAAAGTAATTGAAGAAAAAACGATTAAGACAATCGTCCTTACTTTTGTTGTATTATCATGCTGGTTTGTTGCTTATACAAATCCAAGTATTCTTGGACTTATTGATTCTCTAAGTGGTCCATTAGTTGCTGCTATCTTATGTCTATTACCGATGTATGCAATCAATAAAGTACCAGTACTAGCTAAATACAAAGGGAAAATGAGTAACGTATTTGTTATTATTGTAGGTGTACTTACTGTTTTAGCAAGTATTAAATCATTATTCTAATTCACGATTGTTAGTTCTAATATAAAATAGAACAATTTTGGGACAGGCTTCTCCGTTTGGAGGGTCTGTCCTTTTTTAATGCGAAACAATTTTATCTGATTGATTTTATGTGATATTTCCGCATAATTGTAGCTAAGGGAGATGATTCTAGGTTGAGTAAGCTGAATATTAGCACAACAGTTTCGGGAGATATAATTGTTACCCGTCTTATCGGCAAGATTAAAACAGATGATGTTTATGAATGGTTTAATGGCTTCGAGCAGGTTTGTCAGCAATTCATTTTCGAGGGAAGAAAATACAAATTGCTGGTAGATAGAAAAGGATATACGCCAGATCATTTTTCTGTTCAAAAAGCATGGAAAGAGAAGTTTTTCAATGAAACGATTTTGAATCACAGTAAGGCAATTGCTTTTCTCCTTGAAGAAGGGGAGATACTGAATTATTTACAACAGTCCAATACAAAAGAATCTGTAAAATTTTCCGATGACTATGAACAAGCATTCCTTTGGTTGAATGAATATCCTATATGAAATTGTTAGTGAACCAGTTGCTTAAGCAACTGGTTTTTTTAGCTTGTAAGTAGTATCCAAAAGAAAACTTCTATACGAAATGTTTAGCGCTAGAGGACATACATTTTTAATGCGTTAAATATAATTCATAATAGCACTAAGAAGAAAAGAGTGCGCTTTACGGTATTAGTTATATGGAAAGGCCGTACGATAGATTCACAGAAATTGAAAAATATCAATGTGGCATAAAGTGAGTAAGGGGGATAAAGATATGAGTACTTCAAATTTGAATGAAATAAGTAAGCAAATATTAATAGAAGAGGAAACACTTCAATTTTCCTCTTTTACAAATGAAGATGCACTGCAAATAGGTTTATTTATCGTTGAAACAGCAAAGAAAGAGGGGAAATTGATTGCTGTTGATATAGCGAAAAATGGTGTGCAACTATTTCATTTCAAGATGACAGGGACGACTGCGGAAAATACGCAATGGATTGAGCGTAAAAAACGGGTTGTTTCTTTGCATAATCATAGCTCGTATTATATGCAAATACAAAGTGAACTAACGGGCGTTCCATATAATGAAAAATATCTTTTAGATAGGTCGGATTATGCTGCGTTCGGTGGCTGCGTTCCTGTCCAAATAAAAGACGTAGGAGTTATTGGAATGATAACAGTTTCAGGATTACCACCAGAAGAAGATCATGAATTAGTTATAAGGGCAGTTAAAAACCATTTGAAGCAATAGTAAAAAGGAAAAAACCGAACAAGAATATGTTCGGTTTTTTCCTTTTTATTATTCATTTTATGTAATGAACATGTTTCTAATAAGATGTTGCGGAATAAAAAATCTTTAATTCGAGACACTTTTCTTGACGGTAATAATCTATGTAGTTAATATGATAGACATAAAATAACTTAATTACTTTTGATAATTAAGTTATTTTATGTAAGTTACAATGAGTAAGTAGGATGTGGGGAAAATGCTGTGAATTGCCACTATTAATATTGGGGACAATTAGAAAGCGACAAATATAAAAAATTAGAAGTTAAGAAGTAAGGTTGGATCAACAATAATAGTAGCTTCTGTACAATGCATTTTTACTAAGGTGACAATGACTATACATCACGAGGGGGACTGAAATTGGAATCAATGACCTTTGTTTTATTTGGAGCAACAGGGGATTTAGCGAAAAGGAAAATTTACCCTGCGCTATATAACTTATATAGAGATCAAAAGCTTCCGAAGCAAATATCCGTTATTGGGCTTGGAAGACGTGAAGTATCTCATGTAGATTTTCAAAAAAGAGTAAAAGAATCAATAGAAACTTTTTCTCGTCGCAAAGATGAAGGTACTCCGAAAATAGAAGATTTTTTAGAGTATTTTCGTTATTGTCCGTTAGATGTGAATAAGCCAGAAGATTATAAAAGGTTATTGCAAGTAGTTCGTGAAAGGGAAGAAGAACAAAATATACAAGGGAATAGAATGTTCTACCTTTCAGTTACTCCTGACTTCTTTGAGACCATTGCTTTAAATATTAAAGAAAGTGGACTTGATAAAACGGATGGATGGAAGCGCCTAATGATTGAGAAACCATTTGGTCATGATCTTACATCTGCCCGAGAGCTGAATGATAGGCTTAGTCGAACGTTTGAAGAAGACGAAATATACCGTATTGATCATTATTTAGGTAAGCCGATGGTTCAAAATATTGAAGCACTTGAATTTGCAAATCCTGTTCTTCAATCGATTTGGAATAAAGAACATATTGCGAATGTACAAATAACAGCTAGTGAAACGGTTGGGGTGGAAGAAAGGGCAGCATATTATGATCATGCAGGAGCCATTCGCGATATGGTTCAAAATCATATGTTGCAAATATTAATGATGACTGCTATGAATCTGCCGGAAAAGATAAATGCATGTGAAATTCGTGAGGAAAAACGAAAGGTAATGGAAACTCTTCGTAAAGTGAAAAAAGAAGACGTTCAGAACCATATCATTCGCGGACAATATGCTTCAGGGGAGATAAAAGGCCAAGAAGTTGTAGCGTATAGAGATGAGCCAGGAGTAAATCCTTCTTCTCAAACAGATACATATGTTGCGGCTCGCTTATGGATTGATAACCCATTTTGGACTGATGTTCCTTTTTATATACGAACAGGAAAAAGAATGAAAGAAAAGTCTACTCGTATTGTAATTGAATTTAAAAATACGTTAAAACAGCAATATCAAGAAAGTAATCCAAATTCGGAGCCTAATTTGTTAATCATTGAAATTAGCCCAAATGAAAATGTTTCGCTCCAATTAAATAGTAAAAATCCATTGAACAATGGAGAGCTTGAACCGATTCGTATTCATTTTACTTGTGAGCAAACAGGAGTGGGAATACCGGAAGCTTATGAAAGACTCATTTATGATGCTATATGTGGAGATTCTACATTCTTTGCACACTGGAGAGAAGTTGAATTGTCATGGGAATGGGTGCAGCCAATACTTGAAGCGTTCGAAGAAAACTTGTTACCTCTTCATGAATATAAATCAGGTTCGTACGGTCCAGATGCTGCCCATGCTCTATTACAAGAAAGTGAATTTAAATGGTGGTTAGATGAGGGATTGAAAAAATAAGTACATTCTTATAAGTAAAGCAATATGAAAAAAGATATTCATCATTTTATTAACATGTATTTATGATGAAAGGTAATTCAAGGAGGAATTATATTATGAGAGTAGGATTAATTGGTTTAGGTAAAATGGGATTAAATTTAGGGAAGAATTTAATGGATCATAAACATGAAGTAGCTGCATTTGATTTAAATACGAGTGCAGTGGAAGAAATGAAAGAGTATGGTGCTACAGGTGTATCTAGTTTAAACGAACTAGTTCAATCGTTGGAATCACCAAGAATTCTTTGGGTAATGGTTCCGCACGCTGTTGTTGATTCTGTTATTAATGAGGTTACACCGCTGTTATCAAAAGGAGATATTTTAATTGAAGCAGGGAATTCACATTATAAAGAATCTATTCGCCGATATGAGCAATTAAAGAAAGATGGTATTCACTTTATGGATGCAGGAACTTCTGGCGGAATGGAAGGTGCTCGTAATGGTGCGTGTTACATGATCGGAGGAGATCAAGAAGCTTGGGACATCGTTGAACCTATTTTCCGAGATACAGCTGTAGAAAATGGATTCTTATATGCAGGGAAAGCTGGTAGCGGTCACTTCTTAAAAATGATTCATAACGGAATTGAATACGGAATGATGGCTGCTATTGGTGAAGGATTTGAGGTTTTAGAGAAGAGTGAATTTGATTACGATTATGAAAAAGTATCAAGAGTATGGAACAACGGTTCAGTTATTCGTTCATGGTTAATGGAATTGACTGAAAATGCATTTTCTAAAGATGCAAAACTGGATGAAATTAAGGGCGTTATGCATTCTTCTGGTGAAGGGAAATGGACAGTAGAAACAGCATTAGACCTTCAAACAGCAACTCCTGTTATCGCAATGTCTCTATTAATGCGCTACCGCTCATTAGATAATGATACATTTACAGGGAAAGTTGTAGCAGCACTGCGCAATGAATTTGGCGGACATGCAGTAGAAAAGAAATAAACATTTTAAAAGTATAACTCGTTAACGTTTAAAAAATGGAGGGAATAAATTATGAAGTTTTTTATTGATACTGCAAATCTTGAGGACATAAAAAAGGCATATAAACTAGGTGTTTTAGCTGGCGTTACAACGAATCCTTCTTTAGTAGCGAAAGAGGGCATTAAGTTTGAAGACCGTATTGCAGAAATTTGTCAGGCAGTGCCTAACGTTGAATCTGTTTCGGCAGAAGTAACGCCAGATGCTGTTACAGCCGAAGAGATGATTGCTCAAGCAGAAGAACTGATTAAAATTAACGGTGGCGATGAAAAAGTTACAATAAAACTGCCGATGACACTAGCAGGATTAGAAGCTTGTCGTTACCTTACTGAAAAAGGTGTGAAAACGAACGTTACACTTATTTTCACTGTGAACCAAGCTCTTTTAGCTGCTCGAGCAGGTGCAACGTACGTTTCTCCATTTTTAGGTCGCTTAGATGATATTTCTGAAGATGGCGTACTATTAGTTGCTAAAATCGCTGAATTATTCGATATTCATCTATTAGATACCCAAATTATTGCGGCTTCTGTTAGACACCCAGACCATGTAACTCGTGTAGCGATGGCAGGTGCTCACATTGCAACAATTCCTTATAAAGTCATTGAACAACTTGCTATGCATCCGCTAACAGATCAAGGTATTGAAAAGTTTGCTGCGGATTGGGCGAAAGCGCCTAAGTTATAAGGGAGTAAAGTTTTCACAAATTGCTTTTTCACGAGAGGACCAATCTTTATGTAACTTCATCCTGTAAAATAAATCCTGAGTTTGGTACCTTATTACGTGAAAGCAGCGATATAAAAAGACACCATGCATTTTCAAAACAGCACAATGGTTATAAAAAGGATCCCCTTATGGAGAGTGAAGTTTATGAAAACGTAGCTCTCATAAGGGAGCGTCTTTTTGTATACATCATGGTGCTCTTTTGTTATAGGAAAAATTTGAAAGGGGTTACATAGTGAGCTCGAAATATATGATTGGTGTAGATATTGGGACAACTAGTACAAAATCAGTTTTGTTTTCGGTGGAGGGATCAGTTATTACAAGTCATGGAATTGAATACCCTTTATATTCTCCCGCACCAGAAACAGCAGAACAAGATCCAGAAGAGATTTTTCAAGCGGTCATACATACGATTAAAGAAACTATACAATCGAGTAATGTGCAGCCAGTTGATATTCTTTGTGTTTCTTTTAGTTCGGCAATGCATAGTGTCATTGCTGTAGACGAAGCAGGGAAGCCGTTAACGAGATGTATTACTTGGGCAGATAATAGAAGTGCAAGCTGGGCAGAAAAAATAAAAAATGATATGAATGGTCATGAAATTTACCTTCGTACTGGAACACCAATCCATCCTATGTCACCACTTTCAAAATTAGTTTGGTTTAAAAATGAACATGCTGAGTTATTTGCAAAAAGCTATAAATTCATCTCAATTAAAGAGTATGTTTTCTATAAGTTATTTAATGAATATGTAATTGATTATTCTATAGCATCAGCAACAGGGATGTTCAATTTGAAATCTTTAAAATGGGATGAAGAAGCTCTTCGTGTTGCAGGAATTTCGGAGGGAAAGCTTTCTAAACTCGTTCCAACGACGCACAGCTTAATAGGATTAGATGAAGAATTTGCAAGAGAGATGAATATACTTGTTACTACTCCTTTTATAGTCGGTGCGAGTGATGGGGTACTATCGAATTTAGGTGTAAATGCAATAGAACCTGGAGTAGTTGCTATTACAATTGGTACGAGCGGTGCGGTGCGAGTTGTAACAAATCAGCCTGTAACGGATCCGAAAGGTAGGACTTTTTGTTATGCGTTAACTGAGGACCTTTGGGTAATTGGTGGACCGGTTAATAACGGTGGTATGATTTTTAGGTGGGTTCGTGACCAATTATGTGCGTTAGAAGTTGAACATGGGAAGCGCTTAGGAAAAGATCCTTATGAATTGCTTACTGAAATAGCAGCGAAAGTGAATCCTGGATCGGATGGTTTATTATTTCATCCGTATTTAGCAGGAGAAAGAGCTCCTTTATGGAATGCGAATGCGCGTGGATCTTTCTTTGGGCTTGGGCTACATCATAAGAAAGAGCATCTTATCCGTGCTGTTTTAGAGGGAATCATTTATAACTTGTATACAGTTCTTCTTGCTTTAAAAGAGCTAATTGGTGAACCGAAAAAAATTCAAGCGACAGGTGGCTTTGCCAGATCGGAACTTTGGAGACAGATGATGGCGGATATTTTTCATCAAGACGTATATGTTCCTGAAAGTTTCGAAAGCTCTTGCTTAGGAGCGGCAATCCTCGGGTTATATAGCTTAGGTGAAATAGATACATTACATGTAGTTTCTCATATGGTAGGTGCCAATTTTTATCATGAGCCAAACATGGAAAGTGTGGAGAAATATAAAGAATTAATACCGATCTATATTCGTCTGGCCCGTCATCTGGAAGAAGAATATGAGAGTATAGCGGCTTTTCAGAAAAAGTGGGTTTAGAGGCTATTTGGCAGGGAAATATGGTAACTTATAAAGAGGTACTCAAGTTTTTTTAGATGTTCTTTCAAAAAATAGTTTAAGGTTGTTCTGTAAAAAATATGAGGGACAAAAACTATAGGGAGAGGGTTATGAAAATGAAGGATAACAAAGAGTTTATTGGATATGTTGGAACGTACACGAAAGAAAATAGTGAAGGAATATATAAGTTTACTTTAGACACGGAAGCAAAAAAAATTAGTAATGTAACACTTGCGGCCAAGCTGGATAACCCTACATATGTAACGATTAGCAAAAATAATCAATATCTCTATTCTGTTGTTAAGGAAGGCGAATCTGGTGGTGTAGCTGCCTATTCGATTCATAGTCATACTGGAGAGCTAACAGAACAAAACAGACAAGTAGTAGAAGGGGCTTCTCCTTGTCATATTAGTGTGGATAGTGAAAATGGTACGGTAGTTACAGCGAATTACCATAAAGGAACGATAGAGTCTTTCGTAGTAAATGAAGAAGCTGGAACTGTAAATGCGGCCACATCTATTATTACACATGAAGGTTCAGGTCCGAATAAAGAAAGACAAGAAAAACCACATGCACATTACGCCGGATATACTCCTGATGAAAAATATGTGATAGGTGTTGATTTAGGAATTGATAAAATACTTACGTATGAAATAAAAGATAGTAAGTTAAAAGAAGCGAATAGCTTGTCTGTGAACCCAGGAAGTGGTCCTAGACATATTGCTTTTCACCCGAACGGAAAATACGCTTATGTGATGACTGAACTGAGTTCGGAAGTTATTGCATTATCATATAATCCGGAAGAAGGGTCCTTTACAGAGTTGCAGTATATTTCTACCGTTCCAAAAAAATTTGATGACAATAGTCAAGGAAGTGCGATTCATATTTCTTCTGACGGCCACTTTGTATATGCAGGTAATCGCGGTCATAATAGTATCGCTGTTTTCAGTGTGGATCAAAATTCAGGTCAGCTTACATTTGTTGCACATACATCTACAGAAGGAAATTGGCCGAGGGACTTTGTATTAGATCCGACTGAAAAGTTTCTTATTGCGACAAATGAAAAGTCACATAACCTTGTGCTATTTTCAAGAAATGAAACGACAGGGAAGTTAACACTGCTACAATCTGATGTTGTTGTACCAGAGCCTGTTTGTGTGAAGTTTTTAAACGTTTAATTTGTGATTGGTAGAATTTCTATATATCCCAAAAACAATAAAAAAGCAAAGCGATATCGCTTTGCTTTTTTCTATTTCTTCTTCGGTCTACGTACTAATTCGCCGCCACAGTTTGGGCAAACATTTTGTCTTTTTTCTGTACATGGTGCACAAAATGTACATTCATACACGCAAATGTATGCTTCGGAATTTGATTCGAGAGATTGGTCGCAAATTTGACAGTTTGTTTTCATTTCGAGTGCCATAGTAAGTCTCCTTTTAGTTTGAATATTTATAATTTAATTATAATTCATTAGATAGAAACTGTCTTTTTCAATTGAAAGGAAATCAAATGATAAAGTTATGATTTGAAATGAAAGAGTCTATTTTATTTTAAAATTGATTATTTAGTGCAGTTGGAATATTATGAAATAGTCAAAAGACAACAGGGGGTATATATTTTGACTAATCATAACGATCATTTAAAAGCAAACTGTGAAAAATGCTTCGGTCTATGTTGTGTAGCGTTACCGTTCGCAGCATCGGTAGATTTTGCGGTGAATAAAGATGGCGGGAAGCCATGTTCTAACTTACAATCAGATTTTAAATGTAGCATACATAAAAATCTTAGAGGAAAAGGTTATAAAGGTTGTACAGTATTTGAGTGTTTCGGTGCTGGGCAGAAGATTTCGCAAGTTACATTTAACGGGATTGATTGGCGGAAAGATGCAAAGCATGCGAGAAAAATGTATGATGCTTTTCCGATTATGCATCAGCTTCATGAAATACTGTGGTATTTGAATGAGGCTATTCTTTTGACGGCGACACAACCGATTCATAAAGAACTAAGTAAAGCAATTGAAGAGACGGACCGCCTTTCAAATTTAAATGCGGACGAGTTAATGAAAGTAAATATTCCATTACATCGTGCAGAAGTAAATGTATTACTTTTAGAAACGAGTGAGCTAGTTTGGAAGGAAATGAATGCCGCGCGTAAGAAACGAATGAGTCACCGCGGAGCAGATCTTATGGGAGCAAATTTGAAGAAGAAAGATTTGCAAGGAGCGAATTTAAGAGGAGCTTATTTAATTGCGGCTAACTTAAATGGAGCAAACTTAAGAGGAGCAGATCTTATCGGAGCAGATTTACGAGATGCAGATATTCGTGGGGCTGATTTTACAAATAGTATTTTTCTGACGCAAGTTCAAATTAATGCAGCGAAAGGGGACAAACATACGAAATTGCCGAAAATATTGTCCCGTCCATCGCATTGGAGTGCGTAAAGAGTATGGAACAGGCAGAGATTAAGAATCTCTGCCTGTTTTTTCATTTCTTTTCAAAAGTAGTAATGAAAACACTACATATAATAAGAATACCACCAATAAAAAAGTTGCTACTCAATGTTTCATTTAATAGTAACCAACCAAGCAACGATCCAACGATAGGTTGGAAGAAGAAAAATAATGATCCGATGCTCGCGTCCATTAATTCTAATCCTTTATTCCAAAGGAAAAAGGCACCTGCTGTTGAGACGATTCCTAAATAAAGTACGCCTAATAATACATACATGTTCGTATGTTCAATAGAACTTGATTGTAGTTCCCATATCATAAAAGGTGTAATAAAAAAGAGTGAAAAGAATATGGCATATGTTGTAATCACTAAAGATGAAAATCGAGCTGAAGCGATTTTTACGTAAATGGATAGTAAAGCCCACGTAATAGCGGCCCCGACTAATATGATTGTACCGATAAAATAGGAACCAATTTCAATATCCCATCCAATGACAATAATGACACCGATTGTCGCTATGATAGTAGATAGCAGTCTACGAGCGGTTAGCTTTTCTTTTAAAATGATTGCTGCAAATATAACCATAAATGCAGGGGTGGCTGATGTTACTAACGAGCCTGTATGAGCGTCAGATAATTTTGTTCCGATAAATTGACATGTGATCGAAATGAAGTATCCGATAAATCCAATCCAAGCGAATAATAGCCAATCTTTTTTGCGTATGGTTATTTTTTTCTTTTTCTTTTTCTTTTTCTTTTTCTCAGCTATTTTCAAAATTGCATATAAAACAACAAAAGCAATGATAAAGCGTAGCCAAACGAGTGTCAGTGGTGGGATAAAGTCGAGTACGTATTTGCTAACAACATACATACCGCCCCATATACTAGCTGCTAGTGATAAACATATAGCTCCTAAAATTGTTTGTTTCATGTAAAGTACCTCCGTCTATTTTTAGGGTATTATGAGTTCCCTAAGACGAGGCATAGTGTTTTGTGTTATATGAATGCCCGCCTTAGTTTATAGACGGCCTACAGGTTGATCGTTTTCGAATGAAGTGTTGTAGTACATGAATGCATTCCTCCTTCATAAATTTATAATGATATTATAACTTAATTTTCAGTTTATTGGGATGTTTCTTTAGAAAATGGAAATGGTGGTTGTCTAAGAAAGCATAGTATATGGTAGAAAAACATATTTTTGAAATAAAAGAAACCAATTACATTACTGATAAGTATAGTAAGAGTAGGATGAAAAAGTAGATTAATAGAGTAAGAGGAGGAGATTGTTATAACTACAACCGTTATTTCTCATTTTTATAATGAAGAATATTTATTGCCGTGGTGGCTTATGCATCATACGAAACTTTTTGATCATGGCATTTTAATTAATAAAGGTTCTACAGATCGTTCAGTGGAAATTTGTAAAAAATTCGCGCCGCATTGGGAAGTGCGAGATTCTTTAAATCCAGAATTTGATGCACTAGCGACAGATGATGAAGTGATGATGGTAGAACGAGAAGTAAAGGGATGGAAAATGATTTTAAATACGACTGAGTTCCTTTGTGTGCAAGATAAAAATCAATTTTGGAAATCACTAAATGAATTGGGAGGGAGGATGTATTGGTTGGAAGGGCTTATTATGGTCGATGATCTTAACTATAATTATCCAGACCTTAACTTTGGAATACCTTTAATGAAACAGCGATTTCACGGTTATTTACCAGAAGATTGGCCGTTATGGAGAAGAGGTAGATTTATTCATAATCATGAACACGGAAGTTATACGGTTGGAAGACATTTATCTGCACATGAATCTATGGTTTATCCGCCACTTGCGTGTATTGCATGGTTTGGTTTCAGCCCTTGGAACGATGCGATGAGAAAGAGGAAATTACAAATTGGTCCTACTCTTTCTGAAGCTAGTAAGCAAGGTGGAATGGGCACGCATCATATTATTACACCTGAAAAATTAGAAGAATGGTATAAGGATTTAGCAAGTGGGGCGAAGGATTTACGTTTTAGTAATGCGTATCGTTATGCTTTTTTATAAATGATTCCCACCATAAAATTGTTTCTTCGATTCCAGTATTTAGATCGTATGTTGGTTTCCAGTTTACTTCAGTTTTTAAACGTTCCACATTAACGCCGACGAATAAAGGCTCATCTGTAGAGAATGGGATCGCACCTAGTTTCATTAAATGTTCTTTTCCAATCTTTTTAGCAATGATAGAAGCTAATTCTTTAATTTGTACAGATTGACCAGAAGCGATATTGATTGTGCCTGTAACGTCGTGTTCTAATACTGTTACGAGAGCATGAGCGACGTCGCTCACATGGAGGAAATCTCTTGATTGTTTTCCATGTGTACATAGTGCTTCCTCATTTTGTAATAAGGAAGTGATAATGTTAGAAACGAGCCGATTCCCTTGTTCGTGAGGGCCATACATATGAAAAATGCGGCCCCAACACATGCTGAGGTCGTTTTGTTCAGCGTACGTTTGTAGCCAGGAGTGTAGCGTATTTTTACATACTGCATACGGGGTTTTATAGGAAAGAAGTGGTGAGTCTTCAAATAGTACACCGTTAAACCATTCATATTCTGCGCCAGTACCTGCAACAACGACGCGCTTTCCGCCGCATGTTGTGAAGTGTTGAATCAATGAGATGCTGGATGTAAGCCAATAGTAATTATTAATAGATACATAACACGCTGGCGGTACGGCTTCCCAAGCTAAATGAATGAGATGACTAGGCTTCATGTCGTAAATGAGTTTTTTTACTTCTTCATCGCAAAGTAAGTTTACTTTATGCCAGTGGCAAGAGATGTGAGAAGGTTTATTTGTATGATAAGTGGCGTGCACTTCATAGCTCTTTTGTATAAGAGAATTTACAACATATTTACCAATCCATCCACTACCGCCTGTTACAAGAATTTTTTTCATGGCTCAATTACCTCAATTTCTGGTATCGTTACTAAAAATTTGCCGCCCCATTCACGAATGAAAGAGCATTCTTTCATAATTTCGTCTTTTAAATTCCAAGGAAGTATGAGAATGTAATCAGGTTTTGTACGGTGTATTTCTTCTGGAGATTTTATTGGAATACGGGTTCCTGGTAGAAGGAAATTTTGTTTGTGAGGGTTTTTATCTACGGTATAAGCTAGAAATTCTTTTCCTATCCCGCAATAGTTTAAAAGGGTGTTTCCTTTAGCTGGAGCACCGTAACCGATAATTTGTTTGTTTGAAGCTTTTGCTTCGATAAAAAACTTTAAAATATTTATTTTCAATTGTTCAATGCGTTTAGAAAAAAGGAGATAGCAATCTAATGTATCTAGCCCGTGATCTACTTCTTTTTGGATTATATTTGTAACACTGGAGTGGATAGTGGATGAATCACTGTGATGGTTTATAAAAACACGCAAGGAACCACCGTGCGTTGAAAGTTCTTCTACATCGACAATTTGTAAATGATGATGAGCTAAAACTTTTTGAAGACTTATAAGTGAGAAGTAGGAGAAGTGCTCATGGTATATAGTATCAAACTGTTTAAAGGATATAAGGTTTAATAAGTGCGGAAATTCAATTGTTATTGTACCGTCTTGTTTTAATAATGTTTTTAAACCGGCAACAAAATCATGCAAGTTCGGTACGTGTGCTAATACGTTATTTGCGACGATTAAATCTGCTTGCGGTAATTTTTTTGCTAAGTCATTGCTGAAAAAATTCACTTCAGTAGGAATTCCTTTTTGAATAGCGATTTCTGCTACATTTTTTGCTGGTTCAATTCCTAACGTTTCGATATGTTCTTTTTGAAAGTATTGTAATAAGTACCCGTCGTTACTCGCGATTTCAATTACTTTCGAATGATTTGTTAAGTTGAAACGCTTAACCGCCATTTCTACATATTGTTTAGCGTGTAGTAGCCAACTGGAGGAGTAAGAGCTGAAGTATAAATAGTCATGAAAAATGTTGTGCGGAGATTCAAATTCATCTAATTGTACAAGTAAACAAGAGTGACAAACAAATGTGTGGAGCGGATAAAATGGTTCCATTTTATATGAGTGTTCAGGAGCTACAAATGAGTTAGCGAGAGGGGAAACACCTAAATCTAAAAAAGTATTTGTGAGTAATGAGTGGCAAAAACGGCATTTTTTCTGTTCCATTTTATAGCCCCCTTATAAATTTTTGAATGCATCGATTTGTTGGCGCGTGAAAGATTCCATATTTTCACCAGATGCATATTTTTTGTACCAATCAACAGTCCAAGTGATAGAATGATCTGTTGATAACTTAGGAGTCCAACCGAGTTTATTTACTGCTTTTGTACTATCAAGTGTTAAAATTGGCGATTCATAAGGGTTATTTGTATGAGGAGAAAGGACTGTTAATGGTTGATTCCATAATTTCATTATAGATTGAATGACATCATAAACTGTTCTGTTAGGTTCATTTATCGGGCCGAAATTCCACGCTGTTGCATATTCTGCGTCTTGCCAAAGATTTTCAGCTAAAAGAATATAGCCGTGTAAAGGATCTAATACGTGTTGCCACGGGCGAATAGCGTGTTTGTTTCTAATATTTAACGTAGTATCTTGTAAATATGCACGAATGACATCTGGGAATAGTCGGTCATTTGCCCAATCACCACCACCGATGACGTTACCTGCTCTGACTGAGGCGAGTCTCAGAGTGTTAGTGTGGAAGAATGATTTTTGATATGACGTTGCAACTAGTTCAGCGCAAGCTTTACTAGCGCTATAAGGATCGAAACCTCCTAATCGGTCACTTTCCAAGAATGCTCGGTTACCGCTCCCGTCATTTTCATAACATTTATCACTTGTAACATTAATGATACTACGTATACTTTCTATATGTTTTGCTGCTTCTAATACGTGAACAGTACCTAAAACATTCGTTTTAAATGTTTCGATAGGATTTTTGTATGAAATGGTGACAATTGGCTGGGCTGCTAAATGAAATAGTATGTCAGGGTTATGTTGTTTTAGGGCATGGAATAAAGAATCGTAATCTGTAATGTCGCCATTCATTGATGTGCACTCATTTGCTACGTTACCTTGTTCAAAAAGGTTAGGGATGGATGGGGGGTGAGAAGAATAGCCAACTACTTCTGCGCCTAAAGAAGTTAAAAAAAGGGTGAGCCATGAGCCTTTAAAGCCAGTATGTCCCGTGATAAATACTTTTTTCTTATTCCAAAAAGATGATGAAGCCATATTACCAAACCTTCCACGGAGCGTTATTACTTTCCCATAGCTCGACTAATTTATTTTTATCGCGCAATGTATCCATCGGATGCCAAAAGCCAGTATGTTGATATGCGGCTAGTTCATTTTTGTTTACTAACTGAACTAATGTGTCTGTTTCAAAAACAGACTTATCGCCTCTAATATAATTGAGAACATCAGGATTTAAAACGAAAAATCCACCGTTAACCCATCCGCCATCCCCGAGTGGCTTCTCTTGGAAGGATGTGACAGATTGTTTATCTAAGACGAGAGAACCGAATCTACCAGGAGGTTGTACGGCTGTAACAGTAGCCGTTTTGCCGTGTTTTTTATGAAATGCAATGAGTTCTTTTATATTTACATTACTTAATCCATCGCCATAAGTGAGGCAGAAAGGTTCGTCCCCGATGTAATTTTGTATTTTTTTAACTCGTCCACCTGTTTCGGTATTTAGACCGGTATCGATCAGTGTAACTTTCCATGGTTCTATACGATGAGAATGGTTAGTAATCGTATTGTCGTTTAAATGTATCGTGAAATCGGACATGTGTAAGTTGTAATTTAAAAAGAATTCTTTAATTGCATATCCTTTATAGCCTAAGCAAATAATAAACTCAGTAATCCCGTAATAACTATACAAACTCATAATGTGCCATAAAATAGGCTTTGTTCCAATTTCAATCATAGGTTTTGGTTTTAAATGAGTTTCTTCCCCAATCCTCGTTCCATATCCACCTGCAAGAATAACAGCTTTCATTTTTTCCTCCTACTTATAAAAAGAATTTGATATCGATGTTATTATGATATGTACTTAAATGAGAATGGAACCGGCAATTTCATGGTTATATTTCATTCGTTTTGGTTTTTATATTTAAGTATTTTGTTATACAATTAAATTAATAGATTAGATTATATAAGATGAAACGATAAAAATTGTATAAATTATGAATAATAAACCATCACGTTTGACTGTACAGTTTATGTATTGTATGATGTTAGTAATATAAACAAGGGGGGAAGATCGTTGGGAAGGTGTATCGAATCGGACAGTTGGCTCTCATGGCTCACGTGTCGAAACGCACGATTGATTATTATACGAATCTAGGTATCTTAAAAGCGGAGCGATCTCAATCTAATTATCGCTATTACGATGAAACAGCATTTGAGACATTACAATTTATTGAGAAGTGCAAAGAAATGCATATGCCGCTTTGTGAGATTAAAGAGAAAATCGAGGAGAAGAAGAAGCTGCTCGGTATCAATGAACACGTTTCGAAACAAGTGAATGAAGTGACAGACCATATTCATCGGTTAGAAGCAGAGTTAACGGAGTTAAAGCCGCTTTTAGATGGATTGACTGATTCACAACGTGAAAAAATATCGAAATCTTTATCTGGTCAAACGACAGCTTTAATACAGACACTTGCTCTATTATTATAGAAAAAAGTGAAATCCGACCTCTTTAATTTTTGTATCGGGCTATGTTTTCTAATGAACAAATAAGAAAACATTATAGTATACAGGAGGTGGACACCTTAGTTTTTTAAACTAGGGGGATTCATTGGAAATATTTAATTTAGTCATGGTTGCGATTTTAATCGCATTTACTGGATTTTTCGTAGCAGCAGAGTTTGCGATTGTAAAAGTACGTTCAAGTCGTATCGATCAGCTTGTTGCGGAAGGGAAACGCGGTGCTTTAGCAGCGAAAAAGGTAACAACAAATTTAGATGAATATTTATCTGCTTGTCAATTAGGTATTACAGTTACAGCTATGGGATTAGGTTGGTTAGGTGAACCGACAATTGAAAAGTTATTACACCCGTTATTTGAGAAATGGAACATAAATCCTTCTATCTCATCAGTATTAACATTTGGTCTTGCCTTTATGCTAATGACGTATTTACACGTTGTAGTAGGGGAATTAGCTCCGAAAACGATGGCAATTCAAAAGGCTGAACAAGTAACATTGTTATTGGCAGGTCCGTTAATGATGTTCTATAAAGTCATGTATCCATTTATTTGGGTATTAAACGGTTCAGCTCGTGTTGTAACTGGCTTATTCGGTTTAAAACCAGCTTCAGAACATGAAGTAGCTCATACAGAGGAAGAATTACGCCTTATCCTTTCAGATAGCTATGAAAGTGGCGAAATTAATCAGGCTGAATACAAGTATGTAAATAACATTTTTGAATTTGATAATCGTATTGCAAAAGAGATTATGGTACCGCGAACAGAAATCATTGGTTTCTACCTGGAAGATTCAGTAGAAGAACACATGAAAGTAATCCAAAATGAGCGATACACACGTTATCCGATTTTTGGAGAAGATAAAGATGATATTATCGGTATGGTAAACGTAAAAGATTTCTTTATTCGATATATGACCGAAGATCAAAAAGATTTATCATCCATTCGCACGTATATGCGTCCGATTATTGAAGTGATGGAAACAACTCCAATTCACGATTTATTACTTCAAATGCAGAAGAAGCGAATTCCGATGGCTGTTTTATATGATGAGTACGGAGGAACAGCAGGAATTGTAACGCTTGAAGATATTTTGGAGGAAATCGTCGGCGAAATTCGTGACGAATATGATGAAGATGAAGCACCACCAATTCAGCATGTGAATGAGCACCATAAAATCGTTGATGGAAAAGTGCTTATTTCAGAAGTAAAAGATTTGTTTGGATTACACATTGAAGAAGACGATGTGGATACAATCGGTGGCTGGATTATGATGCAAAATCATGAAATTGAAGAAGGACAACATGTTGAGGCGGAAGGTTATGAATTTAAAGTGTTAGAAAAAGACGCTTACCAAATTAAACGTGTTGAAATTCGTAAAATGGAACAAGAGCAAGAAGAAGAGAAAGCAGCAACTGTGTAAGTTGCTGCTTTTCTTCTAACGTATAAAAAATGCGAAATTAGGAGCGGATATTTTGATTCAAGCAGCCTTACGTGTATATCGATTACAATTGTATGCGATCTTTAGTGGTTTACTACTTATGTGGACGATTACTCCGTTTGGAAAACAAGTAACAGGGTTTGGTATCGGATTAGCTGTAAGTGCCTATTGTCTTTGGTTATTAGCTCGCAGAGTGGAGAAACTTGGGAAAAGTATCGTAATGAAGGAAAAGGCTCCTGGATTAGGAGTTCTAAACCGATTTGCAGCTGCCATTTTAGGAGCAATCATCATGTATGAAATTGAGCATGAAATGGAAATGTGGGCATTTGGTACAGGCATTTTAGGTGGTCACTTTTTAATGATTGCAAATTTAGCTTATGCAAATATGCAGTTAGTGAAAGAGGAAGAGAAGCAAAGGGAACATGCTTCGAAAAACATAGAGCTATGATGAAAGGGGCCTAATGGGGTTCCTTTTTTGTGTTTAAGCGAGCTAATGAAAGGAATCAAATTTACGACAAATATAATACGCTTCTTTTTTACGTTTTTCAATAGTATGAAAAATAATGTAAAAAAATTTAAAAACCCATCGATTTCTAAAGGTTATGTATGTTATTATGACAAAAGACTTTTTGAAAGAGGTGGATACCAATGTTACAAGCGTTACTTATTTTTGTGCTTCAAATTATTTACGTTCCAATTTTAACAATCCGTACGATTTTGCTTGTAAAGAATCAAACAAGATCCGCTGCTGGTGTTGGATTGTTAGAAGGAGCTATTTACATTGTCAGTTTAGGTATTGTGTTTCAAGATTTATCAAATTGGATGAACATTATTGCCTATGTCATTGGCTTTAGTACGGGACTATTATTAGGCGGTTATATAGAGAACAAATTAGCAATTGGTTATATTACGTATCAAGTTAGTTTACTAGACCGTTGTAATGAATTAGTAGATGAATTACGTCACTCAGGATTTGGCGTTACAGTATTTGAAGGCGAAGGTATTAATTCTATACGTTATCGTTTAGATATCGTTGCAAAGCGTTCTAGAGAAAAAGAACTGTTAGAAATTATTAATGAAATTGCACCGAAAGCGTTTATGTCTTCTTATGAAATCCGTTCATTTAAAGGCGGATATTTAACGAAGGCGATGAAGAAAAGAGCGTTAATGAAGAAGAAAGATGAACATGTATCGTAAAGAAAAGGGAGTAGTGTTGCATTAAAAGTGCAGTATAAGTCCATATGTAAAAGGGAGGAATCTATTTGATGTAGATTCCTCTCTTTTTTTGAAAAAAATTTATCTGTTAATTGAAAAACTAAATCGTATAATTATTTTTTCTACTCATTCTCAAATTCATGATTAGCCATATAACTTGAATAAATACAGGTATGATAAACGCGATTAATAAAGCTATAAGTGAAATGGGTTTAAGTTTGGGTGTTTGAGTAACCCCAGCATCATCAACGTCGCGTAGCCGAATAATAGCGGCCCATATTCCAAAAATGATAATCTAAAATATGTTACCAATCCACCAAGAAATCCACCGTCTTTTCATGCTAGTACCCCTTATATTTACCCACTGTTAAAAGTAAATTTTCGTTCGTTACATTTATCATGAAATGTCTATAAAATTAATTTTTTTAACTGTATATCTAACTTGTTTAAACGTTACCATCTCTCCATCTTTATGGTCATCTTGCGTTTGCAAAAGTTGAACTTTTGGTTTGTAATCTGTCCTATGAGCGTGCTCGATATCTTTAATGTTAACTTTGTAGGATTCGCCATTATTAATTTTTTGTTCCAATACTTTTTTATTGGCAACATAAATAAACGTCACTTTATTTTCATCAATACCTTCAGTCTTAATTTCTAATTCGTTATCTTTTGTTGTAATCGTCGGTGTTAATAATTCAATACTGCCTTTTCCGGTTTCTAAAGAATTTTCTGCTATAGTTGAACATCCGGATAATATGATTCCGGTGAATAGAAGAATAGCTAATTTCTGTTTCATAACGTCCCTCAATTTCAAGTGATTTTTGATGTTGGCATTGCTAGGCTGGTAGTATTTTATGTAAATGTTTAGCTAGCACTCTTTTTAATTATACCATAATATGTAAAATGGAATAGGATATATATCCAATTTATGGAGAATTGAAAGGTTTACTTATTGTTGAGAATTAGTACTTTTACAGTAGGTATATAGTTGCTTTAGAAAATGGTGTTGCTAAAAGCGTTATGAATTGGATGTCCAAATATATGATGAAATATAGATAGGAGAAATAACTTATTTTTTTATGGAAATTACAATTTTTGCATATTAAAATAAAGATATGGAATAGATGAATTCATTCACTTCGGAGGTAGTTACTTGAATATTAACGAGAAGGCAATTGAAATGTTTGAACAAAATAAATATGAGGAAGCAATGGAACTGTTTCAACGAGCGGTACATGAATCTAGAGGTGTACAATCTCTCAATAATCTTGCTTGGATGTACTTTTATGAGGAAGAGGATGATGATAAAGCTCTTGAATTAATAAGAGAAGTTATTAAGTTGAATCCTTCCTCATACTTTCCTTATAACATCTTAGGGGAAATTTACACGAAACAAGAAAGATGGGAAGAAGCGAAAGAAGTATTACAAAAGTCTATTTCGATTCAGCCATCCAATGAAGCATTTCACAATGTAGCTGTAGCGCATTATAACCTTGGAGAGCTGGAAAAATCTGCGGAATTTTTCTTGCGAGTTGCAGGGGATTCGGACTATATAAAGTATAGCTATGTAAAATGTTTAATTGATTTAGGGAGAACGACAGAAGCGAAAGAGAAGTTAGATGCTTTTAACAGGAAATCTGATGATTTTTTAGGAGAAGTTAATGTAGCAGATTTATATGTTGAGTTGAATTGCTATAACGAAGCAATTGAATGGTTTGAAAAGGGATACAAAGAATACTGGAAAAGTCCCAATTGGATTGGTAGATTTGTTTATGCTCTATATAAAGCTAATAATTTCACGCGTATAAATGAAGTGATACGGGAATCTATCGAAGCGAAAACAGCAGAAATAGAAGATGTTCAGAATGAAGAAGTAGAAGAAAACTGGACAGAAAAAGATAAGAAAGATTTAATTGAGGAATATACGGAAGAGAATAATTGTTATAAAAAAATGATAGAACGTATCAAATCTGGATATGTTCCAGAGTTAGAATTTGAAACTTATCATTTAGGGGGTTGCTATTTATTTGGTTGTAAAAGACATAATCATCTGGAATATGAAGAATAAAAAAATTCGACTGTCACATGTGATGGTCGAATTTTTTTATTATAGGTTGCTTGTCTAAAGGTACCATCTCAATTGTAATGTGTTAAAGAGGTTTCGTCTCATTACATAGGTATATATCCTCTTTAGAGCTCTCTTTTTTAATATTTAAAATATGGAGTGAAATAAAACCAATAACTCCTATTCCGCCGAAAATAAGCCATGGTGTATACATTCCGCTTAAATTGGATGTAAAAGATGTACCGGTATAATTACCGATGATAAAACCAAATGCGAGTGATAGTTGATAAAATCCGAAGTAAGTAGCTGTATATGATTCGTTACTGTAATTTGCAATAGCGATATCAGCGTTAGGTAATACGAGTGTTTCACCGATTGTAAATAAAATTACACAAATAAATAGCCAATATGGGTGTTGAAATAAAGGGATAAGTAAAAAGGAAATACTCATTAATAAAACACCGTATTTAATAATCGAAAGTGTGTTGTATTTATGAAATAGTTTTCGGAATAACACCATAAATATGACGCCTGTTATTGCATTTATCGTAATAACTAGTGTAGCAAGCTGATTGCTATTACTAATATTTTTCATATGAAGTGGAAGTGCGACAGTAAGTTGAGTAAACATAATATAGAAGGAAATCATAATAAATGAAAACAAAAGGAAAGATTTGTTTTGTGAGATAGCTTGTATCCCTAATGTAATAGACGTGTTTTCAGTAGTGACTTGGAAGTGATTTTTAAGTAAGTAAAAGATAAAAGCGAATAACAGCATAAGAGATCCTGTTAGAGAAAAAGCATAGATTGGATCGAGTAAGAGTAAGAGCCCTCCTGCAATTGGTCCGATTATTGCACCGCAATTAAAACTAAGGTTTAAATATGTAAATAAATTTTTTCTCATATGAGCTGGTTGTGAGCCGAATATGGCGCGCGCAGCAGGTTCGTAAAATGCAGTTCCGAAGCCAATAAGTGCAGAAGAAATAGAAATTGTATAAAAATCAGAGCATATTCCTAAAGCGATAAATCCGATTCCTCTTAAAAATAATCCGGCTATTATCATAATGATATAGCCTATTTTGTCAGCAATTAATCCTGAGAATAATGGGATAACTCGTGATGTGATTGTCATAACCGTCAACACTGTTCCTACTTGAACAGCAGTAAAATGAAGAAAGCTTAATAGATAAATAGTTAAAAATGCGTATACTGCGAAATACCCAAAAGACATAAAAAATGAAGAAATAAGCATGAAACGTATCGGTATTGAGAAACTTTTCATAGAACTCCTCCTGATATTGTAACCAGTAAAAATATTTAATGGTTAACTAATTTATATTATAATTATACATAAAGTCAGAAAAAAGTAAATTTTAAGAAGAAGGTGGATGGAATTGAATCAAAATGCACCAAATGAATTAGAATATATTCGGGAATTTTTAAATACATGGAAAATACCAAACGATACGAGAGAGCCAATTGATATGCTACAAACAGAAGAGGATATAAACCTCTTTATGAAAAAATATTTTCATAAAGAGGTTCCATTTCATACGATAGAGGAATTAAAAAGTTTTCGAGAAGATATTCGGTTAACGGTTGAAGGCGAAGGATCATTGCAAAAGTGGTTAGAGAAATACCCATTTCATGTACATGTAAAGGAAGATATGAAAGGTATTACATATGAGCCTGTGCACGAAGAGAATGTATATACAAAAGTATTAAGCATTGTGTTAATGTCAATTCAAGAAAATTTGTGGGGGAGGTTAAAAGCATGCCCAGATTGTCGCTGGGTATTTTATGATCATTCGCGAAATGGAAGTAAAAGATGGTGCGGTATGTATGCTGGAGAAGAAGGAGGAAGAGCGTGCGGTACGATTGCGAAAGTGAAAAATTATCGGGAGAAGAGAAAAGGGAGATCAGGTTATAATGTGTAATTTATATTAGGGAAAGAAAATAGGATGGGGGAATGTAGAATATGAAAGGTACACAAATGTTAGCTTTAAACAAAAAGTGTTGGGATACAGTTGCACCATATTTCTTTCAAGTGGATTGTTTACCGAAATATGGTCCGTATACGGCGTCTGAAGATGAGATTCATTTGTTCGATTCAATTAGAAATAAAAAGGTTCTTGATATTGGATGTGGAAGTGGGCATTCGCTGCAATATATGGCAGAACATGGGGCAGAGGAAGTATGGGGTCTTGATCTTTCAAGTGAACAAATTAAAACAGCGAATGAAACGTTGAAGAGTTGGAATTCAAAGTTAGTATGCGGAGCAATGGAAGAGGAAGGTGATATTCCGAAAGGGTATTTCGATATTGTATATTCCATTTATGCATTAGGTTGGACTTCAAATTTACGAAAAACGTTGGAACTAATTTATTCGTATGTAAAGCCAGGAGGAAGTTTTATTTTTAGTTGGGAGCACCCAGTATATTCAAATTTACAGTATGGTACAGAAGAAATTGCTTTTAAGTCTTCTTATCATGAGGAAACTCCTATTACGTTTGAAACATTTAAAGGAGAAAATGTACAAGCTACATTATATAAGAGAAAAATAAGTACATACATAAATGAGTTAAATAGAGCGGGATTTACAATTGAGAGAATAGAAGAACCTGAACCATCTAGCGCGTTTGATGAAGAATTAGCTGAGCCGTCTACGAAATATTATTCATTATATAAAGCTAGAGTGGTGCCAACTACTTTTATTATTAAGGCGAGGAAGTAAAGTGTTTTATAAAAAGAAGCCCGTCATTTCAAATACATGAAATGATGGGCTTCTTTATTTTTAAAAAAATGAAGTTAGAGGTGTACTTTTCATATGAAAATGCATTTCATATAAAAAGTGTAATTATTTTGGGGAAGGGGGATTGTTGTGCGTCATCATAAAAAGTGCAAAAAATTTGGAGTGGCACTGCCTCTTCCACTTATAGGAGCAACGGGTCCTACTGGTAATAGTGGTTCAACTGGTCCAACTGGAGGGCATGAAGGTCCGGTCGGCCCTCCGGGAATTACTGGACCTAGAGGAGCAACGGGTCCACAAGGCCCCCAAGGTATCGAGGGAATACAAGGTCCGCGAGGGACAACAGGAGCTCAAGGAATACAAGGTGCCGTTGGTGATACTGGAGAGCAAGGAATTACAGGTCCGGTTGGTTTACAAGGTCCTCAAGGATTAATTGGAGAGCAAGGTCCTGTTGGTGATATTGGATTACAAGGACTGGAAGGGATACAAGGGATTACAGGCCCTGCTGGTAGTCAAGGTCTACAAGGTTCCCCGGGGATACAAGGGGAAATTGGAGGAAGAGGAAAAACGGGAGCCCAAGGAATGCAAGGAGTTATAGGTGAAGCTGGTATTACAGGTGTAACAGGTCCTCAAGGCCCCCAAGGAGCGCAAGGAATACAAGGGGAGGATGGAACTACAGGTATACAAGGAGAAGAAGGTCCCCAAGGAATACAAGGAATTACTGGAGAGCAAGGACACCAAGGTGATCAAGGGATACAAGGTGTAATAGGTCCAACTGGTTCTACTGGAATACAAGGACCTCAAGGTATAAGCGGAATAAGGGGAGTAACAGGTGTAATAGGCCCCCAAGGTCCACAAGGTGTTCAAGGAATACAAGGAATAAACGGATCCACAGGTTTTCAAGGAGCAAAAGGAGTACGAGGGATAACAGGAGCAACTGGAAGTATTGGTATACAAGGACCAGAAGGACCTCCGGGTGCCCCGACGGGAACAACCGGTCCAATTGGTCCCTCTAGTGGAGTGACTGGTCCATCTGGTCCACCCGGTCCACCTGGGGGTCCAACAGGTCCAACTGGTGTAACTGGTACGCGGGGTGTAACAGGGGGAACTGGTCTAATAGGAGTGCAAGGATTACAAGGTATAACTGGTCCCACTGGCCCTCAAGGTGTAAGGGGAGCACAAGGTTCTCAAGGGGTAATTGGTGTAGCTGGCGTACAAGGTGCACAAGGTTCTCAAGGTAATCAAGGAATAATAGGAGCAACTGGCGCAGAAGGTCCCCAAGGAACTCAAGGTCCACAGGGAGAAATCGGTCCAACTGGTGCAGAAGGCCCTAAAGGTGTGCAAGGAATACAAGGGATAACAGGTCCAACAGGAGCGCAAGGTATACAAGGCTTACAAGGAATAATCGGTCCCACAGGCACAACAGGAGCGGCTGGAGCCCAAGGTCCCCAAGGAATACGAGGGGAAACAGGAGCAGCTGGAGCACAAGGTATACAAGGACCTCAAGGAATACGAGGAGAAACAGGAGCAGCTGGCGTTCAAGGGATACAAGGACCTCAAGGAATACAAGGGGAAAATGGATTGACTGGTCCACAAGGTGCTCAAGGTATGCAAGGAGTTCAAGGAATAACAGGTCAGGCAGGAGCAATTGGTTTGCAAGGGTCTCCAGGAATACAAGGTATAGTAGGCCCAACAGGAGCGCAAGGCTCTCAAGGTATGCAAGGAATACAAGGAATAACAGGTCCGACAGGAGCGCAAGGAATTAGAGGTCCCCAAGGGGTTTTAGGAGAAAACGGGATAACAGGTCCCCAAGGAGTGCAAGGTGCACAAGGTAGTCAAGGAGCTGAGGGACCACAAGGAAATGTTGGAATAACAGGTGTAACTGGAGAAACAGGAGCGACAGGAGAAGCAGGGGCGACAGGTGCACAAGGAATACAAGGCGTTCAAGGGATTATAGGGATACAAGGAAGTACAGGAATGACCGGACCAACAGGAGCAACGGGAGTAACCGGGATACAAGGTTCTCAAGGTATTCAAGGTCTGCAAGGCCCAACTGGAGTAAGTGGAATGACAGGGGTTAGCGGTAGTGTCGGGCCAGCCGGAGCGCAAGGTAGTCAAGGATCGATTGGAGCTGTGGGACCAACAGGCGCAACTGGTAGTATAGGGGTTATAGGTTCCATAGGAATAATAGGTGCAACAGGGGCGACTGGCTTACCTAGCGGAGGCGGTTATTTCTTTTCTACTTCAACGAGTGTAATTGCAGCAAATGCGTTAATACCAATCAATTCAGGATCTACAACTTTTGGTTCTGGTGTTAGTTTAACAAATGCAACAACTGTAACGTTAAGTACACCGGGAATATATTTAGTCAGCTATTATTTTCAAGGTGATCCAAATGGGGGGAATGAAACGATTTCCGTGAGGCTTACTTTAAATGGAACGCAAGTCGCAGGGAGTTTTATTTTTTATGTTACAGGAGGTACCTTTGTATTAGAACCAGCGATTTCTAATACGATGGTCATTAATGTTGCTTCTTCAAATGCTACTTTATCTTTGCAAAATGGTCCATTATCTATTGGGCATGTAACGACATTATCTGGTGTGATAACTGCTAGTTTAAATGTATTAAAAATAGTTTGACACGTTAGTTATAACGGGGGGAGATGCTTGTGAGGGAGCAAGATAAGTGTAGTAAGTTTCAATCACCTATTCCTTTTCCGGCGTCAGGTATTACGGGCCCAACTGGTCCAACTGGTCCGACGGGGTCTTTAGGTGGACCGACTGGCCCGCAAGGAATACAAGGCGTACAAGGACCAATTGGCCCAACAGGTCCAACAGGAATTCAAGGAGTACAAGGAGTACAGGGAGAGATTGGCCCAACAGGTCCAACTGGTTTAACAGGACCACGGGGTGCTCAAGGTAGTCAAGGGCCGATGGGGGAACAAGGTCCACAAGGAATTCAAGGTGTTCAAGGAATTCAAGGCGAAAGGGGTCCGATTGGCCCAACTGGAATTCAAGGGATACAAGGTATACCTGGGCCAATGGGAGAAACAGGTCCAACAGGAATACAAGGTATACAAGGAATACAAGGTGAAATCGGCCCGACGGGTCCAACAGGAATACAGGGTATACAAGGAGTGCAAGGTGAAATTGGTCCGACGGGCCCAGCAGGAAATACGGGAATACAAGGTGTTCAAGGTAATTTAGGGAGTAGTGGTTTACAAGGTGTAACAGGTATACAAGGAATTCAAGGTCCGGTGGGACCGACGGGTCCAACTGGTTCTCAAGGAATACAAGGAGAACAAGGGCCAATAGGATCAACAGGGGCAACTGGTGTTCAAGGTTTACAAGGTCCACAAGGTGAGATGGGGCTAACCGGTCCAACCGGCTCTCAGGGGATACAAGGGGTGCAAGGTGTAATAGGCCCAACAGGGGCAACTGGCTTGCAAGGGGATCCCGGTCCAACCGGCTCGACAGGTCAGGCGGGAGTAACTGGTCCAACTGGATCTGCAACAGGTCCAACAGGAGCAACGGGTCCAACAGGTCCGCCAGGAGGCCCAACGGGTCCAACGGGTCCGGCAGGATCACCGGGAGGTCCAACAGGTCCGACTGGAGCAACTGGGGCAACTGGATCGACCGGAGCAACAGGAGCGACTGGAATCCAAGGAGTGCAAGGAATACAGGGACCGACAGGGGTAACTGGTTTAACAGGTTTGCAAGGCGTACAGGGTCCAATGGGGGTAACAGGTCCAACAGGTGACCAAGGAATTCAAGGTCCACAAGGAGTAATGGGAGTAACAGGTCCAACGGGTTTACAAGGTTTACAAGGTCCAACCGGTCCACAGGGCATTCAAGGAATCCAAGGAATCCAAGGTCCGATTGGTCCAACGGGCCCAACTGGACCTCAAGGGATACAAGGGATAACTGGCTCGACGGGTCCAACGGGTCAGGCGGGTGCAACCGGACCGACGGGAGTAACGGGCCCTCAAGGTCCTCAAGGAATCCAAGGTCCACAAGGGGTAACCGGAGTAACCGGAGCAACTGGCCCGACAGGAGCAACCGGTCCACAAGGCGTGCAAGGAATCCAAGGTCCACAAGGGATAGTAGGTCCGGCGGGAGCAACTGGAGTGACGGGAATAACAGGTCCTCAAGGAATACAAGGAATTCAAGGTCCACAAGGTGTGACGGGAGCAACCGGAGCAACCGGAGCGACTGGAGCGACTGGTGCAACAGGACCGACAGGAATCCAAGGCATACAAGGAATAACAGGAGCAACAGGGGGAACGGGAGTAACAGGCCCAACAGGTGTCACGGGCCCAACCGGTTTAACAGGAGCAACTGGATCATCTGCAATATCAACAGGTGGCGGCTATTTCTTTTCTACTTCAACAAGTACAATTGCAGCCAATGCCAACATTCCAATTAATTCAGGATCTACAGTATATGGAACAGGAGTATCTTTAACTAGTGCTACAACTGTCACAGTATCCACCCCAGGAATATATTTAGTAAGCTATTATTTCCAAGGGGACGCGACTGGTGGGAATGAGACGGTATCTGTCAGACTACTATTAAATGGGACGCAACTAGCAGGGAGTTTTATACAAAACGTAACGACAGTAACTGTAGTAATCGAACCTGCCATTTCAAATACGCTTCTTGTGAATGTAACGAGTGCCAATTCAACATTAATATTACAAAACGGTCCATTAGGTGTAGGGCATGTGACCACTATAGCAGGTGCGATTACGGCAAGTTTAAATGTAGTGAGAATATTATAAGGAATATAAAAAACACAAGGAATGTCTGTATAGACATTCCTTGTGTTTTTCTCTTTATCTTTTCGGTTGAAAAATATGCTGAAAGAAGTATTTGTGATGTAAGTTATCTACAACTTTATTTGCTTGATATGTGCGATGTTGTTCGAGTCGAAGTCTTTGCTCCATCATTTTTATTGCGTGATCAGATAAACGTAACATTATACATGTCTCCTTTTCTATAAATATAGGTGTCTATTGGTATCGATCCCATATTTATAATTAAGGAGGTACACTGTGTAACATAGGCAAAAAGCACCTTCCTCTCCCATTACGCTTACGAGGTTAGCTGTCGGACTCGGGAAGTGAGAGTTTCCCTACTTAAAAAAGATTCGCCCCAAGTAGCATGGCTACAAAAATGGTTCCCCCGCTCCAAATTTTGGACTCAGCAAAAGGTTTTATAAAGTAAAAGATAACATAAATAAATCGATGAGTCAAACTATTTGTTGTTTTCTGATTTTTTTAGTGAGGTTAAAACCACTCCATCGGATAATATAATATCATTTATTTTAATAAATCCATATTTTTTATATAAAGACAGAGCAGGTGTATTTTCTTTCCCTGTTTGTACAATATATGTTTGTGAAGGGGAGAACATGTCAAATACATAAAGTAGTAGTTTTGTAGCGATTCCTTTATGAAAATGATCGGGGGATACTACTAAACGATGAATATCAACTTCCTCTTCATCCATTTTAAAAGAAATAAACCCGGCAAGTGTATCTTCATAAAAATAGCCGTAGAAAATTTCATCACATGATTGAATATCGGCTACAGTATCATAAAGGCGAGGGATAGCTGTACTATTTATATATTGTGCCTCGATTTCATAAGCTGGTATTTGAATGCTTAAAATAGAAGTAGCGGTTTTGTGAGAAGTTGTTATTAATTTTTGAATCACTCGGTAAAACCTCCTTGTAAGCTTTATTTTCATAGATTTGACAAGATTTTTCTTTATTGGATATAATAATTATAATAGTTACATAATAATTTAGTATCAAAAAGAAATACACTATAATAGAAATGGAGGACTAAAAATGGGATGGATTATCACATTAATAGTTGGTGCTATTATAGGTGCAATTGCAGGTTCTATAACGGGTAAAAATTTTCCGGGTGGTATGTTTGGAAATATTATCGCAGGTTTATTAGGTGCTTCGTTAGGTGGTAGATTATTTGGATCTTTTGGGCCATCTTTTGGTGGGATTCATGTCGTGCCAGCATTATTAGGTGCAATCGTATTAATTCTTATTGTATCATTTGTAGTGAAAGCTGCAAAAAAATAAAGATATAGATCATGACGAAAAGCCCTGAATAAGGGCTTTTCATCATTCGAAGAGGTGGTTTCGTTGGAGAAAGTAAATATAAGAAAAAGAGATAAGCTGAAAAAGTTTTTTAGAGAACAAAATTATTTAGCGGTGCTACTTGGATTTGCATTATTGTTTATCAACATATTATTGCTAACGAAAATTTCTTTTGTGTTTACTCCGTTTATCGTCTTTTTAAAAACAATTTTCTTCCCCGTACTATTAGCGGGTGTGCTATTTTATATATTGCATCCATTCGTTTCGCTTTTAGAAAAGAAAGGTGTTTCAAGAATCGTATCAATAGCTTCTATATATATAATAGTACTAGGATTATTTGTATTTTTAGTTGTAACAGTAATCCCGATTATTAAAGATCAAATTGATGCATTAATAGATAACTTACCGTATTTCGGTCATGAAATTGAGCGAGCGGCACGTAGATTCGGGGAAAGTAATTTACTAGGCAAAATTCAAGAGAATTTAAATATTGATGTAGCGAGTATGGTAAAAGACTACACAGTTGATTTTACGAAGTCGTTATCATCAGTAACTGGAAATGTAACTGGATTTTTAAGTACTGTTACAGAGGTCGTTTTAACGTTTGTAATGGTTCCATTTATATTGTTCTATCTTTTAAAAGATGGTGAACAATTACCGAATCACTTTTTAAAGTTTATTTCAGAACAAAGACACCCAGCAGCGATGAGAATACTAGATGATATGCATTATGCGATTAGCTCGTATATTAGAGGGCAAATTATCGTTAGCTTGTTTATCGGTATTATGCTATTAATCGGTTACCTTATTATTGGTATTAAATATGCGGTATTACTTGCAATTTTAGCGATGATTGTAAATATCGTTCCGTACGTAGGACCAATCATTGCAATTACACCAGCATTAATTATCGCATTTATTGACTCGCCATCAATGGTGTTAAAAGTAATTATTGTAATGATGGTCGTACAATTAGCAGAAGGTAAATTTATTTCTCCGCAAGTTATGGGGAAAAAGCTAGACATTCACCCGATTACTATCATTTTTATTATTTTAACTGCCGGAAATTTATTTGGAATTATGGGGATTATTTTAGCAATTCCAGGATATGCGATATTAAAAGTGTTAGTAACGCATAGTTATAGATTTGTTAAGTTGAATACGTAAAAAAAAGCTAAAACAGATAAAACTGTTTTAGCTCTTTTTTATTAATAATTGATTTGCGTATTGGCGTGCCCATTGATCAGCTTCTAATATAGCATCGAGTGAAGGATCTTTTACATTATGATGAGCTTCAATTGTATTGTAAATTGTTTTTTCGATATCGAAAAATGCAATTTCATTTTTAAGAAATAGTGCATTTGCAATTTCGTTCGCTGCATTTAATACAGCTGGAGTTGTACCGCCAATTTTGCCACATTCAAATGCGTATTGTAGACAGGGGAACTTCTCTAAATTTGGTTTTTCAAAATGCAAACTACCAATTTCTAATAAATTTAATTTTTCATAGGATGAAGGTAGTCGAGTAGGGTAGTGAAATGCATATTGAATCGGCATTCTCATATCAGGGGCACCGAGCTGTGCCATGACTGATCCATCAATAAACTCTACTAAAGAGTGAATGATACTTTCTTTATGAATCATAACATTAATTTTTTCATAAGGAATATCGAATAGCCACTTAGCTTCCATCACTTCAAACCCTTTATTCATTAACGTGGCAGAATCTATCGTTAGTTTTGCCCCCATTAACCAGTTTGGGTGTTTTAAAGCATCCTTCGCTTGTAATGTTTTCATTTCTTCACGTGTTTTATCACGAAAAGCGCCGCCAGAAGCTGTAACAATTAATTTTTCGATTTCCTTATTATTTTCCCCATTTAAACACTGGAAAATAGCTGAATGTTCACTATCGACTGGAATTAGGCGGCATCCGTTTTGTTTCGCTAGTTCGGTTACGATATGTCCAGCTGCAACTAAAGTTTCTTTGTTAGCGATGGCGATATCTTTCTTCGCCTTTAATGCTTCAATTGTTGGGAGTAAACCTGAAACACCGACAACTGAACTTAATACAAGATTTGTATCAGGATGGGTAGATACTTCAATTAAACCATCAGTTCCATATGTAATTTTTGTATTTGTTGAAATACGAGAACGCAATGTGTCCGCTAATTCTCTTGTCGCTACGCTTACAATACGAGGCTGAAACGATTCGATTTGCTTTTCGAGAAGATCGATATTATAATTTGCGGTTAAACCGACGATTTTAAAATGTTCAGGATGAGCGGAAACGACATCTAATGCAGATGTGCCAATGGATCCCGTTGAACCTAAAATGGATATATATTTTACCATGAAAAAACCTCCAAAGTTGTTTCGAGTATTTCTGCAAACCTATATATTATTAGACAATCAAGGTGAAAATTCCTGCTATATAAAACAGAAAATTAGGGTTTAATTGGAAAGGGAATGTGATAAACTGTAAAAAATAACGAAAAAGCAATGAAAGAGAAGAGTACATATTCAAAACTTTTCAGAGAGCTGATATGTGGTGGAAATCAGTAAGGGATGAATATGGAATGGGCTCTGGAGCTTCTAACTGAAATGAGTAGGTAAAGACGGTTACTTCACGTTAAGAAGTTGAAGTGAGCTATTAATGATAGCTAATGAAGGTGGTACCGCGGGAGTCTCTCGTCCTTTTTTAGGATGAGGGGCTTTTTTATTTTGAGAAAGGAGGGGTTAGTGTGAGTGAAAAAATAATGTTAACAGGAATTAAGCCAACTGGTTATCCGCATTTAGGAAATTATATTGGTGCGATTAAACCTGCGCTGCAAATGTCAAAGAATAATGAAGGAAACGCATTGTATTTTATAGCGGATTATCATGCGTTAAATGCTGTGCATGATTCAGAAAAGTTCAGTAGTTATACGAAAGAGGTAGCAGCTACTTGGTTATCACTCGGACTTGGAGAAGATGTTATTTTTTACCGACAAACAGAAGTGCCAGAGATTTTAGAAGTAGCTTGGATATTAGCTTGTCTAACTCCGAAAGGTCTTATGAACCGTGCTCATGCGTATAAAGCGAAAGTAGAGCAAAATAAAGAAGCAGGGTTAGAGGTAGATGCTGGAGTGAATATGGGATTATATACGTACCCGATTTTAATGGCAGCTGACATATTATTATTTCAAGCTACTCATGTACCAGTCGGGAAAGACCAAATTCAACATATTGAAATTGCCCGTGATATTGCGTCGTATTTTAATCATACATTCGGCATAACATTTACGCTTCCGGATTATGTCATACAAGAAGAAGGTGCCATTTTACCTGGTCTTGATGGAAGGAAGATGAGTAAAAGTTACGGAAATGTGATCCCATTATTTGCAGAACAAGAAAAACTACGAAAGTTAATATTTAAAATCAAAACAGACTCCTCACTTCCGAATGAACCGAAAGAACTAGAAACGTTATTTATGATATATAAAGAATTTGCGACGGAAGATGAAATACAGTCGATGCGCGAAAAGTATGAAACTGGAATCGGATGGGGCGATGTAAAAAAAGAGTTGTTTCGCGTTGTAGACCGCGAATTAGCTGGACCTCGGGAGAAATACGCTATGTATATGAAGGAGCCAAATTTATTATATGAAGCGTTAGAAAAAGGTGCTGAGCGGGCAAGAAAAATCGCGAGGGTAAATTTAGCAGAAATAAAAAAACGGATTGGATTTGAGAGGGGACGCTGAGCGTTCCCTATTTCGTTAGGTGAAGTAAGAATTCACATTTCCTTTCAAAACTTATTAGTTGCACATATTAAAAAGTATGCTAATATAGGGTTACTTATTAAACTTGTTTAATAAGTATAATTAAAGTCACTTATTAAACAAGTTTAATAAGTGTGATTCATTCTATAACGAGGGAGAGGATTGTATGAAAACAGAGAAAGAAAAGATGTTAGCGGGAGAAATGTATGTTGCGGAGGATGAAGAATTAGTGGCTGATAGGGTGGAGGCAAAAAGTTTAACACGCCTTTATAACGAGGCGATGGAGACAGGAGATGAAAAACGTTTTACATTATTAAATCAGCTTTTAGGTTCTTCAGCTGATGGGAAAGCCCAAATTAATCCTGATTTTCGTTGTGATTACGGCTACAATATCCATGTTGGAAAGAGCTTTTTCGCAAATTTTAATTGTGTGATTTTGGACGTTTGTGAAGTACGAATCGGTGATAATTGTATGTTTGCACCAGGTGTCCATATTTATACGGCCACTCATCCTTTACATCCGGTGGAACGGAATTCTGGTAAAGAATATGGAAAGCCTGTAAAGATTGGTAACAACGTTTGGGTTGGCGGGGGAGCTATAATTAACCCTGGTATTTCAATTGGAGACAACGCTGTAATTGCCTCAGGGGCAGTTGTGACAAAAGATGTACCTCATAATGTAGTTGTTGGTGGTAATCCAGCTAAAGTTATTAAAACGATAGACTTATAGAAATCGTTTTTTACGGGTATATGAATAAACTGGTGTCTTATCGTATAGACAATGTGAAAGGTGTTTCATATGGAGAAATATAGTGCGGACAATCATACAAAGACATTACTTGCCTCTCGAAACGCTCTTTTTCTCTTATTTGCTTTGCCAGGTGTCGCGTTTGCTACATGGATTTCAAGAACAGCAGCTACTCGAGATATGTTAGCAGTGTCAAATGCAGAAATGGGCTGGATTTTGTTCGGACTATCTGTTGGTTCAATAATTGGTTTACTGAGTGCAAGCCGCTTCATTGACTGTAAGGGAGCTAGAGACGTTATTATAGGCAGTATGTTTTTTATGATTGTTGGATTGATTTGTTTAGGTATAAATATTTATTTTGTTTCTAGTATGGGGGCTTTTAGTAGCTTACTAGTATTTGGAGTAGGCTACGGATTGGCGGAAGTCGCATTGAATGTAGAAGGTTCTTCCATTGAGCAGAAATTAGGAACAACTCTTCTTCCGAAATTCCATGGCTTTTTTAGTGTAGGAACTTTAGTAGGCGCGCTCAGTGGTTCTGTCGCAGCGTCGCTTCACATCCCGATTCTGTATCAGTTTCTTGTGATTTCGGTCATGTTTCTATTACTTGTATGTATGGTGTATCGTTTTCTTCCGCATGGAACAGGAAAGAAGGAGAAATCGCGGAACAAAAGGAGAGAGAAGCGTACTTCCTTACGTATGGAAAAAAAGGTGCTTTTAATTGGTCTTTTTGTGCTTGGAATGGCATTTGCAGAAGGTAGTGCAAATGATTGGCTACCTATCGTGATGGTAGATGGACATGAGCAAAGTATAGTGGCAGGTTCTATTATGTACGCAATTTTTGTATTAGCAATGACGTTAACTCGTATGTGTAGCAGCTATTTCCTTGATCGATTCGGTCGTGTCGCTGTCGTACGTGCCACTATTATGATGGCGATTCTAGGAATTTCAATCGTAATATTTGGGAGTAATTCGTATTTTCTAGCATTTGGCGTAGTACTGTGGGGGATTGGTGCAGCGCTAGGGTTCCCAATTGGTCTGTCAGCTGCTGGAGATGACCGTGAAAACGCGACTTCTAATGTTGCTGCAGTTTCTATCATTGGTTATACAGCCTTTTTAGTCGGACCACCATTTTTAGGGATACTTGGGGAAGCATTCGGAATACGTAATGCCTTGCTAGCTGTTTTATTATTTGTTCTTTTGTCTGGAATTGTATCGTCTATTACAAGAGAGAATACACCGAGCTAAATAAGGATTGCATGCAGCGGAAATATATCATCTCTATTGCTTTAGAAAATGATGTATGATATATTGTCAACGCAACTTATTAAAAGTGTTTAATAAGTATGTTGATTAAGGTGGTGAGCGATTTGAGTGAACAATTTGTTACTCAAAAATCGATTAAAGAGACGATCCTTCGCGGCATTCGTACGGCTCTTCTAGAGCAAGGAAGTGCGACGAAAGTTGAACTTAGTAATACATTAGAAATTAGTTTTCCAACGATAAGTAAATTTATAGAAAATATGAAACAAGATGGTGAAGTCACTTTAGTCGGTTTAGATGATTCAAGTGGCGGAAGAAGAGCGAAACGATATGCGTATAATCCGGAATATATGTTAGGATTAGCGATATTTTTAGAGAAAAATGAAACAAACTATACCATTTTTAACTGTTTAGGGGAAGTAAAAGAACAAGGAAGTACTTCAAGTGTATTAATTGATACTGGCGTAAATCTATTATCTAAACATATTGAAAGTCTTATAGCTACATTCCCGAAAATAAGCTCTATATCAATTGGTGTGCCTGGTTCGGTTGATAATGGTCGTATTTTTTATATACCTGGTTATGAAAAGTTCCAAAATTTTAATTTGAAAAATCATTTGGAGAATCTGTTTTCTATACCTGTAGTAATAGAAAATGATATGAATGCCGCAGTCCTTGGCTATTATAAAAATACTGGAAATAATGATAAATCATCTCTTGTATATTTGTATTCAGGTCAAAACGGCCCAGGGGCGGGAATTATGATAAATGGAGATGTGGTACGAGGGAGTACCTTTTTCTCAGGGGAGATATCTTTCGTTCCACAGTATGATAATAAAAACTTCTTACAATCTTTGAGAAGTGAAGATGCAGTAAGAGATTCAAATAATCCAGAGCAATATAATATAGATGCTATTACTCGTTTAATAGCTACATGTATAGCTATTATTAACCCGCATGCCTTTATCTTTTGTGATGATGAAGTGAACCAATTTGTAATAGATCAAATTGTAAAAACTTGTCCGAAGTACATTCCAGCGGAACATATTCCGAAAATAACAGTGAGCGATTGGAAAGAAGATTATTTATATGGATTAAAAAGCCTTGGACTTGATCTGATGATTATAAGAGCAAGCAAAGAAAATTAAATATCAAATTGTTGGTTGAATCCTGTGAAAGAAAAGGTGTCGATTATGAAAATTGAACATGTAGCAATTTGGGTAAATGATTTAGAAGGTATGCGTGATTTCTATAAACAGTACTTCGGTGGTGAAGAAAATAGCTTATATCACAATCCGAAAAAGCAGTTTGAATCTTATTTTATAACTTTTGAAGGTGGAGCGCGTCTAGAACTTATGAGGCAAGTAGGGATAGACGATAATACACAAACACAAACAATAGGATATGCGCATATTGCTTTTTCTGTAGGTAGTAAAGAAAAAGTGAATGAATTAACCAATACATTAAGTGAAGCAGGGTATGCTGTGTTAAATGGCCCGCGTACTACAGGGGATGGTTACTATGAAAGTGTAGTAAGTGACCTTGAAGGAAACCAGATTGAGATAACAATCTAACATTATATTTATTAATAACTGATAAAAAATAAAACTTTGTTGTTCCCCCAAATGTTTACGAGAAACCTATTATTATTTCAGAAAGGGGGACATAACAGTGAGTGAATTCATTTTTATTTTCTGTATATATCCATTGCTTATTTGTATTTTTTCAATAGCTGGGACATATAAATTAGGTGCATTTTATGTGATGCCAATGGTAATATTTCTTATTTTTCTTATGTTAAATGTTACATTGTATGATCCATCATTTTTCTTTTGGGTGGGCATGTATACTATTTTTTCATTCATTACTTCTTATATAACACTCTTATTTGTAAGGGGATATACAGCTGTAGAAAGTGAACGTTAATATCATTTGGTTATTTTTGGGGGAATAGGTATTTACGGTGAACGATAACAACCTCATTTCGCGTTATCATGACGGGAAATGAGGTTGTTTTATTTCTATATACACTATGTAATGTTTTTTAATTGGAGTGCTGAAACTCCTTAATAATTCTATCAATAACAGGAGGAAGATTACTAGGTAACGCATCTAGCGGAAAGAAGCGTAGTTCTTTCGATTCTGTTTGGTCGCATACAAGTTCACCATTGAATTCGCGGCAAATATAAACAACAAGTACACCGTGTACTTGATCGCCGTTTGGATAGATTTGAAAGAAATCTGGTCCTGAGTATGTACGGAATAGTTCTGGATTTTTGATGAAAAGTCCAGTTTCTTCATATACTTCTCGCTTTAAAGCGTCTTCTAACGTTTCGTTATATTCTAAGGCTCCGCCAATAATACCCCAGCGGTTAAAATCTGTACGGAGCTGCAGTAATATTTCATTGTTCTCATTTAATATAATGGCGTGTGAACCTATTAAAATAAGTGGATGATTTCCTACTAAATTTCTCATGTCTTCAATATAACCCATGTTATTTCTCCTTGCTTTTAATAATAGTTAGGAAGTTCTTTTAACATTCTTTCTGTTTTACGTGCTGTATAGGCTAAGTTATGATCATCTTTCGTTCTGAAAAATAATGTGCGTAAAAAGGTTTTAATGTTGGCACATAATATACAATACTCATTAAGTGAAAGGCGTTTTCTAATTTGAGGAAGCCTTTTTATTTTTTTATAAATAATTGAAATTAACTCATCTTGCGAAAAATCATGATATAGCATCGATAGTAACGGTGTAACAATTCGTTCATCTTCATTATTATGAAATAGATCCGATGGGATAAAAATTTTATTTAATAAACAATGAATTAATTCTTCATACCACTCAAAGGTCGTATAGGAATTGTGAACAATTTCAGTAAAGGCATCTGATACGTGGGCAATACAATGAGCCCATCCTTTATTTTCAATATAGCCTCGAAAATCCGTTTCTAAGTTTGTATATGAAATGAGTTTGTTTTTTATTTCTTCAATGTCCTCCTCTGTGAAAAAGTAGTGCGAGTTAGCGAATTGGAGTATTAGCGCAATTAATGAAACAGTGTAAGAACGTGTGAAAACCCCATCTGTATGTGGGGAGTAAATGTCATAATATAAATACTCATCACTTAAACAAGTTTGTAGAAGTAATTTCAGTTGATCATCCATAAGGAATTCATGATGAATGAAATGTGCAAAACATTTATATATAAGTTGGTAACGAACGTAACTATCAGTTGTTCCGATATACTGAAGCATATTGAGCGTTAACTCATTCAAATCTATATGTTGCAGTTGCGTATAGTCATTTTGTTGTATAAGCTCTAACTGTTGTTGCAATGCTGTAATATCCAATGGAGAACCTCCTCCGCACTTTAAAGATGCAATGTTTTCTAGTATTCTATATATTCAAGGACAATCCTGCTCATGCAAGGAGAACAAGTAGAAATTCTAGTATGATATAGATGAGGGAAGTATATGATGACTATAGAACAGTTAGAAAAACATTTTAAAATAAGAAGAAATGCTTCTTCTATAATAATAAAAGAAAATAATGCAGAGCCTTTTACAGAAGAGAAATTAAAGGAAATCATGCAATATTGCGTTGCTGAGGCTGAAAAAGAGGGAATAGAAAACTTGCATTTTGAAATTTCTTCAAAAAGCCCAAATTATGATGTGTATAAGAAATGTTTCGAAACGTATTCATTTGAATATGCTACTGAAAACATGATTGTGTTTAAGGATATATATGAAGTAGAAGATGTAGAAAGTGATATTAATTTTAAGCTTATTGAAGAAGTAGGAGAAGAAGCTTTTTATTCTCTTTGGAACGAGATGACAGAAGAACAAGTCACTTATGATCAATTTGTAAATATGATGCTACAAGAAATTGGTGAGCAATGGAAAGAACATTGTTTAACAGCGAGTATCGATGAAGAGCCGATAGGGATTGTAATCCCGCATATTGAAAAGGGGACGTTAGAAGAAGGAAAACTAATGTATTTCGCAGTTGCTCCAAATATGCGAAATAAAGGGTATGAAGCAGCATTCTTTACAGGGGCAATGTTTGTCTTAAAAGAAATAGGTGCATCTTATTATATTGGCGAGACAAATGTACAAAATGAGTGGATGAAGGATGTTTTTGGGAAGAATGGATGTCAGCTGCTTAGTTCCACTGAGCGATATGTGAGGAAGTTTTAGGAGTACTATCTTGAACTTATTTAGCGGGAATCCGTGTACAACTTATGAACAAGTAAAAGAACTTCTTGCCTATTTGTAAGATAAAAAGAAAAATGAGAACGACAAAATAGATATTCCTATAATACAATAGAGAAAGATTCGATTATATGAGAAAGCGTTGGTGAAAGAATGGAGCAGCAAAGAAATTGGTTACAAGCAACTGTAGAAAGAAATGAAGACAATACGTTACATATAAAATGGGAAAATAATATAGAAGAAGTTCGCATTTATTGGAGTACTTCACCAGATCATATTGAAGAAACGGGAGAATTACTTGCAACGGTAAATGGAGAATCATCATGTACACTTGTAAACCCGAGTGAAAATGAGCGTCCATATTTTAGACTAGTTGGAAGTAATGGACAAGCAGTGACAGTAGCTGAGCGTAGATTACCATTAAAAGGCGCGTTTAACTTCCGTGATATGGGAGGATATGAAACGACTGAAGGTCGTAAAGTAAAATGGGGCAAGTTGTACCGTTCTGAAGAATTAGCAGGACTAACAGAGTGGGATATAGACTATTTACAAAAGTCTGGCTTAAAGTTAATTTGTGACTACCGTACAGACTTTGAAGTGAAGCATAAGCCGAATCCAAAAATTACAGGTGCTCGTCAAGTATGCTTACCAGTTATGCAAGACTTGGCGAAAGACTTGAACATAAATGAATTTTTCCAAGTTGGTGACCTTTCTATGTTAGGGAAACCAGGCGAGTACCTTGTGAAAATGAATCAAGATTTCGTAAGTGGTAATGAAGCATTCGTGAGCTTCTTAAACTTAGCGCAAAACCCAGAAAACTTACCGTTAGTAAACCACTGTACAGCTGGAAAAGACCGTACTGGATTCGGATCAGCACTATTATTACTTTTACTAGGTGTACCGGAAAAAACAGTAATGGAAGACTATTTACTAAGTAACGGTTTCCGTGAAAAGTTAAATGAAAAAATGATGGCCTTTTTAGGTGCAAAACTTCAAAACGATGAAAGTAGAGCGATATTAGGTGCGATGTTTGAAGCGCGCGCTGAATATTTACAAGCTGCGATTGATGAAGTGAAAAAGCAATACGATTCAGTTGAAGCGTATGCTGAAAAAGCACTTGGCTTTACGAAAGAGTCGTTAGAGGAAATGAAAGCATTATTGCTAGAAGATAAATAATGAGGAGGGAGGCTAATTGGATTAGCCTCCTGTTTCTATTATGAAATTTTTCGTTGCCTTATTATTCCTATTACAATTGGAATAACTGTACCAATTAACAATATCGGTAAAAATAATTTTCCAAAACCGCCGCTCCAATTTAAAGCGATTGAAATTGTTTCAAATTGGATGAAAGCAAAGATAAGTAAACAGACATTTTTTAATTGATTTAGCATTTTTCTACTATTCAAATAAAACTGCTTAGCATTTGATTCATTCAATCTTTGTGGGTAGTTATGAACTTCTGGAAACTTTTCTAAAGTTTGCATTAATAGGAGTATGAAAGCTCCTATTAATGGCAGAAGCAAAAGTTGCCACTTTGATCCCCAGCGATCTACATCCCCATATGCGTTATAATGTGCGGGTACTTCCTCGGGTAATCTTCCCCAAATAATAATCAAAAAAATGATTGATCCAAAGAACAATGAATATCCAATGATATCTCCAACCCATTCACTTTTTGTTTTTTGGATTTGTATTTTCGGTCTTCCCCATGAATTTACTATGTCTTTCCGCTCCTTTCTATTCCTGTATTACCTTTTTGAAAAATCGGATTCATTATCCGAATTATCTCAAATTTATAGTATTTTCACAATTAATTATTTTTGAATAACATGACCCGTGTACCTTAAACAACTTTAAGATTGCTGTACATCTAGGATTCGTAAAGGGAAAAAGTTCGACTTAAGAGAGAATTAATGAGAAAATACAAGTTGTAAATAACGTACTAGTTGAGGAGAGCATAATGAAATATAAAGTTATATTATTCGACGTAGATGATACATTATTAGATTTTCCTGAAACGGAAAGAAATGCTTTGCATAACGCGTTTCTACAGTTTGGTATGCCTACAGGGTATAATGATTATCTTGCAAGTTATAAAAAGATTAGTAATGGATTATGGAGAGATTTAGAAAATAAAATGATTACGCTAAGTGAATTAGCAGTAGATCGATTTAGACAATTATTTGCCGTTCATAATATAGAAGTAGATGCGCAGCAATTTAGTGATGTATACCTTGAAAACTTAGGAAAAGAAGTACATCTTATAGAAGGTGCAGTGCAATTATGTGAAAATTTACAAGATTGCAAGTTAGGTATTATTACGAATGGATATACGAAGGTGCAACAATCTAGAATCGGAAATTCGCCTTTATGTAATTTCTTTGATCATATTATTATTTCAGAAGAGGTTGGTCATCAAAAACCAGCACGTGAGATTTTTGATTATGCATTTGAGAAGTTTGGGATTACTGATAAATCAAGTGTATTAATCGTTGGAGATTCGCTAACTTCTGATATGAAAGGCGGAGAAGATTACGGCATTGATACGTGTTGGTATAATCCGAGTTTGAAAGAAAATATGACAGATGTTAAGCCGACTTATGAGGTGGAGAGTCTGCTACAAATTTTAGGAATTGTGGAAGTGGCGGAAGAAAAGGTAGTTTCATTTTAATCGTGTTGATATATTTTGAGTTACGGTAGATATATTGGAAAAATCGTCGATATAATTTGAGTTGCGTTCAATTTATAGGTACGATCGGTGTAATAACTAGAGGTGAGTGAAAGATGTTAACGTTTTTATTTGAGTTAGACAAGAGTATTCCGCAGAAGGATGAGCCACGGTATGCCGCTTATGCAAATGGCTTTATTGAAGGGGATTTAACAATTCGCGCGAGTGACAGCGTATTTTTTCAGAAGCCATGCATGAAGGTTGCAGAGCTTGGCATTTATTTAGGACAGTGGATGGAACAAGTGCAACATGGGCAGAAAGAACAATTGAATTATGAAACGAGTGACCGTGAGGAAGTAATTCTCGGATTCGTATATGAAGAGGAAGATCAGTGGAGAGTTTTTTCAAGTTGGCAACAATTTGAACTTCAAGAGCGTATATCAACTACAACATTAGTAGAGAGCGTTCAACACTATTTATATGAGCTAAATAAGGAACTGCGCGCGATAAAATATCCCGTTACGTTTGATCAGTACTTAAGAGGAGAGCGAATGATGCAGCTTTCTTACAAACGACTGTGTGATAGTAAAGCGGATACGACGTCGATAGAGGTTTACAATGAAAGCGAAAGAGTAGGCGCAGTACGGGGCTATTATAAAAATATGTTGATGAAAGTGCTAGACTTTATTCCGAAAGTCGGTAGTAATATCATTTATGAAATAAAGGATAGTAAGGACAACATTCGCGTCATTGCAAAGGATGTAAGTAGGCAGCGTCAAAGAAGGATTTTAGTAACGTACATCGATCATAATGATACAGAGCATGAAATACTTGTATGTGATGGAAAGTTATTAGATGCCAATTTCTTATTTACCTTTACATATAAGAGAGAAGAATATGTTGTTCACAAAACTTCAATTGGGCTTGGAAAGTTATTACGAAACGGTTATGTAATCGCAGATTGGAATATTCGTCTTGAGGAAGATATGTATTCTATCGAGATGGATGTATATGATGAAGATTATATAGAGGATCAATACTTACTGTTAGGCGTATTTCATGCTGTTTTGTATGGGTGATAAAAGAGAAGTACCGGTATTCTTCATGGGAAGGATGCCGGTATTTTTATGTAATTCTATGTCCTTAATTAATCCTCAAAAATAAAAATCTCATCAATTGTACTATGAAGTGCTTTCGCAATGTCGTGAGCAAGTTGTAAGGAAGGATTATATTTTCCTTTTTCGAGATGGCTAATTGTTTCACGGCGTACACTAACACTTTTCGCTAAATCTTCTTGTGTCATGTTCAATTTGGCGCGGTATTCTTTTATTCTCGTTATGAACGCCATGGCGCATCTTCCATTTCATCAACAGGTTTATCATAAAAGAACATAGAGAAGCCGAACGTAAGAATGAGTGTGCTGAAAATAAGAGCGATATCAATCTCTTGTAGTGTAGGGTTTGGAAATAACATTTCAATAAACATAATGATAGCGGTCGTTAGTAATGTAACGATAAAGGCATTGCGGCACGATTTATTGACGATTTGTTCAAACAGTTCATCGTGTTGAACTGTTCTATACGATGTGAAAAAGGAGAAGAAACAGAACATAGTAAATAATCCTTTTTCGTAAAAAAAGCCAAGGAAACCGAAGAAACCGAGAAATCCTAAATATTTTATCCAAGTTGTTTTCATGGTAGGTCCTCCTTGCAATGTTAGAAATAATTCACGTTATGTTATAAATATATCACATGTGGAAATGTAAAGTAATAATAGTTTTCCAATTCTTTTCATAATAATAGTAAAAAGAGGAAATATACTGCGAAATAAAGAGGATAATATTGTAAAATGGTTGTAAGGAGGGGGAGAAAGGAATGCTAACTTGGATCATGATCGTTGTATTACTTGTAGTGATTACTGTAGTGGCAACGGTGTTAATTGGGCGGAATGGTGATGCGAATTATAGTAAAGCGACAAAAGGGAATATTAAACGGCTGACGATGATCTATATTTTACTAGCTGTCGTTTTAATCGTTGGATTAGGCGTGTATATTTATTTTAAAGGTTAAAAAAACTGAAAAAATATAAAAATCTAAAAATAGAAGTATGCTATAATATTGATATAGTTATTTGGTAATTAAGGAAAGGATTGGATGGAATGATTGAAATTACGAATGTGTCAAAAAGTTATAATGGGTCTACCTATGCAGTAAAAGATTTAAGTTTATCTGTGCCTAGCGGAGAAATTTTTGGATTTTTAGGGCCAAATGGTGCGGGGAAATCAACGACAATTAAGATGATTACTGGTATTCATGGAGTGGACAAAGGGACGATTACGATTAACGGTAAAGATATTATGAAAAATCCGATGGAAGCGAAAAAGACGTTTGGTTATGTTCCAGATAGCCCAGATATGTTTTTGCGATTAAAGGGAATTGAATATTTAAACTTTATGGCAGATATGTATGAAGTGCCGAAAGAAGTACGACAAGAGCGAATCGAGTCTTTAGCGAAGAAATTTGACCTTTACAATGCGTTATCGGATCAAATTCAAAGTTACTCGCACGGTATGAGACAAAAAATCGTTATTATTGGTGTGCTCGTGCATGAGCCAGATGTATGGATTTTAGATGAACCGTTAACGGGGCTTGATCCGAAATCCGCATATATTTTAAAAGAAATGATGAGAGAACATGCGGATAAAGGAAAGATTGTATTTTTCTCTACACACGTATTAGAGGTGGCAGAAAAAATATGTGACCGCGTCGCGATTATTAATAAGGGAAAACTTCAGTTTAAAGGGAATTTAGGTGAAATGAGAGATCATTTTAAATCCAATGAATCACTTGAAAAAATGTTCTTGGAGATGACGGGCAATGAGTAAAATTTGGACGTTAACGAAAGTATTATTAAAATTAAATTATGCAGATTTTATAACAGATAAGAAGAAGCGATGGGCGTATGTATTTTCATTTGCAGCCATTTTATTTGTTGGCTTTTTAATATTTGGTTCGATGACGCACGGATTGTATGAAGGGATGAAACATTTAGGGCAAGACCCAGGAATGATTATCGCAATGGGACTTGCGATTGCGAGTATATGGGTATTTTTAATGAGTATAACGAACATTTTAACTGTATTTTACTATAGTAATGACATTGAAATGTTATTGCCGTTACCATTGAAGCCAGCGCAGATTATTTCGGCAAAGTTTTTAACGGTATTAATTACACAATACGTAATGAGTTCATTTATTTTATTACCAATCTTTATTACGTACGGGTTAAAAAGTAGTGCATTTATTACATATTACATATACATGATTTTTATTTACTTACTCTTCCCGATTGTGCCGTTAGTATTAGCTTCATTACTAATGACAGTTATTATGAGGTATACAAATATAGCGAAAAATAAAGATCGAGGCAATATATTTATTGGAATCGTAAGTATACTATTTATTGTAGGAATTAATGTGTTTTTACAGTGGAAAAATAAAAGTTCGTTTTCTGAAGATGCACTTACGAATTATCTTGCGAACAACGAATCTTCTCTTCTAGTACAAATGACAAATTATTTTCCAACTACATATTTTGGGGCAGTGGCATTAGTAGAAAATGCAAATTGGAAGGGTCCTTTATACGTAATCATCTTTGCACTTATTTCATTTGTATTTTTTGTGTTGTTTTATTACATTGCAGAGCGTACATATTTAAAAGGGGTTATTGGACTTTCAACGAGTACAGCAAAAAAAGAGGTCATTTCAGCAGAAGGCTTACAGAAATCAACGGTACAAAGTTCACATTTGAAAGCGTATGTGAAAAAAGAATTTAAAACGTTATTCCGTACACCACAATTTTTCTTAAATTGTATCGTACAAACTTTTGTTATGCCGATTATGTTATTCTTTGTTTTATTCGTGCAAGATGGGAATTTAAAGTGGATCACAGGGTATATTGATAATCCAAAATCAGCAGGACTTGCAATTGGCGTTGGTCTTTGTGCATCGTTATTTTTAATGGGAAGTAACGTCATCGCAACAACGTCATTTTCACGAGATGGAAGTTCATGGTTTGTGAATCGATATTTACCAGTAAAAGCTTCGGATATCTTTTTTGCGAAAGCAATCACTGCTTGGTTAATTAATGTAATTATTTTAGCGGTATTCGGTATTACGATGGCAGTTGTAGCAGGGATTTCTCCTGTGTTCATGTTACTGTGGTTTTTACTAAGTGCGAACGGGTTATTGTTAATTAATTTAATCGGTACACGTTGGGATGCACAAACTGCAGATATACATTGGGATACAGAGCAGAAATTATTTAAGAGCCGATATACAACTTTGTGGAATTTTTTAGCTAATATTTTTATAGCTTTAGTTATTGTTGCGGGAGTAAGTTTATTATACTTCTTCCTTCAAGTAGGACTATGGGTTATGTTTATCGTTTTATTTGTAATGTTTACGATTGTAAATTATATCTTCATTAAAATTTTAAAATTAGGTGCAGAACGCATATTGTCAAATATTGAATAAAAAGATAGATCCTCTGTATTCGTGCAGGGGATTTATCCATAGATGGAGGAGAAAAGGTGAAGAAAATAGCAATTGTAACAGGGGCAACTCGTCTGAATGGAATTGGTGCAGCTGTATGCAAGGTGCTTGCTCAAGAAGGGATAGACATTTTTTTCACGTACTGGTCTCAGTATGATAAAGCGATGCCGTGGGGAATGCATGACAAAGAACCCTTTTTGTTGAAAGAGGAGATTGAAAGTTTAGGTGTTCGCTGTGAAATGGCAGAAATCAATTTATCGCAGTCGTATTCACCAAATCGTTTGTTTTATATGGCCTCAGAACGTTTAGGTGATCCATCTATTTTAATTAATAATGCAGCGTATGCTGCTCATACGAGAATTGAAGAATTAAATGTAGAACAGTTAGATAAACATTATACAGTGAATGTTCGCGCTACTATGTTATTAAGTTCATTATTTATAAAACATTATGCACTGAAAACGAGTGGCAGTATTATTAATCTTACTTCAGGACAGTCATTAGGTCCGATGCCAGATGAATTAGCATACGCAGCAACGAAAGGAGCAATTGAAGCATTTACAAAATCAGTAGCACCAGTTGCGATGGAGAAGGGGATTACAGTGAATGCAGTTGATCCAGGGCCGACGAATACAGGATGGATTACAGAGGAGCTGAAGCATCATTTAGCATGGAAGTTCCCGCAAGGTAAAGTAGGAGAACCGTCAGATGCAGCGCGCTTAATTTCTTTTTTAGTAAGTGAAGAAGCAAAATGGATTACGGGGCAAGTCATTCATTCGAATGGTGGTTACTCATAAATATATTATGTTAACAATTGTTGAGAAACAAAAAATGAAAGAAAATTTTATTTTTTTGTATAAATAAAATGTCAAGAAAGATAAAAATTTGATAGGAGAGTATATCGTCATATGAAGATAGTAATTCTTCATGTGACAATATACTCTTTTTCTTTTACTACAGAGAAGAAAAATGAAGTAGAAGAAACTCGAATATTCAAATTGGTTTATCAGTTTTTGTACGTATTATTATGAAGATTACTGTCGGAAAGATGGTAATTCGTATGAAAAGGGATTTTTTAAGGGGAAATCGAATCGTAAAGGGGAGGATAAATAAAGTAAACATAGGGGGATTTATATGAAAATGAAAAAGGTCGCTATCGCATCGATAACAATTGGTACAATGCTTACTATGGCAGCTTGTAGTCCTTCAGCAGAGAAAGAGACAGAAAAGAAAGAACAAGTAACAGCGCAAAATGAAGGAGAAGCAAAAACGACAAGTGTAGATGAGACGTCAAAAACAACGAAAGATACTGAAAAAGATACAAATACTTCTTCAAATGAAAAAACAGATAAAGATGCAAAAAATACGAAAGAATCATCAGGAACAGAAAGTAACGGTAAAACGTCATCTCAAAATGAGAATGTGAAAACAAAAGAAAAAGAGACGACAGGAAAAACGAATGACGAAACGACTAGCGGAAAAACGACAGATCAAAGTACAAGTACAAACTCAAACGGAAAAACAACGAAAGATCCGAAGAAAAGCGTAGCTGTGAAAACAAATGTTAAAGAAGTTGCTGCATTAATTGAAAGCTTAGACAAGCAATTAGCTGCAAACCCTAAATTAGAAACAGTAAATAAACTTGGAAAACAAATTAATGAAAAGTGGGATGTGATTGAGAAAGAGTTAGAAGCATCTCACCCAGCTGAATATAAAACAATTGGACAAAGTATGTATCCGTTAATTGTAGGAGCAGAGAAAGAAAAGATAGATATTAATAAAATGAAGTCATTAACGACGAAAACGAAAAAAGATTTAAATCAGTTATTAACGAAACTTTCGTAGTTTCAAAAGCCTACTGTGGAAGTAGGCTTTTTTGTTTTTTTTGTAAAAGTCTATTTTTTTTCAATTACGATACGAAATGAACCGAATGCTTGTTGACTGACATAATCTTCTTCGCTAGTTTTATAAGGAAATGGAAAAGCGACGAGCTGAAAATTACTTTCCTGATCCACTGAAGGCAATGTAAAATTGAAAATTTGTCTCGTTTCAGGTGCGACCGCAGTATAAACGATTTTTTTATCATTAAATATTTCAACTTGTTCCCAATCTTTAAAGGCCACGATTGCGTAAGTCATTTCATCTTTTGTTTCATTACCGTTTGATAGAGTTAATTTTTTACCTTCCTTTTCAGAAAATACCGTTTGTAATTTTTCTTCATTGTTCGTAACAAATAAAGGTTCATAAAGATCGTCTTTTAAAATAGCATCTGGATTTATAAAGGTGAGTTTTATTTTTTTGCTTCCCTCCTGAGGGGGATTTATGGAGTATCGCATACTTAAAATCTCTTCTAATATAACCGCTTTATTTAAGTCATTATCTTTTAATTTATATTCAGGTTTTTTAATTATTAAAAAGGTTAATTCACTTGCATTAGGAGAAGTGTGTAAAGAGATTCTCGTAGTAATTGAACTATTTGGTTTCATATCAAAAGAATAGTGTGATACTTCATTAGCGGCTTCTTCTATTTTAAAAGGTTTTTGTTCGTAATCTTCTAGGACAATTAATCCATATTTTCGGTCTTCATCAACATTATGTATGAATGATAACGATACATTTATTTTATTATTCTCCATAGTAATTTCACTACCATTGTTAATATGTTGACCTTTAGTATTCTTCAATCCGTACGAAATAGTATTGGTTTGTTGCTCTCGATTATTTTCTTTAGGAGATGTATGTGGTTGTATGATTGAAGTAGGGAACAAAACATAAATTATAATTAACGAAATAAGTATAACACTGATAATAATACACATTTGTTTCATAAATAGCACCTCAATATATTTAAAATAAAAGAGAAAAAAGATATGCAAGATGCATATCTTTTTTTCTCTTTCTTACTAGGAAGCTTTTGTTTCGTGATTCACATCATTATAACCATTAAATTTATAGGTATGATTACCAATAGCATAATCATCTCCATCATAAACACTTGTGTTGGTCGCTGTAGCACTTACATAAGTTGATTTTTTGGCACTATTACTTTTCGTATTCACTATTGAGCCATCGCCATTGAAAGTTCTTGCTTTTGCATAAATATAGTCTTCGGTCGTAGTTGGTTTCGATTTAGCAACTGCATATGGGTTACCGAAAAAGGGAGTATACACGCTAATGTTAGGGTCATTCTTAGGTGCAGCTGCAACAACCAAACTAGGAACATTAGATGTTTTTGCTGATTGAACTGTATCGTAGTTAACCAAAACGGGCTGCTTGTCTGCAGCACCCACCTCTGAAGCACTTGCGTAATTAGTAAAACCAAAACCTAAAACCGCTAACCCTAAAGTTGCCACCGCTAAAGATTTTTTCATATTCACTAATTTTCCCACCTTTTTTAAATTTTTGAGTTCGAACTCATTTCATACAATATATGAAAATTTTGAAACTCTCAATAACTTGTCCCATACTTAACTTACCTTTTACTTTTGATTCAACATTTCTTCATTTGTAAAAAATCGAATATCTCTTCTAATGCTTAGCCAGCAAGGGAAATAGGTTTAACTTTATGAAATTCGTGTAAATTTAAATCTAATCATTTCATGATCTCTGTTATTTTTAAGGTTATGTGGGAAACTTATCTAAAAAAGGATGGTGATAAAAATGACAATCGATAGAGTTTGTACAATTGGCCCAGCAAGTAATAATAAAGCAACGTTAGCGCAGTTAATAAATAATGGTATGAAAATAGTGCGGTTGAATTTATCACATGGCACGCATGAAAGTCATAAAGACATCATTCGTTTAGTCAAATCGTTAGACGATTCTATTAAAATTTTAGGGGATGTACAAGGTCCTAAAATAAGGTTAGGTGAAATAAAAGGAGAGCAAATTACACTTCAGGCGGGAGACTCTTTTATTTTACATACACAACCAGTTACAGGGAGCAATAGAGAAGCAAGTGTTGATTATGCAGGAATCGCGAATGACGTGAAAGTTGGAAGTAGAATTTTAATTAATGATGGCGAAGTTGAGTTAATCGTTGAAACAGTAAGTACGGACAAAATAGAAACAAAGGTCAAAACAGGTGGCAATATCTCATCTCATAAAGGGGTGAACTTACCAGGGGCAATCGTTAGTTTACCAGCTATTACAGAGAAAGATAAAAAGGATATCCAGTTTCTTTTAGAAGAGGATGTTGATTTTATCGCATGTTCTTTCGTAAGAAAACCTAGTCATATAAAAGAAATACGAGATTATATACAACAGTATAAAGAAACTGCCCCTAATGTAATTGCAAAAATAGAAACGATGGAAGCGATCGAGAATTTTCAAGATATATGTAAAGAAGCAGATGGAATTATGATTGCAAGGGGCGATTTAGGAGTAGAGTTGCCGTATCAATTTATTCCGCTCTTGCAGAAAATGATGATTCAGGAATGTAATCGAACGGATACATATGTTATTACAGCGACACAAATGCTTCAATCAATGGTAGATCATTCTATTCCAACAAGGGCTGAGGTGACTGATGTGTTTCAAGCTGTACTGGACGGAACGAACGCTGTTATGCTTTCTGCTGAAAGTGCATCAGGCGAGCATCCAATTGAAAGTGTAAAAACATTACGTCTCGTTTCTGAATTCGCTGAGCATGTGAAAAAAGAAGGTCCTTTTGTGATGAAAGATGTATTGGAATTGCTGCATAATTCTTTGGATGAGTGATAAAGTGAAACTTTAATCAGTTGGGGGTTTTGTCCATCCCCCACTGATTATCAGCCCTCACCAATCGGGCTTTTACTGCTCGGCGAACAGCGGGATAAATAAAAAGAGGGCGGATATGCATCCACCCTCGTGTTTTTCATTCATATTATTCTTGCTCTTGCTCGTCCAAAATTTTATCAAAAGCAGCAGATACTTTATCAAACTCTTCATCATTTTCAATGTATGAAAACTCATTATCTTCTTCTACTTTTAAAAAGAAAATATCAATGTCTTCCTCAGATTCTGTTTGAATGTCTTCTACGAATGCAACTGCAATATATTCTGCGCCTTCGACATCCATCGCTCCAAGTACTTCTACTTCCTGATCCTCATTATTCTCATCACTGAGAGTAAACACTTCGCCAACTTCAATATCAGACATATCCATTCTCCTCCTGTTCGACTCTAAAAAATAGAGCGCTCAAACTGTATACATACTAACATATCTTTCCATGAAAAATCAATTTCATACATTGGAAAAGCAACTGATTCTTCAATAGAATAAGTATTTAGCTAGAAGGAGTTTTATTTGTGAGTGCTATATTACTAAATCCATTCAACAATTGTATCCATAGTCTGTCTTGTTTTATCACGCTTTGGCTCTTCTTTACGGTAACCAAAGGCAACCATAACAGATACTTCAAGATTATCATCTTTTATAATGCCTTCTTGACGAAGTAAAGAATCTACTTTCTCTTTATCAAATCCTTCTATTGGACAAGAATCAATGCCGATTTGAGCTGCGCTCGTCATCATATTACCTAAAGCAATATAAGATTGCTTAGATGCCCAATCGAATACAGCACGTTCGGATTGTAACAAGTTAAAATCTGATTCCTGGAACTTTTTGAAGAATTCATATCTAATTTTTTGAGTGTCTTCAGGTAATCCAATAATATCGTTCATCATATATTTAATATACTCTGCATCATAATGCATATCTTTAATGTTTCTTGAAAGAACAATGACAAAGTGACTAGCTGTTACAAGTTGCCCACCAGCGCCCCATGAATACGGTTGTAGTTTTTCTCTTATTTCTTTATTTTGTACGACAATAAATTTCCAAGGTTCATATCCAAAAGAAGAAGGAGATAATCTGCCTGTTTCTAAAATGAATTTAAAGTCTTCTTCTGAAATTTTGTGCATAGGATCGAACTCTTTACATGCATGTCTGAAATGAAAAGCCTCCATAATTTTTTCTTTTGTAATTTGTGTTGTATTTGTCATAAAAGTTCCTCTTTTCATTAATTTATTTTTGTAAGTAAATTATATTTTTAAAGTAACTTAGACACAAGTACGCACATTTATGTGTTATAGTATCAAAAAAGATACTATTGATAAGGGAAGGGATTTATTATGGATTGTTCAAATGAAAATAATATAAATTACCCATTTCTAAATAAATATTCTTGTCCAGTGGAAGCTATGGTTGAGGTTATTGGCGGAAAATGGAAAGGGGTTATTTTGTATCATTTATTAGATGGTACAAAGAGGTTTAATGAATTAAAAAGATTAAAACCTAATATCACACAAAGAATGTTAACACTGCAGCTGAGAGAACTTGAAGCAGATGGCATCATACATCGTGAAGTATACCGTGAAGTGCCTCCAAAAGTAGAATATTCATTAACTGAGCTTGGTGAATCACTACGTCCAATGATTCTATTAATGATGGAGTGGGCAACTCATAATATGGAGAAAGTTTTGGAGAGTAGAAATACGAAAAACAATAGTTAAGGGTTGTAGAAATAAAAGGTGTTTTCCATATGTGAAGACACCTTTTATTTCTATATTTTTTACTTTTTAACTTCAACTGCTGAAATTGCAAAGTCATTCAAGTTTACAGTTTTACCATACCAATCAGAGTGTTTGAAGACGATACCTTTACCATATTCTTCAGTTGAAGTACGATCCCATAGCGTTGTCGAATAGCTAGCAGTAGGGGATGCTGTACTTACAGAAGAAATTCTATTTTGCCAATTAGGAGGCAAATTTTTAAAACCGCTACTAAGAGAAAAATACTCGCCACCTTTATTTGCATGTTCATAGAAATCTGTACTATTAGGTCCGCTCCCTCCAACACCAAGGGGATTGATTGTATTATTCAACCTTTGTTTGTCTTTTTCAATAAAAGAATCTAAACTTTCTTTGTTCGAAAATCCATAAGATAACCAGTCTCCATTTTGATTTTGTTTCGGTAGAACTACAGTTATTTTTACGTCTTCCTTAGATGGAGCATCCAATTTGTTAAACGAATCTACAGTCTTTTCATCTACAGTTACATATTCAAAAGAGCTAATCGAATAATCCTTTTCGGTACTAGCTGATACTGAACCCATTCCGCCAGTTAATGCTGTAATGGCTACTGCTGCACCTACTATTAATTTTTTAAAAATGAATTCATCTCCTTTAAACTTAGATTTTTTGCATAACTAAAATGTATGTTAATCGGAGTTTATTGTAAATATTTAGAATTTTATAAAAATGAAACAGAATATTCTTTTATTTGTCTGGAGTAAGAAATGCAAGTTTAAATAAAAAAGGATTTACTTAAAAAGTAAATCCTTTTTGGGTGTTAGTAATAAGCTTAGTTTGTGAGATGATTTTGTGATTTGCTAACCTAATTCAAAACTTTACTGATTAAAGTTTTATATTATCCAGCTATGAATCATACACTTCTTTTTTATTTGTGGAAGCAGCATCTAATAAAAGGAAAATGGCTGCTATAATATGTAGAACGATGTCTATATAAGGAAAGAAGGCAACTAGAGTAACGATAATACCTATATAATGAGCGTACGTATTCATGCCTGCTTTTTTAGCTAATAAAATAGTAGTGATATGTAAAGCAATCAATAGTAGTAAAGGTATCCCATCTAGGTTAACAAGACTTGGAAATATATAATAGCAAGGAAGTAATAAAAGATGATAGATTCCTGTAGTCCACTTTATTGCTTGTATGTAAGTTTTCAAAGTAAATCCTCCTAAAACAATCGATATCTATATATTACCAAAAATAATAGGTAATTGGATATTAAATACTTGTGGTTTTTAGTAGAATATAATTATTTTATGTTAACTAATTGTTTCGTTATCTATAAAATAGAAAAACCACCCAAACGAGGGTGATTCGTATTATAAATAACTACTTAAAGAAGAAAGGGGAACCTTCACCTCACTACCTTCCTTCATATTCCGCAGCATAACGGTTTCTGTACTAAGTTCTTCTTCACCAATAATAAGCACATAAGGGATATTCTCTTTATTTGCGTAATTAAGGGCACGTTTTAATTTGCGGCCTGCTAGTTCGAGTTCGACTTTTAAGGAAGTTGTAGAACGTAATTGCTGAGCAATTTGTAAGCATTGTAATTCTGTCCCGAGTGGGATGATAAATACATCCGCTGTAGATGATATCGTTTCTTTCTGTGAGAGTGCTGTATAAATAACGTCTAAACCGAATGAAATACCGACTGTTGGATAGTTCATGTTATCACCACGGAATCCTCCGATAATATTATCGTATCGACCGCCGCTACCGATGCTAGATGTAATCGAGTCATCTTTTAAAAAGATTTCATACACGGTGCCTGTATACATTGTAAGTCCTCGCGCTAAAAACGGATTGAATATAGCATTTTCATTTATTCCAAGAGCGATTAAATATTGTTGTAATTGTTGTAATTCGTTTACTCCATCGGCAACGAGTGGATTATTAAAAGTGTCTTTAAAGTCAGCAATTGAAAGCTTTAGACAAGATAAAACGGTATTACATATCGTATCAGCCATTTCTTCAGAAATTCCGCGCTCTAATACATCTTTTCGTACACCATCAATCCCAATCTTTTCGATTTTGTCTAATGATAAAATGACGTCACTCGTTCGTTCAGTAGGGATGTTAATGGACTCGAGAATGCCGTTTAACAATTTTCGGTTATTATATTGGATCGTTACTTCTAAGTTTAACGTTCGGAACAGCTCAAACGCCATACTCATAAGTTCAGCTTCTGCCATGACTGATTCTACACCGACTATATCAACATCACATTGAATGAACTCACGAAATCGCCCTTGTTTAATTGGACCATCTCGAAATACTTTCCCAATTTCATACCGTTTAAAAGGGAGGCGGATGTTCGGATTCATCGCTACGACTTTTGCGAATGGAATGGTTAAATCGTAGCGTAAGGCAAGGTCACGTTTTCCTTGATCTTGAAGCGTATAAATTTCTTTTAAAATTTCATCGCCACCGCCGTACTTGTAAGACATAAGCTCATACATATTTAACGTAGGTGTTTCTAACGGTTTACATCCGTATCGTTCAAACGTATCTTCACAAGCTCTTTTAATTTTATTTCGCAACACTTGTTCCTCTGGTAAATAGTCTTTCGTTCCTTTTACATTTTTCATTTCCATTGTAATCTCTCCTTTTTAAATTTAAAAAAGCTATGCAGGTATAAAAATACCCACATAGCTTTATGAACGCTTCGTGGGTCAACAGGAAAAGCCCTGTACCCACGAAGAAAAATTTTTCTTCGGATACACGGCATTACGTATGATGATGAAGTTGGAAAGAAGCATTAATATTTCGCATGACAAATCTCTCCTTAACATAAGTTTTTCCAAATTATATCAGATGATTTTTGAATTATCAATATTTTTAGTTTTGAAATATACGTGAAGTTATGTAGGATAAATGGAAAAAGGTGTATAATAAAACTTAATAATATGAAATAACCTTTTAAGGAGAAACCCATGAAAAAAGATAAAACAAATGCGATGCGAATATTAGATAAAGAAAAGATCGAATATTCGATGATGTCATATGATCCGGACGATGGAAAAATTGATGGCGTATCAGTAGCTGAGAAAATTGGACGAGAAGTGAGAGAAGTATATAAAACGTTAATCGCTCAAGGGAATAGTAAAAATTATCATGTGTTTATCATCCCGGTAGATGAGGAACTAAATTTAAAAGCTGCCGCAAAAGCGGTCAGCGAAAAGAAGATTGAAATGATTCCTGTAAAAGATATTACGAAAGTATCAGGATACATTCGCGGTGGTTGTTCACCAGTAGGAATGAAGAAGTTATTTTCTACATGCATTGATGCGACTGCTCAATCGCTTGAAACAATCATTGTAAGCGGCGGGAAGATTGGTATACAAATCGAGCTGAAAGTGGATGACTTAGCGAAAGTAACGAGAGCGCAGTTTGGTGAAATAACGAAATAATGATACATAGGAAAAGAAGTTCTAGTTTTATTAAATTTAGATAAAGATTTATAGGATAATTAGTCCGTTTTGTCTTTGAAAGGTGTAGATTTTTTGAATACGAAATTAATCATAGTAGAAGGGCTTCCTGGCTTTGGGAAATCCACCACTGCAAGCTTGCTTTACGATATTCTAATTGAAAAAAATATTGACGCTGAGTTATTTCTTGAAGGGAATCCAGACCACCCTGCTGATTATGATGGGGTATCTTGTTTTGATAAAAGTGAATTCGAAAGTTTGTTAGTGAATAGTGGTAATTTTAAGGAAGTAATTAGTGATAGAGTCACGAAGCGAGAAAACAATTATTTATTGCCATATAAAAAAATTAAAAATGAATACAGCTCTAATTTTCCTGAAAATTTATTAAATACCATTTTCAAAAATGATATATATGAATTACCGCTAGAGAGGAATATTGAATTAATAACTGAAAAATGGAGGGATTTTGTTGAAATAGCCAACAACGAAAATAAAATTTATATTTTTGAATGTTGCTTCATACAAAATCCATTAACAATCGGGATGGTTAAATATGGTGCAAAAAAAGAGAAAGTTATAAGTTATATTAATGCATTAGAGAAAATTATAGAGAAATTAAATCCAGTATTGTTTTATATAGAACAAGATGATTTGGAATTCTCATTCAGAAAGGTATTTAATGAAAGAGATAAAGAATGGTCTGCTGGATTTATTGAGTATTATACAAATCAAGGGTATGGGAAGATGAAAGGCTATCACGGTTTAGACGGAACAATTAAAGTTTTAGAAGCAAGAAGAGATATTGAAAGAGAAATATTTGATATGTTAAATATAAAAAAGACAAAAATTGATAATTCACAGTATGAAGCTATCAAATATAAGTCAATGATAATTGGGAAATTGGAATCACTTAAATTTCTAGATTAATGTAGTGCTTTAATTGCGCAAGAAACTAAAAACTTTTAACTTCCACTTTCGAAAATGATGTAAATAAGCTAATCACTGGATTCTCATAGAAAACTGTGGTGAGATGAAATTTTTGATTTTACAGCACTTCAAAATCTTAGCTAGATGGCTATGTATCGGTATCCTACAATAAAAAGGCAGGAACATTTCAAATATGTTCCTGCCTTTAATTTTATTAAGTTTAATATCTATGACTTAAATATAATATAATTTGGAGCTTTTTTTTATTTTAGATGAATGCTTCCTAACGGTTGATTTTGTTAACGAAAGTGGACTTTAAATCCATATTTTATTTCACTATATGAGGGGAATAAGACTTATAGCTCAAAGTGAGGAAGATTAATTGTTGGTAAAAGATCGGTTGTTGTAGGTGAATGTAGTTTAGAGTTTGGATTGTAAGTTTTTTCTGGTTGTTATTCATTGATGAATGAAAAATACTATTATTTTAACCTTTAAAAACGAACGTTAGGAATGATTCTGATAAAAATGTTCATATATATATTGCGTGCACACTAAAAGTTTGATATATTACCAATATAATAATTTTACACATCATCACTCGTATATACTCGGTAATATGGTCCGAGCGTTTCTACCTAGTTCCCAATGAAAGAACTGGACTACGGGTTAAAGTATTCGGCCGTGCTATTTTATGAGCGCTACCGTCTATAATTTGGCATTTGTTTTATCTTTTGCTCAATTAACTTTGACTACCGTAGTTCTAGAAAGTAGAGATTCTTCTACAATTTCTAGAACTTTTTTGTTTGGACCAAAAGCATCGAGTATAGAAAACAACAAGAGAAAGAGGAGATTATTTATGAAGAAGAATACGTTGAAAAAATGTGCTGCCCTAGTAACTACTGTTGCATTGTCATTCTCAATACTTGCGGGATGTAATGCGGGTCCAAAACAAGTTGAGGCAAAAAGTAATCAACAACCTCTTTTAATTCAAGGGCCAATGCCGATAGAGGCTGAGAAGTTTGCAAAAAGATTAAAAAATGTGAAAGAAGAAAAGTCTGGAACTTTCGTATTTTATAAAGGCACTGTCGACAATTATCCTGTAATCGTAGCGAAAACAGGTAAAGGAATGGAAAATACAGCAGCCGCTACAGCAGTGGCTATTGAAAAATATAAGCCTAAGGCGATTATTAACCAAGGAACATCAGGTGGACACGATCCAAATTTAAACGTATTTGATATTGTTTTAGGAAAACAAGTAGCAAACATAGGTTCATTAAAAACAACAAATATGGATGAGAATCAAGGAATTGAGCCGACAAAATGGATTTCTATGGACTTAATGGCTTCGGAAGGAAGTGCAGGAGAAGATCCAAATGCTGAGAAAATCCGATACTACGAGGGAGATAAGGATTTACTTGCAGCAGCTAATGCGGTAAAAGATAAATATACAAAAGGTAAAGTAGTGGAAGGTACGATTGGTTCAGCAGATGTTTGGAATAATGAAGTTGATAGAATTAAATGGTTCCATACAAAATACGGTACATCTGTTGAGGAAATGGAAGGCGCTGCAGCAGCGCAAATCGCAAAAGCGTATGACGTACCATTTTTAGGAATTCGAGTGTTATCTAACAATAAAACAAACGGCGGAAAATATAATCCAAACACAGCAGCGGCAAATCAAGAATATGTTTATGAAGTAGTTAAAAAATATATAGATTCAATGCAAAGTAAATAGTAGTAGTTCTGTCCCAGTATAAACGTCAAGTAACTGTAAATGTTTTCGAGATGGATAAACTTGTCTTAGGAATGGTAGTTGAAAAAGAAAAGCTTGTTTCTTATAAAAAATATAAGAAACAAGCTTTTTTATTTAAAATAAATTGGGTAATTAAACTATAACGTCAATGTTTATCGTTGAATATCATAATAATATAATGGAGGTGATGTTATATGGCTCTTACTACAGGACCAATTGAAAATGTAGGAAATCAACCTGCTAATGCAAATAGAGTTAGGGTGAAGATCCTTAACCGTACTGCGGGCCCACTTACTGGAGTAGCTAGAGTTTTTAGACTTGACGGTTCATTAGCATTAATTGAACAGATAAACTTCAATGTGAATTCTAATGCTTCTACTTTTGCAACTCTAAGTTTAGTTCATCCTGCTTTTGGACAAGCATTTGAATATGAAGTTCAAATTGTTCCTAATCAACCTGGTGGACTATATAGTGTTTATGGACTAACAGCTGAAAGTGTTATCATTACTGCACAACGTGTTGTGAACTCAGAATTGACACAGTTTCTTTAATTAAAATAGATTGGTGCCTTACATGGTATCCAATCTATTTTTGTACTTATTCTTCAGAGGAAGAAGGGTTTTACACAAAAAATAAAGACAGTTATAGAAAAAGGAAAAGTCGATTTATCAAATATGCATAATTGCATAAAAAAATTGAAATTTATGAGTTAACATTAAACTACTTTTTAATTGTAAGGAATATTTTAATAATCTTTACTAGAGAAGGATATTCCTTGAAAAGTAGATAAACCAAAAGTGTGGAAATGATACAGACTCAATAGAGTTTTTGTATTAAATAAAAAGAAAAGGGTGGGTATGGCTTTCTAAAAGTTTTTGGGGGTTAGAAAGCACTTTTTAGTTAATAGCTTCAAATTATATGTTAAAGGGGAAATGGGTATATGAAGTTTCGAAATACAAAGCTTGCTATGGTTACACTATCTTCATTTTTTATTTTAGGTACTGCATCTCTATCATTCACAGATATCATACACGGTGAAGTAGCTTCTGCATCACCACAAGAGATTACTGTAAAAAGCTATGATGATACATATTATAATAATGCAATAGGAAAAACGGGTTTAGAATTAAAGAAGGAACTTCATAATATTATTGATGATCATACAAAGTTATCATACAGTGCGGTTTGGGAAGCACTAAGAGATACTGATGAAGATCCAAATAATAAAAACAATGTGATACTCTTATATACTGGGCGTTCGCAAGGGAAACTTACGAATGGTTCAGGAGTTGATAATTGGAACCGAGAGCATGTTTGGGCAAAATCTCACGGTGATTTTGGAACGACTGCAGGAGCTGGAACAGATTTGCATCATTTAAGAGCGACGGATGTATCTGTAAATAGTTCACGTGGAAATCTGGATTTTGATAATGGTGGTGTGAATCATTCGGAAGCGACAGAATGTAAATACGATAGTGATTCTTGGGAACCTCGTGATAGTGTAAAAGGAGATATCGCTAGAATGCTATTTTACATGGCTGTTCGTTATGAAGGAGACAATGGGGAAATAGACTTAGAATTAAATGAAAAGGTGAATAACAATAAAGATCCATACATGGGCAAACTATCCGTTTTACTAAAATGGAATGAACAAGACCCGGTAGATGATTTAGAGCGAAAGCGTAATGAAGTGATTTTTACGAAATATCAACATAACCGTAATCCTTTTATTGATCATCCGGAATGGGTAAATAAAATTTGGAATTAAAATATTTAAAGGTATTTTTACTTTGAGAGAAGGGATTGATCATAGTGATCAATCCCTATTTATATCTATACTAGAATAAATGATTTTTATAGGATTGGAGAATAGAATAGATATTTTATTAAGTTAAGTATAATATGAGTCTTTTAATACGGTCCCCATTCAATATTCACGCCAATAATAAGAAAAATAAGTCCAATGATAAACCAAATGAATGCAAGTGGAGCCATAAATCGAATCCATTTTCCGTAAGAAATGCCGCTCGCTGCGAGAACGCCCATTAAAACACCGGAAGTTGGGTTGAGACAGTTCACTACACCTTCTCCAAGCATAACAGCTTGTACTGTAACTTGGCGTGTAATGTGCATGAAATCGGCTAATGGAGCTAATATCGGAATGAAAATAACAGATTCTCCTGTCCCGGATGAAATGAGGAAATGTAATGCTGCACTACTTACATACATACCGATAACGCCAAATACAGGGCTATGCCCTTCGAGAGACTGTACGAGTTGATTAACGATTGTATCAAGTAATTTCCCTTGTTCTAAAATGACTGAAATACAACGAGCCATTCCGACGATCAAAGCACCGTATATGAGATTTTGGCAGCCTGCTAGAAAAGTAGAAGCGATATCGTTTGCTTTCATACCACCTATTATTCCCGCTGTAATTGCTATGAAAATAAAAGTAGCGGTCATTTCTGCGTCCGTCCAATGTAGACGAAAAGCGCCTATTAAAAATGCAATTAACGATAAAGCTGAAACGAGTAAAATTAATTTGTGGCGTATTGTCCAAGGAACTTCTGTTTTCTTTATTTCTCTTTCGTTTGAAAGAGCGTTACTTGGAAACCAGTTGTCACCGAGAATGCTTCCTTTATTCGATTTCTTCAAACGTTTTACGTACCAATTAATATATAAAATGGTAGCAATTAAAAAAGAGATATAGATTGCTGTACGTAAACCAATCCCTGAAAACATCGGAAGTTCTGCGATCTTTTGTGAAATGCCTAAAGGTGAGGGAGATAATATAGTAGCATTAAAACCAGCATAAGTGCCTAAATAAATAATTGCTACGCCGACGATAGCGTCCCATTTTAATGTGCGTGCAACGATGATGCCGATGGGGATAAAGCCAATAACTGAGTTAACGATAATACCAGTCGTTCCGAGAATAGAAAAGAGTGCAGCGACAATACAAATGAAAAGTAATTGCTGATTGCGAAATTTATTAATAACATGATAGATTAAACCGTCAAGGGCACCTGTCTTTTCAAGAATGGCGATGGCTCCACCTGTAAATAAAATTAAAAAGATGATCGGAGCAGCAAGTGTCATTCCTTTTTCAATAGCGGTAAAAAAAGAAACAAACCCTACTGGCGATTGTGGAACAGAATGATAACTTCCTGGTATTGTCGTTGTAACAGTACCGTTTGTAACTCTTTTAAATTCTCCAGCAGGAACGAAATATGTAGCTATTGCACAAAGTAAAGCAATAAAAAATAGTAGTACGTACGCGTCAGGCATTTTAAACTTTCGTTTACTCGGCTGTTTTTTTGCCTCGGTATGTAATTGCATAAAACCCCTCCTTTTTCACTTGGTTAATTTTTAATATTCTGAAATTTATCTGTGAAATAGATTATAATAAAGGTGGCTTCTTAAGGCAATAGTTTTTCTATGCTTTTCCTGCACATACAAATTATTGAAACGTTAGACAGGGAAACGAAAATAACCCAAGAATATGTTATATAGAAGGAATAAGGAAAAGAGGGGAAAAAGATGTGGAAAACTACGGATCTATGTGATGAGTTTGAAAAAGAATTACAAATATGTCGCCAGTCATTTCGGTCTTTTGGGAAGAAAGAACAATTTCACGGGAAAATTGCAACGGTAAAGGTGAAGGATGATAATGTACTAGTGAAGGAAGGATTGCAAACACTACCAGAAGGAACGATATTAGTTGTGGATGGCGGAGCATCTACGAATTGTGCGTTACTTGGTGATAATTTGGCAGCTATTGCAGAGGAAAGGAAGCTGGCAGGAATTATTGTAAATGGATATGTTCGTGATTCTAGTGAACTAAAGAATATTAATATTGGTATTTTAGCGTTAGGGACGATGCCAAATAGAAGTGTAAAAGAAGGAAAAGGAGAGCGGAATATTTCATTGCAATTTGGACAAGTAGAATGGAAGCCGAATGAATATGTGTATGTGGATGAAGATGGCGTCATTATTAGTGAAAAGAGTTTGCATCGTTAAAGGTTAGTAAGTTACTATTCTTAGAAAATAAATCCGATAAAGCATGGACAAAATTCTTTGTCAATAGTAAAATAATACAGAAATTTAAAATTAACAGAATGTATAGGTTTATCGTTTTACGATAACTTGAATGGAAGTCAGTTGTGCCTAGAAAAGTGAATGTTATCACAATGATACGTTCATAAACAAAATTATTTTTCCTATACAAATATAGCCGCGAATGATGCGGGTCGGAGGTGTTGTACAGTTTGTTCGACACTTACAAAAAAAGAGTGTCAATTGCACGCCCTTGAAGGGCCTTTTTTTGTGTAAATAGTAGTAAGGGAGGAAATTTTGGGATGGCAATGTTAAAAAAATGGCTGCTTACGTCGTTAATGGCAGTTACACTTGTATTTGTTTCTTTTGCGAATACAGTACATATTACGTTTGCTGAAGGAAATACAGCAAAACTTGCAATTATTGGTGAATCACAAAAGGGTATTATGTTATGTCCGAAAGAAGAGCAAATTAAAGATGGGGAAACAGCTTTAAGTTTGCTGCAAAAAGTCATGGGGGACAAAGTAACAGCAGAGACAATGTCTTTTGGAACGTATGTTAAAGGCATTGACGGTTTAATGGCTGGGGACACAAGTGGCTGGTTATATGATGTAAATGATAAATCTGCAGAAGTTGGAGCAGATAGTTATAAATTAAATGCTGGAGATGTTGTTGTCTTTCGTTTTGTTGCAGACTGGAGTAATATGAGCCAGGAAACATTACAGCAAACATTAGATAAATTTGGTACTTGTAAAACTGTAGAAGAACCAAAGACAGATGATCCAAAACAAGAAAAACCAGAAGAACCAAAGACAGATGATCCAAAACAAGAAAAACCAGAAGAGCCAAAAACGGATGATCCAAAACAAGAAAAACCAGAAGAACCAAAAACAGATGATCCAAAACAAGAAAAACCAGAAGAACCAAAAACGGATGATCCAAAACAAGAAAAACCAGAGCAACCAAAGCAAGAGAACATTCAAGTTCCAGCAGCGCAAGTAAATGACGCGATCTCTAAGACATCTGAAAAGATGTTACAAGATGGAATTGAAAGTGATTGGGTAGCTTTAGGCCTTTCTCGTTCTGGAAAGAATGTTCCAATTGAGGCGAAATTAAATTATGTTAAGTCAGTAACTGAAAAAGTAGAAAAGCGCATTAACCGTTTTTCAGCGACAGATTTAGCTAGAACGATTATTATGATGAATGCAATGCAAGCAGACCCTACAAAGGTTGGCGAACATAATTTAGTTCAAAAATTGTACGAATCAGATAAAGTGAATTCTGTTACAGGTTATACATTTGCTTTACTTGCATTTGATACGAAGAAATATGAAGTTCCAGTGAATTCAAAATGGAATCGAGTTGCTTTAGTAGATGCGCTTTTAAACGCGCAACATACAGATGGCGGCTGGACTTACGATAGTGTAAGCAGTAAAGACAGTGCTAGTAGCGTTGATGTAACAGGTATGGTTTTATCAGCATTAGCTCCTTATCAAGATCGACCAGATGTGAAGCCAGCTGTAGAAAAAGCTGTTGCTTACTTATATAATGAACAGTTAGAAAATGGTGGTTTTTCTGCTGATGGACAAGAAAATTCTAATAGTGCTGCGCAAGCAATTATTGGACTATCACTTGTGAAAGATGTAGATCAAAATCGTCTACATAAGGCAATGCAAAATCTACTATCATACCAACTTCCAAATGGTGAATTCAAATGGTTACCAAGTGATCAAAACGGTAGCGGAATGGCTACAGAGCAAGCATTTTTAGCTTTACTTCAGTTTGAGGATCTTGGAAAATCGATTTATGATTGGTCAAATGTATCTGTTCCTGAAATCGATAAGAAACCGAATGTGGATTCAGAAAATGTTGTAGTAGAAAAAGAAGTTACTGAACAACCAGAAGAACAAAAGCAAGTACAAGAAGAAACGAAAGATGACACGCTAAAAGTTGTTGTCGATAATGAGCCGGTTAAAAATAAAAAATCCGGAAATGGTAGCACGTTACCAAAAACAGGAGCATCTTCTCATAGTGCAGCTACAGAAGTAGGTATGGGTGTAATATGTATTGCTGCTGCATATGTATTATGGAGACGTAAAGCAGCTTAACAAAAATTAGGAGCAATCATTTGCTCCTAATTTTATTATGAAAGGTGAGAGACAACATGAGTAAGATGAAGTGGTTTATTTCTTTAATGCTTTCACTTGGGCTACTTGCCGGATGTGAAGAGGCAGCTGTTAAGCCTGAGAAGAAAGTAGAACCAAAGCAAGAAGAGGTTGCAAAACAAGAAGAGAAAAAAGATGAAGAAAAACCGGAGGAAAAACAAGCTGAACAAGAGCAAAATAAGCAAGAAGAACAGAAAGAGAAGCAAGAACAAAAAGTAGAAGAGAAGCCGAAAGAAGAAAAGACGCAGGCACAACCAGAAATAAAAAAGGAAGAAAAACCTAAGGAACAGCCTGCTACTAAGCAACCAGAACAACAAAAAGCACAAGAAGAGAAACAACAGCAACAGCCGAAAGCACCAGAAGTAAAAGAAGAAGCGAAGGTTGTGAATCAGCCGAAAGAAACACCGAAGCAGGAGCAAAAGAAAAATCCAGAAGAGAACAATAGTGTACCAACTCCGCCAACACCGGTACCACCACCAAACCCAGTACCACCAGAACCTAAAGCAAAACAAGTTACTATTTCCGTAAAAGGACATGAAGGATACATATTAGGCGCGAAAAAGGTTGATGTACAAGAAGGTGACACGGTCTATAATGTGCTAAAGAACACAGGATTAGAGCTTGATGTGATGGGTTCTAAAGGTGATATTTATGTAAAAGGTATTAATGATTTATATGAAAAAGATATTACTACTACTAGTGGGTGGAAATATCGTGTGAATGGTGCTTTTCCAAACTATAGTGCTGGTGTAGTAACAGTTAAACCAGGAGATACAATTGAGTGGGTGTTTGTATTAAAATAAGAAAGGCATTCGGTAAAGGGCTATGAAAATAAGTTTTTCTTCTTTACATCCTTTTGTGAATTTTTTCTATTATATCGGGGTGATGATACTATGTATGATGTGTCTTCATCCTCTTTTTTTAATTGGAGCGATACTCTTAATCGTTATAATCAATATAATGCAAGGGAATAGCGAAAAGATAAGAAAGATGTTACCGAGTACAATTATTTTCTTTTTTATGGTGATTTTATTTAATTCGTTATTAACGCATAGAGGTCGAACTACATTATTTTGGTTAGGTGATAGCCGTATTAAGCTTGAGGCGATTATGTTTGGAGTAGTAATGGGGTTATTATTAGTTGCGATTATGTTTACGTTTGCTTCGTATAATGATATTATTTCAAGTCATAAATTTTTATATTTGTTTTCTAGAATTTCACCGAAAGTAGCATTGTTAACGATGATTACAGTGAGGTTTGTTCCTTTGTTTATGAGGCGGTTACAGAAAATAACACTCGTCCAAAAGACAAAAGGTGTACAAGTACATGCAGGCTCAATTGTTGAACGGGTGAAAAACGGTATGCAATTGCTGCAAGTATTATTAATTTGTTCATTAGAAGATGCGCTGCAAACAGCAGATTCTATGCAAGCTCGTGGGTTTGGTGTAACGAGGCGTACGACATATATTCGGTATAGAATGGAAAGACGCGATTGGTATATGCTCAGTTATTTAAGTATTCTACTTATCATTGCTATTATATGTAGTACGTATGGCGGAGGAAAGTTAATCATTTATCCAAAAGTCGAGTCTATTCTATTTCAGCAATACGATGGAATGATGTTTGTCGTACTTACGATGTTTATTAGTTTACCAATTATAATGGAAGGAAGGGAATGGATATGGTGGCGCATGCAGAAATAAACAATTTATCATTTGTATATGCTGATGAAAACGAATATGCGTTACAGCATATTTCTCTTTCTATTCAAAAAGGAGAGTTTATTGCACTTGCCGGTGGATCAGGCTCTGGGAAGACGACTTTATTAAAACATTTTAAAAAGGAATTACTTCCAATTGGGACACGTTCAGGAGAAATTTTTTATGATGACGTTTTAATAGAGGAAGTACCTGATTTATTATCTGCACAAGAAATTGGTATGGTATTTCAAAATCCAGAAAATCAGCTCGTAATGGATACGGTCATTCAAGAATTAGCATTTTCTTTAGAAAATATCGGGTTACCATCACAGATTATTCAAAAACGAATAGCAGAGCTTATTAGCTTCTTAGGATTTCAAGATTTATTGCATCAATCTGTTCATACGTTATCTGGCGGGCAAAAGCAGCTCGTCAATTTAGCTGCAGTATTAGTTATGCAGCCGAAATTATTATTATTAGATGAACCGACGGCGCAGTTAGATCCAATTGCTGCGAAAGAGTTTTTAGGATTGTTAAAACGTATTAACGAAGAACTTGGAATTACGATCGTTTTAAGTGAACATCGTTTAGATGAAGTGATACCACTTGCAACACGCGTTATTTGTATGGATAACGGCCGCATCGTTTATGATGGCAGTCCTAAAACGGTTATAGCGAACATGTGGGAAGTTGAAAAGTTCCGTCCATTTATTCCGCAAATTCCAAGATTGTTTTTAGAATGGGACGTGGAAGATATTCCGTTTACAGTGCGAGAAGCACAAATGAAACTGAATAACTTTTCAGATATATCATATGTGAATGAGCCAATAGCACAAAGTGAAAAGCGAGAAGTCATTTTAAGCGCAGAGCATATTTTGTTCCAATATGAAAAAAATAGTCCGCTTATTTTACGAGATTTAACCGTATCGATTGAAAAAGGAAAATGGGTAGCTCTCGTTGGGAAAAATGGTACAGGTAAATCTACACTGTTAACGATTTTAGCGGGATTGCAAAAAGCGAGAAGAGGGAAAGTAAAGTGGAATGGGAAAGTGATACATAAAATTGATTCGAAAGAACGATTTAAAAGGATTGGGTATGTATCACAACATCCGTATTATCATTTTACATTTGATACAGTGTGGGAAGAAGTGTATGAACGTGCACGTGAGTTATATGGAGAACAAGGAAAAGAAATAGCAGAAGATATGCTAAAACAGTTTTGGTTACATTCGCTTAAAGAACGCCATCCGCATGATTGTAGCGGGGGAGAGCAACAACTACTTGCGTTATGTACAACGTTATTATCAAAGCCGACTTTATTGTTACTTGATGAACCGACAAAGGGATTAGATCCGTGGAAAAAAGAAAGAGTAGGAGAGCTATTTAGAAAGCTACAAAAAGAAGGTACAACAATTGTAATGGCAACGCATGATATTGAGTTTGCAGCGAAATACGTTGATCAATGCATGATGTTATTTGACGGAGCAGTTATTATGAATGATGCACCGAAGGAATTTTTTAGTGGAAACTTCTTTTATACAACATCTATCAATCGATTCATTCGAAAAGAATTGCCATATGCATTAACGTGGGAGGATGTGTACGAAGCGTGTCCAAACGATATGTTGCATTCATAATATGTATTTTTGCAGTAATAATAGGCACATTACTCTTTACTACACTTATCATGGACGGTTATTACATGTTAAGTAGTTTGTTTTTATTAGTTATTATTATGTTACCTTTCTATATCCGCTTTGAAAGAAAGGCTTTTGTTTCACGTGAAATTGTGCTCGTTGCTGTGTTAGCGGCAATTGCAGCAGTTAGCCGCGTGCCATTTTCGATATTGCCAAGTGTACAACCGACTTCATTTGTCATTATCGTTTCTGCAATTGTGTTTGGGAGTGAAACTGGTTTTATGATCGGTGCAACAGCGGCTATCGTATCTAACATCTTTTTAGGACAAGGTCCGTGGACGCCATGGCAAATGTTTTCCTGGGGTATGATTGGTTTTATAGCTGGATTCTTACGTAATACATTTTTAATGAGAAAGCTATGGGGAAGACTTCTATACGGATTGTTTGTTGGATTTTTATTTGGCTGGATTATGAACTTCTGGGGGCTTCTCGGTTTTATACAGGAAGCAACGTGGGAAACAGTTGTCGCGTACTATGTTGCAAGTTTTTATTTCGATTTGAGCCATGCGATTTCGAATGTTGTTTTCTTACTATTATTTAGTACGTCTTGGATTACGATTCTTACGAGATTCAAAAAGAAATTTGGCATATTAGATAAGCATAACATGGCATAGAAAAGCATACTCATATAAGGTAGGGTCGCGACTTACATATTCGTTTGCCTCTTTCATGCTTCTTACATATTGTAAGGAGCATTTTTTATTGTCAAAAAATAGTCCAATATATATCCGTTACTATATAAAATTATTTGTATAATAGTAGGTGAGAACTATTTTCAAAAGGGAGGTGTATAGTTAATGAAGTTAGTTATTCCGAAGCAACATGGTGCATGGGCCATGCTCGTTATACCATTTCTATTAAGTGTCATACTTGGGAAACCTACTATTTATCATATTCCATTGTTTTTAGCTTGGTTCTTTATCTATTTAGCTACGTATCCATTTCTTACGTACATAAAGCAAAAACGAAAAAAAGAGTTTTTACATGCAGCAATTGTATATTTTATCATCGCTTTCGTATTTGGGATGATTTCTCTATTATATGAATGGCGCATTCTTTTATTCGTAGCAGTAATGATTCCATTATTTATAGTAAATATGTATTACGCCCGTCAAAAGAATGAAAGAGCGTTACTAAATGACATTAGTGCGATTATTGTTTTTTGTATTGGTGGTTTAGTTAGTTATTATTTTTCAATGAAACTTATAGATAAAACAGCATTATTTATTGCGCTTATTTCATTTTTATATTTTTTAGGAAGTACATTTTATGTAAAAACGATGATTCGCGAGAAAAATAACCCGAAGTATCGCCGTATATCATGGGGGTATCATATTGTATTAACAATCATTGTATTTTCAATGAATCCGTGGTGTTCTCTTATTTTTATACCGAGTGTCATTCGAGCAATTATGTTGTATGGCAAAAAAATTTCTATTATAAAAGTAGGGGTTTTAGAAATTGCTAATTCTGTATATTTTTTAATTATAACGGCAATAATTATGAAGTATGCCATTTGAAAAAGCTTCCCACCTTATGATGGGAAGCTTTTTCAATCTTGTTCTAAAATATGAACCGTGTAATCACAGCGTTGAATAGCTTGTTCGATCGCATAAAGTGATTGTTCAATACGAGCGCGATTAAAATCTTTTTCAACAGTTTGTAGCGCTTCTTCTAAACAATGTTTTGCTTCTTGTAATGATTGAAAAGAATTTTGGACATATCCGCGAGCATTCTCGTGCATTTCATAATCCTCCTTGCATATTCATATATGTATAGTATGAACAGTAAGGAACAAAATATAATTTGTTATATTTATTTGACAATTAAAACGAAATTACGTATAGTAGGAATTAAGTGAATATTTTCTTATCCAGAGAGGTGGAGGGACTGGCCCGATGAAACCCAGCAACCGCGATGCAGGTGCTAATTCCAGCAGAACATATTTGTTCTGGGAGATAAGACGAAGATATATACGTAACTTCTTCTTATCGGAGAGGTTTTTTTGTTGCAAAAAAACCGATTACGAAAATTTATATTAAGAAGAAAGGGGTTGCGAAGTACTGTGACACTCGAAAAATACGTAAAACTGCGTAGTACAGTTTATGAATATATGATAGAGCAAGATAAGCCAATATCATTGTTAGATATTCAAGAACATATCGTTTCGCATCATGAAGGAAAATTCACGAAAAAGATGTTACATCAATTTTATTTATCAAGACTATTAGATGAACTGAAACTGGATGGGAAAATTACATTAGCTGATGAATATCTCTATACTGAAAAAGGGGTATTTTATAAGGCGGGAAAAGGGAGCTAAGCTCTCTTTTTTTTGAAGTATGTAGAGTAAAAGACTGCTTAAGCAGCCTGATACAAGGGAATGGTGTTGAGTGTGTAGTGTCAAAGATTGAATGTGCCTGAAAGAGGCACTTCATATCGGCTGCAAATGAAAAGAGACACCTCCGCCGAATAGGTGTCAGTCGTTTTGTCATATAGACTTGCTATTTGACAGTTATTAGAATAACATGCAGGGTTTTGGAAGTCAAAAGGGAATTAAAGGAAGAGGTGTTGTTATGTACGCTTACTTACTAAATGATATAACGAAATGGATTCCTAAGTACATTATGGATAAAGGTTATGAATATTATGAAGAAGGACATGTAGAAGATGTTGAAATACAAGAAAAGAAAATATTTGCTTTCGTTACTGGAAATGCAGGAAACTATGAAGTAATGATTGATCTTGAAAGTTTTACAGAAAGTAGTTGCGAGTGTCCATATGAAAATTATTGTAAGCATATGGCGGCGGTCGTTTATGATATTCAAGGTGCTGGTGAAAGTACGGTTAAAGAGAAGCTGAAAGGTTTAGAAAAGGAAGAGTTACTTACATTATTAAATTGTTTATTACAAAGTTCGAAAAACGTGCAAATTGTAGAGAAGATGTTAAAGAAGGGGAAACTTTAACTTATAGAGGGAGTTGTTATGAAGTGAATGTACTAATTGTATACGCTCATCCTAGTCCTTCCAGTTTTAACGCAGCGATATTAAAGTATGTGCAAAAAGGATTACAAGAAACAAATCATTCGGTTACGGTACTTGATTTATATAAGGAACAATTTGATCCAGTCCTTGTATTTAATGAAGAGAAGAAAAGACGTGATTTAGTAAATGAAGAAGAAACAGCTCGGTACAGAACGTTAGTAGAAGAAGCGGATACGCTTCTCTTTATATATCCGATATGGTGGTGGGGGATGCCTGCTATTTTAAAAGGGTTTATTGATCGCATTTTCGTAGCTGGTTTTGCTTATAAATATGAAGGAGCCCTGCCGAAAGGCTTATTGAAAGGGAAGAAGGCATGGGTAATTAATACGTTAGATTCACCGTTATGGTACGTTGCACTATTATATCGATCAGTAGATTGGATTATGATGAAGAGAGGCGTTTTACGTTTTTGCGGCATTCGCGATATAAAACGATCTGTTTTTCAATCTGTGAAAACGAGTAAAGTAGAGAAGCGGGAAAAGTGGCTATTACAAATAGAAGAAAAAGCTCGTTCATTATGAATGAAATGGAACGTATTATAAAGTGTTGCAATTATGATAATGAATTTTTTCGTACATATATTAATTGCTTAGTCCAATTGAAGAAATGTAGTGAAACGTTTCAACAAATTCAAATACAATTAAGAAATGATTACTTAATAAGAGGAATTTGTGAAAGAGAAGTGGATGAGGTAGTAAGAGGAAGTAAAGAGTATGAAGCGTATTTTCTTCCTAAAGCGTTACAATGGAATTTCCTTAAGAAAAATCCACATTTAATTGAAAAAGTATGTGAAGACTTTTTTGCATTTGAGGCGTTACATCTTACGGAGATAGAGTGGAAGAGGGTTATAAATTGCATGGGAAATAAATGATTTATTGTGTAAAAAAGCTAGTATAAAACTAGCTTTTTGTTTGAATAAATAAGAAACATAGACTAATGGATAAATTCTGCATATAGTAAGTTAACAACGCAAAATCCCATAATATCACGAGCACCTAAACCAGCTATCGCTAATGCCGGTAAAGCCCAGAATGGTTGAATCAAATTCGTCCAAGCATCGCCCCACGCAATTGCCATTGCTGTTTTTGCGGCAGGTACACCAAGTTCAGCGCCAGCTGGAATCATAATGGGTGCTTGCACAGCCCATTGACCGCCACCAGATGGAACGAAAATATTAACGATGCCAGCACTTTGAGTTTTTATAAAGAAAAGGCGCTATCCTCAAAGTACCTCCTCCTACTTAATCTATTCCTTCTATTAAAATTATAAATTGAAATACATTTTTTTATTAAGATAAGAAGCTGAATTAATACAATATCGTGATGAAATTTCTATATGTTGGTGAACTGGTTCCGTTAGCACTTGAATTTGAATTTCCTAGAAGGATTAGCGGTAGATTTGTATTGGCTGGTTCTGTTGGTAATTCGTTCCCTTGAGCAACTTGAACAGGGGGAGAAAACGGCTCTAAATGCGTATTGATTATCTGAAAGTTACGTCCGTTTGCGCTAACTTCGATAGACAACCATCCCTGAAGAATTGTAAATGGTTGTCCGCCAATTAGTATTGTTAATTTTGTTTTGAAATTGGTTATTCCTGTGGATTTAAAATAATAATGCCTGTAGTTAAAGAGTTAAAAAATGAAGCGAATTTAGGAAACTATTTCATTGTTGGATTAGATACAAATGGAGCCTTTACTACTGGGCAACTTGTTTCATTTATAAAGTTAATTGGAAATGAACATAAAATGATATTTATTAATACGAGGGTAACACGTCCGTGGGAATGAATCATCAATGAGAGGGTGAAAGTAACGGCATCTAAGTGTAACTCTAGTTGATTAGTATGCAGCAAGTGCAAAAGGATTTTATTTTCTTTTGTGGAATGTTATTTATATTTACCTTATTAAAGTTTAGAAAGGAGAATATTTATGAAACATTCTTTATTGGAGACAAATCCAGAACCAGGAAAGAAAGAATCATTGCTTACACGATGTGCAAATGTATTTTCGAGATGGTCTCAGAAATATGTCCCAGATGCCTTTGTTATTGCTGTATTGCTAACTTTATTTACTTTCATTATAGCTTTATTGATGAATCCCTCAAATCCGTACAAAATCGTAAAATCTTGGGGGGATGGGTTTTGGACTTATTTAACATTTACAATGCAAATGGTATTATTAATGGTTACAGGGATGACGCTAGCTTCTGTCCCTTTTATTAATAGAGGCTTGCAGTCCGTTGCAAAGTTAGCCGATACACCCCAAAAGGCTTATACGATGACATTTTTGATCAGTGCAATTGCATACTATATTAATTGGGGACTAGCCGTAGTTGTGGGAGCGATCATTGCGAAGGAAGTAGCGAAAAAGAATCCGAATGCACATTTTCCATTACTTGTAGCTGCTGCTTACGCTCCGACAGCCTTATATAGCGCAGGTCTCTCCAGTTCTATTGGCCTGACAATTGCCACAAAGGATCATTTTCTTGTAGATATGATTGGAATTATTCCTACCTCACAAACAATTTTTAGTTACTCTACTTTAATTATTTTTTTCATTTTATTCATCACGATGCCAATTATTATTGTCCTTATGGCTCCAAAAAGTGGGATTATCAGCTATAAAGCAATCGAAACAGATACAAATTCTTTTGTAAAACCTCCTCAAAAGAATTTAACTGCTGCGGAAAAACTGGAATGGACACCGGTTCTAGGAATAGTATTAGGCGGAATTGGCACGTTGTATTGTGTTTATGAATTCATGAACAGCCATAGTTTAGATTTAAATATCATTAATTTGTTTTTCTTATCACTTGGTTTACTCTTGCATGGTTCTCTTGGCAACTTTGCGCAAGGATTCAAAGAATCTGCGCAATCCATTTCTCCAATTATCTTACAGTTTCCATTTTATGCGGGGATTATCGCTGTTTTAGGTAGTTCAGGATTGGGGAGCTCAATCATTCAATGGATGGCATCTATTGCGTCAAAGGATACATTTGATATATTTACATATTGGTCAGCGGGATTGGTGAACTTATTGGCACCATCTGGCGGGGGGCAATGGGCTTTGCAAGGGCCACTGCAGGTCCCTGCAGGATTGAAGTTAGGTGTAGATCCGGCTACTATCGCTATGGCGGTAGGCTGGGGGGACGCCTGGACAAATTTAATTCAGCCGTTCTGGGCACTACCTCTTTTAGGGGTGCTGGGATTGAAAATTAAAGATATCATGGGTTATTGTTTCATTCTCTGCATTTGGGTCGGGATTGTAACAAGTTTATTGATGTTATTTCTATATTAGTTTTCATAGGGATATACATTAATATCAAATAATACCATTAAAAGGAAAAGAACGCTATTCTTTCTGTAAAAACATGAGGAGGGATAGTGTTTTTTTTTGTTTTTTAGAAAGGATGATACATGCTAATTCATGGCCAATATCAAATTCATTCGTAAGCTGTTCTTTATCAAGCTGAATATGATAATTACCATCAACGCTATGGTTAAAACTATCCAAAATGGTATGGCAGAACCGGGAGTGTTGGAAGTACTACGAGAACAGTTGGGTATGATTAATAAGAGACAATAAAAAAATCCTCCTGGATGCAAGAGGATTTTTTTATAGGGAATAGTAAGGATGAGAGGAGGTGCATTACATATGGGAAAAGGTAGAAGTAATAATGCTGGTAAAAAGCAACCGAATTTCGATGATTCATCTAATTTCGCTAAACAAAGCCAACCGACAGAAAAGAAGAAGAAGTAAAAAAAGGATCTCTCTTTATCAAGAGAGATCCTTTTTTATATATTGACGTTTCAGCACAACATATCGATTGCTCAACCAAATAGTCATACATGCAAAGCTTAAACTCCTTCGAATGGAAGTCAATTTAATATTATTGTCCTGTTTTTTATAATGCTTCTTCACGTTTACCTTATTTAAAAAGCCAATACAAAAAAGACGCGTTTCCTAAATAAAAAGAGCTCTTAATGGAGTATTATCTTTATTTTTAATAAAATTCTCCAATTTATATTTTACTCTATTAGGCTATGAAATTTAAGTAATTAAATGTAAAATTTATATAGATGGTTATATAAAAAAGTTAAAAACATCGGTTACGTTATTCTACAATCGGGTCAAATTATAGAGTAAAGGTTGTACTATGGCTAAAAATATTGATAAGCATGAGGAGAGGATTACATTGACTATTTATGAGCAATTTATAGAGGCTCTTAAAGAAAAAATAGGCGATACTGTAACATTTGCAGAGATAAAGGACAGATTAATAACAAAATTTAATACGAAACCGGGGAGTATTAATCCTGCTGATTATTGTTATAACCGTTATAACAAAGGGAGAGTGTTTAATAAAAATCTGTTTATATATATAAATAAAAAAACTTATAGATATGTAGGTGAAAATTATCCTTATACAGGATTAGTTTTTCACAAACCTAAAGGGGCAGATTGTGAATCTGTTGTAGGTGAGTGGGATAATGGTAAACTTCTTTTTTATAAGGATAAGGATAAAATAGGAATCTCACAAATCAAAAAGTTATATGAGGCATACTTTGAAATGTTACGATTTGAGATGAATGTTCTTGGTTGTAAGGCGACTGAATTAAGGCATCTTATAGGTCGTCTAGGTGAATTTTTTTGTGTTCTTTACACAAATGGTGAGCTATCCAACGTGACTAATCAGCATGGATATGATGTCATTAAAGATGGGAGAAGAATAAGTGTTAAAACAACTGCCCAAGAAAAAGGGTTTATCACGATCAATCAAAATACATTTGACCAATTTGATGACTTCTTTGTAGTTCAGTATAAAGATGATGATTTGAAAGTATTATTTTATGGGCCAAAGGAAGAACTTTCGGCGCTTAGACCATATGGGAATAATTATGAGGTCGATATACATTCTTTAAAGAGAATAGAAAAGACACTATGATAAGAGTGTCTTTTCTTATAGTTTTTTAGCAGAAGCAAGCAGCTCCGACGATGATTAATAAAATAAACAATACAACTAATAAAGTAAAACCTTCAGTAAAATCGCAACTACCACCAAATCCCATAATAGTTCCTCCTTTAATAAGAGGGAACAACAGGGGTATGCTCATGTATTTACATTCTAAACAAAAACATATTTGGAGCCACTTTGCATTCTTATCATTAATTTTAACTTTTTGTTCAGGATTACAAGCTCTAGCATTTTGGACAATCCGTTTAGATTCCGATATTTCTTGGTGGATTCCTAATTTATATTTATTAGTTTACCCATGCTTCTTTTTTAAAAGTGTTTGGAGAGAGTGTGGATGGTATGAGAGTAACATGAAAAAAGAAAGAAAAGAGTTCATTTAATAAAAGAAAGACAAGGGCTTTAAGCACATTCGAATTCTAAATCAGTTTTTTCGCTAGCCTTACAGCAGAAGTTAAAACAGAAGCTAAACAATTTTTGAAATGAAGATAGCCGATGTTTCCTTAACATAGGAAACATCGGCTTGTATTATTTATATTGAGTTAGTTTACGTTTCTGGAATAATTGTAATAGCGACAGTCCGAACCGGAGCCTCTATTTCGTTGTCTTTACTTTGGTTATTATAGTACTTAATCATTAATTCGTTAAGTTCGTTTTGAAATTTTCCAAAGTGTTCTTCATCGAGCTTTAATTCCACAACAGAAAAAGTAGCCTTATCTTCTTGACTGTTTTGTTCCTCTAATTTCTTAAGGTAACTTTGATATTGTGTCATAAGTGATAACTGGTAATAAGAAATGTAGTTTAACTTGTCATCATCAGATAATCCTTTCCACTCACTTCCTTCAATTTTTGCATCTTCTTCATTGATTGCGTAATATTTTTCAGAAACAGATTTTACCTTTTTTTCGTTAATTACATGGACAATACCAGAATCAACCATAGTTTGTAGCTGTCTATATAGTGTTGCTTGTGGTACATTTTTAATGATTTTTACCATTTCTAATGGTGTTAGTCCATCTTTTTTATTTCTCATTAATACTTGGCAAATCTTCATTCTTACTGGATGCATTAAGATTTCAACTTTATTACTCACTATATATCACCTTATTCATTATTTATTCTCATTATAAATAATGAGAATAATGTTTGCAATGCATCTGCTCTTGATTTATCATTATTATTATCAATAATGATAATGAGTTTAGGAAGGAATGATAAAAATGCAACTACATTATGGATGGAATGATCTTAAAGACATGGATATTATGGCGTTTCTCCCGATAATATTGCCGGTTATTGCAGTGGGGGCACTTTTAGTTTTCATTGCATTAATTGATTTATATCGAAATAGAAAAACAAGAAAAAATGTATTTGCATGGACGCTAATTATTATCTTTGTTAACGTATTGGGACCTATTCTGTACTTTGTTATAGGGAGAAAGGACGGTGAGAAATTATGAAATTAGAGATTAGAAATGTAACAAAATCATTTAAAGGAAAAATTGCTGTCAATACTTTCTCGATGGAACTGCAATCAGGGGAATGTGTAGGGTTAATCGGACCAAATGGGGCAGGGAAATCTACATTAATAAAAGTGATTTCAGATATTATTAATCCAGATGTTGGTGAAGTGTTATTGAATGGGGTAAAAATATCAAAAATGAAAAGGGAAATTGGCTACTTACCGCAGTACCCTAATTTCTTTCATTGGATGACGGCGCGAGAAACCCTAATGTTTATGGGGCAACTTTCAGGGATGAAAAAAGAAGCATTGTCAAAGTCGATACCAAAAATTTTGGAGAAAGTTGGATTAAGTGGGGCAGATGGTTCAAAGGTGAGTACCTTTTCTGGGGGAATGAAACAGAGACTTGGTATTGCACAAGCATTATTACATAAGCCTTCGCTTATTGTCATGGATGAACCAGTATCTGCATTAGATCCAATTGGCAGAAGGGAAGTATTAAATCTCATTGAAGAAATAAAAAAAGATACAACCATTTTATTATCAACCCATATATTAAGTGATGCAGAAGAAATCTGTGAACGATTTGTCATGATTAAAGATGGTACAAAAATAGAAGATACAACAATTACTCAGCTTTTACACCGTAATAGCGAAAATAAGTTAATCATTGAAATCACAGCTAAAGATCGAAAGTGGATTGACGTTGTAAAAAAGTTGCCCTATGTGAAGGACGTAGAAGTGATTGGGCTTAAAGTCAAAGTGAAGGTTGAAAGTATCGAAATGAATAAAAATATGTTACTGCAAAATGCACTCGAGCATAAAGTGGACATCGTTAAATTTGAAATAAACAACGATACTTTAGAAGAAATTTTCTTGAAATTGGTGGTGCAAAAATGAATAATCTAATGGTGTTGATAAAAAAAGAATGTGTTCAAATGATACGTGATTTTAAGATGATTTGGCTACCAATTGTTTTTATATTTTTAGGGGCAACACAGCCAATAGTAACGCATTACTTGCCATCCATTTTAGGATCATTAGGTGGAGGGCAGGGGATTACCATCGATCCGAGTATGACAGCACAACAAGGAGGCGAAGTACTAGCAAGTACTTTGGGGTCTCAGTTTGATCAGCTCGGACTTATGATTCTAGTAATTTCTATGATGGGTGCCATTCAAACAGATAAAGCCAACGGTATGTTGGCCTTTATTTTAACAAGACCTGTTACGGTTACTTCATATATAGCGGGGAAAATAGTATCAAATTATGTAATAGTAGCGTTCAGTGTAATGATTGGGTACTTTACTTCTTATCTATATATAAACTACCTTTTTACTGCTGTTCCGTTTTTGCACATGATTACTGGATTACTATTTTATTTAATTTGGGTTCTTTTTATCGTATCTTTCACAATAATGATAAGTGCTATTTTTCAAACTCAAGGTATTATTGCGCTAATTTCAATTGTTTTTCTTTTAGCTTGTAGAATAATTGTCGGTTTGAATCCAATAATAGATCAGGTTAATCCAGCCAGTATGAGTAAACATGCAATGGAAATGTTAGTCACGGGGGGAGTGAATGCAACCGCAGTGGTCAATGTACTACTAACGATTATTTGGATCTTATTGACACTCTTCTTAACAAATTATTGGATTGTTAATAAAAAATTCACGTATGAATAAGAAAAGAATAATCGTGATGAGGAGATTTATTAAAATAAACACCCCAATAAGAAAAAGCTTCCACTACTGTGGAAGCTTCTCTAAATGATGTGCAATATCAATATACATATTTGAGTAAACTGAATGTATTTCATTACTTGGCGTAGCGTTAGAAGAGAAGTGGACAATGACCATATTTGCTTTCGGATCGATGTAAAGTGTTTGTCCGTAACTGCCTAACACTTCGAAAGCACCTTGTTCATTGTGCGGAATCCACCATTGATTATGATAAGAAATGGAAGCTCCAGGGCCAACTGCAAGTTCACCTTCTTGGACATTTTTTATATCTTCAGTAATAGAAGAAGGGAGAATTTGTTTTCCGTTATATTCCCCGTTGTTTAATAGTAATTGCCCGAATCTAGCCATATCTCTAGCAGTTGCATTTAAACCAGCGCTAGCTTGTTCAACTTTTGTTTCATCGGTGACGTAATAAGCATTTTCTTCCATACCAATTTGAGACCATATGCGCTCGTTAACATTATCCGCTAATGATTTACCAGTGATCGTTCGAATAACCCAAGCGAGTGTTTCCGCTGATCCGTTATCGTAAGAAAAATCGGAACCAGGCGATGCAGTTTCTTCTGCTTCTCGTAACATATCATAAATTTTCATCGGACCGTCGTAGTTTTTACCTCTAGGTAAAATATTGCTCGCTAAATATAGTTGTGCATCTTGATTTTCTAACGCTGGATGTTCGTATCCGTGAGTAGGATATTCTACAGAAACTTGCATGTCCATTAATTGCTGAAGTGTGGCATTACCGAACGGTGTATTTTTTAATTCTTTTATATATGCGTCAGCTGTTTTTTCTAAGTCAATACGATTTTCTTCAGCGAGAGATTGTATAATTGCACCAGTAAAGACCTTCGCTAATGATGCCATGCCATGAGGTTCACTCTCGTTATATCCATTGAAATATCGTTCATAAACAAGTTGTCCATTGTGTACCACGACAAAAGCATCCGTTTTGTTATCGTCTAAAAGTTTTTTTAGAGGAGTTGTATTTCCAAATCTACGCTCCACAGCAAAATCGTCTAAGTTTTGCGATGTGGTAGAGAAATTAGAAACGTGATCCGGGTTATGTTTTACCTCGTTAATTAAAGTGAATTCTTTCATATGTGTGTACGACCAACGTAAGTACGGATCATCTAACCAATTTTTCTTCGTCACGTTATTTTTCGATGGGATTGTTTTATTATGTTTGAAGTATGTAAAACCGAGCCCTGTAATTACAAATATAAATGTGATTATGAGTAAGAGTAGGGGAGATTTTTTAAGTTTCATATCGGTCCCTCCTTTTTATTTCTATTATTATAAGTATACGCTTCTAGTGAAAGAAATACAAAATAAGGAAAGTAAACGGGGAAGTTTACTTTCCTTATTCGTGTTAAGCGGAAACTTTTCCGTCTGTATGTTGTTTCTTGAATTTTTGTTTTCGTCCGTGTAATCCATAATAGAGAAGTAAAGTGAAAGCAACGATAATAGCTGCGATAAAATACATATTATGGTAACTTGATTTCGCTGCGACGATACCTAAAATGAAAGAACCAAAACCGAGACCGCTATCAAAGAATGAGAAGTACGTAGCTGTCGCAGAACCACGTCGATGGTTTGCAGCGGCAGAGATCGCAATCGTTTGGAAACTTGGAATTAATGTTCCGTAACCTAAACCGATTAACATACCTGCGCCAAGGAACCAAAACGGAGTTTGTGCTTGACTTAAAATGAACATCCCAATTGTGAAAATAATAATAGCTGGGTAAACAAGTACATTTTCACCGAAGCGATCAAAAATCTTTCCTGTAAATGGACGAGAAATTACAACAACGAGTGCGTATACAATAAAGAAGTAACTAGCAACTTCTCCTAAACCGATTTCTTTCGCATAAATAGGAATAAAGGATAAAATACCACTATAAGAAAAGGCTAAAACAAATCCTGTCAGAGCAATCGGAATAGAGGATGGTTCAATTAAGTCCTTCCATTTCATTTTTTCTCGTTTTTGTTTGCTCACTGGTACTTCATGCGGAATATTTACAAGTAGTCCTAATAAAAATGCAAGTAATGAAAATACGGAACAAACGATAAATAGTACAGTAAATGAAAAATGAGAAATAATTGTTAAACCTAAAAAAGGACCAATTACCATAGGCAGACTCATGAATACGCCGAAATATGCAAGTGCTTCGCCTCGTCTATGAGCTGGCGCAACATCAGTTACAATTGTTCCTGTGGCTGTTGTTGCCATACCGAACCCAATACCATGTAAGAAGCGAAGGGCAAGTAATAAAAATAAACTTTGTGCACCGAAATACATAACGGTAGCAGCTAAAAATAATGAAAGTGAAATAAATAAAATTTTCTTTCTCCCTAATTCATCGAGCCATTTTCCTGTAAATGGTCTACATAAAACAGATGAAATAAGAAAAACAGTTGCAACTAAACCAATTTCCTCAGGTTTTCCTTTTAGGCCGTCTATTACATAGACAGGCAGAGTAGTCATAAGCATATAGAATGTTAAGAAGAGAAATAGACTACTAAAACAAGTTCCGAGGAAATCCTTTGTCCAAAGTTTCTCACTTTGCATCGTCATCCCTCCAATTTAATCTAAATTTTTAATGATTTTTTGTAACACTTCAAATGCTTGATGTAAATCATCTTCGTTAATATCTTCTAGTGTTTTTTCTTCGAAAGTATCAACTTCTTCTTGCCATACCGGAATCATTTTTATCGCTGTTTCTGATAAAGAAATGAGCTTCTCACGACGATCTTTTCCTTCTGTACGAATAATCCAACCCATCGTTTCCATACGTGTTAACGTACGAGTCATCGTTGGTGATTCAACATTTAAGTATTGGCACAATTCTGTTTGCGTACAAGAACCGGTTTGATTAATGCGGAAAATAACAGCCCATTGCGCACTGAATAGCCCAGTTGGAGATACGCGTTCATTAAATTTCTTTGTGAATTTTCGAGAAGTCTGGCTGACAATGTGAAAAAAATGTTGTTTTTCGTCCATGTATTTTGATCCTTTCAAATTAGTTACCTAGCTAACTATATACTTTTTTATTATAATTGTCTAGTAATAGACATGTTGAGTTATGTAAAAATTTCGTATAGGCTTTATGTTGAGAACGTACATTCTGTATGTTATTCTTTAAGTAAGTAAAGAATTTTCTTTCTATTAATTAGAATGGGGGAACTTGTGATGATTAAGCCTGCAACAATGGAGTTTGTTTCACTATCGAACGGAGAAACGATTGCGTATCAGGAAGTTGGAAGGCAAAATACAGAAATTCTTGTACTCATTCACGGAAACATGACATCGTCACAACATTGGGATTTAGTAATTGAAAAGCTGCAAGATCGATACCATATTTACGCTCTTGATTTAAGAGGATTTGGCCAATCAACATATAATCAATCGATAGATTCATTACAAGACTTTGCAAGAGATGTAAAACTATTTATCGATCAATTAAAACTAGAGAAATTTTCATTAATGGGCTGGTCAATGGGCGGTGGTGTTGCGATGCAATTTACAGCGAATCATCCAACATTTGTTGAAAAGTTAATTTTAGTAGAATCAGTAGGCATGAAGGGATATCCAATTTTTAAAAAAGATATAAACGGGCAGCCAATCGTATCAAGTTTAGTAAAGACGAAAGAAGAGGTTGCACAAGATCCCGTACAAATTGCTCCAGTGCTAGATGCGATAAAAAATATGAATAAATTATATTACCGTACAGTATGGAATCTATTAATATATACACATAATCAACCTGAACCGGACCGTTATGACAAGTATTTAGACGATATGTTAACGCAGCGTAATTTCGTAGATGTGAATTATGCGCTCATTACATTTAATATTTCGGATGAACATAACGGAGTTGTAGAGGGAAATAAAGAAATTCATCATATTAAAGCTCCGACACTCGTCATACAAGGTGACAGAGATTACGTCGTACCGCAAGTAGTCGGTGAGGAATTAGCAAAACATTTGCCAAATGCAGAGTTAAAAGTGTTAGAGGATTGCGGTCATTCGCCTTTTATTGATTGTTTAGATGTATTTATAAAACATGTAGAAGATTGGTTAGAATAGAAATAATCCCCGAAATGAGAAGTGTTGCATATACTATAACATTTGTATGTATAAGGGGAGAGAGTCAATGCATAATCCGCTTTTAATATATCATTCTCCATATAACCATCACCAACATATAAAATTTATTATTGATCCGATGTATATGCAAGTTTCACCATCTGTAGTTCCATTACAAATGCAATACCCACAGCCACCAATTGCTAGTGCACAGCAATACTTATATGGCTCATCATTTTATGGAAATCCATATTTCAAGCACTTTCACCACAATGTGAAAGCGCAAGTATGGGAAGGATAAGAAGCTAAAAGATTCATTCTTTTAGCTTCTTTTTTATTGCGAATATTCGTACACGCATTTGAAGAAACAGTTTATAATAAAAGGTGGACAGCGTGAGAAGGAGAGGGAAAGGGATGTCAATGCGTTTTACATTTTGGATTATGGTTGGAATTGTAGCAATCTCGGGTTTGTCACAAGGGATGCTCTTACCTGCCATTGCAATGATTTTTGAACAAGAAGGGGTTAGTTCAAGTATTAACGGTATTCATGCGACGGCATTATACATTGGGATATTAGTTATTTCACCGTTTCTTGAAAAACCGATGCAAAAGTTTGGAATGAAGCCAATTATCGTTATTGGTGGGTTTCTCGTTATTATTTCATTATTCTTTTTTACACAAACTTTTTCATTTTGGGTATGGTTTATTCTTAGATTTCTAGTTGGAGTCGGAGATCATATGCTTCATGTCGGAACACAAACATGGATTACGACAACATCAGACCCGAGTAAAATTGGTAGACAAGTATCGATATACGGTGTATTCTTCGGAATTGGTTTTGCGGTTGGTCCGTATTTAGCAAGCACTGTGCAGTACGGTCTTGCAACGCCATTTATTATATCTACGATACTTTGCTTAATAGGTTGGCTTTTATTACTCCCAACGAAAAATGCATTCCCGGCGCAAGATGAAAGAGAAGTGAAGGGTGAATCATCATTTTCTCGTTATAAACAAGTTTTTGGATTAGGATGGATTGCATTACTAGGACCGCTTGCATATGGTGTACTGGAAGCAATGTTAAATAGTAACTTACCAGTATACGCGCTTCGTAAAGGATGGTCTGTTTCAGATGTATCCTTCTTATTACCAGCGTTCGCAGTTGGGGGCATTATTACACAAATTCCGCTCGGTATATTAAGTGATAAATACGGAAGAGATCGTATTTTAACGTGGACGTTCAGCGTAAGTACGGGTATTTTCCTACTTACAGCAGTATTTGATCAATATTACTGGATCGTTTTTGCCTGTATGCTGTTAGCTGGTATGGTCATTGGATCGTGTTTCTCATTAGGTCTTGGATTTATGACAGATTTATTACCGAGGCACTTACTACCAGCAGGTAATATATTATCTGGAATCGCCTTTAGTTTAGGTAGTATTATGGGACCTGTATTAGGAGGCGTATTTATAGAAAAAATACAGTATACAAGCTTTTTTATTGCGGTTATGATTATAATGGGAATTCTCGCAATGGTATATATGGTCTACATGAAGAATCAATTCGCATCAAGAAAAATAGAAAGTAGGTTAGGGCATGACAAAACAACCTAATAAAAAGAAATTTGAAGTACTCGAAAACGAAACAATTACAGACTGCTTAGCACGTATGGAACGAGAAGGCTATGCGCCATCACGTCGCATGGAAGAGCCAATCTTTCATGAAGTGAAGAAAAACGGCAAAACAGAAGTTGAACCGTGTGGTAGGAAAATTGTTTTTGAGGGAAAATTGAAGTAATAAGTTATATAAAAAGAATGTGCTTTTGGGTACAAGCAAGATAAAACATATAGTCACATAAAAAACGCTGTTGATTCCAATATCAATAGCGTTTTTTATTGTTACAAAATATATAGGTCAAAATGAATTTCTGCTTGAATGGAACTAGCAAAATCAATTATATCTTTTTGTAAATACATCGCGGGTGATTCGTTATTCTTCACTTGAATCACTACTATAAAAAGGTACTCTAAACTATATTTCTTCTTGAGATGTTTTAATTGTTCTGTTTTCCCTTCAAGGAATTTTAGAATAACATGCAACTGATTATTTATATCGTATGATTCTTCGTATCCAGTGCTTAAAGTCCAATCCGTCTCTTTTCTATATATGATTTTGGTGGATACAAGATTCGGATTATCACGTCTTGCAACAACATCACCTTTTTTATAAATTCTTGTAGGCTCGATACTTAGGGCGTCAGTAATTGCTTCAACAGGGAATATATCACCCGTTGCACTAAAATAAGCCATAACTTTGGTCTTATCCAGAATGGTTCCTCCTCTATTATTAAGATGTTAATCTTATTACATTATAAAAATTTATGAATGTAAATAGAATTTTTATCCTGCTATTTGTGGGCAGCAAAGCTTCTAATGAGAGGAAAGTAGGTGAGAGCCAATTATCCATAAAAGCATGATTAGTGTGTGTGAATAAAACCTTACTAGTTTCATTGTATTGAATTCCAGCGTTGGGATATTAGTGAAAGCTGGATACCTATACCTTTGTAGGAAAGAACAATTATACAAAAGTAGGATGCTTAAAAATATATTAATTTGTATGATAAAAACAAAACATATTTTTAAAAATCAGAATGTAGGGGAGGGGGAAATATATAATGATACAAAGCATATATGAAACTCATTTACATGTAAGGAATTTAGAAAAGGCGATAGATTTCTATCAAAATAAGTTAGGCTTAACGGTAGCAAAAAAACTATTGAAAAGACGAGTTGCGTTCTTTTGGATAGGAGAAAATAAAGAGCAAATGCTCGGGTTATGGGAAATGCATACGAATGAAGAGTTTGAGACGAAACACTTCGCCTTTCGTGTAGATTTAGAGTTTTTAAATGCTTCAAAATTATGGTTAGAGAAACGTGGAATAAAGGTAGTAGGGAGTCAGGGAAAAGGAAATCGAGAACCGATTGTCCAAAGATGGATGCCAGCTGCAAGCGTATATTTTCTAGATTGTGATGGAAATAAATTAGAGTTTATTTCCATGTTATATGATGATCCAGATGAATTAGAATATGCAACGTATTTAAGTGAATGGGATGCTGAGCATCAAGAAAAATAAAGTTTAATCAGTGGGAGCTTTATAGATTTGTACTATGTAAAATAGATAGGAATACAAAAAGATCCCTCAAGAAAAAGCGTGTTCTTGAAGGATCTTTTTATACTTTATATATTTATATTGTTTGTAACTTAATAACGATCTTCAGCTTTAGATATTTCAGCGCGTTGAATATAACCATCAGAGAAGCTGAAATAAAGAGAATAGCTTCCTCGATTATATATAAAGCCTTCACTAGTCATATCCTCACCGATTCCATCTGGTTCACCAAACCACTCTTTTAATTCGTTGATAGAGATATCCATTTTCACCCATATATATTTAGCGTCTGAAGGGTACATATCAATATTATAATCTCCGTATACCGCTGTATTAGGGGCATCACATTCTGTACATGGTGCTTGCTTCCAAACATCAGGCGCTCCAAATTCTTTTTTTACCTCAGATATATCTTTACCTAGTGCATCTAATTTAAATGGACCAAACGTCCCATTCTGTAAAGCTGTTGTTAACATTTGTTTCAGTTCTTCTTTTGAGTTGATGTTGAAATTATAAGATCTGTTCTTGGCTATTGCATTATAGAAAAATTGTGCGTATTGCTCACGCTTCACAATCATGTTGCCATTAAAATTACCTGATTCGTCACCTTGTGCTATACGGTTACTACGCACTGCATTTACAGATTCATAGGCCCAATGACCTTTTGGTACATCTTTAAAGCTCCCTTGTCCTTTTGATTCTAGATGAAATGCTTTTTGTAACACTACTGCCATCTCATACCGAGTTAATACATCATCTGGACGAAATGTACCTGATCCATCACCTGTCATAATTCCAGCTTGCGCAATGGCTTTAATATCCTTTTCAAACATATGATTTGTAATGTCACTAAACATATTCGCCTGTTTATCGTCTGCTATTAAACCTAAATGTCGATTGACTAAAGAAGCTACCTGTCCTCTAGTAACATTGTCCCCAAAACCAAATTTCCCATTTCCGTATCCCTTATAAATCCCTGCTGATGCTAAGTAATCGATAGCAATTTTTGACCAGTGGTCCTTTGGTACATCTGTAAATACAGTGTCATTATTGCTAACTACCTTATAGCTATTTGCATTACCATTTGTTTTCGTAGTTGTTTCTGCATTTACTGTGCCTACCATCGTTGTAGTTGCTAGTGCTGCGGTTAGTACGAATCCAAAAAACTTTTTAACTTTACTTGTTTTTCTGCTCATTTGTGTGCCCCCTTGTTAAAGTAAACGTATTGAATAACCTTAGTAAACATTTAATATACTTAAATGTTTACATCGAGATTATAACATATAAATGATAAATGTTTACCATAAATTTCTATGGAATAAATATCTATTTTGCTAATCTGCATGAAACTTAATCATAGTATCTATAAATATTCATCTCTATTTAAAAATGGTATATAGAGTGAAATGTAAAGTAACTCAAAAATATACAATAAAAGTTGATTTTGAAGTTATTTCTATAAATCCATTCAACGAAATTATTTAAATCCCTTTTCGCTATTTGTGAACAGTAAAACGTTCCTTTTTTCAATCTACGATAGAAGATAGAACATATATTTGGTATAATCAAAACATACTATATGAAACGATGTACATGAGTTTGATATTTATGTAATAAGGTAAGGAATACATAACAATAACTACGCTATAGGATTCAGTTCATGTTATACAAATCGATCGTTAGAAAGGAAAAGAAGTAATGAATCAAATTTCATTTGAAGATTTATTTGAAGAAGAAAACGAGAAAGGAAAGGTGGAGGTGACTGAAATACCAGTACCTTTATCACCACTGCAAAAAGATATATTGGAATTAATGGATTCTGAAGAAATAAGTGCACTTGAGCTATGTGAACAATTAATACGAGCTGGAAAAATATCAGATGAAAGATTCACAACGAATAAGCCTAAAGCATATGGAGAAGTATGCTTACTATTAGAAGGTTTTGTTAAAGAAGGAAAGCTTATTTTTGTCAAAAGTGATGAGAAAAGAGATAGGGTTTATAAATTGAATGAAGAAATGTTTAACGCATAAGGTGTACAAGAGGGGATGAATAATTTCCAGGGGAAGTTCATTCGTTTTTCTCATCAAAAAGGTGTCAATCTTGCTTAGATTGACACCTTTTTGATCATTTAACATCTAACATACTTACGTTTGAAACCAAGTCTTCCTCTATCAAGTTCTTTCTGAATACTTTCTGTAGCATTTAGCAAACTGCTCTTTTTATTTTCACGTTTTACTTCGACTATACCAACTTCTTTTGCGATTTCGACTGCCTTTTCGTGTAGTGGCACATATGAAATCGCTACTGTGTTTAGAAAAGTATTCATAGCGGATTTTGTTCGTTCTGGCGAATCATGAATCGTATTGTTCACCATTTCAAGCATATTGGAAATTTTGCTTTCGGAAAATTCATTGTCTTTACGATTGCCTAAAAGCCAGCAGTAGCAACTCCAGCCTGCAGACATTCGTAGCTCGTCTCCACTTGCAATCCATGTATCAGCAACGTCTTGTGCCATATTTGACTCTGATAAAGTTACTGCTACAACATAATCAGATAGCATATAAAAATACGCCCCATCCATCCACCGATTAAAATCCGATTCACTCATAGCTTTTGGATCGGCAATAATGCCTGCAAAGTACATAGCATCGTAGTTGCCTGTGGCATAAAGTTCTTCAGCTAATTCTTGATTTAATTTTATTTTTTTAGCGATTGGTTTCATAGCACCTATGGCTACGCCGAAAACTGGCTCGTGTGCGCCGTTAGATATGTATATTTTTTTTGTTCTTTCTTTACCAAGGGCCTCAAGCTCTTGCATAACTGTATTAAAATCCATTGCTGTGCACTTCCTTCCTTAATATAAAGACCATTTTAACTGCGAACAACTAGCCTATATTTTTTATCATGTCTTCCATACATCTCAATTTTAAGTCTTATGTGAGTAGGATGTCCACTTTGTGTAATTTATCGATAATTTAGTTAGTTGTTTATTGTTGTGAAGATACAACATGAAGATAAAAGGGGGGAGAAACAATATGGATGTATGGCTCTCCGCATAGTGAGGGGATGTAAATAATGCTTTCTCTTTGACGCGTTTGCTGTAGTATCATGTTATCCTTTAATAAGGTAATAAATGGGGTTTTATATTAAATATGTGAGGTCGATTCTAAATGATAAAGAAATTTACTAGAGTGGTACTAACTACGGTGATGCCAATCAGTTTCATTATGGGTTGTGAGAACGATGAAAAAACTAAAGCAAAAGAGCCGAAAGTGGTACAATCTGAGAAAAAGGACTATATGGATTATTCATATGGTAGCAAAGGTATATTAGTAAGTGGCAAAGCGAAAGAGCGTCAACAATACGAGGTTGGGTTTATAGATGATAACAAGTTAATAGGGATTGATGAAAATATCGAGGACTGTATTATTTTAGATAATAAAGATGAAGCAAGTTACATTTGGAAACAAGTAGAGCGGGGAGCTATTATTGAAGTGCAATTTGGTAAGGACCGCAACGATATCGTAGGCGTACAACTAGTAGGAGATCGTGATCCATATGAAATTAGTGATAAGTTTGATCGAAATACGATAAATGAGATTGTCGAAAACGTTAAAGGGAATTTGTAATAAAAGTTAAAATGAAAAAATGTAAGTTTACTTTATTAATTATCCCTTTTGTGAGTGTTTTTGACGGTACTTATAATTAGTTGTAAAATAATGTTCGTTAAGGGGTTTTATAGAAATTTGACTTAGAAACTATGATTTGCCTGCTGAGGATAGAAAGTATTTATAAAAGGATATAATAAACATATTTTTATACATACATAAGTGATGAAAAAGTTATATTAGAAGTACATAGTAGATTCATAGTCTTTCACTAATGAGAAGATAAAGGGAGGTTAAGATATTTACACGAGCTGTGTAAATATTACATATAGCAATGAATACAATTATAAAAAAAAGAGTAATTGCACTATCAACAAGTTTAGTAATGTTAGGGAGCGCACCTTTAGTGATATCAGCAGAAGAGAGTAAAAATCTTCAAACTGATCAACTTCTTATCGCGCAAGGGGAGAGTGGCACGAGCGGATTAAGTTATTCTAATTTCAATCTAGAAACTCCAGATCACATGCAAATTAACGAAGCAGAAGTATCAGAAAACGAGAAAATACTTCTAGAAGAATATAAGCATAAACATTCTGAAACAGAAGAACTAAATAAAATGAAAGAAGCTAAAACAGGTCAAGTAGCAGAAGATGAAGCTATTTCAAACATTGAAAAGGCATTTGAACATGTAGATGGTCGAAATGATGGTTCTCCTCGCGAAATGAAGCCGGTTGAAAAGCCAAGAGCTATTCAGTATAGTGCATCGATGACTACAAAGAAATATGGAACACTTGCAGGTGCCCCGTTTGTAGAGTGGATTGTTCCAGCAGGAAATCCTGATATTCGCCCGGCCAATCCGATGAAAGCACGTTACATTACAATTCATGAGACTGCAAACACAGCTCGCGGTGCGAATGCTGAAAATCATGCGAAATATTTGTATAAACAAGCAACGGAAGGTACGTTCCGAACAGCTTCATGGCATTTTACAGTAGACGATAAACAAATCTATCAGCACCTACCAACAAATGAAAATGGTTGGCATGCAGGAGATGGTGATGGCTCAGGAAACAGAGAATCTATCGGTATTGAAATTTCAGTTAACCAAGACGGAGATTACAATAAAGCGTTAGAGAATGCGAAGCGACTTGCAGGTTACTTAATGAATAAAGAAGGAATTAGCGCGGATCACATTTACAGGCATCAACAATGGAGCGGAAAAAAATGTCCTGATATTTTAATTTCTCGTGGGAATTGGACTGGTTTCGTACAAGGTATTCAATGGTATGCAAATGTTAATGCGCAAATTGACTCGCCTTTACAAGAAAGAAACGAGTTATTTGATTCAAATGAATTTAATCCAGCGGAACCTAGCATGGAGCTAGTCGTTAATGGTGACGGTATAAACGTACGTAGCGGTGCAGGAATTGAACATCAAACTGTTCGTAAAGCTTCAAACGGAGACCGTTACAAAGTGTTAGCAGTTAAAGACGGTTGGTACAAAGTAGGAAATGGAGAATGGATTTTTTATAATCCAAGTTGGATTAAAATTAACTACAATGTACCAAAAGAAGAAGTACAAAAGCCAAAAGATGATATTACAGGTGGATGGTTTGAGGGACATATTCGTAAACTTCACAGTCTAGGTATTATGCATGGGGAAGGAAATGGTGTATTTGCGCCTTACCGTAATGTAACGAGAGCTGAGTTTGCGACATTAATCGCAAATGCTCTTAAACTACCAGAAGGAAATAAGTCATTTATAGATATTAACAAAGCGCATTCATCACTTCATAGCGGTATTAAACGTAGTGCAAGTGCAGGGATTATTAGCGGTCGTGGCGGAGGGGTTTTTGACCCGAATGCACCAATCACTCGTGAAGAAGCATCGATTATGATTGATAACGCATTACAGTATAAAGGTGTTACAGGTGAATTAGTCGCATTACCATTTAGGGATACACATTTGATCACATACAAACAGCCTGTTCAACGATTATACAGCTTGCAGGTAGTTACTGGCGTTGGAAATAATGAGTTTAATCCTAAAGGTACAACAACTCGTGGTGAGGCAGCTGCCTTTTTAGTGAAGATGTTAGATGCAAGTCAAAAATAGAAAGAATGGTAAAGGAGCTATCCAAAATGAAAATTTGGAACAGCTCCTTTTTATTTTAGCCCCTATGAAGCCCCTTCCAAGCCCCTCATAAGCACCTACCAAGTAATAAATCACTAAAAAAACAAAACAAAAACAAAAACAAAAACAACTACAAGAACAACAAAGCGCGAAAAAATAAAACCGGCGTTGTAGTAGTTAAAAAAGTTTGGAATTCAAATGCAAAAACAAAGCCCTTATTCCTATATGTATATTGAAAGATTGAATTCTGCCTTTTTATGAATAAAAGGAGGAGGTAAATATATGGCGGTGTACCGTAATGTGCAGGTGAGCTTTTGGCAAGATGAATTCATATTAGATTTAACGCCAGAGGAGCGTTATTTTTACATATATTTGTTAACTGGTACGAAAACGAAGCAATGTGGAATTTACGTATTACCGAAGCGTGTGGCAGAACTGGAAACAGGCTACAGTATGGAAACTGTTGAGAAGCTGTTAAATAGATTTGTTGAATACGGAAAGATTTTATACGATGCGGAAACGAAAGAGTTATACATACTAAATTGGCTACACTATAACCCTATTTTAAATACAAATGTAGAGAAGTGTGTGTTACGTGAGTTAAAGACTGTAAAAAATAAAGAGTTCATACATATGTTTTTATGTAAATGTCTTGAAGAAGAATGGAAGATTCCATTGTTATTGCAGCATTTTGGTATGCCAAAAGAAGAGGATAATAGTAGTTTACAAGAAGTTGTTGAGGAGAAGGAAGAAGAGATAGAAGAGGATACGTTGCATAGTGAAGTTTATAAGTTTTACGAACGACATATAAGTAATCTATCTCCATATATCGTGAAAGAATTGAAAGAGTGGATACAAAAGGTTTCAGGAGAGACAGTACGAAAGGCACTTAAAATTGCGTTTGAACATAATAAGCGAGCGCTTGCTTATGTGAAGGGGATTTTGAGGAATTGGTGTAAGAAAGGGCGAGTAGATTTCATTGAAAGAAAGGAAGGTGTACATAAGAGAGAGGTATGTAGTTTGTATGATCCATAGTATGAGAAAGTATGGGTTTTTCAACTTTTCTAAAAGGTTCTTCATTAAATAGAAGCGAATAGTTTGAGAAAGGAGGGGTTATATGGAAGTCGTCATAAAGAAGAAACGAACTAGAGGTAAGAGAATTTTTATTTGGTCTAGTAGTATCGTTCTTTTGTTAGTTATTTGTACAGTGATTTTTTTGAACATATATACGCTTAGTTCTGTGCCAAAGATAGATGGGACGATAAAGCTAGAGGATTTACAACATGCTGTTCAGGTAAAGCGGGATAGTAAAGGGGTACCGCATATTAAAGCGGAAAATGCACACGATTTATATTTTTCGCAAGGGTATGTACAAGCACAAGATCGTTTGTTTCAAATGGATTTAAGTAGAAGGCAAGCTTCTGGGATGTTAAGTGAAGTTGTAGGGGAAGCAGCTGTCGATCGAGATAAGTTGTTTCGAACACTCGGTTTACGACGAGCAGCCGAAGCGTCTGTTAGTCAATATGACGGGGAAGCGAAATATGCCCTGCAGTCATTTGCTGATGGGGTGAACGCTTTTATACGCGAGGCAAAAGAGGAAAAGAAATTGCCAGTTGAGTTTACTATATTAGGATATGAGCCTGCTGAATGGTCCATTGTTGATACGTTAACGATTGGAAAGTATATGGCATTTGACTTAGGTGGACATTGGCACGGACAGGCGTTTCGATATTGGGCGCTAAAAAATTTACCGAAAGAGCAAGCAAATGAGCTATTTCCTACATATCCGAAAGATGCACCTAGATTGTTAGCTGAACTGAAAAATACAAATGTGGACGTAGCACAAAGTTTTGCAAAAGCGGTCATTCCGCCAGAGTTTAATGGTAGTAATAATTGGGTCATAAGCGGTGAGAAGAGTGCGTCTGGTAAGCCAATTTTAGCGGATGATCCTCATTTATCTCTTGCGACGCCTTCTATTTGGTATCAATCGAAACTTGAAATGAAAGGTTTGAATGTGAGTGGCGTTATTTTCGCAGGAGTACCAGGTGTTATTTTAGGTCACAATGACAAAATAGCATGGGGTGTTACGAATACTGGTCCTGATGTGCAAGATTTATATATTGAGAAGCGAAATCCTAATAATGAAAATGAATTTTTGTATAACGATAAGTGGGAAAAAGCTACTGTTGTTGATGAATCTATTAAAGTAAAAGGCGGGAAAACAGTTCCGTATAATGTGACGGTTACGAGGCATGGACCAGTTATTTCAGAGTTTGCGGATAAAGGAAAAGAGAAAACGAAAACGGTATTCGCTTTGAAATGGACTGCTTTGGAGCCTTCTGCTGAATTAAAGGCCGTATTAAATATGAACAAAGCGAAAGATTGGAATGAGTTTGAAACGGCACTTCAAGACTTTCATACACCAACTCAAAACTTTGTATTTGCATCAAATGACGGCACAATTGCTTATAAAGCGAATGGAAATATACCAGTGCGTAAAAAAGGTGACGGGAGTTTGCCAGTGCCAGGGTGGACAGATGAATATGAATGGGAAGGGTATATCCCATATGATCAACTTCCAAAAGTAATAAATCCAAAACAAGGGTTTATTTCAACTGCAAATAATAAAATTGTGGATGATAATTATCCGTACCATATTAGTAATACGTGGGCGCAGCCATATAGACAAATGCGTATTCAAGAATTTTTACAAGAGAAAGAAAAGTATACGGTGAAAGATTTAGAAGAGCTACAGATGGATCAAAAAAATTTATACGGGAAAGAATTTGCTCCTATATTGTTAAAAGAGTTAAATAAAGCATCTTTAAATGAAGTAGAGAAAGAAGGCGTAAAACAATTAACAAAGTGGAATTTTAACGATAGTAAAGATGAAGCAGCACCATTACTATTCCATTTATTAATGAAAGAGATTTCGAATACGTTATTTTCAAAAGAAATACCGAAAGATGTGATGGAGTTATTTGAAGGGAAGTCACAAGTAGTTGATGAATTGATTCGAAAAGAAGTGGCAGGAGAAAATAGCGCTTGGTTTACGAAGTACGGAGGTTTCACGAAAGTTGTGCATACATCGTACGAAAATGTAATGAAGAAATTACAGAAGGAATATGGCCCTGATGTTGCGGAGTGGAAGTGGGGCGATTACCATCAACTGGCGTTCACACATCCAATTTCAAAATCATCTAGTATGCTAGCACTACTTGCATTTAATCGTGAAAAACCAATTCCAATCGGCGGCAGCCAAGTTACCGTTCAAGCAGCGAGTTACGGAGAAAACGGTATTGTCAATCACGGAGCTTCTTGGCGATTCGTGATTGATACGAAAGATATGTCAAACGGTTATCATATCGTAGGACCAGGACAATCGGGACATTTTAGAAGCGATTGGTACCATGATCAAATAGATGATTGGGTAAACGGAACGTATCATACGACTTCATTGAATACGGAGGGGATAGAGGGGAAGGTGTTAACTTTAGAGCCGAAGTGATAATATTTCCACTGATGAAAACTGTTAAATTAGAACATAACCAAGTTCTTAAATAATTTTAAAAGCCTACTATCAGATAAATTGATAGTAGGCTATTGTATTTTAGAGGATAAGATTCAATGATTTTATTATGACAAAACAGTAAGTGTTTTAACATTTACTTATACGATAACGGGCCTTATTTACTCTGTTACAAAAGAAACCACAGAAAGCGTTCTTTTTTTGTTACTCATTTTTATACACCGCAAAACATTTTGTTATTCAATAATTCCAATTTCTAGAGCCTTTTGAACAGCTTCTTCTTTGTTACGAACTCCTAGCTTTGTATAAGCTGTGGAAGCATAATTTCTGACCGTACCATTCGATAAATATAACCTTGATGCTATGGTAGTGTAACGAAGTCCTTTTGCTACTAGCTGCAATATTTCTATCTCCCTAGCTGTTAGCTCATAAGCGGTTGCTTTTGATTGTGGTGTCTCTTTTTGCTCATCAAACTTCTCAAATATTTTGTGAGACATTTCCTGATCAATTAGTGTCCCACCTTTGTGAATAAGTCGGATCGTATTAGCTAGCTCCAACGTTTCAATAGATTTGAGTAAAAAACCATCCGCACCGTTGCGAAGCGATTCCAACGCCTGTTCGGTATCTTGAAACGTTGTAAAAATCAATACGCGGATATGTGGCCATTGTTGCTTAATCTTTTTGGTTGCTTTGATTCCATCCATGTGCTGCATATCTAAATCCATAAGTATAACATGGGGTTGAAGGCGCCCACACAAATCGATGGCTTGATTGCCATCCTCAGCCAAACCGACTACATTTAAATCTTCATATCTATCGAGTAATGTCCTCAAACTTTCTCGAACAAATGGCTGATCGTCTACAATTAACAAACGAATAAGTCCATCTTTTATTTCAGTTTGTCGTGGTATGGTACATGTAACAAGCATTCCTTCCTCTGGCTTTGTATATACAGACAATTGACCTTGCAAGTTCATTGCCCGCTCTTTCATCGCATTCATACCGAAGCCTTCCTGCCATTCTACATTTCCTTTTCCATTATCTTGAACTTCTAACCTCGTATATTGTTGTTCAAACTGCAATGAAACTATAATTTCAGTTCCCTGACCATGACGTACTGCATTCGTAAGAGACTCTTGTAAGCAACGAATGAATGCGATCTTCACTTGCCGAGACAATTGATATTCCTCTCCGAATGTCCGAAAACTTACATTTACCTGGGCGTGCTCCTGAAATTCGGCTCCAAGATTTTGTAGAGATTGAATCAAGGAAGGCGATTGACACGGAGAATCCATTTGATGTAGGTAACCTCTCACGTCCTCGATGCTTTTCCGTCCCATTTCAAGCAGAGAGTCTAGCCTCTGTATACCCATTTCAGTAGAAATTTCGGTACGCAACGTTTCCATTCCCATAATAATAGAAGTATAAGCGTGACCAACTGTATCATGAAGCTCATTCGACAGTCTGTTTCGTTCCTCTGCCAGTGTAATGCGTTCAATCTGAGACATATACTGCTCAAGTACCGCGTTTTGTTTACGAATTGCTTCATTTTGCTTATGATTGACAATTAATAAATGAAAGGCGAATCCCATTACATAAGCGAATCCATAATAGATGACCATAACCCAATAGCTATTACTTGGCGCAACCGCATAGAAAATTCCAGTTGTTATAAAAACTGTTGTTGGAGCTGTCCAATAATAGGACAAATGCTTACTATTTGCTGCGATAAGAAACACTGATATAAGAAAAATATTGTAAGCCTCTGGAAATAAAGAGGTTAAATATATACATAGTCCACCATAAAGCAATATTTCTGTGAATAAATAATATTTATAATTGAATAGTAAGGCTACCCATGGAACAGAGAAGGCAATAATTTCCCAAAGAATAATAATCCAAAGTGGTAATGTTAAACCATCCTGAAAATTTAATGTAGCTAGAATGATAGACACACTAGCAAGTAGACGGATTCCTAACATAATCCAATCATACCAAAACCAATATTTAACCATATCAAACAAGTCATTTACCCCCTAAATAGCCTACCTTTTTACTTCCTATATTATAATTTAATCCTTCCTGCCTTATTATACTTTTTATTTTAAAACGGCGATACTACTCACAGACTGCAAATTTCTATTGATTTAGTTGCCGAATCATACTACGTGTATAGCCTCCAATTTTCTTTGTCAAACCATCTACTATTCTAATACTTATGGCGATACATACTATACCCATAAACATTACAAAGAGTGACTTGGTAAAAGTATCTATCTGTATGAATATAATGTTCATTTCGATGTATCGATACAGTAGTGGTGCCAACAGCAACATAAGTGGCATTACATAAAAAATGGTTGCACTAATGAGACTAATAATGCCAATCGCAAATTTCTGCATTAACCAATAGACAGCAGACCAAGTGCGACGATCTGTAAGCACTAATTTCATCTGAGCCCAGTTCGATGTATCCATTGTTATCCTTCTATCGTAAGAGTCTGTTGAAATGTCTGTATAAATTTTCGTCTGTATGCGCTCGAATTGGATAAAAGGTGTAGTAGTCTGTAGTACGCGTATAACTAGTGGAATCCCAATTACCGTGAATGAAAGGGTGAAGCTGAATAGCAGAGCTATTAGATAAAAACAAAAATAAAACAAGCCTGTAACGAAAGTTAGCAATAAAAAATAACCGTTCTGGATGAATCTTGATTTCATAAAGTTCATCGCTCCTATCTATGTAATAACCGAATTGTACTGCTTTTTTTGTCATTCTCACTAGTGTAAAAGTGTCATATGACAGTTCTAAATGATGCTAAAAAGGGGAGAGTAACCTACTTCTGGTTAAAAAAGATGCTTATATTAATCTCCATAAAACAATCCCTTCTGGCAGATGCAAGAAGGGATTGTTTTGTACTTTTATTTAATATGAGATGGACTTGTTTTTCGAATGTGAAAAATAATATCAAATTGCTCAAGCAATGAAGTATCAAAGTATAACGAACTGTTCGGGAGGATTTGTCCCCCTAAACTTAGTAATGGTCTTTTTGCTTTAACCCATTTCTCTGCTTGTCCTTTAAGGTGACGGTTATCCAATAAAAACATGTTATATGGTACTTTTCCGAGGGTATAGTTAAAACTATTTACATTTTGTGGAATCGTATCCGTTGTAATCTTACCCCCGGTGGAAGGATTATATTCGCTGTATAAGGTGAAATTCCCCTCCGTAGTTGTACTACCAATTGTGACGTAATTATTGTCTAAACGTTCCTTTAAAAACTGCCCCGCAACATCAGGGTATAATTCCTCATCGATAATGCCTTTAGCAATATGAATATTGTGTGCCCAAACCATCGTTTTACCACCAAATGTCTCTTGTGCCCACATTGCATGATCGGCCAAGTATTGCTCATGTAGCTTTATCATACTTGGATAGTCGTTAGGCAGTAGCATTGTGGTAAATTTCTCTATTGCACTTGCCGTTGCTTTCACCCAGATGTACTCAGGTGAAACTATTTCTGTGTTGGCTTGCACATTCTCATCTTTTAGTAATCGGGCTACTCTCTCAGCGTTTGCTTTGAACTGCTCTTTCAATTCAGGAGTAAGTTTCATATATTCCTGTACACTTCCAGTAAAAGACGATAATTCTTTATAATTTTCTTCTACTTCTGCCAGCAAATCTGGTCGATGCACCCTTACATAATCAATTACTTTATTAAAGCTACCTTGGTCCAACGTTTTTAAGTCGAGCCCAATAAATTGGATCTTTTTTTTATTGGATGAATCAGCATTATAATCTTTCATCCACTCAATCATGGCTATAATTTCATCAGTAGGATATAACAATTTTAAAAATTCCCTAGGGTTTCCTTTTCCTGTTTGGATATATTCATTTAGCTTTAAGCCGTTTCCCCAATCTTCTTCCATTGTGAAATTTGTAAAACCCATCTCAGTAACCAAATATTTCACAAGTCGAAACTTCATAGTGAAAATTTCAGAGCTTCCATGAGTATTCTCTCCTAATCCTACATATTGTGCACTCCCAATCATTTTCTTAAGTGGTTTTAAATCCTCAAATGATTTTGACGGCTCTATCGTTTTTAATGGATAAGCCTGTGATTGTATTGATTTAACTATATTTTTTTGGATTGATTGACCTGAATTTTCGACTGCTACCGTTTGAGCGTTTCCTACTTCCCCACATCCTGTGACTAATAAAGCTGTACTAACCATTGCAATTATTCTTTTCTTATTCATTTTTTTCCACCCCAATTGAATTATTTTTAAAAGCAAGATTGATTCATGTACTTGCACGTAACAATTGCCTTCATTCAATTGTTATCTATCCCATATCATATTTTCTAGTTACATATTGTCATAAGGTTAATTGACACAGGTCATAGACTAATCATTACACTTTTGTACTATCGGCTATGACAACTTATAAATAATAATTACATTGATGAGTCGCAAGTAAGACTAGATTATAAATTTGGGAGGGATTTTAAAGATGAATGAATCTGTATGCCAAAATATTTTTATGCTAAGTTGTGTCTGTGGAAATGAGAAGAAGTAAATTCGATAAACAAGTGAATTAAAGGGGAAGGGCGGATTACAATGATATTACACGCAAAATCGTTTCACAATAAAGATAAAATCCAACGTGCTAAAATAGGACTTCAACTCTTTCTGAGTATCTTAATCATTACTTCTATTATCTTAAATGTAGTAGTAATAATTACTAAAAGTATGCCGCTTATTGTGGTATATATGTTTACCCCAGCATTTTCTTCTATTTTGACTCGCATAATACTGAAAGAAGGGTTTAAAGATGTATCTTTTAGTCTCGGTAACTTAAAGATATGGAAGGGGATTGGGTTTGCTCTGCTAATACCTATGATTATTTGTGGAATTACTTATTCTATCGCCTGGTTGAGCGGAATTGCGGAGTTTCAGCATCCCGAAGGTGGTATGTTAGAACCGATCTACAATATACTTGGACTTCAGTATCTACCGGAACCATTCAGTTTCATTTATCTAGTAATATTGAGCGGCATTTTAGGAAGTTTGCTTAACTTAATCCCAGTTTTAGGAGAAGAAATGGGTTGGCGAGGTTATATGCTCACAAGGCTAGTCGATGCAGAGTTTTCACGGCCTATCCTTATTAGTGGATTGATTTGGGCAACGTGGCATGTTCCAATTGTTATTGCTGGTCTATATGTAGAGGGATCATCTATCCTACTTTCAGTACTTGGCATCTATTTTTGTATTGTGCCCTTCAGTTATATTACAGCTTATTTACGACTTATCACAGGTAGCGTTTGGCCTTCGGTTATCATCCATACCACTTGGAATGCCATTATACAAGGACCTTTCGCACGTGCAAGTACAGGATATCAAACTGAGATTTGGATTGGAGAATCTGGCTTGATAACCGCTAGTATTATCTTAATTACTGCAATAATTACGTCTCGAATAGTAAATCTTACTAAATAGCATACGGATGTGTTTTAAATTCAATTAGTGAAATATGACGAGGCGCAATTATGGATGTTCAAAGACATGAAAGTAATACAAATGAGATTCTTATTTCTGCTGAGAGCTATTGAGCAGATGAAGTACGTGATTGCTCGTGAATTAGGAGTCACATTAGGACCGGATACATCAGCACGTGCAAATGGTTCTGTCGGTGGAGAAATTACAAAACGCTTAGTTCGAATGACAGAAGAACAATTAACAGGACAATATAGGTTACAGTAAGTTAAGGTGATAAATAAAAAAACATATATGGATTCTTTTCAGACTGTGGAGAAAATCTTCTCCACAGTCTGTTTTTGTGTAAAAAGAGGAGTAAGGACTTCTGGAAGAAATACAACGGATACTGAAAGCATTGATTCAATTCTTTTGATTTCATCAGTACTCCAGTTGAAAGTTTTTACAATAAGTATAGCGTTTTTTTTATTTTGAGGATATAATTTTAACTTCGCTTGATGAGCATGTGGCGTTACCCTATTATGTTTTTCTTATGACTATCAATCGAATATCAAAAATTATGTAATGACCGAAATATATTTTTCGGAAATTTGTTTTTTTATTAATTATATATCTGAATATATAATTTTATTGAATAGATAAATTATTGACAAAGAGAGGGGTCTATAAAATGAATTTCATTGCAAAATTAATAAACCGCTTATTTTATAATACTATCAGTATAAAAACGTGATGTCTTTTATAACAACGAGGGTTATTTAAGGGGGCAGTTCATTTTTCTCTAATGAGGAATTGGAGCTGTTTTTATGATGGAATATACTTTCACTTTTAGGAACGGATATTTTCAAATGCTAACCCTTAATGAAATAATGATATGTTATAATTTTCATAATATATATGCAAAGAAGGGATGGAATGAGCACACAAATAAAGGTAACACCGGAACAATTAGAACAAGCTGCTAAAACCGTAAGCAATACGAGATCATCATTAGAATATATACATAAAGATTTATACTCTCAAATTGAATATATAGCTTCTCAGTGGAGCGGAGCAAGCAGTGATCGTTTCTATCAGATGTTTAATGAAGCAAAACCAATGATGTTTAACATTTTGCAAGAATTAGATAAAATCGCAGTAGAATTAGAACGTGCAGCTGTTAAATTCCGAGAAGCGGATGAATCGTATGACGGAAATTTAGTTGACTCTGATATTCAAGAAGGAGCCATGTGTGGAAAACTCCCTCCAAAATCAGAAGAGTCATTTTTCAATAAAAAGGATTTAAATGCTGCGTGGACGGGTATTTCTACTGGTTTTGTAGATGGTGTTGTAGATGCATGGAAAGGATTCGTAGCTTTAGGAGATAAAGAAACTTGGTTAAATATGCGAGATGCGATTGTAAACTATAGAGAGACTATTCCTGCTGCATGGAACACTGTATCAGATATATTTATGAATAATTTTTGGAATGGAGATCTGGAAAGCAGAGAACATTATGCAGCTTACGCAGTCACTACGCTACTCACAGGCTTTGTTGGTAGCAAAGGTCTAGATAAAGTAGGACAAGCAGGTAAGGTGGCTGCTATTACAGGGTTTACTAAAGGGAAATCACTTGTGACTAATTCTCCGGCATACAGAAATGCATTACACATATTAAATAACTATGAATTTAAAGCTGGTAATCATCTTTCATATGCAGGTGTCGGTAGTACACAACCATATTTACAGAAAGCAGCTACGTATACTTATGAAGGTGCAAATGGACCAAAAACGATTCGTTTGCGTAAAGGAGACTTAGCAGGAGATAAGCACCCTGTTACAGGTATTCCGTATGATGCTGAAGGATTTCCTATTTTTGAATCAAAAGGCGAGGTAATGTTAAAAGAGGCAGATTTCAAAAAGTCTAGAACAACACAGTCTAGAAAGTGTAGTAAGGCATTATATGAACAAATAATGGAAAGTCCTGAATTAGCTTTAAAATTTACGGATGAAGAAATTCAATTATTTAAAATGGGAAAAACTCCAGAGCATTATACATGGCATCATCATCAAGACACTGGAAGGATGCAACTTGTAGATTATCAGACTCATCATGATACTGGTCATACAGGTGGATATAAAATTTGGGGAAAAGATAGCGATAAATAGGGAGGTATTTAGCCATGAGTCACATTACATGGATTAATGTAAATGAAAAAAGAGTAACAGATGACCAAATTAAACAATTAGAACAATACTTAAATATTAAATTTCCTAATGATTTTATTGATTGTGTACAAAAATATGATGGTGGATATCCAACGCCAGATACATTTAACATTCCAAATCAAGATGAAAATTCACTTAATAATCTTTTAACCTTAGATTCTGATAGAAAATATTCAATTCTAGAAACATATAATAGTACGAAAGATAGATTACCTGACAAAATATATCCTTTTGCTAGAGATCCATTCGGCAATCTTCTATGCTTTGATTATCGAAACAACACTGATTCACCAATAATCGTATTCTGGGATCATGAGGAAGAAGACATAGAGGAAGCAATATATCCTGTTTGCTCAACATTTACAGAATTACTTGCTAGTCTACGTGATTTCGAAGAAGAAGATTGAGGGAACTAAAAAAACGTCCTAGAATTCTAGGACGTTTTTTTATGATTTACTAATTTTCTAACCATCATCCGCTTTCTCAAGTTTAATTACGATTACTTTTTTGGATTACCTTTATATTACAGCATCAACAGTTATTGTAGCTGAACGAACTTTAAACAAGATTACTGGAGATACGGAAACAATATGGATTCAAGAAAGTCAATAACTGTGATGTAGAAAGACATGAAAGTAGGAACTAATTATACAGTGTAGAATGCTGAATTAACTATAGACACCTTTCATTTGGTACCCATTTTCTTGTCCATATATTGAGACAAGAAAATGGGTACTTCTTAAAGAAGTAATTATTACTTTGTACACAGTTAAGCATTTATTTGTATGATGGTGTGATTTTTGAAAGAAGAACAAAGGAATTCTTAACTGCAAAAGTAAATAATGAAGTAAATATAAAAGTAATACAAATAAAAAGCGAATATAGATAAAATTTTTTTGATACATTTATGATTATAAAAATTTATTTATACGAAAAATATAATTTAATTAGGCCGTTAGAAGGAAGGCGACAATTTCAATTGTATAAGGACAAAAAAGGAGCGGAAATAAGCTCCTTTTTATTTACCTTACTATTTTTAGGAGGTTAGTATGAATAAGATATGAATAAAGGATGAATAGCATTTTTATGGATGAAAATTCCACTCTTTTTTTAATGGAATATATGTGAAACGTTGTATAGAATAAGCAAGAATGCCAAAAATTACAGGAGGAAAGTTGTGAAGAAAAATAAGAGTTTAGTAAGTTTTTTAGGAGTGTGTATGATGTTGTTTTCTTTTTGTTTCCAAGGAAATGTACAGGCAGATGTGAATACTGTTCAATCAGGAAAGATAAAGTCAGGAAACGTAACGGTGTGGGAAGTTGGAAATGTATCGAAAGTGTTAGCGGATGTAGAGCGCTTAAATTTAAATACAGTAAATGTACCGATTCAGGTAGATATTCCGAACGTGACTTCTACGAACATGGTAATTAATCAAGCGCAAAAGCAACAGGCTATTATTTTAATTCAAGAATTATCAAAGCGTAATATTCAAGTTATTGTGGAACCGTTCCCGTATATTCAGCAAGGAAATGTTGGGGAAACGGAATGGAATCCGAGTAATATTAATGATTTCTTCTGGAATTGGAAAACGGTTATTCTGCAAGACATCTTTCATTCGATTACGAGTAAATACAATGTGTACGGACTTAAGATTGCCTCTAATTTCGTGAACATGGAATATGCAGAAGGATACTGGAACGATACGATTGATTTTGTTCGTAAGCAGTATAAAGGAAATGTTTTGTATCAAATGAATTGGTGGTTAACAGCAAGCTTTGATCTTTCGTATGAAGCAAAGTTTAAGGAGAAAATCAATCGTCCGTATTTAAAAAAGGTTGATATTGTAAGTATCGATAGTTGGTTTGAAGTTTCGGGAAAAAGAAATCCAACATACGAAGAAGTAAAGCAAAGTTTATTTGCGACGACAGTGTATAATCGTGGGCAAAATGTTGTGCAGCAATTGGAACAATTACATAAAGCAACAGGAAAGCCCGTTTATTTTGGTGGATTTAACGTTCCGGCGCGTGAGCTTGGATTACAAAATCCGTGGAATCCAGATGTTTCTAATGTGTTTTCAAAGGACGTACAATTAAACGGATGGCGCGCTTACCGAGAAGTATTAGAAACGAAACCGTATTTTAAAGGTTTTTCCATTTGGTTTATTGGCTCTCATAATAGTACGCATGCGTATCAAATACATAGTAAAGAAGCAGAGGCAGTTATTAACGGCTGGTACCGAAAATAATTTTTATTAAATAGGTAAGTTTTGAATTTTACCACATATATTTCTAGTGAAAGGTCTTTCACCATCTTATCACCTAGGGGGCAATCAGAATGAAATTTTTGTCTTACCTTACAGTAATTTTGGTGATTCTTGGCGGTTTGAATTGGTTATTTGTAGCGTTAGATTACAATGTAGTTGAGAAATGGTTTGGTTCTATGCCGGCGCTTGTGGACACTATTTATTGGCTCTTTGGTCTTTCTGCTATTTATCAAATTTTTGATCGGTTCTTTACGAACAATTAGCTATTATTCTATTACTACTAGAGTGTTAAGTACGATTATGTACTTAACACTCTTTTGTATGTTTATAAAAAATAGTTTGCACATGCAAGCGATTCCATTGCGTCTTACGCCGTAATAATAGAAAACAAATTGACCACGTATTATATTTCGGGTTATAATTCAGAAAGTTTAAAAATTAATAAAAATGAGAAATAGGGAGGTTATTAAGGTGATGGAGAGAGTATATAATTTTTCAGCTGGACCATCAATACTCCCTTTGCCAGTTTTAGAGAAAGTGCAAAAGGAGCTTGTAAATTATAACGGGACAGGCATGTCTATTATGGAAATGAGTCATCGATCTTCTTATTTTCAAAGTATTATAGATGAAGCGAGTAAACTACTTCGTGAATTAATGAACATTCCTGATGAGTATGAAGTACTGTTTTTACAAGGCGGTGCGTCATTACAATTCTCTATGATACCGTTAAATGTAATGAATACGTACAAAAAAGCAGGGTACGTATTGACTGGTTCATGGTCTAAAAAGGCACTGCAAGAAGCTGAAAAAGTAGGAGAAGTACAAGTGCTTGCTTCTTCTGAAAAAGAGAAGTTTACTACAATTCCTAAACTGGATGGTTTACTAGGCGATGAAAAACTAGATTATGTACATATTACAACAAACAATACAATTGAGGGTACGAAATATGTGGACATTCCACGTTTAGATACAGTACCGCTCGTTGCGGATATGTCCTCAAATATTTTATCAGAACAATATGATGTTACGAAGTTTGGTCTTATATATGCGGGAGCGCAAAAGAATTTAGGGCCAGCGGGCTTAACGATTGCTATTATAAAAAGAGATTTAATTGGGGGAGCAGATTGCTCTTGTCCTACGATGTTAAACTATGAAACTTACAGCAAAAATAACTCCTTATATAATACACCGCCGTCCTTTAGTATTTACGTAACGAAACTTGTACTAGAGTGGTTGAAAGAGCAAGGCGGGGTATCTGCGATTGAAGAACAGAATAGAATGAAATCTTCACTTCTTTACAATTTCTTAGATGAATCAAAATTGTTTACTTCACCAGTTGATCCTACGTATCGATCACTTATGAACATTCCGTTTACAACACCGTCAGAAGAGCTGAACAATCAGTTTTTACAAAAAGCGAAAGAACGCGGCCTTGTTACGTTAAAAGGACATCGCTCAATCGGTGGTATGCGTGCAAGTATTTACAATGCGATGCCAGTACACGGTGTACAGCAATTAGTAAATTATATGAAGGAATTTGAGCTTGAGAATAGATAGGGAGATGGGGATATGTTTCGTGTTCAAACGTTAAATCAAATTGCGGAAAAGGGTTTGCAAGTTCTTGACGGAGAGCGTTATGAAGTAGGGGATAAAATGGACCACCCAGATGGTATTTTACTTCGCAGCTATTCTTTACACCAAGAAGAATTTTCAAAAGACTTAAAGGCGATTGCAAGAGCTGGTGCTGGTGTAAATAATATTCCTGTCGAGAGATGTACAGAAAAAGGGATTGTAGTATTTAATACACCAGGAGCGAATGCCAATGCAGTAAAGGAACTTATTATCGCCAGCCTTATTATGTCTTCACGTAACATTATTAACGGTGTAAGCTGGACGAAAAATTTAGAGGGTGAAGAAGTACCGCAGCTTGTTGAATCAGGAAAAAAACAATTCGTTGGATCAGAAATTGCAGGGAAACGTCTAGGTGTAATTGGCCTTGGTGCAATCGGTGCTTTAGTTGCGAACGATGCGTTAGCTTTAGGAATGGACGTTGTCGGATATGATCCTTACATTTCAGTTGAAACTGCATGGCGCCTTTCAACACATGTGCAAAGAGCATTTAGTTTAGATGAAATTTTTGCAACATGTGATTATATTACACTTCATATTCCTCTTACGAATCAAACGAAGGGAATTATTGGTGAACACGCTGTAGAGAAGATGAAAAAAGGTATGCGTTTATTCAATTTCTCTAGAGGAGAACTTGTAGATGAAAATGTTCTTCAAAAAGCGTTAGAAGAAGATGTTATTACGCATTACGTAACAGACTTCCCGAATGAAAATGTGATAAAGATGAAAAATGTAACAGCGACGCCTCATCTTGGTGCATCTACGTCTGAATCGGAAGAAAATTGTGCGATCATGGCAGCGCGCCAATTACGTGAATATTTAGAGACAGGAAATATTCGTAATTCAGTAAACTATCCAAACGTCGAACTGCCGTATATCGGAAAAAAACGAATTACGATTATGCATCAAAACGTTCCGAACATGGTAGGACAAATTACAGGATGTTTAGCAGAACATCATATTAATATTGCCGATATGATTAATCGTAGTAAACATTCTTGGGCGTACACAATGATTGATATTGATAACGGAATTGATGATATAATAAAAGAGAATATAGTGGAAAATATAAGCAAAATTACAGGTGTTGTAGCCGTTCGAATGATTGTGTAAAGGAGAGAGGAACTTGGCAAAAATCCGACCGTTTCGGGCCATTCGTCCAGTAGAAGAAAAAGCAGCGGAAGTTGCAGCTTTACCGTATGACGTATTAAATAGTAAAGAGGCAAGAGAGGTTGTAAAAGGGAATCCGTATTCTTTCTTACACGTTGATAAAGCAGAAATTGATTTAGACCCGGCACTTTCACCGTACGATGATCGTGTATATGAAAAAGCGGGTGAAAATTTAAATCGATTTATACGAGAAGAAGTGTTCATTCAAGACGAAGAGCCAGCGTTATACATTTATGAACTGACGATGCAGGGAAGAACGCAGTCAGGCCTTGTCGTTTGTACATCTATTGATGAGTATGAAGATGATACAATTAAAAAACATGAGAGAACGCGTCATGAAAAAGAGCTAGATCGTATTCGTCACGTAGATGTGTGTGATGCAAATACGGGTCCTATCTTTTTAACGTATCGTACAAAAGAAGAGATAAAGCGTTGCATTGCCAGCTGGAAAGAAGAACATGCGCCAATCTATACATTTACAGCAGAAGACGGCGTTAAGCACGTTGCTTGGAAAATAGCTGATGAAGAAGTAATTGCAAGTTTAGTAAACTTATTTGAAGATATTCCTAACCTGTACATTGCAGATGGACATCACCGCTCTGCATCAGCTGCAAAAGTAGGGATCATGCGAAGAGAACAATATCCGAATTACACAGGAGAAGAAGAGTTTAATTTCTTCCTATCTGTATTATTCCCTCACGATGAATTATCCATTTGGGACTATAACCGAGTTGTGAAAGATTTAAACGGCTTATCAGAAGAACAGTTTTTAAAGCAAATTGCACAATACTTTTATGTAGAAGAAGCAGCTGTTTCTCCGTATAAACCAAATGAGCCAAAAACATTTGGAATGTATGTAAACGATAAATGGTATAAGCTCAATGTGAAAGAGGAAACGTTTGATGCGAATGATCTCGTGAAAGGTTTAGATGTATCTATTCTGCAAGATCATTTATTAAGTCAAGTACTTGAAATACATGATCCGCGATCTGATTCACGCATCGATTTTGTAGGAGGAATCCGCGGATTAGAAGAACTAGAACGACTTGTAAAGAGCGGCGAATATAAAGCAGCGTTTTCATTATATCCGACATCAATGGAAGCTTTATTAGCAATCGCAGACGCTGGAGAAGTTATGCCGCCAAAATCAACGTGGTTTGAACCGAAACTGCGCAGCGGGTTGTTTGTACATTCTTTAAAGTAAATATAGACTTCTTTAGATTGAAAAACCGAAATGATTTTTAGTTTCGGTTTTTCTTATTTTAAAAGTTTTTTTTGAGGAGGGGTATAGATGAAATTACAAGTAGGAGAAAAAATCACCTTTGAACGAACTTTTACAAAAGAAGATGTTGCGTTATTTACGGAAGTATCGAAAGATGAAGGTGTTCATCATGTTACACCAGATGAGCAGGGGAGATTCGTTGTACAAGGACTGTTAACATCAACATTGCCTACAAAAATTGGCGGTGATTATAACGTATTAGCTCGCAAGATGGATTTTGAATTTTTACGTCCTGTGTTTAGCGGTGATACGATTCGTTGTGACGTAACCATTGAACAATTTGAGCCTGATGAAAAAAATCGTACAAAGATTATTGCGATGTTTGTATGTAGGAATCAACTTGAAAAAGAAGTTATGAAGGGGAGTTTTTCTGGGATTATTCTTTAGTTAGTAGGAAAAGTAATGAATAGGTGGGGGCCACATGCCTCTCGAGCTTAGATTTTTAATTCCACCATAACGAAAATTTTATGCATCGTTGAATACTGATAATAAGACGTTATGTAATATACTCTGTTCTTTTCTTAACTAATAGAAGAATAGTTGAATAAGCTCGTCAACAAAAAAAGGACATTCCTAGTATTACAAGAAATGTCCTTTCCACTAAATTATAGGATATTTTGCTAAAATTCAAACTCTAAAATCAGTTTACTAGTTTGACCTGTAAACTGATAATGGTAGGACCCTCTCAGATTTTCTAAGTTACCAGTAGCTTTAATAATTGTTCCTGGGGAATCTAGATTTCCTTTATCAAATATTCCTTGCTCTATAGCTGTAAATGTCCCTTGTTGCCCCTTATAAATTCCTTCAAAGTGTAAAAATCCAGAAATTTTAGCAGTAGCCAAGTGACCATCATTTATATTTGAGTCTAAATAATATAACAAGTATTCAACAAAAGCTTTTCCTTTTAATTCACCATCAATATCATATTCAACATGGGCAATATTGATAGGGAAATCTTTTCTAGTATCATCGATTAGTTTTTCATCCCATTTACTTACTGTAAATGTTACTTCCATACACGTAATCTCCCTCCAATTATATACTTTTAAAAAGTATTAATTCACAGTTATATCTCATAGGAGTGATTTTATTTATTGGGGTCCTTTCATGGCGCTATCAAGCTAACCAAAATAAAATACTCTCTAAAATGAAAAAACACGCTATTTTTTCTGTAGGATCAGGAAAATGGCTATACTTATTTAAAGTTTTCCTTTATTCCACGCCACTCTCTAAAATAGAGAAAGATCCATTTTCACAATCAATTTCTGCCATTGCGCCGTAAGGTAAAATAAACTTTGGCTCGGTATGGCCGAAATTTAAATTATAAAGAATCGGCAAATCTTCTAAATTATGTTCTTTCATAACTTGCAGTATTTCATGTTTATATTCTTCATAATACATTTCGTCTTTTGGTTTACCAAAAATGATGCCCCTTGCTTTTTGCAGAATGCCTTGTGCTGCATAATTTCGTAACCAATACTTTATATAGCTTGGTTCTGGATGGTCTTCAGAAGTTTCAAAGAAAAGGATACGATTCTCCCAATATTTTTTCTCAGGCCAAAGCTCCGTACCTTTTGCAAATTCCAATACTTCTATACAACCACCAATTAAGCGTCCTTGTACGGTAGTAGAGCCTTGAAGTAGTTCATAGCCATTGTTTTGTTGCATCGTACGCCTTGTATCTTTATTTACCTCTATCCATTCTAAACGCTCACTTGTCCATTCAGGAGCTGGTTGAATCTCGCCAATTGTCTCATTTGAAAAGAGAGTCCGATTTACCATTTCAACTGTATATGGATCCATCTCTACATTTTCGGCAAAATCAGTTAAAATGGCTGGACCGTAAAAAGAGGAAACTCCTGCTTTATGACAAAACAAGTGTGAAACGGTAACGTCAGAGTACCCCATAAAAATTTTCGGATTTTCACGTATTACATTAAAATCTATATAAGGAAGTAAGCGGATGCTATCTTCACCGCCAATATTCGCAATAATTGCTTTCACGCGCGTATCCTTAAAAGCTGTCATTAAATCTTCCGCACGAGCCTGTGGATTGTTATAAATGAATTCGCTACCTTTTAAACTATTTGGCATTGGGATAACCGTAAGACCGAAAACTTCTTCTAATCTTTTTACTCCTTGTTCATAACGCCATCTTATCTCAGAATCGCCTGCGCCTCCCCATGAAGGACTTACTGTTGCCACAATATCTCCTGCCTGTAATCTCTTTGGTTTCTTTAACATATTAACTCCGCTCCTACATAATGTAATGGACTACGATTATACAAACTGTAGCATTGAAAAAATATGATGCATCACATTATTTTCTTCATCATTAATCCGTTTACCTGCCAGTATTTAAGAATTCAGTCTTAGTGTTGAGTATATTTAAAAGTTACAGTATGCAACATTGCATAAGAAAGATAGTTGCTATTTTGTACAACCTGTAACTATAATAGTTACAGGTTGGTCGTATCCAATCAAAAAATATAATCATCATGAATGGAGAGGTTACATATGGGTATGAAAAAAATAATTTTAGCAGGTGCTTTAGGAATCGCAGCATTATCAGGAACGAATTTACCAGGATTAGAACTGTCAAAAGCGAGTGCCGCTTCTATGGAATCCAATTTCTCGACGTTAGAAGGACGAGTAATAGAAGTAGATAACGGTGTAATTGTCGTAAAATCTAAGCAATATGAGGAACCTGTTAGTGTGTATATGGATTCCCTTTCAAATGTGAAAGTAGGAGATGAAGTAAAAGTTACTGGATCTATGATGCGTAATTTCACGGAATATATGATTGCAAATTCAGTTGAAAATACGTCACATAAATTAGGTATGCACATGAAAGAAGATGGTTCTCCTGATTATGTGATTGGGGAAGTATCAAAAGTAGGAACGAGGGAAGAGGAAGGAGAAGGTTCTACTAAATATGTCGTAGTTGAGTATCCATCACTAAACGGGAAGAAAGTTATTATTGATGTTTTCTTAACGAAGGGACAAGTATTTCATACGGGTGAGAAAGTAAAAATTGATATGAAGTTTGTAGGATGGGGCGGAAGTTCTATTAACTGGAACACAACGGACAACATTGAAAAAGTTCATGAGGTAAAGAGCGACGTTGAAAATAATGATGATGTTTGGATTTGGTCTTAATTAGACGCTTGTAAATAACAAATGTATCATGCAGTATCCATCGAATCATCATATGTATGATAATTCGATGGGTACTTTTTTGTTTTATGTTTTTTTGAGAATAACGGATTTCTGATTAGAATATGATGTTAATACTGGAGCGAAGGTGAAAAAAACAATATGAAAAGAGGTGTTTAAGGGTGGAGCGAGATGAGGTTTATTTACGAGCTAAAAAAAGGGTAGAGAATTTACAAGCGTTTTATATTCATTTAACGGTCTATATACTAGTGAACTTAATGCTTTTTATTATAAATATAAGCTCTGATTCAAGTAAATTATGGTTTGTATATCCACTTGCAGGTTGGGGGATCGGTATCGTTATACACGGTTTGACAACTTTTCCAGTTGGGATATTCGGAAAAGAGTGGGAAGAACGAAAGATTAAAGAATATATGGAGAAAGATAAGTAAATTTATTTCTGGAATGTATGAATATAAATCTCTGGGATCAAATGTTTGATGCGAAGTCTATTCTATAGCTTCGCCTATTTGTTTTGTATTCGAAGTTTGTGCGAGTGAGTGTTCATATTCATTTTTTAGCATCAACTGCATGTGAAATCAAAACTTTACTTGTAGTACATAATAAATACAGTTGTTTTACTTTTTAAATTACATGTGGATATAGGATAAAGTTGTTTTATCATCCTATATTAAAATAAAAATAAACCACTGTTCGATTTGAATATTCCACGATATAATGGTGAGAGTTTATGACAGAATAAATATTTACATAAGAAGTGAGGTACTGTATGAAAAAAAGAACGACAGACATTATTTTTATTATTATTGGTGCATTTCTATTTGCGTTAGGTGTCAATTTGTTTGTTATCCCGAACGAGTTTGGTGAGGGTGGAGTAACTGGTATCACGATTATTACGTATTATTTATTTGAATGGTCACCAGGCTTAGTTAACTTAATTTTAAATGCGATTTTGTTAATAGCTGGTTATAAATTTTTGAATAAGATTACAACAATTTATACGATTATCGCTGTAGTTACGAATTCGCTATTCCTTCATTTGACAGAAGGTTGGACGATTGCTTCGGATGAAATGCTTGTAAATGCCATTTTCGGAGGAATATTTATTGGGTGCGGGATTGGTCTTATTATTCGCGTTGGCGGAACAACAGCAGGTACTACCATTTTAGCAAGGATGACGCATAAATATTTAGGATGGAGCATTAGCTACGGTCTACTGTTCTTCGATTTAATTGTTGCGTTTTCATCTTATTTCATCATTGGTGCAGAAAAACTGATGATAACAATTATTATGCTATATGTAGCAACGAAAGTGATGGAGTTTGTAATTGAAGGTTTAAATCCGAAGAAAGCCATTACGATTATTTCTGATAACCCGAATGAAATTGCCGGGAAGGTAACTACCTTAATGGGCAGAGGGGTTACTGTGTACTCAGGTCATGGCTATTACACGAAAACTCCGAAGGAAATTCTTTATGTTGTTATTAATAAGCAAGAAGTAGTCAAGCTAAAACGGATTGTTCAAACTACAGATCCGGCTGCGTTCATTGCTATACACGATGTTCGTGACGTATTTGGAGAAGGATTCGTAGATATTTCTAAAGCATAGAAATTACTTTTCATTAAAATAATCTTAATACTAAAACGTAAGAATCTATTTTGAATAATCTTTTTTCAAAATAGATTCTTTTTATTTATCTTAAAATGTTGGTTTGTTTTTCTTTTTCTTGCAAAAAATCCAATTGTTTCTTAAGGTAAGGATGTAGAAGGATGAACAAGAGAGGGTTTAATGAAGATGATACATATTTTATTAGCTGATGATGATAAGCATATTAGAGAATTGTTACATTACCATTTGCAAAAAGAGGGGTTTAAAGTTTTTGAAGCAGAAGATGGAAAGGTAGCACAAGACGTATTAGAGAAAGAGAATATTCACCTTGCGATAGTAGACATTATGATGCCGTTTGTTGATGGCTATACGTTATGTGAAGAAATCCGGAAGTATCATGATATACCGGTTATTTTATTAACTGCGAAAGATCAGTTAGTTGATAAAGAAAAAGGATTCATTTCTGGTACGGACGATTATATTGTAAAGCCATTTGAACCAGCTGAAGTCATTTTCCGTATGAAGGCATTACTGCGTCGTTATCAAATGCTGAGTGCTGATATTATTACACTTCATGGAACAACAATTGATCGTAAAGGTATCGAAGTAAAGTGTAATGGTCAAACGATTCTGCTTCCATTAAAGGAATTTGAGTTATTATCACAACTTGCTAGTTATCCGGGAAGGACATTTTCAAGAGAAGAATTAATTGAATTAGTATGGGGAATGGATTTTGAAGGGGACGAACGAACAGTTGATGTTCATGTGAAGCGACTGAGAGATCGTTTCTCAAAACGAACGGATGATTTTCAAATTACGACAGTACGCGGACTCGGTTATAAGTTGGAGTTGAAATAAGATGAAATCATTATACTCTAGATTTGTTTTTATGACGGTTGGAATCATGCTACTTAGCAGTATTATCGGTTTTTTATTAACAAATGTATACTATCAAGTGAAGTTAAAACCGTACAATAGTGAAAAGATTTTAATGTATGCGGAAGAAGTAAAATCGTTATATGAAAAGCAAAGTGAAGAAAATCAAGAGGCGTACTTACAGTCTATCGCGAAATTAGGATATGAAATTTATATTGTCGATGATCAAAAGAACGGAAAGCGTATTGGCAATGCGTTTCGTAAGACGACAATTAGTGATGACACCGTTCGTAAAGTATTGCAAGGAGAAACGTTTAACGGCGTTTCTACATATCCAACACGCCTCTTTATTACGGGGTTTTTCGATAATGAATTAATTAATAGTGTCGGTGTGCCGGTAAAACACGGTGATAAACAGTACGCTTTATTCATTCGTCCTGACATTCAGCAACAATTTGGTGAGATGCGAATTTTTCTAGCGGTATTACTAGGGTTTATCGTTTTATTAAGTATTATTTTTATTGCGATTGCAGCAGGGTATATCATTCGCCCAATTCGTAAGTTCACGAGGGCTACGCAAAAAATTGCGAGTGGTAAATATGAAATTGAATTAGATGTAAAACGAAAAGATGAAATTGGTACGTTATCTACAAGCTTCCAAAAGATGACGAAAAGTATAAAAGAGTTAGATGAAATGAGACAAGAATTCGTTTCGAACGTTTCACATGAATTTCAATCGCCACTTTCATCCATACAAGGTTTTTCGAAAACATTGCAAACAGAAAAGATGAGTGAAGAAGAAAGAAACCATTACTTACAAATTATTGAGGGCGAAAGTAAGCGAATGTCTAGTTTATGTAAACAGTTACTTACGCTCGCTTCTTTAGACAAAGAAGAGAAAGTATTGCAAATAAAAGAATTTAATCTGCAGAAGCAAATTAAAGACGTCATTTTTATGCTCGAATGGAAATGGCGTGAAAAAGATATCGCTGTTGAATTTGATGTGCCAGACATTACAATACAAGGCGATGAAAACTTACTTCATCAAGTATGGAGTAACATCTTTACGAATAGTATTAAGTTTTCAAACGACGGCGGAACGATTGAATTTGTTGTAGAAGAATTAGAATCAAGTGTGATGATCTATATATCAGACAACGGAATTGGTATGGAAACAGAAGAAATGGATCGTATATTTGATCGTTTTTACAAAGTAGATACAGCAAGAGCAAGAAACGTAGAAGGTAGCGGTTTAGGATTATCGATTGTACAGAAGATTGTAGAACTGCATAACGGAAACGTTTCAGTGTATAGTACGAAAGGGGAAGGGACTACTGTTCAGGTGGAGCTTCCGAAATAGATGAAAGAGGCTGCTACGGAAGGGCCTCTTCTTTTTTGGTTTCTAGTATACGTGTAAAGTGAAAAAATGTGAGTCATTTTCATTACATAATCGGACGAGTTTGTGGAGTGAGCTCAGGAGGAAGTTTATTTAAACATGTAGAATCTCTACAGAGTTATAAGGATTGTATTAAAACTTGAACCGTATAGGGAGGAAATTACTTTGAAACGAATTGACTTGTTATTAAACGTACTAGATTCAACATTCGATAAAGAGAGTTGGTATGCACCGTTTAAACATGCTATAGAAGGACTTACAGCCGAACAGGCTATGTGGAAACCATATGGTGAGGCAACGAATACCATTTGGGAGAGCGTTAATCATCTCATTTATTACAAAGAGAGGCTTGCTGCAAACTTGGAAGGCCGTGAATGGACACATAATCTTGACGGTAATGACACTTTTTATCTTACTAAGCAATCTAATGATGACACGGAATGGAAGGAAGTCGTTGAACGTTCTGAAAATGCTCAGCGTAATTTAAGACAGGTATTGAGCGCGATTTCCGAAAAAGAGCTTGAACAAAATTCACTTGAGAAGAAATTACTGGACATCATGCTTCATGATGCTTATCATACAGGCCAAATTATTCAATTAAGGAAAATGCAGGGGTCTTGGCCATCAAATCGTTAATTGAACGTTTTAGTTGGTGCTATTGTTATATTTTTAGTGAAGTATTTTACATCCAAAATTAAATAACTACATTTTAACCCCGTCCCAAATCTAGAACGGGGTTATGTTTGTTCCTGCTATAAAGCTGTACCTTTCCCGCGCTCTTCCCTAAAATGAACTCCAAAAGTATCCGCTGTAATTTCATCAGCTTTCGGCAATGCTCGTAATTTCGGATGAAGCAGCCATATGAGAGAAATAAATAAAATACCGATGCTAGCGAGCGCAAAAATGAGTTGGCTACTAAATACATTTGCGGTGTATCCGCCAATTAAAGAACCGAACGGCATAGCAATTGTGCCCATACTTCGCATGACTGAGTTAATGCGTCCAAGATATTGATTTGGAATTGCAATTTGACTAATTGTCGCAAATAATATGTTGGTGGCACCGATTGGTATCCAAGCTAGGCCGAATAAGAGAATAGATAGCCATTGAAACGGTACAATCGTAGAGAGAAACCAAAAGATAGCGCCAGTCGCAAAGCTAATAATGGAGACACGGCCAACATTACGTTTGCCAACCCATGAACTGAATAATGCACCGATGAGACTACCTGCTGATATAGCAGCTAAGAAGAAGCCATATGTTTTCACGCCTCCAACAGAATCAGCGTAAGAAGGGAGTATCGCCATTGTCATACCGATTGAAAAATTAGCGACAACTGAACCGATTAAGAAGGCGCCCATTAATGAACGGAAGACGATCGAAAAGCCTTCTTTTAAATCAGAGAAATATTGTTTAGTTGAAAGTGATGTATTGTTTTCCGCTTGCTTTGGCATTTTCAATGAAAAGAACAAAAGGGCAGTAATCGCGAATGTGAAAGAGTCGATTACATATAAAGTGATTGCGCCAAGTAGTGCTACTAATATGCCAGAAAGCGTCGTGCAAATTAAATCAATGCCTTGATATGCAAATGAAAAGAGTGAATTTCCTTTTAATAATTGTGTTTTATTCAATAGAAGTGGTAAAGCTTTTGATTGTGCGGGATAGGTGAATTGTTCGATAAAGGCTACGATAGGCATAATGATGAGTAGTAGTTGAACAGTTAATAGGTCGAAGTAGTGTGTAATAGGAATGATTAATATAAGAATACATTGCAAAACTTGTGTAATGACGAGGGTGTTTTTGATTGACCATCTATCAACGAATGGACCGGTAAGAAATTGAAGTGCAGAAGGTAATAATGTAAGGAAACCAGCCAATCCAGAATAAAAAGGATTACCACTCAGTTTATATACGAGCCACATCGCCGCTACATAATACAAACTATCTCCTATGTTTGTAAAAATTCTCCCTAAAAACAATAAGAGGAAATTCCGGTTTTTCAATATGTCCATTTAATCTACTCCTTTATAATAAATTTATTCGGTAAAATAAATTTGACCGTTTATGTAAAAAAATCGTATTACGATTTTTCTTCTTTTTTCACAAAGCGCTGCATCGCTCGTTCGTCGATTTGTAGTGCAGTAGTAGAAATGTAATAAGATTTACTATTTGGATCTTTATCTGCATCTTTTGTAATCTCGTTTAATTCAGACATCACTTCATAAAACTTTTTCACCCACACTTGAAATTGTTCTGGCGTAGCATCAAACTCCCAGCAAGATGAAACGTAATTCCACTCAGCTGGATCTTCGCTGATTTTCCGTAATGTAAAAGCTTCTTCAGGTGCAGCGAGAATATGGCTTTTCGTCATTTCCGTCATTTGTAAAAAGATTTGGCGACCGGATTCGCTTAATATTTCTAAATGAGGTAATAGGTTCGCGGCAGGGGTGAAGCCTTTAGCGACAGATTGATAAAACTTTTGAATGATGCCATTCTTTTCTTCTGTATAAACAATTTCTATAAAACCATTCTTTTCTAATTCTTTTAAATGATAATGAATTTTCGCCCTTGGAATGCCGAATTTCTCAGATAGTAGTTGTCCTGTATAAGGACGTTCGCATAGACGCATCATCATTTCGACACGTAGTGGATCGCTTATTGCTTTTAGTTGGCTATAAGTAGTGAGTGTTAACATGGGCTTCAAAATGATCAACTCCTTAAATAAAATTACTCGGTCAAGATTATTTGACTGAATTGTATCAAGGATTCTAGTTATTTTCAATACTTTCTGAAAATTAAATCTTCCCCTCTGTAATCTTCTGTTCATATTCCGTTCATATTTCTTTTTTATGATTAGTGCATAGAAAAAAAGAGGAAGGAGCGAGCGAAATGTTTTTAGCTCTGCGTGAATTGAAACAATCAAAATTAAGATACGGATTAATCGGACTGATTATGGTGTTATTATCATTTTTAGTTCTTGTTATTTCAGGATTAGCAAATGGACTATCATATGATAATGCTTCATCGATTCAAAATATGGAGGCAAACAAGTTTGTTTTAGCAGATGATGCGGAAAATAAATTACTTCGTTCACAAATTAAGAAAGATGATGTAGATAACGTAGTAAATCAAGTAGGCGAGAAAGAGGCCGTTCCGTTTCGTGTGAAAGTTTCAACGTATGAAAAGAAAGATAGTTCGAAAAAAGTGGATGTTGCTATTTTCTCCAGTGAACGTGATTCATTTTTAGAACCGAACATTGTAAAAGGTAAGAAATTAGGTACAGCAAATAACGAAATGGTTGCTGATGAATCAATTAAAGAAAAAGGAATCGATATTGGCGATACAATTATTGATCCTGTTTCAAAGAAAGAATTTACAATTGTTGGATTTACGAAAGACCAAATGTTTAGCCATACACCAGTCGTGTATGTAAATGAAGACGTATGGGGCTCTATTTCACAACCAAACCAAAAAGATTATAGTGCAATTGCGCTGCATACAGATAAAGAAATTAAAAATGCACATGTTATCGACAAAAAAGAAGTATTACAAAGTATTCCAGGATTTAAAGAAGAGCAAGGAACATTAACGATGATCATTGCGTTCTTACTTGTTATCGCTGCGTTACTAATCGGTGTATTCTTCTACGTCATTACACTGCAAAAAACACAACAATTAGGTGTATTAAAAGCAATCGGTACAAAGAATTCTTATTTAGCAAATAGCTTAGTCGTGCAGGCGTTATTCTTATCAGTCGTTGCGATGGTAATTAGTATTGTCCTTGTACAAGGATTAGAACAAATTTTACCAGCAGGTATGCCGTTCTTATTAACAACACCGATGATTGCACAATATGCAGCAATCTTTATCGTAATTAGTATTTTAGGAACACTTATTTCGTTATACCAAGTATTAAAAGTTGATGCATTAGAAGCAATTGGAGGCGGGATGTAATGACTTCATTATTGAAATTAGACAAAGTAAGTAAAGTGTACGGAGAAGGGAATACGGAAGTAACAGCCCTTCATCCGATGTCCCTTGATGTGAAAGCTGGAGAATTTATCGGAATCGTTGGTCCTTCTGGATCAGGGAAAAGTACGTTATTATCAATCGCGGGTGCATTATTATCACCTTCAAAAGGGGATATTTACATTCGTGAGCAAAATATTACACAGTTATCAGAAAAGGAAATGACAGACATTCGTTTGAAAAAAATCGGCTTCATTTTCCAGTTTGCAAATCTTGTTCCATATTTAAATGTTAAAGAACAATTGCTTTATATTGCAAAGCTTAAAAAAGAAAACAAACAAGACTCAGAAAAGCGTGCGGATCATTTATTAGCGGCATTTGGATTAGGAGAAAGAAAAAATCATTATCCAAATCAACTATCTGGCGGGGAAAAACAAAGGGTAGCAATCGCTCGTGCGTTTATGAACAACCCCGACTTAATATTAGCGGATGAACCAACAGCAAGTTTAGACTCAAAACGCGCACGTGAAGTCGTTGAAATGATGAAACGTGAAGTGAAAGAGAGCCAAAAAGCAGCAATTATGATTACGCATGATGAAAGAATGCTTGATGTATGTGATCGTATATTGACGCTTAGAGATGGGAAGTTAATATAAAGAAAAAAGACAATCACACATAAATGTGCGGTTGTCTTTCGTATAATTATTTTAAAATAGGTATAATTGCTTTATTTTGAGAATAACGCTTTAATTTTATTTCGTGTTACTAATAAAACCCCGCCTAAGACAGATAACATACCTAAAGCCATATTATTTGATTGCTCACTACCAGCGTTAGGTAGCTCTCTAGCGTTATTGTTTGCGTTTGTAGTACCAGTCTTTGTTTCAGTTTGTTTCGAATGAGATACTTCATTAATTTTGTTATCGACATTTTGCTTCGTTGTATGTACCTCAGCTAATTTGTCATCAATTTTTTTCTCAGTATGTTTAAAGTCGTTGATTTTAATATCTAAGTCTTGTTTTTTCTTTGTTAAATCGTCTGAAACAGTTTGTTTCGCTTGTTTTATTTCGTTAATTTTATTTAGTAAATCTTCTCTAGCTTTTTGTAATTCAGCTAGTTTGTTTTTTACATCTTGTTTAGCTAGTTCTAAGTTAGCGGAAAGACTATCTAAATTGCCTTTAATTTTCTTAAGTTCCTCTAACGTGTTCCCAGTATTCGGCTTATTTTCTTTTAGCTCAGCAAGTTTGTCCTCAGCAGTTTGTTTTGCTTTCTTTAACTCAGCTAATTTTTCATCTACCTGTTTTTTAACTTCCTTAAGTTCATTAACCTTTTGATCGATATTTTCTTTATGTTGCTTAATTTCATTCACTTTTTCATCGACAGTTTGTTTATGTTCTTTAATCTCATTAACCTTATTATCGATATTTTGCTTATGTTCTTTAACTTCAGCAACTTTGTCTTCTACTTGTTTTTTATGCTCTTTAATTTCAGCGATTTTATCTTCGGCGATTTGCTTGTCTTGCTGAAGTTTTGCATCTAACTCTTGTTTACGTTGTTTCATTTCGTTAATTTTTTCATCAGCAACTTGTTTACGCTCATGTAGTTCATTAACCTTCGTATCAACATTTTCCTTAACTTGGTTAAGTTCATTCAATGTTTGATCCACGTTTTCTTTGTGCTGCTGCAATTTCGCATCTAACTCTTGTCTATGTTGCTTAATTTCAGCTAATCGATCTCCCGTACTTTGCTGAGGAGTAGCATCAGTTACTTCCGCATGAGCAGAGTTTGCGCCAGCAATCATTGCTAAAGCTAGTGTAGACGCAGCAATTGTTTGTTTTGTTTTCATATTATTGTACCTCTTTTCTTTCATATGCATGAGCTGTTTTGTGTAAAATTGAGCATATAGAAGTAGATTATCTTATCATTATATACCATGTACGATGTCTAGAGGAAGTATTTGCATAATAATCTATGATTATGTAATTTTTATAGTCTCTTATTTTTGGGTAGGGGACAAATCTTTAGCAAGATGCACAATTTCTTCTATAGTAGAGTTTATATCCTTGCTATTGCGAATAACAAACAAATAATCAGCCTCGTTTTCTACAGGATCTACCACATCTTCGTGAAGTGATTCAGAATGTTGTCGATCGAGTACTTCTTTGAAACTAGAATAATCACCTCTAAAAATATTTGTACTTCGCGTGCTTCGAGCTACTCTTTCGTAAAGGACATCATCTGGAATATCAAAATGAACGAGTATGCGTACATAGTCATCTTTCTGAAACAATTCATTGAGTAAATACATCCTGCCGTTTCGACTTCTATTTGAGTTGCAAATAATAAGGTGTAAACTCGTATGTTCTTTTGCATAATCAACAATGAATTTCGAAAGACCGTGCTTAAATGTATTAGTGCCTTCATCCGGCTGTAATTTTTCGTAATGTGTGTTGATAAATTCAGCTTGGTTATCTTGATCCATAACGAAAGAGTTGGGTAACTCTTTTTCTAGTTCTTTAGCAAATGTAGTTTTTCCGCTGTGTGTTTTTCCTACGGTAATAATGACTAATCGTTTCATATTGGCCTCCATATGTATTGTTATAATTTGGAACATTCTGTGTGAATCGACAATTTTCCTGCCAGAGAATATACAAATTGTTGGTTTGATAGCAGGCTAGAAACTTGACAAAAAAACTTATTTATGCTATAATTCACTAATATATAAATAAAGTGTATAATAGGGTTCTCCTGCCAGGGGAACCCTATTTTTGTTGTAAAAATGAAGGAGTGTATGTGCGTGAAAAAAGGTGAAGCGAGTGTAACGTCGCTAGTATCAGCTTTCGGAAGAGCGTATCATAGTGAATTTGATCGTCCTAAAATCTTTGATGATTATGTAGCTAAAGATTTCATTTCACCAAAAGAACGTAACGATATTGAAACGAATATGGTTCAAGGGATACATTTTTTCAATACAGACATTGCACAGCAGTTTCAAGACAATCCACAAGAAATATTAAAATGGATTACACAAGTTCAATTATCACCAACACCTTTGGCGCGCGCGGCATATTGTGAAAGAGTATTACTACATGAAATTACATTAGGCGCAAAACAACACGTCATACTCGGTGCTGGCTTAGACACATTTAGTTTTAGACACCGAGAGTTAGAGAATAAAATAGAAATATTTGAAGTGGATCATCCTTCTACGCAAGCGTTTAAAATACAAAGAGTGAAAGAAGCAAAGTATGAAATTCCAAACAATCTTCATTTTGTTTCGATGGATTTCACTAAAGATTTCTCGAAGCAAACATTAGTAAATGAAGGATTTGAAAATAAAAAGACGTTTTTTAGCCTATTAGGTGTTACGTACTATTTAACGAAAGAGGAACTATCTAGTTTAATAGAACGTTTATTTGCGATGGTTCCAGAGGGAAGTTCTATCGTTTTTGATTATCCGGATGAAAATTTATTTACGGAAAAAGGACTGTCCAATCGAGTTGAAAATATGGTGAAAATAGCTGCAGTAGGCGGAGAACCGATGAAATCGTGTTTTTCTTATACAGAAATGGAAGCACTATTAGAGAAGGCGGGCTTACTCATTTATGAGCACTTATCACCAGAGGATATTGATAAGTTATACTTTGAAGGACGAAATGATTATTTAGAAGCTTTTGAGACGGTGCATTATGTGCATGCGGTGAAGAGGTAGAGGATTAGTAGGCATGGGGAGAAATCTCTGTGTCTTTTTTTATTAAATTTCCTGCCCTTGAATAAAGAACAGTAAAACCCCTAAGCATGTAAATCTTTGATTTTTATTACAATTATGTAAGGTTAAGTAATAAAAATCGATAGAACGGGATATTAGAATGGGATACTCTGATTGATGGGTAGAATATTCTGAAAAAAGGGGTGGAACAAATGAAGAATAGGCAAAAAGCATCGATAATATGCAAAAGTATTTTATGTTTAATTATTTGCATATTTATTACGAATGAAGCGTGTTTTACAAATGTGGTGAGGGCAGAATCGGGTATGTTGACTGATAGGAGTATAGAGGATTTCAAAAAAAAGTTGGATGAACAGGTACCAAAATGGCAGGGGAATTATGAGGTACCAGGGATTGCAATAGGGATTGTACATGAGGGGCGTATTGCTTATACACTAAACTACGGTTATGTAGATAAAAAGACAAAAAAAGCGGTGAGTGATGATACTTTGTTTCAAGCTGGTTCCATATCTAAAAGCCTTACAGCGTGGGGAATCCTACATCTTGTAGATGAAGGTCGTTTATCACTAGATGATCCCGTTGGAAAATATCTGACCAAATGGAAATTACCTAATTCAGAGTTTAATAATAATGAAGTTACGATAAGAAGATTATTAAGTCATACAGCAGGACTGTCTGCACATAAAGGATACCTTGGGGTTGTACCAGTGAAAAATCTTAATTCTATCGAGGAGTCTCTGTCTGGAAAAGGATGGCTTAATGAACCAGTGGAGGTTACCAATAAACCAGGTTCAGAAACAATTTACTCTGGTGGCGGATATACAATTTTACAACTTGTAATTGAAGAGGTTACCGGAATACCGTTTAATCGTTATATGGAAGAACAAATTATGAAACCTTTAGGAATGAAATCTAGTTCATTCTTACAACGTCCTGAAAACTATAACCTTTCGAAAGCTTATGGATATTTTGGAGAGGAACTTCCTAGTTACCAATTTACTGAACAAGCTGCTGCAGGTCTCAAGACAAATGTTACGGATATGATGACATTAATACTTGCAAGCATGGATGCAAATAATAAAGGGAATGGTGTCATCAAAAGTGAACGTGTTGAGGAAATGCAAAAGCCAGTATTAGGGGAGAATGGTTTAGGTATATTTGAAAAAAAAATATCTAATCAATGGGAATTAATTTATCATTCTGGTGACAATCGAGGCTGGCACTCTTTTTATGGTTTCATTCCTAATACAAAAGATGGATTGGTAATCCTTACAAATGGTGAAGGTGGTATAGATTTACGACAGGATATTTACCACGCATGGATGGAATATGAAACTGGAAAATTACCTGAAAGTTACTTCTCTCTAGCTGAGCAGAGAAAAAGCAATTCCATTACATCAATTGTTATTGGAGCCACACTTAGTGTATATTTGCTGCTATTTGTAATTAGATTGTACAAAGGTAGAAGAACTTTCATTTTTAAGCAAGAGAAGAAACCCTACATCGGATTAGTAGTTAGGACATTTTTACTTATTATTACTGCTATTCTCGTTTTTTCTGCTGCCTATTTGTGGAGAGTTTTCAGCTTGAATTCCGGTAATACAATAAACTTTATTCTAATAATGGTATGGATTATAACATTATTAATTAGTGGATTTTTCCCGAAAATTAGAAGTAATAAAAAACAACGTATGAGACTAAAAAATTTAACATCAAAATTTACATGTATGTAATGTTAAAGGCTAGAAAGCTAGATTGGCGTGAATCGCTAATTGTGGTTTGCAAAAAACGACAAAATCTCTTAAGAAACACTTAACTTTTAACGTCATCTATCTTTACAATCCCTCCTTATAATGTGAATTGGACAAGCACCTTAGAGAAAGCAGAACATGTCAGTTTATACATTCTATGATTAGGGGGAGAATTTGTATGAAAAAGACAGTTGCTTCGTTAGCAGTTATGACGGCATTATTACCGACGTTTTCAGCACATGCGGAAGGGAAAGAACAAGTTCGAAAATCAGCTACCACTTTTAACGTTATTAGTGATATTCAAGGGGATTTGGGGGATTTTGATCACGTATTAAAAGATATGAAAAAAGTGACACCACTTTCTAGAGCGCTTATTATGAATGGGGATATAACGCCAACGGGACAACAGTCACAATATGATGATGTGAAGCGTGTGTTAAACAAAAATAAGCATCCAGAGAATGTATGGTCAACTGTTGGGAATCATGAGTTTTATGCTGGTAAATGGACAGCTGATGGGAAGCTCTCTCAAAGTACATGGCCAAATGGTGTAACGGAAGAAACGCTATTCAACCGCTACTTACAATTTAGCGGGCAAGAAAAGGTATATCATAAAAAAGAATTAGACGGTTATCCGCTTTTATTTTTAGGAACTGAAAAATATATGAAATACCACGATTCAAAAATGTGGGATGAAGTATTTATGAGTGATGAGCAATTAGGTTGGTTAAAACAAAATTTAGAAGAATATAGCCAAAAAGATAAAAATAAGCCGATTTTCATTTTCTCTCATCACGTTTTACCTGATACAGTATCTGGATCAAGACAAAATCCGTATTTACAAGATTATTTAAACGTTGATAAGTTGTACGATATATTAAAAGACTATCCGCAAGTTGTTTTCTTCACAAGCCACACGCATTGGGATTTAAACCTACCAGACTGGGCCGGTAAAAAGAAAATTACAGGCGGAGATAATAAAGGATTTACTGTTGTAAATACAGGCGGGATTGAAACGGGCTGGATGTCGGCTGGGCCAAATGGTGGAGAGAAGACTGCTCCTGATGGCTATTCATTTAAACAAGGATTACAAGTGAAAGCATATGGTAACGATGTAATGGTAACAGCTTACGATTACAAACGTGATAAGGATATAAAAAAATTATTAATTAGTGATTCGAAAGTTGCACAAATGGCGCCAGATGTAACAGCTGATGATAGTAAAAATGTAATTGTCGGTGCAACAGAGTATATGGAGTACAATGTAGAAGGAACGAATGAGTGGTACACATACAGTAAAGCGAACCCTCCAAAATTTGATGGGAACAAGACTGTATACGTACGCCATAAAGGCGAAATGAATGTAGAACCAGGATTAACGCAGCTTCTTCGATTTTCGGCAAATAAGTGATTGGAAGAGGGCCCACTTTTCATCGAGTGTGCCTTTTGGTGTTGTTTGTTCTTTTCGGTAAGTCGATATATTTGAAAAATCGCTGATATAATTCGAGTTGCGCCGATATAAATTTCATGTATCGTATTAAGAGCCGAAGTGTTAATACAATTTCATTCACCAACACCGAATTCCAACACATTTTTCACCCGGAAAGATGACTTCATCATTTTTACATGTAATAATAGTATCGTTACATACATTGTGAAAAAAGTACAAAAGGAGCGTTATTTATGAATTTAGCTAAATTCCCGAGAAAAAAATATACAGAGTCATATACACCAATTGAAAAATTAAACAATTTTTCTGAAGCACTTGGTGGGCCGACTATTTATTTTAAACGAGATGATTTACTTGGTTTAACAGCTGGTGGTAATAAGACGAGAAAGTTAGAGTTTCTAGTTGCGGATGCACAGGCAAAAGGTGCAGATACGTTAATTACAGCTGGTGGTATTCAGTCAAACCATTGCCGTCTAACACTGGCAGCTGCGGTAAAAGAAAAAATGAAATGTATCCTTGTATTAGAAGAAGGGCTTGAGCCAGAAGAGAAGCCAGACTTTAACGGAAACTATTTCTTATATCATTTACTAGGTGCTGAAAATGTAATTGTTGTACCAAACGGGGCAGATCTTATGGAAGAGATGCATAAAGTAGCGAAAGAAGTTAGTGAAAAAGGTAATACACCATATGTCATACCAGTTGGTGGATCAAATCCTACTGGTGCAATGGGATACGTTGCTTGTGCGCAAGAAATTATGGCACAATCATTTGACCAAGGAATTGATTTCAGTACAGTCGTTTGCGTAAGCGGTAGCGCTGGTATGCACGCTGGTTTAATTACTGGTTTTGCTGGAACACAAAGTCACATTCCTGTAATTGGAATCAACGTAAGTAGAGGAAAAGCAGTACAAGAAGAGAAAGTAGCAAAACTTGTAGAGGAAACTTCAGCTCACGTTGGTATTCCGAACTTTATCCCGCGCGAAGCTGTTACATGCTTTGATGAATATGTAGGACCAGGTTACGCGTTACCAACGCCAGAAATGGTGGAAGCAGTTCAATTACTTGCGAAAACAGAAGGTATTTTACTGGATCCAGTGTATACAGGGAAAGCGGTAGCGGGATTAATCGACTTAATTAAAAAAGGTACATTTAATAAAGAAGACAACATTTTATTCGTACATTCAGGTGGTTCACCAGCTTTATATGCGAATACGTCTTTATTTGCGTAAGTATGAAAAAGCATTGGGTATCCAATGCTTTTTGTTATATACTGGAATTGTTAGGAGGCAAGAGGAGGGAGTATATGAGTTCGAACTTACAATGGATTATATACACGGTACTCGGCATTGCTATTTTACTAATTTTATTTGTGACTTATGGAGTGTATTTATATTTCACTTAAGTGAAGTGGTAACCAAACCAAAGGAAAAATAAAATGATCGCTGTGTTAAATAGAGTAAAACATAAACCGATAATCGCTAAAATTTTCTTCTCAGCTCGGCTACAAAAAGAGATGATCGCTATAACAGCGGAAGCTAATATGAAGTAGGCGAAAGGCACGACATATTCTACTCCAACTCTGTCTAAAATAGGTGCGAAGAGAAAGAGATTAATAGTAACGAATATACTTACAATGAGAAACATATAACTTTTCCAAGTGTATGTTTGTAACTGCATAGAACGACACTCCTTTCTCTTTATTATTTATATTTCTAAGTGTAAAATAATTACCTTTATTTTACAATTTGAGATATTTTGTATTGAAAAGAGGTTGATGAATATGAGAGTTAGAAATTTTTCTCTAGTTTTTATTACCATATGTATATTCATAGTAACCGGCTGTTCAAATATAGTAGGAAATGAAGATCAAAGAATTCAAGTGCAAAAACATATTGGTGATAATGAATATAAAGATTTTAAGGTAGTGACAGATAATAATGAAGTGTTGCAAGTAAAGAAAATATTAAATGATATTAATTTTGAAAATAAAAAAGTGGAAATGTCTCATCCAGCGGCTTATCACTTTATTTTTCAATTTAAAAATCCGAAAATAGAGGCGAAAGCTGTGTTGTATCAAATTTGGGTAAGTACTAATAAGGAGAAATTGGAAATTAAGTCGGGGAATCATCTGTACGCTCAATTAGAAGGAAAACATGCAGCTACTTTATTTCGGATTGTTACAGGGGAGAAGTTAGCTGAATAAATATATATGGTTATAGGAATTCAATTCGTATTTATCATTTTGGGAGACACTTAGTTTTCAACAAAAATAGCTATTTTTTTATATTGGAATAAACATTGAGAATCGGATAAAATGTAAATTGAACATTTACTTGATGAGCATGAGGTTCTACGCTTATAAGCGGATTAATGAACCTTAAGGTGTGCATTAATCCGCCATTACATAATAATACTAGGAAATATATTGTTTTTACAAAGATTCGATGTTATGTTTAATTTTCTCAATATAATATTTTCCTTATATAGGAGTGGCTATTTGAAGAAATTAATATTATTAGTTTTATTGGTTACATACTGTCTCGCTATTGCAGGATGTTCTAATACTAGGATTACACCAAAGAATGAGTCTGAAAATTCAACACTTGAAAAGATTAATCGTATTAATAAAGCGTGGTACAAACATATATAATAGTTTTAAAGAAACTTGAAATTGTTGATGATAAGGTCATAAGGTGAAATTCGTTAGGCCGATAGTAGAGGTTGTGAAACCTGGTGAAATGTGGGAAGCATAGTTTACATTTAAATTTATAAAATATGCGACATTAAATTATTCACAAATAAAAGGCATTCTATGTTGCCTTCCTCTAACTTGAAACTTCTCAAAATTATTTCACTAGGTTAAAATATTTATAGAGAGGATTACCCTTTAACATTAGGGAAATGCGAGGGGGGGCGTAATAACTCGATTGATATGGTCCTTTTTTCACTTTATCTACCATCTTTATATATCTTTCTATTAAAAAATCTAACTTTAATCGATTAAAGTTAGATGAAACTGGTAAAAAACAATGAAATTTCAGGGAAAATAAGGTACACTAATCAATGGTTTTGGTTTAAAATCAATTGACGTTTATGTATACGGGGGAAAGATTGATGAACAACAATACAGTAAATGAATCTGTGGAAGAAGTTGAGAAAAAACGGGTAAGATCGAGAAAACGTTTTACAAATTGGAAGCTAATCGCTGCGGGTGGCGGTGTAATTGCACTTCTTATTGGAGGAATGAGTTATTATCAGGCAACTCACTTCAATTCGAATGTTACGATTAACGATACAAAAGTCGGTGGTTTGAGCGCTGATCAGGCAATACAGAAGTTAAAAACATCGGGACTAGCAAATAAAGTCTATATTGATCAACAACAAATTTTAGATGAACAAGATACAAAAACGGAACTGACAGAAAACGATTTGCCACAGGTTAAGAAACTATTAAAAAGCCAGTGGACATTTTTCCCTTCCGCAAAGGACAAAGATTATTCATTGCTACCGAAAGAAGCGGATCAGTATCGTAGTGAAACGATGAAAAAACTTGTAGAAGAAAAGCTTGTTTCTATGAATGAAAAATTAAAAGCGCCTCAAGATGCTATGGCGAAGCTCGAACAAGGAAAAGTTGTTATTTCGAAGAGCGTTGATGGAAAACAGTATGACGTTAAGAATCTACTAAAAGATTACGACAAGCAGAAGCATAAAAGCGAAATTCATCTAAAGTCTACATACATACAGCCTATTAAAGAAGACGATCCGATTATCAAAAAAGAAGAGAAAGCATTACAAAATCTTCTTCAGCAGTCTGTTGATTATAAAGTGCAGGATGAAGTGTACTCATTAAAAGCGAAAGATTTAATTCAAAATGCCTCTATGTCAAAGGATATGAAAGTGACAATCGATGCGAGCGACATTAAAAATAAGGTTGCTGAAATTAATAAGGCTAAATCTACATTACATAAAGACTTCGCTTTTAAAACACATTCGGGTTCGGTTATATCAGTAAAAGGACAAGGATACGGCTGGGCACTAGATGTGGAAAAAGAAACAAAACAAGTTCAACAAGCCTTTGAGAAAGGCGAAAAATCGCTTTCTGCTTCTAATATTCACGGGAATGGTTGGGAGAAGGAAGGAATCGGCTATAAAACAACATCGAATAATGGCATCGGAGATACATATGCAGAAGTTTCCATTGCAGATCAGCAAATTTGGATTTATAAAGATGGGAAATTAGTCGTCACAACAAATGTAGTAACGGGTAAACATAGCACGAGTGAAGATACATCACCAGGTGTGTGGTACGTTCTATATAAACGAACACCATACACGCTGAAAGGAAGCGCAGTAGGGAAAGCTGATTATGCAGTTAAAGTAGATTACTGGGTTCCATTCACAAATAGTGGTCAAGGATTCCATGATGCAGGCTGGCGAAAAGACTGGGGAAATAATGCTTATTTAACAGGGGGATCAGGTGGGTGTGTAAACCTTCTGCCTAACGTTGCAAAAACTGTATATGATAGTTTGAACACGTATGATCCAGTTATTGTGTACTAGAAAATAGGTACGTATCAAGAAATAAGGCAGGAAATTTTACTTGATGGTATATGAAAAAACACCTCTTGAATTCGCATGCGAAGTATGTAAATTCAATGGAGGTGTTTTTTGTTTGGAAACAAGAGTTCATTGCCTGTAAGAAACAAAGTAGGAAGAGGTTGAAGTGAAGAAACAGATATTCAAACAGTCAATAAAATTGACATTGAATATCATTTTCACTTATTATGTAATCATTGCATTTAATTAGACATGACTTTTTTATTAATATAATAGATTTTTAATAAGGTGTCCCATTTAAGAATTTAAACGTAGGAAAGGGTAATATAAAAATGAACTGGAAAAAAGGCGGATTATGGATTATTATTTTTTTCATTGTAAAAGGTACGATTTCTACACTTTTAATTGTTACAGGTGCTAAATATTTTGATTTATCATTTATGCAACTTTTCGTACTAATACTGATCTTATTACTGATTTCTCTCATAAGCCGAAAATTGCTGCATAAACATAAACAAAACAAAAAGCAAAAAGAGCTAAATATATAATAAAACCCCAGAGACCTTTGGATTTCTGGGGTTTTATTTCGATATCTTTTCCATATGCATATCAACTTAACAGAACGGGTTGTCAAAAATGATAAAATCAATGCTGTTTAAAATGCGTCGGTTACTTTTATATAAGGATTGAAGAATCTTTATTCTGGAGCTATAAACATTCATACATTATGCTCGTTTTTCAATTGGTAGTTTAAAGGTAAAAGTACTGCCTTCTCCTAATTTACTTTCAACTGTAATTTCTCCTCCGTGTAGTTCGACAATCCATTTTACCATCGACAATCCTAAACCTGTATTTCCGATGTTTGAAGATGTTCGTGCCGCGTCAACTCGATAGAAGCGGTCCCATATTTTCGTAATATGTTGCTCGCTGATGCCTATGCCATTATCGGAGACTTTACCTATTATGTTGGTTTCATCACGGAACAGTTGCATATGCACAGTGCCGTTCGCTTTGCTATAAGCAATCGCATTCGTTAGTAAATTCATTAATAAACGCATCATCAATGTTTGATCTGCTTTCATAAACAAGTCTTCCTCTATATGAGTTGTGATATCAATCGAAGCTTCTTGAACCATTAATGAAAGCTCTTCTACAACGATTTCCGTTAATTCACTCATATTGATACATTCAAATTGGAAAGTATTATGGTTTCCTTGGTCAGCTCTTGCTAATAATAAGAGTTGGGATAGAAGCGTGGACATTTTACGTGATTGCTTTAAAATTACTTCTAACGATTCTTCCATTTCTTTCGGATTATTCCTCTGTGATAAAGCGTATTCGCATTGCGAAATAATAACAGATGTTGGTGTTCTTAATTCATGAGATGCGTCAGATGTAAATTGTTTTTCACTTTCAAATGATGTCTCTAATCGCTCAAACATTTTGTCAAAGGTTTGTGCTAAATGATACATTTCGTCTTTCGGTGAACCTTGTAAATGAATTCTCTTCGAAAGGTCTTTACCATCACCAATTTTACTAGCTGAATCACTCATTTGTTGTACAGGTCGAAACGCTCTTTGCGTAATAAAATATCCTCCCACTGCGGCAATGAGAATAAGTAATGGAAATGAGATGAGTGTTACCACAATAAGCGTATTCATCGTTGATGATAATTGGTTCATAGTCATTATTCCACGAACCCAGACTTGCTCATCGCCGCCTGCATTATGGAGAAAATCATAGACTATCCATTCTTTATTACCGTCTTTAATGGTTTGTATTTCATCGGATTTAAGCGATATCTTTTTATTAAAGCTTGTTGGACTATTTCCTGCCAGCAGCTCACCTTGTTTATTATAAATGATGATATTTACTCCATCTTCTATGGGTTCAAAATCATCGTCCATCTTTAATTGTCCATGCTTATATTCGATATCTTCAATACTTTCTTTTACTGTACTCTTCAATTGATCTTTCATATTAAAAAGCAAAACTTTATCTGAAGAAGTTAAAATAAAAGCTAACACGAGTGCCATAATAATTACAATTAGCCCTGTATACCACAGGGTTACTCTCATTTTGATTGATAGTCTTTTCATGATTCTACTCGCAATACGTAACCAGTTCCTCGTACTGTATGAATTAACTTCGTTTCAAACTGGCTATCAATTTTTTTACGAAGATAGCGGACGTAAACATCAATAATATTCGAGCCACCTTCATAGTCGTAATTCCACACATGTTGCTCAATTTTATCTCGTGTGAGCACAACTTCTTTATTACGAATCATATATTCTAAAATAGCAAATTCTTTACTGGAAAGAGTGATAATCTGATCTCCTCTTGTTACTTTATGCATATTGCAATCTACCACTAGGTCAGCGATTTCAAACACATTAGATGTGTTTCCTGTATTTCTTCGCATTAACACTCGAATTCTTGCTAACAGTTCATCAAAAGCAAACGGCTTTACTAAATAATCATCCGCACCTAAGTCGAGTCCTGTTACGCGATCATCAATTGTATCTTTAGCTGTAAGAAGCAAGACAGGAGTTGTATGATTATCCGCGCGTAATCTTTGTAATACTTGTAAACCATCTATTCCAGGAATCATAATGTCAAGCACAATCAAATCGTACGTAGCCATATTTATATAATCCAAAGCATCTTCGCCATTCCCGCATGCATCGACACTATAATGTTCTGCATTTAATCGTTTTACTAATATATTTTGTAAGTCTTGTTCATCTTCGACAATAAGAACTCGCATTAACATTCTCCTTTTCTTCTTATTAATATGTATCAGTATAATTCCAAAACATTAAAGAAAGATTAGAAACTATTTAATTATATCATTTTATTTTTTTGTACATTAATCTTCCTTTAATGTTTGTTCAGTAATATAAAGGCAAGGATAAGGTGCACATGTAAAGGGAGGAAAACAGAATGAGAAAGTGGATGTTGATTGGAGCAATGTCTTGTTTATTCTTAACAGCTTGTTCTACTCAAGCTGATAACAATACAGAAGTACAACAACTGAAAGTGGAAAATGATACATTGCAAAAAGAAAGTGCTCAACTACAACAAGAACCAAACAAAACAGGGCCTGCTACGAATGACACGAAGCAAATACAAGATTTCAAAAACGAAGTCACATCTATCGTTGAAAAGGCAAATAACACGAAACCAGTTGGAGCAAAAGAAGAAAGCTTAAATACGTACTTAGCAGCAAAAAAAGAAATTGATCAATTAGATGACAAGATAGATCTATCTGATAATCAGCTAGAAGCAGATTATCACGCTGGAACGATAACTGTTGAACAATATGAAACGCAAGAAAGAGAACACGATATATTGGAAGATCAATTAGAGCAAGCAGAAAATGCACTTGAAACAAGATTTGGAATAGATGATTAATCATGAAGGAGTGGATGAAAATGTTAAAACATAAAAAGAAAATAATGATAAGTGTAATTGCTATTTTAGTAAGTGGTATTGCTATTGTTGGTGGATATTATGGTATGGGTTACAATTATGCGAAAAAGAATGAAAACTACACAGAGAAACAAGTTCGTGAAATTTCTTTAGCTCATACAAAGGGAGAAATTATTAATGTGAAAAAAGAATTCGAATTAGAAGATGACAACTTAGCACAATCTACATTTGAATATGAAATGGAAATTAAGACACCTGATAATTTGTTAAATATTTTAAAGGTTAGTGCTAGAACAGGTACAATAGAAATCGATAAAGAAGATTAAAAAATATCGACAAATAAAATATCGTATATTTGAAAAAATTCAGGCTAAGCAAAAATAAAATAAGCTGCCCATATGGACAGCTTATTTACACAATACTTGTTATCGGTAGCGAAGAAAAAGACGAATCCCTAATTTCACAAGGGAATCGTCTTTTTTTGTTCTATGGATCTATGCATTTTCTTATACATTTCTATCCTGCCGCGGTTTTAGGTTTCTTGTCTGTTATTGGATTAACCAAAAAACTGTATAAAATCTTGTATACTCTTAGTGTTGTTTTTTCCGAAATTCTGGCGGTACCCCATCACCATCAAGCTAATATTTTCATATCCTCCTAAATTAAAATTTTCTTTCTCTACAGATAGTTATTCTGAGAAGCAGCTCATTTTTTCGTTTTGGGGGAATTTCTTTTTCTTAAGTTGATGGGCATGTATGGTGCCCCCTATTAGACGATAGTGAATTAACAATTTCGGGGTTCAGTTCAACTTTATTCAAAATAAGAATTTTTTGCAGTAAAATCAATGTTAGTGGAACTTTTTTAATCAAACTTTTTTCTAAATTAACATAAATACTTGCAACATTTAAATTAGTACTATATAGTTCTAGTTATGACAAAGGTAAAATTAATGAATCAAAAACGTGTGATTGAAGTAGCTGCAACATTATTTTTAGAAAAAGGGTTTGCTTATACAAGTATGGATGAATTAGTACGTGTAAGCAAAGTTTCAAAGTCTAATGTGTATTATCACTTTTCTAATAAGGAAGTATTATTAGAAGGGGTCGTTGATTATTGGATTGAAATGTATCAATCTGCAATTGATGACGTACTTTCTCAGAACCAATTTTTAGTTGAAGATCGTATCCAACTGTTTTTAAAGCAATTATCACAAGGAGTTCAGTCGAGAGAGTATAAGGGGAGCTGTCCATTTATTACTCTTTATATTCAAAGTCCTACACAGGCCACGCAAATAAAAGAAAAAATAGGTCTTTTTTTTACAGAATTACAAAAGAAAGTTTCTCTATTACTTAAACAAGGGGTAGAGAATGGGGAATTCAGAAATACGATTAATATTGATGAGGTTGCATCACTTTTTATTACAAATCTTGAAGGAGCGTTATTTATTTCAGAAACATTGAAGGATGCAACTGTAATCACGAAAACAGCAGATAATTTTTTAAACTTGCTTCGATAAAAGAAGCTTTTTTTTTACATCAAATTAGTACTAAATAGTACTAAAAAGGAGATTTTATATGAGAACAGTATTTTTAATTGGTGGAACAGGCTTTATTGGAAAGCAATTAGTGAAAGAATTAGCCAAAGAGGATGTTAAAATTCTTCTTTTAGTGAGGTCGAAAAGTAAAGCAACACGCATTTTTCAAGAAAGAGGCATCTTAAAAAAGGCAGTTATGCACTTTATTGAAGGTGATTTGACGAAAATAGATTTAGGCCTAAGTGCTGAAGATAAGGAGAGGATATTGAAAACGGATGTGATTATTCACGCAGGAGGCCCCATGGATATTCAAGTGACAAGTAAAGATGCAGCGTCCGTATTTTTAAATGGTGCCAAACATATTAGTGAATTAGCTAAAAGTATTCATCAATTGAAGGGCTTGCAACAATTTATTCATGTTGTAGGTTATATGAGTCCCTTTGATGATAAAAATAGCAAGATTGCAATTGATGTGTTTAAAGAAGGAAACAATTATTTGAAAATAAAAAATCCATATGAGAGAACAAAATTTTTAGCAGATCTTTATATCCGTCACCAGGCATCAGTAGTAGGTTATCCGCTTTCTGTAATTAATCCGCCAACTGTAGTAGGTAGTAGTAAAACAGGGAGTACAGAGCAGATAGCAGGATTAGGTTTGCTTGTGATGAGTATGCGAAGAGGGCTCATGCCAGTGATTCCTGGAGGTAAGGGATATAGGTTACCACTTATTTCAAACGATGAGCTTGCGAAGTTTATTGTGCAGGTTTTCAGATTGGAGCAACCGACTATTCAAACATTTACACTTGTTGAAGACAAACAGCACGATCAGAACATTGCTGAATTATTAAGTATTATGTCGGAAAGTATGAATATGAGGGCACCAAAAATCTCTGTCCCAATGCCACTTATGAAAGCAATTATGAATAGTGGAGTAAGTAAAATAACAAAAATTCCTTCTGATGGACTAAATTTTATTACAAAACGAAAATTTTCAAATGTTTCAGCGAAAAAAATTATGGGAGGAGATTGGTTTAAGAAGACGAGTGTAATGAAATTTTTCCCTGCCGTAGTAGCTGATCTGGATTATCGAATGATGTATCAAAATGGCCAGCATAATCATTTATTTAAACGAACATTATGCGATAACACTACCTTTTACGAATTACAAGGAGAGGGTAAACCGTTTATTTTATTACATGGTTTATTGAGTGATGGAGAGGATTTATTTCCTTTAGCACAAGAGCTTCATGAAAAAACTGGTCAACCTGTATGGATCTTGGATCTTCCAGGTTTGGGACGTTCTCCTTTTAAACGAGAGAAAAATCTTCTAGATATCTATTTGAATGTAGTGAAAAAGTTATTGGAGAAAGCTACTAATGGTGCACATCTAATTGGCCATTCATTCGGTGCGTTTATTCTTCTGGAAGCATTGGTACAAGAGTACATAGATAAGAAGTATTCAATCACTTTACTTCAGCCACCTGTTGCTAAAAAAAATGCTAAATCGCTAAATGTTCCTCGATTTATGAACAAATGGACATTAAAATTGGCAACTGCTAATTTGATAGAGCGTTATTTATTAAGTAATGGTTTGTTTGAAAGTACGGAGAGCATCCCTGGACATTATATTGAAAAAATAATTAACAGTTTTACTTCTCCTAGAATTTTAAATACTACGGTTCAGCTTAACAGTTTACTACTTAAAAACGATCAAGTTGATTTCAATGAAGTAACAAAGTATAATCTTCACATTATTTGGGGGGATTATGACAGAGGCTATTCTGCTCCATCGCATCTTGGTAAGGTTGATTTTGTTCCATATGGCCATCATTTTCCTCTTAGCCATCCGAGTGAAACGGCAACATTAGTAATAAAAAATAGTAATACTAGCAGATGAGAGTGTGGGATAAATAAAAAGTGTGTAGTAAGATCGTTGTGTCTTTGAAATAAAATTGCACTGTTTGGGGTCCCACCCATACCCATCAACTTAAGAAAAGTAAACACCCCTAAAACAAAAAAATGAACTGACTTCTCAGAATAACTAACTGTAGAGAAAGAAAAATTTCATTTAGTAGGTACTTCAAAACCTTAGCTTGATTGCGATGGGGTCACCATATCAAAAAAAGAAAATTGTGCGTATAGACATATTTTTCAACCGCTTCCTGTACGTTAAGGGACTCGTTATTTTTTTACAGTTTTTTATTATGAAATTCTAAATAACTAATTATAATAGGTGAAAAAACGATCAATAGTTGGGTTACGGAAAGGATTCGAAATTACATTCTTTCTCAATACATATTATGGATAAATAAAGTAAAATATGGTTTGGGGTTATGTCTCATGTTGTGTTAATCCTAACAATAACTAAGGGTACATAATATGCTTTCATACCTTTGAATAATTTTGTTATAGGAGGGATGGAGATTTAAATGGCTCAAATTGTTGGTATTGATAGATACCTTTGTACTGGGGCTTTATCTATATGCGTGAGGGCCTTTCCCTAAGTCTTGTCAGGAAGTAAGGAACAGTAGGCAAACACTTATACAATATGAATAGAGGAGAGGAATGCCTTATGAAAATACGTAGTCAAATTACATGTGCAAGTCTGGCCCTTTTAATAGCTGGAAGTTCCCTGTTATATACAACACCAACCTCAATTGTAAAAGCAGAGCCCACGCAAAATGTATCTAGTTCGTTACAAACAAATACTCAACGAGATCGTACTTCCGTCAAGCAAGCAATGCGGGATACATTGCAACTTGGATACCCGGGGATACTTGCTAAAACTTCTGAGGGTGGAAAAACGTGGGGGTATGCCGCTGGAATAGCGGATCTGAGAACCAAGAAACCGATGAAAACAGATTTTCGCTTTCGCATTGGGAGTGTGACGAAGACGTTCACTGCAACAGTTGTACTTCAATTAGCTGGAGAGAATCGCCTGAATCTAAACGACTACATCGAAGACTGGTTGCCTGGTGTCATTCAAGGAAATGGATATGATGGTAACAAGATTACTATCCGGCATATATTGAACCATACAAGTGGTATCGCTGAATACTCAAGGTCAAAAGACGCTGATTTTACGGATACAAAAAAATCGTATACGGCTGAAGAGTTAGTGAAGATGGGGATTTCTCTCCCCCCAGACTTTGAACCAGGAAAGGGCTGGTCTTATTCAAACACAGGATACGTATTACTGGGTATGCTTATTGAAAAAGTAACCAAAAACAGCTATGCGGAAGAGATTGAAAATCGGATTATTGAGCCACTTGAATTGTCGAATACATTCCTACCTGGGAATTCAAGTGTTATTCCAGGCACCAACCATGCCCGTGGATATGACCAACCAGACAGAGCAAGTGAGCTAAAAGACGTTACTTATTATAACCCAAGTGCAGGTAGCTCTGCTGGAGATATGATTTCTACTGCTGACGACTTAAACAAATTCTTCTCTTACTTGCTCGGTGGCAAATTACTGAAAGAACAGCAACTAAAACAAATGCTTACTACAGTTCCTACAGGAAAAGAAGGAATCGATGGATATGGTCTTGGAATCTATGAAACTAAGCTTCCAAGCGGTGTCTCGATATGGGGACACACAGGTGGCATTCTAGGATTTACTACTCTTGTTGGAGGTAAACTTGGAGGCAAGCATACGTTGGTCGTCAATTGGAATAGTTTGGGTAGAACTGATAGTCCTAATCCTTTTAAAAATATTTTACTTGCTGAATTTAGCAAGTAGGAAAAAAGGAAGAAATTTATCGTAGTTTTCATAGTTAAAAATATACTTTTCTGGTTCAAAAGCCCCAACTTATTTTCAAGACAAATTTGGGGCTTTTTTGTTTTCGTGGCGTTTATTCTCCTTAAGTTGATGGATGTGGGGTAGCACCACATTACTATCAAGCTAAGGTATTAATATATCTCCTAAATGAACATTTTCTTTTTCTACAGGTAGTTACTTTGAGAAGGTAGTTTATTTTTCTTAAGCTGATGGATATGGAGTATCCGCCCTAAGTTAAATAAATTTTGACTTAAAAACAAGTGATTTTAACAACGTTAGGAGTGTTTCATGCAGCACAATGTCATTTGTTTTGTATTGCAAGAAGAAAAATTACATTAGAAAAGAGCCAGAATACATCCTGTTAAGGGTAAATCGAATCTTAATATTTAAAAGGATGGAAAAAAGAAACACAGAAGTAAAAACTTCTGTGTTTCTTTTTGATTAATATATTTACTGAACTTTCCGGCACAGATGCTCCTTCTATCCTATTATAAAAGCGATTTTGAACGTAAGTAATTTGTAAGAAATGGGTAAGAAAAAAGAAATTTTCATTGTGTATGATAAAAATATAAAGAGGCGTGAAAGGCGGAACAGATATGACTTATATATGAAAAACAGACCAGTAACAAGACTGTTTCAAGGAAAAGAAGTAATTTATGTGGTTAACATATATGTAGAAAAAGAGGGATTTATCCAGGACAGAATGGCGTTTGTAAAAATAATAATTATGAAGATGATTACGAATTCAATGTTGACTTTTTTTCTTTGGTGGAGATGATAGCTGTGTGGTTAATACGAAATAGCAAGAAACCACCTATACAATATGAATAGAGGAGAGGAATGCCCAATGAAAACACGTAGTCAAATTACATTTGCAAGTCTTGCCCTTTTAGTAGCTGGAGGTTCCCTGTTTTATACAACTCCAACCTCAAGTGTAAAAGCAGAGTCCATTCAAAATGTATCTAGTTCGTTACAAACAAGCAACCAAAGAGATCAAAATTCCGTCAAAGAGGCAATGTGGGATACATTGAAACTTGGATATCCAGGGATACTTGCTAAAGTTTCTAAGGGTGGAAAAACATGGAGTTATGCAGCTGGGGTAGCGGATCTAAGTACCAAGAAACCAATGAAAACAGATTTTCGATTCCGAATTGGCAGCTTGACAAAGACGTTCACTGCAACAGTTATACTTCAATTAGCAGGAGAAAACCGCTTGAATCTAGACGATTCTATTGAAAAATGGTTGCCTAGTGTCATTCAAGGAAATGGATATGATGATAAACAGATTACTATCCGGCAATTATTGAACCACACAAGTGGTATCGCTAATTACACAGGGTCAAAGGATTTTAATATCATGGATACAAAAAAATCTTATACTGCTGAAGAATTAGTAAAGATGGGAATATCCATGCCTCTAGATTTTGCTCCAGGAAAGAGCTGGTCGTATTCAAATACAGGATACGTATTACTAGGGATTCTTATTGAAAAAGTAACTGGTAACAGCTATGCGGAAGAAATTGAAAATCGAATTATTGAACCACTTGAATTATCGAATACATTCTTACCCGGAAATTCAAGCGTTATTCCAGGAACCAAACATGCCCGTGGATATATCCAATTAGACAGAGCAAGTGAGCCAAAAGATGTTACTGATTATAACCCAAGTATGGGGAGCTCGGCCGGAGATATGATTTCTACAGCTGATGATTTAAACAAATTCTTCTCTTATTTACTTGGGGGTAAATTACTGAAAGAACAGGAACTAAAGCAAATGCTTACAACAGTCCCTACAGGAATAGATGAACTTGGCGATTCCGGGCTTGGAATTTTCAAAATGAAGCTTTCAAATGGTGTATCGATATGGGGGCATGGAGGAACCATTCCTGGATTTTTAACTTTTGCTGGGGGCACACTTGGAGGCAAGCATACATTGGCCGTGAATTTGAACAGCCTTAAAGCTGATAGTCCTGATCCTTTTAAAAATATTTTACTTGCTGAATTTAGCAAGTAGGCCAAAAGAAAGAACGGATAATTTTTATCATATTTTCATAGTTAAACAAATAAATGATGAAATTGATTACTTATCTAAGGAGGCAATTCCCTCATGAAAAATAAACTAACTGGTGTATTAGCCGCTACATTAGCGCTAACTATGATTCTACCAACAGGGGCGAAAGCATTTTCTGACAGTAAGACTACAGTTGTATCTAACGCAGAAGTAGCTAGCCAAGAGCTGAAGAAATTTGCAGCAGAGAAGGCTGCGCTACTCACGAAGTCCCATGGGACGACTAGCGTGCAGTATGCGCTAATTGATAATGGCAAGCTTACTTTGTCGGGGCAGGCTGGAAAGAACGATATGGAAGGGGAACAGCCACTAACCAAAGATACTCTATACGGGATTGGTTCAGTCAGTAAAATGTATGCAACAGCGGCTGTAATGAAATTGGTCGACGAAGGAAAAGTCGATTTGGATGCTCCTGTGGTCAACTATGTTCCTGATTTTAAGATGAAAGATGGGCGGTACAAACGCATTACTCCGCGTATGTTGTTGAATCACTCCTCCGGCTTGCAAGGTTCCACGTTAAGTAATGCATTTTTATTTAACGATAATGATACCTATTCCCATGATTTCTTGTTGCAGCAATTGTCCAACCAGAGCCTGAAAGCAGACCCTGGTGCGTTCTCGGTATACTGCAACGATGGCTTTACGCTGGCCGAAATTTTGGTGGAAAGAGTCAGCGGTATGAGCTTTACCGAATTTCTACATCAACGGTTTACAGAGCCCTTAAAGATGAATCATACAAAAACGCCACAGGACAAATGGAGAGACGAAAAGCGGGCTGGACTTTATTTTCCGGCGTACCAAGGGCAGCTTCCAATTGAATCGGTGAATGTGATTGGTACGGGAGGGGTCTCTTCCACAGCAGAAGATATGGTACGATTCTCACAATTATTTATGGGACAGGGAAAAGGGATCCTCTCTGATAAGGTAGTCAAGGCGATGGAGCAAGAGGAATATAAAAAAGGAATGTGGCCGGGGGATGGAGATAATATTTTTAACTATGGTCTTGGCTGGGATAGTGTGAAACTATACCCATTCAGTGAATATGGGATAAGAGGCTTGGCTAAAGGCGGCGACACGGCACTGCAACATGCTATACTGGTTGTGCTTCCAGAACAGAAAATGGCAGTGGCTGTGTTGTCATCCGGTGGACGAAGCTCTACAAATCAACTGCTGGCAACAGAATTGCTGCTCGCCGTGCTTAAAGAGAAGGGTACAATTAAGAACATCAAGCCGAACAAATCTTTTGGCAAGCCGGTCAAGGTCAAGATGCCTCAAGACGTGGCAAAGAAAGCGGGCTTTTATGGCAATAGCGAAACTCATTTCAAAATTGAAATTACGAAGAATGGAGAACTGTTCTTACCATCTAATCGAGAAGAAAAATATGTATATACTGCGGATGGAAGCTTTATTAATGAGAAGGGTACTTCTAAGCTCAACTTTGTCACCGAGAAGAATGGAAGAACTTATTTGAGGGAGAGCACATATAAATCGACACCAGACTTAGGGCAAGGTGCGATGACTCACTATTTAGCCGAGAAACTAGAAGACAATGTGCTATCGAAGAAAACCGCTGCCGCATGGGCGAAGCGGGAAGGTGTCAAGTTCTATCTGGTGAATGAGAAATTTAGTTCTATTGAATATCTCGTACAACCGAAACTTATTACCACACAAATTACTCGTAAGGAAGGCCTGGCGGGCTATTGGGAGGGCAGAAAAATTACAGGTCCGAACACCGCGACGCATCAGCTCCAGATCCCCGTGATGAATGGCCGTGATACGATGGAAACGCATTTCTATACAGAAGGCGGTAATGAATATATGGAAATGGCCGGGTTGTTATACGTAAGTGGAGCCAACGTAAAACCACTCGATGCTGGCCAATCATCCAAAGTTACGCTGCAAGCAAATGGGCATGCTAAATGGTTTACGATCCCGCAAGCGGCAGTAGGAAAAATGATGACCGTGACATTGCCATCGAAGGGTGCGTTCGCGGTGTATGATGAGAATGGAGTATGCGTCAACTTTACCATCGTGAGCGGCAATAACAAAGTAAAACTGCCGAAGAATGGAACGGTTGTAATTGCTGGGGCACCGAACTCAGAATTTGCAATTACGTTGAACTAGCTACAATTCAAGATGGACTTCAACAAAACCAGTACGACATAGGAACGGTGTTTTGCTGGTTTTGTTTGTATTTACGTATTATCTTTAAGAAGAGAATTTCAACGAATAATATCACGCTCAAACTCTGCAAAAACAGCTATCATACTAATTCAGGGCAATCATCATTTGCTCCATTAATCTTCTTGATGTAAATACGTTCGCAGCCGGTATTATGATGTACAAGCCCTATACGATACAGGAATTATCGGAGGTGTTTCAGCTACTAAGTTTACGCCATATGGCACACTCACACGTCAACAGGCTGCACTTATGTTAGAACGAACTCTAGAATATCTAGGTGTAGAAAAAGAGTCAAATATAGGGCCCTACCATATCGCTATCAAGCTAAGAAAAGTAAATACCCCAGAACGATAATTTTGTGTTTTGTACAGCACCGAGGTTCATTTTTAACGTTTTGAGGAAACCTTTTTTGTTAGGTTTATAGACATGTGGTGTTAACAACATAAACAATGTTTTAGATTATAAAATAGAGTACTAAGCATCCGATTTGAAAGCAGACATCCCTGAATCATAATTTTTATGGAAGTGAAAATTCTTTTTGTCACCCAGGCGCAGGAGGATCATTTTGTTTTGCCGATCCAGATGAAAAGTTAGGTTATGCTTATGGGGAAACATGGATTTGCATGACCAATGAACGAAGAGAACTTGCACTAAGAAAAGCTCTTATACGGCTGCCTCTGAAAAAATGAAAATACGTAAAAATAGTTGGGGATATTTTTATGTTGTACGGTTTTTGGCTATGAATAGTGGAATAAATATTAAGTATTCAACAGTTCAAATAAAACGAGTAATCTTTTTATTTTAAGAAAAAAGATTACTCATTTTATGCTAAAATTCACTTAGTGTATATTTTCGTTAAAATGTGGGTGGGCCCCCTTTTAGCAAAACCGGAGTGGAAATGATGAGTATAAACAGTTTTGTGAGATTGATAAAGGATGAATTATTAAAAGAGGTAAGGATAAGAAGTGAGGATGAATTTGAGCCTGTAGTAGTTAAAGATATTCCTAGACTTTGGAAGTGTTTAGGGATAGGTAATTATGCCGCAGTATTTATGCACAAAGAATACAAAGATTGGGTAGTGAAAGTTTACGCACGAGAAGGAGAAGGAATTGAAAAAGAATCAGAAGTATACCGAAGAATTGGAAACCATCCTTCTTATTCGAAGCTTATATATAAAGGAGAAAATTTCATAGTATTGAAACGTTTAAAAGAAATTACTTTATACGATGCCCTTCATAAGGGGATTAAAATTCCTAAGCAGGTGATCTTTGATATCAATGAAGCTTTAGAGTATGCAAGGGAACAAGGATTAACTCCTTGTGACGTTCACGGGAAAAATGTGATGATGGAAAACGGAAGGGGATATGTAGTCGATGTATCTGATTTCTTAAAAACAAAAGAAGATAGTAAGTGGAGAGACCTAGAAAAGGCATATTTTATATTTTATTTGCCTTTCATTTATAATTTTCCTTTCCCTATTAAAATACCGTATTTTATGTTAAACATTGTTAGACGTTCGTATAGAAAATATAAGAAGCTTAAAAAGAAATTCAATTTGTAAAAGGACCACATACTTATCTTTAGGTTAGATAAGTGAACGACTAGTAAACAAAAGGACCGTACATTTTAGATATGTCTAATATGTACGGTCCTAATTTTATAACTTCATGAAGTAATCAGTAAGTTTTACATTTTCTTTTTCACGCAATTACTTATTTTTTTCTTCAAGCCCTTTATTCTTTTTTCTCTCTCTTTTCAATTCTTCTTTTAAGAGAAGCAATGAAGGCATTTTGATTGTTCTCGTTTTATTTAAACCTAGAGTCCACAAATAATTTTTCTTGTTGATTTCGCAAGAATTGATGCGTTCTTTGAGTTCTGTATGGTTATACAGTGTGGTTTTACTCACTCCGGCTTCTTTCTGTCACACTCTTGAAGTTAATTATATTTTTCTACGTACTAAATAAAAAGATAAGGCCCCCATAATAACAGGTGCAACGAAATCAAAGAAATGGGAAAAATTAAAAGGAAAAAGAAAAAGAAATGGTATAAGTGTATAGATAACTGCTTGTCCTATAAATACAGGAATTCCAAATTGAAATTCTCTACATCGTTTGATTTTCCTGTATAACACTTCCCCAATTAGACAGGCTACAAGAGCCGGTATACTACCATAAGTGACGATCGTTTTAATGAATCCTAATACAACGTTCGGGTGAATAAAGCTAGGATGAGAAATATATGAAATCAAGAACCATCCAAAAATAAAAGCAAACAGACTTGCAGCATAACTAATTACAAATTTCATCAACGTTAATCATCCTCACAGTTTTCTAATATTAACTCCATTGTATGACATGAAATCCTATTATTGGTAGCGAGAAAAAAGCGGATCCCTACTCTAAAAAGCATCCACTCATCCTTCTATACTTGTTTTATTTTCTTTGCTCTAGCAAACTTCCAAAAAGCTGCAAGTAGTATGAGCAGTGGAATTCCCTGAATAAAGAGAAATCCTCCCAAAAAATAAAGTGCACGACTAACTAGAGGAGGGGCTGTTGCCGACTCACCCGCAAAATAAGCCCCATAATTAGCCGCTACACCTGCATAATCAGCTATCCCACCTATAAGAAAAGCCGCTGGACTTATGATTAGATTTATCCCTAAACAGATCATTATTGAAGATAGGTTTTTAGCCTTAATTTTTGGTGAAACAGACAAGAAAAATAAGAATATTGCAGTGCCGTTTATAAGAAGTAGTGTTATTACAAAAAAATTCCCATAATATCCCTCCATAATTTTAATTGTACCATCAGCAAGGACAACTTTGTGTAAATTTGGATGAATAGGATCTTCATGTGAGGTTAACATAACGTCTCATTAACAGTAGTCAATGATGCATATAATTTTCGTTTTTGCTTTCTTTTCTGAGCTGGATAGCGGTGGGGTGAGTCATAAATTGTGGAACACATTCTTAAGTTATTTAATATGAAAAAATGAAATTCTCCTTCTGTAATTCATTCAAAGGGTTCAATCTTCGCATCTTATGAATTCCCTGAAAGTACTAAACTTAAGCAAAAAATTAACCATCCTATGCAAGAAAGTTTAGATAGCTAAAAGCATATGTTTTATTGAAAGGATGTGATTGAATTATGGAAAGGCCGAATTGGGGAATTGGAGGATTAGTATTTGTTGGCTGCATGTTTCTTGGCGGAGGAGTGGGATCTATATTAGGTGATACTCATGCTGGATGGCTAATAGGGATGGGTGCTGGATTTATTGGGATGGCTTTAACGAGACTGATCAGAAAGTAATATAACGGGATTCTTCTTCGAGTAAATAAGGAAATATGTATGTAAGTAATTCATGGTATAAGAGCTCTATAAATTATAGTTAGAACCTTCTCTTTTCTAAATTTCTCCATACATAGATATGATTCTCAAGTCGGAGGATGGCACCTTAGGGTGTTTTTTTGTGCTCTCTAAAAATGCCTTACCATATAATAGACTTCGTTAGATTTCGATAATATTTTTTGTAATAGAATAGATTCATTACCGTTTCAGACCTAAGTATTCATTCATAACCTAACAGTAAAAGGGGGGATGATTCAAGGTATGGCGTTTTATGATGAATTAATCTGTCAACAGTTTGCGAGAATTATAGGTGGCCAAGAAGGGTTCGCCGGTGGAAAATGCGTGGCTACAATAAATCGGGATGAAATACAAGCAACTATCTTAGGAAAACGTTTTAGAGTAACAACTTCCTTCTCATTCGAATCACGAGATAATAAAACTGGACGAGCATTATGTTTAGGCAGGGTAGCGCTCTTGCAAAGAGAAGTCAATGGGTTTGTTGCTACAATTATTAAACAAGGAATAATCGTTTCGTCTATACACAATGAGTGGTTATGTGATGAGCCGAATTTAATTTACGTTAATATCGAAGACGTTGATGATCCGCTAAGCTTCGCAAGGAAAGTTAGAAAAGCGTTATGCAATTAACCAATTTATTTAGTTGAATGAGCGATATAAAAGGATCTTTAATTGAAAGATCCTTTTATACATAAGATGAAGGTTTTTCTTTGTATTTCATTAATTAAGTTTAATTGACTAGCAAACGAACGTAATTCCTGTGCACGAATCGATATAATAATTTCCGCTTTTATTGTAGTGTCAGTCTTTTAGTAGAAATTAAATATTTACGACAAATTTTGACAAATAAATACATATATTTTTGTTATGCTATGAAAGTTATTAATTTGTAATGTATATATAGGAGGATTTTTTTAATGTTAAAGAAATTGTTATTATGTGTACTTATGAGCTTGTGTGTAATGGCTTTAAGTGCTTGTAAAGGTGATGAAGAAAAATTAAAAGTAGCAGAGGATGAGCAAAAAATAGATGAAGATAAAAAAGTAGCGGAGGAAGAAAAACGTAAGCAAGAAGAGCAACAAAGAGCAGAGGAAGAAAAGCGTAAACAAGAAGAACAACAAAGAGTAGAAGAAGAGAAGCGTAAGCAAGAAGAGCAACAAAGAGCAGAGGAAGAAAAACGTAAGCAAGAAGAGCAACAAAGAGCAGAGGAAGAAAAACGTAAACAAGAAGAGCAGCAAAGAGTAGAAGAAGAAAAACGTAAGCAAGAAGAGCAACAAAGAGTAGAAGAAGAAAAACGTAAACAAGAAAAGCAGAAGACTCAGCAACAACAGTCTATACAACAAGAGAGAACACAAAAACAAGAAAAAACAACACAAGCAACAGGTGGGAAACCAACAAGATCACAAATTTCAGTTGGTTCACATGTAGTTATTCAATTGGATAATGACTATAGTAAAACTGTAAGTGGTGTTGTGAAAGACATTTTGACGCATAGTGAAACACATCCGTACGGAATTAAAGTTCGATTACAAGATGGACAAATTGGCCGTGTTCAAAGTGTTAACTAGTGAAAAAAGATTTGAATACTTTTCAAATAAATAAACGCTACAAAAAACCGGTTCTTTCGTAAAGGAACCGGTTTTTTTTGTAGCGTTTTGCTTATCGGATGAAATTTGCGTTTTGTTGATGTCACCACACCTCTATCAAGTTATCACATACAAGGTAATAGATGTTTTTATAATTTGAAAGGAGAGGGAACGAACTTGGAGGGAGTATGGGAAGCGTACAATAAATACATTGAGGGGGCATGTTTGAGCTATGGACCTATCCTCCCGTTCTAATTAACTAAAAGAAGAACTTTCCCATACCGATTAGACTACTAAGCATCCCGATTCCATTCATGGTGCCTTTTCCTACTGTCAATAAGTTTCCAAGCATTCCTGGCTGACCGTTACCTCCGTTATTCCCCCATCCCATGGGACTTATCTGTCCTCCCCATCCTGGAGAATTCCCCAAAATACCCCAGTTATTATTGGTATTAAAATGAAAAGGCTTGGCTGGCGGCGATAGTAAAGCGGCAAGATGACCTTGTGCGAACATCCCTGTATGATTGAATGGTTGAGCCCAGGGGAGGGGAGGTTTTTGAAAATTAAAACCTGCATGACCTTGTAATGGAGCCCAATTAGCAGGATATCCATGGGGCATCATCCCTGCATAATGGATTGGCTGACCTAAAGAGAAGGGAGGGGGCTCGGGATTGAAACCCGTATAATTGGCTGGTGAATCCCAACCAAATGGATAGACTCGACAACTCCAATTCTCAGGAACCTTCAGACCATCCATTCCCTGAGCTTTAATTATTTGAGGTTGTGAATATAATGATGACATTGAAATTTGGTTATTATATTGCTCCCCGTTTCCATTTGAATTCAAATACCAATATTGGTGCATAAGCTTATTCCCCTCACTTTAAAAATGTAATGTTAGACTTAGCCTATGTAATATTCCTTTTTATGGATGGTTACATATCTAGATTTACAAGCCTGTATTGAAAGGAATGGGTGTGTGGTCATATTTATCCCGCTATTTGTGGGCATAAGACACCACCTCAAAATTAAGTGAAAGCGGCTGCCTGTAAAAGAACCACTGATTCAAGTGTCACTTTATTTTAGAAGGGTATTTTCAGTCGCTCCTTTTGTTTAATTTAGCCTAATTTAATTTTGGTTAACAAACGCGTTTATAAAGGTTTAATCAACAAAAAAATTTTAACATGTTATGTCGAGCAAGTAGAATTACTAAAAAGAGAATATCCATTCGAAGAGTTTGGCAAAATACTGAAAGGATAATGTATTCTTGTGTAGATATACAAACGATTTAAACGAATCGATGGAATTTATAATGAAGGGGCAAATGAATATATGAGTGAGACATTACATAAAAGAAAGCCACCATATTTAATGCTTGTAATCCTTTTTATTGGAGCATTTGTTTCATTTCTAAATAACTCGCTTTTAAATGTTGCTTTGCCATCAATAATGAAGGATTTAGATATTAAAGATTATTCAACGATTCAGTGGCTTTCTACAGGGTATATGCTTGTAAGTGGTGTATTAATTCCGGCCTCAGCATTTTTAATAACCCGCTTCTCCAATAGGAGCTTATTTATTACATCTATGTTAATTTTTATTCTTGGTACGGCCTTAGCGGCTTTAGCACCGAACTTTAGTTTATTACTTACTGGTCGGATGGTTCAAGCAGCAGGTTCTTCAGTCATGGGACCTTTGTTAATGAATATTATGCTAGTAAGCTTTCCAAGAGAAAAAAGGGGAACAGCGATGGGGATTTTTGGATTAGTTATGATTACGGCACCAGCAATTGGACCGACACTATCGGGTTATATTGTAGAGTATTATGACTGGCGTTTGCTTTTTGAAATGATTTTACCGTTAGCAATCATTAGCTTACTGTTAGGGATTTGGAAATCAGAGAATGTCATGAGACAAAACAAAAATGCAAAACTTGATTATCTCTCATTACTATTATCTTCTATCGGTTTTGGCGGTTTGTTATATGGATTCAGTTCTGCAAGTTCCGATGGTTGGACGAATAAAGTTGTTTTAACAACCTTAATCATAGGCGCTATTTCCCTAATCGCTTTCATTATCCGTCAATTAAAAATGAATGAACCGTTATTGGATTTACGTGTTTACAAGTACCCAATGTTTGCACTTGCGTCTGTAATTGCGATTGTTAACGCAGTGGCCATGTTTTCGGGTATGATTTTAACACCAGCTTATGTACAAAACGTCCGCGGTATTTCGCCGCTGAGCTCTGGGCTGATGATGCTTCCAGGTGCGGTAATAATGGGGGTTATGTCACCAATTACAGGTAAACTATTTGATAAATACGGCCCTCGGATTCTTGGTATAGTAGGACTTTCCATTACAGCTGTTTCAACTTATATGCTAGCAAACCTGCAACTCGACTCTAGTCACACACATATTATTCTTATTTACACACTGCGGATGTTTGGGATGGCGATGGTGATGATGCCACTTATGACAAATGGCCTTAATCAATTGCCAACTCGCTTAAATCCGCACGGTACAGCTGTTAATAATACAGCTCAACAAGTGTCCGGTTCGATTGGTACTGCTATCCTTGTTACGATTATGAATTCGGTAACAAAAACAAAAGCTGAAAGTCTAATGGCTGATGTAGATCCAACAACCTTCACAGAAGCTACGAAGGCAATGTTAACTCAGAAGGCTTTATTATCTGGAATTCAATATTCATTTTATGTAGCGCTTGGCATGAATATTGTTGCACTACTATTAGTTTTTTTCGTTAAACGTGTAGATACAAGCGCGGAAGCTGTCGAGAGGTTAAATCGGTAGAGTAAAATAAAACTTTAGATCATGATTCCTCTAAGTTTTTACTGTTTAGTTAGACTATGAAGAAATGCAAATTTCTGCCGCTAAGGCGCTGGTATTTAAATCTGGAAAAGAATCAGTGAAATAATTATATATAGTAAAAGGGATCTGATATTCATATCAGATCCTTTTTCATTAGCAACACAGTATACTTACTTATCGTATTTGTTTGAATTGACATTAGAAACTACTGGTTTTCCCAATACTACAATCTTTAGCTCTCAATTTCTGATAAACATTATAATAATACGCTTCATTTTAAGTTAGTATTTTCTCTGCAAGTTATAAATGTAATAGCAACAAACAATTTAGATTACCAACTTTATAAGCAATATCATAATCGTGAATAGTTAGGGAAAAGATAAAATAAGGTAATCAATTACATATCTTTATCCCAGGCGATTCATTGCTATCTTCTTTTTATTGAATGGGATATTTTATTTCATGTTTTTTTGAAAGGGTGTTTTTAATGGAAAAAAAAGTATCTGCCATTCCTCAACCGAAAACATATGGATTGCTGGGGAATCTCCCACTAATCGATAAAGATAAACCGACCCTATCCTTTATCAAGATAGCGGAAGAGTATGGTCCCATTTTTCAAATTCAAACTTTAAGTGATACCATCATTGTCGTTTCTGGACATGAACTGGTAGCAGAAGTCTGTGACGAAACACGGTTCGATAAAAGTATAGAGGGTGCTTTAGCAAAAGTTCGTGCCTTTGCTGGAGATGGATTATTTACAAGCGAGACTCAAGAGCCTAACTGGAAAAAAGCTCATAATATTTTGATGCCTACATTCAGCCAACGAGCAATGAAAGATTATCATGCTATGATGGTCGATATTGCCGTACAACTCGTTCAAAAATGGGCACGGCTTAATCCGAATGAAAACGTAGATGTTCCGGAGGATATGACTCGCCTTACATTGGATACAATTGGTCTATGTGGTTTTAATTATCGATTTAATAGCTATTATCGTGAGACCCCTCATCCTTTTATTACTAGCATGAGCCGTGCTCTAGATGAGGCAATGCACCAATTACAGCGGCTGGATATAGAAGATAAACTCATGTGGAGAACGAAACGTCAATTTCAGCATGATATTCAATCTATGTTTTCTTTAGTAGATAATATTATTGCTGAACGTAAAAGTAATGGAAATCAGGAAGAAAATGATTTACTTTCCCGTATGTTAAATGTGCAGGATCCGGAAACTGGTGAAAAATTAGATGATGAAAATATTCGTTTCCAAATTATCACTTTTTTAATAGCTGGGCATGAAACAACAAGTGGATTATTATCTTTTGCAATCTATTTTTTATTAAAGAATCCAGATAAATTGAAAAAAGCTTATGAAGAAGTAGATCGGGTTTTAACAGATCCCACTCCAACATACCAACAAGTTATGAAATTAAAGTATATCCGGATGATTTTAAATGAATCGCTACGTCTATGGCCTACTGCTCCAGCATTCAGTCTCTATGCAAAAGAGGATACAGTGATTGGTGGGAAATATCCTATTAAGAAAGGAGAAGATCGTATTTCTGTTCTTATTCCACAGCTACATAGGGATAAAGACGCGTGGGGAGACAATGTGGAAGAATTCCAACCTGAACGATTTGAAGAGCTGGATAAGATTCCCCATCATGCTTATAAGCCATTTGGAAATGGTCAACGAGCATGTATCGGTATGCAGTTTGCACTTCATGAAGCCACACTCGTAATGGGAATGCTTCTTCAACATTTTGAATTCATCGATTATCAAGACTATCAGCTGGACGTAAAACAAACATTAACGCTAAAGCCTGGTGATTTTAAAATTAGGATTCTACCACGAAAACAAACTATTAGCCATACTACTGTTCTTGCGCCTATCGAGGAGAAACTGAAAAACCATGAAATCGAACAGCAAGTTCAGAAAACTCCTTCTATTATTGGAGCCGATAATCTTTCGCTTCTTGTTCTGTATGGATCGGATACAGGGGTAGCGGAAGGTATTGCAAGAGAACTAGCAGATACAGCTAGTTTAGAAGGTGTTCAAACGGAAGTGGTAGCTCTTAACGATCGAATTGGAAGTCTGCCAAAAGAAGGGGCGGTTCTTATTGTAACTTCTTCTTATAATGGAAAACCACCAAGTAATGCAGGGCAGTTTGTGCAATGGTTGGAGGAATTAAAACCGGATGAGCTAAAAGGTGTTCAATACGCAGTTTTTGGTTGTGGAGATCATAATTGGGCTAGTACTTATCAGCGGATTCCAAGATACATTGATGAGCAAATGGCTCAAAAAGGAGCAACAAGATTTTCTACACGTGGAGAAGCGGATGCAAGTGGTGATTTCGAGGAACAACTTGAGCAATGGAAACAAAGTATGTGGTCTGATGCGATGAAGGCATTTGGATTGGAACTTAACAAAAACATTGAGAAAGAACGTAGTACATTAAGTTTACAATTTGTTAGTCGTCTTGGAGGATCTCCTCTTGCACGAACATATGAAGCAGTTTATGCATCTATACTAGAAAATCGTGAACTTCAATCATCTAGCAGTGAAAGAAGCACGCGACATATTGAGATATCCTTGCCAGTAGGTGCTACGTATCAAGAAGGTGACCACCTTGGGGTGCTGCCAATTAATAGTGAGAAAAATGTCAACCGAATTTTAAAACGCTTTGGATTAAATGGGAAGGATCAAGTCATATTGAGTGCAAGTGGACGAAGTGTAAATCACATACCTTTAGACAGTCCTGTTAGTTTATTTGACCTTCTTAGTTATAGTGTAGAAATTCAAGAAGCAGCTACTCGAGCACAAATACGAGAAATGGTGACATTTACAGCATGCCCTCCTCATAAAAAGGAATTGGAATCATTATTGGAAGAGGGAGTTTATCATGAACAAATATTAAAGAAACGTATGTCAATGTTGGATCTTCTTGAAAAGTATGAGGCTTGTGAAATCCGATTTGAACGCTTTTTAGAACTTCTTCCTGCGCTCAAACCGCGTTACTATTCTATTTCAAGCTCTCCACTCGTTGCACAGGATCGTCTGAGCATTACGGTTGGTGTTGTTAATGCACCTGCATGGAGTGGGGTAGGGACATATGAAGGAGTCGCTTCTAATTATTTAGCTCAGCGTCATAATAAAGACGAGATTATCTGTTTCATTCGAACGCCACAATCAAACTTTCAATTACCTGAAAATCCAGAAACACCAATTATCATGGTTGGACCAGGTACTGGAATTGCACCATTCCGTGGATTCTTGCAAGCGCGTCGTGTTCAAAAGCAAAAAGGTATTAACTTAGGACAAGCACATCTATATTTTGGTTGTCGTCATCCTGAAAAGGATTATCTCTATCGTACAGAACTAGAAAATGATGAAAGAGATGGATTAATCTCTTTACACACAGCTTTTTCTCGCTTAGAAGGATATCCTAAAACATATGTACAGCATTTAATAAAACAAGATAGAATCAATTTAATTTCGTTATTAGATAATGGGGCTCATCTTTATATATGTGGTGATGGAAGTAAAATGGCTCCTGACGTAGAAGACACCCTTTGTCAAGCATATCAAGAAATTCATGAAGTCAGTGAACAAGAAGCAAGGAATTGGTTGGATCGTGTGCAAGAAGAAGGGCGATATGGAAAAGATGTTTGGGCTGGTATATGAATTTTTCTTAATTAGATAAGTAATATGTAACGAATGAACTTCTTTCGAATAAGTGTTAATTAAAAATAAAAAAATCCCGTATTTTTATTGAATACGGGATTTTCTTATTTTTAATAAGCGGGACTGATACCGTAGAAAAAGAAAAAATCTCATATGAAATCAAAGCTATATAATCTTAGCTTGATGGGCAAGGTGTTAACCAATTTCTTGACGAAATTTAAAATAAACTTTTGCACACTGGCTGAACAGTTTTTAGCATAGTGTCAAATCGCTGGAGGAATGTATCAAATTAGGTATACCTTCTATGAAATTAAATAGGGTGATAATTATTACAAGTGGATTAGGTTTCTTGTGAATTTTAAATTAAAGGTCTTATCCAAAGTTGAGAAAAATCCACATACCCAAAATATTTCATCTTAATATTCGTTAAATCTGATGAAAAAGGAATTTGACGTGTATCATAGTATAAGGGAATCGTAATAGAGGATTCTATCAGTTCTTTTTCAAGATTCTTATTTATGGAACAAAATTGTTACTTAGGTTGTCTATTAAGTATACGTATAAAACAGGTGTTCATGATAGTTCGCTCATTTTATGAAAAGTGAGACGCAAGAAGAGTGATATCCGATACACGCTTTAATTGTATCGGTATGTAAACACCTAGAAAAACCATATATTCTTGAAAGAGGTTGAAAATGTATGATAGTCTTAAACAAGTTTTTTAACATGTTACATTACAAAAAGATAGTACCTGTAGTATTTCTTTCATGTGCAACGCTTATAGGCTGTTCTGATAGTAATACTCCATCTGAATCACCTAAACAAACGAAACAAACAAATCAAATCAAACAAGAAACTACTGGTAATGATTCTTTTGCTAAACTTGAAAAAGAATTTGATGCTAAACTCGGTATTTATGCATTGGACACTGATACGAATCAAACCGTTACTTATCAATCAGATGAACGGTTTGCATACGCATCTACCCACAAAGCTTTAGCTGTGGGAGTACTTTTACAAAAGAAATCAATAGAAGATCTAAATCAAAGAGTTTTGTATACTCGTGAAGATCTTGTTAATTACAATCCAATTACAGAAAAGTATGTTGATACAGGTATGACTCTGAAAGAGCTTGCAGATGCTTCCCTTCGATATAGTGATAATACTGCACAAAATCTTATTCTTAAACAATTAGGTGGACCTAGTGAATTCAAAAAATCACTGAGAGAAATAGGGGATACCGTTACAAATCCTGAACGTTTTGAACCAGAGTTAAACGAAGTGTATCCAGGAGACGCCCATGATACTAGTACCCCAAAGGCATTAGCTACTAGTCTTCAGGCTTTTACGCTAGGAGATGTACTTTCAACTGAGAAACGGGATTTATTAATAGATTGGATGAAAAGGAATACTACGGGAGACAACTTAATTCGTGCTGGAGTTCCAGGAGGATGGGAAGTAGCTGATAAGACTGGCTCGGGATCTTATGGAACCAGAAATGATATCGCAATTATTTGGCCACCAAATAAAAAGCCAATTGTTCTTGCGATACTTTCTAATCATGATAAAGAGGATGCTAAATACGATGATAAGCTTATTGCAGAAGCAACCAAAATAGCGTTAGATGCCTTAAAAGCTAAAAATAAATAATAATAGTAATTAGTTATTGAAATTTTCCTGTTTTTCCGTCACAATACTGTGACGGTCTTTTTGTGTATTTTACAAAGAATCGTCTTAAGTAAAGAAAAAAGATAGAAACAATCTCTATTAAGTTTATTAATTAATTAACAACAAATATATGCTTTATTGGATACTTATTGCATTTAATGTGGAGGAATAAAATGGAGTCAAAAATTCTTATTGTTGATGATGATAAAGAAATTAGAAATCTTATCTCTGTATACCTGGAAAATGAAGGCCTAAAAACTCAAAAGGCAGAAGATGCTATACAAGCTTTACAACTGTTAGAAGAAAAGGAATTTGATTTGATTATTTTAGATATTATGATGCCGAATATGGATGGCATTGAAGCATGTATGAAAATTAGGGAAGATCGTAATATGCCTATCATTATGCTATCTGCAAAATCTGAGGATATAGACAAAATTCAAGGTCTAGCCTCTGGCGCAGACGATTATTTATCAAAGCCGTTTAACCCATTAGAATTAATCGCTAGAGTGAAATCCCAATTAAGAAGATTTAAAAAATACAATACGCCAATAGAGCATAATAAAAGCATTCTAGAAATTGGTGACTTAACCGTAAATACAGATACATGTCAAGTATGGGTAAGAGGAAAAGAAACAAGGTTAACTCCAAAAGAGTTTGCTATTCTCGAATTACTTGCCCGCAACAAAGGGATTGTCCTGAGTGTTGCAAAAATATATGAAGCAGTTTGGAAAGAGGTTTTTTATAAATCAGATAATACCGTCATGGTGCATATTACAAAAATAAGAGACAAAATTGAAGAGGACTCTAAACATCCTATTTATATTAAAACTGTTTGGGGAATTGGATATAAAATATGAAGAATGTTAGTTTTAGAAATAAGATCATTATAAAACTTCTTGGTGCTGTTGCAGTTAGTTTTTTTATTTCATTTGGTTTAACAATCCTCATTTTGGCATACGTTATAGATCCATTATTTATAAAACACGAAGAATTTGGTATGTTTGAATTCAATTTGGTATTGTTGTTCTTATTCGCGTTCGCAATCTTTAACTTTATAATAATTTTTTTGATATTGGTTCGAAAGAAAATAGCATATTTGAAGCTCATTTCGGATAATGTAAATGATATTGCAAATGGAAAACTGGGTTTGACAATTGGGATTAAGGGGAAGGACGAATTGACCCAACTTGCTCAAAATATCAACTATATGTCCAAGGAATTGGAAAATACATTTGAACAAGAAAGACGATTGGAACGTACAAAAAATGAACTTATCACCAATGTATCTCATGACTTACGCACACCGTTAACATCTATTATTGGCTATATAGATTTATTAAAAAGAGGGAAATACAACAGTAAAACACAATTACAGGAATACCTTGAAACCACTTATTCAAAGTCACAGAGACTGAAATATTTAATTGATGAGCTGTTTGAATATACTCGTTTATCAGGCGTAGATGCTAAGTTAAATCTTAATGAAGTTGATTTATCAGGTTTGTTGGAGCAAATAGTTGGAGAATACATTCCTATATTTGAAAAGGAAAGCTTAATCGTTCAAAAATCAATTACACAAGAAACAATACCTATCTTCATAGATGTAGAAAAAATGGTACGTGTATATGAAAATCTGTTTATGAATGCGATAAAGTACAGCATGAAACCATCCGAATTATCCGTATGTCTTGAATTAATGGATAACAAAGCAATTTTGAAAGTGTCAAATAAAGTCGAGAAACCGCCAGTTAGTGATCCAAATAAATTGTTTGAAAGGTTTTTCAGGGGGGACAAGGCAAGAAAAGATGACCAGGGAAATGGTCTGGGGCTTGCTATCTCAAAAAGAATTGTTGAACTTCATCATGGTAATATACATGCAGAATTTAAAGACGGCTGGATGTCCTTTATTGTTGAACATCCAATAAAATAGAATGGCTTATGGAATTATAGATTCCATAAGCTTTTTTTATAAAAACTTAAGAAATCTTAAGGATTTTATGGGGTGTTTCCTAATTTTCATAGTTTATCATGGGTGTATTCAAAGTGATGGGGTGAGTGAAGAAGATAAGATGAAAGTTTTCATAGTAGCATAAGGGTGGATGCAACATGACTATTTTTTTAGTAGCAAATAAAAATAGTAGCTTATTGTAATGAAATAGAAAAAACAAACGTAGGAGGATATATATGATAAAACCAGTTGTAGATGTAAAAAACATTCAAAAATTGTACGGTAAAAAAGGTGAGAATCAATCACACGCGTTAAAAGGTGTATCATTCTCGATTCAAGAGGGAGAGTTTGTTGGTATTATGGGGCCTTCTGGTTCTGGTAAAACAACATTATTAAATGTAATTTCAACGTTAGATACAGCAACGGGCGGTATTGTTGAAATTGCAGGTACGGATATTACGAAAATGAAGCAAGGTGAGCTTTCTGATTTCCGTTCGCAAAAATTAGGATTCATTTTCCAGGACTTTAACTTATTAGAGAATTTATCTATATATAAAAATATTACACTACCACTTTCCCTTCAAGGTGTTTCTTCTCGTAATATTGGAAAGAAAGTAGAAAAAGTAGCTGATATGTTAGGCATTACAGCAATACTTCAAAAGTATCCTTCTGAAGTATCTGGTGGACAAAAGCAGCGTTCTGCAGCAGCACGTGCGTTAGTGCATGAACCTGCTATTATTTTAGGGGACGAGCCAACTGGAGCTCTAGATTCCAAAAATGCAACGAGTTTACTTGATGCCATAACAAGCCTAAATAAAGAGCAAGGTGTATCCATAATGATGGTTACGCATGATCCTTACAGCGCAAGTTACTGCCAGCGTATTTTATTCATTCAAGATGGTGAGTTATATAAAGAACTTCATCGCGGTGGTACCCGTGAAGAATTCTATAAAGAAATTTTAGACGTGCTTGCAAACTTGGGCACACAAAAAGCGTAAGGAAGGAAGTTCAATCATGTTATTTAAGCTTTCTATGTCAGGCCTAAAAAGTAAGTTGCAAGATTACATTGTTTTACTTGTTGGTCTTATTGTCTCTATTTCAACTTTTTATATGTTTCAAACGCTAGCATCCAATAAAACGTTCCTTGAATCTAACTCTTCTATTAGGGATATTGTGTCTGTATTTAAAATTGGTTCCTTTTTGTTAGCGGTTATCACATTTTTCTATATTTTATATGCAAACTCTTTCTTATCAGCTCTTCGTCAAAAAGAATTTGGTATGTATATGATGTTAGGAGCAAAAAAGCATAAAGTTACCTTACTTATGTTTATCGAAACAATTATATTAGGTGCCACATCTCTTTTGATTGGAATTACAATTGGTGTTGGACTTGCAGAAGGTATCGGTCAGCTATTAATGAAACAACTCGAGTTTGCTGGCGAAGGTTATAAAGCACTTTATCTGCCATCTATAGCTATTACTTGTGTCTTCTTCTTTGCACTATTTGTATTATCGGCAATTATGAATAGTATTAAATTATCTCGTATTTCTGTACTGCAACTTGTACATGCAGATGAACAAACAGAACGTGTTGCCATAAAAGGAAAAATGACCGTTGTAATTGCATTCCTTGGTATTCTTTTATTAGGTATTGGTTATGCATCACTGATTTATATGTCATATGCAAATTCGCTAATTGTTTTGGGATTAATGGCCGTTGGATTAATCTCAGCAACCGTTGGTACTTACCTAATATTTGGATCACTTCTCCCAGTTATGATTAACAAGCTAAAGAGTAATAAAAAACGTAGTGAAAAAGGCCTCAATGCTTTTACTTTTGCACAATTAAATTTCCGCATTAATGGTCTAACAAATGTGCTTGCAACAGTAGCAATCTTAGTGGCTCTTGGTGCTGGTGGAATTGCTTGTGGTATGGCATTTAAAAACAACATCCTAAAAATGACAGATCAAATAAGAATTTACGATTCAGTCATTCATAATCCAACAGCGGAAGAAAAGACAATTTTGGGTGGTATCTTATTTCAAGAAAAACTTGAATATCATTACAAAGTGGATGATAAGTATGTTTATTATCTAAAAGAAGATTTAGAGAAAAATCGCCCTTTTATACAAGGTTTGAAAAAAGAGAAAGTTTCAGAGGGATTACCAATTGGTGCCTTTTCAATAAAATGGGTTAAAGGAGAGACGGACACAAAACAATGGATCCAGGCTTTCAGAACGATTCAGCCAGAATATGTGAATCCTGATTATGAAATAAAAATTGTAGACCAAAAAATATACGATGGTATGAAGGGTAAAGAAAGTACTGTGTTCATTGGGAAAACAGATGATTTTGGAGCATACATAAAAGAATGGAAAAAACTTGATGAATTACAGATAGCGAAATATAAAAATGTGAACGCAGAAGAATTGCATAGTAAGTATCAAACATATAATATGAGTCATGGTTTTGCCAGCGGAATAATGTTTATGGGTTTCTTCGTTGGAATTGCATTCTTAGCAATGATGGCAAGTTGTTTAATGTTTAAAGTTCTGTCGGGAGCATCAAAAGATGTAACACGTTATCAAATGCTTCAAAAAATTGGTGTCCGCCGAGAATTATTAACAAAATCAATTTATAAAGAGTTATTCTTCATATTCTTATTCCCAGCAATTGTGGGGATTACTCATATATTAGTTGGTATGAACATGTTTAGCCCTCTTTTAATCGATCCGTACTCTCGCATTTGGTTACCACTTGTTATTTTTGTAGTGATTTACTCGATTTACTACTTGATTACAGTTCAATTATATAAAAGAATTGTACTTCCGAAAGAGAAGTAATAAGTATATAATTTTTAACTATAGATCGTTCAATATTTTCGACTTAATAATTTAAGAATTGGATCAGAAATACTTAAAAAGACCTAAAACTAATTGTTATTGTTTTGGGTCTTTTATATTTAAAAACGCTGATTTTATTAATTATTTAATATACAATTAAATAATTAATAAAAATCTTATTTTAGAATTTCTAGTCTAAATAGTTTGGAGTTTCATGTCCTTGTACAACAAAAAAGGGGAGTAAAAAGACATGAAAGTAGGAACTTATTTTATAGTGTAAAATGCTGAATTATCTACAGATACATTGCATTTAGTACCCATTTTCTTGTCTCGATATATGGACAAGAAAATGGGTACTTTTTTAAAACGGAATATACTAATTAAGTGTGAATTTAAAATTCAATTTTATATTAGTAACAAAAAATATTTATGAAGCATCTACTTTTTTGTCTCATTAGGAGGACATGAAGTTCTATACTTATGTTAATTTTTTTCGTCCTTATGTTGATGGGCATAGGAAAGGATTTCAAAATATAAAATAAGATTGACAATGCAAGATTACAAGTGTAATATTCAGTTACGGATTACAAATGTAATCCAATGGAGGTGTAATTTAAACTAATGAAAGAATTACCTAAAATTTCAGAAGCTGAGTTAGAAGTAATGAAAGTACTGTGGTCAAAATCTCCACAAACCGCAAATGAAGTGATTGAAGAGTTAGAGAAGAAAATGGATTGGAAACCCAAAACGATTCGAACACTAATTAATCGATTAGTTCACAAAGAAGCAGTTGCTTACCATCAAGATAAAGGGCGTATGTACGCTTATTATCCTTTGGTATCGCAAGATAGTTATTTACAAGTAGAAACAAAATCTTTGCTTAAACGTTTCTATGGTGCAGCATTTAAACCTTTACTTGTAAATTTCTTAAAAGAAGAAAAGCTGTCTTCAGAAGATATTAACGAACTTAAACGTATTCTGGATGAGAAAACTGAGGAAAATCAGAGGAAGGATAGATTATAGTGATAGAAAAATTTGTAAATATCTATCTACCTGCTTTTTTTGATTGGATGATTGAGACTTCCATTATGGCTAGTATATTAGTGGGCCTAATCTTGTGTATCAAGGTCTTGTTTAGAAATAAGTTAACGCCACGTTGGCAATATATGCTATGGATCATATTAATTATAAGACTTGTATTACCTTGGTCGCCAGATAGTTCCTATAGTATCTATTCTGTTCTTACTTACAAGAATGATGATGCATTCATTTCTAGGGGAAATCCTGTAGCTAAGTTTCTTACAAAAGAGAGTACGCAAGAATTAAAAGGTATAGACGATACAAAGGTTCTCACAAAAGAAGATACTTATACCTCAAGTTCAACAAAAACTGTTCAGACAAATAAGACACAAACAGGCATGAATGAAAAGCAGGATGGTGAGCCAATTCCGTTCTATACAATTTGTATATACATTTGGCTTACTGGTGTTATCCTTTTAAGTGTTGCTACTTTTATAATGAACAGGCGTTTATTACTTTACATAAAAAAACAACCTGTTATTACAGACGAGAAGATTGTCCAGCTTTTTGAAAAGTGTAAGCAATCTATGTCTATTCAACGGAATATCCCTCTATTTGTATCTGGAAAGGTTTCCAGTCCAACAGTGTTTGGATTTATTCGTCCCAAGTTGCTATTGTCAACTGTACATATGAAAATATTAGATGAGCAACAGTTACGATATATTTTTCATCATGAATTAGCTCACATCAAGCGAAGAGATGTTGGTGTGAACTGGCTTATGCATGGCTTACTAATTTTAAATTGGTTTAATCCCATTCTATGGTATGCCTACTCATGTATGCGGGAAGATCAAGAACTAGCATGCGATGCATTAGCTCTTACATGTATAGATGCAGAGGAGCGAATTGCGTATGGACATACTATTATTAGTCTATTGGAACACTACTCAAGTTATTATCAAGTACCAAGTATAGCAAATTTTAGTAAAAACAAGAGAGCGTTAAAAAGGAGAATTCTAATGATTAAAAAATTCCAAAAAAAATCATATCGTTGGTCTGCGATAGGGGCTGTGGCAGTTATTGCAGTTTCATCTGTATCCTTATTAAACGCCCGTGCTGATAAGCCGACTAACCCTGAGAAACAACAAATAGAAGTGAAAAATAATATGAAAGAATTAAAAACACAAACCGATATTCCTATACAGAAAATTGTAGAAAAAATGATTGGTACAAAAGAACGGGCAGATGCAGAATTTTTTGTTTCAGAGGGAGAGTATAATACTTTACTTAAAGAAGTTGGTTTGGCACGAAATCTGTTTACAAAAGAAGAATTTGAACGATTTATTGATTTAGAAACAGAAGCATATACTTTGGGTAAAAAAGTAAAGTTAGTAGGAAGTCCTGAAAAGTTAGATTCAGAAGAACAAAAAAAATATCAGAAAAACAGTGAAGAAATTGGACCATTTAGACAGAAAATTACTTCGGAATTTAGATTAACTAAAAAGGAAGCACAGAAATATGTTGATTTTCCAATTAATGCCCCAAGTTATGTGGTAAAAGGGTTTAAATTAACTGGAGAAGGTGTTACAACACCGAAGACTACTGGAAAAATGAATCCCGATTTTATTTATGAATATCAAAATCAAAGTAAAGATAATGTATATATTGTGCACCAATCTGCAGTTACTGATGAGGGAAAAGAATTCTCGAATAAAAGAGCGGAGTATAATGAAAAGGTAACAAATTATGAATTAGAAGGTACAAAAATAACCTTAGTTGAAAGTCTTGATACAGAGGAAACCTATAAAGTAATGCAAATGATTGTTCCTGCAAAAGGAAAGAATAGCGCTTATCAAGTCTTAATTCTTGCAGGTGATTTAAGTAAAGAAGAAACAGAGAAAATCATGCTGTCCTTTTTAAAATAAAAATAGAGTCTCAGGATTTCGTCCCTGAGGCTCTATTTTTTTAACATAAACGAAACCATTAAGTGAGAAGAGAAATTGGTATAGTCTATATAATGAGAAAGTAAGATGAAATGTACTTTTGTTAGCTTGATCGAGGTGGAGAAAGATTATATGAAAAATAACAATTTAAAACATAAATTGAATCAAGGTAGATATATTATATGGAGAACAGGAGGGAATTAAGCTGGAAAAGCAGGGGAAATTCTACGGCAGTCTCTTTTCTGCTTTGAGGTTGAAAATGATTTTGGGAAATATGATCTCAAAATAATTCATCTCCTTTTTTGAAACTTAATATAATTATTCGTATTCGAATTTAATAGTGTGGCTTATTTATCTGCCCATGTTTATCCAATAAAATTGATAAAGTTCTATTATATCTGTCTATACATGTTGCAAAATATGAAAGAAAATATAATTTTGTAACATGTATAGCGAATTTTGTTTGACTTATGTTGTTTTTAAAGGAGTGTAACAGAAAAAGCAAGAAAAGACCTGATAACAGGTCCGTTTTTGTCTTTGTTTTGGCATATAATCAATTATGTTGTTTCCCACGCATTAATATGAGCCAAGATGAAAGAAATAGGGAAACACCCTAATTTTTTTATTTCTATAATAAAATAAGATTATTAAGTCGAATGTGACAATAATAATTAGAAGTAATAAGTGTATAAGTGCATCAGTTTTACCGTGTAATAAAGAATTTATAAAGACATCCCATTCTGTTCCATAGGGAGGCTCTGCCCAATTTCGTTGCAGTCCTAACACAATTCCATTTATGAAAAAGATAATACTTAATAGAATTCTTCCAACAAATAAGGCAGCTACTTTTAAATTCCAATGCTTTATCTTGATTACGTAAAGGATTGGAAAGAGCATAAGTATCCAAAAAACGATAATAAAAACTGTATTCATCAGTTTCTACTCCTTATGTTGATAATAAATTTATTATCCCGCTAATTGTAGGCTGACTAAAGTCTCACTTTATCTCTCCGTTTCAAAAAACTCAATCCATTCTCCATCAGGACCAGCGAAGAATATGTAACGTGTTCCATCTGGTAATGTTTCAATTTCTTCTCCTAATAGAAAGGTTACGCCGTGTTTCTGTATTCTTTCAATTTCATCTTCTAATGAATCTACTTTAAAACAAATATGATGTACTTTTCCTTCTGCCGGAAGAGAAGAGTTATAACCTTCAATAAGTTCGAGTATCGTTTCCTTCGATTCTTCCACACCTAAAAAAGCGAGTTTTAAGTCTGGATTCGGGTGACCCATACGTTTAATGAGTTGTAAGCCAACTACTTCTTCATAAAATGAAATAGATGTTTCTAAGTTTGCGACCATAAGACCGACGTGTTCAATTCTTCTAACTGGCATGTAGATCCCTTCTTTCTGAAAATTATATACAATATGTTATTGAAAATTAAGAAAATAAGCAAGATAAAAACCTTACAAATTTTAGCTTGTTATATGGTATAGTGAGAAAGTATGTTTGGGGAGAAGGAAGGAGATTATACGATGAATACACCTACTCAAACTCCTTCATTATCGGCAACGATGAAAGAGTGGCATTATGCATTAGCGTATGAAATTAAACATTGGAAAACGATAGGTGGTAGTAAAATTTCTATTATGAACGGTCGTTTTTTATATACAGATTATGAAAGTACAGTATACGTATTTCAGCTTATTTCGGAAGTAAGCTTACCTGAAGGTTCACCAATTCGAATTGAGTTTGATGGTGAGGAAGCGACAGGAGAAGTATTATCTGTACATGGATTAGAAATAGAACTGAAATTAAATGATTATATACAAGGTGAAATACGAGAAGCTGTTTTATACAGTGAACCGTGGCAATTGTTAGAGCAACTACAAGAGCGATTGAAAGAGGCACATAAAGATAAGTTAAAACGTAATCGTATAAAGCGTCTTGTTGATGGGACGAGCAGTCCGAAACATATTGAGAAGATGAAAAATCCGAAAAATGAATTGGCGTATCGTTCGTTTTACAATCCGACAACGTACGTGTGGGGACCGCCTGGAACAGGGAAGTCTTACAATTTATCACGTATTATTTCGGCTCATTATCAAAAAGGAAAATCGGTACTTGTATTAGCTCATAGTAATGCGGCAGTAGACGTATTAATGAGCGAAGTAACGAAGCAAATTGAGAAAAAAAAGAAATGGACACCTGGCGAAATTGTTCGTTACGGTTATAGTCAACATGAACATATACGAAATCATGAAACATTACTTACGTCGAAGCTAGTTGAAACGACGAACGGATCTTGGGGAGAAGAAAGACTCTATTTAGAAGAGACACGACAAGATCTTCGTGAAAAGATTTTATCATATAAAGCGACTTCTGCTGATAAGAAGCGTATACAAGAGATTGAAAATGATCTTCGAAAGCAAAAAGCGAAAATTAAAGAAGTAGAAAAAGAATACATTGAAAACGCGAAAGTAATCGGCGCAACTTTATCGAAATGTGCCATTGATTCACTTATTTATGAGCGTACATTTGATTTAGTTGTCGTAGATGAAGTGAGTATGGCATATGTTCCGCAAATTGCATTAGCTGCTTCACTTGGAAAACGTATTGTCGTTTGTGGTGACTTTTTACAGTTACCTCCAATCGCGATGGCGAACCATGAACTCGTTCGAAAATGGCTCGGGGAAGATATGTTTTACCATGCCGGGATTGTTGAGTCTGTCAATAAATCAGAAGCACATCCGAACCTCTTTATGCTGCAGGAACAAAGACGTATGCATGCGGATATATCGAAGTTTACAAATTCATTTATTTATAAAAATAGAGTATATGATCATCCGTCTGTTTCAGAGCGTAAAGAACTTGCACAGCTACAACCGTTCGCAAATGAGGCAAGTGTTTTATTTGATACGAGCTTAATGGGAGCCTTTTCGTTAAAAGACGCTGCTTCAGGTTCTCGTTTTAACATTATGTCTGGTTTAGTAGCGATGCAAATGATGTTAATTGGACTGTTAGATGGTGTTCAATCGATCGGTGTTGTTACACCTTACAGGGCACAATCCCGCTTTTTATCAACGTGTATTAGAGAAATGTTGCAGAGAACGAAATATCAAAACATACCAGTTTTAGCAGCAACGGTTCATAAGTTTCAAGGTTCTGAAAGAGATATGATGATATTTGATACGGTGGATAGTTATCCGCAAGAACGACCTGGTGTGTTATTCTTTGACCATAAAAACCATCGCCTCGTCAATGTAGCCGTAACGAGAGCGAGAGGGAAGTTCATTCAATTATCAGATTGCCATTATATGCGTAAAAACCTTTCGAGAAAACAAGCGTTATCACAATTAACGGCTCATATAGAACGTCACGGAGATGTGTATGATCGTACGACATCAAGACAATTGTGGGAACGAAAAATTTCGAAACGTTTACGCTGGTTTATGGAAATGAATCTTGAAGAACCGAAAGGGCTATTGAAAGATATTTTAGCTGCAAAACGAAAAATTATTATTTCACTTCCAAGCACAAAACAAGTGGATAAGCGAGTATGGCAAGCGTTAATGCGTACAAATGCGCAAATAACGGTGTATAGTGATGGACCAGTTCCATTGAAAAATGTAAAGTTACAAAGGCAAAACAAAGCATTCCCGTTTATCGTAATCGATGATGAAATCTTTTGGGCAGGGGCACCGCTCACATCTCAAATGATGTTTGAAGGTAGTACGGAATTTCCGTACGTATGTGCAAGACTGCAAGCACCAGAAACAATTGGTGTGTTAAAAGGGTTTTTAGATATTCGGTAAATTCGGATAGGAATTCCTTGACTTTTGCCTGGAATGAACTTAGAATGAAAATAATTTAATACAATTTTATGAAAATTCTTATCACGAGAGGTTGAGGGACTGGCCCTATGACACCTCGGCAGCGGATTCTTTATGAATACTGTGCCAATTCCAGCAAGGTAACTTGAAAGATAAGAAAGAAGCTCATTTTGACTGTATATACAGAAGCCTCTTTCTATCTTTTAGAAAGAGGCTTTTTTACGTGAAAATAAAAGGAGGAAGAAAAATGGGAGCGACAGGAGTAACGTCACAAAGAAAAACAATTGAAGAGAGTATAGAAAGAAATAAGGAAAAGTACATAGAAACAAGTCATAATATTCATGCGAATCCGGAGATTGGTAACCAAGAATTTTACGCATCAAGAACGTTAAGTTTGTTGTTAGGAAGCGCAGGATTTCAGTTGCAGCACAATATAGCTGGGCATGAAACAGGATTTATCGCGCGAAAAAGTTCAGGGAAACAAGGACCAGTCATCGCATTTTTAGCTGAGTATGACGCTTTACCAGGACTCGGTCATGCATGTGGTCACAATTTAATTGGCACAATTAGCGTTGCAGCAGCGATCGCGTTATCAGAAACGCTTGAGGAAATCGGCGGAGAAGTTGTCGTGTTTGGTACTCCGGCTGAAGAAGGAGGGCCAAACGGTAGTGCGAAAGCGAGTTATGTAAAAGCGGGGTTATTTAAAGATATTGATGCGGCACTTATGATTCATCCGAGCGGAAAGACAGCGCCAACGAGCCCTTCACTAGCAGTCGATCCAATTGATTTTCATTTTTACGGAAAAACAGCGCATGCCGCAGCTTCACCGGAAGAAGGTATTAACGCATTAGATGCAATTATCCAGCTGTATAACAGCATCAACGCACTTCGCCAACAACTTCCGTCAGATGTGAAAATTCATGGTGTTATTACTGAAGGCGGAAAAGCACCTAACATTATTCCTGACTACGCCGCAGCAAGGTTCTTCATCCGCGCAGCAACGCGAAAAAGATGTGCGGAAGTAACAGAGAAAGTAAGAAATATCGCAGAGGGAGCAGCATTAGCAACAGGCACAAAAGTGAAAATTCATCAATTCCAAAATGAAATCGATGAACTACTCGTAACAAAAACATTTAATGACGTCGTAGCCGAAGAACTAGAATTACAAGGTGAAGACGTAAATCGGAAAGAAAGATTTGGCATCGGCTCAACAGACGCAGGAAACGTAAGCCAAGTCGTACCGACCATTCACCCGTACATTAAAATCGGTCCAGACGATTTATTTGCGCATACGAATGAATTTAGAGAAGCAGCACGTTCAGAATTAGGAGATAAAGCATTAATTACATCCGCAAAAGCACTAGCAAATACAGCGTATCGATTAATTACAGAAGAAGGGTTGTTAGAGAAGGTGAAGGAGGAGTTTAGAGAGGCGCAGAGAAATCAGGGATAGGTGAGAAGGAGACGTATCTCTGGATTTTCTAGTAGGAAATTGAATGAAAAAAGAACCAGCCTATGGGTGGTTCTTTTTATATTATATAAGAATTTTTCCACATACACTCGGTATCTTTATCTTAGTACCCTCTTATCAGAACGACAATTTCTCCTCAAACTCACTCTTTAAAACAATTAGAGGAGACGATAATCCAAATTGCATTAAAGAGTCTAAAAATGCAGCGAGGGAATCCATCGAATCGCTCATGACCTTCATCATATAATTAAACTCCCCGCTAATTCGATATAAATCAGTTACTTCGGGAGCGGCATTACAAAATTGGATGAAATCAGAGCATTGACTCGTTTTAAACATGATGAATGCTTGAATGTTCTTATTAATTTTAGAAGGCTCAAATTTTGTTCGGTATGCAGCTATAATGCCTTGATCTTCAAGTTTGTTAATGCGTTCTTTTACAGCGGGCTGCGTCATGGATATAATACGTCCTATTTCTGAAACAGAAATTCTCGCATTTTCATGCAACAAGTTCATAATTTTATGGTCAATTTCATCTAGTTTTACTGCGTTTTTCATTGAATAGCCCCCTTTTTTATTTTCTAAAGTAAATCGTAAATTATAACTATAATATCATAAGTGAAGGAACTAAATTACCTATAAATCTATATTTAAAATTATTAGTATTTGCTTAAAAATATAAGTATAGGATTTAGTAAACGAAAATGTAGGAAGGGTGGAAAAAATGAAGAATCTTGATGGGAAAGTAGCGTTAGTAACAGGGGCGAGTCGCGGTATTGGTCGTGCGATTGCGATGAGATTGGCAAACGACGGTGCATTAGTTGCAGTTCACTACGGCCGAAATAAAACAGCTGCAGATGAAACAATTAGTGAGATTGAATCTAATGGAGGAAAGGCATTCTTAATTGAAGCAGATTTCAATTCAATTGATGGTGTCAAAAAGATAGTAGAACAATTGAAGAATGAATTACAAATAAGAGTTGGTACATCAGAGATTGATATTTTAGTAAACAATGCAGGGATAGGTACACAAGGAACAATTGAAAATACGACAGAAGAAGTTTTTGATGAAATTATGTCTGTAAATATTAAAGCACCGTTCTTCTTAATTCAGCAAACATTACCGTTATTACGAGCGGAGGGGCGAGTTATTAACATTTCATCAGCTGAAGTAAGACTTGGTTTTGCAGGGTCCATTGCATACGGTTTAAGTAAAGGTGCACTAAATACGATGACACTTCCTCTAGCTAAACATCTTGGAGAAAGAGGGATAACAGTGAATACAATTATGCCTGGATATACGAAGACAGATATAAATGCGAAATTGCTAGATAATCCGGAAATACGAAATTTTGCTACGAATTCATCTGTGTTCGGACGAATAGGGCAAGTTGAAGATATCGCAGGTGCAGTCGCATTCCTTGCTTCTTCTGATAGTCGCTGGGTAACAGGGCAAATTTTAGATGTTTCTGGAGGATTTTGTTTATAGGGGCACTACTTCATACACATCAAGCTAATATTTTCATATCCCCCTAAATTAAAATTTTCTTTCTCTACAGATAGCTATTCTGAGAAGCCGCTCATTTTTTCGTTTTGGGGGCATTTCTTTTTCTTAAGTTGATGGGTATGACAAGACACGAATTTTGCACGCTAAGCAAAAAAACAATAAGCTGTCCACATGGACAGCTTATTTACATAATTCTCGTTATTGGAAGTAAAGTAAACCTCTCTTATTCAAAGAAAGGCATTACATGCTATTCCGAATGCAATAAAACAAATAAAATACTAAGACAACAACAGTAATAATACTCGATGCTGTTCTGAAAGTTTTGTTTTCATACGTTTTATTTAACAAGAAGAAGAACAAAACGACCCAGACCCCGTTGGAAAAGAATGATGTTAGTGCATTGAAAACAACTCGAAACGCAAACATAGAGTCTTCCATTAGTTTTCCACCCTCCTTTTTTTCCTTATTTTACCATTTAAGAGAAATGATATGTTGTTTGATTTTGGTTGTATATTCTATACATGTGAGGTTAACATAATGTCTCATTATCGGTAGCAAGTTTTTCATAGAATCCTTGTTTTTACTAAATTTTTTGTCTCTATGTCTATCTATCACTTATACAAGATTTTATACATCATTGATATAGCGGAGATTCTAGGGATCTTCGCTATTCTTTTTTGCATAAAATCTTGTATAAAAAAGTAGTTAGACTAGTGTGTTTTACTCCGTTTCATTTCAAAATATAATTGGAAATTCATCTTTAAATTAAAAAAAGAAGGGGTTACCTATATATATTAATAACTTCGAAATATTGTATGACAGATAATTTTTATCCCGCTTTAATGGGCAGTAAGACCCCCACCTCAAAATTCAGCGAAAGCAAAGAAGTTAGGTGGGGGATCAACTGCCCATAAAAGTCCGATTGGTTCAACTAATAATCAGTGGGGGATGAAGAAAACCCCCACTGATTAAAGTTTCACTTTATGCATTATTGATTAGCATTGCTTATTGTGCTAACGAATCAGGATAGTGTGGCGACCGACAAACTAAATAGTTGCTTATCCTCAATTATTAGAAGGAAAGTTCTATCATTTCGAGAATTTATTAGACATAGACGAGTGCTATAATTTTCTATATGTACATAAAGAGGTGACTATGCATGAATCAAAGACCGTCAGAAGAAGAATACGCCGGGAACTCCGGCGAATATATCCGTTTGGTGCCGGACGGTAACATCATCGATATTCTGTTCGCCCAGGAAAAGCAAATGACTGAGCTCCTGGCATCGTTGACCGAAAGCCAGGCCGCATATCGGTATGCGGAAGGAAAATGGACGCTGAAAGAAGTCGTGGGCCACATTGCAGACGCGGAACGCGTCATGACCTACCGCCTGCTCCGGTTCGCAAGAGGGGACCAGACGCCTCTGACCGGTTTCGATCAGGAATTGTTCATACCTCCTTTCGGAAGCTGGACAACCGCGCAATTGGTCGAAGACTACCGGGCCGTACGGCAATCAACGATCACATTGCTGCGCGGGCTACCGGCGGAGGCGTGGACCCGTAAGGGTACAGCCAACAACCTAAGCATTACGGCGCGCGCCCTCGCGTACGGCATAGCAGGACACGAACTTCATCACATGGGGGTCATCCGAAATCGATACTTGAGTTAATCGTCGGCTGAGGCCTTTGGAATGGAACTAACACCTCTCATACAACCTTAGATACCGTTCTTATTGGGGTCCCGCCCCACAACCATCAACTTAAGGATTTAGACTATTTTTGAAATTAAAAGCACATTACTATTCTCTTATGTTAATGAGAAAGGGTGACGTGCTTTTTATGAATATGCACCAAAAACAAGAGTTATCTTTATTTGCCGAAGAGTTATATCGATTTTTTTCATTTGGGGGTATTTGTTTTTCTTAGCTTGATGGTGATGGGGCACTACTCTATAATGATCAAATTAAAATTTAAAACAGTTATAGAGACTCCATTCCTCGGAAACATTGTAACTATTAAGTTGTAAAAAGAACCATAGTTTTTCATTTTTGAAAAAGCTATGGTCTTTTTTAATTGTAACAAAGATAGGATGCGAGGAAGTTTTTGTAAATCAAAAATAATGATTAATTAGTTGCATAATAAATTAATCAGCGTATATACTATAAATATCAAAAAAAGTTGATGAAGGGAAGTGAACTACGGTGGCACAAGATTTTCAGCTCTATGAAAAAAAGTTTAAAGCGTTGGCGGATCAAAAGCGTTTAGAGATTATGTATGAGCTTTGTCAGCGAGGCCAGACGTGTGTATGTGATTTAACAGAGATTTTTGAAATGACGCAATCTAAGTTGTCATATCATTTAAAGATTTTATTAGATGCGGGTTTAATTGTAAAAGAAACAAAAGGCACTTGGAGTTATTATGATTTAAATGATGCGGAAGTAAATAATTTATTATCAGAAGAATTGTGCTGTATTTTTAGAAAAACAGGAAAAGGTAGCTGTTGTTAAAATTTTATATTATTAATCAAAAAAAATTGATTAATAACATATAAAGAGGAGGAGTAAGCTATGAGATATGTTCACGTTGGTATAAATGTTACGGATTTAGAGAAGTCTATCGAATTTTACGAAAAGGTATTTGGCGTATCACCAGTAAAGGTGAAAGTAGATTATGTAAAATTTTTATTAGAGACACCAGGACTTAATTTCACGCTGAACGTACGAGATGAAGTGAAAGGAAATCAGGTAAATCATTTCGGTTTCCAAGTGGATACAGCTGAAGAAATTACATTACATAAAGAAAGATTAGAAAAAGAAGGTTTCTTCGCGCGTGATGAGATGGATACGACTTGTTGCTATGCAGTTCAAGATAAGTTTTGGGTAACGGATCCTGATGGGAACGAGTGGGAGTTCTTTTATACAAAAGCACATAGTGATGTTCATAAAATAGAAGAACCATCTTGTTGTACGACTTCTAACGTAGTAGATAAAAATTCTTGTTGTTAATAGGAGATGGAAAATAAAATGAAACGTTTATCTTTTCTAGATCGATATTTAACACTATGGATTTTTCTAGCTATGGCTGTTGGGATTGGTTTAGGGTTTGTGTTTCCTAGTGTAGTAGAAGGACTGAATACATTACAAGTTGGAACAACGTCTATCCCACTAGCTGTCGGTTTAATTGTCATGATGTATCCACCATTAGCGAAAGTTCGTTACGAGGAAATGGGCCGAGTATTTAAAGATGTAAAAGTATTGGTTTTATCTTTAGTACAAAACTGGATTATCGGACCTGTACTTATGTTTGTTTTAGCAATTATTTTTCTTCCTGATAAGCCAGAATACATGGTCGGACTCATTATGATTGGTTTAGCACGTTGTATTGCAATGGTGATTGTTTGGAACGACCTTGCTGATGGGGATAAAGAGTATGCGGCAGGTTTAGTGGCTTTTAACTCAGTATTCCAAATGTTATGCTTCTCCGTTTATGCATACGTGTTTGTAACAGTCATTCCAGAATGGTTAGGAATTGAAGGGGCTATTGTCGATATTACAATGGTAGAAGTAGCGAAATCAGTATTTATCTATTTAGGAATTCCTTTTATAGCAGGTATGTTGACACGTTTTGTACTCGTTAAGTTAAAAGGAAGACAGTGGTATGAAAAGGTGTTTATACCGAAGATTAGTCCACTTACATTACTTGCATTACTATTTACAATCATCGTTATGTTCTCTTTAAAAGGGGAGATGATTGTTAGCGTACCACTAGATGTAGTAAGAATAGCGATTCCATTATTAATCTATTTTATTGTGATGTTTTTTGTTTCTTTCTTTATGGGAAGAAAAATTGGTGCAAACTATTCGGTAACTACAACGTTAGCATTTACAGCAGGTAGTAATAACTTTGAGTTAGCGATTGCTGTAGCAGTTGGTGTGTTTGGTATTCATTCGGGCGCAGCATTTGCAGCTGTTATCGGACCATTAGTGGAAGTACCTGTCATGATTGCACTTGTAAATGTCGCTTTTTGGTTTAAGCGTAAATATTTTAATGATCAACCAGTATAATTTAAAAACAAAGGCGGAAAACAACATGGAGAACAAAAAGACAATTTATTTCTTATGCACAGGAAATTCATGCCGAAGCCAAATAGCAGAAGCATGGGGCAAACAATATGTAGGAGATAAGTGGAATGTATATTCTGCAGGAATCGAAGCACACGGAGTAAATCCAAATGCTATTAAAGCGATGAAAGAAGTAAATATTGATATAACGAATCAAACATCGGATATAATTGATACAAACATTTTAAATAGTGCTGATTTAGTCGTTACGCTTTGTAGTCATGCGGATTCTGTTTGTCCTTCGACACCTTCGCACGTAAATCGTGTCCACTGGGGATTTGATGACCCAGCAGGAAAAGAGTGGTCTGAATTTCAACGTGTTCGCGATGAAATTGGAAAACGTATAAAGAGATTTTCTGAAACAGGGGAGTAAATAAAGGAAAGAGCCAATCTTCTATCGTATAGGGGATTGGTTCTTTTTCTATACATGGTCACTACTGCATTGGTTTACAACAACTATCTCAACGAATGTAGAATGTTATGTAAGAATGATATAGTTAGAATAGTAGTCCGACTCTATTAAATTTACACATATAATACTATTGATAATTAATGATGAATAGAATTTTGGTTTTTAGAGTAATTGAGATAGTAATCATAAAAAATAGTATGTAATAATACTTTTTTCATATGAAAGGAAAAAAGGATGAAACAAATAATAAAAGACATATTAATAAATTATTTTAAAGAAATTCATTCACTAATAGTGGAAGAAGAATTACATAAGAATAGTTGGCATACAGATCTACACTATAAAATCATGGTGAATGGGAATCGGTATTCCGCACGGTTTATAAATAGCGACCGAACAATCAATCCAGCTTTTGGGACGTTATCAAATGAAGAATTGAAAGAGCAAGTACGGTTTACATATTATTTACGAGAGCATGGGATTCCATTTATGCAGATTAAGGAGAATAGGGCAGGAGATTCCTTTACGTTTGTCACTTGGAATGATGAACAGTATCGGTTTGTATTGTCTACTTGGATGGAAGGAGAACATGTTACTCATTGTACAGAAACGATGGCAGAAGTCTTTGGAAAGGAAGCAAGAAAGATACATGATATTTCTAGTACGTTTCAAAGCTCGACTTTTCAAAAGAAATCTCATTTAGATGGATATGGTGAGTTTATAAAGTTGTTAGAAAATAAGAGTGGTACATGTAAGGAATTAAGAGGGTATATAGATCTCGCTAAGTATCATATAGAAAGCGCATATACGAATGATTTAGAGTATATAGTACAAACAGATTTAAATCCTTTAAATGTCATATGGGATGCAAATCAATGTGTAAAAGGAATTGTAGATTTTGAATCGATTGGATATGTTGATCGTATGGAAGGATTAGCCTTTTTAATAAAATGGTACTCCCGGATAGAAGGAATACAGTCGCATAAAGTATGTTCGGAAGTTGCTAGAGCATTTTTAGAAGGGTATGGAGCTAATAACATTTTAACTTCAAATGATTATAAAAGACTTTCTTCATTGCTATGGTTATCCGGCAGTTTAAATTGGAACTTTGTTAAAAAGACGATGAGTCTATTAGATGACGAGAGTGAATTAGTAGAACATTTGAGAGTTTATAAAATAAGGGGAGAAAATCTATCTGTATTAGTAAGTAGAGGAAGAGTCAATTCTGAACAGCCCCCTGTCAAGTAGACAAGGGAACTAATAAAACCCCCTAAGCGGCTTTAGTTCTATATTCCATGGGGATGAGGCCGTTTAGTTGTTTTTGGAATGTCGTAATTATAAAACTGAATGTACTCGTCTATTGCTTGATTTAGTTCCTCAAACGTATCGTATTTATGTAAGTAATATTTCTCGCACTTAATAGTTCCTTAAAAGACTCCATTGGCCCATTATCATATGCCTGTTTTTATCTATCCGGGTTTGATAACCAAGAGTTTTACGCATTAAGAACGTTGAGTTTATTGGTAGGAGTGCTAGTTTCCAACTGCAGCACAATATAGCGGGACATGAAACAGGTTTTCTCGCGCGCAAAGTTTAGATTCCTATATTAATTTGTAAAATAAATTCCCTTTATGTTATTATGTTTTCCTTGGATTAAAAGTTTATAAAATGTATAGTAAATATTTTATAAGTTAAAATAGGGGATGTATTATATTGAAATGGTTATTATGGGACCGAAATTTAAAAACTAGATTGATTGGCGAGACTATGTTCAATACATTGTTTTGGATGTATTTTCCGTTTATGGCAATATACTATAGCGATGCTTTTGGTAAAACTATTGGCGGGATTTTAATGGCAATTATACCTCTTGTAGGTATAATAGGTAATTTATTAGGTGGATATTTAGCTGATCGATTAGGACGCCGCCCTGTCATGCTATTAGGCACAATCATACAGGTAGCAATGTTTGGAGTTTTTGCTTTATCTCATTCACATTGGATTAATTATTTAGCCTATATTGGTATTGGGATTAGTGGGGCAATCTACAGTCCAGCAAGTTCTGCAATGATAGCTGATATAGTACCAGAAAAGGATAGAAGGGTCGTCTTTGCCACTTTTGTTACAGCCAATAATATCGGTGCTGTATTTGGACCGGTGTTAGGTTCATTTTTCTTCTTTCATTATCGAAGTGAATTGTTATGGACTTGTACAATTGTTACATTTATTTATTTTATAGCAATCTATTTCATAATTAGAGAAACGTTTCCAGAAGCTTCTAAAAATAATGGGGACAAAAACAAAATATCGAAAATCTTTAAAGAACAATGGAATAATTATACGAAAATCTTTAGTGATAAAATTTTCGCTCTTTATATAGTTGCTGGAATATTCATTATGATAGCTTTCATGCAACTCGATCTTTACCTTGCGTTATATGTAAAAGAATTTGTACCAACACAATCTCTTTTCTCATGGAGTACTGGTTCGTTCTCTCTAAGTAATACTGAAATTTTCGGATGGATGATGGGGTTGAATGGGATTCTATTTGTTTTATGTTCTCTACCTGTTGCAAAATACTTTGAGAGTTGGAGCGACCGAAACGTTTTAATTATCTCTAATGTTTTATTTGGAACGGGTATGTTTTTAATAGGACTCACAACGAATATATGGCTATTGTTCGGGTTTATGGCAATATTAACAATTGGTGAATTGATCCGTTCACCAGTTGTACATAGTTTTGTCAGTAAATATGCACCTGAAAATGCTAGAGGACAATATATGGCAGCATCCAATTTACAATTTACCATTGGGCGCTTTATTGCACCCATTATGATTGTATTTTCTACATGGTTATCTCCAATTGTTGTGTTTGGCATTATATTACTTTGTGCCCTTGTTAGTGCGGTTTTCTATGTAAAAGTATTTCGAATGATTTCAAATACAAACATGCATAATTCTAACAAATAGTGATGTTATTGCCATTTAGGTGACGAGAGTGAATTAGTAGAACATTTGAGAGTTTATAAAATAAGAGGAGAAAATCTATCTGTATTAGTAAGTAGAGAAAGAGCCAACTCACACGAGTAGGCTCTTTCTTTTTATGTACTACGAATCTTCGTAATAGTACGATGCTGCGGCATTCCTCCCATAAAATATAAGCCTAAAAAACGCCCATGTAATCATAAAAAAATGACCCCATTCACACTTTACGGGTTATCTGATGTATAGTTGTATTTTTTTATAAAAAATGTTTTTAAAAAGTGTTGAAATATTTTGAAAATTAAATTATTATTATCCATGTAAACTACTAAGTAATCGTTTACATGGATGGAATAAAGCTTTAAACGAAACTGAAGTAAACGATTTCTTGAAAACTTAGAAAGAGTGATGAAATGGCTAAGTCTACAATTAAAGATGTTGCAATGGAAGCGAATGTGTCTACAGCTACAGTATCTCGGGTGTTAAATGCAAGTGGATTTGTAAGTGACGACATTAAAGATCGTGTTTATTTAGCTGTGAAAAAACTTAATTATCAACCGAATGCGATTGCTAGAAGTTTAAAGCAAGATAAAACATACACGATTGGTGTTGTGATTCCTGATATCACAAACCAATATTACATGACGATTTCAAAGGCGATTGAAGATATTGTACAGCAAAAGGGGTATAACCTTATTTTTTGTAGTAGTCATGAAAATCCTAAAAAAGAGGATAAATTGTTGCAACTACTAGTGGAGCAACGGGTAGATGCGATTGTGTTGGCGACTGCTGGAGGTTGTGAAGAAAGAGTAAGAAGTATTCATCAAGCCGGTGTACCAATTGTTTTAGTTGATCGGACTGTTGAGATTGGAGATTCAAAATTAGATTCGGTTATAGAAAGTAATTTTGAAAGTGCTTATACATTAACGAGCTATCTTTTAAAACAGGGGCATAAATCAATTGGTCTTGTGAATGGATTGTTGAACGTAAGTACAGGTAAAGAGCGTTATGAAGGATTTCAAAAAGCTTTGGAGGATTTTGGTATTCAGGAAGATGAAAACTATACGTTTAATAGCACTTTCACTAGAGAGGGTGGAATGAAAGCAGTTGATTATTTTCTTAATTTTACTGAGAAACCGTCAGCTATTCTAACCTTGAACAATGAAATGGCATTCGGTGTTCTTCTTGAATTAACGAGGAGAGGATACTCAGTACCAGAGGACATAGTGATCGCTTCATTTGGTGATGTGGAAGCAGCACAATTATTACGAGCACCTGGGATTATATCAGTAGCTCACAAACCATATGAAATGGGAGAAAGAGTAGGTGATATTTTACTAAAGCGTTTAAACAATGAAGAAGGCCCTTTTAATGAAATATTTACACCGAAATTACTAATAGATGCACAAAGTGTAAGTATTTAAAACGATTAGAAATAATGATTTTCTTTCAGATAAAAATCGGAAGGGGGATAGAAATGCTAAAAGGAATACCGAAAATAGTTACTCTAAACCATCGTGGTGATGAGGGAACAGGCTGGAGTAAAGCGAATAAAATTAACTTATGGGCACGTTTGTTAGATGGTGACCATGCTTATAAAATTTTGCAAGGGAGCTTACAGGAAGTACGCTCAGCAACTTATTTGATACGCATCCACCGTTTCAAATTGATGGAAACTTTGGTGCGACATCGGGAATTGCTGAAATGTTAATTCAAAGCCATACCGACTCCATTCAACTATTGCCTGCACTTCCGAAAGCTTGGAAGGACGGTTCTTATAAAGGACTAAGAGCACGCGGTGCATTTACAATTAATGCGGACTGGAAAAATGGTGTTCCTACAGTTATTCAGGTGACTTCTGATCATGGAAACGATGTAAATTTAAAAAGTCCAATGTTCAATACACCATTTACTTTAACAAGAGTTGGCACGAATACATCAGTGCCATTTACGAAGGATGGCGATACGATTTCCTTTAAAACGGAACAAGGTAAATCTTATAAAATTGAGTCTATGCTTAGTTTCGATTTAGAATCTACGAACAGTGTAACTGCAGGAAATACAGTGAAGGTAAAAGCTCATTTATCAAACTTTGGTACATTGAAATCTTCTTCTGGAGAAGTAGTTGTAAAGGCTCCTGAGAGCTGGAATGTGAAACCGATTCAAGTAGCTTTTGAAGGTATTGAACCAGGAGGATCTAAAACAATTGAGGCGGATTTACCTGTTCCTATCGATATAGTCGCTAACAATTACGCCATTGAAGCGGAAGTAAACACAGATAGTGGGACGGTTAGTAAATCGAATCAAATAGAAGTAACTCCAGCAGTAAAGCTCATTTCGGCAAAAGTAGAACCAAATCCAATTAGCGCTGAAGGTGGTTCTACTACATTAAAAGTAAAGGTTCAAAATGAAATAAAGGAAAAAGTGACGCCTGGCAAAATTGAGTTGCAATTACCAGACGGCTGGAATGCACAGCCATCAACAACGGACTTTCAATTACCGGCAGGAGGAGAGGAAACATATTCGTTTGTTATCACTCCACCAACTCAGTTTAAAGGAATGAAAGAAATTGGGGTCTCCGTAAAATTGGGGAATTCGGTCGTGACTTCAACGAAAGTGCAAGTTGCTTCTGGTGGTATTTATCTTAGTGATATTCCATGGGTAAAAGCAACTGCTGGATGGGCAACAGTTCAAAAAGATAAAAGTACTGACGGAAACCCAATTTCATTACTCGGAACGACAGGCCCGGTTACGTATAAAAAAGGGATCGGAACGCATGCAAAATCAGAAGTTACCTATGATATATCAAATGCAACGTACAAACAATTTAATTCCTATGTAGGAATTGATCAAGAACCTGGCGGTAAAGGCGGTTCGGTCGTATTTAAAGTACTACTTGATGGAGTGGAAGTATTTAATAGCGGCAAAATGTATTATAATACCCCGGCCAAATTTGTTGATGTTGATCTTACAGGTAAGAAAGAATTAAAACTAGTAGTTGACGATGCAGGTAACGGTAATGGAAATGGAAATGATCATGCGGACTGGGGAGATGCTTGGTTGAGTTATAAATAAAGATAGGCTAACAAATCTAAAAAAAAACGCTATTCTTTCTGTAGAATAGCGTTTTTGTATGTCTACTTTTATATTTGATGCATTTTACTTATTTGTTATAGGAATTTAAAACTTCTTATCTAAAATATTATATAAAGTTATATTTTCTGCCTATAGCTCGTAAATAACCGATAAAGTGATTTTTAACGATGAGGTGTTCGAAAAATGAAAATACAAATTGTATTGTTTGACGGTTTCGGAGAACTTGTCTCCTTTGCACCTTTTGAAGTACTGAAAAGAGCGATAGAAGAAGGGGCTCCATTTACGGTTGAACTCGTATCAAGTGAACGAAAACAAGAAGTTACTACTTCGTTTGGAGTTACGATTAAACTACATGATTTTTTACGAATGGATAATCGTCCAGATTTGTTAATTGTACCTGGTGGTGGCTGGAATCATAAAGCTAAACACGGGGCGCGAAAGCAAGCTGAGCTTGGTACTTTGACTAAAATAATTAGAGAGATGCACAATGAAGGAACGATTGTTGCTGGAGTTTGTACTGGAGGTATGTTACTAGCTGCATCCGGTATATTGAATGATAAAAAGGCAACAATGCATCATTTGGCGCAGAGTGAAATTCCTACATATGGGGCAGAATTTCTTCCTTACAGAATTGTGGATCAAGGCGATAGTATTACCGCAAGAGGAGTTACTTCAGGGCTTGATTTAGGACTTTGGATCACGGAGAGATGTGCAAGTCCTAAAATTGCGGCTGCTGTTGAATATAGAATGGAATACGAGAGGCGAGGGGTTGTTAGTAGGGAGTCATAATAAAAATAATACGTCATGTAAATCTAAAATATTTATGGAAATGGCAAGTCCTAATCCAGTTATCGTGTATGAGTAAATGGTAGCCATATGTGGATTCACTTATCAAGGACCTAAAATATAAAAAAAGCAGGAGATCACGAGTGATTTCCTGCTTTTTTCGTCTATAAAACTATTGTTCTTACAGTCGGGGTTTTCATTATACTCACAGTAACAAGGAATGCGATTTAAAAGCTCGATTTCTTTTTCTACCATTACCATATTAATTCGATCTCGTTAACAACATAAACAAAGTAATGAAAGAAAAAGCAATTAACGCTAAGAAGGGGATCGTTATAAAACCTAACCAATTAATATAATCGACATTACAAGGGACACCTTGCACGCACGGGTTAATCTCTGAAACGCCAGGGATTTTTTGTATTGCATAGTGATAAAGTGAAATACTCCCGCCGATAATAGAAATTGTTAATACATATTTTTTTATGTTTTTTTCATTACAGAACGTTGCAATGCCTAAAATAATACAGAGCGGATACATCATAATTCGTTGGTACCAACACAATTCACACGGTATGAACCCAAGAATCTCACTGAAAAATAGACTACCTAGTGTCGCTATCATTGATACAATCCATGCAAAATATAAAGTGTAATTACGCCATTCAAAATGCTTATTTGTTGTACTCATCATTTCTTGTCCTTTAATGCTTTTTCAATTAAATTTTTGATTTGTTCATAATCATAAGGGTCAGACAACATTGTTCCATTTATGACAATGCTCGGTGTTTGTTCTACACCGTAATCTTGCGTTAGTTTTTCATCTTTATTTACTTCTTCTTGCGCTGTTTGTTTTTTCAAATCTTCTTCAAGTTGAACAGCGTTAATACTTGGTGTATATGTTTTCGCAATTTCTAATAGTTTTTCAGGAGTAATCCATGGATCATCATGATTTGCTGGTTGTGCGTTAAATAATTCTTTATGGAAGCTCCAATATGCTTGTGGGTCTTGTTTATAAACAGATTCAGCAGCTAAAGCAGACAATTTAGATTCCGTTCCGTGGAATAAAACATTTACATATGAAAATTTAACTTTTCCTGTATCGATATAGTCTTTTTGAAGCTGAGGGAAGACGCGCTCACCCCATGCTTTACAAGCAGGACACTTAAAGTCGCCAAACTCAATAATAGAGACTGGTGCATCTTCTTTTCCTAAAGTAGGTTGCTTGCCGATAGGGGGTAAATCTTTTATTACTTTATTTGTCGCAACTTTATCTTCTTTATTTAAAACGACGAAAGCTGTAACAGCAGCGAAAATGATTAATGTGGCAACGAACAATAATTTGATGTGAGAACTTTGCTTTTTTTTCATATAAACACCTCGGATTTTTTAAGTTTAATAGAAACATAATAAGTAGTTTTTAGTTAGCGAATTCTTTTAATATCACGGATCATATCTTCATATGGCGTATTTTGAAGGCCTGAATACTTCTTCACAACTTTCCCATCTTTATCTACAAGATAAAAGCTTGTACCATGTATAACTTGTGTATTGTTTTCTGGTTTCGTTACAAGTGTTTGGAAGTTATTTTTTGCAAACTTTTCAATTTCTGGTCGTGTATACCCTGTTAAAAAATGAGTTCGCTTCGCATCCATTTCATATACTTTCATAAACTCTGTTATTTTTTCAGGTGTGTCCACTTCAGGATCTACACTAAACGAAACAAACTCTACATCTTTAATACCTTCTTTTTGCAACATGTTTTGAAGTTTTGCCATATTAGCTGTCATAGGAGGGCAAACGGTTTCACAACTTGTAAAAATAAAATCGGCTAACCAAACTTTATCCTTCAATTCAGATGAACCAAACTTTTTTCCATTTTGATCTGTAAAAGTAAACTTTTCTACAACCCAATTGAGTGAATCTCTTAATTTACTATCACTACATGCTCCTAAAATCGTAATGATAGAAATAAGTATGAGTAATGTAATGACACGCATTTTTTTCATATGTACATCCTTTCAAAATTTATTTAAGGTACGGAGCTACTAGGTAGCCCCGCATCTTATTATTTGTTTCGTAATAAACGCATACTGTTTAGGATTACAATAAGCGCAGCGCCTGTATCACTTAGTACAGCCATCCAAAGAGTAAGCCAGCCTGGGAAGATAAAGGCAAGGGCAATAAATTTAATAATCAATGAGAACCATATATTTTGTTTAATAATGTACAATGCTTTCCGGCTAAGTTTCATCGTAAACGGAAGTTTTTCAAGATTATCTGCCATTAATACAATATCTGCCGTTTCCATTGCTGTATCAGTTCCAGCACCGCCCATAGCAATTCCTAGATTTGCAGTAGCGAGGGCGGGGGCATCATTAATACCGTCTCCAATCATAGCTACTGTTTTTCCTTCAGATTGAAGTTGTTTTACAGCATGCACTTTATCTTCTGGAAGTAAGTTAGCAAAATAACGATCTACTTTTGCTTTCTGTGCAATATGTTCAGCTGTTCCTTCATTGTCTCCTGTTAACATAACAGTTTCCTGAATACCTGCTCGTTTTAATTCTTGAATCGTTTCATAAGTCGTAGAGCGAATGGAATCTGCTACTGAAATCATTCCTAAAATCACTTTGTTCGTTCCAACAAGTATTACGGTTTGACCAATTCTTTGCATTTCTTCGATTGGTTCGTTCCACATTTGAAGTGAAACACCAAAATCTTCATATAATGCTTTATTTCCAGCGTAATAGGTCTTGCCATCTATCGTGACCTGTGCACCTTTTCCTACAATGGCGCGGAAATCTGTTCCGCTTTGAAGAGAAGTTTGATGTTCTTTCACATATGTTGTAATGGCTTTTGCAATGGGATGATTAGAATATTCTTCAATTGTTGCGGCAATGGATAGTAATTCATCTTCCGTACAATCTAAGCTTCGCACATGCATTACTTTTGGTTTTCCTTCAGTCAATGTACCTGTTTTATCAAATGCAATAGCATTTAATGCACCTGCAATTTCTAGTGCAGTACCACCTTTAATAAGTACACCGTTTCTTGCGGCATTTCCTATTGCAGATACGATTGCAACAGGAGTTGAGATAACTAAAGCACAAGGACACGCAACAACAAGAAGTTCTAACCCTTTATAAATCCATTCCATCCATTCACCCATACCAAGAAGGGGAGGGATGATCATGACACCGATTGCTAATACAAAAACGATAGGTGTATAGATTTTTGCGAAACGATCCACAAATGCTTCTGTCGGTGCTTTCTTTTCCTGGGCTTCCTCTACAAGGTGGATAATTCGAGATAACGTAGTATCCTCAACGAGTTTAGTTACTGTAATCTCAAGTGAACCTTCCTCATTAATCGTCCCCGCATATACGGAATCACCAATTTGTTTATCAATTGGGATAGATTCACCAGTTATCGGAGCTTGGTTTACAGTAGAAGTGCCGCCTGTAACTGTGCCGTCTAATGGGATCTTTTCACCAGGTTTTACAACAATTGTTGTATGCACTGCAATATCATCTACAGATTTTTTTATAAGTTCAGTTCCAACTTTTATCCAAGCTTCTGACGGTGCTAAATCAATTAATCCGCGAATAGATTCTCGTGTACGTTCAATTGATTTATTTTGCAAAGTTGCACCTAATGCAAATAGCCAAACAACGGTTGCACCTTCTAGCCATTGACCAATTAATACAGCACCAATTGCAGCTGATATCATAAGAACATTCATATCAAGTGATTTACTTCTAATTGCATAAAAGGCGCTTTTAGCAGGTTTATAACCACCGATACCGATACTCGCCGCATAGAGAAGTGTAATAAGAAGAGGTGATATGTTTGTAAAACTTCCTCCAAACCCTAAAGCTAAAAATAATCCTGAAAGAATTAAAGTTGTATTTTTAGCTTTTTGAACAGGAGCGGACCCTCTGCGGGCTCCTGCTAAGGAAGCCCCAAACCCTGCATTAGACACTTCTTTTATAATGTCATCCACATCGCGGTCATGACGAATATGCATTTTTCCAGTAGCAAAGTTTACTCGAACTTCTTCTACGCCTGAAACATTTTGTAGATGTTTTTCGATTGTTAAGGCACACGCCCCGCAATCCATTCCGTCCACTACGTATGTTTGTACACTGTCTCCTACTATTTTCTGAGTAGCACGAGTAGGAGATGCATCTTCGCATGAGTTGTCACTACAGCAAGAAGACTTTGATGTCGTTTGTTCTTTTTCTAGAGCTAATTCAGATGAACAGCAGGAAGAACTATTTTCTGTTTTTATAGAATCATTGTTACTACTGCAACAAGAGGTTTCCTTCGTGATAGGAACAACTGGAATCTCTTTATTAGAGGAGCAACATGATGAAGGTTCTTTTGGAATCTCTTCTTTTATAGTTTTGTTTTCAGTACTACAATAAGAAGTTTTCTTAGCAATAGAAACAACTGGAATCTCTTTTTTTGAAGAACAACATGACGAAGTTTGTTTTTCCTTCTCGTTCTTATTTGTCATGACAGTTTTCTCCTTTTTGAGATAAACAAGCATCGTTTTTATCACATGATGCTACTTCATTTTGTACTTCATGAAAAACGACATCAAACATAGTGAGTAACTGTTCAATTTGCTTATTGCGTAAGGAATAGTGGACGTATTTTCCTTCCTGTCTACCTAGGATGATTCCGCATCCTTTTAAACAGTTTAAGTGCTGAGATATATTTGACTGATTTCCTTGCGTGATTTCCACAATTTCAGATACTGTTTTTTCACCATCCATCATACATTGAAGAATTTGTAATCTTGTTTTATCAGCAAAGCCACGGATGAACTTGGCTTTTACATCTGAATCATTTGAGTTGCACAATTGTATCCTCTCCATTCGTATTAGTAATTACTAATATGTTATTCTTTATTCATATTAGCATTGGCTAATATGTGTGTCAAAATGAATTGAGAAAAGTTTGATATTTTTGTTTTTTAGAGGCAAGTTTTCACAATATATTCATAAAGTAATAAAAAGAAGTTTACAAATTTGCATCTAGATTATATAATTTGACTCATATAAAAAAGTTTCCTTAAGGAAACTTTGGTGTGAATTTACATTCGCATTATATTTTTTTGTTTGAAAGTTGCCTTAGTGCAAAATAATTATATAGATGAAAAAAAGAAAGGGGAATGCATAAAAAATGGATGAGGCTATAATTGTCAAAGATTTGTTTGTATCTTATCAAGGGAATCAAGTAGTTCAAAATGTTTCCTTCGATATTGAAAAAGGGAAGCTCGTTGGAATTATTGGTCCAAACGGTGCGGGGAAATCTACTTTAATGAAAGCTGTTTTAGATCTAATTCCAAGCGATAAGGGATATGTTCAAGTCCTTGGAGAGGATATTCGAAGTGCTAGAAAGCATGTTGCTTATGTACCACAAAGAAGTGATATAGATTGGGATTTCCCGATTACAGTTTTAGATGTGGTACTAATCGGAACGTATCCATCTTTAGGGATGATGAAAAGACCGAAGCAAGAGCATCGAGATTGGGCTTTTGAATGTCTAAAAAAAGTCGGTATGGAGGAATTTAAAAATCGTCAAATTGGTGAGCTTTCAGGTGGACAACAACAACGGGTCTTTTTAGCGAGAGCATTAGCACAAAAGGCAGAAATATTTTTCCTAGATGAACCATTTGTAGGAATTGATGTAACAAGTGAAGAGACAATTATTAAAATCCTTAGAGAATTACGCAAAGAAGGGAAAACAATTGTCGTAGTACATCACGATTTAAGTAAAGCAGAATCGTATTTTGATAAATTGCTATTATTGAATAAGAGCTTAATTCATTACGGAGAAGTAAGGCAAGTACTAGAACCAACTGTTATGTCAAAAGCGTATGTAAATCACGGCATATTGTTTAATAATGCAGCGGAGGTACATTCATCATGAAGATTATAGAATTTATAGATGCATTAATGCAGTACGGTTTTCTGCAGAAGGCGTTATTAACTTCCGTGATGGTAGGAGCGATTTGCGGCGTAATTGGCTGTTTTATTATTTTACGAGGTATGGCTTTAATGGGGGATGCCATTTCACATGCTGTTCTTCCAGGGGTAGCACTTTCTTATATGATTGGTATGAACTATTTTATAGGAGCCGTTTTAACAGGAGTTATTACTGCAGTCGGAATTGGGTTTGTAAGTCAAAATAGTCGAATTAAACATGATATGGCGATAGGGATTATGTTTACATCTGTTTTCGCTGTAGGGATTATTTTAATTACCTTTATGAAGAGTAGTTCGGATTTGTATCATATTTTATTTGGGAATGTTCTATCAGTTCGTTCTTCTGATATGTGGATGACACTTATTATTGGAGTTGTCATTATTGGTCTTGTGATTCTGTTTTATAAAGAACTACTCGTATCTACTTTTGATCCAACGATGGCGCAAAGTTATGGGTTGCCAAATAAGTGGATTCATTACGGCTTAATGATTCTTCTTACAATGGTTACAGTTGCTTCACTTCAAACTGTAGGAATTATTCTAGTTGTCGCTATGCTTATTACACCGGCGGCTACAGCGTATTTATTAACAAACCGTTTATGGGTCATGATTTATTTAGCGGCAGGTATTGGTGCACTTTCATCTGTAGTAGGGCTATATTTTAGTTTCTCTTATAATCTTGCTTCAGGTGCAACGATTGTTCTTGTTGCAACATTCTTATTCGCATTGGCATTCTTTTTCTCACCGTCACAAGGTTTGTTTTGGAGAGTTATCAAAATTAGAAAAAATAGAGCAGAGTTGTCATAATTGATTGGAGGATAAAGATGAAATTCAAAAATGTTTTATTATCAATACTTTGTATTTTCGTATTTGCATTAACAGCGTGTTCTAGTAACACAAATGGGAAAGAAGAGAAAAGTGGGAAATTAAAAGTTGTAACTACATACTCCATTATATATGATATGGTGAAGCAAATTGGTGGAGATAAAGTTGAGATTCATAGTCTTGTTCCAATTGGAGCTAACCCACATGAATATGATCCACTACCAAAAGATGTTATGAAAATGACAGATGCAGATATGGTGTTTTACAATGGGTTAAACCTAGAAGAGGGCGGAGCATGGTTTAAAAAACTATTAAAAACGGCAAATAAATCAGAGAAAGATGCACCTGTTTATAAAGTAAGTGAAGGTGTAGAAGCTATTTATTTAGAAACAAAAGGATTAGAAAAAGAACCAGATCCACATGCTTGGATGAATATTAAAAATGGTATTGTATACGCTGAAAATGTGAAGAAGGCATTAATTAAAGAAGATCCTAAAAATAAAGAGTTCTATACTAAAAATGCCGACAAGTATGTAGCGGAACTTCAAAAATTACATGATGAGACAGTCAACAGAATTCATCAAATCCCTGAAGAAAAACGTTTCTTAATTTCTAGTGAAGGTGCATTTAAATATTTTGGAAAAGCATATGGCATTAAGACGGGATACATTTGGGAAATCAACTCAGAAAATCAAGGTACACCAGATCAAATTAGAGATGTTGTAAGTGTAATTCAAACAAACAAAGTGCCAGCTTTATTTGTTGAAACAAGTGTAGATCGACGTAGCATGGAAACTGTTTCAAAAGAAACAAACGTACCAATTGCAGGTACAATTTTTACAGATTCACTAGGTAAATCAGGTGAGGATGGAGATACTTACTTGAAAATGATGAAATGGAATACAGATACCATTATTAAAGGGTTACAAAAGTAAAACTTAGCTAGTGTAACTATTGAAGTTTTATACGATAAGAAAGAGCCAACTCATGTGAATTGGCTCTTTTTTTATGTACCATGTTTTATTAATAATTGGACTGAATATGACCTAGTTTTATTCCCTTCGTGCCAGCTTCCAAAATGAGAGGAGTTCAACATAATGGACATAAACGTTGCTTATACATGTAAAGTAAGATGTCATAAAATGAATAAAGACTGCTAATTTTTGCGCACTTTGATTATGTAGAAATAGGGGGGATGACATGAAAGATAATACGCCTAAAAAAATTTTATTTATCCAATCAGGAATTCCTTTTTATTACCCAATGATCGAAGAAGCAATTTTGAATAGTTTACAAAAGGTAAACAGTAATACAATTATGGTGAACCCAGAACGAGCGGTAGAAACTGCATTAAAAATGAAACCGGATTTTATTTTGGTACTAAGTGGTTTAAACGAGGGATGTATTAGTGTCATGCCAGTCCTAAAGAGTGCAGGTTTTACTACTGGACTTTGGTTGACAGATGATCCGTATTATACGGATGTAACACAAAATCTTGTTCCGTATTATGATTACATATTTACGCAAGATTTAAATTGTATCAAGTTTTATAGGGGGTTAGGATGTAATAATGTGTTTCATCTCCCGTTAGCAGCAAATCAAGATGTGTTTAAGCCTTCTCAAAAAGAAGATACATATAAGTATGATCTTAGTTTTATAGGTACAGCATTTGAAAATAGAATTAACTTTGTTGATTCTATTTCAGAGTATTTAGTAGAAAAAAACATAAAAATTGTGGGATTCGGTTGGGAGAAGTTAAAGAATTATGAAAGGTTAAAGAATAAAATACAAATCTTGCCACTTGCAAAGTATGAAGATGCATTACAATTTTACGTATCAACTAAAATCAATATAAATTTACACCGTTCACCAAATGATCAGGAATTGAATTGTAATGCTGCAAACATCCAAGCATATTCAGTAAACAATAGGACGTTTGAAATTAATGCTGTAGGTTCTTTTCAATTAACTGATATACGCCCAGATGTAGCAAAGCATTACATACCAGGTGTTGAAATAGAAACCTTTTACAGTGCACCAGATTTTATACAAAAAGCAGAGTATTATTTGGAACATGTACAAGAAAGAAAACAAATTGCAAAAAATGGACTGGATAGAACTTTAAAAAATCACACATATGATAAACGCATATTACAACTATTAAACTATATTAATTTCATAGGCGTGAAGATGTAGTTTAACCATTAACTGAAATGATAAGCGTTTCGTGCTTTCAACGAGAGTTAACTCTCGGATTCTATAAAATCATTTACGAAAAAGGGATTTGGATAATTTTGCTGAATTTATTCATTTAGAAAAAACAATTTTGCATTCAAACTAATTTACATCTGATAATTAGAGGAGATTAAAATGAATTACTTTTTTGTAGAATTTGGTGAGTATGAAGCAAGTGTTTGTGAATGGGGAGATAAAAGTAATCCTCAAATCATTTGTTTTCATGGTTTAGGAAGTACAAAATTAAGTTTTATCGAAATAGCGGAACTTTTAAAGGATGATTATCATATTGTATCGTTTGATCTACCTGGACATGGGAAAACACGAAGTTTTGAGAAGGATGAAGATTACGGTGCATCTCATTTAACAAAATGGGTAGTAGCATTACTTGAAGGGATAGGAAAAGAAACATTTCATATAGTAGCACATTCATGGGGAGCAAGTGTTGCGCTTCACTATGCAGCAGAATGTACAGAAAAAGTGAATAAAATGGTTTTGTTAGATGGTGGTTATCATCATGGTAAAATGAATGCAAATTATTTTGCGGAGCTATATAAAGGTGCGAAAGAAGGAGAGTGCCCACCTCGGTCATTAGAAGAAGAAATCACCCATTATGAGAAAGATTTTGATGAATATATTTTTGACAGTAAAGAAGCGTTCATCCAATCAGAAAAAATGGTTTACACTAGATGGTCGCCATTAATAGAGCGTGCGGTTTATGATTTAATGAGAGAAGAAGATAATAAAGTGAAATGGCATGCTACTGGCGATACCGCTAGAAGTGTAATTAAGTTTCAATATACAGTGTATAAGACATTGAAATCTCATAAAATTAAAAGCGATATTTTACTATTGTATTGTGATCTTCCACATAATTATTTAGAAATAAGAGAATTGCAGATTGCGGAATTTAGGAAGCATATTGATATTACGACTAAGCTTTATACAGATACAGGGCACCTAATGCATTGGGATAGACCGGAAGAGATTGCCGAGGATGTTTTACATTGGTTCATATAAAGGAGGTCCGTTGTTCGAATTTGAGCAACGGATTTTCTTTTGAAAAATTTAATGTAGTTGTCATAATCAGTTCCTTGTAAATAGACATAATAAAAACTAGTTATAAGTTCAAAAGGAAAAAAGTGATGAAAATAAAGAATTAACAAAGCAAGCCAATGCATTGCAAGGTGAGATTCAACAAGAATTTTTAGCTACATTTAATAAGTTGAACATGAATGATATTACTGGCGATGTAAAAGAAGCCCGTAAATCTTTAGATGATCTTATGGCTTGGATACAACAATCTGACCTATTAAAATCTCAAAAGGATTTTGTTGATACGTTACCTGAAAAAGAAACAAGTATCTCTAAACTAGAGGAAAGTAAAAAATAAAGAAAAGAGGTTGCCTAAAAGTAACTACTCAGCGACTTTTGGGACAACCTCTTCTTTTTGTTGTAGATTTTCAAGAAAAATTTAGAATAAAATAAAAAATATAATCACCTACCTATTATTCACTAATGAAAAGAGGCTAGCGAAATGCAACTGAAGTATGGGAAGCACATTAATATATTATCTATTGTTCTAACTTTGTTCTCTTTTTCTGTAATTGTAAGTTTCTCTACCTGGTTGAGTGGATATTCAATTCCCAACCTTTCTACAATGCTTAAGGTAACAATGTTGAGTGCATTTATTCTTGGCATTATAGGGTTTAGACAAGAGAAAAGCGCACTAGCGATTATAATTATGGGAATATGTGCCTTTGCTCTAGTCGTTCTATATACTTATGCGGTTATAAGTTTTCTTGAGCATTAAACACCATAAAAAAGAAACGAACATTTTTGTTCGTTTCTTTTTTTGGGATGATTATTATAAAATAGCCTCTTCTAATGATTGAGTGCTGAATCCAAGAATTAATTTTTGAATGTTATTTTCATGATCTTTTACAATGATATATGGAACGCCCTGTACGTTAAAGGGTTCAACCTCTTCTTTTTCTTATGGGGTATTAGGGGTACCACCCCATGCCCATCAAGCTAATATTTTATAGTACCCCCAGAACCAAATTTTTATCTCTCTACAGTTATTTATGTGAATTCAACTCGATTTTTTGTTTTGTGGGATAATTAGTTTTTTAACTTGATGGCGATAGGGAAAATGCTTTTCGTGTAAGCGTCAAATATTCCCCACCTACTATTTTTATTGTATATTTTAGAGTTACTTGATGTTTACTCTATTCGGGGTACCGCCACATCACCATCAAGCTAAGAAAAGCAAATACCCGAAAATGAGAAAATTGACGTCTCCAGATTAAAACGTACAATTTTCTCGTTTTGGGGGTATTTTAAAATTTCAACTTGATGATGGGGTATGCCCTACTAAACATAAAGTTCGATTCTCTTTTTATCACTTTTTTTAAAAGTACTCGCTGCAATTGTTTTTCCTATTTTTAATTTTTACTAAACAAAGATAACATTATAGCTTTAACTCTTTAAACACTTTGTTACCTGTATACTAATTTTAGTAAGATATTCCTCCTTATTATTAGTTCTTAATGGATTGTAGAAGTAATCTTCATAGGCATTTCCTTCAATAACATAGCCCTCTGATTTGATAAATTCCGTGATATTGTGGTATGCGGATTCAATATCTTTATAAGATCCTTGGTGATAATATATGACATAAATTCCTCCTGGTTTTGATTGACCTGTTTCTAAATCACTATAACAAAATAAGTGATCTACCTCCTCATATCTTTCTTGAATCAGGCTCTCTCTTGTTATCACAGATCCAATAGGAGCAGGAACAAACAAGCCTATTTGCTTGCTAAAATGTTTTACCCAATCGAAATCGGTCATGCTATTTTTCGAATTTACATCGCTTAAGAAAATAGATTTTTTCTGTGTCTTTTGGATATAAACCTTCCCAACTTCAACGTTTTTTCTTTCTTCTTCCATTGAAATAATACCCTTAAAGAAACGACGAATTTGAATTAATTTCTCAATTTCTTCTTCCACCAGAACTGTCTGCTGTTTTGCCATTTCAACAAGTTTGTAAGTGTTGGGAGAATTAAGATATTCTTTTAGTTCCTCAATCGAAACTCCCACTTTCCGAAGAGATTGGAGTGTTGAGAATGTATTAATTTGATCGTAGGTATAATATCGATAACCATTGGGAAGTTTACCGGCAGGTTTAAAAAGATTGATTCTATCATAATAAAACAAGGTGTCTTTTTTCACCCCAAAATAACTAGCAAATTCTCCTGTACTTAAGGTTTTAAGGTTTTTTCTCTCCAAGTTAAAAACTCCTCTTGACTATAGACTAACTCCACACTTCATACTAGCATAAGCAAACGCATGTTAATACAGGAGGTTTTTATTATGGATTATTTTCACCCCCTCGTCTGGCAGCTGCTCGGTGGTACGACCTTCGCCCGCACAGCTAGCTTTATGACGATACCATTTTTAGCACTTTATTTACAAAATGATTTACATGCCTCACCAATTATGATTGGTTTAGCAGTCGGTATTTCACAATTGACTGCGACATTTGGTGGCTTCTTCGGTGGTTTCTTTACTGACCGGTTTGGCCGAAAAAAAATTATCATCATATCGATGTTCTGTTGGAGTATAGTCTTTTATGGCTTTGCATTCGCAAACTCTGTTTGGATATTCGTTCTATGCAATGCTCTCAACGGTATCTGTCGTGCATTTTTTGAACCAGCTTCACAAGCTTTGATGATTGACTATACTGACGAAGATAGGCGTCGTCGCCTATTTTCAATTCGATATACTGCCATCAATTTATCAGCTGTGATCGGCCTTTTGCTCGGTATTGTCATTTCAAAAGCATCATCAATAAGTTTTCCATTCCTTATTACTGCAACGATGTACTTATTGTATGCGATTTTCTTAGTCATCACTTTACGACGTATAGAGGAGCAGAATACGGTCAATGTTACGCAAGATATTGGCGACTTGATGCGTGTTCTTTTACAAGATAGCACACTTATGTTGCTCATTATTGCGAGTGTTATTTGCAATTTCGTATATATGCAAACAGAGGCAACAATGCCACAATTGCTTAATTTAACTATGGCAGACGGAGTAGCATTATATTCAGTTCTAATTGTGATTAATGCTGCAACAATCGTAATTCTTCAATTGCCACTCGGCATTTTAAGCGAAAAAGTAGCAATCAAAACAAGTCTTATTTTCGGGGGCGGACTATTAGCACTTGGTATGTTAATCTTCCACTTCGCTGATAATTGGACACTTTTTATTGTCGGTATGGTTGTGTTCTCACTTGGTGAAATTTTTGTTTTCCCAATGACGAGTGCTATAGTCGAAATGATTGCACCCGCGCATCAAAAAGCAACATATCTTGGTTTTATGCAATTTCAAAACTTAGGTGGCTTCTTAGGCCCAGTGCTTGGTGGCTGGTTGATTATCCATTTTGCACCACAATTGTATTTGGTGATGGTTAGCCTATGCTTAGTAGTTATTATTTGCTACATAGCAGCTTTACGTGGCAAATCATTTCGAATGTCTTAATACAAATAAAAACTGTGACTACATGAGGTACGGTCACATTACCATAAAGCTAAGGTTTCACACTATTCATTAAGCAAAAAAGACGTTATTCTTACTGTAGAATTATAGGAAAGGATGGCGTTTTTTGTATGTCTAATTCTGTATCTGACGACTTACAATTATTTGCACAGGAGATAAAGAGTCTTTTATCCCCAAATACCTTACAGAATCTAGCTAGAGATGTTGGATTTGTACAGCGAACAAGTAAGTATCAAGCACAAGAGTTAGTAGCTTTATGCGTATGGCTAAGCCAAAGTGTAGCAAAAACTTCCTTAACCCAGTTATGTAGTTGTTTAGAAGTATCAACAGAAGTACTCATCAGTCCTGAAGGACTAAATCAAAGATTTAACGCCGCAGCCGTCCAGTTTCTACAACAAGTTTTAGCCAAACTTCTAAACCAAAAGTTATCTTCAGCTAAGCTAATTTCTTCTCCATATACTTCTATTTTCAAGCGTATTCGTATCTTAGATTCAACTGCATTTCAACTCCCGGATGTATTTTCATCGGTTTATCCAGGTGCAGGAGGATGCAGCCATACAGCTGGGATAAAAATTCAGCTTGAGTATGATTTGTTAAGCGGACAGTTCCTACATATTCATACAGGTCCAGGTAAACAACATGATCGCACTTACGGCTCTCTGTGTGCCCCAACTGTGGCAGCGAATGATTTATGTATCCGAGATTTAGGTTATTTTCATTTAAAAGACCTTCAATATATACAAGATCAAGAGGCCTACTATATTTCTCGTATCAAGTCGAATACACGTATTTATCAAAAAAATCCTAACCCTGATTATTTTCAAGATGGAAGAATTAAGAAAGGTACAGAGTATATACAGTTAGATATGGAGACGGTAATGAACTCCCTTCAGCCAGGACAAACATGGGAAATAGCTAATGCTTATGTAGGAATGATTGATAAAGTGTCAGCTCGTGTAATTGTCCATCGATTAACAAAACAACAGCAACAAAAACGATTACAAGATCAAGCTGTAAGAGAAAAAAAGAAAGGAATGAAGTATTCTCCTCGTAGTAAACGACTCAGTGGTATCAATGTATATATGACAAACACTTCTACAGATATTGTCCCGATGGGACAGGTACATGACTGGTATTCTTTGCGTTGGCAAATCGAAATTTTATTTAAAACGTGGAAGTCATTCTTTCAAATCCATCATTGTAAAAAGATAAAATCAGAACGATTGGAGTGCCATTTATATGGCCAATTGATTGCCATTCTACTCTGTTCTTCTATCATGTTTCAAATGCGCCAATTGCTCCTCATGAAGAAAAAACGAGAGCTTAGTGAGTATAAAGCCATATATATGATTAAAGACTATTTTCTTCTTCTATTCCAAACTATACAAAAAAACACCCAAGAGCTATCAAAGGTGTTACTCCGCCTGTTCAATCTCCTACAGCAAAACGGGCGGAAATCTCATCGATATGAGAAAAAAACGGTCTTTGATATATTAGGTGTCGTTTACAATTGTACCATGTCTGATAATCAAGCCGCTTAATTCAAAAAAGTGAAACCCGTTAGGGTTTATTTCGTATGCAAATCTTTCAATCACCTACACTTGCCCTTTAGAAAAAGAAACAATCTCGCCTAAAATTGACTTTGCATAAGCTTAGCTTGATAGCGATGGGGTACCACCCCATATTAGAAAAAACGATATTTTGATGCAAAGTTATCGTGCAAGCAAGAGCATTAAAGTTCTATCGCCAATTCTTTTTTTGATATAATAGATGTGAAGCAGAAAATAGATAGAAAGATACTGCTAGTCATTTATACTTAAAATGTAGGGAGCTTGAACAGAGTTATGGGGACAGAAAAAGAAATTAGTTCCGCTAAATTAATATGGAAGATGACGCGCCCGCATACATTAACGGCGACGTTTTCTCCTGTAATTTTAGGAACAGTAGCATCACTGTATGTTACAGACATTCATTGGCTTTTATTTATTGCGATGATGGTTGCATGTTTAGCATTGCAAATAGCAACGAACTTATTTAATGAGTACTATGATTTCAAACGTGGATTAGATACCGCTGATTCTGTTGGCATCGGTGGTGGAATTGTCCGTCATGGATTGAAACCAAAAAATGTGTTAACAGTTGCGCTTTTATTGTATGTAGTAGCAGCACTTATTGGAGTTTATATTTGTATGAATAGCAGCTGGTGGTTAGTCGTTATTGGTTTAATTGGGATGGCGGTTGGCTACTTATATACAGGTGGTCCATTACCAATTGCGTACACTCCGTTTGGAGAATTAGTTTCTGGATTGTTAATGGGGACATGTTTTGTACTCATTGCTTTCTTTATTCAAACGAATACGATAACGATTGAAAGTGTATTGATTTCCATTCCAATTGGAATTTTAGTCGGTGCAATTAACATGTCTAATAACATCCGAGATATCGAAGAAGATATTAAAGGTGGAAGAAAGACATTAGTAATCCTCCTCGGGAGAGAAAAAGCAATAGTAACACTAGCTGTAGCCTTTTTCATTGCTTATTTATGGATCGCGGTGATTGTATTGATGGGTTATATAAGCCCTTGGGCATTAGTTATGTTCCTAGGTTTGAGAAAGCCAATCTCTGCTATTCAAAGCTTCCAAAAAGGAGCAAAAGATCCCGGGTATATGCGCATCGCAATGAAATCAACAGCGATGACAAATACGATTTTCGGCTTCTTATTATCAGCAGGATTATTAATTAGCTACTTGTTTTAAATGAAAACTATTGTTAAATAACTTAACCCCAATTTCTCAATTTTAATATGGAGAGATTGGGGTTTTATTTTGAGTTTTTTAACGTTATAAACTATTCTCATTTGAAATGCATATACCAATAAATTGCAATTTCATCACTTGTCATATCCAAACCTTTATAAACAAGAAAATCAAATCCGCCTATTACAAATCCACATTTTTCATAGAACTTACATGCTGCGACATTATTATTTTGCGTTTCAAGCATGATACCGGGCATGTTGCCTTCTTTTGCCCATTGCTTTGCTTGATCAACTAATCTTTTACCAACCCCGAGTGTACGATGTTTTTTATCCACCGTTATATCTTCTATGTAAGCATAGTGATTCCAATTCTTTTTCAATACTATTAATCCGATGATTTGGTTATGTAACAGTGCTATGTAAATTACTTGATTGGGCTTATTTATATATTCATTGTACGCCAGTTCTTCATTATCATTTTGTAAATAACTTTTTTCATAACTCGGAACGTCTTCTACTGTATATTCTATGCGTCTACTTACTTTTGAAAGAGAAAGAATTAACCGAGCATTCACTATAAAACTGTCATCAATCTCTGGGTGATTGTCTAAATCATTTGTTTCTAACTTTCTAATTAAAAGGCTCATCGTGATACCTCCAAATCATATTATTTTTTCTGGCTCTTTATGTGATTCAAATTTATTCCAATTACAAAATTATAATGGAATTTCAATAGTAAGGCTATCTCTGCATTTTATCTTTATACCGTCATGCTATTATCTAGATATAACTATGTTGTATGTAGTAGTGACGGAAATAGTGAAAGATTTCTAATTGGTTAACATATAAAATGAACTATTTCTTCCTAACCATAAAATGAATCGTGGAGAAGATAAAGGATGCAAAAAACAATATTAATTGTAGAAGATGAAGATATTTTACGTGAGATTATGAAGGATTACTTATTAAACGAAGGGTATAACGTCTTAGAGGCGATTGATGGGAAAGAAGCATTATCTATATTTGAAGAGCATGAGGTACATTTAATTATTCTAGACATTATGTTACCAGAATTAGATGGTTGGGCGGTCTGTCGGCGAATTCGGAAGAAATCTAATGTACCTATTATTATGTTAAAGGCTCGGATAGATGAGGATGATACTCAACTCGGATTTGAACTAGGAGCAGATGATCGCACTATTAATAGTCATATTCGTAATTTTTGTCATAAATTAGGACAAAAAGCAGCTTGTATTGTAACTGTTGTGCGTGCTGGTAATAAATTTGAGGGACAAGTATGAAAAAAGGAATTGTATTAAAGTTATTTATTTTAACAACAGCATTATGCACACTTATTTTAGTAACTATTTTTATTGGACAAACTATATTTTTTAAGCAATACTACGCAAATCGAAAAGTTAATGATATTAAAACAAATATTCAATCCTTTGAAAAAGCATATGTAAAAGCTGGAGATGATGCGAAAGCAATTCAAGAATTGGAACAAAATTTCTATCAAGAGAATGCGACATGGATTACAACGTTAGATCGTGTAGGTAATATAAAATATGCAAATGATTTTTCTATAGAAATTCAATTAGACCCTAACGAAAATAAGAGATTTTCTGAACGTTCCATTCACATACCGTTGTATAGTTTTATCAATTTAGAAGATATACAAAGGATGAAATATAGTTTAGAACAAGGGAGTCATATTATTATCGATGGAGTACAGAAGGGGGATATAGTAGTCCCTGCGATGTTAACAATAAAAGAGAAGAATGTCGGGCTAGAGAACAAGCAACTGTCAGAAAGATTGTATGGGCCAAAAGCTGTATCTTCAAAAGAAAGTTCACAATTATATTTAGCAGGAATCATTCAAAACGTGCAATTACCGGAGGGGACTGTAGGAACGAATTTTATATATGGAAATCGTGTGCTTATAGATAGAATAAAACAATTTCAGGTTGATTTATTATTGGATCAAAAATTTAATGATGTTACTTCTATAGAAATAATGGATTACGAAGAAAATGATATTAAATATAAACTATTAATCAAGCCGACAAAAGACGCAGAGGGTAAGATAAACTATATATTTGCTATGACATCATTGCAACCAGTTGATGAAGCAGTGCAAATGATAAAGGATTATTACGTATATTTAATTATCTTTGTACTGATTTTAATTGTTTTAATATCGTTCTATTACTCAAAAAAAATCGCCAAGCCATTATTACAAATAAATGATACTACAAAAAAAATTGCGGGTTTAGATTTCTCAGAGACGATATCTATTACTACAAGGGATGAGATAGGTGATTTATCACAAAATATTAACACACTTTCTAAAGCTTTGCATTCGTATATTCATCAATTACAGCAAGATATAGAGAAAGAAAAGCAATTAGAAAATACACGTAAAGAATTTATCGCGGGTGTTTCACATGAGTTAAAAACACCTTTAAGTATTATGAAGAGCTGTATTTCAATTTTGGAGGATGGTGTTGCTAGTAATAAAAAGGAGTATTACTTTAAAGCAATGTCAAAAGAAGTAGATAAAATGGATATGCTCATCATTGATATGCTGGAGTTAGCAAAATTCGAATCTGGTACGTATAAAATGGAAATGGATGTTTTCTATATTGATGAGATGATTGATTATATATGTGAACAATTAAGCCCGGATATAACAGCTAAGCAATTACATGTTTATAAAGAACTTTCTAAAATTGAAGTTGTTGCAAACCAACATCGCATAGAACAAGTTATAACTAACTTTATTACGAATGCAATTCGTTACACACCAGAACAGGAGACTATCATTATTTCTACAATAGAAGAGAATGAACGTGTAAAAGTATGTGTAGAAAATAAAGGAGCACATATTGAACTAGAACATTTAGAAAAAATATGGGATCGTTTTTATCGAGGAGATACGTCACGTCAACGTTCAAAAGGTGGAACAGGATTAGGCCTTGCTATTTCAAAGAATATTTTAGAGCTACATGGTGCGGGATATGGTGTTTTGAATACAGAAGATGGCGTATTATTTTTCTTCTATTTGAATAAAAACGTGTAGAATTTCCGTTCTACACGTTTTTATCATTTTTAAACAAAATCGACATTATCTGCATTTTATCTTTATTAGCATTCATTACTATTTTCATTAGAAACGGAATGAAAAGCTGATAAGGAGATTATTAAAATGAAAAAAAGAGTGATATTGCTTTTGCTTATTATAATAATAATGGGTACAGGCGTTAGTTTCATACATGCTAAAGGGTACAAAAATATATCAAAAGAGAATCTAAGATTAAAAGGAAAAATAATTGTAATTGATCCGGGACACGGTGGAGGAGATAGAGGGACGAAAGGAAAGAAATTTGGAACGATTGAAAAAGAACTTAATTTAAAAGTAGCACAAAATATAAAGAAAGAATTAGAAGAAAGAACGGATGCAAAAGTTATATTAACACGTGAAAAAGATACGAGTTTACTTCCAGAAACAAAACAAAGGGAAGAATTGCAAGCTCGTGTCAAAGTAGCGAAAGAATATGCGGCGGATCTTTATATTAGCATTCATCATGATGCTTTTGAGGATACAAATGTAAAAGGAATAACAACTCATTATGGATCTAATAAAAGGAAAGATAAAAAATTAGCTAAGATCGTACAAGAAGCCATTTTTGATCAAAATATAGACAGCCGAGATAGAGGCGTTCATGGCAGTGATTTTCTTGTCTTACGAGAAAATCCTTCTCCATCTATCTTAATTGAATTAGGATTTACATCTAATGCGAGTGATGAAAAAAGAATGAATTCAGAAGAATTCCAAGCGAAATCGCAAAAAGGTATTGTGGACGGCATTATTAATTATTTTATTATGTAATAAAATAGGCAAATAGAAAATTACTATTCTTTCTAAATCTTAATTAGGAAGAGTAGTATTTTTTATTTTGGGTGTATATCCATTTTTCAAATTAGAAACAAATATTTTTCTAAAGAGTGAATGCAATATGCTATTCTTTAACTGATTTCGACATTATCTGCATTTTATCTTTATCCGTCTCTATTAATCTATTTATTGTAAATACCGGTTGAAACGAATGATTCAGTCGAGTAAAGGCTCAACCTTTTAAATAATGAATATGAAAATTAATAGGGAAAGGATCGAAAAATAATGAAAGAATCACAAAGTAAGAAAAAAACAAGTCGATTAACTAAGGTAATAATATCTCTAGGAGTTGTTTTAGCAACGACCTTTTTCACATTCTTTTTAATAGGGGAATGGAACTCTATCTCAGCGAAGGGAGTAGCTAAGGAAAATATGAAACAAGTTAATACGCAACAACAAGAAAAGAAAAAGGAAACACCACCGACAAAACAAAAAAGACCTGATGGAAAACCGGTAGGAAAAGTTGTTTATTTAACATTTGATGATGGTCCTAGCGAATTAACTGGGAAATTTTTAGATGTACTAAAAGAACAAAATGTTGCCTCTACATTTTTTATGCAAGGTAGCAATTTACAAAATACAGGTTTTCAGGAAAATGTAAAAAGAGCGGTAAAAGAAGGACATTATATTGGTGCTCATAGTATGACACATAACAGTGATAAGCTATACAAAAAAGGACAATTTGTACCGGAGATGAAAGAAACGTTAGCTCTTATCCATAATATTACGGGTACAACTCCTAAACTAGTTCGTCCGCCATATGGATCTGCACCAGGATTAAAGGGTGAGGAAATTCGTAATCAAATTGTAGAAGCAGCAATAAAAGTTTGGGATTGGACAATAGACTCAAATGATTGGAAATTAAAAGATAATCCAACTCAGATTATCGAAAATGTAAAGAAACAAACAACAGAAGAAGTAGAAGTTGTTTTAATGCATGAAAAGGCGCAAACATTACAAGCTCTTCCTGAAATTATTAAATTTTATAAAGAGCAAGGGTATGAATTTGGGGTATATAATGATGAAGATCATTTTCGTTTAAACTTCCAGAAAGATCAACGTCTATAGTATAAACATAGTTATCTTAAAAGGTGTTTTCTATTACTAAATCAATAACTAAAAATAGAGCCGATTTCCTATAAGATAAAGAAATCGGCTCTATTTTTAGTAGTTGCTATTATTTTTTATGTATGCCCAGATGTTTAATGGATAAATTTACTTAATAGCATCATGGACAAAAACGGAAAAAGATTTTAGAGATAAAATATCTTATCGCTGATGCTGAAACAAAGACCACCCTTTGGACTGGAGAAGATAAAGGAATGAAAAAAATAAGCTGATTGAATCAACTTATTTTTTATTTACTATCTTCAATTGTCCTATTATTTCTTCCGGAATATCCCCTTCAGAAATAATATCGTAAGAATACTGGGAAATATAAGTGTGTAAATTAATTATGAATATATTTTATTCACTAAAAATAATCCCTTGATAAATAAACAGAATTATTGTAAAGTAGTGATAATTAAAATGTATATTGTTTGAAAGCGATGAAAGGAAATAGTAACAAGTATTTTTTCTTTTAGAGAGTCGGTGGGTGGTGTAAACCGATAGAAGGAACTTGTGAATCCGTCCTTGAGCGAAATGTGGAACACTTCAATGTGAAGTTAATAATCGTTTCCGGATAAAAGCCGTTAATAATTTAAGTGGAGAGCATATATTTTTGTGCTTTCAACTAGGGTGGCAACGCGGGTTAACTCTCGTCCCTTTTATAGGGACGGGAGTTTTTTGTGTTTTTGTAGTACACAACCTAATTTTAAAAAGATTAGTTACTTAATTAGAGGAGAGATAAGCCATGTTAGATGTAAAAGTATTACGTACAAATGTAGAAGGGGTAAAGAAAAAATTAATTACTCGTGGTGGAGAGTTTCTTGAATTAAATAAATTTGAAGAATTAGATCTAAAGCGTCGTGAATTGTTAATAGGAGCAGAAGAGTTAAAAAGTAAACGTAATGAAATATCTGAACGTATTGCGAATTTAAAGCGTGAAAAACAAGATGCCGATGAACTTATTAGTGAAATGCGTGAAGTGGGAGACAATATTAAATCGTTAGATGATGAATTGCGTTATGTAGAAGAAGAGGTAAATACAATATTGTTAGCATTACCAAATCTACCTCATGAAACAGTGCCTGTTGGGGAATCAGAAGATGATAATGTTGAAATACGTAAGTGGGGAGAAATAAGTGAATTTTCATTTGAAGCAAAACCACATTGGGAAGTTGCTGAAAAATTAGGATTACTAGATTTTGAGCGTGCAGCAAAAGTAACGGGAAGCCGCTTCGTCTATTACAATGGATTGGGAGCACGTTTAGAGCGAGCGGTAGCCAACTTTATGTTAGATTTACATGTTGAAGAACACGGATATACAGAAGTGATTCCGCCATTTATCGTAAATAGCGATAGTTTATTAGGAACAGGACAGTTCCCAAAATTTAAAGAAGATGTATTCACCTTAAAAGACACAAATTATTCTTTAATTCCAACGGCGGAAGTACCATTAGCAAACTATTATCGTGATGAAATTTTAAAAGGTGAAGAGTTACCTATTAATTTTACGGCGAATACTCCATGTTTCCGTTCTGAAGCCGGTAGTGCAGGACGCGATACGAGAGGGTTAATTCGTCAGCACCAATTTAGTAAAGTTGAAATGGTTAAATATACAAAACCTGAAGATTCATACGATGAGTTAGAAAAATTAACAACAAATGCCGAAAAGGTTCTGCAATTGTTACAGTTACCTTATCGTGTAATCGTATTATGTACTGCTGATATGGCATTTCCAGCTGCAAAAACTTATGACATTGAAGTTTGGTTACCAAGCTATGGCGTATATCGTGAAATTTCTTCTTGCTCAAATTGTGAAGATTTCCAAGCGCGTCGTGCAAGTATACGTTTCCGTCGTACAAATGGAGCTAAACCAGAATTGGTGCACACACTAAATGGCTCTGGATTGGCTATTGGACGTACAGTAGCAGCTATTTTAGAAAACTACCAACAAGAAGATGGCTCTGTTATAGTTCCAGAAGTATTGCGTCCATACATGAGAGGAATAGAAATTATTAAATGAGAAAGACATTGATTTGAGATGAAGTTTAATAGCTTATAAAAGTTTTGGGGAATAAAGAATTATTTAAGATGATGAAGCCGGGAAGAGATTCTTTTAGAAGGTCACATATCAAGATTAAATAATTTTACTGTGTAAATACTTTTTCATAATAAATATAAAAGGTTAAGGAGATATTGTTAATGTGCAATCGATATAGATTAATAGAGGAATTTAATAATGTAGAATTTGATAAAAGTTTAAAATGGTTTTCTCCACCTAAAGATTGGGAGATTAATAGGAATAAATCGAAGTTAATAATCAAACCTGATAAAGAGACAGATTTCTGGCAAAAAACACACTATGAATTTCAAGTTGATAATGGTCATTTTTTATACTATGAACTAAATGGAGATTTTAGATTGATCACGAAAGTAAACTCTAAACCAGCAAACAGATATGATCAAGCAGGTTTAATGGTTCGATTTTCAAAAGATACGTGGTTGAAGACATCTGTTGAGTATATACCGGATGACAATAGTAAATTAGGTGTTGTTGTAACAAAAAATGGATACTCTGATTGGTCTAGTCAGGAATTTTTGGAAGATTTGAATTCCCTTTACTATCGAATAACAAGAAAGGGTAATAATTACTATGTTGATTATTCAATAGACGGCGTTTCATGGAAGCAAATAAGAATGACTCACCTTTTTGAGGAAAAAGATTATATGAAAGTTGGTATTTATACTTGCAGTCCACAAGGAGAGGGATATGAAGCTGAGTTTGAATTTATTAGGATTGAGAATGTAGATGATAATACAAAGGTATATTAAAGGTATAAAGCCATCATAATTTTTATAGATGTATTGAATAAAAAGTTAATTCAATCGGGAATTGAAAAGTAATTAAATTTCTGTATAAAATACAATGAGTATACAAAAACGAAGAAGGTATTTTGAACAAAACAATTACAAATATTTGGTTTAACTGTTATGATTACGGGTGTTATTTTAATCCGGATAGTTTAAAATATTCATCAATATGTTTTTTAGGAAACAATGAATTCTTCCATAAAAGAAACCCATCCATTTTGTTTAATCTTTTTTCAAAATGGATGGGTTTTTTATCGTTTTTATTGCATTTGCAACAAAAATACGTAATAAGGAGCTACTTATGAAGGGAATTCTTCGCGAAATTGGAATGATAGCAAGGGCTTTAAATTCTATAAGTAATATAGAATTTAAAGAATATGAGCTGACAAAAGGGCAGTATTTGTACCTTGTACGAATATGTGAAAACCCAGGTGTCATTCAAGAAAAGCTATCTGAGATGATAAAAGTGGATCGAACAACAGCATCTCGTGCTATAAAAAAACTTGAAATGAATGGTTTTATTGAAAAGAAAGAAGATGAACATAACAAAAAAATAAAAAAACTCTTTCCAACTGAGAAAGGGGAAAATGTGTATCCCTTTATAAAAAGAGAAAATGATTATTCCAATGCCGTTGCATTGGAGGGATTTTCCGAAAAAGAAGTAGAAACTATTTTCAAGCTTCTTCAAAGAGTAAGAGGAAATGTAGAAAAAGACTGGGATTTTGTAAAAAAGGGGAACAAGAGAATTTATTGATTATATAAAGGAGTGACATATGTAGATGACTATAAAAAAGTGTACTCTTGAAGATTTACATAAGCTTCAAGAAATTAGTTATGAAACATTCGATGAGACATTTAAGCATCAAAATTCACCCGAAAATATGAATGCCTATTTAGAAAAGGCATTAAACTTAAAACAATTAGAAAAAGAATTAGCCAATCTTTCTTCGCAATTCTATTTTATGTATTTTAATAATGAAGTCGCTGGATATGTAAAGGTAAATACGAATGACGCTCAGTCTGAAGAAATGGGTGATGAATCACTTGAAATCGAGAGGATCTATATAAAAAGCACGTTTCAAAAACATGGGCTTGGTAAACATCTATTAAATAGAGCGATTGAAATTGCAATTGAACATAATAAAAAGAAAATCTGGCTAGGCGTTTGGGAAAAGAATGAAAATGCTATTGCTTTTTATAAGAAAATGGGGTTTGTCCAAGTTGGAGCCGACTCTTTTTATATGGGTGATGAAGAACAAATAGACTTTATAATGACTAAAACACTTAAATAACTTTGTTAAAAGGGGGTATATTCCAAAAAAATTTAAGATCAGAGATTTTGATGAGATTTTTTAAAAAAACTCTTTTGGTACGATTGTCATAACAGAACAAGGGAAACCAATTGCCATTCATTTGCCTTTGGGGTTAAATAAAAAAGGTGATGATTACTATATTATTGGGCATATGGCCTATGGAAATAATCGGTTGGAAATATTCGGGGATCATGGAGATGTGCTTGGTGTGTTTCAAGGACCACACGCTTATATTTCCTCTTTTCGGTATAGAAAGGAAGAAGTTCCAACATGGAATTATCAGGCCATTCATGTATAGGGTACAGCAAGCATTTTAGAGATAGATGAATTAATAGAAGAACTAGCAATGATGCTAAAAAAGTATGAAGAAAATCGTGAAAATATAGTTTTATGGGATGAACTTTCTCCTTAGTTATTAGAACGAGAAGTAAAAGGAATTGTTGGATTTAAAATTAAAGTGCAAGAAGTTCAAGCTGCATATAATTTAAGCCAGAATCGTAAGGAGAAAGATTATTCTAATATCGTTGATAAATTGCAAGCGAAAAAATCCTGATTCTCAGTAAATGGCAAAGGTGATGAAAAAGAGGGTTAAAATTATAAATCAGTGCTATAGGACACTTTATGATTTTTTAAGATATAGTTACTTTAATTGAATGAGAAATATAAAAAGTAGATTTCCTGTACGTTAAGTGAAGTGGCATTTCATTCACATAATCCGTATTATCTGAAGTTAATAAAGTCTATTACACTCTCTTCTTTAAGAACGTTTCCATAATATCTTTCTTGAATCTTTCATAATCAAACTGAAAAGCTACATTATGCGTTTTATAGCCTGGATTAGTAACAAAACGAAAGTCTGCAATACTTTGACCAAATCCTTCTCCTTGATCAGGAATTACTTTAATGGGTACTCTTGAAAGACCAACAGCCTCTTGATTCAGCAAATACCACACTGTTACAAAATCATGCATAGGGCTTCCACTTATACCAGGATTAGACTTGGAATAGAAATTATAATAATAGTCTAACATAGGTTTGAGGATGAGCCCTGCAAGATCCTGTGTATTTCGATGAAATGCATCGATTTGTTGGACCATTTCGGGTGTAACAATCGCATGTTGAGTCACATTTAACGGGATAATTGTCAAATTCTGTGCATGCTGCAGAATTAAGTTTGCTGCATAAGGGTCGGCGTAAAAGTTAGCTTCAGCTACAGCAGTTACGTTACCTGGATAGAAAAAAGCTCCCCCCATGCAAATGCATTCTCTTACGTTTCGCATTATTTCTAAATTCAATACAAAAGTCGTAGCTAGCGAAGAAAGTCTTCCTAAATTGATAATTGTAAGATCTTCCAAATTTGATTCTATAACTTGATAAATATCATTTAAAGGATAAACTGGATATGAAATTTCAGGTGGAATAATAGGCCCTAATCCAACTTTTCCATGTACCTCAGGGAAATACTGAATCAAGATACCTGTCAATGGTACAGAAGCACCAAGGAATACAGGTATCTCTTCTCTTCCCGCAATGTATTTCAAATAGTTAATATTTCTTATTACATTTTCTCTTGATACATTTCCATAATCGGCTACAATTCCTACAAGTTGAATATCTTTACGAAAAAAGGTGTACAGTATAGCAAACGCATCGTCAATCCCCAAATCTGTAAACAGGAGAACCTTTTTTTGCATAACTTTTCCTCCAAAATTTATATAATCCTACTTTCACTAATGATGAAGTAATCAGGCTAAGCTTGTGTATATATATTTTATGTATTCTGAAAGAGTACATTCTATTCACTTGAAATAGTCTTGCTCATCTAAATTTGATATTATGTTCAAACGTAAGCTTCCGTTCTTAAGTTGATAGTCATCTGGTACTATCCCAATATACGTAGCGAAATAGGAATTAAATGCTAGATAGTTATTTATTTAGCTCCATTTGTATTAATCGTCATTATTCTTGCACTGAAATATTTAATGAACGTTGCAGATACGACAAAAGCAAGATTGGATATTTGTAAGTGTCATTTTATCAACGATTGATTTTGGTTGTATTTTATTTGAATTTAGTAGTGCAGGAAGTAAGGGATGGGATCATCCGATTGTTATTACAACAATTATTACCGGGGTACTTGTTACACTTTATTTTGCTTACGCCAAATAAAGTGTAACGATCCACTATTAAATTTATCCGTATTTAAGTATAAAATTTTTACTCTTACATCAATGATAAACGTACTCATCACGATGATTATGTATGCTGATTTAATTCTTTTACCGATATACTTACAAAACGGAAGAGGCTTTACCGCATTTGAATCAGGTTTACTTCTATTATCTGGAGCTGTTATTAATGCATTCTTATCACCTATTACAGGTAAAATGTATGATAAATACGGAGCAAAACCACTCTTTATTACAGGGTTAATATATTATTTCGATGTGGGGTGTAATTGATTTAACTGAATCCACAACGTATATGTATGTAATGGTGCGCACTATTATTTTACGAATTGGGTTAAGCTTTATTTCGATGCCATTAAATACAGCAGGACTAAATGCTTTACCTAGAGAATTAGGTTCACATGGTTCAGCGGTAAATAATACGATTCGTCAATTAGCCGGTGCTATTGGAACAGCAGTTGTTATTACTATATATACGACTCAAGCAACTTCACATGCTGCAGAGTTATCTTTGGAAAAAGGAAACATTACAGCTATTCAACTAGCGAAATTATCTTCTATTTTCGGCTCAAGTGATGCGTATCTATTTATGTTATTCTTATCTTTCGTAGCATTAATCTTTGCATGTTTTATGCCTAAAAAAGTGGCAACTCAAAAATTTGAAAGTGAAGCACATAATTAGAATAGTTTATAGAGTTGTTTAGAAAGTATATGATGAGAGAAAAAGCAAGTGATCTAATATGGAGGTCATTTGCTTTTTCTTTTTATTTGTTTAGGAATTTAACTTTATCTTGTAGAGATATCAAAGGAGAAATGAAAAATTACACCTACAACAATTAAAAGATTGATTATGCATGTAGAGCTCTTATTATTTGTCCTAATCTCATTTTAGAATAAATAACTTATAGAAAAAATTGAATAATTTTCATGTGGAGGGAGATTTTAAGAAGGATGTCGAGGGTATATTTTCCTGTTGTTTTTTAGATAAATGATTACTTAGCCAGAAACTACTTAGTGGAACGGTTTGTAAAGATTTTCTGTCAAGAAATCACTAACACTTAGCTCCAAGTATAAAACATAAACCATTCGATAAATGGGGTAGTGTGATGAAAAAACTTAGTAGAAAACATTTGAGAAAAGATATTCAGGAACTTGAGAATGCAAGTATGCAGATACACTCTAATCAAGATCGTGAGCTTGATCAGAGTGTATCTGCGAATGAAGAAGTTTTGAAACAAGTTTTTGACAATTGTTCCGATATTGTTTTTCGTCCAATATTTATAAATAGCCAAATTAAAATTCTTTTTATTTATATAGATGGATTGGTAGACACCGGTATTGTGGAACAAGTTGTTTTGAAACCAATGATGTTCGAGGGGATGCCTAGTGGACTAAAGGTTATGGATTCAGTAGGAGAAATTATACAAAATCAGCTTATTGCAGTTTCTCAAGTAAAGACGATTTCTAAAGTTCGTGAGGTTATAGAAGCAGTATTGAAAGCGAATATCGTCATTTTGACAGAAGGAGAGAGTCAAGCTCTGGTCGCTGACTTAAAAGGGTTTGAAAAACGGAGTATTGAAGAGCCAGCTGCCGAGATTTCTGTTCGTGGCCCTCGGGACGGGTTTACGGAAACTTTAAGGGTCAATACGAGCCTTATTCGCCGAAGAATTCGGAGCCAAAAACTAAAAATGGAACCTTATTCGATTGGGGAATTGTCACAGACAGATGTGGTGATTACCTATATTGAAGGAATTGCTCCCGATTCGGTTTTAGATGAAGTTCGCCAAAGGGTACAGCGAATTCAAATTGATGGGGTGTTAGAGTCAGCTTTTATTGAAGAGTTTATTGAGGACCAACCTTTTTCTCCTTTTCCACAAATTCAAAATACTGAGCGACCAGATGCGGTGTGTGCAAGTTTATTAGAAGGGAAAGTGGCAATTTTAGTGGATAACACACCTTTCGTTTTAATCGTTCCTATGACATTTTGGACTGGTCTCCAGGCAGCAGAGGATTATTATGAACGATCCATCTACACAACTTTTGTTAGATGGATACGTTTAATATTAATCAATATTTCATTATTTCTCCCTTCTCTCTATGTCGCTATTACAACCTTTCATCCGAAACTAATCCCAACAAATTTGCTTATTAGTATTGCAGCTGCAAGAGAAGGTATTCCTTTCCCAGCTGTTATAGAAGCGCTGATGATGGAATTTTTATTTGAAGGTTTGAGGGAAGCGGGCGTTCGGTTACCAAAACCCGTTGGATCAGCAGTTAGCATTGTAGGGGCACTTGTTATCGGACAAGCTGCGGTGCAAGCAGGTATTATTTCAGCACCATTGGTTATTGTTGTGGCGACAACCGGAATTGCTTCGTTTGCGTTCCCGCGCTATAACTTAGGAACAGCTTACCGGATGCTGCGCTTTCCGATGCTACTATTGGCAGGGATGCTTGGGCTGTATGGTATTGCTATAAGTACCCTTGCGATTTTAATTCATTTAACAAACATACGTTCATTCGGCGTTCCGTATTTAAGTCCGGTTGCGCCTCAGACTCCGCGTGATTTAAAGGATGTTTTGCTTCGAACACCTCGTTGGAACATGACACATCGTCCTATAATGGTATCTGGTAAGGAGAAAATCCGTTTTCCAGATGGACAACAACCAGGTGCAAAACGGGGAGGGGAAACAGAATGAGCCTACACAAGGCACTTTGTATGATACTAGTAGTTTCTTTATGTTTCTTGACGGGATGCTGGGATCGTACAGAGTTAAATGATCTGGCAATAGAATTAGGATGGGGACTTGATCAAGCGAAGAATAATAAGGTTGAAATTAGCGCCCAGTTTATTATCCCTTCAAAAATGGGAATGGGACAGAGCGGAAGAAGTAATGCAGGAAAATCAGTTTTTCTTGAATCAGGAACTGGAAAGGATACACATGAAGCTGTACAAATGATGCAAACAAAAATGTCGAGGGAAATCTTTCGAGGGCATCAGCGTGTAATATTAATTGGAGAAAAATTAGCTAAAAATGGTCTCGCTCCAGTTTTGGATGCATATAGTCGCGATCCTGATATTCGGTTACGAGCAGATGCGTTAGTAGTAAAGGGAAATACTGCAAAAGAGTTCCTGAAAGCATCTATCCCTTTAGAGGCTATCCCGGCACTTGGGGCACTTAAAGAGCATATGCAAATAGAGGCATTGGGAGATACATCGTTATTAAATTTTCTTATTGCTGGTACGAGTGATGGAATCACCCCAATCTTGCCAGTTATTAAACTAAATATGTCTCATAAAAAAGGTGAAAACGAGGTCAAAGGGTTTCAAATTGTAGGAGGTGCTATATTTAACAACGATCTTAAGTTGGTAGGATACTTTAATATGCAGGAATGGTTAGCTACTCTTTGGATAGTGAATCGTTTAAGTAAACAGACGATTACAGCAACTGCCTCTAAAGGGAATGGTAGTACGAGTTTATATATGACAAAAATCAAAAGAAAAATTATACCGACTATAAAAGGGGCCACAATTAAGTGTGACGTTGTTTTTTTAGGTGAAGGAACGATTCAGGAGAACAATACGAATTTAGATCTTTCGCAGCCAAAAAATCTTACTTTTTTAGAACGTGTAATGGAAAAACAATCTGAAAAACAAGCTCTCCAAACTATTAAAAAGGTTCAAAAACAATACGGAACCGATATCTTTGGATTTGGAGAAGCTATTCATCAAAAATATCCATCCGAATGGAAAGAGCTAAAAAAGAATTGGAGTAAGCAGTTTCGAAAAGTGCAGGTTTCTGTTCATGCAAAGCTTACTATTCGGCGAGTAGGACTGACTGGACAGCCGTTGCAGTTAAAGAAAAATGAAATAAAAAAATAAGGAGGAATATAGCGTGTGAGAAATTCGATGAAAATCTCTGGCAGACAAATCTTTTGGATGATGTTCACATTTGAAGTGGGCCAATCACTCCTTCTAGTTATTCCAGCGACGATTCGCACTGCCAAACAAGATGCTTGGATCTCGCTCTTTATTGCAGGGTGTGTAGGGATTGCTCTTACTTTTTTGGCAACTACACTTGGCTCGCTTTATCCGAAGCAAACCCTAATTGAATTTAGTCAAACCATTCTTGGCAAATGGCTAGGAAAACTACTGATGATTCCTTACTTCTTTGGATGGTACATGATAATTTGGATAACGGTCCGTGAATTTGGTGAGTTCATTAGTATCGCTTTGTTTCATAATACACCTTTGTGGATTATTGTCTTTACTGCTATGTTATTGCTCATTTTTATCATTTATCAAGGTGGGGTGGAAGGTATTGGGCGCTTAAGTGAAATCATTGGGCCAATGGTACTTTTAATGATAACGTTTGTAATCATTTTGAATGTTGGCAATATGAATTTGGATTATATGCTTCCTATTTATCATGATTCTGGATGGTTTCCCATCCTTAAAGGTTCCTATACTCCTGTAGCCGCGTTTTTTGGAGAGGCTGTCATGATGACAATGTTTGTTTTCTTTATGGACAAACCCGAACAAGCGCCATCACGGGCGATGTGGGGAGTAGGACTGGCTGTTTTTATGGTAACGATTGGAACATTAGCGGTCATTTTAACATTCGGTCCGAATTTGCCTTCAAGTTTTTTGTATCCGGTTTACGATTTGAGTCGGTACATATCCGTCATGGAATTCATTCAAAATGTAGATATTCTGATTGTTATTATTTGGTTTTTTAGTATTTTTGTTAAACTGGCGTTATACATGTTTCTCGCTTGTTATGGAACAGCACAAATGTTTCATTTGAAGGATTGGCGAAAAGTAGCTTTGGTTCTTGCTCCTATTTCGTTCATCATAGCTGTGTCGGTTAAAAATATCCAGACATTTACTCATTATTACTACATATTTTTCGTAATTCCTATTGCATTTCCTATCTATGAACTAGGAATTCCCTTACTGTTATTGGTGGTTGGCAAAATTCGAAGGAAATATGCATAAATCCAATCGGTAATATGTTCGAATGAAGATATGCTTCGTTTTTTGACTAAAATAAAAGGAGAAATAGTCTGCTCACAAGCGTAGGCTATTTCGTTATTTATGCATTGAAAGAACATGCGAACCATATAGAATTTCTAAGACTTTCTATTGAAAAAAGGGAGTGTTTATGAAAAATCCAGTTTCATAGTATGTTTTATGTTTGGAGTAATTTAATCACTATTGATCGTATTTAGTATGATGCGTTAGAAAAACGGTCTTGGAAACCTTCTAGTATGACAATCAGAATTATATGGGCTGTATTTGCTACGTACTTATCCTAGAAAATATAGTATAAATTAAAGACGTAAATGAAAACTTGAGCATAATAAAAATGCTCGAGTTTTTATGTTGATTAATGATAATCTAAAATATAGAATATACACATCTCAGGGAGGTCATACATATGAAGAAATGGATGAAAATTATTTTGTACTCTTTATTAGGTATTTTACTTATGGGGAGCATTACTTTTTTTACTTGGTCCCAATTTACTTACAAACCAACGAAAGAGGCTTTGTCGTTAGTAGATGATAAAAAAGATGAAGATAATATAGTATTTGGACAGAAGGATGCTAAGGTAGGGATTATTTTTTATCAAGGAGCTAAAGTAGAAGTAGAGGCTTATAGTTACTTAGGGGAAGCTCTTGCAAAAGATGGTCATTTTGTAGTAATGCCTAAGTTACCACTAAACTTAGCGATACTCGGAATCAATGAGGTAGACATTGTAATTGAACAGTATCCGGAAGTTCAAAAATGGTACGTTGCTGGACATTCAATGGGGGGAGCTATGATTTCTAAATATGCCTTTCACAATGAAGACAAGGTAGACGGGATCATTTTCTTAGGTTCGTATCCTGCAGATGACTTCTCTACGAAATCGATTCCGATGTTATCAATTTATGGAGAAGTAGATGCTTTAGCAACAGTAGAAAAAATAGAGAACAATAAAAAGTTAATGTCAAAGAATACAACTATGCACATGATAAAAGGGGGAAACCATGCTCATTTTGGCATGTATGGTGAGCAAAAAGGTGATAATGCGAGCTTAATTACATCAAAAGCACAACGAGATGAAACAGTGAAAGTAATTGAACAATGGTTAGTGAAACAATGATAAGGAATTTAATAAATTTACTGAAAGAATTCTTCTTCCTTAAGATAGCCCAATGGTAGGTGGGAGAGGTGATCAAGAGCCAGCTCATACGAGTAGGCTCTTTTTATTTATCTGCTATCTCCAATTGTCCCTTTACTTTCCCTGGTATATCTTTTTCTGAAATAACGTCGTAAGAATACACATACTTTCCTTTTACATGAATTTTTAAGTAAGTTTTTTTTATAAAATCATTAGGGGTGCTAGTGCCTACTGTATATTCTTTCTCATTCCTTGCTTCATCTACACCTTTTAGGGCGTACATAGCTCGTCCTTTATGATGATAATCTGGAACACCATATCCTTTCGCAATGGCATATACATTTTTTTCTTCAGCAATCGGATTAAATCTATCCAAATCCCCGCGTAATATGAAAGGTAATAAATATATCGGTAGGCCTAATCCTATTATGCAAAGTACAAATTTCTTCATGATTGTTTCTCCTCTTATTGTATTTACATTTTTGAGTATAGAAAAAAATTCTTATAAATATAGAGGGGAATTTCTTAAGGTTTTCTTAATAAAGTTTAACCGTGTGAAAAAAGATTAACTTGAGTATTAAGCTTACGGAATGAATAGCCAAATAACCTGTTTTCTTTATTTTTTGATGGTAGGTTATTTGGTTTTATATTGGTATGAGTGAATTGAGAAATAAGTGAGATTTAGGAACTAGAATAAATGTATCTTACAGTAATAAGAGAATTATCTAAATAAATTATAGTGAGAACAATTAAAGAAAGCATCTAGTGGGGTGCTTTTTCTTTTGGAATAGAGAATCCAGTGGGGCAGTTACATGTAATGCAGCGCTGTGCTTCTATGTCATTGGAAAACCCAATGATAAAAAAGAGGCTTGCCTTCCAAACAAATTGTTATTTGTAACACTGTTATCAAAGCAAAGTTCTCATGACATCTCTTTGATATTCAAAAATATTAATAACCTATTGCATGAAGTTTTTTGAAAATTTAGGTTTAACATCTTTAAAATAGGTGTATTACATATTACATAACAACTAAATAAAAAATCTAAAGGAGGAAAAATACAATGCATAAGAATGAAAGAAAACCGGTGGTTCATGAATATCAAAATGAACAGGAAGTAGTTATGAAAGTAAAAGAGCTAGAATTGCAAGGGATTCGCCAAGATGACATTTATGTCTTGGCACATGAAAAACATCTAACAAAAAAGATTGCAGATGATACAAACATAAATACGATTGGAGTAAAAGAACAAGGAATGGGCACAAGTATTATCAACTTTTTCTCCAAAAAAGGGGACGAACTTCGAAATCAAATGGAGGAAATGGGGTTGTCGAAGGAGGAAGCTAACTTATATGAAGAAAAATTAGATCAAGGGAGAATTTTACTCCTAGTAACAGCTGAAACACCAACGGCGAGTGATAGGCAGCCACAAAATTATCATTCTCTCTAATAGATTGCAACATCTGATAAATAGATAAGTTAATTATTTTAGGTTGTAGCATGGAAGAAAATAAAAGTAGAGAAGGGTGAGAAAAATGAAACATACAATATTTAAATATGCTGTGATTGGGATTACGACCGGAGTTATGGTCTCTCTATTAAAAAAAGAAAATCGGAAAGCTATACAAACAAAAGGAAAAAGCGTAAAAGACAAACTACAAGAAGGAAGCATAAAGGAAACATTGGGGAAGGTAACTGAGACAAGTAAACAATTCTCTGTAATTGCAGCTAATGTTGCAAAACAAACATTACCACAACTGCTTACAGCCACACCAGTTGTCATTTCTACTATTAAAGATTTAACAGAAAACGAAAATGACAAAAAGAAAAAAGATGAAAAGAATTACGAAATCAATCAAAATAGTAAGGACATAGACGGTGAAAAAAAGAAAAATGAAAAGAAATATATGAAAGAAGGGAAAGAAGAGAGTGCTTAGATTTAATTCTAAAAAGAGAAAGTGAGGAAAAAAGTATGAAATCTCTGTATGCAATTGATGTAGGAATTGGCTTTACCAAACGGGCATATCGAAAGGATGTAGATTCTGAGGTGACGATTAAGAGTGAAGCTTCCACACTAGCCCGTGTACCTAATCATGCTGAAAGTGAAGATTTAACAAAGGTAAGTTTTATAGACTTAGACTTTGCATACTACATGGGAAATGAAGCACATCAATCTGACGCTTCATTTCTTCCTCCATTTGACGAAGAAATAGAAAATTATTATGAAAGCGAACAGTTTAAACAACAAATATTTGGTTGCATTGCAAAGGATTATAAAGAAAATGTCGTGTTACCTTTAGTTGTTACCGGGCTTCCCGTTACTTGTTTTGGTAGTCAGCATGAGCAATTACAAAATGTATTAAAAAAAGAAACTTCCGTGCAAATTGATGGGAAATTTATTAATATTACGGTGGAAAATGCTTTGATTCTTCAGCAACCGGTCGCTTTACATGCCTATTTCTTAAAAGAGGGAATCATTCAGGAACAAGATCGTATCTTAATTATTGATGGTGGATTTCGTACATTAGAAATGACAGATATGAAACAGAATGTCATTTTAAATCATTATGAGACGGAACTAGGATGTAGCAAGCCTTTGAAAAATATTAAGAATATCCTGCAGAATCATGCGGGGGAAAGTAATCACTTGCATATTAACGACATGCCAAAAATATTAGAAAAAGGATATGGAGGTCGAGAAGAAAATCCTCAGACAAGTCAGGTTGATACTTTGATTCAAAAAGAGTTGGATACACACTTCCAAGACGTTATGCGTGTATTACAAGAACAATTTAAGTTAGACCAGTATGAAACTATTATTTGGACAGGAGGAATAGTAGATATCCACAAAAAACGAATTGAAAAAATGCAAGGTGAAATTTCTTCTTTCCGTATGGTAGACGCTTCGAAAGAGGCTGCACTTCATGGATACTATATGATTGGAAGTCAAGTATTTGACGACATCACCAATCAATCTGCATATGAATCCAAATTGTAATAACGACCAAAATGGAGTTCGTTGAATAGACGTGCCAAATTATGTGGCTTCTTTTCCACATATAAATAAGAAAAGATAAAAAGTGCTTGTATAGAGGAAATGTTTAAAATTTAGAATACAAATAACTAATATATAGGGGGTCTTCCTTGTAACAGAATAAGACCTCCTATATATTAGTTTGTAATTTAGATGATCTAAAAAATTTTCCTCGAAGACATGAATACCTACATACAAATTTCATATTACGGATATTATTCGATCAAACATAAAACTATTCAGAAAGGAAGAATAATATGGAATGCATAAAAATGCCGAAATGGAATTGGTATCATGTGAAAACTAGTGAGCTTGAAAAACTTTCTTCTATAATCCCTCGTGATGTAACATCTTATTTCTCTCAATTTGTAAAGAAAATAAGTTCTCCTTGTGAAAATGGATTATATGTTTATACGTTATCACCAAGTCAAACTTGTGTATATGGTTCGTTTTTATATGATCAAGATAAAAAGGACGCCAAAATTCAAAAATTTCTTCATTATTTCGTAGCTCATGGAATATTGATAACAGTCCAGGAAAAAGAGGAAGAGGATTTCCAAAAGTTAATACATAATTTCCCTATGGGTACAAAAAATTGTAATAGTTCCGCTGAAGGATTATGTGCCATCTTATCAATGTTTATATCTCACTATTTGCGAGAGGTTGACTATTTTGAAAACCATTTTAAAAATGTATTATGGGATTTTTATCATCATAATAACATAGCAGTTTTAGAAAAAATTTATCATATTCGTCATGAATTATTTATGAACACACATGTGTTTCGTTTAATACAAGAGGTATTACAAGGCTTGGAGGAAGCTTGGTTAGAAAATATAACAAAAACTCTTTGTTATAAACAAACACACTTGAAATTAGAGCGTGGATTACAACTTGTTAAAGAGTATCAAGAAGAATTAGACACGATGATTCATTTACAAGAAGTGGTTTCTTCTCATCGTGGGAATGAAATTATGAAAGCTCTTACTGTATTAACTGCTGTGAGTACGCCTTTGACAGCCTTAGGAGCATTGTGGGGTATGAATTTTAAATACATGCCTGAACTAGAATGGAAATATAGCTATTTAATCGCTCTCTTATTTATTATTTTCACAACAGGGGGTATGTATTTATATATGCAAGTCAAAGGATGGACAGGTGATTTATTACGAGTAAAGAAAAAGAAATCTTTTTTTAAATCTAATTAGTCCTGTTTTTAAAAAATATGATAGATATTAACCTAGATATATGGTTAGTAATATTTATTAATTGGGGTAGTGCCATATATCCACCAAGCTAATATTTTGATGTCCACCAAAACAAAAATTTTATCTCTTCACAGATAGTTGTCTATGAGAATTGAGGTCATTATTTTGTTTTTGGATATTTGCTTTTCTTAGCTTGATGGCAATGTGGTTCTACCTCTTATAAATGTTACAAAAATCCTTCAAATAGCTCTAACTTGCACAATGCTTCCCGTTAATATAATACGCTGATTCTGTGAAAACCGTAAATACAACCTCTACTTCTGGAAGTCCAAAATCCATTACATATGTAGTAATGGCCTTGGCAAATCGATCACGAATTTCCTGTCCACGCTCGAACCATTTCACTTCAATAAGAGGAAACGCTTCTATTTCTTCTCCATTGAATACAAACGTAGAACTTGGTAGTTCCAACGTAAAATTATCCGTACCACACTCACAGATCTCTGCGAGCTCTTCTACTAATGGCTTGCTTATGCGTTTTAATTGTTCAGTAGTAATTCCACAAAACACAACATGCGGCATGTAAATCCCTCCGTTAGATAGCTTTATATTTGCTCACATCATAACACAATTTATTTTGCTGTACTAACATCTATTGGTACATTTCAATGACATTCTTAAGAATAATCATATGTTATTGAAACAATACATGTATTGTAACTATTTAAAATATTTGAGAGCTCGGTAATGGGGTAAATAAAAAAAGCCTTATCATTCTCCCTGTAAGGAGGCATGAGGGGAGGCCTCTATTAGGAAAGGGATGGTACGCTTATATATTTTAAAAAGAAAAGACACCCTAAGATGCCTTCCTCCGACTTGATAACCACTTTAATTTTAATAACATTGGATTCCCATCCGAATACTATTTTACCACGTTAAGTAATGTTGGTCATTGAGAAAGTCAAATACGTAGCGTTCATATATAGTGACCTCTAGGAGTATGCAAGATTTAATACAGTTTTTTTATTGATCCAACAACAAAAAAGAACCATAAAACCGTGCCAGGATAGGAATGTATAAAAAATGCATAGATCGATAGAAAAAGAAAGGAGGTTCCCTTGTAAGGGGAAGATTCCTCCTTGTCCTTACTACTGATAATAGGACATTATGTCGACTCGATATGAATAGAATATACACTCACAGATCATAACAAATTATTCTTACGAATGGTATAATTAGGAGAAGAAGGTTGAATTTCTAACTTTCAATAAAGCTGCTTAACTGTAGACTAAATAAATGAAAAACAATATATTTATAGGTTAGTAACCAGATCTTGTTAAGTCGTATGTCCTATTTTTAGTTTAGCGTTGCCCAGAATGTACACCAATTAATCTCGCGAATTACAAGAAAACTATTATTGAAATGAGGCGTGCATTGTGAAGTTGGACGTGAATGAGTTAGCAGAGTATCTTGCCAATACTCCTTTCCGAGTAGAAGGAGTATATCGTTATGCTAAAAATCCAGGTGTGCCTTATGCTGAGTCTACAGATTATTTCCCCGGATTTGTATTTCCGCTTACAGGGAAGACGCAATTTCAATTTAATGGTACGCCGTATACCCTTTCCCCAGGAAAAGTTATACATGGGGGTGCAAAAATGACATTAGCCCATAAAATGCTTGGTGAAATAAACTGGGAATATATTCTTGTTTTATATCGGATAAGCAATTCAGAACGAGAAGACTCTGGCTTTACTCATCAGCATTTTGAATTATTAACAGGACAATCTCCTCGTCTTGTCGAATTACTTATGCGTCTTTGGGATGTGTCTAATCAGCGTGGAGGCATTTCGATGTTTCAGACAGAAATGCTGTTTCGCGAAGCGTTGAATGAAGCTTTATTAAGTGTTGTCAATAGAGAAAACAACCATGAGTCGCATACTTTATTCGAACGAATATCTAGTTACGTTCATAAATGCTATTATAAAGATATTACAATACTCGAGCTTACAGAACAAAATAATATTAATCGAAATCGTCTTTCTTACGTGTTTAGAAAGCATGCAGGTATGGGGCCAGCAGAATATTTATTGAACTATCGTATAAAGATGGCTCAAAAAATGTTATGTACAAGTGGTGTGCCTGTACAACAAATTGCGCAGGCTGTTGGAATCGCAGACCCTTTTTATTTTAGTAGAGTTTTCAAGAAGCGAGTTGGCATTTCGCCTACTAAATATCGCGAGAAGTTCATCAATAATCCATACTAATGTCAACAGGGGTCCATTCTTATTTGAAAATCACTGTTCTATACTTATGGAGAGTTAAAGGAAACATTGGATTGAAAGAACTTTCATTGAAATCACTCTTTTGAACTATCTGAATGAAAAGTTCTGGCCTGAGCATTTTCTTTTTAAGCGTAATGACGACTTTTTTACTTAGATTACTGTAATATAGTGGAAGTTAAAAGTGAGGAGGGATTATTATCCATTACCAACCTATTAAACTAAATGACGAGTTATCTAAAATTAACGATTATTGGTATCCACGAGTGATTGGTGAAATGAATGATGATCAAATTCAGCTTTTTAAGGCCAATGGAGATTTTATATGGCATGAGCATCCTAATACGGATAAGCTATTTATCGTGCTTGAAGGGGAGATGTTCATCGATTTTCGTGATGGACAGGTGAAAATTTCTAAGGGCGAGATGTTCATTGTCCCGAGAGGCGTTGAGCATAAACCTTTCACTGAAAAGGAATCCCACATCATGTTGGTAGAGCCTAAAAGGGAAATGGATTGATAATTGTATCTAATGTTTCGTTGGCAGATAAGAAAGTGTAGATAAAATTGAGAAGTTAGGATTTAAATGCTCTATTATGGAATAAAGCATGCATCTTTAATTGATACCCTATTATAGAAATATTATGCAGTAACCTTTTCCTTATTAATTCGCCCGTATTCCTATTCTAATATCTAACATAAAAATACATCACTATTAAATAGTGATGTATTTTTATGTTAGAAAGAATCGTTATACGCAACCGTAACCTTTTGAATCTTCGCATCATTAATTGCAGCTTCTGCTTTTGTTAAACTTAATTCTGGAAAAGACAAAGTTGTTATACCTAAAGTTCCCAAAAGAATAGTACTAGATAAAATTATTTTTTGAACATTACAAATCCTCCTAATATTGGTATTTTACATACGTTTAAACATTAATATATTATGTTAAATAATTACATATTCAGAATTTGATAAATAAACATCTGATTATTCTTATGATTCAAAAATACCTTTATATAATAAATGAAAAAACAGCTGACTTCTTACATAAAGTAACTAACTGTAGAGAAAGAAAATTTTAGCTTGATGGGCATGGGGTAACGCCCACATTTTAACCAAAATATATGCTAAGCAAATTTTGAAACAAAAAAGCCGATTTTTACTCAGTTAAGAGTACATCGGCTCGTGAATATTTAGCAGTAATTTCGTACTGTGTGCATAAAGATCTTTCCGTTATCGCTCACTTAGATAGAATTCAGTTTCACTTAGTTTTCTACCAATAATTTTTAAAAAAAGTTTAACGGCTTGATAATTAAAGTTAAATGATTTATATTTGTATTAAATGATAGTATTATCTATCAAAAATGACTTTATACAGAGAAAGGTGTGATTGAAATTGTTAAACGCCTCATTGGTGGAAAGCCTTTAGGTGCAGCAGCATTGAAAAGATTGGGAAGAAATGAGTGAGCTTATACAATAAAGAACGCTATAAATTTAAGTAGTGCTTGATACCCTTGAATTGGATTATTTGGTAAAAACATCGAAACTCATTGAAATATTTTCTCGTCTAGTAACTAAATTAATTTTAAGAGATAACTAATGAATTGAAAAAATCCATTAGTTGTTATCGAGTCTTGATGAAAAACGTAAAAATAGACAAGAGAAAATCCTGAAAAACCTATTCACAAAGTATGGTATGAAGGCAAGCTAGTAAGGGGAATTCAAAAATTATTGGATAAAAGCGAGGTAAATAATATGACTTTTGAAGAAAAATTACAAGCATATGCAGAACTTACGGTGAAAATTGGTGTCAATATTCAACCAGGACAATACTTATTAGTCAATACATCAGTGGATGCATTGGATTTCGTTCGTTTAGTTGTGAAAGAGGCCTATAAGGCTGGGGCAGGGCGTGTTCATGTTAATTTTTCTGATGAGGAAATGGATCGTGCTTACTTTGATTATGCCTCAGATGAGGAATTTAATCGTTTCCCAGAATGGATAGTCAAAATGAATGATGAGCTGATTGAACGTAAAGGCGCACTATTAATAATAGATGCTACAGACCCTGATAAATTTACAGGTATTTCAGCTGGTCGTCTAGCTACCTATCAAAAGGTATCAGGAGCTGCTCTAGGAAACAATCGCAACGCCGTAATGAAGGATTTAATAGCTTGGTCGATGGTAGCAGTTCCTTCATCAAAGTGGGCATCGAAGGTGTTCCCAAATTTAGCAGCTGAGGATCAAGTACCAGCATTATGGGATGCTATTTTTAAAGCTGTTCGTATCGGTGAAGGAAATGCGGTTGAAAAATGGCGTGAACATGTAACAAATTTAGAGTCTCGTGCGGTCATATTAAACAATAAAAAATATGCGATGCTTCACTATACAGCGTCAGGTACTGATTTAACAATTGCATTAGCACCACAGCATAAATGGATTACTGGAGGTGGTAAAACGCCAGATGATACTATCTTTATAGCTAATATGCCGACGGAAGAGGTTTATACGTTACCGATGAAACAAGGTGTAAATGGCTATGTAAGCAATACAAAACCATTAGTTTATCAAGGGAATATTATCGACGGCTTTAAACTGACATTTGAAGAAGGAAAAATTATTAAAGCTGAAGCACAGATAGGACATGATTTATTACAGGAGCTTATTAATGTGGATGAAGGCTCTTGCTATTTAGGTGAGATAGCACTTGTACCACATGAATCGCCAATTTCAGCATCGGGGATTTTATATTTTAATACATTGTTTGATGAAAATGCATCGAACCATTTAGCGATTGGTAAAGCTTATCCAACTTGCTTAGAGGATGGAAGGGATTTAGAAAACGATCAACTCGAAACGTTAGGTGCAAATATTTCAGTAACACATGAGGACTTTATGATTGGCAGCAGTGAGATGGACATCGATGGTATTTTACCAGATGGAACTGTAGAGCCAATTTTCCGTAAAGGTAGCTGGGCATTTTAAGTTTTTAATTTGAAGAAAGGAGTATATGAAACAATTATTAAGGATAATTGGTGCAACTATATAGGCGTTTCATCTGTTTTTGCTCAGATTGAAAATTACCTCTTTAATTAGATGTAAAATGCATTCAAAGGAGATAGGCCAATGAATTTCTGGGAAATCGTTTTGATAGTTGTGAATTTTAGTCTTTTAAGTTGGATACTGTTAGTAGGTAGAGAAACGAAAAAGTGGTCTAAATTAGCTACTTTGCTTGCTGTTGTAATGGTTACAGTTCAGCTATTGGTAGAAGGTTTTAGATGGCAGATGATTCCGGCATATGCATCCCCAGTTATCTTGATTTTATGCTATTTATTAGCTGGGCGGAAAAAGGGCTTTAGAAGCCGGGGTATATTCATAGTTAAAACTTTGTTGTTGTGCATCTATTTGTCTGTAGCAGTTGCACTACCTTTACTTATGCCAGTATTTTCATTTCAAGAACCTACTGGCCCACATAGGGTCGGTACGAAGCTATATCATTGGGTTGATCATCAAAGACATGAACCATATTCGAAAAATCCAACAGATCGACGCGAATTGATGGTGCAAATTTGGTATCCTGCAGCTGAAAAAAGCAAGGGGGATCAAGAACCTTATATTCGTAACATAAATGAACTCTCTAAGGGATTGGAAAAAACATTGTCCATTCCTGCATTTGCATTCAGCCACTTAGAATTGGTAAAATCTCATTCGTTTATGGATTTACAACTCTCAGACTCAGAGAATCAATATCCTATATTACTTTTCTCTCATGGTTTTAATGGTTTTCGTAATCAAAACACGTTTGAAGTTGAGGAGTTGGCTAGTCAAGGCTATATTGTTCTAAGTATCGATCATACCTTTGATACTGCAGCTACCGTCTTTCCAGATGGTCGAGTTGCTTACGTACAGCCCTTCAATTTAACTGATGACGCAGGGGATAGCCACATAAAATTATGGGAGGAAGATGTCACCTTTGTGCTTAATCAGATAGAGAAACTTAACCAAAACGATGAGACCGGCTTCTTTACAGGAAGGCTTGATACCTCGCGAATTGGAATGTTTGGGCACTCTTACGGTGGAGCTACCGCAGCACAAATACTTGCAAAAGATTCTCGTGTCAAAGCAGCTATCAATATGGATGGCGCTTTGTATGGGGAAATTTTACCTGAAAGTGGGATTGGAAAACCATTTCTGCTCATGAGTGCCGTAGAGCCTGATGAGGCAGATCCCGATAAAGTGACGGAGCGATATGGGCGTGGGTTAGCTGGCGGTGGTATGTCAATGGTCATTCCTCATACAGATCATACAAGCTTCACTGATTTACATTTGTTCTCCCCACTGTTGCAGAGCCCAGGTGAAAATCCAAAGGAAGTTCATCGCATTATCAACGAATTCAGCCTGGCATTTTTTGACCAGTATGTAAAACAGAAGGATGATGGCTCAACCCTTAAAAGGCTGATGACCAAATACCCGGAAGTGAATTTTAAAGTAAACCGATAACTTTATGCAGAAAGTACCTTCATTATAAAATATTCAGTAATTAAATGAAGTGCAAATAGATTTAATATAAGTAGAAAAATTACTGTAATTATTAATTATTCATGAAAAAATGCTGGAAAAATTAGCGAGAAGGATAACTGTATTAGTGAAAAAATAAAATATCACAAGGGAACATCGTGATAAATAGCTTAAGAAACCCAGCTAATGTGATCATTTTCTCTACTAAGAAAGCGACTCGTACCATTTCCTTTGGCTTTTGTATTTATTACATCAAAAAATTAATTTCTTCATCGGCATCTAAATAATGAAATGCTAAAAATGAAACATTCAAAGTACTATCAGTTTCAGTAATATAATTCTTTTGGAAAGCTACATTCAGCAGCTGGACACTTTGTTTGAGATTGTTTATCATAATATCAAATGATATATTTATCTATCAAAAAATGACGACTTTATATATAAAAAGGGAGAGATTGACGATGAAGAAAGACTTATCAACGTTAAAGGAAGCGAGATTTAACGCAATTCTTGATTCGGCTACTATATTGCTTGTTGAAAATCCTACTGCTTCGATGAATGAAATTGCGGAATATGCGGGAATTGGCATTGCTACACTCCATCGCTACGTCGAAAGCAGAGAGAGATTGATGCTATTCTTGGGCCATCGAGCTATACAATTGGTAAGTGATACCGTAAACCAGATTCCACTGGATGAGGATAGAAGCGAGAACTATATTCCAGAACTCATTGAATCGTTAATCCCTTTAGGTGACAAAATCTATTTTCTAGGTCATGATGCATCTGTATTTAACAATAAAGAATTAGGTGAAGCCGAAGAGAAGCTGAGGGAACCCTTACGACGCGTTATTGAGCTGTTACAACAAAAAGGTTACTTTCAGCAAACAGTTAGCAGCGAATGGATTTTGAATACGCTTTATGCTCTGCTTTTCCATACTTGGGAACAGGTACATGAAGGAAATGTGGCTAAAAAATCTGCTGCAGAGCTTGTTTTAAATACATTTTATTATGGTTTCAAAGCTAAGGATGAGTCGAGAGGGAAGTGAAATGATACAAATCCATGATAATTAACATCAATAATATAGAAAGCGAAAAGGAGTACTGGGAAATGAATAAAATATCTATTGTAAAGGCTGTTCATCAATCTATGGTCGGTGCCCAGCTAAATGTAATGGCATTGGAATACATGGCATTTGCACTTGCAGGATCTGAGGAGAAGAACACAGTCGAAGGGACTTTTTGTAAGCTATGGTGGCAGGGGAACAACCGTTTTAGTCATCAATACGCTTATGAAGCTCAAATGGACGGGAAAACTTTAGGGATGATTACTTGCTATCCCGTACCCGTTTTAAATCGTCTTGCCTGGCCCACTTTTAAACAGCTGCTTTCATTCCGAAAGTTGGATTTTGTTGTTTATAACATTCGGAATATCAAAATGCTTTATTCCATGATTACCTTGAAGGAGGGAGAAGATGACGAGTTTCACATCGGAACAATCGCTTTATTGCCCGAAAGTCGTGGACTGGGGATAGGTACCAGACTACTTGAGTTTGCCGAGGAACAGGCTTCCCTGCAAGGCTTTGCCAAATGCTCTCTGACGGTAAAGAAAGAGAACCAACTTGCTATTAAATTGTATCAGAGGTTAGGCTACCAGATTACAAGTGAAATTAATAAACCAAAGTTATCGTTGTACAGAATGGTCAAAAACGTAGGACGTTAAAACCTTTTATAAAAAAGTTTTAACGTATTAGTATAGTACCAGGGGCACCGCCACATCACTATTAAGCTAAGCTCATTCAATGTTAATTATAGTAGAGGCTGTTTCTTTCGAAATAGAGTAGATAAGTGGTTAAAAGAAGCAGGCATTTATCCAAAGCGAGTGATAGAATTTGGTACAATTGAAGCGATTAATGGTTGTGTGAAGGCTAGAATGGGCATTGCTGTCATGGTCAAATCAATTTTGAAAGACCATGAGCAATCTTTAACCATGACTGATTTACCTGAGAAATATTCTAAAGTACCAACTTTTTATATTATGAGAAAAGATGTATTTTTTTCTGCTGCTTTACAGAGATTTGTTGAGATGATAAAAGAAAAAACTGTGTAACCTAATTTTGATTATTGAAGATCGTTTTAGTGCGGCATAAAATGTAGAACCCCACATCCATCAACTTAAAAAGTTTTTTACGACCCCAAATAAGATTTTTGTACATTTTTACCCAGAAATATCAATTTTACTGTTTTTGAGGTGTTTTTTTCACTAGCTTGATAGCGATGTGGCAGGACCCCATCACTATCAAGCTAAGATTAAATAAAAATCAATTAAACTAGACCTTTTTTCTGTTTTCTAAAAATTCAATATAAACTATTTGAATATTCTTACTATTAATTTAAAAATAGAAACAATCTCACCTGAAATTAAACGTATATAACCTTATGTTGATGGGCATAGGGTCCCACCAACATAACGAGAATTTCGTACGCTAAGGATTTTCTAAGTTGAAAAACTTAAGTTTACCGCGAGTTAGGAGGGTTCCTTAAACGACCATTTTTGGTGTGAAAAGAATTTCTTTTTATTTCTTGACTATGAAGTAACCACATAGTTTATAGTATAAATATTATTCCTTAATAGGAGGCAATATAATTAGATGGATAGCTATAAGTTAACTAAAAGTGATGTAATTAAGATTTTTAATACAACGAAAGAAACACTTCGATTCTATGAAGAAAAAGGATTAGTTCAGCCAAAGGTAGGTAAAAATAAGTATAGGCTTTATGGAAATGAAGAACTACAGAGAATTAGCCAAATCTTCTTTTGTAAAGATATAGGTTTTTCAATTGAAGAAATTGATTTAGTAATAAATAAGAGAAAAATAATAAACAATATAAATATCTTACAGAACAAAAAAGATGAAATTGAAACTGAAATTTATCGATATATGGAAATGCAAAAGAAAATTACTAGGATCCTCGATCTCCTACAAAATAGAAGTAAAAACTTCAATGAAATTCAGAGTGTCTATTTTGAGGAAAGAAAATATTATCACATCAAAGGAGAAAATTTTAATAGTGTAAAATCCTTTTTTGATAAATTCCGTTCTATTTTTAAGCAAGGTGAATTTTTTCAAGAACAATTTATAACAATGTGTCCTATTAAGAATTTATTCAATGATGATCTGGGACTATCAGTTTATTATCCTGTTTTGAATGATACAGAGATAGAGCATGTTGATATTCTTAGTATACCTGCAGGTAATTATCTTTGTGTTGATTACGTATGTACAGAAGAGCATATCGATGAAGTACGACATCAAATATATACAAATATTACAGACTATATAGAGAGAAATGGTTTACAGTTTAGATCATGTAATGTAATTGAATCAGATTTACATGAATTGAATCTGTTTTATTCAGAAGGACAGATAATTATGAATATGCAGATTCCTGTTGAAGAAAAATCAAAACACCAAAAGAAGTAAGCATTTATATATTCAACACTATTTACAAGGAAGGCGTAAAAATCGGCTCAGTAAAAAATGTCCGCATTTTACAAACTATAATCGACGATTAAATACAAAAATACATTGCTAGTAGAATATAAAGCATGAAAAGCACACATTTCGATAGGACGGAGCACTGAAAAGTGGAATTAATTTTACATTATGCGGGGGTTAATTTAAACGATAAATATTTTGGAATGTTACATATAGAAAAATCTAAATAGTCATTCAAAAAAACTGTGCATAAAAACCCGCATTATAACAAGTTTTTAGCACAGTTTTTTTTATTTTATGCCTTTCATTAAAACTTGAATCTTTGGGGCCATAAAATATAAAATTACACTTAAAATGATTGAAAGGCCACCAATTGCACCGAAATAAATAATTTCTGTTTCAGGATTATATAATCGAACTATTTGAGCATTTATAGCTTGTGCAGCTGCACTAGTTAAGAACCACAGACTCATTGTTTGAGCAGAGAAGGCAGCTGGTGCTAATTTGGTTGTAATTGATAGACCTACAGGTGATAAACAAAGTTCCCCGATTACTACTAATAGGAAGCTAATCGCTAACCACATAGGGCTTACAAGGGATTCTGTACCATGGATATATGCAGGGATAATCATAACTAAGAAGGATAAACCAGCAAATAGTAAACCAATAGCAAATTTATTAGCCGTACTTGGTTGACGTGAATTAAGCTTTATCCATAACCAAGCAAATACTGGTGCTAACAAAACAATATAAATTGGGTTTAATGATTGAAACCATGAAGATTGAAGTTCAATCCCGGCCAATTTTAATTGAGTACGCTGATCAGCATAAGAAGCTAAAATGATAGCTCCTTGTTCTTGAATGGCCCAAAACATTGTAGCAGCTATAAATAATGGTATGTAAGCAATTAAACGAGACTTTTCAATTTTTGTAGTTTTCGGGCTACGATACATAAAAATAAAGTAACCAGTTGGAATGAGAATACCTAAGATACTTACTAATAAAGTGAATCTATTAATAGTTAAAATACCTGTTGGTATCGTTAAAATACAAAATAGTACTATAGCTATTGTACCAATACTAAACTGTATAATAACTTTTTTTCTTTCGATGTCTGTTAAAGGATTTGGTACTTGTGTTCCTGCTAAACCAAGATTTTTCTTTTTTGTAAGAACGAAAATAATTAAGCCTAATAGCATACCAATTGCAGCAACACCAAAACCTAGGTGGAAGTTATACTTTTGACCAAGTGTCCCTATAATAAAAGGAGATAAAAGAGCTCCTAAATTAATACCCATATAGAAAATACTGAAACCTGAGTCACGTCGAGTATCTGTTTCACTATATAAATCACCAACAATGCTAGATACATTAGGTTTTAATAAACCTGTACCAAGTACTAAAAACACCATAGATATGAATAAAGTACTTATAGTCCCTGGTAGTGCTAAAATCAGGTGACCTATCATAATTAAAACTCCACCCCAAAAAATCGTTCTACTTGAACCTAATAGACGATCTGCAATCCAGCCACCAATAATGCCAGACATGTAAACGAGAGATCCATAGATGGCCATAATTGACGCTGCGGTCGCATGATCCATCCCTAAACCACCTTGTGAGATTGAATAATACATATAGTAAAGTAATATTGCTCTCATCCCATAGTAAGAGAATCGCTCCCAAAACTCTGTAAAGAATAGGGTAAACAGCCCCTTAGGGTGTCCGAAAAAACCGCTTTGCGGAACAGTACGAATAATATCACTTTTACTAAGCTTCTCCATACGAATGCACTCCTTATATTTAAATATAACAATACTAAATTAGTATAAACTAATAATTAGAAAATTAAAATAAAAATTTACTTATTTAATTATTAGAATTTTTATAAAAAACAAATTTTGTGTTGATTTTAATTTGGGTTTTAATTATATTATTTAATATAGATATATTGATTGAAAATGATGATAGTGTATAAATATTAATACAAAATGTAGGAGGATTTATATATTGTTAATGAAAGAAGTTGCTATAGAAGATATTTATCAGGAAATATTAGATGGAAAAAGAAATAAATTCCCTCCAAATACATGGAAAGAAGATAAAGATAATAAAATGGCGCGGAGGGTAATAACATATTTGCTTTACAGTATTTTAAAATGGAATAAGGAAGACATAAGAATAAAATGGAACACTAAATTACTTGTAAAGTATAGGCTACGAGGATTACTCAAACATAGGTATGAAAATAGCCCGTTTAAAGCAATTAATGATTTGTATCCAAATCAGTTCAAAGAATGGGAATTTGGTATGACTCCTTTAAATTTTTGGACTAAAGAAAAAGCATTAACAATTTTGAAATGGATTATTGAGGAAAAAGAGGGCCTTTCACAAGAAAAGATTTTAGGAGTATACGGGAAAAAATGGTTGAAACAAAATAAGCTTAGTGCACCTCTGGCTATGTATTGGAATAGTAGCCCGTATGCAATGATTAATGATCTTTATCCAAGGCGTTTTAAAGAATGGGAATTTGGTATGACTCCTAATAACTTCTGGACTAAAGAAAAAGCATTAGAAGCATTGAAATGGACCATTGAAGAAAAAGAGAGAGTAACTCCTAAACAATTGCTTGATATATACAATATAAAGTGGTTAAAAACCCATGGATTAGCATCAGTATGTCAAATGTTTTGGGGGAATAGTCCGTTCAGAATGATTAATGATTTGTATAGAGACCGTTTTAAAGAATGGGAATTTAAAGTTACTCCTGTTGGATATTGGTCTAAACGTAAAGCATTAGAGGCGTTAAGGTGGACTATTGAAGAAAAAGAAAAATTGGATGAAAAACAGCTATTAAAAGTATTTAATCAAAAATGGCTAATAAAACAAAAATTATGGACACCGTTAAAACGCTATTGGAAAGGAAGTCCATATGAAATGCTTATTGCTCTATATCCTAATCGTTTCTCAAAAAATATGTTAAAAGGATATATTTAAAAGTAATGTTTAAATTCATAATAATTGAGAAAGTTTATGATATAACATTCGGTTATTAATTTGGAGGAAGACACCTTAAAGGTGTCTTTTTTATATATATAAAAGTAAAATATCACTTTGTGTAAAAATTTCAAAATACTAGAGGGATTTCTATTCGTAATTAAATAAAATCATTCATTAATTGTTCTATCTCTTTTCCTATTAGAACCAAATTTTTGCTAATTCAGATACTCCTTTTATTATCTCTTCCTCAGATAAATTACCAAATCCAAGTTGAATATGCGGATATTCTGGTGAATATTCTGAGAAATATTTTGAACAAGGATATACTATAATGCCGTGATTATGTGCTCTTTCAATTAGCATTTTTTCACTCATTTTTGTTTTCACTTCAATAATAACGAAAATGCCGGAGCTACCACCTTTAATCTTGACATATTTCTTAAAGTGCTTTGATAATTCCTTATTTAATAGATTCATTTTACGTTTATACAAAGCTTTCATCTTTCTTAAGTGCGAGTACCAATATCCTTCATCCATAAAAGTTGCCAATGTTTGCTGATGAATAGATGAGGATGTTTGTTCAAGTAAAGGGAGTATCTTTTTATATTCATTAATTAGCCGCTTAGGCAAAACCATATAACTGACACGGACAGAGGGGAGGAGTGCCTTTGAAAAAGTTCCTAAATAAACCACCCTATCATTAGAATCCAAACTTTGAAGAGACGGTATAGGTTGATGGATATATCGAAATTCACTATCATAATCATCCTCGATAATATAGCCTTCCATCTTTTTGGCCCATTCAATTAACTTTAGTCTTTCATTGACAGGGATAGTCACCCCATACGGAAAGTGATGAGTAGGAGTCACATATAAAAGTCTAGAAGGCGATTTTAAAAGTAGATCGACTTGGATACCTCGTTCTTTTACAGGAATTGGATCAATAATAAATGATTGAAGAAAAAAAAGTTCCCTTGCCATGTTATATCCAGGGTCTTCTACGGCCAGATAATTATAGTCTTGCTTTAACATCAGTGACAAAAGTAATAACAAATGTTGTGTGCTACTACCAATAATAATTTGTTCTGTAGAAGTATTAACTCCTCTTGATTGAAATAAGTAATCTGCTAGTGCTTTCCTTAATTTAATGTCGCCTTGCTTTTCTCCGTATGAAAACATGCTAGAGTCTTTAATAATTTTGTTAGTAATCATTCTCCATTTTTTCAAAGGGAAGTTTTCTTGATCCACTGTCCCAATCTTAAAATCAATAGTTTTCATGGCAGTATGCTTTGTTTCATGATGCGGTTCTCTGATAGGTTGAAAATTTAGTGTTTCATCCGATATAATAGCCTCTACAAAAAATCCTTTTTTGTTCTCACTTCGAATATATCCTTCTGATTGTAATTGTTCATAGGCAACCTGAGTTGTGTTTCTGCTGACCTCTAATTGGATAGCAAGTTGTCTAATTGATGGCAACTTTTTACCTTTTTCTAATTTTCCAGATAAAATCTGAGTTCGTATATATTGATAAACTTGTTGATACATAGGATTTTCACTTTTTCGATTTATATTAAATATTAGTTCCTTCATTATTGGAACACCTCATCTGTCATTTGTATTTATTGTAAACTGTCCCTTTTAGAAATGACAGTATAAATAAATAATGAATTCATACAAAATTTAATCTAGGAGAAAGTTTATGACAATATTTATGTACATATTTTGTTTGATTGTATGGGGAATCAACTTTATTGCGGTAAAAATTCAAGGAACTCCTGTCAGCTTAGAACTATCCTTAACTTATCGTTTGGTTATGACAGCTTTTTTATTTTTGATTCTTATTTGGTTCCTTCGCCCAAGAGGGATGCCAACAAAAAAAGATATTCCATTTATAATGATTTTTGGTGTATGTAACTTTGCATTAAGCTATTTATGCCTTTATTACGCTACAATTTTAAGTTCTGCGGCAATTGTAACGTTAATTTTTTCATTAAAGGTGATTTTGACCCCAATCGCTCTTCGAATTTTTTTAAAAGAAAAGTTACATTCACGCGTTTTGGTTGGAGGAATTTTAGGTGTATTAGGAGTATGCATTCTCATCTATCCGAATTTAAATAATTTTCAAGGTTTTAATGATATAAAAGGAATTATGGTCGCAATCTTAGGTACGCTTCTTACAGCAATAGGTGATGCGAGCTCGGCACGAAATGCAAAACACAAGGTGAATCCTATCTATGCAAATACAATTGGATTTACAGTAGGTAGTATATTGATGGGGGGAATTGTATTATTTCAAGGGGAAAAATTTACGTTTCCCACATCGTTTTCATATGTATGTATGTTGCTATATTTAACTCTGTTTGCTTCTTTTGTAGCATGGTTATTCTATTTGAAGCTTGTAGAAAAAATCGGAGGAGCTCGAAGTGGGTATATGGTGGCGCTATTCCCTGTAATTGGAGGAATAGCTTCCGTTTTAATCGGTGAGTCAGATCCATCCCCGTATTTGTTTGTTGGTTGTTTTTCTAGCTGTATTGGAGCTGCTATTGCATTAGGGTTTAGAACTCAAAAGCAAGATCCGAAATTAACACCAAAAAGGGTTAATTAAGAAAGGAATAAGTATAATGGATTTGAAAATAGAGCCCATATACTTTTTGTTTTTTATGTATGAATTGTGTACGTTCTTTTGAAAAAAAGACATTATAAGACGATCCAAAAATGGGCAGATAGGGATTTGTTTTTTCAAATCTAAAGAAATTATGTATCAGCTTTTTGCAAATATAGCATATTATCCGTTTGATTTAATATATATTATTTCATACTCTTTTTTTAAACTTTTATTTTTAAAAAAATTTTAGATTGAGTGGATACATAATAGTGGAGATAAAATTCAGGGAGCGTACAAGAAGTAAATACGTTTGTTAATCGAAAAAGCCCTACAGAGGACGTAGGGCAAGTCTAAGGGTATTCAAGAATTGTCGATTCTAAAAGTAAAGGACTTCTTGGAATATAATAAGTCTAACATATAATTCGTTAAAACCCTATATAATAATGTTGCAGAAATGTGAATTGTTGATTCTAAAGTACCGGCATTTAAAGCTGAAAAAAATTAAGAGAAGCGGTGAAATAATTATACATAGTAAAAAAGGATTTGATATTCATATCAGATCCTTTTTTCATTATTGGTTTTGTATAATTGCTCATCGAGGCTACTTAACAAAGGTTTAGAAACTAGATATTTTTCAGGTACTACAATCTAAAAATAATAATTTTCTTTGTTGGTGGTATTCACTTTTCCTAGCTTAACGGATATGGGTGCACTATAGCATAAAAAGAAAATTAGCTGTTTAGTATTAAATAAAATTAGTATCAATACAATCTTGGTCCTTTAAGGAAACCAAATTAGAGAGCAACATTTCAAAGAGTATCCTGTGATATAACTAAGTAGAATTTTAAACAAGGGGATGATGAGATGAATAAATTGAAGGGGAAAGTTGCATTAGTAACAGGGGCTAGTAGGGGAATAGGACGAAGTATTGCCTTACATTTGGCACAGGCTGGTGCGTTAGTTGTAGTTCACTATAGTAAAAGAAAAGAAGAAGCAGAAAGTATAGTGGATAAAATTAAACAAGATGGCGGTGCCGCATTTGCAATCAGTGCAGATTTAAGTACTTTTAACGGCATTAATAACTTGTATTTAATGATGGATCAATCTCTTCAAAAACATATAGGTAATACTACATTTGATATTCTTGTAAACAATGCTGGAATTGGGCAGATTTTAACGTTAGAGGAATCTACAGAGGAGTCTTTTGATGAGGTTATGAATATTAATGTGAAGGCTCCATTTTTCATTATTCAAAAGGCTTTGCCACGTTTAAAAGATGGAGGAAGGATTATCAATATTTCATCATTTGTTACACGAGTAGCCACCCCAAGTGTTTTTGCCTACAGTATATCTAAGGGGGCAATTAATACACTCACTCATACTTTAGCACAACAACTTGGTGCTCGTGGTATTACAGTAAATGCAATTCTCCCGGGTATAATTAATACAGAAATGAACGCTGAGACATTGAGGAATAAAGATGGCCAAAAATATGCTGCAGGTTTATCGACTTTTAATAGGTGGGGAGAACCTAATGATATAGCTGATATTGTAGGTTTTCTTTCTTCATCAGACAGCCGTTGGATAACTGGTGAGTTAATCGATGCAAGTGGTGGATCTTGCTTATAATGCTAGAAGAAAAGCCGGCTTAAATAGAGTTGGATTTGCAACTTTATTTTTTATTTGCTAAATAACCGAACTACGCACCATTTATTAGCTCTTACAAAAGCCACCTTGAAACGAGTCCAAGTGTTGAAAGTCCATAAAGGTAGAGAACCAATTATGCTGTAGTAGGATTAATGGTAAGTGCAAATAGTAAAAATGCAATGAATATGCACAATTTCATATATAAATAGGTACTTTTTGTTAACTCTTTCACAGGGAAGAAAGTATATGAAATTAGTATGATAGAATCAATTTGTATTAAATATAAAGGGGATGATTGTATGCTAAAAAGGATGATCCTAGGGGTTTCGTCATTAGTAGTGGGGGCAACAGTTGGCATAGCGACAGATGTATCTGCGGCACCTGCACCACCATTAACATCATTAAATGTAGTAAAAGTTGAATCTCAATTAGGCGGAGTTGAATTTATCGGTCCAAACAATTTTAGTACAGTTAAAGATCATGGAGGAAGCTATTTATACATTTATACAAATGAAATGGGATATGGTAGAAATCCGATTGCTCAAATGAGTGGTCAAAAACTAAAAAAAGTAGATTCTAAGATGATTGATATTAATGGTGATAGAACAGTTGATGGATGGGAATATAAATGGGATGCTTCGGGACAACAAAATGGACAATTCAAATATCAAAACACATCTACAAATACACCTTGGAATACATTATCTACTTCATTAAATATTAAATAAGCTAACAGAAGAATTTAATGTTAATTTTTGGTCGGTTGCAATATTTAATGTTTAGGTAATTAAAGGAGTCTACGTTTTTTGTGGGCTCTTTTAATCTATTGAAAAGACACGTGCAAATTGATAAGCTATTTTATCTAATTATCACGATGTATGTTTACATAATGTTATTTCCGTAAACAAATTTATAGTTAATAGCGCGAGTAATTAAGGAAATAAATCTATTGAAAAATCATGAAATATCAAAGGAGTCTTTCAGCATAAAAATCTAAAACTATATATTTATGAATTTTTATAATATTTTTAGCCAACATTTAGTCACAAATCATACGATTTTCTTACTAAATACTATAATTTAATTAGTAATAGTAGTGAAAAAAACATTAAACATAACTAGGTAGTATAGCTAATGTTATTTTTTTACATAATTTGTTTAATAGTATGTACATCGTTATTATTCAATGTAACTAAAATAATTTAAAAGGAGATAGGAAGTTATGTTTAAAGAACAAACAAATAGAAGACTAAAAAAGATTGTTATAATTACTGCGGCTTGCACCATGATGTCAATGTATGGAGCACCAATTTCTAGTACAGAGGCAGCAATCCGATCTCATGCTCCATCGGTTTATGTAACACCACAAAATACTGCTGCTTCAGATATCATTAGCATAGACTGGTCACCAGTCCAAACAGCACCTTATACGTATTGGGCTGTGCATAACTGGAATCAGGGGGGAGAGGGTGGTGGTTATGCTGGCTTCCAACAACAAAGTGGCTTTGATCAAACCGGTAAACGTACTCTTCATTTTGCGCTTTGGGATCCAATAGCATCAAACCAAGCAATAAAAGCTGAATATTTATCGCCGACTTCAGAAGCCGGTAGATTTGGTGGAGAAGGAACAGGTCTGAAGGTACAAACAACTTATAATTGGAAAGATAGTGAATGGTATCGAATGACTCTACGTTCTTGGCAAGAAGATGGCCATACAAAGTTTGGCCAATGGATAAAAGATAATAAATTAAATCAATGGAAGTTAGTTGCTATTATGGATCATCCAGTTGCAAATGTTGCATTTAACTATGGTCTATCGATGTTTCAAGAGGACTGGGCTGGTAATGGACAAGATGTAAGAGAAGCACGCCTTAAAAATGGATACAGCAGAAAAGTTTCAGATCAACAATGGAATTCTTGGAATAATCAGCGTATCTCTGGGCAACATGATACGTCCTATCAATACGATGGAGGTGCAACTTCAGAATATCTCTGGGTTAAGGCAGGAGGAAATACTCAATCAACTATTGGTACTGGAAAAAGTTTCAATCTAAATCAGCCTAGTCAACCAGAAATGGGAATTTTAGATTTTGATATTCAAAATATTCGCTTTGAAGATGAGAAATTAAATGTTTCTTGGAAATTGAAAGAACAAAGTACTCCACAATTTAAAGGGAAAATTGAAATCTATGACAATGAAAAGTTAATGGGACAACCTTTGAAAGTAATTGATAATATTAAGTCCTACGAAACTGAGATAAGTCAAACTATGCAATTACCTCAAACGGCTTTTGCCAAAATTACATTAACAGACATATTTGATCGAACTGTAGAGAAAAAAGTAGGAATTACAAATGGAAATTCTGATATTTTAGTAGGGAACCAATTTGCATGGTCCCTAAAAGGATATAGTGATCGAGAAATTGCAAAAGTAGATTATAATAAGGCGGCAGAAGAGTTGAAAATTAAATTAGAAGCTGGTGTACCGCATTCTTACTTCAATAGCACATATGCAAGTATTAAGGTCCAAAACTCATCTGGTAGCGTATTATACAATAAGGAAATCGTGGGGAATAGACAACAAAATACCGAAAGCCAAACTGTGTCTGTAAAAGTGGGGGATTACATTGAATTAACTCATCTAGAAGGAGACGCAGTAAAGGAAAAGACACGCGCAACATTAACGAATCTTGAAAATAACAAAAATGAGACTATTGGAAAGACAGCAAGGTATCTGGTTACTAAAGAGGGATTAAAGAAAGTTGAAAAAATGCCAGAGACAACAATTCTAGATGGAAAACAATTTGCATGGTCATTAAAAGGATATAGTGATCGAGAAATTGCAAAAGTAGATTATAATAAAACAGCAGAAGAGCTGAAAATCAAATTAGAAGCTGGCGTACCGCATTCTTACTTTAATAGTACATATGCAAGTATTAAAGTCCAAGGCTCATCCGGTAGCGTTATGTACAATAAGGAAATCATGGGAAATAGACAACAAAATGCTGAAACCCAAACAGTACCTATAAAAGTGGGAGATTATATAGAATTTACTCATATAGAAGGGGAAGCAGCAAAGGAAAAAACGCGAGCGACTTTAACTAACCTTGAGAATGGAAAACAGGAATATATAGGTAAGAAAAGAACATATCAGGTCACATCCACAGGATTAATAAGAAAATAGATGTATAAAAAAGTTGGGGGAATCCCCAACTTTTTCTATAGAAATGGAAGAATAACAGTTTCTGTAACATCAAATGGCCAATACTTCTCAAAATACATAAAAAGCATCACAATACTGTGATGGAAAAATAGAAAATAATAACCGGAATTGTCAAAAAATATGTGTAAGTTTTTGAAATGAACAAATAGAATAGCAAATATTAAGATTAGTTTTATCTTATTTATCTTCTTTTGACTTTTGACTTTCGGCTTGTGTAATAATTAAATCGAAAGGTCGTGAAAGAATGAAGATAGCTGTGATACAAGCAAGTACCCAAACTAGCAAAAATGAACTGATATTTGAAGAAACAAAAAGGGCTGTGGCGAAGCATGGATATGAAGTGTTGAATTTCGGCGTTACTATTGAGGAATCGGAGTTAAGCTATATCCAAGTGTCCTTAGCTGTTGGTCTACTTTTAAACTCAGGTGCAGTTGATTTTGTCGTCACTGGATGTAGTAGCGGTGTTGGTATGTCGATTGCCTGTAATATACTTCCGAATGTCATTAGTGGTTATCTGCCAACTCCAACAGATGCGTTTCTGTTTGGTAGGATAAATAACGGAAACTGTGCATCACTGCCACTTGGATTGAATTTCGGTTGGGCGGGCGAACTAAATCTTCGCTTCACGCTTGAGAAACTTTTTGAAGAACCGTTCAATACTGGGTATCCTCAAGAATCCGCCGAACGAAAGAAACGTGATGCAGAACTTTTTAAAACAATCAAGAGTGTTTCACATCATGGCATCGTTCAGATTCTGAGTCAGTTAGATGTAGCAGTTATTAATCCTGTTCTTCAAAAACAAGATTTAGTGGAATTCCTCTTGCGGAATGGCACCAACACAGATATATCAAAGTTTCTTATCGAACAAAGGACGGATTTAAATCACGGTAGATAAATACTGTATTTTTTAATAAGTTTGGCAATTTTAATGTTAACCATAAGTTGATTCAATACCATTGGCCAATTGGGGAATATGACTGCCATTCCATTTGTTTTGGGGTTCTTTTACAGTCCTTCTCCAACGAAAAAGCCCATCGCCTTTAGGCATGGGATGAAAGTGAGGTTGGATACGGAGTGCTACTAAATAACCGCAAGGTTTGTGGTACTTTAGGTATCCAAAGTGTGGATATCCATTACGACGATTTTCCTGTTCTTTTCACTTTTTGAGTTTAAATCTAAACCAAGAAGGTGATTCATTTCGCCTTGAACCATTGCCTCAAACATAGGTCCAACAACGTCTTTCAAAGCCTCTTACATATCTTCAACAGTTTCCGATTGGTAAGCTTTAAAAATTGATTGAGCTAAATTTACGGATTTTGGATCTCTTTTCTATCTAACAATAAGTGTAACCATTTCCTCATAGAAATTTTAGAAAAAGAAAAACCGTGAAGCGCCCCTCTATCTAGGATAGTAGGTTATTTACACGGTTTATATTACACTCTCCAATAATCGATGATTATTTATTCGTAGCTTTTAAAGTATCTAACACGACTTTGGTTGTGTCTGCAATAAGTTTATCATCGTATTCTGCATCTTCTTTATCATGATTAGAAAGGATGGCAAGAACAATTGGCTTTTTATTTGGTGGCCAAATAATTGCAATATCATTCCTTGTCCCATAAGACCCTGCACCAGTTTTATCAGCTACATCCCATCCTTTTGGTACGCCTGCACGAATTAATTTATCCCCAGTTGTGTTTCTCTTCATCCAATCTACTAATAGTTCACGTTTCTCAGATGGTAGTACAGTTCCTAATGTAAAAGATTGAAGCGTCTTAGCGATTGCTTCTGGTGTACTCGTATCATGTGTTTCTCCTGGATTTACTTCATTTAATTCAGGTTCAAATCTCTCGGAATTAGTAACAGTATCACCAATTTCCCTCAATATTTTTTCAAATGCGGATGGACCACCTAACTTTTTAAGAATTAAATTATGTGCCGTACTATCACTATATCGAACAGAAGCATCTGCAAGTTCTTTTAACGTCATTCCTGTATCCAAATGCTTTTCAGTAATTGGATTATAATTAGAAAGGTCTTCTCGCTTATACGTAATCCTTTCATCAAGAGCTTCTATTGAGTTCTGACGTAAAAGAGCTCCCGCTGCTAATGATTTAGATGTAGAGGCAAATGCAAAGCGATCATTTGCATGGTAAGCAACGGTTTGATTCGTACCTGTGTCCAGTGCATAAATACCAAGCTTAGCGTTATATTCTTTTTCAAGTTTAGTAAAAGAATCATTACCAGTATTTTCTTGTTTAATTTGATTTGTTTGTTTAGGTGATTCAGATGGAGTATTACTATTAGAACAGCCTATTAATGTAACGCATGAAAGTAATACCACAGGTGCAATCTTTTTGTAATGTGAAATGGTAAAGAACTTGTTTAAAACGAACATAAATTTTCAACCTCTTTCAAGAATATATGGTTTTTGTTTTGGTATTTTAAATACCGATGTTATTTAAAGTGTGTATAGGATAACAATACTTTTGAAGTTGAATTTTAATAGGTTAAGCAGAATTTAAATATTCAGACGAATGAACAGACGTTGTTTGGATTGTTTCTTTTTTTAATTACACTTGTAATCGTTCACCTGTGAAAGTATTAAACTCGTAACATTTAAATACAGTATTTCAATACACACTTTTTTACATCACTTTACTTTTGGTAATAATATGTCCTTTCATATTTTTAGGAATACACGTAATAGACACTCTAAATAATAAATTTGTTCCATTTTAAGAATAGGAAGAACTTGTTGAATGGTAAAGAAAATACGATGAATTGCAAATGAAATCTATACGGAAATCTAGTAGCAAATAGTCCAGTGCATATGAAAAATTCCTCAATGCTATCTCTCAAAAAAATTATGTTTCTCGGCCTAATAGACTGTATTTTCAGAAACATTTCAAGTGTGTAAGAAAAATGAAAGATAATTCAATATGAGAAAACCAACCATACTACTACAATGAAAAACAGAAACATGTTTAAAAATCCTGAAGTACGATAGCAAGTTATTTTAGCGCTTAATACATTCGACCAAGTATGACAGCCTTAAATAATAAAAGCTGAAACAAATTATTAATGAGTAGTACATTAATCGTATTTTAAATAAATCAAAATGTAGGAAGGCAATAGTTATCAAATCTCATTCTTAGTAAATAAAAATGGAGGGAATTTCTCATATGAAAATAGTAGAAGTAAAAGAACTTAGTAAAGAATACACAGGAAATGTTTCACACACGGCACTTTCAAATATTAATTTAACAATAACAGAGGGAGAATTTGTTGGGGTCATGGGTCCTTCGGGTAGTGGAAAAACAACGTTATTGAATATGATATCTACTATTGACTCGCCAACATCAGGTAATGTATTTATTAATAGTAAAAATCCATATCAGCTTTCGGTCAATGATTTGGCCTTATTTCGCAGACAGGAATTAGGGTTCGTCTTTCAATCCTTTAACCTGCTGCATACATTAACAGTAAAAGAGAATATGGTTCTTCCGCTTGTATTAGATGGCATGAATGTGAAAAGAATAAATAAACGAGTAGAATCTATTTCGGAAAAATTAGGTATTAACGAAATTTTAAATAAACGAACATATGAAATATCAGGAGGACAAGCGCAGCGAACAGCGATAGCCCGTGCACTCATTCACTCTCCTAAATTAGTTCTTGCCGATGAACCGACAGGGAACTTAGACTCTAAATCCTCTCAAGATGTAATGGAGATATTAACACTATTAAATAAAGAAGAAAAGGCAACAATGATGTTAGTAACGCACGATCCAGTTGCTGCTAGTTACTGTGAGCGCATTATATTTATTAAAGATGGACAGTTATACAATGAAGTTTGCTGCAACGGTGATCGCCCACTATTTTATAAAAATATTGTGGACAGTCTTTCTAGGTTAGGAGGTAATAAAAATGACATTTCGACAGCTCGCATTTAATAATGTTATACGGAATAAACGAATATATCTTGGGCATTTTTTTAGTAGCACATTTGCGGTAATGATTTTCTTCACTTATGGCTTACTTGTCTTTCATCCAAACCTACAAGGCGAGCTGACTCATGTAAGCACCATATTGAGTACGTTTGGGAAGATAGGATTTCAACTATCGTATTACTTAATCTTTGTCTTTTCATTCTTATTTATTTTCTATTCAGTTAGTGCCTTTTTAAAAAATAGAAAAAAAGAGTTTGGATTATTAATGTTACATGGAATGTCTCATCGGCAGCTTCATCAATTAATTTTTTTCGAAAATATGTTGATTGGAATTCCTTCTATACTAGTAGGAATTGGGCTTGGGGTAGTTTTTTCTAAATTGTTCTTACTAGTTACTGGGTCCTTATTGGGAGTAGGGCATAGGTTAGCATTTTACTTTCCATTAAAGGCTATGGGAATAACAGCTATCTCCTTTTTTGTTCTATTTCTACTTATTTCATTATTTACATCGAAAATGATGAAAATAAATGAGCTTGTAGAACTCATAAAATCAGAGGAAAAACCAAAAGCTGAGCCGAAAGTTTCCGTCTGGATATCCATGTTGGTCCTAATTTTATTTGGGGCAGGTTACTCCTGTGTTCACCACAGTATCGTTGCAGTGAATTACATGGATTTAGATCAATTATTACTACTTGTAGGGGTAGGTGTCTTATTAATTGTTTTTGGAACCTATTTTTTCTTTAATCAATTGTGTGTATATGTGTTATATACTTTAAAAAATAGAGAAACTACATTCTTTAAAAGAACCAATCTTCTTGTTATTTCAGAATTGATGTATCGAATGAAAGATAATGCGAGAACATTCTTTATCGTTACAATTATATCTGCTGTTTCTTTTACAGCAATTGGAGTTTGTACAGCTATTGGAAATCCAGAACTAGCAAAACATGAGACCCCATATGCATTTACGTATCGATCGGATAAGGGGAATATACAAGAAAAAGCCCATATTGAAGAGATAAAGAAGCAATTAAAAGAATATGGATTTTCTTATAAACTTGTTGCAACAGAATTTAAAAGGACACTAAACGGATTGGCGTTAATTAATGTATCTACGTATAATGAATATGCAAAACAATTAGGGTATGAAATAGAGAAATTAACAAATGAAAATGATAGTATTGCTATACGACAAAATAAGAACGAGAAAAGCGCGGAGGATATAAAAACTTTTGAAATAATACATGGTGAAATAGAGGTCCCACTCTCTGTGCAAAAAACAATTTATATCCCAGAATTATCGTTAATCGAAAAGCCTATTATTGTCTCTGATGATGTTTATAATAAGGTCAAAAATGCTCAACAAGAAAACGTACTCCGAGATTACACCATATACGGTTTTATCGTTAAAAATTGGTCTGAAACGAATGAAGTTTCTACTAAACTTATGAAGATTATTGGTAAGAATCAAGAGGATTATTATATGTTTTCATCTTTGTATTTAAGATGGCTTGAATTGAAACAACAAAACGGATTACTTTCTATCTCAAGTATAATGGTGGGGATTGTATTTTTCGTATTTACGCTAAGCTTTTTATATTTCCGTCTATTTACTGATTTAGAACGTGATCAAGAGCAATATCAAATGATTTCAAAATTAGGATTAAGTCAAAGTGAGTTAAAGCAAATCGTGACAAGACAAATGATGCTACTATTTTTCTTACCGATTATAGTGGCTATGGTTCATAGTAGTTTTGCATTTCTAACGTTTCATCAATTAGGACAAACAGTAAGTAAGCAAATGTCCGTTATTCAAAGTTCAATTGTTGTATTAATAAGCTTTATTTGTATACAAATTATTTACTTCTTTATTATTAGAAATCACTATTTAAAACGCATATATACAAAAATGTATTCATAGAAAAAGAATGTATAAAATATAAGTAAAAGCATCCTTATATTGTAAGGATGCTTTTGTATTTACTTCAGTACAGAAGGCGTCGTCTTTTCTAACCAAAGAATGCCATCATATTGTTCTGTGAGAATCAGGATTTCTTCTTTATCTTTTATTCCCCAATAACTTGCTGCAGTAGGAGTAAACATCCATGAAGTTTCTGGTAGGTTACTTTCTCCCTTTAGGTTAATAAAAACATGGGGACTTCCCACCGTGCTGATAATTTTTTCAACGCTTTGTTCTTCATGTTCATTATGTACAGGAATAATATCTTCATTACCATCATCCCAACTGCTTCCACTATACGCAAATACACCAATCGTGTACATTTGGTCTTTGATGCGTTGCGGAAGATAATCCATCATATTTGGGCCAACATAATTGTATTGCTGCACCTTCGTAAAGTCTAATATCATTTTTGAATTTTGTTTTCGAATATGATAATTATGCCCTCACACAATAATTTTTTTGTTTTTATACTGCATTTCGGTGAGCCATGCAAAATTTTGTGCCATTTTTTGATCTCGGATATAGGTGGCGTAGTCTGCAATTTTAGGTGAGTAGATACCTCCTTTAACTTTCATTAAAGCATCTAAATGCGTTTTAATCGCATCAATCCGTATACTTTGTCTACATTTAAATATATCTAGTTAATAAACAGCTTTATTAACGTTATGCAGGGACAACTAACAATGCAACCAGGAGCAGTGGTAGATCATAAAAAACATGAGCAATTACGCTTGCCCATATAGAATTGGCTTTAAATGCAATCCAGTTGAAGGGCAATCTTCCTAGACCAAGTTACAAAAAGAATTTGAATTAAATTCCCCTCATAGGTAGAGTAATGCGCCATACCAAACAAAAATACACCAACAAGTGTTATAAGAATCATCGACCATTTTTCGCATACCCCTTGTTTTTTCAAAAAGTATATCCCCAGGATAGATGGAACTAAAATTAAACATTCTTCTCCTAACAAACTGCATATAATTTGCAACAGGTGATACATAAATTGGAGTGGGCTATTATCTAATCAAGGTTTATTTGGTATGCGTATTTTAAAAACAAATAAACAAAATATCAAGCATGTAGGCGACAAGAACGGAAGTTCATAGAAAACCCAACCTTAGCTTGATGGGCATGGGGTCTCGCCAACATAACGCGAATTTCGTACGCTAAAGAATTACTAAGTTAAAAACTGTTTTTTCGGTACGTTAACAAAGTTCCATTTAAAATTGTCGTTTTACACCTTCACGTTTTGAGGAAGAAGTACTTTGTCGGAAAACAATAAAATCTTATTAATTTTTATAATTGGTAGAATTTTTATAGAAATAATCCTCTTAATATATTAAAATAACATTGTATTATGTCAGATTTTAATTAGGGGAGAGAAATTTTATGTTGAAAAAAATTATTCCAGTTGCTTTAGCACTAAGTACAGTTACTTTTACTAGTGTATTTGCTGCGCCTTCAGCCCAAGCAAGTACAGGACCAAACCGCTACATAGATGTGCAAATGCTCGGTATTAACGATTTTCATGGGCAACTAGACACTGTAAAAAAAATTAACAATAAAGATGCAGGGGGAATTGAGTACTTAGGAGCTTATTTACGTGATCGTGAAAAACAAAATCCGAATACATTAAAGGTACATGCTGGCGATGTTGTTGGAGCAAGTACTCCTGTTTCAGCATTATTACAAGACGAACCTACGATTGAATTTCTAAATGATTTGAAATTCGATGTTGGAACTATAGGAAATCATGAATTTGATGAAGGTGTTGCAGAAATGAACCGCCTTATTTATGGTGGGTACCATGAGAAAACAGGGAATTTTAAAGGAGCAAAATTCCCATATGTTGCTGCAAATTTCTATAATAAATCCACCGGTCGCTTATTTTTACCACCATTCACTATAAAAAAGGTACAAGGAGTTCCTGTTGGATTTATAGGAGTCGTAACAACGGATGTTCCTAACCTTGTTATGCCTACTATGCTAAAGAATGTAGAAATTACAGATGAAGTTGAAGCTATTAACAAATCCGTAAAGCAATTAAAAAAACTAGGCGTTAAATCTATCGTTGTTCTTGCGCATAACGGAGGTACAACAGATGGGAACGGCGTAACAAATGGTGATATCGTCCGATTAGCAAATGAGACTGATCCAGAAGTGGATGTTATTTTTGGTGGGCATAGCCACACTTATGTAAATGGAACTGTTAATAATAAACTTGTCGTACAAGCAAATTCTTATGGTATGGCTTTTGCTGATGTTGATGTAAAGATTGATCGTAAAACACAAGATATTGTTGAGAAAAAAGCAGAAATTGTTACAACTTACCATGAAGGCATGGAGCCTGATAAAAAAATAAAGAAGAAGATGGAGAAATATCAAGCGAAAATCGCACCTCTTGTCAATGAAGTTGTAGGTAAGTCTATTGCTCCACTAGATCGCAAACTCAATACGGCTGGTGAATCTACTCTCGGAAATTTAGTTGCTGATGCCCAGCGTACAACAATGCAATCTCAAATTGCACTTATGAATCCTGGTGGTATTCGTAATGACTTAGATGCTGGTGATATTACATGGGGAGAGATATATGGTATTCAACCATTCGGAAATCAATTAATAAAAGTAAATTTAACAGGCCAAGACATTCGTGATATTTTAAATCAACAATGGCAAAAAGACATAACAAGAATGCTTCAAATTTCAGGGATCCAATACACTTGGGATGCGAACAAGCCTAATGGAGAAAAAGTAACAAGTATTCGCTTAACAAATGGAGAAGAAATCATTCCTTCTAAAACTTACAGCGTCGTTGCTAACGCATTTTTAGCTTCAGGTGGAGATGGATTTGTATCCTTTAAAAACGGTAAAGATGCTGAAACAGGACCGACTGATTTTGAAGCATTAGTAGATTATATAAAGAAATCAAAAGAACCAATTCAGTCTATTATTGATGGAAGAATTCAAAAGATAAATTAGTTTTTTATTAATCTCAAAAACAAATAGATTACCTGTACGCTATAATTTTTCGTGTGCAGGTAATCTATTTTTTTGCGCTTTCGGGCACAGATACTACTTCAATCCTATCATTATAGAAACGATTTCGAATGTAAGGAATTCGTAAGGGATAGGTAAGGAAAAAGAGATTTTCATTGTGTAGGATAAAAATATAAGGAGGCGTGAAGGGGGGATAAGTACGGCCTACATATAAAATAATTAGTAACAAGAGTGTTTTGTGAAAATAATGAGTACAATGATTGCAAATGTATTGTTGCTTTTTATCATTGGGAGAATGGATAGCTGTGTGGTTCGTATATGACACTGCTATCAACTATCTATACAATTTTAATAGAAGAGAGGAATACTTTATGAAAACACGCAGTAAAATTACATGTGCAAGTCTAGCACTTTTAATAGCTGGAAGTTCCCTGTTATATATACCACCAGCCTCAATTGTAAAAGCAGAACCCGTGCAAAATGTATCTAGTTCGTTACATACAAATACTCAAAGCGATCGTACTTCCGTTAAGAAAGCAATGCGGGATACACTGCAACTTGGATACCCGGGAATACTCGCTCAAATTTCTAAGGGGGGGAAAACTTGGAGTTATACTGCTGGGGTAGCGGATCTGAGAACTAAGAAACCAATGAAAGAAGATTTTCGCTTTCGCATTGGCAGTGTGACGAAAACGTTCATTGCAACAGTTCTACTTCAATTATCTGGAGAGGACCGTTTGAATCTAGACGACTCTATTGAAAAATGGTTGCCTGGTGTCATTCAAGGAAACGGATATGATGGTAACCAGATTACGATCCGGCAACTATTGAATCATACAAGTGGTATTGCTGACTATATAAATTCAAAAGACTTTGATATTACGGATATAAAAAAATCGTATACGGCTGAAGAATTTGTAAAGATGGGGATTTCCCTTCCTCCAAACTTTGCTCCAGGGAAGGGGTGGTCTTATTCAAACACAGGATACGTAATACTGGGGATCCTTATTGAAAAAGTAACAGGAAACAGCTATGCGGAAGAGGTTGAAAATCGGATTATTGAACCGCTTGATTTGTCAAATACATTCCTACCTGGCAATTCAAACGTGATTCCAGGCACCAAGCATGCACGTGGCTATTTGCAACTAGACGGAGCAAGTGAGCTAAAAGACGTTACTTATATTAACCCAGGTAGCTCGGATGGAGATATGATTTCTAATGCTGACGACTTAAACAAATTCTTCTCTTATTTACTCAGTGGCAAACTACTGAAGGAACAGCAACTAAAACAAATGCTTACTACAGTTCCTACAGAAAGAGAGGGAACTAGATATGGCCTTGGAATCCTTGAAATTAAGCTTCCGAACGGTGTTTCGGTATGGGGACACAGGGGTGCTGTTCCAGGGTTTTCCACTTTTGTTGGTGGAACACTTGGAGGGAAACATACATTTGCTATCAATGCGAACAGTTTAAACATTCATAATCCGGAATTTTTTAAAGATATTTTACTTGCTGAATTTAGCAAGTAGGCAAAAAGGAAAAACGGATAAATTTTGTCATTTATAATTCCAATCGGAATGGATTACCGCTTGAAATGAGTATAGAGGGAATTAAGTATATAGAAACAATCAAACCAACTATAAGAGATGGCTAAGTAAAAGGATTGGTTTATACATTGGTCGATTAAAAGAGCAACACATATAATGAGTGATTATTTTATATACTATTGTATTTGTATAGGTATTGTAACTAATTGTAAATTTATATAAGGTGCGAAGTCTAATTTAAGACTTCGCACTTTTTCCGTTTAACAGTTTTTATTGTGAAGCTATTAACAATAGAAAAAAGGAGGATGTAACTAGCTATGCGGATGAATCTTGGTACATGCGCTATATAGGAGATTTTGCTGAAAAAATATACAAGAAAAAATTAAAATTAGAAGAATATATGCATGAGAGGCAAGAAAGCTGAAGTAAAATAAAAATCTTTGCTTTTTATTTTATCATCTTCACACATATAAGAAACAAAGGAATTTATATAAAGTATGTTTTGAGAATAAAGGTTTAATTGGTTTGTTTTAGTAGTTTTATACTTATGAGTTAATTGGAAATTATAGCGGTTTTGTATACATAGTTTTTCTTGCCTTAATTGATAGCGCATAGATATGACGGTTATTTTAACCAAAATTTTCATGAAAATACCTTTAAAAAGAACGTTAGTTCGTATATAATAAGAACAAACGTTCTTTTGTTAGGAGTGATAACCTTGTATGATTATTCTCTTTTACCGAATCGTATTATTCTTTGTGTAGATCTTCGTAGCTTTTATGCAAGCGTATCATGTATTAAAAAAGGACTGGATCCACGATATACAAAATTGGCTGTTGTAGGAGACGTACACCGGAGTGGATCGATCGTATTGGCAGCAACACCACCATTAAAAGCGTTAGGAATAAAGAAGATGGCAAGATTGTATGAAATACCGAAGCGACCAGATATTATTATTGTGAATCCAATTATGCATACGTATATGAAGTGTTCAACTTATATAACAGGTTTAGCTTTACAGTATGTTGCACCGGAAGATTTTCATCAATATAGTATCGATGAGTTTTTTATGGACATGACCGCAAGTATTCATTTGTTTGCGAGTAATCCGTGTGAGTTTGCATTAAAGTTCAAGCGAGAAATATATGAACGTACACGGATCGAAAGTACGATTGGTATTGGGCCAAATTTATTATTGAGTAAAGTAGCGATGGATGTGGAAGCAAAAAAGAATAAAGATGGAATAGCGCAGTGGACGTATGACGATATACCCGAGAAGTTATGGAGTATTAGACCCCTCAGTAAATTTTGGGGTATATCGTATAAAACGGAAATGAAATTAAATCAAAAAGGTATATATATGATTGGGGATTTAGCGCAGTACCCATTGAAGTATTTAAAACAATCATTTGGTGTAATAGGAGAAGAATTACACTTGCATAGTAACGGAATTGATTTGAGCAGAATAGCAGAGAAATATGTTCCAGCGACAACATCTATAGCGAAAAGCCAAATATTATTTCGTGATTATTCAATAGAAGAGTTCATCGTTATTTTATTAGAGCATATAGAAGAAGTTTGTTACAGGTTGAGAAGAGAAAAGAAATACGCGCAAACGATTCATTTCTCAGTCGGATATAGCAAGGAGTATGGTGGAGGAATAAAAAAGGTACATACGTTAAACAGAGCAACAAATTTAACGATGGATATTTACAATGTTTGTACATATTTTTTACACGAACGGCACACAGGAGAGCCGATTCGATCGATAAGTATTTCCTTAACAAATTTAATACATGAAGGAGAAGAGCAAATTTCACTTTTCGATAACATTATACAAAGAGAAAAAGAAATGCGATTAACGAAGGTGATGGACGAAATTCGAACACGATTTGGTAAGAACAGTATTTTACGTGGAATTTCCTATACAAACGTCGCAACAGCAAGATATAGAAACACATTATTAGGAGGGCACAAATCGTGAAGAATGCTAATATGCCAAAAGGAAGAGGAATGGTAAAGTGGCAACCGTTTGCTAGTATGCCAGAGCAGTTCGCCTGTATTAAAGAAATGATACAGGGGCAAACAAAAGTCACGCGTCCCATCTTAACGCAAGATGCAAAAGAAATGATTGAAAACAAGCTGTTAATCTCATATTTAGGTGAGGAAGAGATTTTACTTACATATTATAGAGGTGGATACTTATATAAAAATTACATAACTGTAGTTGATATAAATCCCTTGAATGGGTTGATTACTTGCACGGATGCTTTTTGTAATAAGAAGATTTTTAAGTTTGGTGATGTAATTGAAATTGATTAGAACTTTTTAGCTGATGTATTTTTGTACTATTTACAAAGAAATGCTCATTTACTTCAAGTGTTATTTCTATTTTTATGCAAAACCCAAAGTTACAAAAGAAGTTCATAATATAAAGTGTAAGTACCATGGGTTTTCAAGTTATAAAACACGTACTTCCGACTAATATATTAAAACTTAAAGAACCTAAAAAATAAGAATGATCACTACTAAATAGGCATTCAAAATACGAATTCATATTTTGAATGCCTATTTGAAAATTTTCGAAGTCAATATAGTTTGTGTCAAACATTGAAGAGTCCTTTTATAGGTGTAAAAATATATATATTTCTCATGTACCTGTCCCTGAAATGAATGGGTATTTTATCTATATTCTAAGTAATATTTTCTGTTAAGTAAAAAAGAACCCTAAGGTTCTTTTTGTTTTTATGTTATTGTTTGTTACTTATAAGTACAATGTAATTTTTTATTTAAAAAGCATTGGTAAAAATCCAATAATGTCGAAAGCAAGGTGGCAAATCCAACTTACCCAAACACTCTTTGAATTTTTCCATATATAATTCAGTAATAACCTAACAGGGACTATAGTTATCAATAATTGCATTGGCACGAAACCATAAGCAGGAATATGCCACAAGGCAAACAGAACGCTACATATTATTGATGCTGTACCAAATTTTAATCCTAATTTCTGTAATGCGATGATTATGTTAGTACATAGCAATTCTTCACCCATTAACATGAATGGTACACGGGTCAAAATCATCGAAACGCTTATTACTTGAGCAACAGAATTTGTAGTTGGAGGTTCAAAAATATAGCTATATAGTGTGCCTGAACCCATGCCCACTATGATTGTTAAAGGTACACCCCAGAGTAATGTTTTAAATTTAAAATGTTTGAATTGCTCTAAAGATATTTTTCCTAAAAAATAGTATCCTATAATTCCACATAATACAAGATTCCATGAAGCTTCAAGAATCATTTCTAATAATTCAGGTATATTACCTACTATAAGTGCAATACATTGATATACAATTCCTGAAATAATTAATAATCCTAAAGCCAAAAGAGATTTTGAATCAATTTTCTTTTTTGTTTCTATAATCTTTGTTTCCACAACAACCCCTTCTTTCTTATTATTTCATTAATTACAAATATATAATAACATATATTATCCCTAATTAATGGTAATTCAGAAGGGTGCCATAACTTTTGTATAATATCGTTGTATAAATGCAGTAAAGCGATTTTTTAAACAAACTTAATAGGCTTATTTAGCATGCCTACTTTTTTATCGTTGCTAGTATGCCAGAGCAGTTCGCCTGTATTAAAGAAATGATACATGAGCAAATGAAAGTCCCGCGTCCAATCTTAACGCAAGATGCAAAAGAAATGATTGAAAATAAGCTGTTAATTTTGTATTTAGGTGAGGAGGAGGTTTTACAATACATAGTATAGTGGTGGCTACTTATATAAAAATTACATAACTGTAGTTGATATAAATCCATTAAATGAGTCGATTACTTGTACCGATGCTTTTCGTAATCAAAGGATATTAAAGTTTGGTGATATAATTGAGATTGATTAAAGTATGTTTTTAGGTAACAGGCTCATCTTTAAGCTTATGCCTAGAACGATTCGTTCATCTACCAATCGTTCTGGTGGGGAAATATGGAATGTTATGCATTTGTATGTTCTTAGAGAAAGGTTAATAATCTTATTTTTAATGAATGTACCGAAATAAATTTTTTCCTTAAGCGTGTGAAAAGCGATAGCCCCACTGTTCATTATTTAAGCTATATTATTAGCTACTTATTATTTTGAGTTTAGGTGTATATCTTTTAAGAGGATATACCAAGTTCTTTTATTTAGATAATTACTTGAAACTTGAATGGGAAAAACATGATCAAGCCCCCATTCTAATTCGTTTATTTCATTTTCAAGTCCTGTTGGATAGAGGAAAAGGATCTTAAAATTATTTTTAACAATATTTGATAAAACTGTTTGTAATTCTAGCGCTTCAGTCAAGTTTCCGCCCCATCTAACAAATAAAATGGATTGTGAATTATGCATTTTTTTGTAAAGATTATCAATTCTTCGATCTAATTTTTGTTTAAAATCATGGTATGTGATGAACCAATCTTCATTTGGAATAACAGGGAAATCATGATAAGATGTCACGTTATATTTTGTATCTTTTATAATATGAGAAAAAACAGGTTGTATCACGCCATCATTAAACACAACATTTTGATCCGGCATTGCGTGCATGTTTTTTAACTCCATAAAGTCTATAAAATTATTTTTCAATAATTCGTTGATAGAAGAAAGATTCGGTGATACAAACCAATCTAGAGGACCTGAATATTTCCGCAACCTATATTTTTTTAGATGAATAGCAGTATAACAATTTTCTCCTAAACTAATAACATCATCATAAATTCCTTGAAGCTTTTTCATTTCCAATACAATCATCCTTTTTCAGAAAAATTAGTAGGTATATATAAATTCTAAAAAGCATTATTATGACACCGAACATGCTTTTGAAAAATAGGAGAACTGATTCATTATAAATAATATATGTATGTATAAAAACTCCTGTGAAAAGGCTCACAGGAGGATAAAATAAAGCATATTTCGGGTTAGATACCATTTGTTGAGGTAAGAATTGTGTGTGATAATGAATGGCGTTTCTATATATAAAGGGGAAAAAGCAGAAATACATTGAAGTTAGTTGTGAATAAATAATAATTTAAAATTGAGCGGAAATAAGAAGCCCCAGTTGCTGTTGTTCAACTGGGGCTTCTTATTAATCTCTTCCTAACTTAATTATATCATGTAAATCAAGTTCGAAATAGACTGTTTATTCGTATTTACTACTGCTACAATCAAGAACACATGCATAGTAAGGAGAGATGGTAAATGAGTTCTTTCGTTCTCGATTTTCAGGAAATAAAAAACGCGCAGCTTTCACTCGTTGGTGGAAAAGGATTAAATTTAGGGGAGTTATCCAAAATTCAAGGGATACAAGTGCCAGAAGGATTTTGTGTTACAACGGTAGGATATGAAAAGGCCATCGAGCAAAATGAAGAGCTTCAAACTTTGTTGCAGCAGCTAACAAAGTTGAAACGTGAAGAGCGAGCTCAAATTGGTGAAATCAGTAAGGAAATTAGAGAAAGCATTATGGCAGTGGAAATTCCAGTTGATGTAGTGGAATCAGTAGCTCATTATCTCTCACGTTTTGGAAATGAACATGCGTATGCGGTGCGTTCTAGTGCTACGGCTGAAGATTTACCGTATGCCTCGTTTGCTGGTCAACAAGATACGTATTTAAATATTATCGGAGAAGAAGCGATTTTGCAGCATGTAAGAAAGTGCTGGGCTTCTTTATTTACAGAGCGAGCAGTTATGTACCGCATGCAAAATGGTTTTGAACATAATCAAGTTTCTATATGTGTTGTCGTTCAAAAAATGGTTTTCCCTAAGGCTTCGGGTATTTTATTTACGGCTGATCCGGTTACCTCTAACCGAAAGGTGTTATCCATTGATGCCAGTTTTGGACTTGGTGAGGCGTTAGTATCAGGACTGGTTTCTGCCGATAATTATAAAGTAAAAGAAGGCGAAATTACCGGAAAGATGATAGCGACTAAAAAATTAGCTATTTATGCTTTAAAAGAGGGCGGAACGGAGACGAAACAGATTGATCCGGCTCAGCAAAAAATTCAAACATTGTCTGAACAACAAATTTTACAACTAGCACAGATCGGAAGACAGATTGAAGCCTATTTTGGTTGTCCACAAGATATTGAATGGTGTTTAGTGGATGATACATTTTATATTGTCCAAAGTCGCCCAATCACGACTTTATATCCAATACCAGAAGTAAATGATGGGGAAAATCATGTGTATGTATCGGTTGGTCACCAGCAAATGATGACCGATCCTTTGAAGCCATTAGGAATGTCTTTATTCCAGTTAACATCTTTTGGACAGAGGTTTCAAGCTGGAGGAAGGTTGTTTGTAGATGTTGCACAAAGATTGGCTTCGCCTACTAGTAGAGAACTTTTATTAAATATGATAGGGAATTCGGAACCACTTATTAAAGATGCATTAACGACTGTAGTCGAGCGAGATGATTTTATTACATTGTTACGAGAAGATGAAAAAGAAAAGAGTGTTGGTAAAAGTGGACCACCTGCAAGTTCGCAACCACAAGTCGAAAACAATCCAGCAATCGTTACGGATTTAATAAAGAGGAATCAAGCATCAATCGAAGAGTTAAAACGAAACATGCAAACGAAATCAGGAGTGGATGTACTTGATTTTATTTTGGAAGATATTCAGCAATTAAAGAAAATATTATTTCATCCACAAAGTATGGCTGTCATTATGGCAGGTATGGATGCTTCAACATGGATCAATGAAAAAATGGAGCAATGGCTAGGCGAAAAGAATGCAGCAGACACACTTTCTCAATCCGTACAAAATAATATTACGTCTGAAATGGGGCTAGCATTACTCGATGTTGCTGATGTGATTCGGCCATATCCAGAAGTTATTGCGTATTTACAACATGTAGAAAATGATAACTTTTTAGATGAATTAGTTCAATTTAAAGGCGGAGAAAAAGCTCGAGATGCCATTCTAACTTTTCTAAATAAATACGGAATGAGATGTAGCGGAGAAATCGATATTACGAAAACGCGCTGGAGTGAAAAGCCAACAACCATGATCCCAATAATTTTAAATAATATAAGAGACTTTGAAGTTGGTGCGAGTAAGCGGAAGTTTGAAGAGGGACTGCAAGAAGCTTTGAAAAAAGAAGAAGAGTTAGTAGATCGATTGCAACACTTGCCGGATGGTACACAAAAAGTAGAAGAGACGAAGCGAATGATTCGTAACATCCGTAATTGTATCGGTTATCGTGAATATCCAAAATACGGCATGATTAATCGTTATTTCATATATAAGCAGGCATTACTGAAAGAAGCGGAGCAACTTGTGCAAAATAACGTTATTAATGAAATAGAAGATATATATTATCTAACTTTTGAAGAACTTCACGAAGTCGTTCGCACGAATAAACTAGATTACGAGCTTATTCATAAGCAAAAAAATGATTACAAATTATATGAAAAACTAACGCCTCCGCGTGTGATGACGTCTGATGGAGAAATCATTACAGGTAAATATAAACGAGAAAACCTCCCAGCTGACGCGATTGTAGGTTTGCCTGTTTCTTCAGGAGTTATAGAGGGAAGAGCTCGCGTTATTTTAAACATGGAAGATGCGAATTTAGAAGATGGAGATATATTAGTTACTGCTTTTACTGACCCGGGCTGGACACCGTTATTTGTGTCTATAAAAGGATTAGTTACCGAAGTTGGCGGGCTCATGACGCACGGGGCAGTGATTGCACGTGAATACGGATTACCAGCAGTCGTTGGAGTAGAGAATGCTACGAAATTAATAAAAGACGGTCAACGAATTCGTGTACATGGAACAGAAGGGTATATTGAAGTGTTGTAATGAAACAAAAGATCATCCGCTATTATAGTGGATGATCTTTTATTATATAGCTGACTTATTTCTTTAAACCAGCTGCATAAAAAGGTCCATGAACTGCGATTGTTGATAAAATACGAGCAATTTCCTCAGGTGTTTCTTTTTGCCCGGTATTTAACCATTGCTGAATGACACCTATATGAGCAGATGCCATATAAGAAGCTAAATATTGGCTTGGGACAAGTAAATTCTCCTTATTAATGAGAGCACCATTTGTATCTTCAAATAGTGTTTTCCACATAAAGTCTTTCAGTTTTGTTTGGAAAGATAAATCACCTTTTGGACTTAATACAGCTTTCATAAAATCACTATTTTCATTTAGAAATTCAAGAATAGAAGTGATAAGTATAAACGGCATTGTTGGGGAAGGATTTGACCCAAGATCAGCAATAACTTCAGGTAATCTCTGTTTGGCAATGCTAGAAAACTCATACATAATTTCTTCTTGGCATTTCGTCATTAAATCAAATTTATCTTGATAATGCGCATAGAAAGTACCGCGATTCATGTTTGCTTTCGTTGTAATATCTTTCACTGTAATGGCGTCAAAACCTTTTTCTTCAATTAATTCGACCAATGCATTTCGTATCGCAGTTTTCGTACGAATAACGCGTAAATCTAAATTACTATCACGCAAAGTATGTCCCTCCTTCTTTTTAGCCAACACATTTCAAAGATGTGTCTTATAACCGACACATTCACGATTTTTGATTATTGTATAAGGTTCAACTCGAACATATAATTCAAATATAAATAAACAACACGTTGTTGGTTATTATAAATCAAATTATAGGAGGAGAAAAGAAAATGTTTAAAAATAAACTTTTATTATTATCACCGGTTATTGCACTACTTGTAGTTTTTATTTTTTCATTAACGTTATTTCCAAACGTTCAACCTCAGCCGAAAAATTTGCCAATCGCAATTGTAAATGAGGATCAAGGAGTAGAAATTCCGAATCAATCGAAGATGAATATGGGGCAAACGATTGTTGATAATATGAAAAAGACATCAAAATCAGAGGAAGAACCTGCGGTGAAGTGGGTAGAAGTAAAAAATAAAGAAGCAGTTCAAAATGGCTTAAATAATCAAGAATATTACGCAGCATTAGTTATTCCGAAAGACTTTAGCACAAAACAAGCATCATTACGAACACCACAGCCATCTTCGCCAGAGATAGAAATATTCATAAACCAAGGAATGAATACAGCGGCATCAACTATGGCAGGACAAATGTTAAATACGATTGTTGATAATATGAACAATACTGTTCGCACACAACTATTAGAAGGATTGAAAGCAAAAGGAGCTACATTAACAGCAGACCAAGTTTCAAATGTAGTCACACCAATTGCAAAGAAAGTGACAAACGTAAATGAAATCGGAAAAAATAGTGCGAACGGTAACTCGCCGATGTCTTTATTCCAGCCGTTATGGATTGCAAGTTTAGCGAGCGCAGCAATTATCTTTATTGCGATAAGTAAAATGCTAGTAGGTACAAGAAAAGAAAACTTCGTATTAAAACTAAAACAAATAATAACAGGAGCTGTCGCGGCACTTGTAATTGGGTTTGGCCTTACATGGATTGCGGATGGAATGGTAGGATTAAACATTTCGAATTTCACTGATACGGCACTGTTTTTATCTATTACATCCTTTAGTTTCTTCTTAATGATATCGGCGGTACTTTCATTAGTTGGACTAAAGGGAATCGGTGTATTCGCTCTCTTACTATTCTTCGGTGCACCGTTATTATCGTTAGCACCGGAAATGTTGTCGCCATTTTACCAAGACTGGGTGTACGCATGGTTGCCAATGCGATTTATGATCGAAGGACTTAGAGAAATATTCTTCTTCGGAAAAGGGCTAAGCTGGAGTACACCCCTTACTGTGCTCGTTTGGATTGGCGTAGTAAGTATCGTTATTATTTTAGCGACTGCTTTCAAACGTAGTGTAATAAAGGAACATAAAACGGAATTACACGCATAAAAGATAAAAACGTTTCACTAGGAGTGAAGCGTTTTTTGATTTTTATTAACTTATAGGGAAATCAGGCAGGATAGGTTTTTCTATATTTTTAAGAGAATAGAAGAATTCAGATTTTCGACTTCTCTCTGTATACATGCTCCTGCTATTTCAAATTGCATAAAATATTATGCGAAATAATGGAGGGGATACGATGTATAATTCGAATTATTATGATTCGTATAGGCAAAATGATAAGTTGATTCGTGATATTGAGAAAGCAATTAATGGAGAGTTTAGTGCTATAAATTGCTATGCGAAATTAGCGAACATGGCTCCAAATGCGGCGGAACGAAATCAAATTCTTGAAATTCGTAACGATGAAATAAAGCATTTTCATCATTTTGTACAAATCTATACAAATTTAACTGGTCAGCAGCCTAAACCACAAATCATGGAAGAATGCCCGAATACGTACTTACAAGGATTAGAATTCGCTATACAAGATGAACAAAAGACTGTAGATTTTTACTTAGAAATTGCAGATGAAACATCGGATGCACATATGAAAGAGTTGTTACGCAGAATAGCTGCAGATGAACAAAATCATGCGGTGTGGTTTTTATATTATTTTGTGAAGTCGAAGTGAATGTTTAAGGAATTAAAACCGTTTCACTAGTAGTGGGCGGTTTTTTTGATGGAATACAAGTTGTAAAATAGATATCTTTGAAGGTGTAGTGGTTAATCTTGGTATATAATGTATAAAACGAAAATTAATAAAGAGAGAAGTAAGCATATGAAAGGAGAACAGAAATATGGAGAGAAATACAGTTAAAGAATATACAATTCGAACTGCTACTGAAGAGGAAAGCAATAGTATCATCACTCTATTAAAAGAAGTAGCACAGTGGCTACAACATAAAGAAGTGAATCAATGGCAGTATCTTTTAGGAGGAGAAGCTACAGTTGAAATATTAGAAGGCATAAGAGAGAAGTATACGTATGTTGTTATGAAAGAAGAGGAAATTGTCGGTACGATTACAGTATCTCCTAAACAAAATGATTGGGATGAACATATCTTTGGTAAAGAGGAAGTTTCTAATTCGTTATATATTCATAGATTTGCGGTGAAAAGAGAGTATAAGGGGAATGGAATAGGAGAACACATTTTACAGTGGATAGATGAGAATATGCAAAGTGATAAACAGTATTTGAAGTTAGATTGTGTTGGACATAACCGTACATTGAATGACTTTTATAAGAAAAATGGTTTTGAATATATCGGTAGTAAGGATGGACATAGTAAGTTTCAAAAGAGAAGAGGGTAGTGAATGAATCAAATTCATACTGATTTAGTTAAAAGGTTGATAGGGGAACAGTTTCCTGAATGGGCATATTTAGACGTGAAGCCTGTAAAGTTTAGTGGGCATGATAATAGAACGTTTCACCTAGGGGATGAGATGAGTGTCAGATTACCAAGTGATGCAGCATATGCACCGCAAGTAGAGAAAGAAAATAAGTGGCTACCTATATTAAGTAAGGAGCTTTCTTTACCGATTTCTACACCAGTTGCGAAAGGTAATCCATCTGAATCGTATCCATGGCCTTGGTCTGTTAATAAATGGATAGAGGGAGAAACCGTTACGAAACAAAATGTTCGTGATTTAAATGAATTTGCAACGGACTTAGGATCATTTTTAGGAGAATTGCAATCCATTGATGCGAGTAACGGACCGATCGCTGGAGCGCATAATTTTTACCGAGGTGGGCTTATATCTGTATATGACGAAGAGGCGAGAGGTGCTATCGAAAATAATAAGGATGTTTTTGATGAAACAATATTAAAGCATCTTTGGGATGTAGCACTTCAGTCAACGTGGGAGCGTAAACCAGTTTGGGTTCATGGAGATGTTACACCAGGAAACTTACTCGTTAAAGATGGAAAGCTTTGTGCCGTAATTGATTTTGGTATTTTAGGAGTAGGAGATCCGGCTTGTGATGCAGCGATGGCATGGACATTTTTTGATAAGAATAGCAGAAACATATTTAAAGACGTATTGCGCATAGATGAAGAAACGTGGAATAGAGCAAGAGGATGGGCACTTTGGAAAGCGTTAATTACATATGATGCAAATAAGACTAGTAATAAAATAGTGGCAGAGGAATCGTATCGTGTTATTCAAGTGATTGTGGATGATTATGAGAGATAGTAGAAAAAGCCTATTTTAAAATAGGCTTTTTCATATGATGAAATATTAGAAATGGAAAGAAGGAATCCAATATGATTATACAGAATATTTAGATAATAGGAGGTGTCGAATTTTGAGTGAAATTGAATTAAAAAGGAATGTAATTAAGACTGGGAGTGAGAAGGGGGGGATTCTCCGGTTTATACTCGCTAGTCTAGTTGGGGTGTTTATGTTTTTCGTACCAGTTACGATAAACGGTGCTTCGTCCATTATGATTGATCATATCGTATCATGGATCAGGACTTCGGTTCCGAGCGTCGTACCTTATTATGCACTACTCGTTATGATAATAGGTGCGATTTATCCGTTTTATACGAAAAAGTGGAATGCATCTATCGTAGACATTTGTTTTTCGATTTTAAAAGTAGTTGGTGTTGTCTTTGGCGTATTGTATTGCTTGAAAGTAGGGCCAGCTTGGTTCTTTGCGCCAGATGTAGGGCCGTTTTTGTATGAAAAACTAGTCATATCGGTAAGTTTACTCGTGCCAATTGGCTCGGCTTTTTTAGCGTTATTAGTCGGGTACGGATTACTTGAATTTATCGGTACGTTTTGCCGTCCCATTATGAGACCGTTATGGAATACACCAGGACGATCAGCAATCGATGCGGTTGCATCCTTTGTAGGGAGTTATTCACTCGCTTTATTAATTACAAATCGCGTGTATAAAGAAGGAAAGTATACGACAAAAGAAGCAGCGATCATCGCTACAGGTTTTTCTACAGTATCCGCAACATTTATGATCATCATCGCAAAAACATTAGACATTATGCATTTATGGAATGTTTATTTTTGGACTACTCTCGTTGTAACATTCATCGTAACTGCTATCACCGTAAGAATCCCGCCTCTTAGTAGAAAACCAGATACATATGTAACGGAAGAAGGGTTTCCAGAACCTGTTTATAAAGAGAAAATGCTAGAACGTGCTTGGGAAGATGCGTTAGAAGTATCAAAGTCTGCACCGAGTATTATGAAAAATATCGCAGTGAATTTAAAAGATGGATTTATTATGACGATGGGAATTTTACCATCCATTATGTCAGTAGGATTAATTGGTATCGTCTTAGCGAAATTCACGCCAATATTTGATTGGATCAGTTATATTTTCTATCCATTTACATGGCTATTACAATTACCAGAAGCAGAACTAGCTGCTAAAGCGGCATCCGTTGGTATCGCAGAAATGTTTTTACCTTCTCTTTTAGTTGTAAGTGCACCACTTGTGACAAAGTTTGTCATTGCGGTTGTTTCGGTATCATCTATATTGTTCTTCTCAGCTTCCATTCCTTGTATTTTATCGACAGACATTCCGTTAAAAGTATCAGAACTTATTATTCTCTACGTACAAAGAACGATTTTAACGTTACTTATTATTACACCGATTGCTTATTTGTTGCTTTAAAGTTTTTAACAGATAAAGCTATAAATAAAGAAGCCTTTTTACAGAAGGCTTCTTTTGTTTAAAAGCGGGCTACTCCCACATTACTATCAAGCTAAGAAAATCAAATATCCTAAAACGTGAAAATATACTATTTTCTGTTTTTGTGATGTTTTTATTTATTTTTTGAATATGACGTCATGCTTCTTAAGAAGATTCCTAGTCCTGCAAAAAAGAAACCTAAGCATAATAAGCTGCCTGGCGTTCCCCAAGTAATTTGATCTAGCATTTTTATCCCCTCCCGTTTATCATTATATAGAATTTATTGGGAATTATCAAAATTTTCCTTTTTAAAGGTTATTGATGAGCCTTCCTACCTTATACGAGAAGATTATATCTGAAAAGGAATTCTTTTAAAAATATTCTATTATTATTATAAAGCGTTTTCGTTTCGTATGATATAGTAACAACAAAGGGGGCTTACAAATGGAAATCATTCACGAAAGAGCAAAGTTACGGATAATAGATAGTGATGATGTCGAAACTTTGTTTTCGATTGTAGAAGGAAATCGGGATATTTGGGCGTATTTAATTTCTAAAATGGATAATGTGCAAGATATGCAACAATACGTTCAAAAAGCGATACAGGGTTATGGGAAGGGTACTCAAATACCTTTCGTTGTAGTGGATCAACAGACGAATACGATTGTAGGAAGTACACGTCTATATAATATTTCAGTAGAAGATAAAACAGTCGAGTTAGGACAAACGTGGTATCATCCAAGTGTGCAACGTACGAGTATCAATACAGAGTGTAAGTATATGCTTCTCCAGTATGCTTTTGAAAAACTGCGTATGCTGAGGGTACAAATTAAGACAGATGCAAGAAACGAAAATGCACAACGAGCAATTGAAAGGTTAGGTGCAGTTAAAGAAGGTGTGCTTAGAAATGAAAGGGAATTGCCAAGTGGACATGTGAGAGATGCGGTTGTGTATAGTATTATCGTAAGCGAATGGCCAGTTGTGAAAGCACGTTTATTAGAAAATTTAGAGTTGTATAAAGAAAAGTTATAATTCGTGTTTTGAAAGGTATATTGTTCGTGATGTATGAAAAATATACCTTTTTTCTTACAAAATGCTACTTTATTTTAATTCCTTTTGTTTCATCGTTCCCTTCTGAGAAAAAATTCGTTACAATGTAGTTGTATGGTAATAAACTTATGAATTTAAAACATGTAATGAAAACCGCAAATAAAAATGAATTGATAATCCTCAATTTTAAATGAAAACCCTTTTATACATAAATAACAAGTAAAGTTCCTTCTTTTAAATAAACTCAAACGAAACGATTTGATATAAATGTTTTTTTATAGAAGTATGGATGATGTACGGAGGCAATTACAAATGAAAGAAAATAAGAAGAGTAAGAAAAGACGAATCTTTCAAGTATTTTTACTAATGATTTGTTCTGCTATTTTATATGTAAGTTATGCAGCTTACGATATTTGGAGTTATCGTTTTAAAACAAATGATGGCGTGAAAACGGATGCTGGTATCGTACTAGGAGCAGCTTCTTGGAACGGAAAACCATCTCCTGTATTTAAAGAAAGAATTAATCATGCGATTTCTTTATATAAGAACGGAGATATTAAAAAGATTATTTTTACAGGTGGTACAAAGTTCGAGGCAGAACTTGAGGAAGCGCGTACTGCAAGAGTATATGCAATGAAACAAGGTGTAAAAGAGGAAGATATTTTAATTGAAACAAAATCCCTTTTCACAGAAGAAAACTTAAAGAATGCGAAGGAAGTTGGAATAGAGAACGGAATACGCACATACACGATTGTAAGTGATCCACTTCATATGAAACGCGCAATGAGAATCGCAAAACATATTAATATTGAAGCGTATGCTTCACCAACGCCGACATCAGCATATAAAACGTTAGATACAGAAATTCCATTCTTCTTTAAAGAATTATTCTCGTACATTGGATATGTAACCTCTTTGCCATTAAAGGCATTGAAGGGAGACTAATATAAGAAAAGAACCTATCTTTAAATAGGAACTTTTCTTATTAGTCAAAAACATTGTATTTTTATCGGAATAGTGAAACAATAGAGAGGTAGCTTCATATAATCATAATGAAAAAGTGAGCGGTTGATGAATCGAGCATAAAGGAGATTATAGTATGGCACTCTCATTTGTTGAAACAGAAGAACAATATTTCATTATTGCACAAATAAATAAATTGCTTCCAAAGTTCATGGAAAGGGAGCATCAACTAAGTGAATTAGGGTCATTTCCGTATGAAAATATGAGTGATTTGAAAGATATCGGATATACGAAATTAACGTTACCAAAGGAATTTGGTGGTAGTGCGATTTCTTTATATGACTTCGTTTTATTTCAAGAGAAAATCGCGGAAGGCTGCGGAGCTACTGCATTATCAATTGGCTGGCATATTGGCATTGTGAAAGAGCTAGCGGAAAATCACTCTTGGAATGATGAGATGTTCAAATGGTTTTGCGAAGAAGTGCGTAACGGTGCACTCTTTAACCGGGCAGCAACAGAACCAAAAACAGGGAGTCCGACGCGTGGCGGTAAACCAGAAACAATAGCGGTTCAACAAGGCGAGAAGTGGATTATAAATGGAAGAAAAACTTTTACAACGATGGCGCCAATACTTGATTATTTTATTATTTCAGCGAGTATTGAAGGCCGAGAAGAAGTTGGTGAGTTTGTCATTCCGAGAAATACGCTCGGTGTATCCATTGAAGAAACGTGGGATAGCGTTGCGATGCGAGGGACTGCTAGTCATGACCTTGTCTTACAAAATGTAGAGATAGAAAGTCGCTTTTTTACAGATGTAAAGGGCGGGAAAGTGAAACAAAAGGGTATTGGCTGGTTGCTACATATACCAGCATGTTATTTAGGAATTGCACAATCAGCAAGAAATTATGCAGTTCAGTTTGCGGGATCATACAAGCCAAATAGTTTAAATCATTCTATTAGTTTATTGCCGAATGTTAGAAGATTAGTTGGAGAATTAGAACTTGAGCTTATGCAAGCTCGCGTCTTTTTATATCAAATTGCGAAAAAGTACGATGAAGCAGAGGATAAACTATCATTGCAAGCCGAATTAGCAGCAGTGAAATATGCTGTAACGAATGCGGCAATATCAATTGTAGATAAAGCAATGCGCATCGTAGGAGCAAAAAGTTTATCAGAAAAAAATCCACTTCATCGCTACTATTTAAACGTCAGAGCAGGATTGCACAATCCGCCGATGGATGATGCAACACTGTCTATGCTGGCGGATGCGGCGTTTCGGTTGTAGTTTTTAAAAATTTACATTTTATTGTTTATGGACAATATAGTTGTTTTGAAAGCACATGTTTGGTTACTAATCGAACATGTGCTTTTTATGTGTACAAAGTACCAAATTGAGATGTAGATTTTTAGTATAAATGGTTATCATGATTTTGGATTGTTATTGGCTGAAAGAATATGTATTGCAATGTTAGTTTGCCAACTTTTAATCCCAGATTAAAGGTCTTTCCAAGTTTACCATTCGTAAATATTGTAAAAATTGACCTGCATGGACCGCATCATGATAGGCAATTCGTAATAGCATGTCGCCTAAATATCTTTCATAGCCAACATCGCTTCGATCAATACGGGTTGAATCTAGCTCAGCTATGCTTATGGATTGAACATATTCTATGAAGTCAGTAAAGTATGATTGTGCCAATTCAATTTCTTTTTTTACACATGTAATGGGCTCGTCATCATACGTAAAATGTATATCATTTATTGAGCCGTTGTTTTTTAAAATCATATGATAATAAAAAGTTGAGCTCCATACATGACGAATCATCTCACCAAAGGACATAGCTTCATGATCAGGCTTCCAATTAAGAAAATTATCGGGAAGAGAATTCCATAATTTTTCTGAGCGCCTTCTCGTTTCTTTCAAATTTAATATACTAAGATCAATTGCATTCATAATACATTCTCCTTTACTATTAAACTTAAAATAATTGTATCAGTTTAATAGTTAGGGTATCATCGAAATATGAATGTATATCCGAATATCTCATATATAGCTAAACTAATTGCTGAACCTACAAGAGCAATTATCTTAGATTGTCTAATGAATAATCAGGCACTACCTGCTAGCGAATTGGCTTATATGGCAAAGGTGTCACATCCAACGATTAGTTCTCATCTTTCTAAATTAGTAGAGGGGAATCTACTTACAGTTGAACAACATGGTAGACATCGTTACTATCGACTTGCTAATCAAGAGGTAGCAGAAGTTCTTGAAAAGTTAGGAACAATTGCACCAACAGTCCAAGTTCGGTCTTTAAAACAATCGGATCAGCTAAAACAAATTCGTTATGCGCGAACTTGCTATGATCATCTTGCAGGCAGACTCGGTGTAGAGATAACTGAAAAATTACTACATGGGGAATTTATAATTTTAAAGGAAGGAGAATACATTGTAACGGAACAAGGTAAGGGGTGGTTTCTGAATTTTGGAATAAATATTGAAACGGCAGAGATAAAAAGGAGAGTATTTGCAAAACCTTGTCTTGATTGGAGTGAACGACGCTACCATATTTCTGGTTGGTTAGGATCTGCAATAGCAAAACTATTTTTTGAACAGGAATTGATTACAAAAACGGATAAGAGTCGGGCTGTCCATCTTACAAAAAAAGGTGTGAAGCTATTGAAAGATCAATTAGACATTGACATGGAAAATAAAAAAGTCAATCAAAATGCAATGCCTCCGGTCAAATAGATAGTATTAAATAACCTGAGTTCTATATTTATATAGACTCAGGTTATTTAATTTCTTTTAAAACCTTTGATGATATTTGCGTACAGCAACTTTAAGCTCATTCACTTTACAGAAAGAGGTTAAATGAAAACATAGTAGTTGAGGCAGTTCTATTAAATTATTAATCATATTACTTAAAAATTATGCGTAAGAATATAGTAAATGAAGGGAGATATAAAATGAATAAAGTGAAACTGAAAGTATTAAATGTAAGGTATATAGTGATATGTATTTTATTCACTATTATATGTATCCTCACTTCATTCTTCATTTCTAGTAATTCAAGCGTATTTAAATCATTTTATATAAATCAGTTATTAGGAACGAATTCTACTAAAGGACTTATGTATATGATAGGAAGTGAAAATCGTTATTTTGCAGAAGAATTTCATAAAGAAAAAGGACGAGCGTCTTTAGAATCTTTTTTACTATCACTTTCTACAAACATTAATGTAAATGATCTCCGAAGTTTATTAACCCGGGAACTTCCTAATATGAATCAATTTTATTCGGAAATATTAATTGCTGGGGAAGGAACGGATTATACGAACATTCCTGAAGAATCCAGTATTCCTTTAGATAACATTAAAGATAAAGGTACTGCTATTGAACACCCAAAGAGTGGGAAAGAAAACAATTCTACTGGTGAAAATTCAAATACACAAAATAAAGTTTTTATTTATCATACACATAGTTGGGAAGCGTTTATTCCTCTTATTCCAGGTGCTACGATACCTGATGATGCTTCCAGTACAAATAATGAAGTGAATATTACGTTTGTTGGAAACTATTTAAAACAAAAGTTAGAAGAAAAAGGAATAGGTGTTTCACATGATACGACAAATATGAGGGATTTTCTGCGAAATAAAAATTTAAATTGGGCCCAATCTTACAAAGGATCCCGTCAAATATTACAAGATAAATTAGCACAAGATAAAAATATTATGTTCCCAATGGACCTTCATAGAGATGATGCCCGAAAAAATATTACAACAAAAAATATTAACGGAAAGAATTATGCTAGGCTCTATTTTATTTTAGGACGAGAAAATCCTAACTATGAAAAAAATAAAAAAATAGTAACGACAATAAATTCATATTTAGATGAGAAGTATTACGGTTTAAGCCGAGGGATTTTTATTAAAGATCGTAAAAGCGGGAACGGAGTATATAATCAAGACCTTTCTCCGAATGCATTACTTATTGAAATGGGAGGGGTAGATAATACACCAGAAGAATTGTATGCGTCAGTTGACGCATTAGTAGAAGCATTTAGCCACTATTATAATGAAGTAACTAAGAAAAATAACTAAAAAAAAGGAGCGATACCTAGTCCGAAGTGCTAGGTATCGCTCCTTTTTTTTGTAGAATATAAAATTACCAATAAACGCAATCAATAAAAAAATCTTTCTTTTCATTCTTCTTTTTACAGTTTTATAGGAGAAAGCTAGGTTTCTTATTTTTACTAATGTTATAATAAGAAAAAAGCACGAAAAGAGGTCATCTCATGCTAGAGGTTATTGCAACATGTTTAGAAGATGTGAAACGAATTGAACGAGCTGGTGGGAAGCGAATTGAATTAATTACATCTTATACAGAAGGCGGTTTAACGCCGAGTTATGCATTTATTAAAAAAGCGGTAGAAGCGGTACATATACCGATTCACGTTATGATTCGTCCGCATGCGAAGTCTTTTACATATACGGAAGAAGAAATTGAAATGATGAAGGAAGATATTATCATTGCGCAGAAGTTAGGTGCAGCTGGTGTTGTATTAGGCGTATTAAACGAACGAAATGAAGTGGATGACGAGAAATTAGCGGATTTACTATCTGTTGTAGATGGAATAAATGTAACGTACCACCGTGCAATAGATGATATAGAAAATCCAGTAGAAGCGATGGAAACTTTAAAGAAGTTTCATAAAGTGACTCACGTTTTAACTTCAGGTGGACAAGGAAATATAGTAGAGAATATACCGGTGCTTACAGAAATGCAAAAGGTAAGCGATGGTCAAATTCAGCTTGTAGTTGGAGCTGGCGTGACGAAAGAAAATATAAAGCAATTGCTAGATGAAACTGGAATCACGCAAGCTCATGTCGGTACAGCGGTAAGAGAAGGGAAATCATGTTTTTCTGAAATTGATCCGAATTTAGTACAAGAATTAGTTCAAATAATAAAATAAGCACATAAGAAAGAGGAGAAACGATGAAGGAAAATACGAAGAAAGAATTATTCTCATGGGCTAAAACGATAGGATTTACCCTTGTCCTAATTGCTATTATTCGCGGTGTTTTATTTACACCCTCATTAGTACAAGGTGAATCGATGATGCCCACTTTAGAAAATAACGAACGAGTTCTTGTGAATAAGATCGGTTATAGTATAAGTGGATTAGATCGCTTTGATATTATCGTCTTCCACGGAAAAGAAGGGTACGATTTAGTAAAACGAGTAATTGGTTTACCAGGCGATACAGTTGAGTATAAAAACGATGTTTTATATGTAAACGGAAAAGCGATGGAAGAACCATATTTAAAAGAGTTTAAAGAAAAAGCAGCAGGCCGTGTATTAACTCCAGACTTTACGTTAGAACAAATCACAGGAAAAACGAAAGTGCCAGAAGGCCAAGTGTTTGTTTTAGGAGATAATCGTGAAGTTTCGAAAGATGGTCGTATGTTCGGATTCATTTCAGAAGATGAGATTGTCGGAAAAGGACAAGCTGTTTTCTGGCCGTTGAAACAAGTAAGAGCGTTATAAAACAAAAAGTATGGAAGAAATATTCTTCCATACTTTTTTTGTGCCTTATTTATATGTTAGGTTTTGCTATAACTTGAACTTTTGAAAGAGAACCATCATTATTTCTAAATTTTATCTTGTATTCACCTTCAGGAAGCCAATCACTCCAATTTATACTAAATTCATTGATCGCTTGTTCCCCAGGTTTTAAAGTTCCGTCAATCATCCAAGAATCTTTAGCATTATATAAAGTGTAACTAAAAGGAGAATCACCTATATTTTTTACAAGAACACTTAATTCATCTCCATGAGAATAGTTAAAGCCAGAAATACTTGATCCGAAAAAATGAATTTCTTCGTTCGCTATTTTATGATGTTGGGCAATTTTAGCGGTTGAATGAGTATCTTCATTTGTCGCAAATGTTACCTTATAACCTATACAAAAAGACAACATAATAGCAGGAATCACTAGCAGCTTTTTCAAAAGAAACACTCCTTACATTTTGTTTTGTGTATATTATAATAATCGAAATATAGTGGAGATGTAATAGTTTGATGTAAAAATTTACAAATGCATTTAATTGTTTACGTTTTTAAAATTACTGACAAAATATATCAGGTCACATACTTAAAAAAATATTGATAGAATTGAAAGAATATTTTATAATTTTAAATTATATGTTTGTTTCGAAAAACGGAATTTAAGTTCCGTAATTCGGAACAAGAGGGAGATAGAATGAGTATAAATAAAACGGCAGTTAAGACAATGGATATTTTAGAGTTGTTTTATGAGCATGAAGAGTTAAGTTTAACAGAGATGGTTCAGCTTACGAGTATGCCGAAAACATCTGTTTATCGTTTAATTGGCTCGTTAGAAGAAATGGAGTTATTACAAAAAAATGAGAAGGGGAAGTATCGTCTCGGAGTCGTTTTTTTACGGTTCGGTCAACTTGTGTCACAAAGATTATCCGTAAGAAATATTGCGATTCCATATATGAAAGAGCTTAGAAATAGTTTAGGGCAGGCAGTTAATTTAATTATTCAAGATGGTAATGACGCGATTTATGTGGAAAAGATGGAAGGCGTTCAGCCTGTACGCGTGTATACCGCGGTTGGAAGAAGAGCACCGCTTTATGCTGGTGCATGTCCGAGAATTTTACTATCGTATTTCTCTGAGAAAGAGACATGGAAGTACATAGAGGAAACGGATTTAAAACAGTTTGCAGATGGAACAATCGTGGATAAGGAGCAATTGTTAGAAGTGTTAAAAATGGCGAAAAAGGAAGGTCACACAATTAGCTACTCGGAGTTAGAAAATCATACAGCGGCTATAGCAGCGCCCATTTTTGCAAGCGATGGAACAGTTATAGCGGGTATTAGTATTTCAGGTTTAGCAATTGAGTATAGCGAAAGTAACATTTCATATTTTATTGCGAAGGTGAAAGAAACAGCACATCGCATTTCGAAAGAACTCGGCTTTTTGGCATAGAAAGAGGGAGTGGGATGAAATTTTCTGCATTAGGAGATCAAGCAATGATTGTTACATTTGGTGAAGAAATTGGGATGGAGACATACGAAAAAGTGCAGCGATTATTTCAAGCGTTGAGACGGCACCCGTTTACAGGAATGGTTGAGTGTGTACCATCTTTCACTTCATTAGCGGTCTACTACAATGTATACGAAGTATGGAAGCGAAATGGGAGAAGTGAAGGATCATATCATTACGTTTGCCAATATATAAAAGAGCTGTGTAATTCGTATAAAGAAGAAGTGAACCAAGATGTGAAACATATTTCTATACCTGTTTGCTACGGGGGAGAATATGGACCTGATTTAGAAGAGGTCGCGCATTGTAGAGGATTACGAGCGGAGGATGTGATTCGCATACATAGCGAGACAACATATTTTGTGTATATGTTAGGTTTTACACCAGGGTTCCCGTATTTAGGAGGACTATCAAAAGAACTAGAAACACCTAGAAAAGAAACACCACGGTTACAAATACCTGCTGGTTCGGTAGGTATTGGTGGAAATCAAACAGGTATATATCCACTTGAAACACCAGGAGGATGGAATATTATTGGCCGAACTCCTATTTCATTATTTAATCCAGAAGAAGAAACACCGACATATATTCAAAGTGGTATGTATTTACGATTTATCCCAATAACGAAGGAAGAGTATGTATCACTTGAGGGGGCTAAAGAATGGATGTAGAGGTTTTGCATGCGGGAATGTTTACAACAGTCCAAGATTTAGGGCGATCTCATTATCAACAATACGGTGTACCAGTTGGCGGGGCCATGGATCAAAGTGCACTTCGGATGATTAATATGTTAGTCGGTAATGAAGAGAATGAAGCGGGACTTGAAATGACAATTATGGGACCTAAATTGTTAATAAAGAAAACGACTTTACTTGCGATTGGCGGAGCAAATATGGAGCCGTTATTGAATGGAGAGCGTATTCCATTATGGCGTCCCATTTTAGCGGAAGAAGGTAGCATGCTTTGTTTTGGGAAAGTGAAAAGTGGTTGCAGAGCGTATGTGACTTTTGCAGGTGGTATACAGATTGATCGTACAATGGGAAGCAAAAGTACTTACATACGTGCTGCGATTGGTGGTATTGAAGGAAGAATGCTGAAAAAAGGAGATTATTTTCAAATTGGTACACACACAGAAATGGCAAGGCGTTTCATTCAAGACTTACAAAAGGATGAGCGAGTCAAAACGAAATGGGCAATTAGCAGCGGCGTACTGCCAAAGTATAAGAAATATCCTAAGCTTCGCGTTATAACTGATTTTGAATATGATCAATTTACAGAAGAAAGTATAAGGGCATTTTTCACGAAAGAGTATAAAGTATCTAATTACGCTGATCGTATGGGCTATAGAGTTGAAGGAGAAGTTTTAAATAGGATTGAAGAAAAAGAGATTTTATCGAGTCCGGTTACATTTGGGACCATTCAAGTTCCTAATGGAGGACAGCCGATTATATTAATGGCAGATAGGCAAACGACAGGTGGCTATCCGAGAATGGGAAATATTATTTCAGTAGATTTACCACTTCTTGCTCAGTTAAAACCGGGGGATTATGTTTCTTTTGAGAAAATTACGCTGGAAGAAGCGGAACAATTGTACATAGAACAAGAAGTAAATATGAATCTATTAAAGAAATTCATCACTTTACGAAGCTGACATTAGGAGGGGAATATCGTGACGACAATCGATTTAAATTGTGATTTAGGAGAAAGTTTTGGAGCTTATAAAATGGGGAATGATGATGAAATTCTTCCGTTCGTTTCCTCTATAAACGTTGCTTGCGGTTTTCATGCGGGTGATCCGACTGTAATGAGGAAAACGGTCGAAAAGGCACTGCAGCATAACGTAGCAATTGGCGCGCATCCTGGTTTTCCTGATTTAATTGGATTTGGAAGAAGAAACATGAATGTTTCAGCGAGTGAAGTATACGATTACGTTTTATATCAAATCGGTGCATTAGATGCTTTTGTGAAAGCGGCAGGCGGGAACATGCATCATGTAAAACCGCACGGTGCCCTATATAATATGGCGGCGACAAATCCGGAAATTGCAGATGCAATCGCAAAAGCAATTTATCATAGTAATCCCAAGCTATTACTTTACGGATTAGCAAATAGCGAGGCGTTTATACAGGCTGCGGAAAAATACAATATAACTCTCGTACAAGAAGCTTTTGCTGATCGTACGTATAAGCAAGATGGAACGTTAACGAGCCGGACAGAAGAAAATGCACTTATAAAAAATGAAGAAGAAGCGATAAAGCAAGTGCTTCAAATGGTGAAAGAAGGCTACGTAAACGCGGTGAACGGAGAGAAAGTAGCAGTTCAAGCACAAACAATTTGTTTACATGGTGATGGAGAGAAAGCAGTCCAATTTGCGAGAAAAATATACAGAACATTCGAATTTAATGGTATTTCTATTTGTGCACCGAAATAAAAAATAGGGGGAAGTGCTGGAATGATTAAATTAATCGGGATACTACTTGTTGCAGTGGGCTTTTTATTTAGATTAAATACATTATTAGTAGTTATGGTTGCAGGTATTGTTACTGGTATGGTTTCAGGATTAAGCTTTTATGATGTGATTAGCATGTTCGGTAAATTTTTCATAGAAAATAGATATATGTCTATGCCGATTATACTAACTTTACCGGTAATCGGAATTTTAGAGCGTTACGGTTTAAAAGAAAGAGCAGAAGCACTTATAACGAAATCAAAAGGCGCAACAACTGGAAGAGTGTTAATGTCATATTTTACGATAAGAGAATCATCAGCAGCACTTGGACTGAATATTGGTGGTCATGCACAAACAGTAAGGCCACTCGTTGCACCGATGGCAGAAGGGGCTGCGCAAGGTAAATATGGTAAGTTACCTGAAAAGTTAAGAGAAAAGATTAAAGCAAACGCAGCAGCTGCGGAAAATACAGCTTGGTTTTTCGGAGAGGATATATTTATCGCGACTGGTGCGATTTTATTAATGAAAGGATTCTTCGATTCAGTAGGTATGCATGTCGGTGTGTGGGATATGGCGCTTTGGGGTATTCCAACTGCAATATCTGCGCTTATTGTCAGCTGGATCAGATTTAGAAGATTTGATAAATATATAGCGAAAACGATGACATCAAAAGAAAAAGAAGAGAAGGAGGCAATATAAAATGAACATCATCACAATGGATACAATTTATTACGTATTAGGTATAATCGTTGCCTTTATCGCTGTTCGTATTGCATTTGATCGTGAACATCCAAATCGATGGGGTTCTAGCTTATTTTGGGCATTATTTGCAGTTACGTTTTTATTCGGAAATATAATCCCTTCGTTTTACGTTGGTTGTATTGTGCTCGCTATGGTCGTGTTAGCTTCACTAAATAAAGTAACAAAATCAGAAGAGAAAGAAGTACCTGTACAAGAACGTGTGAAACATGCTGAGAAATTAAAAAATAAAATTTTTATGCCTGCACTATTAATTCCTATTTTTACAATTATCGGTACGTTAACGTTAGGGAAAATCAAATGGGGAAATGTTTCCCTTGTTGATCCAGATAAAGTAACGCTAGTAGCATTAGCACTAGGGGCATTACTTGCATTCGTTGCAGCGATGCGTATTACAAAATCGAAAATAACAACGCCTGTACAAGAAGGAAGCAGACTATTACAAGCTGTCGGCTGGGCTGTTATTTTACCACAGATGTTAGCGGCACTTGGCGGTATTTTCGCAAAGTCTGGCGTTGGACAAGTCGTTTCTGATTTAGTCGGTCAAGTATTACCGACAGAGTATCCGTTCGTAGCTGTTATGGCGTATTGTTTAGGAATGATGCTCTTTACAGTCGTAATGGGAAATGCATTCGCAGCGTTTGCCGTTATTACTGGCGGAATTGGTTTACCTTTAATTGTTCAAATGCATGGTGGGAATCCAGCAATTATGGCAGCACTCGGTATGTTTGCTGGATATTGCGGAACGCTACTTACGCCAATGGCAGCAAACTTTAATATCGTTCCGGCGATGCTTTTAGAGCTAAAAGATAAAAATGCAGTTATTAAAGCACAATTACCAATTGCTCTTTCAATCTTTATCATAAATATGTTTATTATGTACGGCCTTGTATATCGTTTCTAATTAGGAGGGAAAACTATGAAAACAGTATTACTAACAGGATTTGATCCGTTCGGCGGAGAAAGCATCAACCCAGCTTGGGAAGTCGCAAAAAGTTTACATGAAAAAACAATTGGAGAGTACAAGATTATTAGCAAACAAGTCCCAACGGTATTTCATAAATCAATCAGCGTATTAAAAGAGTATATAGAAGAACTAAACCCTGAAATGATTATATGTATTGGACAAGCTGGAGGCAGACCAGATATTACGATAGAGCGTGTCGCAATTAATATTGATGATGCAAGAATTGCCGACAATGAAGGGAACCAGCCGGTAGATGTACCGGTTGTGGAAGAAGGACCGGCTGCCTATTGGTCTACGCTTCCGATGAAAGCAATTGTAAAAAGACTTCAAGAAGAAGGCATACCGGCTTCCGTTTCACAAACAGCAGGTACATTCGTTTGTAATCATTTATTCTACGGTCTCATGCATGAATTAGAGAAACATGGTAAGAAAATAAAAGGTGGATTTGTTCATATTCCATTCTTACCAGAACAAGCGAGCAATTATCCAGGCCAACCGAGTATGTCACTTTCTACTATTCGTAAAGGGATAGAATCAGCAGTAGAGGTAACGACGACAGTTGAGGTCGATATTGTAGAAATTGGGGGTACGACGCATTAAATAAAACGAATCATACAACACCTCCTGTAAACAACTGGTATAATAAGTATAGCAATATACATAGAGGTGATTTTTGTGCAACAATTTGAAGAAGTACGTTCAATTTTAGAGCAAGCGAAGAAAATTACAGTGTTAACAGGTGCAGGAGCAAGTACGGAAAGTGGTATCCCAGATTTTCGTTCAGCAAATGGATTGTATGCTGATGCGAATGTGGAGATGTATTTATCAAGGGGATATTATAATAGAAGTCCGAAAGAATTTTGGAAGCATTATAAAGAAATCTTTCAAATTAATACGTTTCATCAATATAAACCAAATCGCGGGCATCGCTTTTTAGCTGAATTAGAAGAACAAGGGAAAGATATTACGATTTTAACGCAAAATATTGATGGTTTACATCAACTAGGTGGTAGTAAACATGTCATTGATTTACATGGAACACTTCAAACAGCACACTGTCCGAAGTGTAAAGCGGGATATGATTTGCGGTATATGATTGATCATGAAGTGCCTCGCTGCGAGAAGTGTAATTTCATTTTAAATCCAGACGTTGTTTTATACGGAGATACATTGCCGCAATATCAAAATGCGATACAACGTTTATATGAAACAGATGTGCTTATCGTTATGGGAACGTCATTAAAAGTACAACCTGTCGCTTCATTCCCGGAAATCGCAAAGAGGGAGATAGGGGCAACGACAATTTTAGTAAATGAAGAGTTAACAGGACAAGAATATAACTTTGATTTTGTTTTTCAAAATAAGATTGGTGAGTTTGTTGAAGGGTTAGCCTCAATGAAATAAGTTATCGAAAAAACTGAGGTATCCACCTCAGTTTTTTATTTGGATAATCACAGTTTAAAGCACTTCGATAATGTAGTAACCACATCTCTATAATTAATAAAAAAGCGTTTCGTAGGTAAAATAGCAGAGTAAGAAGTAGTATTACCTTTAACGAATACACAGTCGTCATAAAGTAAGCTAATATGTAGATGTTGTAAAGGCTCTATTTGGTGTTGCTTTACGTATAAAACCAAATCATTATAAAGTTGCTAACTATACTCACTTACAGAATGTTCTAATGAAAGCTGACCTGCTATGCTAGTCCACCATACTTTAAAACTACATACTAACTCTTGAAAGGAGTCCTCATTACATAATTGAGTGTCAAAGAGCTTCTCATAAAAGATATGGTTTTCCTCATAAAAAATCTGTAAATCATATCTCTCATTAGCAATTTGTTTACGGAGTGTATGCCATAATTCTTTGAAATTATCTTCAAAGTCAGTAGAAAAATTTACTTGTTTTGCTATGTAAGGAAACCGCAAATTTTCTTTATTCTCTTTTTGGTTGAGATAAATATTTTGAATATAAATCATAAAGTTTAAACAATATGACGTATTAGTATGTATTGTAAATGAATCTGTCATTTCATTTTCTCCTTAGTGGTGTCTTTTATTGTTAGTATACAAAGAAATGTAAATGAATGGTATGAAAAAACAATTGTATACACTCTTTCTTTTAGAATAACATTCATGTTATTTCTTAATAAGGGAATGGTAATAAATAGGGTATAAAATTAAAATACTGAAAATTAAATCTTTTATTTCTTTAGTAATTAATATAAAATTCTATATATATCATATAAATAAATTTGATACATAATGGTTCTGTGTAGAAATGTTAATAGAATGAAGCGAGGGAGCGAAATGAGACAGAAAAAGGAGCAGAAGAAACAATCGAAAAAGAAAAAGACCCACATTCCATTTCGATTAAATGTACTATTTTTTATCGTCTTTCTTTTATTTTCAGCTATTATAATTCAATTAGGTAAAGTACAAATCATTGATGGAGAAACGTATAGAAATGAAGTGAACAAAAAGGAAGATGTAACGGTAAGCACTCCTGTTCCTAGAGGGAAAATGTTTGATCGGCAAGGTCAAGTGATTGTAAATAATAAACCACTACGAACCGTTACATATACGAAAATGAAAGGAGTAGATTCGAAAGAAGTTTTACAAGTAGCGAGACAGTTAGCTCAGCTAATAGAAATGTCGCCAGAAGATATAGCTAAGTTAACAGAAACAGATAAAAAAGATTTTTGGATGCAGTTAAATGAAAAACGAGCAGCAGAAAAAGTAACGAAAGAAGATGAGAGTACATTTAGGAAGCAAGAGATAGAGGGGAAAGAATTAGATAAAAAAGTTGAAGAGTTGCGCCGTGAAAGAATTACGCAAGAAGAATTAAGCGAACTATCAAAAGAGGATCTAGAAGTACTAGCAATTAAAAGTAGGATGAATGCGGGATATAAAATGACGCCGCAAATCGTTAAAAAAGATGTAAGCCAAAATGAATATGCAATCGTAAGTGAAAGATTGGCAATTTTGCCAGGAGTGGATACGACAGTGGATTGGGAACGTGAATACCCAAATGATAAAATACTTCGTTCCATACTTGGTAGCGTTTCTACTGAAAATGAGGGCTTACCGAGAGAACAGTTAGATTATTATTTAGTGCGTGATTATAACCGAAATGACCGTATTGGTAAGAGCTACATCGAGAAACAGTACGAAGATGCATTACATGGAACGAAAGAACAGTCTAAAAACATTACGGATAAAGCAGGAAATATTATTCGGACGGAAAAAGTGACTGAAGGAAAAAGCGGAAATAATTTAATGTTAACTGTTGATATGGAGTTACAGAAAAAAGTAGAGGAAAGTCTTGAAAAGAATTTACGAGCATTTCATTCTGCAGAGCCGATGATGGATCGTGCGTTTGTAGTAATGATGAACCCGAAAAATGGCCAAATTTTATCAATGGCAGGAAAGAAAATTGTAAATAAAGATGGCGGCATGCAAATAGAAGACTTCGCTTTAGGGACGATGACAAGTTCTTATGAATTAGGGTCAACTGTGAAAGGGGCTACATTATTAGCCGGATATCAAACTGAAACAATAAAGCCGTATACGCATTTCTTCGATGCACCAATGTATTTTAAAGGAAGTGTCAAGCCAAAGAAATCGTGGAAAGATTTTGGTGATATTGATGATTTAAGAGCTTTACAAGTTTCATCAAACGTTTATATGTTTAATACAGCATTAAAAATGGCAGGTGTAAATTATGTACCAAACAATCCGCTAGATATTAAAAAAGAAACATTTAATAAAATACGCTACTACTTTAGACAGTTTGGCTTAGGCGTACCGACTGGAATTGACTTACCGAATGAATCGATTGGTCAAATGGGTAGAACAGATAACATACCTGGCTTTTTACTTGATTACGCGATTGGACAGTATGATACATATACGCCGCTTCAACTTGCTCAATATATGTCAACAATTGCAAACGGTGGTTACCGAATGAAACCACAAATTGTACAAGAAGTGAGAGAGCAACCACATAGACCAGAGGATGTTGGAAAAGTTGTTCGGTCTATTGAACCAGTTATTTTAAATCGAGTGGATATGGACACTTCATACATTAATCATGTAAAAGAAGGATTTAGAAGAGTTTTTCAAGAAACTGACGGAACAGGTACGGCAACGTTTAAAGGATTACCGTATAAACCAGCTGGAAAAACAGGAACAGCTGAAACTGTATATGGTGGAGAAAGTGATATTGGAAGAGATGAAAACAATAACCGAAAAAAATGTTATAATTTAACTCTTGCCGGTTATGCACCATATGATGCTGATCCGGAAGTAGCTTTTTCAGTTGTTGTACCTTGGGTGAATGATGACAAATCAGGAATTAATTCCGCGATTGGTAAAGAGATTTTGGATGCGTATTTTGAATTGAAAACGAAAAGAGCGGGTGGAAATCCAGTCCCAGTAGAACAGCCGAACAAGGCCCAGTAAAAATAGTATCACTGCATGGAGACATATTGTGCAGTGATATATTTTTTGAGTTAAAAAGCGTTTAAATAAGGTGGGAATGGATATGAAACAGGAGATTAAAAGAGGCTGGGGGAAATACATACTCTTCGTGTTTGTTTTGGTAGTAGCCTATCATTCTTTTACTTTATGTAAAGTGGAAGGGAAATCGATGCAACCGACTTTATATGAAGAAGACTACGTATTTGTAAATAAAGCAGCAGTACATTTTTCTAATTTAGAGCACGGAGAAATTGTCATTATAAAGGAAGAGGATGAGTCGAAATATTATGTAAAACGAGTAATAGGACTTCCTGGTGACGTAATTAACATAACGAATGGATCAGTATATGTGAATGATAAAAAGCAAGAAGAACCGTATACAAATAAAGATTTATCCAATAATACGCAAGTGTTTTATAACTTTCAAAAGACAAAAATCCCGCCAAATAAGTTATTTGTAATGGGAGATAATCGTGAACTTAGTAGAGATAGTCGAAACGGCTTAGGATATATTGAAGAAGATAATATAATAGGCAAAGTGGAATTTGTATATTATCCTTTTTCAAAAATGAAGATTATAGAATAAGTGGGGTTATATACAACCCCACTTATTAAAGTTTCACTTTATCTTCTTTAAAAAACCTTTTGGATTAAATGAGATGAAAAACTTATGCTTAGATTCATCGATTATGAAATTGTTATTTTTAGTTAAAAACTCTTCTACAGCTTCCATTGGACCTGCCCCCCAATCGGGCGAAACAGGATTTCCATTAATAGATGTATCCTCTACAATAATATAACTGCCAGTAGTAACGATAGACTTATAAAGTAAAAGTTCTTTTGAGACATGCTCTTTACTATGATCAGAATCTAAAATAACTAAAATTACATCATCAGGTTTGCGCATACTTAAAATGGTTTGGACGGCCTGTACAGAAACAGAAGAAGATGTTACATACGTAATGCGGTCATGAGATGGACGATTTGGTTGTGGGAATATATCAATAGTAAGAACGTGACCTTTTCCAATTAGATCTAATATAGAAGCTAAATACAACGCACTACCACCATAACAAGTACCACATTCAATAATTAAATCGGGTTTTAATTCGTAAATAATTTCTTGATACAAAAAAAGATCAGTGGGAAGTTTGAGAATGGGGACCCCAAGCCAATGTGTATCATATAACCAGACTCGACTATCGTAATATTGTTTTAAAAATTCGCTACTTATGTTATCGATTTTGAACACTCCTTTCTGAAACGAAAGTTGTACAATATATTATGTGAAATATAATTATAAGGAGAATGTTTTTTAATAAAAATGAGCAAAATACCTCATTAAAAACCAATTTTTTGTATAATAAAAAACTTAATTCAGCAAGGTCTAATCAAAATGCAATTTAAATATGTAGATGAGGGGAAAAGGAACGTATGTATAAGTACACAATTTGCTTCATTAGAAAAGGAAATGAAAATGATGTGAAGGAGATAACTTAAATTACGGCATTCAAAAGTGAAGAAGAACTGAATAAAGCTTTCGAGGCAGCTAAAGCGACTCTAGCAATAGAAGGTATGATTATTACAAAAGAAATGGAAAAAGTTATAAAAGAAAAGTTAGCTGGAAAGATAACGCGCAAGCAACTTATTACATTAGCTGATGCGATTGCGAGACGTGAACGTACTTAACAATCTAGAAGCCACCACAAAATTTTTAAAAATAAACGGGAAAAAAGAGATGATAGATCCAACTCTCAGGCTCTAGACAAACTATTTTTTGGAGAGTTCAGATACTAAAAAATAGTTTGTCTCTTGCTTTATGGCTAATTTATCCAACAATATATATATGTAGTACGTTCTATGCTACAATTTATTATAGGGGAGGAAGGTATCTTATGAAAATATCTGTTTATGTTGCAAGTGCATTTAGCAAGGATCATAAAGGCGGAAATAAAGCAGGAGTGGTATTTATAGAGAATACATTGACCACTACTCAAAAAATGGCAATAGCCAAACAACTGGGCTATGCGGAAACCGCATTTATATCAGAATCTGAAATTGCTGATTATAAAATTGAGTATTTTACACCAAAAGAGGAAGTTGATTTATGTGGTCATGCGACAATTGCCTCTTTCACGATACTGATGCATGTAAATAAACTTTTCAAGAATCGCTATACGATTGAAACGAACAGCGGTGTTCTTACTATTACCATAAAAGATGACATCATATTCATGGAACAAAACGAACCGATATTCTATGATGTTATATCTCCAAATGAGTTTATCGACTGCTTTGACATTAAAGATATAGACAATACATACCCAATTCAAATTGTCTCCACGGGCTTAAAAGATATTTTAGTTCCTATAAAAAGCGAAACACAATTACATACAATGCAACCTAATTTTGAAAAAATTAAAGAAATCAGCAAGTATTATAATGTTGTCGGGATGCATCTATATACTTTTAATGACAATCGAATTATATGCAGAAATTTTGCTCCACTATACGACATTAATGAAGAAGCAGCGACTGGAACTTCAAACGGTGCATTAGCTTGCTATCTTTATGAACAGCGCTACTTACAAAAAGAAGTCTATGTATTTGAACAAGGTTATTCTTTACACTCGCCTTCCGAAATATTAGTTAAATTAGCAACCAATAGCGAGAATAAAATAGAAAAAGTTTATGTTGGTGGCAAAGGCTATTACTGTGAAACGAAGTGTTTAAATATAGAAAATATTGAGTGGAAATAAAAAAAGAGATGGTAGATCCATCTCTTTTTCAAATGCTCCATGATTAACTGCGAATCGCCTTAATCATAAAACGATGTTGCTTCACATCAAAATAACCTTTTTGTAAGATGATTTCATGTATACGATATAATTCCTCATAATAACCTTCGACAGTAAAATCAGGAATTTGCCACGGAATCGCTTTTAAATAATAGACGATAGCGCCAATGTCGTAAAAGCGTTGAAAAGGGAACTCTTCTTTTGCTTCTAAAATAGTAAATCCATTTTCCTTTAACTCACTACATACCGTTTCAAGCGACCAACTTGCAAATTCGCTATTTAGCGGTGTGCTAAACTGTTCATTTAGTTCCGCACAATCGAGACCACCAACTTGTTGTGTAAGAAATATTCCATTAGGAGAAAGGATTCTGTTTACCTCAGAGGCAGCATATGATTCATGTTGATTTATGATTAAATCAAACTGACCATCTTGAAATGGTAAAGCAGTATCATCTGTTACCTCTATAACTGTAACCCCTAAAGGTTCTAATTTCTTCCGAGCAATTGGCACGTTTGGAGCATAGCCCTCAGTCGCAAAAATAGTTGATGGGAACGGTTGTAACATAGATAAAAACTCTCCGCCGCCAGTACCCATATCGAGCATTGATTCTGCACGCTGCATAAGTTGAAAAGCAGTGCTGCCGTACGACCATGATAAAGGCTCGCTCTTCATTCGACCAGTTTCTGAAATAAAAGAAAAATCCCAACCGCTAAAATTTGTATTAGCACTTTCTAATAAAGTTAAAAATAATAAATCACGTTTCATAATTATATCCTCCTATTTTGTAAGTAAATGATATGATGAGAAAAGAAAAAAGGAGGACCTCTTATTAAAGTGGAACGGTTTTACGTTTCATGTTCGAATAGATTCATATAAATTCGCTCCTTGTTAGAGTGGTTATTTGTATATTCGGGATAATCGAGTGGAAATCCTTTGAAGTTATAAGGGAAGGCAGTTGTTTAATGGAAAACTGGATGGAGTTTACAGACAAAGAGGACGATCAAATTTGGAAAAGAGCTTATAGAAAGCTTTGAACGAAATAAGCCGGAAATTTTTCGAAATATTTTTAAGACAAGGATAATATTTGAAAGCGAAAACCGCTTATACTTGATTCTTGAAGCATAAGCGGTTTTGTTTAAAATACTCAAAAACAAAAATCTTTTGGCAAAGTACCATTTTTAATAATCGTTCGTAACCCATGTTTTATAATCCAAGGGTTAACAGGATGTTGTTTATCACGTAATTGCTGTAACCATTGAAAAACGAGTTCTTTATCTTCTTTCGTAATATCGTTAATATGATTGGCTACAGATTTTTGGACATATTTAGAAGGATCATTCATTAATGGTTCAAGAAGTTGTAAATTGTTCTTAAAGTCACCCTTCAGAGCTCCCATTTTTTTAGCCCAAGGAAGTCTTGGTCTTGTACCTTCGGAAACTAATCTTCTAATATGGCTGTTTTCGTCATGAATCCACTGTTGTAATATGTGTAGTGTGTCTTCATGGTATGTTTCGAGAAAAGGCCGAATGGCATATTCAGCAGTATTTCTTTTTGTTATTTCATACATGGCGTTACATGAGGCTTCAAAATGGTTAAGTCCATATTTTTCAACGTATTTTGCAATAGGCATGTACATATATCCGTTTGTAAAAGTACCTACTTCTGTTGTATTTTCTGGTCCCAATGTTTTCAGTAAAATATGTATTGCTTCATTAAAATCTTTTTGTAATACATTGTGTAATTCATCTGCTATTACTTCAATACGTTGCTTTAATTCTAATTTTTCAACTTTACATGTTACGGAAGATACGAAGTTTCTTTTCGGAAAATTAGGATCGTGTTTACAAATAGAATCAGCCATACTTTCTGCTAATTCTTCATTAAATAAAAATTTTAACGGAACATATTTACCCATGTTTTCACCTCATTGATCAGTTAAAAACAATTTTTATTTTTTAATCGACAGCCCATAAACTAAAGTCTCACTCGGAGTCGTAATACTAAAACCAGTCGTCTTATAATCAAGTTTCACCGTATCACCAGTATAGTCTTTCGTAAATGAATCCATTTGTACGGTAAAATCAGCATCTTCATATACAACGTCATCTGCATTATATGTATCCCAAATTAAATCCACATCAACGAAAATACTACAAGAGTTTGTCATTGTCCCTCTAATGCGAATAATCTTTTTGTCTTCACGTTCTAATCTATGTATAGCTGCTTTTGCTTCATCAGTAATGCGAATGTTCATCGTATCCCAACCTTTATTTATATTTCCTTTATTATTGCAAAAACAGGAGCAATAGGGAAGGGAGAAGCATTGGAATAAAAAACGAGCAAACATATTTGTTTGCTCGTTTCACTTTATTTCAATTCACATTTATCGAGCGGAATCACTTTCGTTTTCTTCGTAAATTTATATCCTAACCATAGTACTAAGAAGAGTGGTAAACCGATGTAAGAAACGAGTACACCGTTCCAATCGATTGATTCGCCCATAAATGCGCCGTAGTTTTGACCTAAAATTACGATGACACAAAGTGCAAATGCGAAAATTGGACCGAACGGGAACCATTTTGCTCTATATGGTAAGTCTTTCAAATCTTTTCCTTGTGCGATATATGCTTTACGGAAACGGTAATGACTAATTGCAATTCCGACCCATGCGATAAAGCCAGACATTCCAGATGCGTTTAATAACCAAATGTATACAACACCGTCACCGAATAAAGAGGCAATGAAAGCGATACTACCGACAATTGACGTTACGATTAATGCGTTAACAGGTACACCGCGGCTATCTAATTTACCAAGAAACTTTGGTGCTTTTCCTTGGCGAGCTAAGTCCCAAAGCATACGAGTTGATGCATACATACCAGAGTTACCAGCAGACAATACTGCCGTTAAAATAACAGCGTTCATAACAGAAGCAGCAAAGGCAACGCCCGCTTTTTCAAAAATAAGTGTAAATGGACTTACTGTTACATCGCTTGCAGCAAGGCTTTCAGTCGTATAAGGAATTAATAAACCGATAACGAGAATCGCAAGGATATAGAATAAAAGAATACGCCAAAAGATAGAACGAATTGCTTTTGGAATGTTACGCTCTGGATCAGCAGTTTCACCAGCAGCTACACCTAATAATTCAGTTCCTTGGAATGAGAACCCAGCAGCCATAAATACACCGATAATTGCCATAATGCCCCCATTAAATGGTGCATCTGCAACAGTGAAGTTTTTAAAGCCAACAGATTCGCCGCCCATAATTCCGAAAATCATCATAAAGCCGACAATTAAAAAGATAATAATAGTAACTACTTTAATAAGTGCGAACCAATATTCAGATTCACCAAACCCTTTAACAGATAAATAGTTTAAAAGGAAAATAATAGCTAAACATAATCCACTCCAAATAAGAGAAGGGGTATCTGGGAACCAAAATTTCATAATTAATGTTACAGCAGCGAGTTCAGCGGCAATTGTAATGGCCCAGTTATACCAATAGTTCCATCCAAGTGCAAAGCCAAGTGATGGATCAACAAATTTTGTTGCATACGTGCTAAAAGATCCGGTAACAGGCATGTAAGCCGCGAGTTCAGCTAAGCTTGTCATTAAAAAGTAAACCATAATTCCAATTGCGGCGTATGCGACTAGTGCACCGCCAGGACCAGCTGTATGGATGACACCACCGCTGGCAAGAAATAGTCCGGTACCGATTGTACCACCGAGAGAAATCATCGTAAGGTGACGAGATTTTAATCCGCGTTTTAATTCACCTTGTCCTTGTGTAGTTTGCGTTTTAGAGGTAGATTGATTTGTTGCGCTATTCATGTTCAACACTCCTTTTCTTGTAGGTTAGGAAGGAGCGGGGGAGAAAAATACAAAAAACCGCCAAAGGAATTAGGCGGAACGTTTCACAAATAACCACCCCATCATACCCTTCCGTTAAGATAGCACCCCACGTTTACACGGTAATTTTGTAAACGTGACAGTTCTGTTCCTTTCGGAGACAGCCCCAGCTCATATTTCCAGAGAAGAAATATAAACTTCGGCAACTTTTCCTTTCAAACGGAGTTGGTGACATTCTCTGTGTCTCGTCCGTTTTACTCATAAAAGTCGCAACCTCTACCTCATCGGATTGATGAGGATTTGATATATTGCTAAGATTTTTAATATATGGCAATTGTAATGACTTTCTGAATATATTGCAAGATATTTTGTTAGAAAAAGTCAAAAAATATCGGTTATTGTATAGGAAACGCTTGCAAAACTCCACCCGAACCTACTGTTATGTAACAAAAAACAAATAAAGAAATTGTTATACAAATGTTTCGCAAAAAATATTGAAAAACCCTTTAAAAATAAAAGAAAATTCCGAAAATATAATTCGACATTCATAATAAGGTCATATTTTTTGTTATAATTAAAATAACGTTTAAGCAAAAAAGGGGAAATTAACATGAAATTAGAAACAGAAAGACTCTATATAGTACCGTGTACAGAAGAGATTATGCAAGTTGCTAACGAGCAAGGATATAACAGTGGTCCGCATATTGTAGGGCATGTAGAAAATGTAAAACAAAATAAGGTTTTATTACCTTGGGGCGCGTGGTATGTCATTCGCAAAGAAGATGACATCGTTCTAGGTGATATAGGATTTAAAGGGAAACCAAATGAGGAACATACAGTAGAAATTGGTTACGGATTTATTGAGAAATATTGGAATAAAGGGTATGCGAAAGAAGCTGTAAGAGAATTAATAAATTGGGCTTTTCAAACAGGAGAAGTAGAAACGATTATTGCGGAGACACTTCTTGAAAATGAAAGCTCGATTCGTGTATTAGAGAAATTACATATGAAGAGAATTAGCACTACAGAAACGATGATTAATTGGAAAATAGAAAAATAAAAAATACCGCTCGAAGTATATCGGGCGGTATTTTTATCGTTATGGTAGCATTTGTTTTTGATCATTCGGATATCCGGTTGTCGATGCGTTAGAACGCTTGGAATGATTGCGAACAGCAATGAAAATAGAAATAATAACGACAAGACCAACTGCCACGTAAGAAAGTGAAATAATAGTAGGGTCCACTTTAAATGTAGTAAGCAGTGTACGAATGTTTGTAAAGATAATAAGGCCACCAACTAATACGCCAAGTAAATGAGAAGGAACGATGCGTACTAACCATGCAGCGATTGGTGCCGCAACGATACCACCGAGCATGAGAGAAAATACCCAAACCCAACTTACTTGTTCCCAGCCAAGTGAAATGAAGAATCCGATTGTTGCAGCGAGTGAAACCGGAAACTCGCTCGTATCTACAGATCCGATAACTTTTCTAGCTTCATTTCCTCTTGCTAGAAGCACAGGTGTCGTAATCGGGCCCCAGCCACCACCACCAGTTGAATCAACGAATCCAGCAAATAAACCAAGCGGAACAAGTTGTTTTGCAGACATACGTTTTTTTGAAGTGACAATTTGTTTTTGAATGAGGAATCGTAATAAAATATAAACCCCTAAAGTAAATAAAAATACGGAAATGTACGGCTTAATTACATCCCCAGGTAAATTGCTTAAAAAACATGCTCCAATAAATGCGCCAATTGCTCCTGGTAATGTAAGCCTGGAAACGGTATATTTATCAACGTTTCCAAATTTGATGTGAGATGCACCAGAAGCGGCGGTTGTAACGACTTCAGCTAAGTGAACAGATGCGGAAGCTACAGCCGGTGCGATACCAAACATTAATAATAGTGAGGTAGATGTTACCCCGTACGCCATTCCAAGTGCCCCATCAATCAATTGAGCGAAAAATCCAATAATAGCAAAGACAATTAATTTCTGCATAAATAATCCCCCTGTAATAATAAATGAAAAAGGCACTTTTCCCGTATGAGAAAAGTGCCTTTGGTTTTTCCAATCAGCAATAATTAAATTTGTTTCATTATAATACATATTAATCGTATAAATCAACTAGGTTTTAAAGTTTTTTGAATTGAATGAAAGAAAAATAAAATATACAATAAAAGGATGGAGAGAAAGGGGAGAAAGACATGTTACGATTCGATCATCTCGTACACGCGGTACATGGTACACCGGAGGAAGCGGCAAAACAAATGCAGGAGCATGGATTTCATACTGCAGTAGGCGGAGAGCATATTACTTGGGGTACTTGGAATAGTTTATGTTATTTTGATTTATCCTATATAGAATTTTTAGCAGTGCAGCATGAAGAAAAAGCGAAGAAAGCAGACAATCCATTAGTACAAGAAACAGTAGTGAAATTAGAAGACGGAGAAGGAATGCTACAAATCGCAATTCGAACAGATGCCATTGAAGACCTAGCAAATAATTTTAGTAAGCACGGTTTACATACGATAGGACCATTTGAAGGGAAACGTATAAGAAAAGATGGCCGTCTTTTAGAGTGGAAAATGTTATTTGTAAAGCAAGAGGAAAACGGACCGAAATTACCTTTCTTTATAGAATGGAATGAAACGGACGAAGAAAGAAGAAACGATTTACGTAACATAGGGACGATCACTGAACATAAAAATAAAGTACAACAAATTGAAACGATTCATTACGCAGTGAAAAATGTTCGAGAAACAGTACGGAAATGGAAAGAAGTAATGGGGCTAACTGCAAGCTCAATCACAAAGAATGAAGAATGGAATGCGGAGTGTCAAAGCGTATCATTTGGTGATGTTCATGTGCAGTTTTGTGAACCAATAGGAGAAGGGTTAGTACTAGAACGTTTGAAGCGTCATGGCGAATATCCATTTGCAGTGGAGTTTAAAGGTGAAAATAAACGAGAGCATGAAGTGTTAGGTAGTTTGTACATATATTGATAGAGGTGAACGTTGTGAAGGAAATGCTTAGAGAGATAGAGAGACAACTAGAATGGCCTCGTATTGTAAAGTGTACAGCTATTTCAAAAGGTTTTTCACATGAAGAAAAATATAAAGTTGAATTAAAGAACGAAGAAACTTATTTTGTGAAAGTATGTGATGCTGTTCATTTTGAACGTAAACAAGAAGAATATACGTATATGAAACAATTAGAGTTATTACATATTCCAACGCCCAAGTTAATTCATTTCATAAAACTTGAGGAATTAAATAAATGTGTACAAGTATTTGAATGGGCCCAAGGTGTAAATGGTGAAGAAGGTTTAGGGAAGCTATCGGTGGAAGAACAGTATAATGCAGGAAGAAAAGCAGGAGAAGTACTAAAGAGGATCCACTCAATTGGAAGAGAAAGTGCAAGTAATAAATGGGAAACGGTTCGATGGAATAAATACGAAAGATACGTAGAAGCGTTAGCAAACTATGAAATAGACTTCCTTAATTTGAAGCCAGTATTAAGTTTTGTAGGGGAGCATAAACAATTATTGAAAAATCGCCCTATTACCTTTTTACACGATGACTTCCATCCAGCAAATAGTATGATTCATAATAAGAAATTTATCGTTATCGATTTTGGAGGATATGATTTTGGTGACCCAATACACGATTTTTATAACGTAGCGATTTTTACTACAAGAATAAGTAAACCATTTGCGGTTGGACAAGTTCACGGTTATTGCGGAGGCGATCCGTCAATCCACTTTTGGAAACTGTATTCATTATATGCAGCGATGACATTCCCAGCGGATATCGTATGGACAAACCGAACTACACCACATTTAGTAGAGGATATGAAAGAAAGATTGAACCGAATTATAGAAGATCATAATCATTTTTCATCTTATATTCCAAAATGGTATCAATCACAACATGAGGATATAATAAACAATAAATAACGGAGGGATTCATTTGGATAAAATTGCGGTAATTTCAGATATACATGGTAATATTCCGGCATTAGAATCAGTACTGAAAGATATTAAATTAAGAGGAATTGAACGTATTATTTGTCTTGGAGATTTAGTAGGAAAAGGTCCGCATTCTAGCGAAGTAATTGAAATCGTTCGTAAAGAATGTGAAGGAACCGTAATGGGGAACTGGGATGATTTCATTACAAAACCGACTGAATTTGAAGCGTTAAAATGGCATCAAAAACAATTGTCAGAAGAACAAAATGAGTATTTAAGAAGCTTACCATTTTCAATCGAGTTTTATATGAGTGGGAAACTGATTCGTATGTTCCACGCTTCACCGAGAAGTTTGTATGAAAGAATTCAACCACATGCAACAAGAGAAGAGCGTATTAGTATGTTCGAAAATAGTGAGCTCACAGAGAATATAGAAGGGGAAAGAAAACCAGATGTCGTTTGTTACGGTGACGTTCACCAAGCATTCGTTCAAAATTTCAGAGGGAAAACGTTATGTAATGCTGGTAGCGTAGGTAATCCTCTGGAAATTACACAAGCTTCTTATTTAATATTCGAAGGAACTTACAATGAAAAAGAAGCAGCGAGCTTTTCCATTCAACTCGTACGTGTACCGTATGATATTGAATTAGCTATCAGACTAGCAGAAGAACTCGATATGCCAGAAATTGAAGAATACAAACAAGAATTACGGACTGCATTGTATCGAGGGTTTAAGGGAAAGTAAGCCAATCATAATATATCAACGATTCGAAATAGGATATCGACTTACCGACAAATAATGAAACGAATTGTTACCTATAATTATATTATGTAAACTGATTGTAGGAGGAAATATCTTGAACCGAATACAACGCATGAAAGAAATTGTAGATCATATTTTAAAATTAAACTTAACCCATCCAACAAGAGTTGGAGTAAGTGGTATTACAGCTTCAGGAAAAACAACACTTGCAAACGAACTAGCTGAAGAAATAAAAAAACGAGGATTACCAGTAACACGCGCCAGCATTGATGATTTTCATAATCCAAGAGTGATTCGATACGCGCAAGGAAAAGAATCTGCAAGAGGGTATTATGAAGATGCACACGATTATACAGCTTTTAAAGAAAGATTATTAAAGCTTTTAGGACCTAATGGGAATTTACAATATGAAACGATTTCTCATAACTTAATAACGGATATGCCTGTACATAATGAGCCGTTATTGGCTCAACCTAATATGGTACTAATAGTAGATGGGACGTTTCTATTGAAAAAAGACGTAGAGCATTTATTTGACTATAAAATTTTCTTAAATACAGATTTTGAGATTGCGAGAAAACGTGGTACAAAGCGGGAAACAGAAGCTTTTGGAAGTTATGAAGAAGCAGAGAAAATGTTTTTAAACAGATATCATGCTGCCTGTAAGATGTATATAGATGAGCATAATCCGAAAAGTTGTGCGGATGTTGTATTTCAGAATAGTGATTTTCATGATCCCGTAGTTGTATTTAAAGGAATTTAAAATCGTTTATATAGCAAAAAATCGTGAAAGGAGATGTTTTGGATGGATAAAAAAGATAGTCCGAACGATTGGCCTGTGTGGGCGAATGAGTCAGTAGAGATAGTTAATGCAAATCCTGATTGGCAAGATAAAGGCCGATGTGAAGAACAGCAACTTTATGAACTGCTTGCTTCTCTCGGTATAAGCAAAGTAATACATATAGGAAGTACATCCATACCTGGTTTACCTGCAAAGCCTATCATTGATTTAATGGCTGAAATAGACTCATTTGATAGAGTACTACATATTTCAGCGAAATTGGCCATATATAATTGGCATTATGTAAGCCCAGAATTAGATGAAAGACCTTGGAGAAGGTTCTTTGTGAGAGTTAAGAATAATAGGCGTGTAGCACACCTGCATTTAATGGTTAAAGGAACTGAGCGATGGGAGCATCAACTTTTATTTCGTAACCGCTTACGAGAAAATCCACAATTAGTTTATGAGTATTCAAATCTTAAACAAGATTTAGCTAAAAGATTTAACCAAGATAGAGAAGCCTATACAAAAGCTAAAACAAAGTTTATTAAGCAAGTTCTAAAATGATGCAACCTTTGATTGTAACTACGTTTGAATATAAATGAAAAAAATACTTTATTTTATAGCCTAAACTTACATGAAATGCATGTAAATAAAGTGAGAGACTGTGATGTTCTAAAGTATTTCCTTTTATTTATCATGATAAATTTTATATAATTGAATCAAGTTCATATAAGGATAGGCAATTACAGGGGATAAGGCGAAAATATGTTAATAAAGTAAAAAGGGGACAGGAAATATAATGAATGAAGTACTAGAACTAAAAGAAGAACTACTACAAATTAAAAATAATAATTATGCTGTACCAGAAGACGTAGATGCGTATCCATATGCGCAGTGGATGTTAGATTATATCGGTTCACCTGATGCTGAATTACGTGATGATTTAATTTATAGTACGCTTCACACATGGATTACAAATGATGTATTTAGACAAAAAGAGTTACGAGGATTAATGTTACAAGCAATTAGTCCTGATTATTTATTTTATAAAATTGGTGAAAAGGGCACAGACTCTGTATTTAAACGTGCATTCTCCGTATTAATTCCGCCACTTATTTTATCTGTTCATGAAAGAGAACCATTGTTATCCGAAGAACAACTATACAGTGTGGCAGAACAAGTACTGGAATATATATATTTAGAAGAAGATGTAAGAGGTTACGTAGAAGGAAAAGGTTGGGCACACTCTACGGCGCACGCGGCTGATGCACTAGATGCGTTAGCACGTACAATACAAAATCGTGAGTTTTCATATGCAATACTAGCTGCTGTTCGTCAGAAGGTTCGCTTACATGACTACGTATACATCCACTTTGAGGATGAGAGATTAGTAGCACCAATTATGTCGTTACGTAACCAAGATATTTTAACTGGAGAAGAGTGGAGTAATTGGCTACATAGTATAGCAACTGTTGAAGATATCCGACATCCGCAGCATGCTATTTTAGTACAAAATATTAGAACTTTCTTAAGAAGTTTTTATTTTAGAGTTTTAGAGGCAGAAGGTAGTACAGCCTTTACAGATGATATATTGGAGACTTTGAAGGGTTTGCGTAGGTATTAAAAATGGTCCATCCTTAGAAACAATGAATAGATATTAATTTTGAAAATTTATAAGAAATTTATTTTTATATTGTACCCTTTCAATATAGTTTGAAAGGGGTGTCAAATGAAAAAATTATTAAAGTCAGTGAAAATAATATTTTTAATGTGTGTTAGTATGATTTTCTTTGGAACAGGCGCTGTATTTATATATCATAACTATCAATTAAAAATGGAATCGAAATTAATGAACAATGAAGGCGAACTTGTTAATTTCGACAATAAAAAAGTGAATGTTTATAATGAGGGGAGCGGGGAGGATACGTTTGTATTTATGGCCGGATCTGGAATTGCCGCTCCTGTTTATGAATTGAAAGGCTTATATAGTAAATTTTCGAAAGAAAACAAGATTTCTGTAATTGAGAGAGCGGGTTATGGATACAGTGATGTTTTTCAAGATGATAGAGATATTGATACGATATTAGAACAAACGAGAGAAGCGCTTATTCGAAGTGGAAATAAACCACCTTACATTTTAGTACCACACTCTCTATCGGGTATAGAGGCTATTTATTGGGCACAAAAATATCCAAGTGAAGTAAAAGGGATTATTGCGTTAGATATTGGTTTACCTAAACAGTACGTGACTAATAAAATAGGTATGGTTGATTCATTAAAAATAAAAGGGATGAATATTTTAACGAAAATTGGTTTTCAGAGATTAGCTCCCTCTATTACTTATAATCCCGAAGTCATTCGTCAGTCCTTTTTAAACGAACAGGAAAAAGATATTTATAAAGCGCTTACGTATAAGAGGGCTTTTAATGATGATATGAAGCAAGAACTTTTACAAAGCTACAATAACGGTAAAAAATCAAATTCTTTATCGATCCCAAAAGAAACACCTATGTTATTTATAGATGCGATTGCTAGGCGATATAAAGATTCGAAGTATACAAAGCAAAAAAACGAAGATTATAAGGAGTTTGCTAGCAAGTTATTATTAGCTGATGTAAAAATAATTGAAGGTACACATAGTATTTATTTATATGCTCCTGATGAAATATACAAAATTGCTATGGATTTTATTAAGAATAAAGTAGTGAAGAACAAAGCAATTGTTATTTTAGCGATGAAAGGTCTACATAATGAAAGTATATAACATATTAATTGTTGAAGACGATTTGATTATAGGAGATTTATTACAAAAAATTTTACAGCGTGAGAAGTATAATGTGTGTTGGGAGAAAGAGGGAAGGAAAGTTCTTGATATAATTCATGTAATAGATTTAGTCATAATGGATGTTATGTTACCAGGCGAAGATGGTTATCAAATTACAAAGAAAATAAAAAATCTAGGATTAAATATTCCAATTATATTTCTATCAGCTAGGAATGATATGGATAGTAAACTAAAAGGTTTGACCATTGGAGAAGAATACATGATAAAACCTTTTGATCCTAGAGAGTTGTTGTTAAGGATTAAGAAAATGTTAGATAATCAATATGGTACGTTCACGCAAATTAACCATTTATTTATAGATGCAGAATATAAAAGAGTTTTTATGAATGATTTGCGTAATGAAGTTGCTTTTACAGCAATTGAACGAAAAATATTCTTCTATTTATATGAAAATAGAGATAGAATTTTATCTAAAGAACACTTCTATGATTACCTATGGCAACTCGAAGATAGAAATCAAAATATCATGAACGTACATATAAAGAAAATTAGAACCAAAATTGATGATAAAACAGGTGATATTATTCAGAACATATATGGAGAAGGGTATAGATTAAATACCTATATGAAGAAATGAACTTAAAGAAAAAATATCAGTTACTATTATTCTCTGCTATTATTAGCGTACCACTATTATTGTTGTCAATTAGTATCTTTGCATCAGTTATTTATAATGTTGTCTTTAAAATTAAAAATCAGAACATTCCTTTTCACGAATCCTATGCATATCCTACGATGTTAATAATATTTTTATTATCACTATTAATATTAGCTTTTGTATTTTCAAAATCGATTAACACAGTATTAAATAAAATTAATGTATTAAATCAAACGATTCGAGATTTAGCTAGTGATAAGAAAATCCCTAATATAATAAATGTTAAAAGCGATGATGAAATGGGAGAGCTGATTAAATCAGTGAACTTGCTTATAGAAAGAACAACTTATAGAGAATTAGAACTACAACAGCAGGAACAAATAAAAAAGGAACTATTAAATAAATTACGGCATGATATTAATACACCCTTAACAGCGGTCAGATTACAATTATATTATTTAGAAGGTGAGTACAAGGAACAAGCACCAGTACTTGAATCAATGTATGAGCAGATACAATATATAAGTGATTTAACTAACGAATTTAATATTCAATCTACAGAGACTTTAGAGAATACTTATATTGTGAATGATGAAGTTAATATACATAATTTAATAGAAAATATGATTAAAAAATGGAGCTATTTGTATAGCATTCATAAAATTGAATTAGTATATAATCCACAAGATAAAGAGTTGATATGGAATAGTAATGAGTTATGGATTCAAAGGTTATTTGATAATATTTTTCAAAATGTCCTTAAACATTCAAAAGCTAAAAAAATCAAAATTATTATAGATGAAGATATGGTTTCCTTTAGAGATAATGGGATTGGGTTTGATATAAATAGTAAAGGTACGGGACTTGGTTTGAAAAATATTGAAGATATATCAAAGATGTTCGATATAAAATACACTTTACAATCAAATAGTGAGGGTACTATGTTTTCATTTGAAAATACAAAAGTTTAGAGCAAATTACATAAAATCACCCCCTCCCAACCATACTAATAAAATGTGTTGGAGGTGAATGTTATGGATAAAAAAGACTTTGAAAAAGTTTACAATGATTACTTACATCAAGGAGAAGAGCAAGCGCAATTTGAAGTAGACCATGAAGTCAACTCAGGAGCAGAACAAATTGTTGCCGTTCGTAAAAATGATGATGGTGATTTAATAGCGTTTAAAACAAGTAGCGGGAGAGAGTTAGATTATGTAGCTGCTCTTAGTGAAGCAAAATCAGGGAAGTTAGCTCATGTGGACGTATTTCATAAGTATGGTAGAGATATTATACGTAGTGAACCGGATGGAATAAAAGAAAATAACTTAGATAATTTACCTTCATTTTAAAAGGGTAAACTTCAAGAAGAGAATGTTCATTTGGATATTCTCTTCTTTGTTTTGCGAAGTTTTCCTAGCAAATAGACGATTCATTTTTAAAGTGCGATCATACTTTTAAAGAGCTCTCTAAATTTCTCTTTATCTTCTGCTGTAAATGGTTTCGGTCCCTTTGTACGTTTACCACTTTTTCGAACCATTGCACTTAAATATCGTGTTTGTAACAATTGTTCAATGTTATCATTCGTATACTTATAGCCTTTATGATGTAGCACGATACAGCCTTTTGCTAAAGCAAGCGAAGCAAGACCGTAATCTTGCGTTACGATTAAATCTTCTTTTTTTGCTAACTGCATTATGCGGTAATCCGCAGCATCTGCTCCGGAATCAACATAAATTGTTTCCACACCTTTTGGTTGTTCTGCATTAGAATAATGAGAAAAACTAGTAACGAGGGTTACAGGGATTTCTGCATTCGTAGCCTCTAAAATAATTACATCTTTTACAGGACAAGCATCTGCATCAACGTAAATTTTCATTTTTATCACTCCTATAACTAGGTTCGTGTTGATAATAATGGTAGATTTTTCTTTTGTCAAACGATAAAGCTTTATGTAAAGTCATTTTCCACAAACTAAAATAGCTTCTCGCAAACGAGAAATACCTTCCTCAATTTGATTAATATTCACTTTTCCATAAGATAAACGAATATAACCATCTTTCGCACCGAAAATACTACCGGGCATAAAGGCGATTTCTTGTTTTAAACTTTGCATAATGAGTTGTTTTTCGTTTATCGGTTCTTTTAATTTCCCCCATATGTATATACCGCCAGTCGGGTTTGAAAAAGAGATTTTATCGTGAAGTTGCTCATTTAGGGCGCGAACGATAACGTCTCTTTTTTCTGCTAATTGTTTTCGTAACGGTACGATATGAGACTGAAATGGTACAGTTTCGAAAAATTGTTGCATAAGCCACTGCGGGAAAATGCTCATACCTAATTCCATTTGGTGCCTTGCGTCAGATAACCTTTCTACTACAGACTGCGGAGCGACAAGCCAGCCAACTCGTAAACCTGGTGCAATCATTTTAGATAAGGAATGTACATAAATGACAGTTCCGTTTTCATCAATCGATTTTAAAGTAGGGCAAGGTTGTTTCTTTTCTAACGTAAGTAAGCTGGACGGATCATCTTCCACAATCGCAATTCGTAAGTTTGCGCAAAGTGATAACAGTTTTTTTCTACGGTTTGGATGAAGCATTGTGCCCGTAGGATTTTGGAAGTTTGGATTTAAAAATATCATTTTAATACGGTGCTTTCTATATAACTCTTGCACATCGTCTGGGTTAATACCGTGTTCATCGACAGGTAATGGGAAAATACGAATACCTGCTGATTGGAATAACGGTAAGGAATAACAGTGTGAAGGACTTTCGAAAGCAACTGCATCACCTGGATTTAATAAACATTGTACGATAAGGTGAAGTGCTTGCTGTGCGCCAGATGTAATCATTATGGATTGTTCAGTCGCTTCAACTTTTAAATATTCTTTCATATATTTTACGACCGCTTGTCTTAGCGGGAGATAGCCTTGCGGATGATCATAACTTAATGAATGCGTTAACGGTTGTTCTCGTAAAATTGTCTGTAGTTGATCGTGAGGATAAAGGTTACAACCGAGCTCGCCGTTTGCGAAATCAATGATATTTTCATTTTGTTGTACTTCTGCCCGAATATGGCGAAGTAACGGTAAGTTTGGTAAAAAAGTACCACCTTCTACGAAATTTCTCCAATTCGGAGTTAATGTTGGAGAAACGCCCCACATATGTGTACTTACACGTGTCCCTTTACCAGTCGTACTTTCCACAATCCCCATAGCACGTAGTTCATTATAAGCAGTCGTTACCGTACTTCGGTTTACATTTAACTGCGTAGCTAATTTCCGTTCGGAAGGGAGGAAGCTTCCAGGAGGAAGTTCTCCGTATGTAATACGTTTCTCAATAAAGTCAACTACTTGCTGATAAATTGGGATTTTACTGTCGTTATCTAGCTTCCATTCCATACAAACGCCTCCGCATCTCTTATATACATTAAGTATAACAAATTGGCTGGGGAAAAAAACAGCCAATTGGACGGTGCTATATCCAGCCAATTTTACTATGCTAAATATGGAAGGGGAGATTCGGATGAAACGATGGCAAATGGAGTGGCTCCTAGTATCAGTAGCATTAGTATGGGGAGCAAATTATACAATTGGAAAGTATGGCGTGGCATATATGTCATCCATTCAATTTAATAGTTTACGATTTTTAGTAGCATCTCCGGTATTATTACTTATTACATTTTTAATGGAACGCTCATTACGTATTGAAAGAAAAGATTGGTTACGACTAGTAGCAGTCGGTATCGTTGGTACGGCAATGTATCAAACGATGTTTATGCTATCTGTGAAATATACTTCAGCAACGAACGCCTCATTATTAATTGCGATGTCACCTATTTTTACAGGGATATTAGCAGTATTGCACAAACAAGAACGTTTTTCGATGAAAGTACAAATAGGTTCAATAATAGCGTTTATTGGTGCAGCATTCGTTTTATTAACAGGACATATAGGAGGAGCTACTTACGAATATGCGTGGCTCGGAAATGTAATTGGATTAGTCGCAGCAATTGCGTGGGGATGGTATCCAATATTAGCGCAACCTCTTATTACAAAGTACTCCGCAATGAGAGTTACATCATGGTCTACTTTAATTGGAATTGTACCACTAGTTATATACTGTTTATTCAATGTAAACTCTTTAACATGGCCAGTAGATACGCCAAGCTGGGGTTCACTAGCATATTCAATCATCTTTGCGACCATCTTCGGACTAGCAATGTGGTATGTCGGTATTAGTCAAATAGGCTCAACGAAAGTAATGGTTTATATGTATCTCGTACCATTGTTCGCAGTTATCTTTGCGGCAGTTACAATTGGAGAGCAAATTAATATGATGCAGCTCGTTGGCGGTCTTATTATCTTTATCGGTTTATATGTTGTAAAAAAAGGCGGAATCAAAAAGCCTGCACTTAATTTGAAAAAAGTAAGTTAGTAGTAAAAAGGATCTCTTTCATATAGAAGGAGATCCCTTTTGTTTTCGTAATAAAAGAGCTTGCTCAACGGCCCATTTTTGATGATCATGAATGAGAAGCTCTACAGCAAGTAAAGGAGACATCCACCTTAGAACATGATCATCCTCACAGTTTTCAGTTTGTTTCTGCACCATGTTCGCAATATAAAAGAACCCGTCATTTAAATAATATATATCTTCCTTTTCTGCATAAAAATATCGAGCCGCATTACCGATATATTGATCAATTTCAATTGCCCATCCTAATTCCTCTAGTAGTTCACGGTGCAAACACTCTTCTTTTGTTTCATTACCTTCCATACCACCACCAGGTAAAAAGTAACGGTCTGCTTTTTGGATAACAGCAATCATTGAAGAAGATGAATGGAAAATAACTGCATAACAACTAGGTCTTAATACATAATGAACGGTACGCTTTTTCGAGCTAAACGTAAGTTTTGAAATCATAAAACACGACCTTTCTCTATAAAATACATAAAAGGTATATTAAGGTAAATGCAGAATGATATAAGTATAATCTTAATAGATTGGAGTGGTAACAACATGATAAATCGAAAATGTTCAAGGTGTAAAGAGATAACGGGTACAATACATGGGGGTAAAAAAATTAAGGAAGAATTTTTATGTGAGGACTGTTTGCAAAAAGGAATTGCGAGCGGGGAAATCGAATTATCACAAGTGGAGAAAGAACAAACTTCGTATCTTTCTATAAAAATATTAAAAATAATGAGTGTTATTTATTTAATAGTATCAATTATAACTGCTTTTTCTGCTGGAGCATTTATACAGGATCCAGGGCTTGGTGGAATATCTTTTTCAATAACAGGTGCAGTTGGTGTTATGATAATTGGATCGATATTTCAGTCTGTTCTTGTATTTTGTGGAATATGGGTATTCATCCTTTTAGTAGAAACGGTTATTAAAATTTATGAAAAAATGAAGTGAGTGAAAGGGAGAAACATATGCAAGTAAGAAACATCCAAGGGGAAGATTATGTAAAGATTCATTCTGTTTTAAATGATTGGTGGGGCGGTAGAGATATGGCTGCTATGTTGCCAAAACTGTTCTTCGTTCATTTTCAAGAAACGAGTTTTATCATTGAAGAAGATGGCGAAACGTTAGGTTTCTTATGTGGATTCTTTTCACAAACATATAAAGATGAAGCATATGTTCATTTTATCGGTGTCAATCCGAAGTATAGAAGAAGAGGAATCGCATCGACATTGTATTCTTATTTCTTTGATATCGCTCGTGCAAATAATCGTAAAGTTGTAAAAGCAATTACGTCACCAATTAACAAAAAGTCGATACAGTTTCATCAAGAAATCGGTTTTCGAATTGATGCCGGGGATGATGAGATAGAGGGTGTATCGGTACATACAAATTATGATGGGAATGGCGGTAGTAGAGTTTTGTTTTTGAAAAATGTATAAAAGTAGGCTAGCTTAACGTTAGCCTTTTTGTTGTGAGGAGATAAAAGTATGGAGAGTAAACAAAGTAGAAATGAGTACTTAAGACGCATTTATAAGGTACAAGATTATATAGAATCAAACATAAATGATTCAATTTCAATTGAAGAGCTAGCGGATGTAGCAGGATTTTCAAAGTTTCATTTTCATCGGATTTTTAAGGGGATCGTAGACGAGCCATTATCACGGTATGTAAACCGATTGAAGTTAGAAAGGGCAACGAATCTACTTACATATCGCACAGATATGACGATTACGGATATCGCTTACCATTTTGGTTTTACAGATTCAGCAGTTTTCTCCCGCACATTTAAAAATTATTACGGAGTAAGTCCGTCTCAATATCGAAACCACAATAGCAAGAATTGCAAAGACGTAAGCGGAACTTCTCAATACAATGAGTGTAAGAAGGTTCGAGGAAATGTTGAAATTGTATCAGCAGACGATATAAACGTCGCATACATAAGGCATATCGGTACATATGAAGAGTTAACGATTGCTTTTCCAAAAATGATAGAGAAACTATTTTATTACGCATCGAAGCAAAACTACCATGTATTCGAGGATACGAAAGTATTAACCATTTATCATGATCATCATGAATTTACAGAAGACAATCATTTAAGAACGAGTCTTTGTATAACAATTCCGAATGAATCCGCAGTAGAAACGAGTGACATTGGAATAATGGTAATACCTTCAGGCAAGTATGCGATAGGCCATTTTGAAATATTCCAAAACGAATATAAAGGAGCATGGGATTTCTTATACGGCGAGTGGCTACCAAATAGCGGATATAAACCGAGAAATTCGTATCCTTTTGAAATGTATAAAAATGACCCAAAGCAGCACCCGGAAAATAAACATATAGTTGATATATATGTACCTATCGAACCTTTTTAATCATTGATTAAGGGGGAAGAACAATGCAAACTGCTGAAAAGTTAGATCAGATTATAAAAGAAGAATATGAAAATATGAATGGTATGTTAGTAGTACAAAAAGGTGATGTTATTTTTGAAAAATATTATAATGGTCACGGTCCAGATGATGCATTTCATATAGCGTCAGTCACAAAAACGATTATTTCTGCGTTAATTGGACTATGTGTAGATAAAGGCTATATAAAAAGCGTTGATCAAAGAGTAATAGAATTTTTTCCGGAATATAACGTTAATTCATCTGAAATAACAGTACGACATCTTCTTATGATGAAAGCTCCACATCCTTTCGTAGACTGGCAGGAACCGTTAGAAGAACTATGTACACAAGAGGATTGGATACAGTATACACTTAATAGAATGGGGAATGGCGGAGAAATCGGATCTTTTAAATACTCATCTGCAGGAGCTCATATACTATCAGCGATTATAACGAACGTAACAGGAAAAAGTGCGCGTGAATTTGCGAATGAGTACTTATTTCAACCACTCGGCATGAGAAAAATCCCAAACTACAATATGAAAGCATTTGGATTCGATGACTTATTCGGAAAAGATGTAAAAGGATGGGTTCATGATCCAAATGGTATTTCGACAGGCGGCTGGGGACTAACGTTAACAGTTAAAGATATGGCTAAGTTTGGACAGATGTTTTTGAATGAAGGTATTCATAATGGAAAACAAATACTATCAAAATCATGGATAAAAGAATCGACAGAAATGAACCAAAATCAATATGGTTACTTATGGTGGTTACGAGAAGAGGCTGGAATCTTTTCATACTGTGCAATGGGCGATGGTGGGAATTTGATTTGTTGTATTCCGAAGAAGGATTTGGTTGTAGTAATTGCTTCTGAAGTTATGCCGAATGTACGGGATAGATGGGAATTGATTGTGAAATATATTCGTCCTTATACAGGATCAAATAAATAACGGAAGCAAAAAGATGGTGTGAATGGGAGTTTCATACCATCTTTTTCTTTTATGACGGAAAGTTCAGAGCAATGTAAGGGTTGTGTGGAAAATGTAAAAATTAGGATTTTTTAATATGAGATTATTTTTTTTATGTATAATGAGGACAAGGCCTGAAAATACTTAAATATTTAAGTGAATATTTTAAACAAGGGAGATTGAGTTTATATGAAAAACTTACTTCAAAAAACTCTAGCTACTACAGGGCTAACTGCTTGTTTATTAGGTATGGTTTCTTCCGTTTCATTTGCTTCGATTAGTTGGGATTCTTATGGGAAATGGGAAGGGAGCGGAGGAAAGGCTACCGGACACGCCTACACTGCGCAAACAAATGAACCTCACTTTTACAAGATGACTGTAAGGGCTAGCTTTGATGATGGGTCTTCTAAAGAGGTAGAAAAGAATAATGCTAAAATTACAGATCGTGTGAACGTTAAAGTTTCATCCAGAGGGCCAATTACCACTGGTTATTCGGGTCATGAATGGGTAATGAAAGGGGATAGTGCCTACACCTCTAAGGAAATGGTAATTAGATAACAATCAACAAAAACCGTGAAAAAGGATAAATACCTTTTTCGCGGTTTTTAAAATGAGGAGGATATATGAATTTAGTATTAAAAGAAATAGTGGTAAACAAAGCAATATTCATTATGTTATTTATTGCGTTTGTATTGACAATATGGCCGATACTTATAGCAATGTCGACGAAAGATTATTATGATGAGAAATTTTATGATAGAAAAAATGGTTATTTTAATTATTACTATTCCGTTCAACTTACTAATATAGGGGAATTAAATTTCAAACAATTCCAGACGTTAGTAGAGACTGATTTTAAAAATGCTAGTGTTATTACAAATGATATTCGTATTACTATTCCGGGTATCGGCCGAGCAACAATGAATGGTCTCCTTAATAAAAATTGGTCTCCACCTTTGCTAAAAGGTTCTCAGATGGAACAAAATGAAGAAAATAGTGTAATAGTCGGGAAGAAGATTTATAAGGATACGGAAACAATAAAACTATTTAATAAGGAATATACAGTTAAAGGTGTAGCTGGAGCAAATACTGGATATGAGTATAATATTAAAATTTACGTCGCTTTATATGATATGCCAGATGAAGTGAAAAAAATGATCCAAAATGAAAATACATTCCAAATGATCGTTCGTTCTAACGAAAACCCTATAAAGGAAATAAACACTTTCATACAGCATATAAACCAGAACAATAAAGATATAAATGCCAAAGTGATAAGTGAAAAAGAGAATTTTGAGAAAGAAAAAAACTCAAGTAAAGCTGTGAAAGAGTTATTAAGTTTTCCATTTAGGCTTTTTTGTATAGCTTTAATTACCAGTATAATAGTAAGTTATTATTGGATTTATACGAAGAAAAAAAGTCTTTCGCTAAGGAAATCTTTGGGAGCAAGTAATGTAAATCTTTTTATTTTTATATTTAGTCAATTATTTTTATGTGCAATCATCGCATCAGCCTGTGCGATATGCATACAATGGATTTTTAGCACTTTGAGTGAAAGTATTATAGAGTCTACAAGCTATAGCATTAGTTTACAGCCTACTCATATTGTAATGTGTGTATTTCTTTCACTTAATATAGCTTTTATCCTCTCTGTTATACCATTTGTATATGTGCTTAAAAGTGAACCTGCTAAAGCATTAAAGGAGTAAAAATGATGAGAATAAAAAGTGCGTTCATAGCATTAAAAAAGAGATTTCTATTTTCGGTACTTCTTCTAATACAGATTACATTTGGATTAGCAACTATAACGAGTTCAATTAATGTATTTTATAATTTACACCATCTAAACGATAAATCCAGCTCAGCATTAAATGTGGATAAAACATATTTAGTTACTTTTGAAAGGACGACAGATAGGTTACAAAGCAATCAATTTAATAAAGAGCAAATTCAAGCGGTTTATAATACAATTCATCAAAATAAAGACGTGATTTCGTATGGTACATACGAGGAGAGTTTAATTGAAATAGAATCAAGTAATAGACCACTTCAAAACAATATGATTGCTGATTTGAAACATAAAACGTTTCACGATGAAAGACCTACTGTTCAAACAATTGTTGTAGATGAAAATTACTATAAATTATTAGGTTTACATTTAAAACCTAAGGAGGGTTTCTTGCATGAAGATTTTCCAAAAAATAGTGAAGAAAAAACAAAAGTATTAATGGGTTCTTACTTTAAGAAATATTTTCAAGTTGGGGATACAATTAATAATCAATATACAATTATAGGCTTTTTACCAGAGAATAAATTTATCGTAGATAATAATACAACGAACGTTTATTTGAAGTTGGATTACGCAATGATAATGCCTATGTCATCTAATAGATATGAAAATTATGAAGGAATGTTTTTAAGACTGCATCAAAGTACAGTTTTACATTTACGAAAAGATGCAGATGTAAAGAAACTAGAAGAATCAATTCAACTTAAAGGAAACGGTGGAACGTTTCATTTGAAAAATTTAGGTGATGAAATAAATATAGATGTTACTCTTAACAGCTATTCTGAATTACCTCAACTTATAGTAGGAATCTTATTCATTCTATTCTCGATCGTCGGAATGGCGGTAACAACCATCGTTTCTATCTTAATGAGAAAGAGGGAATTTGGTATAAAAATAGTTTTTGGCGAAAGTAAATTTGGAATGTTTATTCAAATTGTTTTAGAAAACATTATTGTAGCAATAGTGGGCTTAGGAATGTCAATAGCTTACTTTTCATGGAGGTATGGGAAGCTGCTGCAAATGTCAAAGGATTTTAAAGCAGTATCGGCATTAGACTTTAAATTGGACATGCCTATATTATTTTTAGTATTTCTTTTCTTATTATTGATCATCATTGTCTCGAATGTAATTGTCTTCTTATTTATTAGAAAACTCGAACCGAAAACATTAATAGGTGGGATGGAATAATGGGTTTAATTGAACTAATAGATATTAAAAAGGTGTATAGTAACAAGAATCACAATACGTTCGCCTTAAACGGTATAAACTTAACAATAAATAAGGGCGAAATTATAGCAATAATGGGGCGATCAGGCTCAGGGAAAAGTACACTATTAAATGTTATAGGGTTAATTGATATGCCAAATGAGGGTGAATATACGTTAAATGGAAAACCATTAAATGAAATTAGAGCGAATAAAGTTCATAAAACAAGAAATGAAATGATTGGATTTATTTTTCAATATTTTGCATTGTTAAAAGAACATACTGTACTGGATAATGTAGCACTACCACTCACGTATAGAAAGCTAAGGAAACGAGAAAGAGAAAATAAGGCGAAGTTCTATTTAGAAAAAGTAGGTTTAAAAGAACATATGCATAAAACACCGGACGAGTTATCAGGTGGACAACAGCAGCGCGTCGCAATTGCTAGAGCGTTAGTAGGCGAACCAGAATTAATATTGGCTGATGAACCGACTGGAAATTTAGATAGAAAAACAGGAGAAGAAATTATGAGCTTGCTATTACAACTGAATGAAGAAGGACGAACAATTATTATTGTAACGCATGATATGGAAGTAGCGAATAAGTGTAATAGAATTATTGAGTTAGTTGATGGGGAAATTGTGCAGAGTTAGTAATTCAACAAATATACAGTAAAATAATTATATCTAATTTAAGAATCCGTATTGATTAATTTTTCAAAATGGATTCTTGTTTATTTGTAGAATTAAAGTAAAATAACAAATTCCCCGTAACTTTCCAGCACAAAAAATCGTTTAACAAAAGAAAGGATTTTTAATCACAAATGGGGGAGAACCATGAAGATTTTAATACTAGGTGGTACACGATTTTTGGGAAGAGCTGTTGTAAAAGAGGCTTTGAACAGAAGGCATGAAGTTACATTATTTAACCGCGGAACAAACAAAGAAGTTTTTCCTGAAGTGGAGCAGCTTATCGGTGACAGAAGTGATGATGTATCAAGTTTAGAAAATCGAAAATGGGATGTTGTCGTGGATACGTGTGGGTTTTCTCCGCATCACATTAGAAATGTTGGAGAAGTACTGAAAGATAATATTGAACACTATATATTCATCTCTAGCCTTTCCGTATATAAAGATTGGATTCCGCATGACATAAAAGAAGACTATATATTACAACCTGAACCAATGGAAGAGCAAATAAAGGCTGTAGAGAATGGTGAAATATCTCCTTATGAGCATTATGGTGCACTGAAAGTATTATGCGAAAAAGAAGCAGATAAATATTGGCCAGGGCGTGTTTTACACGTAAGAGCAGGACTTCTTTCAGGAATGTTTGATTATACAGATCGACTAACATACTGGATTCAGCGTGTAGCAAAAGGAGGTAAAGTGTTAGTACCAGGCAGAAAAAATCGTCCAGTGCAATTCGTTGATATAAAAGATGTCGCGAGCTTTGGACTCAACATGGCAGAAAATAATAAAGCAGGTACATTCAATGTTACAGGTCCAAATTATGAATTGACGATGGAAGAGCTATTAAATACGTGCAAAAAGGTTACGAATAGTGATGCCGCATTCGTTTGGATAGATGAATCGTTTATGAATGAACATAAAGTGCAGCCTTGGACAGAGATGCCACTATGGCTTCCTGAAACTTTTTTATTAGAAGGTGAGACAAAGCCTTGGAAAGGTGGTTTTTATATTAGTATTGAGAGAGCTGTTAAAGAAGGACTTACTTTTAGGAAATTAGAACATACAGTTACAGATGTGTATGAGTGGATGAAGAGTGTGGACGAATGGGAATTAAAAGCAGGTATTTCAATTGAAAGAGAAAAGGAGCTGTTAGATAAGTGGAATGAAACAAAGAGAGTGTAAATAAGGATTCTATGAAAACAGGACTCTGTCTATTGGTTAAACAGAGTCCTAATATTTCTCTCGGTTCTTCCCCATACATTTCCCATAACCTAGGAAACATCTTTTTCAAACCTTTTTCGTCATCTTCATTCCAGTCAAACTCGATATCTATATCGTCGAATTTTTCATTAGATAAGACAGGATAAAGTGTAAAGTAACTATATCCCTGTAATGATAAAAAATCAGAAGATTCAAAAACTATTGAATGAAATAGAAAAATTTAGTAATCTTATTTGTACAGCACATACATAATAGTTTTATAGCGATTTTCAAATAAAGTATAGGGGGCAATCGGTATGGATCTAACATTTAAAGTTGAAGAAACATGTTTTAATTATCGGGTCGGAGCAATTTGTAAACATGATAATAAAATACTCATTCTGCAAGGTGACGGTGAAGATTTTTGGTACGTACCAGGCGGAAGAGTGAAAATGCTAGAAAATAGTGAAGATGCGTTACAACGAGAATTTGCAGAAGAACTAGCTGTTCCTATTAAAGGGAAGAGATTAATATGGTCAGTAGAAAATTTCTTTACACTTTCTGAGAGGAAGTTTCATGAGATTAGTTTTTATTATGAAGTAGAGCTACAGGAGTTACCTGCAAATGGAGCGGATCAATATATTTTGGAAGAAGAGGGTGGAACATATCTATTTAAGTGGGTGCCGGTAGAAGAGTTACATGCATATAACTTACAGCCAGCATTTATAAAAGAGAAAATAAAGGATATCGCAGTTCATACAGAACATATCGTTTTACAAAAGTAAACGTATTCGGAGGAGAAAACGGTGAAGGGGACTAAAAAAGAGGTACATATAAATGACAAGGTAATTCGTTACACACATATCGAAAAAGGTTCTAGTACGGTTTGCTTTATGTTCTCAGGTTCAGGATACAATTACGATAAACCGTTATTTTATTATGCGACGATGCTTATGCTCGAAAATAAAATAGATGTAGTACATATTCATTATTCTTATGACGAACAAGTAATGAATAAACCAATCGAAGAAGTAACGAAAATAATGATGGATGATATTAATCCTGTAATGAAAAAAGTATTAAAAGGTGAGCAATACAATCATACAATGTTTTTAGGGAAGTCACTCGGAACGATTCCGATTGCAAATGATTTAATGAAGAGGGAAGAGTTTTTACAGTCAAAAATGATACTACTTACACCTTTACTAACTTTTGATTCCATTTTTGATTCGATCCTACATAGTCATCATGAAGGGCTATTAGTAATTGGAGATAAAGATCACCAATATAATGCAGATCAAATCGATCAGTTACATAAAACGAATTTACAAATTGAAGTTGTCAAAAACGCAAATCATTCTGTAAATGTTGGGGGATTGGAAACAGAGAATTCAATTGAAGCGATAGCAAAAATAATAGGAAAACTTAAAGAAGTTGTTAGGACAAACTAACCTATCAATACATGCAAAAAGAGGTGCAAATTGCACCTCTTTTTTTACTTAATAAGCCCTCAACACATGAAGCAAATAATCCTTACGATTCAGAGGATTATAATCAACACGTTTTCGAGTAGGAAAGGGAGCCTTTAGTTTTGTATAACCAGATGGCTTCGTTGTAAATATACCTTCTCCTTCTGTAAATGAATGAAGCATTCGCTTAAAATTCTCTGTCTTCGTGACAGGTAATGACCCAGTTAACTGGTAAGAATCATTAATGAATATAGGCTCTGCAAAAGTGGCTGGAATAGCAGCAAGCTTATACATCGCGGTACTAATTGCATGTTCTGGTACAGTCAATTCAAATTCGTTAACTGGTTCATATACAAATGTGTCAGCTTGCTTTAAAGCATCCATTAAAACGAGTGGTGTTAAATTTCTAAAGTCACTTGCTATTGTAACAGGACTAGCATAACCAGTATGGGTTAACGTGACGATAACGTCCGTAACCTCCCATCCGTATAAACCTTGTTTTAACGTTTGAAATACAGTATCTTCAATTGCTTTATGAAATGCTAAAGGCAATGATCCAAGTTCAACACCTAACTTATATGTTATGCCAGAGTTAAGCTCACCACGTTCGATTTTAAAACCAATTGTTGCGTAAAATGGATTCGCTTTTTCACCCATTACTTCAACACTATTCCCTACGCCAAGTGGTTTCTCAATACATACAACTCGCGTATTTGAGAAAGTAACCTGCAAATTATATTTCTCATAAAGTGTTGTTTCAATTACTTCTTTTTGTACTTCACCGAAAAGGCGAATATATAGTTCATTATGAATATCGTCTTTCCACACTTTAATGAGCGGATCTTCTTCACATAGATCCATAAGTGCAGCGTATAGATCATGAATTCGTTCTTTTGGTACTGCTTCAATAGCAGCTTCCATTTGTGGTTCGGCAAAGTGAATGTCTTTTATATAATCCGTTCGTTCACCGATAATATCACCAATTTTAATATCACTCAGTCCCCACACTTTGCAAAATTCTCCGCTAGAAACGGTAGAAACTTGAACAGCATTTCCGTTATGAAACATGCATATTTTCTTAATCTTTTCTTTATGTGCCAGAGCTTCCCCGCGCTGTATATCAACATATTTTCTAACGTGTAAACGACCAGAAAAAACTCTTACATATGCAATCTTTTCCCCAGAAGGTTCACGTTCAATTTTAAACACAACACCGGATAATGTTTCATTTTCTGCCGACTTTTTAGCTGGAAATAAGGCTGAAATATTTTCGAGCAGTTCAGTTACACCCATACCTGTCATGGCTGAACCGAAAAAGATCGGGTACACATTTGCTTGCGCTATTTGTTTAATGAGTTCCTCTCTTAATAGTGTGCCCGGTACGATTTCATTATTTACATATGACTCAAGTAATGATTCATTATATGGTGCTAACAGTTCCATACAGTCGTCATATGATTTGTATTTAATAATTCGTGCTTCCTTTGTTCCTTCGTTTTCTACAGAGTAGAAAGGGAATGCTTCATTTGAAAGAACCTCTTTTATTTGTTTCATAACTTTTTCAGTATTTGCGCCATTACGATCAATTTTATTTACGAATAATATTGTTGGTATGTTTAGTTTCTGCAATGTCCGCATTAAAATTTTTGTTTGTGCTTGCACACCTTCAACAGCAGAAATAACTAAAATTGCACCGTCTAAAACGCGGAATGATCGCTCTACTTCAGCGATAAAATCAGTGTGTCCAGGTGTATCAATGACATTTACTTTTACATCATCAATAAAGAAAGATACAACAGATGCTTTAATCGTAATTCCGCGTTGTCTCTCTAATTCCATTGAGTCAGTTTGCGTACTTCCACTATCAACTCTGCCAATTTCTTTAATTACATTCGTTTCATAAAGAATACGCTCAGTCAAACTCGTCTTGCCAGCGTCTACGTGCGCGACAATCCCTATATTTATTGTTGTCATATGTGAATATCCTCATTTCATTTTCCATTTTTATCTCCTCATTTCTATTTGTGTATTGCCGCATTACAATCACTCTCCAGTCATTTAAATTAGTACTATTATAGTGCAATTAACATTTTTTGTAACGCGACAAAGCGTCTTAATTTGGAAAAATATAAATGAAAACAAAATGCTTGCATTCTAAATCGATATAGATTATATTAATTGACATATCAACTATTGATACATCAAACATTTTTATTTTGCATGTAAAGGAGGGGTATTTTGACAAGTTCATGCTCGAAAGAAGCGATTATTTTATATAAATTACACTTTCTAAATAAAGAAGTAAGTTCAAAATTCGAAGGGTGTACGGGTATGAGCCAGTCTCGATTAGAGCTTATACTTCAGTTATATGAAGTAGGTGAAATTAGTCAAAAAGCACTTCAGCAAGAAGTGAATATTGATAATGCCGCAATTACAAGGCATTTAAAACAGCTAGAAGCAAATGGAATGATTACAAGACGTAAAAATCCAGATGATAACAGAATTACGTTAGTTTCTCTAACTGAAGAGGGACGAAATAAAATTCAAGTGTATCAGGAGGAAAAAGAACGTTTTGCAGCATCTGCATTTAAAGGATTAAGTGAAGAACAGCGCGATAATCTTTTAGCAATGTTAGACCGCATTCAAGAAAATATAAAAGAACTTTAAAAAAGGGAGAATTCAACTATGACTAACTCAGTACAAACAAATGATTTTAACGAAATTTTAACAGGACGCCGTTCAATTCGTAAGTACGATCCTTCAGTGAAAATTAGTAAAGAAGAAATGACAGAAATTCTTACAACAGCAACACTTGCACCATCATCTGTGAACATGCAACCATGGAGATTTTTAGTGATTGAAAGTGACGAAGCGAAAGCAACACTTGCGCCACTTGCGAAATTCAATCAATCTCAAGTAGAAACATCTTCAGCAATGATCGCTGTGTTTGGTGACTTAAACAACTTTGATAACGCAGAAGAAATTTACGGTACAGCAGTAGAGCGCGGTTTAATGCCAGCAGAAGTAAAAGAAGATCAAATGAAAAAACTTTCAGGTTACTTCTCAATGGTTACACCAGAAGTAATGAAAGATACTGTACTAATTGACGGTGGTCTTGTAGCGATGCAATTTATGTTAGCAGCTCGTGCTCATGGTTATGACACTTGTCCAATTGGCGGATTTGAAAAAGACCAAATCGCAGAAGCTTTCGGATTAGATAAAGAACGTCACGTACCAGTAATGTTAATTTCTATCGGAAAAGCTGCTGACAGTGGTTACCAATCAGTACGCCTTCCAATTGAAAAAGTTGCTGAGTGGAAGTAATTTTATAAATACAGAAATAAGTGAGATATGAGAGGGGAAACACCATGATTATTATTCACGCAATATTTCAAGTAGATCCAGCAAAACAACAATCATTTTTAGAAGAAATTCAGCCACTACTTCATGGCTCAAGAGAAGAAAGTGGAAATGTATCTTATGACTTATATAAAGATACAGAAAAAGAAAATGTATATACGATGGTAGAAGTATGGAAAGATGAAGAGGCAGTTGCGAGTCATAATACGAGTGAACACTTCACATCTTTCGTTAGCAAAGCACGACAATTTTTAACTGCGCCACTTGATATAAAAGTTTATAGTGGTGAACTAGTAAAATAATTAGTAGAAAAAAATGACTTTAGCGTATGGCTGAGGTCATCTTTTTTATTTTGATAGGAATATATTTACTTCTAACGTAATGTGTTATAATTCGGGAATAATATTTCTTGATTTTCTGAATTATTATAGGTGGGAGATAAATATATGAGTACATTAAAGAAAATTATTAACAATATTTCGAAGGTTATTATAGGAAAAGATGAATCGATTGAACTTGCAGCCATAGCTCTCATAGCAAGGAGGCATATGTTATTAGAAGATGTACCTGGGACGGGAAAAGGTGACATTAATATAAGTGAATGAAATTAACTGTAAATTAATTTTATTTACTTATATTTAATTACGTGGTAATGTATACTTACTTTTTTTATATCTTAACCAATGGAAAAAAGGTTGCCTTAGTAGAGTATTTCTCGTTAAATTCTTCATGAGATTATATTTGTTTCATTAATATAGAATGAATAAGAGATGTAATAGGGTTTAACCAATAACGAGTAGCATGTAAATAAAAAATTATAATTTATTTTTAAATTTTTGTAAGGGTGTGAAAATAGAATGAAACCGGTATTGAAAAACATACTTCTTTCCTATGTTTTTTCTGCAGTAGGGATGTGTTGGTTTCTGTTTCTGTTAGTTAGAGGAGGCGGAGATTGGTTATTGTCTTGGTTAGGTGTATTAATGGCATTTTTATCTTTATACACGATAATAGATTTATATTGTAAGTATACATACGATAAAAAATTAAGTAAATTGTTTATTAAAGCAACAGTTACTACCTTTAGTTTTGCGGTATTGGGAATCATCTTTGGTATTGTACACGAGCTATTACAGCCATGGAGTCTCAGTTTAATGGTTTGGTATTGGTTGTTAGTGTTACTTTTATTTTCAACGACTATAATATTATTAGTTTTTGTAGTATTTGTTAATCGTAAAAATTATAATATTCCTGGTAGATATAGAATACTTATATTGATTAATCTATTTCTTACGCTAGGACCAGTACTGTGGCCACTACTTCTTACTATTATAGGAAATGGTATGAACGCTAGTGCAGGATGGTAAAAGTGAATGAAGATTAGTAGTTTAAAGAAGTGAATGGAATAATAAGTTAATATAGGGTTTAAAGTATGTAAGAGAACGTGTTTTCATAAAATGAAGACACGTTCTTTTTTATTTTCTTACAGAACTTTTTCTCATCTGGTCGCCAAATTTTGAAAGTAAGTATTTCGTAAGGAATGGATAAGAAAAAAGAGAGTTTTATCATTTAGGATGAAAGTATAGCTTAAATCAATACGATATAAATAGAGGAGAGAAAGCCTTATGAAAAAATGTTATTCAATTAAGTTAGCGAGTTTAGCAGTTTTATTAGCGGGTACTACTTTATTCACACCAGGTTTTACTGTAAAAGCAGAGTCTACTCAAAATATTTCTAATTCGTCAGAAGCACATGACCAAAAGAATCGGAATGGTTGGAAACGAGTCATGCAGGAAACAATCCAAGTTGGAGCGCCAGGGGTATTAGCTAAGACATCTAATAACGGAAAAATTAGTAGTTATACTGCTGGTGTCGCGGATTTAAATAGTAAGAAACCAATGAAATCGGAATATCGCTTTCGGATTGGGAGTGTGACGAAGACTTTTACCGCTACGACTGTTCTTCAATTAGTAGGAGAAAATCGCGTGCAACTTGACGACCCAATTGAAAAGTGGCTACCGGGTCTCATTCAAGGAAATGGGTATGATGGCAATCAAATTACGATACGTCAACTTTTGAATCATACGAGTGGTATAGCTGAATACTTAAAGTCAAAAGACGCTGATATTATGAATTCGAAAAAAACGTATACAGCAGAAGAAATAGTGAAAATAGGACTTTCTCTACCTCCAGATTTTTCACCAGGTAAGGGATGGCTGTATTCAAACACAGGATACGTAATATTGGGAATGCTTATTGAAAAAATAACTGGAAATAGTTATGCGGAAGAAATTGAAAAGCGAATTATTGAACCTTTGGATCTGTCAAATACGTTTTTACCAGGGAATTCACCCGTAATTCCAGGTAAGAATCATGCTCGTGGATATATGAAAATTGATGAAAAAAGTGAGCTGAAAGATATGACGTATTATAATCCGAGTTTAGCTAATTCAGCTGGAGATATGATTTCTAATGCGGACGATCTAAATAAATTCTTTTCATTTTTACTTGGTGGTAAGTTACTGAAAGAACGTGAGCTAAAAGAAATGCTTACTACAGTTCCTATAGAAGGAAAAGGTGTTGGTGATGGATATGGCCTTGGGATCTATGAGACTAAACTTCCAAATGGTATTTCCGTTTGGGGTCACGGAGGATCAATTCCTGGGTTTATGACTTTTGCTGGTGGAGTAATTGGAGGCAAGCATACATTTGCTGTCAATGTTAACTCTTTAGGTCCGGTTGATATTCTTACACAGTTTAATAAAATGATGCAAATTGAATTTAAGAAATAAATGAAAAGAATGTGAATGGGATCCTGCTTTAAAGGACAGTATTAGCATTCATAGTATGACATCAAGTGTAATTCAATCGTATAGTTTAGTATAAAAAAGGATGTCAGTTACACGACATCCTTTTTTATTGAGGACCAAAGAGGTATACTTTAAATTTTGAAAATTGTTATTTTTGCAATTATTACATATAATAAAGGGTATAGGGGTTGTACAAGAGAGTTATGAATGGAGAATACTTTAGTTTGTTAATTGTTTTTATTTTAATAAATAAAAGTAAATTGATTTGGAGTGAAATTCATTGGGAGAAAATCAGTTTAGATGGAGTAACAAGCAATTAAGAGAACATGTTGAAGTAATAGATGGCAAAAGAAATCCGCACATTTTATGTAAGAACGCAACTTATTTAAATTCCTATATGCGCGAGTGGGTGCAAGCAAATATTTGGATCTATGATGACCGGATTGTTTATGTAGGAGAAAAGCTGCCAGCGCAACTGCATGAATGTGAAGTCATTGATTGTAATGGAAAGTACGTAGTTCCAAGTTACATAGAACCGCATGCACATCCATATCAATTATATAATCCTGAAACGTTAGCGAATTATGCGATGCAGTTTGGGACAACGACTTTTATTAATGATAATTTAACTTTATTTTTCACATTACAACGTGAAGAAGCATTTCGTTTATTAGATGAATTTGAAAAGATTCCAGCAAGTATGTATTGGTGGTGTCGTTTTGATGGGCAAACTGAATTGCAAAAAGGGGAATCTTTATTTAATCGTGAAGAAATAATAGAGTGGCTTAAGCATAAAGCAGTTCTTCAAGGTGGCGAGCTAACAGCGTGGCCAAAGTTATTACATGGCGATGATGAAATGTTATATTGGGTGCAGGAAACGAAACGATTACATAAAAAAGTGGAAGGACATTTTCCAGGAGCATCTGAAACGACTTTAGCGAAATTAAAATTGTTAGGTACAGATTGTGATCATGAAGCGATGACAGGGCAGGAAGCTTTCATTCGTCTTATGCAAGGTTACACGGTTTCACTAAGAAATTCTTCAATCCGTCCAGATTTAGAAGTGTTACTAAAAGAATTGCTAGAACTAGGAGTAAAGCAGTTTGATAGATTCATTCTTACTACAGACGGCTCACATCCTTCGTTTTATGAAAATGGAATGACGAACGTAATGATAGCTACCGCGATAAAACAAGGAGTGCCAATAATAGATGCTTATCATATGGCAAGCTATAATATCGCTCGTTATTATAATATGGAACATCTACATGGTTCAATTGCGACAGGTAGAATAGCTAATATTAATATTTTGGAAAGTAAAGAAAACCCGGTTCCAATAAGTGTAATTGCAAAAGGAAAATGGGTGAAGCGTGACGGAATAAACAAAAGTGAATCAGTACAAATAGACTGGAGTAAATTTAAAGTAACTTCATTATTATTAAACTGGTCCATAGAAAAAGAGGATATGATTTTTTCTCATAAAATGGGTATACATTTATTGAATAACGTTATAACTAAACCATACACGAGTGAAATGGATTTAAACCGTGATGAACTTTCTCTAAATCATGATGAGTGTTTCCTTATGATGATTGCTCGTGATGGTACGTGGCGAGTGAATACAGTTGTAAAAGGCTTTGCAAATAAATTAGGAGGCCTTGCTAGCTCTTATTCTGGTACCGGTGACATCATTCTTATTGGGAAGAATAAAGAAGATATGCTTACAGCTTTTCATAGAGTGAAAGAGATTGGTGGGGGAATGGTAATAGCTGAAAAGAATGAAGTATTACACGAAATCGCATTACCATTGCTCGGGATTATGTCTAAGTTAAAAATGAATGAATTAATACAGGAAGAGAAACGGTTGGTGAAATTATTGCAAGAGCGTGGCTACGCGTATGATGATCCGGCATTTACCATTTTATTCTTTTCCGCGACGCACTTGCCTTTTATAAGAGTAACGCCTATAGGAATATATGATGTGAAAAATAGTAAGGTAGTGGCTTCACCGGTGAATTTAATAAAGCAATGTTAATATGAAAGGCCCTATAAAAGTCCCATTTATAGGGCCTTTCACATTGTTAGCATAAGAATATTGTGAGCCTCAAATAATATAGTATCTAAATTACTTGAGGTGAAACGTAAGTATGAAAAAAATATTGTATATTTTAAGTGTATTTATATTATGTGTATCTATTCAACAAGTTGTACATTCTCAAACAGATGCACCAGAGCTATCTTCTGATTGTCTTGAAAAAAGGAAAATTCGAGATGAGAAGTATGTGAAAAATATTATGAGGGACATTCAATCTACGTTTGATTTAAATATTGATGAACACAGTTTTTGGGAAGTGAGCCAAAGAGACCTGGATGCTGCACATTTAATGTATGGCGGAAGAGAAAATGATTCTTATTATAATTCGCTAACTAAAATTTATAATAGTGGTGGATTTAGAGAGCAGCCTAGTTTATTTGTGGCAGTGCAAGAAGCATTTTTACTTTATAAAGAAAAAGATAATATCAATGTAATGAAACACTTAAATCTAGATATTGAAAAAGGGGAATGGATCGTTATAGAAACGAAAAAGAAGAAAGGGAAAAAAGTGAAATTCAAGCCGTTACAATGTGAAAAAGATTATTTGAAAAAGAGAAATGAGTAACATAATCTAAAATGAAATAACGGAAATTTTGAAGGGGTAAAATTCCGTTAAGAATTGTAAATGAGGCGGTAGAAATTACTAGTAATTTCGCCATAAAAAAACGTCATTTTAATGTTTAAAATGACGTTTTTTTATATCATTAAATCTTTTGCATCGCACTCTCAATTCTCTTCACTAAATCAGCAGACACTTTATGGAAATACCCTAAAACGACCTTACTAATATCATCGGATATAACTTTCAAATCACTAGCTAAGTTTTTAGCAAGATGTTCTTTTTCAATCGGTTTTAACTTCGCATAAAATTCACTAGGCTGCGTAAAGTCATCCTGTTTCGTAATAGAAGTTCTTTCAAGTTTACCTTCAACGTATCTTCCGTCACCGCTCGTTATTTGATTAGCAGGTGTCCAATTTTGTTGTTGGTTAATGGTCAATTTGCGAAATTCGGAACCAATTCTTCTTCTTTGAGAATCACTATAAATGTTAGCGCGTCCTTGCAGCATTTTATCATCTGATAGTTCTGCACCGTCTAGTAAATTAGAAGGAGAGAAGGCGACTTTTTCTACTTCTTCCATATAATTTCCAGGGTTTTTGTTTAATACCATTTTGCCTACTGGTATAAGAGGGTATGACTTTTCATCCCATACTTTTGTATCATCTAAAGGGTCATAAGAAAGATGTGATTCATCTTTCGGATCCATGAGCTGGACATATAACCCGTATTCCACTGGTTTACCATTTGCAATTGCATCATATAAATCTTTCCCGCTATAATCAGGGTTTTCAGCAGCCAGTTTATTCGCTTCCTCATTAGTAATGAATTGTACACCTTCAAATGGGTACCAATGATACTTTACATACTTGCGGTAACCTTCTTCATTTCTCCAAACATATGTATTAACACTATGTCCTGGGATGTGGCGCAGACTTTTGGCTGTACCAGCATCAGAGTATAAATGGACAACGAAATGAATGGATTCAGGTGCGCTAGCGACAAAGCTCCAGAATTTATTAGGGTCTATTAAGTTATTTATAGGTGAAGGTAACAACGCTTGAATCGTTTCAGGGAAACGCATCGGATCACGAACAGAAAAGACAGGAATGTGATTACATAAAAGATCGAAAATGCCTTCCTTTGTATAAAACTTTGTAGAAAAACCGCGCACATTTCTAGAAGTGTCAGGTGTTCCTTTCGTACTAACAGCTAATGAAAATCGAACCATAACAGGAACTTTCTCATTAGAATGTTGTAGAAAACTTAACTTTGTATGTTCAGACATTGGATAGATTGTTTGAAAATAACCGAACGCACCAAATCCTTTTACATGAACAGGTCTTTCTAAAATTTTTTCGTGAATAAATTCTTGTAACGTCTCGTGAAGTACACTATCTTGCTCTAGAACTGGTCCACGTGAACCAACTGTTTGTGAGTGAAGTGTAGCTTGTTCATTACGTTCTCCATTTTCATTAAAGCCTTTCCCTAGTATAGATTGCCCCTGTTTATCATAGTTTTCATCCATCGATATAGCCTCCAAATCTTTTTTGTCCATTGTTACTAAATATGATTTCATAGCCTTGATTATGTATGACACGCAAAGTCCAAAATGGTAACAGACCGCTAGATGAAAAAAATGCACATGTAGTGGACCTGTTGAAATAGAAGAAATTATGGAAAAATGAATATCGGGAAGAAAATTACTATTAAAATATTAATCTTAAAAATGAATTTATACATGAATTTATAGAGAATGAACATAAATAAACAAGGAAAATAACTAGGAGGAATTTAAAATGTCGGATTGGTTTCAATTAGATAAAGAATATATGATGCCTACATACTGTCGTACGAAGGTTGCGATAGAAAGAGGAGAAGGGTGCAAGCTTTATGATGTGGATGGTAAAGAGTATGTAGACTTATTTTCTGGTGTCGGAGTGAACGTATTAGGATATAATCACCCGAAAATTGTGCAAACGACAATGGAACAAGTTACAAAATCATTGCATCTTCCATTTCATTTTTTAAACCCAGTTGCGATTGAGTATGCAAAGAAATTAGTAGATTGCTCTTTAAAAAATGGAAAAGTCTTTTTTACAAACTCTGGTACGGAAGCGACAGAAACGACGTTGAAATTAATTGATAAATATAGAGCTAATACGGGTGTAGAACGTGAAGGAATCGTAGTGTTGAAAAATAGTTTCCACGGACGTACGTTAGGAGCACTTCATTTTACGAGACAAGAAAGTGTATATCAAAATTTCCCTAAAACATCTATACCAGCATATGAAGTAGAGCGTGAGAATATAGAGCAATTAGAAGAAACAATCGTTAAAGAAAATCCAATTGCGATTATGCTAGAGCCTGTATTAGGAAGCGGGGGGATATACCCTTTATCAAGTGAATATTTACATGGTGTTCAAAACTTATGTGATAAATATAATGTCATTCTTATCGTTGATGAAGTTCAAAGTGGTATGGGGAGAACTGGTAAACTATTCGCTTATCAAAATTTCAATATTACTCCGGATATTATTCAAATTGGTAAGGGGGCAGGAGGCGGGATACCGCTTGGCGGAATTATTGTAGGTGAAAAGTTATGTGATGTATTTGCACCAGGAGATCACGGCACAACGTTTGCTCATTCTTCAATGGGAACGGCTTTAGGATTAACGGTTTTAAATACATTGATTGACGATGGTTTAATGCAAGAAGCGTATGAAATGTCACACTATCTAAATGATAAATTGCAAGAAATTCAGAAAGAAAATTCTTATTATATTGGTGAAGTACGTCATGCTGGTATGATGTTTGGAATTAGTTTGAATGATACGAATGAAAATGTGAAGAAATTACAGGTAAAGCTAATGGAGAAAGGGATGTTAGTTGACGTTACACAAGGGAACATCATCCGTTTACTTCCGCCATATATAATTACAAAAGAAGAAATCGATACATTTGTTAATGAGTTTATCTCTTGTATGCATAGTTTAGCAGCTACAAGTGTTTAAAAACTTTAATGAAAAATCACCTTATTTTTAATGCAAATAGGAAGAAAATAGTGGTAAAAAAATAAATTTACGTAAAAAAATAAAAAGCTGAAAAAGGTACTCATATAGCGCCTTCTTCAGCTTTTTATAATGCTAAAATTACTTAACTTAAAGAGCATCTCATTGGACAAATAATTAATTATGTGAAACAATAATAACAGATAAGGAGACATTAATTTTCCTTAAGTGCTTCGAATTAATTTATTCAATAAGAGAAGGTGTGCTTAAAGAAGTTAAATTAAACAAGGAGCTGTTTTATTATATGCAACAAAATAATGATTTAAATTTTGAACCTCAAGACGTTAATATTGTCAACTCTAAACAAGCCAGGAAAGCAGTAATTGCTACTGGTATAGGGAATGCAATGGAGTGGTTTGACTTCGGATTATACGCGTATTTAGCGGTTATTTTAAGTCAATTATTCTTCTCAGGTGTTGATAATAGTGGATTGCAACTTGTACTTACATTCGGTACATTTGCAGCAGCCTTTCTCGTTCGACCAATCGGAGGTGTATTCTTTGGTAGAATAGGAGATAAGTACGGCCGAAAAATCGTGTTAAGTACTACTATTATTTTAATGGCACTTTCTACATTATTCATCGCATTACTACCAACCTATGAACAAATTGGTGTATGGGCACCAATACTACTTTTAGTTGCCCGAATGATTCAAGGCTTCTCTACAGGCGGCGAATATTCAGGAGCAATGGTTTATATCGCAGAATCTTCTCCAGATAAAAAGCGTGGTATACTCGGTAGTGGTCTTGAAATTGGCACACTCTCAGGTTACATTGCTGCATCGGTAATTGTTACCATTTTGACGTTATTGTTAACAGATGAACAAATGCTCAGCTGGGGCTGGCGTATTCCTTTCTTAATAGCTGCACCAATTGGTTTGGTCGGTTTATATTTACGCCGTCATTTAGATGAATCTCCCATCTTTGAAGAGATGGAAAAAGCACAAGAGGAATCTGAAGACAACGAACAATTTTCGTTTATGGATATATTAAAATATCACAAAAAAGACTTCTTATTAAGCACAGTTATTGTCGCCTTCTTTAACATTACAAATTATATGATTCTTTCGTATATTCCTTCTTATCTAACTCAAGTACTTAAAGTCAAAGAAACAACTGGCTTATTAATTATTTCTATTACGATGGCACTTATGATTCCACTGGCACTTTATTTCGGTAAATTAAGTGATAAAATTGGTAATAAACGTGTCGTGCAAATTGGTTTACTTGGTTTAGCAGTATTTGCAATTCCAGCATTTTTACTAATAGGTAATGGACATATTGCAGCTATATTTGCAGGTATTTTCATTTTAGGATTCTTCCTAAGTGTATATGAAGGAACGCTACCTTCATTATTACCATCACTCTTTTTCACCGATGTACGTTATCGAGCACTTTCGATCTCATTTAATATTTCTGTATCGATATTCGGTGGAACAACACCGCTCGTATGTTCATACTTAGTTCATGCAACCGGTAACCCGCTTGCACCGGCATTTTATTTAGCAGGTGTAAGTATTATTGGATTAGTCGTATTTAGTGTATTATTCGTTACAACTTCAGGACGTGCACTTAAAGGTTCATATCCTACAGTTGAAACGAAAAAGGAAGCACATCTAATCGCTAAAGAAGACCCTGAAGAAACACTTTGGTGGCATGAAGAGTCGTTAGAAATTGAAGCAGGGAAAAACGCTTCAATTTAAAAAGTAATGTAGAAGTATAAAAAGACTCCTATGAAAATAGGAGTCTTTTTTGTTATGTTATTTCTTCCTTTTCTTCAAACTCTTCTGATACAAGTAAAGTTTATGAATCTCTTCCTTAAATTCCTGAAGTAGCATCATATCCTCACTATTTGAATAACGTACTGTATTATAAGCATTTACAATAATATGACTCTCAATATTTACATCTTCTTCACTATTTATTCTTTCTAACCATGCTTCAACAGTTTCTCCTCGTTTTCTATTTAAAGGAGGAGTTAATTTACTCTCCAGCTTAAAAATTTCTTTTCGAATTTCGTTATGTGGTGGTTTGTTTCGTTTAAATTGTTTTAAACTCATTCCTTCTTTGTCAGTGATGATAGTAGATTCGAAGGCAGGCATATTTGGCAAACTTAAATATTTTCGTTTTTTTATTATTTTCCAAACGACGTAAATAGCAATGGTTGTACATACTATTATTGTAATGCTATTTATGAGAGTTGGATCAAAAGAACGCTGTCCAAAGTCATCCTTAATTTGAGGATCCTTTAAATTCCCTTTATTCGACCAAAAATCGTCAGTTTCTTTTGATTCAGCTGCCGAAAATAACGGATTAATGGCGTATCCAAATCCTAAAGCAACTACTTGTACGGCATAAGAAAAAAGAAGCCGAATGTATGGGAAAATAGGAATGAGGAAAGCACTAATTATTCCAATCGTAATAAGAGAAGCGAAACGTAATAACTGCTGATTACGATTAGCCCCAGTTAACCAAAATGTAATCATTATGTGTAAGACTAACAGTAACAGTTTCCACAAAGGTGGAAAGGGCGCATAAAATATAGCTGAAACACCAAACCAAACAATACCGCTTAATGATTTTTGAACTGGATATCCTGGTCCGACTACATATACGATAAAGAAGAAAAGTGGTAACATTATTGTGCCAAATAGAGAGAAAGAGAGAAAGAGAGAACAACCGATTATTTGAGTAATTAACAGTATGACAAAACCTGTTGTTTTTTTCTTCATTAGTTTATGGATAAGAAATACTCCCATATAGCCTGTTGCTAAAAATATAGCAATACCGATGAGTTCATCTCTTTCCGTTAATAACGAAAGGAGGAGCAGCAGAATAAAGTCATTAATGTGATAAAGCCAAGTTTTCAAGCTTTTCCACCATCCCTTCGTTATTAATGAGAAACGTAGGCTGAGAGAGAAGAGGGAGTTCATTTCTCTGTAAACCAATGTATATCATTGTAGACGATCGTTCTCTTTTTCTCGTTACATAATGAAGAAATCCTTGTTTCGGAAGTAACGTACTATCATCTGAAATACGCGCTAATTCCTCTAAAGATATCCCGTAATGGGTTTGCCCTTCGTTTAATGGTAAGTGCAGAGGTCCACCTTCAACTAATACACTAATAAATAGTTCAAACGGTATTTGATGCTTCGTTGCGTATTGACAAATGTATGTTGCAAATGAAATAAGGTCTTCTATATTATCTTTCCAACCAAATCCGCGATCAGCAGCTAATGAAAGACAAATCGTCCAACTATAATTTTTTACAGGCTCATATTGCTTCGCCTGTAATGATTGCATTTTAGCAGATGCTTTCCAATGAATAGAACGGAAAGACTCACGTTCATATCGTTTAACTCCAATAATAGATGTTTCATCATTGTAAAAAGAAAAATTCGTTCGATAAGATCCGTTTAAAAGTTGCTGTAGTTCTTGTAGGCCTGCTACTTCTTTAGGAGAAGGGTACACAATAATTTCAATCCTTAATTTATCAAAAATGGGCAAATGCACAGTTAAAAGATGAAAAGGATCTTTCAAGACACATTCGAACTGTTCAATTTGAAACACACCACGTTTCGTTGCAGTTAATGTTAAATCCCACTTTTGCGCCGAATGAGCAGGTTGTGAAAACGGGAAAGAGAATAGTGTTTTTGATATTTGTTCAATTCCTTGATCATTTTGTGGTAGTAGTGACGGATTTAAATGAAAATAACAAACACCGTTAACGAGTGGTATATTTGCTCCATTTTTTAAATGAATAAAAAACTGCCCAGATTCATTAGGAAAAAGCCGAGTAGTTTGTTTCCCATTTACGACTTCAAATGTTTTCTCTATGTAAGCGACATATTTATAAATGAAAATCGCAAATAAATAATAGAAGAAAAAGAGAAACATAATGATTCGTTGTGGCATAAAAAATGTAAATAGTATAGCGCCTGGGACAGTTAGTTGAATAATATGAAGTTGGAAAAATAAAGGTACAGTTACAACACGCTGTCCATTCATGTTTGTTCAATCTCCACCGGTACGTCAACTTCTTTTAAAATCCTTTGCATAATTTCATTTTTTGTCGTACGTAATGCACCTTCCATTGATAAGACGATACGGTGATTCCAAACAGAAGGAACTAAAAATTGTATATCTTCAGGCGTGCAATATTCTCTGTCGCGTAAAAAGGCTAGTGCTTGAACTGCGCGTACTAAAGCTAATGTGGCACGCGGGCTTACACCATTGGCGATGTAATCATGATTTCTTGTAGCGTGAGCAAGTTTAATAATGTAATGTTCTAACGGTTCTGATACGAAAATTTCTTTTACTCGTTTCTGTGCTTCTAAAATATCATCTAAAGAAATAACAGATGTGATACTTTCTAGTGGTACATCGCTACGAAAACGTCGCATCATTTGTAGTTCATCCTCTGGAGACGGATAACCAATTGAAATCGTCATTAAAAAACGATCAAGCTGTGCATCTGGTAGAGGGAACGTTCCTTGTGATTCAATTGGATTTTGCGTTGCAATAACAAAGAACGGTTTCGGAAGAGGAGTAGATTGCTTTTCAAGCGTTACTTGTCGTTCTTCCATCGATTCTAATAAACTAGACTGTGTTCTAGGCATAGCGCGGTTAATTTCATCCGCAAGCAAAATGTTGGTCATGACTGGTCCAAGTCTTAACTCGAATTCGCTCGTTTTCGGATTGAAATATTCAATACCTGTTACATCACTCGGAAGTACATCCGGTGTAAATTGGACGCGAGAAAAATTACCACCTATACTTTTAGAAAGTGTTTTCGCAAGTAACGTTTTCCCCGTACCAGGCACATCCTCAAGCAGTACATGTCCATCAGCAAGCAATGAAACGAGTAATAAATCTATAACATTTTCTTTACCTACAAAAACCGATCCTATGTTTTCTTTCAATTTATTTATCATATGTATCATTCCTTTCAAAATATAAGCGGATATTTCTATATTTTAACAAATTATTCAGAAAATTGATATGATTTTTTAATTTAAAGAAATAGATATTAAGTTATTAAATTACCTTGCATATTTTGGAATATGATTATATAATATCGATATACGATGTATCGTTAGTCGATATATCAGGTAACGATGTATCGGAGGTGGTTATAATGAATGCGAAAGCGAAAAAATATATTCCGTTAACAGAGGCGACATATTACATATTGTTATCACTAGTGAAACCAATGCATGGTTACGGAATTATGCAAATGGTAGAAGAGATGACAAATGGAGAAGTAAAGCTCGGTCCAGGTACTTTATATGGGAATACGACAAAGTTACTAAAAGAGAAGTTAATAGTTGAAGTGGCCTCTACAGATAGAAAGAAGTGCTATGAGTTAACGCTACTTGGTAAAGAAGTATTAGAGCTAGAGTATAACAGGTTGCAGAGATCTGTAAGGAATGGGAATAGTATTTTAGGGGAGTGAATGGAAGATGGAGACTAAAAGGGTATTTAAGTTTTTTACGGCATGGAATTTAGAAAAAGAAGAAGCTTTTTTACGAAAGATGCATCAGCAAGGTTGGGCATTACAAAAATATAATTTAATGTATACGTTTAAGAAAACTGAGCCAAAAGATGTAATATACAAAGCTGATTTTAGATTAGTTTATAGAGATTCGAAAGAACAACAACAAGAGTATTTTGAAATATATGAAATGTCAGGTTGGGAACGTGTAACAAGTTTCACAAGATGGAATTATTTTTGTAAAGAAGTAGAAGAAGTAAATGAATTGCCTGATATTTACTCAGAAAAGGAGACGAGGATACAAAAACTAAATGAGTTATTAGTATTCTTTGTTATTATGTTAGCAGCTATATTACCATCAATGTACAATCTATTTATAAGCCCGATGGAATCAAGAGTGCCAATGTGGGCGAAAGCTATGACGGGTCTTACAGGTTGTATGTGGATATACTTCTTTATAAGACTCACTTGGAAAATTAAGAAATTAAAAAGTGAAATATTATAATAAAAAGTAGAGTTAAAAAGAAGTTGATGTTGTAGGGAAATACCGGGATTAACTTCTTTTGTTTCTATATAATTGTATTTTTGTTCACTCTTTTTTATATAATAAAAATCTATATAAAGGCACAGAATTAACAGTTACGAAGAACCACAAATAACCCAAAAATAATAAATGAAGAAAAAATGATTCATATCGAAGATCAAAAAAAATAAAAGATGACTAAAGAGGTGTGGGGTGTAACTTATAATAAGGAAGAAAAACATTTTTTGATTAACATATTAAATCGAAAAACCCCCTACAGAAAATTGGTAGGGGGTAATAAAAATGTTTAAGAAAAAGACTGATTTTGAGCAGGTTTAATAAATTGTTCTGGATTTTCAACGAGTCCGCATACAGCGCATTGGACTCTGTATGTTGGTCCTTGATAAGCCATATGAAAAGCATTCATATTTTCATTTGTGTATTCCTCTTCTACTTGACCAGTTTGTGGATTTAACTTGACTGGTTTTACTTGTTGCTCAAGAATATTAAAGCGAGTACGGTTCGTTTTACAGCTTGGACATAGCATTGGTTCCATATGTATACACCTCCATTTGTAGCATTTCTTAAACTCATTAATTTTATGCAAGCAAAAAAACTTTCTCAATATAAATGGGTATTTAAAGTATTCAAAATTCAGAAAAAATAAAATATAATAAAAGTACGAACTGGTTATGTCCAAACCAAATCTCCTGTTTTATGCCAATAAGCTGGGGGGCCGAGAAATCGGCCTCATTTTTTTTTGCTCGTTGCTATAAGGAACAAGGTTTTTATGAGACATTTGTCGAAATTTTAGGGATGGATATAAAGGAGGATGTAAAATGAATTTAAAAATGAAGTACATCATTTTATATGTAGAAAAGTTTGAAGAATGTTTAAGATTTTATAAAGATATTTTACAGTTACCTATAAAAGCAGAGCATGGTACATATATTGAGTTTAATACTGGTTCTACAATTTTAGCGATGAACACGAGGCAAGATGTGAAAGAATTAACAGGACTACCACTTACAGAAGGCGAGTTACAATCTTCTCATTTTGAATTGGGATTCGTTGTTGATCATGTACAAGAAACAATCGAACAATTTAGAGAGCAAGGAATTAAGATCTTAGTTGAACCAATTGTGAAACCGTGGGGACAAACAATTGCATACATTGCCGATCCAGATGGGAATTATATTGAAATTTGCAGTTCATTAGAATAGAAGGAGAAAAAGAGATGGGGTTTCCGAAACTAGAAACAGAACGTTTACAATTAAGAGAACTTACACTACTCGATGCAGAAACTATGTTCCGTTATTTTTCAAAAGAATCTGTTATACGTTATTTCGGGATGGATTCTTTCGAAAATATTGAGCAAGCAAAAACGACTATTCAAACGTTTAAAAATCGTTATGAAGAGGGAACAGTATTTCGCTGGGGAATTGAGAAGAAGGGTACGGGCCAATTAATCGGAACGTGCGGATTTCATTTAATAAACAAGCATCATAAGCGAGCTGAAATTGGTTATGAATTAGACGATACATATTGGGGACAAGGGTATGCAACGGAAGCGTTACAGGCGATTTTAGGTTACGGATTTGAAACGTTACAACTTATAAGAATTGCAGCTGTTGTATATGTAGAAAATAAAGCTTCTCAAAAATTATTAAGTAAAGCAGGGTTTCAAGAAGAAGGATTACTTCGAAAACATATGATTCAAAATGGAGTTGCTCATGATACAATTTTATACTCGTTATTAAAAGAAGAGTGGAAGAAGTAATGAATACAAACGAGCTTATAAATATTATGAAGAAGCATAAAGAAAATAGATTCATTTTAGGTATAGATGGTTTAAGTCGATCGGGAAAGACAACATTTGTAACAAACTTAAAGGAAAATATGAAACAAGAAAGCATCCCGTTTCATATTTTTCATATTGATGATCATATAGTAGAGCGTAATAAACGATATCATACTGGCTATGAAGAATGGTATGAGTATTATTATTTGCAATGGGATATTGAGTCGCTTCGGCAGAAGTTTTTTCAGAAGTTACAAAATGAAACAAAACTGAAATTACCGTTCTATAATAATGAGACAGATTCAAGTGAGATGAAAAAAGTACAGATACCCATAGTAGGTGTAATTGTAATTGAAGGTGTTTTTCTACAGCGAAAAGAGTGGAGAGATTTCTTTCATTATATGGTGTATTTAGATTGTCCAAGAGAGACACGTTTTCTTCGGGAGAGTCCGGAAACGCAGAAGAACCTTTCAAAGTTTGAGAATAGGTATTGGAAAGCAGAGGGTTTTTACTTAGAAACGGAATTGCCGAAGGATCGGGCGGATTTAGTCATACAATGATTGGAAAATAGAAGGAGAACAGAATGAATATTTTATGGGATTTTGATGGGACGTTATTTGATACGTATCCAGTTTATACAAAAATTCTTTCTCAAGTTTTAGGGAAGGAAATAAGTGAAGAGGAAATCTATACAAAGTTAAAGGTTTCATTTTCTCACGTAATTGATTATTATAAAATATCTAAAAAACAATTAAATGAAATTGATGTATTAGAGAGTCGTATTATGATAGAAGATATAAAACCATTTGAAAAAGTGGAAGAGGTATTAAAGTTTGCCGATAAAAATGTCATTATGACTCATAAAGATAGAGCGGGGGTATTATCTATATTAAATCATTACGGCTGGAACAAATACTTCGTAGACATGGTTACAATTGACGATGGTTTCCCCCGAAAACCGAACGCTTTATCTTATGATCATTTGCATAAAAAGCACAATATTGATTTAGCTATTGGTGATAGAGAATTAGATTTATTACCTGCAAAAGAATTAGGTATTTCAACATGTATGTTTCAAGGGAACTGTGATGTAGCGAATTATTCTTTATCGCATTACTCGGAATTTTTTAACGTAGTGATTGATAGAGAGGTTATTTTATAAATAATTCAAATAAAACCTTTACTTTTTGCTTGAAAGTAGAGGTTATTTTCTATGCTTTATAAAAACTATAGAAAATTAATACTTTCTAGTAATTAGGAGGAGATTGGTATAACGATTTGAATTATATAGTTATAGATAAATCTATAGATGAAAAGATTTCAATAAAGCGAGTGATCACATGAGTATTTTCATTTTAGAAGATGATGTCATACAAGCACAGCAAATGAAGCGGCTAGTTGAAGAGATTTGTGAGGAGTATATGTTGCCTTTTGATTTTATAGAGGTAACTAGTAAAAGTGAAAACATTATTACGAACATTCCTAAGGCGAAGTATATCCCAATCTATTTTTTAGATATAGAGATAAAAAGAGAAGAGCGTAAAGGGTTACAAGTGGCACAAGAGATACGAAAGTATGATACGCAAGGAATTATTGTGTTTGTAACGACGCATTCTGAATTTGCACCTATTTCATATCAATATATGGTATCAGCTTTAACATTTATTGATAAAGGGTTGCCATACGAGGAGAGGCGTAACGTTTTTGAACAATGTTTACTACAGTATGAAGCGCGTAATAAGCGAATTATTCCGTCCGATGACTTTATCGTTGAAAATAGTAATGCGACTGTGCGAGTTCCGTTCCTTGTAGTTGAATATGTTATGACCGATGAACCACACCGTTTAGCATTAGTGACGTTAGATCGGATCGTTTATTTTTACGGAACTTTAAAGGAGATTGAAATAATAGATGAACGTTTATTTCGTTGTCATCAATCATATATCGTAAATACGAAGCAAATGTCTTCTTATGATGCGAAGCAAAAAATGATAGTTTTAAAAAGCGGGAAACGTATTCCAGTATCACGGCGTTTAGTGAGTAAAGTACATAACATGTTAAAGGGTGAGATGTAATGTATATTTATGATATATTTGCAATACTGCTTACTAGTATAAGCCATACGTTTTTATACATTCAATTAATCCGGTACAATAGATTGTCATATAGAATGTTAATAGCTTTAAGTGCAGTATTGATTATTTTACTGGCTATTGTCGTAACAGTAACGAGATATCCAGAATTGAATAGTACGATTGTGTTGTTTTTAATAAGTTTAGGATTAATGCAAAATGAATTGAAATTTAAGCATAATGTATATTTTGCACTAGTGAGTATGGTAATTATTACGTTAGTGAAAATGTTGCTACTTGATTTAGGAATGAAAATCTTTATGTTAACAGCTTTTAATTTATATTTATGGACAGGTAGCGTTATTCATCTTATCGTATCGACACTTACTTTTATCGGTATTTTAGTAGCTCGTAAAAGAATCCAAAACATTGCTCAATATATAGTAGGTAGTCCGCTATACTATGTAACTTATATATTATTAATTGCCGGATTTATTATTGAACTAATTTTAACTCAGCCTTCTACTGCGTTTTTAGCACAATTAAATCAACAATACAGTGAAGTAAGTTATATTTCAGCTATTATTGTATTTTTATTATTACTAATCATTGTACTAATAAGCTCACACTTATCGAAAGAAAAGTTACGAGAAGAGCATGAAAAACGTTTAGATAAAGAGTTATTAGATTATGTGGAGAAATTAGAGGATATGCATGATGAGCTTGCTAGTTTCCGTCATGATTATATGAATGTATTACTATCGTTAGAAGAGGGAATACGTACAAAAAATGTGAAAGAAATTGAGCAAGTGTATTATGACGTTGTAGCTCCTACGTTAAAAACAATAAATGATCATGAACTTGATATTGCGAAATTATCTCGTATACATATTCCTGAAGTGAGAAGTGTATTAAGGGCGAAAGTTGGCACTGCCCAGCAACAACAAATAAAAGTACTGCTCGATATACCAGAGAACATTGAAAGTGTTTCAATGACGATCATTTCATTTATTCGCATCATTTCAGTTTTAGTAGACAATGCAATTGAAGAAGCAGTACATAGTGAGGAAAAGATTTTGTAAATCGCATTTTTTGAAATGGATTCACGACAATATTTTATCGTGCGTAATAGTTCAAAGAGTGAAGCGATTAATTTGCAAAAAATTTATGAGAAAAACCATTCAAGTAAAGAAGGAGCTCGAGGATACGGGCTATTCTCGTTAAAACGGATTATAAATAAAACAAATAACGCGACGTTAGAAACAACTTATGTAAGTCCTTATTTCACGCAAACATTCATACTAAAAGAGATGAAATGACCATCTATGATGAAAATGAAACCGAATAGGAAATAACTACATACTTCCTTCACTTATTTTTATACACTTCAAGTAAGAGGTGAAGCGAGATGAATGGTCTTATTTTTACAACAATGATTAGTTTTGGTTTACCGCTTGTAGCACTATTATATGCTGTTTGGAAGAAACGCTCTATTCCTTATATGTTAGGTGTATTGGCTTTTGTTGTATCACAAATATTGATCCGCATACCAATACTGAATTATGTAAATGGAACTAGCACAGATTTTCAAATGTTTTCAGTAATGCAGCCTGTATTATTTGTAATTTTGCTTAGTTTATCAGCTGGAATTTTTGAAGAGATAGCTCGTTTTATTGCAATGCGTTATTTTATGAAGCAACGAGATTGGCAGTCTGGTTTTTTATTTGGAGCAGGGCATGGTGGTATTGAGGCAGTGTTGATAGTTGGTATCCCGGTAATATCTCTATTATTGTCACAAACAGTCATTCAAAATGGTGACAGTTACTATTTCGGCGGTATTGAGCGCATCTTCGCGATGATATTGCATATTGGACTTTCCTTCATTGTATTACAAGCTGTCGTCCAAAAGAAATTCCGTTATGTTGTATATGCAATTCTCATCCATGGGACCGCAAATGCATTAGCTGGCATTATATCGCTATATGTACCAGGGAAAAACGGGATCATTATGTCAGAAGTTTCAATAGCAATTTGTACTTTAGTCGTTTTTAGCTATAGTTTTATTTTAAAAAGAAAGGGTGTATGAAAATGAGAAGAATGTTACTTATTATTATAAGTGCTATCGCGGCGTTCGCACTTGCAGCATGTACCGGTAATAAAGTAGATCAAAGTACATCAAAAAACTTTATTCCGAAGGCGGAAGAAATTGTATCATTATTAAATGAAGCAAAGTATAAAGAAGTACATGAAAAATTTGATAGTAAAATGAAATCAGCTTTATCAGAAGAGCAAATGAAAGAACTTACTCCTATAATTGAAAAAGCTGGTACATTCGAAAAAATTGAGAAAAAATCGATTGAAGAAAAAGATGGTTTATATACTGTTATTCTTGTAGCAAAGTATAGTAAAGAACAACGTACCTTTATCGTAACTTATAACGATAAAGAAGAAATAGCTGGGTTAGTAATTAGGTAGAAATGTAATGGCAGATAAGGTGGTTGTGTCCACTTTATCTGTTTTTTGTTTTAACCAAATTATGGTTATTCATGCTAATATAAACACATAGCTATAGAGAAGGGGTGGGTTAGTATGAAAACTGAAATAGTTCCTAAAGAAGTACAGCATAATAAGCTATATATCTTTACTCATCGGTATTTTATGTTTTCTGTTCGTTTTTGTAACTCCGACAAGGATAGCGAATGCAGGTAATATAGTGGGAGATTATATTACAGTTGCCCTCACTGTTGCAGGTATCATACTTTCTGTCATTACGATGACGAAAAAAACAGAGAAGAAGGGAATTGCTATTCTTTCATTAATACTGTCCTTATCCTTCTTTATATTTTGGATTATCGCGATTATTTTAGTTTTGACTGGTCGAGTTAGTTTTGCGCCATAATACCGAATAAAAAGAGTCCTTCATACGAGAAGGACTCTTTTTATTCACTTTCTTCTGATTGATATTCTAAAATATCCCCTGGTTGGCATTCTAACGCTTTACAAATAGCATCTAAAGTTGTAATTCTAATTGCTTTTGCTTTTCCATTTTTTAATATAGAAAGGTTAGCCATTGTAATTCCAACCTTCTCCGAAAGTTCAGTTACACTCATTTTTCGTTTCGCTAACATTACATCAACATTAATTATTATTGCCATGTTATTCACCTCAGACCGTTAAATCATTTTCTGATTTTATATCTATCGCATCTTTTAAAAGTCTTTGGAGAACGGCAGCAAAGACTGCGATTACCATTGAAGCAAAGATTAGGAGCATGCCTATTATAATAATACCTGGTGCGTCATCTTTCTCCGCTATGAGATAGAAGAGTGGCATACCTATTACATATAATACACTAATTGTAACAGCGCATTGTTTAATCTTCTTTAAAGCTCTAACAGATAATTTCGAGAAGGCGTTACCTTTGTCAATGTAGCTTACAAGTTTAAAGGCTTGATATAGAGCAAAATAAAAAGGTATCACCGTTGCATATAGATTAATTAAAATAAGATATTTTATATATGCAATATCCGGGTACAATTCCGCTGCATAATTCCCGATATTAGGAATTAAAAATATACACAAAGCAAAAACAGGAATACCGATAAGGATAATTGCTGTCTTTAAAAAGAGTGTTGATCCTTGTTTCATATAAAGCACCTCATTTTTAAATTATCATTTTAATTTAACATAAATTTTATCGTTTAACAATAAATTCTTATTTATTTCAATCGGATTTTTATTGAGAAACAAATTTTAGTGAAGAGAATGATAAGACGTTTTTATAAAAAAGGTGTGGTCTCTAGTTATTTGAACATAAAAAGCTATGATATGTACCGTTCGTTGCTTTACTAATAAAAGAAAGTGAAGGTAATGATTGTTAGCTTCATGAAAATTGGGGACTAATAAAACATATATAAATGAATGTAAAACATACGGAGGAACAACAATGTCGAATTTGGGTTTACTGATGAAGAAGTTACTGTTAGTAGGAACAATCACACTAAGTATGTTATGTACTGAAAGCATGATGAATTATTATTCGGTGGAAGCTAAGGTGAAACAAGTAGAACGGCAACCGAAAAATGTAATCATAATGGTTATGGACGGAACGAGTTCTTCAGCAACGACATTAGCTCGCTTGTATAAAGGGAAACCACTTGCATTAGATGAAATGGTAACAGGAGGAGTTCGTACCTATTCGGCGGAATCGGCTATAACAGACTCAGCCCCAGCAGCTACAGCTTTAGCGACGGGGAATAAATCGAATTCAGGATATGTAGGTATATTACCTTCTATTGTAAGTTCACCTGGCTTAAAATCAATAAAAGAAGAGGACAAGTTACGTCCAGTTGCCAATGTTCTAGAAGGTGCTAAACGCACTGGTCGCGCAACTGGAATAGTTGCTACAGCTGAAATTCAGCATGCTACTCCCGCTGGATTTTCTGCTCACCATATTAACCGTAAGCGTTTTGACGTAATTGCGGAGCAGCAAGTGTATCAAAATATAGATGTCGTATTAGGTGGGGGAAAAGAGGCACTGCTACCTATAAAAAGAAAAGATGGTGAAGATTTAGTAAAGGTGATTCAAGACAAAGGATACGACTTTGTTGAAACGAAAGATGCATTATTGAACTCTAAATCTAAGAAAATTTGGGGCTCTTTCTCACATAATGCTCTTGCGTTTGATATGGATCGTGAAGCAACAAATCCGGAGCAACCAACACTTTCTCAAATGACGGAAAAAGCAATTCAAACACTATCAAAAGAAAAAGATGGTTTCTTTTTATTTGTAGAGGGAAGTAAGCCAGACTGGGCAGCTCATGTGAACGATCCAATAGGGATGATTAGTGATGTATTAGCATTTGATAACGCAGTTGCAGAAGCATTGGAATTTGCAAAAAAAGACGGTAATACGATGTTAATAGCTGTAACTGATCATGGTAACAGCGGTATTTCTATTGGGAATGCGAATACGACAAAAGGCTATAATATTACGCCAGTCTCTGCATACATTGGTCCATTAAAAAAGTCGAAAATGACACTTGAAGGTGCTACAAATAAACTAAAATCTGATTTATCAAATGTAGAAGATGTAGCTAAATTATACGGTTTGGACGATTTAACTTATGATGAAAAAGAAAGAGTAAAAGCAGCAAAAAAGAAATCGGATATGGGTCCAATACTTACTACATTATTAGCCAATCGTGCGAACATTGGCTTCACAACAGGAGGGCATACAGGTGAGGATGTGTTTTTATATTCTTACGGTCCTCAAAAGCCATACGGTTTGATTCAAAACACAGACGTTGCGAAGACGATGGCGAAAGCAATGGACTTTAACTTAGAAGAAGTAACAAACAAATTATTTGTAGAGAGTGAATTTGCCTTTAAACGAAAAGGTGCAACAGTAACAATAGATAATACTGATGCAGAAAACCCGGTGCTCATAGTAAAACGTAATAATGTAAAAGCTCAATTCTTTGTAAATAAAAATATAATTCGTATTAAGAATAAAGAATATGAATTAAGTAGTGTCATTGTAGAAAGCAATGGCAAGTTCTATATACCAGAAGAAGCAATCCATTTATTCATAAAATATTCTCATTAAAAAAAGCCAATTCCTTAGCTAGTACTTAGGAATTGGCTTTTTTTTAATGAGATTTTACTCGAAAAAAAGAGGAAAGAGAATCATAACTTCTAGAGTAGACTTCCTGTAAATATACCTATTGTATGTTTTTCACCCTCCAAAAATATTTCTCAACATTTTAGTCTTCTAAAAAGATTGAATATTCGTATTATAACGAATATTATGTTGCTATCGGCAAAAAAAACGATAATTCGCAGACACTGGGGAGGAAATGCATTGAAAAAGAATAAGAAGTTAAAACCATTATCAGTTTTAGCAACAGCAGCAGTACTAAGTAGTAGTTTTGCTTTTGGAAGTCATGCAGCGTATGCTGATACGCCACCATCTCTACCAATTGATGAGCATTTAATACCTGAAGAGCGTTTGGCAGAAGCGCTGAAACAACGAGGAGTAATTGATCAATCTGCATCACAAGCTGAGACATCAAAGGCTGTCGAAAATTATGTTGAGAAAAAGAAAGGGGAAAACCCTGGGAAAGAAATCTTGACAGGAGATAGTCTTACGCAAGAAGCTTCTGATTTTATGAAAAAAGTAAAAGATACAAAAATGAAGGAAAATGAACAGGCGCAGCAACCTGAAGTAGGACCAGTGGCTGGACAAGATGCAGGTTTGAATTCTAGAAAACTAAATGGAAAAGTACCTACTACACCAGCGAAGCAAGAAGAGTACAATGGAGCTGTTCGAAAAGATAAAGTGCTTGTTTTACTCGTAGAATTTAGCGATTTTAAGCATAATAATATTGATCAAGAACCGGGTTACATGTATTCTAAGGACTTTAATCGTGAACATTATCAAAAAATGTTATTTGGTGATGAGCAATTTACGTTATTTGATGGATCGAAGATTAACACTTTTAAACAATATTATGAGGAGCAATCTGGCGGAAGCTACACAGTTGATGGCACTGTAACCGAATGGCTTACTGTTCCAGGAAAAGCTTCAGATTATGGTGCGGATGCGGGAACTGGTCATGATAATAAAGGTCCTTTAGGGCCACGCGATTTTGTGAAAGAAGCATTAAAAGCAGCTGTAGCAAAAGGCATTAATTTAGCTGATTATGATCAATTTGATCAATACGATCAAGATGGTGATGGAAATAAAAACGAGCCAGATGGAATTATTGACCACCTAATGGTTGTACATGCGGGCGTAGGTCAAGAAGCTGGCGGTGGTAAATTGAAAGATGATGCGATTTGGTCTCATCGTTCAAAACTAGGATCAAAACCATATGCGATAGATGGTACGAAATCTTCTGTTTCAAATTGGGGCGGAAAGATGGCGGCATATGATTATACAATCGAGCCTGAAGACGGAGCAGTTGGTGTGTTTGCACATGAGTATGGTCATGATTTAGGCTTACCAGATGAATATGATACAAAGTATTCAGGGCAAGGTGAACCTGTTGAATCATGGTCCCTTATGAGCGGCGGTAGCTGGGCTGGAAAAATTGCGGGAACAGAGCCAACAAGTTTCTCGCCACAAAATAAAGAGTTTTTCCAAAAGAATATGAAGGGTAACTGGGCGAATATCGTTGAGGTAGATTATGATAAACTGCGCACAGGAATCGGTACTGCAACATTTTTAGATCAAAGTGTTACAAAATCAAAACGACCAGGAATCGTTCGTGTTAACTTGCCAGACAAAGATATAAAAAACATCGAATCAGCATTTGGTAAGAAGTTTTATTACAGCACAAAAGGAAATGACATTCATACAACACTAGAGACACCAGTATTTGACTTAACGACTGCAACGGATGCTAAGTTTGATTATAAGGCATTTTATGAATTGGAAGCGAAGTATGATTTCCTTGACGTAAATGCGATTGCAGAAGATGGAACGAAGACACGTATTGATAGAATGGGCGAAAAAGATGTAAAAGGCGGCGTAGATACAACAGATGGTAAGTGGGTTGATAAATCATACGATTTAAGCCAATTTAAAGGGAAGAAAGTAAAACTGCAATTTGAGTATGTAACAGATATTGCAGTAGCTTATAAAGGATTTGCGTTAGACAATGCAGCATTAACTGTAGATGGAAAAGTTGTTTTCTCTGATGACGCAGAAGGCCAGCCAGCAATGACGTTAAAAGGATTTACTGTGTCTAACGGATTTGAACAGAAAAAACATAACTACTATATCGAGTGGCGAAATTACGCTGGGTCTGACACGGCGCTACAACATGCACGTGGTCCAGTATTTAATACAGGAATGGTTGTATGGTATGCGGATCAAAGCTTTACAGATAACTGGGTAGGCGTTCATCCAGGCGAAGGATTCCTTGGGGTAGTTGATTCTCATCCAGAGGCAATCGTAGGAACATTAAATGGACAACCAACTGTGAAGAGCAGTACGCGTTATCAAATTGCCGATGCGGCATTCTCATTTGATCAAACGCCAGCATGGAAAGTAAATTCGCCAACCCGCGGTATCTTTGATTATAAAGGATTGCCAGGCGTTGCGAAATTTGATGATTCTAAGCAATACATCAACAGTGTTATTCCAGATGCCGGGCGTAAGTTGCCGAAGCTTGGATTGAAGTTTGAAGTAGTAGGTCAAGCTGAAGACAAGTCTGCAGGTGCAGTTTGGATCCATCGCTAAAATAAAATGAAAAGGAGCTGCCATAAGTCGGTGAAACCTGACTTATGGCAGCTCTTTTCTTCTTGTGAGAAAAAACTGTTACATAAATACAAATCGAAAAAATTACCATTTAAAAAAATGAAAAGATGTGCAGAAGTGAAAAAGTCCTCTGCTTTTTTATATATTTATTGGAAAAAATAGATGTTTCTTTTATAATTGAAATGCTCCATCAGTCCGATTATATAAGCTTTTTTGACCGTAAGTAATTTGTAAGTAATGAGTAAGAAAAAAGAGATTTTTATATTATATAATATTTATTACAGCTACTTTTAACACCTGATACTAATAGTATGCTATAATATGAATTAGCAACATAAAGGAAAGGAATTAGACCAATGACATTAGAAAATACTAAAAATTTAAAAAAACAAGTTGCTCCTTATGAAAAATCAACGATTAAAAAAAGTGTGTGGCAACTTATTAACACAATCGTGCCATTCATTATTTTATGGTACCTTGCTTATAAAAGTTTGTCCGTTTCTTATTGGTTATCGTTAGTTCCATCTCTGTTAGCCGCCGGTTTTATGACACGGATTTTCATTATTTTTCATGATTGTACCCATTATTCATTCTTTAAAAGTCGTCGTGCGAATAGAATAGTAGGGACATGTATGGGTGTGTTAACTTTATTCCCGTTTGATCAATGGGGGCATGAGCATTCTATTCATCACGCTACAAGTGGTAATTTGGATAAGAGAGGTACAGGAGATATTTGGACGCTTACAGTGGATGAATATTTAGCTGCGCCATTTAGACTTCGTTTAGCATATCGCTTATATCGCAATCCATTCGTTATGTTTGGATTAGGTCCGATTTATGTTTTCTTACTTAAAAATAGATTTAACCGAAAAGGTGCTAGACAGAAAGAACGTATGAATACTTATTTGACGAATATTATAATCGTTGCTTTAATAGCTATACTTTGCTGGGCAATTGGGTGGCAATCGTTTCTGTTAGTGCATGGCACTATATTCTTAATAGCAGGTTCAGTAGGAATTTGGCTGTTTTACGTACAGCACACATTCGAGGATTCTTATTTTGAAGAGGATAAAGATTGGGAATATGTGAAAGCGGCAGTGGAAGGAAGTTCATTTTATAAACTTCCAAAAATCTTGCAATTTCTAACTGGTAATATTGGATTCCATCATGTTCACCATTTAAGTCCAAGAGTACCTAACTATAAACTAGAAGAGGCACACAATAATACGCTTCCGTTAAAAAATGTACCAACGATTACACTTGCTACAAGCTTACGATCACTTCGTTTTCGTCTTTGGGATGAGAAAAGTAACAATTTTGTTACCTTTAAAGAATTCAAAAAAATAATTAAAAACAATGTTTCTGTTCGAGTGAAATCTGAACTATAATTTCATCGTATATAAAAAACTCTCCTTAATCATTTTCGATTTAAGGGGAGTTTTTGTTTAAATAAAAGATGTCTGATAAGAAGAAAACTTAAATAATTTAAAATGTAATCGAAGAGGGTTAGGAAATGCTCGTACTTAGGCAAAAATATAAGGTAACCGTAAATATATTATGTTAACAATTTGGGGAGTTATGAATTATTTTATATTATTATGACTGTTCATACATCCGCCGATAATTAATAGCAAAGGGGGATAGTAGAAAATACTTATAGAATAATATTTGAAAAAAAGGCAAAAAGCTATTCTTTCGTAAGAATAGCTTTTTTGTAAATGTCCTTAGTTTGATGAGCATGGGATAGAATCTGAAACATAAGAATTCACAAAGATAAGAAGCTTTTATTTACTACCTGGAATTAAAGTAGCTGTTAATTTAATAGTAAAAGATTAAAAGCTATTATTTCTCCCAAAGCTCAATTAGACGACCTTCAGGATCTTTAATCCAAATAAACTTTCCGAATTCACTAATTTCTTCTTTCTTTTCAAGCGGTACGCCAATATGTTCAAGATGCTGAATAGTCTCATTCATATTATGTACTTGGAAATTTAACATCACTTGCTGTTCTGTTGGAAAATAATTATCATCTTCGGTAAAGAAAGAAAGAATAGTTTCATTTCCTAATTGCGGTTTAATCACAGTCCCATTCCAATTGTCTATTTCAATTTTCAACACTTCGCTGTACCATTTTTTTATAACATCAATATTTTTAGTTCTCCAAAATATTCCCCCGAAACCTTTTATCATCGTAGATAACCCCTGTCTATTTTTGAATTTTTTGGCTTTATATATTCAATATATCAAAACAGTGATAGTAAGGAAAATTATTAACTTATAAACAGTAAGAAATCAAAATTGCTAGTAGTATGGACTGTTGAAATGATACAGACATCATTCTTCGCATAACTTGAAATCAAAGAAAAAGAGTATAGAAATACTGACTTGTCTTCCAAAAGTAAAGGGAAATGAAGGAACGAAAGAAAAAGTGAAAATGATAAAAGATAAAAGACCGCATATGAATTGAAAGCCATGTGCGGTCTTTTATATATAAGTATAGTATTACATAGTCTCACTAATTTTAGTTTCACTATGAGTATTAGCAGAAATTCTTTTCTTAACTTTAAAGTGATAGTAGGTGTAGCAAAAGATGATAAATGGTACAGTGCAATAGATTCCAAGTCGTTGTTCAGGGATAAAGATAAGACTGATTAATATAATGCCATACAATCCAAATCCAAGAATTGGTACGAGAGGATAAAGTGGAGTTTTGAATTTTAAGTCTTGTAATTTTCCACCTTCGGCTAAATAATGTTTACGGAAAAAGAATTGAGAAACACAAATTGACATCCAAACAATTATAGTTATGACGCCAGAAATGGAAATTAACCATAAGTAAACTATTTTGGCAGCTACAACGCTCGTCAAAAGAGAAAAAGCAGAAATAGCGATCGTCATAATTAAAGCGTTTAAAGGGATTCCTCGTGATGAGAATTTCTTTAGAAAGGCAGGAGCCACTTCATTTTACAAGCTTACGTTCACTTCGCTTCCGTCTTTGGGATGAGAAAATTAACAATTTTGTTAGCTTTAAAGAAGTCAAAAATATAATTAAAAATAATGTTTCTGTTCGGGTGAAATCTGAACTATAATTTTATCGTTTATAAAAGACTCTCCTTAATTCTTTTTATTTAAGGAGAGTTTTTATTTAAATAATAGTTTTTATGAGGGGAGTTCAAATCCTAATTGGAGTTTAATCACATCCATAGTTTAATTTTCAGGTAATTAAAAAAGAAAAGTCAATATTTTTTTGATTAAGCTTTCAAATTATTGTCGTTAGTATATTTTTATTTTTAGAAAATTGAATAAACAGATTGATTTCATTTTAAATTTTTGTTAAATTGATAGGTAATTGAGCGTACTAATATATTACAAGTCAAGTTGAGGTGAGTTATGGTACAGTCCATTGATAGAGCGATAAGTATTATAAAGTTGTTAAATTCTACAAATGAAAAAGAGTATTGGGCTATTTCTGATATTGCGGACAGAACACATCTCCCCGTTAGTACAGTACATAGATTACTTAACTCTTTAATCGAGCATGGGTTAGTTACGCAAATTTCAGAAACGAAACAGTACAAAATTGGGCCAATGTGGATGGAAATAGGATTACGTCAACTGGAGAAGGTAGACTACAGATCGGTTGCAAGAGAAGTGATGAAGCGGTTAGCCTCTGAAGTGGAAGAAAGTGTTTATTTGAACATTCCAAATGGCACACATTCTATTATCATGGAAAGAATGGATAGCCCTTTAAAAATTCGAGTTATTGATAACTTAGGGGAACAAATTCCACTTTCAATTGGTGCCGCAAATAAAACGATGCTTGCCAATATGAAAACGAATGAAATGGAACATATTGTAGAACATTTACTTTCTTCATTACCAGAACAAAAGCACATTCTTTTAGATCAAATAAAGCAAATAAAAACTGAAGGATATGCGGTAAGTTATGGTGAAAAAACAGAAGGGACAGCTTCAGTAGCTGCACCTATTATCGGATTTAATCATAAAGTAGTAGGAGCATTAAGTGTTGGGTTAATTAGTCATCTCATAAATGATGATCGACTATCTTTTCTTATTAGTAAGGTAAAACAAGCAGCTCATGAAATATCAATAAAAATCGGCAGTACATCAGAACTATAATTTTGATAACTGTCGTCATTTTTTATTCATATACTGGAATTCATTTTCATAATGCGGAAAAATAGGAGGGGGTTACATGTCAAAGTGGCAATCAAAAGAACAATTGATTCAATTATTAAGCAGTCTTGTTGAAATTCCTAGTATTACAGGTACAGAAGCCGAAGTGATATTGCCAGACTTTGTTGTGGAGCAATTATCTGATTTACAGTACTTCAAAGAAAACCCACATCATTTGCAAAAAAATCCGACGGGGGACGGACGATTTTTTGTTACAGCCCTAGTAAAGAAAAGCGATAGTACGAAAAATACAGTAATTCTAGTTAGTCACTTTGATGTTGTAGATGTACAAGATTACGGAGTGTGGAAAGAAAATGCATTCAATCCTAAAAAGTTAACGTCTATGTTTTATTCTCATAAAGATGAACTACCAGATCAAGTACGTGAAGATATAGAACAAGGGGATTGGCTATTTGGTAGAGGAACAATGGACATGAAATGCGGCCTCGCATTACAAATGGCAATGATTGAGCAAGCTTGTGTAGGAAGATTTGACGGAAATGTTCTTTTATTAGCTGTTCCAGATGAAGAAGTGAACTCGGTGGGGATGAGGGCTGCTGTTCCAAGATTATTAGAGTTAGCAAGAGAACACGATTTAGATTATAAAACGGTATTAAATTCAGAGCCTATGTTTTCACGACATCCTGGTGACCGAAATAAGTATATTTATACTGGTTCTATTGGTAAAGTGTTACCTGGATTTCTTTGCTATGGCAAAGAAACTCATGTAGGTGAACCATTTGCAGGTTTAAATGGGAGTTATATGGCTGCTTTATTAACGGCTGAATTAGAATTGAATACGGACCTTTGTGATGTTGTAGAAGGAGAAGCGAGTCCTCCGCCAACTAACTTACTTCAACGGGACTTAAAGGAGGATTATTCTGTACAAATTCCGCATCGTGCCGTCACATTGTTCAATTTGTTTTTACTAGAAAAAACGATGACAGATGTCATTTCATTGTTACGTCAAAAAGTAACGAAAGTAGCAGAGAAAATAGAAGAATCATATGAAAAGCAAGCATATCGTTTTTCTAAATATAATCCGTTTATACCGCCTAATATGAAAGTAAATGTTTTAACGTATGAAGAGCTTATCGCTTATGCAATTGAACAACATGGGCAAGAGAAAATAGATGATATTCAATCTAGTATAATAAAAAATAGAGAAGATCAAGATGATCGTGCGGTAACAATTGATTTAGTAGATAAACTAGCTATTTTATGTAAAGAAAAGGCTCCGATGATTGTACTTTTCTTTGCTCCGCCATATTATCCAGCTGTAAGTTCACGCAACAACTTGTTAATTAAAGAAGTAGTTGCAGAAATGGAAAAGTATGCTCACTACAATCATAACATTACATTTAAAAACCAAAACTATTTTGGAGGAATTTCAGATTTGAGCTATGTGGGCTTACAGAATCCACTAGATTCAATGAGTTCACTTGTAGACAATATGCCATTATGGGATAAAGGTTACTCGATTCCGCTTCAGGAATTGGAAGAGTTTGACGTTCCAGTATTAAATATGGGACCGGTAGGAAAAGATGCACATCAATGGACAGAACGTTTAGATGTAAATTACGCATTTGAAACGCTATTAGATATGTTACCGAAATGCATTGAAAAATTATTAGTTTCTAATAAAATTACACAATCATAGTAGGGAATAAGGAAGGGGTAAAACTAAAATTTCAAAAGAAGATATAAATAAAATTATTGTAGTATAATCAAAAGAACGGACAAACTCAAGCATCTATGAGTTTGTCCATTTATTATTTAGTGAAAACCGGAGAGTATGTAATCCACTATTTTCTAGTTGAACTCATGTGAATTTATAGCTAACGTAATCTCTTTTATCGTTTTACTTTTTCGTTTGACCAGATAGTTCAACAGACTTTTGTGTACAGCGCTGCATTGCTGAAATAATTGCAGTTCGTAATCCTTTTTCCTCTAATGTTGCTACAGCTTCTATCGTTGTTCCGCCAGGAGAACACACCATATCTTTCAATTCACCTGGATGTATGCCTGTTTCTAGTACCATTTTTGCAGAGCCCAATACAGCTTGAGCTGCGAATTTATATGCTTGATTTCTAGGCATACCATCTAGTACAGCAGCATCTGCCATCGCCTCTATAATCATATATACGTATGCTGGCGACGAACCACTTACAGATGTTACAACGTCCATTAATTTTTCGCTTACGATCTCTGTTTGACCAAAGCTATTGAAAATGTTTAGCACATCTTCTAAATCTTTTTCTGTCACCACTTCATTAGGGCATAGCGCAGACATACCTTCTCCAACAAGAGCAGGGGTGTTAGGCATTACTCTTACAACCTTTAATTTTTTAGCAAAAGCTTCTTCAGTACTTTTAATGTTTTTCCCGGCAGCGATCGTTACGACGATAACATCATTTTTGATTACTTCTTTTATTTCGTTAATGATTGATGCGTATAGGTCTGGTTTAATTGATAAAATTAAAATATCAGCATTTTTAGCTACTTCATTGTTGTCAGTAGTTGTAGTTAGCCCATATTTTTCACTAGCATTTTTTAAATTCGTATTGTTTAAATCCGAACAAATAATATTATTTGCAGACACTATCTTTTTGTTTAGCATCCCACCAATCATAGCCATTCCCATATTTCCGCAACCGATGAATCCAATTTGTTTATCCATAATAACTCAATCTTGCTCCTTTTATAATAAATTATATTCTTTTGAAATTGTTATCTTAAAATAACAATGACATCTCCATGCAATATAAAGAAACATTCTAAGAGAATATATTCCTTTTTGCAACACTAAAAGATAAAAAACAATTATATTCGACATTCTGTAAATATATACAATATAATTTAAGGTATTATGTTTATGAATATGAGTTAAACTTATATCGATTTATATTTTCATTCAGTAGATCAATAATTTCATGCAAGTAACTTGCCGCTCTATTTATTTTTAAAAATACTTCTTGACACCAAATCAAACTATATCGCATAATATAAAAAATTAAACCGAAAATCGTTGAAGGGAAATAGTACATATGTCTTCTTGCGAAAGAGAGTGGAATTCACCGGCTGAAAGATTCCTCGTATAGAATATATCGAACCTATCCCTGAGTCTTAAATGAAAGTTTAGGCGTTCGCCTGCGTTATAGGCGCCAAGTGGATATCTATGTATATCAATTAAGGTGGTACCGCGGAACAATGACCGTTTCGTCCTTTTTATTTTATTAAGGGCGAAGCGGTCATTTTTATTTTGCTCTTAAATAGGCTAGGCGCAGCATTGAAAAGAATAGAATCGCTGCAAGCTGTATAAATAGAAGTGTAATTTATAAAAAACTTTGATTTTAGACTTGGGGGATAAAAAAGTGAAAAAACAACGAATTGTTGTAAAGATTGGGAGTAGTTCCTTGGCAGATAGTCACGGAGGCATTTCTAAAGAACAACTTTCAGATCACGTTGCCGCATTGGCTCGATTGAAAGATGAAGGGCATGAAGTTTTGTTAATTACATCTGGGGCTGTCGCTGCAGGTTTTTCGGCTCTAGGATATCCTAGCAGACCTGTGACAATTAAAGGAAAACAGGCTGCTGCAGCTGTCGGACAAAGTTTGTTAATGCAGGCGTACACGGAGGAATTTCGTAAATATGGTATCGTTACTGCGCAATTATTGCTGACGAGAAGTGATTTTTCTAGAAAAGAACAATATAGTAATGCTTACGCTACTTTAGGAGAGTTACTAAACCGTTCCGCTCTTCCAATCATAAATGAAAATGATTCCATCTCTTTAGAAGAGCTAACGTTCGGTGATAATGATATGCTGTCAGCTTTAGTTAGCGGACTTGTTTCGGCGGATTCGCTTATGATTTTTACGGATGTGAACGGTCTATATGACAAAAATCCTCAGAAAAATGAGGATGCGAAAAAATATTATTTCCTTCCTGAAGTTACGGAAGAAATCGCTTCTCTTGCAGGAGATGCTGGTTCAAAACTTGGGACTGGCGGTATGAAATCAAAAATTGATGCTGCGAAGACAGCACTTTCTCTCGGCGTAAGTGTATTTATCGGAACTGGACGTGGACAAGAGAAATTTGTAGATGTTTTGAAGGGAAAAGGTGATGGAACGTATATCGGTAATGCTCCTCAAAAAGAAATGAAGATGAACAAGCAATGGATCGCCTTGCATTCACTTGTTAGCGGACAAATTGAAATAGACGCCGGAGCAGCTACTGCTATCATTCAACATGGTAAGAGTCTTCTTCCTGCTGGCGTTACGAATGTGTCAGGATTTTTCAAAGTTGGCGATGTCGTAGAAGTAATGACGCAACAAGGGCGTGTCATCGGAAAAGGGCAATGCACATATAGTGCTGAGGAACTAAGAGATGTAAAAGGTATGCAAAGCCAAGATATTCAAGCAAGAGGCGATAGGCATAATTATGAAGTCATTCATAGAGATTATTGGGTTTCACTTTAAGAATAGTGATGTTAAAAAGGGGGAAAAAAGATGAATGAAGTGTTGGAAAAGGGAAAAAAAGCGAAAGAAATTGCTAGAGAACTTGTACTAAAATCTACAAGTCAAAAAAATGAAGCACTTGCTGCTATTGCGGATCAGTTAATAGTAGAAACAGCTTATATTTTAGAGGAAAACAAACGGGATATTGAAGAAGGTAAGGCGAAAGGATTTTCCGATTCTCTCCTTGATCGTCTTATGCTGAATGAGCAGCGTATTATTGATATGGCAGAGGGAATTAAGCAGTTAATTGAATTACGTGATCCTGTTGGAGAATGTGTAAGTAAATGGGAGCGACCAAATGGATTATCTATTCAGGAGATGCGTGTACCACTTGGTGTTGTTGGGATGATTTACGAGGCAAGGCCAAATGTAACGGTAGATGCTGCTACAATTTGTTTAAAAACAGGAAACGCAGTTATATTACGTGGTAGTTCTTCTGCTATCAATTCTAACAAAGCCATCGTTGCCGTTATTCACCGAGCGCTCAAACAAACAAATTTGCCTCCAGAAAGTGTACAACTTATAGAAGATACAACGCGGGATAGCGCAAAGCAGTTGTTTACAATGAATGATTACCTAGACGTTCTTATTCCAAGAGGCGGCAAACAATTAATTGATACGGTAGTGAGAGAAGCATCTGTTCCAGTACTTGAAACGGGTGCAGGAAATTGTCATATTTTGATTGATGAAACAGCGGATAAACAAATGGCAATTGATATTATTATAAATGCAAAAACGCAGCGTCCATCTGTATGTAATGCCATTGAAACGATTGTACTTCATGAGAAGTGGGCGCAGCAATTTGGTAGCGAGTTGTTTTCATCTTTGAAGGAAAAAGGCGTGGAGTTACGTGGAGATCAGAATGCACTGGCAATTGATTCTTCAACTGTACTTGCTTCAGAAGAAGACTGGGGTACAGAATTTTTATCACTCACGCTGGCAGTGAAAGTAGTTTCTTCTATAGAAGAAGCGATTCATCATATAAATACGTATGGATCTATGCATTCCGAAGCGATTATTACAGAGGACGAGGAAAACGTCAATAAGTTCTTCACATCTGTTGATGCGGCGGCACTGTATCATAATGCATCCACTCGTTTTACTGATGGATCTGAATTCGGATTTGGAGCAGAGATTGGTATAAGTACACAAAAGCTACATGTAAGGGGACCAATGGGACTTCCTGTATTAACTTCTACAAAATATGTGATTCGTGGAAATGGTCAGATTCGAAAATAAAAATAAAAGACACTCAATTAGCTTGGGTGTCTTTTATTTTAAAGATTATTTACCATACAAAAAGCCCAACGAGCATAGCGCTTAATAAGGAAACTGCCATCCCGCTAACAAGAAGCTTCCAAACATTTTTACCGATTATGGATGATTTTTCTCCGCCAAATAATGAATTGTAAGTTCCGTAGATCATACCTACTGTACTAAAGTTAGCAAAAGAAGCTAGAAATGTAGTTGCAACCGCAATCGTATGTGGCTGTAACGACTTTAGGTTCGATTTTAAATCCATCATTGCAACAAATTCATTCGTCGTTATTTTGATCCCCATTAATTCAGCTACATACATAGCATCCTTGCCAGATAAACCGAGTAAAAAAGCAAAAGGACTAAAGATAATGGAGAAGATTTTTTCAATTGTTAAACCTGTTACAAAAAAGCCCAAAATCCCATTTAAACATGCAGTTAATGCTACATAACCAATTACCATAGCTAAAATAACGATAACCATATTCATTCCAACTAACATACTGTTTGAAATAGTAGAAAAGAAATCCTTTTTTTCATCTTTTGCAGGTGTATATACGACATCTTCTTCTTTTGAAACTTCCACAGGATTTAATACATTGGCTAAAATTAATGCGTTAATACAGTTTAAAGGGATTGCGCTGAAAATATATGTTGCCGGAACCATTGATAAATAAGCGCCAAGAATGGATCCGCTAACGCTACTCATACTCATAATTCCAAAAGTTAATAAACGATTTTCTTTTAAAACGGATAATTGATCACGAACAACCGCAAGTGCTTCAGTGTTTCCTAAAAACATCATTTGAATCGAAAAGAAGCTTTCTAACTTTGGTAAACGAGAAATCTTTGAAATAACTGCACCTACTTTATCAATAATCCAAGTTAAGATTCCGAAGTACGAAAGAATATCAAAGAACGTGATAACAAAAATGATAGGAAGTAATGCACTAAAGAAGAAATCAACGGTTTGATTTTCCATAGCTGAAGGAAAGGCAAACCGAATACCTTCATTCGCGCATGCTAGTAGCCAACTGAAAAATGACGCGATTTTATTAATGATAATACTGCCGAGCTTCGTGCCTAACATAAACCACGTAATAAAGAGCTCCAATATGATTAGAATAACGATTGGTCTCCATTTTATTTGTTTTTTATTAGGCGAACAGAGGAAAACGAATAAGATTACAATGAAAATCCCTAACATATTCAATATGAAATGCATGTCAACAACTCCTTGAAAGTTATTATTTGTATATAAAAAAGCTCCTATTCTTCTTAATTTAGAATGAATGTATTTTAACTTAAATTTTGTTAATTCTAAAAATATAGAAGGTGAAATTCGATAAAAGTAGAATTTGATATATAGCAAACAAGGAGGGGATAAAAATGGAGGTCTATCACATAACGAGTAGAAAGAGGGAAACTTATAACGTTCAAGTAAAATATTCGATACTTTTCGAATGCGGGCTTGGCATTGCGGCAATTACTCATAAAAGGTTAATCGATACTCTTGAAAAGAGTCAAAATGAATGGGAAGAAATTAAGGAATCATTAACAGAAGAAATGAGAGAGCACTTACAGTTTGTAGAAGAACATAATACGTGGAAAGCGTTGCTTCAGTTGTTGTATAAGGGAGAGTTTCAGGACTTATCACAGTTTCATGCTAAAATCGATTTGCTTTCAGAAGTAGATTTGAAGTATATATGTTTACCGTTTTTAGGTGAGAAGTATGAAGGGCAAAGACATTTAGCAGCAAGTGGGGACGTAACTGCAATACATGAACTAGAGGAACTGACACAAGATCATCCGTTTTTCTCTACGTATATTCGTTTTATATGTGATGTTCATGTACAAGTGCTGAAATCTCATTTAATCGCTGTTATGACAGGTTGGTATGAGAGTGTTATTCAGAAAGAGGAAGAGCAAATACTATCTATATTAAAACGAGATTATGAAGCGAAAAATGAAATGAATAAAAAGATGAAATCAGAAGAGTTTGTCGAGTGGGCGACTGGCGGTGTGAACTATATGCCAGAACCAAGTGTTCATAATGTACTTCTTATCCCGCAAATGACGTACAGACCGTGGAATATTGAGGCGGATATTGAAGATACGAAAGTATTTCATTACCCAGTCGCAAACGAAAGCATCCATCCTGAAGATCTATATGAACCGAATTATTTTTTAGTTCAAAAGCATAAAGTTCTTGGAGATGAGGCGAGATTACGCATTGTAAAAATGTTGTTTGAAAAAGAACGAACATTGCAGGAAATTACAGAAAGACTGCAACTCGGTAAATCGACTGTACATCACCATTTGAAATTGTTACGTGCAGCGAAGTTAGTTGATATACATGAGGGGAAATATGTATTGAGAAAGAAAGCAGTACAGTCGTTAGCGAAAGAATTAGACGCGTTTTTAAATAGATAATATGCAACTAGAATGCACATAGAGGGAGGAATCTAGTAGAAAAGTTGGTGTATGAAATTGAAAGATGTATTGAAAAACCGTTCGTTCTTTTATATGTGGATTGGCAGTGCAATTTCAGAGTTAGGCGGGGCTTTCGGAACGTTATGTAATTCGATTCTTGTTTATGAATTAACAGGGTCAAAAACAGCATTAAGTAGTATGTGGTTACTATACTTTATCCCGTCACTCATACTACAACTAATAAGTGGCCCATTTATTGATAAATGGAGCCGGAAGTGGATTATGATATTTTCGCAATGGGTGCGAGCTTCGATCTTCTTACTGCCGTTAGTCATGTTACTTACTAGTAGTATAGAAGTTTGGCACGTATATGCCGTCCAAATAATAATTGGACTTATTACGCCGCTGTATACACCTGCAAGTCAAGCAATTACATCGAGCATTGTATGTAAAGAACAGCTTCAAGACGCAAATGCGTCTATTGATGGAATGGCTCGTCTGATGATGTTTCTTGGGCCGGTATTAGGCGGAGTAATCATTCATTTGATTGGAACAGAACTTACATTATCTTGCGTATGTATTTGTCTATTTGTTAGTGGTGCATTATTACTTAATATAAAAGAGAGGAGAACAACACAACCCATTCGGAAAACGTGGTTAGAACAGTTTCTGCACGGTTTTACATATTTTTTCACAAAACCAGTTATCGTTTGGCTAGGTATTTTTCTTACTTTCGTGCAATTTGGGGTTGGGGTAACGTTGGTTACAAATCTTCCTTATATAAAAGATGAGCTGTCAGCGGGATATGCGGAGTTTGGTTATTTTATGGCTGGTTTCCCGTTTGGCTATGTAGTTGGATCTATACTAGTCGGAAAAGTAACGTGTAAAAGCCGGCGTATACTTATGCTTGGTGGATTGTTTATAGGAGGACTTACATACATTTCTCTAGGGTTCAATCATAGTATAGTAATTGCGGTGTTCATTGAAGTAGTTGCAGGTATTTGTATTTCATTTTTCAATGTTCATAACACAACAATTTGCCAACAAACAGTACCAAACAATATGATAGGACAAATATTTTCAGTGCGTTTATTTTTCATACGATCTTCTATGCCGTTAGGTGTGCTATTAGGAGGCATATTAAGTGAAATGTGGGGAATAAGAGCACTATACTTTATTATCGGTGCGATTATATGTGTTACTTCTTTAATAGGATTATTCCTTCCTTATTTCAAATTTTTAGATGAAGCTGTTGAAGAGAAAACAGCTTAATTCAAACAATTAAAACTTTTTAATTGAAAATAATTATCATAATCAACTATAATAGAAGAATACTAGTATTCGTAATAAGAAGAGGGAGTGGATTATATGTTTATTGAAACGAAAACATTTACAGTAAAAGAAGGTACATCAAATATAGTTGTAGAACGTTTCACTGGAGAAGGTATTATTGAAAAATTTCAAGGGTTCATCGACTTAAGTGTTCTTGTGAAAAAAGTAAGACGCGGCGATGAAGAAGTTGTCGTTATGATTCGCTGGGAATCTGAAGAAGCATGGAAAAACTGGGAAACAAGTGAAGAACATTTAGCAGGACATAGAGCGAGCCGTGGCAAACCAAAACCAGATCATATCATTAACGTTGATCACGCAGTTTATTATGTAAAATCATCGAAAGCGGCTTATCAACAGTCGTAATATATATAAAAGTAGAGGATATTTGTTTAGTAATAAACAAATATCCTCTTTTTTTGATGTATAGTAAAATATGGATGTGATATATGATTTATTGTTTCGTTATAAATGGAGGTAAATGAAGTGAAGAATATGTTACTAATGACAGCTTTAGCGACAACGTTATTATCAGCGTGTAGTAATAATAATGTGAAAGAAGAAGTATCTAAGAATGAGGAAGAAAAACGTGAAAGCAGTGCAAAAATAGTAGAGCAGAAGGAGTATATTATTCTTGATAAGAATTATAATGAAATATTTCTAAAAGATGATAGTTCAAATAAAGAAGATAGTGTGAAAGTAAGTTTAAATGATTTAAACCCAACAAAATGGAAGGCGCCTAAAAGAAACGGTATCCTAGATATAGGTGATCATATCTCTTTGAAAAAAGAAGAGGGTAAATATACACCAACATTAGTAAAAGATCTTGTTGGTGAAATAAAATATGATGGTACAATTAAATATAAAATTTTAGAAGCGACTGATAAATCAGTAAAGTGGTTACCACTAAATAAAGAGAACAATGGAGGATATGTTCCGCCAGAGATGGTAAAAGTAGTGAATGCTTCGAAAATAAAAGCTAGAGATATTGTTACGATTCAAGATCAAACAAAAAGTAGTGAAGACGCAATTGTATATGAACTGACAATCGTTGAATAAGTATGTAGGAGATTATAAGAAAAGTACAATATATTTAGGGGAGGAATAACTCCATAATAATATGTTTGGAGGTTACAAATGTTAGAAACACAAACATCTATTAAACATGAACAACATAAAAAATTAGTGCAAACAATAGTAGCTGAAATCTTATCAATAGATAAGGTAACTGGATGTATGCTTATCGGATCTGTCGCAAGAGGCGATGCATATCCTGATTCGGATTTAGATTTCTATATTCTTTTAGAAGAAGGACAAAAGAAAAAATTTCATTCTGAAACGAGAGAAGGTATTTTAGTTGAATATAAGTATGCAGATGTTAATCAAATACTAGTAAACTTAAAAAACAACCCGATGGAACTATACACATTTTTAGAAGGGGAAATTTTGTTTGATAGAAGCAATGAGTTGAAAAAGTTAAAGGAAATAGCTGCATATGAATTTGAAAACTATCGTGTTTCTAGTGACAAAGTGAAAGGTATTTCTCATTGGTTGCGTAGTTCGCTCATTAAAATTCAGTCTGCTATGAAAGCACATGATGAGTTAAAAGCTTCATACATTGTTCATACGTCAACTTGGACATTGTTAGAAGGGATATGGGCTATTAATAACAAACCTACACCGCCAGCGGGATCTGTTTTAAGGTATATTCAAGTGTTGCCTAATAAACCAATTCAATTGGAGACATTACTTCATAAATTATTTTTAGGGGATACGACAGAGCGTATCTCTTCAGCAATTTTCTTGATTGATTGGGTTTTACACAATTTGAAAAATAAATAATGTGGCTATTTTATATAGGTAAAATAGTATTTCACGTCGAACGGTTTATGGAATTGCAGTCTTAAAAAACGTTCTAGACTATAGAAAAAAGTATTAGACTATGAAGCATAGTCTTAGACGGAACGCTTGAATATCTTTCCTTACATATTTAAATGTTATGAAAATGAGTCTATATACCCTCTGCTTAAAAGGAGATGAGCGAATGAAGTTGAATCACTTGAATCTATGTGTTGATGATTTATTAGAAGCGAGACATTTCTTTGAAACATTTTTTGATTTTCAATTTTTAGAGCAAAAGGGAAAGGCGCTAGTAGTAATGAGTGATGAGAGTGGATTTATACTTGTGTTAAGCGATCCAAAAGCATTTAAGGGGAATAAGGAAGTGATGTATCCCGAAGCTTTTCAAATTGGTTTTTTAGTCGATACTTCAAGTGAAGTTGATCAAGCATATAATCGATTAGTAGCTGGAGGCATTGAAATAGAAAAGGCACCGTATTCTATGAGAGGTAGTAGTTATGGTTTTTATTTTTCAATGTTTAATGGATTGTTAATTGAAGTGTCCTGCCTTGACTATAAAGACGGTAAGAAAGTTCAATAGCGATTAACAAGAGTAATTGTTTGAAGATGTCAATCAAGCCCCTTATCCAGTTTGGAAAGGGGCTTGATTATTTTAAGGGACATAAAAGTAAAAATAAACGGATTTTAGTCAGCGAAATGACGATACATTTTTAAATGTAAATATTAAGTGTAAATCTAAAATCATTCATAAATCAAATATTGTAGACTTAAAATGAAGTTTCATTACAAGGTCTATTTAGCAGCGGAATTGCTTATGTATAAAATAACAATTTTGTATGCTGATGCAAGAAAATTTAGAGAATGAAGCAGGTTTTCCATATGGTAAAGTACGAAACTATTATAAGTAGTGCAGTGATATGAATAGGAGGTTACGGCTATGACAGCTGTTTTTAAAGATATGGCGTTCCAGCTGAAAACAGAACGACTCGATCTGAATATGTGGGAGGAATCCGATGCAGTCTGGCTTAGAAAATTAATTGGTGAACGTGGTGTGGATATGCCAACTGTTGAATCTGTTCGTAGCGCCCTTATTGAAATGCGCAAGAAAGCAACTGAAAATGGTATTTCTCTTCTTACTATACGTAGGCGAGAAGAAGGGGATTTTATCGGATACTGTGGCTTAATCATCGGTCGTTCCACGCTTGAAGAGCCGGAAATTGCATACGAATTGTTCCAAAGTGCTCATCGTAATGGTTATGCGACAGAGGCAGCATCAGCAGTGCTAGAGGCTGCGATTGCTACGGGGCGCCAAAGACTTTGGTCAACTGTAGGCGCTTGGAATACGGCGTCTTTCCGGGTATTAGAAAAGATAGGGTTTCATCGGCATCACAGTACGTGGGGGGAGCGCGGTGAGATTGTTTGGAACGTACGCGATTTGTAGAAATCTGACCAAATCAGGAACAAAAAAATGTAAAAGAAAGCCTCTATGTTAGGTTACTTAGTAATCTAACATAGAGGCTTTTTCTTATAGTAAGTATTGATTTTGTATATATTTAAGTGTAATAGTCTGTCGTTTATTTTAATTTTTTACATCTTCGTATAATTGGAGTGCCTCTTTCACATTCAATCCATTCTTCACGATACCATGAATTGCTTGAATCATCGCAGCAGGATGTTCAGATTGCCAAATATTTCGGCCCATGTCTACTCCGATTGCACCTTCTTGCAGTGCATTGTACGTAATGTTTAATGCGTCTTCAATTGAGTCTAATTTTGGTCCGCCAGCGATGACGACTGGGGCAGGGCAAGTGCTTGTAATTTTTTCGAATCCTTCGCAGTAATACGTTTTAATAATGTCAGCTCCCATTTCAACGCATACGCGGGAAGCAAGTGCTAGAAAGCGAGCTTCACGTTTTTGTAGTTCTTTTGCAACAGCGGTAATGCCGAGTACTGGCAGACCGTAATCGTGAGCTTCTGAAACTACATTTGCGAGATTTGAAACTGTTTGTGTTTCATAGTCGGATCCGACGAAAACTGAAACGCCGACGCCAATTGCATTTTGTTTTACTGCTTCTTTTACAGGTGTAACAATTGTTTCATTCGCTAAATCTTTACCGACGACAGTAGCTCCACCTGAAACACGCATAACCATCGGTGTGCTGCAGTTTTCAGGAATACAAGAGCTAAGTACACCACGCGTCAAAAAGAGGGAATCTGTATAAGGAAGTAAGTTTTTAACCGTTTCCAGCGGTTGTTCTAGGCCGTGAATTGGTCCTAAAAAGTAGCCGTGATCTATCGCTAACATAACCGCTCTGCCATCAGGTAAGATTGTGTTTAATCGATTTTTAAATCCCCAAGTCATTTGAAATCACTCCTTCGTTAATGTTGGATTTTCCGTTTGTACCGTATCTTTATTTGGTAAATGTGGTGACTTTATAAAAACTGCTTTAAAAGGTTTATCAGAATGGTTAATAAGATAGTGAGATTCATGAGGACGAACTTGCAATACATCGCCTTGTTTAATCGGAACTCTTTCGTTATTCACATAGAAATCAATTTCACCTTCTAATGCATAAAAGACTTCCTCGCACGTCGTATGAAAGTGATTTTGAAACTCCTGCCCAGGCTGAATGACAACAAGGCCAAGATCAATATTCGGACCTTGTATTAAATATTTCGGCCCGTTATCACCGAAGCGATAGGAGAAATCATTTTCATTCACTTTTAACATACATTTCACTCCTTTATGTAATGTAATCTGTTACAGTGCACCAGGCGCAATCCACATATGTGAGGTGAGCCCTATATCAGCTAAAGCAAGCTGACTGTCATATACAGTTTTCCATGTTTCATAGAACTCTTTATATAGTTCGTGATTTTCAGTAATTGGTTCGAATATGTGCTCCCACTGTACAAACTGTTCGGCAGTTTCTGCCATAGATGAATATATGCAAGCACCAACTCCGGCAGCAATCGCAGTTCCTAAAGCAGCTGCTTCTTTTACAACTGGTACTTTTACTGGGATACCGAGTACGTCTGATAGAATTTGTGGCCATAGTTTTCCTTTAGCGGCACCGCCAGCAAACACGACTTCAGAAGGGAATGTCCCTGTGAGATTTTCTATTAATTTTAAGTTACCAAGTGTAACGAAGGCAGCATTTTCCTCAATAGCACGGAACAGTTCTTTTTTGCCGCATTTGTCAGCGTCTAAACTTAAATTTAAAAAAGAAGGTGCGGCATGACGCCAAGAAATATAGTTCATAACGTTTGAAAAAGTAGGGATAATGCCATGTGAACCGACAGGTACGTCTTTCGCTTGTTCTTCTAATAATTCATAAGCATCTACACCAAGTTTGTCAGCAAGTTTCTTTTCCTCTTGGCAAAAAGCGTCTCGAAACCATCGCATAACAAGGCCTGGGAAAAAGGCAATCGTTTCATATTGCCATAGGTTAGGTGCGACGTGACAATTTACCCGAATCGCAGCATATGGATCCGTTATTGGTTCTGTAACATTCACTTCTTGCTGCCAAAAACTGCCTCCGCATACTAACGTTTGATAAGGTTTCACGACTCCTGTTCCAAGTGATGCCATTTGTGCATCTCCGCCCCCGGCGACGACAGGAATTCCTTCACGTAATCCAGTTAATGCTGCACACTCTTTTGTGACGGTGCCAATTACTGTACCAGCTTCATTTACTGTTGGTGAAAATGGTAAAGCTAGACCGCATTCTTTAGCGACATCGTTATCCCACACTCTATTTTGTAAGTTAAAAATACCGGACGTACAACCGTTTGAGGGGTCGATTTGCAGTACGCCGCTTAATTTATATAAAATCCAATCGTTTAACATCGTAAAAGAATGAATATTGCTATAGACGTCTGGTTCATGTTTTTTAATCCAAAGTAGGCGAGGTAAAGCACCTAATGAAAAAGTTTGCCCAGATCTTGTATATAAATCTTCTTCCAGATGTGACCGAATTTCTTTTAGTTCACTAACTTCAGCAGATGCGCGCCCATCAACATTTGCACAAGCCCATATTTCTTGCCCACCTTTATCATATAAAACAAAACCTTCTCGCATACTAGTAGCGCTAATAGCTTGAATAGAAGAGGGAGAGACATTACTTCTTTGTAAAACTTCTTTCGTACATTGTTGTACAAGGTGCCAGTTTTCTTTTACATCAAAATTCATAGAGCCTGGATAACGAGGATCCGTTTTATGAACCCATTCTTTTTGACTGACCGCAATTTGATTACCTAGTAAATCAAAAAGAACAGCTCGAATGCTTCCTGTACCAGCATCGAAAGCTAATAAATGAGACATTAACACTCACCATCCTTTCGTAATAAGGAGAGGGCAGTTTCCTCATCGGTAATTAATGTATGAATAAATCTCCCCTTTAAAGCTCCGTAAATGGCGTCTATTTTTTCTGTACCACCAGCAACACCAACGACATGCTTCATTTTGCGAAGGATAGAGAGTGGCGTACCAATTAGGCGGTTGTGATGCGGAAGATGTAATAAATCACCATTCGTATTATAAAACTGTCCTAAAATATCACCAGCGCCGTGTTGGCTACGAATATATGTCATTTCACGTAGCGTTAATTTTTCTTCTTTTACAATCGTAGCGTCTTGAGATAATCCTCCAATACCAACAATAGCTGTATGAGCAAGTGAAGCGACATGAAGCATATCTTTGACACTCGGTTCTGATAGAATACTTTGTGCCATTTCGGTTGTAGATGCTAGAAACGGTGTAGGGATAATATGAAGATCGCCTTGCATGTAGTGTAAATAGTTTTGTTTTCTCGGGAGATAGTGATTTACTCCGCCTGTTAGCGTTACGATTGAAAGATTAATGGAAGTTTCAAAATGAATGTTTTCTAGCATTTTGCTAATTGTTTCACCCCATCCAATGCCGAGTAAATCGCCTTGTTGGAGCTGAGTTTCTAAATACTGTGCAGCAGCTTTTCCGAGAGAAGCGTGATAATTGTCTATTGGAGTAGGGATAATGAAAGCATCTTTTAAATGGAATTTTTTCATTAAGTCACGTTCAATACTTAAACAGTGAAAACCAGTCCCTTTTACGTGAAATGTAACGATACCTTCACTGCGCGCCTTATCTAATAACCGGACGACTTTATTTCTTGAAATATGAAGAAGTGAAGCGATCTCCTGTTGTGTTAATTGATCTTTATAATAGTACCAAGCTACTTTCGTTAATAAATTCTCTTCAAAGTTCAGCTGTGTCATACTCTTCATCCCTTTCAACAATTGACCACTGCTTAAACATATGTGCCGTATATTTTGTTTATTCCAGTTGAAACGATGAATAGTCTGGTGAAAAAAGTGTTCTAGATATGAAAAAAGGAATATACAATGCTACAAAACAAGTAGAACAAATAATCATTTTCTCAAAAATGTTCTGTATAAAGGCAGGTGACATCATGTGGAGAAAGTGCCCTTATTACAAGTAAAAAAAATGAGTAAGTCGTTTTCAAATCAACTTGTACTAAAAGAAGTGAATTTACAAGTAGAGTGTGGAGATATATACGCTTTAGTTGGGGGAAATGGTGCTGGAAAATCAACATTAATGAAAATATTAACGGGTTTATATTCGTATGATAGTGGAGAAATGTATGTAAAAGGAATGAGGAAACAGTTTTCAAATCCATCAGAAGCACACCGAAATAGTATGTATTTAATACCACAAGAACCGCTCATTTTCCCGCATATGACCATTGAAGAAAATATATGTATCGGACTAAAAGGAAAGAAAAAGGAATTAAAAGTAAAAATCAAGCAATTGATTAACAGTTTAGGATGGGGGATTGATCTTAAAGAACTAGGGGGATCACTATCCGTTGCGCAGCAACAATTAGTAGAAATCGTTAGGGGATTAATAAGAGAAGCCGAGATTCTGATTTTAGATGAGCCAACATCGACATTAACAACTCACGAAATGAAGAATCTTTTTGTGCTGATGAAAAGTTTGCAAGAAAAAGGAATTGGGATGATATATATTACGCATCGCTTTCCAGAAATCTTTGAAATTGCTAATAAAGTGGCGATATTACGAGATGGAATGATTGTAAGCCAAGGGGATGTATGTGACTATACATATGACATGTTGATGGAGGGATTATTGCCAAAAGGGTATAAACAAGAAGAGAAAAGAGAAATAGTGCGAAAGTCAAAAGAAACGAAAAAAATATTAGAAGTAACTGATGTAACGAGTCATGCATTCGAAAACATTTCATTCACTGTACATACTGGTGAGATTGTAGGTATTGCTGGCATTGTTGGATCAGGTAGAACTGAATTAGCAGAAGCGATTTTTGGATTGAAATCTATAAAATCAGGTTCTATTTTATTAGAAGGAAAATCAATTGATTCATACTCTTTGCATAAAAGACTAAGCGAAGGACTAGTTTATGTGCCAGAGGATAGAGCAAGAAATGGTATTTTTTCAATTGCATCGGTTAAAGAAAATATGACTGCAGCAAGTTTACATCAAAATAGTCGTTTTTTCATTAACCAAGAAAAAGAAAGCGCTTTAGTGAAGTCGTATATAGAACAGTTTCGAATTGTTGCACGAAGTATGGATGAAGTACTAGCATCTTTATCAGGAGGTAATCAGCAAAAAATCGTGCTTGCAAAATATCTTGCGTGTAATCCGAAAATTATTATTCTTGATGAACCGACTCGCGGAATTGATGCGAAAGCAAGGCTTGAAGTATATGAAACGATAGAAAAAATGAAAAGGGAAGGACTCGCAATATTATTAATCTCTTCAGATATTGAAGAAATTGTTCAATTAGTAAACCGTGTATATGTAATGCGAAATGGACAATTTGTTTCTCATCTGGAGAAAGAACAAATAAATGTAGAAGAAGTTACACGTCTAGCATATGGAGGTGTAACGGAATGAAACGTATGTATAAAATGCACGAAACCTCTATCATACTGTTATTACTAATTTACATTGCCATTGTCGGAATGATAAATCCAAGTTTCGTTCAGCTTAACTCGTTATCTTTAATGATGAAATCAAGCGTTATTTTAGTCGTGCTAGCAATTGGCCAATCGTTCGTCTTATTTACGAAAAATATAGACGTATCAGTTGGTTCAATTATGGGATTAAGCGCAGCGGTTTGCGGGATGTTGTTATCGGATGGATATAATGCATTCTTGTCTATTACAGCTGTTATTTTACTTGGAGCTATTATCGGGTTCGCAAACGGGATTGGCGTTGCAAAGTTTCGGGTACCAGCTATTATCATGACATTAGGTATGTTAGGGGTCATTAGAGGTGCGATGTTAATTTTCACAGGCGGAAAGTGGATTGAAGATATACCAAACGATTTTAAGCAACTGTCATCTATCGTCATACTTGGTTTGCCGATAATTGTATGGGTTGTTCTTATTATTTTACTACTACTATACTTTTTTTTAAGGAAAGTGCCATTCGGAAGATACTTTTATGCGGTAGGTGATAATGAAGATGGCGCGAGACTCATTGGTATACCTGTTAATAAAGTAAAAATATATGCGTTTATTATATCGGGTATAAGCGCTGCACTCGCTGGTTGCATATTTGTTATGAATATCGGGTTCGTTCCAAATCAAACAGGAACAGGGATAGAATTACAGGTTATCGCAGCAGCGGTACTTGGAGGAATTCATTTAAAAGGAGGAACGGGTTCTATAGTTGGAGCTGCATTAGGAGCTTTATTTTTAGAGGTGATAAGTAGTTCACTCGTCTTTTTAAAAATACCAGCATTTTGGAATAATGCTATTTCAGGTTTTTTATTATTACTAATCGTCATATTAGATAGTGTTATGAAAAAGTGGAAGGCAGAAAGGAGGATGAATCTATGAAGTATTTATACAGATGGGAAGGTGTTCTAATTGTATTACTTCTTATAGAATTCATTCTCTTTAGTTTTGTAAGTAGTGATTTCTTAAATATTAGTAATCTCCTTTTTAGTACAAATGATTTCCTATTTATAGCGATCGCGGCGATACCAATGACTTTCGTTATTGTAACAGGAGGAATTGACGTATCGGTTGGCTCAATAATGGGGCTTACTTCAATCTTGATCGGTGTGCTTTGGATGAACGGAATACCTATTTTGTTTGCTGTCATAATAGCCCTAATAATTAGTTGCTTAGCAGGAGCTTTAAACGGAATCATTATAAAAAGGACAGATGTAGAGCCACTTGTCGTTACACTCGGAACGATGTTTTTATACGGCGGAATTGCACTCGTTATTTCAGGAGGGGCAGGTACTTCTGGATATGAAGGGATAAGTGGTATACCTGAAGCATTTGTACAACTGGCAAATGGTAGTTTTATAGGGATACCGAATTTATTATGGATACTAATCGTATTAACAGTTTTATGTACTTTATTATTTCACCGAACTGTATATGGGCGCCACGTAAAATTAACAGGAGCGAACGAAAACGCAGCAAAATACACCGGGATCAAAACGAAAAAAGTAGTTATCATCGCTTACATACTTTCCGGATTAGGAGGTGGATTAGGTGGCACCTTCTTAACTGCATATTTCGGTTCCGCACGTGCAGATATGGGGAGTGAAACGATTTTACCAATTATTACAGCAGTCTTATTAGGCGGGACACTTATTACAGGGGGAAAAGGAAGCATTATCGGTACCGTACTGGCGAGTATTTTTATAGGGGTAATGCAGTATGGCTTGCAAATGACGGGTTTAACAAATGAACAATCCAACGTAGTAATTGGTATTATTCTTATTCTTTCAGTAATTATGAGACATTTCAAATTACATCAATTCACACCGTGGAAAAGAAAGAACTTGCATAAGGGGGAAATGTCATGAAGAGAAAACTAGGGATTGTATTCATTGTATGCATTTGTTTAATCGGTTTAATAGCTTGTTCTAGCCAAACGGCAGATAAGAAAAAAGCAGATGATGTGAAATTTGCATTCATTCCGAAACTAACTGGAGTTGGCTTCTTTACATCGGGCGGTGAAGGAGCAAAAGAGATGGGAGATAAGCTAGGCGTACAAGTGAAATATGATGGGCCGTCTGAAGCAAGCGTATCAGGCCAAGTGAAATATATAAACAATTTTATTAACCAAAACTATGATGCACTTATGGTCTCTTCTACTTCAGTAGATGGACTATCACAATCACTGCAACGTGCTAAGGAAAAAGGGATGACGGTGTTAACATGGGACTCAGATGTGAATCCGAAAGACCGTTCATTTTATATAAGCCAAGGTACACCAGACCAACTTGCTAATTTATTAATTGAAATGACTTCCAAACAAATTGGTGATAAAGGAAAAGTAGCATTCTTTTATTCTAGCCCGACTGTAACGGATCAAAACCAATGGGTAACGAAAGCGAAAGAAATTATTAAAAAGAAATATCCAAACTGGGAAATTGTAACGACGCAGTACGGTGAAAATAATGCGCAAAAATCTTTATCAGTAGGGGAAAACATATTAAAAACGTATCCTGATATTAATGCGGTTATTTGCCCAGATGCAACAGCACTTCCGGCAATGGCACAAGCAGCTGAAAACTTAAAAATGGATAAAAAAGTAGCCGTAACTGGCTTCTCTACACCAAACGTTATGCGTGATTACGTAAAACGAGGAACGGTACAACAATTTGGATTATAGGATGTAAAACAGCAAGGCGCACTCGCTACGTATGTTGCAAATGAAATCGTTGTAAAAGGGAAGAAGTTAAAAGTAGGGGATAGCTTTGAAGTAAAAGGAATCGGAACAGTGAAAGTAGAGCCAAATTCAATCCAAGGTTATGATTATGAAGCAGAAGGAAATGGAATTATTGTATTGCCAGAACGAGTTGTATTTACGAAAGAGAATATTGATAAATATAATTTTTAGTAACAAAAAAACGTCCGAATATATCGGACGTTTTTTAATTTCTTCTTTAATTATGAACCGTTTCTTTTTCATTTAATCCAAGCGTACGACCAGTAGAAGTGTGAAGGTCTTGGAACAATCTTGGATTTTCAGTTAGTGAAATGCCGTAAGAAGGGATCATTTCTTTTATTTTTCCTTCCCATTCTACCATACGGCTTGGGAAACATTTTTCTAATACTTCAAGCATGACGTGAACAGCAGTAGAAGCACCTGGTGAAGCGCCTAGTAATGCAGCGATTGAACCGTCAGCTGCACTTACAACTTCTGTACCGAATTGAAGTGTGCCTTTACCGCCAGCATCAGTGTCTTTAATTACTTGCACACGTTGCCCAGCAACTACAATATCCCAGTCATCACTTTTCGCGTTCGGAATGAATTCGCGTAATTCTTCCATACGTTTTTCGTGCGATAACATAACTTGCTGAATTAAGTATTTTGTTAGTCCCATTTCTTTTACACCAGCTGCTAACATCGTTAAGACGTTATTTGGTTTTACAGAGCCAATTAAGTCAAGGTTTGAGCCAGTTTTTAAGAACTTAGGAGAGAACCCTGCGAACGGTCCAAATAGTAAAGCTTTTTTATTGTCTATATATCTCGTATCAAGGTGAGGAACAGACATTGGCGGAGCGCCAACCTTAGCTTTACCGTATACTTTTGCATGATGTTGCTCTACAACTTTTTGGTTTTTACATACCATAAATAGTCCGCTTACTGGGAATCCACCGATATGTTTTGATTCAGGAATGCCAGTCTTTTGAAGTAGAGGTAGACTACCACCACCGCCGCCGATAAAGACGAATTTTGCAGTATGATGCTCAATTTTACCACTATTCATATCGTGTACTTTCACTTCCCACAAACCATTCTTCGTACGTTTAATATTTTCGACACTATGTTTGTAGTTTAGCTCGACATTTTTCGTTTGTAAGTAATCAAACAACATACGAGTTAATGCACCGAAGTTAACGTCTGTTCCAGAGTCAATCTTCGTTGCAGCCATTGGTTCGTTAGGTGTACGTCCTTCCATAATGAGTGGAAGCCATTTTTTTAATGTTTCAGGAGCATCGGAAAATTCCATTCCTTGAAACAGTGGATTTTTTGAAAGCGCTTCAAAACGGTTTTTTAGAAACTCAACATTTTTTTCGCCTTGTACTAAACTCATATGAGGTAGAGGCATAATAAAATCTTGTGGATTACGAATTAATTTGCTTTTTACAAGATATGCCCAAAATTGTCTTGAAAGCTGGAATTGCTCATTCACTTTTACAGCCTTACTAATATCTATAGATCCGTCAGATTTTTCGGAAGTATAGTTCAGTTCGCATAGCGCAGAATGCCCTGTACCTGCATTATTCCATTCATTAGAGCTTTCTTCCCCGGCACTTGCGAGTTTTTCAAAAACTTTAATTTCCCATTCAGGTGCTAATTCTTTTAGTAATGAGCCTAACGTTGCACTCATAATTCCTGCACCAATTAAGATAACGTCTGTTTTTTGCTGCATGTTGCTCATGATAATCTCTCCATCCCCTATATTGGCAAAAAAGAGTAGGTGTTTTTTTATCTAAGCCGTAAATTGAAAACACCGCCTAGGCCCCACCTAGGTGTATACCTTTTTTGTCTCAATTATATAACCATCTCATACTCTATTATAATAATTAATAGACTAAAATATCTAGTGTTATCTGATAATTTTAAACTATTTAACGTTTTATTCGCCAAAAATCTTATTTAACAAGCTCTTTTAAGGTGATAAATAGAAAAAAATCACAGTTCGAAATTATCTCGAAAAAGCTTACGTATCGTATAATGGGTAGAAAGGATACCTTATTATGGAATTTTATCCCCTAATAATAGTATGATTATTCTGTGAAATAAAAAGGAGTGATACCAATGCGTACACAAGAACAAATCGCAAACTTATTTTGAAATTTTTCAATAAAGGAATGTAAAGGGTCAAGTGACTTATATGAATACTTATCAATAAAAATTGCTGAAGATGAGGAAGTACTAACACTATCTTCCTATGCTCAAGCAGGTCAACCAGTCCCAAACTTACTATTAGGAGCCGTACATTATTTATTACTAACAGGGAAAGAACATCATGTAAAAACGTATTATAGTAGCTTAGTTGAAAATGCTAATACGGATTTAGATCAAGCTTTTGATCATTTTAAAGATTTCTGTAAAACGTACCGAGAAGAAATCATTACTTTGTTACAAACAAAACTTGTTCAAACGAATGAAGTAAGGCGATGTGCGTACTTATACCCAAGTTTCTGTTACATATTTAATAAAGTGAAAAAGCCATTAGCGTTAATTGAAATTGGGACAAGTTCTGGATTACAACTGTTCTGGGACCAATATAGCTATTCGTACGGAACAGATGAAACATACGGAAATATAAATTCAAATGTACATGTAACTTCTGAAATAAGAGGGGAAAATGCGCCTCATTTTCTAAAAGACAGTCCAACTGTCGTTGAAAGAATCGGACTAGACTTACATGTAAATGATTTACATAGTGATGAAGATTATTTATGGCCACGTGCACTCATTTGGCCAGAACATAAAGAAAGACTTGAAATGTTTGACCAAGCAGCATCTTTAGTGAAAAATGAATCTGTCCAATTGATAGAAGGAGACGGTGTGGAGCTATTGCCATCTATTATTGAACAAATAAGTGATGATGCTGTAATCTGTATTTTCCATACACACGTCGCAAATCAAATACCTGAACAAGTAAAACATAAATTAGAAAAACAAGTGCAAGAAATCGGCGCAAAACGTGATGTATTCCACCTTTATAACAACATGTGGGATCGTGACCTTCATATTGATTATTATATTAACGGTAACGAATATCGTGAAACGGTTGGGGAAACAGAAGGGCATGGGAGATGGTTTAGTTGGAAGCTTGGGAAGGAAACGTTTTGTTAAAGTGATTTTTTTTGTCTTCTTATCTCAAATATTCTCTTATATTCTTCTTCCTCAGAATAATCCTCAAATTCATCTTCATTTAATGGGTATCTTTTTTGAGGTTTATTAAATAAACACCATTTTGATTCGATATTAATATATAATTGTCCGTCATACTCAACAGGGTCGTGAAAGTTTGTGAAATGAATCTTTATAGCGCCTGGAGAAATTCCAAATTGTAATCCATCAACTTGTGATCCGATGAAGAGATTTTTTAACGCTTTTTCAGCGTGACATTTATCCTCTTTATTCATTTTTGAAATTCACCTCTTTTTTTAATATATATTATATTCTTATTGTAATAAATAAATTTTTATGTAAAATGAACTTTTTGCAGAAAACGGGCGAATATAGTGTGAAAGATTATGAGAGGAGAATGTAATTTTGGATGAAGTACAATTAAGAGAATGGCTGTATAAATGGTAGTATGTTCTCTAAAAAAGAGCTTGAGAAAGTTTTACTTTCGATGATTGAATAGGACGTAATATGTAAAGAGATGCTACTTTTAGTTTAAGAGTAGCATTTCTTATTTTGTTAAATATATGTACTAAAAATCTCCCCAGGCAATCCATCAATCTCACAAACTTTCTCAGATGTAAAACCGACATTTAGTAAAATTTTTCGAGAGGGGATGTTATTTGGATCGATAATTGCTTTTAGAACGATTACATCTGTCTGTTTCGCAATATGCATTAATTCTTTTGCGATTGGACTACCATATCTTTTTCCCCAGTGCTCTGGCAAAATCATATATCCAATTTCAGCTTCTTTAACATTATCCTGGTTTACCGTAACATGTCCAAGACCAATATATTCATTTGTAATAGAATCATATACTTTATAAGAGCCGAATAGTTGATGGGTTTCATTGCACTTTAACAGCTTTGTAAAGTCATTTTTTGCTTCATCTAACGGAATAGCGCGTTCGGTAATTTGCGCCATTACTTCTTCATTTGAAACGAGCTGGAAATATAAATTGAAATCTGTTGGTTCAAATTTATTAAAATATAGTTTCTTCATAATAACTCCTCCAAACTAATTTTTAATGTTCTTCAGAAAAGTTTAATGACACGTAAATCATAATTTCAATTATAAAAGATTATTAAAGGTAATTATTAATTTTTGGTTAGTAACGTACATACAATGTGTAATTAAGTGCGTGCACTATGGAGTGAATGCAGAAAAGGGTGAATGAAGCATATGAATCCATTTGAGCAAATGATGTACGTTGGTGTCATTATGTCTATTGTACTATCCGTAATGATTTTAGGATCTTTATATTATAATCCCCGTCTTTCTTTAACTGAATATCCGAAAGATATTCAAAAGGTAGTTTTTCCAAAATCGATTTATGAAAAGAAGCAAACAATCTACTTTAATATTGCATATAATGCTATTCTTTTCGGTACGCCTGTCGTTTCTACATATATACTACATAAACATGAAAAATTATTATATGTTGATGCCTATTTACATACTTTTGGTATTTTAATGATTTTCAATTTAGTAGATTTGTTTATAATTGATTGGCTAATCTTTTGCTGGATTACCCCGAGATTTGTTGTTATTCCTAGTACAGAAGGGATGAAGGGTTATAAAGATTATAAGTTTCATTTAAGAGGGGCTATAGTCGGAACAAAATTTTTAGCAATTGTAAGTTTATTTTTGGCGGGAATTGCGACAACTATTTAGTATGAAGAAGGGTATGAAGAGTTTATAAAAGATGAGGAGATTGATAATGTATAGAATTAGAATTGAGAATTTGATACTATTGAAGTAGGAAGTTTTAAAAACAGTATATTAAGCGGTATTAATATACTGTTGCAAATGTTTTGATACACTGTGGAATTTCCTGATTTTATGGAAATATTTCATAGAATACAAAAAACGTAATGGAGGCTAATATGAAAAAAGTAATTGGCGCAGCAACAGCAACTGTTTTGGGATTGGGGGCTTTTACCACAACGGCTATCGCAGAAACGATCGTAACAGCAGATGTACTCAACGTACGTGAAAAACCGACTACGGAATCAAAAGTTGTCGAAAAAGTAAAGGAGGGACAAGAGTTAAAAGTAATAAATACCGAAGATGGCTGGTCAAAAATTGATTTAAACGGTAAAGAGGTGTTTGTAAGTTCAGAGTTTACAAAAGATGTGTATCATGTAACAGCGAATTTGTTAAATGTCCGTTCTGATTCAAATACAGAATCAGAAATCCTTGGCAGATTGAAAAAAGATGATGTCATTGAATCAACGCATCAAGTGAAAGACGGATGGCTGCAATTTGAGTATAAAGGAAAAACAGCCTATATAAATGTTTCTTTCCTATCAAGTACAGCACCAGTTGAAAAAAAAGCTGAAGAGAAAATGAAGCAAGTAGCGAAAGTACAAAAAACGGTTAAAGCTAAAGAAGAAGTTAAAACACAAAAGATAGTAAAGCCTAAGGAAGAAGAGAAAGTACAAGAAGTAGTAAAGCCTAAGGAAGAAGAGAAAGTACAAGAAGTAGTAAAGCCTAAGGAAGAAGAGAAAGTACAAGAAGTAGTAAAGCCTAAGGAAGAAGTGAAAGTACAAGAAGTAGTAAAGCCTAAGGAAGAAGAGAAAGCCCAAGAAATAGCGAAGGCTAAAGAAGAAGAGAAAGCCCAAGAAATAGCGAAGGCTAAGGAAGAAGAGAAAGCCCAAGAAATAGCGAAGGCTAAGGAAGAAGAGAAAGCCCAAGAAATAGCGAAGGCTAAGGAAGAAGAGAAAGCCCAAGAAATAGCGAAGGCTAAAGAAGAAGAGAAAGCCCAAGAAATAGCGAAGGCTAAGGAAGAAGCAAAAGCCCAAGAAATAGCGAAGGCTAAGGAAGAAGAGAAAGCCCAAGAAATAGCGAAGGCTAAAGAAGAAGAGAAAGCCCAAGAAATAGCGAAGGCTAAGGAAGAAGAGAAAGCCCAAGAAATAGCGAAGGCTAAAGAAGAAGAGAAAGCCCAAGAGATAGCAAGGGCTAAGGAAGAGGCAAAAGCAAGAGAAATAGCCAAGGCTAAGGAAGAAGCGAAAGCAAGAGAAGTAGCAAAAGCAAAAGAAGAGTCTAAAAATAACACGCAGGCTGCTAAGCGTGAATTAACGGTAGTAGCGACTGCATATACTGCGGATCCAAGTGAAAATGGTACATATGGTGGACGCGTTTTAACTGCGATGGGGCATGATTTAACGGCTAATCCGAATATGAGAATTATCGCAGTAGATCCGAAAGTAATCCCATTAGGATCTAAAGTATGGGTAGAAGGTTATGGCGAAGCAATTGCTGGTGATACTGGAAGTGCTATTAAAGGAAATCGTATTGATGTTTTAATGGGTTCAAAAAGTAAAGCTATGAATTGGGGAAGACAAACTGTTAAAGTTAAAATTCTTTAATCGATATAGTTATCTAGATAGAAGTCAGTTCTCTTAATTGAGACTGGCTTTTATTTTTGTGAAAGTAAAATACAAAGTGCATAAAGAAAATAAGACTAACAGATTATGTTAGTCTTGTTTTTTGATTGCAACATCAGTAAGAATCGCATCAAATATATCTTTTTGCGTGAAGTTATCTGTAAAAATAGTTTCTCTAGTAACTTCAATTGTATCGTGCGGATTATACCATTTTTGTAGGGAATCCTCACCAAATTCATGCCGTTTGTCCCTTGTAGTATGTCGTCGAATCGTTTCTTTTAACGATAAATCAAAGTAATATGTATAGACGTTTCCTTCAAAAAAATGTATTAATTCTTTCAACATTTCACCGTATCTACGACTGTTTAAAATGCCTTCTAAAATAACAAATTCACATTTTCCTTTTCCGTATTTTGTAATTTCAAATAGTAAATCATGTGATAAATTACCCATCGTATCATGTAACCTAAGCATATCTCTACGTACAACATCTTGTGATACTAAAAGTGTACCTTTTCCGAAATGTTCTTGTAGTTGCTTTGCGATTGTTGTTTTACCACTTGCGGAGTTTCCTCTAAGAATGATTAATGTTGATTTAAGGATAGGATTAGACATAATGTATTCCCCCAGCACGAATGATTATATAGAAAATTTTAACAAATAAACCGTGAAAAGTGTATAATTAATAGGATGGAAGTAAAAAGGTGGGAGCTAGATGGAACATAAATTAAATAAGGCGCAGCCGATTTTGAAACGGACATGGTTTCGCTATCTAGGGGCATTTATTATTGTTCAATTGTTGTTTATTATTTGTGAGGTTACTGGATGGGCACCAAATTTTAAACCAAGTGGGGAATTTTTAAGTAGAATTTTACATTCCAAATTTTTTACGGAATGGTTCACTCCATATGAAATCCCTCATTTTAATTTGTTTACTGCTCTTTTTATGATTACATTGTTACCATACGTACTAATAGGTGCAATGAAAGATTTTAAAAAAAGAAAAAATATAAATAATTAAAAAGAGGTACTATATGCTATTTCAAAAAGATAATATATCGATTAGATACGTAATAGAAGAGGATGCACCAATCATTTCAAAATGGTTAACAGACCCAAAAGTTCTACAGTATTACGAAGGGCGAGATAATCCGCAATCTGTAGAAATGGTACTGGATCATTTTATACATAATCCAAATAGTCATGAAAAAAGATGCTTAATAGAGTTTGATGATATGCCAATCGGTTATATTCAAATGTATCCAGTTGATTCTGAGTGGAAAACATTATATGGCTATGAAGAATCACAAAATGTATGGGGAATGGATCAATTTATCGGAGAACCGAATTATTGGGGAAAAGGAATTGGAACGAAACTCGTTCAGGCAGCAATTACTTATATTATGGAGAACACGGGAGCAGAAGCAATCGCGATGGATCCGAAAGTAAATAATGGACGTGCGATAAAATGTTATGAAAAATGCGGCTTTAAAAAAGTGAAGATATTAAAGGAACATGAGCTGCATGAGGGGAAATTAGAAGATTGTTGGATGATAGAATACAAACAAAGGGAGCTGCGCGAAATGAAAAAAGCTTTAATAGTAATTGATGTGCAAGCAGGTATGTATACAGCAGGAATGCCAGTACATAATGGGGAAAAGTTTTTAGAAATATTGCAAGAGCTTATTGGGGAATGTCGTTCAAATGATATTCCAGTTATTTTTGTACAGCATAACGGGCCAAAAGATCATCCGTTAGAAAAAGGTACAGCTGGTTGGAAAGTGCATGAGGTAATTGCCCCGCAAGAAGGGGACAGTATCATTGAAAAGACGACGCCAGATTCATTCTATAAGACGAACTTAAATGAAGTATTACAAGAAAAAGGCATTGAACACGTTATTATTTCAGGAATGCAAACAGAGTACTGTGTGGATACGACAACGCGAAGAGCGTTTAGTGAAGGGTATAAAGTAACGTTAGTGAGTGATGCACATAGTACGTTTCATACAGACGTGTTACGTGCGGAAGACATTGTAAAGCATCATAATGTAGTGTTTGGAGCGTTTGCTAATGTTGTTGCGTTAAAAGATTTGAAAGTGACTGCCTCTAAATAAGAGGCAGTTTTTTATTATAAGAACGATATCTTGAAAACATCGTTCTTATAATTTCACGTACCATAATGAATACATAAAAAAGGAGCACCACATAATTAAAAAGGGCGCTCCTGCATCAAAATGTCATTTCTTCTTCTTATTCTTATCTTTATCCAATATATTCTGCTCTTCAGCAAATTCCGTACCATATGCAAAGCGGCGATTAATATGAATGTTATCATTTTGGTGCCTTGTGTGTGAGTTAGAAAAGCGATGAACGATTACTTCAGATAATGTAAAGACAGTAGCGGAAAGGAAACTACCCCATGCAATTTGCATGTAATTGTCTAATAAAATATTACCGAAAATCCATACGCTTAAATACGTTAGTAAGAAATCCGACATAATGGCACCGGTATTGCCTATTCGGTTTAATATGATTTTATCGACGAACATATAGGATACGATTGTAACAAAGAGACTAAATGAAATAATTTGGACGAACGTTGCAGGGAAAAATAAAGCGAGTCCGATACTAAATGCGATAATGCACGATATAAACTTAATAAGAACTACAGTAAAACCATTCAATATTTACACCTCCGATTTATACATAGTTTTACAATAAATTTAGGAGTTCATACATTGTAACAAATATATTTACATAAAACTTTTTCACGTTCGATTTTTGTCTAAATATTAAAAAAACAAAGAAAAAATGTTATAGTAAAATGAGAGTATATGACATTTTTAGGTAAGGGGGAATCCATGATGTGGATTACTTCAGAAGTAGAAATTCCAGAGGAGTTAATTGATCATCTTGAACAAGGAAAGTTAGTACTATTTGTTGGAGCGGGAGTTTCTATGAAAGGGAAATCAAACTTACCGAATTTTGATGATCTAGTTGATGAGATTGCGAAAACGTTATATGTAGAAACGCGTGAAATAACAGAACCTCATGATTATTATCTTGGTAAAATTGCGAAAACAAAAGATATACATCAAGTTGCAAGAGATTTAGTTCATATTGAAAAATCAAAGCCGAATCCGCTTCATTATGCGATTCCGAGATTGTTTCCTTTAGATACGGAAGTCCGCATTGTAACGACAAATTTTGATCGGCATTTTACAACTGCGATGAAAGAAATGAATAGAGAATTTAACGTATATTACGCACCTGCGTTACCTACAGGTAGAGCGTTTAAAGGACTCGCTTACATACATGGCAATATAGAACAAGAGAAAGAAGCATTAATATTAACAGATGGTGATTTTGGAAGGGCTTACTTGACGGAAGGATGGGCAAGAAGATTTTTAGTTGATTTATTCTCGAATTATACCGTTTTATTCGTTGGATATAGCCATAATGACCCAGTAATGAAATATTTAGCAACTGGTTTACCACCAAGTACAAGGCGTTATGCATTTGTTGCGCAAGGGGAAAATACGTACCATTGGGAGCATTTAGGAATACGGCCGATTGTATACCCGAATAAAGGTAATAATCATCAATCTCTTGTTAAAGCAGTGAAGCGATGGGCGGAATTAATGGGAGATAATTATATTACAAAACGAATGCGGATTCGTGACATAGTAACAGTTCCACCGTCAGTAGAGCAGGAACAATTATCATACATAAAACAATCCATAAAAAAAATTGAAACAGTCCGCTACTTTGTTGAATTTGCTCATGATTATGAATGGGTGGAATGGCTTGAAGCAGAAGGGAAATTACAAAATTTATTTTTAGTTACATCAAACGATAATGAGGTAGATGAATTACTTGCAGAATGGTTGGTGGAACAATTTCTTTTTAGTCATCAAAAAGAATTATTTCAATTAATTTTTAAAAATCATTCTAAACTATCACCGTTATTATGGAGAACAATTTGTAGCTACTTAAACGAAACGAAAATTAAAATGGACCCGTTGTTGTTTGCAAGATGGACACTTCTTTTACTAGAAACAGCTGAAAAAGATAGTAAATCAATTGAAAAAATTTCTTACTTACTCCAAAAATGTTCTTTTCCTGAGCATAAAGAGATTGCTTTATTATTACTAACGTTTATTTTGGATGGAAAGCTTAAGTTAAAGCGGGAGAGAAAATGGGGAAATGATACACAAGAATCAATAGAACTTGAGGAATCGAGTCGTTTACCAGTGTCTACATTTTCTTATGTGGAGCAAATTTGGAATGAGAAGATGAAACCTCATATTTCCTATTACGCCGTACCAATTATGACGATGGGAATAGAGAAGATGCGAATGTTATCACTACGACAAACGGCACTGAAAAAAAAGGATAAGGAAAATGTTGAAAAAGAGTTTCAGCAAAATGATCTTGCATTTTTAATTCAAATTGTAAAAGAGTGTTTAGCCTATTTGTGTGAAAATAATGAAAAAAAAGCAAATTATTATATTACAGAAATGATAGAAGCAAACAGCATGCTTCAGAACCGAATTGCAATTGATGCGATGAATAAAAATATATTCGTTAGTGCCGATGCCAAAATGAAATGGTTGTTACAGGAAGGACTTCTTTTAGATGTCACGTATAAACACGAAGTTTTTCAACTTATAAAAAATTATTTCGCACTCTCTTTAGAAAAAACAAAGGAAGAGGTTATTCAAATTGTATTGAAGGACCTTGCAGAGGAGAGAGCATTTGATGCTTGTTTAGTTTTAGATTTATTATTCACTTGTGATTCGAATAGTCCATCTACAGCAAAAGGTTATGAGTTAATGCAGCAAAAACATCCTCACTTTCATTCTGATCGATATAGTGTACAAAAGAAAGAGACGGTAGATCAAAGTATTACTTGTAATGTAACTGCTGATGGATTATTGCAGTTGAAAGACGATGAAATTATGAAGCAAGTTCGTCAATTTTCTCAAGATGGTGTTTTTGAACAACGCCATTTTTTAGAGATGTTATCGAAAGCATGTAAGTTGAATACAGAATGGAGTATTTCATTTGCCTATCAATTAGTTGGTATGCACGAAATAAGTAATGAAGTATGGTTTGTTTGTATTAGAGAGTGGCGAAATAACCGAGGATTGACAAATGAACAAATCCAAAAAGTAATTCCGCTATTACAGAAATTTGTTAGAAATACTGCTTTTCATTGGTTAATTAGTAGCTTTCTATATGAAATTAGTAATCGATTAGAAGAGTTAGAGGAAACTAGTATACGCAGTGTGAAACGTTTTGCTTTTTCGGTATTCCCTCAAGTAATGAAAAGTGATACAGATTTTAAGCTTGGAAAACAAGACTTTTACAATGAATCCATCCAGCATCCTGTTGGGAAAATGACAGCTGTATTATTAAAATTGTTATCATATGATCATTTATACGATCGTAATGTATATGAATATTTATTTTTATTTGAAGAACAAGTAAGAGTTAGTAAAGAACGGACAAATTTTATGTTAGCTCGTTTAGTAGCAGATATTACATTTCTTTATCATATTGAGAAGCAATGGTGCCGAAAATATTTGTTACCGTGCTTAGATTTAAAGAAAGAAAATGAGATTACGAAATATGCATGGGCAGGCTTATGTTACACGCAAATCAATTTACCTTTATTTACAGAAATGAAACGATTTATTAAGTATGCAGTAGAACATTTGGAAGTATTACATCCGCATACGAGGGAATCTTTCTTGAAATGGCTCAGTTTTGTATTTATTAAATGTGTACTGTATTGGGAGCAAAAAACAGATTGGTTATACCCGTTACTTATACAAGAAAATGAAGAAAATAAAATTAAATTTATGCAGTTTTTATGCTATTACGTAAAAACGCTAAGTGCAAAAGAACAACAAAAATTTTGGGCATCTTGGCTCAGTGTATTTTTGCGGGAGCGACCGAAAATGGGTGAAATCACAGCTAGAGAATATGTAATGCTTTTGCGTATTATTTTATTTATGGATGAAATAGTAGAAAGAGGATTATCTATAATAAAAACATTTTCAGATGTGCTTGGAAAAGGGAATCAAACGGAGTTAAAACAGTTGTTTAATGAAATACTTGAAAAGACAGAGAGTATAAAAATGTATAAAGAATTGTATGCAAATGTATTTTTCACTTTACTACAAACGCTTCAGGAAGCTGATTTACTTGAAACTGAAATTATTCAAATAAAAGAAATATTAATCCAGTATGGAGTAGAAAAATATGTATTAAATGCAATAGATAATGAGATAATTCGCATCGGAATTGTTATGGAGAATTTACAAGAAGAAATGTAGGACGGAAGTGGAATTTTAAAAAAAATATAAAAAGTTGTTGACAGTGTTTTGAAAAGCGTTCTATAATACGAATCATACTTATTCAATTTCAAAAACATTTGAATAAACAAAGTGCAATGAAGAGATCACAGTAGTGGTTAGTCTTACTGTAACAGAGAGCTGGTGGTTGGTGTGAACCAGTACAGGGATAATCATGAATTACAGTCTTGGAGCATCTTTTTCGTAGTAAAGATAGTATTGTCTTTATGAAGAAAAAGCGGTCAATTGATCGTTAACAGTGAAGAGAGGTAGACGGAAAGTTAGTCTACAACTAGGGTGGTACCGCGATAAATATCGTCCCTACTGATTTATTCAGTAGGGACTTTTTGTATATTAGTGGTCCAACTTGAAAATTAAATATATATGCGTTGAAAGGAAAAGCAGTAGTTGTTGTTTCCCTGTAACAGAGAGCTGGTGGTTGGTGTGAACCAGTACAAAAACAAGAGCGAATTACAGTCCTAGAGCATCTTTTTCGTAATAAAGATAGTATTGTCTTTATGAAGGGAAAGACGGTCAGATGATCGTTAACAATGAAGAGAGGTAGACGAAAGAAGTCTACAACTAGGGTGGTACCGCGATAAATATCGTCCCTACTGATTGGATCAGTAGGGATTTTTTGTACAAAAAAGTGGGTTTTTATCTAGTCGATAGTGTCCTTATAGTAAATATTCGTTTAAAATAAGAAGAGGTATCGATTCCACTTAAAATTTGTATAATTTATCAGTTCAGAAAATAGAGAATTTTTCATTCTCTTACTATACTTTTAAAACATTAGAGGAGGATTTCCAAATGGCAAATCATGAATTAGATCAATTACGTAAACAGGTAGATGAAATTAACTTACAACTATTACACCTTTTAAACAAACGTGGTGAAATCGTTCAAAAAATTGGGGAACAGAAGAAAGTACAAGGTACGAAACGTTTTGATCCAGTACGTGAGCGTGAAGTACTTGACATGATCGCAGAGCATAACGAAGGACCATTCGAAACGTCAACAGTTCAACACATTTTCAAAACAATCTTCAAAGCTAGCTTAGAATTACAAGAAGATGATAACCGTAAAGCATTACTAGTATCACGTAAAAAGAAACAAGAAAACACAATCGTTAATGTAAAAGGTGAATTGATTGGAAATGGAACACAAACGTTCATCATGGGACCTTGTGCGGTAGAAAGCTTAGAGCAAGTTCGCCAAGTAGGGCAAGCGATGAAAGACCAAGGTCTAAAATTAATGCGCGGTGGTGCTTTCAAACCGAGAACATCTCCATACGATTTCCAAGGTTTAGGAGTAGAAGGATTACAAATTTTACGCCAAGTAGCAGATGAGTTCGACTTAGCGATCATTAGTGAAATCTTAAATCCGAACGATGTTGAAATGGCGCTAGACTACGTTGATGTCATTCAAGTTGGCGCACGTAACATGCAAAACTTCGATTTATTACGAGCTGTAGGTAAAGTTAACAAACCAGTATTACTAAAACGTGGATTAGCAGCAACAATTGATGAGTTCATTAACGCAGCTGAGTACATCATTGCACAAGGTAACGACCAAATTATTCTATGTGAGCGTGGTATCCGCACATACGAAAGAGCGACACGTAACACATTAGACATTTCAGCAGTACCGATTTTAAAGAAAGAAACACATTTACCAGTAATCGTTGACGTAACGCATTCAACTGGACGCAGAGATTTATTATTACCAACAGCGAAAGCAGCACTTGCAATTGGCGCAGATGCGGTAATGGCTGAAGTACACCCAGACCCAGCGGTTGCATTATCAGATTCTGCACAACAAATGGATATTCCAGAATTCCATAGATTCATGGATGAGTTAAAAGGTTTCAAAAATAAATTATCTTAATTCCATATCATATATGCGCTGAAGAGGAAACAGTAGTGCTTATCTCACTGTTAAAGAGAGCTGATGGTCGGTGTGAATCAGTACAAAGATAAGCATGAATTACAGCCTTGGAGCATCTTTTCCGCCAACTTTTGGAGGGAAAGACGGTCAAACGATCGTTACAGAAGAAGAGAGGTAGACGATAGTTGTCTACAACTAGGGTGGTACCGCGATAAACATCGTCCCTACTGAGCGCTCAGTAGGGACTTTTTTGTACAAAAAAATAGTAAAGGGGCAAGAGAAATGAGATACATTACAGCTGGAGAATCACATGGACCGCAGTTAACAGTTATTTTAGAAGGTGTACCAGCAGGTTTAACATTAACAGCGGAACATATTAATAAAGAATTATTAAGAAGACAAAAAGGGCACGGACGCGGAAGACGCATGCAAATAGAAACTGATACAGTTGAAATTGTAAGTGGTGTTCGTCATGGGATGACACTTGGCTCACCAATAACGTTAATCGTTAAAAATGATGATTTCAAACATTGGACGAAAGTAATGGGTGCAGAGCCAATTTCGGAAAAAGAAAGTAAAGATATGAAACGTACAATTACAAAACCACGTCCAGGACATGCGGATTTAAACGGCGCAATTAAATATGGACATCGTGATATAAGAAACGTACTAGAGCGCTCATCTGCAAGAGAAACGACAGTTCGTGTAGCTGCTGGTGCAGTTGCGAAACAAATTTTGAAAGAATTAGGCGTAGAAATTGCAGGGCATGTTCTTGAAATTGGTGGGGTACAAGCGAAACGAATTTCAAACTTACCAATAGAAGAAATTCAAACGATTACTGAAAATTCACCAGTTCGATGTTTAGATAAAGAAGTAGAACAAGAGATGATGGATGCGATAGATAACGCTAAAAGTAGTGGGGATTCAATCGGTGGTATTGTTGAAGTCATTGCAGAAGGTATGCCAATTGGCGTTGGTAGTTACGTTCATTACGATCGTAAATTAGATGCAAAACTTGCTGGTGCAATTATGAGTATTAATGCATTTAAAGGTGCTGAAATTGGCGTTGGTTTTGAAGCAGCAAGACAGCCAGGAAGTAAAGTGCACGATGAAATATTATGGGATGAAGAAAATGGATACACGAGAAAAACGAATAATGCCGGTGGTTTAGAAGGCGGTATGACAACAGGAATGCCAATTGTCGTAAGAGGTGTTATGAAGCCAATACCTACATTATATAAACCGTTAGCAAGTGTTGACATTGATACGAAAGAAGCATTCCAAGCGAGTATTGAAAGATCTGATAGTTGTGCAGTACCAGCAGCAGGTGTAGTAGCTGAATCTGTTGTAGCATGGGAACTTGCACATGCACTAGTCGAACAATTCGGAAAAGATCGTATAGATTTAATTCAGCAAAACATTACGCAACATAACAAATACGCAAAAGAATTTTAATAAAAAGGTGGTTTTAACATGCAAGTAAAAGATCAGCTATCATCATTACAACCATATAAACCAGGTAAATCACCTGAACAAATGAAAGAAGTGTACGGAGATCATTCATTTGTGAAATTAGCATCAAATGAAAATCCGTTCGGCTGTTCACCACGTGTTTTAGATGAGTTGCAAAAATCGTGGTTGGAACATGCTTTATATCCTGACGGAGGTGCTACAACGCTCCGTCAAACAATTGCAGATAAGTTACATGTCCAAATGGAACAAATACTTTGCGGTAGTGGTTTAGACGAAGTCATTCAAATAATAAGCCGTGCAGTACTTAAAGCAGGAGATAACATCGTAACGGCTGGTGCAACATTCCCGCAGTACCGTCATCATGCAATTATTGAAGGTTGTGAAGTGAAAGAAATCCCTTTAAATAACGGTGTATACGATTTAGACGAAATTTCGTCAGCAATAAATAATAATACGAAAATCGTATGGATTTGTAATCCGAACAACCCGACAGGCACATATGTGAATGATCGAAATTTGACTCAATTTATTGAAGGTATTAGTGAAAATACGTTAATTGTCATTGATGAAGCGTACTATGAATACGTAACAGCAAAAGATTTCCCGGAGACATTACCGCTTTTAGAAAAACATAAAAATATTCTTGTACTTAGAACATTTTCTAAAGCGTACGGATTAGCTTCTTTCCGCGTTGGATATGCGATTGGACAAGAAGAGTTAATCGAGAAATTAAATGTCGTACGTTTGCCATTTAACGTATCTTCATTAGCGCAAAAAGCAGCGACGATTGCTTTTGGTGATAATGAGTTTATTGAAGAAATAGTTCGTGTGAATACAGAGGGATTACAAAAATACGAGAGCTTTTGTAAGGAAAATGAAATTCCATTTTATCCATCGCAAACCAATTTCATCTTCTTGCCAGTTGAGAATGCTGGAGAGATTTATGAAGCTTGTGCACACGCAGGGTTTATTATACGTCCGTTCCCGAATGGTGTCCGTATTACAGTCGGAACAAGGGAGCAAAATGAAGGAGTGATTTCAGTGTTAAAACAACACTTTGAAAATAAAAAAAGAAAGTCTCGAGATGAGGCAAATGCGTAAAAAGGTAGTATTAATTGGAACAGGTTTAATAGGAGGCTCTCTCGCATTAGCAATTAAGAAAGAGCACGATGTAACGATAACAGGTTATGATATATTTCAAGAACAAGTAGAGCGTGCAAAAGAATTACACGTAGTAGATGAAGTAGCAGTAGATTTACAGCATGCATGTGAAGAGGCACATTTAATTGTGTTTGCTTCTCCAGTTGAAGAAACGAAGAAGTTATTACACAAATTAGCGTCATTTCATTTACGGGAAGATGTTATTGTAACAGATGTTGGTAGTACAAAAGGGACGATCATGAATGAAGCGGAAGCTTTATTTTCAAAGGAAGTTTCTTTCATTGGTGGACATCCGATGGCAGGTTCTCATAAAACGGGAGTTGAAAGTGCAAAAGCACATTTATTTGAAAATGCATTTTATATTTTAACGCCGATGAATCATGTGCCAAATGAACATGTGGAAGAACTAAAGCGTTGGTTACAAGGAACAGGATCTCATTTTCTCGTTCTAAATACAGAGGAACATGATTATGTAACAGGGATCGTTAGTCATTTTCCGCATCTTATCGCAGCTGGATTAGTAAAGCAAGTGGAGAAACATGCAGGAGATAATCCGCTCATTCATCAACTAGCTGCGGGAGGGTTTAAAGACATTACACGTATCGCATCTAGTAGCCCAAAAATGTGGAGTGATATTGTTAAGCAAAATCGCGAGCATTTAATGGTATTATTAAAAGAGTGGATCTCTGAAATGGAAGATTTATATGATACAGTTTCTACTGGAGATGCAGGCGAGATTCAAACCTATTTTGCAGACGCGAAAGAATACCGTGACTCTTTACCAGTACGAAAGAGAGGGGCAATTCCTGCCTATCACGACTTATACGTCGATGTTTTAGATAAAGTAGGGGCATTGGCTCATATTACGAGTATTTTGGCACGCGAAGAAATTAGTATTACGAACTTGCAAATATTAGAAGCGCGTGAAGGGTTGCTTGGGGTATTACGTATTAGCTTCCAAAGAGAAGAAGATCGTATGAAAGCAAAGCTAGCGCTTGGAGAAGAAAAATACCAAACTTATGAAACAATTTAAATGAGAAGGTGAAAACATGAAGGAAAGAACAATAGAACCTGTTAATAACGGATTAAATGGTATTATTACAATTCCAGGAGATAAATCCATTTCACACCGCGCTGTCATGTTCGGCGCGATTGCAGAAGGAAAAACAACGATTAAAGGTTTCTTGCCCGGTGCAGACTGTTTAAGTACAATTTCTTGCTTTAAAGAAATGGGAGTAGAAATCGTGCAAAACGGTGATGAAGTCACTGTAGTTGGTAAAGGATTAGAAGGCTTACAAGAACCGAAAGCTGTATTAGATGTTGGTAATTCTGGTACAACAATACGTTTAATGTCAGGAATTTTGGCAAATACACCATTTTTCTCTTGCGTACAAGGTGATGCATCTATCGCAAAAAGACCGATGAAACGTGTTACAAATCCATTAAAACAAATGGGTGCAAACATTGATGGCCGCGAAGAAGGGACTTTTACACCGTTAACAATACGTGGTGGAGATTTAAAAGCAATTGAATACACTTCACCTGTAGCAAGTGCGCAAGTAAAGTCAGCTATTTTACTTGCAGGACTTCGAGCAGAAGGTGTAACAGCTGTTACAGAACCACATATTTCACGCGATCATACGGAAAGAATGCTTGAAGCCTTTGGAGTTAAAGTAATTCGTGAGGGAAAAACAGTGAAACTTGCAGGTGGACAAAAGTTAACAGCAACAGACGTTCAAGTGCCAGGTGACGTATCGTCAGCAGCATTCTTCTTAGTAGCGGGCGCAACCATTCCAAATAGTAAACTAGTATTACAAAATGTAGGGATGAATCCAACTCGTACAGGGATCATTGATGTTTTAGAGAAAATGGGTGCTACGTTCACTGTAGAGCCAATTAACGAAGGAGCATCAGAACCAGCTGCAAATATTACAATTGAAACATCTTCATTAAAAGGAATCGAAATTGGCGGAGATATTATCCCAAGATTAATCGATGAAATTCCTGTTATCGCCTTAGCAGCAACGCAAGCAGAAGGAATTACAGTAATTAAAGATGCGCACGAATTAAAAGTAAAAGAAACAAACCGTATCGATACAGTCGTTGCGGAGTTAACGAAACTAGGAGCTCGCATAGAAGCAACTGATGACGGCATGATTATTTACGGGAAATCAGCACTAAAAGGCAATACAGTAAATAGTTACGGTGATCACCGCATTGGAATGATGCTTGCAATTGCGGGCTGTCTAGCAGAAGGAAAAACAACAATTGAAGACGCAGAAGCAGTAGGCGTATCATATCCTACATTCTTCGAAGAACTTCGAAAGTTAGCAAAATAAAGTAATAAAAAGCAGATACCGGATGTATCTGCTTTTTATATTGGATTCGTGTCGTTAAGTCCATATAATTTCATTCACCGCACCAGAATATTGAGAATTATGGTACAATTCAAACAAGGAATGGAGGAGAAATAGATGAACGTTATACAATTAAAAGAAGATAGATTTAGAGAAGCATTACGCTTATCGGAATACGCTTTTCAATATAAAGTTGATGGGGAACGATTGCAGCAACAACTTACAAAGATGAAAGAAAGTCATGAAATATACGGTATTATGGAAGGTGAAGATGTAGCAGCAAAACTGCATCTTATTCCGTTTCATATATACATAGGCAAAGAGAAATTTAAAATGGGAGGCGTTGCAGGGGTAGCGACGTATCCAGAGTATAGAAGAAGCGGATATGTAAAAGAATTACTTCAACACTCACTTCAAACGATGAAAAATGACGGATATACAGTATCAATGCTACATCCATTTGCTGTTTCATTTTACCGTAAATACGGCTGGGAACTTTGTGCGAATCTCTTTGTATGTCATATGACAAAGAGTGATTTAGTTATGAAAAAACAAGTAAATGGTACTGTGAAACGTTTCAATAAAGAAAATCACCCAGAAGAGGTCGAAAAGATTTATGAAACATTTGCAGAACATTTTTCCGGTATGCTAGTTCGCGATGAAAAATGGTGGTTACAAGCTGTTTATGATGATTTAACATTAGCGATTTATTACGATAAAAATAAAACGGCAGCTGGCTACATGCTATATAAAATAGAAAACTATAAAATGACAGTAGAAGAATTTGTTCCACTGCATAATGAAGCGCGAAATGGTCTGTGGAACTTTATTTGTCAGCATGATTCTATGATTAAAGAACTTGAAATGACAGTAATTGAAAACGAACCGTTATTATATACACTGCAAGAGCCACGCGTGAAAGCAGAAATAAAGCCATATTTTATGGGCAGAATTGTAGATGTGGAGCAGTTCTTAAAACAATATGAGTTGAATTGGAACAATGCACAGCAAGAAGTGATTTTACATATTACAGATTCATTTGCACCGTGGAATAACGTTACAGTGAGGCTTGCAAATCATGAAATAACAATTATAGAAGAAGAAATAAAGGATAAAGGAATTAGTCTAGATATAAATGCATTATCTACAATAATGTTTGGATACAAACGTCCGTTACAACTTAATGAACTAGAATTAATTAGCGGAAGTGAAGAGGAAATACGAGCGTTTGAGAATATAGTTCCAGTACGTAAAGCATTTATTTATGATTTCTTTTAAGTTATAAATAGGAAATTGAGCTGTCCCAAATAAAATTTTGGGACGGCTTCAAATTACACTGTCAGTTTTTGTCGGTAAATCGATATATCTTGAAAATCGCTGATATAATTTTTTCACAAACAAGGGATTAAAAACCGAACCGATACTGGTCACGCACTTGACTTTTAATCCATGTAATTTATAATTAAAAACGGAATGAATTTTCATTCCTGAAAATAGAGGTGGAAAAAATGGCTAAAAACAAACAAGAGGATATTTTTGATGCTGCGATGAAACTTTTCGCAGAGCGTGGTTACGATGGTACGACAATTCCAATGATTGCTGAAAAGGCAAAAGTCGGTGCGGGTACTATTTATCGCTATTTTGAAAATAAAGAGGCACTTGTTAACTCATTATTTTCAAAAAGTATGTTAGAGCTTTCTGAAATGATAAAAACGGATTTTCCTGTTGAAGCAAATATTCGTGAACAGTTTAGTCATACGTACAACCGTTTATTTGAATTTGCGAGAAACAATGTGGATGCTTTTTTATTTACAAATTCTCACTGTGATAGTTATTTTCTTGATGAACAAAGTAAGAAAATATTTGAAGATTTTATAGGCTTCTTTATGAATATTATTGAAGATGGAATCGCAAAAGGTTTTCTTCGTCCATTGCCTCCAGTTGCTTTAATTATTATTGTATATCAACCGCTAGAAAAACTAACGAAGGTAATTGCAACAGGGCAATTAGAATACTCAAAAGAATTAGTAAAAGAATTGGAAGAAAGTTCTTGGAACGCTATTAGAATCATTTGATTCTATAGCTAATAAGTATAGGAATGAATATTCATTCCTGAATAGATTTAAAACATGAGAGTAGGAGAGGATATTTGTGTAACAACAGGAATGAACATTCATTCCGGAAAAGGTAGTTTAATAAAGTTTAAAAAATAATGTAATATAATGATAGGAATGAACGTTCATTCCGAAAAAAGTATTTTTAAAAGGATAGGAATGAATATTCATTCCCTTTTAATTTTCAAAATGGGAGATGATTAAAATGAGTAAGCTGAAAAATTGGAGAAGTTTATCTTTTCTATTATGGATAGTTATTACTATTGCAATGATCGTAACGATGCCTAATATGGATAAATTAGTGAAAGAAAAAGGGCACATTACGATTCCTAATACAGAACAAAGTAGTATTGCTGACAAGATGATAAAAGAGATGGATAAAGACGGGACTGAAAAGTATGAAATTATAGCTGTTTTTAATAGTGGAAGTAAAACAGCTTTAACAACTGAGCAAAAAGAGGAAATCGTAAAAACAATCCATGCTTTACAAAATGAAAAAGAGCAATTAGGAATTAAGGAAGTTGTTTCTCATTTAGATAATAAAGATTTGGAAAAACAGTTGATATCTAAAGACAATACGACCATTTTAACGCAAATCTCAGTAGATAAAAAAAATGGTGAAATATCAAAAGTTGCAAATGGGCTTCATAAAAAAGTGCAAACGAAAGGGGTAAAAACGTACTTAACAGGAAGTGATTTAATAGCTGGTGATTTTCTTACTTCCTCTCAAGAGGGAGTGAAGAAGACAGAAGTTATTTCTATCATTTTCATTCTAGTTGTATTAATCATTGTATTTCGTTCGCCAATTGTTCCGATTGTTTCCCTTCTTACTGTTGGTGTATCATATTTAGTTTCAATGGGGATTATTGCCCATTTAGTAGATCAATTTAATTTTCCGTTTTCTAACTTTACACAAGTGTTTGTAGTTGTTGTCCTGTTTGGGGTTGGAACAGACTATAACATTTTATTATATACAAGATTTAAAGAAGAATTAAGTAAACAAGAGAATTCATTTTTGGCTACGAAAGAAACGTTTAAATCAGCAGGGAAAACCGTTTTATATAGTGGGATAGCAGTACTAATTGGTTTTGCATCTCTTGCTTTAGCGAGTTTTAAATTATATCAATCTACTTCAGCGGTAGCAATTGGTGTCGCAGTATTATTACTCGTATTAACTACGTTAAATCCATTTTTTATGGTGCTTTTAGGAAAAGGAATGTTTTATCCAGTTAAAACATTTAAAGGTCATGAGGATAGTCGTTTATGGGGATTTCTTGCGAAAAACTCAGTAGTAAGACCATTCGCAGCTTTAATCATCGTATTTGTGATATCGATTCCTTTCGTAATGAAATACTCTAACACATTAAATTACAATGATTTATTTGAAGTAGATAATAAATATGAGTCGAAAATGGGGATTAACGTAATAGAAGAGCATTTTCCACCTGGTTTCTCTTCACCAAGTACGTTAGTCATTCAATCAGATAACAAGTTAGATGAGGCGAGTTCGCTGCAAACTTTAGATGAACTAACTGATAAGATTTTGAAAGTGAAAGGTGTTTCAGAAGTATATTCACCGACGCGTCCAACCGGTGAAAGGATAAAAGAACTATATATAAATAAACAAGCGGGAGAACTGAATACAGGTTTAGGAGATGCGAATGGTGGTATAAATGAAATTAATGATGGATTAACTACTGCAAAAGATAAAATGGGTAGTAAAGATTCAAATAGTCTTGCAAACGTTCAAAAATTAATTGATGGAACAACGGAAGCGAAAAATGGTGTAACAGCATTAGGAACAGCTTTAAATCAACTTTCAAGTGGTATAAACAACGGAGCACAAGGTGCGCAGCGAATTGAGAGTGGATTAACCTCAGTAAATGAAAATATAAATGTTCTATCTAATGCAACGTCACAACTTCATGCTGGTTATTCGCAGTTAGAAAAAGGTTTAAGTTCCTACGATCAATACTTCGGAAGTATTTCTCAAGCGATTGATGGGGCGAAAAAAGGCTATGAACAAATTGACATATTAATGACCAATTTCATTCAAACGAAACCAGAATTAGCAAATGATCCGAACATACTGCAAACGATAGGGATCGCTAAAGAGGCTCAAAAGCAATTAGGTGGGCTTTCAAATGAATTAAACCAATTAGCAACGCAACATAAAGCGGCGATGGGTTCATTTAAAGAAGCAAATCAATCGTTATCGAAAGTGGATAACGGCTTAAAAGAAATGAGCGATGGAGTTACTAAATTACAAAAAGGAGCAGCTGATCTTAAAAATGGATTAAATGAAGGTGCTTCAGGCTCAAAACAAATTGCGAACAAGTCATCTGAGTTACAAACCGGATTAACAAAAATAAATGATGGGCAAGGCCAGTTATTAACCGGGCTGAAAGACTTGCAAGAACAGATGGGACAATTACAATCAGGATTATCTAAAAGTACAGAAGGGCTTGAAAAGGTAAGTAACGGACTAGGAGATGCTCAAAAATATTTAGGAGAACTAAATGAATCAAAAAGCTCTGCGAAATTTTATATACCAAAAGAAGTTTTAGAGGGGGAAGATTTCCAAAAAGCATTGAATACGTACATGTCACAAGATAGAAAGACTGCTAAAATGATAATCATTTTAGACGTAAATCCGTATTCAAAAGAAGCAATGCCAATCATTGAAGAAATTAATAAAACGATAGACGGTACGTTAAATGGTACAGAATTAAAATCGGTGAAAAAAGCAATCGGCGGCACAACAGCTAGAAATGTTGATTTAAAAGAAGTAACAGGCCAAGATTTCTTACGTACAGCTACAATTATGTTAATTGGAATTGCGATTGTATTACTCATTATTACACGGTCATTTTTAAATGCAATCTTCATTATTGGATCTTTAATATTAGCTTATTTTGCATCACTTGGCATAAGTGAACAAATTAGTGCACACTTACTAAATGTAGAGTCATTAAGCTGGAATGTACCATTCTTTAGTTTTATTATGATTGTCGCTTTAGGTGTGGATTATAGCATTTTTGTAATGATGCGATACAATGAGCTAGAAGGGGACCCCGCAACGAAAATTGTAAATGCATCTCGTCACATAGGAGGAGTCGTATTATCAGCGGCACTTATTTTAGGTGGTACATTTGCTGCATTAATCCCTTCAGGTGTATTGACACTTATACAAGTAGCATCTGTTGTTGGTGTTGCACTGTTACTATTAGCTATCATTGTGATGCCAATATTGTTACCTGCATTAATAGGGTTAACGAGTAAAATGAAGCATTATACGAAGAAATTAAGTAAAAGAAAATAAAAGAATCCCCTTTTAAAAGGGGATTTTTCTTATTTAATAAACTTGTCCATCACGTCTATATATTTTGCAAATTCTTCATCTTTCATATCTCCATTCATTTGTAAAAGAAAATTGCCTTTTGCGTGTGTATGAGAGAATAACATAGGAGCAGAATTTCCTAATTCATCATAATATTTCTTAACTTTTTCTAGGTCTTCTTTCTTTTTATTCAAGGTAGAAAAGGGATGAATAGCAATCAACCGTTGCTATTCATCCATCTTCTACTATATAATAGCTATAGTCTACAATAATTGAGTCGTAATATGCGATTTTTTAAGACAATCGGTGAGAAAACGCTGAAATAAGCGGTATTAGTAGGAGGACACAAATGATTACAGTAAGTAACGTTAGTTTGCGTTTTGCGGATCGCAAATTATTTGAAGATGTTAACATAAAATTCACGCCAGGTAACTGCTACGGTTTAATCGGAGCAAACGGTGCGGGTAAATCAACATTTCTAAAGATTTTATCTGGTGAAATCGAACAATCAACAGGTGATATACATATTACGCCAGGTGAGCGTCTAGCAGTATTAAAACAGAATCACTTCGAATATGAAGAGTTCCCAGTATTAGAAACAGTAATTATGGGTCACACGCAACTTTACAAAGTAATGCAAGAGAAAAATGCCATTTACATGAAAGAAGACTTTAGTGATGAAGATGGTATGCGTGCTGCTGAACTTGAAGGTGAGTTCGCTGAGCTTAACGGTTGGGAAGCAGAATCAGAAGCTGCAATCCTTCTTAAAGGTTTAGGTATTGGTGAAGATGTTCATGATAAGAAATTGTCAGAATTAACTGGTGCAGAGAAAGTAAAAGTATTACTTGCTCAAGCATTATTTGGTAAACCTGACATTCTATTACTAGATGAGCCTACCAACCACTTGGACTTAAAAGCGATTCAATGGTTAGAAAACTTCTTAATGAACTTTGAAAATACAGTAATCGTTGTATCCCATGACCGTCACTTCTTAAATAAAGTTTGTACGCACATGGCTGATCTTGATTTCGGTAAAATTCAACTTTATGTTGGTAACTATGACTTCTGGTATGAGTCAAGCCAATTAGCTTTAAAATTAACACAAGATGCTAATAAGAAAAAAGAAGAGAAAGTAAAAGAGTTACAAAACTTCATTGCACGCTTTAGCTCAAACGCATCTAAAGCGAAACAAGCAACTTCTCGTAAAAAATTATTAGATAAAATTACATTAGATGATATTAGACCATCGTCACGTCGTTACCCATTTGTTGGCTTTACACCTGAGCGTGAAATAGGAAATGACTTATTAACTGTTGAAGGTCTTTCTAAAACAATTGATGGTGAAAAAGTGTTAGATAATGTGTACTTCACTTTAAATAAAGGTGATAAAGTTGCATTTATCGGTCGTAACGATATTGCGATGACAACATTATTTAAAATCCTTATGGGTGAAATGGAGCCAGATAGCGGTTCATTCAAATGGGGCGTTACAACATCTCAATCTTACTTCCCAAGAGATAACTCTAAATACTTTGAGAACAGTGACTCCAACTTAGTTGATTGGTTACGCCAATTCTCTCCACAAGATGAGTCAGAAAGCTTTTTACGTGGTTTCTTAGGCCGTATGTTATTCTCAGGTGAAGAAGTTAAGAAGAACGTTTCTGTATTATCTGGAGGCGAAAAAGTTCGTTGTATGCTATCTAAAATGATGTTAAGTGGTGCGAATGTAATCACACTTGATGATCCAACGAACCACTTAGACCTTGAGTCTATCACTGCATTAAACAACGGTTTAATCGCATTCAAAGGTACAATGTTATTCACATCTCATGACCATCAGTTCGTACAAACAATTGCAAACCGCATTATCGAAGTAACGCCAAACGGTGTAATTGATAAAGAGGCTACTTACGATGAGTTCTTAGAAAATGAAGAACTTCAAAAACAAGTAGATGCAATGTACAAAGGTCAATAATAAATGATGAAAAACCTCGCTCTCTTTATGAGAGCGAGGTTTTTTTATAATCATTGTTTTTATGAATTGTGAATAATTATACAGAAATAACTTTAGCGGTGGAAAGTTATTTTGATGTTGCATATAGAGAAATGGCTACAGCATGAATAAACTATGAAATTCATGAAGGGATGTAATATACACCAAAAAAACTAATGCTATCTATTGTTAAATTCATTATATTACATTAATGTTCCAGAACTGGAGACATATTTATTTGCGAAGCAGTGAATAAAAGTTTATAGTATGTGGTGTCATAATTAGTGGATGGGACATGGGAGAAAACAGAAAATGTTACAAATTTATTTTATTAAATAGAAACCAAGGTCAAAATGTCTAGAAAGAAATAGTTGAATAAATACTAGCTTCAAATTATAATTACTAATATTCTTCATTTAGTTAAACAAACAAAATCTATTTGAAGATAAAAATTGAATAGAGACAGACTTATAAAAAAATAAGCCTTGGATGATCAAAAGAGGTGGAGAGATGAAACAATTACTATTAAAGAGTAAGCGAGTGTTAAGCAATCACTTTGGATTTTTCGTGTTTGCCATTATTTTATTCTGGTTAAAAACATACGCAGCATATGTGACAGAATTTAATTTAGGGATATCCAACACAATCCAAAAGTTTTTACTGTTTTTCAACCCGTTAAGCTCAGCAGTTTTATTTTTAGGGCTCGCATTATTCGCAAAGGGGAAACGTGCTTACATTTGGTTAATTGTTATTAATTTGTTAATGTCTATACTGTTATACGCAAACGTAGTATATTATCGCTTTTTCAGTGACTTTATTACGTTCCCGACATTAACACAAACGAATAACTTTGGAGATTTAGGTGGTAGTATTTTTGCATTGCTACACGTCTATGATCCACTATATTTCTTAGATACAATCATTTTAATTGCTTTAGTCGCAACAAAATTTGCAAGTCCAAAACCAATTCGTGTTGCGAAACATAAATTATCACTAGTATTTGTAGCAGGTATTTTATTATTCAGCATTAATTTAGGTCTTGCAGAATCCGATCGTCCTGAATTATTAACAAGAACATTTGACCGTAATTATATTGTGAAATATTTAGGGGCATACAACTATACGATTTATGATGGCATTCAAAGTGCGAAAGCATCAACAGAACGAGCGTTAGCTGATGGAGATAATATGACAGAGGTTAGAAATTATCTTGCATCAACATATGCAAGTCCAAATCCTGAGTACTTTGGTAAAGGAAAAGGAATGAACGTAATTTATATTCATTTAGAATCATTCCAAAACTTTTTAATTGATTATAAATTAAATGGGCAAGAAGTTACACCGTTCTTAAACTCATTTACAAAAGATGCGAATACGTTATACTTTGATAACTTCTTCCATCAAACAGGACAAGGTAAAACATCTGATGCGGAGTTCATGTTAGAAAACTCAATGTTTGGATTACCACAAGGATCTGTTTTTACAAATAAAGCTCATAACACGTATCAATCAGCACCAGCTATTTTAGGTCAACAAGGATACACATCAGCTGTATTCCACGGTAATTACAAAACGTTCTGGAACCGTGACGATATTTATAAATCATTTGGTTTCAATAAATTCTTTGATGCGTCATACTATGATATGAATGAAAAAGATGTAGTAAACTATGGATTAAAAGATAAACCGTTCTTTAATGAATCAATTCCGTTATTACAAACATTGAAACAACCGTTCTATACGAAGTTCATTACGTTATCGAACCATTTCCCTTATCCAATTGATAAAGAGGAAGCGACGATTGAACCAGCTAAAACAGGTGACTCTTCAGTAGATACGTATTTCCAAACAGCGCGTTATTTAGATGAATCTGTAAAAGGATTCATGGATTACTTGAAACAATCTGGTTTATACGATAACTCAATTATCGTTATGTACGGTGACCATTACGGTATTTCAGATAATCATGGCGCAGCAATGTCTCAAATAATGGGTAAAGAAATGAACTCATTTGAAAATGCACAACTGCAACGTGTACCATTAATCATTCGTGTTCCAGGAATGAAGGGTGGCGTACAACATCAATACGGCGGAGAAATTGATGTTCTTCCGACACTATTACACTTACTAGGTACAGATACGAAAAATTATGTCCAGTTCGGATCAGATTTATTATCACCAGAGCATAAACAAGTCGTTCCATTCCGTAACGGTAACTTCGTAAGTCCAACAGTTACTGCACTGAATGGAAAATACTATGATACAGCTACTGGTGAATCTGTAGAATTAACAGACGAAATAAAACAAAATGAACAAATGGTTCAAAAATCACTGAAATACTCTGACCAAGTTGTTAACGGTGACTTATTACGATTCTATACACCGGAAGGATTTACACCGGTCGATCGTTCGAAGTACAACTATAACCATCGTGATAAAAATAAAACGAAGGTAAAGACGACTGAAGACGGAGAAATGAAATAAATATTAAAAAGCGCTACTCATTTGAGTAGCGCTTTTGTTTGTATATAGAACGTTGTCATTATATAGAAACATCTTTCTTTTTTTGTTTCATCTTTCCAAAGAATACTACACCGGCAATGATAATAATGATAAATGCCCATTTTATGAAAGGATTACTTTCGAAAAATCCAGCGAACCATTTTTCATCTACAATCATTTTCGCGGCAGTATAAGCTAAAACAGCTGCTCCAATTGTAATGATGACAGGGAATCGGTCCACCCATTTTAAAATTAATGTACTACCCCATACTACTACTGGAATGGACACTAATAGCCCGATGATGACTAAAGAAAAATTGCCATGCGCAGCTCCGGCAACAGCGAGAACATTATCAATTCCCATTAACGCATCAGCTATAATAATGGTTTTAATAGCAGACCAAAATCCTTCTTCTGCCTTAATGTCATGATCTTTGCCTTCAGCAATTAATTTGTAAGCGATCCATATAAGGAGTACACCACCAATTAGAAGTAGCCCTGGTATTTTTAACAACCAAACGACAACTAAAGTAGCGAGGGCTCTAATCGCGATTGCCCCGATAGTTCCCCATATAATAACTTTCTTTTGTTGATCTTTCGGTAATCGTCTTGCTGCTAATCCAATTACAATAGCATTATCACCGGCTAACACTAAATCAATTACAATGATGGCAAGTAAGGCTGACAAATATTCAGCTGAAAGAAAATCCATATACACATCACTCCTTAAGAGTAATATGTGCTAAAGTGTTGATAATATAAAAAATAGGATTGAATTTGTATATTCAATCTATAATTTCTTACTGTATTTTGATATATGTTTTAATTTCGTACTAGTCGTTTTTAGAATAACATGTGATGTTACTAAATTAATGTGATTTATATTTTCTATTGATATAAAGGAAGAGGGGGAAATCGAATATACGAGAAGAAATTTCAAAAACGATAAAAAAAGACTCAATAACCTACTAGAGGAAATAGAGTCTTTTTCATTACATACGATTATCGTGCCAGAAGTTTAATGGGAAGTGTTCGTTCTCACTATAACTTTCTAATTCATATCCTTTTTCTTTCAGCCCTTTAATAATTCCTGGTACTGCTTTAACGGATTGTGGATGAATATCGTGCATTAGAATTACTTCTGTTGGCTTGTTAGCTCCATTTACAACGTTTTGTACAATTTTAGCTGATGCAGCATCAACAGGCATTTTGCTGTATGTCCAGTCTAAAGAATCAATTGTCCAATCCCAAACTTTCAACCCATTTTCAACAACTTTGTTACGAAGAGCTTCATTTAATCCTGGCATTGAGCCGTAAGATGGACGAGTTAATACTGGTGATTTACCTAGAACACCAGCGATTAAGCCTTGATCTTCCTTCATTTCATCTACATAACGACCTTCTGTGTAAAGTTTCTTGTAGTTATGAGTCATACTATGCATCCCAACATAGTGGCCTTCAGCATCTTCACGTTTTACAAGGTCAGGGAAAGCTTTTACGTTTGAACCAATTAGGAAAAATGTTGCTTTTGCATTTTCTTTCTTTAACATATCTAAAAGCTCAGCTGTGTATTTTCCAGGACCATCATCAAATGTTAAGTAAGCTACTTTTCTAACTTGCCCATTATATTGTTTTGGAGCTTCTTTCGGTGCAAGAGATGATTGAATTTCACTTACAAGTTGAACAGATTTTGCTTCATCCTCTGTGCTTGCTAGAGCAATATGTGCTGATCCTAAAGCCGCTTCGTATGTAAATAATACCCCCGCGCAAATCAACATAGCCCTTTTTACTAAAGTTGTCATTCGAATTCCATTGTGCATAATTTTCCTTCTCTCTATAAAAGTTCTACTCTACTATATTAGCAATTATAGGGAGGTAATTGCAAAAAAACTTTTTTACAAGTGCAAAAAAGTTTGTTCGAAAATATGCAAGATTTTAAAGGGATGTCATTTTGAAAGAAACGTCACAAATAATTGGATAATTTTAATTATGAGTTGGAAACAATACAAGGGATATTAATTTTAGGAGGTGCTTTAATTGAATTATAAAAAAATGCTTTCAATATTTATGACAAGCATATTTACAGTAGGATTATTAATTGGCTGTAATCCAGCTCCAAAAGACGAAAAGGAGCCAGATCCAACGGAGGAACCTTCTGAACAAAGACAGGAGGAAAAAAATGAAAAACAAGATCCTGCTAAAGAAAAAAATAATGAGTTAAACAAAAAGGATGAACAAGAACCAGATCCAACAGAAGAGCCATCTGAGGAACAAAAGAAGAAAAAAGAAAATGAGTAGGTCTAGATTAATGAAATATGTAACGTGATTTTGTAACAAAGAATACTTTCTAAAACATACAACCACTTTCCTTACTTTATAAAAAAAGTGGTTGTATAAAATTGCATATGCATTTAAATATTTCATGGATTTAAATTTTGTCTTAAGGCTACTTTTTAATACATGTAGTTTGTGATGTTTATTTCCCCTAAAATGAAGCTTGAAATCAATATTCATTTATCTTTACAAACTCTTCAATCATCAAATTAAATTCACCCGATAGTTTTATCAACAAACTTTATGTTGCTACTGCTTTCTGTATTACATCCTTCGTACAGTATAATTACAATTTTTATTATACTCTCTCCTTAATTTAAATCTACTATCCCCCTGATGTGTATTAGTAAGTATTATAGTGATAAAGTTGTAACAAAATCTTTCAATTGCTTCATTTATTTTATGAAGATGTGCTCTTTCTTTTAACGATTAAAGGGTTAAGTATATTAGGAAGTTTTAATATATTAAAAACTCTATTTTCTTCGAAGCAGCAAATAAAAAATTTAAGAAATTAGACTAAAGTGTTAAAAGGAAGGGGGCTAATCATACTTTCGTATTACTTCATTTTCATTCCAATTATTGATTCGAATATTTTTGTTTTCTATTAAAATATTGGTATAAGAACAATTAAATTTAAAAAGGGAGTGGGAATATGGTTAATTATATTTGCACTACATGTGGAGTACAGTATCCCGAAAATAAAGAAGCACCTTCCCGTTGTAATATTTGCAATGAGGAAAGGCAATATGTGAATCCAATTGGGCAGTCATGGACAACATTAGAAACTATGCAAAATAGCAATTTATACAAAAATGAAATAATAAAAGAAGAAAGTGGTTTGTATAGCATTACTACAAAACCTAAATTTGCAATTGGACAAACAGCATTTTTAATACAAAGTAAAACTCTACATGTTATGTGGGATTGCATTAGCTATTTAGATCATAAAACGATCAAGAGTATATATGATTTAGGTGGTATTCAAGCAATAGCACTTTCTCATCCACATTATTACTCTACACAAGTAAAATGGGCGGAAACATTCAATGTACCTATCTATATTCATGAAGATGATAAAGAGTGGGTAGTTCGCCCGAGTAAACAAATTAAATTTTGGTCTGGGGAACATTTGATATTATCGGAAGAACTTACATTGCATCGTTTAGGAGGCCATTTTAAGGGCGGGACTGTTATGCATTGGAAAGAAGGTAACGAAGGGAAAGGAATTTTGTTATCAGGTGATATTATACAAGTAGTTTCCGATCAAAAATGGGTAAGTTTTATGTATAGTTATCCAAATCTCATCCCATTACCAGCGAATAAAGTTAGAGATATGGCAGAGAAAGTAAAAGATATCCAGTTTAGTCGACTATATAATGCATTTCATGGTGTGGTGGAAGATGCGAATAAGGCTGTACAAAGATCTGCTGATCGGTATATAAAGGCCCTGCAAGGAGAACTTTTTCATACGTAATAAAATATAAGGAAGAACTATTTATTTCATCTCAATATTTATATAACTACTTTTATATGAATTTAATACTAAAGTCCTACTATTTATAAACTAATAGGTCTTTCAACTTAGGTAGTTCTCACACTAATGAGGGATATGAAAGGAAATATATGTAACTTATAATAATTACTATAAAGCTTTGGAAAATGAAAAGGAGGAGATTTGCATGAAGAATTGGGTTCAATTTAGAATTGCAAGACCAACAGATAAATTTGAAGAAGTTATAGGTTTTTATGAGACAGGGTTAGGGTTAAAGCGTATAGGAGAATTTCACAATCATGAAGGATATGATGGGGTTATGTTTGGAGTACCGGATGCCGAGTATCATTTAGAGTTTACAACGCACGTTAATGGAAGTCCATGTCCGGCACCGACAAAAGATAATTTATTAGTATTTTATATGCCAAATAAAGATGAAATTGAAAAAATAGTGAATCGATTAAGTAATATGGGCTATCATGAGGTGGAACCAGAAAATCCGTATTGGATAGAGAAAGGGACCACAATAGAGGATCCAGATGGTTGGAGAATTGTGCTTATGAACGCATTTGAATAAAGAAGCTCTTTTCGTATGTAATGGAGTGTAACAAAATGATTTAGTCATAAATCCCTACAGCATTTGTAGGGATTTTTATATAAAAAGATTTAGCCAAGAGAGTTATGAAAATGTAGAAAGTATTTTAGCTAAAAATAAATATGATTTATGTAGGAGGAATAGAAGTATGACATTAAAGCATTTTAATGAGTTCGCTAAAAATGTTGGGAATACACCTCTCATTAAATTAGAATGCGAAGAAACGAAGGATCTTTCTGTTTATGCTAAATGTGAATGGCACAACCCTACAGGATCGATTAAGGATAGAGCCGCACTTGGAATGATTAATAAATATTTACAAGAAGCGGACAAAAAACAACCTATTTTAGAGTATAGCGGTGGAAGCTTAGCGAGATCAATTGGCTATATTTGTTATTGTTTAGGAGTTCAATGCACGTTAGTTTTAAGTTCTGGAACTTGTAAATCACTACTAAATGAACTTAAACATTATGGAGCTAATGTGATTTTAGTTGATAAATGTATGGGTTTTTATGCAGTAATTGAAAAGACAATTGAGATTAGCAAACAAAAACCAGAGTTATACTTTTTATTCCAACATTATAATAATGCAAATCTATTAAGTCATATAGAAGGAACAGGACGAGAAATTATTACACAAATGAATGGAAAGCCAATACACGCATGGGTAGCATCTGCTGGTACTGGTGGAACTCTAATGGGGGTCTATAAAGTAGTAAAGAATTATACAAAAAAAGCTGAGCTACATTTAGTAATGCCTGCTGAATTGCCTTATGGTTCCGAACAACCACCAAATGATTTAAAGAAATATGCAGGATCAGGTGGATTCGGCCTAGGAAGGAAACAACATTTCATAGAACAGGAAGACAATTTGATAGAAAAACAATGGACATATTCATATGAAGAAACCTTGTATGAAATGGCACGTTTTTATAATGAAACTGGTATGAAAATAGGAACGTCTGCGGCAGCGAATTTATTAGCTGCTAAACAAATTGGAAAAGAAAAAGGTGCGAATTTTAATGTAGTTACAGTTTTTCCGGACGCCGGGTCTATAGAAGAGTGGTCAGATGTAAAGAGCTTACAACAAATATAGAGAAAATCAGACCAATAAAAGTTCTATCATATTCTATTTCTTACAATATGAGAAATTGAAGAAATGAAAACCTGTATATGTAAAATGTACAGGTTTTTCGTGGTTGTTTTAGTTATATATAGCAACTATAAAATTTCACATACCGTATTTAAAAAATACATATAGGAAAACCAAAAAGTAATGTAGAATATATCGTACATATATATATGAAGTCAACATAAAAGATAAAGAGGTGGGCATATGTTACTTGAAGAAGTAATGCAACTACTAGAGGAATATGGAACAGAACAAAATCGTAAAACGTATAAAAACCACGGAGCGAAAGAACCACTATTCGGAGTTAGTTTTGCTAATTTAAAATTGTTAAAAAAGAAGATAAAAAAAGATCATGATTTAGCAATTTCATTATGGAAAACAAAAAATATGGATGCAATGACTTTAGCAACAATGATTTTAGATCCAAAGAAAGTTACGACAGAACAGCTTAATAAATGGGTACAGGAAGTTGATTATTATTGTTTAATGGACGTTTTGATGACGGCTATTTGTACGTCGCCAATCGCGATAGAAAGAATGGAAGAATGGACAAAGTCTGATGATGAATGGATTGGAAGAGCTGGCTGGTCTTTATTAGCAAATATAGCGATTAAAAATAAAACGTTACATGATGATTTCTTCTCTCCGTATTTAGAAGAGGTTAAAACAAATATACATAATGAAAAAAATAGAAAAAAAGAAGCGATGAATAGTGCTTTAATCGCGATAGGAATTCGTAATGAAGACTTAGAGGGAAAGGCGATTGTAATTGCACGTGAAATTGGAAAAGTACAAGTTGATCACGGGGCAACATCATGCAAAACACCAGACGCAGAGCCGTATATAAAAAAAGCGAGAGAAAGAGCTGAAAAAAAGAAAGTGAAATAAGAAAAGGGGAACGGTTATGAAACCAATGGAAGCGGCACAAAGCATAATTACATCACAATTTCCGAATTGTGATGTAGCTTTACTGGGAGGAAGCGTTGTACGAGGAGAAGCGACAAAAACATCTGATCTGGACATTGTTATAGTTGATCAAAATTTAACGTCTTGTTATAGAGAATCTTTCTATAGTAATGGATGGCCTGTTGAAGTCTTTGTACATAATTTTGAAACGTGTAAAACCTTTTTTAAAATGGATTGTGACCGAGGGAGACCTTCGTTACCACAATTAGTTTCAGAGGGTATTGTATTGAAAGGGGAAAATGAAATTGTTGAGAAATTAAAAAGTGAAGCAAATGATTTACTAAATAAAGGGCCAGCTAAATGGACGGAAGAAATGATGAAGCAGAAACGGTATTTTATTACGGATACTTCGGACGATTTTATTGGTGCATCAAAAAGAGAAGAAGAATTGTTTATCGCGAATTTATTAGCTGATTTATTACATGAATATGTATTAAAAGTAAATGGTAAATGGCTTGGAAATTCAAAATGGTTTATAAGGGTACTTAGAAAATATGATGAACAATATGCAGACCAATTTGTAGCGGCGTTCGATCATTTTTATACAACGGGAGAGAAAAGAAAATTAATTACTTTTGTAGAAAAAACGCTAGAACAGTACGGAGGAAGAATGTTTGAAGGGTTTTCTATAGGAAAATAAAAAGGGGATAACGCAATGAATGTACCATACGTTCAATTAAGAGAACTGACACTAGATGATGTAGAAGAGCGATATCAATGGTCATTAGATAAAGAAGTGACAAATCATTTAGTTGTACCAGATCAATATCCACCGTTCACTCGTGATGATACGAAAAAGTGGATTGAAGCATGTATAAATCGAAAAAATGGTTATGAACAAAGAGCTATAGTAACAGAGAACGGCATACATATTGGATGGGTAGACCTTAAAAACTTTGATAAAACAAATAAAAATGCAGAACTGGGAATCGCGATTGGTGATAAAGAGTATTGGGGTAAAGGATATGGATTAGCAGGTTTATATAGTATGTTACATCTAGCATTCATTGAATTTGAATTAGAGAAAGTTTGGCTACGTGTAGATGAAGATAATTTTCAAGCTAGAAAGAGTTATGAAAAGGCTGGTTTTATTTGTGAAGGATTAATGAGAAATGATCGATTACGTCAAGGGAAGTTCATTCATCGTTATCGTTATAGTATGTTAAGAGAAGAATACGAATCTTTAAATGGTAGCTTATAAAAATATTATGTTAACTAAAAGGGGCTGGAGAAATATGATTCGATTACTTACGAAAGAAGATGCGAAAAAATATTGGGATTTACGTTTACAAGCATTACAAATAAATCCAGAGGCATTTGTAACAACTTATGAAGAGGCGATTCGTCAGGAAAATCCTATTAAACGAGTGGAAAGTAATTTAACAGCTACTACTAGCTGTACATTTGGTGCTTTTAATGAGGATTATCAATTAGTTGGAGTTGTCACTTTACTAACAGAAGAGAAAGAGGCGTATAAACATAAAGGTCATATCGTTGCGATGTATGTAGATGCTGACAATCGAAGAAGTGGTTTTGCACGTGAGTTAATACGTAAGGCAATTGAAAGAGCAAGAGAACTGAACTTGGAACAATTAACATTAGGTGTTGTGTCCACAAACGAACCAGCAAAAAAATTGTATGAATTAATGGGCTTTAAAACGTATGGGATTGAAAAGAGAGCTATAAAAATGAATGGTGTGTATAGTGATGATGAACATATGGTGTTGTTCTTTTAATGGGGGGAGTTTAGTATGAAAGATCTCCATTTAGAAAAAAATATGAACCCGCAAGTAGCGATTTTGTATGCGACGGTTACTGATACATTTAAACGATTGCAAAAGTTAGTAGAAGGTACTGATGTGAAAGAACTGTCCTTCAAAGGGTCAGAAAATAATGAAAATAGTATTGGGCAACTACTTCAGCATTTAGCAATAGTCGATTTACACTGGGTGTACCGTTTAAAAGGAGAGGAAGTTCCACCGAAACTTGAAAATAAATATGGACCAATGTTGAATGAAATGGGAGGATTGCCTAGTTTAAGAAAGTATAAATTACAAGAATTAATGCAAGACTATGAAGCGGTGCAACATATGTTTTATGAGGAGTGTATGGAACTAACAGAAAATGATTTAACAAGGGAAGTTTTTTATGAGAAGGGAGAAACTGCGACTATAAGGTGGGGAATATGGCATATAGCCGATCATAATCGGTACCATCAAGCTCATATTAGTCAGTTAAGAAAACTATATAGAGCTAGAATAGATGCGAGATGAAGATTTCGAATTTTAATTATATTTAATTTGTTGTATAGTATAAGAAGAAACTAAACAAGGGGTTTTATAATGAAAGCTATTGCAGTAGGGATATTGGCATCATTTTTCTTTGCCTTTACCTTTGTTTTAAACCGGGCGATGGACTTAGAAGGTGGAAGCTGGATTTGGAGTGCTTCATTACGGTACTACTTTATGGTTCCAATGCTTTTACTTATTGTCATGTATAGAGGGAACTTAAAGCAACTCTTTCAATATATGAAAAATAATCCGAAAGAATGGTTAGTGTGGAGTATCGTTGGGTTTGGTCTCTTCTATGCACCACTTAGTTTTGCCGGAGCTTTTGGACCTGGTTGGCTTGTTGCATCAACATGGCAAATTACGATTGTCGCAGGAATTTTGTTAACACCATTTTTTGCAGCAGATCCATTACATAAAAAACTTCCAATGAAGGAATTAGTTATGTCTGGGGTTATTTTATGCGGTGTTGTACTCATGCAAGTAGAACATGCTTCTTCATTAGGAATTCGAGAAACTGTTTTATGTGTAGTTTCTGTACTTATTGCAGCGTTTGCGTATCCTCTTGGAAATCGAAAAATGATGCAAGTTTGTAAAGGCGAATTAGATGTATTCCAGCGAGTTCTTGGTATGACATTAGCAAGTTTACCATTTTGGTTTTTACTATCAGGTTATGAAGTATCAACAGGCGGATTACCGTCAAGTGGCCAAGTTTTCCAATGTTTTATTGTAGCAGTTAGTTCTGGTTTAATCGCGACAGTACTATTCTTCTTTGCGACAGATCTTGTAAAAGATGATCCACAAAAACTAGCAACAGTCGAAGCAACACAGTCCGGTGAAGTTTTATTTGCGCTAGTAGGAGAGCTCATCTTGCTATCTGCGCCAATTCCGTCATCTTTATCTTGGATCGGAATGAGTCTTGTTATTGTCGGAATGATACTACATAGTTATGTAGCGGTCGTTGTGAAAAAAGAAGAAAAAATAACGGCGTAATGAGACTAGCTCTTTATACAAAGAGCTAGTCTTTTTTCATGGAAAGGGATGTAGAAATGAATTTGCAACGCGTGGAACAAATTGAGAAAAATCCAATTTTAAATGTGTTACAGTATGCAGTCGGGCCAAGCGAAACTAGCTTAAAGAAAGCAGTTTTATATTATGAAAGTAGTAAAGGGACTTTGTACAGATATGAAGAAAAGGCTTGTATAGGTATTGAAATAATCGGAGCAAATAAAGCGAGAATATGTCACATAGCAGTCGCTCCACAATATCGTAATAAAGGAATTGCGTTGCAAATGATAAAAGAAGTAGTAAAAATGCTTCAATTAACTTATATAGAAGCAGAGACAGACAATGAGGCAGTAGAATTTTATAAAAAAATTGGTTTTCAGGTTAAAAGTTTAGGAGAAAGATATCCGGGGATTGAAAGATTTCATTTGTATTTTAAAAATAAAACATATTAAAATCATCTTAGAATATAATATCCGGAATAGGATTTGAAGAAATAGTTCGTTTTATATGTATCCTGCTATTTGTGGACAGTAAAACTCCCACCTCAAAATTCGGCTGGAGTAAGGAAGCTAGGTGGAAGCCCTGAAGCCAGTAAACGCCAATTGGTACGGGGATAATAATCAGTGCGTGGATGAACAAAAGCTCCACTGATTAAAGTTTCACTTTATTTTTTCTAATTTTAATAGCAACTAGTTATTAGTTTTTGACAAAAATGTAAAAAAGGTTAGTTGGTGCTAAGGAAGGAAGTAAAATATGAGTAAATCAATAAATAATGGCGCAATTGAGAAGAAGCGTGCAGTCTCATTAGATTTAGCAAGAGGTACTATGTTACTATTAATCGTACTTGCCCATGCACCGCTTTACTTGTATGCTGCAGATCCTGGAATTATGCATAGGGTGGAAAGCGGAAGTTTCTTTGATCAAATTGTAAACTTTTTTGGTATATTCATAATTGATAACCGTGCTAGAGCGATGTTTGCCGTATTATTAGGCTACGGTTTGGTTCTAGCACTTGAAGGGCAAATATCAAAAGGGAAAAATGAAAATCATGCTGTGAAAATTGTAAGAAGACGCTCTTTGTATTTAATACTGTTTGGGGTTGTGTTAGCAGTCTTAATTGGAGGGCAAGATATTCTTATGGCCTATGGCGTAGCGGGGCTTCTTGTTAGCCCGCTATTAAAGTGTAAAATGAAAACATTAATTCGAACATTTACGATTATCACTATATTGTATATCATTTTTATTCCAATAATATGGGGATTTAATATGCAAGCAATAGGTGATTACGGTTTTTCACCAGATGTTTCAGCAAAAGACACGTATCTAAGTACTATAATGTTACGATTACTTTTCTTTCCTGTTATACCTGTTCTCATCCATTTTATGTTCCCAATTCTTCCTTCGGTAATTCTTGGTTTGTGGATTGCTAGATATCAGTTATTAATAAAACCAGAGCAACATTTGAAAAAATTATATTATATAACAATTATAGGATTAGCAATTTCCTTAATAGGTGCTTTGCCTCTATCTTTTATAGGGACTATATGGTATCCAAGTGTATTTACAGCTGGAATGATAAATGGAATCCATATTTTAACTGGAATTGTTGGAGGATTAGCATATGCAACGGGTTTCGGTATAATAGGGAGTAGATTAAAAAATCTAGGGTACTTTAGCCGTTCATTAATTGCTCTAGGAAAGCGTTCATTAACATTTTTTGTTTTGAATGAGGCACTGCTTGTTATACTTTTATCACCTGTAGCATTTGATTTAGGAGGGCATGTAAGTAACGCTTTTGCTGCATTGATAGCTATAAGTATTTGGATATTGTCTGTCCTATTAGCTACAATAATGGAAAAAAACAATCTGAATGGACCATTAGAGATTTTATTGAGACGTTTAATATATAAAAATAAAATAATTGAAAGACGACCTGGGTATTAGGTCGTCTTTCAATTTATTTTAATCTATAAACAAAATTATAATCTAATGTTAGTTTGTTTTTATTTATGGAATAAAAAGCATAAAATATGCAAATGTGCATATAGGCTTTAGTTTGAAAAAATTAACAGATACATTATATAATAAAGGTATCTGGAAAAATATAGATAAAAGAAATTAGGTGTATAACACATGAGAATGGATAAGAGTAAATTTATAAAAATTGCTACTTCAATTGGGGTGTCATCATTTTTATTAACTGGGTGTGGTGATTATGAAGAAGAAACTGCACAGAAAGAAAGTACCGCTGTTAAAACAGATGGTGCAAAGCAAGGCAATGAACAAGAAGCTTTACATTGTGATGATAAAACTCCTACCAATGAAAATGTAGAAAATGATGAGTTATGCAAGGAAATTAATCCATCGTTTTCATCGTATAATGAAAACTCACATTTACCGATACTGCCATTCGTAGCAGGATATTTATTAGCAAGCAGAACTTCAAATATGAATTATACAGCAAAACCCAATGTAATGAAGAAACCGTATGCAAATAATATTATTCCATATCGTGAAAAAGACCAAAGTAGAACTGGTGGCAGCGGTGGTGGAGGATACTACGGTGGAACTAACAGTAACAACAATAATTCTTCCAATAAAGTAGATTTAAACAAACAACAGCCGAGTACATCAAATAAAGTGACGCCAGATACAAATACGCCGAAATCATCTACTACTCAAACGCCGAAAGTGAATTCTGGTTCAAGTGGAATTGGAAACGCAAAAGCGCCAGCCGGATCATAATACGAAAGGATAATAGGATCATGTATACAGAACAAGAGCAGAAAGAGTATATGAAAGTATGGTTTTCACTTGCGGAAGAGGTTGGTCGAAATGGATTTACGTGGCCGAGTCTTTTAGAGAAGGAAGAATGGAATCAATATATGGCAACAAGTATGTATCGTATGCCAGTAAAAACTTATACTGCTATTTCAAAAGCGACAGAGGAAATTATGTACGTGTTATATAGAACGTATCAATATATTGTAAATACGACAGAAGATTTTCAAAAACTAGGATTTCCAGTTGAAACGTGGGAAATTGCGAGAATGAAACATACTGGATTGTTTTCATATTTTACAAGGTTTGATTTTATCGTAAATGGTGAAGATATTAAATTAATAGAAGTAAATTGTGATACACCAACAGGTTATTTAGAGCCGTCTGTCGCGAATGAAGTGTTGTGCCGTTATCACGATGTGAACCATCCGAATCATATAGAAGAGCATATTGTACAGGCGTGGGAACAAATTAAACATGACTATAATATAAGTCCTATAGAGACGATATATTTTACTAGTTATGATTGGCACGATGAAGATCATCAAACAGTTCAATTTTTAAGAAGCTATTGCTTAGATCAATCAACGGACTATTTAGGTATACAAGATATCGTCGTTGCAGATGATGGTATATATACGCCGAATGGTGAACGAATTCATTATTTATATAGATTATATCCAATTGAATATTTAGTTTCAGATACTGATAAAAATGGGAAAAGAATTGGACTTCAATTTTTAAATCATATAGCGCAAGGAAGAGTGAAAATCATTAATCCACCTGCTGCTTTCCTTATGCAAAATAAAAGTGTACTCGCATTAATTTGGCAACTGTTCGAAGAGGGAGTTTTTTTTGAGAAAGAAGAGCGAGAAATCATTCAGAACTACTTCTTACCAACATATTTTACAAATAAACCGTTTATAGAAAGAAATGAATCATATGTTTCTAAACCTTTATACGGCCGTGAAGGCGGAGGGGTATCTATATACGAAAATGACGAACTATTAGCTGAAGATAAAACGGAGTATTACTTTGAACAACGAAAAATATATCAGCAATACATAGAAATGCCTGACTATACAATTGACACATGGGATGGTCCGTATACTGGTAAACTATTAATTGGCTCACACTGTATTAGTGGGAGAGCCGCTGGGTTATTTTTACGTGTAGGCGAGAAAATTACGGGAAACTTATCGATGTTTACTGGGGTTACAATTGAAGGATAAGAAATATATGAAAAAAAGCATTAATGGTAGAGCACTTTGAAATTAAAAGTGCTCTTTTTATTTTGAAAAAATATTATTAAAGATCGTTGATATATATAAATTAAAGCGGGACGAATTATATAAATATTAGTATAATTCGATAGTGGTATATTTAATGCGAGATGCTATGATATTTAATTTTTTTGAAATGGGGAAAAGCATATGAAGAGTGATCATATTTCAAAAACTACTTCACTTAGTACACAAGTATTAAATCAAGGGGAGGTACTTGCTGCATTAGAACGTTCACTAGCTATGATTGAGTTTGATCCCTATGGAAAAGTAATATGGGCAAATCATAATTTTGCATATGCAATGGGCTATGAAGTGGATGAACTATTAAACAGTCATCATCGTCAGTTTTGTACTTCACAGTTTGCTCAAAGTCCAGAATATGATATCTTTTGGAGAAATTTTCGGAATGGAGTCTCATTTCAAAGGAAAATACAGAGAATTACTAAACAAGGGAAAATTATATGGCTAGAAGCGACATATACCCCTGTTGTAGATAAGAATGGAAAAATTCAAGCGGTTATTAAAGTCGCTACAGATATTACTGCGCGTGAGAATGGGACGGCTAAGGTAACATTTGAATTGCAAGAGATGGCGGAAAATCTAAAGGAACGTGCGCAAGAAGGGATTAAGCGTAGTCATATTGTTTCCGCGGCTATTAAACAAATAGTCGAACAAACTAATGACAATATGAAGTTATTACAAGAGCTTAACGTACAAACTAATATGATACGCGACATGGTGAAAACGATTAATGAAATTGCCACACAAACTAATTTATTGGCCTTAAATGCTGGAATTCAGGCCGCCCATGCAGGTACCTATGGTAGTGGTTTTAATGTTGTTGCAAATGAAGTTCGTAATTTAGCAAATAAAGTTAAAGCCGTAACGAAAGATGTACACTTTAATGTAGAGAATATAACCAAACAGGTACAAAAGATTAGTGCAGGGACCCTTCAATCAGAAAAGAGAGTTACTGAAAGTTACTCATGTATAGAACAAGCAGTTCATGAATTCAATGGTATTGGTGAAGCGGCCCAGAGACTTGATACACAGGCAAAAACTATAGTAGAGCAACTACAAGGGCAAAAATAAGTTCAAATGTTCCTGAAGTTCGAGATTTAAATACATAAATTGAAAACTTTTTATAAGAAACACATTTTAAAATTAAATATGCCATTTTTCGGTTGGAATGGGGCGTCGTTCTCTTATAAAAAAAGAATCACTAACATAATATGTGATTCTTTTTTTCGGTGTTATATTTGTAATTGATTTGAAAAATATTTTTGTTTATTGATAAAAACTACATGTTTGTAAGAAATGTTAAACGTCCTTGCTATATATATTAAAAAACAATTTGTTTTTATAGTTCGCTATTTTATAAATATGAAAAATGATTAAGTTAAAAATTAAGAAAAATATGATAATATATGTATGTATTAGTTTTAAAAAATGGGGGAACAATCGTGAAAATGAATGACATAGTGGCAAGTACACAATTGCCAAATACAATCAAAACAATTACAAATGATTTAAGAGAATTAGGGTTAGAAAAAGGAATGACGGTTATTGTGCATTCTTCGCTAAGTTCTATTGGCTGGGTATCTGGCGGAGCAGTTGCGGTAGTAGAGGCGTTAATGAAAGTTATTACGGAAGAGGGAACAATTATTATGCCAACACAATCTTCGGATTTATCTGATCCGAAACATTGGTCAAGACCACCTGTACCTGAAGAATGGTGGCAAATCATTCGAGATAACGTCCCGGCGTTTGAACCACATATAACACCAACAAGGGCAATGGGAAAAGTAGTTGAATGTTTTCGTACATATCCGGATGTAGTACGCAGCAACCATCCATTAGGAAGTTTTGCTGCATGGGGAAAACATGCAGAAGAAATAACGATGAATCAGTCGCTATCAATGAGTTTAGGAGAGGAATCTCCATTAAGAAAAATATATGATTTAGACGGATACATATTATTAATTGGTGTTGGATATGATTCCAATACGTCTGTACATTTATCTGAAGTACGTACTGGTGCATGTGAGTTAATAAAAGTAGGCGCACCTATTTTAGAAAATGGTGAAAGAGTATGGAAAGAGTTTGTTGATATGGATTACGATTCTGATAAGTTTGTAGAAATCGGTGTAGAGTTTGAGCGAAAAGGAACAGTAACAAATGGAAAAATAGGAAATGCAACGTGCCGTCTTATGAAGCAACGAGATATCGTTGACTTTGGAACAGAATGGTTTCGTAAGAAAAATCAGTAAGGGATGGTTACAATGAAGGGGAAAAAGGTATTAATTACGAGTGGTGGTTGTTTAGAGAAATGGGACCAAGTACGTGGGCATACGAATATGGCAAAAGGTACAATTGGAAGAATAATCGCGGAAGAGCTTATAAGTAAAGGAGCACATGTTATATATTTACACGGTTATTTCGCTGAGAAACCGAACGATGTAAATAATCAATTAGAATTACACCCGTTTGAAGGAATTGTTGATTTGCAAGATAAAATGAAAAGTATCATTACGCATGAAAAGGTCGATGCGGTCATTATGGCAGCGGCTGGATCAGATTGGGTTGTAGACAAAATTTGTGATCAAGATGGTAATGTTCTTGATATGAATGGGAAAATCTCAAGTGATATAGCGCCAATTATTCATTTTCAAAAGGCTCCAAAAATATTAAAGCAAATAAAAGAGTGGGATCCAGAAACCGTACTCGTTGGCTTTAAACTTGAAAGTGATGTAAATGAAGAAGAATTGTTTGAAAGAACGAAAAATAGAATGAAAGAATCTAAGGCAAATGTAATGATTGCAAATTCACCGCATTCTTTATATTCACGCGGAGCGGTGCACTACGTAATTGGACAGGACGGTAAAGGAAAGTTATGTAATGGGAAAGATGAAACGGCGAAAGAAATTGTCAAAAGGTTAGAAGTACTATGTAATCACATTATTGCTTTATAATTTTAAGTATTTGGATAAGAGTGAATCCGCATAGTATATATAGGTAAGCGAAACTTTAATTTATGGGAATTTTACTTTTACACAAATGTTAACCATTCAAGATGGATACATAAAATAATTGGTGAGGAGTGGATTCTATGGAACATTTATTAAAGCAAGCGATTAAACTAAGAAATGAAAAGAAATATGCGCAATCTAGAGAGATACTTATGGGGTTAACCAATTTTACGCGAGACGCAGAAGTGCTTTTTCAATGTGCCTGGATACATGATGTAATGGGGCTTGAAACAGAGGCTGTGCCGTATTATGAACAGGCAATTGCAAATGGTCTTGATGGGGAGTCGCTTTGCGGTGCATTTATCGGTCTTGGCAGTACATATCGTTGTATAGGTGAGTATGACAAAGCAATTACTGTTTTAGAAACAGGTTTGCAGCAGTTTCCAGATAATGATGTGATGAAAGTATTTTTGTCATTAGCGAAATATAACGTAAACGATCATGAATCCGCTATGAAATTATTACTTGAAACAGTCGTAAAAGTAGAAGAAGTTAAAGAATTTGAACGTGCTATTTCATTTTATAAAGACCATTTAAATGAGGTTTTTAAATAGAGGAGTGAAAGTATGAGTGTCGCACTTTCGCGAAGGCGAAAAGGTATCTGGATTGGACTCGTATCTTTAATCTTGTTATCAAACTATTTATTGTATGCTCTTCCGATTGTACCAGCTACTCCGAAAGAAGTTGTTCTTGGATCATTATTAGATTGCATGTTTGTAATTCCAGTCATTACGTATTTCTTTATTATTCGAAAAAGATACTCGTTAACTTATATATTTCCTGTTGTAATAGCTGGTTATATATTTGCAAGATTTATTATTCCAAGCGACTATTTACAAGCTTTTTCATACGTTTCTTATAGTATAGTTGCAGGAGAAATTGCTTTTGTATGTTTAGAGTTATTCCTTCTATATAAAATTGTTAGAAAGCTTCCTAACATAATAAAAAAATATAAAGAATATAAAAGTCAGTATTCTTCATTTTCTTATGCAATTGATGCTGCGTTTGACGCCACTATGAAAAGAAATAAATTAATAGATATCATTGTAACAGAGTGTAAGCTAATTTATTATGCATTTTTATCGTGGCGTGAAAAAGTACCAGAAGGTGAATACGTATACTCATATCACAAAAAGACTGGTGCAATAGGTGTATATATTATGATCATCCATGCGACCTTAATAGAAAGTATCGGTTTTCATTATTTGTTTCATCAATGGAATCCAGTTGTAGCATGGGTGTTACTTATTTTAAATGTATATGCAATGTTTTATTTTTTAGCTGAAATTCAAGCAATGCGTAAAAATCCAATTATTGTTACGGAAGAACAGGTAATTATTCAAATTGGATTAGGGAAGAAAATCATTATACCGTTTACACAAATTGATAAGATTACGTTTTATAAAGGGGAACTTTTAAAAAAAGAGAAAGAGGTTCTTGACGCAACGGTGATGGAATTTATAAAGGAACCTCCAATATTTGAAATAATACTCAAAGAGCCAATGAAAGCACAATTATTATATGGATTTTCTAAAACAGTAAGTCGTGTTTACTTAAATGTTGATGAGGAACGAAAATTTTATGATGTGATGGTGGAGAAATTGAACCATGAATAATGCTACTAATTTTTATCGTGCGCTTGGTGTGTATGGTATTTGTATCGAAAATAATAATATATTAGTAATTGATAAATCAAAAGGTCCATATAAGAACAGATATGATCTACCTGGTGGGAGCTTTAATGAAGAGGAGTCGTTGTTATCGGCACTCCATAGGGAATGTAAAGAAGAAACTGGATTAGAAGTAAAGGTTATAAAGCAAGTAGGTACGGTTGATTTTCAATACCCTTCAAAGTTTAAAGATTATACACATGTACACCATATTGCAGTTTTGTATGATGTTGAAAAGAGTGCAGGGAAAATCATAGTACCAAAACAATTTGAAGGTCAAGATTCTTTAGGAGCGAGATGGGTTTCTATAGAAAGCATTACAGAAGACAATTCATCTCCACTTGTATGTAGTGCAGTGAAGTGGTTGAAAACGAATGAGCTTCCATTAGAAGTGAAAAAATATGAAACATGGACAGTGAAAAACTCCTTCTAAAATAAGAGGGAGTTTTTATTGTGTATTTGGAGACCAAACACTTCTTTATCACTATATAAATGGATATAATTAAGATTAGAAATAGCATAAGGGGAAACAAAGAATGAATAAATTACTAACACCAAAAAGTAAAATTATAGAAAGAAAAATTCGGTATGACTCGACCGTAGTAGATCACACTTGCTTATTACTTGAAAAGCAGTTGCAAAGTATCGTGTTATTTCATGAGGTTCAGTATTCATTTACAATGACTGCACATCGTGCGAGTTTAACAATCCCAAAAGGAAGTTACACCATTGCATACTACTGGGAAAATCGTCTGTACAATTTATACATATGGAGAGATAAAAATGGAATGTATTTAGGCTCTTATTTTAATGTTGTAAAAAATACGCAAATAACAGACGAATTAGTGTCATTTGAAGACTTAATTATTGATATATTGGTACTTCCAAGTGGAGAATATTTTATTTTAGATGAGGATGAGTTACCTGAGCCTTTAGAGGGTTTTGAGGGGGGGGATGTGAATGAAGCTCTTAATGTATTAGAGGAAATAATTCAAAAGACGCTTCCTCAAATGATTGTAGAGACAGAAATGGTGTGGTTAAACTAAAGCGATTTGAAAAGAAAATATGTGTTTAATGAAATTGAGTAGTCTTAAGTTATATGATCTAACTTTTTGATAAGTCTAAGGTTAGATGTATATTTCTTGAGATTACTCTTTTTTTGTGGAAACTAATATTGACTGAATATAGTTCAGTCGTTTATGATTGAATCAGATTCAGTCGAAGGTAAAACATAGTAGGAGATGACCTATGAAAAGAATATCAAAAGAACCAGATGTTAGAAGGCAAGAGTTGATGGATATTGGTTTTGAACTATATATGAAAAATGGTATGAAAGGATTTAGCATAAAAGATGTTGTGAATCATGCAGGTGTAGCAACGGGCTTATTTTATTATTACTTCAAGTCTAAAGAGAATTTTGTTGATGAAGTATTAAATGATTTTATTGTGAAAAATATGGAGTTAATTGAAGAAATACTTATTTCTAATGAACGGTCTGTCATGCAAAAGCTGAAAGATTCTCTAAATATATTTTGGACATTTATCGAAAAATTAGCACCCTATAAAAATGTGAGTTCGTTTCAGACGGAACAACATTTTCAACTGGAACAGAAATTATTTACGCGAATGCAGCCATTAATTCGACAAGTAATCGAAGAAGGGGTGAAAACTGGGATTTTTAATACTAATAACTCATTATTAGCATCAGGATTTATTTTATACGGTCTTAGCAGTATTGCTCATTCAGAGGTGAATTTGAATCTAGACACGAAGCAAGAAATGATTAATTTAGTATTAAATACAATACGATACGATACGATCAAATCGAAGGAGAATGTATATGAAAATTATTATTGATGGAAACAATATTTCGAATGAACAACTTACAAAGTGGAAAAGAGAACGTATTAAAAAAGTTTTAAATACATTAGGACATAAAGAACCGGAATTAAATGATACAGACGTTATGAAAAAAAAACTAACGGAACTAAAGTTAAATCATTCATACAATGAAATGTATGATAAGTTGAAAATTAAACTGAAATTAAGTGAAATGGGTATGCGTATTTGTACTGTTTTATCTGGTGATAGACGAAAATTTTCAAAAACAAGTATCTATTTAGATGGGATTACAGCAGAAGAAGCGATAAATGGAATTGATAGTTTTATGCTTGAACAATCAGATGAAAATGATCAAGTGAATTTATCAGCCTGTCCAGATCACTACGTACTAAGACCCTTTGGGGAAAATGAATTAGAGGTTATCGAAACTACTGGTAATTCTCCATTTCCAGTTCAATTTTTTATTGTTTTTGGTGACGAAACGGGATTGAAGACACCTCGAGATAAGTCTTATCAATACCAATCAACAGGTGTTGCACGTATGAAAGACGGTACTACTATTGGTGGAGTTCGACATCAATTCAAAGATACAGATACTGGTATAGAAGTAAGTCTAGTTGTAGAGTTTCCGGCACTTTGTCCTAATAGCCTTATTAAATCGCATCAAATGCATTTGGCATGTGAGTTTTCTTATTGGTTACAGTGGATTAAGAACCATAAAAAATAATTTTTAAATAAATAACAATAAGGATGTTCAAACGAATCATATGTATTTTTAAACAAAACCCAGTTGACTTATCGGAAATATTTGTATAATATGTACTTAATTCTATTACGTATTGCTGATTGGAGAAACCAAAGGCATTTTATCTATTGATAAAATGCCTTTGGTTTTTTTATTGCATAAATACTGAATCTGTTCATTTAGATGAATCATTTCAAGGAGGCGAAGAAGTGACTGTTTCAATTGATGGAGTATCAAAATATTTTTCGAAACAAAATGCTACGGTTCAAGTATTAGAGAATATTAATTTTCAATTAGAGAAAGGGGATTTTGTTACAGTAATTGGTCCGAGTGGTTGCGGAAAAAGTACACTATTAAAAATTATTGCAGGTTTAGACAGCGATTTTGAAGGAGAAATCATTATTGACGGGGAGCGTATAACAAAACCGAGTAAGAAGCAAGGATTTATATTTCAAGAGCATCGATTGTTTCCATGGCTAACAGTGGAAGAAAATATTGCAGCTGATTTGTCATTAAAAGATAAGTATGTGAAGGATAAGGTAAAGGAATGGGTTGAAATTGTTCGATTAGACGGTTTTGAAAAATCATATCCGAAAGAAATATCAGGCGGGATGTCACAACGTGTTGCGATTGCAAGAGCGTTGTTAAGGGATCCCAATGTATTATTGCTTGATGAACCATTTGGAGCACTGGATGCATTTACCCGAAGTCATTTGCAAGAAGTACTGCTCAACATTTGGGAACAAAAAAAGACGACAATGATATTCGTTACACATGATATAGACGAAGCAATATATCTTTCGAACCGAATTGTCATCATGAGTGCAAAGCCTGGAAAAATACATAAAGTGATTGAAAATAATTTATCTTATCCGCGTAGTAAAACTTCGGAGTCATTCCAAGAAATTCGAAAGAAAGTATTACAGCAGTTTGAACACGGGGGATTAATTCAAACAAGTATATAGGGAAAGAGTGAGTATATGTATAAAAAAATTAAAGTTCTTTCTTTTGCAGTAGCTATTTCTTTATTTTTATTTGGATGTGAAAAAAGCACAGCAAGTAGTAAGAAGGAAGATGTAACAGTACAAATTGGTATACAGCAAGGATTAAGCCCGCTATTATTAGCACAGAAAAAAGGATGGTTTGAAGAGGAGTTTAAAAAAGAAGGGGTTAAGGTGAAATGGACAGAGTTTCAAAGCGGACCTCCTTATTTTGAAGCGATTGCATCAAATCGATTAGACTTTGGTGAAGTGGGAAACTCCCCAGTTATTTCAGCACAAGCAGCAGGTATTGAATTTACCGAAATTGCTAATACAAGTTATGCGAGAAAAGGAACAGGGATTCTTGTACAAAAAGATAGTAAGATTACGAGTGTAAAAGATTTAAAAGGTAAAAAAATTGCGGTAGCAAAAGGGAGTAGCGCGTTTAATTTATTGTATCGAGCCTTAGAAAAAGAAGGTATCAATGCGAAAGATGTAAATGTTATTCAGTTACAACCAGATGAAGCACAGCCGGCATTTGAATCCGGATCAGTAGATGTATGGGCGATATGGGATCCATTCATCTCGCTACATACGTTAAATAAAGAGGCAAAAGTTATTGCAGATGGTGAACTATTAAATGTTTCTTCTCCAGAATTTTTAATTGCGAGAACAAAATTTGCGAAGGAGCACCCAGAATTAGTTGAGAAATTCCTTAAAGTTTATGAAAAAGCACGTGTATGGCAAGAGTCAAACTTAGATGAAGCGATAAAAATATATACTTCTGCAAAGAAAATAGATGCCGAAATTGTAAAAGAAGTGTTTAATCACGACAAACCAATTTTAGTTCCAGTAACGAAAGAAATAATAGCGGAACAGCAAAAGACAGCGGATTTTCAATATAAGCTAGGCTCTATAAAGAAAGAAATTAAGACAGATAAAGTAGTAGACAATTCTTTCGTAGAAAAAGCATTAAAGGCGAAATGAAAAGAGGTTTTGTAAATTGGAGAATACGAAAGCTGTTATGAAACCAACGGGTATAACGATTGGCAAAAATAATGTAAAGAAAGTGCGAAAGACGAATGTAAAAGTGCTAGTAAGAGCGATTACTATACCGATTATCGTATTAATTATTTGGCAGTTAGCCGGCGTATTCGATTTAGTTTCTAAAACAGTTTTACCAACACCATTAGATATATTACTAGCTTTTCAAGAACTTATAAAAACAGGAGAGTTATTCGGTCATTTAAGTTTCAGTGTATTCAGGGCTGCGGCTGGTTTCTTTATCGGCGGGAGTTTAGGAATTATTTTAGGAACGATTGTTGGATTTTCAACGAGAAGTGAGCAATATTTAGATCCATCTGTACAAATGTTAAGAACTGTACCTCATTTAGCTGTTGCACCGCTTTTCGTATTATGGTTCGGTTTCGGAGAAACATCGAAAGTATTATTAATTGCGGACGGTGCATTTTTTCCTTTATACGTAAACGCGTTTTTAGGGATACGAGGTGTAGATTCAAAACTATTCGATGTTGCGAGAGTGTTAGAGTTTAGTAAAAGAAAATTAATTACAAAATTAATTTTACCTGCCGCATTGCCAAATCTATTACTGGGAGCAAGGTTATCTTTAGGAGTTGCATGGGTGAGTTTAGTAGTAGCAGAACTTATGGGGTCTACAGAAGGTATCGGCTATATGATTATGGATGCAAGGCAATTTTCAAATACAGATATCGTATTTGTCGGCATTATTATTTTTGCATTCGTTGGAAAGTTTTCTGATTCACTCGTACGTTTACTAGAAGTGAAGTTTTTAAGATGGCGAGATAATTTTAAAGGAGAGACAGGGAATTAACATATAAAGTGAAACTTTAATCAGTGGGGAGGGTCAATCCCCCACCTAACTTCTTTGCTTTCGCTGAATTTTAAGGTGGGGATCTTACTGCCCGCAAATAGCGGGGTAAATTATTAGGGGTAATTTATATAGAGTATGTTAGTATGCGTTTCAAAATAAATAAGGGGTGTGTAAAGGTATGGAATTATTATGGTTTATTCCGGCTTATGGAGATGGTCGATATTTAGGAACGACAAAAAGAGGAAGAGCAGCTGAGTATGGTTATTATAAACAAGTTGCAGCTGCAGCTGATTATTTAGGATATTCGGGTGTATTACTTCCAACTGGTCAAGGGTGTGAAGATCCATGGGTATTAGCATCGGCACTTGCAGCTGAGACAGAGAAATTAAAATTTTTAGTAGCAGTTAGACCAGGACTAATGTCACCGACAGTTGCAGCGAGGATGGCATCTACATTTGATAGAATTTCAGATGGGAGGTTACTTATTAATGTAGTAGCTGGAGGAGATCCTGTTGAATTGCATGGCGATGGATTATATCTTGAACATGATGAAAGATATGAAGCAGCGGATGAATTTTTAAAAGTTTGGAAGTCAGTATTACAAGGTGAAACAATCTCTTTAGAAGGAAAACATATTAAAGTTACGGAGAGTAAAGTTGTATTTCCTCCGGTTCAAACACCGTATCCACCAATTTATTTTGGCGGATCGTCCGCTGCAGGTAAAGAAGTTGCAGCTGAACATAGTGATGTATATTTAACGTGGGGCGAGCCACCAGAGCAAGTGAAAGAGAAAATAGATGAAGTAAAAAAACTTGCGGAAGAGAAGGGGCGTAACGTAAAATTTGGTATTAGACTACACGTAATTGTAAGAGAGACAGAAGAAGAAGCATGGGAAGAAGCTGAAAGGTTAATTCAATATGTAGATAATGAAACAATTGAGCTCGCTCAAAAAACATTTGCAAGATATGATTCAGTCGGACAAAAACGAATGACACACTTAAATAAAGGTACGAGAGAGTCGTTAGAGATAAGTCCTAACTTATGGGCTGGAATTGGGCTTGTAAGAGGTGGTGCGGGTACTGCGCTTGTTGGAGATCCGCATACAGTAGCAGAAAGAATAAAAGAATATGAAGCGTTAGGAATTGATACGTTTGTATTATCAGGATACCCCCATTTAGAAGAGGCATATGAAGTGGCAGAACTGTTATTTCCTTTATTGAAAGACGAGAAGAAACAAGAAAATAAAATTGTTGGGGAAATGATCGCTGATGCATATGCATTAAAAAAATAGTGAGAAATAAAATGAAACTTTAATCCTTTGGGTGAATTGTCCCAAAGGATTATTAGTTGAACCAATCGGGCATTTGCAGGCAGTTTCACCTATGTTTTGCTACATTTTGTTTATTGCCTGTTAATACGGGATAAAAAACTCGCAAGTATTTCACTTGCGGGTTTTCATCGTAAACTATTAGAAAATATGGTAAAATTAAATAGTAACTTAAGGTACGGTTGGTTGTTCAATTATCACTTCTCCGAATAGGAGGGGGGTGATAATACGTGAGTGAAATAGCGTTGTTACTGCAGGGTGGACTGTTTCTCGTTGCATTGTTAACGTTCGTCGTCGTTTTAATAGACAAGCTCAAAAAATAACAACCCACCTATGCCAATAGAATGTGGGTTGTTTTGTTTGTAAGAAACAAATAGGATAAATGAACAATCCAATCTGCTAAGTTACGTGGACTAGTGTGTAGCCGCACACTGGTCTTTTTTATTTATTTACAATTAATAATTGGTTTATGTGATTGTATTGTTCTTTTCATACTTATTATAACACAGTGTCTTTTCGTCAAGAAAGGAGACCGTATGTTCTGATTTCGATTAAATAGAAGGTTTTTTTTCTTTAAATAGCCCATCCATATACTGTTTTAAAGTTTGGATATAAAATTCCTGTCTATTTACATCATTTACGCCGACAATTGGAGATGAAAGTTCATATCTCTTTTCTGATAAGTGAACGACAACGTCAAATATATCAAATAGACGAATGAAACAGAACAGGCCATCTTTATCACTTAATAAAATAAAGTAATGGTTCTCGCTATTTGTATTTAATGTATTCCATAAAGAACTTTTACTTAAATCGCGAACTATACTTTTTTCTTTTAATTCCATAAAATCGGCATTTGATAGAATGTTAGAAATATCAATCGCATCTGGATCTTCAAAATAGCCATCAACAGCTTGTACAGCGAAAGTATAAGCCATTTTTAATACACTCATTTTGTATTTACGGTTATCTAAAAGTAATTCACGTTGAATAGAGCTAGCTACTTTCGTTACACGTTCTTCTTTCCAAATTTCATTATGTAGTGAAATATCGTGCTTTTTACATAGTTTCATAATTAATGTATTGGAATAAAGTATTTCATCACTTACTTCAACAACATCTGTCTCAGCAGCCGCAAGTTCCTCACCATGTTCATTCGTATAGAGCGGGGAATCAATTTGTTTTTTCATTTGTTCAATCTTAAATTGACTTAATTTATGCCGAATTAAGGGACGATCAATATTTGTTGTCATTTGTTCATGGCAAGTATCACAAATTGAGTTTGTGAAATAATATCCACATAATATTTCGGGGATGACATATTGTTCACTAAGTTCTTTCGTATCTTTTCTGCATATGATGCATTGTGTCATTTTTATCACCTTTACCTGCAAATTTGTATGTAATCTCATTGTAGTGTATTTATTGGTATTTTGGAATATTGTAAAGGAAAATATTATGTGAAATTCTTGCTTATTTTGGTACAATGAAGAGAAGTGCTAGTTTAAAGGAGGACGTTTTTTTGAAATCGAAAGTGCACTTTTGGACATTAGAAGTGCTAATGGTTGTAGCGATCATATTTATTTGCACAAAAATATCGTTTCTATTTCAACCGATTGGTATCTTCATATCTACGTTGTTTTTCCCAATCTTAATCGCGTTATTTTTATACTTCATATTTAACCCATTGTTAGTCTTTTTGGAGAATAAAAAAGTACCTAGAAATTTAGCGATTTTACTGTTATATCTTTTTATTATAACATTAACTGCAGTTGGAGTTGGGGTAGTTGTTCCAACGATCTCACAACAGTTAATGGATTTAGTAAAAAATATGCCAGGTTATATTAAAGAGGGAAAACTATACATACAAGATTTATCCCATCACAGATTATTTGAATGGTTATCTACACAAAACTACGTTTCCATTGAAACAATTGAGAAAAACGCGATTGAATACTTAAAGGATATACCAAACACGATTACGTCGAGTGCAACGGCTTTATTTGGTATTATCACAAACGTTGCATTAGTTATCTTCACAGTACCGTTTATTTTATTTTATATGTTTAAAGATGGACATGCGTTTCCAGGGAAAGCAGTTAGTCTATTACCTGTGTCTTACCGTGAAGAAGGACTTCGTATCATTAAGGAAACGAACGAAACATTATCTGCGTATATTCAAGGGCAAGCGCTCGTTTGTATATTTGTAGGTGCTTTTACTTTTATCGGTTATTTAATTATCGATTTACCGTACGCTTTCGTTTTAGGAATTATAGCAGCATTTACAAATATCATTCCTAATTTAGGTCCATTTATTGGTGCAGCACCAGCTGTTATTGTAGGTCTGTTCGTATCTCCGATGCAAGCGTTGTACGTAATTATTATCGTAACAATTGTACAACAGTTTGAAAGTAACATCATTTCACCGCGTATTATGAGTTCAAAATTAAATATCCACCCGTTAACAATTATTATTTTAATTTTAGGGGTAGGTAACTTTGCGGGAATTATCGGAATGATTTTAGCAGTGCCAGTTTATGCAGTAACGAAAACAGTTGTTTCGAACTTAGTGAGATTGTTTAAGACGAAACGAAATAATCGGAAATAGTATAAATTGAGAAAGATACACCGCTTTTTAAGTGGTGTATCTTTTGTTTATTACTCAACATTAAAAGTGTACGGGTGTAATTTTATTATATATTTATTACACATCAAATATAACGATATACTTGTGTGATAGTATGTCTATAAAACTATGTGGAATCCCTCTGAACTATCCAAATCATTTCTTTAGAACGTGCTATCAACATCATAATCGACTCCTTTCAATTTTTATATTTTAAAGATTTATAGGTGAGAGTAGTATTTGCTTCTACGATCTCGAATTTCGTCTATAACCTGTTTATATTGTTGTTCTTGTTTTAATTCCGCATCAGAATAGTTTTTTTTCTGAATTGTAATTGTTAAAAAGAAAAGGTGAAACTTCATGATACATTCCTCCTTTCGAAAGGAATTATAGATGGCTACAGTAGTGACTTTGACGTTCTTTTACATCCTCCATAGCTTTATTAATTTGATGGTCATGCAATATCTCACTGTCTGAGAACTTAGTTTTTTGAATGGTGATCGTTAAAAAGAATACTTTAAATTTCATATGTTTTTTCCCCTTTAAAAGTTATTTAGAAAAGGCGGCTGTAATAAGAAGCTTGACGCTCTTTCACTTCGCCCATAATAGTTTGAATGTGTTGCTCACGCAAAATTTCTTGCTGTGAAAGCTTACGCTTTTGAATGGTAATCGTTAAAAAGAATGCTTTAAATTTCATTAGGATATTGCTCCTTTAAAAGTTATTTAGAAAAGACGGCTGTAATAAGAAGCTTGACGCTCTTTCACTTCACCCATAATAGTTTGAATGTGTTGCTCACGCAAAATCTCACTTTGAGAAAGCTTACGTTTTTGAATGGTGATTGTTAAAAAGAATGCTTTGAATTTCATTAGGATATTGCTCCTTTAAAAGTTATTTAGAAAAGACGGCTGTAATAAGAAGCTTGGTGCTCTTTCACTTCGTCCATAATAGTTTGAATGTGTTGCTCACGCAAAATCTCACTTTGAGAAAGCTTACGTTTTTGAATGGTGATTGTTAAAAAGAATGCTTTAAATTTCATGAAGGTATTGCTCCTTAAAAATATATTTTTAATACATTTGCGTATAGTATGAACTTTTAATGTCAGTCATTTTATCAGTCAGTTGCTTTAATTGTTGTTTACGAATGATTTCATCTTCAGATAAAGTCTTTTTCTGAAGTACAGTTGTAAAAAAGAAAATATGAAAAGCCATAAATGAATTCCTCCTCTCGAAAAGGAATTACAGGTGATCACAATAAAGCGCTTGGCGCTCCTTAACATCATTCATAGCTTTTTCAATTTGCTCGTTATGAAAAATTTCATCTTTGGAAATTGTATTTCTTTGAATCGTAATACTTAAAAACAATACGCTAATAGTCATCGAATGTTGCTCCTTTCTTTAAAAAATAATATAAGAGGCTAAAAAATCGCACAAAAAAGCCACAGGAAGATATAGTTCTCCTACGGCTGGGCGTCAAAAAGCCACAGGAAAGTATACGACCTCCTGTGGCGAATTTATGAATTAATAGAAATAAAGTGCGATTTTCAATTCTCCATTAGGGTGGTCGAATTCATATTTAATTGTCCGAAAAACAAAGGTGCAGTTAACGCTAAAGTTAAAGCATGTAATTGTAATTTCATCATTTCCTTCGACCTCCTTTTAGAATTTTTTCTTACGTTAGTAAGTATATACAATTAATGGATAATTGTAAACATAAAAATCGAAAATTTTTAATTTTGATTAAAATGCGTATATTTTAAAGGGTTTTGAGAAGAAGTATTGTAATGAACGAAATATCGATAATAATGGGGGATGCTAAATGAAATATATGCATCGTAATGTGGTTGTTATGCTAACAATTTTTTTAATTATTTCTGCTTGTTCTAGCGGAGAAAGAATAAAAGAAATATCTGATATTGAACCTGGTGCTTTTAAGAAATATGCTGGGACATATGTTTGATAATAACTCAGATGTGGTTGCAATTCTTAATCATTTACCTGGTGGTGAAACATTTCAAAGTATAAGTTTAGAGAATGAAAGTATAAAGGTAAACTATGGTGCAAGAGGGATTGGAGCCCTTACAGAAGATATGGTTGAGACATATTGGTTTGATGGTAAGGATACGATGGAGAAGAATTTTCTCTTTAACGTTATTTATCTAGCGATTTTAGTACCAAATGCAAAAGGTTAGGAGAACACTCAGTTAAACAGTTTATTGTACAACTATTATTGTATGTTACAATAGCAACTTTCTTTCAAGTAGCAGTAGTGATTAAGAAACGTTTTAAGTGGATTGGTCTTATGATAGGCGGAACATTTTTTATATCATTGAATAGTGTGCTTTATGCAGACGTAGGAATACAGGATTTAAATTCTACATCTAATCTATCTTTAATAGATATCCCATACTTTATTGTCATTTCAATTATATTAACTATCGTCTATATCGTGACTAGCGGTATATTTATTCAAAAAGTATCATTTGAGCAAACAATTTAAAGTGTAATTAAGTAAATATTTTGGGAGAGTAGGAAAAACAAATGAGAGATACATCTTCACTCGTTACAGTCTATTTATGCATTGCACTACTAATACTCTGGCGTCGTTATCGTTCTATGTATAAGCCAATAAAGGGCAGTGGGATACGTATTTTGTGGCCATTACTATTTTTAACACCTGGTGTTTTATGGTTTTTTGGTCCCGTACATCCAGCTATTTTACAAGGTATAATAGCAGCATTCATTGGGGTTCTTTTCGCCGTACCACTTATAGTTTTAACAAATTATGAGCGAAGAGATGATGGGAATATTTATACGAAAAAAAGTGCAGCCTTTTTAATTACTTTTATTGCACTTGTCGTTTTAAGATACGGTTCAAGACAATATATTGTTGACTTAGATCAACAAACGATTGGTTTATTATTTTATGTTATTGCAGTATCGTATATTATCCCTTGGAGAATAGCTAGTTATATAAAGTTTAGGAAAGTTTGGCGGGAAAATAGTAATCATGCTTTATAAGAAAAAACTTTTCTTTTGAGAAGTTTTTTCTTTTTATATGTAATTGAAATCATTTGTTGAAGTGCAAGCTACCATACAATATGATGAATATAAAAAAGAGAAAGTAGGGGATATAAAAATGCGTACAATTTTACTTTTTCTAAACGACATGTCTATTAATGAAATAGAGGACATTAGGAAACAACATGATCCTTTATTCGGTTTAATCCCACCGCATATTACAATTGTATTCCCATTTGAAAGCTCGACTTCAAATGATGAGCTGAAATTACATATTTTAAAATTATCAAAAGGGATACAGGAGATAGAAATTGAATTTGCGAATCAAATTACGAGTGAAGGGGAATATTTATTTTTACGAGTTGAAAAGGGGCAAAAACAAATAGAAGAACTTCATGATATGCTGTATACAGGCGCTTTATTACAATTTTTGAAAGAAGATATTTCGTACATACCGCATGTAACAGTCGGGAGAAAAGAAAGTACTGAGTTAGCTGCTGAAGTAGCTAAGGAAATTAAGAGTTTCCCTGAAAAGTTACAATGTGTAATTGATAGAATTAGTGTAGAGCGAATTGGAGAAAACGGGAAATCAATTATTGAATTTGAAGTACCGTTGCAAAAAAGCTGACAAAAGTCAGCTTTTTTTATTCGTAACATGAAGTAAAGCACCAATCGCACCGCTATTACCACCATCTCGTAAAAAGATTGGTGTTTTATTTTGATATTTTGTGTAGTTACTAATAATATTTTGAAGGTGTACGTTATTACATAGAGTGGAACCAATATAAATAATATGGTCAATGTTTTTTGTTTCGGCGAATTGAAGGCTTAATGCAGTAACGACTTCACCTACAAGCCCTTGCACAGTTGCTAGTATATCAGCACTACTAAAATTTGAATCTGTTTTGGTAGCTTTTCCGAAATTGCTTGCAGTTAAGCTATTATCAATAGGAGAGAGAATGCCACCATAAATATCTCCAACCGTAATATCTAGTTCTTTTCTAGAACCTACTTTTGTTAAAGGAATCACATCTTCAAAATAGTCTATATTTGTTAACAATTTTGAAAGCCCCATAATAGTACCACCGCCAACACCGGTTCCACCAGCGCGAATATATTGGTCATTATAAACGTAATGAATGGAAGTACCTGTACCGATATTTGTTAATATAAAGTTATTTATATCATATTTTTCTTTTTTTAATATGTATTGGACACCTATTAGAGTAGCTTCAAATTCGTTTCGTTCTACTATTTTATATGAGTGTGAAAGTAGTTGCTGTAATTGTTTTGCTTTACCACCTGTTATACATATTTGTTTTATACGAGTGTTTTTCTTAAGCCAATCTATTATTTTATCTTGTTCATTTGAATAAAATTTTTCAAAAGCTAATTGCTTTTGTTCGTTCAAATAAGCAATTTTCGTTAATGTTCCTCCGGCATCGATACCGATAGTACTTTCCATTTTCATGCCCCTAACCAAGTAATTTATTTACTCTGTTCATATTAGTGAAACGAATTTGTAGGAGTGAGATATCCCGACGAATTACATCATCTCTATTCTGCTTGATATATTAATAGTTTTTCTATAGTTACAATCGGCCGATCGTTAACAGTTGCAGTACCTTTACCGAGAATAAAACCTCGTCGATTACGAGTTAGCTCATAATGTAAATCAAGCTTATCACCGGGAAATGCGTTTCCATGGAATTCAACCCCATCTAATGAGGAGAGGAAGCCTAGCCCTTCAGAGTCACTTGTATGTACAAATGCACTAAGCTGAGCAAGTGCTTCTACAATTAACATATGAGGCATATGTTTTTGATTATCATTTATAAACCATTCATTATTTGAAATGAGTTTATATCCCGTAACGGATTGACTATGGATTATATTTGTTACTTTATCAATCATTAAAAAAGGATAACGATGAGGAAGAGTGTCTTTAATATGCATATGAAAGTACCTCCAATAAATAATACCCCTGCTATAGTTAAGCAGGGGAGTTATCATTAATTTTTAACTAATTCATTTACTTTTTCAAGAGAAAAAATACCGCTATTTCTAATGTTTTCAACAACTTGTTGTAACACTTCTTTATCTTGAACAAGTGCAATACGTACAAAGCCTTCTCCATGAGGTCCAAATGCATGACCTGGTGTAACAACGACATTCGCACGATCCATTAATGCATAAGCGAAATCTATAGAAGTCCAGCCTTTCGGAATTTCGGCCCAGACGAACATACTACCAGCTGGTTTATCAACATTCCAACCAAATGTTCGGAATCCATCAACTAAAGTATCTCTACGTTCTTGATAAATACCGCGATTTTTCTCACAAAACGCAGCGCCATTTCTTAGTGCCGCTGATGCCGCTTTTTGAATTGGTAAAAACACACCATAATCTGTATTTGATTTAAATTGAGTAAGTGCACGAACAATTTCTTCGTTTCCAATCATATATCCAATACGGCTACCTGCTAAACTATAACTTTTTGATAAAGAGTTGATTTCTACTCCAACTTCTTTAGCACCAGGTACAGAGAGGAGGCTAATTGGTTTATTGCCATCAAAATAAAATTCAGCATAAGCAAAATCATGGACAACAATAATGTTATGCTTTTTCGCAAATGCGATTACCTCTTTAAAGAAATCTGCATGAGCCATTGCTGGAACTGGATTCCCTGGGAAGTTTAAAATCATCATCTTTGCTTGATCAGCAATATCTTCGGGGATAGCTGCTAAATTAGGTAAGAATTCATTTTCTTTCTTTAATGGCATGTAGTAAGATGTTGCACCAGCCATTTGAATTCCAGTTTCATAAGCTGTATATCCTGGATCCGGAACTAATATAATATCTCCCGGATTTGCATAAACCATAGGTAAGTGAACGAGTCCGTCCTGTGAACCCATTAATAATAAAACTTCTTTATTGGCATTTAATTTAACGTTATGAGTGTTGTTGTAATATTCAGTTACAGCTTCGTGAAATTCTTGAATACCACTTAATGTGTATCCGTAGCTTTCTTTTTTACTTGCTGTATGTACCATTTCTTCTCTTACGAAGTCAGCAGGCGGCATATCAGGATTCCCGATACTTAAATCAATCATTTTGTGACCTGCTGCAATTTTTTCTTTTTTATAAGCCCCTAATTCACTAAATATAGAAGATTGGAATGCTTTCATTCTAGTTGCTAACGTGTAAGTCATCAAAACCCCTCCTAAAAACAGTGTTTTCTTTCTGCGTTTTTAATTATTCTGAAAACACATGTTTACATTTTATCATTTTTTTATGAAAATTAAAACGATTGACAAATTTAGAGGGAGGATTAGTCTTTTTTGAAAGGGCGTTGTAAATAAGGATTGGTTAACTGAATTGTTTATTATATATTTCTATACGGTTTAGGATGTTTTATAGTTTTTATTAAGTATATCCCGCATATTTTGGATGAAAAAGAACATGAAAACGAGGCCTAATATACCACTAAGCCAATAGTATGAATTTCCTGTCGAGAATCTTTCATAAAATGAAAGTGCACTCCATAGGATTAGGATAATGGAACAGATTGTTGATACAATTAATGAACTTAAACTTCTCAAAAAAAGCACCTCGCATTAAAATATTGTTATTATATAATACTACATTTAAATTTAAAGATTTAAAAGAGGGAAATGTTTTTGGGGAGGTTTTGTAAATTAAAAATAACGCAGAAAATATTTTCTGCGTCTTATATGAAGTGTAATCATTTCTTTTTATATGTACATAACTTTTCCACTGCATAAAAGTATACATTTAATTTGCCATCGACAACTTTTAAAGTTTGATCCGATGTAAATGAGTTACCATAATCAATGTGATATACATTAGAATTCTTTACAAATGAGCCTTTGTATAAATCTTCTTTTTCCTTTGATGTTTGCATCTCAACTAAATATTGAACAATTTTTTCTTTCTTTTCTTCTTTTACAACTGTTTCAAATTTATAAGATGCAGGGCAAAGACCATTTTTGTTGTCAACGACTTCCCAAGAACCGTATATATCATTATTGCTACATCCGCTAAGTAGAACGATGAATATTGGAATAATTAATAGAATCTTTTTCATTTTGTACTCCTTTCTTTTCATTTTCAATAAACGTGCGAATACGATACAAATATTGTAATAAATAAAGTTTAAATTTTTATAAAGAATTATTTAATTTCACATAAAAATTTTGGGAGAATTGAAAAAGCATGAATCTAGTATAAAGTCAGATTCATGCAGAGTACTATAGCCTATGTTATGTCTCTTTTGAGGAAAAATAATGAGGAAAGTAGGATCATTATTCCATTTAAAATATATATAATTGCAACAATGAAGGCTAGCCCACCTGCGCCAAATCCAGCTTTATCAAATATAGAAGCGAATGCTAAGGTAGCAAAAAAAACAATAGGAGTTATCAGTAAAAATATGAAACCTGCGATAATTCTTCTTTTAAAGTTATGTCCAGATAAGGAAATAGCTAAAAAGTTTATGATGCTAAACAGAGCTAATACAAAAATAAAGATACTAAATAACTGCATAACATCAGACAATTTCGCACCTCCTGTATATATCATGTTAGTATACTGTATTCGAAAGCGAAAGAGGGTACTCCTTTAAATAATTACAATAAACGTAATAAATAAGGCTTTATATAACAAAGACGCATGGATTAATCAAATATGATCCATGCGTCTTTGTTTATGTTATAAATTCGCAGATTGCGAAGGTTGTTTTTCATATTGTTTCTGTTTAGATAATGAAATGAAAATAATTAATAATGAAATCACACCGAAAATGAGAACCATATATTGCAATCCAATCGTATCTAAGAAGAAGCCTGTGCCGAGTAAGACAATTTGGAACATAACTCTCTCAAACATATTACGGAATGAGAAGAGACGACCATGATAGCTTTTTTCCACTTTCGTTTGGAAAATTGTCGACATAATAGGGAAGAAGCAACCAACACTAAAACCAAATAAACCAAATGATGTAAGAGACATCCATTTTATATCGCTAAAGAACAAGGAAAGATGTGCAAAAGCGGTACAAACAGCGAAGAAATATAATAATTTTTCAGGTTTGAAATGGTCAGATAAACGTTTAATAACGAAGGCCCCTAACATAAATGCTACACCTTCAATGGTATATATAAAGCCTTTAATCGTTGGATCATGTTGCATTTCACTAATGTTGATTACCATTAAATTAAATCCGGCTATAAATAATAGAGGGATAATACTTAATATAAGTGCTGTAAAAGCAATAGGAATTCCTTTTAAAATACGAAAGACTTCCATAAAGCTATTATCTTTCGCAGCTTGTTTACTTGGTGTTGTTGATTTCTTATCTTCGAATTGTAGGAAGAAAGTTGAGAGGAATAATAAAGCGTATGCTGCCATTGAGAAGGCATACATATACTGTAAACTCATTACAACTAAAAGAATTCCACCTAGTGAAGTACCTGCAATACGAGCGATTGTACCTACATTCATATGTACACCGTTCATCTGTAATAACTCATGCTCACGTACGATGAGTGGAATTACAGATTGTAATGCAGGGAAGTAAAATGCTGCAGAAATTTGAAGAGCAACCATAAATGCAATCATAAAGGCAATACTTTCAAATTGGATAGCGAAAAACATAAAAATAACACTAATAACGCGACCGAACCCAGCATAAAGAAGAACTTTTTTCTTTTCATATTGATCGATAATACGACCGGCCATAGGACCAACTAGTACACCAGCTAATAGTCCGATGAATAATATAACTGATTTCATGAAATCAGAAGGGACATATTTTTGCATAAATTCAAGGTTGCCAAGAATACCAAGCCATAGCCCTAGACCAGCAATAAACTCCCCAATTAACACAATCCAAACATTTTTATTACGCCACATAATGTAAAACCTCTCCGTCTTTTAAAATGAAAAACTCGTATATAAAACCTCCTTATTTTATGTATAATTTATAACGAACTTTTTTAGAGTCAGAGTCTATATTACGTGTTTCATGAGTGGATTTCAATCTTTTTGATTTGTCAAAAATTTGATGTGTTAATAGATGAAACAAGTAAGTCAAAATGCATACAACCAATGATTACATATTCATTGAAATTAAGGATAAATAAAATAAAAGCATCAAGAAAATATCACAATTAAATGATATTTTTCTTGATGCTTTTAATACATCAGGCTGAATATTCTTCTTTACGTACTTCGAAAAATTCATTACGACGTAAGTAATTATAAACTTTCTCGGAAACCTTTTCTTCTTCAGACATTAAGAAACGATGATCAAAAGCATAGAATGATTGACCTTTAATTAATTTTACGTAGTATATTTTACACGCCTCCTCTAGCATAATTGGAACTTAATTGATATTATGATGGCCTATATGCTTGTTAATCATACTTGGAGTTTCAAAGGATAGGAACTAAACAAATTACAAAACATTACAAAATTGTAATGTTTTTGTCACGTTTTCCGATAGTTAAAAATAACCAATCTCTTCTATACTACAAATAAGTTACATAAAATAAGGGGGTAAAAAGATGGATGAAGTAATTGGAGAAGTTGTAGCAGGTATTTGTGAATTTGTAGTTGAAGTAACGGCAGATGCTATTGGGAATTTAGTTTCCGGGAATGATGAGGAAAAAGAAACATTATAATAGTTTGTAAAAGTATACAGATGATCCAAATATAAAGGTTGATTTCTAAAAGGGAGTCAGCTTTTTTATTTTTTACATTATATTAATTTTATTTGAATATTCATTTGTTATTATGTTTGTGAAACTCATAAAGGAGGTGAATAAATAAAGATGTCGAATTTAGGATCTGATTTATCTAATTCTTGTTTAATTATGGCGAATGTAGACGAAAGGGAATATCATTTTATTATACGTGAACATCCGATTTTAGGGAAAATTATATCGCTACTTGAAAATGGAAAAGAATATGGTTTAATAGATAAACAAATCGCTAATAAAGATAATTTTATTAAATCGGAGCTTATTAAATTAGATTATTTTAACATAGATGTTCTACAGCATACACCTGGATGGATATGGATTGGTATGGATCAATTTGGTTTACATGCTCGTGAGGCTACTTATAACGAAGTAGACGTTATTATGAAGTTGAAAGAGGATTTATATTATATAGATGTATATGAAAAAGTAAAAATGTAATAAATATTTAGTCAGGTTAGGGGACAAGTTCCCGTAGCCTTTTTTGTTTAGTAATAAAACGTAACATTAATATTATATCGATGATAGGACAGCATGATAAGAAGTAAGCTGAAAAGAGGATTTGAAAATACATAAAGAGAACTTTAATTATTACATGAATCTTATATGTAAGTAACAATAGAAAGAAGATGATAAAATGAGTAAAGAAGAGCTTGTAAAACAACAGTTTGGTAATAATGCGGAAAAGTATGTAAAAAGTAAAATTCATGCAAAAGGACCGGATTTACAATATGTAGTTCAACAAGTAGAGTCTCGTCATAATAATCGTCTTCTTGATATTGCTACTGGCGGTGGACATGTTGCGAATGTATTAGCTCCATTGTTTAAAGAAGTAGTTGCCTTAGACTTAACAGAAAAAATGTTAGAGAATGCAAAAAACTTTATTATAAGTAATGGATATGAAAATGTATCTTTTGTCGCTGGAAACGCTGAAAGTTTACCGTTTGCCGATAGTTCTTTTGATACGATTACATGCCGAATTGCAGCACATCATTTTACGAATCCAGCTCAGTTTATTTATGAAGTAAATCGTACGTTAGAACATAATGGATTGTTTATTTTGATAGATAATGTTTCACCGGAAAATAATGAATTTGATACATTTTATAATTTTATAGAAAAAAAGCGAGATCCGAGTCATGAACGAGCGCTGAAAAAAACAGAATGGATTACCATGTTAGAAAAAAACGGTTTGCAAATGCAATCATGCCTTACTTTTGACAAGAAATTTGAATTTGACTGGTGGTGCGATATGATGAATGTACCTTTGCAGAAACGTATGAAATTAACAGAATGTATGATGAAAACACCAGTTGAAATGCAAGAATTCTTTAATATTCAAATTGAAAATAATAAAATAAATTCGTTTTATACTGAAATGGCATTGTTTGTATGCAAAAAAAGCGCGACATTAAAAAGATAAATTTCTTGCAGTCTTTTCAAAGTACGTTATACTTAGTACAGAGAAAATGAGAATTGAGGAAATATAATAATGATTCGCGTACGTATTGAAGGAACTGAAGAAGAAATGCTTGAATTTATGGAGAAAATTCCAGATATTCCTGGATTTGAAAAAACACATATGAGAGAACCGAGAAAAGGAAATAATCCAAAATACGATTCAAGTAAAAATGTACTAGCATATTTATCTTATAAAAAGATTGAAGTCGCCAATAAATAGGTGGCTTTTTTAGTTTGTACCGTTTCACAGCCTTGTCTTTTTCACATAATAATAGTAGTAGACTATGCTGAAGAGGGGTGAGGATAGTTAATAAGAAAATCATCTTTTTTGGAGACTTTGGTATTGACGATGCTGTGGCGTTAATTTATGCAAATAAAACATGTAAATTAGATATTATAGGTATTGTTGCTGAATATGGGAATGTATCGCGAGAGATTGTAACGGAAAATGTGTATTTTTTAGAAAGATACTATGCTACAGAAGTAAAAATCATTGAGGGTGCAGCAAGACCGATGACAGCAGAAGAACCTTTATTCTTTCCTGAAATTCATGGAGATCACGGTTTAGGTCCAATTATTCCACCTGATATGAGGATTTGTAAACGGGAAAATTTTTGTGAATTAATTAAATTAATTGAGCCTTGTCCAGAAGATATCATTATTGTAGCGACAGGACGATTAACAACATTGGCAACGTTATTTTTATTATATCCAAATGTCATGGATAAGGTATGTTCGTATTATATTATGGGTGGTGCTTTTTTATTTCCTGGTAACGTTAATCCTGTATCAGAAGCGAATTTTTATGGAGATCCAATCGCCGCAAATATTGTTATGAAGTACGCAAAGAATGCGACTATTTATCCGTTAAATGTAACACAAGACGCTCTAATTACTCCTGAAATGTTGGATATGATTAATAAAGAAGGAACAGGGCAGGCAAAACTCATTAAACCAATGATCGATTTTTATTATGAGAACTTTTATAAAAAAGAATACCCGGGTATTGCTGGAAGTCCAATTCACGATTTACTTCCGTTCATTTCTTTTATAAATGATGATATTTTTGAATATAAAAAATCTGCAGTTTGGATTAGTACGACAAATGACGTAACAAGAGGACAAAGTGTGGCAGACTTTAGAAAAATAGCTGAGCCGACAACGTTTGATAATAGGCCTATCCAAAAAATTGCAGTTGGTTTTAACTATCTGGCTTTTAAAGAAGAATTTATGCGAACGATATTAAAGCCTGATTGTCCTTAATATGTGGAACTGTATAAATTGTCAGTTCAAAAAAGATCGTTCACTGTTTTGAACTAACTTAGTGGTTAAGCTGTATGAATAACTTATGGAAAATGTAACATAACTAATGGTAAGCAATTGTTTCTAATTATATTTTGATTGGTGAAATATAAAGGAGGTTATCATATGATTTGGTCTTTAATCGTTGGTGGTTTATTAGGATGGTTTGCAAGCTTAATTACTGGAAGAGACGTACCAGGTGGTGTAATTGGTAATATTATTGCTGGTATTATCGGTTCTTGGGTTGGTACGAAATTACTTGGTAGTTTTGGCCCTGTAATAGGCGGGTTTGCAATTATTCCAGCTTTAATCGGTGCGATTATTTTAATTTTCATCGTAAGCTTTTTATTACGAGCAATGCGGAAATGAATGTACGGACTGTTTACATTTGTAAGCAGTCCTTTTTATATGTTATGCTAGTATTATACAATCAGGAGGTGTCAGCATTGAAAACATTTACAGTAAATTTCCATCAAGAAGATAATGCTAAAGCGACAACAGTACATAAATTAAGTGAAGAGGACTTCAATAAAGCAACAGAAAAAGGCACTCGTCATCTATTTGATTTAGATACAAACGTTGGATTCTTCGTATTCTTTGATGCAGAAGATGCAGAAGGTAATGATCAATACTTAATGTTACAATACGAAGGGGATCATGAAGAGCCAACTGCGTGCTACGGATTTGATTTAAAATTATACTATCAATTTTTAGCACTATACTTAAATGATCTTGAATTCCACGGTGAAACAGATGAGGAAGAGGAAGAGTATGGCCCAATTCATCATTTAGCTCACTTACTTTATCATATTGTTGAAGATGGTAAATCAATCGAAGTGTAAAAATACATATGTAAAGCTGTCCTTTTTGGGCAGCTTTTTTTATTATTATAATAAATGTTATGATTTGCATAATGGTAAATGGATTTCTGATGGTGATAAATGGTTTGATTAAACAGAAAAAGCAACAAAGAAGACTCATCTTTCTTTGTTGCTTTTTCTACGTTTCAGGAAGGATTGCAGTGTAAATGGCGAGAAGGGATATATAAGGAGATGGAAAAAATGATAAATAATACAATTCCAAGTTTTTTAAAATTATGGGAAAGTAACGATGTAGAATTAGCAGTCCTCAACCAATACTTTACTTCGTATCCAGAGATATTTGAAGAATACTTTAAGTATCATTGTCCACATACGAGAGAACGAGTTTCTAATGCCATTAAACAATATCCCGCAAAAATAGAAGAAATTCGTATCATTGCAGAAACATTACCGACTATTATTCAAGAAATAACGAATGAATATCATTATAAATATAACTTTGATGTAAATATGAATTTTCATCTATTTGTTGGAGCTTTTGGCTCTAATGCATTTGTAGAAAGGGAAATTATTGGAGACATATTTTTTGCGGCAGAAAAATTATCTCCAGATGTAAATCACCTTCGTGTTATTGTCGCTCACGAAATAGGACATATATATCATAATGTTATGTTACACAATGATGGAATGGATTGGGGGAAAGCCGATTGGACTGACGGATCAGTTAATTTGTATCGTGAAGGTGTTGCAACATATTTATCAAAGCAAATTATGAGAGGTTTAAATGAATCAGTGTACTACTCATATAACAATGATGGCGAACGTTGGTTACAATGCTATATAGAAAATGAAGAACAAATAAAGAATCGTTTTTTGGAAGATTATATAGAAGGATGGACGTTTGAAAAAGAGAAAGAGTGGTTTCGGTTATCTGGAGGACAGTATTTTGGATACAACCGACTCGGTTATTTTTTAGGAACAGCTTTTGTAGAATATGTTGTACAAGTATTGGGAGAGAGTGAAGCATTTACTTTTTGGAACAAACACAATTTGAAAAGCGGTGTCATGGATTGGTTATCGAAAGGAATAAGATTATAATAGGGGGGCTGAAATGTATGAAAGTGTATGTAAAGATAGCTATGTTATTTCTCGCTTTTACATGCATATTTGCATTAGTAGCATGTAAAGGGACAGACGAAAAAAAGGAAACAAACCCAACCTCGGAAAATAGTAAAAACGAACAAAATAATTCTTCTGAAGAAAAGAAAGAGCCTGAAGTAAAATCAAATAATGAAGGATCAGAAAAAACAAAGACAGATTCAAGCACGAAAGATACAGTTATAAATCAAAAATCAATTAACCACATTAAAGATTTGTTTGAACTAGCGAAAGAAGGAAAAGTACCTAATGTTCCGTTCGCAGCACATACAGGTGATATTGAAGAAATAGAAAAAGATTGGGGTAAAGCAGATAAAACGGAACAAGCAGGCAACGGAATGTACGCTACCTTTACAAATAAAAATGTTTCCTTCGGTTTTAATAAAGGATCACAAGTTTTTGATGTACGCTCCTATCATGCAGAGCTAAAATTAATTACATTACAAGAAATAGAGAAAGCATTAGGAAAACCAGCTTCAGTTAAAGTAAATGGGGAAGATAAAATATACGTATATAAAGTAAACAATCAGTTTGAGTTAAAATTCATTATTCCAAAATCGACTGGTAAGGTAAATCATATTTCGGTATTTTCACCAGAAGATAGTATTAATAAAATGGCAGGGTAATAAAAAAGGGTGTCACAAAAGTCTCGAGACTTTTGTGAAATCCTTCTTTTTATAAAGAAAGCATCCTATAAAATATGAGGGGTATGCTCCGAAACGTCTTTATTTATTTTATTACGTTCTACATTATGAATAAACAGTGCTTGAATAATCCCTCCCATTATTAAGAAACAAGCGCAAATATAAAATAGCATGCTACCGTTTAGTTTACTTAATAAAACCGCACCAAGTACAGGACCGCACGTACGAGATATATCCCAATGTAACCCGTAAATTGAAAAATACAATCCATGCTTATCTGTAGGAGCGATTTCTGAAACGAATCGAAGTAAATGGTTTAAGGCAATACTTTCCCCAATGACTAAAAAAAGTAAAGTGAAGAATAGTGACGTGATTGTTGCTGAAATCCCGTAGCCAATTGCAGCTATTGTATAGCAGGTATAAGAAATAAGAATAATTTTCGCCATAGAAAATCGTTCAGACCATTTCACAAGGAAAACTTGCAGGAAGATTTCCATTATAGCCTTGCATGTTGAAATAAAAGCGAGCATGAATACGAAATCTGGAAATATATCTTTAGCGAAAATGCGATAATTTGTCTCAGTTTGAGCATAAAAAAAGCTAATAGGGAGTGTAGTAATCATAAGTCCTAAAACGGCGTAATGCTTGCTTACAAATTGTTTTGAAGATGATACTTCAACTTTTTGCTTTGGCTTTATAAATACTGGAGCGGTTTCTGGAAGCTGCGTCCATACAACTACTGCATATACCATAAGTGTAATGCTTTGCATTATAAATAAATATTCAGGGTGAGTACGATAAAAGATAGCACCAATTATTGGACCGATTACGGAACCAATTGCAGCCATCGTATGCAAAAGAGCAAAAATTTCTGCTTGTTGTTTTTGTGTTGATAAATCAGCAATTTGTGCACGTTGAGCGGGAATATATAGGGAACGGCCAACCCCATTTATGACGTAAAGCAAAGCAAATATAAAAACAGATTGAGCAAAGATGAAGCTACCGATTGCAACGCCTTGTAGCAATAAGCCGAGTAACATAATTTTCTTTCGCCCATATTTATCAGTAATTCCCCCAGCAATAAGTGTAAATACAATGTCTGATAGTGGTTGTAGTCCAAAGATGAGCATAGTTATTATTATATTACCGTTTAACATTTTATTAACGTAAATAATCATAATAAGAGCTAACATGGATTCGGTTGTTCGGGTTAATAATTCGCCGCACAGTCTTATAATAATTGGTTTATTATAACGTAGTAAGAGATTGTTCAATATTAATTCCTCCTTTCTATATTGAAATGATAAGATGAAAGGAGAAGTGGAAAAAGGGTAGAAACAAAAGGGGTTATTTTTCACCTTTTAGGGGGATTATGATGTTTATTTTAGATCAGTATATTGCACTATGGTGTACCTATGGTAAAGGGAGACAAGAAGGAGAACAATTAGAAGTAACCGTACAAATGATAGCAGAAACATTATTTTGTACGGAGCGTAATAGTAAATTAATAATAAAAAAATTAGAAGAGTTAAATTGGATCGCTTGGTTTCCAGGGCGCGGAAGAGGGAATCGTTCTAAATTAATATTTCAAAAGCAACCGATGACATTGATTTTAGACAGAGGAAAAGAACTAACGAAAAAAGGGGATGTGAAAAGTGGAATCTCATTTGTGGAACGCTACAGCTCACAATTTCCATCAGTAAAGAAAGAATATGAAGCTTGGGTAGATTCAATATTTGGTCATAAAATAGAAAGGACACCTGAAGGAAGAAAAGATGTACTTCGGTTGCAAGTACAAATGAATCTAGACATCGCTTTAGATCCGGTATACGCTACGATGCGCTCAGAATGTCATATGGTTAAACATATTTTTGATACACTCGTATATGTGAATGAGGAAACAAATTGTATAGAGCCAAGACTTGCTTTTCACTGGCAATATAATGACGCTGAAAAGGTTTGGACATTTTATTTAAGAAAAGGCGTTCATCTTCATAATAGAAAACGACTTACCGCACATGATGTTATACATTCATTAAATCGATTTATGAAAGCGGAAAACAACCCACACGCATGGATGTTGCAACATGTTAAAAATGTCCGTGCAGTGGATGAATTTGTTGTTGAAATTCAATTACATACGGAAAATAGGATGTTTTTACATATGCTAAGTGCAGAACAGTGTTCTATCGTACATGAAGATGAAGCAGGAAACTTTATTGGTACAGGACCTTTTATATTACGTGAGAAAAATGCACAATTATTTGTATTAGAAGTGCATGATTTATATTATCGTGAAAGACCTTTTCTTGACCGAATTGAACTAATGAATGTAAAGAAAAATGTAAATACGTATGACGTGTTAGTAAAGGCGCAATATAAAGATAAAGAAAAGCCTAATAAAGAGTTGTCTCGGCTTGAATCGAACGTGACATATGTAACGTGCAATCTTGTAAAAGAAGGACCAATGCAAGATGAGCTGTTTCGAAAGGCACTACATAAAATCATTCATGGCGATAGAATTGTTCAAGAACTCGGCGGAGAACGTGGAGAAGTGGCAAAGAAACTAATATTGGCAAATGAAAGAAAAGTAGAGATTAAGGAAGAGATAGAATGCTTAGTGAAAAGGAGTATGTATCATCATGAAGTGCTACAACTCTACACATTTACAGGACAAGATCACGTAGAAGATGCACAATGGATACAGAAAGAGTGTGCGAAGTACGGGATTCGTGTAGAAAATAATTTTCTTGAAGTTGAAGAGTTATTGGAAATCAGTACGATACAAAAGGCTGATATGATGCATGATAGTGCAACAATTAGCGAACGAATAGAAGATAGTCTGCTATATATGTTTCTTACAAAAAATAGTTTTATTCATGGGCAAAGCAGCATGGACTTTCATAAAAAGTTCTCCCCTTATTTTAAAGAAGAACATTTAGAGAATAGAGTTACATTGTTACGCAATATTGAGGACACTTTGTTGCGTCACATTCATATTATTCCTTTATATCGTAACAAACAACAAGTAACTTCTCACGAAAAAGTACAAAATATAATGATTAATTCACAAGGGTGGATTGATTTTTATGAAATATGGTTTACATGCTGATATATAAGGGTTTTTACGCATTTTATAGGATGCGTGAGAACCTTATTTTTTTGTGTGAAAGAGGGTTGTTTTACACATTGTTACGCTACTTATGATAAAAGTCTATTTACAACGTAACAGTGTTATGTTACGTTGTTATCAGGAAGGAGTGTTATACAGTTGAGTACAGATTTAATTTCAAAAAAAGATTTATTAGAACTAACTGGTATTTCATACGGACAGTTATATAGGTGGAAAAGAAAAAATTTAATACCGGAAGATTGGTTTGTACGAAAATCAACATTCACGGGTCAAGAGACATTTTTTCCGAAAGAAAAGATATTAGAGCGTATTGATAAAATCCAAACGATGAAAGAAGATTTATCACTTGATGAACTAGCAAATATGTTTTCACCGAGTGTAAGAGAAATTCTTTTAACAAAAGAAGACGTCTTACGTAAAGGAATTGCATCAGAGCCAGTTTTACAATTCTTCATAGAACAAACGAATAAAACAACAGAGTTTCAATTTGTAAATATTCTTTATGTGTATATGTTAGAAGAATTACTACAATCGGGAGAGATTAGTTTAGAAGAAGGAAAAATGGTCTTGCAAGTTTTACGTGAAAATTATGAGGCGATTAAGCATAAAACTTGTGACTTAATCATCGTCCGAAAGTTAGGGATTTCTACATGTTTCTTAGTTTCAAACGTGGACGATTTAATTTTTGAAAAAGGTACCAAAATAGTTTTACGCGAAGCGATTATGAAATATACCGAAGCATTAAAAACGAAACTGTTGTAGTGGAGGAGAAAGTATGCGTACAGATAATTTGATTATAAATGGTTACGGTTCATCGAATGGCGGCGAGTTTCTTAAAGTGCAATTAAATGGAAAAGGTACTGTTAATGGAAATGTTGAATGTGATCAATTTGAATGTAACGGTTACGGTGCTGTTACTGGAAATTTGAAAAGTAGCAATGCAAGAATTAGTGGATCGGGTAAAGTCGATGGTACAGTTATTGCGGAAACGATGAGAATTGATGGAAAAGCAACAATTACGCAAGATGTGAAGGCGAACAGTTTAAAAATTGCAGGAAAAGGTACGATAGGTGGAAATGTAACTGGTGAAGAATTTAAAATCAACGGTCAAGCAACGATTGATGGTAATTGTGAAGTGGATACTTTTTCTTCAGAAGGACAATTTACAATTGGTGGATTATTAAGCGCCGATGAAATAAATATTAATATTCACGGTACATGTCGAGCGAAAGAAATTGGTGGTCAAACGATTAAAGTAAAACATAGACTAAGTACTTTTAGTAGACTGTTTAAATCGGTATTTGGTATGCAATTAGAGGCTGAACTATTAGAAGGTGACAATATCGATATTGATTATGCTCACATAAAAACGGTAAGAGGAAACAATGTTACAGTAGGAGCGAACTGTGAGATTGAATTGATTGAATATACTGGTGTTCTTACTGTTGATAAAAACGCAAATGTAAAAGAAATGAAGCAGGTTTAATGGGAGGGAGAAAATAATATGGAACATCAACATAGTCTTACTGTCAATGGTTCTGGTAGTTCAGCAGGCGGGGATTATAACAAAGTGAAGATTCGCGGTGAAGGAACGATTTCTAATGATATGAGCTGTAATGAATTTAAAACGTACGGAACGAGTGAAGTGCGCGGTAATATGAAAGTGAAAAATTATGTCGTGTATGGAGATAGTGAAGTACAAGGAAATGTAACTGCTGAATATGTAAAAGTATACGGAAATACACAAATGAATAGTGATGCCCATATTGAAAAAACGAAAGTAAGAGGTATGATAGAAGTTAAAGGGAAGTTTACTGGTGATTTCGTAGATGTGAAAGGCGCTTTAAATGTGAAAGGAGATATTGAAGTTGAAGAACTATCACTAACTGGTGGCCTTGAAAGTGATGGATTACTTAATGCTGAAAATATTGATATTTCACTTCGTTATGAAGGAAGTAAAGTAAGAGAGATTGGTGGTAAGAAGATTACCGTTCATAAAAAAGCGAGATTTATTCCATTTACAAGTCATGCTGGAAGCCTCCAAACGTCTATCATTGAAGGAGATGAAATTTATTTAGAGCATACGATTGCTGAAGTTGTAAGAGGAAACAACGTTACCATTGGTCCAGGATGTGAAATTAGTGTTGTAGAATATTATACTAGTTTTAACCAAAAAGGTAATGCAGTCGTAAAAGAACATAAACAAATATAAGTAGTACGAGGGAGAGCAAGGTTATGGTTGAGAAGAATAATAAGCTCGGCTTTGTTGTGGCGGGCTTATTGCTAAGTATTTTAATGGCATCAATGGACAATACCATTGTCGTAACAGCGATGGGAACGATTGTTGGTGACTTAGGAGGCCTTGAAAATTTTGTATGGGTCGTTTCTGCCTATATGGTCGCAGAAATGGCAGGTATGCCGATATTCGGAAAACTATCAGATATGTATGGTAGAAAGAGATTCTTTATTTTCGGTTTAATCGTCTTTATGATTGGTTCGGCACTTTGTGGTACTGCTGAAAATATTACACAGTTAGGTATTTATCGTGCCATTCAAGGTATTGGCGGCGGGGCATTAGTGCCGATCGCGTTTACAATCGTTTTTGATATTTTCCCTCCTGAAAAGCGCGGGAAAATGGGTGGATTATTCGGAGCAGTATTTGGTTTATCAAGTATTTTTGGTCCGTTGCTTGGTGCGTATATTACAGATTACATAAGCTGGCACTGGGTATTTTACATTAACTTACCGCTTGGCGTTTTAGCACTTATTTTTATTACATTCTTTTATAAAGAATCACGAGTTCATAGAAAGCAAAAAATTGATTGGTTTGGCGCAATTACTTTAGTTGGTGCAGTAGTTTCGCTAATGTTTGCTTTAGAACTAGGTGGACAAAAGTATGATTGGGATTCTAACTTTATTTTAAGTTTATTTGGCGGATTCGCTATTTTAATTATTGCATTTATTTTTATTGAACGTAAAGTAGAAGAACCGATCATTTCATTTGAAATGTTTAAACAACGTTTATTCGGAATGAGTACCATTATTGCATTATGTTACGGTGCTGCGTTCATGTCAGCAACTGTATACATACCGTTATTCATTCAAGGTGTATACGGTGGTAGCGCAACAAACTCAGGATTATTACTTTTACCGATGATGTTAGGATCAGTCGTAACAGCTCAATTAGGTGGATTTTTAACGACGAAGCTTAGCTACCGAAACATTATGATTATTTCTGCTGTTATTATGCTAATTGGACTATTCTTATTAAGCACATTAACGCCAGAAACAAGTCGTATATTATTAACGGTTTATATGATTATTATTGGATTTGGAGTAGGTTTCTCATTCTCTGTACTAAGTATGGCAGCTATTCACAACTTCGGTATGGAGCAGCGTGGTTCTGCAACTTCAACGAGTAATTTCATTCGTTCACTAGGAATGACACTTGGTATTACAATCTTCGGAATGATTCAAAGAACAGGTTTCCAAGATCAATTAGAAGAAGCTTTTAAAGGTATGAGCGGAGGAATGAATACAAACGCTTTAGGAGATTCAAGAGCTATTCTATCAGAATCGGCAAGATCTCAAATCCCGCCGCAAATATTAGATAAAATTATTGATGCTCTTTCTAGCTCCATCGTTCAAACATTTATGTGGGCATTGGTACCAGCAGGTCTAGCATTCATATTTATTTTCTTTATGGGAAATGAGCGTATGGTAATTAAGAAAAAACATACGAATAAAAAGAGTGAAACATCAAAAGCGTAATGAAAAAGCTCCTTTCCAATTGGAAAGGAGCTTTTTCGTATGTACGGATTTAGATTAGCCTTCGATAATTTCGTATTCTTCGTCTGCTAATAATAAAATTTGTGTCTTCTTACCTTTGTTTTGAACTTCGATTACATCGTATGCACCTAAGTCTCTTAGTTTGTTTTGAGAAGCGTTAACCATAACTTCCATAGAATCAATTAAGATATCTTCTTCAATGTATGATTCAGGCAATGCCATATCTTCTGTTTCTAATACACATGCATATAGATTTTGTAAGTTTTCAGCAGTTGGGTTTTGTTCCTCAACATCAATGATGTTCTTTACTGCATCCATATTTTCTTCTTTTGCTTGGTATACTTTAATTTTAGCCATTGTTTTATTCTCCTTTATAACGTAATCGTAGAGGCTACACCTTATTATAACGTTTTTTTCATGAAAGATGAAATTGTTATATGTATTTATAGGGAAATTTATGTGTTATTACTCATTATTGGCGTAATTTCATTATTAATGTGATAAGTAAGTACCTATATTCCTGAGTTAAAGTTATATTGTCCAAGCTTTTTTATGCTCCGTTCATATTATATGTATTAGATAAAACATATAGGAAAGGGATGGAGTGTAAGTGGGTTGTGAGCCGAAACGAAATTATCAATGCTGCCAAAATAGTATTTGTGAATTTTTGCGAAGTCTAGAGCCTTTTACAAAAGTTGAGAGTATTGTAATCGCCGGAAACGAAATTGTTGTATCTTATTTTCTTTCATTTAATAAGAGGAATGGTATCGTATCCTTCGTACAAGAGGACAATGAGGTTATTTTTGTAGATTGCTCTAGGATTGATGCAATTCGAATAGGAAAAGTTTGTAGTTGTAAAACGAAAGTTAAATTTATTGAAGAGGATTTTAGTTTACTTGGAAATGTTTGTCCGCAATGTTTAACAGAGGGTAGTACACTCTTTTTTGACTTTTACAATCCAGAATTGAATTTATCACTACAAGCAAAAACAATTGATGCACCTAGTTGTACTGAATTTATAGATGAGATGGGGAATGTCGTAAAGCAAATTACTATAATAGGTGAAGCGATTGTTTCTAAAGATTTTGTTCAAGTGCCAGAACTATTAAACTTTCAATTAGTTTTATCTGATACGGCTACGAATCCTTTAAAGTTTGGAATACTGTTCATTAATTTCCCTGATCTTACGTTTATTATTCTTTTCGCATCGAGTGGGTACCTCAATATTTCGAATTGTTTGAAAATCGAGAGTGGAACTGGTAATGCTGAAATAGAAGAGATGAAAAAGATGGTGACGAATGACAATAATACGTACAAGTCAGTTGTTAAATTGACTAAAGTATATAAGATTGGAGGAACAGAATCATATATTTATAAGAATGAGTTATAACATACGTATTTAAATGAACCCTCAAACGAGTATTGAGGGGTATTACATAATAAAAGATGATAATCGGTTACATGTAGATTGCAAATTATTATTAAGTATATTTACTGTTAACCTTTATACAGGACAGTCGCTTACTATTCATTAGATGTTATAATAATTTTATATTTACGAATATTTTACGATTATATATAGTTTAATAAACTTTTGTTTATATATGAAAAGTAGAGTTAAACTGATTCCAAAGAAAGCGGGAATGTACATGATATATGAAGCGAGTATACATACGAGAGAAAAATTAGTTACTATGTTCGAGGATTTCAATAACGTTGTTTTACTTTCTTATTTACAAGGACATATGGGTACTGCTTGGGTAAATAATCTTGAAAATCCAACAGTAGCGCAAGTTACGGTAGGGATCTTTACATTTTACGCTGGTGATTCGAATGCGAAAGAAACTGAAGAATTAGTACGTAACATTCCTGATAGAATGTTAGTAATCGTAAATAGTGAAGAGTGGAAAAAGCGTTTAGAAACATGTTACGAAAGAAAAATAGATAAGTTTTTACGCTATAAGTTCAAACGGAATGCGGAAGTTTTTAATCATTCAAAATTACAATCTTTTATATCAGCGCTTCCAAAAGGATACGAGTTACGAAAAATAGATGAACATATCGTAAATATTCCCACATTACATAAGGTCTCTGAAGATTTTACAAGTCAATTTCAAACGGTGGAAGATTATATAAACCGAGGTATAGGTTATAGCGTTTTATATAAAGATGAAGTTGTATGTGGTGCATCATCGTATAGTATTTATGATAATGGCATTGAAATTGAAGTGGCGACTGATCACAATCATAGAAGAAAAGGGTTGGCGACTATAGTTAGTGCAGCGCTAATCTTGGACTGTCTAGAAAAAAGAATATATCCAAATTGGGATGCAGCGAATACTACGTCTGCTAAACTAGCAGAAAAGCTAGGATATGTTTTTGATAAGGCGTATGATGCTTATTTTGTGGATAATAGGTAAATGAATGAATTTGTACAATTGTACAACAGAAAAAGTCTAGAAAATCCTATAAAATTCGTGTTAATTACTCTTTTTTTTAATTACAAATTGGGTATAAAAATCGACTTGAAAAAGTCGGTTTTTATTTTTTAACAATAAGGTGCATCCAATATTAATTTGCTGTTGCATAGATATTATGGAATGAAGAAATTAACAAAATTAATTTTATTTGTCTTAATAAATTTAAGAATAGATTTTTGAAAGTTTCTTCGAAAATATGGATATCCTTTTTACTATTGAACTTAATCAACATATTATGGTGTTTTTCCGCGATAATAGTTAAGAATTTTTTTAATAGGTAAATATTCATAAAAACTAATTATATTAAACTGTGTGTATTTGACTATTAAAGATAGAATACAATCTTTATTTGCAAATGATAAAAGTGACTATGATACAAACCCACGCATTAATAGAAAAAATACATATACAGTAAAGAGAGTTAAAAAACTCTAATTTTTTTATAAAGGAGATTATAAAATATGAGCGAACAATGCCCAATTAATGTACCATGTCAGGTAGATGGACAAACTCAAACGCCATTAAGTGATGCAGCTGCAACACCAATTCTTACTCCAGGAACACCGATTGTAAAAATACCAGTTGTATTAGCAGAAAGAACAATTCAAATTGTTGTAGAATCTGATATTTCATTAGATCCTCCAGCAACTGAGATTAAACGTGTGTTAAAAAATGTATTTTTAACACAATGTAAGTTAGTTCCTGTAGCATTTACTCCAGTACCAGGTACAAATTACCGCCGAGTTACAAGAGCAAAATTATTTGTACAAGGATATATTCGTAAAAATATTGAATATGCAAATGATGAGTGTAATGGAGTGCTATATGATCGTATTGCAAATGTTCCATTTTCTGGTTTTGCAGATTTAACAGCAGCTGATTTTCTATCACAAGCTGTAGTAGCTTCTTCCTCAGATACTACATCTCACTTTATTAATCCTAAAAATGGTGATTTACCACGTTTAGACAAATACTTCTTCGAAAATACAGTTTTTTATAATGAACAACCATATTGTGAATTAGTAAGCGCACAATTTTTCGAATTAGACTTTTCACCTTGTCCAACAGAATTAAACGAGCCATTTGGAACTCTTCGTGAAAAAATTGTACTAGATCTTACTTTAAAAGTTTTACAAGTACAACAAGTACAAGTATAAGACTAAAAAAGCATTGTCTTTAATAAAAAGACAATGTCTTTTTTATTATTATAAAACATATATAATGATGAAAATGAATACGTGTAAAATAACATATTTTCCTGAATTTTATTAGATGGGGGGATGGTGATGAATAAGCCATGGATTGGTAAGGTGCTATGGGATGAAATTCACAAGTATAAAGATCTGAATAAACAAGATAATTCACGAGAAAGAATAGTAAAGAAAGAAGAGGAAGTATCTGAAGTAAAGAAAGAAGAAGAAGTATCTGAAGTAAAGAAAGAGGAGGAAGTATCTGAAGTAAAGAAAGAGGAGGAAGTATCTGAAGTAAAGAAAGAGGAGGAAGTATCTGAAGTAAAGAAAGAAGAAGAAGTATCTGAAGTAAAGAAAGAAAATGCAACATCTGAATCACAATTAGAATCTTCAGTGCGTTCAATGGTAGTGAAAACACCATTTTCTATTATTTCTGAAGTGTCAAGTTTTAAAATATTTCCAAAAATAAACATAAAAAATCAAGAAGCGTTTGTTTTTCAAAATGAAAAAGATGTAGGTAGGCGTGAATTAGATTCTAAGTTATTAACTACAGTACAACAGTATCATTCGGAGGCTTATTGTGAAATAGTTTCTTTTAATCTTCATGAAAAGAGAGTGCTTATGGAATTATATAATAAAAAAGTTATAGGGAATATTGAAGAGAAAAAGGTAGAGACATCTTCATGGACCCCAATACATAGCATAGTATTAGAGGGTGAAAATGAAGGAGAAATAAATAATGTTATAACAGCCAAGCTACCAATAGAAATAGGAAAATATAAAGGTGAAATTATTTTACGAGAAAAAGTTGTATTTAAAGAAAAAGTCATAGGAATAAAAGAGGTGGAACAGGAGATTGTTTTGACAAAAACTGAATTCTTAGTGCCAAAAGTAATAAAAAATGGACAAAATACATTTACAGTTGAAAAAGGGAGCTTATTTGTAGAAGGCTATATTTATCAATGTATTGAATACATATCAGAACAAAGTACATTTCATAATAATGTGTATCAATTAATGCAAAATATTGTACTGGAATTAGTCGTTCAAGTAATACAAGAACAGGAAGTACAAGTACGAATGAAATAAAAATGAATATATTCTCTAAATGCTACAAATGGTTTTTCCTCAATAAATTCAGTGTAATATTTATGAATACTAATTTTTGCTAACGGGGATAGTTACTTTATTATATGAATCTATTTAGGTCTATGAAAAAATAAGTGCTAACATGTTTGATAACAAACTTACTAACACTTATTAAAAACAGACATAAAATTTGGATTATATGTGGTTTGATTTAAGTATTTAATAAAAAACATTGATAATTACTTGTTATAAACTGATGTGTAATATAAAGTGTATTCACTTCTTTTTTTACAGGACTCACAATTTAAATAGTAATACATGTTTATCATAATTTTCTAAACACCAATTATATTTTTTTAGAATAATTGGATGGACGATTTCTTTCGTTGTATCAACATCAGTAAAGCCGTATGTTTTATAAAAACTCTCGAGTTCTTCAAAAGGAAGACAATATACGTTTTGTATTTCTAATGTTTTCGCAGTTTGTATTAAGAATGACACGAGCTTCTTAGCTAATTGTAGACCTCTAAATTTAGGAAGAATAAAAATCCCGCCCATTTCTATAGTATCTTCATCTATTTGGACTAATCGACCCACACCTGCATACTCGTTGTTGTATGTAATAATTGCAACTTTATCACTTTTTAAATCACTTCGTACAAATCCTATTGAATCATATTGATTATTAATCCATTCTAAATCGTTAGATGTGGCCAATTGAATACTCATATACATCCTCCTTCGGAATATTAGCGCTATCTTCATTATATAAAACATAAGATGCTATATCAAAAGAACCTTGATATAGCACATTTGTTTAAGTTATTAGTTGAAGGTATGGGTTTGCTGGTATTGAAATGATGGCTTCACCAAACAGAGGATAATAATCTTGTGAATTTAGTGTTACATAGTCAAAATGAAAATTAGTTTATGCGTATAGAGATCATAGAGTTATTTTAATTAGCAGCTACTGTATTAATTGAAACTATTAAGGAAATGTGGTAATTGCCAGCCTGAGTGATACAAATCGTATTAAGATTTAGTCAAAAACTCCTCTTGAAATAGGGGGAAAGGAAGAGGGATTTAAATATAAGAGCACTTCGAAAAGTGCCCTTCAGTAATGACTACTCATTCTAAAAAGAAAGGATGCAATATATCATATGAAGTTAAGTGTATTTAATTATGGACCCTTTATATAAAAGTTTTATTTTATTCCAAATAAATAGGCGGTTGTTTCCGCAACCTCTTTTCAGTAAAACAAAGCACTACTTTATTGGATTTAGCTTTTAAATTTTAAACAGTATAAATTTGAAAAGATTATCCTAAATTAAATAATTTAAATGCAATTATGTAAAATTCCCATAAAATTATTTGTGTTATAGAAAAAATAACAATAAAAAAATGGTTAAAATGGAATGATTTTTAATAACAGTTCAAGTTTTGAAGAATAGTGCATACAATATAAAGTCTTTTCCTTTCTTCATTTAAGTTTTACGTATATAATTTAAAAGTACTATTTTTATTTTATATTTTTTATATTTATAACAGAATAGAGGTTTAAAAATGGGTGTTAAAATCATTACGGATAGTGCGGCGGATTTACCGGTAGAATTGCTGCAAGCATATGATATTGATTTAATTCCACTCCGTGTTTATGATGAAGCAGAAACAGAGTATTTAGATGGAGTTACATTAGAGTCAGTTACATTATTGCAAAACATGAGAGAAGGCGCTGTTTATAGAACGTCATTGCCTTCACTTGAAACTTTCCAAGAAAAATTTATTTCTTATGCAAAAGAAGGTAATCCTTGTATATATTTAGCTTTTTCATCTGAACTGTCTGGTACATATCAATCGTCAGTTGTTATTAAAGAAGAAGTGAAAGAAACATATGCTGATTTAGATTTAGAAATTATTGATACGAAATGTGCTTCGCTTGGTCAAGGGCTTGTCGTATTAGAAGCTGCTAAAATGGCGAAAGACGGCGCATCCAAAGAAGATATTTTAAAACGTGTTGATTTTCTAATGAACCATATAGAACATATCTTCACAGTAGCTGACTTACAGTACTTAGTGAGAGGTGGGCGTTTAAGTAAAGTAGCTGGTTTTATCGGTGGTTTACTAAACATTAAACCGATCTTAAACGTGCAAGAAGGAAAACTTGTACCACTTGAAAAGGTAAGAGGGAAAAAGAAAGTACTAAGCCGAATTGTAGATATTATGGAAGAGCGCGGAAAAGACCTTAAAGGTCAAACAATCGCTATGACTCACGGTGATGACTTAGAAACAGCTGAAGCATTAAAAGCATTAATTACTGAAAGATTTGGCTGTGAAGTATTTATAATAAATACAATTGGAGCAGCAATTGGTGCGCATACAGGACCTGGTGCATTAACATTGTTCTTCTTAAATGAGGTAGAGTAAAGGATTGATCTTTTGATCAATCCTTTTTCTTATTAATCAGTAATAATCGGTCGATATGGTATCGGTGAAGATAAAATCATCGAAGTTTTGACTGTTCCAAATGGTATAACGAAATCAATTAATTCCTCTAATTCCTTCATAGAGTGAACCGCTACTTTTAAGTAATAGCTACTTTCACCTGTTACTCGATGACATTCGAGTATTCTATATTCTTCGTAGATTTTCTCCTCAAATTTTTTACAAGGAATCTTTAGATTTTCAATTCTTAAAAATGCTTGAATTGATTTTCCAACTGCATCTAATGATATCCGTGCGGTATATTTTTCAATTATTCTAGTATCTTGTAATCTCTTTAGTCTTTCGGTAACACTAGGGCGGCTGAGGTGTAAGTGTTCGGTCATTTCTGTAATTGTCATTCTGGCATCTTCTTGTAGTAATAGCGTTATTTTCTTATCAATTTCATCCATGAATTATGCTCCTTTGCAAAATTGAAAGTAAATTTCTTAAACAAATACATAATATAAAGCCTTATGTAAAAATACATACAATTTTGTATATTGAATAGACTGATAACTTTCTATAATTAAAATATAAATGGAGGTGCTTGTAATGTCTAATCATTTTGACGAAACAATTTCTATTAAAAGGGGAACAGTCTTATATGTCGGAGCAGTTTTAGGATCGGGAATCCTTATATTACCTGGTATGACCGCGAGTGTAGCAGAAGGGAATGCGATTGTTTCTTGGCTTGTTATGATATTACTTAGTATTCCACTTGCATTTACGTTCGCTTTTTTATCGATTGAGTACTCAAGTGCAGGTGGAATTGCCACGTTTGCAGAAAAAGCTTTCGGTAAAAATATAGGTGCTATTATAGGATGGTGTTTTTTTATTGCGGGTAGTGTTGGTCAAATCGTAGTCTCAATGACTGGTGGAATGTATATAGTGAGAGTGTTTGCTTTATCACCATATTTCTCTTACGTTATAGCGCTTATTATTTTAAGTATTTCAATTGGTTTTAATTTATACGGGTTAAAAATGAGTGGTTGGTTTCAAGTGTGTATTGGTGTATTAACTTTCTTTATTTTAATTGTAACGATTATTAGCTCACTACCTTATATTGAAATGAAAAATATAAATGTATATATTTATATGCAAAAAATAAATTCGATTTTAGATGCATCTTTATTAATTTTTTGGTCTTTTTTCGGCTGGGAAGCCATTGCAAGTTTGGCTCCAGAATTTAAAACACCTAGAAAAAGAAATATTATTTTATCTACGGGATTTGCGATCGTTATTATTGGAGTTTTATATATTGGTATTGCATTATCAGTAATTGGAACGAAATCTTATCATATAAATACTGATAATACGACAGCTCTCGTGCTTGTAATCAAGCAAACATTAGGCGGCCAATTTTCATGGATAATTGGATTTGTAGCTTTTATCATTTGTTTAGGGACGACAAATGCATTTATCGCAAGTATGGGGCGCCTAGGTTATTCACTAGGAAAAGAAGAAGTTGCACCGCGTTATTTAGCACATATTAATAAAAAAAGAGAAACACCAACAAATGCAGTAAAAGTTGTAGGTTGTATTGCAATAATAGGTTTGTTAATAAGTTTCGTTTTCCATATTAGTATAGATAAAATTGTTTTAATACCGAATTCGTTAGGGATTGTTACATACATAGTAGGTACTGCTTCTGGAATGAAATTAATAAAGAATAGGTTAGGTAAAATTTTTTCTATAGTAGCTTTTACATGTTGTATAGTAGTTTATCCTTTTATTGGAGGAGTAATACTGATTCCAGTAGCCGTAGCATTCATATGTTTATGTTATGTGAGTTTCAGTAGCAGAAGAAAAGAATATAAATAAGAATGTGTTTGTATAAATCGAAATATTTAAAGATATTAAAATTTTTACATTTCGTTTATAATTGTGTGGGGAGAAACATCTGTAACTATTTGTAAAAATAGGAGGCGGCTATAAAAGTGAATGAAATTGCTAAGTGGGATTTAGATCGATTGTATCCGATTGAGGATATTTTAACTCCAATATTGGGGCTGAAAGAACAATATTATGCGACAAAAGATGTAGCGATTCTTTCAAAACTTATACAAGCTATTGAAAAAGCAGAATACTTTTTGTATTGCCGATCAGCTGAAGAAAGTGTTTCATCTGATCTTACCATATTGACTGCTACAGTAAAAAATCTGAAAAGAGAAGTGCAGCAAGTAATACAAAAAAGTGAAGTGGAAACTTCCGATAATATTAATACTAGGTTAATAAAAGATGAACTTAACGCATGGGAAAATATGTACATACAATTAAGGAATAAAATAGAAATAGAGCACGATAATAAGCAATTATCATTTGGCCAAGCAAATAATATTGAAATGAATAGTGATAATGAAAAGGAAAGATTAGAAGTATTCGAGTTATTAACAAGTGCCTTACATAAGGAAAAAGAAATCTTCGCTACTGTCTTAAATCAAATAGGGAGATTACGCAATACAAAGAGTAATGAATTAGAAGATAGAGTGATTTTAACTCAATCTCTACATGCGAATGGTATTTCTGAAACTGTATTATTACAAATGTGGAATGCGACAGAAGAAAATCTTGATACATTAGTAAGTGCTTTAAACGTGTATAAGAAGGGGGAATCTTCAATTACATGGCATGAACTTATGACAGTAAAGGAAAATAATGAGGTTAATATCCCTTTTTCAGTAGCACTTCAAAGCATATACGATGCGTTTGAAAATATAGATAAAGAATTAGCAGAATTTGCACGGAATGCAATAGAGAATGGATGGGTAGATGCGGAACCGAGAGAGAATAAACCACCAGGTGGCTTTTGTGCTCCTTTCTTCGGTGAAAAAGAATCACGGATCTCTATGCGTTATGACGGAAGTATTGATAGTGTAAGAGTACTTGCACACGAACTAGGACATGCTTGGCACTTTTATAATATGAGTTTTGAGCAATCCTCTTCTTTTTTAGATGATTATTTGCCAATGAGTACGGCTGAATCGGCGTCTATATTCTTTGAAACCGTGCTTATAAACTATCTAATTCAAACAACAGATAGTATAGATATGAAAAAGTCATTGCTTAGTTGGAAAATAAGAAACTGTTGTAATTATGTAATGGCAATTCGAGCATCATTTGAATTTGAGAAGAATTTTTATGAAAAATGTAAAGAAGGTCCTTTAAGTGCTGATGAAATCGAGAGATTATCTATAGCAGCGCAAGAAAAAGCATACGGGAATGCATTATCAGAATATCAGCCGTTTGTTTGGATGAAATATGTTCAATTTTATATTGTAGATGTTCCTTTTTATAATTATCCATACACATTTGGGTATTTAGCTAGTTTTAGTTTATTAGAAATAGCTCAAGAAAGTAAAAGTACTTTTCATTCGAAATATAAAGAGTTTTTACGAGAAACAGGAAAAGCTCCAGTGGAAGAGCTTATGAAAAAACATTTTGAAATAGATATAACAGGTTATGCGTTCTGGGATAAAGCTTTTAGACAAATTTCTAAAGATATTGATGAATATTTGAGGCTTATTTAGAGTGAAAAAGGGGACAAGATACATGAACAGAATCGGCATTATCGGAGCAATGCAAATTGAAATAGACTTACTTTTAGAAAAACTAGCTATACAAGAGGAACAGACGATTGCGGGAATGCCTTTTTACATTGGCGAATTCATGGGAACTGAAGTGATTATTACAAGATGTGGTGTAGGAAAAGTAAATGCAGCCGCATGTACGCAAACATTAATTCATAAATTTCATGTAGATGCTATTATCAATACGGGTATTGCTGGCGGATTACACCCTGGTGTAAAAGTTGGTGATGTAGTTATTTCAACGAATGTTACCCATCATGATGTAAGTAAAACTCAAATGAAAAACTTATTCCCGTTCCAAGAAGAATTTAATGCAAGTAAGGAATTAATAGAGTTAGCACGTACAGCATGCAATAGTAGTAGTTTACATATAGAGGTTCATGAAGGAAGAATTGTCAGCGGTGAATGTTTTGTTGAAGATTCAAAACTAAAAGCGAAATTAATAGACGAATATGCGCCGCATTGTACAGAAATGGAAGGTGCAGCAATTGGACATGTTGCTTACATAAATGAAGTACCGTTTCTCGTTATAAGATGTATTTCTGACAGTGCAGACGATGAAGCGCAAGTTTCCTATGATGACTTCGCGAAAACTGCCGCAAATTATTGTTCAGAAATTATCGTGGAGATGCTGAAAAATATATCGAGTAATACTTATAGTTCAAAAGGAGAGAATGACATGTTACAAGCATTAATTTTTGATATGGACGGAACGTTATTTCAGACAGATAAAATTTTAGAATTATCGTTAGATGATACATTTGATCACTTAAGATCATTACAGTTATGGGATACGGTAACACCTATTGAAAAATATCGTGAAATTATGGGTGTGCCATTACCGAAAGTTTGGGAAGCTTTATTACCGCATCATTCTCTTAAAGTAAGAGAACAAACAGATGCATATTTTTTAGAAAGACTAATTGAAAACATTAAGAGTGGAAAAGGTGCTTTATATCCGAACGTAAAAGAAGTTTTTACATACATAAAAGAAAATAATTGTTCAATATATATTGCTAGTAATGGTTTAACTGAATATTTACGAGCAATCGTATCTTATTATTCTTTAGACCAGTGGGTTACTGAAACGTTTAGTATTGAACAAATAAACTCACTTAATAAAAGTGACTTAGTAAAAAGTATTTTGAACAAATATGAGATAAAAGAAGCAGCGGTAGTTGGGGACCGTTTATCTGATATAAACGCAGCTAAAGATAATGGCTTGATTGCGATTGGATGTAATTTTGATTTTGCACAAGAAGATGAACTTGCGCAGGCGGATTTAGTAATAGATGATTTAATGGAGCTAAAGGGGATATTGCCTACTGTGCAGAGATTATAAAGTCATTTAAAAAATCATATAATATTTTAAAAATCCTTCTTCCACGAACGGAGTAGAATCATTTGTGATAAATTAGTAATAGTTTGATTTTTTTAAAAACTGAGTAGAGGATTATTAAGTGTGTGCAGTTTTTTGCCAATTCCTATATATCTTATTCCACGGAGGAAATATGCTGAAAGATAATTTTAACATTAGTAATATTCCCGCGGTTTTGTGGGGAGATAAAAGTGAAAGAGTTTTTATTGCAGTACATGGAAATATATCAAATAAGGAAGATGCAGTTATTCAAATATTAGCTGAAGAAGCTAATCAAAAAGGTTATCAAGTATTAAGCTTTGATTTACCTGAGCATGGAGACAGAAAAAATGATAATACTCCTTGCAAAGTACAGTTTTGTGTTAGTGAATTATCTATAATTATGAATTACGCAAAAGAACATTGGAAAGAAGTAAGCGTGTTTGCATGTAGTATAGGAGCTTATTTTAGCCTTTTAGCTTATCAAAATGATGTGATAGAAAAGGCATTATTTTTATCACCAGTAGTTAATATGGAACGAATTATCGAAAATATGATGAAATGGTTTAATGTAACACCAGAGCTTTTGCAAAAAGAAATGACTATAGAGACACCGATTGGTCAAAAGTTATATTGGGATTATTTATGTTATGTAAAAGAACATCCTATTAATACATGGAATACAGATACATATATTATGTACGGATCCAAGGATGAACTGTGCGAATTTGAAACTATTAACTATTTTACAAAAAAACATCGTTGTAAATTAGAAGTCATGGAGACAGGTGAACATTATTTTCATACTGAAGAACAGTTCAAGATATTTGAACAGTGGTTACACAAACATATCGATTAACAAATTATAATTTATCATGAACCTGTTAGAGAAGAATAGTGAATATATAAACTAATATTATATTTGAGAGACATTATAAATGTAAAAGTATTCACTTAAACAAACAATTGCCTTAGTTCAATAAGAATTAAACAACTTTATTAATGATTTTTTGAGTACAAATATCTTTATATGTATAGAAATTAAATAACTTTAAAGAGCTTTACCACACACTAGAGTGTAGCAAGGCTCTTATATTTTCATAATAAAATAAAACAACTATATTATCGATTTACATCTGAAGTGAAGAATACGCATGTTACGAATTGAATAAAGTAACAACCATAAAAATGCTCAGAATAAATGATTCTTGAGCATTTTTATGTATTTTCAAATTAAGGGGGAAATCACTTGAAAGATATACATATTCAACAAATAGAAGATTTAATGATATACGAACACGATTACCTTGTTCAAGAAAGCAAAGACGAAGGGTTTTATTTCCTAATAAAACTAATAAGTGAATATGAAAATAAAATAAACACATTTAATAAAAATGGTGAATGCTTATTTGGGATTTTTCAAGGGGAAAAGTTAATTGGAATAGGAGGGCTAAATGAGGATCCATATACAGAAAACAATAAGATTGGTAGGGTAAGGAGATTTTATATTTCAAAGGACTATCGTCGTGTAGGGCTAGGGAACTTGTTATTAAACCGGCTATTATCTCATTCGGAAAAGTATTTTAAAGTGGTTGTTTTACATACAGATACAAAGCAAGGCGATGCGTTTTATACTGTAAATGGATTTGTGAAGGGGGAAGTATATAAAGGATTTAGTCACTATAAAGTATTATATTAGTAAAAAAGAGACCCCAGCTTCGAAAAATAAGCTTATGAAGTCTCTTTTTGCTAATCAATTATGTTTTAACATTCATTTGTTTCAATAGTAATACAGGATCACCTTTCACATAATAAAAATGCGGGTTGTTTTCATCATCGTAAAGCATAATATAAGGCTTTTGATTAAGCGGTAGAAGAATTAGTACTTCATCAATTGTTGTATGTAACCATTGATTTGTAATAGAAACTGGTTTAGATAAAGGGATCTTTATCATGTGACCATCTTTTGGAACGACGTTTAAGTTTTTGAACGGGCCAGTAATGGATTTAGCATATTGAACAGCTTCTTTTTGGATAGCTGGATCTAAAGATTGTTTTTGAACGACCATTTCTTTTTGACAATCAAACACTTCAATTTGTTGATTTGTATTTGCGAACACATTTGTTGATAATAAGAAACAAAGAAGAGTAATGAACCCGATTTTTTTAATCATAGTACAACACCTCGTCTTTACTATACCCTTAAAAAGTTTAAATATTTTTCTGTCACATTTATGTAACAAAGAAGTTATATAATACAATTGGTTTTTGTTTAAAAGCAATGGAGGATAATGTATGAAAGTATTAATAGCAGATGATGAACAAGATATGTTAAGGATTTTAAAAGCTTATTTCGAGAAAGAAGGCTTCGAAGTTTTATTAGCGAAAGATGGAGAAGAAGCACTTCAAATATTTTATGATGAAAAAATTGATTTAGCTGTTTTAGACTGGATGATGCCGAAACATAGTGGTATTACTGTTTGTCAGGAAATAAAAAAGAACTCAAGCGTTAAAGTATTAATGCTTACGGCGAAAAGTGAAAGCGAAGACGAATTAGCGGCGCTTCAAAGTGGTGCAGATGAGTACGTAAAAAAACCATTTCATCCAGGCGTATTAATAACTAGGGCGAAAAAGCTTATACAGCATAATGATGTCATTCAAGTTCAAGATTTGAAAATAGATTTCACTAAAAATAAAGTTTATAAAAATGACAAAGAGTTAGATATTACAAAAACAGAGCTAGAATTAATAAAATGTTTTTTAAATCATAAAGGCATGATTTTAACTCGTAAAAAATTGTTAGATATCGTATGGGGATTTGACTATTTTGGAGAAGAGCGAACTGTTGATACACATGTAAGAAGATTACGTAAAAAAGTAGGAGAAAATATTATAAAGACGCATCGTGGTTTAGGATATAGTTTGGAGGAGCAGAGTGAATAAACTTGGAAAAAAGCTATTTCTCAGCATTTCTTTAACTGTTATTCTTATTTTTACAATCTCTTTATTATTAATTAACTATCTTTTACCGAAATATAATATTTACAAAACGCGAGAAAGTTTAGAAGGTATTACAGCACAAATACAGTCCATACCGAGCAAACAACTGGATGAAGCAATTACTAGTATTGAAAATAAAGGAAATGTTACGATTGCGTATACATTGATTAACAATTCGGAAGATCAAATTAATGATGAGTTACGTATGCAACTTACAAGGAAAAGGGTTGCCCTTAATAAACTTTGGATTACAAAAGAAGAAGTAATGAAAGTAAAGAACTTCGGGCAAGCGAATAAAATATATGATCAAGAAAAGATTAAATCTAGTTTTTTTGTGAAATACATTGCGAAAGACGATATGTTAATTTTGGTAGGAGTTTCGATCGCAAATTCTAATGAAGTAATAAAAACGTTAAATTCATTTTATTTTTATATTTTTGGCATTACGATTTTTCTCATTATCGTACTTGTATGGATACTTTCAACAACAATCACCAGACCATTGAAAGAATTAAGTAATGTTGCAGAAGATATTTCAAATTTGAAATTTGAACGAGCGAAAGTGAAAACAAATGATGAAATAGGGGACTTAGCTAATAGTATTAATATTATGAGTGAGAAACTACATGAAGCGCATGAAGATTTAACAGATCGAAATGAACATTTAAAACGATTTATGGGTGATGTGACGCATGAATTAAAAACTCCAATCGCATTAGTGAAAGCATATTCTATGGGAATAAAAGATGGTTTAGATGATGGTACATACATAGATACAATCATAAAACAAACTGATCACATCTCAAACCTAATTGAAGAGTTATTACGATTTTCTAAACTAGAAAGAGATGTTTTAGAAAAAGAAGAATTCGATATTAAATCACTAGTACAAAGTATATTAGATAAGCATAAGATTGAACTGGAATCGAAAGAAATTAATTTGCATGTGAACTATAATGTTGGCGATGCAGTTGTTTATGCTGATGTAAATAAAATGAGAATGGTGTTTCAAAATTTAATATCTAATGCGATAAAATATACAGCAAATCAAAATATAAAAATTACTTTAGAAAATCGAAATGAAAATATATATTTTCAAATTCAAAATGGTATGAACACTGAGCAAATGAAAGATATCGATAAAATTTGGGAACCTTTTTACGTCTTAGAATCTTCTCGCAGTAAAGACCATTCAGGTACAGGATTAGGTTTAGCGATCGTAAAAAGCATTTTAGAAAGACATGGTTTTGACTATGGAGTATCTACTATAGATGGAGAAATACGATTTTATATTGATATGAAGAATGTTTAATTCAATACTATTAGAAGCATCGTCTATTATTAGGCGATGTTTTTTATTGATTATATGAGAGCAGTAAATCATAAAATATAAACTCGAAAGCTCGTTTGAAGAGTGTTATACAAATTTTTCAAGTTGTTGCATAAAATATAAACTGAATTTTCTGTAATTTTAGTGTATAGTAAAAGGAGAAATATATGGGGAGGGAAGGGTATGGGGAAAAAGAAAATAGCAGCACTATCAGCAATATTATCTTTATCAATTACGTCAGGAGTTTCTAGTATGACTGCGTATGCAGACAGTAAAGAAACAAACTACATAAATGAGAATGATGTGAAGTTAAATGGAAATGTTTCAGAAGCGGTACGTTCAAACACGAAGATAGAATTAGAAAATGGAATGACAAAACCGATTTATTCGCTTGATGAAGCAATTATTGAAAATTTATTTGTAGAAACAGAAGTTGATAGTGATCGAGATGGAAAAAAGGATCGTGTATCAGTAAAAGTTATGCGTCCAAAAACTGATTCGAATGTGAAAGTTCCCGTTATTTATGAAATGAGTCCATATCGATCTGGCTTAAAAGATGTTCCTGTATATAATGTAGATGAAGAATTGTATGCGTATGAAGGGAAACCGTATGGAGCTGTTAATCTTGGTTCATACGGAAATTATTATGTGCCAAGAGGCTATGCAGTCATTTTAGGTGAAAGTATTGGAACTGGTAAATCAGATGGATGTCCGACTACTGGGGATGAGCAAGAAATATTAGGGACGAAATCGGTCATTGATTGGGCGAATGGACGTGCGAAAGCGTATACAGAAAATGGTGAGGAAGTTAAGGCTGATTGGTCTACAGGAAATGTAGGTATGACAGGAGTTTCTTATAATGGTACGTTACCGAATGCTGTAGCGACGACTGGTGTTGAAGGTTTAAAAACAATTATTCCAATCGCAGCGATTAGTAGTTGGTATGATTATTATCGTGCAAACGGTGCAGTCATTGCGCCAGGTGGATACCAAGGAGAAGATACTGATAATATGGCAGAAGCAGTTCTAACAAGAGAAAATCCTGAAGTTTGCGGACAAGTAATAAAAGAGTTAACAGCTGGACAAGACCGAAAAACTGGTAATTATAATGATTTTTGGGATAAACGTAATTATGTAAAAGATGCTAAAAATGTAAAAGCAAGCGTATTTGTTGTTCATGGTTTAAATGATTGGAATGTAAAGACGAAGCAGTTCGCGCAATGGTGGGATGCACTTGGAGAAAATAATGTTCCTCGTAAAATGTGGTTACATCAGGGTGGACATGGTGGAACATCAACGAATGACTGGCAAAGAACACAAAATAAATGGCTCGATTATTGGTTGTATGGAATTGAAAATGGAATTATGAATGAACCAATGGTTGATGTTCAACGTGAAAATAAAACTTGGGATAAAATAAAAAATTGGCCGGATCCAGCAGCTGTACCGTCAAAAGTTCGTATGTATTTAAGTAACAAAGCAGTTAATTTGCCATTAAGTATGGGCTCTGCAAATAAAGTTTTCTCATTCGTAGATGATGCAAAAATGAAATCAAATCAATTAATAGCAAACCCAGAATTAGAAGTAGCCAATCGATTAGTGTATACAATGCCTGTACTTCAAAAAGATACGCGTATAAGCGGTACACCAAAGATTTCAATTAGAGGAAATATTGATCGATCTGTATCAAATTTAACTGCTTTACTTGTTGATTATGGTGGAGCAAAGCCGGAAATTGTAACGAGAGGCTGGATGGATCCACAAAACTTAAAGAGTATAGAAAATTCAACAGCGATTCAACCGGGCAAAGATTATACATTTACATGGGATATGCAGCCTGATGATTATGTATTTAAAGCGGGGCATCAAATAGGGGTCATTTTAATCGCTAGTGACTATGATTATACAATTAGACCGAAAGCGGGCACGAAGCTTACAGTAAAATTAAGTGAAGTAACATTGCCGATTGTGAAATAAATAGTTATGAATAAAGAGCTTACTGCATAGTAAGCTCTTTAAACTTTGAAATGGGGAGTTTATTATGAATTTTTATTAGTAGATACAAAAATGCTTACAACAAATAAAAAAATTGCATTCATGATCAATAGACCACTAAAGGTAAGCCCAGCAAAACCTCCAGCGAATCCATCTCCTACTTTTTCACCAATTACGTGCAAAGTGGCGAAGAAAACAACGGGAGAAGAAAGTATGAAAATACCACTGGCTATTTTCCATATTCGTTGATATTTCTTTGCTATAAAGAAAATCAGTGTATTAAAAGTGATAAGAAGAAAAATAAATCCAATTAATGAATTCATCATATCCTCCTTTCAATATAATTCTGAATTTTCATATGTTCATTTTGAATGGAATATTATACAATATAATTATATTGTATGGAAAGCGAGTGATATATTATGACAGTCAGCTCTTTCGAATTTTTATTAAAAATAAAGGTGCAGGAAGATTAATTGAGTTAAAATCTTCCGTACGTATAAAACGGAGGAGAAAATAAATGTTTAGTTTTTATAGTACACTTTGCACGGAACTTTATGATTACACAAAGCCTGTCGGGTATTCTTTAAATGGTGATATTGAGTATTACGAAGAACGTTTAAAAAATGGTAGAGGAAGAATTCTCGAAGCGGCAGTCGGATCAGGGCGTGTTATCATCCCACTTCTTGAAGCTGGTTTTAAAGTGGATGGGATTGACTATTCACCTGAAATGCTAGAATCGTGCCGTATACGATGTAATGAGAGAGGCTTACATCCTCATTTGTATGAAGGAAGTTTACAACAATTTTCACTGCCGCATAAATATGAGGCAATTATCATTCCTACTGGATCCTTTTGTTTAATTGAAAATCGTGCGGATTCTATAAACGCATTGAAATGTTTTTATGAACACCTTAATCCAGGCGGGCGTTTAATCGTAGATATTATGCTTCCGCATGACTGGAAGACTGGAGAGATTCATACATCGACCTTTTCTTTGCCAAGCGGAGACGGAATTACATTAGAAAATAAATCAATTGAAATAGATTGGTTGAACCAAGTTACTCTATCATATTTAAAATATGAAAAATGGAGTAAGGGACAGTTAGTACAATCAGAACTGCAACGCTTTGCGGTGCGCTGGTATGGAATAGACGAGTTTAAACTTCTGTTAGAAAGTATAGGTTTCTCTAACATTACTTGCTCGGCTGACTATGTTTATGAAAATGAACCGTCAAATGCAAATCAAATGTTTACTTTTGAAGCTATGCGAAATGAAAAATAAAGAATTATTTATGAAAATAAGGCAATCGATACTGTATCGATTGCCTTATTTCAATTGTATATTACTTACATGTTATTACGTTTTCATTGTCCAAGCATTTTTCTACTACCTACATATACTATTTATATTAAAGACAGTTACTATTTTAAATAGAATCGTTATTTTTTGTAAATGATATTTTGGAGAATTAGGGGGATAAATTTTGGGAAACGAAGCACAAGATAGAGTTGAAAATCAAGTGTATTCCAATCGTGTATTAAGATCAGAATTTGATGCGAATTGGGAAACGTGTATATCAAAAAGTGGTTATGTAATTTATGTAGCAACAAGTAACAATGCTGAAGTAATAGTACTTCTTGCAGATGGTTCAAGTAAATTACTGATTTTTGAAAAAGGCGGTAAAGTAGTAGTAGGTGGCGGTGGTACAAGTCATTACAGTAAGCCGCATATTGCAAGAAATATTTAAGGTAGAACATGATAATTGAGAAGAAGCTGGAAAACGGTTAGTCATTCATGTTTAGAGCATAATAGACTAACCGTTTTTTATTTATTTAAATCAATTTAGAATAGGTTAATTTAATACAAATACATCTGTATGACCAGCAAAAATTAGGAGGAAATTGTACGGATAAGAATTCGAAATATAATGTAAGTTTGGAAGAAATATATAAGAAATTTTAAAAAGTATTTCCTATTTCGGGAAATGCTTTTTCTATGTTATAGTATAATAGTGTTTCGAAATGATGTTATTTTAATATACTTCAAATCTTGTTGTGTATTATTTTTATATTAAATTAGTTGTGCAAGTATTTTTTTATATAAGGAGTAACAATTAGAGAAATGAAAAATATAGACTTTATACTAGAAAGTGATGAGGCATTAAAACCGTCTGAACGATTAGTACTATTATTATTAGAGAAGCATAGAATGTTATATACGAACGATCTATTGGCATTATCTAATTTATCATATAAAACATTAACAGATTCATTAACGGCCCTTGTTTTAAAATCATATGTGTTAAAGGAAACTGGTAAGGGAAGAAGACAGAATTGTTATAGATTGGTATGATAAGACTGCTGATTTTAGAGGGTCCATATTGATTTTTTTCAAATGTAAGGAGAAATTATATTTTTACTTTCAAATGAAAAACGAACCGCGATACGTACTTAAATATTTGTATTTCATTTTTGTTAATGTTAATTTCATAATTATCGAAAATAGAAAAATAAAATAAACTGCATAAAAAAGAAATAAAAAAACAATCCGTTTTTAAAATGGATTGTTTTTTATTGGAATAATATTATTTGATATGTTGAAAGTATGAATGATTATTCTACTTCACTTGTATACTTTTCAGGTAATAATTCCATTACGTTACATTTTACAAGTTCACCATTATAAGAAAGTATAACGTTCGTATTTTTTCCGTAATCACTTATTAATTCTCGACACATACCACATGGAGCAACAACCCAACATTTTTCTATGTCTTTATGAGGGTGCGGGTGAGCAACTGCTACAATGGTATCAAATTCATAATCGCCTTCTGAAATAGATTTTCCAATCGCCATTGCTTCACCACATACTGTTATCCTTCCAACATTCGCTTCAACATGCACTGCTGCATAAATATTACCTGTTTTAGTTCTTACAGCTGAACCGATATGATGACGGCCATATTTATATTTTTTTTCAATTACTTTTTTAGCAGCTGTAATTAAATCATAGTCTTCATTATTTAAATGCATTACTTGTAACATATCATATGTTATCCTCCGTATTAAACATGATCATAGTTATTTTGACAGGAAATTTTAACATTTAAAACAAAAGATGGGAATTAGATAGATAATATTATTATGTAAACTTTAGTTTTAACAGGAAAATATCATAATCAATAGAACATATAGAAGAAGGGATACTTAAATATTTTGAAAGATGGGGGAACAGCATTTCATATTGCATTAGCAAAAGGACATGATCACCTTTTACATTATTTAAAACAGGAAGTGAACGTATGATAAATAAATGGAGTGTAGGCATATTTTTATTTAACGAGGTAGAAGTGTTAGACTTTGCTGGGCCATTTGAAGTTTTTTCTGTAACCGAAGCGGATGAAGAAAAACCATTTACTGTCTATACAGTTAGCCAAAATGGAGAAATGATTACAGCAAGAAACGGATTAAAGGTACTGCCGGATTATAGTATTGAAGATTTACCATCAGTTGATATTTTAATCATTCCAGGTGGTAAAGGAGTTCGGGAAAATGAAGTGAAAAATGATATTATAATAAATTGGGTCCGTCAGCAAATGAAAGAAGTAAAGCTAATGACTTCAGTTTGTACGGGTGCGCTATTACTTGCGAAAGCCGGTTTACTGGAAGGCTTAAAAGCAACAACGCATTGGGCTAGTATTCAAACCTTCAAAAAAGATTTTCCGAATGTAGAAGTAATGGAGAATGTGAAATTTGTAGATGAAGGACACATTATTACATCTGCAGGTATTTCAGCTGGTATTAACATGTCATTTCATATCGTGAAAAATTTGTTAGGTGAGGAGAATGCTGAGAATACGGCAAAAAGCATGGAATATGAAATTGAATTGTAAAATAAAAAAGCCCAATTGGGGCTTTTTTATTTAGTAAAGTTTCTTAACAGGTGATCTATGCTCAAAGTCTTAGTTCTAAAACAGTAATTCCAGTTTTATCGAATATACGATAATTTATCTTTTCCCTCCTTGTAAGCATGTTATAACAAGGAGAAATTTTGTGTGTGAAAAAACTCTTCTACAATAGTAGAAAAAGAATAACAGAAACTACTATTTTATGGCAGCATACATAAAAAAATGCAATGTAAATATGGAAATGTCGTCGAATGCTATCTTTAATTGGTTAATTTGTGAGATATTTTTGTGAAGGAGCTTATTTTATAAGAATAGAATTAAAGTTAGTAAGGGATTATGCCGAGGGTAGTGAAAATATATGTGTTAGGGGGATTTCATAATGAGGAAACTCAAGCGAATAAATGTTCCTAATATAGAAGAGCAACTATCACAGCCTAATGAGAAGCGAGCAATTAATAAGAAAAAACTAAGACGATTTATATTCATGTTTATATTTATTGTGGCGGCTACTTTGTACCTTCAATTTATTTTAACGAAACAACAAGAAATAATCGTAGAAAAAAAAGATACAATAACGAATCAAAAAAAACAATTGGTTTCTTTAAAGAAAAATCAGGCTTCTTTAAAGACTAACATAGAAAATTTAACAGACGATGAGGAAGAAATTTTGAAGTTTGCGAGAAAAGAATATCAGTTTTCTAAGTCAAATGAAACTATATTTGTGTTGCCGAAGTAGTGTAATAGAACAGTTAGCGATAGCTAACTGTTTTTTCATGTATGAATGGCATGGTACAAGAAACAATCACATATTGTAAACATGAAGAGTTTGAGCTGTTTTTATAGTTATGGAATATATACCGAAATAAATGTTGTTAAAATTCTGTTAATTATATTATAATACAAGGTAAGCGGATACATTTTTTAATCAACGTTGAGTTTATCACTCATGCGACTATTAAGAAAACCGTTATCCCGTATTAGAAAGGAAGATAGCTGTGTACGCTTCAAATACAATTTATGTCGTAGGGGATGCGAAAGCACCTCAAAATAATCCCATTACCGAAAAGTTTAAAAGCTATTTTGTAGCGTTTGTACTTGTTAAGGAGACTAGGGAAATTGTAGATGCAGATTGCTCAGCGACAATTGCATTAACATCTCAATTCGTTAAATATTTGTTTCTACATAAAAATATTAATGACCCACTATTAGTAACAGAAATAAAAAATAGATACTTCGGTTCGTCTCAAAAAGCACTACTTGTAGCGTTAAAAGATGCGCGGAAAAAATATAATCAAATCGCTGCTTTGTCTACACATTCCTAGACAAAATCCAGCCGTAAGAATCTTCTTATGGCTGGATTTTTTTATTTCACATTAACCTCCTACATGAAAAGCAAGCAAAGGAGGAGATGAATTGTACGTAAAAACATAATTTATTTTTAAATAGTAAGGTTCCACTTTGTTAGACAACGAAAGGATGAACAATATGAAAATCACTGATGTAAAAGTAAATCGTAGACGTGTTAATCTTCACACACCGTTTAAAACAGCGCTTCGTACCGTAACTGAAATAGAAAGTTTAGATGTATATATTCATACTGATGAAGGAATTGTTGGCAAGGGGGCTGCAACCGCAACACCCGTTATTACAGGTGATTTCGCTAACGGGATTGAAGAAGCAATAATTGGGCCGATGCGTTCCTGTTTAATTGGTCAAGATATCATTCAATTTCAGCAGTTACTACAGCACATTCAGATGAGTTGTATTGGAAACCCAAGTGCGAAAGCGGCGGTAGATATTGCTTTATATGATGTGTATTGTCAACACCAAAACGTTCCACTTTACGCATTATTAGGCGGGAAGAAAGATATTCATACAGATATTACGGTGAGTGTAGATGAGCCTTTTATTATGGCGAAAGAGGCAAAGCAACATGTAGAAAAAGGATTTCAAATTTTAAAAATTAAAGTGGGAAAATCTGCTCCTTTAGACTTAGAACGTATTGAAGCGATTCGAAATAGCGTACCAAAAAATACGACGTTACGATTAGATGCAAATCAAGGGTGGAATCCAAAAGAAGCGGTTACGATCATTAAAGAGATGGAAAATCGCAATTTAAATATTGAATTTATTGAACAACCTGTTCATGCGAAAGATTGGGATGGATTAAAGTACGTCAAAGATCATGTGCAAACGCCCATTATGGCAGATGAAAGCATATTTTCAGCGAGTGATGCATTGAAAATTGTTCAAGGAGGATATGCAGACTTAATCAATATTAAATTAATGAAATGTGGTGGTATACGTGAAGCGTGGCGTATTGCCGATATTGCTGAAACAGCTGGTGTGAAATGTATGGTCGGAAGTATGATGGAATCCTCACTTTCTGTTAGTGCTGTAGCCCATTTAGCTGCTGCACATCCTAATATTCATTACTTCGATTTGGATGCACCACTTTGGTTAATGGAAGAACCGGAAGGAATGACTTATGCGGGATCAAAGGTAAACCTTCAATCAACAGTGAATAGTAAATCTTAGGAGAAGAGACAAGTAAACTATCTTTTAAGGGGGATATGTATGAAAAAAGTAGGAACTGCATTTTTAACAACTTTATTTATATTTTCATCGTTTACATCAGTACATGCTGAAGAAAAGAAAGATAGTAAGGCGTTTATCGATGTATCTGCCGCAACACTTTGGACTGCACCTGATTCATTACGACCAATTGATGCACCGAGTGCTACAAATCCAGTTGATTTGTGGAAGTGGACGAAATCGATGACGCTTGATGAGAAACTTTGGTTAACAAATGCAAATAAATTAGAAACGCAAGCGCTATTAGGTCAAGAAGTAACGGTTGTTGATAAAAAAGGGGACTGGGTGAAAGTGCTAGTTCACGGTCAGCCAACACCGCGAAATGAAGAAGGCTACCCAGGGTGGATGCTTGAAAAACAGTTAACATATAATCAAGAATTTGCAGATAAAACAAATGAACCTTTCGTATTAGTAACGAAACCGACAGCCATTTTATATATAAATCCTTCTGAAAAACATAAATCGCTTGAAGTGAGTTATAATACGCGACTGCCGCTACTTAGTGAAGATACGATTTCATATCGCGTGTTGTTACCAAACGGACAGAAAGCTTGGCTACGAAAAAATGATGGAACGGTTTACCGTTCTCAAAATGATATTCCAACTCCGGCGGCCGATGATTTAATAAACACAGGGAAAATGTTTTTAGGATTACCGTATATATGGGCTGGTACAAGTGGTTTCGGATTTGATTGCTCTGGATTTACACATACGATTTATAAATCGCACGGTATTACAATTCCGCGAGATTCAGGTCCGCAATCGAGAAATGGAGTTGCAGTTGATAAAGAACATTTACAAAAAGGAGATTTAATCTTCTTTGCACATGATCAAGGAAAAGGCAGTGTTCATCATGTGGGGATGTATATTGGTGACGGAAATATGATTCACTCGCCGAGAGCTGAAAGATCAGTAGAGATTATACCGCTTAATACACCAGGATATATAGAAGAATACGCTGGTGCTCGTCGTTACTTACCATAAAAAGTAGAGGGGGTTTTCAAATGAAAAAAGTTGTTCGTTACTCATTAGTTAGTACTTTATTAGCCTCTTCATTTTTAGTTGGCTGCGCAAAAGAAAAAACAACGACAAAGCCGAAAGATGAGAAAAAAGTATTACAGTTATTAGAAACAGGTGAAATTCTGTCTTTACATTCAGGGAAAGTAACAGATGCGGTATCGTTTAACGTTTTAAATAACGTAATGGAAGGATTATTCCGTTTATCGAAAAATGATGAAGTGATTGAAGCTGGAGCACAAAAATATGAAGTGAGTCAAGATGGGAAAACATATACATTCCACTTACGTGATGCGAAATGGTCTAACGGAGATCCAGTAACAGCACAAGATTACGTATACGCTTGGAAGCAGCTTATTAATCCAGATACAGCTTCTCAATATGCATACATTGCGTACGATGTGAAAAATGCGGAGAAAATAAATAAAAAACAACTAGGGTTAGAGGAATTAGGAGTAAAAGCAAAGGATGATAAAACGTTCGTTGTAGAGTTAGAACATCCTGTACCGTATTTTACAAAACTACTTATTTTACCGTCCTTCTATCCAATTAACGAAAAATATGCGAAAGAACAAGGTGATAAATACGGATTAGAAGCAAATAAAGCGGTATATAACGGGCCATTTACATTATCGGAGTGGAAGCATGAAGCGAGTTTTACAATGAAGAAAAACGATAAGTATTGGGATAAAAAAGAAGTGAAGCTAGATGAAATAAACTATCAAATTGTAAAGGAAATTTCAACTGCGGTAAATTTATATGAAACAGATAAAGTGGATAGAGCTGTCATTTCTACAGAATTCGTCGATAAATATAAAAATAATAAAGAGCTAAAACAATATACAGATCCGGTTATGTACTTCTTCCGATTCAATGAAAATGTACCTATTCTTAAAAATAAAAACGCAAGGCTTGCGCTAAGTACAGTGTTTGATAAGAAAGGACTTGCGAATTCATTTTTAAATGATGGTTCGGTTGCTGCTAACTATTACGTACCAAAAGGATTTTTAAAAGGTCCAGATAAAAAAGATTTTAGAAGTACAGCAGGTGAGTTTAATAAAACTGATGTAAAACAGGCGAAAGAATATTGGGAAAAGGCGAAGCAAGAGACTGGTACAAATGAAGTGACGCTTGAGTTATTAAACTATGACTTAGAAAACTTCAAAAAAGTAGGAGAATACATTAAAGAAGAGCTAGAGAAAAACTTACCAGGCTTAAAGGTAAATGTAAAATTACAACCACATACGCAAAAACTGGCGTTAGAGAAGAAGAAGGAATATGAAATGTCATTATCACGCTGGTTACCAGATTATCCAGATCCAATGACTTATTTAGAAGTATTCCTTTCTGGAAGCAGTGTGAACAATACAGAATATGCAAACCCAGATTACGATGCGTTAATTAAGAAGATTAAAACAGAATTAGGTAATGATGAAAAAGCTCGTTGGAAAGCAATGCAAGATGCTGAGAAAATATTACTCGATGATGCAGTAATTGCACCGGTATTCCAGCGCGGATTATCATACTTACAAAAGCCGCATGTGAAAGATTTATATGTACATCAATTCGGTCCAGCTACAAGTTTAAAATGGGCAGATGTGCAGAAATAAAATTATGGAGAAACAGACTTCACGTATGTGATTGTCTGTTTTTTTGTACAGTTTCAAATGTATAGACATTTTATATATTTTTTCATGTCTTAAAAATAAAATTATTAGTAAAATTTCAGTGTGAAATTCATGTAGAATCTTGTATAATTAACGTGTTTCTATGGAAACATTTTCTTGTGCTATTTATATAGGACTTAATAGAACAAGGAAAGAAATACATACATGTATATAATAGATAAATAGAATGGAACATGTAAAGAGAAAAAGGAGAGAAATGATGGCGTGTCAAAAACAAGGGTTACAATTTAATAGCGATAGAAAGAGGAAGAGACGATGAAAATGAAGCATGCTTTTGGTCCCATAATTTTAGCGTGTGTGCTTTTTTTCATTATCATACTCATTCCATCGAGAAGTTTAGTATCACTTATTAGTGATAAAAAGGTAGAAGATGCGGCAACTTCCTTACAAAAAGAAAAATTGCAAAGTGTTTTCTTGCAGCAAAAAATGTTAGAGAATTCGCAGTATTTACCGATGTATGGTTCATCTGAATTTTTACGAATGGATGCATATCATCCGTCTAATTACTTTAAAGTAAATCCCGCAGGTTTTACACCATATTTAATGGGAATTGGCGGTACGCAAAGTTTAGCTCATATATTGAATATGACGTCTACGATGGATGGATTAGAAGGTAAAAAAGTAGTCTTTGTTTTATCGCCACAATGGTTTACAAAGACAGGGGTATCACAGGGGGATTTCACTAACAATTTCTCTAAACAACAAGCATATCATTTTATTTTTAATGATGAAATAAATACTGAAATGAAGAAGCAAATTGCGAAACGACTATTAGACTATAAAGTTGTTCAAAAAGATGATATATTAAAAAATTCATTAGAAGGTATTGTATATAATGATACGAAACATAACATAAAAGCAGGTTTAGTCAAACCGCTTGCTTATATGCATCGAAATATTTTAGATCATAGAGATGTATTTAACTCTTTATTTAAGATTGAACCGATGAAAGAAAAAACAAATATAGGACTACGTTCAATTTCTTGGGTAGATGCACGTAAACATGCGGAGGAAGAAGGGAAATTGGAATCTACTACAAACACATTCGGAATTGAAAATCCGTATTACTATAAACATAATTTGAAGAAAAAATTAAAAGGTTTAAAAAACTTTAGAGCAAATGAATCATATGAAGAATCACCAGAATATGATGACTTACAAATTGTTTTAAATATATTTAAAGAGAAAAATGTTAAGCCACTATTCATTTCTGTACCTGTAAATGGACCGTGGTATGATTACGCTGGTTTCCCTAAAGAACGCCGCGAAGTGTATTATAAAAAAGTTCGGGAACAAGTTGAGAAAGCAGGATACCCAGTAGTTGATTTTTCTGGCCATGAATATGATAAGTATTTCTTAAAAGATACAATTCATTTAGGTTGGAAAGGCTGGATTTACTTTGATGAAGCAGTGCATAACTTTTATACTGAAAAATAAGTGTGGAGAAAAAGGAACGGCTATAAGCTGTTCCTTTTTTTAGTACAGAGGATTTTGATGTGGGCAATTCGGAAAGGCATGTATATCTTGAATTTGTCTAAAATCATAATGCTTCATTGCGAATTGAGCTTGATAAAGGTATTCATACACATATAATTGACCATCATGTGCTGAACATAATACACCAGAAGTTCCTTGCCCATTTATGAAAGAAATACCGATAGGGCGTCCGATTAAGTATTGTATTTTTTGTTGCCAATGCATAGGGAAATCACTCCTTTTTGAGATAATATACGAAATGGACGAGTGAATTGTTGCTTATCCATGTAAATGTTAAACTGAGGGGTTTTCTTGTGATTTCTCAAGATTAGTCAATTTAAACATAAAAAACCGCTATAGTTCGTAATGAATATATAGCGGTTTTTATTTATTATCTTAAGCAAGATTTTTACGTTTTTTTGTCCATTTTTTAATGATGAAGTATAAAAGAACGAGTATGACACCGCCAATTGCGAATGATTTCACATATGGCCCAGCAATATCATTAATATTCTCCCAATTTTGACCTAGTTTTTCACCTAAATAAATGAAAATGATAGACCAAGGGATGATTGCAAGTGCTGTTAATGTAGTGAAACGTAATAATGGCATTTTTGTAATACCAGCAGGAATTGAAATCGCATGACGTACTACTGGAATAAAGCGTGCAGTGAAAATTACACCAGTCCCGTAACGGTTAAACCAATCTTCAGCTGCATCTATATGTTTTTTATGAATGAAAATATATTTTCCGTATCGTTCTAATATAGGTCGTCCACCGTATCGTCCAAGCCAATAAATAAAGATTTGAGCAATAACGCCGCCAATTGTACCGAATACAACGGCGCCTACAAATGAGATACTACCATTGAATACTAAGAATCCCGCATAAGCAAGGACGATTTCACTTGGAATAATCTCAATCATTAGACCAAGCATAATGCCCCAATAACCTAATCCTTCAAAAAATGTTAATACTGAATGAATAAAACTACTTACCATTGTTGCACCTTCTAGTTTATGTATTTTTGAATAAATGTCCCTTTATTTAACAATGTAAAAGGTTCACTATATGTAGATTATACCTTATTTATATAGGGGATTGCTATTTCAATTCTTTTATGTCTCTCATAAGTATTATAGTGAAGGATATAAGCCCAGTTTTCATGAAGAGATAATGAAAAAATTATTAAAAATTTCTCATAAAAAATAGAAGCATTGCTGCTCCTATTTTTTTACGGTTTCACTTCTAAATTTTGTAAAAATAAAGTTGCTGTTACGTAACGTTTCGCTAACATTTGTACATAAGCGGTATGTACAGAAAGTGTCGCAATAATAATAGCGTTACGAATTGCTTCACGTTGTTCGTTGTTAACCTGATCGAACTTGCTTGCGATTTTATCAGCTTTTTCTTTTACGATGTTTTCAATTGTATGAACTGTATCTGTTGCATTTAGTTGTAAGCAATTCCCTTGATTGAGTTCTTCAAATAGGGAAGAGTATGCTCCATATAAATGAACAGGATTGATTAAGTCATCACTTCGATCGGCTGGGTCATTTACGATAAGGCGTAATAGCTTACGAATGGATTCAAAATCAAGTGCTGTTTTTAAATCTTCGACAATGAATAGTAAGGCTGCTTGTTCAATTGAATATTTTTTCCCTTTTTGAGGGGAGCCAATCATTTCTTTAATATCTCGTTTTACCCAGTTTTGCATGGCCGTTACTGAGAAACTTGTATTTTCAATCTGATTTCCAAGCGCAACTATTTCATTTAATGAAAAACCGACGTCTGTATCATCAATTTTAATCAGTTTTTCAAAAATAGGTGAAAGTGCGGTAGTAATAAAAGCAGTTACGCTTTGTCCGCTTTCAATATCTTTTTTATGTGACTTTGCCCACGCTTCTTGTAAAATACCGAGAGGCTTTTTCGTATTCCATCCTCTTAAAGATAGAAGAAGGGTAGCCATTTCGTTTCGTGTGAGATGAAATGTTTCCATCTTTTCACCTCCAAAAATATTAAAAAGTTCTTATGAACCTATAATATGTTTTGTTTCATTTAAAGTCAATTCTGTTTTGCTTAATTTTTCCTTTGTCACCAAACTGTTGTAAGTAAATAAAGCTTGCATATTTCGACAAAAGTTCATATAATAAGTTCATAAGAACCTTTAAAATGTTTTTAAAAACAAATCTATCATTCTGAATTTACTAGAAAGGTAGATTTCACATATATCTATATAAAAGGAGAATGGATATAATATGTTGAAAAAACTTGTAGCAGTCATGACAGCATTCATGGTTATCTTTGGAGCTAGTAGCTTCATGTTTGTAGATCACGCAGCAGCGAAGAGTTACAAATCTGGTAAAAAATCATACACACCAAGTTCTGGTCAAAAGTCAAAAGTTGATTTGAACAAAAAAGATACTAACGTGAATTCACAAAAAACAACAACAGATTCAAAAAACAAAGCAACAAACACAGCACCAAAAAGTAATAAAGGAAGCTTTATGAAAGGTTTATTACTAGGTGGTCTTGGTGGTTTACTAATGGGTAGCTTATTTGCAAATATGGGAGCTCTTGGTTCTGTATTAGCGTTTATGGTAAATATGTTAGTAATGGCTGGTATCGTAATGTTAGCAGTTCGTGCATTTAAATACTTCAAAGATCAACGTAAGAAAAAGGCAGATGAAGTAGCATGGAAACAATAAAAATTTCTGAACAAGAATTAATAAATGCACTTTGCGTATATATCGCTGAAAAAAGACAAGTCGGTCCAGAAGAAGTTTTAGTTGAATTAATGTATGACGATGACTATGGTTTCTCTGCTGAAGTAGAGGTAAATGGTCGCAAACAAATTTTAATTCAAGCGAACTTAATCGAAGCACTACGCTTATTGCTTGATAGAGAATATAATGTCAATTCATTTGCAGCAAGGTTACAACTTGAATTAGACGATGAAGAAGGCATTTACGCATTAGCAAAGTTTTAATAACTCAAATGAGTAGAAAAAAGAGCTGTTGAGAGTAATCTCAGCAGCTCTTTTTAGTATGTGCATATGCTAGGGAATAATCACGCCAAATTTCATTCATTTTCCGTCTACCGACATCAATCATCGGGTTAAATTGAATGGCAGCTTGTTGTCGTACGGTATGTACATGTTGGATCGCCTGTTGCAAGTGTAGTTCAACCGAATGGGATTTTGTATTTGCTTGTTTTACGATTGAATATCCAGCAACAGTTCCTTGTGCCATAGCGATTTTTCCGCTTTCAATGCCAGCTATATTGCCGGCTACAAATAAACCGGTAAGAGGGGTTTCCATCGTTTCGGAATGGAGAGGAACGTGCCCGCCTAATTCCGGAATGTAACGGAAAGGACAACCAGCTACAGCGGCTAGCTCAGCAAGAGGGTATAAGCCACCGGCAATACAAACGAAGTCTGCCTCATATATTTGTTCCGATCCAGTTATGATGTTTCCTTTCGTATCAATAGTAGCAACGCGTACACCTTTAACTTGATCTGTACCGATAATTTCAAGAGCTGCTTTTCGAAGGTGAAGCGGTGTGCCATTTATTTTCATACCGTTATTTGGATAGAAGTTTAATCCAGCTTGTTTCGCCCAATTATATTTCATCAATCGACTACCTATACGTAATAAAGGCGAAGGGGCAAGGTGTGCAGCATGTAATAGAGAGTTTAAAACTTCTTCTGGTTCACCAGCCTTTTGACTTAATTCACTTTTTTCAGGAAGTACGATATGTTCCACTTTAATACCTGCTAATTGTAATTCATTTAAAATAGCGAAGGACAAAATGTTAGCACCAATGATTACTCCTTTTCGCCCAACTTGAACGCGATGTACATTTGTCATTACTTGGGCTGCCCCGATTGACATGACTCCTGGAAGTGTCCAACCAGGAAGGGGAATGGCGTATTCAGCAGCGCCAGTAGCAAGTAAAACGAACGGTGCTTCTAACGTACCGATATTCGTATGTACGAACCAAGAACTTTCATCATTATCTAAATTATAGACGGAAATGCCGCATCGAATATCAACTGAAAGTGATTTTGCTTCTTCGTGAAGGCGTTTTGATTCTTCTATTCCGTTCCACCATTCTCCAGTAGGTTCTTGATGTAATTGTCCGAGCAACCTTCCGCCAGGCTTCATAAATTCATCAATAACAAGTACATTTAGTCCAAAATGAGCACAAGAGATGGAGGCTGACAAACCTGCTGGTCCAGCTCCGATAATAATGACATCGTTCATCGCTTTTTCACCATCTCTCTCACGATATTTGGATGCTGTTTGCCGCTATCAACTACCATATCTTTTTCAACAACAGTTAAGCATGCTCGTACGTTCGTTTGATTGTTTACTGTCACGCGGCATTCAGAACAATGCCCGATATTACAGTAAATACCTCGCGGTGTTCCGCTATCTTCATGCACTCTTAAAGTTCTTATTCCGTTTGCAAGTAAAGCCGCCCCAATCGTTTCATGTTCATAGGCTTCATACTGTTGCCCGTTAAATTGGAAAGTGATGCGCTTCCTACTATTTAAACTTCCTAAAATAGGGTGATGTGTAATTCTATTCATTGATTTTCACCTACCGCTCCAAAGGTAACTGCGCGAACTGGTGGTTGATATTTTAATGGAATTTCATTAGTGTTTACGTCGGGATTTGCACTTTCAATCATTCGATCTATCATCATTCTACATGTGCGGCCACCGCAAAATCCCATGCCAGCACGTGTTCTTAGTTTTAATTCTCTTGCCGAGCATTTATATGCAGCAATTGTCGATTGAAGTTGTCCGTATGTAACTTCTTCACATCGACAAACAATTAAGTGATCTTTATTCGTCATATGTATTCCTCCTTTAGTTCGGTTTTCACAAATTATCATGCAAAAACTATGCCAAAATAGAGAAGGAAGGTTTATTGTAACCCGAGTTTTTTTAGGCGGTTATATAAAGTGGCCCTCGTAACACCGAGCTGTTTCGCGCATTCTAATTTATTCCCATTTAAAATGCGTAAAGCCCTCTCGATGACTTTTTTCTCATGTTCATCCATCTCTTCTTGTAAGGAGAGGATTGTATGATTGTTGCTGAGTAATACGGAATGAGCCGTATGATTGTCTAACGTTTCAGTTGTATGAAATGGTAAATATTCTTGTTTTATAATCCCGTCAGTCGCAAATACGACAAGTCTTTCAACGACGTTACGAAGCTCGCGAATATTACCTGGCCAATTGTAATGAAGCAGTTCATGCATAATGCTAGAAGGTAAGTCACGAATTGGTCTGTTGTAGTTGATTGAAAAATCGTTTAAGAAAGAATAAGTTAATTCAATAATATCCTCGCGTCTTTCTCGCAGCGGTGGAATATGCAAGCTAACTACATTTAGGCGATAGTATAAATCTTCTCGGAACGTACCTTTTCTCATTTCTTCTTGTAAATCACGATTTGTAGCCGCGATAATGCGGAAATTAATATGAATCTCTTTTTCTCCACCAACTCGGTAATATTTTCGTTCTTGTAGTACACGCAATAGTTTTACTTGCATATCGAGCGGCATTTCTCCTATTTCATCTAGAAATAAAGTACCGCCTTGCGCGAGCTCTATTTTACCCTTTTTGCCTTTACTACTTGCACCAGAAAACGCCCCGCGTTCATACCCAAATAATTCACTTTCAAATAACGCTTCTGGAATGGCGCCACAGTTAATTGAAATGAAAGGTGCCTTAGCTGATTCACTTGCTTCATGAATCGCTTTTGCAAATACTTCTTTTCCAACACCACTTTCGCCGAGTATTAAAACAGTTGATTTCACCGAACAAACTTTTCTAGCTAATTGTATCGTTCTTTGTATAACAGGGCTTTTTCCATTCATCGCAAGGAAAGGGTCGGATTCATCTTTGTACTTTGCAACCTCTTGTTCTAAACGGTGCATTTCATGTGACATATTAAATAGTTTTTCATTTAAAGCGACTTGATTTGTTACATCAGTTTCTGAAACGACAGCTCCGATAATTTCATCGTTACAATACACTGGATTTGAATTAATTAATACGAACAAATCTGGACGAGGCTGATGGAACTGAGCAATTATGCTTTTTCCGTCATGTAATGATTGCAAGATTTCCAAATCTTTATAGTCAAAAAAACGAGTGATAGGTTGTCCAATAATTTCAGTATAGTTGACTGAAAAAATCTTTTCGGCGCCATCTGTCCAAGTGCGAACACATTCTTTATCATCGATAACTGTAACAGAAGAATCCGTTGTTTGTATTACGGTGTTATAAAAAGATTGTAGTTCATTGTATGACTTAATAAGAAACGGAATGATTTGCTGAGACGTTATACAGCATATAGGCTCTTTATTTTTGTTCATTACGATAACGGCCATTTCATTAGAAAACGCGTCAATTAAAGCAGTGAATGAGTCATCTTCATATATAACTGCGCAGTTATATTCTTCTGTAGTAGAAGGGCGGTAATAAAATTTTTCGTTAACTTGCTGGGTAGGTTGCATGCTGTATGTATGATCGATGGATAAAATTTTTAGAAATTCTTTTATTGTGGGAAATGAGAATGCCATATTGTCCTCCTGTTATGTATAAAAATTTTGACAGTGATAAAAAAATAATACACCTATTTACGATAAATTTAAAATATTTTTACAAATAAAAATATTTTTTATAAAAAGTTTATATATGTATAGTTGGCACGTCAATTGCATGAAAGAAAGTGAGGGATTAAAAAGAAGGGAGGGGTGCTACGTGAGGCACTGTGACGTTTTAATAATAGGTGGTGGAATTATAGGCTGTTCTATCGCTTATTACACATCAAAATATGGAAGAGACGTAACAATCATTGAAAAAGGAGAATTTGTCAGTGGGACGTCTTCACGGTGTGACGGGAATATTTTGGCTATTGATAAAGACCCAGGATTTGATAGTCAAATGTCGTTAGTAAGTCAAAAATTAGTAAATGATTTAAGTGAAGAGTTAGAGCACTCATTTGAATATAGGGCGCCAGGAAGTATTCTCGTATGTGAATCAGATGAAGAAATGGCAGCAGCACAGCAATGGGTGAATCGTCAAAAAGAAGTTGGGTTACCGTTCCGAATGCTTGATAGGCAAGATATAAGAGCGGAATCGCCATTTTTTGCGGACGATTTATTGGGTGGTTTAGAATGCGCAACGGATTCTACTGTAAATCCATATCTCCTTGCATTTTCACTTTTAGCAGAGTCGAAAAAAATGGGTGCGAAAGCTTTTAATCATACGGAAGTAAAAGAAATGAAAAGAGATATAGACGGTTCCTTTATTGTAGAAACGACTAACGGGACGTTTACCGCGAAGCAAGTGGTGAACGCAGCTGGTGTGTGGGCTCCAAAAATCGGAGAAATGTTGGATGTAAATATCCCAATTGAACCGAGAAAAGGACATATTATTGTAGCTTCAAGGCAACAACACGTTGGTTGCCGTAAAGTAATGGAATTTGGTTATTTAATTTCTAAATTTGGCGGAAAACGAAAAGTGGATGCTTTAACTGAGAAATATGGGATAGCTCTTGTGTTTGAGCCGACAGAAAGCCAAAATTTTTTAATTGGTAGTAGTAGAGAGTTTGTAGGCTTTCATACGAAGATAAACAACGAGGTTATTAAATGTATTGCAAACAGAGCAATTCGTTTTTATCCGAAAATGGCGGATATGATGGTGATTCGTTCATATGCTGGATTACGCCCGTGGACAGAAGATCATTTGCCAATCATTTCACGCGTGGAACATATCCCGAACTACTTTATCGCCGCGGGGCATGAAGGGGATGGCATTAGCCTGGCAGCAGTTACAGGGAAAGTGATTGAAGAGTTGTTAAATGAAAAAGAAACAATCATTCCTATTGAACCACTTCGTTTGAGTCGTTTTACAGAAAGGGTGTTAAACGGATGAGGTCACAAAGAGTCTTTACGACGATTGATACACATACGGGCGGGAATCCGACGAGGACATTGATAAGCGGACTTCCAAAGTTAATTGGAGAGACGATGGCAGAGAAGATGTTACATATGAAAAAGGAGTATGACTGGATTCGCAAATTGTTAATGAATGAACCGCGTGGTCATGATGTAATGTCAGGAGCATTATTAACAGGTCCATGTCATCCTGAAGCAGATATTGGTGTTATATACATAGAGACAGGTGGATATTTACCAATGTGTGGTCACGATACAATTGGTGTATGTACAGCTTTAATTGAATCAGGTTTAATTCCGGTAGTTGAACCGATTACTTCGTTAAAGTTAGACACGCCAGCGGGCTTAGTTGAAGTTGATATCTTTGTTCAAGATGGAAAAGCGAAAGAAGTCTCTTTCTGTAACATACCAGCTTTTTTACTGAAACATATTACTGTACAAGTTGAAGGAATCGGAACTGTAGAAGCAGATATTGCGTATGGAGGGAATTTTTATGCCATTATCGATGCGAAGTCAGTAGGTTTAGAGTTAGTACCGGAAAATGCATCTACAATTATCGATAAGGCAATTCATATTAGAAATATCATTAATGAGGAATTTGAAATCATTCATCCGCAGTACTCGTTTATTAGAGGGTTAACCCATATTGAATTTTATACAGATCCTACTCATGAAAGTGCTCATGTGAAAAATACAGTTGTCGTTCCGCCAGGAGGAATTGATCGTTCTCCATGTGGTACAGGAACATCAGCGAAGTTAGCTGTATTATACGCAAATCAAAAAATTGAAGTGGATGAAGAGTTTATTCATGAGAGTATCGTTGGCTCTTTATTTAAAGGGTGCGTCATAAATACAACATCTGTAGAAAATATTGAAGCTGTCGTAACGAAAATTACAGGTTCAGCTTGGCTTATGGGGATGCATAGATTTTTTTATAATGAAAAGGACCCACTGAAAGAAGGCTTTTTGCTAATTCCGCCGATGGAACATGAAACGGAGGATGTAAAATGAACATTCAAAAAATGTATACAACAGTAGACGTACATGTAAATGGTGAAGCATTTCGTGTAATGAAAGATGTACCATGCAAATACTACTACAGTTTAGAGCAATTAAACGAACAATTTTCAGGTGAATTAGCAGAAGGAATGAAGCTTTTATTAAATGAGCCACGTGGTTTTATCGGATTAAATGGATGTATTGTCGTTCCTTCTATTCATATGGAAGTCGATGCCGCTGTATTATTTTTTAATCATGAAGGATCCATTCCGCTTCATTATGGAGGCATTGTCGCAGTAATAACGATGTTACTAGAAAGCGGGTATTTAAAAAAGAGAGAGACGAACCAATACAAAATCGAAACGCTATCTGGTATATTTTCAATCCATGCGTATGTAGAGAATGATGAAGTTGTATCAGTTTCGTTTGAAAGTAAACTATGTTATAGGATTGAGAAAAATTTACAAGTGGGTAATATAAGTTACTCTCTCATTCAAGCAGATAAAGTATATGCAGTTGTAGAAAAAGATACGTATTCACCAGACATTCGTATTGAAAACATTTCTGAATTGAAAAAATGGGGAGAAGCTACACTACAAGCTATACAAAAACAGTCGTTAATAAAAAGGCTTATTTTAGTAGATTCTTCGCAGAAAGATAAGAACTATATAAAATCGATTACATTTCATGAAGATAACTTTATCGTACGTTCGCCAGGTTTTGTTTCTACTATTGTATCTTATGTTGATGCGTTATTTAAAAATGATTATTTGGCGGATAAACCTTTTATAAATGAAAGTATATTTAATAGCTTTATAACAGTTGAAAAAGTGAAGAAGGAAGAAACGGGTTACATTTTCAGTTTTGAAAGTAGAGGATTTATTACAGGGATGCAGACGTTTCTATTAGACCCTACAGATCCATTTCCGACAGGATTTTTATTAAAATAAAATAGTAAAGGGAGAGATAAATATGAAAAAAATTAAAGGGGCATTTCCAGTATTGATCACACCGATGGATGAGTTTCAAGAAATTAATTGGAACGGTGTAAAACAAAACGTAAACTATTTTATCGATCAAAAGGTAGCTGGCATTATTATTAATGGAAGCACAGGTGAGTTTGTTAGTTTATCAAAAGAAGAACGATTTAAAATGGTAGAAACAGTATTAAAAGAAGTTGATGGCCGTATTCCAGTTATTGTAGGAACTGCAGCAGAAACGACGAAAGAAACGATTGAATATACGAAACATGCAGAAGCACACGGAGCGGATTGCGCATTAATTATTAACTCGTACTATTGTAAGCCGAAAGAAGAGGAAATTTATTTTCATTTTAAAGAAATCTCAAACGCTGTAAATATACCAATTATGTTATACAATAATCCGTTTACATCTGGTATCAATATGAGTACAGAGCTCATGCTACGTATTGGAAAAGAATGTGAAAATGTTACACATATTAAAGAATCTAGCGGAGATATTCGTAAAGCAAGAGATTTAGTAAGACAAGGCGAAGGTGCTTTTCAAGTATTCTGTGGATCTGAAGATTTAGTTATGGAATCTTATTTAGTAGGTGCAACGGGATGGGTTTCAGTAGCAGGAAATATTGTACCGGGACTTGTTACGAAAATGCATGAGCATTTCCAAAATGGTGAATTAGAAAAAGCCTGGGAAATAAACGATGCTATTTTACCTCTTTGCGAGTTTCTTGAAGGATCAGGAAAATATGTACAAATCGTTAAACGCTCAATGGAATTACACGGACAAGCGGGGGGGCCTTCTCGTTATCCGAGACTCGGATTAACTGAAGAAGAAGATCAAAAACTTCAAACGATTATTTCAAAAATTGCAGCTCATGCAGCTGTTTAAATAAGGAGGAGATCATATATGTTAGCGACAAACATTGAGCTGAGACCAAAAGTGAAAGCGTTTTTAAATGAAGAAATTAAAATGTTTATTAATGGTGAATTTGTTCCTTCCATTAGTCGGAAGACATTTGAGACATACAATCCAGCAACAGAAGATGTTCTGGCTGTCGTATGTGAAGCGCAAGAAGATGATATTGATGTCGCTGTAAAAGCGGCAAGATCTGCATTTGAATCAGGACCTTGGGCAGAAATGACTACCGCTGAAAGAGCACACCTTATTTATAAATTAGCAGACTTAATTGAAGAGCATGGAGAAGAATTAGCGCAGTTAGAAGCTTTAGATAATGGGAAACCATATCAAGTAGCACTGGATGATGATATTGCAGCGACTGTAGAAAATTATCGCTATTATGCAGGATGGGCTACAAAAATTATCGGGCAAACGATTCCGATTTCAAAAGATTACTTAAATTACACACGCCATGAACCTGTTGGCGTTGTAGGTCAAATTATTCCTTGGAATTTTCCACTCGTTATGTCTTCTTGGAAAATGGGAGCTGCACTAGCAACAGGTTGTACAATCGTATTAAAACCAGCAGAGCAAACGCCTTTATCGTTATTATATACAGCGAAGCTCTTTAAAGAAGCAGGTTTTCCAAACGGTGTTGTAAACTTTGTTCCAGGTTTTGGCCCAGAAGCAGGAGCTGCAATCGTAAACCATCATGATATTGATAAAGTAGCCTTCACAGGTTCAACAGTTACAGGAAAATATATTATGCGTCAATCTGCAGAAACAATTAAACATGTAACGTTAGAACTTGGTGGTAAATCACCAAATATCATTTTAGAAGATGCTGATTTAGAAGAAGCGATTAACGGTGCATTCCACGGCATTATGTATAATCACGGCCAAAATTGTAGTGCCGGATCTCGCGTATTCGTTCACCGAAAACATTACGAAACAGTCGTAAATGAACTAGTGAAAATGGCGAATAACGTGAAGCTTGGAGCAGGTATGGAGAAGGAAACGGAAATGGGTCCACTTGTATCTAAAAAGCAACAAGAGCGTGTGCTACATTACATTGAACAAGGAAAGGCAGAAGGTGCTACTGTTGCTGCTGGTGGTGAACGGGCATTTGAAAAAGGATATTTTGTACAGCCGACAGTATTCACAAATGTTACTGATGATATGACAATTGTGAAAGAAGAAATTTTTGGACCAGTTGTCGTTGTACTTCCATTTGATTCAACAGAAGAGGTAATCGAAAGAGCAAATCGCTCTTCATACGGACTCGCTGCGGGCGTATGGACACAAAATATTAAAACAGGACATCAAGTTGCTAATAAATTAAAAGCAGGAACAGTATGGATTAATGATTATAATTTAGAAAATGCAGCTGCACCATTTGGTGGCTTTAAACAATCTGGTATCGGTCGTGAGTTAGGTTCATATGCGCTTGATAACTATACAGAAGTGAAAAGCGTTTGGGTAAATATAAAGTAATAGAGAATCTAACTGTTAATAAATAGAGGGGTGCAATAATAAGAGCTGCGGACAACTGGAAGGTTTAATAATAGTTGTCCGTTTTCTTATATATAAAATAGTTTTCAAAAGAATGTTAAGGGGGATTTGGATGGAGCAATTAGTAGAGTGGTTAGTAGGGCAAGTATGGAGTATTGGGTTAGTTGTTTTTGCATTAGGGGCAGGTGTGTATTTTACAATTGCCACTCGTTTTCTGCAAATTCGTTATTTTAAAGAGATGATTAAACTATTATTTGAAGGGAAGAGCTCGGAGACGGGAATTTCATCCTTTCAAGCATTTTGTTTAGCCTTATCAGGTAGGGTTGGAATAGGTAATATCGCAGGGGTCGCGACAGCTATCGCTTTTGGCGGACCGGGAGCCGTGTTTTGGATGTGGGTAATGGCTCTTTTAGGAGCAGCGAGTGCATTTGTTGAATCAACATTATCTCAAGTATATAAAAGTAAAGTCGGAAATGAATACCGCGGTGGTACACCATATTTCATTGAAAAAGGCCTGAAAATGAAATGGTTTGCAGTCATTGTAGCGGTTGTTGTAACACTTTCATATGGCGTTTTATTACCAGGTATTCAGTCTAGTAGTATCGCAGTTGGATTTGAAAACTCTAATGGCATTAGCAAATATATAACTGGAATATTATTAGTTATTTTATTAGCATCAATCATTTTTGGTGGCGTAAGGAGAATTGCGGGCGTTTCGCAAATGCTTGTTCCATTTATGGCAATTGGTTATGTAATTGTTACATGTATCGTATTAATTGCGAATGTAACAGAAATTCCAAGTATGTTCGCTTTAATTTTCTCTAGTGCTTTTGGTGTAAATGAAATGTTTGGCGGAATCGTCGGTGCAGCAATTGCATGGGGCGTAAAGCGCGCTGTATTTTCAAATGTTGCAGGTGTTGGAGAAGCAACGTATAGCTCCGCTGCTGCTGAAGTATCCCATCCTGCAAAACAAGGATTAGTTCAAGCATTTTCTGTATATATCGATACTATTGTTGTATGTACAGCGACAGCTCTTATGATTTTAATAACAGGTATGTATAATGTTATACCGGAAGGGAAAAGCGCTATTGTAAAGAACATAGGGAATGTTGATGCAGGTCCGATCTATACACAACAAGCAGTTGAAACTGTTATGACAGGGTTTGGTCCATTATTTATTTCAATCGCAATTTTCTTCTTCGCATTTACAACATTACTCGCATACTACTATATTGCTGAAACGACGCTTACTTATTTAGATCGTGATCTTAAACATAGCTGGTTAAAACCAGTTTTAAAAATTGGATTTTTAATTATGGTTTACATCGGTAGCGTTGAATCAGCGTCGCTTTTATGGAATCTTGGAGATTTAGGAATCGGTAGTATGGCATGGTTAAACTTAATTGCGATTCTACTATTAAGTAAAATCGCATTAAAAGTGTTAAAAGATTATGAAGCACAGAAAAAAGAAGGGAAAGATCCAGTATTTAATCCTAAAAATGTTGGGATTGAAGGATTAGTTTTTTGGGAAGAGAGAAGTAAAGAGATTGAAAGGAAAAACTATAAGGAACAATCTGTAGTGGATGATAGTCTGAAATTGTAACCTTAATAAACTGAATATTCATTCTTTTAAATGAGGTATATTGCCTTCTTTTCATCACATACTACAATAGGTACACATAATTTGAATGGGGGTAATAATAAGATGGAACACGAACAACATAGTTCAGTAAATGATGTTCTACATCATTATAAAGAAGGTATCGGTAGTTTTACTAACCAAATCCCTGAAATTGCTGAAACATATAATGCATTCACGCAAGCTTGTTTTCAAGAGGGTTCTTTAACAAAAAGAGAAAAACAACTTATTGCATTAGGAATTAGTCTAGCAACGCAAGATGAGTACTGTACCATTTATCATACAAAAGGTTGTCTTGATCAAGGGTGTTCAGATAAAGAAATTCTGGAAGCATGCGGTGTTTCAGCAGCATTTGCTGGCGGAGCTGCAATGAGTCAAGCAGTAACATTAGTACAAGAGTGTTTAAGTGAACTGAAAAATCAAAAGCATTGAATATAAAAGAACGTTTTAAACTTTATGTTTAAAACGTTCTTTTACGTGAGATTAAATTTGAGTATAAAAATTATCTGGTATGTGATGTAATAAAGTAAGGTTTTTAAATTTGTGGGAATGTGAAAGCACAATTATTTATTTAGTTTTAAGATTTTCTAAAAAGTTTTAATTGTTTCATATAATCAATAGCTTTTGTTTTGTTCTTTTGTTTACATACAAATTCTATCGTTATTAAGTTGTATGTAATTTAATATTCCATATTTTTATAAATCGATTTCTCTACGTCAGGAAGAACTCTGTATATACTCTTACTGATTAAAGATTCTAATTCGTTTTTAATTGTGTAGAAACCTTTCCAATGTAAAGAGGAATGAGGGGTTGTTCCATGTCGTAAACCAACTGAAATCAATCTTTTTTCAAGAGTAGTAAAGCCTTCCGCATCAGCAAGTGCGTCACAAAGGGTAATGACCTTACTGTATAAGTCGTAGTCACTATTTTCATTTAATATTTCAATTAATTGGCTTTTCATATAATCAGGAACAAGGCTCCACTCCGCTGCGATATTTAAATGCTCATTTTTGCACGGGAAAGAGTGTGTCACGCAAATAATTGCGTTTCCTGTATACCCTAAATCATTCATATACATATAACCATCATAGGAATGAATAACAGATTTAGTAAAACCTTTATACCTTCCTATATCATGTAGCAGAGCAGCATTATATGCTATGTCAGCATTTAGGTCATACCCATTATTAATAAGTTCTACAACTATCTTTTCAGTTGCAAGGGCAACATTACATGAATGTTCGAACCACGGACCTGGGCTTTGTTTATATGCCCACTCGAGTAATTCTCTTGCATATGTCCTATCTAATATATACTTCATATAGGTATCCTTTCTCTAAAAAATTGTACTTTAAATAATTTCATCTTAGTAATTCATTTTTCCTTCCTTAAAACTTGGTACAATGACATAAAAGGGGGATTAGTAATGCAAAATGTAGTAATTGAAGAAATTAAGCAAATAAAAGATGATGTGGAAGAGCTTTCTAAACTTTTGAAAACGGTTGTAAATGATGGGGCGTCAATTGGTTTTTTACCTCCACTGGAACGGAAAGAATCAGCGAAGTATTGGGAAACTGTATTAGCACCAGAAGTAATCTTATATGTCGCTAAAATAAATAATGAAGTGGCCGGGAGTATTCAATTACATTTAGTTACAAAACTTAATGGGATTCATAGAGCTGAAATTTGTAAGTTAATGACTCATCCAAACTTTAGACGTAATGGCATTGGGCGTTTACTTATGCAAAAAGCAGAGGAGCGAGCAAAGCAAGAAAAAAGGTCTCTTATTGTACTAGATACGAGAGAAGGAGACCCTTCTAATAGATTGTATAAATCATTAGACTATAAAGAAGTTGGAAAAATACCAGAATACGCAATTTCTCCGAGTGGTGATTTAGATGCTACAGTTATTTATTATAAAGTTTTATAAGTTATGATTAAAAAGCTATTATGCTAAAAATAATAAACTCCGATTTTTAACACCGCCTATATTTCTCTAGCGGTGTTATTTGAATGTATCAATAAAATTAATTTAATGTACTAATTGAATTTGAGAAAGTTTTTAGAGGGTTATGTTTGTATAGTCTCTCATCTTATAATGAATGTAGAGGAGATGACTAGGCAACTATAGTTGTTTTCGCTTTATTATGCGAAAGGGGATGTCGGGATGAAAACGAAAGGTTTACAGAAGGTGAAGAAAGTTATGTTAAGTGGTAGCATATTACTTACGGGATTGTTAACTTTCGGTTTTTCAGAGAAAGCTTCAGCTCATGGATATGTTGAATCACCAGCAAGCCGTTCTTATTTATGTAAGCAAGGGGTAAATGTGAATTGCGGACCGATTCAATATGAGCCACAAAGTGTAGAAGGAATAGGTGGATTCCCGCAATTAGGACCTTCTGATGGACAAATTGCCGGAGCTGGCCATTTTCCTGCTTTAGACGTTCAAACAGTTGATAGGTGGAAGAAAGTTACGTTAAACGGCGGGACGAATACATTCAAGTGGAAACTAACGGCACCTCATAGTACGAAAGAATGGAAATACTATATTACGAAAAAAGATTGGAATCCAAATAAGCCGTTAACAAGGTCTGATTTAGATTTAGTGCCATTCTATGTGAAAAATGATGGAGGAACTAGACCAGGAACTTCAGTAACACATGAAGCAAATGTACCTACTGATAGAAATGGATATCACCTTATTTTAGCTGTTTGGGAAATTGCAGATACTGGGAATGCATTTTATCAAGTTATAGATGTTAACCTTGTAAATAACGGTTTAGCATCAAATTTCGCGCTAAATCATGTAGTGCAGGCTCCTACCTTATTTTAAATAAAATATACATTTCGATCATCTAATTCATTTTAGATGATCTTTTTTCCGAAAAACGATGAAAAATATAGAAGAAAGTGCAATTATTTATAAAAAAATGGGCTTTAAATATTGTCATATTTGCTTCTTTAAGATATCCTTTTCATGAAGAGGTGGAAAACATGGAAAAAGTACTAGTTTTCGGGCATAAAAACCCAGATACAGATGCAATTTGTTCTGCAATTGCTTATGCAGAATTGAAAAAAGAATTAGGAATGAATGCTGAGCCTGTACGTTTAGGTGAAATCAGCGGTGAAACTCAATTTGCGTTAGATCATTTTAAAGTAGAAGGACCGCGTTTTGTTGAGACAGTTGCAAGCGAAGTGGACAACGTTATTTTAGTTGATCATAACGAGCGTCAACAAAGTGCTAACGATATCGAATCTGTTCGTGTGTTAGAAGTTATTGACCATCACCGTATTGCTAACTTTGAAACAAGCGATCCTATTTACTACCGTTGTGAGCCAGTTGGTTGTACAGCTACAATCTTAAACAAAATGTACAAAGAAAATGGCGTTACAATTCGTAAAGAAGTTGCAGGCTTAATGTTATCTGCAATCATTTCAGATTCTTTACTATTCAAATCTCCAACTTGCACAGAGCAAGACGTAGCAGCAGCTCGTGAATTAGCGGAAATCGCTGGTGTAGATGCTGATAGCTACGGCTTAGAAATGTTAAAAGCTGGTGCTGACTTAAGCGGAAAAACAATGGAGCAATTAATCTCTCTTGACGCTAAAGAATTCCAAATGGGTAATGCGAAAGTTGAAATCGCACAAGTAAACGCTGTTGATACAAACGACGTTCTTGTACACCAAGCGGAACTTGAAAAAGTTATCTCTGCAGTAGTAGAAGAAAAAGGTTTAGACCTATTCTTATTCGTTGTAACTGATATCTTAACTAACGATTCTGTCGGTCTTGCGATCGGTAAAGCAGCAAACGTTGTTGAGAAAGCATACAACGTATCTCTAGAAAACAACACTGCTACATTAAAAGGTGTTGTATCTCGTAAAAAACAAATCGTACCAGTATTAACAGAAGCATTCCAAGCTTAATTTTATTAAGTACAGATAAACAGCAAGGACAAGTAGTCGGATTGGCTATTTGTCCTTTTCTATCTCTAAAAAACAGAAAATTAAAATTTTAAAACAGGAGGAGTGTGTATGCTTAATGATTTGGAGAGTAAATTACAGTCACTTTTAGAGCGAAATATTACTTCTGTTTCAGAATTAGAGAATTGGCTTTTGGATGAACAGAGTGTAACCGCTGAAATAGAAGAGGAGATAACAAGTAGTTTAATCGCCACGTATAGAGATACAAATGACAGAAATAAACGTAATTTACATATGTATAATCAAAATACAATTCAACCACTTTTAAAAAGATACAATGCAAAATTTGACCAGAAATTTATAGAGTCTCCGTTTTCCGACTTATTAGATGAGCAGAAATACGGTTTTATGACAAAAGCAAGATTGATAAAAAGTAAAATGTTTAATGACAAGAACATTGCTCTTACCATTAAAGAGCAAGAGCTTATTACGAAATATAGAGAAATAATGTCTAACATATCTATTAATTGGGAAGGCGAGCAAAAGACGTATGCATATGTAAAAGCAAAGCTAGATAACCCTAATAGAGCTATTCGTGAAAAAGCTTGGTACGCTTTATGTGAAGCAAGAAGTGTAGTGAAAATAGAAATAGATTGTATTATGAATGAACTCGTACAATTGCGGAATGAGACAGCTTTACATGCAGGATTTAATAATTATAGTGAATATGCTTTTAAACAAAAAAATAGAGATTATAGTATTGAAGAGTGTTATAAACTTCATGAATCTATAGAAAAGTATGTTGTACCAATTTGGAAACAGTTGGGAAGTCTTTCTAAAAAGAATCTCGGTGTAAAAACGTATCGCCCGTGGGATCTAACGCCTTGTAATTTACTAAAAGTCCCATTTCAAAATACCGTTGATTTATTGTATGGGGTGGAAGAAGTGTTTCGGAAGACTGATTTATATTTTTATGAGAAATTTATTCATATAAGGAAAGCTGGATTCATTGACGTAGAAGAACGTGAAAATAAAGCGCCAGGAGCCGCTTGTTTTACCTTGCCTCATAGTAAAGAGGTTTTTGTGTATTCTAATTTTAGTCCATCATTTTATGCAATTAATGCACTTATACATGAAGTAGGGCATGCCTTTCATTTTTATAAACAATTTAACAATGATAGTAGTATGCAAGAAAAATATCTTCGCGAAGAAGTGGCTGAGCTTTATTCTCTCAGTCTTGAGTTGCTAGTAATGGATAAGCTGGATATCTTTTATAAGCAAGAGGATGAATATAAAGAAGTACAGCGCGTACAATTATATCGTGCTTTCTCACTGTTAATGTCGTCAATTGCAGGAGATGTATTTCAGCACTGGCTGTATTCAAATCCAAACCATACTCCAGGAGAACGTGATAAGAAATATATGGAACTATGCGAAAGGTATCAATATTCATCAGTCGATATTGCTGGATTAGAAGATGAAATTAGTTCAAGTTGGTTAGAATCATTTCATTTTATTCAGTTTCCTTTTTATAAAATTGAATATGCAATTGCACAAATAGGAGCAATGCAATTGTTTCAAATTTATCGAGAAGACCCAGAAAAAGCGATTGCTTTCTTTAAAGAAGGTGCGAGTGCAGATTGGAATTTATCCATGCAAGAAATATATGAAAAAACAGGTATCACGTTTGACTTTTCGGAAGAAAGGATAGAAAGTACTGCAAGTGTAATTTTTGATCTAATTAATGAATTAAAATAAGGATAGCATTTGCTATCCTTATAACTGTTTGTTCGTAGATTTTTTCTTGTTTATATAAAATGTAATAATAGCCGCAATGATGAAAATAGGTATGGCATACGCTTGCCCAACAAACAACTTCCAGCCAATATGATTATAACCTTCAGATGCTGGAGCAATCATAGCGATTATGCAAACAATAATATAGAGTACTAGTGCAGGGATTATATTTTTCATTTGTTCACCTCCTTTTCATAAAATTATCACATGTATATTTGTATAATACATTATAGTTTGAGAAAAGATATATGTTTTTCTAACATTTATGTAAATAAAAGGGTTGTTATTAAGTGGAATAGAATAGGTGTATGTAGAATGATATAGGGGTGTTACATATAATGAACAATATATTAAATCGAATAAAGAAAGATGTAAGTATAGAATTATTGAATACACTATGGCCTGGTTTTAATAGGGCTGCATTTGCACTATATAATGATGAGCATGTGTATGTATTTCATCATCCATTATTTTTGAAAGATGATGGTGAGTATGCCATTTTAAAGCGGGATGAACAATTTAAGGCTGATACATTTATCCTATTAAAAGATTATCCGACTGCCATCGTGAATATGAATAGGCATAGAGATTATGAAAGTTTACTTGCAGTTGTGGTGCACGAACTTTTTCATTGCTATCAATATTTGAATAAAGAAAGTAGATTTCCAAATGAAACTTTAGGATTTCAATATCCTATAATAGAGGGAAATATAGAATTGCGAAATAAAGAACGAATGTGTTTATATGATGCTGTGCATTGTAAGTCACAAGCTGAGAAATATAATTATATTAAGCAATTTATTGAACTAAGAGAGCAAAGAACTAGTTTTATGAAAGAAGAGTTTATCACTTATGAGTGTATGGTTGAAAGTATAGAGGGGCCTGCTTGGTATGTTGAAATGAACGCCCACATTGCAGTATGTAAAAATGATGAAAGTGAAACATTACGAAAATATAGCGGACTTATTTTAGATATATATGATGCTAATTGTAACATTAGGAAGAGTTGCTATAGCTCAGGAATGCTTTTATGTTTATTATTAGATGAGATGCATTCTGAATGGAGAACGAGCTTCTTTAATAGTGATAAATCATTATATGCTTTTTTAAAACAAAACATTAATGTTGTTTTAAGTTTAAATAATGAATTTGCAATAAGTAAAGAAACGAAGCAAATCCTTCATTTTGTACAAAACGAAAGGGATAAGGATTTTATGCAATTTTATAAAGAAGAAGGGTATCATCTGTATATTGTAGGGAATATAAAATTAAATTCGTTTAATCCAATGAATGTAAAATTAAACAAAAATAAAGCGTTACATAAAACCTTTTTAAGTGTATGTATACATAATAAAACATATATGATAAATCAACCTGTTTTAGCATCTTTTGAAGAAAATTTTAAAAATATGACACAAGTTCATATTATAATGAATGAAAAGCCGATAGTAACAAATAATGGTTGGAACGTAGTGGGTGTTGGTGATATAGAAGCTGAGTATGAAGAAGAAGAGAATTCTATATTTTTATATTTAAAAAGTTAGAAGTGAGGTAAGAAATAAAGATGAAAAGGTTATGCATAATTCCATGCGGAAAAAAGAAGATTTGGGATAAGTATCCAGATTTCGGACCGATGGAGGCAAAAGATGTATATATTAGCCCGTTCGGAAAAGCATGTCAGGCGTATGCAACTCTGTTTTTCGAGAATTGGGTTATCTTATCGGCGAAGCATGGATTTTTAAGACCAAATGATATTGTTCTAGAAAACTATGACCTTGCATTTGATTCAAAAAGCGATGAGATTATTAGCGTGGAACAATTAAAACAACAGATGATTGAAAAAGACTTGCTTCAGTTTGATGAAATTGTTTTACTTGCAGGCAAGAAGCATAAGAAAGTAGTGACACAATTATATCCAGAAGAAAACATTACGTATCCGTTAGCAGGATGTAAAGGAATTGGATATATGTTACAGAGGTTGAAAGGGGCTGTGGGGGAAGGAAAGGAACTATAGCCAACTTGTTGTAAGAGCTTTTTAGTTATATATATTGTGAGCAAAAAAATAGAAAATACATATTAATTTAAAGCCCAAATATTGGGCTTTTTTCTTTGTAGTAATCTCTTTAAATATATTAGGTACAACTAATAGAAAAGTATAACATTTATAACTATACTTATAAATCTAGAATGTAGACTAGTAAACAAACCTCTTTCTACTTTTCATCATAGAATATGATGAATTCTATTTAGGAGGAGGAATATTTATGGGGAATCATTGTAATTGCAGGCGTTCATTTTGGGATGATTTAATGTTCGGAAGATGTGGATGTAAATGCAGGGATTGTCACGAATGTCGTTGCAAAGAGAAACCGAAATGTGATTGTGACGAGTGTCGCTGCAAGGAGAAATCGAAGTGTGATTGTGAAAAATGCAATTGTAAAGAGAAACCGAAATGTCATTGTAAACATGAAGGGTATTAATAATAAAAAAGAGTACGCTAAGTACTCTTTAATTTTTTAAGGTTATATTCCATCTTGAACAGATTTTTTTACAATTTCCCACGTGTCTTGTTTTTTAATCTTGATAGCTACATTAGTTCCGGTAGATTCCTTATAAAAGATATATCCATTGTTTTCGTCCACATATGTCAATGGTTCACTTATGCAATCTCGCGAACAAGATGTATTAATTAGCTCGATTAATGATAGTTCGCTCGGATCGGTTTTACTTGCATCTATAATAGTATCAACGTCTATTTTACGGTAACCTTGTAAATTCACATGGAAACTTTGTTCGATTTCACCTGTAATACTAGTATTCATTACTTCAACTGAAAGTTTCTTTTCTTGAAGAAATCCGTTTTCAAAAATTAATTTTGTATATCCAAGCCATGCGATTAAAACTAGCATGATAAACATAGTAAATATTTTAAGTGTTCGAAGCCGTTTACTAACAATTGTTTCTGAGTATTTCATCCAGTTTAATCCTCCAATGTTTTTAATTTAAAGTATGCCTAGATACATATTTTTAGAAGAAAGATAGAAGTTAACGAGTGCTTGATTCAAAAAAGAAAGCATCCGAAGTTAGATGCTTTCTTTTTTGCGTATATTTCGCTATCTGTTCGTTACTTGTTTCATAAGTGGTCTAATTTCTTTAACGGGTGGTTTTTTATCATAGGCATCAACGTAAGAGAAATAGTAATTTAAGTTTCTAAGAAGACCTTTTCCTATTTTAGCGCTCAAGAACGGAAATACTTGTCCAGTATAATCATCGAGAGATTTACAGTAATATTTTTCATCTAGATAAATACTGTATTTACATGTTAGTTCTACTAGTGAGTTCCCTTCTTCATCAATTACTTCTTTAGAATCAATAATGTCTATTAATGCGAATTTTTCATTTAGATAAACTTTCTTCTTTTTCTCGTGTTTATTTGTGAGGATAAATACGAGACCAATGGCGTTAATCAAACTATTTCCTCCTATAAAAAACGGATATTAATAAAATATATCGATATACGTTAAATGTAAAGAGGAGAGGTGAAATTTCATTGATAGAAAGTTTAATAAGCCGATTTGTGTTTTCAAATCGGCTTATTATTATTGAAACACTTGCGGGAATTGTTTTACGATTGCGTTTGTTATCATATCAGCCATTTCTAATGCTTCTTTTTCAATTTTATCATATAGTTTTACGCTTGCTTCAAAATCTTTATTTAGGAAGGCAAGCGCTTCTGCTTTCGTAAGTGCTAAATGTTCATAAAACATTTTTCTGAATTCTTCTTTTTCTATATAAGGGTTGATGCTAGCAAGAAACGCCACAATTTCATCACCATTAGCGTACCATTTTTTCTCTATAGCGGCAGCTGCATTTTGATCACCAGCTTTTGCGGCTTTAACTAGATCCGCAGCAATGACTAAGTGGTCTTTAATTAATGCACTATATTTTTTTACAGCATCCTCACCATAGAATGGTTCAAGTGATAATCCCATATGTGTTGCATTTTGAAGAAGACGTCCAACTGTAACGTTAACGTCTGGTAAATTAAAGACAATACTTATAATAGCTAATCTCGTCCAAGCGACATGTTGTTCCCATAAAGAACGCATATAACCTTTTAAAAAGTTTTCATTTTTACTAATTCGGTAATTACGTACAGATGTATCAAAGTGTACATAAGGGTTATGATAGGGGGAGTAATACGATTGCCAATAAGAATACATAAACGGTAACACTCCTTTGAACATGTATAACTCAAAGTATGATGGGAATTTATTTTTAGTTACGTGTCCTAGATTAATTTCAGAAATTGATGTGGAAAAAGATGAAGGATTTTATTGTGGTATATATAAATAAAATGAATATAAAAATAAACAAGGCTCTGCAAGGGAAGTTGCAGAGCCTCAAAAGGGTATTGCCGAGATGTCGGACTCGACTAAGTAATGTTATCATAAAATTCTATTAAAAAAACCTGGTAAATGTGTCCAAATAAAAGTGAATCTTTAATAAAGTCAAAGGGATCCGCTTCCCGCAGCAGATCCCTTTAACTAGATAATGTAGATGAGCAAAAACTCATCTAGAGTACTTTTATAGTAACAAGTAAAAATCGTTTTGTGTATTGAGAAAAAAAGAATTACTTCATTAAATGTTAAGAACTTATATTTTACTTCTGGTTAATATAATCATTTGTTGTAAGTGAAGTATGGTTATAAAATGGAGAAAAGACTTGCAAGCATCTAAAAGCGTAATGAAATATATAATAGTCAAAAAAGACCTGCTTATATAAGCAGGTCAAATTAAGGAGTTTTATCCAACAGAATATGTCATATGATATCAACTGTATTGTATTAAGTCTATAAGGTTTATATTGAGAAAAGTTTTGTGAATGGATATATTTCGCACACGTATTAACGTTTAAAAAGTTGAGAAAGAAAATGAAAAAGCTTTTTATAAGAAAATAATGGCTGGTATTTATAATATGATTCATATTTCCACGCATCATGATTCGAGAATTGGAGTTGATTCGGTACTGTTTTCTGCTTGGTGGAACTAATATTCTGCTGTTTCATATAGTAACCTCCTGAATTCATATGTATAAGATTAGTAGTATTCAAGGAAGATTAATAAAATGTATATTTATTTTGTAATTCATTTTATATGTGCTTTATTTATGTTTTAAAATTTATAAATAGCCATTAAAACACCGTTGCTAAACAACCTCTAAAACGTAGAGAAGCATAAAATAATGAAAAAGCAAGCTGTTAGTCTTGTATTCATCACTTTCATGACACATAAGTGATGATATAATAGTAATAGATGAAAGATAAAGAAAAGCAGGTGACTCTTTTTTGTTTACAAAAGCACAAGAACTTTTAGCGTCTTATTTCGGTTATTCGTCATTCCGAAGAGGGCAAGATGAAACAATTAAAAATGTATTAGATGGGAAAGATACAGTCTGTATCATGCCTACGGGCGGTGGTAAGTCAATTTGTTATCAAATTCCCGCATTAGTATTCGAAGGAACGACATTAGTTATTTCACCTTTGATTTCACTTATGAAAGACCAAGTAGATACATTAGTACAAAACGGTATTTCAGCTACTTATATTAATAGTTCTATTTCGATTGCGGAAGCGAATCAACGAATTCAATTAGCAAAACAAGGACATTATAAGTTACTTTATGTGGCGCCGGAGCGTCTTGATTCAATGGAATTTGTTGACCAACTTATCGATATGAAAATCCCGATGATTGCAATTGATGAGGCGCACTGTATTTCGCAGTGGGGACATGATTTCCGTCCGAGTTATTTACATATACATCGCATATTAGATTATCTTCCAGAAAAACCGCTTGTCCTAGCATTAACTGCGACGGCAACACCACAAGTTCGTGAAGATATTTGCAACACGCTTGGAATTAATCAAGAAAATACGATTATGACAACGTTTGAGCGCGAGAACTTATCATTTTCTGTTATTAAAGGACAAGATCGTAATGCATATTTAGCGGATTATATTCGTCAAAATCAAAAAGAATCTGGGATTATATATGCAGCTACTAGAAAAGTAGTTGATCAGTTGTATGAAGATTTAATGAAAGCAGGAGTTTCTGTATCAAAATACCATGCTGGTATGAGTGATACAGATCGAAATGAGCAGCAAGAACTCTTTTTACGTGATGAAGTGAGTGTAATGGTAGCGACATCTGCATTTGGGATGGGAATTGATAAATCGAATATTCGTTACGTTATCCATTATCAACTGCCAAAAAACATGGAAAGTTATTATCAAGAAGCAGGACGTGCTGGCCGTGATGGATTAGATAGTGCATGTATATTGTTATATTCTTCTCAAGATGTGCAAGTACAGCGCTTTTTAATTGACCAATCGACAGGAGAATCTCGTTTTTCAAATGAACTTGAAAAACTGCAAAATATGACTGATTACTGTCATACAGAACAATGTTTACAATCATTTATTTTGCAATACTTTGGAGAAGAACCGAAAGAAGATTGCGGCCGCTGCGGTAATTGTACGGACGACCGCGAAAGTATCGATGTGACGAGAGAATCACAAATGGTTCTATCTTGCATGATTAGGACGAACCAGCGATTTGGAAAACAAATGATTGCACAAGTACTAACTGGATCTAAAAATAAGAAAGTTATTGAATTTAATTTTCATACTTTACCAACATACGGATTACTATCAAATCGAAGCGTCAAAGAAGTCAGTGAATTTATTGAGTTTCTAATTTCAGATGAGTTAATTGCAGTTGAACATGGTACGTATCCAACATTAAAAGTAACAGAAAAAGGGAAAGAAGTATTATTAGGTAAAGAGAATGTTTTACGTAAAGAACGAGTAGAGACAAGACAAATTGTTCAAGATCATCCTTTATTTGAAGTGCTTCGCGAAGTACGTAAAGAAATTGCGCAAGGAGAAGGTGTACCTCCATTCGTTATTTTCTCTGATCAAACGTTGAAAGATATGTGTGCAAAAATGCCGCATAGTGACTCTGAACTTTTAACTGTGAAAGGGATCGGCGAACATAAACTTGTGAAGTATGGTTCTCATTTCTTACAAGCAGTTCAGCACTTTATTAAGGACAATCCAAACTATGCTGAAACAGTTAAAACAGAAGTGGTGACAGAGCGGAAAAAGTCAGGGAAAGCTTCAGCAAATTCTCATTTAGAAACGTATGAAATGTATAAACAAGGCATTGATCTAGATGAAATTGCGAAAGAACGTGGCTTATCAAGACAAACAATTGAAAATCATTTAATTCGCTCTTTTGAGGATGGAATGGAAATAGACTGGAACAGTTTTGTTCCTGCAGAATATGAATCACTGATTGAAACTGCCGTGCAAAATGCAGAGGGTGGTCTGAAATCAATTAAGGAACAACTTCCAAATGAAGTGAGTTACTTTATGATTCGTGCATATTTACAATTTAGAAAGTAGATATATAAAAAGGGGATAGGGATATATGCATCACGTTTTCGTGTATGGCACATTAAGAAAAGAGCAAACGAATGCTCATTTTATGCAAGGGGCAATATGCATCGCAGACGGAGCATGGACGTATGGTAAATTATTTGATACAAACGAAGGGTATCCGGCAATGATTTGTTCAAATGAGGACAAAGTATACGGAGAAGTTTATGAAGTAAATGAGGTTGTTCTGCAAAAATTAGATGAACTTGAAGAATATACAGGTAATGCAGAAAGTGATTTATATGACCGAATCACCGAAACGGTTTATTTAGGTGATAGAGAAATACGTGCATTTGTGTATGTTGCTCAAGATATAGGGATGTTAAAGAAAGTTATCATTTCTGGTGATTGGGTAGAGTATCAACAAGAAAAATAATAGCAGTCATAGAGCGGATAGTGGTATCATCCATTATCTGCTTTTTATATTGGTACTTTCAAAATTCTTATTATTTTGATAAATTGTAAATATAGGGAAATTTGAATGGTTTTTTTCATGGGTGTTAGAGATTTAGTTTTTCACCTGTAGAAGAAAAATCTATTGCAGGAGGAGAATAATAATGAACGAATTAAATGTGAGAGAATTTTACGAAAAACAATTTAAACTATCCAATTACGATATCAATACAGAAAGCTGGTTAGAGCAAGTTGCGAAAGAAGTTAAAGAACAAGTTGGATATCCATTCCATTCGATGTTGGAACTAGGAGCAGGAAATGGTGGATTCGCAAGGGCGATGTCTAAGTTACAAGTGAAAATGACTACAGTTGAGCTTATACCAGAGTTAGTTATGTTTGCAAAAGAGCATTCTACTAATGATATAGATATTCATTGCGCTGATTTTTATAAAATTAATTTTGAAGAAAAGTTTGATGTTGTTAGTTATTTAGATGGATTTGGTGTAGGAACAGATGATGAACAATTGATTCTATTAAAACGCATTAAAAACTGGATGAAGGATGATGGATGTGCACTTATTGATATGTATCAACCATTGTATTGGAAAAAAGCAAGTGGACAAGAAATGACCTTAAGTGCAGCTATGCGAAAATACGAATATGATCTTATAAATGAGAGAATGTTAGATCATTGGTGGCATCCTAATAATCCAAATGATATAGTTACACAGTCTTTACGTTGTTATACGGTAGATGAGATTAGCAATCTATGTGCTGAAGCTGGTTTAAGTATTGTAGGATTCTTCCCAGGAGGAGCATATGATTTTGAAAAACGAAAATATAAAGAATTAGCAACTTTAAATGAATGCTTGGCGTACCGGATTAAAATAAAGAAGAGTAGAGATTAATCTCTACTCTTTTTTGATTTAGAAAATTCTTACTAAAACTATTGACTTTATAAATGGATTTTTAATACAATTGTATTTCGACTAAAAAATTGAACGGACAGGAGGGAATCATCAAATGAACAACATTTTTGAAGAAGAGTTACAAAGGATGAAAGCTACATTAAGTACGATGGATGATCAATTAGAACAGCTCGAAAGCATTCCGGTTTATTATGGAGATGATTTTAAAGAACAAATTCTAGAAAGTATGAGAGAATCTAATAGACAAAACTTACGTATTGGAGTGCAAGAACCATACTTTGGAAGATTAGATTTTCAAGAGGACGGCAAGGAAGAAGTTATGCCGATCTACATCGGTAAAGTAGGTGTTTCACATAAAGACACAATGAAACCGATTGTAATTGATTGGCGGGCACCTGTCGCAAGTATGTTTTATTCATTTACCGGCGGTGATGAATTAGCGTTTTATCAATCGCCAGATGGATTAGTAGAAGGTGATGTTTATTTAAAGCGAAACATCTCAATCCGAAAAAGAGAACTAGAACGTGTTGTTGATACATATGTAAAAGGAAATGAAGATGTATCTCATGCCGATGATTTTCTTCTATATCGATTAGGTGAGAATAAAGATAATAAACTAAAGGATATTGTTTCAACGATACAATCGGAGCAAAACGATATTATTCGTGCGGAAAGAAACTTACCATTATTAATTCAAGGGGTTGCAGGAAGCGGAAAAACAACGATCGCTTTACATCGCCTTGCTTTTTTAATTTATGAATATCGTGAACAATTAGAAGCTGAGAGAATGATTGTATTCGCTCCGAATAGTCTGTTTTTAGACTATATTTCGAGTGTGCTTCCTGAATTAGGTGTAGGGAATATTAGTCAAACAACATTTCCAGATTGGGCATTACGTACGTTAGATGATTCGGTGAAACTGAAGCAGACAGAAGGAAAATTGAAAGAAGCATTTTCTATTAATCGTGATGAAGAAAAGGTTATGCTCGGTAAATTGAAAGGTACACTAGAATTTAAGTCCTTTATTGAAGAGAGAATGATTCAATTTGAAAATGAATTAGTACCAACAAGTGATTTTGAGGCATGGGACAAAGCTATTATTCCGGTAGAAGACATAAAAAAATGGATGCAAGTTGAATATAAACATTATCCATTAAAGAAAAGAAGAGAAAGATTAGTCGGCAGAATGAAGCGCTGGATTGAAATTGAACTGAAAAAGTATGGAGAAACAAACGAGAAGAAATTACTAAAAAAAGAAGCGACAAAGAGATTGAACACATATATGAAGTTTTGGCCGAAAATGAGTGCACTTTCACTATATAGTTCAATATTGAAAAGTAAAGAAATACTCGAAGTATTGCCTGAAGAACTTGTGAAAGAAACTGAAAAGAGTTGTCGTAAAAAAGAAGTGTATGTAGAAGATTTACCAGCTTTAATTTACATACATCACCGCATAACAGGTATTGAAATCGGACAGAAATTCCATCACGTCGTTATTGATGAAGCGCAAGATTTCTCGCCATTCCAAGTTTATGTAGTAAAAGAAATTACACTAGGTAATTCTTTTACTATATTAGGTGATTTATCTCAAGCAATTTATGATTATCAAGGGATTGAAGATTGGAGTGCTTTTAAAGAAGTATTCCAAGAAACAGGTTATTATGAACTGACGAGAAGTTATCGTTCTACAAAAGAAATTATAGAATTTGCGAACGAAATAATTAAAAATGCAGAGATTCCAGTTGGGCTCGCAACACCAGTTTTTCGCAGTGGTGAAGATGTTAAGGTAATCCATGCAGAAGATCAATTTAATGAAATTATGAAGACGTTAAAACATCTACAAAACGAAGATGTGAAAACCATTGCGGTAATAGGAAGAACAGACGATGAATGCCGCGATATATATGGAAAATTAACAAAAGCAGGATTGGCCGTAAACGTCATTGAAGCAGATCAAAGTAAATATGAAGGTGGTATTTCAGTAGTACCTGTATACTTGGCAAAAGGGCTAGAATTTGATGCTGTTCTATTAATCGATGTTGATGAAGAACATTATAAAAATACGAAACATGATGCAAAGTTACTATATGTCGGATGTACAAGGTCACTTCATGATTTATGGATTTTCCATAGCGGAGAAATATCGCCTTTAATTAATGGATTAAAATAAATATTACATACAAGAGGATTTTCTAGTAACAAAAAGAAGAACCTCTTGTTTTTCTATATAAAGACATGGAGAGAGGATAACTATGATAACAAAAGTAATAACAAAAAGAAATTGGGAAATCGCAAAGGTAGATGGAGAAGTTAATGAAGCTTCACTTAAAGAAGAGGGATTTATTCATTGTTCATTTTTACAGCAAGCTTTAAAAGTTGTTGAAAAATATTTTAGTCATGAAGAAAATGTTTTATTACTGACAATCGATCCATCCTTAATAAAAGCAGAAATAAAATATGAACTTGCTTCTAACGGTCAAGAATATCCGCATGTATATGGAGTAATTAATATTGAGGCAATTGTAGGTGTTACCCCATTTACTAAAGAAAAAGGAGAGTTTATATTACAAGAGGTACAAAATTAAGGTTGTAATAGCTGTTTAAATTAACAAGAAAAGCACAAATTATATAGTTTGTGCTTTTTTATTATCTATTTTTTGTAAATACGCATTGTTTTTATCACACTAATACTGTACGATACATAGTATAAAACATATACTGTATGACATATAGTAATGGAAATGAGGTGAGTGAATGGATGCTTTATTAAATTCGTTAATTACTGAACTAAGAAGAGGGACATTAACATTAGCGGTTTTAAGCCAGTTAAGAACACCGCAGTATGGGTATTCACTTGTCCAATTATTGGAGCAATCAGGGATCACAATCGATCAAAGTACTTTATATCCACTACTTCGCCGATTAGAAAAGCAAGAGCTAGTGACGAGTAGTTGGGATAAAACGGAGAGTAGGCCTCGTAAGTATTACGTTTTAAGTGAATACGGATTAGAGATATTTTTGCAGTTAAAAAAGGAATGGATAAAGGATTCGAAAGAACTTTATAACTTATTAAAGGAGGAGGACAAGAATGAATTTGATTGATATTTATGTCGAAGAAGTAGCGAAGAGATTACCTGAAAAAAATCGTGAAGATATTATTCTTGAACTACGGTCAACTATCGAGGATATGTTACCTGATGAGTATAATGAGGAAGATGTAAAGAGTGTCCTTGAAAAATTGGGAAGCCCAGTTTCATTGGCTAATGGCTATCTGGATAGACCGATGTATTTAATTGGACCACGTTATTTTGATGTATATACGACATTGTTAAAAATGATCATACCAATAGCAGCTGTAATCGCACTTATTGCAATGGTTGCAGAAAATTTTGTAGGATATAATGGTGAGCAAGCGGTATTAAATGTTATTTTAAATTTGATAGGTAAAGGAATTGGGGAAATTGTCGAAGTAGGCCTCCATGTATTTTTCTGGTTGACACTTGTATTTGCAATTTTAGAAAGAACAGATAAAGACAAAGGTACTCAACCGTTGACGACAAGTTTAAAAAAATGGACGCCTGATGATTTGAAAAATACTTCGTATGTTCCAAAGAAAAAGTCGATCTCAAAGTTCGAAGTGTTTGGAGGTCTAATGTGGACGGCAATATGGGCGACACTTTACTTTTATGCGAATCATCTCGTTGGCGTATACCACGGTACGGAAAATGGATTGAAGTTTATTGCGCCGACGTTTAATCAAGATGTATTAATTCAGTATTGGCCAATCGTTGCTATTATGATTGTATTTGAAATAGGTATATCTCTTTATAAGTTAGTACAGGGACAATGGACGCGAAGATTAGCAATCGGGAATGCTATACTTCAAATAGCTGGAACAATAGTATTCATTGTAATTGTAGTAAATCCGTATTTATTTAACGAAGGATTTATTACGTATGTGGCAAATGTGTTTACTACTTCTCCAGAGGAATTTAAAAAGTGGTTAATTGGTGGAGGTATTATCATTTATATTTTATCTGCGGTATTAAATATATTTGATGGTTTCCGAAAAGCTCGTATTCGTATGTAGTAGTGAAAGGAAAGAAGATATACTTTATGAAAGGAAGAAAGCAATGATAAGGGAAGCAAGGAAACAAGATGTAACATACATGTTAGATATTTATAATGATGCTATATTGAATACAACAGCCGTCTATACGTATAAACCTGTAACCCTTGAAAATAGAATAGATTGGTATGAACAAAAAAAGGCTAACGGCTATCCGATTTTAGTATGTGAATTAGATAATAAAATAGTAGGATTTGCGACATTTGGCCCGTTTAGAGCTTGGCCTGCCTATAAATATTCAATTGAGCATTCTGTGTACGTTCATAAGGAATATAGAAAAAATGGGATAGGAACTTCTTTAATGAAAGCATTGATTACAGTTGCAAAAGAAAGGGAATATATGACCTTAATTGCTGGAATTGATGCAGAAAATGAGAAAAGCATTGCCTTACATGAAAACTATGGATTTGTTCATGCGGGGACAATTAAGAAGGCTGGTTATAAGTTTAACAGGTGGTTAGATTTAGCTTTTTATCAATTGGAGCTTAATGGTCCTAAAAAGCCTACGGAAGAGTAAATGTTTGCGTTATGCGAATTATGTATTTTAGAAAGATAGTATGGGGAAATTTCATGCTATCTTTTTTATTGTATGGATAAATAACATGTAATAAAAAAAGTTTTTTATATTCTATATCGAATTGTGAGAAGATGATAAAACAATATAAAAAGAGGTATGGATATGCATTTACAAAAAGTATAGCAAAGGCATACTAGGGGTGAGTGATTGAAAAGAAACTTAAAAACTTCAACAATCATCATATTAATTTTAACGATTATCGCTATGGAAGTTGGAATCGCGATTTACGATCATAATCTGTCATTAGATACAATTTACTTTGCAGCAATCCTCATTTGTATTGTATTGCTTTTTGGCACACGTGTTTCTGAAGAGAAAGAAAGTACATCGAAACAGAGACGAAGAAAAACAGCTTGGCCATCTATTTTATTATCTATCGCTTGTTTTGCCGTTATAAGTTATATAAGAATAGGCTATGTCTCTGTGCCAGGGATAATTGGTTTTTCATGTTTTGTTACTTATGGTGGATTCGTGTTTATTAGTATTTTAAAAAGGAAAAGGAAAAATTAAAGGTAGCTAACTAAATTGAAAGGAAGAAATATATGAAACACTTAGAGAATGGGACTCGCGCTGAAGGAGAATACATAAAAAATAAAGTAATTCAATATAACATATCTATTTTAACAGATGAAGCAAAACAGCCGATGGAACAAGTAAGTTTCGTAGTGAAAGATGAGGGTGGAAAAATCTTTGGCGGGGTAACAGGAACGATGTATTTTTATCACCTTCATATAGATTTTTTGTGGGTTGATGAATCAGTTCGTCATGATGGTTATGGTAGTCAACTGTTACATAAAATTGAAGACATTGCGAAGGAAAAACGTTGTAGATTAATATTATTAGATTCATTTAGTTTTCAAGCACCAGAATTTTATAAAAAGCACGGATACCGAGAATATGGTGTAGTTGAAGATCATCCTAAAGGACATAGTCAACACTTTTTAGAGAAGCGGTTATAGTAATAGTATTCGTGTTCTAGAAGGAAAGTGGATTTTAAAAGCATCACCAAACAAGGTGATGCTATTTTTAATTTATAGCAACTACTCAAGCTGATGTAATTATGGGGACAAATAGTACGATTCGTATAGCTATGATTTTCTTTTTTACTGTAAATGAGTTACTGTCTTTGTAAAAGACACTTGTCGTATTTACTATATGTACTAATAAATACTATTGAATTTTTAGGAGAGGAAGAGCAATAAGACGAGCTCTGAATATAATAATGATAAAGGAGGTGTTAAGCAATGGGTTATATTGTAGATATTTCGAAATGGAACGGTAACATTAACTGGGATGTAGCAGCTCCACAACTAGATTTCGTAATCGCTAGGGTACAAGATGGTTCGAATTACGTAGACCCTTTATATAAAAATTACGCTCAAGCAATGAAAATAAGAAATATTCCTTTCGGTAATTATGCATTTTGCCGATTTATTTCAATTTCTGATGCGAAGAAGGAAGCGCAAGATTTTTGGAATCGCGGTGATAAGAGCGCTACTGTTTGGGCGGCTGATGTAGAAGTAAAAACAATGGATGATATGAGAGCCGGTACACAAGCTTTTATCGATGAATTACGCCGACTAGGAGCTAAGAAAGTTGGCTTATATGTTGGTCATCATGTATATGAACCATTCGGTATGGCGAACGTAAAAAGTGATTTTGTATGGATTCCTAGATATGGAGGTAATAAACCAGCATATCCTTGTGATATTTGGCAATACACCGAGACAGGTGATGTACCAGGTATTGGCAAATGTGATTTAAATCAATTAATAGGAAATAAGCCACTTTTCTGGTTTACTGAATCAGTACCAAAACAAGAAAATATACAGGCACAAGTTTCTAAACAAAATATTATCCAATCTGGAGCCTTTTCACCTTATGAAACTCCAGATGTTATGGGAGCATTAACTTCTTTAAAAATGACTGCTACCTTCATTTTACAATCGGATGGTTTAACGTATTTTGTTACTGAACCTACCAGTGATACGCAATTAAATGCTATGAAAGGCTGGCTTGATCAAAAAGGTTGGTGGTATGAAGTTAAATAGCTCCTATATGTGAAAAAAGAAGAGCCATCCAACAGGACGGCTCTTCTCAAATTATTATTGAATCTTGCTATTCAAATAATTTATCCATTAAATTCTGGATTTCACGTCTTCTTTTATCTGTTTCGTTCTTATCAATTGTATACGTATCATCCTCGATTATAAGAATATCACCTTCTTTTGCAGTAGAAGGGAGTTTTGATTTAGGTACATCAATTGTTACGTTATTTACTTCAATAACTGCTAGTTCGCCTTCAAAACGGTCAATAATACCTCTTTTCATAATTATCTCTCCGTTCTTACAGAAATTTTTGAACCATCACTATTAATAACTACAGTTCCATTTAAATCTGTTCTATATACATTAACAGACATTGCATTTAACTTTGCCAAAGTTTCCTGTGTAGGATGGCCATAGCGGTTACCTGCACCGGCACTGATCACAGCGATACTTGGTTTCACTGCATCTAAAAATGGCTGAGAAGAAGATGTCTTACTTCCATGATGACCAGGTTTTAATACATCAGATTTTAGGTTAGAACCATGTGCTAGAACCATATCTTTTTCGCTTTTAGATTCAGCATCACCAGTAAATAAGAAAGATTTGCTACCGTGTGTTACTTTTAATACCGCACTCCACTCATTTAGATCGTTACCGTATTCTTTCACGGGAGCTAAAAATTGTGAGTTTAAACCGTTGATTGGTAAAGTTACTCCAGATTTCGCTTCTTTAATTGTTAATCCTTTGTTAGCTACTGCAGTTAGGAAGTCTTTGAACGTTTGTGTCGTATGACTTACTTTAGGGGCATAAACGTTTTTTACATTCATAGCATAAAGCACTTCATCTAATCCGCCTACATGATCAGCATCAGGATGAGTGGCAATCATATAATCAATAGTTTGGAATCCTAATCCTTTTAAATAATTTGCTACTACTTTACCTTTGCCGTTGTTACCAGCGTCAATAAGGATCGTTTCTCCACTTGGAGATTTAATAAAAGTAGCATCACCTTGTCCGACATCAATATAATGTACCTCTAAGTTACCTTTTGGCTTAGGAAGAGCTGGACGGAAATTTGGTTCTAATACACGAGCCAAAAATGCAGCGAATTGCTCACGAGTTACTTTTACACCTGGACCAAATGTACCATCAGGCAATCCAGTAGTAATATTATTTTGTGCTAAAATTTTGACATAATTGTAACCCCAGTGATTAGATGGAACATCAGGGAAATTGACGTCTGCACCTGTAGGCTTCAAATTAAAAGTTTTAACTAAAACTACTGCCATTTCTGCACGAGTTAATGAGCGGTCAGGGAAATAGTTTGTTTCACGTTGTACAATGTTATTATGTGCTAACTTATGTACAGAATCATAGTAATAGATACCTTTGGCTACATCGGAAAAAATATGATTATAGCTAGATGGTTTTTCTAATTTTAATGATAAATCTAGCATTAAGGCCATTTGTCCACGAGTTACATCATCACTCGGTTTAAAAGTTCCTTCTGGCGTACCTTTAATGATACCTTTATCCGATAAATAGTTAATTTCTTTAATTGCCCAATGATTAGATTGGACATCAGGGAAAGATTTAGCACTTGTAAAATTAGGGATGAATAATGATAAGATTATGACAAATGCTGTTAATAATAAACTAAACTTTTTCAAAAGATCGCCTCACTTTATGTATTTTTTACCTAATTAACTTTACCATTTTTTTCAATAAATTCAAGTTTTAATAGGTAAATATTATAATAGAAATACTTTTGGTGTTATATTCATTGATTTTCTCTTATTTTGTATATTTGGTATAATTAATATGAAAGGATGAGAGTAACGATTGCAATTGTAAAATCGATATAATAAATTTATTTTATGAAGGTTTTTTGTAACAGGTTGGATTCTATAGTTTTATATGGAAAGAAGTAAAGTAAGACAAATTATATATAATGAGCAATTTGATGGGAGAAGGAAAATGTACACATATAAATTGCAAAATGAACAACCAATTTGCGTAGAAAAAATAAAAAAACTTTATGACTCTGTCGGTTGGTGGCCAGAAAGAAAAGAAATCGATATTCAAAAAATGTTAAAGCATAGTATAGCAATTGGGGTATGGGAAGAAAATGAATTAATTGGATTTGCTAGAGTTGTTTCTGATGGCGTTTTTCGAGCGTACATAGAAGATGTTGTCGTACATGAGAATGTAAGAAATAAAGGTATTGGAGAGAAGATGCTTACAATATTACTTCAAGAAATATCTCATGTTCATATTGTTAGTCTATTTTGTGGAGAGAAATTAATAAAGTTTTATGGTGAACAGAAATTTCAAGCGACAAAGCAAATTGTGATGCATCGTAATCAAATAGTGAAAGAATAAGAGGTGCCAATGAGAATGAATACAACAAGAACATATTGTTTATCAAAAAGAAAAGCAACAGAAGATTCTCCTGATGGTTGGAATGCAACATGTATGAGGCTTAATAATAAAATATTTGCGATAGTAAACCATGAAGAAGGAGAAAAAGCTGCGATTACTTTAAAATGTGATCCAGAACTTGCATTAAGATTAAGAGAAGAGTATCCAGAAGCAATCATTCCGGGGTATCATATGAATAAAAAGCATTGGAATACAGTGTATATACATAAAGATGTAGAGCAAGAGCAAATTAATAAGATGATTGATTGGTCATATGATTTAGTTCTACAATCATTTTCAAAGAAAAAGCAGCAAGAGTTATTAAATTAATATGTATAAGGGGTGGCAGTATTGAAAGACACGATTAAAGGTACATATGATAAATTAGCGAGTACATATAAAGAAAACCTAGATGTGGCAAATCCATATAATAGCTATTACGAAAGACCAGCGATGATGGAGATGATTCCAAAGAATTTAGAAGGGAAGAGTATACTAGATGCTGGATGTGCAGCTGGATGGTATACTTCTCAATTTTTAGAAAGAGGAGCAAATGTTACTGCAATTGACGTAAGTTCTGAAATGGTAAAAGCTGCAAAGGAAAGTACGGGTAATAAAGCAACGTTTCTTTGTCATGATTTGCAAGAAGTATTACCATTTGAAGATAATACTTTTGATGTTATTGTAAGTTCGTTAACGCTTCATTACTTAGAAAATTGGAATAAAGTATTTCAGGAGTTTCATCGCGTATTGAAGCCAGATGGCGAATTTATATACTCCATTCATCATCCTTTTATGGACTTTACAAAGTTTCCTTGTGAAAATTATTTCGAAAAACAATTATTAGTAGATACTTGGGTTAAACCAAATATTACAATAGAAGTTAGCTTTTTTAGAAGATCACTCCAAGATATAATTAATGAAACAACAAATTATTTTGTGTTAGATAAAATAGAGGAACCGAGGCCAGTTGAAAAAATGAGAGAAGTAAACGAAAAATCATATCATTATCTAAATACAAATCCACATTTTCTTATTATGAAAGCGATTAAAAAATAGCTAGTAAAATAATTATATTTTACTAGCTATTTACAGTTTTAAATTACATATTAGGAGATTTTGAGATGAATAAGAAACGAAGTAGATTATTATATGCGCTATTTACTATCGTTATAATTATTTTAGGTCTTAGCTCAAGAAAGTTAGCTTTTGCGTTACCTCATCTATTAAACGAGTACTTAGGTGATGCTTTATGGGCATGTATGATTTTTACTGGATGCGGATTTTTATTTCCTAAAATAAACACGATGAAATTGGCTTTTATAAGTTTGCTGTTTTGTTATGGGATTGAAGTGAGCCAATTGTATCATGCCGGATGGATAGATAGCATTCGTGCAATGACTTTAGGTGGACTCGTATTAGGTTACGGATTTTTGTGGAGTGATTTAGTTGCTTATACAATTGGTGTTGGGATTGGAATGTTTTGTGAGTTTATGTTACGGAAGAAATAAAAGATGTAAGAAGGGGTATTTATGAAAAAAATAATATTAATAGGTTCTGGTGGTTCAGGAAAATCTACATTAGCAAGACAATTAGGAAACAAACTAAATATTAAGGTGCATCATCTTGATGCACTATTTTGGAAACCAAATTGGGAGGGGGTTTCCAAAGAGGAGCAAAGAACGGTTCAAAATGAATTAGTTAAAGAAGATGAGTGGATTATTGATGGGAATTATGGCGGGACAATGGACATAAGAATTAACGCAGCTGATACAATCATCTTTCTTGATATTCATAGAACAATATGTGCTTATCGTGCTTTTAAAAGGGTTGTACAATATCGGAATAAAACAAGACCGGATATGGGCGCTGGATGTGAAGAAAGGTTTGATTTGCAATTTTTTAAATGGATATGGGAATATCCTAAAACGAAACGACCTTCAATTTTAAAGAGGTTAAATCAATTGAGTAAAGATAAAGATGTTATTATTTTAAAATCTTCAAATGAAGTAAGACTATTTTTAGAGAAGTACGATCACTTAAATTGTTAGATTATAAAAAGAAGTCAAATGGGGGAATAGCATTGAATAGATTCATTGGCTCCGTTGATTCTAATATGGTGAAAATTCCAGCAGGAAAAGTAGAATTAAGAGATGATCGAATAAAAAAACAATGGCAAGTACAAATAAAACCATTTCTTCTTGCAAAATATGTTGTAACGATGGAATTATATGATGCGATTGCGAATAACAAACCAAGTTTATTGAAAGATAAAAATAAACCAGTTGTAAATATTTCATGGAATGATGCCGTTATATTTTGTAATTTACTTTCCAAAAAAGCGGGATTAAAAGAATATTATTCTATTAGTGAAGATGGTCTAATTGTTAGTTGTAATTTAGATTCAAATGGCTACCGATTACCTTTTGAAGCAGAGTGGCAATATGCGTGTAAGGCAGGAACTACGGGATACATATATGGAGAACTGAAAGAGATTGCTTGGTACAATGAAAATTCAAGTGGATATATTCATGAGGTCGGAAAAAAAGAACCGAATGCATGGGGACTTTACGATATGTTAGGAAACGTTTGGGAATGGTGCTATGATTTATATGATGAACAAGTGTACGGATCATACCGAATTTTCCGCGGCGGTAGCTGGGCTGAAGCAGCTAGAGGTTGCGGTGCGACTTGTCGTCGCCGTAGTCATCCTACATTTCATATAGATGACCTTGGGTTTAGGCTTGCTAGGTCCATTTAGAAGAATAAGACAAAATACCTATAATACTAATGGCAACATAGACAAGATTTAAATTAAGGAGTGTTTAAAGTGGCACGTGTTTTATTCATTAATACTGGATCAGAAGGACATATAAATCCAACGTTGCAAGTTGTAGAAGAATTGGTTTCACGCGGGGAAGAGGTAGTTTATTTTTCAATTGAATCTTTTAGAGATCGTATTGAGAGAACGGGTGCTACTGTACGAACAATTGACGAGCAAAAGTTTTTAAAAGCTTTTCTTTCTGGTGGTCGAAATTATTTATCAGAGAGAATAAATGGTCTTTTACATACGGCAGATGTTATTATACCAAATGTTCTTGAACAAATTGAAGGGGAACATTTTGATTACATCATTCATGATTCAATGTTTGGTTGTGGACATATAATTGCTCAAATTTTAAAGCTTCCAGCAATAAATTCCTGCACATCGTTTGCACAGGATGAAAAATCATTTGAACAAATGTTAGACCACTTGTCTAAAAATATCCCAGTGGAAGTTCATAATAGGATACATAATGATTTTGAAAGATTAACAAAGGGAATCACGGAAAAATATGGTGTTGAAATAAACTCACCGTATGAAGTTTTTTGTAATCCAGCGCCACTTACTATTGTGTATACAATAAAGGAGTTCCAACCTTTTGGAGACATGTTTGATGAAACATTTACATTTGTAGGTCCATCTATCTCTACACAAGTAAAAAATGAAGAGTTTGATTTTACTACAATTGAAGGGAAAAGCCCGATTTACATTTCACTAGGTACTGTTTTTAATGAAGCACTTGATTTTTATAAACTTTGTTTTAAAGCGTTCGAGAATAGTAATCATACAATTGTGATGTCTATTGGTAATAAAACGAGAATAAGTGATTTAGGTGAAATTCCTAAAAACTTCATTGTAAAAAACTATGTACCACAAACGAAACTACTTACATATACAAAGTTATTTATTACACATGGCGGAATGAACAGTACACATGAAGGATTATATAACGGGATTCCGCTTATTGTAATTCCGCAAAGTGCAGATCAGCCAGTTATCGCGAAGCAAGTGGAGAATCTCCGAGCTGGGGTTAAGTTGCACATGAAAGAATTGACTGAGGAACAACTACGTGAAAGTGTAGAACTTGTATTAAATAATCCTTCATATAAAGAATCTGCTTTGAATTTGAAGGAGTCTTTCCGGAAGTCTGGTGGATATAAGCAAGCTGTTGATGAAATTACTACATTTGCTGGTCAGTAATAAATAGAAAATTAAACATGAGAAGAGTGTCTATATGAAAGGATATAGGCACTCTTCTGTTATATGGAGCGAAGAATCGATTGTTTTGAAAGGTTGAATATCCTGCATTATAAATTTAGGTGATAGTTTTACGTGTTACTAATGATTTCACAGTTTCTGCACAACTTTTGCACATGTTTTGGTAATTTCTATGTCATGATATATTCATTAAGTGAAATATTTCACAAGAAACGAAATATATTCTCGCTATGGTGTATGAATTACTAACACATACATCGATACAAGATTGTCTCTTGTTATTCTTTTACATCAAAGCCCACATTACACTACGAAGTATAACAAGAAGGGGACAGAAACATGAATAATCGATTTTTAAAACAACTACAAAACATGAAAATGAACAAAAAAAGTCTAGGAGCTGTTGCATTAACAGCCGGAATTATTGGCACGACACTTATTCCTCAAAACGCATACGCGCACGGTTTTGTTGAAAAGCCTGGCAGTCGATCTGCTTTATGTAGTCCAACTTATGGTGCACTAAATGTAAACTGCGGAAGTGTTATGTATGAACCGCAAAGCTTAGAAGCACCAAAAGGATTCCCGCAAGGTGGCCCACTTGATGGACAAATCGCTTCTGCAGGTGGTAAATTTGGTGGTATTTTAGATCAACAAACAGCAAATCGTTGGTTTAAAAATACAATCACTGGTGGAGAAAATACATTTACTTGGAAGTATACAGCGCCTCACTTAACGAGCAAATGGCATTACTATATTACAAAAAAAGGATGGAATCCAAATAAAGCGCTCACAAGAGCAGATTTTGAACCAATTGGAACTGTACAACATGATGGTTCTGCAGCCTCAAATCATTTAACTCACAAAATCAATGTACCTACTGATCGTAGTGGATATCATGTGATTTTAGCAGTATGGGATGTAGCTGATACAGCAAATGCATTCTATAATGTAATCGATGTTAATCTTATCAATGACGTAAAACTAGATACAGAAGCTCCAAGTATTCCAAATGGAATTCAGGCACAAAAAGTAACAGCGAATAGTATAGAACTAGCATGGAACGCTTCTACGGATAATGTAGGGGTAAAAGGGTATCAAATCTTCCGTAACGGAGAGATGATTGATACAGTACCAGGAACTCATTTTATTGATAAAAAATTACAACCAAGTACAGAATACTCTTATACTGTAAAAGCAATTGACGTAGCTGGAAATGTCTCGAAAGAAGGTGCAGCGCTTACAGTAAAAACAACAGTTGAGGCTCCTGATACAGAAGCACCAACACAGCCAAAAGGATTACATAGTATGGGAACGACAGCATCAAGTGTTGATTTAATGTGGAGTCCATCTGACGATAATATTAGTGTAGACCATTACGATATTTATAGAGAAACAGAAGGATCAATGAAAAAGATTGCAACATCTAATACGACTTCTTATATGGATAAAAATTTACTCTCTAATACTACTTATAAATATGTAGTGAAAGCTGTTGATGTAGCTGGAAATGAATCTGTACAGAGTGATATATTCACAATTACTACAAAAACTGAAAGCGCTTCATATGAAGGTTGGGATGCAAAGAAAGCATATGAAAAGGGAGATAGAGTTCTACACGAAGGAAAAGTATATGAAGCAGTCCAGAGCTATCAAGGAAATGGGGATCCAAACTGGATTTATGCCTTATCATTATGGAAAACAGTGTAAGCTTTACCTAGGTATGAACTAAGAGATGATGGGCTTTGACGTAAAAGGAAATCTTGAGAATTCACTTTTCTGTTTATAAAAAAGACGACGTTGAATACGTCGTCTTTTTTTCTAAATTTTACTTTCCTTCATTAAATGATGATAAGTCCCGTAATTAAACTAAAGTGTTATTTTTATAAAATAACGGGGAAGGAGAGATTTAAAGAAAAATCATAGTGTATGATTCTAAAATGTTTTTGAAAATGTATGGAGCGAAATAAAAAGAACCCTGTATAAAACGGTTTCTTTTGCTGCGTTAATCTATTAATTACAATCTTGATAATATTCATCACACGAATCCTTATTATCGTTACAGCAAATACAAAATGTTTTTTGCACAAATAAACTAACTATACTAGTAGGACCCTCCTGTTTGGTAAAAGTAAGACTTTGAAAATCTTCAACTTGAAATATTTTTGTTTGAACAGGTTGTAATGTTGCAGTAATTGGGCGGCTAGATTTTCTTGTTAGAATAGTTACTTGAACGGGTGCACTCATCCCGACAACGAATAACTGAATTAATGTTTTATTATGATTGTTTGTGAAATCCTCAAATACAGTTTGTGGCGCGGTGGTTTCAAGGAAAACAGATAAAGGTATATTTCCATTTGCATTTTCTGCAGAACCAGTTATCGTATGAGTTTCAATAAAACAGTTATTTTTTTGATCGTTCGAATGCGATTGATTTTTATAATATTTTTTACCATCTTTATAAAAATAATTAGCCATAAATATTTTGCTCTCCTTTCTTTGTAATATCAATATATATTATTAATTAAAAGGAAAGAGTGCTTGTACAAAAGAATAATATCCGCTTTTGTAAAAAAAGAAATATATTTGAGGATGTTGTAGTTTCTAACTAAAAATAAGCACACATTAAAGTGTGCTCTAGATAAGAAAGGTAAGAATCTTATGAATGGAGAATCTCCATTCAATAACATATGCTTGTCTAATTTTAAGGTGAAAACTTTTTAACAAAAAAGTTATTCGGAAAATTTTCCTGTGATGATACAATTATATTTTTTGATTTTAGATGTTTGGAATTATGAATATCGAGATGGATTTTTAAAAAAATCAGAAATTTAATTTCATTGCAAATAATGAAGCGGTTAGCCAACTTTAACTAATCAATACAGGGGTAGTAATCTAGATACATAGATATTATATTGAGTTATGTATTGTATTCGAGGGGGAATACAGAATGTGTACGTATTGGGAAACGTATTTAAAGAATTCTTCGAGAAGCAAGAACGAAATAAAAGAGCGATTAGCAAAAGCTAACTGCTCCAAACAGGGATGTCACACTTGATGTATTTATAGTATTAACGAAATATCGAGTTTTATTCAAATGGAGAGAAGTAGGCTATTAACATGGAGATGCATAAATTCATATCCTGTAAGTAGTAAATTAATGACGGGATAGATTGAAAATGGATGATCCGATTAAGGAGATAGTTGGTGCTTGGTTTGTTGCAGTAGGGACAATTATTGCTGCGGTTGGTAGTACACCTTTTAAAAAATTGAACGACGAATTAAGAAGAGATTTAAACATATGGGGGAATGTATTACAGGCAACAGGGAACGGTCTGGAAGCTGATGGACAAGGGGAAATATCTCTTGAAAAAATCGGTAATGAAATCCAATCAATTGGTAATGTAACGGTTTTAACAGGACTCATTATAGAATTTGAAGATAATACACAAAAAAAAGTAGTGATTGCAGGGAATTGGATACAAGCATTAGGTGGTATTACAGCAATAGGTGGAGAATTAGAGGATAGTTCCGATATAGATGAATCGTATAACATTGCCGGGAATGTGTTACAAGCGACCGGAAATTCATTACAGGCAATAGGTGGAATTGATGAATTGAAAGCTAGTCGGGATAAAGTGGAGGGGATTTCGGAAGGCAATGAGGAGGATGGACAGATTATAGTAATTACGGGGAGCTGGATTCAAGCAGTTGGTTCTGTAGTTTCATTAATCGGTCAAATAAGAGAAGAAAGACAAGAGATAGTAGATAACAATTCATAGTGAGTTTAATAAAATAATCTTTTTAAAGTGAAAGCAAACAGAATATAGTGCGAATAGAAAACTAGAGAACGCCAATTCATTAAGGTTCTTTTAAGACTATGTATGCTAGGTTCTTTGCTTTCAAGTGAATAAGATACAGAAAGGTGACTATATGAATAAACAATATAGCCATCTTTCTATTATGATAACACTTTCATCATAAGTATATGTGGAATACCATCTTCCATAAATATATCAGAAGAAGTTTCGTAGCCTAATTTCCTATAAAATCCTTCAGCTTGTGTTTGCCCGTGTAATTTCACTTTTGTAGCTTGTTCATTACGAGCAATTTCTTCTAACATTTGAATGATGACTTTACCTAATCCGTATTTACGATAGTCTTTTAAAATACAAATACGTTCTAATTTTCCTGCGCCCTCAACAAATCGTATACGACCTGTACCTACAGGAAGCTCGTTATAATAAACTAAAATATGTTTACATTCCTCACCGATTTCATCGAATGTATCGAATTCATCTTCAAGAGGTACATTTTGTTCCTTTACAAATACTTCTTTTCGAATATGAAAGGCAGTTTCTAAATCTGTAAGTTCTGTTATGAGTTTGGAGTGCAAATTGTTCAGCCCTTTCTAGTGTGATGTGCTTTTGTTTTCATAGTATATCATAATGATACACAATAAAGAGAAAATATAAAAAGCTGACTGTAAGAGTCAGCTTTCATTATAATTCCTTTATCCCATTTTTTGTTCCAATAATCGCCTTACTAGTCATATTAACAAACAACCCTGTTTCAACTACACCTGTAATCATTTTTAATTGAGTGTGTAAATTGGCAGGATTAGTTATGTTATGAGGGAATATACAATCAATAATCATGTTATTGTTATCGGTAAAAAACGTTTCATTATTTTTTAAACGTAACGTTGTTTGACAACCTAAAGATTGAATTTTCCTTTCGGTTTGTTTCCATGAAAAAGGTATAATTTCAACAGGTAATGGGAAAGTACCTAAATGTGTTACAAGTTTCGATTCATCAGCAATAATAATTAGTTCTTTGGAGGAAGTGGCAACAATTTTCTCGCGAAGTAATGCGCCACCACCACCTTTTATAAGCTGTAAATTAGCATCAATTTCATCCGCTCCATCAATTGTAAGATCAAGACTTTGTACGTCGTTTAACGAAATTAGAGAGATATTTAGTTGTTTAGCTAATAATTCCGTTTCTTTTGACGTTGGTACAGCTTGAAATGATAATCCTTCTTTTACACGCTCACCTAATTTTTGTATCGTCCAATATACAGTAGAACCTGTACCAAGTCCAACTTTCATCCCATCTTTTACAAAGTTAGCAGCATATTCACCAGCGAGCTGTTTGAAATTTAGCATATCATTCTGCTGGACGTGGGCCTGCATCAAGACCTGAATTTTCTACTGTAAGTATAGGACGAACGACTATATCTTTATGTACGTGCATTTGGCATGATAAACGTAAGTGATCTTCAATTCCTTTTTCTGTAATCGCATTTTTTTCATTAGAACTGGCTTCACAAAACTCACCTGCTATAATTTCTACTCTACAAGTTGTACAGCGGGCTTTCCCGCCGCAGCGATGGAGAATGTGTACACCGTTATCTTCGATCGCTAATACTAACTTTGTGCCTTCTTTCACATCGAAAGTTCCCGCACCTTCAATTGTTAATTTTGGCAAATTTATTCCTCCTCAAGTAAAATTGTACATAACATATTTATGACCGCGAATTATTGAACATAAACATAATTTTTTTATATGCCCCGTAACTTTTTTATTTGTTGAATCGTTAATTAAGTAAGCGCTGAAAAGGAGTGGTTATTTTGTGCACAAAAGTAACTCATATTTTAAAGAATCATATCGATATAAATCATTCAGATATAAACTTTTTAATTGAGCAATACGGAGAGTTGAAAAGGTATTGTACATTTTTAACGAAAAATAAATGGGACGGCGAAGATCTTGCCCAAGAAACGGTTTGTAAAGTTCTTCAAAAATATAGTAAGAAAGATATTTGTATGACGCTTGTATATAAAATAGCTAGAAATCGCTGGATAGACCAGATGAAATCAAAATCAGTTCATGAAAAAATAAAGAAACAAATTATTTTTGATGCCCCACAAGAGAACATTGCAGATTTGCATGAAATGGTAGGGAAAGTATTATCGTCATTAAATGTACAGCAATCCGCAATTTTACTATTAAAAGATGTGTTTCAATATAGTATAGCTGATATTGCTAAAGTATGTTCCGTATCAGAAGGTGCAGTGAAAGCTTCTTTATTTCGGAGTAGAAATAGGCTGAAAACTGTAAGTGAAGAAGGGATTGAGATAGTCGAATTCACAGATGATATTGAAGTTGTAGTAACGTCTATTCGGGAAGAAAGGCCGGAATTGTTAACTAAGCTTCTTCCGACAATAGATTTTACTAAGTTACCATCTAAACAGCCAGTCTTATTATTTAATGCGAAAAAACCTTCTTCTTACAGTTGTATGCTTTTAGCGGCATAACAATTATTGGAGGGATTTAAAATGAATGCAATTCCATATGTGGTAGAACAAACGAAATTAGGAGAACGTTCCTATGATATATATTCAAGGTTATTAAAAGACCGCATTATTATTATCGGTTCAGAAATTAATGATCAAGTAGCGAGTAGTGTCGTAGCTCAATTATTATTTTTAGAAGCGGAAGATGCAGAGAAAGATATTTATTTATACATCAACAGCCCAGGTGGTTCAACGACAGCAGGTTTTGCCATATTAGATACGATGAATCTAATCAAACCAGATGTGCAAACACTTTGTATGGGATTTGCAGCATCATTTGGTGCATTGTTATTATTATCAGGTGCAAAAGGAAAACGATTTGCACTCCCTAACAGTGAAATTATGATTCATCAGCCACTTGGTGGTGCGCAAGGACAGGCAACAGAAATTGAAATAACAGCGAAAAGAATACTAAAGTTAAAGCGTGATATTAATAAAATGATTGCAGAAAAAACGGGGCAATCGATTGAAAGAGTAGCACATGATACAGAAAGAGATTATTTTATGACTGCTGAAGAGGCAAAGGAGTATGGGATTGTAGATGATGTTGTTACAAAAAAATAAGATAAAAACAGGCTAGAGGATATGCTAATCCTCTAGCCTGTTTTATTAATCTTTTACCCATTCATCAACTAGTGCTTGATTTTTTTCAATCCATTTTCGTGCAGCTTCTTCGGGATCTTTCGTTTTATTTAACGTGACCATTAATGTGCCAAGCTGCTCATCATTCATTTTCCATTTGTCAAAGTATTTCACGATATCCGGATGATCTTTTTCGAAACCTTTACGAACAGAGTAATAAATGTCATCTTTTTCACCATATACTTTTTTAGGGTCTTTTAAATATTTTAAGTCAAATTCTGAAAAGCCCCAATGCGGATTCCAAAGCGTAACAGCGATTGGTTTCTTTTTCTTATATGCTTTCTTTAGTTCACTCATCATCGCAGCTTCAGAAGATTGGACAAGCTTTAGTTTTATATCATATTCCTTCATTGCTTTATTTGTTAAATTCATAAGACTACTACCGGGTTCGATACCGACAATTTTGTTATCTAGCTCATCTTTATGAGCATTTAAATCTTCGATACTGTTTATGTTTTTCACATAAGAAGGGACGACTAAGCCTAGCCCAGTACCCTCATACCATTTGGATTTTAAGACAATATCATCTTTATAACGAGCATTTAGCGGTTTATCCGTAACGGGTAGCCATACTTCTAAATTCGCATCCACATCACCACGAGCAACGCCAGTCCAAATCGCAGCTTTTTCTAAATACATGAGTTCAACTTTATAGCCTTTTTGTTCTAATAGAACTTTCCACATGTTTGCAGTTGCAATGTTTTCTTTCCAACTTGTTACACCAAGTTTAATTTTTCCTTTCGAATTTGCATTTGTTGCATTACATGAAGAGAAAATCATAGTAATAAATAATGCAAGGCATATAAGCCATATTTTCTTTTTCATCGAAACCCTCCTAAGAAACGTTTGCCTTTTTAAATAAATGTATAAGTAAGCATTCTTATTATGAACGGAAACGCGAATTTTAAAGAAATCTTATGAATGTCATTTTTATGTAATATTTCTTTGTAAAATCGCAACACTATATGAATAGATGGGTAGAAAAGGAGTAGTGACATGGATAATACAAAGGTGCGTGTTGAAAACGTAACAAAAGTATTTGGGAAACACCCGCAAAGAGCGCTGTCTTTATTAAAAGAAGGAAAAAGCAAATCGGAAATTTTAAAAGAGACAGGAATGAACGTTGGTGTGAAAAAGGCAACGTTTGAAGTATACACGGGAGAAATTTTTGTAATTATGGGTTTGTCTGGTAGCGGAAAATCTACGTTGGTCCGTATGTTAAACCAATTAATTAGACCAACGGCGGGGCATATATACATAGATGGTGAAGATATCGCAACGATGGGAAAAGAAGAGTTGCGAAGAGTGAGAAGAACGAAGATGAGCATGGTGTTTCAAAAATTCGCTTTATTCCCTCACCGTACAGTGATACAAAATGTTGCGTACGGGTTAGAAATTCAAGGAGTTCCAGTAGAGGAACGAGAAAATAAAGCATTAGAATCGCTACAGTTAGTAGGACTCGATCATCATAAAGATAATTATCCGAGTCAACTTAGTGGCGGTATGCAGCAGCGTGTTGGAATCGCAAGGGCATTAACAAATAATCCAGATGTATTGTTAATGGATGAGTCATTTAGTGCATTAGATCCACTGATTCGCAAAGAAATGCAAGATGAATTGTTAGAGCTACAAGATAAAATGGAGAAAACAATTATATTTATTACGCATGATTTAGATGAAGCGCTTCGAATTGGCGATCGGATTGCGTTAATGAAAGATGGAGAGATTGTTCAAATTGGAACGCCGGAAGAAATTATGATGAGTCCAGCGAATGAATTTGTTGAGAAGTTTGTTGCGGACGTAAATTTAGGAAAAGTAATTACGGCGGAATCTATATTAAAACGACCAGAGACTTTATTAATTGATCGTGGACCACGTGTAGCACTACAGATTATGAGAAATGCAGGTGTTTCAACTGTATATGTTGTTAACAAAAAGTATGAGTTTTTAGGTATATTAACTGCGGATGATGCGAGTAAAGCCGTTCAAAAACAATGGCCAATTGCTGATTTATTACTAAACGATATTCCGCACGTGTATTTAGATACTTTACTGGAAGAAACATATGCAAAAATGGCGGAGATGAAATATCCGTTACCCGTAATTGATGAGAAGAAAAGGCTAAGAGGAATTATTAAACGCGAAAGTGTCATTCAAGCTCTTGCAGGTAATATTGAGGAAGAGGTGAAAGACGATGAGTAGTATACCACGTATTCCATTAGGGGAATGGGTCGATTCATTTGTTGCAAGTTTATATGAGAATCTTGAAGGCTTATTCCGAGGATTCTCTTATATTATCGGTGGATTCGTTGATTTACTCACTAATTTTTTAACAATAATACCGGCCATATTGATGATTATTATCCTTTGTTTCCTCATTTGGTACACAACGAGAAAGGTATCTTTAATTATTTTTACACTCATCGGTTTATTATTTATTTTAAATATTAACTACTGGGCACAGACGATGCAAACATTAGCACTTGTACTTACGTCTGTTATTATTTCAATTATTTTAGGAATCCCAATCGGAATTTTAGCTTCTCAAAATGAACGCTTCTCAAAATTTTTAAAACCGACATTAGACTTTATGCAAACAATGCCGGCTTTCGTATATCTTATTCCTGCAATTACATTTTTCGGAGTAGGTGTAGTGCCTGGGATTATCGCATCCGTAATCTTTGCAATGCCACCGACAATTCGTTTTACTGACTTAGGAATTAGACAAGTTCCAGAAGATTTAATTGAAGCAGCGAATGCGTTTGGCTCTACGGCATCACAAAAATTATTTAAAGTACAATTACCACTCGCAACTGGAACAATCATGGCTGGTGTGAACCAAAGTATTATGCTTTCTTTATCGATGGTAGTAACAGCATCTCTTGTAGGAGCGCCAGGTCTTGGAGTTGATGTATACCGCTCTGTAACACAAGTTAATATCGGAATGGGATTTGAAGCCGGACTAGCTATTGTTGTCATTGCAATTATACTAGACCGTATTACACAAGGGTTTCATCAAAAAAGAAGATAAAAGGAAAACACACTTTATTATAACAAAGTGTGTTTTTTGTTCGGAAAAATTACATACGAACGATAACAGAACTACCAGCTGGTGCACAAACATGGTTTTGTTGTTGTTCCATTGATTTAATTAAATGATTATTCTCTTCGATTAATGAGATTAATTTCGCTAATTGACTTTCAAGACTTGCGATATGCTGCATCATATATTGTGAATCATGATGCAGTGTATTTCTTACGGGATGTGGGGAATACACATATTGTTGATTTATATTTGGATTCCAGTGAGGATGCATTTAAACCTTTCCTCCTTCAATAAATTACGAAGCTTTTTTATAGTAAATGCCTATGTATAATTAATGGTTACTTGAAATTTTATTATGATAAAAGGAGTATGTACAGAAAATGGAAAATATTATTATGTGAAGTTAAGGTGCATTTTTTGGAAATATTCAAGTGAGGTAGTGAATATATTAATACATTCAAGTAAATGTATGTTATTTAGGGAGAAATGATGGGAGGAGATGCAATTTTGGCTAAAAATAATAAAAGAAATGAAGCCTTGGCAATAGGTATCGGTATAGGGGTTGTAATCGGTGTGTTTCAAGGGTTTTTTACTAATAATTTGGTAATCGGAATTGTGATAGGAATCGTAATTGGAGTTGCATTTTTGAAGAAAAAGTGAGTATTAAAGTCATTTCAAAAATTACCCCGTTAAATGGATTTTTGGAATATAAATCCTGTTTTTCCTTTTTTATGATATTATAAATAAAAAGGATGGTGATGGATATGTCAACAAACAATCAAGTAGAACAAAACTGCTTTATTTGCGAAAAACATAGAGGAAACATAATAGTTCTAGGTGGAGCTATTTACGAAGATGAACTCGTTTACGTAGGACATGTCCACTGGGATAGTGAAGAAACATACCTTGGTTATGTAATGATAGATATAAAAAGACATGTACCTGGTCTTGCTGAACTAACAGATGAAGAAGCGAAAGTGTTCGGACTTATAACAAGTAGAGTAAGTAAAGCGCTAAAAGAAAGTGAAGGTGCAGAACATATTTACACTTTTGTTTCAGGGAATGGTGTACCACATACGCATATGCACATTATACCGCGTTATCTAAATACACCCAAAGAGTTTTGGTCACCGACTGAAGTAGCGAAATGGACTGGTGCACCATATGGTGACGCAGAAAAAATCAAAAAACTATGCGAAAGAATACGAAAGTATATGGTGAGTGAATATGCATACAACAAATAATAGACAATGTTCATGGGTTGGAAATAAGAAGATGTGTTTAGACGAAGTTTCAGTAAAACAATATGGTGATATCGTACTCGGTGCATATGGCGGGAATATAAGTGCTGGAGCAAAAAAGAATGAAGATGGTGCGTTAGTTTGGTCGAATGGTGATTGGGAATTTGCAGCTATTTTAGATGGACATAATAGTGCGGAAAGTGTTGATTTAGTAGTAAATACAATCCAAAAAGAATATGAACATATAAAAGCAATGTTGAATGAATCGATTGATACAGTATTTCGATCGGTTGAAAATCATCTACTTACAATCTTTAAATCCCCCTCATTTAAAGAAAAGTGCAAAAAATTAAAAGGTGAAACAGCGTGCTTAATATGTGTAAGAAAAGAAAACTACATATGGTGGTTATCTATTGGTGATTGTTTAGTTTATGTATTTCATGAAGAGTTACATAAGTTAGGACAATATGCATTAAATCAACGCCATTTTTACGAATGGATTGGAAATGTAAATACATTTCATTTACCAGTCCCTTGCTATTCAACAGGAATTCGTGAATTACGTGCTGGAAAGAATCGAATTGTAATGGTTACAGATGGGGTATTAGAATGTGGGGAACGTCATTATGAAACACCATTGAATCTGTATAATGATATGAATAGAAATAATATAGAACTTGAAGAAAGTGTTCATCATGTATTAGAGCAAGTTCATCATCAATTCGGACGAGATAGTGCGACAATTATTAGTTGGGACGTTGAAAACAAAGAGAATGCTACTTATCCGAGTGATCAACCGGATAAAAGGTAAAGGAGGAGACATCACTGCTTTTAGTTAAAGGGATTTTATTAGTATTATGGATCATATTATTAGTTATTTTGGAAAAAGTAGTGAGAAAAAAATTAAATATACCGAAACAAACTGACTGGAATAGTAAATATGTAAACAACGCTCATAAATGGGGCATTAGGGCTCTTATCATTTCTTATATAATAGTAACGATGATATGTGCCACTTTAAATCCTATTTATATTAGTAATTTACCCATATTATTTTTAATAACTTTATACTGCTTTCAATCATATATGGAGTGGAAATATGATAAAGAGTCGAGGGAATATGTCATTTCTTTAGGAACAGTTCCATTATTAATAATAACAGGAATTATGATTAATCTATTCTTTTATAACTATTGGATTTAATCATATGTGGAATGAATGGGGAGACAAATGAAAAATCCTAAATTATGTGCTGAAGTAATGATTTTAAATGAAGACCATTCTAAAGTGCTTGTTCAATGTGATTTAAGGGGAACATTTTATCGTTTTCCAGGCGGTTCTATTGAATTTGGTGAAACATCAAAAGAAGCAATAATACGAGAATTAATAGAAGAATACGATTTGAAGATTGATGTTCAAGAGTTAGCCGTTGTAAATGAGGATATTTTCAAGTGGAATAACGAAAAAGGACATCATTGCACATTGATGCATTGGGGATCTGTTAAAGAGAGAATAACAAATGAAATAAGACATAAAGAATATGAGGATATTATATTAACTTGGAAAAGTATAAATGAATTAAAGGAGAAGCCCACATATCCTGAAGGGATTGTAAGTTATTTAGAAGAGAATAACCGAAATATAGTCCACTTTATTTCTAAAAATAAATAAAGTAATAGGAGGGGAACAACAATGAGTACCTCTACAATCTTGATTATTATTATTATTATTATTGGACTGCCTATAGGTGGTTACTTTTTAGAACAGTTTTTAAGAAGAAAGTTGAATGCGGAAAAAAGAGGATTATTTGGATATAAGCATGTGAATAGTTTACATGTAAAATTGGAAATAGGGCTTATGATTATTTATATAATAGGTAGTTGTTATTATATGTTTAAATTTGAAAACTCTAAAATGGCTTATGTTATGTTCACTTATTTAGGGATATCATTGGCTTTAAGAGCATGGATGGAATGGAAGTATGATAGAGAATCAAAAGAATATATACTTTCGATAACGGGAATGGTTGCATTTATATTGATGCTCTCAATACTAGTTTATTTCGTTCCACCTGCTGCATAATAAGGTGATTATTAATGGTACAAATCAAGAGTTAACTAATAAATAAGAAACCATTTAGTAGTAAATGGTTTCTTGTTTAAATTTACCATTTATTTTAGCTAAAATGGATGTAACGAAATTTGTTTTATCCTCTGCATATTGATGTTTTTCATTAGGATTAGCTTGTGAAAGTTGAACCTTTAACTGTTCATACTGTATACGAGAAGTTTTATTGTCAATTAAGTAAGCTCTGAATTGTAATTGTTCTATTAAATATGTATTGCCTTGTTCATACATATGAATTTGATGAGTTCGTGGTTCTCCTTTATTAAAATAATATCGTTCAGGCAGTACATCTTTTCTGTATTTATAGTTTAGTAGTTCTAACTTTTTTATACATGTTAAACCGTCCGTATAATTTTCTAGTTCGATTGCAATATCAATAATTGGCTTTGCACTTAAATGTGGAATAGAGGTACTACCAATATGGTGTATCGCTAAAATATGTTTGCCAATTTGTTCTTCAATGAGTTGTTTTTCTTTCATAAACTCAATTTGCCATTCTTCAGTCCATGGAACTAAAAACATTTTTCCAAACGGTAAACCTAACATTTGATTAGCACCTCTTTCAAAATGTTATCAAAAAAGTAAACTACATTTTCTTAAAGCTTCTCAAAACAAGGTATTCCCACAATCTCCAAGGAAGAATCTTCTTCGCAAAGATCATAAATTTTACACCTTTTCCAATCGGATATCGTAATTTCGTACGCTTAGATTCAGCAATCTCTACAATTTTATTAGCAACATCTATCGGATTACCAAATGTATCACTGCCGCTATTAATATGTTTTTGTATTTTAACCATATATTCTTTGTAAGGAGAAGGTCTATCAGATTGGTTTGTAGCTAGTTGTTTACCAACTTCCCAAATATTTGTGTTATAAGAACCAGGTTCAATTAAAGCAACATCTATTCCGAACGGTTTTACTTCTAAACGAAGTGATTCACTCCAGCCTTCTAACGCATATTTTGAAGAAACGTAAGGGGATAGACCAGGGAATCCAACTTGACCACTAATGCTGCTTATATTAATGATTTTCCCACTTTTTTGTACTCTCATATAAGGTAATACAAGTTGAGTAATTGATACAGCTCCAAAAAGGTTCGTTTCAAATTGTTTACGGTATTCCTCTACTGGAATTTCTTCTACAAAGCCCCCATTTGCATATCCTGCATTATTAATCAGTAGGTCTACTCTGTTTATTTCTTTTAAATATAATTGAAAGTTATGTATAGAATTTTGATTGGTTACATCTAATTGTTGAACTGTTATGTTTTGTTGTAAGTTGAGTTGAGTAGCTTGAGATATTAAAACTTCTCGTTTATTAAGGTTTCGCATTGTAGCTATGACTAAATAGTCTTTTTTCGCAAGCTCAAGTGTTGTTAAAAGACCGAAACCACTTGAAGCCCCAGTTATAACTGCGATTTTTTTATCCATTTTCCGCCAGCTTTCTTTTTCTTTTATCATAACGAGTTATGGGGATAAAATCTATTTATTGTATAAAGATATTTGTTATAATTGAAAATGGTTATCAATTAAATTTAGTTTTCACATAAAAGGAGTGTGGATTTCATGGAGACTAACGGTTTTCATGATATTTTTCATAAATACTTTCATGGTTTACAAGTTGTAGAGGAAAGGCATATGAATATGCCCAAAACAATAGGTAAGGGTGAAATACGAAGATGGACTTCATTTTCAGGAATGGAAATTGTGTTATCAAATTATCAATTTCATAAAAATTATCGCATCCAGTTTGCATCTGATGCAGCAATGGTTGAGCTTAATTTTTGTTTACAAGGGTTCGGAGAAGTGCAAGTTGGTCATTCCGCGTATGAATTAATGACTGGAAATAGTTATTTATATTTTATGAATGATTTTGATGTGTTATTTGAATATGAAAAAGAAAGGCCTCTATATTCATTAGCAATTGGGATTCCTGTACAATTATTTAATCATTTCATGATGAATAATGCTATTGAAAAAAGTCTTGATTTTCATTCTATATTAGGAAATCAATCTTTTAAAAAGTTTCAAAATCCAATTGATTCTATAACATCTAATCTTATTAAGAAAATGATAGAGCCTCCCCAAAAGGATCGTATTAGTCAACTAGAATTAGAAAGTAAAGCGCTCGAATTGCTTTCTATACATTTTGGGAGAGTGTTGCTTAATGATTGTGACGCAAATAAAAGGAGTCAATTATCAAAAAAGGATTTGAATAAAATAAAACAGGCTGAAGAAATTTTACTTCAACGAATGGAATCACCCCCATCATTATTAGAATTGGCTAAAATAGTAGGATTAAATGATTATAAATTAAAAATTGGATTTAAAGAATTATTTGGGATGTCCACATTTGCATATTTACGAGAAAAACGTATGGAACATGCGATAGATTTACTACGTTCGGGAAATAGTAATGTGACCGAAACGGCATTTGCAGTTGGGTACAATAATGTCAGTCATTTTTCAGAGTTATTTCGTAAAAAGTATGGAATGAATCCATCAAAACTTTTACGTATTTATTAACGTAAAACAGGAATAATCCGCTATACCGTAAATTCTTCCGTTATTTGGTAGTTGCTTTTTGTAATGGTCATTATAATTACAAACAACATCCAATTGGAAATAATTTTTTATGGAGGAATTTAAATGAAAGAGCGGAATGAAAGTCATTTTTGGCTATTTGTATTAACTGGGATGTTTCTTATTATAACAACAACCGGTTTTGCACGTATGGCATATGGAATTATATTGCCATTTATGCAAGAGGGACTTCATTTATCTACAGCTCAATCAGGTATGTTAGGAACAATACTTTTTTTAGGATATTTATTAACTGTAGGAACATCTGGAATATTTACTATCCGTTTCGGCGCAAAATCCGTTTTATTAATAGGGAGTTGGCTTGTTGTTGTAAGCTTATTGGGATTAGCCTTTGTTTATTCATTTTGGCTAGTCGCTATTTGTATGCTATGTGCTGGAGCTGGTAGTGCTTTAGTATATACACCACTCATGTCAATAACGGTAGGATGGTTTCCGGACAAAAGAGGAACTGTAATGGGGCTGTTATTAAGCGGTGCTGGCATAGGTATGTTATTTAGTGGAATAATTGTTCCTTATGTAGTACGTACATTTCCTGCGTACAGTTGGCGTGGTGTATGGTTTTTGTTTGGGGTTATTACATGTATCGTAGTATGTATCGCTTCAATTATTTTGAAAAATCCTGATGTAACCGAAGATGAGGAAAAAGGGAATTATAAATCGTTTTTATGGAAAACAAAAGAACTATATGTTATTGCATGGATGTATTTTATTGTGGGCATTGTTTACTTAATTCCGAATTTATATCAAACTAGTTTTATGATTGATAGTGGTATTTCGGCAGCGATGTCAGGAACTATTTATGCAATTGCCGGTATGTTTTCAATAGTAGGAGCTCCTATCTGGGGATTGATTTCAGATCGGATTGGCATAAAGAAAACGTTATGTATTGCACTTATATTAGCTGTAATAGGTGATGTGGTGCCAATCCTTTTTGAAAACATAATGGGTTTTATCGTATCGGCAATAATTTGGGGTTCTAGCCTCGGTGGTATCCTTTTATTAATACAAGTTGCAGCATCAAAGCAAGTATCCCAAAAGTATGTATCGATGGCAATTAGTTTTATATCTGTTTTTTATGCAGTTGGTCAAATGATTGGACCAGGACTTGCAGGCTGGATTATTGAAACAAGTGGTTATACAGCTGCTTATGGATTAGGTGCGTTCGGTTTCTTTATATGTATATGTATGGGATTGCGTTTAAAAAGAGGAAATCTTACAAACTCAGCGTATTTAGAGAAGTGAGTATTGTCATGAAATGAATCTTTTTAAAGGGAGGACGTAAAGTGGTACATGTGAAAGATGTATTAGCAGATCAATTATTAGCGAATGCAAACGATCCTAGTTGGTATATTCCATTTTCAGATGCAGTGAAAGATCTACCTGAGAGAGAAGCTTTCTGGAAACCGAATGAAGAGAGTAATAGTATAGCTGAAATTGTACAACATTTACTGTATTGGAATTCAACGTGGCAAACTAGGTACAAAGAATCGAATGTGGATGCCGTGCCCGCTATTGGTGATAATAACAAAAGTTTTATGCTTTCAAATAATCAAACCTTCGATGAGTTGAGAGAAAAACTACTAGAGAAACTGTTACAATGGCAAAAGCTTATAAATGAAGAGAAGGTGGAAAGTGATGTAGTTGGATTTTCTGTTTCCGCAAAGTGGTGGGAAATATTGGCGAATGTAACAACTCATAATGCTTATCATATTGGTCAAATTATTTACATCCGGAAGTTACAGAAGAGTTTTGAGAATGAATAAGATAATAATTCTCAAATTAGGTGAACAAAAGTGGACAAAACGAGACATATGTCTCATTTTGTCCACTTTTTTATTATGAAAGAAATGAGAAAACCCATGAAATCAAGGATTAGAATTTGGCACAGTACTTGCAATATAAAAGATGAACAAGAAAATAGGAGGGCTGGACATGTTAAAAACAACTGAAAGTAAAGGGAATGAAATTACGAAAGAACAAGCTCGTTGGATGTATGAAAAAATGTTAGAGATTCGTAAGTTTGAAGACAAGGTGCATGAATTGTTCGCGCAAGGCGTTCTGCCAGGTTTCGTTCATTTATACGCTGGTGAAGAAGCAGTAGCAGTTGGTGTATGTGCCCACTTAACAGATAGTGACAGTATTACAAGTACGCATAGAGGACATGGACATTGTATCGCAAAAGGCTGTGATTTAAACGGGATGATGGCTGAACTTTTCGGGAAAGTGACAGGGTTATGTAAAGGTAAAGGCGGTTCCATGCATATTGCCGATTTAAATAAAGGAATGCTTGGTGCAAATGGGATTGTAGGCGGAGGTTTTCCACTTGCTTGCGGCTCAGCATTAACAGCTAAATATAAAGGAACGAAAGATGTAAGTGTTTGCTTCTTCGGTGACGGAGCAAATAATGAAGGAACATTCCATGAAGGGGTTAATTTAGCAGCGATTTGGAAGTTACCAGTTATTTTTATCGCAGAAAATAACGGTTACGGTGAAGCAACGACATTTGAATATGCTTCTAGTTGTAACTCTATTGCTGATCGTGCAAAAGCATATAACATTCCGGGTGTTCAAGTAGATGGAAAAGATCTATTAGCAGTATATAAAGCGGCGGAAGAGGCTGTTGAGCGTGCACGTAATGGCGGTGGCCCAACTTTAATTGAATGCATGACATATCGTAATTACGGTCATTTTGAAGGAGAAGCACAAACGTATAAAACAGCGGAAGAAAAAGAAGAACATTTAAATGAAAAAGATGCGATTGTGCATTTCCGCAAGCATTTAATTCATGAAGCTTTATTAACGGAATCCGAACTTGTGGATATGGAAAAGGCAGTAGATGAAGCAGTGCAAAGATCGATTGAATTTAGTGAAAATAGTCCATATCCAGAGGATGAAGAATTATTAAAAGATGTATACGTTTCTTACAAATAAGAGGAGGGTGAAAAATAATGACTAGAACAGTAAGTATGTCAACTGCAATTAATGAAGCGATGAAAATTTCAATGCGTCGTGATGAAAATGTAATTTTGATAGGAGAAGACGTTGCAGGAGGTGCACAAGTTGATCACTTGCAAGATGATGAAGCATGGGGCGGTGTTCTTGGTGTTACGAAAGGACTTGTACAAGAATTTGGCCGAAATCGTATTTTAGATACTCCAATTTCTGAAGCTGGTTATATGGGAGCAGCGATGGCAGCTGCGGCAACAGGATTACGTCCGATTGCTGAATTAATGTTTAATGACTTTATCGGTAGTTGTCTTGATCAAATATTAAACCAAGGTGCAAAATTCCGTTATATGTTCGGTGGTAAAGCGAAAGTACCAGTTACAGTACGTACGATGCATGGTGCTGGTTTTAGTGCAGCAGCGCAGCATTCACAAAGTTTATATGCTTTATTTACGAGCATTCCAGGTATAAAAGTCGTCGTTCCTTCTACTCCGTATGACGCAAAAGGCTTATTATTGGCGGCAATTGAAGATGATGATCCAGTAATCTTCTTTGAAGATAAAACACTTTACAATATGAAAGGTGAAGTGCCAGAAGGGTACTATACAATTCCTTTAGGAAAAGCAGATATTAAACGTGAAGGTTCTGATGTAACAATCGTCGCAATTGGAAAACAAGTTCATACAGCACTTGCAGCTGCAAAGCAATTATCGAAAAAGGGACTCGAAGTAGAAGTAATCGATCCACGTTCTTTATCACCGCTGGATGAAGATACGATTTTAGCATCTGTTGAAAAAACGAATCGCCTGATTGTTATTGACGAAGCAAATCCAAGATGTAGTATCGCAACAGATATTGCAGCAATTGTAGCGGATAAAGGATTCGATTTGTTAGATGCACCAATTAAACGAATTACAGCACCACATACACCAGTTCCGTTCTCACCACCACTTGAAAAGTTATATTTACCAACGCCGGAGAAAGTAATTGAAACTGTATCAGAAATGATCGGAGACCAATCTTTATTACATGTGTAATGAAACGATTAGAAGGGAGAGAGAACTATGGCTGTAGAAGTTGTAATGCCAAAGTTAGGTATGGCGATGAAAGAAGGTATTATTACGAGCTGGAATATTAAAGCAGGTGATAATGTAGAAAAAGGTGAACTAATTGCTAGTATTAACTCAGAAAAAATCGAAACGGAAATAGAAGCACCAGCTGATGGAACTGTTCTTGACATAGCTGTAAGTGAAGATGAGGGAGTTCCACCTGGCACTGTAATTTGCTATATCGGTAAACCGAGCGAAAAAGTAGATGTCTATGAAAGTACAAATGTTGAAGAAGAGAAAACACCGAATCCAGAACCTAAAATTTTACAACATGCAGAACAATATGCGATAGATGTGACGAAGCAAAGAGTCAAAATATCTCCTGTTGCGAAGAAAATTGCAAAAACTGAAAATCTTGATATTAGATCATTAATTGGTACAGGTCCTGGCGGAAGAATTACAAAGGTAGATGTTTTAAAGGCACTTGAGGAAAGAGTTACAATTCCAGAAATACTTGAACAAGAGGGAAGTAAAGTCATTCCTGTTACTGGTATGCGGAAAGCAATCGCAAACCGTATGCATACAAGCTTACAAAATAGTGCGCAATTAACATTAACGATGAAAGTAGATGTGACAGATTTAGTTGCTTTACATAAAGACATAGCGGAAGTTGTACAAAAACGATACGATAACAAACTAACCATTACGGATTTCGTTTCTCGCGCTGTTGTATTAGCACTTGCGGAGCATAAAGAAATGAACAGCGCTTATATAGATGATGCAATTCATCAATTTGAACATGTTCATTTAGGCATGGCAGTCGCGTTAGAAAAAGGATTAGTCGTTCCGGCTATTCGCTTTGCTAATCATTTATCTTTAGTAGAGTTATCTAAAGAAATTAAAAATGTGGCACAAAAGGCACGAGCAGGCAGTTTAAATAGTGATGATATGCAAGGAACAACCTTTACAATTAGTAATTTAGGTAGCTTCGGTATTGAATATTTTACGCCGGTATTAAATACACCTGAGACTGGTATTTTAGGTGTTGGTGCAATTGAACATGTCCCTGTATATAAAGGGAAAAAATTAAGAAAAGGAAGTATGTTACCTTTAAGTTTAACATTCGATCATCGTGTACTAGACGGTGCACCAGCAGCTGCATTTTTACGCACAATTAAACGTTATTTAGAAGAATCTGTAACAATTCTTTTATAAAGAGAAGGTGAGAGAATGAGTAAATTAGTCGTTATTGGAGGCGGACCTGCTGGCTATGTAGCAGCAATTACCGCGGCTCAAAATGGGAAAGATGTCACTCTTATTGATGAAGCGGATCTTGGCGGGACTTGTTTAAATGTTGGTTGTATGCCTACGAAATCATTGTTAGAAAGTGCAGAAGTGCATGACATTGTGAGAAAAGCGAATCATTATGGAATTGCACTTAACAATGGAAGTATATCAATTGATTGGAAGCAAATACAGGCGAGGAAATCACAAATCGTAACGCAGCTCGTCCAAGGAATTCAATATTTAATGAAGAAAAATAAAATAAAAGTTATACAAGGTAAAGCGAATTTTGAAACGGATCACCGAGTACGAGTTACAAACGATAATAAAGAGGATGTAGTAGATGGAGAACAGTTCATTATAGCGGCAGGATCAGAACCGACTGAATTACCTTTTGCTCCATTTGATGGGAAGTGGATTTTAAATAGTAGCCATGCAATGTCCCTAGAAAGTATACCAAAATCATTACTAATCGTTGGCGGTGGTGTAATAGGTTGCGAGTTTGCAAGTATTTATAGTCGTCTTGGAACAAAAGTTACGATTGTTGAAAGGGCATCGCAATTATTACCTGGTGAAGATGAAGATATCGCACATATTTTAAGAGATAAACTAGAAAATGATGGCGCAGAAATATTTACAGGAGCTGCTTTAAAAGGATTAAATAATTATAAGAAGCAAGCTTCATTTGAATATGAAGGAAGTATCCAAGAAGCCAATCCGGAATATGTTATCGTTTCTGTCGGCCGAAAACCACGTGTACAAGAATTAGGTTTAGAAAAAGCAGGTATTCAATTTTTAAATAAAGGAATTTCTGTGAATGAACATATGCAAACAAACAGATCACATATTTACGCAGCAGGTGATGTGATTGGTGGAATACAACTTGCTCACGTTGCCTTCCATGAAGGGATGACAGCAGCATTACATGCGAGCGGAGAAGATGTAAAAGTTAACTATCATGCAGTACCTCGATGTATATACACATCCCCAGAAATCGCAAGTGTTGGTTTAAGCGAAAAAGATGCAAGAGAACAATATGGTGATATTCTTATCGGAGAATTTCCTTTTACAGCGAACGGAAAAGCGCTTATTATTGGAGAACAAACGGGTAAAGTAAAAGTTATTGTGGAACCTAAATATCAAGAAATTGTTGGGATTTCTATTATCGGTCCTCGTGCAACGGAACTAATCGGACAAGGAACTGTAATGATTCATACAGAAGTTACCGCTGATATTATGAGAGATTATATTGCAGCACATCCAACTTTATCTGAAGCGATTCATGAAGCGTTATTACAAGCTATAGGACATGCTGTACATGCTTAAATGAAAATATAATAAACCACTATTCTCTAAATGAATGAGAGAATAGTGGTTTGGATTTTTATAGAAGAAATTAAATAACTTTTTACTTTTTAACGTCAATCGCTGAAGTAATATCGTTCCAATCAGCAGCTAAATTAGCAGTTTTACCGTACCAATCAGCATGTTTGAATACAACACCTTTTCCATATCCTTGTGTTGAAGTATGCTCCCAAAGTGTCGTTGAATAACTTGCTGAAGGCGATGCTGTACTTACAGAAGAAATTCTGTCATTCCAGCTAGAAGGCAAGTTTTTAAAACCGCTGCTCCAGTAAATATATTGGCCACCTTTATCTTTATGTTCATAAAAATCAGTACTACCAGCACCGCTACCTAAAGGATTAATTTTATTTTTAAGCGCTTTTTTATCCTTTTCAACATAAGCATCCAATGTTTCTCTACTAGTAAACCCGTAAGCTAACCAATCTCCATTTTCATTTTGCTCAGGTAGGACCATAGTAATTTGGATGTCTTTTTTCTCCTGCTCGCTTAATTTTGCAAAAGAAGTAACATTTTGTTCATCAACTTTTAAATAATCAAATGATTTAATTACATTACTTTTTTCTTCAGCACTTGCTACTCCTAGTCCTCCAGTGAATGCAAATCCCGCTACTAGTGTACCTGCTACTAATTTCTTCAACATATAACCATCCCTTTTTGTTTAGATTTTGTACAGGTGAAACTTTGTACTAGTAAAATGTATTCTAATTATTAACTATTGTAAATATTCTGAAGTTTTAGAAATAAAAGGCGGAATATTTACAGTTTTGCATTTTTTCTTTAGAAAAAATAGTTATTGGAATGATATAATAAATAGATGTATTGCTTTTGTTGGATGTTAAAATGTTTTAGGAGGGAAGCGATTGAAGTATTTCAATAAAGATTGGTATAAAGAAATGCAAGTATCTGGATTTTTAATTTTCCCAGAAACAGTAGAAGAATGGGAAGAGTTGTTGCGAGAGAGCAAAAAGATAGGAATGGATTACAAGCAAGGTTTAAGAGAAGACGTGGAAGAAAAGAAAGAAGATCTATTAAAGTGTCTACCTAAGTCATTACATCCATACATTCATGAAAATACAATTAATTCAGAATACCCATCGGAAAAATTAAAGAAACTTACGCTTGAGTGGACAGTAGATTATGAGAAAAGAATGAGTGATTTAGAACAAGCGTATTTAGATAATTATAATACTATAAAAGAAAAGCTTGCGCAGAATGTCGTTCAACTACATGAATACTCACTACATGACAGTGTAGTCAAATCAGTAGAAAGAAGGTCAGAAGATAAGCTAATAATAACTTTAGATTGCAGTGGTACTTTCAGTGAATTTGATAAACTGCAAGTAACTTTTATAGGGGTAACGAAATGTTCTATTCCGGAAGATTTTGAAGGTGCTTGGTGGTTATGTCATGAAATAGATCTTACTAATGAAGGGTTCGAATTGGGTGTTTTATTTGATTGCCCATTTGAAGAAGTGACAATTTGTGCAAAAGACGTATTGCTTGAGATAGGTAACTAGTAAACTTTATAACTTTACAAACAAAAAAACAGTCTTATAAGACTGTTTTTTATTTAGATGCTAAATTATCAAGTTTCCAATAAGTATCTGTTAACGGCGCAGCTTTGCTATCTATGTATAAATACATATTATTTAAATCTTTTGGAGAAGCTTTCATATTAAATACAATGTCGGTAGTTAAAGAAAACTCAGAAGGAACCTTTTTAGCATTTTCATTTTGTATAACTTCACCTTCGTGTTTTTCACCTGTTTTTTCATCTTTTATGAAATATTTTATTTCTGAAAGATCTATCGTTTGTCCGTCAGCACGAGCATTATTCATAGTAACACGAGCTGTGAGACGCCACTCTTTGTCTATTTTTTCGAATTTAGCATTTTCAACAGTTGCTCTATAGTATTCATTTTTATATATTTCCCCATAATGCATTGCATCCTTTTCAAGAGCGCTCTTTTCTTGTTTTGGTGTAGTACTACCATTACATCCTACCATTATTCCTGTAAATAATAATGCTGTACAAGTTACTTTAATTATAGATTTCATAATAATTCCTTTCTGTGTTAAAAAGTAAAACATAGGAATAATTTTACATCAATAGGAAGTTAAATGGAAGTATGTTTGTGAAATATACAAATATACATTTATTTCGTTATAAAGTTAATGGTATAGAAAGAGGGAAAAAGCTGAATAAAACGGAGTGAATAAGAATTGAAAATATTGTAAAACGGAAGAGACATGCATATAATTAAAATAAGGATGAGATTTCAGAATCTTCAATAACGGCGGTGGGTATATGTTTACTGAAGAGCGTAGAGAGAAAATTTTGGAGTTACTTAAGAAAGGTGGAAGGGTAATTGCTAAAGATCTTGCGGAAAGTTTCGATATGTCTATTGATTCTATAAGAAGAGATTTGTCTATTATGGAGAAGGATGGCTTGTTAAAAAGAACACATGGAGGTGCAATCGAACTTACGCGAGTGAGAAACTTAGCTGCCGAACCAACGAAACGTTATCGTGATAGTTCAATAGAGGAAGATGCGATTGCGAAAGTTGCTGTATCCTACATACAAGAAGGCGATTCCGTTTTTATTGGCGGGGCTTCTACTCATTATGCTATGTTAAAATACTTACCTGAAATGTCATTTACAGTGATTACGAATTCTTTAGAAATTGCTAGTACCTTACGGGAATATAAGAACATTGATACATACTTAATTGGTGGAAAGGTGAAACCATCAGGGAATATGACAGATACAATTGCCTCTGAAATGATAAGTAGATTATCTATTGATCTTTATTTCTCTACAGGTGGGGGCATTTCATTGAATGGTATAAGTACTGCAACGCCGGAAGTTGCTTATTTTGGAAAAACAGTAAGTAAAATTGCTAGAAGAAACATTTGTTTAGCTCCTCATAATAAACTCGGAATAGACTGCTTTATTAAAGGAGAGTCACTAATAGAAATTGACCTTATAATAACAGATGAAGAGGCTAGTAAAGAAACGATTCAACAATTTGAGAAACAAGGTAAAGAAATTATAATAGCGTCAATAACCCCCATTTAAAAGGAGTTTGAAATGATTATAAAAGGACAAGAGTTTCATATAAATGGATTAACTTTTACAATTCGTTCTACAGCTGAAACGGATGCTGAGCAGTTATCGGAAATTAGAGCTCAGATCGATGGCGAAACTGAAAATATGGATAGAGAAGCTGGAGAGGGATTTATAGATAAGATAGGTTTTCAAAAAATAATAAAAACAGATAGTGAAGAGACGAAAAATCTCTTTTTAGTTGCAGAAGTGGACAAGCGAATCGTGGGATTTTCAAGATGTGAAGGATCAAATTTGAAGAGATTAACTCATAAAGTAGAATTTGGTGTTTGTATTTTAAGAGAGTTTTGGGGATATAGAATTGGTAAGAGTCTCTTGCAACAATCTATTCAGTGGGCTGATGAAAATAAAGTGAAAAAGATATCATTACAAGTGCTAGAGACAAATGAAAAAGCTATTCAACTTTATAAAAAATTAGGTTTTGAAGTAGAAGGTATTTTGAAAAATGACAAAAAGCTGTCGGATGGGAAGTATTATAATACGGTTGTAATGGGAAGATTCATAAAAGAGGTGTAGTGGGATGTTTTACAGAAGAAAGTACTATATAGTAAAAAATGAATTTGTAGAAATATTTAATGAGCATTTTACTAACACAAACTTACCTAACCAGTTAAAGCATGGTTCCAGGCTAATAGGACGCTGGATGAAAGATAATAATGATGGTACAACTGAAATATTCGCCATATGGGAATATGATAGTTATAAACAGTATAAAGAAATTGAATCGAAAATTAGAAGCGACGAGATGCATATTAAAAGAATACATGATTGGTATGAAAAACATGGCGGAAGAGAATATGTTTTTCAGAAGTACATATTAGAGTTAAAAAATGAAGAGTTAGTATGTACTGTAAAGTGATAGAGGAGTGAGAGATTATGAGAATTAAAACAAAATTATATTTTAGTTTAGCTTCTACCATTTTATTTGCAATAACGGTCATAGTTTTCTTTATAAATGATACTCCACAAAAGTGGTTTTGGTTATGTATTTTCTTTGCGTCTATTATACAAAATATAGTTTTACTAAAAAAGAATAAAGAAGTGCATTAAGATATTCAAATTATTAACATATTTGTGTCGTCTTTCTAGTTTTATTGAAAACGCTTTTATTCAGTTTTATAATAAAAGTATGTTTTTACAAATCTCCAAAATAATGAATAGGGAGATGATACAATGTTAGCTTCACCGTTTTACTTACATACATGGAAAAAGTTTGTTGATGAAGGAATCCTTGATTCGAACCGTATGAACGAAAGAATTTCAGAGTCATGGCATCGATGTAAACAAGCAAATGTGAATCCTCATATGAATAAAGATCAGAAAATTTTGTCTTCTAATGTTTTTCAAGATCAAAAGAAAAAGAGTGAAATCTTCCTTGATATAGCAATACCTCAATTACAAAATATGAGGAAAACCATTGATGAGCTGCAAATGATGGCATTATTAATTGATCCAAACGGTTACGTTCTATCGTTAAGTGGAAATCAACAAACGTTAAAACGAGCGAAACATATTAATTTCATTGAAGGTGTGAAATGGACGGAAGCAGCTGTTGGTACAAATGCGATAGGAACCGCGTTACAGATTGAAGAGGCTATTATGATAAGTGGTACAGAGCATTATTCTATCGCATCTCATAGCTGGAGCTGTGCGGCCGCTCCCATTCATAATGATGATGGGAAATTAATTGGAGTTCTAGATTTCTCCTGTCCAATTGAATTTTCACATCCATATATGCTAGGGATGGTAACTTCGATTGCACATGCGATTGAACGTGAATGTAGTATTCGAGTGCATCAAAACGAACTACACTTAATCCATCGTTTTTTAGATGTAATTGACAGTGATGAACAGGTTGTTATATGTAATCATCGTGATGTTATCGTTTCTGCTAGTAAGAGGATTCGGGAACGTGTTTCTAATTGGTCACGAATGAAACTTGAAGTTTTAATGCAATATGGATTGAAATCTAAATTAGAAGTACCAGTATATAGTAATGAAAGAATGATCGGGAAATGTATTTATGTAAAGGAAAATAAACAAGGAAATGTATTTTCAACTTCTCCATTTATAAACGGAATTACTTTCCCTGGAGTTATTGGGACAAGCAATGCATTTCAACATACTTTAGAAGAAATTAAGCTTGTATCTCCAACTGACGCTAGTGTATATGTTTGTGGTGAAACAGGTGTAGGGAAAGAATATGTAGCGAGAGCGATTCATGAAAATAGTCCAAGAAAAAATGGTCCTTTTATAGCTGTTAACTGTGGTTCATTGCCGAAAGAATTAATGGAAAGTGAATTGTTCGGTTATGTTGAAGGAGCGTTTACAGGTGCACGGCGCCAAGGATATAAAGGGAAATTCGAACAAGCAGACGGAGGGACAATATTTTTAGACGAAATTGGTGAAGTACCGCCAGAGATGCAAGTCGCATTATTGCGTGTTTTACAAGAACGAACAGTAACCCCAATTGGTAGTTCAAAAGAGGTACCAGTAAATATTCGTATTATTACTGCGACACATAAAGATTTACTGAGATTAGTAGAAGAAGGGAAATTCCGTCAAGATTTATATTATCGTTTACATGTATATCCGCTATATGTTCCATCGTTAATGGAAAGAAAAGAGGATATTCCATACTTCATACAACATTTTTGTGAACAAAAAGATTGGAAGGTTGTATTTCCAAAAAGTATTTGTAATCAATTTTCTCAGCATACATGGCCCGGAAATATTCGAGAGTTATTAAATGTATTAGAACGTATTTACATTTTGTCGCAAGGTCAGGAAATATGCGAAAAACAAATTTCTTTTTTATTACAAACCATGATGGGAAATCAACATCAACTTGCATTGCAAGTAGAAAATAAAACGGAGCATACATTAAATTTCCGTGAAAAAATACAGCGTGATAGCATGATTGAAGCGCTAGAAAAGACGAACGGAAATGTTTCATTAGCTGCAAAATTGTTAGATGTACCTCGAAGTACATTTTATAAGCGAATGCAAAAATATAAGCTATAAAGTAGATTTTTGTAATCTACTTTTTCTTTGTGGGCTCATGTTCTGTCGGAATGTGCGCTTGCCGGGGAAATAATAGAATAGTTAGAAAATAATTTTCGGAAGGTGGAATATGTGAAGTATATTGAAATTGGCATCGGAAATAGGTGGTTCGTTCGAACGGAAACTGAAAATAAAGATGGAACTGAATTTGAGGAACAAGGAATTATAAAACCTATTTATTTTGAGTCTTTATATGTACGAATTTGGTTTCGGAAAACGTGTTTTATCTTTGATACGAAAGAAGGGTTTAAGAACGCAAGAAAAAGTAGAGCTGAATATAAGTTTATTGTTGGAATCGTAAGTAGGTTAAAACAATAGAATTAAATAGGGGTGTTTTTATGATTAGAATTACCACATTCATACTCGCTTTTATTGTAATGGGCTATTCTATTTACAGTTGGAATGATGATTCGAAGCAAAGCATGCTTATTTTGCAATTATTATTAGGTTTTATGCTTGCTAGTATGGGGATACAAAATGTTAAGAAGGATGAAAAAAAGAATAAGAATATGGGACTGTTGCTTTTACTTACATCGTTATTTTGTATCATTGTATCTTTAATAAAATATTTAAAATAAACTGTTACTCAACATATCGAGTAACAGTTTATTTTTTTAAGTTTTCTCATTAAAATTCTAGTAGCTGTTTTGCACATTTTTTTAACAATACAAAATCTTTCTGTTATCCAATAAGTAAGTTCAAAAGAGGTGAGAATACATTCTTTTTTCTTACCTTGGAAATATTGCTAAAACATTCCTGTTATTTAAAACAACACTTTTAGCATAACCATACCCACATATAGACCATATAATAGCACACTTATATAAATGAGTGTGCTATTTATATAGCCCAGTCGTATACATTTCCGTCAATGTATGTACTATCACTTCTAATTCTAATTTTTTATCATTTTTCACAATCGTCCAAAGAAACATCTCATTCATCGCGAACCAAGCACTAGCTACAATTTCTTTATTTAATTCAGGCTGTGCTAAGCCACCTTCTTGAGAGTATGTAATATCCTGCGCAATACTGTTTATAAAGCGTTCCCGTATCTCGTCCCATTTTTGACGTATCTCTTTTGATAATCCTATAGCTTCTTGAACAACTTGCAATATAGCTCGTTCTTTTTCTGCTAGTTGTAGGAATGCTCTAACTTGATTTTGAATCATTTTATGTGCTTCTTCTTTCGTTTGAGGCGAAAAGGAGCGCTCAGCAATATCATAAAATTGATTCATAACATCTTCCATTAAAACGATGAGGAGATCATCTTTGTTTTTAAAGTATACATATGCCGTTCCATAACCGGTTTCTGCATGTTTAATAATTTGTGTAATTGTCGTTTTTTGAAATCCGTTCTGTATAAAAATAGTGTAACCAGCATGTAATAGTTTCTTCTTTGTCTCTATGGAGCGTTGTTTTCTTGATGAAAGAGTATTGTTTTTCAAAGAATCACCTCTTTATACTGAAATATCTGAAAATATAACTGTATTGTAAAAGAAATTCATATATAAAGTCAACTGACATAATATCATTGACGTTATATCAACTATGGTGATATATTTCAATTAGTTAGAATAAAAAGAAAATTAAAAGAAGGTGACACCATGTATAAAGAACCATTTCAATCAACTTATGAATATGCGCTTGAATGTGATAAACATGATGAACTGAAAGATTTTCAAACTGAATTCTATAAAAAAGAAGGAACAATATATTTAGATGGAAACTCATTAGGACTACTTTCAAAAAGAGCAGAGAAATCGTTACTTACGTTGCTCGATTCATGGAAGGAGTATGGAATTGACGGCTGGACTGAAGGAGAGCATCCGTGGTTTTTCCTTTCGGAGAAATTAGGTGAATTGACAGCGCCTCTTATTGGAGCTTTACCGGAAGAAGTTATTGTAACCGGTTCTACAACGACTAATATACACCAAGTGATTGCGACATTTTATGAGCCGAAAGGAATACGTACAAAAATTCTTGCGGATGAATTAACATTCCCGTCAGATATATATGCACTTCAAAGTCAAATTCGTTTAAAAGGATTAGATCCAGATGAGCATTTAGTACGAGTGAAGAGCCGAGATGGTAGAACACTTTTTGAAGATGATATTATTCGGGAAATGACAGATGATATCGCGTTAATTTTATTACCTTCTGTACTATATAGAAGTGGCCAAATTCTTGATATGAAACGTTTAACAGCCGAAGCACATAAGCGTGGTATTCATATCGGATTCGATTCATGTCATTCAATCGGTTCTATTCCGCATCATTTCAAAGAATGGGATGTTGATTTCGCTATTTGGTGTAATTATAAATATTTAAATGCAGGACCAGGTGGAGTTGGGGGTCTTTATATAAATAAAAAGCATTTTAATAGAATTCCAGGATTATCAGGTTGGTTTAGTTCTAGAAAAGATAAGCAGTTCGATATGGAACATATATTAACAGCTGCTGATCATGCAGGTGCTTATCAAATTGGTACACCGCACGTATTAAGTACTGCACCTTTAATTGGTTCTCTTGAAATATTTAAAGATGCTGGTATAGAACGTTTACGTGAAAAATCGCTACATATTACAAGATACATGCTGGATTTAATTGATCATGAATTAAAAGATTTCGGATTTATAATTGGAAATCCATTAGAGGATGAAAAACGAGGCGGGCACATTTATTTAGAACATGCAGAAGCAGCACGCATATGTAAAGCGCTAAAAGCAAATGGAGTTATCCCTGATTTCCGTGCACCTAATGGAGTTAGACTTGCGCCTGTTGCTTTATACAATACGTATGAGGAAGTATGGAACTCTGTACAAATTTTAAAGAAAATTATGAAAAATGAAGAATATAAAAACTTTGAAAATAAGCGAGAGGTTGTGGCGTAAGCATGAAAACATCGCAGTGGATTGATATTTCACAACCGCTAAATAATGATATCGCGACATGGCCAGGGGATACACCGTTCTCGTATGAAGTTTCATGGTCAAAAGAAAACAGTGGTTCAGTAAATGTCGGAAAGTTAACGATGAGTATCCATACAGGTACTCATATTGATGCACCTTTTCATTTTGATAATGACGGTAAGAAGGTGTTGGATTTAGATATTCAAGTTTATGTTGGCCCAGCGCGAATCATTGACGTTTCTAATCTTGAAAGCATCGGGAAAAAGGAATTAGAAAACTTTCATTTAGAAGGTGTAGAACGATTGTTATTACGTACATCTTCACATGGTAAAGCAAATGAATTCCCAGATGTAATCCCGCATTTACGCGCAGATATTGCAGCCTTTCTTTCTGAAAAGGGAATTCGTTTAATTGGCGTGGATGTACCATCAGTTGATCCATTAGATGATAAAGAATTAGCGGCGCACCATCAATTGTTTAAACATGGCATACACATTTTAGAAAATGTCGTACTAGATCATGTAGCAGACGGTGATTATGAATTAATAGCATTACCACTTGCCTTAACAGATGCAGATGGAAGTCCAGTTCGAGCTGTTATTAGACTAATATAAGTAGAAATGAACACAAAGGGGCGTTTGGCTAATATGAAAGAAAATGAAAAGGTAATTATGGAAAAAGGGATTCATACGGATTTTAAGGAGAATATGACGTATGGAGAGTATTTACAGCTAGATAGCTTATTATCTAGTCAACAAAGATTATCAGATCATCATGATGAAATGTTATTTATCGTTATCCACCAAGCGAGTGAGCTTTGGATGAAACTAATTTTACATGAATTGAATGCTGCAATTGAATCTATTAAACAAGATAAATTACCACCAGCTTTTAAAATGTTAGCACGTGTATCAAAAATTCAGTCGCAAATTATTCAATCTTGGGATATTCTTGCGACATTAACACCATCAGAATATATTGAGTTTCGTGATTCACTTGGTCAGGCTTCAGGTTTTCAATCGTATCAATATCGAATGATTGAATATGCACTTGGTTATAAAACACCACATGCATTAAAGATTTATGAAAAGGACCCAGAATTACATGCTCGTCTTCATAAAGCACTTCATACACCAAGTTTATATGATGTGGCGATACAAGCGCTTGTTAAAGAAGGATTCCCAATTCATAAAGATGTGTTAAATCGTGATATTACGCAGCCTTACGAAGAGGATGCAACTGTAGAAGCGGCTTGGATAGAAGTATATGCGGACGTGCAGAAATATTGGGATTTATATCAGCTTGCAGAGAAATTAATCGATATTGAAGACTGGCTACAACAATGGCGTTTCCGTCATATGAAAACGGTAGAACGAATTATTGGTCATAAAATGGGAACAGGTGGATCTTCTGGCGTATCTTATTTGAAAAGGGTACTTGATCAATGTTTCTTCCCAGAGCTTTGGAATGTTCGCACGAAATTATAAAAAACAAACCTGTCAGTTCATTACTGGCAGGTTTGTTTTTTATTTGAACGCAATTATGTTTTAATGAAAGTTACAAGATATAATAAATTAGGTAATGAATTAATTGGAGGTAAAGTTTTGGATTTCAAGCCACTAGAAAATAAATTTGAAAAGAAAAAAGTAAATACATTTCTCGTTTATCAAAAAGGTGAGTTAACAAGTGAGTATTATAAAACGTTAGAGTGTGAAAATAATCTATTTAAAATAAATTCGATTACAAAAAGCATTGTATCTATATTAATTGGTATTGCAATCGATAAAGGCTATATAAATGATATACATACACCGATTACAAAATGGATTCCAAATATACCAGAAGAAAAAAACGAATTAACAATTTATCATCTATTAACGATGACTACAGGTGAAGATTGGAAAGAGTTCGGAAATGGAGTAGTGTTCCCAAATGATTTTGTAGAATCAGAAAACTGGGTGCAATACATATTAGAAAAACCAATAATTGAAGAACCCGTTACAAAAATGAATTATAACTCAGGGTCTTCGCATTTGCTTAGTTATATTATTCAAGAAGCTACTGGAATGTCGACAGAACAATTTGCAAAAAGATATTTATTTGATCCGTTAGAAATTACCGAATATGAGTGGCGGCAAGATCCTCAAAGCATATATGTTGGTGGATTTGGTATGAAAATGAAATCTAAAGATTTATTAAAACTCGGAATATTATGTTTGCAGAATGGATATTGGCAGGGTAATGAAATTGTATCCTCGAAATGGTTAGAAGAATCAAGTACACCTCTATTTGAAACGTATGAACATGTCGGGGCATATGGATATCACTGGTGGGTATTGAATAACGAAAGATTTCACATACCGTATTGTATGTATTTTGCTATGGGATACGGCGGACAATACATCGTTATCATTCCACAGTTAGAACTGGTAGCAGTTATTAGTAGCCATATGCCAAAACGCGGACTCGTTCCATTGAAATTATTTATTGAGCATGTACAAGAGAATGATAAGTTGATATAAGAAGAGGAGAGAATGTATGAGAGGTGTAAAAACATTAGCTTTATTTAGACTATGTTTAAGTCTTCTAGCATGTAGCGCCATTATTACGCAATTTATAATAAGGGCACAAGTGAAACCGTTCAATCCAGTTAACTTTTTTAGTTTCTTTACGATTGAAAGTAACATCTTAGTTGCATGTATTTTCCTTTTAAGTAGCATTGGAACAGCTACATTCGGTCGATCAGAGCAGTTTAGTATACTTCGTGGTGCCGCAACTGTATATATACTTACGACAGGACTCATTTATTTTTTGCTATTAAGAGGATTAGAAGAATCACTTCAAACCGCAATACCATGGGTGAATACGGTGCTACATTATATCATGCCAATTGCCATGCTTTTAGATTGGATTTTAAATCCACCTAGTAAGAAAATCACTTGGAAACAAGCTGCAAGTTGGCTCTTATTCCCGTTTTTTTACGTTGTGTACAGCTTAATTCGTGGTCCAATCGTAAATTGGTATCCATATCCGTTTTTAGATCCGAGAATAGGTGGATATGGTAGAGTACTTATATACAGTATAGGGATAGCAGTTGTAATTGGTGCTATTTGTATATTGGTAAGATTTTTAGGGAACCGAGATTTTAGGAAAGAATTTTAGAAATGAAAACCCCACTGTTAACATTTTAACAGTGGGGTTTTCATTTTATCTACTCGTCTTCTGAAACGACATTTTTATAAATTTATCTGTCTTCGTTTCAAATTCTACATCAACAAAAACACCATATTCTTTTCCATTTTCACGTAGCCACAATTTAAATTTTTCAACTGTTATTTGAACGGTTTTCGGTTTTCTACCTATATGAAGGTAATCAATAATTTCCGCTTTTGGGTATTGTTCTTTCGTCTTTTCTACAGCAAGTTTCCCCCATTTGGCATACGGTGGCTGCGCATGAACAATTGATGGGCCAGTATATACATTTGAACATGTTGTTATGAACAGAATGACGAGTGCGATACGCTTTAACAATTTCTTCATGATGAACTCCTTTTATCTTTTTTCATATTGTTTACATATTTTTTCAACGATATGAGTTTGGATTTTTTTGTCTTCTTTACATAAAAGCGAGGCTTTTACAAAACATAACCAAGAAATCATTTCCGTAATTAAGGAGGGAAAATTATGCGTCAAAAAGCTATTTTTAAAATAGCAGTTTTACTTGTGTTCATAGGACTATCTTTGATGGTCAGTAGTATACAACTAAAGAATGTAGAAGCTTTTTCTAATCAAGTCATTCAAAGAGGAGCATCTGGTGAAGATGTCATTGAACTACAATCTCGTTTGAAATATAACGGATTTTATACGGGAAAAGTGGATGGTGTTTTCGGATGGGGTACATACTGGGCACTTCGAAATTTTCAAGAGAAATTCGGACTACCTGTTGATGGTTTAGCGGGAGCTAAAACGAAGCAAATGCTCGTAAAGGCAACGAAGTATGACAAGTCAACTGCTAATAAAGGAAATAGTGGTGGTACTGCACAAGGAAATAAACCATCTCAAAATAAAGGGACAAATGTTCCAAACGGTTATTCTCAAAATGACATTCAGCTTATGGCAAACGCAGTATATGGAGAATCTCGTGGTGAACCGTACTTAGGGCAAGTTGCAGTAGCTGCAGTTATTTTAAATCGGGTTACAAGTGCATCGTTCCCAAATACCGTTTCGGGTGTCATCTTTGAGCCAAGAGCATTTACAGCGGTAGCAGACGGACAAATATATTTAACGCCAAATGAAACAGCGAAAAAAGCTGTATTAGATGCAATTAATGGATGGGATCCAACAGGAAATGCATTGTATTATTTCAATCCAGATACTGCAACGAGTAAATGGATTTGGACTCGTCCACAAATTAAAAAGATTGGGAAACATATTTTCTGTAAATAGAGCGGAGGTGGAACTATGTTACGAGGTATTATAATCGTATTATTAACAGTCGGTGTAGTTGGAACTGGATACTGGGGCTATAAAGAGCACCAAGAGAAGAATGCTGTATTAATTCGAGCGGAAAATAGTTATCAACGTGCGTTTCATGATTTAGCATACGAAGTTGATTTATTGCACGATAAAATTGGAACAACGCTGGCGATGAATTCACGTGCATCTTTATCACCAGCATTAGCAGATGTATGGCGATTAACATCAGAAGCGCGATCGGATGTAGGGCAATTACCATTAACGTTGATGCCATTTAATAAAACGGAAGAATTCTTAGCAAATATCGGTGATTTTAGTTACCGTGCGGCCATTCGTGATTTAGAAAAAGAGCCGCTAAATGATCAAGAATATAAAACATTGCAAACGTTATATTCAAACGCAGGTAACATTCAAGATGAACTACGAAAAGTACAACATCTTGTTTTGAAAAATAATTTACGCTGGATGGATGTTGAGATGGCACTTGCATCAAATCGTGATCCTGCAGACAATACAATTATTGACGGATTAAAAACAGTGGAGAAAAACGTAACATCGTATTCGTCTACAAACTTCGGACCGACCTTTACAAGTGCGCAAAAAAATAAAAAAGGCGGATTTGAAGCAGAAGGAAAAGCAATTTCTAAAGATGAAGCGGCAAAAATTGCAAAATCATTTTTAAATTTAAAAGGAAATGAAAAAGTAGATGTTGAGAAAAGCGGAAAAGGTGCAAAAGAATCTTTCTATAGTGTGAAAATTAAAGATTCCGCAACGAATAATGAGTTTTATATGGATATTACCGGAAAAGGCGGATATCCAATTTGGGTTATGAATAATCGAGAAATCAAGGAACAGAAAATTAGTTTAAACGATGCAGGAAATAAAGGTTTGACATTCTTAAAGGACCATAAGTTTAATAATATGGAGCTTTATGATAGCTCACAATATGATAACGTTGGAATATTTACGTATGTAGTAAATGAGAACGGCGTACGAATTTACCCAGAGGCAATCCAAATGAAAATCGCTTTAGATGACGGTTCCATCGTTGGATTTTCCGCAAAAGAATATTTAGCATCACACCAAAAACGAACAGTTCCATCAGCAAAGCTAACTGCAGCAGAAGCAAGAAAGAAAATCAATCCAGATGTTAAAGTTATGGAAGAGCGCAAAGCTGTCGTAGTAAATGATTTGCATAATGAAGTACTTTGCTATGAATTTGTAGGTACTTTAGGGAAAGATACGTACCAAATTTTCATTAATGCAAATAGTGGAGCAGAGGAAAAAGTGAAGAAAATGCAAGCTGTTGAAAAAATTTATGATTAAACTTTAATAGTAAAGTGGTGAGAATAATGAAAATCCTAATATATATGTTAATGCTTTGCTTGTTTATAACTGGATGCAGTATTGGAAAAAAGGACAATCCAAACGAAAAACCAGAGCAAAAAAATGTTTCGACGAAAAATGTTAATTATACGAACAAATCAAATAAGCCAAATGAAAAAGCGGCGGACCATTTAGCATCTTTAGCCGCAAGTGTGCCAGGTGTGAATGATGCAACAGCCGTAGTAGTCGGCAAATATGCTATTGTAGGTATTGATGTAAAAGCGAAACTCGATCGAACTCGCGTGGAGTCCATTAAATACTCTGTAGCAGAAAGTTTAAAAAACGATCCGGATGGTGCAAATGCAGTCGTTGTAGCGGATGTTGATACGTATGAACGACTCAAACAAATTGGAAAGCAAATTAAAAAAGGAAAAACAGGTGAAGGTATACTTGATGAGTTAGCAGCAATTGTTGGCCGAGTAATGCCACAAGTTCCAAATGACATGATTGAAAATCGAGAAAAGAATCCAATTAAAGATAATGATAAACAATTACCAAACGATGAAGAACAAGAACTAAGAAAAGAACAGAATGACCAATCAAATAATCATTTGAATAAATAAAACGAACCCCGTACTAAAATGTACGGGGATTTTCAATATAATATTTAATATTCAGTTTATTTTTAAGGGAATATATGGTTTAATTATGATGGGAGGGACAACTGTTATGATGAAAAAAAGCGCATTAATAGTATGTAGTTTATGCTTAGGTTTCAGTATGACAGCGTGTGAACAGAAGAAGGAAATGAAAAAACAAACAGCGACTTCTTCTACTGTGTTGGAAAGTGAGAAGAAAGATTCTATCAATTTAAATCATTTCTCGAACATAAATGAAGGAATGACTTATACAGAAGTGAAAGATGTAATTGGTTTTGATGGTAATTTACTTATAGAAGAAGGTGTAGAAGATTCTACACAAATTAAACAAATTTTTTCTTGGAAGGGAAGCGATCCAACTTCATTAGTTGAAATTACCTTTTTAGATGGAAAAGTGCATTCAAAAGCGCAGCAAGGTTTAAGTTAATATGTTGAAAAATGGGAGAGTTTCGCATGAACATACATACAGGGGAAATTCAATTAGTTCCGTATAAAGAGAAATATAAAGAAATTATACAAACATTTACTTTACCAAGTGAACAAGTTCAATTCACATCAGACCCAGGTGAATTACTGGAGAAAGCAAAAAGTGATCGAACAAAAAATGTCATTGTTATTTTAGATTACAATGGGGTACCTGTTGGTCTTTTCGCATTGCAAACGGGAGATAGAGTACAGGAATTCACAAATAATGAAAACGCTTTACTTTTAACTTCGTTTTCTATAAATCAAGATAGACAAAAAAAAGGATATGCTAAAAAGTCATTGGCTTTATTACAAGAGTTTGTAAAACGTTATTTTCCGATAAAAAATGAAGTTGTACTTGCAGTGAATGAAAAAAATATTCCGGCACAAAATTTATATGAAAAAGTCGGCTTCCAAAATAAAGGCTTTAGAAAAATGGGACCAATTGGTCAACAAATTATTATGCATTTACCTATCATGAAATAACGAGAAAAAAACTTACTCTTGCATAACAAAGTAGTAAGTTTTTTTATGTAGACAATCAAAGAATACATATTAATAGGCTAAATTTAAGAGTAAAAAAATTATAGATAGTTACATAAAAAATATAGATACTTGAAGTACATTTATTCTTTATAGTTATACAATCATTAATTCATACTTTTGGGAGGCGTAGCTTTATGGAAATCATTCAATTGCTAAAGAAGGATGACTTATTTAATAAGGCCATAGATGTTTTTTGGAAAGAATGGGGTGAGGAAGGTGGGCGCGCATTCTATGAAGATTGTATGATTAATGCTTTAACTGATCCAAATGGCATACCGAGTTTTTACATTGCAAAAGTAGATGATGAGATCATCGGAACGTATGCATTAATTCGCAATGATTTAAATAGTCGTCAAGATTTGAGCCCTTGGCTAGCATGTTTGTTTGTAAACGAAAAATTTAGGGGTAATTCTGTAGGAGCAAAATTGTTGAATCATGGATTGCTAGAAGCTGCAAAGAGAGGGTACCAATTTCTTTATCTTACTTCAGATCTTAAAGACTATTATGAAAAATATGGATGGGAAAAAATTGGAGTTGCTTATGGGCCTAGTGGAGGGTACATACCTTTGTTTAAAAAGTCAACGGCTCTATAACAAAAGCACTTTTTATTTAAATATCTTTACATCAACTTTGAAACACATTTAAACGAGGAGAAATGATATGACAATTTATATTGCATTACTAAGAGGAATCAATGTAGGCGGGCATAAGGTAATGAAAATGGCAGATTTAAAAGAAATGTTTGAATCCATAGGGTTAAAACAAGTAAAAACATATATTCAAAGCGGTAATATTGTGTTCCAATCTGAGGAAGATATAATATTTCTAAAGGAACGAATACAATTTGAAATTAAAAACGTTTTTGATTTTGATGTTTCTGTCATGTTAAGTACACATGATGAATTTATAAATATGATAAAAAGATGCCCCTATAAAGCTGATTCATTGCTAGAAGGTGAGAGTATACATGTTGCTTTCTTAGCAAATGAACTTTCTGAAAAAGAAAAAGATCAGCTGCTTATGCAAAAAAATGAGACTGAAGATTGCTATATTCATGAAAAATTTGTGTATTTATTTTTCAAAAATAGCATTCGAAATTCTAAATTAATGAACCAGTTTCAAAAGTTACAGACACCAGCTACAGTAAGAAATTGGCGGACTGTGAATAAATTAAAAGCGATAGTTGAGGGGATGTAAAGAAATACGGTAAAGTATATTGGAATACGATTGACAATAGATTAACATCTACAGAAAAGAAAACTCTTAGAGACGTATTACTTAGGGTAGATAAATGTTTAAGAGACAATGGTTATAGTATAAAATAAAACGAATTAAGAGGTATGTAAGATGGGGAAATTTGTGAAAGACCAAAAGGTAGTTGCATTTACATTAGAGGGGGTAGCACCATGTACAGTTATAAGAGTTGGTTGGATTTTTATCATGGTACAAGTAGAAGAAACGAAGCACCTATACTCAGTTACAAAAGGTAAGATAACGTCTATAGAAGAGGATAAACACTATTTTTTAGAAGAGAGTTTTGATGAAGAAGGGGTTTTTGATATTGGTAGAGTTTTTGGTGCGATTGAAACAACAGACATGGAACTTGCAAAGAAATCATTTGAAGAAAATGAAGACTTCAAGAAATACGAAGATTTTCACAATCCATCAGAAGGGAAACTGTATGGTGGAGAGTACTATACTACAATCAAAACAGGTAAAGAATTACTAGAACAATACTTTAATCGAGAAGGAATAGAGTGTAATGGTACAAATTAAATTAGATGTGAAAACAGTTAAAAGTCAAATCTTATTTATGTTAGGTATATAGATTAATAAAAAATTTTTATATTTTATTATTGGGAGGACGAAGTAATGGATTTGGTAAACAAATTTTTAAACGGCTTGAGAGCAGCATTATCAACAGATGATCTCGAAACACTAAATAAAGCGTGCGGTGCTACAAAAGAGGATATTGATACATTAAGGCTAGAATATCCAAATTGTCCAGAATCACTAATCTCTTTTCTTGAAAATATTGATGGTACATATTGGCGGAAATATGGAGAAAACAAAGTTGCGGTATGTATTTTAGGCTCAGATGTTGAAGAGTATCCATATTATTTGCTTTCTACACAGCAGATGCTCGAAAGTTCAAAAGAAGAAGAAGACGTATCCTATCTTTTAGAATACCAAGATGACGAGGATGCTGTTGATTCTAAGATAAATCCAAAAGGACTTCTCCCTGGCACTTATATTCATTTTTCAGACTGTATGAACAATGGTGGAACATCAAGACTCTATATTGATTTTAACCCTTCTGATGAAGGTGTATGTGGTCAAATCATTCGTTTTTTGCACGACCCTGATGAATATGAAGTGATTGCAAACAGCTTTGATGAGTATTTACAGAATCTTATTAATGGTGATTTTAATTTTCTAGAAGAAGAATCCCAATAATTTGTCTACAAACTCATTTAAAAGGTTAGAAATTAAACAACTTTAAAGAGCCTTACTACAATATGATTTGTAGCGAGGCTCTTATATTTTTTAATCAAAATTAAATAACATTATTATCACTTTACAAAATCTCATCTTTTTATTTATATTGTTTTGCGACTATAAGTTCGACGATAGGATAAATAAAGAACGAAGAACAAAGTGCGATAAAAAGAGGAAGATTCTTTATTTCATCGAGTAATAGGAATGAAAATCCTTCTGATAATATTACAATAAAAAACATAAGGCATATAAGTGCAAAATAAGCAATTTTAAAGCTTTTATATTTAATTTTTTGTCCCATTTCATCTTTGCTTTCTTCCGATACTCCGTTTGGATCTCCCCAAGTAATTTGATTAATTAAATTACCAAGTATTAACGAAAAAGCGAATATTGTCCCTCCAAAAATCGAACCTTCCGTTACATATTTATATGCGCCATGTATGAGGACTCCAATTAATGATAAAACGATAATTATGAAAATAAATTTTTTATGATTCAATTTAGAAATGACACCTCCAGTGATGTAAAAAACTCTTTACATACATAGTATAAAATTGGAAAAGTTTAATGTCAAATACTTTTTACATAAATGGTGCAATAATATGGTATTTTGTTTTTACGATTTATAAAAAATTACATTACATTTGAATGTAAAAGAATGGGCTCGCATATATTTGGAAGGGATGTCAGATTAATTTAGGGGGTAGTTATGTCTATTCTATTAAAAGCTGGTGCTGATGCAGGAAATAACGGTTTGAAGTTAATGGTGAAAGGGCAAGACCCTATTTTTATTCCGAGTATATATTCTTTATATATAGGAGAGCCTACAGGATTGTTAGATGAGAGTGATGTTTCATTATCTGAATTAGAAAATCACATTGATGTGACCATTAGTTCTCCATCGCTAATGTTAAATAACGTGCGGTATATCGTTGGGGAAAAAGTCATTCAAGATCAATTAAAAGGTACTGAGGTTGAGAAGAAATCAAATAAGTCAACTGATGAGTTAATGGTTATTACAATTCTATCTGGTTTAGCGGTAAGTGCTATGCGTCAAAGCCCAACTTCTAGTCATATTAATATTCGTTATGATTTATCTGTGGCTCTTCCTATGCAACTTATTACACAAGAAATAGCTGCGGAAAATGCGAAACGTTATATGGGCAATCATAAAGTTGTGTTCCATTATCCAAACGGACGTGATGTGACAATTAATATTTCAATCGAATATTGTAAATGCCTACCTGAGGGCGCTTCTGGGACGTGGGGCATTGTATATGATGAAGAAGGAAATGTTGTGAAACATAAAATAGAATGTGAACAAAATCAAGTTTCAGAAATTGATTTTGTTGATAAAACTTTATTGTCTTTTGATATTGGTGCAGGGACGACAGAAGAAGTAGTTTCACTAGGTGTGAACTTTAGACCACAACTAAGTAAGGGCTTATCATACGGTGTGAAAGAAACGTTACTACAAATTATTACAAGATGGAACCGGAAGTATCCAACAAAGACGATTGATAGTATTACAGAATTTAACCAAATTTATTTAAATGAAAAGCACCCAAGAAATGCGTTACTAGTTGAAGAATCACAGCCAGCATTATTAGGTTTAGCAGCGCGTGTCGCAACGGATATCATAAACAAAATTGATGATATGAAAGACGATCCATACGTATTTATTTATGGTGGGGGCGCAGTAATTATTAAAAACAGTTTAAAAATGATTTTAAAACAAAAAGGACGACTAACAAATGTAATCTTTGTAGATAATCCGTTATTTACAAATGCACGTGGATTATTAGTCTACACTTGTTCGCCAAAATATAGAGAGCATAAGCAAAAAGAGTTAGGATTTACAAACTTAACGATAAGTTAGTTGGTGGAAGTATGCGATCTAGGCGATATAAACATGGTGATCGAGTAAAAATCAATATTCATAAATCAGTATCACCTGAAATGATTGCATGGCTGAATAAACAATCAAACCCAACCAATTTCTTTTTCTTTGCAGCGCAGCAACTCTTTAAACAAGTAGGAGATATTGATGTGTCAAAAGCTATACCTAGTAGCCATGTTTTCTCATTATACGTGGAGCCATCATCTTTATTAAAGGTCGAAGTAAATCCCTTTAAAAACGTGCCACTAGAAGCTAATAAATCCACCGATAATATAAAAAAAAAATCATGGGAATCTGTTGATCAATTAGATTGTCCGTTTTTTTAAACATAGAAAAAATAAGTATTGCCCATCACTATACATACTGATACAGTGATGGGCTTTTTTACATGTAACGAATAGAAGGGGCACAAATTGTGGTGTGCCCCTTCTATTCGTTATTTATCTATATTTTAGATGTATGTTCAGTAACTGCATGAATGATGTCTGCCCAGTCATCAGGATGATTTTCATGTCCTGCGCCATCAAGGGTTAGTAGGACTGAGTTAGGAATTTCATCAATAAGTGCGAGACCATGTTCAAAAGGGAGCGCTGTATCGTCTGTTCCGTGAATAACTAATGTAGGTGCTTGTATGGAGTGAAGCACACCTTCATAAGCATCATCACCTTGAAGTAAAGCGTGATTAAACATACTTAATAGATTGTTTGCGCGTTCTATTTCTTGTTTTACTTGAGTATAGACTCTTTTTTTATCAAATGTTCGTTTGGATCCACATAATAGGCGAGATCCGAAAACTAAATATTCTGCTACAACTTTATCATTTGTCCAATCTAAATGCGTGCCATTTGCGTGATGTGTTAAAATCCTTTCATCCATCGGGGGTAAATCGCGCGCGTTATCGTCAGAGCCTATTACACTTGTAGCTAGTAATGTTAACGACGATATTCTTTCAGGATATTTTACAGCAGCAATTTGAGCTATCATACCACCTAAAGACATACCAAATAGATGTGCTTTATCAATTTGATAAGCATCTAGTACCCCAATTGCATCTTCAGCCATATTTGTAACTGTATAATTGGAAGTTCCAGGTTCATATGTAACAGAGCGTCCCACATCCCGGTTATCAAAACGAATAACAAATTTCCCTGTGTTAGCCAACTGTTCACAAAACTCTTCATCCCAATACACCATTGAACACGTAGCACCCATAATTAATAAAATAGCTGGGTTTTTAGGGTTCCCAAAGCTTTCTGTACATATATCAATCCCGTTTATTTTAAATATCTTTTCAGTCATAGAGTTCTCCCCATTTCTTTTGAATTTCATTAAAAATACAATGTTGAGTGATTCTAAGGTGTATGTAAGTTTCGTTTTGGAATTAATAGTGCAATAACCCCTAAAAATAAGTATATAGCCATTCAAGGCAAAAAATTTTGAGAAATATTTGTATGTTATTAAAATAAATAGCAAGGAGGAATGGAAATGAAAGCAATTGTTATAGATCAATATGGTAATGTTGAAGAATTAAAAGAAAGACAAGTTTTAAAACCGGTTGTTAAAGATAACGAGGTATTAATACGCATTCTCGCAACATCTATTAATCCTGTTGATTGGAAAATAAGAAAAGGAGACTTACAAGAACAGTTACGATTTTCATTTCCAATTATTTTAGGGTTAAATGTAGCTGGTGTTATTGAAGAAGTTGGGGAAGAGGTAGAGTGCTTCAAAGTAGGAGATAAAGTATTTACGAAACCTGAAAATATAGGGAAGGGCTCTTATGCTGAATTCATTACAGTAAAATCGGATTTAGTATCCTATATGCCTACTAATCTAAGTTATGAAGAGGCAGCTTCTATTCCTCTGGCAGGACTTACAGCGTGGCAAAGTCTTGTAGATTACGCAAAAATAAAAGAACATGACCGAGTACTCATTCATGCTGGAGCTGGTGGAGTTGGAAGTTTGGCAATCCAAATCGCAAAATCATTTGGAGCTTTTGTTGCGACAACTGCAAGTAGTAAGAATGAAGAGTTTTTAAAGTCTTTAGGAGCAGATCTCGTTATTGATTATAAAAAAGATAAATTTGAAGAATTACTATCAGATTTCGATATTGTATTAGATACAATAGGTGGCGAAGTACAAGAAAAAAGCTTTCAAATTATAAAATCTGGTGGTGTTTTAGTTTCGATTGTTCATGAGCCAATTCAAAAAGTAAAAGGGATAAAATCAGGATTTCTATGGCTAAAACCAAACGGAAAACAACTAGAACAATTATCAGGTTTAATTGTACACGGAAAAATAAAACCAATTATAAGTAAAGTTGTGCCATTTAATGAAGAGGGGGCTAGAGAAGCTCATATTTTGAGTGAAGGTCAACATGTTAGAGGTAAGATTGTAATGAAAGTCGGATGATAATGAAGATAGTGGCTTGTAGAGAAAGTGAATTTGAACCAGAAAAAAACTTAGAAATAAATACTATCCCAAAATTCACATTTTCATTTTGGGATAGTATTTATTATTGGACATGTAATGTTATCTCTATAATATACAGTTTCGTATTGTATCATGTAATTTCTCTAAACCAATCAACATATCTTTTTCATTTAACATTGAATAGCTAATCCGTAATTTGTTATTATTTATATCGGTATTTAATAGACAAGCTGTTCCTGGTAAAAAAGAGACATCTACTTCATTTGCTTTTTGTAATAAGGTAAAGGGATCTATCGAATCCGGAAGTGTAATCCATAAATTAAAGCCACCATTTGGTATTTCAAATCGTAATTCTTTAAGTGGTGATAACAAGTCAATCGTTATATCACGTCTAATTTGTAAAGCAGTACGTAATTTTTCTAAATGGTTTTTCATACGTTCTGCACGTAAAAAAGGAAGGAGTGCTTTTTGCGTTAATAAAGGACTACCGATATCCATTGAACCTTTTACAGCATATAACCATTCAAAAATAGGCCCATCGGCAATAAGAGATGCGATACGCAATCCTGGTGCTAACGTTTTACTAAATCCTTTTATATATATTACGTGGCCGTTTATATCAAAATTTTTGATAGGAGGGGGAACAGTCGCACCCTCAAAATATATTTCTCCGAAAGAATCATCTTCAATTATAAAAAACTCATATAACTCTGCTAGTTCTATAAGTTCCATTCTCCGTTCTTTACTCATTACTGTACCTGTTGGATTCTGGAAAGTTGGATTCGTATACAATAAAACAGGATTTTTACTTTGACAAATATCATCGATTAAGTCGGAGCGAACTCCATGATTATCAAGAGAAATAGGTATAATTTGAGCACCTTTATTGATGAAAATATCAAGCGCAGCACTATAACAAGGACTTTCCACTAATACAATATCACCAGGCTTTAATAATGTTTGAGCAATTAAATCAATTCCTTGTTGTGCGCCGCTTGTAATTAATAATTGAGATGGATCGGTCACTAAATTCTGGTGTTCACTTAAGTAATTTGCTATTTCAACTCGCAGTTCATAATCACCCTGTACTGGCCCATAAGTTGCTAGGATCATCTGGTCTTTATTGAGTATTTTATGCATTTCGTCTGCTAAGAATGGATTTGGCAATAAACGTGGATACAAAATCGCTTGTGAAAAATCGTAATATTTTCGGTGCTGATTCATTGCATATTGAGATCGCATAACATTAATCGTTTTCGTTTGTTGCCATTTGTACGGAATTGGTTTGAAATCTTTCTTTACATGTTTATGTATATAAGCACCTTTTCCTTGCTCAATGCGTATATATTCTTTCTTTTCTAATTGCTTATATGCCTTACGAACAGTTAATAGGCTAATCTGCAAATCTTCGGCCATAGAGCGTAAAGATGGAAGTGAGTCACCATGTGAAAGCATGCCACTTTGTACTCTTTCAACGATTTGCATATATATTTGCTGGTAATACGGTATGTTGGATTCTTTACGAAGGACAATTTTCATGGTTTCACCTTTTTCGTTTTTATTTTATTAAAGCGAAAAATATAAAGGGAATCAACTACAATTTTAAGTAACTGTTATATACATAGATACACTGTTATACACCATACCTTCTATACTCATGTTAAGAGTAAAAAGGAGGAAGAAAAATGGTCATTTTCAATTATATTTTAGTATGTATTATTTTCGGAACAACATTTTTAACGATAAAAATCGGAATTGAAGCAGGAGCGCCCCCATTATTTTCAGCAGGAATTCGTTTCTTGTTAGCAGGCGTAATTCTGATGATTATATTTAAGTTAAAGCGAAAAGAAATTATGCCACATGTATTTTCAAAACGTATTATATATGCTGGTTTTTGCTTAACGTTTATGACATTCGCAACTTTGTACTGGGCGGAACAATATATTTCTTCAGGGTTAGCTGCTGTACTTTCTGCTACGGGGCCGATGATGATTTTATTATTACAGGCAAAGAGAAATAAGGCAAAATTACAAAAAGAGCAACTCGTAGCATTAATTATTGCACTAATAGGTGTTGTTTTTGTTTCTTTACCAGGAATGCAACAAGAAGTAAGTTTCATATGGAGTATCGCTTGTTTTGTTTTAATAATAGGAGAGTTATTTTACGGAATAGGCTCTATCCGCTCAAAAGAAATACTTTCGGATTTACAAAGTGTATCACCATTTCTCATTAATGGTATTCAAATGTTTTACGGAGGAGTTTTATTACTAATCGTATCCGTCATAGTAGAACAACCGAATGTAACTGTATTAGCTTCATGGAGTGTACAGTGGCCTATTTTATATCTCATCTTTATCGGATCAATTGGTGGGCACGGATTATATTACTGGCTCTTATCAAAAACGAATCCTGTATTCCCGTCAACGTGGTTATATGTATCACCGTTAATTGCTATTATTGTAGGATATATCATATTAGGAGAACCTTTAAACCCTACAATGGGAATAGGTGCTTGTTTTATTTTGGTTGGTGTATTTTTAGCTAATCGATCCACACTCCGGAGCTATTTCAAACAAGGGAAATTATTTGAGAAGGAAATGTAGTTGTATAAAGAAGCAGCCCTGTATATAACAGGGATGCTTGAATTTTATTCATGATACGGATTGACTTTATTTATTGGAAAGTCGTAATATTATTAAGCTATATGAAAGAGAACCACAAAAAGAGGGGGAGTTATTATGAAAATAAACTGGACTGAAGTAAAGGAAAAAATTCGACCGCAAATTTCAAAACCATCCTAGTAATGGCGAACCATCTAAGTGGAAAGATGTTCAAAAAGAAAAACGTAATAGCTGGGATGAAGTAAAGAAAGCGTTAAGGCCAAAATTAGCAGAGAACACATTTATGACATGGATTAGAAATACAAATGCTACTATAGAAGATAATAAATTAATAATTTTTTGTGAAAATGCGTTTCATCGTGATTTACTTGAAGGGGAGTATAAAAATATAATTTCAAGTACCGTACAGAAAATTACTAATGAAGAATATCAAATTTGGTTCGAAATAGGATCAAACGCCGCTTCAATAGCACAAATTCATCATATGCAAAATAAGCAACTCACTTACGGACAAGAGGAAACAAAAATAATTTGGAATCAAATAAAAGATAAAGTACAAGTAACAATTTCAAGACCTTCATATGAAACATGGATCAAAGAAACTACAGCCAGTTTAAATGAAAATTCATTGACTATTTATTTTAAAAACGAATTCCAACAAGAGTGGTTTGAAAAGTCTTATAAAGATTTAATTTTGCATATAGCAAAAGAGTTAACTGGAAATACATATGAGCTTCAATTTGAATTAAAATCAAATACAATTGCAAGCAATAATGGTGAAAAATCAAAATCAACTATTGATAATATTATTTCCAAATTAGAGAAGCACCTCAAAGTCACTACTGATAATTTAAAAAGTAATGATATAGAAGATAGCGATAAACGTATTCAAGCTTTAGAAGGAAAAATAGTGAAGTTGGAAAATGTAATAGATACATTAGTGGGAAAATTAGAGGTAGTAGAATTAAAAACACAGTTGGAAAAATAACCAACTGTGTTTTTTACTTAATTCGCTTTATTGATAAACCCTTTATAATGACGTTTTACAAGCTGACTTTCTAAAGTCTTCATTGTTTCAAGCGCTACACCGACGATGATAAGTAAGCTTGTACCACCGATTTGTGCAGAAGGTGGTAATGTAGCAATTTTCGTGAATAAGAGCGGTAAAATTGAAATCGCCCCTAAGAAAATTGCTCCGATAAATGTTAAACGGTATAAAATTTTAGTTACATATTGTTCTGTTGATTTACCAGGACGAATACCAGGCACATAGCCATTTTGCTTTTTCAAATTCTCAGCCATTTGTTCAGGGTTTACTTGAATAAATGCGTAGAAGTATGTGAAAGCAACGATCAGACCGACATAAAGCGTCATTCCAATTGGATGTGCGAAATCAAGATTTGCAACTAACCATTGCGATACGCTTGAATCAGGGAAGAGCTGCGCGATTGTACGCGGCGTCATTAAAAATGCGGAAGCAAAGATAACTGGAATTACACCAGCACTATTTACTTTAAGAGGTAAATGAGTGTTTTTTGCTCCTTGGTATTGATTGTTTCCTGAAACAGCTTTTGCATATTGAATCGGTATTTTACGTACAGCTTGTTGAATGTAAATAACGCCAACAACTATCGCTAAAATTACGAGACCAATTAAGATCATCTTTATGATGTGCATGAATAATTGATCGCCTGCATTTTGAAATTGTTGCAAATAAATTTGGTTCGCAACATTTGGAATTGCCGCAACAAGTCCTGCGAAGATAATCATCGAAATACCATTACCAACGCCATTAGCGGTAATTTGTTCACCTAACCAAAGTAAAAATGCAGTACCTGCAGTTAAAACTGTCGCAATAAATAAGTATGTAGTCCAGCTTTGATCTGTAATTAATTGTCCACCTGCTATATTATTAAAACCATAAGACATCCCAATGGCTTGTATGAATGCGAGAATGATTGTAAAGTATCGAGTGAATTGAGCTGATTTCTTACGGCCCATTTCTCCTTGCTTTGCCCATTCCGAAAATTTAGGTATAACGTCCATTTGTAGTAATTGTACTATGATGGAAGCTGTAATATATGGTGTAATACCTACAGCAAAGATTGAGAAGTGTTGCAATGCTCCTCCGCCAAATACGTTTAGCATACCTAAAACGTTAGCTTGATCTTGTACTTTTAATACCTCTGCGTTAGTATGAGGAACTGGAATAAACGTGCCAATTCGAAAAACAATTAGCATCGCTAGTGTAAAAAGAATTTTGTTTCTTATCTCAGCTACTCTCATGAAATTTGAAATCGTACGAAACATTATGTCGCCTCCTATATTTTTATCAGTTCAAAACTGATTATTATATCCCGATGAAGTAACCACAAACCTCCTTCCGCATTAAATTCATTTGACAAATGGAATTTTATACATTTTGTAGTTTTCTCGGATATAAAAATATAAGGTGTTTTTTAGCGACCAATAAGCTTTTCGTAATCATTCAATACACATAATATATCGAATAAATTAACAAATGTACATACATACGCATGAAAAATGAATGAATAGGGGCATTTTTTACATTTATGTAATGCTAGATTGATAATTAGGAACGTTTTATGTAGTTGTATTGAAAGGATTCCGTGGAAAGTATTATGGTGTAGCTGTAGCACATGATAACCTCAAGGAAATCTTCGAGGATATTGACAAAACTCATATATTTAGTCGTGAATTAGAGAAACTATTAAAGCAAGAAAAGATTTGAATGAAATAGTAGTGAAGGAAAATCTTTCTTCTATAGAGAATATTTCTAACGCAGGAATCTAAGTATATAGGTTCTAATGAAAGGAGAATTCACATGAATACATTTGTAAAGGACAAGTTTTATGAAACGAGAAATCAATTATTTGAGGAAATTACTTTGTTAAGTGATGCTCAATTTAATAGAAAATCAGATAAGGATAAATGGAGTATAGCACAAATTTGTCATCACTTAGTTTTATTAGATGAGAGAGTTATAACGGTTATTTCGTCAGGATTAAAAAAGATGGATAGTTTCCAAAATGAGCGTAAAGAAATTCATACTATTGTATTAGATAGATCGATAAAATTTATAGCACCAGAAATGATTGAACCAAGTATAGAACCATTTGAAGTGCTGCAAATGGTTGATTTGTTAAACGACTCTAGAAAAGAATTGATGCGTTTTCTGAGTACAATAGAAGATGAATCTAAATTGGTAAAAAAATCAGTGATGCATCCAGCTCTTGGAGAATTATTTCTTGATCAGTGGATAGAATTAATCTATTTGCATGAACAGCGTCATATAGAACAAATCAAAGAGGTAAAATTGCTTTGTGAAGTTGAAAAGTAAAAATTATTATCTATTTATTGAGCGATTTAGGATAGCATCAAGGGTTTGAGTGATAAAATACAAGTCTTGATTAAAATTATGATGAATTTAGTTGAAAGCAACCAATAAGCAGAAGAAAATACGAAACTAGCAGATCTTTCTCTTGAATAGGAAACGAACATTCAAAAAAACTGAATCCGAATTGCTGTATAAGTGTAACCCCGTCTTAAATGAAGAACGGGGTTATTATTTTTGGAAGTGATCTCAGCATTTTTATTTAGAAGGAAATAAATTAGCAATGAAATCCGAAAATGTAACCAGCATTACACACTATATCTTTAAGTTATAATGATTTCCGGAAATGAGTTATATGTCCATAATTTTGACAGTACATATACATCTACCGTTGGTTTAGCGCTCTTCACACGTTAGAGGAAGAAGAAAATACGATTCTGCTAGGGGGGATATGTATTTTATTCTCTATATTTTCACAGCAGAACCACCTCCAAAATTATCTTTTGCAGTTGAATTTTTCCGAATAATAAGTTACATTTTTAAAGTTCAAGCAACTTTATAGCAGTACAAAAAGGGGAGAAATATTGTTATTATGCAAAAAATGAAATGGAAGACCTATTTATGTTATTTTGTTATTTTTATACTTCTTGGAACAGCAGTAATAGTCAAGCCATCTATCTCAAAAGCTGAGGAATCTGATGTTAATATTACATTGTTAGGTACTGCAGATATTCATGGTAGATTTATGCCTTGGGATTATGCACTTGATGGAGCAAATACGAGCGGAAGTTTAACACAGCTTTATACGGTTATAAAGAAGGTACGTCAAGAAAATCTAAATACCATATTAGTAGATGCTGGGGATACAATTCAAGGAAACTCAGTAGAATTATTCAATGATAAGCCACAATCGCCAATGATGGTAGCGATGAATACAATGGGATATGACGCCTGGGCATTTGGAAATCATGAATTCAACTTTGGATTAGATACATTGAAAAAAGTTAGTGAGCAATATAAGGGAAAGACGTTAGCAGGAAATATTTATAAGGAAAATGGAGAGCGTTTTCTTCCTGCATATACGATTGTTGAAAAAGGTGGAATTAAAGTCGGGATAATTGGTATGAATACACCAATGATTAGTGATTTCGAAAAAGGGACAGATCATTTGGATGGATTGGTAGTGAAAAATCCAGTAGAAGAGACAAAAAAGGCAATTAAAGAATTAGAAGGTAAAGTAGATGTAATGGTAGGGGTTATGCATATGGGACTAGAAAATGAGAATGGAATCCCAGGTACTGGTGTTCAAGATATTGCGAATGCTTGTCCGGAACTAAGTGCTATTTTTGCAGCTCATATGCATAAACTTGTTAAAAAAGAAGTTGTAAATGGCGTTATTATTACTGAACCAGATAAATATGGAACACATATTTCACGTATTGATCTTACTTTTACAAAGCAAGATGGAAAGATGGTTCTAAAAAATAAAAATGCTACCGCTATACCTGTAAAAAATACTGATGGAACAACAATAGTATCTGATCCCACACTTGAAGACACACTGACACCTTTTCACGAGTATGCGAGAGGAGATGCAAATGTTGTTGTCGCTCAATTAAAGGGTAGAAACCTTGTTCCTGAAAATGAAATAAAGGGTATTCCAAGTGTGCAGATTCAAGAGACACCTTTATCAGATTTCTTTCATGAAGTCATGCTCTACTACAGCAAAGCAGATGTAGTAGCCCATCAAATTGATAACGATAATGCTCGTTTGGATGTAGGTCCTATTAAGAAAAAAGATATTGCGTATAATTATCAATATGCTTTGGGAGAAATTACGGTCTATAAGGTAACTGGGAAAGACTTAAAAGACTATATGGAATGGGCGGCAGGGTACTTTAACTCATCTCGTGCCGGAGATGTAACAGTTAGTTTTGATAAAACCCGTCGTGCTTCTAAATACAGTACGAATGATTTCTTTGGAGGCGTAAAATATGAAATTGACTTAACAAAACCATATGGAAGTAGAATTACAAATTTACGTTCTATTCGTACAAATAAACCAATCAAAATGAGTGATGTTATGACGCTAGGAATGAATGCGTATAGAATGGAGGCTCTTCAGGCAAAAGGGGGAGCTTTAGAGGGACGGAAATTTGAACAAACTTGGTCATCTAAACAAGAGAATGCATTCGGAGAAACTGGTGGAACCATTCGTAACCTTGCTATTACATATTTAAAAGAGGTAAAGAATGGTGTATACACACCAAAAGTTATGCATAATTGGAAAATTACTGGCGTGAATACACATTCTTCAGAGCATAGGGCTGTAGTGGATCTTGTAAATAAAGGGATTTTAGAAATTCCAAAAACTGAAGATGGAAAATATACAAATATAGCATCTATAAATACTAAAGATTCAATTACAAAAGAAGAGATTGTAGCACTCTCACAAAAAGCTAATATTAATCCAAATCAGTTTAATCATGTAAAAAGAAAAGGAGAATTTTACAAAAAACTTAGTAGGATAATTAAATAAATATAAAATAGATAGCTTTCGTGCAAAAAACTATTAAACTTGGACATACCATTATCCTAAAAAAAGTTTGTGATTGGTATGGAAATATAAAGAATCAACGATAAAAAATCCCCTGGATTATTAAACAAATCCGGGGGATTTTTTATTTGAATAATTTTGGTTTTATTTCTTACTATGCATATTTATAATATGCTTTAAAAGAACATACCTTGAGCTAATAACATGCAATAGATGTGTCTTTTACTATATTTTAATGGGAGACAAATTAAAGATATTTTTGACAAAATAAAAAAGCCTGAAACTCATATGAGACTTCAGCTATCTCATAATGTTACAATCCATGCAGCTATAGACATACATAACAACATTATATTAAAAAATCTAAATTGTAGATGCGCTGCCTCACTAAAGTATTTATATACTATATATATCATAAAACAAAACACGCACTTTCTTCTTCTTGTTTATCAAGGTCATTAGTATTCATTTGATCCATCTTTATCCTAAATCAACTTCATGTCCGAAATATAAGTTTAAATAAGTAATATAAATTATAAGATGTCCTATAATAATTGTTATTTTAATAGCATTAAACCTACTCTTAAAATAGTAAAGAGTGGGTTTTTATGTTGTTATTTAGATGTAAGGGTACTTTGATTAGAATGAATATAGATAATTGACAACTAACCAATTGGATGAGCGCCTAAAAGAGCTCTTTTTTATTGAAATTAATATACATATATGTGTCGTTCTTTATTTATATCATCGACCACATATATGTAATTTTGCATAATGTTACATGAATTTTGTATTTTCTCTTTTTTCCGACAGAAATAGACAGTATACTTTGTACAAGCTTTCTATTTCAAAAATTATACGAGGTGAAAAAAATGAAAAACAAAAAGACATTAACTAAGGTAGCATTAACAACAGGCTTAGCTTTAACAGCTGTAGCACCATACGGAGTAGGTTATGCAGAGGAAACAGAACAACTACAAGTTCAAATTCAGGAAGAATCGTTCCGTTCGGGTGAACTTACACAACCGTCACAAAAGGCACCCGAAAATGTAGTAAAAGATGCTCTTAAGGAGAAAACAGAACAAGCTCTTTCTCCAAAGCAAGTAAATGGAGAAACTGGAGTAGATTATAAAGTTCTTCAAAAACGTGGTTCATATGATGGGACTACACTTGTACGTATTCAGCAAACATACGAAGGAAAAGAAGTATATGGCCATCAATTAACTGCACACGTAGATAATAACGGTGTTATTAAAAGTATTTCAGGCGATAGTGCGCAAAATTTAAAACAAGAAGAATTGAAAAAACCTATTAATCTATCAAAAGATGAAGCAAAACAATATATTTATACGAAGTACGGGAACGATATCAATTTTATTTCTGAGCCAGAAGTTAAAGAAGTTATTTTTGTTGATGAAAATAATGGACAAGCTAGCAATGCATACCAGGTTACATTTGAAGCTGCAACACCAAAATATGTTTCTGGAACTTATTTAGTAAATGCACAAAATGGTGATATGTTAAAAAATATGGTACAAGAATCTAACTTAAAAGCAAGTGAAAAACTAGTTGGAGCATTAAAGAAGAGTAAAAAAAGCAATCTTACATCATTAACTGGAACAGGAAAAGATGATTTAGGTATATCACGTACATTTGGAATCTCTCAACAAGGTAATGGAAAATATGCTCTTGCTGATTATACAAGAGGGCAAGGAATTGAAACATATGATGTGAATTATAGAGACATTACTAAAGAAGAAAGCTATTATCCTGGTACATTAGCAACTAGTACTTCAACAACATTTAACGATCCAAAAGCAGTAAGTGCTCATTACTTAGCAACAAAAGTATTTGATTTTTATAAAGATAAATACAAGCGTAATAGCTTTGATAATAAGGGACAAAAGGTAGTTTCAGTTGTACATGCTTGGGATTCTGGAGATACGAATGATCCGAAAAATTGGCAGAATGCATTAAGTGCGAATAATGGAAGTATGCTTGTATACGGAGATCCTATCGTCAAGGCATACGACGTAGCTGGCCATGAATTTACACATGCAGTTACTTCTAGCGAATCTAATCTTGAATATTACGGTGAATCTGGTGCGATTAATGAGGCGCTTTCTGATATTATGGGAACATCTATTGAGAAATACGTAAATAATGGAAGCTTTAACTGGACGATGGGAGAACAAACTGGATCTGTTTTCCGTGATATGGAAAACCCGGCTTCTGTTCCATCTTCACTTGGAGTACCTTATCCAGATGATTACAGTGAATTTAACGATTTTAATGGATGGGATCAAGGTGGCGTTCATTTTAATTCAAGTATTATTAATAAAGTGGCGTATCTCATTGCAAAAGGTGGAACTCATAACGGTGTAACTGTTAAAGGAATTGGTGAAGATAAAATGTTTGATATCTTCTATTATGCAAATACAGATGAGTTAAACATGACTTCTAATTTCAAAGAATTGAGATCAGCATGTATTCGAGTGGCAACTAATAAATATGGAGCAAATACTGCTGAAGTTCAAGCAGTTCAAAAGGCATTTGATGCAGCGAAAATTAAGTAAGTTAGAAATATAGTTTTCATTCATATATTATTACATTATGAAAAAACAGCTACTGTCATTTTAAAGATAGTAGCTGTTTTTTATACAGCAATGTATGATTGAAAATACACTTAATAAGCAATAATTAGGTTGTCTATCTTTCTGAATTTACGACACATATATAAGGTTTAAAGTATATAAAAACAGAAAATTAATAATATATTGACCTCTTAATAGAAAGTGCTATAGAATGAAAGCGATAACAAACGATTGCTTTAAAATGATTTCCCTGATCTTTTAGTATTTACAAATATATGTAGACATAAATAAATCTATTTTTTTAAACATTAATGCAAACGTTTTCGTATTAAAAAGATCATGGAAATCCATATGTGAAAATTGCCAATATGGGGGGTGAAATAAAAGAGATTTCTAGATTAATTTAAGTAGTGTAATTTAGTACGAACATATTAAATTGTGCGTACTATTTAAAGAAAGGGTGTATGTGGTGCAAATGTTAAAAAAATTAATTAACAAATCAGTTTTATTACTTACTATAATCGTTATGTTATCTTCTGTTTTCTCTTTTCAAAGTGTAAAGGCAGTTTCAAATTCGAAAACAACTGAAGTTATCATTCATTACAAAGAACAGTCTGGAAATACAAAGGATTGGAACCTTTGGTTATGGGGAGAAAATGCGAATGGTAAATCATATGAATTTACTGGTGAAGATGAATTTGGAAAGTACGCTAAGATTAATATAGATGATGACTATGAACGTGTAGGATTTATCATTCGTACGAATGAGTGGGAAAAAGATGGTGGCGATCGTTGGATTGAAAATATAAAGGACGGTCGTGCTGAAGTATGGATTCTTTCTGGTGATGAAAAAGTATATAACTCTAAGCCTTCTTCGGATCTATCAATTCAAAAAGCAACTATTGATAGTTTCAATGAAATTACTGTAACGACTAATGTGCCGTTTCATATTAAGGAACGGAATATTGAAATTGAAGGCATTAAAATTAAGGATATTAGTCCTTATGATATAAACAGTGGAAATGTTACTAATAAGGTTAAAATAATTACGGAGCAGAAAATTGATTTAAAACAGACATACAAAGTTAAAATCGAAAACGTAGCTGATACGAATACTGAAATCGGTAAAGTCATTCGTAGTGAGGAATTTGATCATTCATTTTATTATGCTGGTAACGATTTAGGTAATATATATACGCCGCAACACACTAAGTTCCGTGTATGGGCTCCTACTGCGAGTGAAGCGAAGTTAGTTACATATAAAAAATGGAACGATAAAATAGGTACTGAAATAAACATGAAACAAGGTGAAAAAGGAACTTGGAAAGCAGAACTTAAAGGGAACCAAAAAGGGCTCTATTATACGTATAAGGTGAAAATTGGTGATAAGTGGACTGAAGCAGTTGATCCGTATGCACGTGCTGCTGCAGTAAATGGAGATAAAGGTGCAGTTGTTGATTTAGAAGAAACAAATCCGAAAAAATGGAAAGCAAACAAAAAACCAAAATTTAAAAATCCGGAAGATGCTATTATTTATGAATTGCATGTACGTGATCTTTCTATTCAGCCCGAAAGTGGTATTAAACAGAAAGGAAAATATTTAGGGGTAACAGAAAAAGGAACAAGAGGTCCTGAAGGTGTGAAAACAGGCCTTGATCATATGAAAGATCTTGGTGTTACGCACGTGCAGCTTTTACCGATATTTGATTATGCATCAGTAAATGAAGAGAGTTTAAATGAACCACAATATAACTGGGGATATGATCCGAAAAATTTCAATGTTCCAGAAGGATCCTATTCTACAAATCCATATGAGCCAACTGTTCGAATAACTGAATTAAAGCAAATGATTCAAACACTGCATGATAATAATCTTCGTGTTGTAATGGATGTAGTATATAACCACATGTATAATGCTGCTGAATCTAATTTTCATAAGTTAGTTCCAGGTTATTATTACCGTTACAATGAAGATGGAACATTTGCAAATGGAACCGGAGTAGGAAATGATACAGCTTCAGAACGAAAAATGATGAGAAAATTTATGGTGGATTCGGTGACATACTGGGCAAAAGAATACAATTTAGACGGATTCCGTTTTGATTTAATGGGTATTCATGATTATGAAACGATGAATGAAATACGTAAAGCTGTTAATCAAATTGATCCTTCTATTATACTGCATGGAGAAGGGTGGGATTTAAATACACCTCTTGCAGCTGAGTTGAAAGCAAATCAAAAAAATGCGGAGAAAATGAAAGGGATTGCTCATTTTAACGATAATATACGAGATGGATTGAAAGGTAGTGTATTTGAGGAGGAGGAAAATGGATTTGTAAATGGAAAGGACAACATGGAAGACCGCATTAAAAAAGGGATTACGGCAGGCATTGACTACGATATAAATTCGTCTACTTATCAAGATCCTGAGCAAGTGCTAACTTATGTGGAAGCACATGATAATCATACATTATGGGACAAACTTGAGTTGACTAATCCAGGTGACAGTGAAGAAGTGCGAAAACAAATGCACAAATTGTCTTCTTCGATTTTATTAACATCACAAGGTATTCCATTCTTACATGCAGGACAAGAGTTTATGCGCACGAAGTATGGTGATCATAACAGTTACAAATCTCCTGATCCAATTAACCAAATGGATTGGTTGCGCCGTGCAGCATTTAATAATGAGGTAGAATATATGAAGGGCTTAATAGATTTACGCCAAAAGTATTCAGCTTTTCGAATGACATCTCCTGAGCAAATTAAAAAGCATATATCATTTATAGATGCTCCCAAAAATGTTATAGCTTATTCAATAGATGGAAAGGGGAATGGGAATAAAAATGAAAACTTTATGGTGGCTCACAATGCAAATAGAGAATCCGTTGACATAACTTTGCCATCGAAAGGTCCTTGGAAAGTACTAGTAGATGGTAAGCAGGCAGATAGTAAAACACTTTATGTTGTCCATAATAATAAAATTAAAGTTCCTGCATTAAGTTCATTCGTTTTAAAAACAGCGAAACCGATTAAATAAAAGCAAGTCATGTGGAAGTATATACTGAATTGAGTACATGTAATAAGGATTGTACATGCAAAAAGCGAAGTGACGGTTATTTTCACTTCGCTTTTAAAATTAAATTAATATAATTTCACATACTGTAATTATATTACAATTTAATAAAGGAAATAGACAAGAAATTATTTCTATTGTAACAGTAGGAGGAGAAGATATCTTTGTATTAATTCCTACAAATCGTTTAAAAAATAGCAAAGATGAAAAAGTATATGGAATTAAAATAGAGAAAAGACACCATTTAAGGTGTCTTTTCTCTATTTTAAATACGATATGTTAGTAATTAACTTGTATGTAAAAGTAAGTTGCATTTTCACACTAACTTCAAAAGAAAAATATTAAATTCTTTTCTTAATCTATATGTAATAAATCTCATTAGAAAATTTTATCGCTATAACAAATAAAACTTTCTCAATATTATTGTGTTTAATAACTATATCCATCTGCTTTCCAATCCATTACAATAATTTCACATTGGAAATACACGAATATTCCCAATGTTCTAAATGGTTTATACCTTATAGGATTACTATGGGAAAGGATGTGAAATGTCTAATAAAAAAATATTTTTTATGATGAAATAAAAAATTTTAATGAAGAAAAAGTTATTTTATTATTCTCAAGCTTTATTGAAGTACATGTATTTATAATCACTTCGAGACAAGAGGAAGAATCTAAAAATTATTTTTGTAGATTAGAAAAGTGTATTTAAAAATTAAGTTAAAAGTTTATGGAGGGTTATATGAGCGAGAAAATTTATTATTGGTCTCCTATTAAACATTGGGAGAAGTTGCATAATGAAGTTTTGATAGGGGAAATGAGATTTACAGGCGTTCTGTCTGAGTGGTTTCCTGAGTTTTATTTTTTGACTCAAAAAGGTGTGAAAATTAGTGAACTAGTAGAACGCTTTTCTTTAGGAAATGTAGAAGAGACACAAAAAACAATAGAGCTTATGATAAAAAATCGTGTGTTAGTAAGTAACATATTACCGCCAAGAGAAGTATTTTCCACACAAGAAAAGATTTTTCCAAATCCATATAGCAACCAGATTCGCTTTTCTAAAGGAGATTTAGATAAGTATATGAGTGAACAATTGAATCGAACGCACCATGCTGTGCGGTCAACCGAAATTCAACTTGAAACAACAAATGATCTACCCACTATAATCAAGGAACGTAGGTCTTGTCGCCAATTTGATATGAAAAAACATATTAGTTTTTTAGAATTTTCCCAATTCATATCAACTCTAAAACAGGTTAGGAAAGAAAATATATACTATCATTACGCAAGTGCAGGCGGACTCTACCCTATTGATATCTTTGTTTATATAAAACCCAAACGTATAGAAGGTATGAAAGCTGGGTTTTATTATTATAACCCATCAAAAAACTGTCTTGTGATTGTAAATAATATTGATCAAGTAATCAAAAGTGATCATGAGTTAATTAACCAAGATTTATTTACTCAGTCTGCCTTTTCAGTTTATTTGGTCTATAATGCGAACGCTTCCATCCCGAAATACGGTTCAGATGGATATTTATTTGCTTGTATTGAGTCTGGTATTATCACTGCTACCTTAAATATGGTGGCTGAGACATTGAATTTAGGCGTTTGTTCAGTTGGTCATATGAAATTTGAAGAGATTCAGCAGTTTTTATGTTTGGATAATCATCAAGTATTTCTCCATGGGCTTGAAATTGGTCTGAAGATTAACGAATAGATGAAATGAATATTAGGGGGATAAAGATAAAAATGCACATTAAAGATCGAAGTTCGATTCATGAAAATAAAGGGGTAGAGGCGTTTTGGAAGGAGCAGTTATCTTCCGAGGTTCTCGATTTTTCTGTATTTAATAGCGGTTACCAACTAAATAAAGAAAATCCTTGCGAGCACGTTCAAGTCATAATGAATGTAGAGTTTAGTAAAAGTATACAAAAAATAATTAAGTCTCAAGATTTATTATTATTTAGCTGGTTACAGGCCGCGTTAAGGATTTGTTTGGCACACTATACAGATCAAGAAAGGATTACTATTGGTATTCCTGTAATTGAAAAGAATATTGAACAAAGCGAGAATCTTAATAAATTGATTCCTTTAGGAAATGAAATCCATCCGCATCACAGCTTTAAACAAGTAGTAAATCAGATTGAACAAAAGACTTTATTCGGGTATGAAAATCAGGAGTATCCGCTCTCTGAATTATTAATTAAACACAATTTAACTCCTTTTCAAATTGTTATTGGGATGGAAGGATTACATAACGAAAATTTGCTAGAAGAATATGCAGAGAATAATTTAGCCATCTGGATACAAAGAAAATGGAATGAAATACATAATGAATTTGAAATTCAAATTTCTTTCAAGTCTCATTCATTTTCTTCTTTGCAACAGTTTGCAAATTCATATCTTTATGTTTTAAAGCAAGTGTCAACAAATTCGAATTTGGCTGTGAAAGATATTTGTATCATTTCAGAAGAAGAGAAAGAATTGCTAGAAGAATTGAATCAAGGTCAGGCGGACATAGAATTGTCTCAATCATTTCAAGATTTGTTTGAGGAGCAAGTGTTAAAAACCCCAGATCAAATTGCTGTTGTTTGTAATAATCAATCTTTGACATATAGAGAATTGAATAAGAAAGCAAATCAATTGGCTTCTATTCTTCAAAGTAAAGGTGTTTCGAAAGAAAGTATTATTGGGGTTATGGTAGATCGTTCATTGGAAATGATCATTGGCATGGTGGGGATTTTAAAAGCAGGAGCAGCTTACTTACCTATCGATCCTAACTATCCAACTGAACGAATTGAATATATGTTACAAGATAGTCAAGCAAAATGTTTACTGAGCAAGCGAACAGAAGTAGAATTGCCACAATTTGCGGGTGAAGTGCTGTATCTTGATGAGGGGCATTTCTTCCAAGGTGAAGAAAGTAATTTAGTTCGAGAAAGTCATCCTAATGATTTGGCTTATGTTATTTACACATCAGGATCGACAGGAAATCCAAAAGGAGTAATGGTGGAACAGAAATCGCTTGTCCATTTTTTAAGTGTAATGAGAGAAAAAGTAAAAGATAATCAGTCATTCTTGTTTCTTGCTAGTGTATCTTTTGATATCTCCTTGTTAGAAATATGTCTGCCTTTAACACAAGGTTCGAAAGTAGTTATTGCTACAGAGGATCAGTTCGCAACAAAAGAATTAGCTTATTTGGTCAAAGAACATAAGGTGGATTTATGGGAATCAACGCCATCGCGAATGGAAGTGATTTTGAGTGATCCAGAAGGGGCAAGTTTTCTAAAAGATTTAAAATCTATTTTGTTAGCAGGAGAAGCATTTTCCATTGATTTGGTTGAAAAAATCCGATGCATCAGTGAAGCGACAATTTTAAATATTTATGGTCCTACAGAAACAACCATTTGTGCAACAGTAAAGGATTTGAGCTCTGCCAAAGAAGTTACGATTGGAAGTCCCAACCCGAATTATCATTCCTATATATTGAATAAGTATGGTCAATTAAAACCATTTGGAATTCCGGGTGAACTCTGCATTGGTGGCGTGGCGGTAGCACGAGGGTATCTTGGGAAATCTAAACTGACAGATGAAAAGTTTGTACCGAGTCCTTTTACAGCAGGAGAAATGATGTATCATACGGGTGATCTCGTTCGTTGGTTGCCTAATGGAGAACTTGAATATCTAGGTCGAATGGATCATCAAGTAAAAATTCGGGGATATCGGATTGAATTAAGAGAAATCGAAAGCCAGTTAAGGGAATATCCAGAAATAAACCAAGCTATCGTTGTTGATCAAGTATATGGAAATAGGAAATTATTAGCTGCGTACTATGTATCGGATAATAAGGTCTCTTTTGATGAAATCAGAAAATATTTAAGTGATAAATTACCTGAGTTTATGATTCCTGAAAAAATGATTCAGGTGGAAGAGATTCCGTTGAATCCAAATGGGAAAGTAGATAGGAAAAGGTTATTAGAGATAACACAAACAGATTATGTATCAATTCCATACGTTGCCCCGCGCAATGAAATTGAACAAAAATTGGTGCATGCATGGGAAAAAGTTATGGAGATTGAGGGAATTGGTATTCATGATAATTTTTTCGCACTAAAAGGAGAATCGATTAAAGCATTACAGGTAATAAATTTATTAAGAAAAGACTGTTTGAAAATAAGTACAACAGATTTTTTTAAGCACCCTACGATTGCTCAACTTAGTTCTTGTATAGAGGTAGAGCATAAAGAGGAAAGGTTTGAAAATAGACCAACTCATGTTAAAAATTTGTCTAAGCCATTTCCCTTAACAGAAGTTCAGACAGCGTATATGTTAGGAAGGAATTCACAGTTTGAATTAAGTGGTATTTCACCTCAAACATATTTTGAATATGAAACAGAATTGGATATCAATCGTCTTTCAAAAAGTCTTCAAAAGGTAATTTATCGTCATCCAATGTTGCGAGCTGTAATTTTACCAGAGGGAAAACAGCAAATATTAGAAAATATTCCTGATTACGAGATTGAAATAGTGAGCCTCATAGATTTAGATGATGGGAAACAAAATGCTCGCTTGCGAGAAGAACGTTCTCGAATGACTAACCATGTATTCCCTTTGGGGCAATGGCCTTTGTTTGAATTAAAAGCCTTTCTTGTAAAAGAAGACACGTATTTATTATGTTTTCGATACGATGCTTTATTAATGGATGGAGCTAGTATGAACATTGTTGGACAGGATTTGTTTCATTATTATTATAAACCAGAGCAAAGGTTAGAACCTCTATCTTTTGATTTTCAAGATTACATGTTTATCTATGATGAACTGGAACAAAGTACAGAATATAAAACAGCAAAAGATTATTGGACAAGTAAGCTTCCTGCCTTTCCGTTTGCGCCTTCTTTGCTGTTAAAAAAGGATCCGGCAGAGATTGCTACTCCTAAGTTCCAATCACTTACTAAGATCCTGGACAATGAAATATGGAAAAAGCTACGAAAGTTAGCACAAGAGAAAGAAGTAACTCCTTCGGCTCTGCTTTGTACAATATATGGTGATGTATTGGCATATTGGAGTAATCAACGTCGATTGGCAATTAATTTGACTGTATTTAACCGTTATCCTGTTCATGAAGAAGTAGAGCAAATTGTGGGAGATTTCACTTCACTCATCTTGTTGGATGTTGATGTGAATCCAGATCAATCTTTCTTTACTAGAGTAAAAGAAACGCAATCTACTTTATTAAATGGTCTCGAACATCGCCATTACGATGGAGTTAATTTCATTCGAGATTTTACTCGATATCATCAAATGACGCCAAAAGCAGTTATGCCAATTGTTTTCACCTCGATGTTAGCAGGTGCGGGGGCTTTTGCTTGGGAACAGCTTGGTTCACTTCGCCATATTCATGCTCGGACTCCACAAGTGTATTTGGATAATGTGGTAATTGAAAAAAATGGAGAGTTATTAATTAGCTGGAACTATGTTGAAGAATTGTTTGATGTTGATGTGATAGAAGCGATGTTTCACCAATTTGTTGACTTATTGGAACAATTAGTGAAACAAAGTGACGTAACATCTTTGCAGATGAAAGAGTCAGACCATGCTTTAATTGAGCAATACAATGAGACAACAGAAAAAATACCGTCGACTACTTTATATCAATTATTTACAGACCAAGTAAAACGTACACCGGATGAAGTAGCAGTAGTTTTTGAACAGGACTACTTAACATACTCCGAGCTTCATAAGCGCTCCAATCAAGTTGCGCACTTTTTAAAAGAACAAGGAATTGGTCTAGGTGACAAAGTTGGTCTTTTAGCACTAAGACGAGTTGACACAATTGCTAATATGATAGGTATTTTAAAAGCAGGTGCCGCTTATGTTCCAATTGATCCCGACCATCCTTCAGATCGCCAAACATATATTTTAGAAAATAGCTCATGCAAACTTTTATTAGAATCTAGTCTTTATGCAGAAAACCGCTTGTCATTATATACAACAGAAGATATGCCTGCTATTGCTGGTCCGGAAGATCTTGCCTATATTATCTACACTTCAGGAAGTACAGGAAAACCGAAAGGAGTAATTATTACTCACCAAGCGGTTACAAATACCATTCAAGATATTAATCAAAAATATCAGGTAAATGAAGATGATCGTATTATTGGTATTTCTTCTATGTGTTTTGACTTATCTGTATACGATATTTTCGGAACGTTAAGCACAGGTGCAATGTTGGTAATGATTCGTGACCCAAGAGACATGCAAGAATTAATCCGTACTGTCGAACGTAGAGGAATTACAATTTGGAATACAGTACCTGCAATTATGGATTTGGCATTAGATCAAGTAGGTTCTCATTTTGAACATTCTTCCTTGCGTTTAGTTTTACATAGTGGAGATTGGATTCCACTTTCTTTACCAGAAAAAATAAAACGACATTTTCCGATTGCGGAAGTAGTTTCACTCGGAGGAGCAACAGAAGCATCGATTTGGTCAATTTATTATCCGGTCAAACAGGTGGAATCGAATTGGAAGAGTATTCCATACGGGATACCTTTGGCAAACCAAACGTATTATGTGTTGAACTATGAAAAGAAAATGTGCCCTGTTGGTGTAATTGGAGATTTATATATTGGGGGAGTGGGCCTTGCTAAAGGATATTTAAATGATGAACAGAAAACAAATGAAGCATTTGTATCACATTCTGATTTTGGTCTTATTTATAAGACAGGAGACTGTGGAAAAATGCATCCTGAGGGATATATTGAATTTTTAGGCCGCCAAGATTATCAAGTTAAAATTCAAGGATATCGAGTAGAGTTAGAAGAAATCGCACATTGTCTTCTCACTTACAAACAAGTCGAACATGCAGCAGTGATTGATCAGACAGATGAGTATGGTATAAAATTTTTAGTCGCATATGTGGTAACTGAGCAAAATATTAGCACAACAGAACTACGAAAGCATTTGCGAGATCACTTGCCAGATTACATGATTCCTTCTTATTTTGTTTATTTGGAACAATTGCCCTTGACTCCAAACGGGAAATTAGATAGAAAAGCGCTCCCTACTCCGGAGAAACAAACAAATGAAGTATTTATCGCTCCAAAAACTGAAATGGAAAAAATATTAACTAGTGTTTGGCAAGAAGTACTCAAAGTAGATCGGATTGGAGTAAATGATCATTTCTTTTCCTTAGGTGGAGATTCGATAAAAGCGATTCAAGTTTCCGTCAGACTGTATAGACAAGGATTTGAGCTAGAGCCAAAAAATTTATTTTCATTTCCTATATTAGGAGACATGGTTCAATTTGTTAAAAAGCTTGATCATCTTCCAAATTCGCAAACAAGTGATGTAAACAAAATGAATGATAATAAAATTACATCACTAAATGTTAAAAACAAACAACTTAATCAACATACACTTATCAAAATACAAGAAAAAATGCCAGAAATAAAAATAGAACGTATTTACCCATTGGCACCTTTCCAGGAAGTTATTTATGAACATGCTGCGACTGAACCTGATACAAATGCATATTTCGAACAAACAATTTGGGCGCTTGAGGGGGAGCTGGATATTAATCTCTTTATTCAGTGTTTCCAACAATTAGTTGATCGTCATGATTCTTTAAGGACGATAATTGTGCAAGATGAACAAGCACAACCTTGGCAAGCTGTTTTACACGATGTTCAAATGATTTCAGAGATAAAAAACTTGATTGAGATGACGAAACAAGAACAGCAAGAATTCCTAGACCAGTGGATGAATGAAAATTCAAGTCAAGGATTCAAAAAAGATGAACTCATGACCCGTCTCTGTATATTCCAGCTAGGAAATAACGAGCATAAGGTGGTTTGGAGTTCCCATCATTTATTATGTGATGGTTGGAGCGTCAGCATTTTGATAGACGAATTATTCCAGCTCTATGAATTAATAAATGCGGGAACTACGGCAGAGTTACCTATGGTGAAACCTTTTGAGACATTCATAGATTGGACTGTAGCACGAGATCATGAGAAAGCACGTCATTTTTGGCGGGATTATTTATCAGGATACAATCGAAAAATTAGTATTCCTAAAAAGAAAGTATCAACTCAAAGTGAAGGGTTAAATTTCACATTTATGGATTTAATATTAGATAAGGATTTGACTAATCAGTTACAGACATTTGTAACTAAAAACAATATAACTATGAATTCGGCATTACTAGCTGTATGGGGAATATTGCTTGGCAAATACAACGGAATGAGAGAAGTAGTATTACCTAATCTAGTATCAGTCAGACCTCCCGAAGTAGAAGGGATTGAAAATATGTTCGGTCTGTTCACAAATGTTTTGCCTATCCGACTAGCATGGACAGAAACGCAATCTTTTGTGGACTTCCTGCAAAAAGTACAACTAGAAACATTGAAATGTAATGAGTATGCATACTATTCATATGTTGATATACAAAAACAAAGTGAATTAAAAACTGAGTTGACTGACCATCTTTGGGTTTTTGAAAACTATCCGACTAACTCAGCTATCTTTTCTTCAAATGAAAACAGAAATTTTGCCATCACAGATTACGAAGTTGTTGATGAGCCTCATGTAAAGTATGGAATTATGTGCTTCCCTGAAGAGAAACTTACAATAAAGTTTGGATATGATCAATCCGTATATGAAGCGGAGAAAATACAGGAAATATTGAATCACATCCATCAGTTAATCAATAGGATTCTTCAAAATCCAATACAGGCAATCGGTGATTACAAATTATAAAAAATGAAAAGGCGAGCAAGAACTCGCCTTTTTAAATAGAATAGGAGTAAACCAAATGACAAAAAACTTGCAGTTATCAGCCGAAGAGATGCGTCAGTTAGGATATCAAGCGGTGGACTTGATTGTTGATCATATGAATCATTTAAAAAGTAAACCAGTTTCGGAAACGATTGATAGTAATATTTTTAGAGACAAGCTAATTGAAACGATTCCAGAAAACGGATCCAATCCAAAAGAGTTACTTCATTTTCTTAATAACAATGTGTTTAATCAAATTACTCATGTGGATCATCCTCATTTTATGGCTTTTGTGCCAGGTCCTAATAATTATGTTGGTGTAGTAGCAGATTTTTTAGCAAGTGGGTTTAATGTATTTCCTACAGCTTGGATAGTAGGTGCAGGTGCTGAACAAATTGAATTAACGACAATCAACTGGTTAAAATCAATGCTAGGATTCCCTGATTCAGCTGAAGGGCTATTTGTCAGTGGCGGTTCCATGGCTAATTTGACTGCACTTACTGTAGCGAGACAGGTCAAGCTGAATAATGACATAGAAAATGCCATTGTGTATTTTTCTAACCAAACTCATTTTTCTGTAGATCGAGCACTTAAAGTATTAGGTTTTAAACATCATCAAATTTGCCGAATTGAAACAGATGAAGATTTAAGAATTTCAGTTAGTACTTTAAGAAAGCAAATAAAAGAAGATCGATTAAAAGGGAAAAAACCATTTTGTGTTATTGCTAATGCAGGGACAACGAATTGCGGAGCGGTGGACTCCCTCGATGAATTGGCTGATCTATGTGGTGATGAAGATGTATGGCTACACGCGGATGGTGCTTATGGGGCTGCAGCAATTCTCAGTGAAAAAGGAAGGGAGTTATTAAGAGGAATTCATCGTGCTGATTCTTTGACATTAGACCCGCATAAATGGCTTTTTCAGCCTTATGATGTTGGTTGTGTACTTATTCGAAATAGCCAATATTTAAGTGAAACGTTCCGTATGATCCCAGAGTATATTAAGGATACGGAAACTAATATAGAAGAAAAAGTGAATTTTGGGGAGCGTGGAATTGAACTTTCTCGTAGATTTAGGGCATTAAAGGTATGGCTTTCTTTTAAAGCATTTGGAGTCACAGCTTTTCGTGAGGCAATTGATCATGGTATTATGTTGGCTGAACAAGTTGAAGAGTTTTTAAGGAAAGAAAAAGATTGGGAAGTAGTAACACCTGCCCAATTAGGAATTGTTACTTTTCGTTATATTCCTTGTAAGCGAACGTCTACAGAAACAATTCATGAAATAAACAAAAAACTGGTGGAAGAAATTAATCAAAGAGGATTTGCTATGCTAAGTACGACTAAATTAAAAGAAAAAGTAGTAATTCGACTTTGCTCTATCAACCCGAGGACAACATTAGAAGAAATACTTCAAATCATGATGAGCATTAAGGCGTTGGCAGAGGAAATAAACACATCGCCTAAACATCTTATATCTGTTTCTCAACCTTGATATATTAGGTGAATTTTACATATTAATAGCCGATTCTAAATGAGAATCGGCTATTATATTTACGGAGTGTTTTTCTTGTAAAGGGATTAGGCCTCAACCTTAGATACTCTTTTGAAACCAGTCCTTACTGCTTGTACCATTTCGTTCACAGCGTAAATAGATACATCGGCATTTGGATTTAATCCTTCAAACCAGTGATAAGAATTTGGATATAAATGAAATTCGACATCAACACCAGCTTGCGCTAGTTTGCTTACATAGGTCAATGTTTCACTACGGAATGGATCTAATTGACCAACAAATGTATAAGTATATGGCAAATCACTATAATCCTCTGCTCGAGAAGGTGCTGCATAGGCAGGGATATGATCCGCTCCATACATTTCTCCTAAATACATTTTCCAACCAGCTTCATTTGCCTTCTGATTCCAAACAAATCCCTCTTTAATTTCATTGGCTGAAGGTGTATTATTTCGATCATCAATCATTGGATAGAGTGGCATTTGTAAACAAATCGAAGGATATTTTCGATCTCGGGCTAATAATGATAATGCTGCTGTTAGTCCACCTCCAGCGCTTACTCCTGCAACCCCAATTCGATTCGAATCAATGTTTAATGACTCTGCATTATCAGCAATCCATTTTAAAGCTGAATAACAATCTTCAATTGGTGCTGGGTAAGGATGTTCAGGAGCTAAGCGGTAGTCTACAGATACGACCACACAGCCAGCTTCTTTTGCAAACCTCATACAAGTATCATCGTTATCATCTATAGACCCTAAGATATAACCACCACCATGTATCCATAATAAGACAGGTAAAGATTCATGATTTGATTTTGGGCGATAAATTCTTAATGGTAACGAATTAGCATCTGGTCCAACAATGACTTCATCTGTTAACGAAAGGGAGTCATCAACAACGGTAGGTGGTCTCATTTGAGCTATTCCTTCTCTGATTGCTTGCAAGTTTTCCGGGCGTAAATCGAGATCCGGAAACATCTCTAACCCTTGTAATAACTCTGGATTTACTCTTGTTTTCATATTAACACCTCTATTTGTAATTGTTTTCAAATAAATGAAGTGTGTTCTAAGTAGTTTAATTGTGAAAGAACATCACAATTAAATTGTAAATTGGATATGCGATAACAGTCAACAGAATATTAGGAAATTAAAACCTTTCTCAAGAAGGAGTTTCAAGTAACCAATAATACAAGTAGTGGATCTAGGAGCAAAGTGTTTTCATGTCGTTGTATTTATGTACACTTAGTTTTCTAATTAAACCAAGTGATAATCCTTTTATTTTAATGACATATTGCAAGTGATACCTATTTGAATTCATACTCGGAATGAATTAATACATTTTCATTCCTTAATATATAATTCAGGGAAATACTCATGGGCAGGCATTAATATAGGAGAACAGTACAAATTAAAATAACTGTTTAAAAAAAATCCTTTTATTTGGCTAAAAAAGGAGTAGATTCAAGCATGGATTTGTATGCTTTCATTCAATGCTAGCTAAGGCCAAAACCTCCTTGCCAATATTCAAAAACGATTACGTTTTTGGATTCGTGTTCCGGTTTTTCTTGACCAGGTCATTGAATAACTACACATAAACTCCTTATATCTCTAGATAAACTACCGATTAGCTCCATATAGACTCTAGATAACCTATATAGAATACAAGTTATCAAGGAGGTAAGAAAAAATGAATTTTATGAAACGTGCAATTCTCAGTATGAAAAAAAGGATAGGAACATCATTAATTTTGATGGCAGTTTTTCTGATTGTTACAAATTTGGTTCTTTCAGGGTTCACAATCCAAAATGCATCAAAAAAAGCTGCGGATGCAGCAAGAAAAAAACTAGGTGCAGATGTTACTTTAAGTCTTGATTTTGACAAATTAGGTCAACAAGCTCGAGAAACTGGAGAGATGCCTAATCCACCGAAGCTTAAAACAAAAGAAACAGATCAATTAGCGAAATCCAAGTATGTAAAAGACTATAATTACATAGCTAACACTTTCGGTATTTCTGATGGACTTAAACTAGTAGGAGCTTCAGAAGGAGAAGAAGAAGGAAAAGGTAAAGTGGGAATGGCGGCTGTGCGAGGCGGTTCAAGCTCTGGTACAGAAATAGATATGAATGCTTCTTTTATGATTGAGGGGGTCCGCAAGACTGCATTACAAGAAAGCTTTAAAAACGGAAAAAGTAAAATCATTGATGGAAAACCAATTACAGAGCAAATGAAGGATCAGAATGTAGCTTTAATGGAAAAACGATTAGCGGAATTAAACAATTTGAAAGTAGGAGACAAAGTTAAAGTGCAATCAGGGGATAAGAAGGAAACCCTCGAGATTGAAATTATCGGTATTTACGAAACGAATGAGCAAGCAATGGGTCAACAGGCTCCTCCTATTATGGATCCAGCTAATAAACTATATATGCCGCATTCAACTATGAAAAAATTAGAAGTAGACCAAGGTATAAGTAGTGTTCAAGTCGTGTATTTCTTGAATGATCCAAAATATATTGATGCATTTAAAAAAGAAGCAAAAAAATCTAATATTGATTTTAATTATTATAAATTAGATGCACATGATTCATTGTACAAACAAATGATTGGTCCTATCGAAAATATTTCTTCTACTTCTCAAATGATTATTTATATTGTATCAATTGCAGGTGCGATTATATTAGGGTTAATCATTATGCTATCAATTAAAGGACGTCGTAAGGAAATGGGAATACTGTTATCTATTGGAGAGAAAAAATGGAAACTGATGGCGCAGTTCGTAGTAGAAGTAGTATGTGTCGCTATTTTAGCATTTGGATTATCCATAACAACAGGAGCTAAGGTTTCTCAATATATCGGGGATAATTTACTTTCGAGTGAAATCGCTACAACAAGCGAAGAAACGGACACCATGCGAAATAATAGTACTGTAATGATGTCTGGACCTGGTGGTACGCTACAAAATCAAAAAGAAGATCCAATTGATAAAATTGATGTAAGTGTAACAGGAGAAGATGTAGGGAAAATGGGGGGGGTTGGACTAGCTATTGCTATAATAGCAACGCTTCTTCCAGCATTATCAATTCTACGTTTAAATCCAAAACAAATTCTTTTAAAAGATGAATAAGGAGGCATAATATGGAAACGATTTTACAATTTAAAAATTTGGATTATTATTATGAAAGTAATGGAAAAAATGTAGCGATACTAGAGAATGTTAACTTTTCTTTTCAAAAAGGGCATTTCTACACGATTTTAGGACCATCTGGATCTGGTAAAACCACAACGCTAAGTTTAGGTTGTGGACTAGATGTCCCTAAAAATGGTTATGTACTGTATAATGGCAAAGATATTAGAAAAATTGGTTTGGATCGATACCGTAATCAAAATGTATCTGTAATTTTCCAATCTTATAACTTAATTACCTATATGACAGCTCTTCAAAACGTCTTAACAGCAATGGAAATTACAGGTGTTAAAGTGAAAAATAAGACGGTAAGGGCATTAGAGTTATTAGAGAAAGTAGGACTCACAGAAGCTGAAGCGAAACGAAATGTCCTGCAACTAAGTGGTGGGCAACAACAGCGTGTAGCAATTGCTCGAGCACTATCTTGTAATGTTGATTTACTGATTGCAGATGAGCCGACAGGAAACCTCGACGAGGAAACCACAATGGATATAATAGAACTGTTTCAAGAACTTGCACATAAAGAGAATAAATGCATTATTGTTGTGACGCACTCACAGGAAGTTGCTAAAAAATCAGATCGTGCAGTGTATTTAAGTAAGAAGAAGTTGGTCGTAAATGAAATCTAATATAAACATCGTAGCTGTTCAATTCACATAATTTTCAAAATTTAGTCCGTTCAAAAGCTTATATTTGATTTATAATAAAATCAAGCCATAATCAAAATGGTCTCCCTGTACTGAATGTTAAAATAGTTTGTTGTTCCCTTTTTAATAATATTTGAAAAAGAACTTGTAGGATATTCTACAAGTTCTTTTTCTTATAATTGGTTACCTATATCATGGGATAATCACACATAAAAAACGGGACATTACCTAGATATATAATCTAAATGCTGTCCCGTTTAACTGTGTATCTGTATAGTTATTGCAGAATTAAACCTACAATCATAATTAAACTAAATACTATTATCCAACCAAACGCACAATAGCCAAAAATTCTAATCCATTTAGGTAATTGATTCATGTTAATTTTATTTGAGGGAACTCCCTGCATAGAAAACATCATTTTTTGATCTCTATCTCTATTATTTTGTTGTTCATACATAACATCATAACCTTTCCAGAACTATTGTGTTTATAGTATATCAGCCTGAAGAAAATTATGTACAGAATACAAGGGGATAACTTAATATTATGTGGTGAATTTTATAAATACTGAAAAAGAGCCCTACATAAATAAGATTATGTTTCTTCAAGTATTAACTTGCTGGATATGCATTAGAACCAAGATAGCGTTCTTTTATAATTTGAAGATGATGAAGCTCATGACCAGCAATGATGTATGCTAATGCACGAACTGTAACTTCAGAATTATTCGCATTTCCTCTTTGTGACCAAGCTTCTTTATCTAAGCTTCTAAGTAAATACACGGTAGATTGGCGAACAACTATTAAATTCTCAAGAAGATCTTGCATAGATTGCTTATCAAAAGCAGCTCTAAGAACATACATATCATCGTTATAGCCTGGAAGTTCTGCTGTCTCGCCTCGAGCAATAGATAGCAATCGATACGCCATAATACGTTCTGTGTCCGCTATATGACCGATTACTTCTTTTATACTCCATTTAGTAGGAGCATACCGGAAAAGTCCCTCACTATTAGAAATTCTCTTTAATAAAAGATTCGTTTCCTTCATTTGTTGTTCTAGAATATGTATGATATTTCCGTCTGATACCAAGTTGGTATACGTTGCATAATAGGAGTTATATTCACTTACCTTTGGTCTTATTTGCATACGAATCATCCTTTATGTTTTATATTTAATCTTTACATATAGCTTATCATAAAAGAATTCCAAATTAATCTGAAAAATGGAGGCAAATATGCATTTTTCATCTTCCTTTTCAGTTGCATAGATGAAATGCATCTCAAATAAGAGAATCTAATTTGCTGCTAAGCGGAATTTTGTTTTTTTTGCTGTTATAGTAGAAGGTGAATATTTAAGTTGGATACAGTTTGTCACTACTTATGACAATCGCAATTTAAGAAGTAGCATATATCATTAAATGAAAAGCCTGTTAATAAGTTTATACTTACTACAAAAACAAACAAACTCTCCTTTAAATAGGACGAGTTTGTTTGTTTTTGTGTTTAGATAATGGAATACGCATGCTAAATTGCACACTATGTTCCATATTTTTTATAGAATACTTTATATCTAGTCTTTCAAGAATTTGTTTAACAATATATAGACCTAAACCACTTCCTCCGGTATTTCGATTCCGAGATTTTTCAATTCGATAAAATGGTTTGAAAATTTGTTGTATATCTTCATCTTTAATATTGATACCTGTATTTATAATTTGCATTTTAATTTGACCTTGTTTAGAATCCTTACTTAACTTTATATAGACTTTTTCATTATGTGGTGAATACATAACTGCATTATGGATAATATTTTTACATGCTTTTTCAAAAAGAACACGATCTGTATAAACAGAAAGGTCAGAGTCAATTTCTTTTATTATTTGGATGCTTTTTTGAGAAGCGAAAAATTCGAGATCTTTTGTGATTGTACCTATTAACTTTGAAAGATTAATTTCTTCTATTTTTAGTTTAAAAGTGTGTTGTTCTAACTTTGACATACTTAAAATTTCACGAACTAGTTGTTCCATACTTTCAATAATTTGATGATTTTTCTTTAAATATTGATCACGATTTTGATAAGGGCCAATATTGTATATCATCCCTTCTAAGTATCCTTTCATTACAGTAAGAGGGGACTTTAATTCATGTGCTACAATTGCAAAAAACTCTCTGCGTTTTGTTTCTATTTCTCTTTCTTTTTCAATATCATTTTTTAATTGTTCATTTGCTTTTTTTAAATCAAACATAGCTTGTTGTAAGTTAATAGACATGTCATTCAAACTATTAGATAATTCTCCTAACTCATCTGTAGAACGAACCTCAATTTTTTCGGAGAAATCTAAATTTGCCATCTTTTGTGCACCCTCATTAATATAAATAAGTGGCTTTGTAATAAACCTGGAATAGAAATAAGCACTCCCTATACCAATTACGATCACAATGATACTAATATAGGGGAGAAAACGCACTAATACTTGCGAAGCTTCATCAATCGGTTGAAATGTTGCGAACACTACAAGCGTTAAACTACCATCTTGGAATTGAATTGGTTCCGTAACATTATATGAATTGCTAATGGTACCTGCATTCTCAAATCGTGCTGCTTTAGTAACTACTGTTGTTTGTGTACCACTTTGAATAAAAGAAAATGAAGGCGAGTAAATAATTATTCCTTCTTTATTTTGAAGCGAAAGCATCGCGTTATTTTTTTTTGCGTATTCATCAAAAAGTGGTATCGCATCTTGAAACGTAAGATCTTTGGACTTATCAATTATTTCTTTTATCCCTGTTTGAAGTTGATCTGTTTTGTATTGCTCATAAAACGTAGGGAGAAAGAAATATAAAGTTAAATAAATCAACACTGCAAAGGATAACAAAATGAGAGATGTAGTCATAAAGAGTTTATAAGTAATTTGCTTCATCTTCATGATTTTTACAATGCTATTCATCAATTTTATACCCAATACCCTTTATTGTTTTAATATAGGGGATGGCTAGTTTTTTACGTAGATTTTTAATATGCGTATCTATTATTCGTGTTTCTCCAAAATAATCGTATCCCCAAACTTTTTCTACGATATTTTCTCTTGTAAGTACTTTTCTTTCATTTTGAAATAGTAGTTGTAGAATTTCGAACTCTTTTGTCGTTAACAAAATTTCAACATCAGTTACATATACTCTATATGCATCAACATCAATGCGCACTTCTTTAAATACCAAATGATTATTTACATTTTTATCATAACTTCTTCTAAGTACAGCTTCGACTCGTCTAATCAAAACATGAAACGAAAAGGGTTTTGTTATATAATCATCAATCCCAAGATCGAACCCTTTCATTTGATCTTCCTCTTCTTCTAACGCAGTTAGCATAATAATTGGTATGTTTGACTGACTTCGAATCATTTTAGCAACTTCAAATCCATTAAGATTGGGCATCATTACATCTAGAAGAACTAAATCAAAGGATTGCTTATTAAATTGTGTCATACCCTCTAGTCCATCTGAAGCAACTACCACTGTATACTGTTGTGTCATTAAAAATTGTTTAATTAATTCCTGAATTTCTTGATCGTCCTCAACCACGAGGATATGATAGTTTTTCATAATATCACCTCTGGTAGTCATTATAGCCGTACTATCTGTAGTTTATGTGGAGATACAGTAGGAAACTTCATAGGACGTTTAACGTATTAACTCCATTTTCAAGATTCTGTATTCTCCATAAAAAAGTATTATTACCCATATTCCTTTTTTATGGAGAAATATTTGCGTGCTTGAAAAAACTTATCATATAAAAAGCTGCACGATAATATTTACAAAAAACTAATGTATAATAATGTAAATTGTATGTAGTTTTTTAACTGTTTGAAAATATACTTTCGATACTTTACTAGAAGGAGAAAGGGAGATGAATTTAAATATAAAAGAAGCCAGCGAAATTCTAGAGCGTACGCCACAAACTTTGTAGTTTTTTTGCTAATTTAGTAAAGACCCAAGGTGCGAACAAGGGATTATTTAAATCATGTGAGAAAGGTTGTGAAATTATTTGAGGAGTTATAAAGCGATGCTGTTTGATTTAGATGATACGTTACTTGATAGGGATAAGGCAGTAGATAACTTGTTTTTATTAGTTTTAGAAAAGTGTTATGAGAATGTTAGCGATACAGTCAAAAACAATATGTTACAGAAATTCAAAGAATACGATAAAAGGGAATACGGCATTAGTAATAAAACGATAGTTTTAGAATCATTATTTGATGAATTCGCGCCGATATATAGATTGCCACACAATTATATCCAAGATTTTTGGAATGAAAATTTCCCTACATGTTTTTCAATAGACCAAAATACTATTCATTTCTTAAATCATATAAAGAGTCACTTTAAAATTGGAATTATAACAAACGGCTCAACGCATAGACAAAAAGCTAAAATAATTAACACGAATTTAAACAATTACTTTGATACGATTATTATTTCTGAAGAAGTAGGATTGAGTAAACCTGATAAACGTATATTTGAACTAGCATTAAATAAGCTAAATGTACAGCCGAAAAATACTTTATTTGTTGGGGATGACTTAGAAAAGGATATTGCTGGTTGTCAAAATGCAAATATAAAAGGAATATGGTTTAACCCTCATAGAATTACAAATAAGACTGAAATAAAACCGTATTCTGAGATTGATACTTTTGATAGTTTATTAAGTTATATTACTCCACAATATTTTTATAATAAGTGAAAATGCTATGGAGTGATCATTAAAAGGATTTCATTCACCGTAATATAAAAAATAAAAATAAACAGACATTAAAATCTCTTTCTGCTACCAATATTAGTATTTTCAAATGAACTAACAAAGTATGATATGAAAATTATGGAGGAGTGATACTATGGAAATAAAGAAAGTAGTAATTGACGGAATAAATATTGCGGTCATAAGAAATGAAAAAGTACTAATATCCGATGTTCAAACGGCATTGGATTTTATGGCAACAGTTCAATATGAGGTCGATGCGAAACATATTATTATCGACAAATCATTAATAAGCGAAAGCTTCTTTGACTTAAAAACACGGCTTGCGGGTGATATTCTTCAAAAGTTTATAAACTACAAGGTAAAGATTGCTATCATTGGAGATTTCTCTATGTATACTAGTAAAAGCTTAAAGGATTTTATTTATGAATGTAATAAAGGTAAAGATATTTTTTACTTAGCAACTGAACAACAAGCAATTGAAAAACTAAGTACATTAAAGCAATAATACCTCAGTAAAATATCCCTCTTTTTCACGTCACATATTATCTACAGCATATAAGAATTGATGTTTGTGATAAACTAAGAGGTGAATAAAGGGGGGATTTTCTTGAACAATTTTAATGACACAATCCGAAATTTAAACAATTTAGTTTACAAACCTAACAATTTAATGATTACGAATCTAATAGAAGAAAAGCAAAACGCAGAATATGTAGGATGTTTATTTCACTTAAATAAGAAAACTATCCGTTTTAGAGTATCAAAAATTACGCCTAATAAAATTGGTCAATTTGTTTCTTTTTGGGAAAAAGATGCAAATATGCAAAATCAAGCGTTCTCTTATGACGCTGCTCCTGACTTATTAGTTATCACTTGTATTAATGATAATAAACTAGGGCAATTTATTTTCCCTAAAGAAATTTTACTTAAAGAAAAAATATTGAAAACGCAAAGTCAAAAAGGAAAGATGGCTATGAGGATTTATCCGCTTTGGGATACTCCTGTTAGCAACCAAGCGAAAAAGAGCCAAATGTGGCAACTTCAATATTTTGTTGATTTAAGCGATCCTAATAATTTACCTATAGACAAACTATTAACTTTGTATTCGTAGCTTTTAGTTTTGTATGTGAATTAGTTGCCGTATCCCAAAGTATGATGTCTTTTATTTGAATTCTCATATTCAGTTATCTTATGATTTTTTTGTACCGGTACAGTTAAACGAAATGTACATTGTTTCAGTACTCCATCAAAATTACAATCAGCATATACTATTTTAACTTATAACTTATTTAGGGGTGCTGAATATGACAAGATTACAAGATCAGCTTTTTACAAGATTGAACCTTGAAAAACGTGCGGAAGTAAAGTTTGAAGAATTAAATACAATTCTCTTTGCATTTGCACACACTATACCATTTGAGAATTTAGATGTTATAGCACGTAATGCGAATACAATTACTATGGAAAATTTACAGAATAAAATTTTAACTACATCCTGCGGCGGGCTTTGTTATGAATTAAATACTCTGTTTTACTACTTTTTAAAAGATTGTGGTTATGATGTACAACTTGCACTTGGAACCGTATATAAAAATGAAATCAACGCATGGGCACTTGAGGATGGACATATAACGATTATTCTAAAGTATGCTAACGAACGATACTTAATTGATGTAGGTATTGCTTCTTTAGTACCTCTGGTCCCTGTACCTTTTACCGGTGAGTCTATTTCCTCTAAAAATGGTACGTATCGAGTGAGACAAAAAGATACGAGTAAAGGAAATTACATTCTAGAAAGAAAAGATACGAACAGAGAGTGGAAAGTTTGTCATGCTTTTTATAATTGTATCATTGATGAGGCAGTAGTAAATGAGGTTCAAAGAAGAGTAATAGAAGATGAGAAATCTATTTTCAATAAAGGACCAATTGCAGTTAAATTGACGGACTTTGGCCATGTTTCTTTAACGAATACTAGTTTAACTGAAATGATTCATGGGGAAAAAACGAAACGTGAAATTACAGAAGAACAATATAGAGAGCTATTAAATACTTTATTTGCTATTCAGTTGTCATGAAACGAATAGCTAGCCGGTTCTTACATAGAATCGGCTATTTTATTAACTTTATTTTAAAACTACTATTAAAGTTTGATTTTCTAATTAGATATAATACACTAGAACAGTATGGAAAATTATAAATAATGATTTTGAATGCAAAGGAAGATTTTTATGTCAATTATTGATAAATTGAAACTTAATAAGTATACAAACATGGTCGTGATTAATGAACCAAGTGATTATGACATTTTTGCAGGGAAAGAAACCGTATTTTCCAAAGATCATGATGCCATTTTTATTTTTGTAGAAACACTTGATGAAATGGTGAAACAAACGAATTTTATTATTAGTAATGAAGAATTATTAATTGAAAAAGGCTATATATTCTTCGCGTATCCGAAAAAAGGTAATTGTCGATATAGTACGTTTATTCACCGTGATGAAATGTTTCCAGCATTAAACGTTGGCGAAGATGGGTATGTAGAGCAAAGCGCTATTAAATTTGCTCGTATGGTAAGTATGGACGATGTCTTTACTGTTGTAGGTTTAAAGCGTGAAAAGAAAAAAGAGAAGAAAACGCCTGCTATGAGTCAATGTGTTGCCGATTATGCAGATCGTATTCAAGATGTTGAAGCATTATTGGCTAATCATCCGAATGAACTTAAGTTTTATCAAAGTTTAACACCTGGATATCAAAAAGACTGGGCACGTAATTTATTTTCTGTAAAACAAGAAAAAACACGCGATAAACGTCTTGAGAAAATGATTGAAATCCTATCACAAGGCTATAAAACAATTGAATTATTCCGTAAGAAGAAAAAATAATGGTTAGGAAAGTCACAATGATGCAACAATTAATTATGCTTAGCACATTGAAAAAAGGATTACTTTCAGTATACTAAAGTATGTTCTTATATTTAAATAATTAGCAAAAGAGAAAAGGTGTTTGAAATGAAATCGTATATTGTAGTTGGAGCTGGTATTTTAGGAGCGTCTACTGCTTATCATCTCGCTAAAGCAGGTGCGAATGTTACTATCGTGGATCGTCAACAACTAGGTCAAGCAACTGATGCAGCGGCTGGTATTGTATGTCCATGGCTTTCACAGCGTCGTAATAAAGCATGGTATAAAATTGCTAAAGGCGGTGCACGTTACTATTCTTCTTTAATTCAGCAATTAGAAGCAGACGGTGAAACGGATACAGGATACAAACGTGTAGGTGCAATTAGTTTACATACTGATGAGAAAAAGTTAGATAAAATGGAAGAGCGCGCTTATAAACGACGTGAAGATGCACCAGAGATTGGTGAAATCACTCGCTTATCAGCTGAAGAAACAAAAAAATTATTCCCAGCATTATCAGAAGAATATAGTTCTGTTCATATTAGTGGCGCTGCACGAGTAAATGGAAGATCATTACGTAACGCATTAATAAGTGCTGCAAAAAAACATGGTGCAACTTTTATAAAAGGAGATGCAGTATTAGTCCGTGAAGGTAATCATATTACTGGAGTTAAAGTACATGATGAAACAATGGTAGCAGAAAAGGTGATTGTAACCGCAGGCGCATGGGCGAATGAAATATTGAATCCATTAGGTATCAATTTCTTAGTTACATTCCAAAAAGGACAAATTGTTCACCTGCAAACGGAAAATACAGCAACAGAAAATATGCCAGTTGTTATGCCGCCAAACGATCAATACATTTTAACGTTTGACAATGGTCATGTCGTAATTGGTGCTACCCATGAAAACGAAACGGGCTTCGATCATCGTGTAACGGCAGGTGGTTTACATGAAGTATTCCATAAAGCATTAGCAGTTGCACCTAGTTTAGAAGATAGTACTATGCTTGAAACGAGAGTTGGGTTTAGACCATTTACACCAGGATTCTTACCTGTTATTGGGCCACTACCTAACTTCGAAGGTATTCTCGTTGCGAACGGATTAGGCGCTTCAGGTTTAACTGCCGGCCCATATTTAGGATCAGAATTAGCTAAACTAGCACTTGGCCAAACAATAGAATTAGATTTAAACGATTATGACGTTGCGGGCGCAATTGAATAATAAAAAAGATTAGGATTCGCTCCTAATCTTTTTTATTTGGGGTAGCACGACATACCCATCAAGCTAATATTTTTAATTACTCCCATAAAAATATGCATCGTTGACTACAGATAAGATGGTTATGTTAATTGAAAACAATTGATTTAAATGGCGAAATTTATATAAAAAAGATAAAAAGGAAGAGTGTTTGAAATATTCAGTTGACAAAGTGGGCGAGATATGATGAGTATAATTGGGGTACAGCCGAGATACGTGTGTTAACTATACTAAATAAAACCATAGTCCTTATAGTTCTTTAAGTAAGGTTTATGGTTTTTATTTATCTTTAAATAAAGAATAACTATATTGATTTTTCAAAGTATTTAAAGTATTTTAAGGTAAGGACGTGGTATTAATGAATTTCACTGGATACAGCTAATGATTATAAGAACATTATTAATTGTTGTAGTGTCGGGAGGAGGCCTACTATGAGAGTAGAAGAAGTCATTTTGTCGAACGGAAAGATACGCTATATGCTAGTAGATAAAAATGGAGAGCCTATTCAGCCTGTTCTTCAGTATTTACGATTCAAAGATAATAGTAATGCTGCACGAAATACCTTACGGTCTTATTGCTTTCACCTGAAATTATTTTTTGAATTTCTAGAGCAAGAAAAATCGGATTACCGTGAGATTGGTATTGATCAGATGGCATCTTTTATGGGGTGGCTACAAAACCCATATGGAAACAATAAAATAATATCTATTTCCATTTCTACCCCATCAAGAAAGCCAAGAACAATTAATGTTGTTTTAGCTACTGTAATAGGATTTTACGACTATTTAATGCGTCATGAGGATTATTCTATTCAACTATCAGAACGATTAAAAAAACAAATGACCGGTTCGCGTAGGAATTTTAAAGACTTCTTATATCATATTAACAAAGATAAAAAATTTACAGCTAACATTCTCAAAGCTAAAGTACCAAAAGAAAAACCGAAGGTTATTTCTAAAGAACAAGTTGCAAAACTAATTTACTCCTGTTCAAATATACGTGATCACTTTCTTATCCAATTATTATGGGAAAGTTCTATGCGAATCGGTGAAGCTCTTTCCCTATGGCTTGAGGATTTTCAAGTTGATGCAAGAAAGATTCATATTTGTGATCGTGGAGAACTTGAAAATTTTGCGGAAATTAAAACCGTATATAGTCCAAGAATAATTGATGTATCTGAAGAATTAATGGATCTTTATTTTGAATATATAGCTGAAATACATACAGATGAAGTAGATACCAACCACGTTTTTATTAAGTTATCAGGAGAAAATAAGCACCGTCCTTTAGAATATACAGACGTTGTGTCTTTATTTAATCGATTAAAACAGAAAACAGGTATTCATGTAACACCTCATATGCTTCGTCATACTTCACTGACTGAATTACGAAAATCTGGATGGAAAGATGAACATTTGATGAAACGCGCGGGACATGCTCATATTCAAACCACACTCCAAATGTATGTTCATCCAAGTGATGATGATCTACGAAAGGATTGGGAACGTACAAAAGAACGAATGAAGATAAATTCTCAGAAAGGAGATAGTTAGAAATGAGTACGATAAAATTAACAATCGTAAAGGAAAAGCAACAAGAAATCAACGATTTCTTAAAAGGCTATTGGGAAAATGATATATGGAGTGCCTACCATCCAGTCTTTGATGAATTTCGAAAAACAGTCTGGGATCGGACATATAAAAAAATTGATTTTTCTTGTTTTGAATCCAAGATTAAAGATGAAATAAAGTTTTTTATTTTAAATCGTTTAAAAGTTGATGATGTACGTTTATATCAGACAGTGATTAGACGATATGCAGCATCATTCAAACATGTTGCAGATTTATTAAATCAATATTATCCCTACATAAATAGTATCATTGATGTAGATTTAAACAAAGCAATGATTCAACTTCGTTCTATGTTAGTTAAAAAAGGATTGAAAATTCGAAGAGATGGCTCACTTACCAAGTATGAAACCTTCCTAAAAGTGATTTATCTATTTTATAAAGATTTCTATGATGAACGTGATAATTTTGAAAAAGACATTTGGGATATCAGGAAAATAGCAAAATCAAAAGTGGTTGAACATGAAGCACATTATCTATTAAATTTTAAAGGTGTTCCAAGTCCGTTTCGTAACATGGTTAAACGCTATATCAAGTTTCGAATTCAGTATGTATCTCACGGACAGTGTTGCCTTGATATTCGTTCTATCAGTCTTTTTTTAAATTATATATATGAAAAATATCCAAGCTGGAATAATCTATCATTACTATCTCGCAAAGATATGGAAAATTACCTAGAATGGCAGAAGATAGACCAAGAACAACACCCAAAAGCACAACGGAATTATCTAATAACTCTACGAGTTTTTTTGGAAACTACAGAAAAATTCCAATATGCAGAATCTACCGAAATACCAATATCATTACTATTATTTAAGGAAGATCTCCCCCGCCTTTCAAATCGCACTGAAAACAATATTAAATATATCCCGGAGGGAATCCTTCAACAATTAGAAACCCATTTAGAACATCTTACTCCTAAAGAATATATTCCCGTAGTGATATTACTTCGAGCGACTGGTTGGCGTATTTCTGATATTCTCAACCTTCATTATGATACTTGTTTAGAACAAACGGCACAGGGATGGTATTTGTGTGGTGATATTATGAAAACACAAGTGTTAAACCATCGTGTACCTATTACGGATGATGTAGCAGCTATTGTACAAACAGTAGTAGAGTGTATAAAGAAAAAAAGCGACATGAACAATAATTCAAAAAAATTCTTATTTGTTCAACTTTCTGGTAGACGAAAAGGTCGCCCGCCAGAATCACGTAGAATTCAAGATAGTTTAAATCGTCTTGCCAAAACAAAAAATATTCTCGATGATAAAGGGAACGTATTCCATTTTAAAAGCCACGCTTTTAGGCATACCAAAGGAGTTGAACTAATTAATAATGGGATGAATATATTACATGTTCAAAAGTGGCTAGCTCATGCTTCACCGGAAATGACTCTTACTTATGCGAAAATATTAGATACGACACTGAGAAAATCATGGGAAGACGCAACAGCAAAAGGACTATTCCGAATAAATGATTCTGGTAAACCGGTAAAAATACATCCTTCGGATATTGAAAATGAAGATATGATTGAATGGGAATATATTCGTTCGAATTTAGATGCAGTTCGCATGCCACTTGGTTATTGTACAAAACCAATTAAACAACCCTGCCCTACGCAATCCGATCCATGTTTATCTTGTCGTAATTTATGTACAACCCCGGAATTCACGGAAGAGTATGAACGTCAAATAAGAGATACAGAGGCTGTTATAGAACGTGGAAAAGCTATAAATCGTCCTGTATGGATAGAAAAGAATCAGGAGAAATTAGACCGTTTAAAACCAATTTATGAAATTTTAAAACAAGGTAAAATTCATCATAAAGCAGGAAAAAAGGGACGGGAATATAGCCGGGAGGACTTCAGTGAACATGAACACAAATAACTATAAAAATACCGAAGGTATTAAAAATTACGCTAAACTCAAAAGTGAGTTAACCTTAAGTAAAGTCGATCAAGCAATTCAAATATTAATAAAAAATAAAGAGAAAATTAACTTTAACAGTGTTTCAATAACAGCTGGAGTGTCAAAATCGTATCTATATAATCATCTAGATATTCGTGAGCGTATAGATAAACTTCGTGAGCAGCAAAAGAGATTACCTTCTCCTAAACAAGTTAAATATGAAATAACAGATACGAATAAAGACATATTGCTTGCCGCTAGAAACAAACGTATCAAACAATTGGAAGATGAAAATAAAAGGTTAAAAAAAGAACTGATGCACCTGCGAGGTAAGATTTATGAAGGATAATCTGTTGAGTAACAATAAAATCGTTACATTTACAATAAAAATGTTTAAAAACGCCAGTCATGTTATTCCGTTAAAGGGCCAAATAATGGAATAACTCCTTGTGGAAATAACAGATGCTTGCAATAAATAGTATTAGGCTAAATAGTAGGTTTATTGCGGAAATATTCTTTGTATTTAGCTATTACGTAAAAAATAACATTGAATTGGTGGTAATGATGATGGATATTACAATTAAGAAATTACATGACGTAGATTTTGAAAAATTATTTGAATTTGAGCTTGAGAACAGAACTTATTTTGAGGAAATGGTACCGAGTCGCGGGGATGATTACTATAACTTCGAGACATTCAAAAAAAGGAATAAAGCCCTGTTGGATGAACAATCTCAAGGGTTATCATATTATTATTTAATTAAGAGTAAAGATGGTTTAATTCTTGGAAGAATGAACTTAGTAGATATTGAAAAATCCCAAGGTTTAGGTCATATTGGTTATAGAGTGGGAAAAGCATATATCGGAAAAGGGATTGCTAAAATAGCATTGAAACTCTTATTAGAAGCCACAAGTAAGCTAGGAATAAAACAGATTTCGGCGAAGACTACTGTGAATAACATAGCTTCCCAAAAAGTCTTGGAAAAAAACGACTTTAAGTATATAGCAACAAGTGATGAAGAATTTAGTATGAATGGACAAATCTTATCTTTTGTTTATTATAATTGGGTGAAATAACAGATGTCTTTTCAATTAAAGGGCGCGATTGTGCAATAACACTTAGATTTAAACGACTTTATTGTTGTATTTTTAAGTGCAGTGAAGTATTTCACATCAAAAATTAAATAACTTTATTGTCATTTTACATAATCCGCCCTTACGTTGAGTACATGTATTCAACGTAAGGGCCCTTTTAAATTCGTTTTTTAATTTTCTTAGTTAAGATAACGTGTAAAAATAGGTCATAGACTTTTATTTATTTCCATGTATAAAATCAGCTTTTTCTTAATTATTAGGGGTCACCATACATCGCAATCAAGTTAAGGAGACGAATTTCCATCAAAATGAAAAAACGTTTGCAATAAGACTTATGATGAAATTAAGTTCTTGATATATCCCGTCAAGGATATATTATGAAACAGTGCTTAAATAAAGGAGTTGTATAAAATGAATAAAAAAAAAGATACAGAAATAAAACGCTCTTCAAAAGCAGAAAACATTCTATCTCAGATCAATAGTAAAACTAAGCTAGGCGACTTACGAAAAATCGCGAAGGACATTAAAAAAGATCACGTAATAGCTATGGAACTTTGGTCAACCGAAGAGTTTTTGCCCAGGCTATTAGCAATCTTAATTATGGACAAAAAACTTCTTTCACAAGATGTGCTAAATAAGCTTGATAAGGATATGCAGACTCACACTTTTGATGAGCGAAATAACTTAATGGATTGGTTAATGGCTAATCAGCTCACCAAAGACAAGAAGAAAATTGCATTAATGGAGTCATGGGAAAGTAGTCCTTCTGCTCTTCAAAGGCGAGCTTTTTGGTATTATCAAGGGCGATTGAGATGGACTGGACAAACACCGCCTGATAACACCGCAGACTTGCTATCTGCATTAGAAGCTAATATTACGCAGGAAGAACCGGAAGTTCAATGGGCTATGAACTTCACCGCAGGCTGGATAGGCGTTTATGATGAAAAGAATCGTGCACGTTGTATTAAACTTGGTGAGAAAACAGGTCTTTACAAAGATGTAATAGTAGCAAAAGGATGTACTCCCAGCTATTTGCCGGAGTTCATTACGATTGAAGTTAACAAACGACGAAATGATTATAATCATTAAGAAAGGGACGATCACAATGACGAAAGTATCTTATAGTGGTTTAAAATATGGAAAAAGTGATGTGGAAATAAAATTATTGGTGGATATACAAAATGATTGGTTTGAGGTAACACATACCAAGGAAGTGTCTCAAGTAATGAATAAATCAACAGGTAAATATATTATAGTAAATCGAAATACCTTGAAATGTGAGTTTGTTTCATAATACAAAGAAACTGTGAAACAACTAAATTTTATACAACTGACTATATCAGTCTCTATATATCTGATCAGATAACAATAATCTATATGAAAATAGATAAATCAAAAGAATATAAATGAAACCCTTGATTTATCTACGTTGAGTAGAAAATCAAGGGTTTTTGGTTTGAAAAATGTCTTAGAATATAGTTTTCACAAAATAGTGGTAAGGTGATTTTTATGCATAAACAATGTCCGCTAATGCTTATTGCGTGATTTGGTTCCATTGCTACACAAACCCCTACATTTTTATTGCTTTTATCTTTCGTTGCGATAAATTAACTACTTTCAGAAATTCTAATTGGGGTTCCGCCACATGCCTATTAACCTAAGAATTCGGAAATACCCCCAATGCAGCAAGGTTTTTGAAGTTGTTTAATTCTTGTTGCACTAACGGCTTTGTTAGCTAATACTTTAATTCTTTTAATAACCTTTTGTTTAATTCCCATAATGCTGTTTTGTTACTATCCCATTTCAACAGCATTACTGCTTCCTCAAAGAATAACCATTTATAATTGAAGTGTTCTTTGGATAATGCAATGTTTTTTGTAGGAACTTTAACTCCAAAAGTAAATTCTTTTATTACATAAACATCTTCTCCCCAAATAAATCCTCCAACTACATCCTCTACTGGTAGTGAAGAAACAGAATCTAATTTTATATAGGGATATTCTCTTAAAATACCAGCCTCTTCAAAAGATTCTCGTTTTGCTGATTCAATAGGAGTCTCACCATCTTCTCCACCACCAGCTATTCCTTGCCAATAACCGTAATCACTTCGGTTAAAAATAGTATATTGAATAGAATCATCAGTTATTATATAAGGAAATATTAATACTTGATATGGCACTCTCATTGCATAACCTCTTCCCGAAAATAAGCTTTAAATAAACATGAATAATTTTTAATTATTATATGGAGTGGGTGTTCTTTTGAATAAAAATACAACTGATAAAATAAAGATTACGGCCTTCAAACTCCCCCAATATGGATAAACAGCATGATCTGTTAAACTAGCATATTGAAAAATATTTTCTATACCGAAAATGCCTATTATGACTGCTAAGAGAAAAGTGGCTTTTCCAATAGTACTATTACGATAGAGGGTAAATAAGTATATTGCACATATAAGTGGTACGATGATTTGTAGTAAGATTGCCACGGATTGTCCCCCTAATTTATATTTTCTACTTATATTATACCGAGAAATGTAATAAAGAGGAATATAAGTTAATTGATGCTAAGTAGAAAACAGACTTGTATGAACAGAGATATTACGACTTCACGTCTATAGTTTTGATACTAATTGAACTACTCTAATCATATTCTTCTATTAAAAAGAATAAAAAGGGGTGTACAGTTAATTGACAAAAGTTAAGGTTCGTTTACGGCCCATCGTTCATAAAGTAAATTTACCAACTGTAATAAAAACAGCAATACTTCCAGGTCAATCGACTGAAAGGCTATTTATCGCAACTCAATTAGGAGAGGTTTTTTACATAGGAGACGGAGCTATAAAGACATTTTTAAATATTCGTCACCGAATTATTAAATTAGGCACATTTGAAGAAGGTGTTTCTAGTAGCGGTTATGATGAACGCGGATTGCTGGGATTAGCGTTTCATCCGCAATTTAATCATAACGGCTTATTTTATCTTCATTATTCTATGGCCGGGACTCAAGGACCTGGTGCGCTTTCAGAACAATTTAAACCCAATCCGTGTGATCCGAAAACTTTAAATTTAAAGTGGACAAATAGAGATACTCAATATGATCATATTGATACAGTTGAAGAATGGATTTTACAATCAAACGGTCAACCTCAAAAGCGACGAACTTTACTTAATATAAAAAGGCCATTTTTTAATCATAACGGCGTAAATAGCTTAAACTTTTCACCTGAGACTGGAAAACTTGTTTTTACTAATGGAGATGGTGGTTCTGGCTATGATCCGTTTAGATTAAGCCAGGATGATTTAGAAATAGCAGGTAAAATAATTGAAATCGATGTAAGTAAATATACGTCCATAAATAATCCTCCAGTAGTTACACGTTTTAATGAACTTCCTCTATCTATTCGAGAAACTCTTACATTAATTGCAAAAGGCGTACGTAATATAACAGGTATTTCATTTCAAAGGTTTTATAATCAATATATCAAATATGCCGGAAACGTCGGGCAAGATATAGTAGAGTCTATTTTTTCATTTGTTCAATACAAACCAATACCAGTTACCGAACTTGTTCAAACCAATTTAATGAGAGATACTCCTGATCAATATGGATTTATTAATTTCGGTTGGAGAGGATGGGAAGGAGAATTACCTACTTCTTTTATAAGGCACTGTTCTGAGAATCCTACTTTAGAAGAGAGAACAATGGCTTATTATAATGAAACAATAGAAACAACCGCGAAGCGTATCCAGCCTCTAATCAGTTATTTTCATAAAGATTCCAGACCAGATAAATTTGGAGGAACTTCACTTACAGGAGTCCAGCCATATATGGGAACTGCAATACCTAGTTTAACGGGTAGTATCGTGTTTACTGATCTTGCTAAGAAAGAAGAATCTCAGTCTCCAGTAAAGGGTGCGTTAGCTTATTCTAGAGCTGGTACGCATGGTAAAAATACTGACTTTCATGTTATTGAAACCCATTATGATTTCGGTGATCAGGCAGCTTATTATATGAGTTTAGGAACAAATTTAGATCAGACTAGATTATATTTAGGAGTTTACGGTTCTATGAAAGTAACAGACTTTAACAAAGGTACTATTTTTGAAATCGTTCCTTAATATGATACATACTCTCAGAATCATTCATTATATAATCGTCCATTGCATAATTAGATATCTTTAGGGGATTTTGATGAATCACTTTAGCAACTATTGGTATCAACTGATGATCGCGCATGATGCGAATTTTGTTCATAAAAGAAAGGTGACGCCAGCAAAGAGGTTAGTCATTACAGCGTTACTTGGTTCACTTGCTGCTATTTTTCAATCTGCCGGGAACTTAATCCCTGGTATCGGCTTATTTATTAGTCCTTTTGCGACGTTGCCTATATTTTTCGCTATTTGTTATTCTACTCGCACGGGAATACTTTCTTACATTCTTACTATTCTCCTATTATTTATTATTGAGCCAAGCGAACTAATTGTCTTTCCTTTTACTACAGGTTTATTAGGTATAGCGTTAGGAGTATCCTTTATACAATTCAAGAGAAGGATTTGGATTGTTTCCTTTTCCGCGTTATGTCTTGTTATTGGAATTATGATTGTTCTTAATGTGTTTCGATTTCCTGTATTAGGTCCTACTGTTCATACAACTTTTGATATGAAAATTATTCTATCAATATGTATTCTGAGCTTTCTATACTGTTGGATCTATGCAGGCATTTGTAGAATAATGTTGAATAGAGTATATAAAGTATGGTCTTAACAATTTCTTATATATTTTTAAAGATTGGAGATTCACGTCGTGTATAACGTTAAAATTAGAAGACCAAATTCGGATGATGTAGATGAACTGAATATGTTTTTTCGTCTTGTTATTACTGATACATTTAAATATGAAGGGTTATCACAGTTATTAGATGACATAGAAAATGAAATTAACACGAAAAAACAGTATTTGAAAAATGATTTGGAGAGTAATGGAGAAAGTCGTTACTTTTTATTAGCAATTGATACAAGTAACGATAAAATCATTGGAACAATTGAAATCGGTCCAGCAAGTACATTGATTCATAGTTGTACAGGTGGTGTGTTTAAAGATTTATATGAAATAGGAACTGTATTTGTACGACATGAATATCAACGAAAGGGCATAGGTAATTTATTACTAAATGCTATGTATATTACGTTACTTAGCAGAGGAATAACTGAATACTATTTAGATAGTGGATACAAAAAAGCACAAAGTATATGGACGAAGAAGTTTGGAGAACCTTGTTATGTACTGAAGGATTATTGGGGAGAATCAAGTGATCATATGATTTGGAAGAAGAGTTTACATGATACACCTTTAATATTTGAATTATAAAATGAAATATGCCTCTGAACGTAGCTTTTCTTACATATGTATGCTATTATTTATCTTTATAATAAAAGAGGACGTGAATGAACTTGATTAAAATTAATATTCCTGAAGCTGATGTTTCAATTACTGAACGTAAACAAGTTATTAAAGGAGACGAGCCAATAATCACTCCAATTAATGGTTTTATCGATTTCCACTTGTTCCCTAGAGATAAAGGCGGCATTTTTATGTTTTACAATATTAATGACGAACTTCTTTTCGTAGGTAAAGCTCGTAAAATTAGACAACGTATTAAGAAGCATTTTGAAGACAATGTTTCACCAATTAAAAATCACCGTGATGAAGTATACCGCATCGATGCATGTATCGTAGAAGATCCAACAGAAAGAGAAATTTACGAAACATATATCATTAATGAATACAAAGCAAAATATAACGTTGATAAAGTGTTCTATAAATAAGTAACAAAAAAACAATCCTAGCGCATATACTGGGATTGTTTTTTTATTTAAATTTATTCCTCATATTTTTCTCCTTTTTTTAAATGATTAGCAACAATAAAACAGCATACACCTATACATATAAGTACAATTCCAATTGATTTATGTTTTCCCTCAAAGAATGGAATATCAGAAATAACATTTGTCATACATAACCCTATAAACACAAGGATAGGTCCTGCCCACAGTAATACATTACCGAATTTCGTATGTTGCCACATAGTAACCCTCCTCACTCTTTTTTACATATATATCCATAAAATGAAAGTAAATTCATAGAGAAATATAGTTTTTTTCATATCGAAAATTTAACCTTCATATATTGGTACAAGCAAACGAGAAAGGGGACCATCATGAATTGGTTAGAAGCTTTTATATTAGGGATCATACAAGGTTTAACAGAGTTTTTACCGATAAGTAGTACAGGTCATCTTTATTTAGGAAGGCATTTGTTTCAATTAGATGAAGCAGGATTGTTTTTAGATACGATGCTGCATATTGGGACTTTACTTGCAGTGTTTATTTATTACAAAAAAGAATTTATATATTTAATTAAAAATCCATTTTCAAAACTAATGTTACTACTTATTGTTGGGACGATACCCGCAGTTGTAATCGGATTGTTATTTAAAGACTTCTTTGAGGATATTTCAAAAACAGGTATTACGATTGGTTGGGAGTTTTTAGTGACAGGGTTCTTTCTCTACATGGCAGATAGACAAAAAAATGGTCGTAAAAAAATGGATGACATTACATATAAAGATGCACTAATTATCGGTTCCTTTCAAGCTGCTGCTATTTTCCCAGCGATTTCTCGTTCTGGTATGACAATCGTCGCTGCATTATGGAGGCAGTTAGACCGCGAAACAGCTGCTTACTTTTCTTTTTTATTATCAACGCCAGCCATTGTCGGAGCCATTATTTTGCAATTAGCAGATGTTTATCAAGGGAAAGCAGAATCTATTTCTAGTACATCTTTAATTGTCGGAACGTTATCAGCGGCGTTTTTCGGTTACATAGCCGTTTCATGGATGATTCAATATTTAAAACGTCACTCATTAAAAGTATTCGCGTATTACGTATGGGGGTTAGGCATTATAATTTTAACGTTGCAATATACTCATGTGTTTTAATTTAGTAACAGATCCTGTTTCATTCATACAAGGCAGGGTCTTTTTTCATTAAGGGGGCAAATATGTTTAATAAGGCTATCGTTATCGGAGGAAGTATAGCAGGAAAACTCGCAGCAAAAGCATTATCATCTACTTTTAAAGAAGTAATCATTATAGAAGCTGGTGAAAGCTGGGATGGAAAGTCTTCAAGAAAAAGAGTTCCACAAAGTAATCATCCTCATGTGTTATTGAAAGGTGGAGAAAAAGCGATTGAGGAATTCTTTCCTACTATCACTAATGAATTAATTGAAGCGGGTAGTATCATAAATAACTTTACTCGTGACTTAAAATGGCATCAATTTGGTTTATGGAAACAACCATTCACAGGAGAAGTACATATGATTCAACAAAGTAGGCATTTGCTTGAATGGCATATTCAAAAACGAATACATCAAATTTCAAATATTACTATTAAATTTGGAACATTAGTTGAAGGGTTATTAGTAGATAGGAAGCTTAACAAAGTATGTGCAGTAAAAACTAAATGTTTAGAGACTGGCACACAAGAAAACATTCAAGCAGATATTGTTGTTGATGCGAGTGGATTCGGTTCAAAAAGTATAGCTTGGTTACGTGAATACAATATTGAAGTGCAAGAAGAGAAAGTGCGTATTGATTTATTTTACGCAACTAGAATGTTTAAACTTAAAGAAAATGAGAAATTAGACTGCTGTAATATGCTAATGTCTCCAAGCTTCCCTGACAATCCGTATGGCGTACTTATTCAAACGATTGAGGATAATCGTTATTTTGTTACTTTCAGCGGATATGCAAATGAGAAAGCACCACAAACAGATGATGGATTTTATGATTTTGCTGAAAACTTATCAATTTCTAATGTGACAGATTTTCTAAATAAAGCTGAGGCAATTTCAAATATCAAAACGTACAAAATTCCATATCAAGTACGTAGGCGATTTGATTTAGTGAATCATCTACCCGAAAGATTGTTAGTAGTTGGGGATGCACATTGTCGTTTCGATCCTGTTTTTGGGCAAGGTGTTTCAGTTGCAGCTATAGAAGCTCACCAATTGCAGTTACTTTTACAAAGGAAACAAAAGCTTGATAAAGCAGTTTTATAAAGAGACTGCTCATATCATACAAACCCCTTGGGAAATGACTACAACGGAAATATCACGTCATCCTCAGCTAAAAAGAGAATTAACGATAAAGCAAAAATTTCAGCTATGGTATACGAAACAAATATATCAACTATCTGCAACTGACTCTGACGTTTATATTCGATTAATAAGAGTGATGAATTTAATTCGTAGTCCATTGCATCTATTTCATCCGAAAGTACTACTTGCTGTGTTACTGAAGCGTAAAAATAGCAGGAAAATAATCGATTAAAAAAGAATATATAACAGTTAGTATATATAGAAGGAGTAAGCGAGATGAAAATATACATAGAACAATTAAAGAAACACGATGCGAAGGATTTATTTACGTTTGAACTTACGAATAAATCTTTTTTTGAAACAATGGTACCAAATCGTGGCTCGCAATATTTTGATTTTGAATATTTTCAAAAGCTATTAGACGATTTATTAATAGAACAAGCGGATGGAGATTCTTATTTTTATTTAATTCGTAATGAAGAAAAAGAAATTGTAGGACGAATAAATTTAGTAGATATAGATATGGAATTCCGGAGCAGTTCGTTAGGTTATCGAGTCGGAGAAAAGTTTACTAAAAAAGGAGTTGCAACAGCAGCTGTAAAATTAGTTTTAGACGTAGCGAAAAATAATGAAATTTATGAGATTCATGCTAAAACAACTATTAATAATCTCGCATCACAAATTGTACTAGAAAAAAGCGGATTTTCTTCTTATCATAACGAAGCAGATACAACATCTGTAGAATTAAACGGGGAACATGTGAAGTTTGTACATTATATATGGAGAAATACTTCACGCTTATAATAAGGGGGGACTTATACATGAATGATTTACGTTATCCAATTGGGCAATTTACATACAAACGTCCTATAACTGAAGAAATGATTGATACATGGATTCAAGAAATTGAAGATTTACCTAATGAACTAGCAAAAGCAATTAAAGATTTAGATCAGAAGCAGTTAGACACACCGTATCGAGTTGGTGGATGGACAGTTCGTCAAGTAGTCCATCACGTTGTTGATAGCCATATGAATAGCTACATACGCTTTAAATTAGCACTAACAGAAAAGAATCCAACTATTAAACCATATAAAGAAGAGAAGTGGGCCGAACTACCTGATTCTAAATTACCAGTAGACGTTTCACTAGTAATGTTAGATTCGTTACATAAAAGATGGGTTAACCTATTATATTCTCTAGAACTACAACATCTAGAAAAGACATTTAATCATCCGGAAACTGGTGAAACAAAACTTGCTGCTGCAATTGGACTCTATGCATGGCACGGACGTCATCATACAGCGCATATAACTTCATTAAGAAAGCGACTAAATTGGTAACATGGAGATTACATTAGAGAAAGCGACAGAAAATGATGCAGCAGTTTTATTTCAAATGCAAATAGACTCATTTAGTCCTTTATTAAATAAATATAAAGACTATGAAACAAATCCAGCAAATGAATCTATTGAAAAAACTATTTTAAGAATAAATAATCCCAGCAGTAATTTTTATAAGATGATAATACATTCGAAACTTGTTGGAGCGATTTGTATATCCCAAAAAGAAATACCTTATAAATTTTGGATCAGTCCAATGTTTATTCATCCAAACTATCAAGGGAAAGGAATCGCTCAGAAGGTACTTATTTTAATTGAAGAGATGTTTCCAGAAACACGGAGCTTTGAACTTGCTACGATTTTAGAAGAAGAAAGAAATTGTTTTCTATACGAAAAGATGGGGTATAAAAGAACGGAAGAAATAAAGAAATTAAATGATAAAACTACACTTATTTATTACAAAAAAGAAAGGTAAAGCATTTAAAATAAGCTTTACCTTTTTATGCAATTTGAGAATAAATATACAAAACTAATGCATATTCTTCCAAAATACTCGGGTTAGTAATTTAAAAAATGAATAAACATACTAAAAGGCGTTATTTCGTCGTATATGTTACTAACGCTTTTTGAATGCTTAAAACACTATCGTCACCTTTAAATTCTTTCGTAATTGGCGTACTTAAACTAGATACCCAAATTTTAAGCTCAGCATCTAAATCAAAATGCCCGGCTGTTTCAATGCTGAATTGTGTAATGCTTTTATAAGGAATAGAATGATACTCTGTTTTTTTACCTGATATTCCTTGTTTATCTACTAAAATAAGACGACGATTTGTAAATACGATTAAATCACGAATTAATTTATAAGCATGCTCAACTTTCTCATCGTCTAGCATAATCTTTTCTAAATCACGTTCAACGCTTTCTGTACTCGCACTTGATGCATTTCCTAAAATACCACTAAATAAACCCATATAAAATTCCTCCTTTATAATATGTGGAATGAGTTTCTTATATTGTACCATGCGAATGGCTAATAGATTATGACATTGCTTCAATAGTTTTTTGTTATTATTGCAACCATTTTATATAACCTCATCCTAAAATCTTGTGCTAACATATAATTAAGAAAACAGAAGTAGAGGGATATAGCATGAAAAATATCGGTTTAGTATTAGAAGGCGGCGGAATGAAAGGATTATATACTGCAGGAGTACTCGAATATTTTATGGAAAGGGACTTATTCTTTCCGTATGTAGTCGGTGTATCCGCCGGAGCGTGTATGGGAGCAACATATTTGTCACGTCAAAAAGGAAGAAATAAAAAAGTGAATACAGAGCTAGTAGCAGATCACAGGTATATATCTTATCGAAACTTAATTCAAAAACGTGAATTATTTGGAATGGATTTTTTATTTGATGAAGTACCAAACAAAATTGTACCGTTTGATTTTCAAACATTCCTAAATTCAAATGAACAGTTTGTAATCGGAACGACTGATTGTGAATCAGGACAGGCAGTTTATTATAATAAAACAGAACATGGAAATGATATTTTAAAAATTATTCGTGCATCAAGCTCTGTGCCGTTTATAGCACCTGTTGTGGAATATGATAATCGAAAATTGTTAGATGGAGGGATTATAGATCCTATTCCAGTTTTTAAAGCGCAAAATGATGGTTATTTAAAAAACGTTGTTATAATGACAAAGCCAGAAGGATACGAGAAGCAGCGTAATAAATTTTCTGGACTAGCTAAAATTTTATATAGAAGATATCCAAAAATCGCAGAGCATTTAGTAGAACATTATCGTTTTTATAATGAAACTGTATCTTATATGAATCACAACGAACACAAAGATAATTTTTATGTAATTCAGCCAAGCGCACAGCTTCCTATAAGCGGAATAGAAAGAAATAAAGAGAAACTTGTTAACCTATATAATCTCGGCTATACAGATGCTCAATATCATTATGAAAAATTATTAAATTGGATTGAGAAATAAAGGGGTGGAAAGTTGCTATTAGGTAAAAAGGTTATTTTTAATGAATTGCAGAAAATGCATAGTCCGCTGCTTAAACCGTTTCCGAATTGTGACCTTCGAAAAATACGAAAAGATTTTAATAATATGTTTACAGAAGATGATTGCATAAGCGCTGATTTAAATTATTATTGGATGCATACAGCAGGTACTTTAAGTTACATACTTAATAACAACGAAAAGGAGATTGTGTTTGATCAAATAAAGTGGCTAAAGAAATCGTTTTTTGAATGGTTTCCGCAATATCGTTTTATAGAAACAGAAATTGTGAAGTATCCCATTTTGTATAGAGATTTCATGAATTATGAGAAGGCCCGGAAACTAATACTGTATTATCTTACTGAATAAAAATAAAAACGTACAAGTTATGCTGCTTGTGCGTTTTTTTGTTCATAAAAAATACAATATTTATCCATTATTTATATAGGGATTCTAATACGAAGAAAGAAGTACATATAGAAAGATATAAGGGAGGGAGAGGCGTTTAACGACTGTTTTCCTTTAATGCATTGTCCAACTCGAATAAAGTTTGTTATTTATGTTAAAATATTTCGAGTGAAATTAAAACGGGAGGAACAACAGTAAAATGGAAAACGTATCAAATATAGATAAATTGGAATCAATAAAATCTTTACAATCGACTATTCGTAAACTTGAAAATGCGCTATCACAAATGAATCAAAAAGGTGCAAATACTACATTAGTAAAAAAACGACTTAAAGCAGTTTGCGTAGGGTTAGCAGTACTAGAAAACGTTTGGCACCAGTATAGTCAAGAAGAGTTAGCAGAAGCTCGTAATGTCCTTGCTGGTTTGCTTCCATCCATTGAGAGGGCCTATGATAAGTTTAAAGCTGGAAGTCCTCAAAAAACGCTTTTAACAAGACGGATAAAAGCATTGGAACTTTCTATTCAGGCAATTGATAAACTTTCTAATAAATAACTCATCTAAATACATAACATCCTAATCCTAATTTTTATAAAAACAATCTAGTGAAAAGAAATACAAAGGAGGAAGATGGGTGACTTCAATAATTAGTCCTAAGTTAGAGGAGCTTAATAATCAATTAAAGAATGGAAATGAGACAGCTTTTTATACTTTATTACATGAAATAAAGTCGAATAATACACCACTAATAGAACAATGTCCTGTAGATAATAAGTATAAGCTTATAACGTATATATGGAGACCAAAAAACTGAAAATGTTTATGTATTCGGTAGTTTTCCTGGTTGGGATCTGTCTGTAAATCAATTAAAACGATTGTTACAGACAGATATATGGTATAAAACGTTTAGGACAGATAAGAGTTTTATTTCAACTTATTATTTTTCAGTAAACGATTTTTTTGAAAATGATTGGATAAAGCGTAGTGAACAGTACGAACTAGACAAATTTAATGGAAATACATTTGAAGACGGTGCCAATAAAGCGTCTGTGTTAAACATAGGGATGGAAATACAGTATAGCAGTCGTTTTCCTTCAAACCATTATCCATCCGGAAAAATTGAAACATATTCTTTTCATAGTACGATTTTAAATAACACACGTAAAATTCATATTTATACGCCTCATGACTATTCTCACACTTCACATCTTCAAGAACTTCTCATTGTGTTTGATGGGAATTCATTCATTCATAACCTTTCAATCGCAAGAACACTCAATTATTTAATATACGAAAAAGAAATCCCATCTTGTATTGCTGTTGCAATTGATTCTGTTGATCGACTAGAAGAGCTAACTTATAACGATAAAATGAATACATTTTTAACGGAGGAACTACTTCTGTGGATTAAAGCTAGGTATCACGTATATCAAGAAAAGAATCATACAACAATTGCTGGTTTCAGTCTTGGTGGCATAGCAGCGTTTTATGCAGCGCTTCAAAATCCACATGTTTTCGGAAACGTGTTGTCAATGTCTGGATCCGTGCATTGGAAAAAGGATGGTTATGAAAATCAAATTCCTTGGATTGAAAATCAAATTTCATCTATAGATTTAAATGCGATTCAACCTCATTTTTATATTGCAGCAGGAGAACTTGAAAACAAACCTCTTTTAACAGCTAATAGACGCCTGTATAAAGCTTTAAAAGGAAAAGGATACCAAATTACTTATGAAGAGTTTCAAGGCGGACATGACGGTGTTTGGTGGCGAGAAAAGTTGTTTGATGGATTGAAAGCATTAAAACTTACAAAAACGACACTCTAAATTAAAAAGGAGAGAGAGTCTATGAATCAAGAAGAACTAGATAAAAAACTAAAAAAGCAAGAGATATTAGTAAAAGATGAGAAGGTTTGGTCCTTTACGTATGAGGATCATATTAGTTCTATCGTTAAAGAAGCAGAAAAGAAAGGGTCTTTTGATAATTTACCCGGTAAAGGGAAGCCTCTTAATCTTGATAATGATCTTTCTTACAATCCTGAAAAGCAACTGTATAGAACGCTAAAGAATAATCATGTTTTACCTAGGTGGATTGAGCTTTCAAAAGAAATTGATGATTTAAAAGAGAGACTACAAGAAAATACAAATACTGCAGAAGCAGCTAATTTAATTCGAACTATTAATAAAAAAGTTTTAGAACATAATTTACTTTGTCCACCAAGTGCGCAAAAAACGAGGATGAAAACTGATATTTAACGATTTTCAATGCAGCTATCTCTTGCTATATAATTAAGTAAGGCATTTTCAATTCATTATTAAAGGGAGGCAAATGTAATGAAGAATACGTATCAACTTCAAATTCCGAAAGAACTAGAGCAGTATCGTAGTATTTTAGAAGAAAGTGTGAAGCCGTATATTAAAGTGTCTGGAGCGAAAGCAGAGACAACGCTTTTTGAGAGTAAGTTTGGTGGTTATCCGTATTTACCTATAGATCAAGAGCATCCTAAAGATTCAAATGGACAACCTATGATGTTACTTGCGCAGTTAAACTTTGAAGAAATGCCGCATGTTTTATATATGCCTCAAAAGGGAATGTTACAGTTTTTCGTAAGTGCTGAAGATGAACTTTACGGAGCAGATTTTGACCATCCAACAACCCAAAAAGACTTTCGAATTATTTATCATTCTACAATTATAGAAGATTTGAATAAGGTTATTACTGATTTTAGTTATTTAAATACTTTTGAATTAGAGGACTTTATCATACCTGAAGCAGCAAAATTAAAGTTTGAATTAGGTTATCAACCCGTAACACCAAGGGATTATCGATTTGAAAAGATGTTTAGCGAGGAAATTGATTGGGAAGAAATTGTTGATGAAGAAAATAATACAGAATTAGGCGAACTGTATGATGATTTATGTGAAGATCAAGGGCATAAAGTTGGTGGTTATCCATTTTTCACACAGACAGATCCAAGGGAATGGGAAGAAAAATACCAGCAACATAATATATTATTATTGCAAATCGATACAGACGATTCATTAAATATTATGTGGGGAGATTCTGGTGTTGCTAATTTCTTTATTAAGAAAGATGATTTATTAAATCTAGATTTTTCCAATATTATTTACAATTGGGATTGTTATTAAAAATATATAAATGAAATACTAGCAAGCTAAAAAATCTTCCTAAAGGTGAGGGAGATTTTTTTATGTTAAAAATAAACGTTATGTTAACTAGAATAATGAACAATGAGTGTAAGGAAAGTCAAGCGTAAATAACAGAAATAACAACAAATAAAGTAAAGTTATAAAACGTGTGTAAATAGCAATATAAATTCATTAAGTAAAACATAAAATAAAATTACTAATTTATATTTTGTATAGAAATAATTTTTTACATGAGAATTTCTTGCCGATCAAAAATGATTTTAATTCGTTAAATCTTAATGGATTATTGATTTGAATTTGATGTGATGGATTTATAACAAAAAGATTGATAAAAACTGTAGAAATTCGTTTAGATACGATTTTATTTAAATTTCACTAAAAATCTCCGTTTCGTCTCATTAAGTATAGTTTACTTGGTTTTTGATACCTGAGATTGCTTTATTTCTATAACTGCCTATAATATATATTATGTTAACTAGTAAAAAGTAATAAACTTATTATAAGTTAGTTTTAGTGGTTAGCCTCCCCTTTTTCTTTTAAATCATTCTGTGTGATGGATTGTTTAGTTATTTGTTTTATAAGTTCTTGATGATAATGTCTTCAGGTATAAATTAGATTTAAGACAATAAAAAATGCAATTCGTTTTAAATGAACGCATTAAACGAATTGCATGGATAAATTATTAATAATAAGTTTTTAAAATTAGTTTGCTACAGCAATTGCTTCAATTTCAATTAATAAGTTATCGGTAATTAACTTTCTAACTTCTACAGCTGAACTTGCTGGTGGATTTTTAGTATCTATGTATTGATCTCGTATATCTCTAACAATGGCCATTTGAGAAATATCTGTTAAGAAAAATGTTAATTTTACTACATCATTAAATTGTAATTCCGAAGTTTCTAATGCACTTTTAATATTTTCGAATACTTGTTGCGTTTGTGTAGCTAAATCACCAACACCAACTATTTGACCATCAGTATTTATTGCTACTTGCCCAGATATGTAAATTGTTCGTTTTGCGTTACTAATTTCGACTACATGCGAGTATCCAAAAGTTGGTGGCATCGTTTCTGGATTGATAAATTTCTTTTGCATGGTGTCTCTCTCCTTTTTTAGTAAATTAATTGTAAAATCCATGTATTTATTATGTTCCATAAATAAAACTAAGAATCCTTTAATGATTTCAAATTAAAAACCTTAGTATAGCTATCTTCATACCTATACTAAGGTTTTCTAGAGTTTTATATTTAGTTATCGCTAGTGGAACTTGTCAAATTAATCTCTTCATACTCTCTTTTAAATTGATTATCATTTTTTAACCAACGTTTAAAAGTCGATTCGCTTATTTCTAAATTTGAACAAGTTGTAGCATTGCATTTATTTTTCACATATTCTTTAAGGAAATTTTGTTTTCTTTGTTTAACGGCAGTTTGAGTTTGTTTTAGTTTTCGATCTTGTACTTGGTCTAAACTTAGACTTTCTTTCTGAAACACTTCATATTTTCTATGCAAATAAATATCTTTGTCTTTATAAATCCAATTTGAAAATAGTTGTATTGATTTTCTTTCTGTATGATACCATCTGCTGCTATAAACCCTAAAATATAAGCTGTGTTATTTGACCACGTTTTAAAATAATCTTCTGTTATGTCATACTTTCTCTTCCAACTCCCTATAGTGCGACTTGGAACGTTATTCTCTGTTAACACCATACGAATATACCTAGCAGAAACATTAGCAAGTGTAGCGATTTCTGAGGTGCTCTTCCCTTCTGCATATAGCTGCGTTATTTCAGATTTTGATAGTTTACATTTTGAGTACTTTTTTCTATTTACTTGCATTTATTAATTCTCCTTCCTTTTATTATTTAAAGGCGTATTTACTTCTATAACATACAATGAAACGTATGTTCTTCGTTGCGTATAAGAAGGTATTTACTAAATTAAAACAATTTACATTTACTTTATATTGGTTTTATCTGCTGCTATATGATTTGTATTTTATATATAAGAATAATGAATTTTACAAATTTATGAAATGTACTGCATTAAAGATGAAAGGTAAAATGATTTCGTTTAAACTACAATTAGCTACAATAACAACATACGTATATTGTTAAACGTAAAAAGGAGAACGAATGAAAAAGAAATATATAAATCAAATTCATACTGATGTAAGTTTTAAACCGAAAGATATTATAGGTTTAATGACGGATTACTTTAAAATGAAAACAAAGCTGCGTCCTGTAAAGAATTTACCTACTGTTTTATCGAATAAAAATAATGAATCTTTAGAGAGTCTGACATGGTTTGGGCACTCTGCTTCTCTTTTAAAAATAGAAGGTAAAACATTGTTATTAGACCCGATGTTTGGAGATGCCTCTTCCCCATTTCCTCTGTTTAATAGTAAACGTTATAGTGGTGTTTTTTCTTTAGAACGTGAAGAGCTTCAAGAAATTGATGCGATTATCATTTCACATAATCACTATGACCATTTGAATTACAAGAGTATTATGCAGTTAAAAGATCGTGCAAAACATTTTTATGTTCCAACTGGAGTTGCGCAATATTTAATGAAATGGGGCGTTTCACCTAGTAAAATTAGTGAGCATAATTGGTGGGACGAAATTGCGTTTGATAATATAAAATTAGTTTGTGCACCTGCAAGGCATTTCTCAGGACGAAGTATGACAGATAGAGATTGTTCGTTATGGTGTTCATGGCTTATTCTTGGTCAAGAGACTAAGGTTTTCTTTAGTGGTGATAGCGGCTATGCTCCTCACTTTAAGGAAATTGGTGATAAATACGGTCCATTTGATCTTACATTGATGGAATGCGGGCAATATGATCCGAGATGGCCTGCGATTCATATGTTGCCTGAAGAAACGGTACAAGCTCATATTGATGTAAAAGGAGAATTACTTCTTCCGATTCATTGGGGTGCTTTTACATTAGCATTACATGAATGGAGTGATCCGATTGAACGAGTTACGAATGAAGCACAACGTTTAGGAGTTAAAATCGCAACGCCGCAAATTGGTGAATCGACTACGTTAAAATCTACAGACTATCCGTCATCAGCCTGGTGGAGAGAAATTTAATTATAAATAAAAAAGAGTGAACCCTTTTATAAGGAATTCGCTCTTTTTCTGTATGTAAACTTATTTCACTATGTTTGCTTTCCCGCTATCTAAAACTCTATTTGTTTGTACAGAGGTAATATTAATAACCGTATTCATACTTTTATCAGTTAGTTCAATGAGTTCGTTTTCGTGATTGATTTTCTGTAAATCCCACACCATTCCATTGAACTCGTTATGCTGTCCACTTACTCTTACTATATTTTTCGTTTTACTTGATGGTTGTATTTGTAGATTTGTAAATTGGTTCCCACTAATTTCATTTGGTGTAGTTACATTACTATCCATATAAATCATATTTACACAATCTTCAAGTGAGAAGTTCATAAAACGGTTGGCATTTATCCAAGCATAACCAGATTGCGGTTTCTTTGCTACTAATTTCAGCCCAGTTTCCATTCCTACAACTTTTATATTTTCAAAGTTAATAAATGAAATTTCATTTTCTTTCCCACCAGCATACAATGAAATTCCGGTACCTTTATTCGTTTCTGTCCAATTAATAATATTTATATCTTTTATTTGTGTTTTGTGCCAAGTGTTATAATACTTATTTTTTCCGTCTAAATATATAACTTCAGAATTAAATGTAGGATCGTCTATCGCTATATAAGCTCCTTCGATAGAAGCGTTTTTTTCTAATTCTAGAACTCTAAAATTACCTTCAACAACAAACTGTGTTCCATAACCGAATAATAATTTTACACCTTTTTTCACTACGATTGGTGACGTAATTTTATATTTCTTATCCTCAAGCAATACTGTTTTAATTGTACTAGCCTCTGCTTTATTAATAGCAGATTGTATTTTGTTTGAATCATTTTTACCTTTAAAGTCTTCTACATACACCTTATCATTTTTAGCTAAACTATCTTTTTTATTGAATTGATAAAAAGCAAAAGTAATTAGAACTACAGCTATGAGTAAAATAATTATTTTCTTCATTACACTCATCCTCATATAAGTTTTCTCCTTGGCTACTCTTCGAATAATCTATGGCTTTTATATTTAGGTTATAATGATTGTGCTGTGTATTATAGATTACAATTCCTGCTTTTTATAATTGAACTATATTATCTATAGAACTGTCCTACTTAGCCAATTCTTCATTCCTATAATCTATTAATTTATGATTAGATAAAACAAAGTTGTGTTCTAATATTAATTCATTGTGGAGTATTTTAGATAAAAATTTAGGTATCATCTCTCCTACGCCGTAATTATAGTCACTTAAAATCCAAGAAATCTCTTTCCAATTTAAAATTCCTTCTGATGCTTTTTTGGGAGTTTGATATGTAAATTCACTAAGTAGCTCTACTAGATAAATATACATACCGCCAGAATATGAAGAATCCTCCCATTTAATAATGCCTTTAAATTGAATTTGATCATGCTTAACTTCTATATTAGTCTCTTCTTTTATTTCACGAATCGCATTTTCTAAAGGTGTTTCTCCCTTTTCTATCTTTCCACCTACCCCGTTCCATAATCCTTTTACAGGGTCATATTCTCTATTTAACATAAGTATCTCTTCATTTCTCTTTATAAAACATAAAGTGTGCTTGTACATAATGTGATTCCTTCCTTTGTTATTAATAAGCTCTTACTGGAGATATAAGATGTACTGCTGCAGATTGTGTCCCTGCTTCAATTAATATCGGTCTCATAGAACCACTGAAACTTAAAGTAACCGTTTCTTCTTTTATTGCCTTTAAGGCATCCATCATAAATCGTCCATCAAAAGATATATTTAATTGTTTTTCACCTTGAATCGTATCTATCTGTTGTGTCTCGGATATTTTTCCAATCTGAGAAGCATTAGAAGAAATTTTAATTGTTGATTCGTTTATGATTTCTAAGTTGACATTGTTATTTGCCCATTCGCTTGCTAATAAGTTTGATCGATCTACACCTTGTAAAATCCTTTTTCTATCTACGTTAATGACTGTTTGAAATTCATTTGGAATTAAACTAGATATATTAGGATATTTTCCTTCAATTAATCTTGAATATAATGTAGTTGTACCGAATGTAAAAATAATGTGACTTTCTGAAAGATAGATGTATACGAATTCTGAATTACTATTCATTAATTTTAGCAGTTCACTAATAGTTGCACTTGGTACGATACAACTTGCTTTCACATCTGTAGATATTTTCGTTTCGCGTATAGCAAGTCTATGTGAATCAGTTGCTACGCAAATTAACTTAGTATAATCTAACTCTAAATGAACACCAGTAAGAACAGGTCTAGATTCATTTTTAGCTACTGCAAAGGCTGTTTGTTTAAACACTTCAATCAATTGTTCCGTTTCTACTTGTACTTTTGCATGATCGTCTATAAGTGGTACATTCGGAAACTCATATGTTGGAAGTCCATTTAAGTTTAATGTAATTTCTTCTGACTGTATCGCAATGATTTGCTCATCCTTACTTTTTATTGTTACATTGCTTGGCATTTTCTTTATAATTTCAATGAAATATTTTGCAGGTACTACAATAGTCCCTACTTTTAATATAGTTGTAATTTGGTCGTCTTCGTTAGAACTAGGGATGAATCTTTCGATGAAAATATTTGAATTACTTGCGATTAAAGTAATTCCAGATTGATCTGCAATTATTTTTATACCGGATAGTATAGGGATTATAGCTTTGGTAGATATAGCTTTACTTACTTCTGAAAGTGCTTGAGTGAAATGTTTATGATTAACGATAAACTCCATTTTTTCCCCGCCTTACATGAAATGATAATTTTATGAAGATTGATGAATGATTGTTCCGTTAAAGAAGTAAGGTACTGTTTCTTTCCTTTGTAATGTATTTAATAAGTGTTCTGGTATACGTAAATGCGGTGCTGCTCTATGTAATTCCATCCAAGTAATCTCTTCAATTTCTTTTGGCCTTGATATATATGTCTCTCCGCCAATTATTTCGCCTAAAAAATTAAAGAAAATTGCATGGTGACCTCTCTCTTCGAAAAAAGCTTCGCTGATAGAACAAATACCGTTTACAGTTATATGTAAACCCTGTTTCTTCTTTCACTTCCCGAGTTACTGCCTCTTCTAACGTTTCTCCCAATTTAACTGCGCCACCTGGTAGCGTGTAATAAGAACCGTTCTTTCCTTTGTTTTTTACCATTAAGATCTTTTCGTTTGTATTATCGTATAAAAGTGCATATGTAACATTTACTTTTTTCATCTAAGTCCACCTTTAATAACGAGAATTTTCTGCCTTTGTTACATTCTACCATTTAATCGTTTTAAAATATAAAAAAGTTAATAGAGTAGTTCATTTATCTGCTCTTAGTAAAAGTAATAATCGATAAACCTTCATTACTAAATAAAAAAGAACGTATTTTGAAAGTAAATATTCAACGTACGCTCTTTATGCTTTATTTTGGGATTCTATATATTTTCTAATCTTTTTTCTAAATAATATCGATTGTGCCCTTTAGGGTGGTCTTCACTTACTCCAATCACCTTATATCCATGCTTTTTATAAAAATCAGGAGCTTGAAAGCTAAAAGTATCTAAATTGATTAGCCTACATTCATTTTCAATTGCAGATTCTTCAATAAGTTTTAATAACTTGCTTCCGTAGCCTTCGTGTCTATACTCATCAGAAACCCAAAGGAAATCGACATGTACGTGGTGCCAAAATGTAATTGCAGTTATTCCGCCTACAATTTCTTCCTTTTCATTTCTCACTATAAAACTAATTTTTTCTGAAGGCTTTTTCTCTTCATCCGAAATATGTTTTTGGTTATATTCAATTACTTTTTCTCTTATGTAATCACTATCTTCTTGGACCCATTGTTTTACTATTTTCATTTTAAGTAGCACACTCCTTTTAAAGTATATATTCAATTTAATAATCGTAATATCCTGTCTAACTTAATAGTCGTAGAGCACTGTTTCATTTCACTAAAATAAAGAAAAGCCGTACTACATTTTATCTGTAGTACGGCTTTATACGGCGTTTGATTCTTTTTAATTAAAACTTCCGTTAGTTTTAACATATTAGTACAATAATTCAATTGTATTACTGCGAAAAAGAATGAACATTCCTAAGCCAATTAGAACAATTGGAACGATAATATGACAATTTCTCTCAAGTACTTTAGCTAAAATAGGAGCTCTTAACAATGTGTAGCTAATAAAACACCATATTGCTATCATACAAAAAAAGATAACTAATGTAACAATATTAGTTTTAAGATTTTGACTAGCGAACATGGGTATATAAATTGAAATATTATCAGCTCCATTAGCTAATGTAATCGAGGCTACTTTAAATAATGAGCTAGAAGCGTTATCAATGACTTCATTCCTTTTATAAGAACGAAGTGACAATAGTACTTTTACCCCCATATACATTGGCACGAATCCTAATAACCCAATCCACGATATAGGAATGAAAAAAGAGCTTAAAGAACCAATGATACTTAGGAAAATAATTACACTAAACCCTAAATATTGTCCAACAACAATATAAAGTTCTTTCATCTTAGTTTTTTCCCGGACAGCTCTACCTTCTTTCTTAATTACTCCTGTCTTTACTTGTGAAAATAAAACAAGGAGTATAAAAATGTCATCAATATTTGTTGAAGTGAATGCCATAAAAGAAGAAATTATGGTTGTAACCAATATAAGCCAACTACCTTTATAATAAAATACTGGTATATAAATGAATTTCATGTCTAATAAAAAAATTGGTTAATGTAGGTTTAAAATAACATTTCAGTTCCTTTTATAAAACCATATGAATATTTTACTAATCTGCTACTTAGTTCGTTGAGAAATAAATCATTTTATTACTTTTCAAATCATTTTACTTAGAATTAAGTAATTCTTTTCTTCCTACACGAGTAGTAAAAACGGAAAATCAAATATTTTGCAATATAAAAAGAGCCCTATATAAGGACTCTTTTTATAATTAAGCTATCTTCCGATACAAATGTTGTGTTTCTTTATTCTTTTCTGCTTTTGGTGGACGAATTAAAATCGAAATAATGAAGGAAATAACACTTAAAACACCGATTATAATAAAGGTCGGTTGAAATCCACCAAGTAATGCTCCAATGAACGCTCCTGCAAGTGCACCAAACCCGAAACCTTGATATACAATCCCGTAATTTGTACTATGGTTTTTTAATCCGAAGAAATCTCCAACAATTGCTGGGAAGATTGTGATATTACCACCAAAGCAAAAGGCAACACTTGCTACACAAGCGAAATAAATACCGTAATTTAGTGGAATGAAACTTAAAGTAAAGACTGACAATCCAATAATAATAAACGTTGCAGAGACAATTTTCATTCGGCCAATTTTATCTGATAACGTTCCAAGAACGATTCTACCTACCGTATTAAAAATTGCAATCATTGCAACGGCGTTAGCGGCGGTTGCTGCACTAAGTCCAACGAGCTGTACCCCAATATCTTTCACCATACCGATTAAATATAGACCGCCCATACACGATGTGAATAGCATAAAAAACAAAAGATATACTTGTTTCGTTCGCATCATTTCACGAGGCGTATAATCATTGTGTAATGTCTCAGTTACAGTATTACTCACTATTGCTTCACGTAAGAAGAACGATCCGGTTAATACTAAAAGTAAAACGATGATACCCCAATATAAAAATGCTTGTGATACACCAAGACTATCGATAAGACTTCCGTTTATATATCTAAAGATTAAGCTGCCCATTCCATATGCCGAAACAGATATACCAGAAATAAGTCCTTTTCGATTTGGAAACCATTTAATTAAATTAGATAGTGATGTAATATAAGCAGTTCCATCTGCATAACCAACAACGACACCAGCTAATAAATATAGTAATGGTAAGGAAGAAACTTGTGAACTAAGTATTAAACCGAGCCCCAAAACAATCCCTGCAGTAGCGATGAGTTTACGAAGTCCTAATTTTTGCTGCAACTTTCCTGCAAATAAGGTTGAGAATGATAATGAAAAACTTGTTATGGAGAAAGTTATCGCTACGGAATTGAGGTTCCATCCAAACTTACTAACAAGGGGTTGATTAAATAAACTCCATGTATAAATTGTTCCAAGGCCAATTTGAACAATAATTGTACCTAGAACAATTAGTAACGGATTTATAGAAGTTTGTTTCATACTAACTGTCCCCTTCTTTTATTTTGACATGATTTTTCACAGTTAGTATAACCATCATAAAATGCAAGATACTGTGTGGAAAATGGAAATTAAGTTCATATACACAAAAAGACACTTCATAATGAAGTGTCTTTTTGCAGGTTATATTAGATTTACTTAAAGAAAGCTTTGTTAAGATAAGACATTTTCGAATGCTTATGTATATAGGGTACCAAAAGATTTTTGTTATGTGATGGGACTTAAGATGTATTTTTCATTCATCATATAGTCCGATGAACGAAAAATTAGTATTCAATTTCATCAAAATCCTTCGGCTGCGGTACCGTTTGCATATTAGCAGCATCTTTAGGATCGCTATAAATTGCATTTTGTTCTGTATTCACATCTTTAATATTTTGTTTTTTGTTTTTATTCATTTTATCTTTCATTTTCTTTCACTCCTTTTCATTATAGGTGTAATTATGCCCTATTACCGTTACGAAATGTATCAGCGACTAAATTGCTAAATTCACGTAAATAATATAAATAATTATCACCGCCGTAGTTATATCTTTTATTGTACATTTTCGCAACAACTACATTACATTCAGGTATTACTAAAAGAGTCGGTCCTGTAATTCCTAATATTTGATACGATCCTTTCGGCACTCGTTCACCAAGTTCACTTGAAAGCGCAGGTTCATTTTGAACATACCAAAACAACCCGTTTTGTGGTAGTTCATTGTTTGTAAATGTTGGACTCTGCAAACCTGTTGCAATTTCTATCACTTCTTTTGGAATAATTTTCTTACCATTTATCACACCTTGATTTAAATGAAGATTGCCCCAATAAGCAAATTCTCTAGCTGAGACAAACAGATTTTTTTCAGTACCATCATCTACCGTACCAATTTCACTAATTGCGTCTTCATTTGGATTATCAACAACTTTAACTAAGTTTTCATCTTGCTGAATTCTCCAACCTGTTTCTTTGAAGTTAGCTAGATCAAAAACACGCTCCTTTAACAATTCAGGAAAACTTTTGTTATATAGCTGATAAATAAGACGTGTTACCATTCTTACATTAATATCTCTATACGCCCATGCTTGTCCAGGTTCAAATTCACGAAAAATTGTCCCGTCATTCGTTTCTCCTAAACCGTGCGAATGGGTTACTAAATGTCTTATCGTTGTTTTACCAAGTAATACAGGGTCGAAATCATTAAAGTACTTTATCGCCTCGTCATCAATAGAATTTATTTTCCCCTCGTAAAGCGCATATGCTACCATTAATCCTAAATAACTTTTTCTCGCAGAAGCAACATTAAATTGTGAAGATGCTGTTATTTTTTTACTTGTAGATATATTTGAATGATGACCACTATAATGCTCTAGTACAATTTTATTATCTTTTATAATGCACAGTGCTGTTGCAGAACTATGATTTTCTTCTTTTATATTCTCAACCCAAGAAATCAATTTATCGTACGTATACAAATAAATCCCCCTTACCATGAATAAAAAATTACAACATGAAAGAAAAGTATAAAATAGTATTTACACCTTTCTTTCATGTGAAATATTATTGATGTTCTATACTTAAATGATCCACCAGTTCCAGCAATTAAAGCAGCTGAAACATCCAGCGCAACCTACGCATCCGCCACAACGTCCTGCACAACCTCCGCATCTTCCGCCGCCACATCCACCACAGCGTCCACCACAACCTCCACATCCGCCACAACGACGCGCTTCGTCTTGAATGTAATAGTATGGATATTGATTTTGTTGTAGTTGATCCCAATACACAACATTACCAGATTGATAATCATTAAGGTTTAATGATTGTAATTCTTGTTGAAACTGATTCATTACGAAACCCTCCATTTATACAAATAAATTCCGTCCAAATGTTACAGTTTATCTATTTTTGCAAACAAAGTAGAAATAAGACTATAGACTAAATGCGTACATCAACAAAATATGAACTTACACTAGGTGATGTACCTTGTTTTATAGCCTATTTTCTTAATCTCCTTTCAGTGGACGTATTTACTATTAATAGAGGTGCTTAAAAATTACTAATCCAACAGTTGAGTAGTTCATCACTTAATTTTCTTTCTAGTAACTCTTTAACTGAAGGCACTGGCATGATTTTATGCGTATGTAAAGCTTCTTGATTATAATCTATCCAGTGAAACGCTAAATGAGTTTCTTTAGATTGTGGTATGAAATCAATATGTAACTCTTGCGAATCTACTTCAAAAATGTGATTGATTTCATGATGAATAACTTCTCGGTCTTCCCATTGGTTTTCTATGACTCCTAAAAAGTTTTTTATACTACAGTTTACTCCGAGTTCTTCTCGTAGTTCTCTTATTAATGCATTCTCAGCTGATTCGCCAACTTCAACATGACCACCTGGTAAAAAATAATGATGGCCAATATATTCAGACATTAACAATTTTTTATCCTTTATCATAACAGCGCGTACAATATGGTGAAATTTATTTTTCAATTGCTATTCCTCCCAGTTATTTAATTTCATCTTTCATTTCACATCTTTACTTCGTATTACTTAAACGAACAAACGATATACTTGCTCACCATCATATTCATGTCCCAATGGTTGAAAACCGTAAAGTTCATACAGTTTCTTTGCAAAGACATTATCTTTATGTACTGTTAATCTAATTTCTTTACACGCCTTACATGTATTTTTTATTAAGTAAATACTTTCTTGTAATGCCGCTTTACCATACCCATTACCTTGCTGCATTTGATCAATAATAAATCCATTTATCCAATACATATCAGTTGTTTCTCTTACAACAGCATGCATAATAAAACCAACCATTAGATTGCCGTCATATATCGCAAATGGTATATACTCTACATTGTCTCCATCTGGTTTTATATACACTTTAGCAAGTGAAACTGCTACAGATGGAACAAATTTTATTTGCTCTTCTTTAACTTGTAACTTTAATGCATCTTCCCAATTCTCTCTCGTAACAACTTTTAACTGGACATTCAATATTGTAAGCTCCTTTATAAAAAGAATGTATTTATATATTCAACGTAGTGAAATATATCCCTTTTTCGACAACAACTTATAACATGATTTTTATAAAATCTTGAATGAATTGTTGTTCATCAATTTCTAACGCTATACGGGAACCTTTAGATATAGAGCTAGGGCGAAAATCAGCGAATGTTTGTCCTTTCGTATCTCCGTATGTATCTACATTCACTGTACGAAGCGCAAATTTTAAAAAACTTGGGTTAACTAATCCACTTATAGCAACCACATCATGTAGCAAAGGCCCTTCGATAGATGGATTAAGTTTTTGGTATGCAGATAAATAGTAATCATACATCGGTTTCATTATCGTATGAAATGGATTTTTTGCATTAGCTTGGATATAGTTAAATACATTTGGAGTTAACACAGCTTTATTTGTTACATTTAAAGGGAATATAAATAAATTCTTTGCTTGCTGAAAAATAATTTTACTTGCTATAGGATCTCCATACACGTTTGCCTCTGCTAATGGCGTAACGTTTCCTACTTCTAAAAAAACACCACCCATGAAATAGATTCCTTTTACATTCAGCATTAAATCATTCCATAAATTAAAAGCAATCGCTAACGAGGTAGATCTTCCTACATCGACAATTGTTAAATCTTTCCCGTACTTTACAAGAATCGCAGCAATACTGCCAAAATTGTATATCGGAATAGATAATACGCTTTCTGGAACATGGATGGGCCCTAATCCTTCTGCTCCGTGAATTTCAGGGTAGTACATAGTAATTTCTTCTGTAAGTGGTTTTGTTGCACCACTAATGACAGGAATGTCTTGTCTATTTGCTAACTGTAAAATATACGCTGCATTATGTGCAGCATGTATATGCTCAACATTTCCGTATCCGGTTACAATACCGACAATTTCAATTTCGGGATGCAATAAACCATACATAATAGCAAATGAGTCATCAATACCTGGGTCTCCGAAAAATAATACTTTTTCCAAGAAATACCCTCCCCTCATAAAAAATTGAGTCATTAATAACTATGTATATGAAAAAAGTAAGTATATCTATGCAAATTTTAGAACGGATAATGTTTTACAAAATATTAAAAAGGAACTAGCGTATGCTAATTCCTTTCTTAAGTAACCATTCTCAAATTTAATTAATTATCGTATCCTTCATAAATTGCAGCATTTATTTGATTTTGTGTCTTTTTATCTTCAGGTACAGGTTTCCACCAATTTCCTGTAATAAATAACATAGTTAATAAATTATAACTATCACTAAAATAGCTTTCTCTCTTATTCTTCATCCAATCCCAACCCCTATTTACCCACTTTTGATTATTGCTATCCGTTATACTTGCAGCAATAAACGGTGAAACAAATACAGCAGTTGGATAACTACCAATATTGGATCCGTTTAATTGATAACCATCCACAATGATAGTAGATTATATGAAAGAAAAAATCGAAAACGGAGAATGGCCTATCGGAAGTAAGATTCCTAGTCAACGGCAGTTAGCCAAATTATTTCATATAAATCGAAGTACTGTAATAACTGCGCTAGATGAACTTATGGCAGATGGATTGATTCAAGGGAAAATTGGAGCAGGAACAATTGTAACGAATAATACATGGTCATTATTAGCGACGAATCCCCCGCCTGATTGGAGTGAATATGTAAAAGCTGGTATTCACAAGCCTAGCAAGTTAATGGTACGAGAAATAAATGAAGCAGAAGCAAATAAAAAACTTATCCATCTTAGTAAAGGTGAACTTGCGCCTCAACTTTTCCCGTTAGAAACTATGCAGTCCATTATGAAAAGCGTAAGTGACGAAATAGATTATTTTGGATACGAAGAACAAAAAGGTTTTTTGCCGTTACGTGAAGCAATTAGTAAATACGTAAAATCATTCGGAATATATGCATCAGCCAGTTCTATATTAATCGTCTCTGGTGCATTACAAGCACTCCAATTAATATCAATTGGTCTTTTGCATAGAGAATCAACCGTTTTACTTGAACAACCTTCTTACTTATATTCACTTCATGTATTTCAATCAGCAAATATAAATCTATCTGGTATATGTATGGATCATCACGGTATTTTACCTAACGAATTATTACAACGCATTAAATACAGTCAAAAGAAAAACATTTTATATTCTATCCCTAGTTTTCAAAACCCAACAGGGGCATTAATGTCTCAAGAACGAAGAAAAGAAATAATAAAAATATGTGAAAAGGAACAGTTACCTATAATTGAAGATGATATTTACCGAGAATTATGGATTGATGAACCACCTCCAGCTCCTTTAAAGTCGATAGATAAACATGGACATGTAATATATGTTGGTAGTCTTTCTAAAACACTTAGCCCAGGACTTAGAATTGGATGGATCATTGGAACCGAACCAGTGATTGATAGATTGTCACATATAAAAATGCAAACAGACTATGGATCGAGTTCATTATCTCAAAGAGTTGCTGCTGAATGGATAAATAAAGGTTTTTATGAAGAACATGTTGCAAACGTAAGAATTAAACTAAAAGAACGAAGACAAATCATGATACGAGCTTTAAATAAGTACTGCGCAGATATTGCATCGTGGGATATTCCTAGTGGCGGATTATTTATATGGCTAAAGATTGTACCTAGCATTCCGATGAAGAAATTATTTTCAGAGGCACTATCAAATGGAATTCTTTTAAACCCAGGACGTATTTATGAAGAAGAATCAGATCGGTACATTCGCTTATCATATGGATATGCTTCACCAGAGCAAATGACTAACGGGATTAAATTGTTGAGTGAATTAATCCGTAAGCTAATGTCATAACAAAAACTCCTCTTTACTATAGAGGAGTTTTTATGTATCTTATTTACCACAATCTCATTTCCTGTCCCAATAAAATAAGTTCGTCATAAGGGTCTCCGTCAATATTTAATACTTGAGCAAAAGCAGGTTCTGTTTTTAAACCGCTCTCTTTTAAGTGAAGTATTTCTTCCCTTATATGGGGATGCTGCATTAATAACATGTGCTCTACTATCATATGTCTATATGCATTTTGGTTACGTACTGGCTTAGGCTGAGCAAATAATTCAAATTCAAAACCTTCAAACTCAAAATTTACCTTTATCGATTCTGTAGTTTTAATTTTTTTCTTTTTTATTTTGAATCCTTTATAAGAACCGTATAAAGATCTCATTTCCTGTTCAAAAACATCAAAGTTATGTACTTCCATTACTATATCTAAGTCAGATTGAAGAGTATCAATTCTAATAGGAATTGTCCCGCAAAGAACCGGACTATACAAAGTTAAATCCTCCATAATGTTAAGTTTATTCAAAACATCATACACTTTTTGTTGCTTTTCATTCCCTGATTGTAAATATGTAATAGATGTAAACATGGAAGTCTCTCCTTCATTTCACGTAGTACGTGTCTCACTATATCCAAGAAAAATTTGTCCGTTTAAATTTGTTCTAGGAGTACCTTTATTTCAATATATTAAGGTCGATAAAAAATATGTTTCAACTTTTCTCCTATACTGCAATACTATAAAAATAAAAAAGGAGGAATTATTATGAGCATTTTCAACATTCTTTTAACCATCCATATATTATTTGGAACAATATGCTTAATCACTGGTATTGTAGCGATGGTTGCCCAAAAGAAGAAAGGAAAACATACGGAATGGGGTGAAATATATCATGCATCCTACGTTGTCATCACCCTTACTGCAATTATATTATCCATTATAAACTGGGATCAAATCGCATATTTATTTTATGTAGCAATTTTCTCTTATTCATTTGCGATTTATGGCTACCTGGCACGAAAAAAACGTTGGAAAAATTGGCTGCATCACCATATTAGAGGTATGTTAGGTTCTTATATAGGTGCGGTAACTGCACTTTTAGTAAACGTCGGTATTCATATTCCCTTAATAAATTTACTGCCACCTATATGGTTTTGGTTTTTACCTACATTAATCGGTATTCCTCTCGTAGCCAGTGTATCAAAAAAATATAAAAAGCGTAGTTAAAATTCATTACAATTCCGTTACTTTCTGATGGTAATTACAAAAAATCATACCCAATGTAATATTTTATTAACAAATTCATATTGCTTTAAGTTCGTCACTTAGAGCTAAATAAAAAGAATCCAATAAAAATATTGGATTCTTTTTCGGATTTCATTTCAATATCGGCGCTATGTATTCAATGATGTTACCATTTGAACCATAAACTATCTTTGTATACTTGTGGGTACTTGTTTTATTGGTTCAGTGATAATTACACTATTATAGTTTAACTAACGAATGTAAACGATCCGGGTAATTCGTAAACATCCCGTCAACTCCCCATAAAAGTAACTTTTTCATATCTGTTTCATTATCTACAGTAAATGGATGAACTTCTAATCCGTTTTTCTTTATACTCTTTACATAAGCTGAATCAATATATTTATAGTTCATCCCAAGACCGATACAGTATGTTTTATACTTTTTTATCTCTAATTCAGTTAAATGAGCTGCCTTTTTGTAAGATAGTAATTGTACTAGCGGTATATTAACATCTAAACTATGAATCTTTTGCAGACTTTCTTCACTAAATGATTGAATAATAATTTTATCACTTATTTCGTAGTGCTTTATAATTTCTAATAGCTTTTCTTCCATACCAGGATATTCATCTGGCGATTTTGTTTCAATGTAATAATTAGCATTATGCCCAAACGTTTCAATAATTTCTTCTAGTGTTGGAACTTTAACATCTTCAAATTCTTTCTTCGCTAAACTTGGATGCTTTTCATTAAAAAAAGAACCTGCATTAAGTTGCTTTATTTCTTCTAATGTATGTTCCTTAACTAGCCCCGTACCGTTTGTAGTGCGGTTTACTGTTTCATCATGCATAGCTACTAAATGTCCGTCTTTTGTCATTTGGAGATCAATTTCTATATAATCTCCTCTCAATTGTTGCCCTAATTTATACGCTGCTATTGTATGTTCCGGCGCATACGCAGAAGCGCCTCTATGTGCAATGTTTTTTATATGATTTAATTGATTAATAGCTTTCGTGTACTTAAGTTCATTTGCTTTATGAAAAACAAAAGTACCTATTACCATAAAGGTGCAAATGATTGTAACGATATATATCTTCTTCATAATGATGTTTTAACTCCTACATGAAAGCAATTTGACTTGGATGATTTATTCCATTAAATGTCGATTTTCAAAAACAGTCATTTGTCCTACAGATTGAAAACCAGTCTTTTTATAAATATTAATGCCATCAGGTGAAGCTTGTAATACGCATTGAGCAACTTTCAATTCCTTTGCTTCTTGCAGCAAGTAATTAAACATAGCAGAGCCGAACCCTTTCCCTCTCAATTCTTCTTTAGTTGCTATATCATAAATACCAATACTATCTTTTGTACATACTAATGAACCAACCGATACGACTTCTTCTTTATAAAATCCTAAGTACAGTTTCATTTGTTCACTATTCCATAAATCGAAAGAAGCAGTTTGATTGTAGAACGCTTGAACATGTGTACCTTCCTCTGATGTACCAAATAGATTAGCTAATGTTTCCCCAAACTTTTTAATTTGTCCTGACGAAGATGATTTTTGTATCGTAAAACCTTCTGGCATGTTTATTGTTGGATGAATTGTTTTTAAGTCTGCTACCATCGCGATATTTTGTTCTGCTTCTTTTAAGCCAAGTTTTATTAATACGCTTTTTATAGTCTGCTCATGCCTATCATCCCAAAACCAAACACTCATTGGAAGTTTCTTTTGATTATAGTTGTTTACCACTTTATATAGTTTCTCAATACCTTCCGTTAAATTATTGTTTAGTATAGTAATGATATTAAATGTATCTGCCGGTAAACCACATTCGACAGCAATGTAGTCCTTCGTTTCTTTTACATTCATTCCATGTAACTGCCGCGCAATATATGAGGTTTTATATGTGAAGTTATCTATTAGTAACTGTTTATAATTCATTCATTTTTCTCCTTTCATAAAAATTCGTTTTCGAATTCTTCAGTATTAAATATAACACATAAGAAATGTATCTATTTCTATAAAAATATCTCTATACATTACTCTTTTTTCCTCTAAAAGAATTAAAAATGATATAACGTTGTCGGAATGAAAAAAGTGGTATATAATAAACAGTAACATTACTAGTAATTATTTTAGGTATTCCTAGAATAAAGGAGCGATACATATGAAAATTACTATTTATTTCGGAAGTCATGAAGATCAAGATGTTCGTACTATGGACTGTCATTTAGATGTAGAAGATACAGAAGAGATCGTTTCTGTATCATAATATAAATAGTTGGGATGAACCCTCTTCCCTACAGCGTTTAAGGCACCTTTTACAGGTGTCTTTTTTGTTATTTTTTCATCAAAAACCCTTTACTTTAGAGTGTTTTAATAGTAAAATATAAATATACGAACAAACGTTCTTTTTTATTTTAATTGTACATGAAGGGATGATTTTTACAATGGCTCAAGCAAAGCGCAGAGGAAGAAAAAAGCAAACACCTATTATTTCAAATACAGGCTTTATCGGCTCTGTCTTTATTGATACATTGGAGTTACAAAAGAAATCCTATTATTTCGCTCGTAAAAAACTTCAAATTGTTCATCACGTACTTGATGGCCTCTCTGGAGCAACAAGTTCTCTATTTAAAGAACATAACATTTCAGCATACATGTCATGTGTGTATTTACATAAACAAAAGAAAATCGGCTTTGTTCTTTCAACGAAACCATTTGAACAAAGTGACGGTGTTTCTTACTTTATAAATTATTTAATCGAAAAGAATTTTTACGGTAACGAAGAAGTAGAATATCAAGAAGTATTTAATACAGGTTTTATCGGTGTAGTATTCGCTGATTTATGTAGCATAGATCGCTTTAATTTCGAGTTTGAAATGGGTATGTTAACGAAATTAATGAAAGATATGATTATTCCGGTTAAAGAACTCTTTTTACGCCACAATGTACCGGCCTACATCTCCACTTCTCATTTAGAGGAACAAAACAAATTAGGTTTCGTTCTATCTGTAAAACCATATGATGAACGTGCAGAAGCGGATTTATATTTTGAGGCGTATTTAAAAGAACGCGGGTTATTTAATGGTGATGAAGAAGATGATATTGATAAGATTGTTATTAGAAAAACAGCTGAACTACGATAGATAAGCGCAGGATGATTATCCTGCGCTTTTTATAATTTGAGTTTTACTTTAAATCAATATTGTGTACTGTCTTATTTTTTGTAGGGAATCATTATATTAGCTTGGAATATCCCGGAAATCTTGATCACTATGCAAAAGAATCCCTTGTAGATATAGTTAGAATTTTGTATCTCATAGAAATCTATATCCTAATTACTACTATTTATCGTTTAGTTCTTTTATTGTCTGTATTGTTTTCTTTATCTTCTTTAAAGCATCATCCATATGTTTAGAAGACTGTGTGACTGTTTCGGGGTTACCTTTATCTAAACCTTCTACCATTTCTGTTAAAGAGTCTTCGTACATTAACATTGCATCAGACAACTCTTTTTGTAAATCATCATATTTCTTAGGTGGTTTTATCTCTTTCATTTTCTGTGTTACAACCTTAAAATTACCTATTTCTGTTTTAAACTCATTTTCTGTAGTAGCAAATGAAGGGTCTTTTGCTATTACATCTGATATAACTTGATACTGGTTTACCCACTCTTTTGCTACATCATTAACCTTTTCTTTGTAATCATGTGCGTTTTTTAATCTACCATCATCTTGCTTTTCTTCTGCTACTTTTATACTATCAGTTTTCTTTGTTTCGGAGACATCCTTACTGCAACCTACTCCTAATGCTAATGTAATTGGTAAAACTACTGTTAATATTTTACGTTTCATTAATATTTACCCCTTTGTTTAAACTATATCTACGTTTCTTCCAACTCTTTCTTTAGTCTTCCTAATTTATTCACTCTATGAATATTGTTTATTGCACCTTAAGACGTTATATAAATTAGAGTTGCATCTTTTCTTATTTATAACTTATTTAAAGGTGTTGTATTTGACTAGCATAAAGTAAATAATAGTTCCTTTCCTGTTCTCTAATGGAAAATTTAGGTTTTTAATAATATGAACATATAATAACATGTATTATAGTTGTAGATAATCCCCCCCACCGTATGCTTTTTCAATACTCTCCCTAATGTATTTTTCAACGTTTAAGATCCTTTTTGTCTAAGTATTCAGTGAAGAAACATGCTACAACTAACAATATTTCTACAATCTCGATTTAAAAGTATGAGGATTATTTATTGGTATTGAAGAAGATAATATTGATAAGTGTATAAGTGGAATAACAACGGAATTACGATAGAAAAGCGCAAGATGATGATCCAGCGCTTTTTCGATATTATTTAATTACGTTCAACACTATACTCTTTTGAATGAATTTCTAAATTCAACTTATTTGAATAAACTTTATTCAAAATAAGAAATACGATGCCCCCTCCAATTGGAATCGTGTAGGCTGGAATATGATTTAATAATAGACCTGATAATACCAGCGCTATCGGCTGCATCATTTTACCTATACTTAATCCAATACTAAGCACTCTACCCCTATATTCATCTGGAATCTCTTTTTGCATAAAATAAATTAAAGGGATATCGATTAATGCTATCGTTAGCCCTACAAAGAACATAATAGCGCAATACATAGTAACAAATACAATATTACTTACTTCAATACTTTTGAATAAAACAGGGATACCTGAAACTATCATAAAAATCGCCAACATAAAACTTATTTTTTTCAATAGATAGGAATAAGAAAAACGATCAGTTATCTTTTTTACTAATATTGCACCCACTATCATACCTATTGGAAAAGTCCCTTGAATTATACCAAATTGTTTAGGACTCAGATTGAGAACTGTATTAATAATGTATGGTAATGGAACAGTTACAGCAAAACCTAAGAAAAAATTAAGGGAAATTAATATATTAAACGTATTCTTTAAGCTTTTCCTCTCAATTAAGTAAGAGTATCCCTCTTTTATATCTTTAATAAAATTAATTTCTCCCATAGAACATTCCTCGTTTATGTTTTGCTCGAACAATTTAAAGTTAATAAATAATATGGATATACCCGAAAGAATAAATGAAATACCGTTTATAATGATAAATGTTTTAATATCAAAGACTGCAAAAACAATCCCCCCTAGCATAGGGCCTAGTATTAAAGATACAGAATCGATAATTTTACTTATTGAATTAATACTCATAAGCCTCTTTTTAGAGACGATATTTGGTTTTGCAGCCTCTAATCCTATTCCAAAAAAGGTTGTAAAGACCGTCATTAGAAAGGTAGTAGTATAAATGATGAATAAGTTTAATCCATAATAGCTGCTTAATATATAAACAGTTACTAATAAGCACCCACTTAGTAAATCCATACAAACAACTAGTTTCTTTTTATCAACCTTATCAGCGATTACACCAGCAAATGGATTCATAACAATCATTGGAATCGTTCCTAATATGAGCGTAATTGCGAAATTTAACGCAGATCCAGTTATGTGTAAAACATATAATCCTAGTGCGAAACTATACATAGAGCTACCGAATATTGATACTGTTTTTGCAATTGAATATAAACAAATATTTCTTAGTTCTTGATTTCTTTTTTTATTTTCTATATGTAATCGTAAACTTCCCATCACTTTTCCCCCTGCCTAACTTTGTGTTACGTACATTGTAAGTTCTTGGGTCAACCCAATAGCAATATGTACTATTTGAAAAGTTTTCAGGGAAAATAAATAAAAGATGGGGTTAACCCCATCTTTTTCCGAAAAATGAATATGTATAAATTTCTTCTCCTTGAACAAAGAAATCCTCGTATTTTCCACCTCGTTTCAAATAGTTTGAAGTACTTTCATCTATGGATTGAAACTGTAAATCTTGGATTTCTTTCGTTACTTTTGAAAGTGTAAAATTTGCTCGAAAGTTATTTGTAATTTGACTATTTGAGCTGAAATTTTTAAATAAAATAAATAAACTTAATAAATAACAATCCGTTTTAAAAAGTGGATTTAATTCGTGAAGTAAAAAATCCTCATGCTCAAAACTATAATTGCTCGTACCAGAATGATCAATTACAATATCAACAGACCGATTCTGAATAGGGATATTCAAAAAATCAGCACAGATAAAGAGAATGTTTCTTTTCGGATTTTTTCTCGCTAATACATCTTTTATAAATAAAAGTTTATTTAAATCTCGATCCACTGCAATGTATAGGCAATCTTCTGGTAGTTCTTCATAAATGTTTCTCAAAAAGAACCCAAGTCCCGATCCTATATCCAGTATTAATTTATTATTTAAATCTAAATGTATTAGTTTCTTTTTCGCCCATTGTCCTTCTCTATGCATATTTTCCAAATACGCATTATCAGTTTCATGAATATAATCCGAAATAGTATCTTCAAGTGACGTTCGCTCATTTGCTTTAAATGATTTACCCGCAGTTATAATTCCTGAAGTAATAATATATTCTTCACCACAATTACAAATTAGCTTCCCCTCAGTAATTTGATTGTTAGTAATAATTCCATCTTGAAGAATTAGTTTTTTGCTACACTTAGAACATGTAAGCAAATGAAGTACGCTTAAATCTATCCCTATAATTGAATTCGAAGTTTCATTTGTTAATAATAAATCATGTAACACTTCCTTTAATTTATCCCGTCTCTTCTCCAAAAGTTCTATTTCCTGTTCCATCTGGTCATATTTCAATTTAAATATAGATTGGTAAAAAGTATCTTTTTTGTAATTCATAGATTTCGCTAAATTTTTATAAAAAAATAGTTCTTTAATTTCATTCAAGCTAAAACCTAGCTCTTTGTAATGTAATATAAGCTCTAAATCTGTTTGACAATACTCGTCAAAAAAATTGTGACCGCCCTTTTTTTCAGAAATAATGAGGCCGAGATCCATGTAATGTCTAATTGTATCAATACTTATGTTATTTACTTCTCCAAACTTACCAATTTTCATAACATCCCTACCATTTGTATATATTTTTATATAGATTTCTATTTTTATCTTTAAAAATCCTTTTATCTCTCTATACAACAAAATTTAAGGTATGTATAGGATATTTCAATGCCACATATTTTGTAAGTATATAATTTTTTATTTAATAAAATATACATGTAAACGGATATCATCACTTCTCCTTTATTTAACCCGTGGAGCAGGACTACTATTCTGATGACACTATTATTTCTATTTCTGTATGTGATGAATTACACCAACTTGCTCGAGAAAGTTAAAGATTCTCATTTCCAAATACCTTACAAAGTTATTGCTAAAAATGTTGGTTTTGTAGAACGAATCGGTAGAAACTAAGCAGAAGATTTAATTGATTTATATGTTTGGGTGAGTTAAAAAATTGCTAACACCTTTTTCAAATGCATGGAATATATAGGGATTTATAACTTAATATAGAACATAAACAGGAGAAGTTCATCTTGTAAATAAGGGGATATACTTATGGAATTAGAATCAAATGTTAAAGGAATTGTTTTATTAGAAAAGTTAATTGGCACTGGTAACAACAGTAAGGGGTGGATTAGAAAATGAAAATTGCAATAGTCTGTTTTGATAACTTTACTGATATAGATGTTTTTCTACCATGGGATTTATTAAATCGTGTACGTTTAGTTGGCGGTATTTCTGATTGGGACGTTCAACTATTAGGAACGGGAAAAACTCATATATCCATGTCTGGCTTACGTATTCCCATGACAGGAAGCATATCTGATATTCCGTCTGCTGACGCTGTAATATTTGCAAGTGGTAAGGGTGTACAAAATTTATATACAAATCAAGAGTATCTTAATAGTATTCATGTAAATCCTCAAAGACAATTAATAGGATCTATGTGTTCTGGTTCATTACTACTAGGAGCTAAAAAATTGCTAACAGGTAAAAAAGCCACTACATATCCATCCGCAGTAGAACAGCTTAAAGAATTTGATGTGGACGTTATTGAACAAAGTTTCGTGAACGAAGGAAATATTTCGACTGCTGCAGGCTGTTTTGCAGCTCAAGATCTCTCAGCTTGGATTATAAGGAACCTAATCAATGAAGAAATGGTCAATACTGTGCTAGAAACTGTTCAGCCAGTAGGCAAAGGTTTATATTTTTAATTTCAAATCAAATTGAGGGATTGGTTGCTCCCAAAAATGATAAAATGATCTTTTTTGCTTGATAGCGATGTAATATGCCTCCAATTTCAATTTAATTAAATAAAAAACCCGCGAATCATTCACGGGTTTTCATCTTAATAACTAATTGCTATTGTACCTTCACCTGCATGAACCGCAAATGAAATTGGTAATGGATATAATTTAAAGTCCATTTCAGGGAATGCTTGTCTAATATCTGAAATCCATTCTTCAGCTCCATCTTTATCGTTAGCATGGAACATATGAAGTACTTTTGGTAATTCTTTTTCAAGCTCATTTTTAATGTATTCTCGACATTTTTGGATTTTGCGAACTTTCTTTTCAAGTAAAAGTTCTCCACCTTTTACTTCTAATATTAAGTTAACACTTAATAAACTTCCAAGTAAAAATTGAACTCCCTTTACACGTCCACTTGCGTAAAGGCCTTTTAAACTTTTCGGGAATACGTGGAAAGGTCTTCTTTTTTCATTTACTAATGTTTTGTGTATATCTTGTAACGTCATACCATCATTGTATAACGATTTCGCTTTTCTAATTAGTTCATCCATTGGATAACTTGTTGTTTCACTATCCAATACCGTTAATGGGAAACCTGCCATGTCTGCAGCTAACTTCATGTTTTGATAAGTTCCACTTACTTTTCCGCTAATAGCAACTGCAAATCCCTCTTCATATTCTTCTTTGCATTTCGAAAATAAATCTACCATTTCCCCTATGTTAGGCTGTGATGTAGTGACAGTTTTACCTTCGTTCAAAGCATTATAAACGCGCTCACGCACACCTTCTTCACAATCTTTGTACGACACACCATCAATAATAACTTCAATTGGGATAACAAAGTTATCTCCTTCTGTTTTAAAACTCGCAGTTGTACTATCAGTAATCCAAGCAACACGCTTCATGTTGTTCCTCCCTTAATTCAATTCCTCTTTTCTGACTTTTCTATATATTTACGTTACGAAAAGAGAATATCCCTGTAATAGTAACAGGACTTTATTGTTTTGGCTATAGTAGATGGATATTAAATGTGAATATTTTTTGTCATTTTCACCAAAAAAAGAAGAAAATCGAAGCATTTGCCCGATTTTCTTCTTATCATACATTATTTAAAAGTTTCATTATCTAAAATTACAACATAATCGTTCGTCAATTGGCCAGCTTCTTTCGTATAACTAACAAGTCTTTGTATGTTATCACAGCAAAGTTTTGCTCCCCATACAAGTAACGGTACACCGATAAAGTCAATGTGGAACCTTCTAGAAAACAGACCACCGAAAGTCATTGGTATAGGTACTGTTGGTGATGTATTAGAAAAAATAATCTTTTCATGACTTTGATAATGTTTTTGCAGAATCTCTCCTAAATGCTTCATCGCAGGTACAACAACTTTTGATGCGCCGCATCCAATTGTATAAACCGGATTACCATTCTCGTCTATTCCATGAAAAATAATTTTCCCCATATCCTCTGTTTTCAATTTATTAAAGTAATCTACATTCAAAATTTCTTCTTTCGTTAACTTACGATCCGTTGGTAATTTATTTAAATGATAAGCTGCAGCAAGTGAAGTTGAATGTGTTCCGCCGAAATCTGTGTAAATAAATATCATATTATCATTCCTTGTTGTAAAAGTTCAATGTTATTTAGTATTACCGTTCACAGCATTGATAAACAAAGGATGAATGTATTTACAATTTTTTTGTTAATTCATTATATATTTTTCGATTATACTATCATCTATTTATTACGGTACACAATGTAATAGTCGTAAGCATTATTAATAAAAATAAACAGACGTACGTTTGACTCGTACATCTGTTAGCATCTTTATTCAAAACAAACATATCTATTAACCTGTATGAACTGTTAGTTAAAATACTTTTCGAAACAAAAACAATCATGAACTCGTTTAAATTGTTTTCTTATGTCTTCTTTATTTTCACCTGTATAATGAGCAAATGTTTGAACTGGATATAGCTGATCTATATTACTTTTCATGACACCTTTTATCTCGTCTTTATGATCCGAGTATACGTGTAAATATGAATCTACGTTTACAAATCCGTTCTTTTCATACTAATTGGATTGAATATGTTTTTTCTATATATTCCGTAAATTCAAGTCCTGTCTGTCTGTTCTTCGATTATTAATCCCAGTATGATAAAACCTGCATTGTTGTAGTGAAACTTACTTCCAGGTGCAAATTTGATCTTTTGTTTTCATTACAAAAACCACCCTTGTTTATCAATATTGTTCACCTTTCTTATATTTTCATATATAGGAGGGTGAACCCTCCTATTGAATACCATAAATCAAAACCAAGAGAACTATTTCGAATTGATTGACTCAGAGGAATACATCTTAGACTGTGATGGCAATAAAGTAAACACACACAATATGATAGTTATAAGTAACATTACTAATGAGCCTACAATAACCACAAGTTGTATAGAAATAAATTGAGTGGCAACTCCGAACAATATCGTAATTAAAATGGTGATGCCCGCAATCACAAGTCCATATATACTCCCAATCCGTCCCATGATATGGACAGGTATATTATTTTGATAAAAAGTATAAAATCCCGTATTTGCATATGCCATAGAGAAAGATAAAATAAAGAATCCGATAGTCGCTATTAAAAATTCATTTGAAAAAGCATAAATTAAATAACCGATTGCAATGAATAATGATCCTATTCCAATTAAAAATGATGGTGTTAATTTTTTTGATAAAATTGTATTTGTTATGGCTCCTAAAATAAACCCAGCTCCAGCGATACTAACTAAAAAGCCATATTCACTATCTGTTAACAATAAAACTTCTTTCGCAAATGATAATTCAAGTGAATCATTTGCGGCAACTAAAACCATCATTCCTTGAAATAAGAAGTAGACAAAAACGATATATAAAGATTTTTTACTAAAATTTAAAACGATGTTCCAATCTTTTTTTAGTACAGCTAGAGATAGCTTGTCATTTGACGTATGAATATCGGATTTTTTATCAAGATTAGGTAACAGCAATGTAATTACTCCTGATATGAGAAATGCTATAGCATTTATATATATAGCAAACTCCGGTGTACTTGCTATTAACAATACTCCCGCTATCGCTGGACCAATTAAAAATGCACCAGACCCTATTAAACTACGTAATGAGTTAAAACGTTGTCTTTGCTCCACGGGAATTAATTTTGTCATATACGTCATAGCAGTTGGCTCATAAATCGCACTGGCCATACTTATAAAGAATACGAATACATAAACAAACCAAAGTGATGGAAGTAGAGGTAAAATAGCGATAAATACCGCACGATATATATCGAGATGAATCATTAACTTCCGTTTATTTAAACGATCAATCATACTTCCTGACCAAGCGTTTGTAAATAAAGCGGCTAATGGTTTAATTACATATAAAGTAGCAACAGCTAAGGCTGATTCCCCCATATTATAGACAAGTACATTTAGTGCTATTAAGTAAATCCATGCCCCTAAATTCGCAATACCAACTCCAGACAGTAGTAATAAAGGATATTTCCAATCTTTAAGTGTGTTTTTCATTTTAGGCCCCCGCTTTCCAAATTGTTTTAAAACAATAAAAAAATCCCACCCCCAAGACTTTTAGTCTTAGGGACGAGATTTATCATCGCGGTGCCACCCTAGTTTGTTAATATGTCGCCATATTAACCTTATCAGGTACTGCATTCTATTACATGCTTATACCATAGCCCTATAACGGGAGCTCCCGTCACACTATCCCCTAATAAAAGGTTCCGATGTGCTGCTCAGAGGCTTGGTTCAATAAAGAATTTTTGCTCCTTTTCAGCTAAATAGAGCTCTCTGTGAAAAATTCATTTTATTTACTCTTCTCTTCACTACATTTAATTTTTCCATAATATCACAAGTTACGTTAACTGTAAATATAAAATAATCAGATATTTACGAAGTGTCACTGTTGATTCTCTCATTTATTATTTTTTAAAAAAATTACGGTGCGTGAAATTACTTAAATCTATAAAAAAAAGAGCCTATTGTATATAGACCCTTCACTTTGTCCGAATCAGTTTGTATTCGCCTCTGCTAACGGTTGTAACGGTGGTTCCAATTCTAGGATTAATGCATCGCCTTCTTGTATATCTTCTCCCTTTTCAATGCTCTGACTCGTTACATAGCCCGTACCTGTAGTTTTTAAATCTAATTTTAATAATTTAGAGAAATACATAACATCACGCATTGACCAACCTTGTAAATTTGGCATTATTGCGTTCTTCCCTAATAAAAATATACGATCCCCTTCACTCATTACTTCACCAGATTGCGGATATTGTTTTATTATTTTTCCTTCGCCTAAAATTATCGGTTGAAGCTTCTCTTTTTTTACACTATTCTCTACTGTATCCATTGATTGATTGACATAGTTTTGTACTTTTAATTGGGATCGTTTCGTTGCATCTACCATTTGTTTTTCTGTATATGGTTTCACCTTTAAATATTCAAGGCTATTTTTCACAACTGGTTTAAATATTTCAGCAAGCGGCTGAGCTCCATACTCGTCTCCCTTTAACTTTGGTTGTTTAATAGCTAAGTATACAATTAACTCTGGGTCATCAATCGGAGCCATACCTAAAAATGAAAAAATATAATTTTCTTTCCCTTCCATATATCGTCCATTTTCAGGATTCGGAATTTGCGCTGTTCCGGTCTTACCTCCTATTGGATAATCATCCACTTTATACATTGTACCAGTACCTTTTGAAGACGTAATAACACGCTCCATTAAGTCTCTTACTTTGTCCGCTGTCTCTTTTTTTATCGGATTCCCAATTTCTTTCGGTTGATTTTCCATAATAACTTGTTTGTTTGTTGGATTTACAACTTTGTCAACGATATATGGTTGCATCATTTTTCCGTCATTTGCTATAGCAGTAGCTGCTTGGATTAATTGGATGGGAGTTACTGTAGAACCTTGTCCGAAAGAAGTTGTGACTTGTTGAATTTGTGTATTTAATAATAATGTGTTTTTACTTTCGCCAGGTAAATCTATTCCGGTTTTTTGGTTGAATCCAAATTTATTCATATATTGCTTAAATTTATCCGGTTTCAATAACTGATCTTCTAAAATAGAAAAAGCTACGTTGGATGATCTTTCGAAGCCTTCATCAAATGTAATAGATCCCCATCCAAACCCACCGTTATGATCTTTTATATCAGATGAACCAACTGAATATTTTCCAGATTGGAAATATTCTTTCCCGTTATATACCCCTTCATTTATTGCAGCAGCTAACGTAAATATTTTCATTGTTGAACCGGGTTCGTATGCATTTGCGATTGGATCATTTAAAAAGTACTCGATATCACCTTTATTGGGGTTAAAACTAGGTTTACTAGACATCGCTAAAACTTTGCCTGTCTTTGGATCCGCTATGATTCCTACTAACATAGAAGGATCATAGTGTTCTTGTGCCTTGTTCATTGCTTCTTCTAAAAAACCATTAATTTGTTTATCAAGCGTAAGGTATACGTTATTTCCATTTTTAGCGGCTTCTACTTTTCCTATATCATTCGTAAGCGGAATCCCCCCTTGCGTGCCCACATATTCTATTTTCCCATTTGTAGAGCGCAAATATTTATCTAGACTTTTTTCAAGTCCAAATTTCCCTTCTGTATTTCCTTTATCATCTGGTCTAGCAAAACCAAGTATATAGGATGCAAGATCTTCATTTGGATATACTCTGGCTTTCTCTGACATAAAGGATACACCAGGGATTTTTAATTGTTTTATTTTTTCCTTCACTTCTCTAGATAAATTCCGACCAACTTTTCCAATTTCAACTTGCGTACGTCCCTCGTGAAAATTTTTTAGTACGTCCTCTTTATCAATTTCAAGCGCGGCAGCTAATTGTTCTGCGGTTTCATCTTTATTTTTCACGTTTTCTTTTCCTTTTAAATTCACAACAACACGATACGTTGTGGAATCTTGGACTAGCACTTTTCCAGTTTGATCATAAATCGTGCCACGATTTGCTTCCAATACACCATTTTTATTATGTTGTTCATTTGCTAGATCCTTTACATCCACATTATGCAGGACTCCTACTGCCTGAATATAGAAAAAACGCAAAAGCATAATAAGAAACAAAACAATAAAAGCAACCATAAAATACCGCGCGCCTTTATTCGTTTGAAGTTTATGCATGTTTATCTCCTTTCTCTATTAATTGATACATACAAAGATGCGCTTTAAAATATGTGATTTTTGTTTTCGATACTATATGTTTCGAAGTTTTCTTTTTAATTCCTTTAAAACAATGCAAAACTAGTTGTTGTTATTGTAATTTTATTTACATACTTAAAATACAGTACGTGAAATTTAAGAATATTCATTCTTTTAATTTTGTTGGAAGTAATCTATTCACTTGTATACAACAAAAAAGCCTCCTCTGGATTTCCAAAGGAGGCTTTTTTGCCTAATCTATAAGATTAATTATGAAATTTAAGCTACATGGTTATATTTCTTTAGAAAAGGAATTCGTTTCGCTACGAGTGCATACATTTTGAAAACAAGTTTTGCGATTGGTTCAAATATACGTTTTTTCTGCAATAATAAACTGCTTGTTATAATCGTTATTACAGCTGCACCCATTACATCTAAAGGAAAATGAACACCTACATACAAACGAGATATACAAACTAAAACCGCCCATAAAAATGCAATATATCTTAACTTTTCTCCTCTAAGCATAAAAGTGAATGCAATCGATAATACAAGTACAGAATGATCACTAACAAATGATGAGTTTTCTGCATGAGGTACTAATTGATTCACTTCATATGATACAAAAGGACGTGGATGATAATATACTACATGAATAAAAACATTTACTAGTAATGCAATTATTACTGAAAGTGTCGTATACAACACTGTATATTGTTTTCTTATCGCATTCTCTTTCTTTCCGTTATGAAACCATAAGATAAACATGAATAGAATAGCCACATATGCAGCGCTATTTGTAATAGCAATCATTGCCTTATCTAAGAGCGCAGATGTACCTGCTAAATTGTTTATCCATTGAAATACTGTGTAATTCACATTACTCTCTCCTTACAATTTCTTGTTTTACTTGAAATTAAGTTACAAGTTTACTTGATTTACACAGTATACAATATTTACACACATTTAGATTTTCAATTTATTCATTTTACTATTTTTCATTTGACAATTATGTAACTATTTACATGTATTAAAAATATATAGGGTGGAAAAACCTTTTAAATCAAATGATTCACAAACTATAAGTGTATATATTACATAACATATTCATATAAAAACATAGGTTATTAAATCATATTTTTATTCCATACGTAGAGCGATATTACCGAACTGTTCGCCCTGTTCCATACGGCTTAACGCTTGAATGGCTTCTTCTAACGAATAAACTTTATCAATAATTGGTTTAATTTTACATTTTTCTATAAACTTAATCATTTCATTAAATTCCTCACGGCTACCCATAGATGTCCCCATAATATCGATTTGATTATAAAATAATGCTCGTAAAGGTAATTCAATTTTATCTCCTGAGCTAGCACCAAAATTAACAATTCTCCCATTTGGTTTTAATACATCAAAATATTGTAAAAATGTTGCTGGACCTATACTATCAATTATTAAATCTACTTTCTCTCCGCGTAAACTCTCTTCCCAATTTCCAGAACTATTAAAAGAAATGTCTGCGCCATATTTTTCAGCAAGCTGTCTTTTAGTCGCTACCCTTGAAGTAACAATCACTTTTGCACCAATTGCTTTCGCAAATAACATGGAAAATGTCGCTACACCGCCGCCTATTCCCGGAATTAAAACATGTTCTCCACACTTCAATCTACCTTTTGTAAAAAGCGCTCTATATGCTGTTAATGCCGATAAAGATAAAACTCCAGCCTCATCCCAAGTAAGATATGACGGTTTTGCCACTACATTTTCAGCTGGTACAATCACATATTCAGCAAACGTACCATCTTTCGGTCCACCTAACACCTCTGGTAACTCAGGTATTTCAGCAATATTATCCCATCCAATGCTAGGATTTATAATAACCTCGCTATTTATTGAACTACCCCCACTTTCACTTCGTTTAGAAGTGGGGGATTCCTAAGTAAAGAGTTCTATCGAACTCTAATTTATTAGGCTATCTCCGCAGTCCTTGCGGTTAGAAGCCTTATCGCTTCATTCTTTAGATTGATACTTGCGTTAATATCCCTATCATGATGTGTACTACAAGAAGGGCATTCCCATTTACGTAGGTTTAGATTTTTAACGTCTTTGTTTTGATATCCACAACAAGAACATAATTGGCTTGAAGCAAATGTTTTCGATACGACAATGACTTGTTTGCCGTACCATTTTGCTTTATATTCCAACATGGTTCGAAACTGTGACCATGATACCTCACTAATTGCTTTTGCTAACTTATGATTTTTTAACATATTCGATACTTGCAAATCTTCTATACCGATAACATCGTGGTTTTTGATGATTTCAGTTGAGATTTTGTCCAAGTAATCTTTTCTAGAATTCATTATATATTCATGAATTCTAGCTACCTTAATTCTTTGTTTATTCCAGCGAGAAGATCCTTTCATTCTTCTAGAAAGAACACGCTGTACTTTTGCCAACTTCTCTTCTAACGATCGAAAAAACTTCGGGTTTTTATAGGTTGTTCCATCTGACAAAATCGCGAAGTCTTTTAGCCCTACATCCATTCCAATGTAAGAAAGTGTTTTCGGGAGTTTTTGCACTTCTGTTTCCACTAACAATGACACAAAGTATCTACCAGAAGGGTTCCTTCTAACCGTAGCATTTAAAATACGTCCCTTTACTTCACGACTTTTGGCAAATCGAACAAGACCTAGTTTTGGCAATTTCATTTTGTTGCCTACAACGGCAATGTTTTCATTTGTTTGTTTTGTGGTATAAGATTGTACGTTGTTCTTCTTAGATTTGAAACACGGGGCGCTGTTTTGTTTTTTGAAAAAGCGTGTATAAGCATCCGCAAGGTTGCGAACAGACGACTGAATAGCAATACTATCCACTTCTTTTAGCCAAACAAACTCTTTCTTCATGGCAGGGAGTTTGGCAGAGCATGTACCATATGTCAAACCTTTTCCTGTTTCCTTGTATGCATTATCCCATAGAGATAGGAAATGATTGAATACAAAACGAGAACAACCAATCGTTTTATTGATTAGAGTTGCTTGTGCTTTATTTGGATATATACGAAATTTATATGCTTTATTGATAATCATAAGTTTCACCTCCATTTCAATATATATCTATTATACACCGAACGTACATTCGGAATATAGTGAAATGATCATGACAATTTGTCAAGTAACACTTTACTACCTGTCGAACAATTAAGATGGCTCTTGCCATCCCTTGTCCGAAGCCAATTCATCTCCCACCTACTCACTAGGCTGTGGCCCTTCACGTTCCTTGAGGAAGGAGTCTTCTTGGCTAAAATGATAAATTATTTGAAACACCTTCTCCGATTTCTATAACAATTCCTGAACCATCTGACCCTATTACTAACGGCAGCTCCATTTCTTTTCTATTGTTTATAATAAATAAATCCCTATGATTTAATCCTGCAGCTTTTAACTTTACTTTTACTTCACCAGCATTAGGATTTGTTTCAGATGAAAATTTATATTCTAATCCTTCTATCCCTTTTTTATATTGATGTACAATAGCTTTCATTGTTTAATTCCCCCTTAATATTTTCAATGTACTAGAAATATCGAAATAAATAAAATAATCCGTCTCCAATAATTAGAAATAATGTATATCGTTATGACAAAAGAAAAAATTCCTCCCTATAAATAACGTAGGAAGGGGTTTTTAAAATTTTTTAGATAAGAATCTGTAATTTTAGTTTTTTTGAGTTTTGGCCAATTCTAAAATTCTTTGAATAAACGGTGCCTTTTCCTTTGTATATGAAACACGATCAAAAGGATATGTAGCTGCAAGTTTCTCTTTTAATTCTCTATATTCTTTACGTGCCCATTCATGTTTTATTAGAAAGTCTCGAAATAAAAGATTGTTTTTCCATTCGTCACTATTATAAATATAAACATGCAAATGATGGGTACCAGCTCTCCATTTTCCTTTTCTAAAAAAACGTCGATTACGTGTTTCTTTTGGAACATACTCATATCCAATTTTTAATAAATCTTCAATCCTCTTTTCAGTAATTTGTAAATCCGTTACGCCAATCATCATATCAATTAGAGGTTTCGCTCCTAATCCTTGTACAGATGTGCTCCCTATGTGTTCAATAGCAATACATTCTCCTCCAAATAATGAAATAAATTTCTCCTTTTCTATTAAATACTCTTCATACCAATCTTTTTGATATGGTTTAATAACGATTTGTTGTTCCATATTGTTCACCCTTTTATAAGTATTTATTATTATATTTATAAAATTTAATGTAATTAACATAGGATTTTTACAAAATATGTCGAATACTGAAATATACAACTTAATTATAATAAATGTGAGGTATATTATGAAAGATATTCCAGTTGAAATTCAATTAAATCAAGTAACATTCCAATTAAAAAAATATCATAATTTTGATTGGCTTATGAAATTAGGAACCGTATTTGCGGTTTTTGACCAGCAAGATTCAGGAAATCTATCTTTTGGTGTAGTAAAAGATGGGCATAAGAAATTTATTAAATATGCAGGGGCACATACAATTGCATATAACGGAAAGACCGGCGATGCAATTGATAGATTAAAAAATTCAGTTTCCTTATATGAAGAATTAAAGCATGAATCACTTATACAATTAATTGAACATTTTCCCGTTCAATCTGGATATGTCTTAATTTTTGATTGGTTTGATGGCGAATGTCTTCATTCACATTGGAGTTTCCCGCCTCCTGAGAAATATAAAAATCCAAACTCTCCTTATTATAAATATAAGCATTTATCTGTTTTGGAGCGAATTCAATCCTTAAATTCTATGTTTTCTTTCCATACATATGTCGAAAAGGAAAACTATGTAGCAATAGATTTTTATGACGGTAGTATTTTATATAATTTTCATACAAATAAGACGAAGATTTGTGATAGTGATTTATATTCTAAAAAACCATACGTGAATAAAATGGGAAGATTATGGGGTTCCTCGCGTTTTATGTCTCCTGAAGAATTTGAGCTAAACGCTATGATTGATGCAAGAACAAATGTATTTAATATGGGGGCGATGGCTTTCGAAATTTTAGGAGGTGGAAAAGATCGTTCCTTTACAAAATGGGAAGCAAGTAGGGATTTATATGAAATAGCGTATCGTGCTGTAAATGAAAGCCGAGCTGAACGATATGAATCAGTTAAAGTATTTTATGAAGAGTGGATAAACGTGGCAAATGCTGAAAATATATAACCAATATTATTAAAAACATAAAGTTTCTACTATAATCATGTATAACATAGATGCTTTCATGAATATTGCATATTAGTACTGTCTACTTGGTTAAGTCTATTTTGTATAGGTGTTAGCAAGTTCGTTTGCAAACTTGTTAGCACTTTTTTATTTCTTCTATTACTAAACCTTTTAAATACAACATCCTTTGCAATTATATCCTCCAGCCTCTTTTCTCTGTAGATCCTAATGCTAAATAATTTCAACAAAAATACCTATGTACATATTGAATATAATAATTGTATTTGTTGGAAGGACATACTATTGTATAGAGTTCTGTAATCTTCTATATAATAAGGAGAATGTTTATGAAAAAATCTAGTATCATGATATTCTTACTCACATATGGTTTATTTTATCTTTCCAGTATTTTATTCCCTATCGATCGTGTTTGGTATGATGCCCTGCAAAAACCACCTTGGACTCCTTCTGGTATGATAATCGGAATTGTTTGGTTTTTTTTATATGGGCTTATTGCATTATCAATTACAATTATTTATAACAGGTATGGGCTTCATCAAAAACTATATTGGTTCCTATTTCTTTTAAATTATATCTGCAATCAAGCGTTCAGTTATTTTCAATTTAGCCAAAAGAATTTATTTTTAGCAACAATAGATTGTTTTTTAATCACAATTACCACATTGTTACTAATTGTCTTTTCTTTGAAATTATCTAAGATATCAACTTACTTATTCATCCCATATTTTTTATGGTCTGCATTTGCTACATACTTATCCTGGACGATTTTTAGTATGAATTAATATCTTATAAAAACTTGAGCATAACCAAAAATGCTCAAGTTTTTTCATGTTTGCCAATTAATAAAAAAACATTTTAGAAATAAAAAAGCTAAACTTTCATGCAATCAATTCTATTCTAATTAATTCATATTCTTTAGTTCTTCTATACATTTTTGAACAAGTGTGACTGCTTGACTCATAGTAGGGCCACAGCCAAATGCTGCCGTTACACCAATGCTTTCTAGTATTTCTTGTTCAGAAGCTCCTTGATCAAAACATCCCTTTGTATGATAAATAATACAATACTCATCCTGTGAATAAAGACTAATACCTAATGCAATCAATTGTTTTTGCTTTTTTGATAGCGCACCATCTTTAAAGCACTCTTCCGTAAATGAATTAAATTGTTCAGTAGGTTTCGGCATCTTCTCAGCAAATACTCCCAAACCATATTTGTACTGAAGTAATGCATCTTCTATTGAATTTTTACCTTTATGTTCCATTTTATATTCAACTTCATATCTATCATGTATTAAACACAGATTAGTATGGGCCTAAACAGTTTTGATTACTCATAATTGGTAATAGAAAACAGGTTATATTTTCTTCACTCTCTATTGCTGTAATGAATCCGAAATACTTATTCATAAAAACTCCACATAATTTTACTAAAAAGAAAAATACTAATACTTGTTTCAACGCTTTACTTCAAAGGATTGAAACAAATTTATTACTAACTACGATACAAGGAGGCATCACTGTGGACATTCGTGAAGGATTAATTCCAACAGCTCTAGGTACAGCAGTGACAGCAGCAGGTTATGCTCTTAAACAAACTCGTGGAACTAATAAAATGATTGCAAATACAGTATTTGGTTTTGGTTTAGCTCACGTGGTTTTAGGTGTAATTGATCTTGTTGAACATCGTCGTTAGAACGAAAGGCAAGCATTGATATATGCTTGCCTTTTTGGTAGTGCAATTATTAATTGTGTTTGTATGACGTAATCTTATTAATGAAATTAAATGGTTACACTACAGGAAAATTAGAAAGTAAAAATTTGTACATTGAATTATACAAAATGAAAAGGTGATAGAATGGAATTTTCTTCTGAAAGTAAAACATATCATGCTGGTGACATTGTCTATATTTTTTACCGAAATCCCCATACTCAAGACGTAGCTAATATACAAGCTGCGGCAGTTGTAAATAACCCTGAAAGACCTAATGAATTAGCATTATTTCTTTATGAAACGTATTATCCACTAACAAATGAAATGGCTGTATATGCTACCGAAGATGAGGCAAACCAAGCGTACACTTACTATTATGGTGATATTTCAGAGGGGATGTTGGAATGAATAAACCATTTATGCCTAAGCTTGTATATTTTGAACCTAAAGCTTTAGATTATCCTTTGGGGAAAGAGCTGTTTGAGAAGTTTTCAAAGATGGATGTTGAAATTCGACATACTACTTCCCATAATCAAGTAAGAGATTTACCAGGCGATAACGATTTTCAAAAGTATCGAGTAGCAAAATCTACACTTGTTGTTGGTGTTAGAAAAACGCTGAAATTTGATACTTCCAAACCTTCAGCGGAGTATGCAATTCCTTTTGCAACAGGATGTATGGGACATTGTCATTATTGTTATTTACAAACAACGATGGGAAGTAAGCCATATATACGAACGTATGTAAATGTTGAAGAAATTTTAGATGCTGCTGACAAATATATGGAGGAGCGTGCACCTGAATTAACAAGATTTGAAGCGTCGTGTACTTCAGATATTGTAGGAATCGATTATTTAACGCATACTCTTAAACGGGCCATCGAGCATTTTGGAGAATCGGAATATGGTAAATTGAGGTTTGTTACGAAATTCCACCATGTAGATCATTTACTTGATGCTAAACATAATGGAAAGACAAGATTTCGCTTTAGTGTAAACGCTGATTATGTGATTAAAAACTTTGAACCAGGAACTTCTCCCTTAGCCAAACGAATTGAAGCAGCAGGAAAAGTAGCTAGAGCAGGCTATCCTCTTGGTTTCATTGTAGCCCCTATTTACCTTCATGAAGGCTGGCAGGGTGGATACTATCATATGTTTGAACGCCTAAATGCTGAATTACCTCTTGATGCTCGGGATGATATTACATTTGAATTTATTCAACATCGTTTTACAAAGCCAGCTAAGAGGGTGATTGAAAAAAACTACCCGATGACAAAATTAGAATTAGATGAAGAGAAAAGAAGATATAAATGGGGGAAATATGGCATCGGAAAATACATTTATCAAAAAGAAGAAGAAGAGGATATAAAAAATTATCTGTATTCCTATATGAAACAGTTCTTTCCTAATGCCAAGTTAGAATATTTTACATAAAAAGAAAGAACAACGTTCTTTTCTTCACTAATCTAAGAAATTACTCACCCCAAAAACAAAAGAATATGGTGCTAATGCACCGCACCCTTTAGAAACATTGAAAATTCAAATCCTAAATTTTTTTAATAGGTTTATTAGTTAAAAAGCCGTCTCATCAAGGGCGGTTTTTGTTTTTTCTTCACATACACATAGGCTTAATTTGCTTTTACAAATGCAATAGAACTCTTACCTCAAGTGTTAACCAGTTCGTTTTAAAACATGTTATTACTTTATATATATCTTCTATTACATAAACCTTCACAAAAACATCATATTTAGCTGCCAACTCTTCGAGTTTCTTTTCTCTGTATTTGGTTACTGTAAAGAAATGAATAACTGACATTTTCCCGTTATGCTTCTCCTACGATTGTCATTTAAATCCCTCTTTTTGAATGAGTTGTAATCCCTTCGCTGTCATAACCGGCTGATACTCATTAATGACATCTCCCCACTCAAGCACTTCATCCTCATCTTCATATAAATCATCTATAATATCGTTTGATAAACGGTAATAGCCTTGTACTCACGATTATCAAAAACCTCCTGTCTTGCCATGTGGTCCACAATTGCATTTGTTTCTTTTTTGCCATTTGAATCCCTATACATACCTCTTAATTCTTTTGATGGATACAGGTAAGGCGTTTCGTTCAAATGTGAATATTGCCAACGCATACGCGCCCTCTCCCCTCTTGATGTCCTTGATTTCACTCGGTATTCCTCGTGGTTTTGATATAGGTATATGACCTAGAAAGAAGGATTTTGCCTGTCCATTCTCAAAATATTTAAATGGACAAGCAAAAATTTAAAATGGATGTGGAAATTATGCGAAGTCAATTAAAACAAATTCTTGATGAAAAAGGCATCAAATATGGATATATCGCAAAGAAAGCGAATATAAGTAATTCGGCAATGACGAATTTAATAAAAGGGGGACTTCCAACCTTGCCTGTTGCATATCGTATTGCTCGTGCACTGGAAATGAAATTAGAAGAAATTTGGATCGAAGAAGATATAAAATAAAAAAAGACGGTATACACCGTCTTTTTCACTGTTTCACTTCATTTTTTTCCATTCTTTCTAAAACTTTTAATAAAATTGCTAAAATAATAGTTGCAACAATAGCAATAACTAAGATACCTTTCGACGTTAATTCAACTGATGATAAACCACTTTTGGTCATCCAAAAATACCCTACGTATATTGCTAAAAATGAAGTAACCATTGATATTGTAAACCCTAAAAAGCCTAACTCATCTAACTTCTTTTCAGACAAGCCAACCAAACTTAAAATCTTCGTAAAAAGAGCCGCTATTATAAACATTTCAATAGATAAAATGAATAATGACATTATTCCTGAATATTGAATTTCATTCGGCATCCATTTCCCTAGCCCCAACATTAATAAAGCCGGAAGAAAGATTGGTAAGAATAATCCCAAAATTATTACTGGGACTGCTTTAACACTGCTTGTCTTGTTGTCGTTCTGATTGCTCATAAATCCTCCAAAATAATTATTAATAATAAATACCCAATGGATTTTAGCATAAAACAAAATTAGTGACTACAAGAATTTTAATTAATCTCATTTAGGACATACTCATACTGAGGTGAATTCTATGATTTGGGCTATCCTTTCATTAGTCATCGTTTTTGCATTAGGAATAATCCTTAAAGCACCACAAGTCTCAGAAGAGGAGATTCGTATGAACCAATTGAGAGAGCAGGCTAATCGTGAATATCTAGAGCAAATGGATCCACGAAAATTTGAATACTTAATCGCTGACTTATTTAATTCTCTTGGGTATCGAGCACAAGTTACACCTGGCTCAAATGATGGCGGAAAAGACATTATCCTTTGGAAAGACGATGAAGTGAAATTTGTTGAAGTGAAAAGATATACAAAGGAATCTATTGGAAGACCGTACATTCAAAAGTTACATAGCGCTATTATTGATGGTGATGCAGTTGGAGGATACTTTGTTACACTTAGTAAATTTAATAAGAACGCAAGGCAATACGCTGCGAATAAAAATATTGAGTTAATAGATGGTGACGCTCTTATTAACATGATGAAACCGTAATTATTAATTTACGGTCAAGGTATCTTTTCATCGCATTAAGTTGTGTATCTGACGTTGGCTCAGAAACAAAATACGTTAAGCCATCAGATTGTAATTTGAAGTTCGCTGTCATTTTAACAGTTGTTAAAGCTTGCATAGCATCTTGAACCTCATATGATTACTCCAATGTTTAAAACAACGTGTCTCGTTCGCTAATTCAGCGATTTCAACCTGTAGCGCCAAAATTAAATTACTAACTAAGTTTTGACCTTCTAAACCGTGTTGTTTAATAATTCGATTATCAAGTACCCTTTGTAATCCACGTAATTTTACGATATTCATTATTCTCTTCTCCCTTTCGCTTCACTGATCAATAATGTAATTTCATAAACACCATTTATTAAATATTCCATGTTTCTTCACCCCTTGAATATTTTTCAAAAATCAATACATACTATTTTCAAGCCGCTTAATCCACGGCTGGTACTTCCTTCTCTTTACAGTAAGAGGCAGATTGGTTCATAACTTTTCTAATTCTTACTGTATATTTTTAAAAATATCGAAAATAATACCAACAAGCTGTTTGAACTAGCAGCTTCACTCTTCTCGTAATGGGAATGCAATATATCACAATTAGCTAACTCATTCGGCTAACTGGCAGACAACCGAAAATGTTGTCTGCTTTTTGTATGAAATTTTTCATTTTACATATACTACTTTTGAGCCTGTTACCAATGCAAGCCATTTGGTGTTTTGAATTCCGACTAAGCTTTTTTGTTGCATAGATTATTACATCTTTGACAACACTGTTTTAAAGCGCGTTTTCTGGTTATTCGTAGTTCTAATCCAGAATAATTTTTCTCCTATAAAGGACGGCAGGTACGACTGCTCGTCCTTTTTTACTTATACCGCATACTCTCCCTTCTGGTAGTTTCGAACCACATTGCCCTCATCATCATAGTAAGCAATTTCCCAATGAGGATGGCAGTTATGCCTCTCAATTTCCCCATCGAACAAAACAAACAAATTAGTTTTCCAGTTTCCAACGATCGTACCCCACATGCCAGCTACGTTTACTCGCATACCCATATAAGCAAAATGGAGGTTGCGGAAATTCTGCATTTTCTTAAAAGCTTTCTCCGCGCTGTACATGCGCTTGATATCAAATACACCCTCGTTCTCACACTTTACAAACTTCATAAATTCAACCATCGGCATTGTTAGAAACTTTGTTCTGAACTTTTGCCAATATAGGAATCTTGCTTTTCCTTCGGTTTCTGCTACTACAAATTCTTCATTTGGCCAGTGTTCGAAAATGGTTGTGAGTTTGAATTTGTAAAGGACCGCCATCCTTCCACCTTCCCCTTAATTTACAATTAACTTATGGAACAATTCTTCGTTTCTTGTGTCTAATGCATGGTCGATGAGGTTATATTTAATTAACTGATCAATTTCATCATGATCTTCCCCGTCGATATGTGTTTCAAGTGAACAGTCACCATCTTCAAGTACTTCCATGTATAAAGGCTCCTTGTATTTACCTTTGAAATTGATTTGAATATAAATTGGAACATCGTTCGCATTGAAATGGTTATATGCAGCTATTCCTTCCGTACCAGTTAGATTCGGTTTATAAAATGCGAACGTGTTGCCTCCTGAAAATCCTGCTGAAATCTCAATATATACAAATAAAAAAGCACTCATAATGAGCGCTTTTTTACAAATTATAACCTATCCATTTTTGTCCTAAAGATGTATTAATTAAATACCAAGCTTGTTTTACTGTAACGTTTTGATTAGCAACATAACCTACTGGTTGAGAGCCCGGATCATTACGTATTGCCACTTTTCCGTCTACATATAAACGTCCCACACCTGCATCAAAATCACGCCATAGTGAAACTTCCCATTGATTGAATCCCATCCATTTTTCCCCTAAAGATGTATTAACAATAAACCATGGTTGCTTTATTGTTACATATTGATTAGCTACATACCCTACTACTGTTGGATCACTTGGACTATTGAATAGTGGCTTTTTACCATAAATATAGTTCTGTAGTACTCCGACATAAGTTACAATTCTTGCATCAGAATTCCCCGCTGCCATAGCTGGTGTAGAACCAATAGCCGTAAATGCTAATGCTAGTGCGAAAAATACTGCTAATAACTTTTTCATCTTTCTTCCTCCCCCTTGAATCGCTTTATAATTCCATCGATTATATTACCGAATTTTCTGTATATTGCAAAGATGAAATTAGTATTATCTGACAATCATACCCTATAACTGAATTTGTTCATATATGGTAAAATGTATCTATCGCTGATATGTCCAAACATGTAATTTTCATAGCAGCAAAATTACAACTAGACTTATACAACATGATTCAAAACAAAATGAAGGAGTGTATTAAGTGAAAGGACATATTCGAAAAAGAGGAAATAATTACTGTATCATTATTGATATCGATCCTGATCCAGAGGCAGGAAAAAGAAGACAGAAGTGGTTTTCTGGTTATAAGACAAAAAAAGAAGCCGAAAAAGATGTGGCGAAAAAGATTACGGAGTTAAATGAAGGGATTTTTGTGGAGCCGTCTAAGCTTACTTTAAAAGACTATCTGGTTCAGTGGTTAGAAATTAAAAGGATGAGTTTAGAAAGAAATAGCTACGTTTCTTATTATAACAATGTAACCCATCATGTTATACCGAGTATAGGAATGATTGCACTTCATAAATTAAATGTTATGCACATTCAAAAATGCTATAAATCAGCATTAGATACTGGTATTTCAAATAATTCCTTAATCCAATTGCATCGAGTACTAAAAACAGCTTTAAATCTAGCAGTAAAACAAAATATTATTTCTAGAAATCCCGCTCAATTTGTTGAGTTACCCAAAAAAAGAAAAAAGCCCCATCCAGACTTGGACGGAGGAAGAAGTAAAAAGATTTCTATTACATTCACAAGACTCACGATATCACATTGCTTACTTATTAGTAATTACTACAGGGATGCGTCTTGGAGAAGTTTTAGGTTTACGTTGGCAGGATGTTGATTTTGAAAATCATACAGTTACCATCAATCAAACTGTTGGTGGTGATGATAAAATTAAAAACACCGCGAAAACAAGTGCATCAAACCGTACAATCCCTGTTCCTGTAGAAACAATAGAAGCAGCAAAAAAACATCGAATTCAAATTAATAAAGAGAAATTACGAATGGGTTCTGCTTATCAAGATTTTAATTTAATTAATTGTAATAAATCTGGTGAGGTTTTATACAGAAATACTTTCAGGTTAAAATTTTATAAAGAAATAAAAAATGCAGCAGTGAAAAAATTTAAAATTCATGATTTAAGACATACACACGCAACTTTATTATTGAAACAAGGAGTTAATCCTAAAATTATCAGTGAGAGATTAGGTCATACAGATATTTCATTAACGCTTAGAATTTATTCTCATGTTTTACCGAATATGCAAGAAGAAGCAGTAAAAAATTTTGGTAAAAGTATCTTTGGTTAGCTAATGTTTGCAATTTGCAATAAAAATCCAAACAAAACCTTTATTATCAAGGTTCGTTCAGCTTAATACATGTTATCATGTATAATACATATAAAATGGAAATTCAAAATAACGAGGAAAATATTATGAACTTTGTTTATATTAATCAAAACGTATTAAATAATCTTCTTTACATTTTAAGTAGTATATTTATTTTTTATTTTATATATGATAGCGGACGCTATTTAAAGAAATATAAAAAGCTACTTATTATCCTTTGTACGAGTATCCCTCTTATTTTATGTATGCGCTATCCAATCTATATGGATGAAAATTGTATTCATGATTTAAGACAAATACCAGTTATAATAGGCACACTTTATGGTGGCTTCCCTGTTGGTATCATTTTGTTTGCTATTTTATTAATTACAAGATTTTCATTTTATGGATTTAGTATGTTAACAATAATAGTTTATGGCACAATGTTTATCGTTACAGCATTCGCATCCGCAAAATTTAATAAGTATAATAGAAAAATTAAAGTAGCTTATGGAATGTTTTTAACATTTTTTCTAGCAATATTTACAACTGTAATTGTATTAACTTTATCAGATTTTGAAGTGAATAATTTGTACATTATTTATTTCATAATATTACCAACCATTTTGATGTTGTTTGTCATTTATTTTAATGAAGTTTTAAAAGATGCAGTATGTATGCGATCGAAGATCATTAAAATGGAAAAAATGGAGATTGTCAGCCAACTTGCTGCTAGTATATCGCACGAAGTAAGAAATCCCTTAACTGTCGTAAAAGGATTTACTCAACTTTTAAAAACACCTAATTTAACTCCAGAATCAAGAGACGAGTATATTGAACATATACTTGAAGAATTACATCGTGCACAAGGAATTATTGATGATTATTTAACGTTTGCCAAACCTGCTTCAGAAAAATCAGATCATATTTCAGTAGAACAAGAATTGAACCGAGTTATTAATATGATCTTACCATTATGTAATATGAATACAATACATATTACAAAAGATTTTTCCACGGCAACAATTGTAGGCAATAAACAGCACTTTCAACAATGTTTTTTAAACTTAATAAAAAATGGGATTGAAGCAATGCCTAATGGTGGTACTTTACATATCTCCTCATCTATTAGTAATAATAAAGTTATTATTCTAATTGAGGATAGCGGAATTGGTATGTCACAAGAGCAAGTAAATCGATTTGGTGAACCATATTTTAGTACAAAAACAAAAGGTACAGGTTTAGGTACAATGGTTGCTGTTAAGATCATTGAAACGATGCAAGGTAGTTTGAAAATCCGAAGCGTTATTAATAAAGGTACAACTTTGACAATTACATTGCCGAAATGTAATATGAACTCATCTGAAAACAAATAAAAAAGGAGCATAATTGCTCCTTTTTTATTTGTTTCGATACATAAGTATCTTCTATGTTTTTTAAGTTTACATTTGTGGAGACTAATTAGAAATTAGTACCCTCCGCCCCAGCAGCTGCATCCAACGATAATTAATAAAATAAATAACACAACTAATAACGCGAAACCTCCACCAAAACCACAAGAACCACCGTAACTCATATTTTCTCCTCCTTTTGGTTTGAAAACTAATAGGTAGTTGATCATTTTAACTGGTTCGTATTATACATTATGTAAATATCCCTTTTTTGAGCATGTCCACATAAAAATAAGTAAAAGCACTCATTTAAGAGCGCTTTAAAATGGATACCAAAAGTTTTGAAATACATGTAACTTTAAATACACTGCAACAATTAAAATAAAAACACCTACAAATAAAGCAATGAAATCCCCGCTTTTCGCTTTATTTGTATAAAACCAAGTTCGTGTATTCTTCTTTCCAAATCCTCTTAAATCCATTGCATTTGAAACTGTATCGATTCTATCTAGTGAATGAATAATTAAAGGCCAAAAAATTAAGACACGGTTTTTCATACGAATCCATAAACTTGCTTCTCCTTTTTCAAAAGCTACTCCTCTCGCCTCTTGCGCATGTTTAATAACTTTATATTCGGACTGAATATCAGGTATGTAACGTAATGCAATATTTATTGCATATGTAATCTTATAATGAATTCGAAATTTACTTAAGCTACTCACAAATTTGCTTGGATCAGTCGTATATATAAAAATAAGTGTAAATGGTAATAACGTAAAATATTTTAATGAAAGTGTAGCTGCATAAAATAATGTTTCATATGTAATTGTTGCATATCCGATATGTAAAAACGAAGTATATGATTCGGTTAATTCAGATCCATGAGTTGGTGTAATAAATAAAATCATGACAGAATTTAATAAACTAAATGTAAATATAACAGTAAAAACAATGCAAATTTTACGAAATGGAATTTTAGCAATAAATAGTCCGATACATCCAATTATAAATATAAATAGCAATATACGAAAATCGAAAAACAAAAAAGTAAGTGTCATACAAAAAATAAATAACAACAATTTCACTGCTCCATCCATGCGATGAAAATATGTACTATACACCTTCCTCCCTCCTAATATCCTCAAAATAATGTTCCATAAACCTTTCAGAATATGAAATTCCACTAAATTTAACTAGTTTGAATAAAGAACTTTCCCTTAGGTTCGCCCTTTGTAGCGTTTCTGTATCCCCTAATACAATGGGCGCGGAATTATTCGCAATAATTTCCCCTTCATCTAGAACAATTGCTCTGTCTGCATATTCTAAAGCGAGATTCATATCATGTGTAATAAAAATAAAAGATATTCCCTTTACAGCTAGTTTTCTAATAAACGACATAAACTGTTTATAATGATAATAATCTTGTCCCGCTGTCGGTTCATCTAATATGATAAGTTTCGGATTTGCTATTAGTACAGATGCAATCGTTACTCTCTTCTTTTGTCCATAACTTAATGCCTGAATTGGCCAATTTCGAAGTGGATACAAACCACAAAGTTTTAATGTTTCTTCTGCTCTAAGCTTAATTTCTTCCTTTGAAACCTTTTTTAATTTTAATGAAAATGAAACCTCTTCTATAACAGTAGGTTGTGTAATCATATGATTTGGATTTTGCATCACATAAGATATAATCTCTCCACGTTTACGAATAGACCAAGAATTGATATTTACTTCATCAAATACAATCCTATCATTTTTTGTTTTGTTTATGCCTATAAGACTATGAGCTAATGTTGATTTACCGGCTCCATTATGGCCCAAAAGTGCTACAATTTCGCCTTCATATATGGAGAAATTTACATTGTCCAATACTTTTTGTTTATTAGGATAGGAGAATGACAAATTCTCTACTTTCAATAATTCTTTTTTTGTAGGAGTACCTTTACAAGAAACTTGCTTCTCCATCCACTCATTTATTATGCTACGAACACTTTCCCTTTGAAGATTTTGAAGTGGGTAGTATATTACGTCCTGATTGCTATCAAACTGTAATTTCTTTAATACTTCTATGTACATAGGCTCTCTTAAGCCGATAGATGGTAAAATATTTGACGCTAAAATTTCTTCTGGTGTCCCTATTGCAACAATTTCTCCTTCATCCATTAAAATGATTTTATCTAAATCCAGGTTTAACATTTCTTCTATTCGATGTTCAATAATTACAATTGTTTTATTATATTGTTTATGTATACCTTTAATAAGTTCTATCGTATGTAAACTACTTGTTGAATCTAAATTTGCTAACGGTTCATCGAACAATAATATATCAGCATTTGTTGTTAACAAACCTGCTAAAGAAACAGTTTGTTTTTGCCCTCCCGATAATTCATGTGGACTTTGTTTATGAAAATCATGCATCTTTACTTTTTTTAATGAGTCCGAAACAATCTTTTTCATATCATCTTGAACCACACATTCATTTTCTAAATAAAAAGCTACATCCTCTTCTACTGTAAGACCAATAAATTGAGCATCTTGATCTTGCAAAATTGTTCCTACCTGTTTACTCTGTTCAAAAACACTCTCTTTCCTCGGGTCTTTTCCGGCAATTAAAATATTACCAGTACTAATCCCTTCATAAGAAAACGGGATTAGCCCATTTATACAATGAGCTAACGTTGACTTCCCTGAACCACTTCGTCCAGCAATTAGTACTTTTTCTCCAGGGTATATATGAAATGTAATGTTTTTTACAGTAGGCTGCGCAGCATGTTCATATTGAAAGCTGAATTGTTCAAAAGAAATGATTGGTTTCATGTTAACATCCCTACTTTTCAATTTTTAAATGTGTATGTTTCTTATTAGATTTAGCTAGACCTATTGTAATTGGCAATCCAAGAACTAGAAATACAATAACATCAGCAATTGTTGCTCCTAATACTTGTATAACAATTTTGTCAAATGGTTCTCCCATCACAATAACATCAAATGCCCCAGCAAATATAATAGCGATGACAATACCAATTAACCCAGTAATGGCTAAATAAGAAATATCCCGCTTATTATACGTCCCGTTTTTCACACTAAAGCTAACTCTTTTTTGAATGAGTCCCATTGCAAAGCCGATAATGCCTGAACTAATAACCCACCCCCACCAAATACCCCATCCAGCGATTGTATCTGTTACGGTATGACCGATAAGTCCTATTAAAAGTCCTGCCACTGGACCAAATAACGCTCCAAAAACGGTTAAAATAGCTAATGCAGGTTTAATAAATGTATTTGGTGCAATAGAAAATCCCCAAAGTCCTAATATCCCGTATAATGCTGCTCCAATTCCGATTGCTACTACTAACTTTGTTGATAATTTGTTCATTACAATTCCCCTCCTATATTAGTCAACTTTTATTACTCTATATTTATTTTGAAAATGAATTATGCATCAACACTCCCTTTCTATACAACAAAAAATGACCTCTTACATAAGAGGTCATTTTCTTTTACGTTCAAGAATCCTCTTATCTTCCAAAAAACACATTGTGTCCTCTGCGGAATTAGCACCTTCCTATAAAGTTATATAGGGGTTGCTGAGGTTTCATAGGGCCGTTCCCTCCACCTCTCTGGATAAGTATTAATTTGTAATTCGTATTATGGCACTAACAAGTATAAATTTCAACACTTTTCTAATTATTTTTATTTTTTGTTTAACGGTACATTTAAATCATTGTATTCTTATCGGAATTGTGAAATAATAAATTCAAAATAGTTACGGGAGGAATGTACGATGAAAGTAATCGGTTTAATTGGTGGACTAAGTTGGGAATCTACATCGTTATACTATAAACATATTAATACACTTACACTCTCTCAACATGATCAAAATGCAAAGCTTGTTTTATATAGCATGGACTTTGGTGAAGTAACTACTTTATTACAAAATCATCAATACGAAGAAGTGAAAAACGAATTAGTCACAGTTGCAAAAAAGGTTGAAAAATCCGGAGCTGATTGTTTATTAATGTGTTCCAATACGGTCCATTTATTTGCTGAAGAAGTAGAAAATGCAATATCTATTCCACTTCTTCACATTGGTGATGTAAGTGCTAAAGAAATGGTAGAACAGAATATAAAGCGTATCGGACTATTGGGTACGAAACAAACGATGGAACAAGACTTCTATAAATCACGTCTAGCAAATTTTAATATTGAGACAATCATCCCAAATGAAGAGGAAAGAAATTTTATTCATCATGTTATTTTAAATGAATTAAGTAAAGGAATTATTTCAGAAACATCAAAAGAAAAACTTTTACAAATTACAAACTCATTAATTCAAAACGGCGCAGAAGGTATATTGCTAGGATGCACTGAAATACCATTGCTCATTTCCCAAAACGACCTTACTGTACCTGTTTTTGATACCGCGCTTTTACATGCAAATACTGCTGTGCAGTTTGCAGTATAATAATATAAAAGCGTAAAGGTTAATCCTCTATGCTTTTATATTGTCCACACTATTTATTTAAAAGAGATTTTATAACTGCAATTGCTTCTTTAGTACCACCACATTCTAAAAAACTATCATTCAGTTTTCGTATACCATGTTTATACTTTTCATTTGAAAGAACGTCTGTTACCGCTTCATTTAAAGTTTGCACATTAACATGTTCTTTCAATAATCGATGTGCTGCTTCAAGTTCAGTTAATCTTTGTGCTATCATTGGCTGGTCTTTATCGTGTGGAATTATAACAAATGGGACATTAAAATAAATAGCATCGTGTACGCTGTTCATGCCACCATGTGTAATAAAAACATCTGCTTCACTTAATATTTCTGATTGGGGTACGTATGAAGCAATTATAAAATTGTCTGGCGCTTTCTTAATTTTAGAACGATCATTTCTATCACCAATTGCCATTACAACTATTCCATCAAAATCAGAGAAAGTATCAATGCACGTATTAAAGAATGGTTCGAGCCCCTCAAGCAGTGTTCCCATTGAAATATATATAACTTTCTTACCTTTAAGCAATTCAAATGGAAACTCTACATTTGTTTTACGCTTTGAAATACTAGGACCAATAAAAATGTTATTTCTTCCAAATAAATCGCTATTAGGTTGAAAATAGCGACTTGTGTACACAAGAGTAATATCTCCCTTGTTATGCATAAATTGAAGATTATTTTTAAGCTTTACTCCAAATTCATGTTCCATTTGACGTAGTAAATTTCCAGAAAACTCATCGGGTCGGAATTGTATTTCTGCATTTGGATGAAAAGGTAAAGTCTCCAAAAATTCTGGAGGAATTAAAAATATAGGAGAAGAAAGTACGCCTGGAATTTGTAAATACTCCTTTACTAACTCTCCAGCACCAAATATATCGTAAATTACGAAATCAAAATTGATGCTCTCACATAATTGTTTCGTAATTTCTAATATATATAAAGAAGTTTGAACATGTACATGAAAGAAAGAATTCCGCCCATGTGAGGTTTCAGTATCAATAGAAATCTCCTTTAATAAATCTGGATGAGTATATACAGTTGCTCCCAAATCTTCAATTCTGCTTTTAAAGTGTTCTGTTGTAATATAATGTACGTGATCACCCCGTTCAGTAAAAGCTTTGACTAAACGTAATGTAGGATTTACATGTCCCTCTGCTGGAAAATTAACCACTAAAATATTTAGCACTTATTTCTCACTCCTTACATTTCAATACTCTTATTAATCATACTGTAATTATTACCGTCCATCTTCCCCTAATAGTCCTAATATACTTACTACTTTAGATTGATAAATAATTGTCAGTTAATAAATTAAAAAAGGCATCTACATAAGTAGATGCCTAACCGTGATAAGGAGTGTTCTGTGAGGTTAGAATAAGCTTTTCAGCTTGTCCTATGCTATCAATATATGTTTTATTATATAAAGTGTGCATAGTTGATAGAATGATTTTATCCTTCTCTATCATCCATTTTGAATCTATTCATAAATAAGACGACTCTAGTTTCTATAACATTTCATATGTTTTAACCTTCTTGAGAGCTATCTATTTTTGTAGTTTCTCCAGTCAATCGCTTATTTTTTAATTCAAAATAAGCATCTAAAACTTCTTTTCCAATATCAGAGTTAATACCAGATTTATCATTAATAACCCACGGCACAACTACAGAGAATGCTACTTCAGGATTATCATACGGCGCATATCCTGCTAACGTTAAATTATAACATTCTCTTCGCTCACCTTTTTCATTTCTTCCAATATCACTTTCTCCACCGTATACTGTCTGTGCTGTCCCTGTTTTACCTGCTGGCTTATAAGATGCTTTTTGGAACGCCCTTACTCCTGTTCCATCACCTTCCTGGAATACCCTTCTAAATCCTTCTTTTACTTGATTTATATATTCCTCTTTCATATCTATCTTATTTAAAACGATTGGTTCTACTGCATGCACCACTTTACCAATCTCATCTTTTTGCGACGTTTGCTCTCTTACCTCTTGAACAATTTGTGGCTTCATTCGATATCCACCGTTTGCGATTGTTGAAATATACTGTACAAGCTGAAGTGGCGTATAGGTGTCATACTGACCAATTGAGTAGTCTAGTAAGAAACCAGGTTGATTATCTTTTTTACCAATTTGTCCAGCTGTTTCATTCGGTAAATCAATACCCGTTGGAACACCTAATCCAAATTGCCTGAAATAATACCTCATTTTATCAAAGTACTCCTGTTTAATATTCAATGAACTATTTTTTACATAATCTACACCTGCAATTTTTAATGCTGTATTAAACATATAAACGTTTGAAGAGACTTGTAACGCTCTTAAATCATCAATATTTCCAAACTCTTTCCAAGACTTTTTTTCCTTAGTTCCTTTAAACTTCATAGGTGCATCATAAAAATAAGTACCTGGTGTTATAGCGTTCGTTTCAAATCCAGTTAAAACTGTCGCACCTTTAACTGTTGATCCAAGCTCATAAGAACTAGTCATTGTGCCTAATGCATAGTCTTCAACTTCTGTTTTTCCGTCTTTTTCTACAAGTCTTTTCCCGGCCATGGATAATACTTGTCCGTTTTTCGGATTCATCATCACAACGAAAGCACGGTCCAACATGGATTCTGACCCTTTATATGCCTTTAATATTTTTTCAATACTTTCTTCTACTTTCTTCTGTAATTCCATATCTATTGTTAAAGTTAAATTCTTACCGCTTTTTCCCTCAGAAACGGTTTCCGTTCTAATTGTATTACCTTGTTTATCTGCAACGCTTCTTACTTCTTTTTTTGTACCATGAAGTACATCTTCATATTGCTGCTCGATATAACTTTTTCCAACCCTATCATTTCGGCTATAATCACGTACCAAGTAGTAATCTAATCGTTCGCTTGGTAATCCTTCATCGGAATTAGAAACATTTCCAAGAACAGATCGGAATAATCCATCATTTACGTACACTCTCTCCCAATCCACCGATACGTCTACACCTGGGAGATTCGCTAAACCTTCACTAATTATAGTAAATTCCTTTTCACTAACATCTTTTTTAATAATTTGAGGGGCCATTTGATAACCAGAAGTCATCTTACTTTTAATAGCTAACACTTTTATATCTTTCTCTGTTAATTCCTGAAGATTTTTATCTGTAACCCGTTTTCTTTTTAACTCTTCTATTTTTTTATCTAGCTTCTTGCCGCTAATATCCTTTTCTCTAAATGTATCTATTTCTTTTTTCGATACTAGATTTTCAGCCAGTTTCGGATTTAATTGCATCCAAAAATCTTTCTTATCTGTCTCATTTAACTTATCTATATCTTCTTGCGGCATTTCAATTATGTCTACAAGTTGTCTTGCGGTTTTTAATATATCTTCTGATTTTACACCTTTCATCTTTGTGTACGTGATCGTGCGTAAAGATGTATTATCAACAACTGGATTCCCTTCTCGATCAAATATTTTTCCACGTGGGACAGATAGACTCACAGTTGCATTTTCTCTCTTTTCTACTTCATTTTTATAAGTCTCTCCATCGAAAATTTGCACTTTACCTAACTGTATAATCATTGCAGAAAATAATAAAAATACACAAAGAAATAAAATATTTAACCGCGTCGGTATTGCTCTACCACTTTTTTTCTCATGCTTTGTCACCTTGTCATAATCTCCTCCTTACAGAATTCCTAATAATAATTGAATCTATATATTAAAAGTAATGCACATTTTCTATACAGTACTTTGCACAAATATTAATATACTGATAAAAACTTAATAAAAATTAAAACAAAGGTTAAGAAAAGGTAAAGTTTACTAAATTAAATATAAAAATCCCCAATAACCGAAAGCTTAACTTTTGGTTATTGGGGATTTAGTAATTTAAGAGTTAATAATTGGACGTATTGATTCGAATCTATCATCATAATTTGATAGAGATTTTTCACTCTGAGCTTTCGGCAAGTAAATCGTTACTGTTGTCCCGACTCCAACTTCACTCATAATACTTATATTCCCTTGATGACTTTCAATGATTTTATAACTTAACATTAATCCGATACCGGTACCTTTTTCTTTTGTACTATAAAAAGGCTCACCTAATCTCTTAATTCTATCTTCAGGTATCCCTATTCCTTCATCAATTACATGAATAATGACACCTTCATCGTTTATCTCTTTAATATGAATTGTAATTTTCCCGCCATTTGGCATAGCTTCGATTGAATTTTGCAAAATATTAATAAACACTTGTTTCAATTGATTTTCTGAGCATTCAATGCTTATGTCTTTGGTGTCTGCATATAGTTCCACTTGAATATTCGTCATAATTGCTTTTGTATTCATTAACGATACGACATTATTATAAATTTGATAAATATTTTTTTGTTCTGTATTTATCTCATCTGTTTTAGCAATTGATAAAAACTCTTGAAGAATCGCTTCTATTCTTTCAATTTCAGAAAGCATTAAATCAAAATATTTTTCTTGATCTTCTTTATTAATTTGGAATAACTGTATAAACCCTTTAATGACAGTTAATGGGTTCCTCACTTCATGAGCCACACCAGCTGCTAATTGACCAATTGCTGCAAGTGTATCTGATTTATTTAGCAATTCTTCTGTCTTTTTCCGTTCTGTAATATCGCGTACAATGATCATAATTTTATCTTGTAATAATGGTAAGCATCTAGCTTCAAAGAAATCGATACTCCTATTAATTGTAAGTGGATATTCAACAATTACATTCGTTCCTTTTTCCTTCACTTGATGAATTGCTTCCTGAAACTGCTGTGCTACTGGAGATGGTAATACTTCGAAAAACTTTTTTCCCATAAAAGCTTGTGCCGGTACATAAAATTTCGAAGGGGATCCTGCTTTATAATCTATAATTGTGCCATCATCTTCTGTTAAGAAACATAAATCTGGTAAAGCCTTAAAAATTAATTCCAATTCAGACGTTTGTTGTTTTAACTGCTCTTCTATCGCTTTTAAATGTGTAATATCTACTCCGACAGCCCAGTAGCTATATCCTGTTACAGGAAACTGTTCTGATATATTGGACCACATGATTGTTTTGATTTCACCATTTTTACATGTTAAGTGCATTTCCCAATCCCTGAAATTTTTTCCGCAAGTTAAAAATTTCGTTTGTATTTGGTGACGATAATTATGATCTGGGTACAATAATTGAAGGGCATTTGGATTTCCTATTATTTCTTCAGCGGTATAACCTGTTACAATTTCACACTCCCGATTCCACAAAACAAAATCTCCATTATAATCAAGCGCATCAACCATAACAGGCATGTTTTGTAAAATTGTATGCAGTTCCTCCTCTTTTCGAGAAAGTAACGTTGTATTTTTACTTTGAAATACTTTTGTCGCCCCATCTATAATTAGATTTGAAAGCATTTCAAAGTATTTTTGACAATTGAAAATGTCAATTTTGTTTGACCATACTACAAAAGATCCTAAATGTTGATTGTATAAAAAAATGGGGATTTCAATTTTGGGAAGTTTACATATTTTCATCTCATTTATTCCAAAAGAAAATATACATTCTTTTTCAGCATCAAGAAGTTGATGTGATATGTTGGTTAATTTATAAAACTGTTCTGCCATGGTTTCTATTGTACTCACATCAATAAGTTCCATTAGCCGCGCATTCATTCCTTTTTCACCTCAATATGTAAAATTAATACAAATTCAAAATTTATACTTCTCCATTATACGAAGAATGTGCCTTTAGGTATATAGCTGCAGAATAATTATTCGAACAAATTTTATTTTTCAATTAAAAAAGAGAAGAATTTACGTATAAAATGAAACTTTAATCATTATGTATTCCATCAAACATCAATTTTAATTTGACAAGCAACCAATAACGCGCCCTCATGCATAGATTTAACTATGACAATAGCATTATTCATATCGCTTGTAGTAGTATAAAAATACAAAAAATATAAAGTTCATAAAATTTTCACAATTAATATGAAAAATATAAACATTTATTCCAATATATTCTATATAATAAAATGTAATAAGGCTTCTATGAATCTCATAGAATACCTTATCCCTAATAAAAAGAAAAAAAGAATCTATTTGGATTCTTTTTTTCTTTTTATATTACATTACATATTTATATAAAGCATGTGCAACACCGTGTTCTTCATTTGATAAGGTTTCGTATTGACACATCGCTTTTATTTCTTCCACAGCATTCCCCATTGCAATTGATATGTTCGCTTTTTCCATCATGGAAACATCGTTTAGCCCATCACCAATCGCTACAGTATTTTCGACTGGAATATTCAGGTGTTCTGCTAAAGTATATAATCCATTTCCTTTTTGAGCATCTCGATGATTAATCTCTAAATTATGCCAATATGAAGATGTAATTGCTAAATCAGTATTATGCAGAAACGTTTCTTTTAATTTTTTTAATTTTTCTATGTCATAAGAAAATGGTAAAAGTTTATGCACATGTATATCTGTTTCTACAATCGGTTTACAACTTTCTGCACTATGAAACGCTGTATGCTCCAGGTATAAAGCTGCGATAGTTTCTAATTCTTTCAAGTCGAAATTTTCTTTTGAATTTTTCACATACTCGATTTCATTACGTACACTCTCTACTCCATAATCCGGTACGTACACACCTTTATTAGTATAAAGCTGATAATATAAGCCATTCTCTTCAAGATAATTCACAATCTCAAGTGCTTGCATATTTTGAATTGGATATCTCTTCATCATTTTATTATCTTTATATATAAGCGCACCATTTTCCGCAATAATTGGACACTCTAAATTAACTTCTAACAACAATCTTTCAATGTCAACGATAGAACGTCCTGTACAAATTGCTACAACATGACCCGCTTCCTGACATTTTCGAATTGCTTCTGCATTCTCTTTACTAATCATTTTATTCCCCGAAAGAAGAGTTCCATCTAAATCAATTGCGATTAATTTCATTATTTCTTCACCACTTTCTATATATACACGAATTTATATTGAACGAAAGGTATCGTTTTCATACTGATTTCGTGAAGTACCCTTTATTTATAATTTATGAAAAGCGTTTCAGGTCAAGAAATAATTAAAAATAAAATCAAAAGCTTTTCTTTTTAAAGAAAAGCTTTTGATTTTAAACTATGAACTATAACTAATATATTTTGTCTCACACATATACACATTTTTTTCTTCAGTTGGAACATATACTTTAAACTTTTCTAAACGTTTTCCGTAAATATGTATAGTGATGGCGCTTTCATTTTCTTCTATTTCAAGAATATGACAATCAGTTGGTGGAATGACTTTATCTGTTTCACCTTCTCCCAAATAAAGATTTCCTGTATGCCTTAAATAAACAAGTGAATTTTCAAGCTGCTTAGTTTGTATAAAGTTCTGCACCATTATTCTTCCTGTAAAAACGCCTTCTACTCCCCATGTGCCATCGTGATCATGTAAAGGTGTAGATTGACCATCTTTCCATACAAGAGCTAATACTTCAAAACGCTTTAAAGGATCTTCATATAGCAAGTGTCGTGCATATTGAGTCGAATTCACCTTCTGTTTCTCTAACGGAAGCCATCTTTTCTTTTCTAATAGTTTTCCTAGTAATTTTTCAATTGCACAAACCATTTTCTCTTCGGATAAATTACTATCTATTAAATCGGTTACAGCTTTAATAAATACTTGAAACGTTTTGCTTCCATTACACGTTAACATAAGTATCCTCCTCTACTCTTCTTTCACACACTTCCATACTATAAAACACACCAGAATTTTACAATTGAGAAATAAAAAACAAGGTACAATACAATGCACCTTGCTCAACGTCTTACCTAGTTTTCAAAAGAATAGGTAAGTATTTTAATGTTTGTTCATTTTCCAATATACATTTTTCTAAATTGAACGATGGAGATAACTCTATTTTTTCAAAGACATTTATAAAGGTAGTTAATGCAATTTCAGCTTCTAAACGTGCAAGTGGTGCCCCTAAGCAAAAGTGAGGTCCTTTACCAAAGGTTAAATGCTTTTCATTTCCTATTCTGTGTAAATTAAATTCAGAAGCTTGTAAGAATTTTTTCTCATCTACATTTGCTGCACTTACCCATGCAACAATCATTTGATCCTTTTTCATAAAAGGTCCAAATATATTTGTGTCCTCTGTAATCCTCCTAGCTAATGTAACGGGAAAGCGATAGCGTAATACTTCCTCAATCGCTTTTGAAATTAATTTAGGTGATTCCCTTAATTCTTTATATGTTCCAGGCGAGTCCACTAAAAAACAATAGAAGCTATTAATAATTAAATTTGTAGTTGTTTCATTACCAGCCGCTAATAAACCTAAAGAAAAAGTAACAATTTCTTCATCGGTTAATCTTTCACCTTCATATTCAGCTCGTATTAAATCTGAGATAATATCGTCGGTTAAATGATATCTTTTATTTTGAACAATTGGAAGAAGATATGCTTTAAATTCATTTAACGCAACTCCTTTTTCTACATCCAAATCGTTAAATTTTTCTTTACTATATGGCATAAATAAAATATCAGACCATTCTTTAATTTTTTTACGGTCAGTTATTGGTACTCCTAATAAATCGGATATGACAGTAACAGGTAAAGGTGCAGCAAACTCTTCAACGATATTAACCTCACTATATTTTCCAATATGTTGTACAAGTTCATTTGCGATAGCCTGTATTCGAGGTTTCCATTGTTCTAAACTTCTTGGAGTAAATGCTTTAGAAACGATAGAACGTACATTGCGATGTTCTGGTGGATCAGTAGAGTTTATATTTATCCTAGTTTCTAAAGGAGGGATTGAGAATTGCCTTCGCTCCCTTCTACTTGAAAATAAGCGATAATCCGATAAAACTCGATTTACATCATCGTATAAAAAAACATTCCATACATCCTGCTCCTCATCATAATGAACCGGATGATTATCCCTCATAAATTGATACCATTCATACGGATTCCACAATTCTTCTTTTGTTTTCAGCTTTGAAATTTCATGAACTAAAATCACATTTTCCGGCGAAGCCATAGTTCTTTCCTCCCTTTTCTTTTACAATAAAAGTGATAGGTCGGCAGTTCAAAGTTGTATAATCTAACATATGTTATTTTAACATATACAAAAGGAGATTTTTCATTGGGGAACTTGAGAAATATATAAGGGGGATTTTTATGTACGTTGACATTTTACTATTAGCAGAATTAACAACTGGACCAAAACATGGATATGAAATAAAGAAAAATGTTCAAAACCGGTTAGGTGAGAATTTCGAATTAAATCATAACACACTTTATCCCGCTCTTCGGCGCTTCGAAAATATGGGTGCTATAACGAAAAAAATACATAAACAAGTCGGAAAGCCAAACCGAAATATGTACGATATAACTGAAACAGGTGAAGAAATTTTTTCAGAAATGTTAAGAGAGTTTCCTGAAAAAATTGCGACAAATAACGCTGAGTTCCTTGTACGTATCGCTCTATTTGAAAAACTTGATTACGAAGGTAGAAAAGAAATTTTAACAATACGCCAAGACGTACTACATAAACAGCTTACTGCTATTCAATCTTTAGATGTTAGCTCATCTTTTATTACAGAAGTCATTGCATTTAGTAAATCACGTATTGAACATGAATTGCTCTGGATTACATCACTTATGAACAAAATATGAAAAAATAACAAGAAAAGTTAAAAACAATGAATGAAAATGATATTTATTATCAATACTATAATTAATAAAAGGGCAACCACGATTTGGCTACCCTTTAAAAGTTTATATTTCTGGATCGAAAGTTTTGCAATCTGTTTCTTCCGTAGTTGATGCTTGTTTCCCTTTATTACTTACTACATAAATTGCATCTGCACTACATTTATTGCCGTTAGCCCAAAATTTACAGTTGTTTACTTCACATAAAACGTCTTGTGCCATAGTATCACACCTCCTTGTTCTATTATCATTAACAAAATTCGGAGGTATGATACTCTTTGTCATGCATTTTTTATTACCTTTTTAGCTTTCTTAATGGTTCAATATCTCCTCGTACAATAGCATCTATATTTTCTGTTATTTTTTCAATGTCAAAATGCCACCATTGAATTTGCAATAATTCTTCTATTATTGTATTTGTAAATCGTTCCTTTATTTTATTTGCAGGGTTTCCGCCAACAATTGTATATGGTGCTACGTCTCTAGTCACAACAGATTTAGCTGCAATAATTGCACCATCCCCTACTTTTATTCCTGGCATAATAGTTGTATCCATACCAATCCAAACGTCATTTCCTATAACTGTATCACCTTTGTAAGGTAAATCAGACAAATTAGGTGTATACTTCTCCCACCCATTTCCAAATATATTAAATGGATATGCCGAAAATCCATCCATCCGATGATTCGCTCCGTTCATAATAAAGGTAACTCCATTTGCAATACAACAAAACTTTCCAATAGTAAGATGATCTCCAAGAAATTCATAATGATGTAATACTCGATCTTCAAATGTTTCTCCATCTTTCGCATCATAATAAGAATAGTCACCAACAAGTATATTAGCTTTCGTTATTGTATTTTTTATAAAATGGACATTTTGATTTCCTTCAATAGGATATTTAACATTTGGATTAGGATTCATGTTGTACAGCACTTCCTTTACCATTTATTTCACTTTCTACAGCTATTACTGGTTTTAAATTGTATATAGGTAAAATAAATAATAATCCAATTATAAATAGTAAAGCTGTGCCCTCATACATCGTACTTAATGAGAACACCTCTTTTAATGAACCAGCAATACTCATTGTTACTACCATTGAACCGGTGAATAGTGGACTTAAAATGCCATTTACACGACCAATAAAATCTGTATCGCTGTTTTGAATAATGAGCGTATTAATACCTATTTGGATACATGGAAGAGCTAACCCACTAAAAAGTTGTGCTGTAAGTGTCACCCATAAATTCGTCGAATAACCTATAATACCAATGCCGATCGCCTGACCGAACATCCCTACAATTAACATCTTTTGCGGAGCAACATTTTTCGCAAATACCATCGCTAAAGCGCCGCCAACAATCATTCCTGCACCATTTACTGTTAGTAACCATTGTAAACTCTCTTTTGATAGTCCTAACTGCTCAGTTACAATAAATATACCAAGTGGCTGAATTAAACCAATACCGAGTCCTGCTGCCATAAAACAAAGCCCTAGCAAAGTTAATGCTTTTTTCTTTTTTACGTATTTAATACCGTCTAGCATTTCCTGTAACAACGTGATTTCTTTTTTCTCATTTTTATTCTCAAGATCTTTCGGGAGAAATAACAACACAGCTGCTGCCAGTAAAAAAGCGATACCTGTTATGATAATTGAAATATAAATTCCAAAACTATGAAAGATAAATGTTCCAAGAATCGGTCCTAACACCATAAAAATCGCAAATATTGTTTGATATATAGACATCGCTAATTGGATTTGTTCCGTTGATAAATGCTGTTTAAACAATTTCATACCTGATGGTTGAGAAAACTGCGAAAGGATTGCAGAAATAAGTGTAACAAAAAACACGATTTTCCATGTTCCAAACATAAGTGTAATTAATACAGCGAATACTGAAATGGAACTTAACGTTTCACACCATATCATTGTCTTCTTTGGTTTCCACCTATCAGCAAAGGTTCCACCTATAAAGGAAAAGATGAAGATTGGAGCAAACTCAGCAACCGAAATCATCGAAATAGCAAAAGCATCACCTTTCGTCATTTCCATTACATATAGTAATACCGCAAAGTTCCGAACCCATATTCCAATTTGTAAAAATAATGCTGATGCAAGAATTCCTTGCACAAACCGATTTTTTAATACTTGTGATACCCCATTGTTTTGTTTCGTTACTACATTTGTCGACATAAAAAAGCCCCCTATTTCATGTTCTGAACAGGAGGCAGCACAAATCATATAAAAAGACTATATTTTCGCAGAGCGAAATACATCCCTTTTCTATAAATGCACAGACTAATCCTATTCAGAAGAATATTTCGTTTTTTAACGAAGATCTCTTACAAATAGAATTAGTTGATCATTGGGATGTTTTCACCCTTCCGTTTCGAATTTAAATAACACATACATACTCTATGTAAATCATTTTCTATGTATGCATGTCTACAATAAATATTCTAGAATGTTAATGGTAATTCCTCTAAAGAACGCATTAAATAATTACCCTGCCATTTAATGTCTTCACGTTTCCCTTTTATTTGTAGTTCAGGCATTCGATTAAATAAAGTAGTAATGGCAATCCTTGCTTCTAACCTAGCAAGCGGAGCACCTAAGCAGAAATGGCTACCATGGCCAAAAGCAATATGACGATTATTCTCCCGAGTAATATCGAATACTTCCGGATTTTCAAATACCGTTTCATCACGGTTTGCAGAAGCTAATGCAATGACAACCATATCTCCTCTTTCGATTGTTCGGTCGTGAATTTGAAAAGGTTCATCTGCCCATCTTGAAGTTGTAACCTCAACTGGAGAATAATATCGTAATACTTCCTCAATAGCTGCATCAATTAATTTTGGATTTTCTTTTAATAACTGTAATTGATCCGGATTTTCGAGAAGTGCTAATACCGTATTTGTTATTAAATTTACCGTTGTCTCATGTCCCGCCACAATTAGTAACATGATCATTGAATATAGTTCTCGGGCGCTAAGTTTATGCCCTTCATTTTCCGCAATTATTAATGCACTCACCAAGTCTTCTTTTGGCTCTTTTCGTTTATTATCAACTAAATATTGAAGATATGTAATAAACTCAGATAGTTGCTTTTCAGTTTCTCTTATTTCTTCTGGTGTTTCTGGGGAAGCAATGACAGCATGAGACCAAATTCTAAATTTCGCTTGATCTTCTTTTGGAATGCCTAGCATTTCACTTATTACAATAATCGGTAAAGGAAACGAGTAATCATCAACAAGATTTAATGAACTTTTTCGCTCGACTTCATTTAACAAATCATCTGCAATATCCTGTATTCTTCCTTCCAATTGCGTGATCATCTTCGGTGTAAAAGCTTTTTGTACGAGTGATCGTAAACGATTGTGGTTAGGTGGATCTGAATTTAGCATGTGCGTCGTTAAATAATCACTATTATCAACAGTAAGAAAGACATTCAATGTATCTTGAGAAAATACATTGGCCGGATCTTTTTTTAAGCGATTATCTTTTAATAGTGGCAAAGCATCTTCATATCTTGTAATAAGCCACTCTGCACCTAATTCAGTTTTATTCACAAATAAGATAGGTTGCACTTTTCTAGATTCTTTATAAATTTCATACGCATCTTCTTTAAACTGAGCTGAAGCTAAATTAATACCATCTTCTATTCTTAGCCCAACTTTGTTTTTCATTGACATTGTATTCCCTCACTCTCATTTGTTTTTGAAAACCAACCAACATATGCATTATACTCTAATAAAAACGAGAAAATTGTAAATTTTCATTCGAAATCTTACTTCTTATATTGAAAAATAAAAAGTGAGAGAGTAAAATGCTTTTACTCTCTCACTTTTCTTTACGCAAAGCACATGAAATTACTAATTTGTTGATAGCGATAACTTACTTTACGACGGCGACCACCTTGCCAAGTGTAACCTGAAACCCCATTTCTCCTCACTTCAGTCGGGAAGAACCATAAGTCTCTTCCGAAAGGTCCAGGACGATGCAAACGTAAATAGCCCCATCTTCCTAGACAGTTACACATCCATGATTTCATATTCCCTGCTTGAGCTGGAGAAGCAAATGTAGACGGTAACGACGGCGCTTGTGACGGTGGTGGTGACGTTGGAGCATCTTCCGCATCATCTGGTCTATAATCTTCTTGTTCCAATTCTCTCATTTCATTTACAGATTCATACCCGTAGTTTTGCGGATTATAATACATCCCTTGATCATATGGATAATTTTGCTGGTTATACATATTAACAAATCACCTACTTTTCATTTAGTACCTTTAACATTCATATGTGATATGCCCCCTATAGGAAGCTTATGTATAGCCTAAATTCATAAAAAATGTTGCAAACTACAAATAGAAGAGATCAAAAATAAATCTCTCCTATTTGCCACTATGCAAAGCACATATAATTACTAATTTGTTTATATTGGTAAGTTTCCTTAAAACGATGACCATCTTGCCAAGTATATCCTGATACATCAAACCGGCTAACTTCTGTTGGGAAAAACCATAAATCTCTTCCAAAAGTAGCAGGTATATTTAACCTTAAATAGCCCCATCTTCCTAAACAATTGCACATCCATGATCTCATTTGAGATGTTGGTACAGGAGTAGCAAATGCAGAAGGTAAACTGGGGAGGTTCGATGGAGGTAGTAACTTTGGTGCATCATCTAATTGACATGAACAAAACTGATTGTTCAATGAGCTACTCCTCCTAATTATTAATAAATTCTATATGATATATGAATTTTCTTTTTATATAAAACTTCCATAAAGGAAAAACTTCTCTTTTATTCCCCAAAAAATCCCCTTCTAATTCTTTATTAGAAGAGGATTTTTGTTTAATTGCTATTTCAACTTCACACTATAAAAACGCATTTCATTTAACGAACCTTCAAATTCAAAAACTTCTTTTTTAATTAATTGCTTTAAACGATATTCTAAAAATGTATCGCCAACCAACTGATCAGCAAGACCAAGTGCCTCACCAATTACTCTAGGAGCTTTTAGGAACTCACAATCAGCACCTACACTTTTCGCGCATTCAATAATAAATTGATCAAAATAATCTTCTTGTACCGAATACACTTCATTTTCATTCCAAACTCTTAAAAACTCCGTACTATTCGATAATTTATCCCATTCATATTCATACTCCATTCGCTTTTCTTTCGTTACATACGGAAATGCTGCAAAACTTTTTTGCAATAGAGCTAAACTGTCAGGCGATAATTCTCCTGTTCCACGAATAGCATACTCTTTTTTTAATATTTCTTTACTTGCTTCAGACGTATTAATAACGCGAATGTTTTTCTTATCTTTTAATTGCGCCATTACAAAACATAGGCCTACATGTTCATGTGCGTTATTAGCTTTCCAAATTGTAATAGGTGTTTCAATAGGAATAGTGTGTAGTTCTTCCATAGTTTCTAAAAACCTTGGTAAATACTCTACTTCAAAATAATTATCATAAGCAGTTAAATTGTTTACTAACCATTTCTGTCTTGCAAGTTGTCCCTCATGCATATGTAACTTGTTTATCGGCCCAATTGAAAAAAATTCAGAAAAAGCGACAACCCTCTCTTCCAATTGTTCTTCTTGACTAAGCATATATTTTAAACATCCAGCTGTTGAATCATCAAACGCAATATGTACGTGTGTGCTTTCTTTTACATTTCTTATATATGATGTATTACTCGTTAGTTGCTTAGGAATATCCATCAAATTTTTAATTGCATCTTCACTATAGTTTTCTTCTAACAAATTTAACTGAATTAGAATATTTTGAAGTAAATGTTTTGCTTCATCTTCATACATATCCTCTACAACATTTTTGATTTTGTCTATCATACAAATCCCTCTATTCATTTCATAAATAACGTATATTATAGTGTATCATTTTAGTATCATTCTTTTAAAGTTTTTTTAAGTAAAAGCATTTATTATTCAGATTGCTACAGCTATCCACATTTTCAACAAAATCTCTCCTACAATTCTTAATTACTAAATATTCTTTTGTAAATCCTTTTATTTAAATGTATAATTATATAGAAAATAAAAAATATAGGAGCTATATGCATGGAGAAAGCGATTACTACTTATAAACATTATTTAAAAAATTGGAGATTTATATTTATTTGTATATTACCTACTATCGCCATATTATATGTTTTCGATGTCATCTTTGAACTACTATTTCATCAAGATTTCTATTTATCAAACTTAATTTTTGCTATTATATTATTTTTAATATTTATTAACATCAAAGATATGTTTAAAATTGAAAGTTAAAGAACGGGATAAAAAAAGAGCACCCTGCAATTGGATGCTCTCATGTGATAGAGGTTTTTTCTGAGTATTAAGTAGGACACGAAGGTCTTGTCCTACAATATAATATATGCTTGTACTTATTTTATTGTGCATCTATTAAACATCAAATGTATACGTATTGCTAAAAATTCTGCTCATTTATTAATTGTGTAATTATTATATTTACACATAAAAAAACATCCTTATGGATGTTTTTTTATGTATCGATTTTTAAGCTTCCATAAACTTAGCCGGTACACCAATTTTTTCAACTACAGAAGATATATTAGTAGGATTAATCATTACATTTTCAATACTAACTAATTTATTTTCTAATAGTCCATTCTCTGTAGTAATAAGTTCTTCAAACCGATCTAAAGTCATCGAGAATTTGTGTTCACTTCCGCCATTCATACAGACTTTTACATACTTCATAGTGTCACCGCCTTTCATAATAATCTATATTTCGATAAGAAGACGCTTACATCCTTTTTATTTACTACTAGATTTCTCACTTTTACTCCTTGCTAATTCACGTTTATTTATTTTAGAAAAAGCAGCTACTATTTTATGTTCACGTTATAATTGCTAGTAAGAACGATAAAGATAAAAATGCACAAAGTGGTATATATAAAACAGTATCCATTTTAGCAAAACGCGTATCTTTTTTTCGCTTAAAGATGCCAAAATAATGAAACTCACCAATTACTCTTATAAAAAAAACAATCATACAAATCCAGGAGCCCAATTGAACAATACTATTAGGAACTTCGAAATGAACAACATTTGTTTGTTGTAATAAAATCATTGCTGCCATACTTAATAATAACGCAATGAACAATGTCATCCCTACACCTGGTATAAATGCCTTTTCTCCAGATTTTGTTGGAATGACACTATTTGTCGCCCACTTACCTCCGAAAGCCCAGTAAACATGTAAAAAGCTAACTAAAAATAATATACAGACAGAAATATATGTAATAATCAACATTTTGTCCTCCCATTATTTTATTTAATTGCTCATCTTTAGAGTATGCTATGAATTCCGTATTGGCAATCTATATTTAATTACATAAAAAAACCCTTTAATGATACATCATTAAAGGGTTTACTGAAATTTCTTATACATTATACCTATTTCTACGACGTTCCATCCTCGTTTGTCCTTGAGCAGTACCTTGTTGTATTTGCTCTGCCATTTCATATGTTGCAGCTGAAGCTGGTTCTTCGTAATTATGCTCACGTATTTTTTCTGGCGTTTTTCGTTTTGATGCTTTTCCACCAAACTTAAATAATTTGATCTTTAATTTCGGTAATCTAGGAAGTGGAATCTTAAATGATAATTTTTTGCGCTTCTTTTTTTGTTGAAATAGATTTATATTTTCTTTATTATCATCCTGCTCTTTACGATGTAATAACATCGCAAGTAATCCACCTAATATAAGTCCTCCAACTAACAGTAGAAGATATAAGTAATGACTTGTCATTAAACTCGACATACGTTCAAGTATGACTAAAGACTGTACTTCTTTAATATCCCAAAGTAAAGCGGCCCATAATGAGAATAAACCGAAAGTAAGTCCATATGTACGAAAACGGAATAAACATGGAATTAAAGCGATACAAGCGGCGATTTTCGCATTCCCTATTATTGAACTTGTTGAAATATCTTGATGCCAAATGACTAACAGTAGTGTTATAAATGGCGCATACGCTATCCAACTACATATACGTGAATATATTTTTTTCGCAAAATAGCTACCAAAACTAGTAAAAAATAAAAGGCCCCCGATATATAAAGATTGTTCTAGTGGGATTTTCTTTATAATTCCTGCAACCGGAAAGAGGCCGCTCAATAGCATTAATAACACATCTAATTTCTTCACAATTCCTCATTCCTTTCAAATTTCTTTTGAATCAATTCATATTGCTTTCCCAAATGATGTAGTTTTTTATTTCTAAAAAACATCTTAATCCTGTATGTAAATAAAGTAAATACGTAAAAGAGAAGATACATGACAAAAGATATCCTTATTTACATGGAAAAATGACAAATCCTGACCGATATAATGAGCAGGATTTGTCTACTATTATTTAGAGCAGAATATTGAATCTTTCTTTTCTATTTTCATAATATCTACATCCAGTTCATCATCAAACTCTTTAAACTCTCTTGCATCTATATCCGTCATATAGCCCTTTACTACTTTCGCCATATGCATGGAATACGGCATGTGTACATCCTTTTCTAACAGCATACTTGAATTACAGCACATGTAATGTATCATTTTGGCGATATAATTCCTTTCTACAGATTTTACACCTAAAGGTAAAATTTCAAGTATGTATCGCTGCAATGTTTCACTATCATTCAAAGAATATTCACCAGCGCTATAATACATCCCCTTTTGATCTGTATATAAACTTGTGCCATCCGGAACATCATCACGTTCTATCACACCGTATTTTGGTGTATCAAAAGCTTTATTTATTCTTATAATATTTAAGTTTGGAACCTTTAGCACATCAGGAACAATCTCAGGGAAAGTATCTATATCAATTTTTTTATTTTGTAACTCTTTTATCCAATGTTTTCTTAAATTCGCATCTATAATGAAATACACTTGTTCATTTTGCTCTTTTACATGTTGTAAAATTCCTGATAATGTTTCAGAAACAAATTGTTTAAATAGAATCTCCATATCATTTCTTTTTGAAGGCTGCGGTAAAAAGGCATTATGTTTATTTATATTTAATAATAAACGATCAATCGTTTGCCACTCTGTATTCCCATATAGTTTATATGAAATTTCTTTTCCTTTTATTTGTGAAAAAATAGGTAAGAAATCAAATTTCGAGATTCGCTCAATTGATAAATTAACATATGTACAAGGTAAATTTATTTTATTCCAACTACGTTTCAAAAATCCTTTTTGTTCTAATAAACTAAGGATACAATTAATAATTGTTTTACGAGATACACTTTGGCCAATAAATAAATTAATAAATGCTGAAATACGGTTAGTTCGTGCAAACCCTTCTCTAACGATTTGCTTTGGATCAATTTTTTCACGCCCATCACAATTTTTCATTGCGATTAACGCCAACGTCGCATCATTGCGCTCACCTGCAGTAGCATAAACGGCTTTCATAACATCCTCTACTAAATTTGTTTTGTATTTCTGACAATATTGCATTTTATATGGATTTTGCAATACTTTTTCAATATTATATCTTACTATTTTTAATAATACTGGAGAATCTGCATTTAATACATATGATGACTCGCCAATTTGAGCTAACACAATTTCATTTTCAAATAACGCTTGTTCAACTTCCAACGATATTTTTTCAGACCATAGTTCTAACGTTATAGTCTCTAATCCTTTTGGTGCAATTAAAGGGAATAATTCATTTTCATTATTTGTTGCTAGCTTATTACATTCTGGTAGTAATGTGAAATGAGAGAATTTTTGCTGAAACCATTTAAAAAGATACTCACTTTCCTTTACTTTTATACCAGGTTTTATTTTTGTACCTTGAACTTTATATATTCTCTCATTGTATGGAAGCAACACCCTAATGTTTGCTCCTAGCATATAATCTTTCGGATATTGAAGAATATGCTCTAATTCAACTTCTCCACCTATATGAAAATCATCTTTTAAACTTCTAAATATTTTAATCCATTTTATGCCGTTTGTAGCTTGTTGTACTTTTAGTTTTACAAATCGTAATTTTGTATTATTTGATGAAAATTCTGGAGTAGAAACCAATATCATGCCCCGTTTTCGTCTTAATAGCAAAGGAATATCTGGATGATTATATTCTTGATAAAACCTCCGAATTCCTATTGAAACATTTAATAACGGAATATTCTCGCCACCGCGCGTGATACATTCGAACCGATATACGTAGGCGAAATAATCTTGTGTTTTTTCATCTTTAATAGGCTCTGACATTGCCTCACAAATATTTTGTGATCTAAGCGGAGAAAAATATATATCTTCTTCGTTAATATTCTCTAATCGTACAGATTGTTCACAAAAAATATGTGAAATTAAAGCGGGCAACCACTTAGAATATACTTCATTATCATGTAGTACTGTTAAATTAGAAATTAAATCGTAATGCCATTCATATTTTGGCGATTCTATTAATTTATTAGGTTTCCAATCATGTATAACCTCATACCAACTTTGGAAAATATAATCGAGTTGTTCTTTTCTAATAGGTTCTTTGCATACAATCCATGGTGTATTTTCATTTAATACATATGGATTGTGCTGAATAAATAATATATCAGAAAACATATCATATAATCTTTCATTCAATCTTTTTAACTTACTTGTTAATAAAAATGTCTTATAATGTATTTCTACAATATCAAGCCATTCGATAGGAAAGTATATAAATGATACACTTTCATTTAAAAGCGGCTCTACAATATTCTCAAATGTTAATAACCGTAGTTTTTCCATGTAATGGATACTTCCTTTCTTCATTTGCCTTGATCATCTAAAAACTAGAAGAAACCGTTACGTTACATAATCTAATCAATTAAAACCCGGTTCTTTAAAATTTAATTATTATTAATTTATTCAAATAATACATTATAATTAAAAAATAATAATTGTTTATCTTCTATACTTTATAAAACACAACATATACATCACCACCTACTAATATTAAATATAGTACATTCGAATTATACAATATAAATAGTGTATTGTATTTGCAATTTACAATAACTTTACAAAAATAACGATAAAAAAGGTATTGTTCATTCCTATGTTTAACAATACCTTTTTTATCCAATTACTTCTTTTACATCTGTATTCACTGGCCACTTTTCTAAAGTATAAGCCATTTCCCAAAATGAATATTCATATTGGCTGCTAATAATAAAATGCTGTTTCATTCGATTTCGGTCTGCCTCTTTTACTTTTTCAGCTATTGCATCTAATCGTGTAATTTGCTCTTCAACTAAAGTACGGAACCAACCCGATGTAGAAATCCATTCTTTATAAATTGGCTCTTCTGGCTGACGCTCTTTTAAACATTCATCAATTGAGTAGAAATCAATATCATGCCCCGGTTTCGACTCAATAGTAAAAAAATATCTGATTGGTTAAACTCTTGATATTAAGAATGTTTTTATGATTATTTGGTATTAGTGTGTTCTAAATGATAATGGCTATTATTGAAGATGACATATAAGCGATTATTAAACGATAGTCCTTCTACATCATAGATAGAAAGAATACCGTTTTTTCGTTTAAAGTATTTGTATATACTTCAAAATATTAAGACGCTAGGCATAGATCATGCCCCAAGGTTTGAGAATCTAAAGTATTTGAATAAGAAACTTTACTCCGTTCGTTATAGTTATTCACATCATAATATATTATTATTATTTCTACCTTAAGAACTGAAAATAGCTATTTAAAAATATGGCTGCTAATTTCAGTTCGATCTTCCTTGCACCCAAGTAGCAATATCATTTATAACATACTCAGGGATATTAGCGGGACTATAATATTCATCCGGTTTACTTAATTCTCCATCTCCTGCTGTAAAGAAGTGATTTAACTTTGGATATAGTCGATAATCAATGTTATCTCTCTCTTTTAATTGTTCTTTCCAATAAGGAATTTCAATTTTTGATAGAACTTGATAGTCTCTTTCTCCTTGAAGAATAAGAAGCGGTGTTTTTTGTTTTTTTGACATTTCTGCTGCTTTAATTTTACGGATAGAATCCCAATATACTGGTGGTCCTAAAGAAAAACCCTTTGGCGGATTCTGACTAGAGAAATTAGGATCCTTTAATAATTCAAACTGCGATTTGTAAAATTTATATTCTTCTGGTTTCATTTCTCCAATAGAAAGACGATACTCCAGTTGATCTAAAACATTGTCTGTGAATGCCTTGCCCGCTCCTCCCATCACAATTGCCCCAGCAATATTTTGATTTTGATTTTTTTCAATTATCCTCGGAATCATCATTCCACCTTGACTATGACCAAGAATATAAATTTGATTCTTATCTATCATAGGTTCATTTTGAAGAAAATGAGTCACAAGAAGTGCATCATCTGTTGTCTCTTTATCAACTGTATAAAAAGGACTAAGTTCTGTTTTCAATCTATGTTCATAGGTTCGTTTATTATAGCGAAGAACAGCAATTCCTTTCGAGGCAAGACCTTCAGCTAAATCACGAAATGGTTTTAAAGCATACGTTGCTGAATCCTGATCGGCTGCTCCAGCTCCATGAACAAGAATAACCGCTGGAAAAGGACCCTTTCCCTTTGGAACAGATAATGTTCCTGGTAATGGAAATGCACCACTTCCAACTACTACTTCTTTATCAACAAATGATTTAGGATTACTATATGATGGCCGATCTGCAACAGGACTAAACGGCATACTGAGTTGAAAATCATCTATTTTTCCAGATGGATCTAGTTTTATTAGTAAAGGTACAGTAATTTGTTCAAAAACTAAGTTAATCTCTACATTTGTATGAACAGAATTTGTCTCTTTTTGTGTAACCTCTCCAATTTCTATAAAAGAACCTTTTTGTAATTGCGTAGGAAGTTCTTCCCAATAGTTCTTCAACCATTTTTCAGATATTATTTTCTGTAATGATCGAGAAGTTAAATCAAATGCAGATTTATAATCTTCAGTATGCATAGAACAGACAAATGAAAAAGCAGTAGATATAACGGGATTTCCCTCTTCAATATTGTCTATTTTTTTTATATTTGTGTTTGTTTCCCTTAATGTCGATTTAATTTGGTGACTAAACGGATTATTGTATGTATTTGGATATAAACTTCTTTTCAATACGTCCTTATTCCGTCCCTCAAACAAGTTTGAATAATCCTCAAAATTTTTAGGTGACATTACTTCCTCCGCATATGAAACCGAAGGAATAGTTATCGCACAAATTGCACTGACAAGTAATAACTTACTACCCATTCTTTTTTTCGTACTCATATATATTAATTCTCCCTTCAAAATTAAAATTTTTAATACAGCATGCCTAGTACTATAAGGTCATAGATATTTTCAAGGCGATTAATAATCTACTTTACGATCCCCCTAACAGGTTAAAAAACTATTATAAACAAACTTCAATTTAAAATGCCTTCGCTCTCTTTTCCACATGTATGTTAACTCTAGAAATTACTTATTTTCTTTAAAACACTCTTGTTACTGGTTTGTTTTTCATATATAAGTCGTACCCTTTTCCCCCTTCGCGCCACTTTATATTTTTATCATATACAATGAAAATCTCTTTTTCCTTACCTATTACTTACAAATTCCTTACATCCGAAATTGCTTTTATAATAGTACTGCAGGAACCACTGTGCCCGAAAGCGCAAAAAAAGAAACACCAATGTAATTTGCTTTGGTGCTTCTTTTTCAGGCTTTAAATTTTGATTATTTTTCTTGCTATGTAACACAAATTACATTGTGCTATATGATACAATCCTAATGTTGTTAGAATCACTTTTTTAAATGGTAAATTTATACTAGAAGGTACTCATATCCAACAGTTTAAGAAAAAGAAAAGTCTCAAAATAACTAAATGTAGAAACAGAAAATTTTCATTTAAGGATGACTTCAAAACCATTAACTTAAGAAACGGATATTCTTCAGAGCGAAAAATAAAAAGGTTTCTTTCAAAATGTATGGAATTTTTGTTCTGGAGGTATTCATATTTGTTAACTGAATGAGCATGGGCTATTTATCTATATTTTCGTTTTTCATACCATAAATAAAAATACCAGTCGTTATAGACTGGTATTATAAAGCTAATGTTTTTTAATTTATAAATGTAGTATTTTTTACTTTCCAGTCTTCAAGTTTAATGAAAACCCAGAATGAGTAGATTCCTAGAGTGATAATTGATAAGAGCAACCATTTTATCCAATTACCAAACAAGCCTACAGCAGAACCATTGAATTTCATACGGTGCCCGTTAACTACTGTATGATTTATTTTCCAACCATAAACCATACATAAAGCCCAAGGGTAACAAATACCAAGGGTAAAAACTGTAATAAGTACACCAAGGATACTCCAACCAATAAAGCTGAATAATCCACCATCAAAAAATGAGTGGCGACCATTTTTTAATTCAGAACCGATTTCCATAAAAAAACTCCTAACATATATACATTCATAATGACAAAAACAAATTATATCACAATAAAATGGTTTCAGGTCTATAAATCGTAATATAAAGTAAAATAAAATTTAAAATTCTTTTTGGATCGAGATGTTTAATTCAGAAACGTAAATATTTTCATTGGATTGGTTTTGTTCTTAGTGGAAATGGATTCTTAGCCTTGGTTGTAACAATTTATAAGGTGGTAAGATTTTTTTATGATTAAGTTTAATTATATGAGAAATATGAAAAAAGAAAGAAGGGCTGATAGCAGCCCTTCTTTTTGGTTCTGGTGCAATAAATTTACTTACGAAAGTCCAAGATCGCGTAAAGGGTATAGAACATAAAAAAGACATTTGATTGTTGATTTGAAATAAAGTCACAATGTTTATAAAAAGGTGGGATAACTTGTTTCTTTAAATGAAAGGATGCTACATGTGTTTTGATTGATTTTTTACAAAAATTGTATAATACTTCACTAATGGATTCCTTTTTTCTCTTATCAATATTCATATGTTACAATAGTACCAGTTGTATCAGTAGTACCATTAAAACCACTAAAACAATTAGAACAACTACCACAGCCGCCACAACCAAAACAACCGAAGCAACCAATACAACGGAATCCACCACAACGAAATCCACCACAGCGACCGCCACAACCACCACAACGACCACAACCGCCACAGCGACGAGCATCATCTTCAATATAGTAATATGGATATTGGTTTTGCTGGTCCCAATACACAATATTTCCAGATTGGTAATCATTAAGGCTTAACGCTTGTAGTTCTTGTTGAAACTTATTCATTTTCATGACCTCCGTTTATAAACTTCAACCTTTTCAATGCTTCCCTATATTTCTGTTCGTTCAATCTAAGTAGAAATAGCGCTATAAAGTGAAACTTTAATCAGTGGGGGTTTTGTTCATCCCCCACTGATTATTAGTTGAACCAATCGGACGTTTACGGACAGTTGATCTCCCACTTAACTTCTTTGCTCCAACTGAATTTTGAGGTGGGAGTTTTACTGTCCGTTAACGTGGGATAAATTAAGTTCAATACGTACACCTACAAAATATGACCTATCACTAGATAATGCACCTTGTTCATATACCTATTTTTAGGTTATTTTTCCATAGGCTCATTTTTATAAATTGAAAAAAGACGCACTTAGATTGATGCGTCTTTTTGCGATACTTCTTTTATGAAATCATATACATAGGTATTATCCATACCTATGTATAGCAATACCCCTACTCATTATCCAATGACATCTTCTACTTCTGTATTCACTGGCCACTTTTCTAAAGTATAAGCCATTTCCCAAAATGAATATTCATATTGACTGCTAATAATGAAATGCTGTTTCATTCGCTTACGGTCAGACTCTGTTACGTTTTCAGCGATAGTATCTAATCTTGTAATTTGCTCTTCAACTAGCGTACGGAACCAATCAGATCCATAAGCAGAAATCCATTCGTTATAAATTGGCTCTTCTGGCTGACACTCTTTTAAACGCTCACCAATTTCATAATATAACCAATAGCAAGGTAAAATTGCTGCAATGATATCACCTAAATGTCCTTCATACGCAGCACGATACATATGTGAGGTGTACGCATATGCAGTTGGAGCAGGGATAAAATTATCTTTTTCTTCTTGTGTAATCCCTAGTTTCTTCGCAAAATTCTCATGTAAAGATAATTCTGCTTCATATGTATTTTGAGCATGGTGTGCCATACGAGCTGTCGTTTCTAATTCTAGAGCCTTTGCAGCTCCTAAAGTTTGTACTCTAGCGAAATGACTCAAATAATATGAATCTTGAAGCACGTAATAGCGAAAACTAGCTAAATCTAACGTTCCCTCGCCAAGTTTTTTTACAAAAGGATGATGAAAACTAGCTTCCCAAATTGAATCTACTTCTTTACGTAATGATTGTGAAAAAGTCATTTAAATCCCTCCAAGTAATTTATTTATTATACGTATTTATCCACAGTTATTAACGCTTTAAAATAAAAAAACTTTCTTTACAGACGTAAAGAAAGTGAAATTGACAGTATTTATTCATAAAATAGTAATGTCTTTCCCACTTCCCTACGCTGGCATTAACCAGATCAGGTACTAAGAGTCTCAAATTCTCATTTGATCTCAGCCTATATTAGGCCCCCCTAGTGGATAAATATTAAGTTTTCGTATTGTATTCATCATAACATACTTCATGTTACTGTCAAAAGTATTCATGATACCGCTACTTAAAATCCTTCTTCTTTTCTTACTCTCAATGAAGTTTCAATAATCATATCTAATAGTTTACTATAATGAATACCAGCTGCATCTGCACTTTTCGGTAGTAAACTTGCTTGTGTCATCCCTGGTAATGTGTTAATCTCCATTACATATGGAATACCATCCTTCACCATCATATCCACTCTTGCATAAACGCTGCATTTTAATGCTTTATAGCAAGCCAGTGACGCTTCGTTTACACGTTCCTTCAATTCTCTTGGAAGTTCGATAACTTCTTCAATTGTACTAACATCATCATATTTTGCATTGTAATCAAAGAACTCAGCTGCATGTCGGATTGAAATAATAGGTAACTGTTTTCCATCAAAAATGGAACATGTAATCTCATCACCTTTTATATACTTCTCTATTACTACTTCAGAATCCCATTCAAACACAGTTTCCAGCATTGAAATTAATTCATCTTTATCATATACAATCTTTACCCCAACACTTGATCCGCCAGAGTTGGGCTTTACCACTAACGGAAATCCTAACTTATCTAATTCATCAAGATTTAGATCCGCCATTTTTGTAAGTTCAATCCAATCGGGTGTTTCTATACCTTCATAGCGTAAAATCTTTTTCGAAATATTTTTGTCCATACATATACCGCTAGATAACATATTGCTCCCGCTATAAGGAATCCCTAAACTTTCAAGCGTGCCTTGAACCGTCCCATCTTCCCCGTATTTTCCGTGTAATGCGAGGAGCGCAAAATCAATGTCTTTCGCTTTTTCGATTAAATCCATTTTTTCATTTAATGTAATTGGTACGATTTCATATTTATTTTTATCTAAATTTGCAATCATTTCATTTCCAGTCATAATTGATACTTGTTTTTCAGAGGATACTCCACCCATAATAACGCCAATTCTCATTTCCTCAACTCCAAATTTCATTTTTTATTGTATCACCGATTATTTTTATTCCACGAACTATTTCTTCTTCTTTCAGACGTGAAAACCCTAATCGAAAAGTAGTCGCTCCTCCTCCATCAGAATAAAAAACATCTCCAGGAGAAAATGTAACCCCTTGCTCATAACACTTTTGTAAAAGTGTGCGGGCATGAATTTTTTCTTCTAACTCTATAAATAAATGAAGTCCACCATCACCGGTCATTCTTTGAAACGGAATGTACTCGTTACACGCCCCAACAGCTAACTCATATTTTTTCTTATAAACTGATCTTGCCTTTTTTAAATATTTTTCAAAATATCCTTCATGTAAATATTGAAATAGAACAGCTTGATCTAACGTAGATGTGTGAATCGTTCTTGCTCTTTTTACACTTTCTAAATGATGAATCAGTTCTTTATCTGCGATAATCCAGCCTACACGTAAACCAGGGAAAAGTACCTTTGAAAAGCTACTAATATAAATTACATTATTACCAGCTCCAGCAAAAGTTAATAATGGTGCTAAATGCGAACCTGAATAACGTAGCTCCTCATTAAATCCATCTTCTATAATAGGAACCTTATATTTTGAGAATAATCTCATCAGTTCCGTTCTTTTCTCCGAACTCGTAACAATACCGGTTGGATTATGATAGGAAGGAATTAAATACGCGAAATCAAACTCTTTTTCACGCAAACTTTTTTCTACTTCGTTTGTATCGATGCCATCTTCATTCATATTAATTCCGTGAACTTCAAGTCCATGTAAACGGAAAAGCTTCAATGCCGCATGGTGAGTTGGATTCTCACAAATAACCCGCCCTGATTTCTTCGATAACGAGGATAGTACGATGTCTAATCCTTCTGTAAATCCATTTGTAATTAAAATATCTTTGTTCGAAATATCTACACCTTTCATTTCCATATAATGAAGTAGATAATTCATTAAAGGTCTATAACCTTTTGCGTATCCGTAGTTTAATACGACATCCCCTTCAATGGACATACGAGTAAGAAAAGCTCTTTTGAAATTTTCCACATCAAATAGCTTTTCGTCCGGAGCAATGCTATTAAAAACAATCATTCCTTTTTCCCAGCGAACACCATGTTTCATTAAATCTAATTCATCCGCTAATAAGGTAACTGTATTAAGTTTATTTTTCCAATCTATTTCAACAGACGAAGTGTTCGATATATCAACCTTCGCTACAAAATTCCCTTTACCTTTAACTGCATAAATGAGTCCTTCTTGCTCTAAATCTGCATAAGCAGCGAGCACAGTATTTCTGCTCACACTTAGTAATTCACTTAGTTCCCTAGTTGAAGGGATTTTTTGATCCCCGAGCAAATGACCTTTCATAATCATCTTTTTCAAATAATCTTTCAATTGAATATAAACAGGACGATCTTTCACAACTTTAAAATCTTTAAACAATTCCTTACCCCCTGCAATCATTTTTGCATATTTATTTCTTTCTCAAAAGGTCCACTACATATGTATTTTTTATAAAGGGCGGTACGGTCTTATAAAGTGGAACTTTAATCAATGGGCTGTTTATCGCCCACTGATTATTATCCCTCACGAACCAGGTGTTTTACTGCCTGTTACTAAGTGATAAATCTTTACGGTATAAGTTAATTATATCTTTTAAAGCTGCTGCTGCGGCTCCGCGTGGATTTGATGCACCACCAATTGTAGTAACTTGCCCCATCGTATCAGTAAAGAAGGTAATTCCTTTTTCTGTCCCATTTACATTTGCTAGCGGATGATCTTTATCTATTTCGTGTGGTTCCACATGAAGAGCCACTTTACCATCCTTATCCGTATATGCTGAAGCTATTAATTTAATATATTTATTATGGTCTTTAGCATTTCGAATTAGTTGTTGTGTAACATGTTCGATTCCTTTTATATGTATATCGGTAAGCGTATTTTCTGTTCCCATTAAACTGTTTGTCAAAAGTAACAATTTACACGCACTATCAGAACCACTTACATCTAATATTGGGTTCGTTTCAGCAATTCCTTTACTTTGCGCTTCTTTCAGTGCTTCTTCAAACGTAATATCTTCCTCATTCATTTTTGAAAGAATATAATTTGTAGTCCCGTTTAATATTCCTTCTATTTTTTCAATATGGCATCCAGCTAAACTAAATTGCCCAATATCTAGTGTCGGTAATGCCGCAGCAGTTGCACCACTATATCGAATTCGTACATTTGCGATTTTTGCTGCTTCATTTATTTCTCTCCAGTTTGTAACGAGTGCGCCTTTTGAAATTGCGACAATATCCATATGTTTCTCAATCGCTTGTTTTATATATTGTTTTCCTGGATTTCCATCTTTAAGGTTTGTAACTGTTGATTCTACTAATACAGTTCCACTTATGCTAGTTGTTGCTCGTTCCTTCGGATGATGTTCAATATATTCTTCAATTGCAGCGCTACCGCCACCATACATTAATAAGTGATGAATAGATAATCCGTCCTCATTATGTATTGCAACATTTCTACCTAATACACCACTTACCACTAAATCTATTCCATATATTTCATTTATATATAAATTTTTTTCATTTAATAATTTTATAAACTCTCTTCCTACTGTTCCATATCCTGATAATACAACTTTTATTTTCATAATATACCCCCCATATTTTTCTACCATATCCCTCTTTCAATATAATATAAAGCGCTCTCGAATTCCATCGAGAGCGCTTTATTATTACCTATTTTGGTAATCTTGATAACTTTTCTGCAATTGTTCTATAAAACTCTTGAATGCTAGAAAAACCTAACGTGTCTGAAACACTAAGTCCTACCATATCGAGATGGTCCCAATTTGCTTTCGTTTCAATATGATTCCATTTTCCAATCTGTAAAGTCTCATTATTATTTACCGAAGTGTTAGAAGAAGGCGCGATCATAGAATTTGTATTTACTACACCATCATTTTGCCACCAAGAAGTATCAATGAATGGACGGTTTTCTTCATATCTTGCATAGGAACCTAAGAAAAATGCATTACCCATTAACACTTTATTCATCGTTATATGAGGTAGATGTAAACCTGTAATAGGTGCTGCTTGTGATGCATGTCCACTATAGGATAAGTAATACACATCTGATTGCGTCTTTACCCAATTATTAAGCTCCTTTGCACCATCTGTACTTAAATCCCATTGACTTATATCTTTTGTATCTTTCCAAAGTGAACTATTTACAATACGATCAGTGTATTGGAAAAAAGACTCTCCAGTATTCTTTTTTATACCCCATTGATCCAATTTAAAATCATATAACGATAAATTATTATTCCCTCCAAAACTTGCAGCTGTAATAAGCAAATCTTTAACGAACGGTACTAGAAGACTACCATCCGCAAGTGTCGTGCCATTGTGAGGAGTTGCTAATGTTGTCACACTATGAACAAATGATTTCTTGCCCTCAAATAGTGGTGAAATATTCGTGTTCGGATGATTTTTCACATAATTTTTTTCTTCAAAACTACCTTCTTTTAATAGCTGTACTAATGTTCTAATCGTTTGTCCACCCATGCTATGCCCAACTAAATGAACTTTATTTGTTTCACTCCAATTCGATGCAAAACCACTATAAGTTCTGCCAAAACGATTATGTCCATGTTTCTCAGCATGTGCGGCACCGTAGTCTACTGTACCACCGTTAATTTGCGCATATAATTCACATGCGCGATCCCAGTTACTAGAAACAGGTCCAACAGCAGCAGTATGTACTGTATAGCCACTTCTTTTTAATTCTTCTTGTATATCATGAACACCACCCCAATATTTAACCCCTAACATTTCCTCTCTACCCCACCCTGCAAATCCATTCACTAGTATGATAGGGTAATTATTTTGTTGCTTCTCTTCAGCGTATGTTGTTTTTACTGTGAACGAAAAAACAGTCACTAATGCGAAAAAACATATTTTTAAAATTAACTTCCCCATTCTTTCTCCCCCTTAATAAAACGTTTACATATTTCTATTAAAAATAAGTTTTTAACTTAAACATAATGTAAAGTATTTTATATACATTGTATATACAGAAAACATACACAAATGTTGATAAATATTAATCCAAGTAAGCATTTACCTTTTACAATACAACTTGTAAATCTTATTATTTGAATTTATAATTAGGTTTAGTTTCCTCAAGTTAAATAGCTTTAAAAATTATAAGAAAGCTAATTTCATTACTTAAGGAGGAGGAAAAAGCATGCAAATCGGAATAAATACTCATACACTATCTCAACCTACTAAATTAACCCCTACTTCTCTTGAGCGTAATATTATCTCTTCTAGTAAACTTGAAGATAAAAAATCAAATGATCCAATCAAGTTTGATATTCGTTCATCTGAAAAAGAAATGAAACAACCTGAGCATAAATTTAACGAATTAGATTTATGGAAGATGTTAAAAGATAAAGGTGTTCCTTTATGGATCATACTTGAAATGCTACAAAGGTCTCGTAAGGAAAAAGAATCTCAAAATAATTCAGTTCAAAATTCAAATGCGATTGAAGAACCGAGCGAGACGCGATTAAATGAAGTAATGTAAATTATGTTATCTAAATGGTCTAAAATAAAAAAGGGTTCAAGACTGATAAAATCCCTATCAACCTTGAACCCTTTTTTATGATTTTTCTCCAATCGTGACAAATTGAACTGATACTTCTTCCTCAAAATCTTTAATTAACTTTCTTACTTTTACATATTCATTAGTCAATATATTATCTGTCGACATTTTAGGTTTTTCGTCACCTAAAGATTTTTTCAGATGAAGAAGTTGCATTTTTGTTTCATTTGCCTGTATTTCTTTATATACACTATTGCTCGCCACAATTACATACCATAGTGTTCCATAATTTCGATTATTACCAAGCCAAGCATCACTATCATATGTAACTGGTATCACTTTTCCTTCTATTTCAATACTTTTTATATTCTTTTCTTCTTCATTTATAAATAATAGTGAACTTTCTTTTGGAAAATTCGGTAACGTATCTAAAGGTTTAGAATGAGATGAATGATCTCTTTTACGAAAAATTTTTGCTTTAATCATCGCTTTTGCAGTAGATTTATTTAACATTAAAACCCTTTTTTGGTCAAATTTACCTGTTTTCACCGAAAAAACTTCAAGTTCTTTCGTATTTTCCTTATAACGATTCATAATTGTTGAAGTATGATTCTCATCTCCAATGATTAATACGCCGTTAGTTGGAAATCTGTTTTCATTTTTAGAGCATGCACTTAAACTTATTAAAATTAATATACTTAATATGAAAATAGAGAGTGTTTTTTTCATCACAGTTCCTTTCATAACTCAAAATGTTTTTTTACATGCTTTTCTGCAATCTTACTTGCTGATATTCTCTACTGTTCCATAGTTTTATAAAGCTTTTGTAAGTAACGCCAACGAGTTATAAAGAAATATAAAACTTGTATACATATAAATGAAATTAAAATTATGATAGAGCTATTCATAATAGAAAAATCGACTAATTGTTGTAATGCCAAATAAGCGACCACAGTATGAATCACTGCAATAACAATCGGTAAGAAGAACATTAATACTAATTGTCTTGTTACAACTTTTTTCAACTCTCGTTTACTTAATCCCATTTTCGAAATCATCTTATATTGCTGCTGATCGCGGTCCAAATCAGTATATAACCGGAAATAAATAAAACTAGCAGCGAAAGTAAAGAAGACGATTCCAACTAAAACACTTGCCATAAGTAATAACCCATTCGTTTGTTTTGCACTTAACAACTCTATAGTTAGTGCTCTAAATTCAAAATGTATGTCTCTAGGATCTTGATCGAATATGTCACTTAATTGGTTTGAAATCTCTTTTGTTTTTATCCAATCATCTACAACAAATCCATAAGTTCGATATTGAATAATATTTTCAAAATCTAGATTACTATTAAGCGGAATTTCATCATACACATGATCTTGAATCGCAATATTAATCCCTTCCGTATCGTGTGGCAAAACTAAATTATCTACAGTTTTTTTCACATGAAATGTCTTTGTCCAATCGCCTTGAATGACTTCAATATTCTTTTTATAATCACCATTTTTAAACTCTTGTTTTTGTGATACAACTCCAGGGATTAATAACATTTCATCTTCTTTTTCAATCGTTTCTTGTTGGTACCCGAGTGCTCTCGCAAGTTCGTTATATTCACTTAACTTCATTACATTTACATTACTTTCTGTATAAATATCTGAAGTGGAAGCCATTCGATATGGAATATTAGAATCAGCAAGATGTTTTTTTATAATCGAGAGATGTTTATCCGTTATTTTATTTTTATCAGGAGCTGTATACAGAAATGTATACGGGTTTGTCATCCTTACCAAATCTTTGTTTCCAAGAGCTGCTGTCGTGCCAATTGCTGTAAAAGCAACTGCTGAAATAATAGATACTATAAAAAACATTGTTGCATTATCTTTCATACGGTATATTAATTCTGAAAATGTTAATATATTGGTTCTCTTTAAAAAGAAAGATTCACTCCTTTTCACAAGATGCAATATATAAACGCTACACTGTGTATATAAAAAGTACGTTCCTATAATTACTAGGAGCACACCCATTCCGAGCGTAATAAAACTATAACTTGGGATAAAGCGAAATACTAAAATATAGCCATATCCTATACTAAATAAAGAAAAAATTGATAATAAAATTGACGATTTCGGTTCAGGCTTTGGCTTTTCCCCTGCTTGAATAAGTTCCACAAGTTCTGTTACTTTTATCATTTTAAAAGTAACTAGCGAAACAATTAAAAATAAGAATAGAAACGTGATGCCAGTTAATAATACCGCCTTCACTGGCATATAAAAAGGTAAGCCGTTACTAATCATTAATACACTGGCACTTATTAATAAAACTAGTTTAGAAAATACGAGACCGATAAGAATCCCAATACAAATCGAACCAAGTCCAATTAACATATTTTCAATTAACAATAACTTCTTAAGCTGTCTCATTGACATACCTTGCATCATTAAAATGCCAAATTCTTTCTTACGCGTTTTTAAAAACGAACTCACTGAATATAGAATAAAGAAGAATGAAAAGACAAAAATCAAACCTTGAGAAACTTCAAATCCTAATGTACCAAATGTACTTATTGTTTTACTTGTCGATTTCAACTCCCCTTGTAAATCAGGATGGAATAATAAAAGAGCATACGTAAAGAAAATCATAATAGAAAATGCACTACTTAAAAAATGGGCAGCATATGTACGCTTATTGCGAAAAATATTGTTAAATGCGAACTGACGAAAAGTCATGCCTTTTCCCTCCTAACAAAGAAAGGACATCCATAATCTTTTGATAAAATGTTTGCCTGCTTTCGCCACAATAAATTTCGTTATATAGTTGACCATCTTTAATAAAGATTACTCGGCTGCAAAAACTCGCTGCATACGGATCATGAGTCACTAACATCATCGTAGCTTTTTCTTCCTTATTTAGAGTATCTAACATCTCCATTACATCATTTGAAGATTTAGAATCTAAATTCCCTGTTGGTTCATCTGCAAGTAATAATTGCGGCTTATGAACAATTGCACGAGCAATTGCTGTTCTTTGAGCTTGGCCTCCTGATATTTCAAACGTTCTTTTATTCAATATATCTGTAATATTTAATTTCTCTGCGATTTCTTGTATGCGTTTGTTCATTTCTTGCACAGAAACGCCATCTAATGTCATCGGCAATACGATATTTTCCTTCACTGTAAGCGTGCTAAGTAAATTAAATGATTGAAAAACAAATCCTAATTGTTTCCTACGGAATAAAGCTAAACCTTCTGATGATAACTGGAAAGGATTTGTACCGTTTATTAATATTTCTCCTGAGGACGGAGAATCGATAGTAGATACCATATTTAATAATGTAGTTTTCCCGCTACCAGATGGCCCCATGATCCCTATAAATTCACCTTCTTGAATTGATAAATCAATATCTACTAATGCTTTAAAAGGTATTTTCCCTTTATATACTTTACTAATATTTTTCGCATGTAAAATTTCCATTTCTATTCTCCCTTCATTTGCACTTCTCACAATAGAGTGTAAATGAATTGTCTTAATGCTCATATTGATTCATCTTTCATTTATCTTACACGCTTGTAAGATTTCTAAAAAAACTGACAATAAAACTGTTTTCAAACTAAAATTAACGCATAACTATCTTATAATAATTGTATAGTGGTAGAAAATACAATTGTATATCAAATCTTTATTATATAAATGCAAAAAAGCTTAGAGTTTTAGTTCTAAGCTTTTTTGCATTGCATAATCGCTCCCTTTAAAGAGCACTATTTTTTATCCATCCGGATTTACTCAATACATAATGATTATAAATTTGATTTTCTATCACCTGTTGACCCAAATAAGTAAACCCGCATTTTTCAATAACTTTATTTGATGGCACATTTTTAATTAAAGCAATTGCGTTAAGGACATCCACATTTGTATTTTCAAACAAATAACCGATCAAGCCTTTTGTCGCTTTCGTTGCATAACCATTATTATGATATTCACTTGAAACAGCATACATAATTTCTCTGTTCGGTGAAGGAAGCTCATCTTTCATACCTGTGCAGCAACATCCAACAAATTCATTTGTGGTTTTCTTAAATATTCCTAGTCTTAATATGTGATCATCTATGTTAGTCCTAGTTCTAACAGCATGAAGAAACGCTTTGTTTTCTGGTATATCATCATTTGTAACCCAATTAACTCTTTGTTCTATCGTTGATTTCCAGTCTGGTAAAAACTTTTCTATTTCTGGTTCATTTGATATTTTATAAATACTCTCTGCATCTTTGACCGCAAACTCTTGTAGGTATATATCACCACAATCTATTTTAAATAACTTAGTCAAGCTCTCTTCTCCCATTTTAATCCCCCTTCCTTACGTTAAAGCGCCTTAATCTGCTTCGTAAGGTCCATAAACCGTTCATCTAGTTCTTTATATTCTTTGTCTTTAGAAGTTAAAAAGCTTAATTTCCCTAATACTTCTTGTCTTTCTGTTTCTAACGTTAAACGTAACTCTTCAATTTCATCTCTTGTTTTCGTAGGTTCATCGAGCTGCTTTTGTATCGTATTGTTTAAAAACACGAGTTTTGTATTAGTTATTTTCTCCAGAAAATATCGATCGTGAGAAACGATAACAAGTGTTCCGTTATACTCAGCTAATGTATTTTCAAGCTGTTCACGTGAAGGAAGATCAAGGTGATTCGTCGGTTCATCTAAAATAAGTACATCTTTTTCATCTAAAATATAAGCCATTAGCTTACACTTTACTCGTTCACCCATACTCATATGTCGAATCGGCTCTTTCCATTGGGAAGATTCAAATCCTAAATGTTTCATTAAATTTTGGACTTTTCCTCTTTCTTCAAATGTCTCTTTATAAAATAAATCTTCTGGTGTTTTATCAAGTGGTAAATCAAATACTTCTTGTGTTAAATAGCCGATATTTGCTGAAGGTGAAATCCATACTTCTCCTTCAACAGTTTCTGTTCCCATAATCATCTTCAGTAAAGTTGTTTTCCCGCTACCATTTGGTCCAATAATCGCAACCTTCTCACCGTGCTGAATTGTAAAATTAACGTTTTCAAATAATGTTCGTCTGTTAAATTCTTTCCGCAATTGTTTTACTTCTAAGAAACGTTTTCCTACTTTTTTACTCGCTTGAATAGAAAATTCAACTGAATACTCCTCTTTCACACGTTCTACTTTCGTTTTCTCCAACTCTTTTTCAAGACGTTTTCGTTTCGATTTAACTTGCGCGTCCATTCGCTTCGCCTTTACACGATAAAATTCCTTCACTCCTTCTTGTTTTGTAGACTGCGCATGTGCCTTTTGTGACCATGAACTTAATTCTTTTATATGCGTTTCTACTTGTTCTATCTTTTTTTGTTGTTTTTCATATTCACGCTGCTGCGTCATTCTTTTCTGCTCACGTGCTTTCATATAACTCGTATAATTCCCGCTATGGTCAATTAATTTCTTATCCTCAATTGACCATATTCTAGTTGCGACAACATCTAAAAAGTATCGGTCATGCGATACGACGATAACTGTACCTTTCATATTTTTTATTTGTTTAATGAGAAATTCCGTACTCATCTCATCTAAATGATTTGTCGGTTCGTCTAATATTAATACATTAGGATTTTCAGCAAATCCTTTTGCTAATCGAACTTTTAGCTTTTCACCACCACTTAAAGTTAGAAAATCGTTCGTTGGCACGCCCCACCTTGCAAGAAGTTCCGCTTCTTTTGCAATCATATCCTTACTAACGAAAAATTCTTTTTCTTGTTCAACATATGCTGTTGTCATATTCATTTGCATCCATTCAACAGTACCTTTTGATGGTTCAATCTTCTCATTTATTAATTGAAGTAACGTTGATTTACCAGCCCCGTTTTTACCAATTAATCCGATAACATCCCCTTGTTTTACTGTCACATTCATTTTCTCTAACAAAATGTTTTCCTTTATTTCAACATAAACATCATTTAATTTTAATAGTTCTTTCATAATACCGATCCCTTTCATTAAGGGAGAATAAAAAAATCCTCCCAAATAAATTTGGCAGGATTAGTCGTTAAAATATTCATACCCAAATAAGCTATTGCACAACATAAATAGCAATACCGTTGTATGGAAATTGGGCAGACTAATCCTATTTTTTAGAAATTGAAATTTATTGAATTTCAACATTTAAAAATAAGATTAGTTAATCATCGTCCACCCATCATTCCTTTCCGTCGTTAGTAACCATATTGTACCATGATAGTACTTTATGAGTAAATGCAATTATATGTGCTATTATAAAATTTACTTTCTTCAAGGGCTATTTATCATTTCTTAACTTCAAATTGAACAAGCACAAATTACATTTGTTGTACTACTTGCTTTAGATTTCCCTAGCAAGAAACTTCTAAGCACCCCCTCTTATATAATTTTTATATAAATTTAAGATTAATTATATATTATACAGACTACATTTCAGTTCTTATAATAAAGTTATCATTTTTAAGGAGGGATTCTACAATGGAATTTAGCAAACTAGGAAACAGTGGATTAACAGTAAGCAAGATTGCATACGGGAACTGGATAAACCATGGCGGAAAAGTAAATGAAGATACTGCAAATGAATGTGTGAAAGCCGCATTAGATGTTGGAATTACAACGTTCGATACTGCAGATGTTTATTCGGACACTATTGCCGAGGAAGTACTTGGTCGCTCTTTGAAAGGAATACGCAGAGAAAGTATAGAACTTTGTACAAAAGTATGCCATCCGACCGGACCTGGAAAAAATGATCGTGGATTATCACGAAAACATATTATAGAAAATTGTAATGCATCGTTACAACGGCTACATACAGACTACATTGATGTCTATTATGCACATCGATTCGATACAACAACTCCTCTGGAAGAAACGATGTTAGCTTTTTCAGATCTTGTAAGACAAGGTAAAGTCCTTTATTTAGGTGTAAGTGAATGGACATCGGAGCAAATCACACGCGGTGCAGCACTTGCCCGAGAATTGAACATTCCTCTTATCGCTAGCCAGCCTCAATATTCGATGTTATGGCGAGTGATCGAAACAGATATAATACCTACATGTCAACGTGAAGGACTTGGTCAAGTTGTTTGGTCTCCCCTCGCACAAGGTATTCTCACTGGAAAATACCAACCAGGTAAACCAATTCCTTCCCAATCACGTGCTAATTCAGATGCGGGAAAACCGTTTTTTAACAAACTCGTACAACGTTGGATGAGTGATAATGTACTTACTACTATACAAAAACTTAATCCTATTGCACAAGAAAATCATCTCACCCTACCTCAACTTGCAGTTGCTTGGGTACTACAAAATCCAGCTGTTTCCTCTGCTATTATTGGCGCTTCCAATCCGGAGCAAATAAGAGAAAATGTAATTGCTTCTAGTATTACATTTTCACCTGAAATTATGGGTCAAATTGATAGTGTGCTACAAGGTTTCATTGAGTATGACCCAAGTAAAACAGGTTAAATCGTCAGTGACTTAACAATAAATATAGTACCTTTCCCAAATCACTACTGCCCATCCAATCAAGATGGGCCTTTACTTTTCAAATTCAAATTGTGAAGTCGTATAAATCTCTCTAACAACTGATAAGAAGTTCTCGAGCACGACAGACTTTTCATCCTGCCTCCATCCAGCGTATAAGTTTATTTCCGGTGTATGTTCCTGAATGTCTTTATATATGACTCCCGATTTTTTATAACTCTCCACCGATGATGGAACGACAGAAATCCCCATTCCTGCTGCAACTAAATTAACAATCGTCTGCATTTGAATTGCTTCTTGAACAATATTTAAACTTACTCCATGTTCCCAAAAGTAACTAATAATTAAATCATAAAAGTTAGTACCGAAATGACGAGGAAATAAAACAAATGGTTCATCTACTAGTTCTTTAATAGAAATATTAGGTAACGAAACTAATGCGTGATTTTCATATAAAACCAATTTTAAACGTTCTTTAGAACAAACTTCGGAAGACAATATTTCATTATTCTGCTTAGAACGAATAAATCCAATATGAATTTGTTTTTCATAGAGTGCTTTTATTTGCTGGTCTGTTGTCATCTCGCGTAATATAAGCTGAATTTTTGGAAACCGTTCTCGAAATGTTTTTAATATGTCTATAACAGTTTCTGTAGAATCGACAAAACCGATGATTAAATGTCCTACCTTTCCTTCATCCGCAAGCTGTGTTTCCTTAATAGTTCTATCTACTTGAAGCAGTGTTTGTCGCGCGCCTTCTAAAAATATTTTGCCAGCATCGGTAAGCTCAACTATTCTTTTTGTTCGATGAAAAAGTTGGACCCCTAATTCATCTTCTAATTTACGAATTTCTTGGCTTAAAGGAGGTTGTGCCATCATAAGACGTTCTGCTGCACGACTAAAATTTAATTCTTCTGCCACCGTTATGAAATATTTCATTTTTCGAATATCCATTACAATCCCCCTATCATTCACAACTAGTAAAAAATATCTCCTTCTAATAAATTGTAAATAAAAACAGGAAGAAACTATATCAGTCCCTTTTCGTTTCTTTTTTATCATAAATCATTTCATCAAAATACGAGAGATTTATACTAAGTTGAATTACATGTTTTGGGCAATTTCATTACTTGCATATATTATTTGATTTACCATTTGGTTGAGTAACGAGTTCTTGATATTTTATTCACCTAATTATAAAAACAAAATGTTATTCGTTACCCAACAATCTCTTATTGTTTTTCGATAAATTTTTATTGATTACCCCCCTACAATAAGCTATTATATGTTTACAGAAAATACTAATGTAAGGATTGAATTTATGGACAGGACATTAAAAATCACAAAGTTAACTATGTTTTTAAAGATTTTTCTCATCCCAATTATAGTAGGGATTATTGTTGGTATACTAACTAAATTGGGGCAAAGTATACTTCCAGGACATTGGAATTCATTAGCTAATCTAGGAAGCGTTTGGTTAGTTCCATCCTTTTTTGTGGCTAGCTTTAGTTATTCTAAGCGTACAGCTATACTTTCAGGCACCCTTGCACTACTCGGTATGATATTAGGCTACTATGGTTATGCAATAGCTATTAAAAATGTAGCTCACTCTATTTATTTTATATCTGTATGGATTGTATGTGCATTTATAGGAGGAACTATCTTTGGAATCGCAGGTTTTCTATGGAAAGATACTACAAATCCACTTCATAAATTCGGAAGCGCGCTTATTAGTGGAGTTTTTGTAACGGATGGACTTCACATTCTTTTAAATTTTGAAGACTATAGTCACATGTTACCTGTTGGATATACCGAAGTGATAGTGGGGATTATCTTGATTCTTGTGTTAGAACGCTCTAATGCTAATCGAATTTCTTCTTTCTTAATGATGGTTCCTATCACTATTTTAGGATTAATTGGATATACATTATTAAGTTTGTTTACTTAATTACAATACTGTATCATGAAAAAACAAAAGACTAATTCTATTATAATCCACAAAACATATCACGAATTCGAACATTATACTTATTAAGGTTGATACACTTATTCATAGGATGTATTCATGAAGCTATCTCTTTCAAAGGGGTGGCTTTTTTCTTACAAAAACTATTTATCAGCTTTTTATTAAATACTTCTAATTTAACAATCGTATTTATTAGCGTGTCATTATACATACTAAGATTACCTTTTACCATTTCATATAATCGCTATAAAGTGAAACTTTAATCAATGGGGTTTTTCTCCATCCCCTACTGATTATTAGTTGAACCAATTGGACTTTAATGGGCAGTTGATCCCTAACTTCTTTGCTTTTGCTGAATTTTGAGGTGTGGGTCTTACTGCCCATTAAAGCGGGATAAAATAAGTCTATAAAACTTATCTCCAAAGTTCTTTAGCCTAGATCACTTATTTACACATTAAAAAATATAATTCGTACAACGGTACCTTTACCAACTTCTGAATGGATTTCTACACTATGCCCTAATTGTTTCGTAATTTCATATACAAGATATAGCCCCATTCCAGTTGATTCTTTAAAATCTCTGCCATTTTCCCCTGTAAAGAAAGGTTTAAATACTCTAGGTAAATCTTGCTTCGGTATCCCTACGCCATAATCGATGATTTCAAGTATAACGTTGTTATCTTCCTTACAAGCTTTTACTTTAATCTTCTCTCGACTACCAGATGAATATTTAATCGCGTTCGATAGTATTTGTCCAATTAAAAATTGTAACCATTTCGCATCACTTTCTACACTAATGTCCTTATCAATTTTAAGCTCTGGATATACAAAATTTCGGATAAAGAAGCGTTTATGTTCATGTACAGAATCATTTACTATTTTATGTAGCTGTACTTTTTCCACATAAAAATCTTGTGTAAATGCCTCTAAACGTGCGACATACAGAGCCATCTCTAATCCCTTTTTCAGTCTATCTGATTCCTCATTTATACTTTCAAAACGCTGATCGACTTCATCTTGTGTAATTAATTCTATTACAGATAAAGGTGTTTTCATTTGATGTATCCATTGATTCATAAAAGTTAAATGATCATTATTTTTTCTCTCTTGTATCTGGAGCTGATTTTGATAATGGCGATATTGTACCTCAAGTAGTTCTTGAAGCGCAGTAGATAAAACTGCAAAATCTGATTTTTGAACAGATTCATCCAAAGAGTACAACGGATTTGCTAATCTTTCATAGAACGTACGATGAGTAAAGTAACGAAATACTAAATAGCCTACCATAAAAAAGACACCTAAAAACATTGCATATAATGCCGTTGCAATATGGTTATGCCCATCAAACCAATATACAAGAAATATGGCTAGTAATTGGATTGCTGTAAAACAAATAAGTGGTATATGATCACGAATAAATAATCTTATCATTTCTCCATACCAGTATCCCAAGTAATATGTAATCTATAACCGACACTACGAATTGTTTCAATCGCATCTTCAATCTGTAAAGTTTTTAACTTTTTTCGCACACGTGTTGTATTTACACTTAATGTATTATCATCAACATAGGATTCGCTATCCCACAATTTATTCAACAACACTTCTCTACCCACAACACGCGGATAATTTTTCATTAACATTTCTAATAAAATGGCTTCATTTCTCGTTATATCAATCTCTTGATTACGCAATTTCAATACAAGCCTTTCAGGATATAAACAAAGACCTTGTTGCTCAACCATCCGTTCTTCTATTTTCGGTGCATAATCTCCATAAGCACGTCTTAAATGACTACGAACTTTAGCCATTACCACTTCGTAATGGAAGGGCTTTGAAATAAAATCATCGCCACCGTTTTCAAGCGCCATAACTTGATCCATCGTGCCTTCACGAGCCGAAATAAATAATATCGGACATGTAGAAACTCCGCGAATTTGACGACACCAATAGTACCCATCAAAACTTGGTAAATTAATATCTAATAAAACTAACTCTGGTTGTTCTTCTAAAAAAATGTTTAATACATTTTGAAAATCCGATACAATAATTCCTTCATACCCGTATTTCGCGACATGTGTTGATAATAGTTCTGCAATTTTCATATCGTCTTCTACAATCATAATTTTAACCATCATTTTACTCCTTTTTTAATCCACAATCTTATATTCAATGATATAAAATAAATACTACCTGTTTTTATATCATCCGTAAATCAAAAAAGGATACTTTTATACAACAGCATCCTTCTTCTATCATTCTTATTTAAGATGAAATTTACTCAAACTAAAACCTAGCTTCTCCACATAATTCATACTTAGTTCCATTCGTGCTGTTTTCAGTGGATCTACAACTTGGCAAACTCTTAAATCGCCTGCAGCTGATAATAAAAGTGTTGCATCAGCTTTAGACATTTCTAATTCCTTATGTAAAAATGTCACCATATTACGTACAGCGCGATTCGCTGCATCATCTAACAATTTCTCTGAAGCAATCGTCATTATTTTTTCTTTTTGGATCGCCATTGGTAGTGGCCATTTCTTTCCTTTTATAATTTGAACTGTAACAGTTACCTCACCAGCAACCTCTACTCCACTAACACCAATTTCACCATCACCCATCGCCGCGTGTAAATCACCTAATGCTAATAGGGCACCAGGAACATTTACAGGTAATAATAATGTTGTCCCTTCTTTTATTTCTTTACAGTCCATATTCCCGCCGTGATCATGCGGTGTGCCACATGAAATACTCTCTTCTTTCGGCGCAGTACCAATAACACCGATCATTGGATTAATCGGGATTTGTAGTTCATTTGAAAACAAAACATGTTCATTATGTATTGGGACGATTTTCACTGTATTTTCGTTTAGATCTTCACCCATTACGCCAAGATTCGCTCCTGTAGTTAAAACACCTTGCTCTGCAATTTTAATCTTTTCAATCATTACAACTAATATATCACCAGGTTCTGCACCATTAATATATACAGGCCCAGTCGCCGGATTAATTCGGTTCCAATCTAATTCTTGAAACGCAACATCTTCAGATTCAATTTGATTTTCAAAGCAATCATATGTTTCAAATACAAGACGACTCCCAATTTCTACTTCCATACACGGCTTATTTTCTGGTGACATTGCGTAAATAATATGGTCTTTATGAATTCGATACACGTTATCTCTCCCCTTTTACATTAGTCTACAATTACTAATTAGCTTTTTTCATAAAAGCTAATTGTGAAAATTAATGAATTTACATATAGAAAAGCACTTAGCTTATTTTCATACATACACTCTTTACTATAACAGATAAAGAAAGGTGGTAGCACTATGCCCCTTATTCCATATAACGAAAGTGATGTTGATTTACTAGCTCGTTTAATTCGTGCAGAAGCTGAAGGAGAAGGTCGACAAGGTGAACAACTTGTTGGCTGCGTAGTAGTAAATCGTGTATTTTGTGATTGCTTAGATTTTAAACAGCTTCGTTCTGTACGTGACGCAGTATATCAAAGTCCCGGTGGATTTGAAGCAGTGCAATACGGATATTTTTATCAGCGTGCTCGTGATTCTGAAAAAGAAATTGCAAGAAAAGTTTTACAAGGTGAATGGCGCTGGCCAGCACGATGGGCTCTTTGGTATTTCCGTCCAGTTGGATCTTGTCCGCCTGAATGGTATAACCAGCCATTTGCGGGACAATTTAAAAGTCATTGCTTTTATGAACCACGTGGTGATGAATGTCCGAAAATGTATTCACGGTAGCAAAATTTGAAACGCAAGTACTTAGATTTCTGAGTACTTGCGTTTCTTTTAGCATTTTTAGAAATCTAATAATGCGATGAACTTTTCAATGCCTACTACATGTATTAATAACGGTATACGTGGGCCGCTAGACTGATTTATAATGAGCCTATATATAATAAGAAATAATTGTTTTTGATTTTCTTTCATTATTTTTTTATTTTCATGATGACAAATCGAATACAATTGTTCCATTAAGTTAGAGTAATCTTTGTTAGAACGAAGTATGTTGCAAACTTCTACTAGCCATTCTTTCTGTCTTTCATCTAATGTGTTATAAAACTCTGTATTTCTTTCTTGATTTACCGAAATTAGTTTTTCAGATTGAAAGCTTCTTATCCAATACTCTGCACGGTTACATATCGCTATCATATCATCTAATACATAACTCCTATCTGTTTTTTCTAATATACCTTGTAAAATAGATGAATCAAAATTTAATAATGGTAACGTTCCTGCTACTTGATTAAATTTTGGATATTCTTTAAACCTGCCATCAACTTTAGAGAGTTTAATTGCATCAAATAAATCTTCATTTTTGAGCGTTTTATTCTCATAATCATCTTTCAATCGTTCATATTCTGTATAATTGCGAATCACATCTTCATCAAGACCGATATGAAAAGCTGCGTTTGGTCTGTATTTAGCAAACATAAATAGAATCACTTCTGGTAAATACACTTTTAACAACTCGCTAGGTGTAATACTATTCCCTGATGAACTAGACATTTTTTCATGATTCCCTTTAATTCCAATGAAATCATAAGCAACGTAATGAGGAGCTTCACGATTGAATATTTCCCTCACAATTTCCTTTGATACATTATAACTACCCGTTTCTGATGAATGATCTCTTCCGCCCGGTTCAAAAATAACATCCTCTATCATCCACCTCATCGGCCAATCGATTTTCCAATTCAGTTTCATTTTATTTGTATTTAATACTGATAATTCATTTTGATTTCCACATACACATTCATACTGAACTGTTTTTAATACTTCATCAAAATGTGTAATCGTTGTTGCATCTTTCCCACATTTCTCACAATATAATGTAACTGGATAAAAGCTCTCTCGCTCTTCTTCACTACACTCTCCAGTTTTAAATCCCATTAAAATATCATATATTTCTTTTCTTTTATATAAAGCCTCTAATATATTTTTGTTATACCTTCTACTTCTATATTCAGCATGTTGATATATGAATTCCACTTCAACCCCAAATGCTTGAAGAGATTTCTCAAACTCTTTTTCAAAATGCTCTGCATACGAATTATGACAGCCATATGGATCTGGAATATCACAGTATGGCATACCAATATATTTTGCAAAAGATGGATCAATATTTTTAGGAACTTTTCTAAATCTATCATAATCATCCCATGAGAATATAAAACGAGTCTTTTTCCCTAAATCTTGTAGTGCTTTTACCACGAAATATGTCGTTATTATTTCGCGGAAGTTCCCGATATGAACAGAACCAGATGGACTTATTCCAGATGCGCAAACAAACGTTTCTTTGTTTGGGTGTTTTCTAATTAATTCATGTGCTACTTCATACGCCCAATGCATATATTACTCACCTCAATTGATTTTTTGTTTTCACATTTTCAGTTTTATGCAATAAAAAAACTCCCACCCCCAAGATTATTCATCTTGAGGACGAGAGTTGTTAGCTTCGCGGTACCACCTCAGTTTGTTAATACGTCGCCATATTAACCTCTTCAGGTACGGCAAAATATGCTTATACCCTATCTCTATAACGAGAGAACCCGTCGCACCATCCCTAAACAAATTAGTTCCTTGCGCAGCTCCAAGTCTTTTTTCATTAAGATGTATACTGCTCTTTCTCAGCTACCAGAGCTCTCTGTACGTATTCTTTCTTAACTACTCTTCTCTTCCATGCCATTTTAAATATTAGTTTTTTCATATGATAATTTATAATACTTTTATTGTCAAACTTTTCCGGACAAAAAAGTTATCTAAATAAATGCTTTATTGCTTCTAATTGAATTTTATGACTACATTCATCACAACAATATGTCCCTTTCGGTTTCTCTTTAAATCGCTTATATTTTTCGCTTCCTTCGTATACACGGAATATATTTTTACAAGAAAAGCAAACAATTTCATAAAACATCATATGCAGTTTCCTCTCCATGTTTATACATTTTTTTAATCGCTTAAGATAGTCAGTTTTCTACAGTAAAACCTTAATATCCTCTTACTAAAAGGTTTACCTTCATTCTTATCGAATTATATAAATATCTTATAAGTTGAGGTGAACATCTTGATCAGTAATATAGAATTGGTTTTAGAAGCTAAAGCTAGTTTAGCTGAAGGAACATGTTGGAATAAAACTATTAGAGTTGAAACTATATGAACCGTATCGATCACATAAGAAACGAAGAAAAGAAATATCATGACCTTTGCTATGAACAATACAAACTATTTGAAACTGGCTCTTGGCTTTACAAACCGGTTAAAACAGTTATGGACTTGATGAATTACTTTGAAGGACAAAATAACTTGCAAGTACTTGATCTCGGCTCTGGCGTTGGAAGAAATAGTATTCCAATTGCACAAAAAATAAAAAATGCTAATGGTACTGTTACATGTGTGGACTTACTGGATTCTGCGTTAACAAAATTACAAACTTATAGTAAAGAACATGATGTATTTGAAGTTATAAAAACAGAACAAGCGGCAATTGAAAATTACTACATCCAACCTGATACCTATGATTATATCGTTGCAGTATCAAGTTTAGAGCATGTTCAATCAGAAGAAGATTTAACAAACATGCTCCATTCTATGAAAAAAGGTACAAAGACTGGTGGTATCAATTGTTTAATTATTAGCTCGAACATACAAGAAATTGACTTACATACGAAAGAAGAATTAGATGCTTTAATTGAAATTAACCTTCCTACTGAAGATATGATATATCTATTAAAAAGCATTTATAAGGAATGGCAAGAAATAAAAGTTGAAATAAAAGAATTAGCTTATAATATAGTCCGAAATGACAGACACATTCAATTAAAAACAAATGCCATTACTTTTGTCGTTCAAAAATAATCGTATAATAAAGATGTGACTCTTGCCCTTAGAATCATTTTTTGTACTAGATTTGTATCATTAAATATTCATTAAACCGAAATACAAAAACCATGCTTCAATATCAATTAGAAGCATGGTTTTTAATAGAAATTACACAAAACTACTTAACTATTTAATGAATTCATTAACTGGAAGAAATATTCAGGTTCATGTGTCTTATTTAATTCATACCATGAATGTAGTATATCTGGCGCAAATACATCTAATTTTTTCAGTACCTCCACTGCAAATTCCAAAGGAGCTACTCCAGATGCAGTAATAAGATTTTCACCAGACGCTACAGGTCCCATTACATATAAATTTTCCCCTTTATATGTAGGACAAACCATTTTCATATAATCTAAACTATTACTTGTATGCTTTCTAGAATTTAAGTATCCGTAATTTGCAAGGCCTATTGTTGCACCACAAATTGCAGCCACAATAGTACCAATCTTTAAAACTTCTTCAACTTTTTGCAATATGGGTTTATGTATGTTTTCAGTCCAAGTATTTCCTCCAGGTAAAATCAATAAATCATTACTCTCAAGTACACATTCATCTAGGGAAATATCTGGCTTTACGTTCAAGCCTCCCATTGAAATAACCATTTCTTTATTTATTCCAACTGTAACTACTTTAAAAGGTGCTAAACCCTTTCTAAAATATCTACCTGTATTAAGTTCAGCAATTAAATGTCCGTATTCCCAATCGGACATCGTATGAAATACATATAAATAAGCTTTTCTAGTTTGCATTCAATAACACTCCATTCACAACTTAATCTAATCTAGTCTTTTCTAAAAGATAATCTATTTATTATTTATAATTGCTTGTCGAGCTTTTTCTTTATCATCAAAATGAATAGTCAAATCCTTTAAAATTTGATATGTTTCATGCCCTTTCCCTGCAATCAAAACAATATCATTAGAAGATGCCATGTTTATTGCATGTTTTATGGCAAGTTCACGATCTACTTCTACTTTATAATTCAAATTATTATTCTGTGAAAATCCTTTTTCAATATCTTTCATTATTGACTGCGGGTCTTCCGAACGTGGATTATCAGAAGTAATATAAACAAAATCGCTATAACTTCCAGCAATTTCACCCATTATAGGTCGTTTTTTTTCATCTCTATCCCCACCGCAGCCGAAAACAGTAATGATTTTACCTTTTGAAAACTCGCTAATTGTAGTAAGGACATTTTCTAACGCATCGGGCGTATGAGCATAGTCCACTATTACAAGGAAATCTTGGTTTTCGTCTATAATTTCCATTCTACCTTCAATGCTCTTTAAATCAGATAAGCTGTCACTAATATTTGTAAGCGGAATACCTTCAACCAATGCAGCTGTTATTGCTGCTAATGCATTATAAACATTAAAGCGGCCTACGAGATTTAGATTAACTTTTATTTCTCCATTAAAGGCAGAAACTAAAAACTGTATTCCTTTTGAACTTAAAGTAATATCCTTCGCTTGAACATCTGCTTCATTATGTATTCCATATGTGATACCTTCAGCTGAAGTAATTTTTTTAAAGTATTCTACCGATGGATCGTCTGCATTCAAAATAGCAATTTTTTTATCTGTAGTAGAAAAATCATTTCCCAATCTTGAAAAAAGAAGACCTTTTACATGTTTATATTCCTCAAATGTACCATGATAATCCAAATGATCTTGCGTTAAATTTGTGAAAACCGCAGTTTTAAAGTTACATCCTTTAACTCTTTCCATATGTAAACCTTGTGACGTAACTTCCATAACGCAATAATCTGTATTATGATTTTTCATCGTTTGCAAATTCCGCTGAAGTATCGGTGGTTCTTGCGTATTAATATCAGTAGATACCATTTCGAACCAATTTTGACTCCGTTATTCCCCATAAGCCCTGTTTGAAATCCATAATCAGTTAAAATTTTTTCAAGTAAATAGGAAGTAGTTGTTTTACCATTTGTTCCTGTAATTCCAATTAGCTTCATTTTATTAGATGGGTAACCATAGAAATGTGACGCAATAACTGCCATAGCATACCTAGCATCTTTAACAATTATTTTAGGTATTTCAATAGTTATATCTCTTTCTACAATTAACGCCACAGCGCCATTTTTCACTGCATTTTCAACAAATTGATGTCGATCTTCAAGAAAACCATCGATACCTGATACACATATAAATAAATTTCCACTAGTTATTTTTCTAGAATCCATTTCTAATCCCGTAATTTCTACATTCATATCTCCAATGGTTTCTTTAATCAAAAACAAATCCGCCAGCTCTTTTAGTTTCAAATCCCTCGCCCCCTTTATACATCCTCCTATTAATTTTACCATTTTATTAAAAGTTTATGGTTTTAAATTCCATATTAGTTGAACGAAATATAATCTTCTTTAATAAACAAAAAATAAAAGAGCACTTGTTTCCGCAAGTGCTCTTTTTGGGGATTTTGAGATGCCCTATTAACGAAAGTTAAGGTTACTTAAAGTTAATAGGTATTTATATTATATGCTTGTCCTTTTTAATTGTGCATAATCAATATATAAACATCTTTAATAATATTTAATAACTTTTATTTATAGTTCTTTCTTACATTGGAGCATTAAAAAATTGATTGAAGGTTTATTTTCCATGATCTTATTTGGCTCATCAATTTCTGAAACTTGTACTAGTCCATATTTATTAAAATCTTGTTTTATAGATTCAGAATCATAGAAGAACATTTTTACGCCTTCCATTACTTCATAATAGTCTTTATCCAACTGTTTTCCTTTTCCGTACATTGGAGCTTTTTTAGAAACAGTTGTGAAAACCATATATCCACCTGGTTTTAATTGATTATAACAATCTTTAATAAATTTCTCTCTTTCCTGCTCATTTAACAAATGAAGAAGTGCATGACTAAATATCCCATCATAAAGTTTATTATCAAAAGGCATTTCGTTTACCGAATCGTGATACATACGAACATCTTCTAGTCCGTTTTGTTTTGCTAAATCGATGGCTGTTTTTGAAATTTCAATACCTGTTACATTTATACCATTTTCGATAAACACCTTTGCGTTTCTACCGTATCCAATACCTGGAACTAATATATCTTTAACGCTCTTTTCCAGAAAAAAATCTTTTGTCAAAATTGCAGATTCTGTAGGTTCAAATCCCCACATCGTTTGTTTCTCAATAAAACTTGATTCCCAAAATTCCATTATGTTTCTATCTCCTTATTTTCATCTCATTTTTAGTATCACATAAAAGGCCTATATAATACGGCTCCCTGTGCCAATTTAATTTTTACGATTCTAATACAAGATAGTATGTGTATTGTTAATATACAGTTGTTCTTTCTTCTATTCAAAACATTTACCATAGTCACTATAGCTCCATTGAATATAGCATAATAATAGGCCTATATCTATTTTAAAGATTGGTGTAAAACCCACTCTTTTTTATTAACCCTTATGTTTTTGTAGAAAAACAAAAAAGCCAATACTTCCGTTGTAGTATTAGCTTTTCTCAAGAGAAATTATCTTTTTATATTGTATTGATCTAATATTTTTTCTAACATTTCTAAAGTTATCGGTTGAGCTTTCTCTATTAATTGATAACCAATACGCCCATTCGGTTCAGCTGTAACTTGCTGCAAACTCTTTAAATCATGAATTCCTTTTTCTCTTAATTGCATATACAGTTGTTGTTCCGACATTTTTGCTTTCATCAAATTCTCTTTTACAATTTCTCCGTTTTCAACAATTACAATGCTACTGCCATTTAGGAATTGCTCCACCTTCTTTGATTTCAATTCAAAAAAATGAATGATAAGAAGTATGCTTGCAAATATTACAGCTGCAAATATAGATGGGACTACTTTCCTACTTAATACAGGCTCTACAATAATACGTCCAATGGAAACTACTATAATTATTTCAGCTCTCGTCATTTGGCTAACAGAATTACTACCTGTCATTTTTAATGCAATCATTCCAGTAAGAATTAAAATAATACTTTCCCAAATTATATTCATAATTGCCCAATCCTTTAATGGTGAATGTTACTAGCATTCCCATTTCATATAGCATTCTAAATGCATTTTAATTAAACTTTTTTGTAAAAATCAAACTTACATATACTGAAAAACAATCTATTTTGATCAATCTTTTTTCAATAAGGGTTTGATGATCCATCTTCCATTGTCAAAAAAATAAAAAGCACCCACATGGATGCATAGATTAAACTTATTCATTATTACTCTCTCCACTTTTATCATCAACTGATTTGGAGTCTAACATGCTGCCTATATCAGGCGGTAATGCTAACTCTATACCAGCTACTGGTTGATTATCTTCATTAAACCATTGTTTCTTAAATTTACTCAATTCTTCATTTTTCTTATTTTCATCCATATTACCCCGCCTTTTATGTACATGATATTAAACACTTTACTTAATATGTACATTGAGAAAGATAATATACTATTTGTACATAATGAAAGAGCAAGAATCCTTCTCTGTTTACGCAACCCGTTGTACCCAATAAAAATCCCCGTACATGCTACTCCTCGTTTTGTTATCATATTAGTGACGAAATATATGTGAGCTACGTGACTAGTACGTGGTCATTTTATTCATATGAGACAAATACTTTTAAAGGAGTAATTATCCGCTCACTTAATTCCTCAAAACATTTTTCAAGAGCAGTATAATGAATTTCATGTTGAAAAATCTCTTCTATCCATGGCGTCTGTTCTATTTGATTAAAAAACCAATCTGCATGTTTTTGATAATCATATCCGTCACTTGAACCAATGATTTGCAATTCTTTTCGATAAAAGTCGGCGATTAATGTTAAGTTTTCTATATTACCATCAGAAAGAATACATATAGCCCCATTACTTTTAATAACCTTTTGCAATGTGTGAAACCCTCTATTTGTAGCAGAACATTCCAAACCGTAATTATACGTATCTATAAGTTTCTCTTCCGAATCAAAGAGGTTTTTCGCACCAAACTTCTTTGCAAATTCTCTTCTATTTTTATTAGGCTCAACAACATCCACATGCTCAACACCTACATAGTATTTTAAAAAATAACAAGCGAGTAAACCGATAACTCCCATTCCAGTAATGAGTACTTTTTCATCCCGTCGCGGGTCTAGCTTCAATACCCCTTTAGCAACATCACACGAAAGAATAGATAATAAAGCAACTTTAGATTTTATATAACTAGGCACTCGAATTACTTTATCCCCTTTAACTATTCCTACCGTTTCATGCCCATAAAAAGAAACTACTTTATCACCTACGTTTAAATTTGTTACTTTATTACCAACTTGAATAACTTCACCATAACTTTCATATCCAGTTTTTCTTGGATACATAGGATTTGTATCTGTAACATCAGATTCTTTATACTGCGGTAACTCTGCTCCAATACTTATTGCACCTGCAATTGTTTTAATAATAATTTCCTCATCCTGTATAGACTTAATTTTACATGTTTCCCACTTAAGACGTTTTGATCCTACTAAAACTAATTTATTTTGTTCCATTTATAACCCTCACATTATATAAAAATATATTCTCACTAAATTTCAAACAATGTATAATAGATTCATCTAAAATTCAAGCTATAATGTTGGCTAGCAACCAACAGTGATAATATGATAATTGAATTTGATGGATATAGAATAAATGAGTATGTTATTGGCCGTAACTGTTCTCTAAACGAATTAAGAAGAATGTATTTACATGTAAAAAATGAAGAGATATCTAATGAAGATCTTCTAAGCTTATTTTGTGTACAGTACCATTATGAAAAACCCCCAAAATTACTACAAGAAGACGTCATGAGCGATGTTGTCATTGATTTAGATACGGACTATATTTATATCCCTAATAGATAACAGGAAACTAGATTGAATGAATAGAAATTACGATTCACCTAAGTGTTTAATAAAATAAGTAATTGTCCAAATTACTGTCGCAAATTGAGTGACAAAATACATTGTCCATTCAAAACCAGTCAAATTTCTCTCTCGTCTTACTTTTTTAAAATATCTGTAAAATATAAATGTACTTAAAAACATTAGTAACAACGATAGTTGCTGTAAATCATCGACTAAACGTACTGCCATAGACTCGATCACCCTCCTATTCAAAATAAATGCTACACTTTAAAGTTATCATTTATTGGTAATTTATTTCCATTTAAATTACTTATGTCCTAAATAAAAAGAGCACTCAGCTATTGAGTGCTCTAAAAAATATTAATTCTACACATTTTCCTTGTAATGATTTCATATAATTTCTATTACTTTTTATTACTCAGTTCTATCACTTCCGGTATATGATTACTATCATATTTCCTCGTATAGGTTTCACCATCTGGAGTAACTAATTGTAATACAATCTCACCACAAACTCCATTTAGTATTTCAAATTCGCCTTGTGTATTTGAAATACTGCGTTCCTTACTTTCGATTGAATCTTCATAAATTTTCACATTAGATATAGGTTCGTTATTTTGATTTACGATAATACCTCTTGAATACTTACCAACCGCAATGCATTGGTCATCTTTTTTATAATATTTAGTCACAACTATAGCTCCAATTATTATAGCGATACACACAAACAAGAGAATTATTTTGCGTCTCACAACAAACCCCCTTATTCATTTTTTTCTTTTTTAAATTGAAAGGTTATACGTTCCACTTGTTTGATTTCCTCAATTACTTTACGAATTCCTTCTTCAATCCTATCTTCCTTCACATTCGATACGTTTAACTTTAATAGTCTATCTTTCGGAAAACCTCTCAAATAATTTTTATCAATCGCATCAATACTTATTTGCATTTCATTTAATCTATGGAAAAACATTTCGGAAATACTCGTTTTGTATAATTTTAAACAAGTGTGGATTCCAATTGTATTTTGCTTTTTATATGTGAATAAAAGCGGGTTTTCACTATGAGTTATTTCTAATGTTTCTGCTAGTTTTTTAGATCTATCGTGATAGGAAGATTTAATTTTATTTTTATGACGTTCAAACATGCCACTCTTTATATAAATTTCTAAAGCAGCTTGGGATATCATCGGGCTATCGATATCTAAAATCTTTTTATATGTATGGAAAGCATTCGCTATTACCGGTGGGATTACTGCTATGCCCACTCGTAAACCTGGAAAAATAATCTTTGAATAACTTTTCAAATATATGACATGATTCCCATTATCCAAGCTATATAACGGATCTGCTTTTGAATCCATTTCTAAATCTGCTAAATAATCATCTTCAACTATATATACATTATATTTCTTAGCCAATAACACAATTTTTTCTTTCTCATCTTTAGAATAAGAAGTTCCGAGCGGATGATGATATCTTGGTATTGTATAAAAGAATTTTATTTTACCTGTTCGAAAAATGCGTTCCAATTCATTTAAGTCAATACCTTCATTCGTACGTTTAATACCAATTACAGGAATTTTGTTTATTTCTAGATATTCAATATATAGATGATATGTTGGTTGTTCAATTAATATCGTTTCATTTTCATTTGGAAATGGTATAGAAGTTAATATTGCTAGCGCCTGCTGTACACCTGACGTTATAAAAATATTTTCTTCTTTAGTGAAGACTTGATAGTTTACCAGTTGTTGTTGAATAACCGGAATTAAAGACGGTAAACCTTTTGGCGTACCATATACGAACAAGTCATTTTTATATGTATCAATGGCTTTATTTATACAATGTTGAAAATCTACATATGGAAAAACATCTGGATCTGGTGCTGAGGAAGCAAAATCAATTATCTCTTCATTTTCTACAACCTCCCCTGATTTTCGAACAACGTAGTATCCACTTTGAGGGACGGAATAAATAATATGACGCTTTTCTAATTCATGTAGCGCTCGTATTACTGTCGCCTTATTGCATTCATATTTCGTAACGAGTGTCCGAATAGACGGTAGTTTCTTTCCTTCTTTTATCTCCCCATTTTGAATCATACTTTCTAAGTCGTTAAAAACATGTAAATACTTATACATCATTACCACCTCAACATTTAATTTGTACCGGTACAGTTTGTGATTATTCACATTGTAGCACTAGATCATAAAGATTACTATGTACGTATACTGGCCAGTAAGAAATCAATTACTATGAGGTGAAATTATGAAACTTACAACAAAGGCATATTTATCAGCTTTACTCTATTCATTTATTATTGGATTCTCCTTTATGTTTGTGAAATTAGCATTAACTGTTACAAGCCCACTTGATACCCTTGCTCATCGTTTTACAATTGCTTTCATAGCAGCAAGCATTCCCATTGTTTTCGGTTTCGTAAAGTTAAATATGTCATTCAAAAATATACTTCCCCTTTTACCACTTGCAATATTTTATCCAGCACTATTTTTTGCTTTCCAAGCATTTGGCTTAGTGTATACAAGTTCATCCGAAGCTGGAATTATACAAGCGGCTATTCCTATATTTACGATGATGTTAGCTTCCTATTTTTTAAAAGAGTATACAAATACATGGCAAAAAATATCTGTACTCATTTCTGTTATCGGTGTCATTTATATATTTATCATGAATGGTATAAGGACTCATGAAACTAGTTTCATAGGTGTTATTCTTATTTTGCTATCGGCATTATCATCTGCTTTCTATAATGTGTTAGCTCGAAAAATGACGAAGAAATTCAAACTAATGGATTTAACTTACACAATGACAGTAATCGGCTTTATTAGCTTTAATTTAATCGCAATCGCCAGCCATATAAGCAAAGGTACTATAACGGCATACTTTAAACCGTTTACGAATGGAACATTTCTTATCTCCATCTTATATTTAGGGTTACTATCTTCCTTGCTGACGGCATTGCTATTAAATTATTCCTTATCATACATTGAAGCCGCTAAAATAAGTGTTTTTAGTAACTTATCTACACTTATTACAATTATCGCAGGCGTTATTTTTTTACACGAGCAAATTTCTTATTTTCATATCATTGGTACAATAATGATTATTTTTGGTGTAATAGGCACAAATTTTTTGGGTAAAAAAGGAATTACAGTGAAAAAGAAGAATATCTCCATGAATAAATAAAAAGTGAGGGATATGTCATGCAGCGCTTAAATACGATTGATATTAGTAACGTTCTAGAATTAGAAAACACTCTTTCTACTTTAGAAAATGAAGTGATTTCTTCAAAACTAGAACTTGAAAATTGGTTAAAAAAACAATCTACATTCATTTGGGAAATTGAAGAACAATTAACATCTCACTATATCGCCTTTCAATGTAGTACAGATAATAAAAAAATAAAAGATACTTTTGAATATGACCAACAATTTGTCAGGCCTCTTTTGAAACGTTATCAAAATTCATTTGATAATAAATATTTAGAGTCCCCTTTTCGAATGGAACTTGATCCAAAAACGTATAGCTTACTAGATAAAAAAATAAAGAATGCGCAGACTTTATTTTGTGAAAAGAACATTGATTTAGAAGTAGACGAAGACAAACTAGTAACCGAGTACTTCGAAATTACAGGTGGTTTAACTGCACTATGGGACGGTGAAGAAAAAACAATTACTGAACTACAGTCTTACTTACAAGATCCGGATCGTAATATACGAAAAAAAGCGAAAACACTCATTTCTGAAACATTCTTATCTGTTGAAGATACATTACAACAGATATTAAATGAATTAATCGTAATACGTCACCAAAAAGCGAAAAACATTCAATTAGATAATTATCGTGATTATATGTTTAAAAAACATGAACGTTTTGATTATACACCTGAGGATTGCTATGAACTTGCTGAATCTATTCGTAAATACGTAGTACCACTTATCAATAAAATATTTAATGAGAAAACATCTGAACTTCAAGTAGATAGTCTTCGTCCATGGGATCTAAAAGCAACCGCACCAAATCAAAAAGCATTAAAACCTATCGAAGACGCCAGTGAATTAATCGAAAAAAGTTCTCATATTTTACACAAACTAGATCCCGAATTTTCTAGGTTACTGGACCGTATGTGTAAAAATAATTGCTTAGATTTAGAAAGTCGTAAAGGAAAAGGACCAGGAGGATTTTGCGAATATTTACCTGCTTCTCGATTATCTTTCGTTTTTATGAATCTCAATCATACACATTATGATGTTACTACTTTCCTCCATGAAATGGGTCATAGTATTCATAATGAATGTATGAAGCAGTTAGAACTTCAAAAATATTTGGAAATCCCTTCTGAATCAGCAGAACTCGCTAGCATGACAATGGAATTATTTTCGATGGAGTATTGGGATACATTTTATGAGAATACTGAAGAATTTATAAAAGCAAAATTAGATTTCTTTATAGATATTGTTAAGTACTTACCACAAATGCTTATCGTTGATCAATTCCAACATTGGATGTATGAGAATCCTAATCATACTGCTAAAGAAAGAAATGCAAAGTATTTAGAATTACATAACACTTACCAATCGAACGTCGTAAATATTGAAGGGTATGAAAATTGGATTGCAACTGGTTGGTTACCTGTACTACACATATTCGAAATACCATTCTATTACATCGAATATGCTATCGCACAACTTGGTGCACTACAAATGTATAAACAATATAAAGAAAATCCTAAACAAGCAATAGAAAATTATAAAAAGGCTTTATCATTAGGTAGCTCTAGATCTTTAACGGAAGTATATGAAGCAGCTGGAATTCATTTTGATTTTTCTGGTGAAACAATTAAAGAACTAATGTTATTTGTAGAGAGCGAATTAGAGTCATTTGAACAATTGTAAGAAAGAAGCTGTTCCTATATTTTAGGTTCAGCTTTCTTCTTTATTTTATTTATTAGTTCTATGTACTGAGAATCACCATATCCGATTGTCGAAAAGAGTTTAAACAACTTTGTTAATAATTCTCGAGTTGATAAATCTTTATTTTTAGAGATGAATTTTACTACGATATTATCTTCTTTTAACATATTTAAATATAAGTCTATAGCTTGATAGATTACAGGTGGTACTTTATAGGATGTTTTTTTATGATTCACTACTACTTCATCGTATATAGAAGAATAATTTCCTAATTCCAGTTCAAGTTGACTTACTTTAAATTCATCTTCTCTGAAGCTATTTAAGTATACCTTCCCTTCATAACAAGATTGTTCTAAGTATGAAAGTATGGTAAGTAAGTTCATTTGGCAGAACATATCTTCACCAAACCATAAAACAATGCATTTATACTTTTTCGTAAAAAGATTTTCTAACGGATCTATAACTTTTTTTGTATAACTTTCTACTGAACTATTATGTCCTTCTGCTCTTGTTTTAATAAATTCTTCATTAAAAACTTGTGTAGTAGCCGTGTTTACACACATCGCTTCGTTAAATGGGGCATAATCAGACTCACCCATTAGCTTCTCCGTTTTAAATTCTTCATACATCATTTGACCATTCAATATGTTTAATACATCTTTATCAAACAACTCATTATTATTGCTACGTAACTGCTCAACCTCTAATTTTCTAGAAATATTCATTTTTAACTCCTCTTCTATTTTTAGTTTAATAAATGATTGAATAGGCATTTTGTTAAGTTGGAATTCTCTTGGATTCATTCCAAAAACATTTTTGAAAGCTCTACTATAAGCCTCTTGCGAAGAATAATTGTAATCCAATGCAATATCTATTATCTTTCTATCATTCTTCAAATCCCCCGTAGATAAATACAGCCTTCTTAAAAGAATATAACGCCTAATACTCATGCCTGTTACTTGGTGAAATCTAAAAGAACAGTAATACGGAGAATAACCCATATAACGCGATAATTCATTTAATGAAAATTCTTCTTTTAAATTGCTCTCAATCCAATCAATCATTTGCTGTATATGTTCATACATTTACTTCACTCCTTATTTATAAGTATAAAAGAGAGTCATTTCTTTCTTTTGATATTTCTTGTGTTTTATAACATGAGCCATTCATTACTTCATGCTTCATTTTAAAGGATATCAAAAATAAAACACGAATGTTGTATATTAAGAATCTTTTAGTTCTCAAATAAATAATTAAAGTTTGGAAAGGAAGTTACAATGAACGAGCTAGAAAAAGAAATACTCCAATTAATAAATGAACGATATCCATTAAATTTTATTAACATTAAACCCATAACGAATGAAATGTATCAATGTAACGCACAACAAGGTACTTATTTCATTAGAATTACAAACTACAAAACATATGCAGAACAATTAGAAGAAGTTACATATACGAATTTTTTATATCAAAATGGCTTAGGTGTTCCACCAATAATCCCTTCTTTACAAGGAAATTTTGTAGAAAAGTTTCCATTAGACAAGGAGATTTTTGCTGTATTATATAAAGCTGCTCCTGGTATACATTTACCGAGGTGTGATTGGAATTCAAATATATTTAAAAAGCTTGGTAAACAAATTGGAAAATTACATCGCATTTCTAGAAGCTTTGAACAGACTAATCCGGTTAAACATATAAACGATTGGTATGAAAATGAAGAATATAATTTTCTTAAGTATATCTCTAAAGAAGAAACTACTATAAGAGAAATTGCATCTGACGTTTTAACTTCTATAAAAGAGCTACAAAAATCCACTTCCAATTACGGCTTAATTCACGGAGATTTATGGCTGGAAAATATATTAGTTGAAAACAATTCAAACATAACAATGATTGATTTTCAAGACTGCGAAAAACATTTTTACATATTTGATTTAGCCGTTCCTATTTATAGTGCGATAGAATATTCATTTGCTGGAAATGGGAATATCGTTAACTATGAGCATTCTATTACAAAAGCACTATTTGAAGGATATAAAGAAGAAAATGAACTCCCTAAAGAGATGATAGACAAGTTTCCATTGTTTATAAAATTAAAGGAGATTTTTGAATATAGCTTAATGCATATGTATTGGGGTAAAGAAGAATTAACTGAGGAACAAATACGGATAATAAATCTTTATAGGATGAAGATCGAAACTAAATATACCTATATCAATGTTTAAAAATGCTATTGTTTAACTACAAGGAAACTTAGTTTAACAACAGCATTTATTAATTGGCTACTAGACAACCTTTGTTTTATTACTTATAAATACTGATTCAATAATTTGTTTAAATCCACTTCATTTTGCGGAGATACTTTCTCTGAAAATCTAGCTCCAATCATAATAGGAGCCCATTGAAAGATCTCATCTCTTGTTAGATCGGTATTACTGCAATATATTCGCAAATACATTTCCGCTAATTCTATATAAGACTGCGCATACAATAAATATGTACGAAACACATCTGCACGAATATCACCTGAACAAGCATCTACCCAGTCTATAATATTTACATTCTTTTCACTCAAAATTAGATTAGATGGATGGAAATCACCATGGCATAATCTAGGTTCAAATTTGATTGAATATAACTTATTCAATATACTTTCCTTTTGTTTTTCATCCAATTTATGTACATATTTAATTTGAAGCTCTAACCTTTCCCCCATCGCTTCCATTTCATCCGTATTCACACGTATGGCATGAATCTTTTTTTGTTCATTAACACAAATATTTATGTAATGCTCTGCCTCATTTAGATTATTAAGCAGGAGATCCCCCATACTGTCACCTTTTACGTATTCCATAATAATTGCCTGTCTATTTTTTATCTTTGTCACTTCAAATACGTTCGGAACTGATAGTCCACATGAATAAGCATATTTTTGTTTTTTTGCTTCATTCATAGACTCTGTATCAGGCAGATATTCATTAAATAATTTTACAACCTTAGTATTATAGAGATAGATTTCTGCTGTATTCCCTTTAGCTATCGGATTTCCTAAATTCAATTCATTTCTCTCCTTACTGTAAATTAAGCTGACACATTATACTCCCCTATAAATTCAGTGTAATTATGCTGAAACCCTTCTCCACGAAAATATAAAAAACTTACCACTTTCTATCCTTAAATAGAAAGTGGTAAGTTTAATTTACTAGGAATATCGGAAGGGAAATTTGGTGTATGCACAATTGAAAATGCATATCCCTGCTCAATAAATGATACTTCATTATGTTTACATTGAAATGGGACACTATTTTTCTTAAAGTTAATTTGGATTTGCTGTAAAAATGCTTGATCTGTTGTTCCGAAAGATACGTGTACTTTTGGTGGTAAAGCTTTCATCGCAATCGGGATCCAAGGTCGCTGCCACCAAGTTGCAACGATGTATGCAGTGCCACCTATAACAAAGTTGAAAATATCCCCATCTTTCATCGTTTTCATATTTAGATTGGATTTTAACCATTCTGTAAATACAGGTACACTTTTAACAGGAAGTCCGATTTCCCTTACATATAAAATATTTAAAGGGGACTGCGGTACTAATACATCTTCTTTAACATAACTATGTGCGATAATTTCGAGTAGATTTCCATCCCCGTCTTTAAAGTATACATTGTATAAACCATTCTCTTCACCAATTACATTTCCATTTTGCCATTTCACAATGAGTAATCCAGAATCCTTTAGCCATCTTACTGTTTCAAGAAATTTTGAATATGGAATCTCAAAAGCAAAGTGAGCAGGTGCAATTGGTTCATATACTTCTTGAAAACTAATTGTTGTATAAGGTGTTACTTCAAATTGAATAAATGATGCTGTTTCTTTTTTTATTGGAAAAGATAATATGTCCTTATAAACTTGTTTTACCCCTTCTATGGAAACCGTTTGTAGTTTTATATCTGATATATGTGTAATCATTGTAATAAACCTCCAAATTCATAATATCTATTAGTATTGTATTTCAAAAACTAACAGGAAGAATCCATCTGGAGATTGAAACTTTAATTAACAAAATAATACTTTTGTATTAGAGCAGTTACGCTAACATTTCCGGCTAATGCAATAAAATTTTAACTTCAAGCGTTTTGCGCTATAGTTCAAATAATTGGTATAAACGACCATATCAAGATATAATGAACAATATCTTAAGCTAAAGGAGTGATGTTTTGTGAACCAAAGAATTTCTTACTATGATGCTGCACCTAATGCTATGAAAATTATGATGGACATGGAAAAGTACACAAAGCAATCAACGATTAATCGAATGACTAGAGAGCTTATTAAAATTAGAGTTTCTCAGATCAATGGTTGTGCTTACTGCTTAGATTTACATACATCTGATGCGCGAAAAATGGGAGAAACTGAACAAAGGATTTATTGCTTAAGTACTTGGGATGAATGTACTTTTTATACAGAAGAAGAAAAGGTCGCTATTGAACTAGCTGAACATATTACACTAATTCCTACTAAAAGAGTTCCTAATTCCCTATACAAACGAGTATGTGAACATTATGATGAAAAACAATATATTGACCTTGTCTTGATTATTAATCAAATTAATAGTTGGAATAGAATTTCTATCGCGATGGGAAATACACCTGCTAAAAAATAAAACTGTAAGTAAAAATCTTACTTACTCTATACGTTATTTCTATATTACATACGCTCCAAAAGGTTGATTTTTATATATTACAAAAATCAACCTTTTGGATTTAACTTTACCGATGTTTTCTTATTTCTTCTACTATAACTTTCGGATAATCCCAATGTTTCGTCCTTATGCATACCTCTTACAATATTAACCGTTGTTGTACCTCTCGCATGCCAGCAGACTTTATAATTTATTTCTATACCCAGGTCCTTAACTCCAATCTCTAGTAATGAAGACCATCTTGTATAACCTTCTTTTCCACACAAAAAGCTGCTTTTTTTAAAGAAAAGCAGCTTTTAATCTATAACACATTATAATTTAACAGCAATAATCATAAACCTTTTTGAATTCGTACGAATCCCTTTTTCAGAACTATTTGCATCAATGAACTTTTGTAAAATAGTAAAATCCTCTTCCTCTTCTCCAAATCTAGGAATAATAGGCGTATGTTTTAACAAGAAAATAAGATCTTCAGGCGTACTGTAATAATCAGTAATATTATATTCACGTACTTGCACGAATTCAAATCCTGCATGAATAAGTTCCCTCATATACTTTTCTTTTAAAATTCCATCTTTTTCGCCTAAGCATTGCCCTCTTCCAAATGCTTCTTTCAAGTTCAATTTATCATGTTCGCTAACTTGTTGTGTTAAGAAAATAGCACCTTTTTTCATTACTTTTGCTAATTCAGATGCTATAAACGGTGCATGACAACTTGAAGCTATATCAAAATGCGCATGCGGAAACACTAAAGCTTCAGAATCCATTTGAAGAAACTCAACATTTTGTACACCTGATTTTTTCAAGTTAGAATGTGCTGTTTCTATCATTCCGTTAGAATTATCTATTCCAATTAACAATTTAGCCGAAGATGCTATGTTAAGTACATTCTCTCCTCCACCTGTACCAACATCAAGTAATATATGTGATTGCTTGCATCTTTCTTTTACCTCTCCATAAAAGTCCCATGTATCTCCTACAGTTTCACATTTTATTTTACTAAAATCCCATCCATTTAATCTTCCTACTTTATCATAAAAGTTTTTGTACTCTAATTCGTTCATTTCATTATTTCCCCTTTGTTAATGTGCATGAAATGTTTAATCCGGATCATCATCGAAATAGACTCATAGTTTATATTCTTATTAATCTCCTTTTATATCTGGTACGCATCTTTCAATCCCAAACGACTACTTACTTCGAGTAATACATAAATTCATCCCACTACAATTAAAAGAAAATATGTACGATAACATCATTTAATTCAGTATATTATAAAATACAAATTATCGAAATAGCAGCTTTATACATTTCAGTTTACATAATATATTTACAGTTCATCTTCATTAATATATTCTAAATGTCTTCTTCCCCAACCACACATGCTATCTAACACAGTACTTACTGTTTTTCCATGTTTAGATAAACTATATTCCACTTTAGGTGGTATTTCTTGATAAATTTCTCGTTTTATTAGTTGATCTTGCTCTAATTCACGCAATTGCTTCGCTAACGTCCCTTGAGATATATCTGGTATTAATCGCTTTAATTCACCAAACCGTTTTGTTCCGTCTGTTAATAATATAAACAAAATAAGTGGTTTCCATTTCCCACCAATTATTTGTAATGTCGCTATTACTCCTTTTAACTTCGGTTCTTGTAAATCCATTTTTCACACCTCTCCTCTGACATCACAAATCTTTTTTCACATTGCATATCCGCATGAATAGTGATTAGTACGAAATATGCGACTATGTACATAAAAAGTGCGTACTTTTCACTTGCTATCTTTTAGCGAATAATAAAGAAATAATAGTTTTATTTTAACGTTTTTATTAAAGGAGTGGCTTAAATATGTCTATTACTACATTAAAAGGTAGCCGTATCGTTATCATTGGTGGGAGTTCTGGTATTGGGTTTGCAACAGCAAAACAAGCAATTGAACAAGGAGCACATGTTATTATTGCAGGGCGTTCGACTGAAAAATTAATGATTGCTCAAGAAGTAATAAATAACCTTCATCTTCAAACTTATGTATTGGATAACCAAAATAAAAACCAATTACAAGATTTTTTCAAGAAAGTTGGGAATTTTGATCACTTGTTCACACCAGGAGCCTCTTACACACTTGGACCTATAACCGCTACTGATGATATTGCTGAAAGCAGCTTTATCGGCAAGTTTTGGCCACAATATTATGCCGTAAAATATGCAATTCCTTTTCTTTCAGACTCCGGATCTATCGTATTAATGTCCGGTGCATTTAGTCAAAAACCGCTTAAAGGGGCACCTGCTTATGGAGCTTGTAATGGTGCTATTGAGAGTTTAGGGAAAGCTTTAGCTGTTGAAATAGCTCCTATAAGAGTTAATGTTGTTTCCCCTGGAACGATACGGAGGGAAAATGAACAAAACGAAAATAGACTAGCTGCTTATGAAGCTTATAAATCTCTTTCTCTTCTAAAGAGGCCTGGGCATAATGATGAAATTGCACATACTGTTCTATATTTAATGCAAAATAGTTTTACTACAGGCAATGTATTGTTTCCTGATGGAGGATACACATACCATTAAATTATTTAAAACAAAAGCCCCTTATTAAGGTGGCTTTTGTTGCTAATTTAGAAACTGCTGCAGTAATAAAGGATCCTCTTTTAAAATTCCTGCTAAAAACATAAGTTGTGGAAAAGGTTGTAAGATTAACTCTTTATTCATTTTTTCTTTCAATACAGCTATTCCATCTTGCTTAATATAATCGTTTAGTGTTATTTTTTTACTACAAATTAGCCTAATATCACTTACTGAAAGTAATAAGAGCCCGTTCGTTTCAGAGGATGGAGTTGGTTCATTTTCTGCATGTGCCATATACATAATAGATAAAGTTTCAGCTGGACTATCAATAATTAAAATTGGATTGACTTCATTTTCTACTTTTACTTTCTTTGATTTTGCATTCCAATTCTCTTTATAATATGTAATTGGTGAACTCAATATAGCAATATCGATAGTAGCTTCTTCTTTCACTTCTCTTTTAGCTGTTTCTACTGCTGTTTCATCCCCTTCTTTATGTCCTCCGAGCCTTACTACACCTAATGTATCACCTTTATTCGTTGGACCAACTTGAAAAACAAATAAATTCTTATATATTACATACGCACCAGCTGTTCGCACATTCTTATCTATATGTATCAATATTTTCCCTCCTAACGACCTTTGAATAAAATAGTTTACTATAATTTTATTATGTATTTAAATTATCTTCAATCCAACACACAGCATCAAGTAGGTTTTGCGCTATATACTCAGGTACTGTTTCTTTCCACGAATGTCTATACTTTGTTAATGAATTTTCTCCCCATCCTGTTCGCAATTAAATCTTTTTCATAATACTGCCCTCATTTTTATTTCCTCCTTTAGATTTTAAAAATACCTATAAAAAGTAGGATTCATCTAAAAATTACAGAATTCTATATATAACAAGTATTGGACGGATGATTTTCAAATTCCTCTATAAAAAAGGTGGTTCAAACAGTTGTGAAATTTATACTAGAACGCAGGCTTACCATTAAGACAACTTTCTCAAAAGAATACAAGATTTTCATTTTTGGTTTACTCATTTCACGAATTGGAGATTCACTATATACTTTTGCATTGCCTTGGATTGCCTATCAATTAACCGGTTCAGCTGTAATTATGAGTTCTTTATTTACTATTAATTTGCCAATTGTTTTATTCGGCCCTTTAGTTGGTGTAATGATTGATCAATACGATCGAAAAAAGTTACTATGGATGGAAAGATAATTATGTATGATTGGTTAATTGAAATTGAAGAACGAAAATATCCATTACACTCCGCTCATTTTGTACATTTTTAAATAAAATTTTGACAGTAGTTGACGAATCGAATCAAGAAGTAATTTCTCTTGATATTTACGGATAAGTTGATAAAAGGGTAGCGTCAGGAAAATACGAATTTACAACGATAAGAAAATTCCAAATTAAAAAGCCCAACTTCTCTACAAATCAAAATAGAGAAATTGAGCTTTTCAGTTACTTCATTTATTTATTGAATTCATTAACTTGAAGAAGTATTCAGGTTTATGAGTCTTATTTAGGTTATACCATGAATGTAATGCATCTGGTGTAAATACATCTATTTTTTTCAGTACCTCCATTGCAAATTCCAGAGGAGCTATTCCTGATGCAGTAACTAAATTCGTATCAGATACCGCAGATTCCGACTCATAGAACTTTTCTCCTTTATAGTTAGGACATACCATTTTAGTATATTCTAAGTTATTACTTGTATGCTTTCTAGTATCTAAGTATCCCATATTCGCGAGGCCCTCAGTTGCACCACAAATTGCAGCAACAATAGTACCAAGCTTTAAAGCTTGGCCAATTGTTTCCAAGATCGGTTGATGAATTTCTTCACTCCAAGTAGTCCCTCCTGGTAAAATTAAAAGATCTTTACTCTCAAGAGTACATTCATCAAGGGAAATATCTGGTTTTATACTCAGTCCTCCCATAGTAGTAATCATTTCTTTATTAGCTCCTACTGTAATTACTTTTAAAGGTGCTAAATCTTTTTTAAAATATCTTCCTGAGTTTAATTCTGCAATTAAATATCCATATTCCCAGTCCGACATTGTGTTAAATACATATAGAAATACTTTTTTTGTTTGCATCCAATAACACTCCAATCACAATTTATATAGCTATTATAATATAACTTCCCTGACAGTTAACGTCAGGGAAGTTATATTACTTGATGAAATTTTATTAATTCTGAAAGAACTTCAATAAGTCTTTTCTTAAGACTTATTGGCTCAATAACTTTAATAGATTTATTGTACGGCAAAAGTAAATAAGGTACATATGTATGTATTATATCTTTTTCAAGAAGAAAAACTGCTTGATTTGAAGTCCGTTCTTGTAAATAATGTCCTAAAAACCAATGTTGGCAAATATCAGCCAATACACTTTTATCCCCATTAATAACCAAAGAAATAGTCCCTTCCTTATCTTCTATAGTTGGAAGAAGACCTTTTATAAAAAAGTCACGTGCTGAAAAATTTTCTGGTCGGTTAAACTTATTTTCTGTTAGCATTAGACTTTCAATTCGATCTACTCTGAAACTACGGATATCATTCCTAAGATGACAAAATCCAATCACATACCACTTATTATTCCAATAGATAATTTTGTACGGATCGACCAATCTATAATTTAATTGCTTTTCACCACTTTTATGGTAAATAATTTTTACTGAGTACCCGTCAGCTACCGCCTGCTCCAACTCCTTCAAAAAAGGTTCCATAGAGAGCGAACTTAATCGACTTATTACTTCAAGACTAGCTAAATGTTGGTTTATCTTTGTTTCCTGCTCTTGATTTGAGTATTTACTTAGTTTTGAAATGGCCCTATTTAGTGCTTCACCTCCATAATATCCCGCTTCTTCTGCAAAAACAGCAGCGTGAAATAGTGCAGTTTGCTCCTCAAAATCAAAAAAAAGAGGAGCCTCAATAAAATTTTTCAATAAAGTGTATCCACCGTTATGTCCTGGTTCTGAAATGATAGGTACGCCACTTGTTGAAATTGTATCAATATAACGATACACAGTCCTTATATTCATCTCTAACTTTTCTGAAATTTGTTTTGCAGTAATTTTTTCACCTGAACGAAGCATCCATAGAATTGCTAACATATTGTCAATTTTAGGCATATAATTCCACCTCTATATGAAATTTATTTTCTATTGTAATATTTCCTATTTTTAGTATAACTCATCAACTGTTCCTTTCCGATAGCTTTCTATATAATGAGAACCTAGACACATTTGTAATTTCACAAATTTGATTTACAGTCATATCTCCCTCTTTATTAAGCTTTACTGCATGATGTTTATGGTACTTCTTTAACCGACCTTTAAACTTTCCTTCTTTCTTAGCCAGTTCAATTCCTTCACGCTACCGCATACGGATAAGATCACGTTCTGGTTGGTTTACACCCGCCATAACCGTAATCTTGCACCATATGTCACCTTTTTGCTGGGAACATATTAATTTGCTAGGAGAATACCATTTTAATTCAGAGAAAGTGATCTCATTAGATTCTTTAAGGCCACTGAAACTTTCTTAACATTATTAAAAACGGGAGAATCGTCAGAAAAAAAGGTTTAGCATTGTAACATTTCCCTGACGGTACCCATAAAGAAAAAAGGCATTAATTATATGCCTTTTTTCTTTATCATCATTTAACTGGATAACAAACTTCTGTAACCCACTTATTAGGATCCGATTCCATCGCTGGGCTCACATGATAAATATTATACATTGGACCTGCTAATTCGTAACCTTCTGTCTCAATCCATTTTGCTGCAGCCTCATTTACAGCTGTCATTTGTTCATAACTTCCATTAACCGTTATGGAAGCTACATTAGTTGATTCAATATTTTTAAATGTAACGTCTTTTGTCTTTTCGTGCTTCCCTAAAATACTTAGCTGTATTTCTACATCTACATCATTTTCTTTGTATTCACGATCATGGAAAACTGCAATACTATAACTCGGATGGGCAATGCTAATATTTTTCATTTGTATTTCTTGCATTAATATACCCCATAAATCCCCTTCGCGATTATAAGATGGAATAACCTTTCTAACACTAGCTACATTTCTTTCTGGAATTTCTTTTATTGAAACATGATAGTTCATCTCAACAACATCCTCTCTCATCGTTTTCATTGAGGCTTCGAGAAGACGTAATTGTTTTTGGAGGTCATCCATTTCATCCTTTATTTGAGCACTACGATTTTCAAATTGTAATTTTATTACTTCCATATTATCGCTCTCTACTATTTCTTTAATAGTAGCAATATTAAACCCCATATCTTTTAATGTTTGAATTTGATTTACTTTCTTTAATTGGGCTGCTGAATAATATCGATATCCACTTTGTTCATCGACTTTTACTGGCTGTAATAATTCCACTTTATCGTAGTGTCTCAACATACGTATACTAATGGAAGATAGTTTTGAAAAATCCCCTATTTTAAACATGTTTTCCTCCTATGAATTACATCTACTTCGAAGCTCAACTTCATCTTAAACAATGACATTGTGTGAGAGTCAACTACTTTTAATGATTTAAATAATAATTAAATGCGTTATATTTATATAATTAAAATTGCATATTTTCATTTTTATAATCAATTATGCTAATCAACATATTAGTTGTTTCGCTTAATTATTTATCTCCAGACATTCATAAACCGCCATCATATCTTGTTTATCCAATTCACGAATGCGATTAAAAATTGGTATTTGCGAAACATCTTCTGTTAATAAGCTTTCATCCACAACATCACAAACTTTTCCAGTTAACCATGTTTGTACATCCACGCTCTCAACAACTTCTTTTAGTCCTTCGTCATTAATACCAGTTGCAGTACAAGTTACACATGGAATTGTTAGTTTAAATACACCATCATGTAGATTATCTTCCGTTATAACTTTCTTTCCTTTACAGAATGGACATGGATTACTTTTTTTAATTTTATTAATTTGGGTAACTAACTTTTTGTATCCAAACGCTTCGTATACATACGTAAGTTTTTTATATTTACCATTTGTGAAATACTTATCTATAATGTTTTCTCTCGTTTCATAAACATTAGGGAAATCACAAACAGTTACTTGATTATTAACACTAATGGATTCGATATTTCCTTTTATTTCGTCCCAGAATGGTAAGACATTTTGTAACACCATTTCGTAGTTTGAAAAGCTTGCCTGTTCTAATTCAAACATTTTCAGTGCAACTTGTGCTTTTCTTGGCAATAAAGAAACATCTTCTGTCAATCTCATATCGCCACCAACAATAGATTTCAATTTTTGAAGTGCAGGTAAATCACCGACTATCTTCAACACTTCATCAATAGGTTGATTGATAATTTCACGAATATCGAAGTTAGCAAATTTAAGCGGTTTTTGATGATTTAATACCGTTCCCTCACAAATTGGACATGTTATCAATTCTTTAGAAGTCTTAATTTCCTCTTTAATAGCTGCTTTTGAAATAACAATATATCCACCAATAATCGTATTAAATCCTACCCATGTTCTGCGTGTCTTTCCTTTTTTATCATAAAATGATTTTTCAAAATATCCGTACCAAAACGTATGCTTTTCTTCTTCTGACATATCATTATAGCTCTTTGATAAATCGTGACCAAGCTCATTTTTAATTTCTTCAAATAAAAATTCTATTTTTTCATATTGATAAAATTTTAATACTTTCATGATTTCCGGATCAAATAAACCATCCCAAAATGGAACGTTTTTATCTTGAATTGCAATATCTTTATCAAAAACTTCAATTTGAAGGCGTCCAGAACAAGATGGACAATGATTGTCCTGTGAATAGAAATCAAAACTTCTCGTATCTTTATTAGTTGGATGAGCAGCTACAATATGATTAATTAGTCCACCAATTTCATATAAGAAACTATATTGACTATATAAATGTCTTTCAAGATCAATAGCAACAACAGGTGCAATTGTATCAGATTCATATTCACTATAAATTAAACGGGCCATTGATGATAAACTTTTTAAAATACCACCCTTATAAATATTTTCGGCATTTTTAAAATAGTGAATATGATTTTCTTCTAAATAGTGAACGCCTTCTTTATGCTTAAGTGCTGAAGAAATATGTATTTGCTCTGCATTATTCACACTGCTTTTTTGACGATAATAATCTTCATGACTTACTACATCAAGATGCTTTATAGATTCAAGCTGTCTTTTCCCGAAATCTACAATATAATCAGAGCTTTCTAACATATAACTATTATGTTCAATCATGATGATAGAGACTGATTCATCTTGTAATATCCCTCTAACACTATCTATAAATTGGTTTAAAATATTTTGTGATAAACCTTTTGAAGGCTCATCAAAAATAAATAATGTATGTGGATTTCTTGTGTTTGCAAATAACTCCGAAACTAAATGAACACATTGGAACTCACCTGTTGATAATGTTTGTGTTTTTCGTTCTAACGTTAAATAACCTAGTCCTAATTTAATTAATAGACTCAAGCGTTTATACGCAATATCTTCATTTGGGAGTTCATCTATAATATCCTCAATCGAACGCTCAAAAATATCATCAATTTCTTCGCTATACTTTGTGAGTTTCTTTTTAATATCTAGGAAAGTGGCTACAGTTGATCGACTTGTAATGGATTGATTTCGATCTTGTCCTACCATAACTAATTTATCTTTTGGATATCGTTTCAAGAAATCTGTAGCTAAACATTCATTGACAAGTGTAGATTTCCCGCATCCAGATTCTCCAGTAACCGTCACAAGCCTATTTTTAGGGATTTGAAACTCCGCCATTTGGATATTACGGCAATTTAATTCATGGAATGTATAATATTCTGTTGGTACTTCTTTATTTAGATCCGACAGTATTGGTTTTGGTCTTGGCGATTCTTTCACAATTTGTCCACCATATTTTCCGCTACCAGGTCCAAAGAACAATTGCTCATCTGTTGTATCCAGTACAGTATCTGAATGATCAATGAGCCAAATTTGATTTTTACACCCTAACTGCTTAATCTCTTCTAATATTTGTAATAATGTTTCATGATCAAGTCCAACTGAAATCTCATCAATAATAATTACAGCATTTTCGCTTACTGCCATAAATTCAGCCAAATATAGTCTTGTTAACTCTCCACCTGACAACGTACCCATAATTCGATTTAATGTTAAATAACCAATGTTCATATTAATTATATTTTTCAGTATATGTTGCTTTGCTTCACTAATATTTAACTCTTCCGCTAACGAAAGAATAGACTCAACACTTAAATCATTAATATTTGAAATTGTATGTGGTTTAGCAAATAAATCTATCGTATGTTGTTCGATTTCTTCGCTATAACGTTTTCCCATACATTTTTTACACTCAATATTTTTAGTAGTACCTCGGCCTTTACAGCCAGTACACCAGCCTAACTGGTTATTGAATGAAAAAACCTCAGGTGAAAGATGAAATACATCAGCAAGTTTTTCACGTACCTCTGTGAAAACACCAGTATGTGTACCGATTGTTGAACGTGGATTGGAAGAAATCGATGATTTTCCTAGAAAAAGAACTAAAGGCATATCTTCTATCTTAATAGCACTAAAATTCGTTTCCATAATGTTAGGAAATAAATATTGATATTCAGCCTTTGGCAATAAAGAAACTAATCGTTTTTTTGATTCTTCACCAATCGTTTGACAAAAGGTTGTTTTACCTGATCCTGATAAACCAGCAATTCCAAACGACTTATTAAATGGAATAGCTGTATCTAATTTATTTATGTTATTAGCAATTAATTGATTTACTTTCATATTAACCTCTATTCTTATTTTTCATGAAAACCATTTTTACAATATAATAATTACATAATAAATATATTATCTTACGTAATTATCCTCTCACTTCAAGAACCTTATCCTTATATATTTCAAACCATTGTTGCCATTCATCTTTAGAAAATTCTTTTTCTTTCCCTTCTAGTACGGAAGAAAAAAGATCTAAGCAAATATGCCAACCAGCTATATCTTTCGGTGTATGATCAGTTAATACATGAATGTACTCTTTAAGAAGTAAAAGAGTCCCACTTTCTTCTTTATGTATTTCAAATCGGACACGATCTTTATCCCAAGTAAATTCAAGTACTGAATTTACTTGACACTCTAAAATATCAATATTTATAAATGAACCGTCCATCATGTCGAACTTTATTATTCCACCCGTTTTAAGACTTTCAATTTGTAAATTAGACATCCATTTTTTAAGCTTACTGTTTTCTGTTAAAACAGACCAAACTTCCTCTATCGAATATGAAAAATAACGCTCAAATTGTACTACATATTCATTACCTTGTTTATCTATTACAGCTAACATTATAAATTAACCTCCTTTTCGCCTAAACGAATGTACGTTCTATTTTTATTTTACATGATTTCAATAAAAAAGGAAATCACTATTACATCCCATTAATTTAAGAGGTTTTTGTTAACTCCAAAATTGATCGACTTATTATATATGAGAGCTCTAATCTAATTGACCATGCTTTTATCGGGTCAATAATATTATCTTGGTTAAGGTTGTTCACGTATTTTAAACCTTCTACCGCAATGTAACCAATATTAAAATCTGTAAAAGTATTTATAATCATTGGCCATTCTCCATCAGTCATTCTGCATTTAGAATATTTTATTATGTAATCAATTGCTTGTTTTGATAACGCACATGAACCAGCTGTAATATCTACTTGTTTCCCTAATTGTAATGACATAATTTTATTCGATACTGTTTCTGTAATTTTCCATTCTTTAGGATGTGTCTGAAAAGCTTTCTCCGTTCTGCCAATGATTAAGTAATCTACATCAACTATATTCTGAATGAACGAATTAAGCTCAGCTGGATATTCTTTAATCCAAGTTAGCAAACGATCAAAATCACAATAGTGATAGTAATCATGATTATAGTTACTAACAAACTTCAAAGAATCCCTACGTGTGTTCCCTACTCCTAATTTTTCTACTATATTTATATGGAAGTTACATTCTGCTAGTTCTTTTACAACCTCTTTTGGTGTTACGTTACTAATTGTTATATATTTTTTATCATAATTTAAATTTAACAATTCCTCTTTTAGTTCTTTTATTGTAGATAATAAGCTCCCTGTTGGATCATGAGTAATGCATGTTAATACCACTTGTTTTATAGGTTGCATAGTATATTCATCCCCTTTGCAAAATAAAAAGCAGAAAGAACACTTTCTGCTTTTTATAATTAATTGCTTGAAAAACTTATCATTTAATCGCATCAACAATTAAAGATGGAAAACCAAGTTTATCACCTTTATTTCTAGAATCATATCTTTTCGAACGGAAAATAACACCGTCATTTGCATCCCATTCGTTGTAATAAAACTGACCATTTTCATCACAATATTCAAGTAAAAATACCTCAAATCCAGCAATTTTAAACATTTCCGTTAATGTTTTATAATTATGAACAATTTTATGACTTGCTGCTGGATGATCTTTCGGACCAGGTCCGCCTATTTGAACTATATTTTGGTATGCTTCGTCTCGGAAAAATGCATCAGGAACACCGCACCGAATGTGCCCTGCTGGCTTTAAAAATTCATAACAAATTTCTGCTGCCCTTACACCCTCTTCAAACGTAAGGTGTTCCCATACATGCTCAGCTAAAATAGCTGAAATAGAATTGTATTCAAATCTTTCTTCCCACGTAACTTTATCTAGTAAATTAAGTTCATCTTCTTGCGTTTGTATCCAACCTGGATTATTATTAAACACCCCGGCTCCGACTACTACTTTAATTTCATCTTGTTTTGTTCCCATCACTTTCACCTCGTGAAAATTTCGATTTATTAATATATTCTATGTTTACTATTATCCTTCCTTCTTCAACAAATTTAGTAGCATGAATCTAGTACAATACCGAACTCATCCCCTAAAAACTATCTAATGTAACGATTTTTCTTACAGAAATATAGCACGCCAAACATTAGCACAAAACCAATCACGTAAAAACTTGTTGTTCCGCTGCCACCAGTATTAGGGATTACCCAATTATTTTTCACATTTTTCACTGTTAGTTTTTGTGTCCTTACCGCTTTTGTAATTTCTATTTCTATTGGATCTCTAAGTAACATATATCCGTTTGGCGCTTTTATTTCTTTAATCGTATACTTTCCAAGTACTAACTGGTTGGAAATCACCTTTCCTTTTTCATCCGTTGTTAATCTAGTAACTTCTTTACCTTCTTTATCTAATACTTGAAATACAGCACCTTTTAGTTTTAAATTAATATCCTTATCATCAACTTTCTCAATTTCAAATTGCCCAGTCGGGTCTGGTAATTTCTTATTCCCTATTTTAATTTCTACTACTGTATCTTTTTCTATTTTTACAGCTATTTTATCTTTTAATAATTCATAACCTTTAGGTGCTTCTACTTCCACTAGGGTATAGTTACCTATTGGTAATTCCTTTGATATCACTTCTCCTTTTTCATCTGTTACTAACTCACCAACTACTTTTTTATTTGAATCTTCAATATGAAACTTTGCCCCTGCTAGCTTTTTATTTTTATCGCTCGTATCTACTTTTACTAACTTCATTTTCCCCATTGGATCTGGTAATTTCTTATTCCCTATTTTAATTTCTACTACATCTTTTTCTACTTTTACAGCTATTTTATCTTTTAATAATTCATAACCTTTAGGTGCTTCTACTTCCACTAGGGTATAGTTACCTATTGGCAATTCTTTTGATATCGCTTCTCCTTTTTCATCTGTTACTAACTCACCAACTACTTTTTTATTTGAATCTTCAATATGAAACTTTGCTCCTGCTAGCTTTTTATTTTTATCGCTCGTATCTACTTTTACTAACTTCATTTTCCCCATTGGATCTGGTAATTTCTTATTCCCTATTTTAATTTCTACTACATCTTTTTCTACTTTTACAGCTATTTTATCTTTTAATAATTCATAACCTTTAGGTGCTTCTACTTCCACTAGGGTATAGTTACCTATTGGCAATTCTTTTGATATCGCTTCTCCTTTTTCATCTGTTACTAACTCACCAACTACTTTTTTATTTGAATCTTCAATATGAAACTTTGCCCCCATCAATTCTTTATTATCATTATTACTATCTACTTTTTTTATCTTTACTTTTCCCGTACTAGGCTTGTTCCAATGTTGCCAATAAAATTTGAAATTGTGAAATTCAAATCCACCAGTTTGTTGTACTGCACCGACAAATGCTTGTCCATTAATCGAACCGCCTTTTGTTTCTAATACAGCATTTGGAGCAAACATACTCCCAACGACACCATATCCCTCTGTTGTGATCTTTTTTGCATTAGGAAAAACCCAAATCACCTTCCCGTATAACTCAGTGAACGGTGAATTAGGAGAATAGGGTTGTGATGTAGGAATTATATCTGTAGCCCTACCAATATCGTTCGTGTCATATAAGATAGCACCATTTTTAAATGTAACCTCTTTTGCATCTGAATACATAACGATAAAATCTTTTCCTTTAGCATTAGGTAAAAAGACATCTCTTATATCTAAATTGATTTTCCCTACCAATTCTGATGAAACATAAATATTAGGATTGTTTATATCTTTTCCAATTCCATAACTCATATTTGGAATTGGGGTATTCGTTTTATATTGACCTGCATTTTTACTGACTTGGTTCACTATGTTGTGAAATTCATTAAATTTCGCGTCAATTTCTAGTTTTTCTTTATAAACGATACGATCATAAGAAGATTGTATGATACGATCTGGATCACTCTCTTTTGTCATTACGACTATTCCATTTTGAATGATAAAAGATTCCTCTCTTGATTTTTTAAATTTTCCAGACAATAACAAGGATGGATATCCCTCATCATCCCATTTTTCCCCAACTATATTAGATGTTCCCGCTGCTGCACCTACAATTGTATAACCAGATGCATCCATATCACCTTGAACTGCAATTGCTCCTTCAATGTCTCCACCTACTGCTATATGGTTACCAAAGACAACAGCATTATAACGCGATATATCCCCTAGACCTTCTAAGTTAGTCGTGGATCCATATGCTTCTTTTGGTGCATATACGACAAAACTTACACATAACATTAACAAAACCATAAAATGAATACTTACCAACTTTAATCGTAACCTCAATTCCTTTGTTCCCACCTTTACCGTATTTTTTCTACAGTCGAATAAAGTGAAACTTTTTTCCGTGAGGATTTACTTCATCCCCTATATACCTTCTTTGCTTATCTCTGGATTTTCGGTCCCACTGCCCATTAATACAGGATAAATAACTTCATTCTATCGAGTTAATTTTTTCTTATAAATTGCGACTAGTAACACACAGAATAATAGGATTAAGACTACTACGGTCCACTTATTAAACATAAATATCTCTTTACGCATTTTTTGTTTTACTTTCTCGTTAAACTCCACACGCTCACCTCGAACCAGTAATCTATTTGTATTTACTCCATAAGGCGTACATGTAATTAATGTTATATAATCTTTATTTTCCACAATTTTCAAATCGTCCGTTTCGTGTGGTAACACTACTTTAATTTGATCTACTTTATAAGCAAGAATTTTGTCTAAAGAATGAATATAAAAAAGATCTCCTTCACTCAATTTATCTAAATCTGTAAATAATTTTGCTGATGGTAAACCACGATGCCCTGTTAAAATAGTGTGCGTATTTTCTCCACCTGCCGGAAGTGAAGAATAATCTAAATGACCTACCCCGCGACTCAAAACTTCCTCAGAGGTCCCTTGATAGATTGGCAGTTTTATATTAATTTTCGATATTTCAATATACCCCATTACATCACCTAAATTTAACGCATCGACATACGCTTGATGATGATTATTTTTTTCTTCAGAAAATGGATCTGCAAATGTTTTCATGGAAGTTTGAACTTGTTTATTATATTCGGTTGCTTCTTTTTCCCTACGTTCAACTTCTTTCTTTTGTAGTGCTTTGATCTTCTTATCGTAGGAGCTAATCTCAGAATAATGTGCACGAGTCGCCAACCAATTACTAATAGTAGGATATAAAAAAATAGCTAATCCAAATAAAAAAATACCTCCTAAAACAAAATTTCGTTTCATATTTCCACCTCTGCATATACTAAAATATTGAAAAGAGGGGAGCATTTTGCTTCTCCCCTTTTCACATCACTTGGTTACATGTTCCTAAAACCTTAATTATTAGCAAACTTTTTTCTAAAGAAAACAAATGCCGCTGTAGCCATTAACGCAAGGCCTAGTACAGTAAATAGAGTCGTTCCGATACCACCCGTTACAGGAAGAACCCATCCACTTTTATTATTTTCAATCGATAATTTAACCGTTTGATTATTTTCGCTAATCTTTACATCAATAGGGTCCTTTAATAATTGATATGAAGCTGTTGTACCATCTTCTTTTGTATAAGTTGGTGCTTTCGTTTCAAAAATTTGATAGTCTCCATACGGAATGTTAGTCCATTTAATAACACCATTTTCATCTGATACACCTGTGACTTCTTTACCTGCCACAACAACTATTTTTCCATTTTTATCTTTAAGTACAAACTCCGCACCTTTTAATTTCTTCTTATCAGCACCATCAACTTTTGTTAACTCGATAATTCCAGTTGTCGGAACAACAACTACAGGTTTAGATTCCTTTTCTCCAATTACATCATTTTTATTTATAAAATCAATTTTTGCTGTATTTAAAATTTCCGAACCAGATAGTACTCCTTCTTTTACTTGTGATTTAATTTGTAAATGAAATTCTTTTTTACCATCTAACTTTGTGAAATCTTTTACTGTAGCTGTTACTTTTTGGCCTTCTACAGCTACCTCTACAATACTTGCATTTACTTCCGTTCCATCAATTTTCACGACTGGTTTTCCTTGAATCATTAAACGATTGTCTAAAGTATCTGTTACTACATATTTTTTGTATTCTTTAATGTCTTCTGGAATTAATGTTTTGATATCATAATTGTAATTAGTTAACGGATTAATTGGTAACGCTTCCAAATCCCCGTTAATCTTTTTATCAATATTTGGTTCTTCATAGTTTTGCACTTCTACTTTAACTACTGTACCAGAAGTAATTGTTCCATCTTCGTTAATAGTTCCGGAGTTCTTTATAAAAAACTCGTGTTTAGTCGGATCTAGTACATACCCTTTCGGCGCTTTTGTCTCTTGGAAATAGTATTCCCCATACTCTAATCCTTGCACGCGAATATGCCCATTACCATCTGTTGCTAACTCTTTTTTCACTTCTGTACCATCTTTTTTAAATAAAGAGAATACTGCACCTGCTAATGCTTTTTCATTTGCACCAGTCTTTACTAAATCAACTGCACCACGTTTAATCTCATTTTTCGGATACATATGAACATCATAGTTTAGCACTTTACCCTCTTTATTCGTTAATGGAATATCCACTGTATACGTATTTGGATTTAGGTTAACATGCGGAGGTCCTGCCACTTCTTTCACTTCATAACGTCCTAGCGGAAGATCTTTTAATACAGCTTGTCCGTTATTATCTGTTACTACTTGAGTTGGAGTTGCTCCCATTATAGGCTTCACATCTTCTTTCACGATTTTCCCATCGTTTGAAATTTTTTCAAACGATGCAACCCTTTTCACTTCAAACGTTACACCTTTTAACGGTTTCGCATTTGTTGGTACCTCTTGATTTGCAGAGCCATCACCTTCTAGCCCCGGTGCGCCATCTTTTTCTTTTTCTTTTTCTTGTTCATATTTATGAATCGTTAAAGTACCTTTGGATGGTGAAGCTGCCTTTACTAATACACTAGACCATGTAGAAAATGTTAAGAAAAATACTAAAAGCACACTAAATATTTTTTTCATTTCTCTTATCCCCTTTACTACTTCTATCATTTTAAAAATCTCTTTATTACTATTACCCTCTTAAAAGCAATAGTGTGCCAAGTACCAGATTTAAACGAGTAACCTAAAACATAGTCGTCCAACAATCCATTGTTTACAATCACTTATTCACTCTTCTTATTTTCTATTATTACGTTGTCTCTCCGTATGATATATGTAGTTTTCCCCCTGAATTACACTTATATCTCTACTTCGAAAATCGTTACATATTAACTTCTATCGAAAATTCACATTAATTACTTAACTTCAATTCATTAATCTCTCCCTTCCTATCCCTATTTAAAATCCAATCTTAATCATTTTTGATACATATAAGCAATGAACAACGAATAAGTGTGACAATTCATATTTTACGTTCCCCCCTAAAACTATTACCTGTATATTCAAATAATATGTGCTAACCATGTTAAATTATGGTATTATTCTTAGAAGTTTATAATTTTTATAGATAAAGTTTTTCCGTTTCTACTTATTATGAAAAAAGGGAATATATAAACATTCAACTATTACACACAACTGTAAGGAGGAATAATATGACTAAAAAGCTCAGTCTAGTTGAGATAGAGTACATTTGTAATATGTTTTTCCAATCTTTTGAAATTCCAGTTTGTTTTTTAGATTGTAACAAAAATATTCTTTTAGAATTTACATCAAAAGATGATTCACATTCGTTCTATAAATCAAAAAAAGAACAGTTACATGTGCTTTTTCAAAAAAATGATTCATTTAATTCGCCTATCTTCAGAATTCACCAATATTTAGGGCACTTCATTTTAATTCACATAAAGAGCCATTATATAGTGAACGGTACTGTTATTATTGGGCCCTTGACACATGTAAATTTTTCTACAAGTAAAACGGATAGTAACCTTAATTTTATTTCGAATTATAAAAGAACAAGAGACCATTATTTTTCATTGTCAGTCAAAGATCAAAATTTCTTTGTAAATATAGCAATATTGTTCTATAATATTCTCTATAAAAAAAATTCAGATGTAAGTACCTTTTCAAATAACAGTGACTCATTTCATGTAAGTCATAGCAGTATCTTAAACGAGGATGTATATATTTCAATGCAAAAAAACGAATCTATCTGTCATAATTTGTATATAGAGAACCAACTACTTGGAGCTATAGAAAACGGGGATAAAGAAAGCGCACTCAAATATTATTACGAATTCCAACAAGAGACTCTTTCATCCTTATCTTCATTTCATCAATTAAGACGTCATAAAAACATTTGTATTTCATCCATCACACTTGCTACTAGATATGCTATAAAAGGAGGACTTCCTTCCGGGATCGCTTACAAGATTTACGATCTACACATTCAAAAGACAGAGGATTTAAAAGACACACAATCTGTTTGGGATTTATTAAGAAATGTTTTCTGTACTTTTGCAGACTGTGTAAAAGCACAAAAAGTACAGAAGCACTCAAAGACAATCGCTATTTGCAAAAACTATATTTTTGAAAATATTTACAATCAAATATCTGTTAAACAACTTGCTAAATTTGCAAACGTAAATTCAGATTATTTATCTATATTATTCAAAAAAGAAGTCGGTATTTCATTAATTGAGTACATTCAACGTGAACGAATCGAAGAAGCAAAAAAGTTATTAACTTTCACAACCTATCCCTTATCAGACATATGTGCTTCGCTCAACTTTAGTGATCAAAGCTATTTTACTAAAATTTTTAAAAAATTCACTAACGAAACACCTGGTAAATACCGAAAATCTCATGTTGTCATATAGAGTTAAACTTTCATTAAAACAAAGTGTTTTTAGTAACTTATCAATGGCAGATTAGAATTACTTCCACACTCATGGCCTTTTGAATTTAGGCTATTTTTAAATCAAAAAAACACGTTACTATTCTTTTATTTGAATGAGAATAGTAACGTGTTTTATATGTAATGTAGGTCTGTAGGCAAAACAGTGTCCAGGCACAAAGTTTTATAGAAGCCAAATACACTACTTAAATACTAAAATCTTATTAAGTAAAAAATTCATCTAATAATTATTGTGTGAGAAATAATCCCTACTATTATTTTTATATCTTTCTAAATTTGCGAACCAAAGTGAGTACTGTACTGACAATAATCATCCATATGCCCATTGCTGTACTGTTCGTTTCACTTGCACCCGTGTTGGGAAGCTCTTTATATGTAGATTCTTTTTTATCAGAATTAATGCTGTTCGGGATATTACTGTTATTAGTAAGACCTTTAGCTTTGCTAGTATCTTTATCCTTCACTAATACTTTTTGTATTGCATGTATCTCATTACCTACAGAATCTGTGACACTATATATTATTTTAAAAGTACCAGCTTTAGAGGGATCTACATCTCCTTCATAAACTACTTTAGAAGTAAGGTCACCGTTTTCCTTATCAGTAGCTGATACTCCTACCATTGGATCGAATTGATCCCCCTCAGTAATTGTAGTTGTAGCAGGTACTTTTAGTATTGGTATTTCATTTTTAACTTCATCTCTAACTTTGACCGTTACAGTTTGTTCCGCAGTTACTTTATGACCTTTAGAATCTGTAACTATGTACGTTAATACGTAAGTACCGGCTTTAGTGCTATCTACTTCACCATTAACTTTTACTTTAGAAGTAAGGTCGCCGTCTTCTTTATCAATAGCTAATACCTTTGCCATTGGATCGAATGAATCTCCTACATGAATTGTCGCTGCAGTAGGCACTGTTAATGTAGGGTTTAAATCTAATGTTTCTCCATTTCCCTCTACAATTACAGTCTGTGTAGCCGCTGTATGTCCCCCTTGAGAGTCAACGACCGAGTAGTCCACAATGTATGTACCTGGTTTAGAAGTATCTACATCGCCTTTATGTTTTACTTTATTTGTTAAATCACCATCTTCTTTATCAACAGCTTTTACGTTACTCATCGGGTCAAACGTATCACCTATACGCAGTGTAATTGTAAACGGTACAGTTAGCTCTGGGATTTCGTTTTCTGCGTTTTTTTCGTTTTCTTTCACTGTTCCTTTAATTTTTGCTGCATCAAAAGCTTTTTGAACCGCTTCAATCTCAATTGAGTTCGCTCCATATTTGTTTGTTGCAACTTTAAGACACGCTAATCTTAATTCAGAGAAATTAGAAGTCATGTTCAATTCATCAGTATTTGCATAATAGAAAATATCAAACATTTTATCTTCACCAATACCATTTACAGTTACACCGTTATGAGTGCCACCTTGTGCAATTAAATACGCGACTTTATTAATAATACTTGAGTTGAAATGAACGCCCTCATTATCTTCTCCGTTTAAATCACTGTATTTGCTATAATCATCTGGATACGGTACTCCATTAAAAAATTTGACTGCAGATGGATTTTTCATATTACGAAGAGCTGATCCAGTTTGTTCTCCTATTGTCCAATTAAATTCTCCATTATTTATATATTTCTCAATAGCCGTTCCCATAATATCAGATAATGCCTCGTTAATTGCTCCAGATTCTCCGAAAAATTCAAGATTAGATTCGCTAGATGTAACCGCATGTGTAAATTCATGGCCCGCTATATCAAACGCTCTAACCATTGGATCACCATATATAAGCATACTAACATTGTTAACATTAGCACTAAATGCATTTCCCCAATTTTTAGGATCATCTATTTCTCCAGAATCCCATGCATGTACAACTGAAACTACTTTTTTCCCCTTATTATCAAAACTATTACGCTTATATTTGTCTTTATAAAAATCATATACGTTTGTTGCTAAGAAATGAGCACTTACCGCTTTTGGATCATTAAATGTTGTTGAAGTGCTAGTTGCTAATATACCAGGATAATATTTACCTTCTAAAGTAATATCTCTATAATTTACATCGTACGTCTCAATTCCTTGCCCCCTTGTGTAATCAGCAAGCGCATATTTCCCGTTACTTTGTTCAGAAATACCGAATGTACGAGTTATACCTAAATCATCTTTTCCAGTTCCGGTTAATGATTTAAAATTGCTTTTTTTACTCTCCTTAATAGCTTCAACATGCTCTTCACTTACTTTTAAATCTGACTCTTGCACCATATTTTTCAACATATCACCATTATGAGCATTCACTAAATAAGTTCCAGTTACATAGTTTGGTGTTGCAGCAGCAAATGTAACTTGATATGCATTGCTAGCCTGCCCATTATTTTCAGTAACAAAAATAACTTCCTTAACTTCTGGTTCAGAAATAAATTTAATATCGTTCCCGTATTTCGTATAAATATATTGTTTTGCTTCTTCTTTTGAGAAAGTACTAGTGTTCTTTAAATCTACCTGTGTTAAATTTTGTGCACTTTCTCCTGAAATACTTTTAATAATACCCTTTTTATCTACATGGGCAGTCAATTGGTGTCCATATACTTCTTTACCTTCATATATTTGTTGCATACGCACAAGTGTAGTCCCATCATAAGAAGCACGTTTTTGAACAACTTTGTAATCTACTCCTTTGTCCCCACTAACTTGTTTTGGAGACAAAGCATGCTCCGCCTTTTCCTTAAGTGCATCTTTCACTACGTTCTCAGGCATCTTTTGTGATGGTTGTGTAAGTGCACCTGTACGGAACGAATCCTCATGAATTTCAACTTGCATTTGACCCGTTTCTTCTGCATAAGCTATTCCATATGGTGTTACACTTGTTAAAACTAACCCTGTTGTTAATGCAACTATAGCTATTTCTTTTTTATTCTTCATTTTATTTTCCTCGTATAATTTCCTAAAATATGAAACTGCTTCAATGTATTCCTATCAAAAATAGAAAAAATAAAAAGTACATCACATTACGCAAAACTGTATTATAAAAAGATGACTTCTGTAATCAACAAAAGTCACCTCTTCAATATGTCATATCCCTAATATATTTTTAATACATACTTTCTATATGAAAAAGAAAAAGTATTCTTTAACGAGCATTTTGCAATACTTTTATTAGGTCATTTATATTTTCAACTTTTTGCTGAAACTGATCAAGCCTGTTATGTAGCAATGAAGGATTCTTATCTTCAGTTGAAATAACTTTTTTTAATTCTTGTTCTAATTTATCATATGTATCAAAGAAATTATCAAATTCTACACTTATAAGTTCTTCATTTTCACGATAAAATCTTTTTGCTTCTATATAAGTCATATATGATTTATTTAAAAACCCTAATGAAATTAAATATTTAGAAGTGTTTTCTTGATAAATGGCAATATCACATGCTATTTTAATATCAGAATAAGTCTTTTGAACGAAACAATGTAATTCAAAAATCTTAAACTTTAATCCATTATTCATTTCATCCCCTCCCATCCTATCTATTTTACATAAAAAAAGAATATTATACAAAATAAAATATCAATATAGCACAAAAATAAAAAGCGAAATAATGACTCCTTTCGCTTTTTATAACAATACATACATTTCATATTGTGCTAATGAATTCTTTTCAAATCCAGTTTTCTTTAAAAACCCTTCCAGTAAATTGTTGTTTGGAAACCCAATTGATAAACTTGATACATGTAAGTTTTCTCTTGCTACTTGTAATAATTTTGATCCAATACTACGATTTCTATAGTCTTTGTCTACGAATATAAAACTAATTTTACCTTGTTCATTCATACATATTGAACCCTTTAAATCATTATCGACATATGCACCGTAAAATGTATTATTTGTTTTTTCGATATAATCCATATCATTTTGCCAATTTATATGGAAGTGTAACCATTTCTGAATTTCAACTTTAAAAGCTGGAAATTCTAATTGTTTTACTTCAATTTCCTTACAATCTTTATTTATTATTTTAGTCATATCTTTTAAATTATAATAAGATAGATCGTACACTTTTTCATAGCCTAATTTCGTATAAAAATGAATCGCTCGGTCATTGCCTACAATGACTTCAAGAAAAAGTTGCTTACACTCATTTTGAAGCGCCTCTTCCTTATGCAGTTCAAATAATTTTTGACTCACACCAATACCGCGGTAATTAGGATGAACCGCTAATGTTCCACAACGCATTGTTTTTATGTTTTCATAATCCTTTATCCCGCCAAGTATTACACCAACAGATTTGTTACCGTCTAAAGCAAGAAAGGAATGTTTTAGTGAATTCCCTTCTGGTCCCAAAAACCTTTTTATAAAATCTTCTTTTGAAACTTCCATTTTAATAATGTAATCTGAAAATCCATCTTTAAAAGCTTCATACACTAAATCTATACTTACTTCACTGCATCTTTTGTATTGAATCATATAAAATTCTCCCCCACTTACTCGTGTTAAACTTAGCATTCAAATACGTAAAATGTACTAGTGCCAATCTACCCATCATTCTTTAACTTTTAATTAAACCATTTAATTTGAAATAAACGGGCACTTCCCTACATATCTCTCACTGTTAATTTGTTTTATCACAAATGGTGCAATATCACTATTTTGAATTTTGATTCCTGGCATATCTACTAAACTCTCCTTTATATTTCCAATGCTCTTCCCTTCCATAACAAATGGTAATCTAACAATTGTCCAATCTACATCACTACCTTGAATAGTTTGCAATTCTTTATATTTATCTTGCATCATCTTTGATAAAAATGCTTTAAACAAGGTAGCTCCTATTTTATTTACAATTCCCTTTTGATCTTCTGTAACATCTAAAGAACCACCAGAAATTAGAATATATCGTTTTATTTCAAACTCTTTCATTGCTTCTAAAATATGCTTTGTTACTGTGCTAAAAATATAAGATTCATTTTTTGGTTGACCTACCGCATTAATTACAGCTTGACACCCTTGAAGTAATTCACGTATTGAAGAAAAATCACGTGCATCTCCAATAATAGTCTCTAAATTTTCATTAGTTATCGTCATATTATTAGAATTTCTTGTTAATATTTTTACTTGATATCCCTTTTCTAATGCTTCGTTTACAAGGAATTTCCCAGCTTTCCCGTTTGCACCCAGAATAGCTATTTTATTTGTACTTTCCAATATTAATCCCTCTTACTATCTATTATTTACTACATTAATCTCATACACACGTAAAAAAGCAATTAAATGCTCGCACGCTCGTTCACACGCTAACATTTTAAAGATTTTTTGTTCCTCTTTCGTTTTATCATTTGCTTGATCTGAAGCAGCTTTTAAAATGAGAAAAGGTTTTTTATTGATTTGACACACATAAGCAAAAGCTGCCACTTCTTGATCAACCGCCAATGCTCCATATACAGTATGGAGTAAATATCTCATTTCTGAACTACGGATACGTTGATCTCCAGATAAAAATGTACCATAATGAATCGGATCATAAGATCGTATCTTTTTTATTCTTCTTACAAGTGACTTTGTTGTTTCAATAGGTGCTGTTCTACCATTATATAAATTAAAAACATCTTCCCCCGAACCAGCAGCAGTAACGTCGTGTTGTATTGCATTAAGGGCTACTACAATATGTCCATTTTTCACCTTATTTGATAGACTTCCACATATACCTGTCATAAACAACTCATCTGGCTGAAATTCACTAATTAATAATTGCGCACAACTAGCACAGCTTACTTTCCCAACTCCAGTTATAACAGAAATAATTTCCAGATCATTGATATAATGAAAATGAAATTCCCAAGCTGCTCTTTTTTCAATGCGTTCACTTGGATAATATTGATGCAAATACGTAAGTTCTGGTTCCCATGCGGCTACGATTGCAATACGTTTCATTACACGCTTCACTTCCCCCATTGTTGTCATGTAAATAAGTTATCTATACTTTCTCGTTCATAATCTGGAATCCACTCTTTATATTTCTCATATAAATTTCGTATTGTTTCTTTATTCTTCGCAATTACTTCACATCCTCTATCATCATAAACAAACATGATAATATCTTTCGTTGCATTTATGAGAAATACATCTGGATAAGAAATCTCTTCCTTACGTCCAAAACGAGGATTAAGACCTGGAAAATCTTCATGATTCGCAGCTTGAATAAGCGGTTTATACTTTATATCGCTAGCAAAACATTTTAACGAAAGTTGATATGTACAATATAAATTAGCTTCTTCATCTTCAAATAGAAAAGGTACTGTTTCTTGTCTTATTTGGAACTTTAAATCCCTCTTTTTAATAAATCGATTATATACATTTATTTTCTGCGAATTTTTCACGTTTTCCTTTTTAAATCGATAAACATTTATTACTAAAAACACTTCATCTTCTTTTGAAAATATATCTTCAAATAAGTATTTATTATATGTATATAGTTGAGTGAAGTATTCCATATTTACATCGTCGGTTCTTTCGACATTTCGACATTTGGACATTTCCCTTTCCCAAAATGAAAATGCAAATGATTTTTCCACTGAAAGTATATATGTGGTACTAATGTAACTCCAGGAAATGTTTGATTCATATATTCTTTTAATTGCATTCTTATACCCTTTCTACTCTACAATTTCTTTTAACTGCCAATATGCATCATCTAGCCACGGATGTAAAACTTTCAACGTGTCTCTTCTATCCCACAAATATGAAATATATGAAAAAGCACCATGTTCTAAAGATTTTTCTAATCCTTTTTTTACTTCTACTAAATAAGGTGGTGTCCCATTATGATCCCACTCTATTTTATCAGCAACAAATAACACTAAATCCATCTTCGTTGCATGCTTACGTAGTGTAGTATGACAATTAATTGCATTTAAAATTTCTTCATCTTCCACTTTAAATATCTCTTTTGCAATTATTTTCGACAATTTTTGATGAATAATCATCGGGAATTCTCGTTCTTCTAGTAATATCTCTATTCCAAATTGTTCAGCAACTGCAACCCGCTCTTCATTCGGAAAGATTGCACTAATATCATGTAAATATGCTGCCATTGCTGCCTTTTCCTCGTTTTCATGATACTTAATCACAATTTTCTGGGCTTCATTTGCTACCCGAATTGAATGCTTATATGTAAGTTCTTTATTGTATTTTAATAGAAAAACTTTTATATTATTTTCAATTTTTCCAGTCGGAGTAAATGAATAAATATCTTTATATAACATCATAAGTCCCCCTTCTTCCAAACATTCAATATAACGTTGTATTTAAATATCCTTTTTATTTGTATTCGTTATGAATGTTTTAATCCCTTTTTTATACGTTACATGAAATTTTATGTGGAATCATGGCTACAAAATACATAAATGTTTGATATTATAGTAATGTTAATGATTTGTTAGGAAAGGAACTACATAATGAAGAAAAACATATTAATTATTGATGATGATAAAGAAATTGTTGAGTTACTTGCTGTTTATTTGCGAAATGAAGGCTATAACATTTATAAAGCATACGATGGCGATGAGGCATTGCAAATGATTTCTACATATGAAGTTGACCTTATGGTTTTGGATATAATGATGCCAAAACGAAACGGATTAGAAGTTTGCCAGGAAGTTCGTGAGAATAATACTGTACCTATTCTTATGCTGAGTGCAAAAGCCGAAGATATGGATAAAATATTAGGTCTTATGACAGGTGCAGATGATTATATGATTAAGCCATTCAATCCATTAGAATTAGTAGCTAGAGTGAAAGCTTTGTTACGAAGATCATCTTTCCAAAATGCCACTTCCTCCAAAAATGAAGATGGTATTATTCGTATTCGTTCTGCTGAAATACACAAACATAATCATACTGTTAAAGTAAATGGAGAATATATTAAACTTACATCTATTGAATTTGATATTTTATATTTACTTGCGAGTAATACCGGAAGAGTATTTAGTTCCGAAGAAATTTTTGAACGCGTTTGGAATGAAGATGGTTATGGCTCAAATAAAACTGTAATGGTCCACATTAGTAATTTACGGGATAAACTTGAAACAGGAATGAATGGAGAGAAGTTTATTCATACTGTTTGGGGAGTAGGCTATAAAATTGAGAAATGAAGCATTTGATATATTAAAAGATATCCCAAAATGGAAGTTGATTTTTTGGTTTATGTTAGCCATCACACTTACTCCTATTACTGAATTAATAATATATCGTCTTGTTACAAGTGTAATTGAAAGTTCACTTACATTAAGCGAACTCGGCAAAGAATTCATTAGAATTTTTGGATATGAAAAATATAAAGGAATAAAAGAATCTCTCTGGATGATGATTGTATCTTATTTGTTTTTATTTTCTATTTTTTCATCCTACCTATACATTTTTTATCGTCATGAAAGAAAGCTTTACTATGAAACTTGTATTAAAAAAATGATAGAAGAGATTCGTTATATTGCAGATGGAAACTTCAATCATAAAATTTCTATCGTACATCATAATTATCTGGAAGAGTTAGCGACCGGTGTTAATCAAATTGTTGAACAATTGAAAGTCTCAATTGATGAAGAAAGACAGGCGGAACAAGCTAAAAGTGAACTTATTACAAATGTATCGCATGATTTACGTACTCCTCTTACCTCTATAGTTGGATACGTGAATTTAATCCACCATGATAATTATAGAGATGAAGTGGAATTACGCTATTACATACAAGTCATTTACGATAAAGTAACCCGTCTTAATGCATTAATGAATGATTTGTTTGAATATACACGTGTTCAAAATAAAGAGTTAAGTTTATTTTCTGCTCCTATTGATATTGTAGAGCTACTTGGACAATTAACTGTTCAATTCCGCATACAGGTTCAAGAAGCTAATATAGAATGTCGACCTTCTTTTCCATCTCAAAAACTCATGGTATTAGCTGATGGTGATAAATTAGTTCGCGTATTTGAAAATCTAATTATTAATGCTATCGCTTATGGTAGCGATGGTGAGTATATTGATATTACTGCTTACGAAAGTAATAATATGATTGCAATTGATATTACAAATTACGGCCAGCCTATTCCGAGTACCGATTTACCTCATATTTTTGAACGTTTTTATCGCGTGGAGAAATCGCGCTCGACAAACACTGGTGGATCTGGACTCGGATTGGCAATTGCAAAAAGTATTGTCGAATTGCATAAAGGAACAATTGAAGTATATAGTGATGAGAAAAGAACAACTTTCACTATAAAACTACAACCATATAAATGTTAATACAATTTAATTTTAGGTTCAATTTCTTATCATATAAGAAATTGAACCTTTTATTTTCCATCAATATCCAAAATTAAATAATCCTTTATAATTCTTTAGAAATTCTTTACCTTTTCTTTCTTCCTAATTAAGCATTCTTTTTTACAATACTATTATTGATGTCATAGTAGGAGGATCGCTTATGCAATTCTTGAAAAAATTCACAATTTTATTATTATCTTTTGTTATTACAGCACTTATCGTTTTATATTTTTACCTTTATGTAAATGGTCCAATTATTCAAGCTAAATCAGCTATTTTAATAGATGCTAATTCAGGTGAAGTTGTTTATAAAAAAAATGAAGAAATTCCTATACAATCAGCTACTTTATCTAAATTAATGACAGAGTATATCGCAATGGAGCAGCTGAATGAAGGGAAAATACAGTTAGATGAATTAGTAAAAATAAATAACGAAGTTTTCCGAGCAGAAACGAGCCCTATACAAGTAAATTCGAAAGATAAAACGACAGTTCGTGATTTACTTCATGCATTGTTTTTGACAGGGAATAATCGTTCCGCACTTGCCCTTGCAGAACAGATTGCTGGAAACGAAGATAACTTTACACTTGTAATGAATGAGAAAGCAAAACAACTAAAGTTATCACAACCATCCCCGTTTCTAAATGCTACTGGAATGAATAACGATACAAATAAACAATCAACTACAACAGCTATAGACGTAGCTAAACTAGCAACACAATTAGTAAAAGACTTTCCTAATGTATTGAACATTACGAAACTAACCTCTTACCAATTTACCTTCAAAGACTCAAAAGTTTTCAACACAAATAAAATGATTTATTCCCTTAATAAAAACATTAAACTCCAAGGTGTTGATGGCTTACAAACTAGTTTTTCAACTAATGGTAATTATAGTTTTGTCAGTACAGCAAAACGAGGAGATACTAGACTTATTTCAGTAATATTAGACGCCGACGATGAAAACAGTACTTTTATTGAAACAAAAAAATTACTACAGTATGGTTTTGATCCTTCCTCGTACTCTGCACTCCAAGCTTTTAAAGATACTGTTACATCGTGGACAGTTTTACTTCAGTTTAAAAATTTGATTATACAAACATTATTGATTTTCTTCATTATTACAATTTTAATGTTTTTACATATACGTCAGAAAAAATCCGAGGATTTCAACTAAGAAATCTTCTTATATATAAAAACCGGCTTGCATTCACAGTGCAAGCCGGTTTCTAAATCTATAGTCCTCTTCCAATTAAATTCGCTGAAACAGGCTGAAGATTTAATTCTCTCGCCCATATAGATAGCTGACCGATATGGTGAATTTCATGTACAATTACATGTCTTAAAACTTCACCGTATGTATATGTTTTATCTGTCCACGAAGCTTTTAATATCTTACATTCTAGGCTAAATGACCACAACTGTAAAAAATCTTCTAATTCTCGTATATATAAATTAGATAACGCTTTCACTTTTTGGATGGATTGATAATCTTTAAACTGCGGTTCATTATCTTCTTTTCCTTGAAGCGCACTAATCCAGCTGTACTCAACATCGACAATATGGAATAATGTTTCTAAAACACTCCCAACACCACCTACACGCTTGCGGAGTAATTCTTTCTCTGAAAGTTGTTCACACCACTTAAACCAATCATCTCTTACTTGCCAATTGTATTGAAATAACGTGTACATATTTATCTCTCCCCTACCTCAACAATCCACTTAACCGCATCTATTACATAATATGGTTCATCTTTTTGAATATAGTGACCGCTTTGTTCTGCAATTACAAATTTATGATTGTATGATAATCGTAATAATTCTTCTTGCAACTGTAACCACTTCAGTTGTGCAGCTTGCGAATAAAAAGTTTTTTTACCAGCAGCTAACACGACAAGTGGAATATCATTCATTGATTTACAATGTCTATCTACTTCACTTAAACTAAATGTAAACTCTTCATAAGAACTTTCATATACAAACTGTTTATAGTAAGCTTCTTGAAATTCTGGAGACATGATTGGCAGAAAATCTTCTTTATAATTTTCCGGTGTCGAATCAACCAAAACGATTCCCAACATATCTTCGGGATAAAAAGTCGCAAATAAACGTGCATTTATACCGCCAAAAGAATGTCCTACAAAAATATAAGGTGGTTTCAATTGTAATTGCGCCAAGCAACACCTTAAATCTTTTACCATTTCAGAACTAATACGTCTCTTGGAACTCTTCCCACTTTTTCCTACGCCCGCTCGATCATATGTAAGTACCGTCCCATATTCCGTCAACTCTTTAGCGATATGATCCCATGTCTTTGAATAATCGCCATAGCCTGCCTCCATTATAATAACAGGTTGCAACTGCTTTCCTTGGAATACTTTTGAATACATTTTAAAATCATCAACTTGTACATATTCCTCTATACATTTAACCATTGACGATTACTTCTCTCCGATTAAGTGACTCTAAAATTTGATTAATTATTTCATCGACAGATAAAGATCCATCCAAAACAATATCTGAATTTGGCTTTACGGTATGAAGTGCCTCTAAATATGCTTTTCTAGCATATGTTATATAGTGTTTTAAATTATTTTGTATTTCACTCATTGTATCTTCCTTAAAATCTCGCAAAATTCTTCTAGCCATCGCAATATCTAAAGGTGTGTCGATAAATATGGTTACATCAATGAATTGTCGCATTTCACTATTTAGGTATGCAAAAGGATAATCTACAATAATATAATCTAGATAACTATTTTGTAACAGATGCTGAATATCCTTAATTAATGGTGTAAGTACCCATTCATCATAATTTGCTCCATCATCAATCCATTTACAAATATCAGCAGGACAATTATCAAAGTCATAGCTATCAAAATATAGTGCTTTTGAATTCATTAACTTGTGAGTTAAACTTTCTGTAACAGTAGTTTTACCTCCTCCTGAAACAGCTGCAACTGAAATTACTTTAGTATTTTTATTCATAACTTCCCACCATACCCCTTTTAATTGACATAACATAATTATAAAAAACTATTATTTTTTATCACTCCATTCATATTCTAACATACTCATTTCCCATAAATTCCAATATGTTTCTCCTACTTTTTTGGATTCTCTTAATAAACCTTCTTTTACAAATCCTATTTTTTCATAACATGAGATGGCCGACGTATTAAAATCATAAACACCAAGAGTTACTCTATGTAGTTTTAATTCTTTAAATGCAATTTGTAATACTGCTTTTATCATATGTTTCCCTATAGAACGCCCTCGCATTTTCGTATCACCAACTAACACTTTTCCAATTCTTGCAGATTTATTTATATTGTCAATTTGCCCAAGTGAAATATGACCAATTACTTTTATAGTCTCTTCATCTATTACTTTAAATGCAAGCGTATTTTTGCATTCAATATATTTTTCTAATTGTTGTTCATGTAAAGGGTATGTAAATACATTTCCTGACCACTGTATTAAAAATTCTTCGCAATCAATCCAATTTATTAATTGTTTGAAATCAGTTCTTGTAAATTGTTTCAGCTTGATCACTCTCATTCTCCTTTCACACAACCTTTTATACACCTTCAAATTTATTTCTATATGAAAAATATATTCCCTTTTAAACAAAATAAAAAGCCATTCATAAGAATGGCTTAGCATCAATAAAGCATAATTACTCTTTATTTGCTACGTCAACACCGTTAAAATCAAACTCATCAACAACAGTTGTAGCAGGTGGTAAAATCGCTTCAATTTTACAAAGAGATATAATTGCTGCAACTGAACCAGGAATAGCAGCCAGCTTAACAACATCGCAAGTTACAGAAGAAACAGTACCTATATAAGTACGTCCTTCAGTGTTAATTCGCACTGTTTTATTAATTAATTTTTTAAGTTCGTCTCTAATTCCTTGTACACAAGAGCTGTCACATTTCTCATGCTGTTCTTTTTTACACTCTTCAAAAACATCCCAACAATCATCATGTTTACACGTACATTTTTTTCTACAATTATTAAATCGAGAACCCAAATCCTCACCCCCTAATCATTTCTATTAGTAAAGTATGTCCAATAGCTTAAAAGTGTACGAGACAAAAGCATAGAAACAAAAAAACAAACACTTGTACTAAACTTTTATATATATATATTAAAGACGAATATACTACTGTATGAATACTCAATTCAAATACTCCAAATATGTAGCATTATTAGTATAAACGTGCTTTCAACGACAATAACATTCTTTTCTTTATTAATAACAAAACGGACCTCTAACAATTAAAGGCCTGTTTAATGATTGGACTTGGATTTAATTCTGCTGAATTTAAAATTTAGACAACCTCTTTCTCAAACGAACCTGTTTTTTTTAATAAGCCGGCTCCTTTAAGAGGGACCAGCTTTTCCTATTACTTCACATATACATAGGCTTTGTTTGCAGTAATATAGTATGTTTTGCCTTTGCTGTTGTGAAATATACATTAAAAAAAGCGTACTCCAAAATAAGATATTATTTAAAATCAGAACGTTTTCTTCAACAAGTGTTTGTTGATTAATATCATAACCAGCAGTTCTCTCCACTACCTTTTGAAAATTAAGCATAGTTTGTATGAATTCTATATTTAGTAGAAAGCACTCTATCATATAAAGGTAAAATAATAGGTTAATAAACAAGCCATTTTTTTACTAAAACATAGAATAATATGAACCCTAATTGAAGGGAGGTATAAAAAATGTCCTGGAAAAATGATTGCTGGAGTTCTAAGAAAAAGCATTGTTGTGATGACTGGTGGAAATCTAAAGAACAGCACCATTGTGATGATGATTGGCGTTCTAAAGAAAAGCATTGCAATGATGATTGGTGGAAATCTAAAGAACAACACCATTGTGATGATGATTGGCGTTCTAAACGAAATAAGTGTCGCTGTAAATGTTTCTTTATTTGTTGTCATTGTAAAAGAAAACATTGGTAATATATTAAATGTCAAATTAAAGGAAAGAATATGTCTTTTGGGACCGATAAATACTAGAATATATAAAAAGCTGACTAAATATAGTCAGCTTTTTATATATTAACACGTAGAGATTTAAACTGGCATCTATAATTACTAGTTGAGTGGAGTATTGAAAAATAAGCTGACTCTTATAAATCGACTCTTTAATTACTTCACATACAAATAAGCTTATTTACAGCAGTATGTTTTTCCTTTGCTATTGTGCACCTTGTATTGTAGTGTTCCTTTAACACTTACTTTTGCATCAATAACAAACTCTAATCATACATTAACAGAACCAGCAACGTCTTTATCCTGCCAAGTTGGTGAATCATAGAAACATAAATTATTTCTTTTAGAAACACCACGTTTTCCTCCAATAGATGAATCTACTGTACTTTTTTATCGAACTTCACATAAAAGAATCGTATTTAATCTATTGCTCTTCGCCAAGATTCAACCAGCCGTCTATGAGTTTTAAAAATGTACGCACCATTTTGTCTAACTAAAAGACCACATACACCAAAATCCCGAATACTCGCAAATTCTAATGCTCCTATAAATTTTTGAGCATGTAAATTAGGGAATGGACGATTTGTAAGCAAGAATTTCTGACCATTTCGCAATGCAACATTCTAAAATTAGTATTATAATGGAATTTTCTCATATTTTATTAACTTCCTTATTAGAAAAAGATTATTTTATATAGATTACTATAAGCATCCATAAAGCCAAGACGCCAATGATAGCGAGCGCTATACGTGTAGATAGTACCCTTACTTCAAAGTCTGTTTTCTTGGAAGGTTCAGGATATACAATTATGTAGATTCCCTTTAATAATGCAAGCCATGCAATAAACGTTAGGAACCCCTGCCAGTTGAATACCCATACATTATGTAGGATTACACTACCTAACCCTAGGAAAATCGATAGAAAACCATACATAATACCAAATCCTCTGTCTTCAACCACTAATTTTTTTAATTCACGTAGTACCGATGGTCGTACGAAAAGTATTCCCGATACAATAACCGTTACCCATCCCCAAAACAATCCTAAAAAAGTACTAGTTTCCATTATTAGTTCACTCCCCTCAATTATTTATATTTCAGATATTCCCCCCTTTAGAACAATTCCAACATCTTTATATATAGGCTAAATTCTGCTCTTTTTTAATACAAGTATGGCATATTCTATGCCCATCCTTAATCACCTTATTTCTCTACGAAATGAAATTTTCACATCATTCTTCGTCATCATCTATCCGAATCAACCAAAGTCGCTTTGTACTATTACCGCACACTTTTTCATAGCTTGGAACTAACATGCACCGAAGCCAATATAATGATTTATTCGCCTTTTCACTAACCTCAAAAATTGTCCCCTCTGTAATAAAATGATCACCTTGATACAATGTATACTCGCTTGTCCCATGGCATCATCATTATTCCCCTCCCTATTAAAATAGCGTTTTTGTTTCAAATGATGCTCTCATTAATTCGGATGAATTTACCAGTGTTTTTACCAAAAAATTCATGATATCATTAATTAGTCGAGTACTTCATTATTTGACGATTTCCCTTAGGAGCCCGCGGACAATCGGGAGTTCTTTTATTTAAATAAAAATTTTGTTTAAACTTTACAAAACTCACCTATATTAAAATATCTTCTAAAATCCTTATTGAACATTTATAATACTTTTAAATAGTTTAAATTCTACAATCAGTAATGGAGGCCTTTTAATGGGAAACATCCCAAAAGTATCATCCCAACAATCAAATCCTAATATACCCTCACAGCAAGTGAACCCTAACACCCAACAAGGTAGTAATAAAAAAACAAGACGCCGTATTATAACTATTTTGGTTTTAATATTACCTATAATTTTTGTCCTTCAATATTCTCTTAATAACCAACAAGAAATGATTAAAGAAAAACAAATCACGCTTAATACGGAGCAACAAAAATTATCTTCTTTAAAGAAGGATGGTCATTCCCTTAAAAATGATGTTAAAACTTTAACAGATAGTGAAGAAGAAATTTTAAAATTCGCAAGGAAACTGTATGGATTTTCCAAACCGAATGAAACTATTTTTCAAATAACTGAATAAAATTACACTGCATTACCCAAAAGGCGATTTGAAAATACTCGCCTTTTTATATTTAATTTCTAAAGGAATCGTACTAATCTCTCTTTCTATCAAATAAAAATTTTGTTTAATTTATTAAAATACAACCGCTTGTCCATTTCACTTTGCTCTATCATTACATTTACTATTAGTAATACGATTTTTAGAGGTGATAAATAATGGACGAGTTTTTATCTTTTGCTGCACTTAATCCGGGTTCTATTGGACCTACACTTCCACCTGTTCAACCCTTTCAATTCCCTACTGGTCCCACCGGTTCTACAGGAGCTACGGGTTCAACCGGACCAACCGGACCAACCGGACCAACCGGACCAACTGGCCCAACTGGATTTAATCTTCCTGCTGGGCCTGCATCTATTACTTTGACTTCTAACGAAACCACGACATGTGTATCCACTCAAGGAAATAATACTTTATTTTTTTCGGGTCAAGTATTAGTAAACGGTAGTCCTACTCCAGGAGTAGTGGTCAGTTTTTCATTTAGTAATCCTTCTCTTGCTTTCATGGTTCCTCTTGCTGTCATTACAAATGCTTCAGGTAACTTTACCGCTGTATTTCTAGCCGCTAATGGGCCTGGAACAGTAACCGTTACTGCTTCACTTCTTGATTCTCCTGGAACAATGGCTAGCGTCACTATTACCATTGTGAATTGTCCGTAATGGTTTTATCTTTAAGTACTAAGCAATTTCTGATAAGATGAGCACTGATTTACAGTGCTCATCTTATCATTGGGATGTTCCTTTCAAATGAAATTTCGAAACACCCTACTAAAATAAAGCTTTTATTAAGAACTAATGATCTTTATATTTCTTAAACTTGTCATCACAAGTGATTTTTATAATTAGTTAAATTCTCAATATAGTTTATGTATATAATTCCATTCAAAGATACATAATACCCACGTAACTATTTAAAAACACTTCGTTTTTATATCTAAATTCAAAAAGGAGCTACATAACATGGATAAAAAAAATCTATTAAGTCAACAACTTGATTATGTGTCATCGGATGCGCTGAATACCCCTAGTAAAGCCCAAGAGCAAATGCAAGAAACATCTCAGGAGGCACATGATTCAAACAAAAAGGACAGTACTCAAGCTTTACATGGCGACGATTTACCAATCTCAGATGTATATAGAACAACGAACAAGCAGTAAATTTAAAAGGGAAAAATCTTAAGAACGAGTGAACTTAATTCTTTTCCCTTTTCCTATTTAATTAACACTTTTATATGGAACCCGTACACATTTTTGACACATCCACTATCACAATCTCCTGAAAATTCGTGATAATATTAATTTGTCGAATACGCCAAATTTCGACATTGAACGACAATGATATCTCCTTTATTGAATCCCTGTCCCCCAGGGATTTCTCCTTTTATTCATTACTTTTTTCTTCACTAAATTTTCATTCTTAACAAAATTCAATTACTCCATTGGATAGATATGCAACAGTATCCTATTTTGATAAAAACTAAAAACAAACAGACATACTTAACACTAATAGTAGATTTTTTAACTTCAAATTTACTTTTTCTCTCTTATCTTTTTGTAAACATTAAAAATGAGCTCTATTTACATAGAGCTCATTCGTAATTTTATAGTTTACTAGACTGTAACCCCTGAATAAATGGAACTACTTCAGGATTTACAAGTGATGATAAATCCCCTAATTCTTTTCCTAAGTAAGCAGCTTTAATGACGCGTCGCATTACTTTAGAATTACGTGTTTTTGGTAAATCTTCTACAACGTGAATATCTTTTGGACACAATGCTTTTCCGATATGAGAGTTTACTAAACTCATTAATTCTTTCTTTAACTCTCCTGTGAATGTTACATTGTCCCTTAATACTACAAAACAATGACAAACTTCACCTTTTACATCATCAGGTACACCAATCGCGGCAGCTTCTATGACATCATTATGCTTAACAAGAATAGATTCATATTCTGCAGGTCCAATACGTTTTCCAGCAATGTTTAACGTATCATCTGAGCGTCCTGTAATAATATATTGCTCACCATCATAAATCACCCAGTCACCATGAACCCATTTATTTTCAAAACGTGACCAATACGTGTTCACATAACGCTCATCGTCTTCCCAGAAACTTTTCGTCATACCAACCCAAGGTTTCTCTAAACATAATTCTCCAACTTCATCACGAATTGGATTGCCTTGATCATTGAGCACAACCGCTGCCATTCCTGGTAAAGATGCGTTAAAACTAATCGGTGCAATCGGTTTAATAAGGACGTTTCCGAAAATCCCACCAGAAATTTCAGTTCCGCCTGAATAGTTACAAATTGGTACATTATTTTTTCCAACTGTTTCAAATAGCCACATCCAAGGATCTGGATTCCAAGGTTCACCTGTTGATGCGAATACTTCTAAACTCTTGAGCGAATGTTTATTTACATACTCATCACCCTTTGCCATTAACGCACGAATTAATGTTGGTGATATACCGAGATGTGTAATTTCATATTTATCAACGGTCTCCCATAAACGATCTGCTTCTGGGAAATCTGGAACACCTTCGTACATAACCATCGTTGCTCCATTAATGAGAGAGCCGAATAGTAAAAACGGTCCCATCATCCAGCCCATATCAGTTACCCATAATACGCGGTCACCTTGTTTGATGTTCATTCCAAATCCTGCATCACATGCAGATTTCAAAGGGAAACCAGCATGTGTATGTACTGTTCCTTTCGGTTTCCCAGTTGTACCTGATGTATAAATGAGCATTAACGGATCATCACTATTCATCTCTTCAGCATGTGTAAATGGTTTTTCTTTTTCTAGTGCACTCCATGGGAAATCATAATTATGTGGTGTAAAATCATTTCCTGCATGACGAACAATAACAATTTTTTCAACAGTTGGACAATGTTCGCAAGCTTTATCTACTTCGTCTTTTAATGAAACAACTTTACCTCGGCGTGAAAAACCATCTGCAGTAATGATCATTTTTGATCCTGCCGCTTGTACACGAGTCATGACTGCATCAGACGCAAATCCTGAGAATATTGGTGAAATAATTGCTCCGATTTTCATAACAGCTAACATTGCAACAACTGTTTCTGGAATCATCGGCATATAAATTGTTACACGGTCACCTTTTTCAATACCCGCATGTTTCAAACCGTTTGCAACGCGACTTACCCAGTTGTCAAGATCTTCATATGTAAATGATTTTGAAGTTCCATTTTCTCCCTCGTACTGTAGTGCTGGTTGCGTTCTTGTTTCATCATCTGCAAGCCAGCGTGATAAAACTGATTCTACAACGTTACATGTTCCGCCATTATACCACTGTGCAAACGGTGTACCATTTTCTAAATCTAGCACTTCTGTATAAGGCTTCATCCATTGGTAACCAACCGCTTTCTCAGCTTCTCCCCAAAACCAATCTGTTTCTTCAATAGATTTATTATAAAACGTTTCATAATCTTCATAGCCCAATGATTTCATCCAACCATATAAACGCGTTTTTTCTTTATACTCTTCTGTTGGAAACCAAACTGCTTGTTTCAATGTTTTCCCCTCCTTGACTTTTTGAGCAAGAAAGCCCTAAATAGGGCTTTTAAACTGGATAAACAGGATGTTTACGATCTGTAAATACTTGATATTTACTCATATACATTTCGAATCGTCCTTTTAACTCTTCTCTTAAATTGTTTGGATGAACAATACCATCAATGACCATCTCTGATGCCAAATGGTAAATATCAATATCTTTCTTATACTCTTCGCGTTTTTCAGCAATGAAGCTATTACGCTCTTCTTCTGGTAAAGCTGCAATCTTATTTGCATATACAGCATTGACTGCCGCTTCTGGACCCATTACTGCAATAGAAGCTGTCGGTAATGCTAGGCAGCAATCTGGTTCAAAGGCTGGACCTGCCATTGCATATAAACCAGCACCGTATGCTTTACGAACAACGATAGAAATTTTCGGTACAGTTGCTTCACTCATTGCAGAAATCATCTTTGCACCATGACGAATAATACCAGCACGCTCTACTTTTGTACCAATCATAAATCCAGGTACATCTGCAAGGAATAACAACGGAATATGATATGCATCACATAAATTAATAAACTTCGCTGCTTTATCCGCTGAATCGTGGAATAATACGCCGCCTTTCATACGCGGTTGATTTGCAATAATACCAACTGGCTTACCATCAATACGTGCCAAGCCTGTAATTAGTTCTTGAGCAAATAATTTTTTCACTTCATAGAAAGAACCTTCATCAATAACTCTATTAATGAGATCTTTCATATTGAAAGGAGCATTTTGATTTTCTGGAATGATTTGTTCTAACGTTTTTTCGAATTGTTTCGGTTCTTGAGGTGTAACCAATGGAGTCTTCTCTAAGTAGTTGTTTGGAAAATATGAAATGTATTGTCTTGCTTGTGTAATCGCATCTTCTTCTGTTTTACACAAAACATCTCCGCATCCTGATACAGAGCAATGCATACGAGCTCCGCCCATCTCCTCTAAAGTTACCTTCTCGCCGATAACCATCTCCGCCATACGAGGAGAACCTAAGTACATAGATGCATTTCCTTCTACCATCATAACAATGTCACAAAAAGCTGGAATATATGCGCCACCAGCTGCCGAAGGTCCAAATAATAAGCATACTTGAGGAACTTTACCTGATAATTTCACTTGATTGTAGAAGATTCTTCCTGCACCGCGGCGCCCTGGGAACATTTCTACTTGATCTGTAATACGCGCTCCAGCAGAGTCAACTAAATAAAATAACGGAACACGTAATTTTTCTGCCGTTTCTTGAATACGTAAAATCTTTTCAACTGTACGTGCACCCCATGATCCAGCCTTTACGGTTGAATCATTTGCCATTACGCATGCAGTACGACCATGTATTTTACCCGTTGCCGTTATAACACCATCAGCAGGTAATCCTGTTTGTTCACAATTTGCAAATAATGCATCTTCTACATATTCACCATTATCAAATAAAAGAGCTAAGCGATCTCGAACGAATAGTTTTCCTTTTTCTTTGTTTTGTTCGTGATACTTTGGTGCGCCGCCTTGTTTAATCGTTTCAACTCTTTCTTCAAATGTATTCGATTGTTGTTTTTGGTCTAACATATTTACTCCCCCTTATACATTGGTGTGCGTTTTTCCTTGAATGCTTGTAATCCTTCTAATCTATCTTTCGTATGGATTACACCTTCATACGCTTGTTTTTCCATTTGTAATCCGGTATGTAAATCAACTTGAATACCGTTTGAAATTGCTTCTTTTGCTAATCGAACAGCAATAGGACCATTACTAGCAATTTTCTCTGCTATTTCAATCGCTTTCTCTTCAAGTAAATGAGCTGGTACAACAAATTCTACTAAACCATATTCTTTTGCTTCTTGCGCTGAAATACGTCTGCCTGTATAAATTAATTCTTTCGCCCTACCAACACCAATTAATCTTGGTAAACGCTGCGTACCACCTGCTCCTGGTATAATTGCAAGTGTAGTTTCAGTAAGTCCAAGACTTGCAGATTCAGCCGCAATTCTAAAATCACAAGCTAAACTTAATTCCGTACCGCCACCAAGGGCGATTCCGTTTATAGCAGCAATAACTGGCTGTGGTAATTGTTCAACCATCTCCATAGTAGTGCGAATCATACTAACAGCATGGCGAACTTGTTCCTCATTCATACCAGCACGTTCCTTTAAATCAGCACCAGCACAAAACGCTTTTTCACCAGCACCTGTTAAAATAACTACACGAGTATTGGACTCTTCACTTATTTGAGTTAATATGTTTTGTAACTCTTCTAATAACGCTAAAGATAATGAGTTTGCTTGTCTCTCACGATATAACGAAATCTTTACAACGTGAGGTGTTACATAATTAACTGAAATGTTTTGTAGTTGTAGCATCTTCTCACCTACTTATCGTTTTATGTTGAAGCGCTCTATACACATGACTCGGTAATTGAATATTTAATTTACTTTGAATAAATTGACTTGCTCTCAATAACTTTTCTTCATCAATATTCGTCTGGACTCCTAACTTATGGAGCATATGAACTAAGTCATCGGTTGCAACATTGCCTGATGCTCCTGGTGCATATGGACAGCCCCCAAGACCACCACAAGAACTATCAAATGTTGTAATACCATATTCTAATGACTTAACTACATTGGCCAGAGCCATTCCATACGTATTATGGAAGTGCATTGCAAACTGCGAAGCATCATATTTCTTCAATAAATGTTCTAAAACTTGCTCTACTTGTAACGGATTCGCTACACCAATCGTGTCACCAAGAGATACTTCATAAATGCCGTATGAAAATAGTTGATTACATAATTCGTCAACTGCTGTGGCACTTATATCTCCTTCATAAGGACAGCCAAATACAGTAGAAACATAGCCTCTTACCTTTTTCCCTTCGAATAATGCCTGTTTTGTTATATCTTCAATTACAACTAATGCTTCTTTAATTGATTTATTAATATTACTTTTATTATGAGATTCACTTGCTGATAAAAAAACATTCACCTCATCTACATTTTGCAAAAAAGCTCGTTCCAAACCATTTTGATTTGGAACAAGCGCTGCATAAGTAACATTGGGATCCCTTTTCAGCTCAGAAAACACATCATTTGCATCTGCTAATGCAGGGACCCATTTAGGGTGAACGAATGAGGAAACTTCAACATACGATAATCCCGCCTCTGTAAGTAGTTGAATCCATTTTACTTTATCTTTTGTGCCAACAATCTTTTTTTCATTTTGTAAGCCATCACGTGGCCCGACTTCTTTAATGACAGCAAAATTAGGTAGTTTCAATTCGCTTCCCCCTATATCTCCCTATTCAATCTCTAGTAATACATCTCCTTCATTTACAAAATCGCCTTCTTGCACATTAATTTTCATAACTGTGCCAGCTTCTTCTGAAATGATTGGAATTTCCATTTTCATAGATTCCAAAATGACGACATCCTGCTCTTCCTCTACTGTATCTCCTACTCCTACAACAATCTTCCATACATTTCCTGCCATCGATGCATAAACCTTCGTCATCATTTTTTCCCCCTTAATATTGTTAAATCTTATTTTTTAACAAGTTGTTTCGTTACAAAACCCGTTGTATAAATACCACTTTTAAACACATCGTCTTCCAATACTTGAAGTAGCATTGGCGTGTTTGTTTTAATACCTTCTACTTTTAATTCTTCTAAAGCATCATGTAATTTTGAAATTGCTTCTTCACGAGTTTCACCATGAGCAATGACTTTCGCAATCATTGGATCGTAGAAAGGTGTAATCGTGACTTGATTCTCCAAAAAGTGATCAATACGTACATTTGATGGAAGCGTTAAATCTGTAATTTTCCCAGGTGATGGGAAGAAAGTTTTCGGATCCTCTGCATAAATACGTGCCTCAATGGCATGACCACTACGTTTTACATCATCTTGTGTAAATGATAGTTTCTCACCGTATGCAATTAAAAGTTGTTGTTCTACAAGATCTAAACCAGTAATTTCTTCTGTAACTGGATGCTCTACTTGTAATCTCGTATTCATCTCTAAGAAATAAAAGTTCTTCTGATCATCTACAAGAAACTCAACTGTACCTGCATTTGTATAGCCTAGAGCTTTAGCAGCTTGTACAGCAACTTCTCCCATCGCCTTTCGCGTACCTTCATCTAAAAATGGTGAAGGTGCTTCTTCAATTACTTTCTGATTTCGGCGCTGCACGGAACATTCACGCTCCCATAAATACACTGTGTTACCATGTGTATCTGCTAAAAGCTGAATTTCAATATGATGTGCATCTGCAATATAGCGCTCTAAATACATTTCTCCGTTACCGAAGAAGTTTTGTGCTCTTGTTTTGTTACTTTCAAATGCTTTGGTGAGCGTTTGCTCAGTTTCCATCAACTGCATTCCAATGCCTCCGCCGCCTGCGGATGCCTTCAGCATTAATGGATAACCAATTTGTTTTGCAATTTCAATTGCTTCTTCGGCAGTTTCAATATTTGTAGTAATACCTGGAACTACTGGGACATCTGCAGCTTGCATTGCAATACGAGATTCGATTTTGCTTCCCATCTTCGTAATAATTTCTTCAGATGGACCGATAAATACAATTCCTTCTTCTCTACAGCGAACCGGAAAGGATGGATTCTCTGATAATAATCCATATCCCGGATGGATTGCTTCAGCATTTGTCTTCTTAGCTATTTCAATAATTTTTTCAAGGTTTAAATAGCTTTCTTGGACACGCGGTCCACCTACTAAGTAAGCTTCATTTGCCATTTTTACATGTAGGGCATTTTCATCAGCCTCAGAATAAATAGCAACAGTGCGAATGCCAAGTTTTTGACAAGTTTTCATAATACGAACTGCGATTTCCCCGCGATTAGCAATTAATATTTTTTGAAACATAGTGATTCCTCCTTTTTATCTACATCCTAAATGTCTTGCAATTACGAGACGTTGAATTTCAGAAGTTCCTTCACCAATTTCTAATAGTTTTGCATCACGAATATGTCGTTCCACTTCATATTCACGCATATAGCCGTATCCACCATGAATTTGTACCGCTTGATTTGCAATACGACTAGCCGCCTCAGATGCAAATAACTTTGCCATAGCCGCTTCTTTACCGAAAGGTTTATCATTATCTTTTAACCAAGCCGCTTTATGTACTAAATTACGTGCAAGTTCTACTTCAGTCGCCATATCAGCTAATTTAAATTGAATCGCTTGGAAATTAGAGATTGACTTTCCAAATTGTTGACGTTCTTTCGCATATTGCAGCGCACGTTCAAATGCAGATTGTGCAATACCTACTGCTAATGCTGCGATTGAAATACGTCCTCCATCAAGTGTATATAAGAATTGTTTAAATCCTTTATTTACATCACCAAGAATATTTTCTTTCGGTACACGTACACCATCAAGTACGATTTCACATGTATTAGAAGCACGAACACCCATCTTATCGTAAGGACTTGAGATCGTTAATCCTTCACTTGTAGTCGGTACGATAAATGCCGAAATACGTTTTCTACCATTATCTTCAACACCATTGATAGCGGTTACAATAATTGTATTTGCATACTCTGCATTTGTAATCCAACACTTTTCACCACTAATAACATATTCATCTCCATCTAACACAGCTTTCGTTTGTGTGCCGCCTGCATCAGATCCAGCGTTCGGCTCAGTTAATCCGAAAGCACCTAATGTTTTACCTGACGCCATTGGAACTAAATATTTCTGTTTTTGTTCTTCTGTACCGAAATAATAAATTGGAGAAGCACCTAATGAAATTGTTGCAGCGTAACTTAATCCTGTCCCACCACAAGCACGACCAATTTCTTCAACTGCTAATGCGTACGATACAGTATCGCCACCTGAACCTCCATACTCTTCAGGGAATGGGATACCTAATAATCCTAGTTCGCCCATTTTTTGAAATGTTTCATATGGAAACTCTGCAGTTTTGTCATAATACACAGCTTTCGGTGCGATTTCCTTTTCAGCAAAGTCACGTACCATTTCTTTAATCATTTGTTTTTCGCGAGTTAGAGTAAATTCCATTCCGCTACACACCCCTTATCGAATATTGAGTTTCGACAGCGTGCGAGTTTCTACTACAAACATTGCTTCTTAAAAGACACGAATATTAGTTAGATAATTTCTATAATTCTGTCATAACTTAATTTTAAAACAGATTCTGTACCAATGCACAAAAAAATTCCTACATTGTTCTACAACAACATAGGAAGTTTTGTGTCGAATTATGTAATTTATTGTTTAATAATCTCTACCTTTTCCCGAATCCGAAATTTCTACTAAAGCTTCAGGGTATGGTTCAAAATATGTTTGTCTTAATAAATACTTATCGTCAAATCGAATGGCCCATGATTTTAAAATTGTAAGTAAGCTACTAAGCGGGACTTTCTTTTCTATATACTTTTGTATCAAATCTAAAAAATGATCTTTTTCTTGTTTTTTCAACTTTGTTTTAAAATATCCAAAAATATGCTCACATACATTTACATTCGATGTATAGCGGGGGGTGCGCATAAATAATTCATATAAAGTCTTCTCATACTTATCAAATACAACTTCAATCGTTTCATTTTTTTGATTTGCAATAATACGCCCTAATTCTTTTTGTTTCACTTGATTATATGCCATAAATAAATACTTATAGTCTGATTGAAATGATACGAGTTCTTTTATGTTTTTAGTATGTTTAATCATTTTGTAATGCGCGATTGTAAACAGTCTTGTAAAGAAATGTTCTCTAATAATAAAATTCGACAATCTACCCTCTTCTTCAATTGGAAGATGCGAAAATTTTTTTATTACTGCTCCGCCAAATAAGCCAGATCCCTTTCCTTTTACTGGCGCTTTTTCAAAACCAGAATAAATTTTCACATCGCGCGTACCACAACTTGGCGAACGATTCTTTAAAATAAAACCATCCACATCGGATATCGTTTGTAAAAAGTCATTTGAAAATTGCTCCATTTTTTCAGTTACATCTTCTCGTGTCGACGGTTGCACAAGTCTATTTACGCCATTTTCTTCTACCATTCGTATCGTTTCGCGAGGTACTCCTAAACCAATTTCTACTTCTGGACAAACCGGGATAAATGTAACAAATGGTTGCAAATTTCGTATTGTTACATCTGGAATCATCTCTGCATTATAACGACAGGCATCAAATTCTAAACATTTACTTACAATAATTTTCGGTTTAGCAAATTGGCGCATCACATTACCTCCGTGGTGTTAATCCGTACAATATAAATTGAATCGTATTTTCAATTTCCACTTCATCATCCCATTTTTCTTCAGGCAATAATAAAAACCTTGTTAATAGTAAACCTAATACAGCTGATAAAGTAAGACGTAATACAGAAGATGGCGGTATTTCAATAATCTCCCCTTCCTCTTGAAACTTTACAATTAACTTTTTAAAATGTGAAAGTAATTCTGTTTCTACTAAATGTTGTATTTCATTTTTTAATTCTGGCTGAAATGGCACTTCTTGAATTAATATTTTTATCATTGGAAAATGCTTTTTTGCAAATTCAAATCTATTATGAATAACAACTCTTAGAAGCCCTTCATATGATTCATACTCGGATTTAAATATTTCCTTTGCGAAGGCTTGTACGAAAAATGGCGCAGCAAACTTTGTTAATGTCGGCATGACGACCGCTAACAATAAATCTTTTTTCGTTTTATAGTAGCGGAAGATTGTTCCTTCCGCTACACCAGCACGCTTTGCAATTTCACTTGTAGAAGTTGATGCATATCCTTTTTCTCCAAACATATCAACAGCTGCCTCTAAAATACGCATTTGACGTTCATTTCGTTTATCCGTATTAGTTGCGGCAATTAATTCATCCAGCCAATCCTTCTTCATCTACAATGCCCCTTTGTATCATCATTATATTTTCCGATGTTTCTTTAATGCAAATACATTCCCTATTGCAAATAATAGAGAAAAAAGTAGTAATACAGTAAGATCTAATGCGATCTCTGTAAATCCTTGATTTCGAATCATCACTTGTCTCATTGCGTCAGCTCCATATGTGAGTGGAAATAATTTCCCTAACATTTGTAGCCACTTATTCATAGATTCGATTGGAAACAACCCAGAAAAGAAAATTTGTGGCACAATGACAAGCGGTATGAACTGGATCATTTGAAATTCATTATTTGCGTATGCTGATAAAAACGTCCCTAAAGTTAATGCCGTTAAAGAAAGCATGCATGTAATAAGTAGCGTTAGCCATATGGAGCCAGCTACATACAAGTCTAAAATATAAACTGAAAAATTCACGATTATAATTGATTGTATAAATGCAAAGATTCCAAAACCAATAATATATCCTACAACTATTTCCCATCTTCTCACTGGAGTGGACAATAACCTCTCTAATGTACCACTTAAACGTTCTCTAACAAAGGAAACTCCAGACAATATAAATACAAAGAAAAATGTAAAGAAACCAATCAATACGGGACCAAGCCCATCAAACATTGTAAAGTCTTTAGAGCCATGTAAGTAATTTACTTCAGGCTTCATAACTGATACATCATTCTTTTCTGAACTCTTTTGTAAAACTTGAAGTACAGCACGATTTTTTGATGAATCACTTCCTTCTAATAAAAGATTCATTTTCCCATTCTCTAAATAAATTACTGCATCTACCTTTTGCAGTTCTAACTCTGAAATTGCTGTCTCTTTGCCGTATTCATAAATTGAGGCTTCTTGAGTTTTCATTGTTTTTACAATAGGAGCAGGCACATCAACTACAGCGATATGCGGTACATAGTCTTTTTGTGTAAACACTAGAGACAATAACCAAAGTAATAATATGGGTGCCCCAAACATCATCGCTAACGAACGTTTATCTCGAAAAAATTGGCGAATAATACGAATGATTACACCAGTAACTCTCATGATAGGGCCACCTCTTCCAACAAAAAGACATCTTCAATCCGTCCTGATGATACCCGTTTTTTCAATTCTTCAGGTATTCCAGTCGCAACTAGCTTTCCTTCTCTAATCAACCCTAGACGCTCACAAAACTCAGCTTCATCCATAATGTGCGTCGTTACAATAATAGTTGTGCCTTTCTTTTTCAAATCATAAAATTTTTCCCAGATTGTTTTTCTAAGAAGTGGATCTATCCCCACTGTTGGCTCATCTAAAATTAATATTTCAGGTTCATGAAGGAGTGCTATCGCTAATGATAAACGCTTCTTCATCCCACCTGAAAAATGCTGCACTTGCTGTCTTATATGTTGTGATAATTGTACAAGGTCAAAAACCTCTTCGATTCTTTCTTTTTTATGTTTTCCCTTTAATCCATACATCGTTGCAATAAAATCTGCATTTTCATATGCTGATAGCTCTTCGTATAATGCATCAGCCTGAGCCATATAACCAATTCTTTTCATTTCATTTAAATTAGGCATGTTCGTGTTGTAAACAAGCACTTCACCTTCTGTTGCCTCATTAATACCTGCAATCAATTTAATAAGAGTCGTTTTCCCTGAACCTGAAGGCCCAACTAAACCAAATATCTCTGCTTTTTCAACTTGCAATGAAAGATTGTGTATTACTTCTTTTTTTCCAAAACTTTTTGATACAGTCCGTAAAATAATGGCAGGTTGCTGCACGTATTCTTCCTCCTTTTCAAAAATGAGTGAGTACTCACTTTCATTTTACTCTTGCGTAATTATATGTCAAAATTCATTGATTAGTATGTATTTTCAATCTTAAACAATGAAACAGAGTCGACATTAGAATATCATTTCTTAAAGTCGACTCTGTTTCATTTAAATTATATATTTCATTTTACGTTTTTAAATTCATATATTTTCTAATTCTAGCAACATCTAAAGAATATTCGATAACTAATTGCTGTAACGGTAATATAACTGTGTCGGGATATAAATGGGCATATTGTAATGTTTCTGCATATTTTTCTAACCTTTTTTCTAAATACTTTATAATTTGATCAGGATGACTTACTAATAAACATTTACAATAATAATGTATTTGTTCCTCAATCGCCGTATACTCTTCAATTTCATATTCTTTATGCATGTGTACACCCCTTTAAGTTTTTTCATGAATTACTTATCACACTTTTCACTCGACTAATTTTTAAGTTTTTTGATTATTTACACTATAACAAACTCTCTGGGTCAAATTTTGTTACTTTATGTAACGTAGAAAATTTTTAACAAAATTGTAATGTTAACTTGTATAAATTACATATGGCTTATTTTTCTATACAAAAAATCGTACAGTTCAATTTAACTGTACGACTACAAGTTCTGGTCTATTGAAAATCCTTTGCGGTATGATACTATTACCTAGTCCTCTATTTACTACCATAGACGTATTTTGTTTTTCATATAAACCGGCTGTATATGTAGGGAGAATCCCTTGATTTGGCGCAACTAAACCTCCGATAAATGGCAATCTAACTTGCCCTCCATGAGCATGCCCTGATAACACTAAATCTATTTGCTCATCAGCATACTCTGTTAAAAATTCAGGCCTATGGGATAGTAATACATTATATGTATCCGGCTGCATTTCAAATTTCGCTTTTATAATTTCATCTTTTACAACATTTCCTTCATCACGGTTTCCAGTAACAAATTCCGGATCATCAATACCAAGTATATGTATGTCTTGTCCCCCTATTTGAATACTTACATGTTCATTTCTTAAAACAGTAACATGATGTTGCTTCAACTCTTTCTCTAAATCATTATATTTTCCTGACCATTTTTCATGGTTTCCTGTCACAAAATATATAGGATACTCCTTTACAAGCCCTCGTATTAATTCCAGACTAACTTCTGCATCGTATGATTTACTGTCAATTAGATCACCCGTAATAGCAATAATATCTGGATTTATGCTTTTTACTTTTTGAATTAAAGTTTCTTGATTGTCGCCAAATTTTTTATTATGTAAATCTGAAATTTGTAGAATTTTAAAACCTTTAAAAGAAGAGGGGATTTTATTAGATGTTATATTAACTTCAGTTATACTTATTAAATTGTTTTGTGAATATAAAAAGATACTAAAACTTACTAAAATACTAATAAGTAATATGATTCTTTTAGTCTTTTTGTTCATATTTCCTCCTAAAATCTTGATCAGTACTACAGTTCACAATAAATATTACGTGCCCTTCGCATTCAGAATAACTGAAATTTTTTAATTGATTTGTAGTATTTGTTATAGTTTTATACGCCACTAATAAAATTTTTCAATCTCATTCGTATTAGCTCATTCGCTATAAAGTGGAGCTTTGATATCCTAGTTGTCGTGCATGAGTGTATGATGTCATGCTCATTTTTCAGTGAATTTATAGCGAATCACTGGAAGCTCTTCATCATATTATTATTTATCTTACTTAGTTTGATAACGATATAACGATAATTCCTATAGTTTTTTATAAAAAAATTGTGTACTTTTCTCAAATTATATACGACATTTGCTTGTAAATATATTATTACCACTCCGATTTTAATTTGTTTAAAACGTGCATAGAGAGAATTGAAACACTAAATTACCTTATGAAAAGTTATTATTGTGTCATTTGTTAGAAAATTGAAAAAACATGTGTAGATAGATATCATTGTAAATGAATATATAATTAATTTTGATTTTCTGACATAATTCTTAACCTAGTTTTTGCGTGCATTATGAAATAAAATATTGCCCCATGTCAGTCTTTAAAAAATTATATATCATTACTTTAAGGGAGGAAGAAAACTATGAAGATGAAAAGAAAAATCATGATGACGACAGCACTTGCAGCTACATTAGCTACAGGTGCACTACCGACTACATCGGTGTTTGCTGCAGAAAAAGAGGCTCCTATCCAACAAAAAGAGGTACAAATGAGTATTCAACCATTCGCACAAAATAATTTGGAAACAGCGGTTAAGGCTGCCTTAAATGGTCCAGAAGTTAAAAAAATTAAAGTATTTGAGCATGAATTTAATGTAAAACCAATTGAAGTAGTAAATTTAGGTGGCGGTAAAACATATGTTAAGGGACAAATTTCTCATCATTTAAGTTTTCGTCCAGATGATCAATTTTATTATGAGTTTACAGTGCAAGATGGAAAGGTAATAGATAAGCCTGTATTTAATATTGATAGAGGTGGTTGGACACCATTTGCTGCTCCACTTTTATCAATTCTTGCTGCTTATAATGGGATCCCAGTTAATCCAAATGATTTAAATGCACTTGGTCAGCAGATTGGGAAAGTTATAGATGGCAGCTGGGAACATGCAGCCCAATCTATCGCAACTGTAGTTAGTTTAAGTTTTAATGAATAGAATTTTTAAATTTTTATTAGCATTGTAGAGATCCACTTTTCCTAAGTAGCCTTGTTATAAGAAATTCTGAAACAGCTATTAATAGATTTTTACCACTCAGTCACATTATCTTGATTTGTTAACCAGCTTATCATTCATTATATGTCATAAAATAGAAGTCTTTTTTAAGGCTTCTGTTTTGTTTGTATACAATACGATAAAAGGTTGTTTTTTCGAGTCCATACTTCGATTCTTTAAGAATCCGTTTGGCTATTAGGTACAATTCATTACAACAAATTATTAAAGTCTCAAATAACTTACACCTCCTATTTTTTAATTTTTTTCAAATACAACAATTCATTATTTAAAGAATGACAACAATAAATATAGTAAAAAACCATCTTATTTTAACTATTGTTTAAAGGTCAGGAGAGATAAAATGAACAAAATGAACAACTTCTTTAAAATTAGCATCCTTACTTGTTTTACACTAGTAAGTTTAAGTACACCATCTACTATTTTTGCTGATAGTCATCCCGGTTATTCCTATGAATCCAATATAGGCTATCAAAATCCAGCTTGGATGTCGAAAGTAGCAAATTCAATAAAATTAAGTGAATTATCTATTCCAGGGACTCACGGTACAATGGCTTTACATGGCGCAAGTTTTCTTGATGAAAATTTGACAAGAAATCAAACTATGAGTCTACCCCAACAATTAAACTCTGGAATTCGATATGTAGATATGCGTGTTAAACGTGTAAAAGATTCTTTTGCAATGTACCATGGTATTGCAAATCAAAAAGCAGTGTTTGAAGATGTATTAAAAGAGGCAATTCAATTTTTAAAAGATTATCCGACAGAAACAATTTTAATGCGCTTAAAAGAAGAAACTACTCCTGAAAGTGGATCACTATCATTTGAGGAGATATTTTTAAAATATAAAAACGTTAATGCTTCATATTTTTGGGACCCTAATTCCGTACCAACTACAGATAGAAACAACCCTACTTTAGGAGATATCCGGGGTAAAATTGTAATCTTACAAAACTTTACATCCTCTCAATATTACGGTGTTGATTACGAAAGTTTGAATATACAAGATAAATTTGAAATTGGAAGCGGTCCAGACGAAATATATGGAAAATGGAATGCGGTAAAAACCCATCTACAAAATGCAAATACTAACTTTAATAATGGAAAAATATATCTCAACCATTTTAGCGGTACAGGTGGTGCAGCTGCATTTTTAAATAATGTATATCCATGGTTTGTTGCAAGTGGAAAAGAGAACAGAAATACTGATAGTAATCCTAAGTTGATTCAAACGAATTTCACTAATGCGTGGAGTGATTTCCCCCGCGATAAAAATGGACAAGTATATTATGGTGGTATGAATACACTTGGGACCGAACTCTTGCAACAAGGTGGAATTAAACATTCTGGTATCATCGCAGCTGATTTTCCTGGGCCAGGTTTAATTGATAGTATCATTAAATTAAATGGTATACATTCGAATGAAAAAGAAGTATTAATTTCGCAGATTTCATCCGAATCTAGTCCTTTATCCGGACAAAAAAACCGATCCAGTCAAAACTTTAAAATTGATAGTTTACCTGTAGGTACTAAGGAATTAAAATGGGTTATTGAACCTTCAGAAAAAGATTATCCTTCTTCTATTTCTTTCAATGTAATGATCGACGTTTCCCTAGGTACAGATTCTACTCTTTGGAAAAATATTTCACATGGATCTAGGACTGAAGCCTACACAAATACTAAATATTATATTGCAAGTCCAATTGGTGCCACTAACAAATTCACAGTGAAAATATACGCTATTACAAATTAAAAAAATAAAGAATCCCAATGGAATTCCTTTTTGATGGAATACCATTGGGGTTCTTTTTTGATTTCATTACGTAAACATTAAGATGGTGATTAAATTTACTCACATATCATTTAAACCATTAGATAATCTGTATTTGGAACGACCTTGAATTTTCAAAAAGAAATCCCAAAATGTTAACTACCTTTTCCAGCTTATCATTTATTCAAAACTGGCTTCCAAAGTGATAGGGCAAAAATCCAATTTGAGTCGCCGTTCCCTTGATAATCTTGAACCGCTTCATACACTTTTCCCTCATGTACTACTCTATCACCTTTAGTATATGCCTTTCTTGCATCCCATTTTTCATATGTGGAATCCCCTGACTTTGTTGTTACATTCAAAACATCACTTCTACTAGATTCATTTCCAGCTAAATCAACCGCCGTCACTACATACTTATACGATGTATTAGCCTTCAAATCTTTATCCATAAATGATGTATTATCAGCTGCCCCAATTTTATTCATAACCCCAGCGCTTTCTCTATATACAATATAATGGTCAACACCTACATTATCTTCAGACGGACTCCACATCAAATTAACAGTTGTCGCTGTTGTACTCATACTATGTAATCCTTTTGGTTGAGTCGGAGCCTCTTTATCTGGAATTTCATTTGTTGTCTTAGCCTTTAGTTTTTCACTTTCTTTTGATATGTTTCCAGCAGCGTCTAATGCCTTTATTGTATAGGTATATTCCGTATTTGCTTTTAGTTTTTTATCAGTAAAAGTTGTACCTGGTACCGTCCCAATTACTTCTCCATTACGTAACACTTGATATTCTTTTACGCCTATATTATCAGTAGAGGCCTTCCATGTTAGTTCAACACTATTGGCAGATACTTTAGACGCATTTAATCCCGTTGGTTGACTTGGAGCTACTGTGTCGGGAGTTTCATTATTTACTAAATTTACATCAATTACGTTATAAAACGCATTTGACGTATCTGCTACATCCCATACAGCTAAAATAACATGATAACCATTTCGATCAGTTGGTACATTAATTGTATGTGTTAAATTATTTGATGCGGCCGAACCGTCATGGTTCACAGTTCCAATTGGTTCTAATTCAGCACGTGTTAATGGTTTATTAGGATCCCATCCCTTTTTTGTAATGTAATAATGCCATTTACTTGTAGAATGTGCCGCTGTGTATTTCCATGTAAATGTATTTGCTCCCCCCTTTATTGTGTTTTTGAACCAGTGATTTGATGTTTGTTGGTCAAGAGTCCCTCCAAACAGTCCTCCTGCCGAAGCAATTTTCCCATCAATCGGTCCACCATCTGGGAATCCTTTAGGTGCTTCTAGACTTTGAGGTTCGTACATTACATTTCCACAATTTAAATTTAATGCTCCATAATTCTGACTACATAAAGCAGCACGACTACTCGGCTTTTCAACAAACCCATGTGCATATGCACTTTGAGGAATCATTGTAATTGCCGTCACTCCTGCAGCTAAAACACAAGCACCAATTCCTTTTTTACTTTTTCTTAATCTTTCTAACTTAGATGTTAATTTCAAATTCATACTTGTCCCCCCAATATATTGTTTACGCTAATATAATAGCAATATAGGGATAAACGAACAAATCACCTACTAATATATTAATAGTTCAATAACATAAACATATTTAGTTTATTTATTAACCTGATATGGGGCTAAATTAAGCAAATTAATTCTATTTTGTAACATTATGTAGTAAAGAGTTTATAAAAAACCAATAAAGATTCACAAAAAATCCAAATATCGATTACGGTTTAATATTCTTACTTTTTGGTATATTGAAGTTTATATTTTCAAAATAATATAATTCCAGAAACGCCTTACACATATATTGTACAATTCCAATATACGATTCATATTAACTTAATATACGGTTTAAATAAATCTCACTTCACTATGGTGAAACTGTTGAAACTTTACTTCATAATAACTCTGTAGGAAACTTATAAACAACTAAAAAAGGACACACCTATAGCATATGTATGCGTAGGTGTGTCCTTTTCTCAGATAAATTTTAGAGTATTAACTTCTTTTTATTCTATCGTATAAGATAACTATTTAAATTTAAAAATATTTAGTATAGAATAGGAACATTCGCTATATTTATGTATGAAAGGATTTTTGGAAATGGACTTGTTGCAAATCAAGAAAATGGAAAATTTAATTTGGACTATTGAACATAGTAGTGACCTCTCAAAAAGGTTTTACATAATAAAATTTTTTGATAGAGAAAATACAATTAAGCCAATTGAAACGTTAGAATTTGGAAATAGAAATATCGATAAATTTGAATGGGTGTTTATTAATATATTTCCAAGGATAGTAACAACTTATGTCCCTTCCACTGGAAGGAAGCCTGATGAATCATTAATAGATACAACTAGAGAAAACAGTAAAGAATCACTTATTTTACAAGGAATACGAACCTACACCCAGTTTTGGTCATGTTAACCCCCACCCTTCTATAGCAGCAAATATAATTTTGCATAAAATGTGGTTTTTAAGTTAAGGTGAATTCTATATATAAATTCTTCTAAGAGTTTCATTCACATTGTATTGTTTGTTATTTGAAGAACAATGAGTTTTTTATAATATACGATATATCAATTTTTAAAATGTATGCTTATACTTATTTTTTTAGACATTTTATTCTCTTAAGAGCATCCACGCAAATACATGCTCTTAAGAAAATAAAAGTAGTACGCATGAGATTGAATGAATATTAAATAAAACACTTTGGATCTGGAACTTACCTTACACTTTGTTTTATATACATAAAAGAAGAGTAGAATATCCTTTTTTATTTTTAGATTTTCCTACTAACACTTCAAACAATCTAACAGGACGTTAAGTAGTGAATAGTTCAATTTAAGGGGATTGTTTTAGTCTCTACTAATTTAGTAGAGACTTCAGTTCCACATTTAACCTTTCTAAATTCTAGATGATTAAATCCTTGATTAGCGCCTCATCGGTTGAATCAAAAAGGTATGCACTTTAATACACCTAGTCCAACAAACGTAAATATTACTCCTACCAAATCAAACAAAAAAATTTGAGTAGCCCCCTATTTATTGCACTAATTATAACTAGATCTAGCCCTTTCCTTTTCTTTAAATTCCTACTTTAACTAGACCATACGGACGTTAAGTGATATGAAAGGTTCTTTATAATGGGGGAATTTTTCACCTTTTCTAAATAACTTATTATATTATTTTTATCTAATAAGGCACAGAAACAAATTAAAAACCTTTAGTGCTCCTGAGAAAACCTCTTGAGGAAAAACGTTTTTAGGGTGAAACGTTTTTCAGGGTACTTTTATACTGACTCTTTTCCTTAAAATGTTTCTGTACCTAATATTTAAATTAACTTATGTCAAAATATTTCGCAATACAAGTACTAAATGCTACATGGATATATAGAAAATGACACTTTTTATGAGCATAACCCATCAAATACTTATATTAAATATAGAAAAGTTACCTTGCTATTATTAAATTTGTTAAATTAAATAATGAAAATGGAGAATACTAACTTTATAATTGTCACAATTTAATCTATATATCTACTCTTTTATTACTCGTAAAAATCATTTGATAATTCCTTCAATATTAATTTATGAAATGCAGAGACCATCTAAAGCAACAATTTTCTTACATTAGATTGTTTTTCTATCTAATTTATTTTGTCGAAAAAAGTCGATATTTTCATATTTTTTTCATTTAATTATTGTACATTTACACATTTAATGTTAGGATTATGCCTATTCAAATTAGATCCTATTGATTCCTCTTTAAGATTTCTTTATTTTATTTGTGAAAATTAGTTACTTTCTAGTAAATTCCCAGCAATCATACAGCAAACTACACTAATAATAATTCTAAAATTATATTTTCATCTCGTAAATTCATAAAAAGGAATTTACGTCAAACTATATTTTCTATCTGTGTATATTCATTCTTTATTCAAACATGATTAATCATAAGTTCTAACTCGTTAATCAAATTTAAATAACAATTTTGATTCTAAAATAAGTTCAAAATCAAAATACATATATTGTTATTTCAAAATAATGTTGTAAACTATCTTTAGAATGGAAAGATTTATGTAACAGCATGTTAAGGGGTTACAGGGGGAATAAAAATGAGAAATTTTTTCGATGACAAGTATAAAAATATTGAATTAAAAAGGAGGCTATTAAATATAATCAGTGAAATTAGTGAATTAAAAGGAAAATTAGCTGCTTATCAGGAACAAAATCCTGATATATTTACTAGCTTAGAAAAAACCATACCACTTCATTACATAAAAAACTTTACTACTACCTATGAAGATATAAAAGTCCCAAATAAAAGATTAAAAGAACTTATTTTAGATGATATAGTACCTCAAAATATTTCGGAAGATGCTATCTTTTGTTTTTATCAAACACTTACTTTTGTACATAAGAATTCCTGTGATTTATTAATCAATCCAGAGACTATACAGGAATTACATTTTCAATTAATACATTACCTTACCTCTGACAGTGCCAAATGGCGCGAAAAACCGTTTACTATTCCAGGTATTCCTGAAAACGGAATGCACTTAAATAGTTACCGCATTCTTCCACATGAGCTTATTCCACAAGTAATGGAACAATTATGTGATCAATATAACTCATTAAATTCTAGTAAGGGCTATCATTCACTTTTATTAATAGCTCGTTTTATATTTAATTTTTATTGCATAGTTCCTTTTAATCAGGGTAACGGCAGATTGGCACTTATGTTAATGCAATTGCTATTAATTAAGAGTGGAAATACATTTGTAAAATATGTATGTCTGGATAAATACATTAAGAAAAATGAATCTGAATATTACAATTCGATTTATAAATCTTCGGTAAATTGGTACTGCGAGGAACATAATAGTAGCTTTTGGTTAAAAACGTTTTTAACTATTATATTAGAGGCGTACAAAGATCTTCATAATACAGTTCTAGATTCTATATGTAAGCATACTAAAGTGGAGAGAATTCAGGATTTTATACTTAAACAAAAACAACCCTTTACTAAGGAGTGTATTCGTAACACATATCCAGACATAGCAGAGAGTACAATCAGTAAGGCTTTAAATTCCTTGCAATTGTTTGGCCATATTAAGCTAGTGACAAAAGGAAGAAATGCTAGTTGGATTAAAGTTTAACTATGCTTGTAAAACACTTACAGTTCAAAAAAGAAAATTATAACTTTATCATTTAAATTCATGCCTTTGGACTCTTATTCATTGAATTTCACTTTAATATATTAAGCTATTATTACTAATTTAGTTATTTCTAATTCCTACAAAACGTTTTATAGGAATATTTGTCGAAAAAAGTCGTATTTTAATATTTTTTCTTTATTTTCTGGTTGTAAACGTTTCATTTTCGTGTTACCATCTTAATCAAACAATAGATGGTAATAAAAATGAAAATATTTCTTTCCCTTAGAAACATATAAACGTACGGTCATATCAAGAAAATAAGGCCAAAGGAATATTTGATACCTATCCAAATTACCAATAGGAATTTTGCCGCATTAACTTTCTGTTATTTCAGAATAAAACTTCACATTTTGTCCCTAAACAAAATTTGTTAGCGTGCAAAATTCAAATACACTAAAACACCCAAATAAATGAAATGTCCTTTTTTATTGAGCATTGAGGTATGAAAAAATAATTCTTCCTACAAAATTCAGCTGAATAACATAAAGACATCTAAATTACTACCTTTATCGCCATCTATTGTTGACAACATATTTACCAACTATTAAAAAGAACCTATCAAGGGTTCTTTTTTATTATAATCATTCAAATTTCACTTCTATCTTGATACTTAGATTTCTACACAAATTACATCTACTTTTTTACTCTCAATTATTGAATTTATAATATAGTAGTTCAATTTTAGTTATTCTTGATCTCAATCCGTTTAAATTAGTGAATAAAATTCAAACATATAAAAATAATAACTACAACTAATCGTTATATATTAAAGAGGTGTCAATTTTGTCCTTAAATGAAAAGACCCTAGAAACAAAGACAGATAAAACCATTGAAAAAATCCAAACAAGTAACTTAAAAGAACTTAAAAATACATTAGATAACATCTTTAATATTAGTGCAGATTTAATCGAACATCCTTTGCAATTAAAAACAAACACGAATATTTTACTATATTATTTTGAAGGCCTTACAGATGGTGTTGCATTAAAAGGAAATGTTGTTACACCATTATTACAAGAAGTGAATGAGGACAGCCAAATATTTAATTCTAATATTATTGCTACTCATACCAAAATAGTACATACGTGGAATGAAATTAAAGAAGGATTACTTGAGGGACAATGTGTACTGTTTATGGAAGGAGAAAAGAGGTCCCTTCTAATAAATACAAAAGGTTGGGCAGAGAGAGCGATTCAAGAACCAATTTCAGAAGTTACTATTAAAGGCTCACATGATGGGTTTATTGAGAATGCCACAAAAAACATAGGCTTAATTCGTCGATATATTCCTTCTACTGAATTGAAAATTAAAAAATTGACAATTGGAGAACGCGCCACTTCTTTAGTCTATTTAATTTACTTAGGGGATGTAGCAAACGAAGATGTGGTCCAAGAAATAGAAACTAGAATCTGTAAAATTAAAACGGATGCGATATTGAGCATTGGAGAACTATCTAATTTTACAAAGGATCAAAATTGGACTCCTTTTCCACAGGCTTATTTAAGTGAACGCCCTGATGCCATTTCTAATCATATACTTGATGGAAAAGTAGCAGTGTTAATTGATAGATCTCCTGGTGCGATGATTGTCCCAATGAATTTAATTGGATTTTTTCAGACTCCAGATGATTATAATATACATTGGCTCATTGCATCATTTTTTCGCTTATTACGATTTGCAGGATTTATTATAGCTATTTTTTTACCTGCAATTTATATTGCTATAGTCTCTTTTCATTTTGAAATCATTCCTTTAGATCTATACACTTCTATTGCAACGTCAAGAGTTAAAGTCCCTTTCGCTCCTTTATTGGAAGCTTTTATAATGGAAATCACACTAGAAATGCTACGTGAAGCTGGTATTCGCTTACCACAACCAATTGGACAAACAATTGGAATTGTTGGAGGGATTGTAATTGGGCAGGCGGCTGTTCAAGCTGGTCTTGTGAGTAACGTTATGGTTATTATCGTATCTATTACCGCCATTGCATCATTTATTGTTTCTAATTATGATTTATCAAGTTGTATTCGGCTTATTCGTTTTCCAATGATGTTATTGGCCTATTTTTATGGGATTGTAGGTATTGTTAGTGGATTAATGCTCTTATTTGCTCATTTTGTTTCATTAACTTCCTATGGTTCACCATACGGATTGCCAATAGCACCATTTCGTCTCCAAGAGTTAAAAGATTCTTTTGTAAGATTTCCTATTTCTATGATCACCACCCGCTCGAGTACAGGACAGCCGAAACAAAAAAAGAAAAAAGAAGGTGGTTCGCATGGGGAATCTTAAATTTCAAAACATAACTTTATTTGAATTTATTGTTTTCATCCATTCACTGCAACTTGCATCAGGTATGTTAATTATGCCAAGCCCACTTGCTACTACCGCTGGCACAGATGGCTGGATTTCTATCATTCTGGGATGGATGGTTACTTCTATAATTGGCGTATTTATTGTATTAATGTTACAAAAAAGTCCTAGCAAAAGTTTCTCACAGATTTTAAAAGCATACTTTGGTAAATGGCTAGGAACAATTTTTCTTCTTTTATATGCCTTTTATCTATTTTTTGCTGGTTTTAATACTTTATTAAAGGCAACTGACATTATAAAAGTGTGGATATTCCCTTCCACTCCTGCTTATCAAATCGCCATATTATTACTATTGCCTTTTATTATTTTATCATTGAGTGGGATAAGGGCTCTTACTAGTTATTCTATGCTTGTTTTCTTCTTCACTGCTTGGATGCCACTATTTCTTCTGTTTTCATTAAAGAGTAACTACAATCCTTTACACCTACTACCTATTTTTAAAGATGGCATATCCCCTATTGTAAAGGCAACAAAAGAAACAATTACCCCTTATGCCGGCTTAGAAATTGCATATTTTATTTATCCGTTCTTACAAAAAAAACAAAAAGCCCTAAAAGGAATACTAATAGCGAATACTGGAACCATGTTTTTCTATCTATATGTGACTATTCTTTCTTATATATACTTTAGTCCGGAGGGGATAAAAGACGTAATTTGGCCAGTATTTCATTTGTTAAAAGGGGTTCGTTTTTCATTCATAGAACGATTAGAAATTATATATATCGCTTACTATTTGATTGTATTTTCTACTACAATATATCCGTATTTATTTTTCAGTTTTGAATCTGTAACCATTTTTTTTCAAAAAAATGCTCGCAATTGGGTGCTCGTTAGTTTTATGTTTTTAATAGTCGGCTTATTTATTTTTCTAAATCCCGACGTAGATCAATATTTGTTTATATATTCTCTTATGGATATCTTAAATATCATTTTCTTTATTCTATTACCAATCTTTTTTTTCGCATACAGCATTCTTTTCACTTGGTTAACTAGGAGGAAACAACTTTGATTCGAAAATGGATATGGATTGTAACTTGTTGTGTATGTTTAATCGGTTGTAGTCAAAGAATCCCTCTTGAACAGGTTTCATTAATCCTGTTAATCGCCTTAGATAGAACTTCTAATGGAGATATAAAAGTGGGCACAAGCATACCACTCTTTCATCATAAACAGCAAAGAAGTACTATAGAGCAATGGGCGCAGGCATCCACTGTATATAATGGATTCAGTAAAATAGATACGAAGTTAACGGGCTATATGACAGCCTCAAAAGCTGAAATCATTTTAATTGGGAAAAAATTGGCCCAAGAAGCAAATTGGATGCAGGAGCTTGATTCTTCTTACCGTGATCCTTACGCCACCATTAATGCTAAAGTAGTACTTGTTGATGGACCTGTAGAAGAAATTTTCACAATTAATAAGCCCGATAAACCATCACTACCATCTTACATAAGTAGTGTAATCGAATCCTCCATTCAAAATAATCAATCCGTTTCTTCCACGATTCAACAATTAATGAGAGAAAAAAATGAAGAAGGAATGACACAAACTGTTCCAATTATCAAAAAAACAATGAATGAAATCGACACAGTAGGAATTGCACTTTTAGATCGACAAGGTAAATATTTAAGCCGTATCCCTAAAAAAAATGTTAAGTTCTTCAATCTTTTAAATAAGCCCAAAAATAAAGGCCGGATGATACTACACCTTGTGCTTCCACCTAAAAAATCCAGCCAAAAACCAAACACTTCTATATTAATACAGAATGCGACTAGGAAAATAGAGGTTAATTTTCAAAAAGGAAAGTTTGTATTTAATTTCGATATAAACGCTAATGTAGCTGTAATAGAAAAAACTAATGCACATTTAATTAAGGAGCATTATGATAATAAAAAAAACATACATAATTTAGAAAATGAGGTTCAAAAAGAAATTAATAAGAAATTACAAAATATGTTGTATGAATTACAAAAGAATAAAATTGATCCTATCGGATTATCGTTATATGCTAGAGCTTTTCAATATAACGAGTGGAAAAAACTAAAAGGTGATTGGTTGCAAGCGTTAGCAGAGGCTAAAATAACTGTAAAAACACACGTCAAAATAAAAGATACTGGGACCATTAGAAATTAGATTAGCCGATTCTTTTATTTGACAGCATTTCTCAGTCGAATTTCCCTTCCTCAATAATTATTATGAAAAAGACGCTAATTCAAAGAAAAATCTTTCGGTTAAATGCTAACCAATAGATTTTTCTTTTTTATCTAACCAGTTCTTTTAAAAGGGCAACAATTTAACTACGGTAATCAAGAACAAGTTTCTAATTTAAGGGATTTAAGAACTTATAACTCTATTGCAGTAAACATGCCAGATACCATTTCTATAGCAACTCCATGATTTAACATCAAAGCCGAAATTCCTAAGTTAAGGGGTTTCGGCTTTTTGAGTTCGTTCGAATACCTTATTTATTTACTTTGATAGAATAGATACACATTAGCATATTTGTGCTTAATTTTATCGTTTAATGCGGCTTTAATAAATCATTTTTAGTTTATATATCCCATACTGATAGCAATTGAATTTTATTATTTATCCCCTTGACTCTTTTGATATATTTCAAATCTCTTGATTACATGTTGTATAGGGGAGCCCTTCTTTTTTCCACGCAAGAAATCCCCCCTTTAAATTAACTACTTTCTTTATATCAGCTTTTTGTAAAATGCTAGCTGCTATAGCGGAACGTAACCCCGTTCGACATTGTAAAACTATTGGACAATTTTTCGGTACATCATCTAGCCGTTCAAGTAGATTACCTAAAGTAATATGTATTGCATCATGAAGATGTCCTTCATCCCACTCTTTTTTACTGCGCACATCGATAACTTTTACACTTCCATCTTTTATTAACGGATATAATTCATTTGATGTTTTTTCCTTATAAATCTCTAAACTATGGAATCTTTGAATTACCTTTGAAGGTGCAAAAGCAATAATATTATCTAAGCCAATGGACTCAAAGTCTCTAATAACTTCCTCCACTTTAACATTTTCCGCATCTAAAATTATTAAAGTTTCTTTTTTATAATCTAATATCCCCCCACACCAAGTTGTGAAAGAATTGTTATACGGTATGTTAATTGACTTCTCGATGTGGCCAGCAGCAAAACACTCTACATCCCTTATATCAACTATTTGCTGAACACCCCTCATCACTTCTTGAAGTTCTTCTATTATATAAATAGCAGTAATCTCTCTCTTCTTACGAGTTGGTGGACCATACTTATTTAAATACTTCATTAATGGAAAATACTTTGGAGGCTCTGGCTGTCCCGTTAATACATTCGATATAAAATTATCTTCATCATTACTCTGAAACGCCCAATTAAACATCTTTTCATAACCTAATGTGGAAGTTGGAATTGCTCCTAATGCTTTTCCACATGCACTTCCTGCACCATGTGATGGCCATATTTGCAAATAATCGGGGAGTATTTTTATTTTTTGTATAGAATCAAATAATTGTTTCGCTCCTATTTTTGCGGTATCTTTAATACCAACAGCAATTTCTAATAAATCAGGTCTACCTATATCTCCTACAAATATAAAATCACCTGTGAATATTCCTATCGGTTTATCATTCGTATAATTATTTTGAGTTGTATCGGTTACTAAAAAGGAAATACTTTCAGGCGTATGCCCTGGGGTATGAATGACATTGAATTTTATATGACCAACCTTAAACTCTGTTCCCTCTCTAACCAAATTGTATCGGCCCTCGTTAAGATTTTGATATTTCCAATCACCATCTCCTTCATCTGATACATATAAATTTGCATTAAAAAGAAGGGAAAGTTCTCTAGACCCAGATAGAAAATCTGCATGAATATGAGTCTCAGCCGCAGCAATTACTTCCAATCCCTCTTTCTTAGCAAATTCTACATATTGTTCTATATAGCGGCTGGGATCAATAACAATTGCTTCGCCTTCCTTCTGACAACCGACTAAATAGGAAGCATGAGCTAATTTTTCATCATAAAAATATTTTAAAAGCATAGCTATTCCCTCCAAATGCTTATTTCAAATTACTTCTCGGTTGTTACAACAACTCTTCCTTATAGAATCCCTTTCAACATTAAATTCCAATACATATAGGGCAACATATACCTTTTAAGTAAAAACATACTATACCGTTCTTTCGCTTGATTAAATGGAAACGTTTCTTGAGGCTCATGTTCATAGTTAAATTCAGCGAGTATAAGACTTTTATATCCTGTAACAATCGGACAGGATGTATACCCATCATAATTAGCCTGCAAGTCTCTTCCATTAAGTACGTCCAAAATATTTTGTTTTAAAACAGGTATTTGTTTTCGAATTGCCGCTCCAGTTTTAGATGTAGGTAAATTGGTACAATCTCCAAGTCCAAAAATATTCTTATATTGTACATGCTGCAATGTATAAGGACTTATATTAACCCAGCCTTGATGATCACTTATCTCACTCTCTTTAATAAAATTAAGTGGCCCCATTGGTGGAACAACATGTATCATACTATATGGTACTGTTTCTCGTTTCAGTGTTTGCGTATCTTCAAAAATTGCTTCTCTCTTTTCAGCGATAATTTCTACTAAGTTTTTATTATAGTTCGTTATAATTCGCTTTCTTTCTAGTACTTTTTCTAATGTTTCAGCATAACGCGGTACCTGAAATATGTTAGCGTTCGCAGAATAAAACATTACTTTACTTCTATTTTTCAAACCGCTATTACAAAAATACTCTTCTGCTAAATACATAATTTTTTGTGGGGCGCCACCACATTTAATAGGAGTATTGGGGTGGGTAAAAATCGCATTTCCTCCTTTGAATTTTTCGATTTCTTTCCAAGTAGAATCAACATATTTATAAGAATAATTGCTACAAACCCCATTAGTCCCAATAGACTCCTTTAAGCCTTTAATACCACCCCAATTTATTTGTATACCGGCTGCTACAATAAGAATCTCATATTCAAGTAGCATTCCATCATCTAAAAGTATCTTATTTTGATCTGGAAACAACTTAATAACACTTTTAGGAATCCACGTTGCTCCTTTTGGAATAAGTGATTCTTGATCACGCATCGTACATTCCTTTGAAACAATTCCTCCCCCAACTAAACTCCATAATGGTTGGAAGTAATGTTTTTTAGATGAATCAATAATAGCTATACTTTCTTTCAATAGGGGTACATTTCGTAACAAATGTGCAGTAGAAGATAGTCCTGCAGTCCCAGCGCCAATCACAATAATTTTATAATTATCTCTGGTCTTCATTATCCTCTTCCTATCTGAATTTAATTTTTAAGTTAACTAATTATTAGCCTTATTTCATCGTAGTAACAATATTATAAGATAAAAATACTATTATTTTGTCTTATTAAAAAGAATATTCTGTTAACGTTATCCGTCGACATTACTATATGCTTAAATCCCTTATGTTACTTCTTTAATTTGTTTCAAACTCTACAAACTTTACATTTCTCAATATTAGCCTGTATTCTATCTCACTTTAATGACATTACACTTCTATAGATAATGAAATGCAAGTTTCTTTGGTATGGTTTGTCCATCCTCCTTTTCAGGAGATAGACAAAAACAATCTTATTCCAATAGCTATATTACCTATTCTTTTTTGAATCTTTATTATAAATATCTATACATGCATTTGAGAACGTCTTTGTTGTTTTTCCAGTCCCTCAATAATGTGAGCAGTCGGTATATATAATAATTGAGCTGCTGTGTAAACACTTATTATAAAATTACATTATTTACCTACGGTAAGAAAAAAGATGAATATAAGCTTTTTATGCATTATATATTAATGTAGTACTGTAGCCTAGTTTGACCTAGCTTTAACTGAATCCCTTTGTTGTAGATATTTGATTTTATTATTAATAATTACGGTACATGAAATTGTTAAATTGTAATAAAAAAAAGCTCCTCGGATAGGAGCCCATTATATTACAAAACAATTAAGAACTCCCTCTATTAAAAACTCTGCTTAAGCTTTGGGGTGAAAATTGGCAATAACTCATCTAACCCCTATTTGTTACGATAAATAATTGGTTGAAAACCATTCTCCTTCTGCTTATTATTTCAAGCTCTTTAGAGCTTCACTTTCACTATTAAACTCAATTTTTGAGAAAGGGTACTTCTATCGGAGAAAATAATAGAATCTTTTAACTCTGCATGGGAAAATGCATATATTAGTTGGATTGGCATCTATATTCAGCTTGCAAATTAGTCCTTGTGAGCTGTCACCTTTTTATGGAGCACATATGTATTTTGGTTCTTTTTATTTAATTTTATTTACACACTTAAAAGAAACTAGCATATGATATTATATACTAATCCAAAAACCATATAGTCTACTTTCTAAGAGCACTGATTTGTGTTCTTTTTTAGATAACGCTTTTGTTCAATTTTTTGCCACATTTTTAAAACATTTATTTCCCCTTAACAAGCCCTTTTAAAAATAGTTACATATAAACCTTCTAACCATATTGTATTTTTAAGCCTTTGGATTGGTTTAATAGTTATCAAATTGATTATGAAGGGATAAAGCCCAGAGGTGACTTCTATTAGTCCAAACACTTCACATTACTATCACATACACTATAAAATGTTTGGAATTTAATACATTATTAATACTTAGAGTTAGGAGGGTTTAATATGGCAGCATGTGAAGGTTTAGCTTGTGTTATATTCTCTGTATGGCCAGTGGGAACAGTTGTTACAGTTACTACTAGATCGGGTCAAATTATTGGGCCTGCTACTTTTTCGCAATTCATTCCGAATACTTGTGCGGTGGTTTTAGTTGAAGAAGATGTGATTACCCCCTCTTCTACCAATACTATATTTATAAGTTGTGAAGATATTGAAAGTGTTACTTTAGCCACTCCTTAAGATGATTCAGATGGTTCGAGCTTAATCCATATTTAAGACATTCTAATGAATGTCTTTTTTCATGAAAAATCTAATCAACTTACCCCAAAATATACCATTATATTGTTTCAATAAATTGCTTTAATTTCAATTTTTTCTCTTCTAAAGGTTACTTGTCTACACATCGTTCTACAAACTTTCATATGATATAGTATATTGTTTAAAGGAGGGATAAATTTGTTCTTATGCAATTTATTTGGTTGTTCAGGTGGAGTATGTAGTATTTTTAAAAATTTACAACCAGGCGAAGTCGTTACTGTTACTGGTAAATCTGGAAATATTATCGGACCTGCTATTTTTACAAATTTCAATCCTAATACTTGTATCGTCACATTAGAAGAGGAAAATTCAGTTACTCCTCCTACTACAAGTATTACTAAGATCAGTTGTAAAGAAATAGAAAGTGTTACGTTTATCTCATAATATATTTTAAACCTAAAGCAGGGATTGAAATATGAAACTCTTATACATTACTTCTGGTTACTCAAAAATCTATCAATATTTAGATCAAAGCATACAGAGAGCATTTATCGATCAAAATTTTGAATGGTTAGCAGTACAGCCGTGTGAATTACTCGAACAATTGGATTTCATTACGGCAACATTTCATCCTGATATTGTATTCACCTTATTAGGGAATCATCTACCACAAAAAGCAATTCATTATTTTAAAAAAAGGAACATTAAATTAGCTGTCTGGTTAACTGAGGATCCATTTTATATAGATACTTCGCTTCTTCTATTAAATAACTTTGATTTTATATTTACTATTGATAGCGAAGCACTTAAATATTACACAGCTTTAGGATATATCAATGTATATCACTTACCATTAGCAACTAATATAGATGTATTTAAACCTAGTCTAAAAAATCCAAAATATAAAAGTGAAGTTTTGTTCATTGGATATCCTTATCCAATCCGTGTGAAATTGATACAGTTTCTTTTGGAAAAAACCCCTTATCACTATACCATTATTGGTAAGCACTGGAGAAATAAGTTATTAAAAAAATGGAAGAATCACCGAAGAATTAAGATTATAGAAGAATGGATTCCACCTCAAGAAGTTGCTCTCTATTATAATAACGCTAGTCTTATATTAAATCCTCATCGTAGTCATCTATTTCCACAGAATAAAAATAAAAATAGAGTGAAAAATAATACTATTAATAATCGTACCTTTGATATTGCAGCTTGCCAAGGATTTCAAATTATTGAAGAAAAACCTGACCTTTCATCTTTCTTCAATAAAGATGAAATTATATCCTATAACAGCTTTGAAGACTGTTTAAATAAAGTATCTCTTCATTTGAATGATACGATTTTAAAAGAATTAATGGTCGGAAAAATTCATACAAAAATTATTACCCAGCATACTTTTCATGAGAGAATCCATTTTATAACGACTATTTTACAATCACACCTTCATTAAAATAAAAATCCCCTTCTGCATATAGGTGCACAAGGGGATTTTTTCAAATTAATCTATTCGTTCTACAGATAATGTTCATAGATAAATAAGAAGTAACATTATGATGAATTAATCATATATTATTTCCAAGTAAAAAACCCTAATTTACTTCGAGATATCTCACTTTTTCCTTAAAGAGCACTTTTTAAATGTGCTCTTTTTAGGTTTATCAGAATAAAACTAAACATTCCGTCAATAATAAAGATAGGCGAATTTAACCGTCCCTGTAGTTCTTCTCTTTTCTGTATTGAGCAGTTAGCTTTTACTAGCTGCTCCTTTATTTACACATATCGTAAGACTTCGAATACATTATGTTTGAAAGTGCTCTGTTTTATCAAAAGGCGATTCGGCGACGATTGCCTTTTTTATTTCTACAAAATGAAATTTTTATTACATACAATTTCGTATACCATATGCAATCTTGTTTACACTATAAATGTAACTTTAGGTTACACATCTATTACTTGCAGGGCCTAATTTCCTTTTGTTCAACAGGTGGTTAGCTAACTTCGCTGACTGCTTTGTTGTGCCGAATGAATTTTTTATTTCTCAACACCCAACATATGGTATCCATATTCCAATAATAGTAATATAAAGGTACCTTCAGTTATTAAATGTCCCTTTAAAATTTATTCTCTACTAAAATAGCATTTTTGTTATAAATCCCTCTATAAATGCTCTAATTTCCTCAGTATCCAATTAAATCCCACGAAATAGGTGTACCTTTTTTAATATCCTTACTCGCTTTTTTTCCGATAATTTTGGATAAGTGTTTTGGCAATAAACCATTCCCTGGTCTAATAGCTTTAATATTCTCATTTGTAAAGACTTCTCCCGCTTTTATGTTTTCTACTACATATAATGATCTTCTAAATTTTAACGAATCTTTTTCTATATCAGTAGGGCCATAATATACATTCCCCAAAGATTCCCATGCTTTTTCAGTTTCGCTTACTAATAATTTAAATTCAGCTGGTTCCATTGAAAAATCAGCGTCAACTCCTCCATCCGATCTCGAGAGCGTTAAATGTTTCTCAATTACTGTTGCCCCAAAGGCAACACTCGCTACTGATACCCCTACTCCAAGTGTATGATCAGATAAACCTACCTCACACTTAAATAACTCCTTCATATGAGGTATGGTAACTATGTTTGTAGATTTTGGAGATGCAGGATACGTACTTGTACATTTTAATAGAATTAATTCTTTACATCCCTCTTCTCTCGCAGCTCTTACTGCTTCATCTAGTTCAGCAATCGAAGCCATACCTGTCGAAATGATTATTGGTTTTCCTGTTGCTGCTACTTTACGTATGAGGGGAATATCAGTATTTTCAAAAGATGCGATTTTATAACAAGAAACATTTAATGACTCTAGAAAGTCTACAGCTGTTTCATCAAACGGCGTACTAAATGGTACCATCCCTAACTCTATACAGCGATCAAAAATGGGTTTATGCCACTCCCATGGTGTATAAGCTTCTTTATATAAATGATAAAGTGATTTACCTTTCCATAAGCTTTTTGTATCATGAATTAAAAAATCACCATTTTCTATATTTAAAGTCATTGTATCTGGTGTATATGTTTGAATTTTAAATCCTTGTGCCCCAGCCTCCGCAGCTGCCTCTACAATTTGCAACGCCCTATCTAATGATTGATTATGATTCCCTGACATTTCTGCAATAATAAATGGTGGCAAGCTATTGCCAATCTCTCTACCTCTGATATATACATTACTCATCTTTTTCACCTTCAAGTTCTTTTTTTATTGCTTCTTTCCTTTCCGCCCATTGTTCATGAGACAGGGCCATTGTAATAACATCAATATAATCATTATCCCTGTAAATATAGTTTTCATATCTTCCATCTTCTTGGAACCCAAATCTCTGATGGAAATTTAAACTAATACGGTTTGATTCTATTATTTCTGCACACACTTTGTGTATGTCTTTTTTTTCAAAAATATAGTCTAATGCTAATAAACCTAATACCGTTCCAGCACGTTTTACGCTTTGTTTTTCACCTATATAAAATCCCCAATAACAAGTCCGATCCAATTTATCTATTTTTGTAAAATTAACAAATCCAATTGGTTTTTCTTTATATGTTAATAATCTTGCAACTTTTGTATCATCCACTACTAGTTTTTCATACCACTTTAAATGTTCGTCTATTGTTATTTGATGATCTTCATACATAACCGAGCGAATTTCTTTTGTATTCCGCCACTGTAAAATAAGTTCTAAATCTTTCTTTTCTAACCTTTCCAATTGAAAATCCCTAATATTTAACATACTATCCTCCTAAAATAAGTTTTGCTATTTCATTTGAATTACTCGCACACTGTATAGAAAGAGCTTTATTAGACATTTCTTTCACTATTTGATAATCTGATAAAAGTTTGTTTAGACATTTCGTAATTGCTTTATCCGAAACACTTTCAGCTGTACCAATATTCCATGTAGCTCCAACCTTCGCTACAGTCTTGGTTACTTCAATTTGATTTTGGGCAGTTGTAATTGTTATAGAAGGTAATCCAAGAAAGCATCGTTCCCATGTGGTTGTGCCCCCAGCTCCTATCCCTAAATCCGCTCGTATGAGAAACTCTTCCATGTTCTCTATTTGACAATAAAACGAAGCGTTAGAAACACTCTTACAATAAGTTTGAATCTCCTCTTTATGCGGATTTTGGCTTCCTACCACAACGTCTATTTTTAAGTTATCTTTATCTATATTTTGTAAGGCTCTTAACGTTTTTAATGTCTCATTTGTTACATCATGTCCACCAAAAAAAATAAAGATCCTTTCAATTTCTCCTGTCCTTTTTCGTGAAAATTTATTAGCGGCATGAAATTCTGGCCGTAATATAGCATATTTAGGTCCCAGTTTTACTAATGAATGCTCTGGTATTAAATCTTTATAGCGGTCATTAAGGTTATTGTATAAATTTTGGTCTAGTAACAAATCACAGTCGTGCATTCGATTTGCAAGATCATCGATTACCATTATTTTTCTTACATTTTTTCTTAAAGCAGACTCCCACTTATTATCTAATCCATAATGATCAACAATTAACCAATCAAAGTTGGGAAGTTGCGATAAAATATCGTTGGTCTGCTGTGCATCAACAAACCAATGATATTTTAGCCAATTTAAATAACTCCCGTGTTCTGTCCTTAAGAAATTCGTATTCTCACCATCTCCATCTAATACAAACACATGAAATCCCTTATTTAAAATATATTGATGTAAATCACCTTGCAGCTTACGACAAATGAAATATACTTGAGCACCTTTATTCCGTAACTCATGGGCCAATGTTAAACAACGCATAATATGACCGGTACCTATTTCAATAGATGCGTCGGCGCGAAAGGCAATTTTTTTCTCAAGCAAAATACTCCCTCCTCACTAAAAGCACTACAATTTAATAATTTATAATATCGTTTCTCTATTTAGCTCATCTACTAAAGATTGTTGATTTGCCCATTTCAATTTCACATGACTATTAATTTCAATAAGTTCAGGATTTCGAAAGATGTAATCTTTTATTTGATGAAAAAATAATGGTTTAGATTTTACATTCAGACCTTTATAAAGTTCATTGAACAAATCTAAATCTGGTTGTTCATCTAATGTTAACCTCCAAGAAGGATAGCAAAATGATGGAGGGAGTTTTACTATATTGACGCGGAATAAGTGTGGATTATTTATAAAATAAAACGGAAGGTATTCTGCATAGGTTAAAGGTTTTGGGGTTTGTAGTAGTCGTTCGATTGCCTCTAATGTAAAAATATCGCCTGCTGTTCCGACAGGTAACGTACTTAACTCTGCCTGTGTATAATCTGCACCGCTTTTTAAATGTTCATCTAGTAAAAAAGTATTAATTTCTGGTGACACAGCTGGGCAATCCCCTGTAATCCGTATGACTATGTTTGCATTTTCTTGTTTTGCAGCTTGGAACATGCGATCAGCAGTATTTTCTGGATCACCTCTGAAAATCTTAACTTTCCCGTCTAAATTAAATTTTTCCAAAGGGTCATCTTGCGTAATATCTGAAGTAGCAAGTATGATCTGGTGTTTTCCTTGAATAGCTAATGTATTTATAAGACATCGTTCAATGGAAGGAACTCCGTGTATTGGCAATATCGCCTTTAAAGGTAACCTAGTAGATTTTAACCGGCAAAGTACAATTATTACTACCTTTGGAGGCTCAATAACCTCTTTTGTTAATGGGGTACCTGCAGACAAATTATATAGAGCTACCTGAGGTAATAATCCCTCTGCTTCAAGCTCGTTCAGCGCATTTTCTACAACATCTAATTCCATAGTTACTTTATTAGTTGTAATAATCTCTCCTTTTCTAATATCAACTTTTGTAACTGCTCTTAATAATTTTTGGTTTTGCAATTTTAATAACACCCCTTTCATTTAATTTTTAGCAACTCTATAAAACGAAAGAACTTTTCTTACTGCCTTTATTACATCCCACACATCAGCTTCCGTCATTTTAGGAAATAGAGGTAGCGTAATAATTTCCTCATATACGTTTTCTGCTTGTGGACAAATACCTTTTCCATATCCTAACTTTTGATAAAACGGTTGTAAATGTACGGGTATATAGTGCACATTCACACCGATATTTTCTCTTTGTAATGCCTCGTAAATTTCTTTTCGATTACATTTTAATAATTTAGTATTTAAACGAAAAATATAAAGGTGCCAACTTGAATCGGTTTGAGGCAATTGCTTTGGTACTGTGATTTCAGATAAACAACTAAATCCTTTATTATAGATGTCTACATATTTCTTTCGAATCTTAATAAAAGAGTCTAATTTACTTAACTGTGATAAACCAAGAGCAGCTTGTATATCCGTTAATCTGTAGTTGTAACCTAAGAATTGCATTTCATAATACCAAGGCCCATGATTTTCAAGGAGTTTTTGAGGATTCCTTTCAATTCCATGCGTACGGAATTGAACAAGTTTTTCATAAAACAGAGGATTATTTGTGGTAATTACTCCACCCTCTCCGGTAGTAATATGTTTCACCGGATGGAAACTAAACATTGTCATATCACCAATAGAACCAATCTTTTTATTTTTATATGTGGCTCCTAATGCGTGGGCTGCATCTTCAATGATAATCAAATTATTTTTTTTTGCTATTTTTTGTATTGCATCTAACTCTACAGGCTGCCCAGTAAAGTGTACGGGAATGATGGCTTTTGTTTTGTTTGTAATCTTTTCCTCTATTGATTTAGGACTAATGTTATATGTTTCATTGTCAATATCGGCGAAGACCGGCTTTCCACCCTGGTATAAAATACAATTTGCACTTGCTACAAATGTCATTGGAGTTGTAATTACCTCATCTCCCTCAGTTATGCCAGCTGCATAGCAGGCAGCATGCAATGCAGCTGTACCATTTGAAAAAGAAACAGCATATTTTGCTCCCACATATTTCGCAATAGACTTCTCAAACTGTTGAATCGTTGGGCCTGTCGTTAAAAAATCCCCTTTTAATATATCTACAACCGCCTGAATGTCATGTTCATCAATTTGTTGCTGACCATATGGTAAATATGTTTCTCTAACAGGCTTTCCTCCGTGTATAGCAAGAATTTTCTTTACCATCACTTTTTCTCCTTAGGGGCAATTTTTAAAGATTTGATCCACTCTTCTGTTTTAATAACTCCATCTTCTAAAGAAACTTTCGGCTCCCAGTTTAATATTGTTTTTGCCTTTTCATAGTTACATAATAATTTTTGAATTTCACTTTGTGGATGGATATGAGTTATATGATGAATACTTACTTGATTTCCCGAAATCAATTCTGCTAATTTATTAATGGATATATCTTGTCCTGTTCCAGCGTTGATAATATGACCATTTGCTTTTGCAGAGTATCCTGCTGCCACAACAAAATCCGCACAATCTTCAACGTATAAAAGGTCTCTCGTTTGTTTTCCATCCCCATAAATATTTAGTGGTACATTATCTAATTTATTATTTATAAAAATAGCAACGACCCCACCTTCACCACCTGTTTTCTGAAATGGGCCATACGTATTAAATGGGCGAATAACCACTACAGGTAGCTTATAAGCATAATAGTAAGATAAAACCATGTTTTCAGCAGCAATTTTTGATCCAGCATATGGAGAAGCTGGTTTAATCGGATCTAATTCTGATATCCCTTGTATATTAGTAGCTTTATCATAAACCATACAAGTACTCATAAAGACCATTTTGACATGATACTTAAGGCATTGTTCTAACAAATTAAAAGTACCTATTGTATCATTTTCAAAAGTTGTTCTAGCATCATCTATACTATCTTGAACATTAATACTCGCTGCTAAATGATAACAAAGGTCAAATGAATTATTTTCAAATAATTGAGCAATTAACTTTTTATCTTTAATATCTCCTTGAATGCATTGCTTTAAATTTAGATCGTGTGCAAACTCGGTAATATTTACAGTAGTTGAATTTGCTAAGTTGTCTATTATCCATACTTCATGCTTATCCTGCAATAATCTCTTTACAACCCACCTACCAATAAAACCCGCACCACCAGTTACTAATATTTTCATAGTTTATCCCCTCCTGTTAGTAGTTGCTGGTTTAATATTAAATTTCTAAGCTCTTCTTTTGTAATTGCATTTTGATGATCAGAACGGTAAAATCCTGCCTTCGCCCTTTTTGCATTTTCATATTGGGTACCCTTTTTTAATGGGCTAGGAATGATAAACATATCTGGTAATTCAAAAGCCTGTAAAGATTCATCATGTGTCATAAGTTCTTCATACATTTTTTCACCAGGTTTTAACCCAATTTCTTCAATTTTAATATTCTCCTTGGGCAACCCATATAACTTTGTGACTTCTTCTATCATCACTTCACTTAAATGGTTTAATAAAATAACTGGCATTTTTAATATAAAAGTTTCACCACCCTTTGCTATTTTCATCGCTTCAATTGTTAACATAGTAGCTTGGTTCAGTGTCATCATAAATCTACTCATACTAAGGTCCGTTACGGTTATTTTTTGGTTTTGTTTAATTTGATTTTCAAATAAAGGAATGACAGAGCCTCTTGACCCCATAACATTTCCGAAACGAACACTGGCAAATATCGTTTCACTTGAACCTTTTGAATATTCCGCTGACGTAATCAATCTCTCAGCAGTCAATTTTGTTGCACCGTAATTATTTGTTGGTGAAATTGCTTTATCAGAACTTGTAAAAATCACCTTTTTTACTTTCTGAGCAATTGCCGCTTTTATTACATTTTGTGTTCCAAAAATATTGGTCAAAACTGCTTCAAACGGATTATATTCACAAAAAGAAACATGCTTCATTGCGGCCACATGAAACACATAATCAATATTTTCCATCGCACTAAACACTCGATCATAATTGCGAATATCCCCAATTAAATAACGAATATTTTGATTTTCATCCCTGAATTCTTCTTGTAATAAAAATTGATTATATTCACTTCTACTAAAAACCCTTACCACTTTTGGCTTTTCCTGTAGAACTTTAGAAAGAATGCTTTTTCCAATTGTTCCTGTTCCACCAATAATTAAAACGTTTTTACCTTTAAAAAACATAGAAATGTATACCTCCTCTTATAAAGTTACTTTGAGCCAAGAACAATCTCTCCTTAATTCTGGTGTAATTCTATTGGCAAACAATTAAGTGAGAGATAAACTAGCTTTTTGCATATTGAAACATACATTTTTATTACAAATTTATGTTACATATTGTTTATTGAAATCTGAGGATATGATGTTGTTTTAGGAATCCCTTACTTCCAAAAAAATAAGTGATGATAGGCTCAATCTTTTTCACTTTGAATTAAATTTATTAATCTTTTCGTGCATGCTTCTTGCGGATAGTTTTCATTAATAAATTTTCTTCTTAATTCTTTCGCTAGACTTGATTGTGAAGAATCATTTAAAACCTTTTCAACCGTGCTAAGCAAATCCTCAATAGAGTGATTTACAAGCCCATCTAGTGTATCGTAATATTTATAATCTCTATCTTCTAATAGCGATTTATAAACAACTACAGGTATATCTAATAACATTGCTTCTAACCCTACTGTTGAATTTGAGATAACCACAAGATTTGCATGTAAAATAACATCATACATATTTACTTCATTTGTTATATATTTAACATTAGGATATAAGTTACTTAACTTAATGTATTCTCCCACTAGGTTACGTCCTTTTTCCCAAGGATGTGGCTTTATAATAACCGTAATTTTTTTGTCTTTCACTAATTTTTCTGTCAGTTCAGTATAAAATGAAGTTTTAAATGGCTGGGTTGCAATAAAAATCACTTTTGTAGTGGGATCTATTTTTAATGTTTTAAAAAGCTCCTTCTTATCCATATATGTCCTATTGAAGATTTCATCATATCTGGGGTGCCCTAAAATCTCAATTTGAGATTCACTGCCTCCTCTTTGAAGGTACCAATCTTGTTCATATTTTCCATATACGACCTGCTTTGTTGCAAAAACCGGAAAGTATGCCTCTTCTCCCATTATTGCACCATGCTGCAGACAATAACTTGGTATCCCCTCACTTCTAGAAAGAAAAGTAAGAGCTCGACTTGCTATATCTTCCGTAGTACCAACAATCACACCAGAAATATCTTGTTCTTTAAAAATGAAATAGGCCATATTAAGTTTCTCAATCATGATAGGGAGATCACTAATTAATTTTTTTTGAAAAAACATGTTTGAAAATAGTGGGTGCTTATTAAACTTTAAAAAGATTTCTTTAGCTTTTTCTATAAAAACATGTGCATTATTAGAGGCTTTATTTATATAATCTGGTGCACAAATTGTAGGAAGACCATAAAGTTCTGTCTTTTTTGATCTTGTTAATATCTTTGTTTGATTTGGGTTAAAGTGAGTAAAGTTACTTACTGAAAAACGGAGATAATCTGAATTTAGGAGAATTGTTCCATTTCGATTCTTGCTTTTTATTTTTGATTGAAATGAAGACATTATTTTTTCAAACTCTAACTGTAACTGCATTTCCTCTATGGGCTCGATTGACAGTTGCTTATTAAGATTATTTTCTTTCATTTTATTTTTTACATCTGCATCTAAATATTGATAAAAATTACTCAGTAATGGTAAAGGAATATTATAATGCTTTAACTCTGAAAAAACATTTATATACTCTAGATTTAATAACCAGTAATTTTTCAAATAAATATCACTCAATTTTTCACCCTCTTTTTCTTCTTAGGTCTTCTCTTAATTCTTTACATGTTCTTTGTGGTGGTAATAATTGTACAAATTCATTTTTTTCTTCGGCAAATAACTGCGCATGTATTGAATGAGGAGTAATATAATTAATATCTAAAATTTCATCTAAGGGATAAAAATCCCAATAGTGATTTAATCTCCAAAAAAAGCGGGCATCTCCTATCCGATAAAACTGAGGATCTTCATCCCAGTAAGAATTCCACCTTTTTTCAAGAATTGGTAAAACAGAGGCTCTATGCATAATAGAACAATGATCAATTGAACATGGGGCATTATTCGTAATTTTTTTAGCAGGTCTTTCAACCGTTTTAATAGGTAAATCTGATTCATCTACATGAATCGTTTTTGATGCAGAATAAATAATTTGAACCTCTTTATTCTCATCAAGATAACTAGACATCTTTTTAAGGCGTTCTTTTTCATATTGATTATCATCTGTAATATAAGTTATATATTCCCCTTTCGCCTGCTTAAGTGCCTCATTAATTAAAGCCGCATATCTGACTTTTTTTGTGCGTTCAGAAATATGAGCCACATTACTTTTATAAAAATGTACATTTTCCTTATTTATGAATGGTCGAATAACCTTCTGGGTCATTTCATTAGAATCATCATCCATAATAAAAAGTTCAAAATCTTGAAAAGTTTGGTTTAATACACTTAATATTGATTTTTCAACAAACGTAGGCTTATTGTAACTTGTCATTATAACTGAAATTTTAGGCAAATCTCCCTCTCCTCCTTATCAACAAATACAAAAACAGTTACGTTATTATATAAACAAGAAGGACAATCCGTTCCGATAATTTTTAAAAAGATTTATATATCTATTAAAATTTATAGCAGCATGTATTTTTCCACTCCACTATAATCCATACCATATCTATTACAAAGTAATAAACTATTCAAGTATAAATAAGAAAGTATCAATACAGGTTTAATTATTAGATTTCACTAGAAAAACCACATTCAATATTCTCAAAAGAGGTGAAGACTTTGCAACCCCTAATATCAATTATCCTTACTAGCTATAATAAACCAACATTAATTAATCAAGTTATTGAAAGTGTCCTAATGCAAACTTATAAAGAATGGGAACTTTTTATTATGGATGATAACTCCTGTCCGGAAACTATAAATATTATAAAAAATTATTTAGATGATCCTCGAATTAATTATAAAAATAGTATTATACAAGATAATGAGAGATATAAAACCACAAGATATGCAACTCTTATCAATGAGGCACTTCCATTAACCCATGGAGATTATATTTGTTATTTAACGGATGATACTATGTATCTTCCAAATAGATTAGCTGAAATGTTATCTTTCTTAGAAAAACATCCTGAAATAGATGTAGTGTACTCTTCTCAATACGTAAAATATGTTGATTACAACCTACAGCCTATACATGAATTTGTGAGAGAAGCTTCAAAAATTTTATATACAGCTGCAAATGTTGTAGATCACTGTTCAGTTATGCATACTAGAAGAATATTATTACAGGTTTATGAAAAATATTGCGAATATTGGGATACAAACCCTATATATTGGTTTGTTGGAGATGCAATGTTTTGGAAACGCCTAAATACATTCCAACCTTTTTATCCTATTAGCAAAGTGCTCGATATTACTTTTAAGACACCATTTTCTTTCCAAAACCTATATGCTAACCTCCCTTCAAAAGATTTAAATGGTATTTTGTTTAGTAATTCACAAGGTGAAGTATTTTTGATTGATAATTTTAAACGTAGGCTCATTTCAAAAGACATGATTTCCTACTTCAAATATAATCAAAATGAAATTGTCTTAATCCCCGATCCATTCATCTACAAATATACAGAAGGTCCCCCCATAACCCTTGCAGAATCAATTCCAAATTTACGGGTTGTACAAAACGAAAAAAAAGAGTTGTTTTATATAGAAAATAATCAAAAACGTCTTTTCATTAACACGATAGCATTTCGCAAATTTAAATTTACAGCTCAAGAAATTATTAAAGTTTCACAAAATAGTTTAGATCAATTTTCAGATGGACCACCTATTCATCCGAATTTATCCAATCAAACAATCCTCCCTGAAGGAAAAGTATTTATTTATCATAACAATTATTTCATTATGACAAATCACATGCTTCATCCAATAGATAAAGATATATTACAAAAACTTTATTTATTAAAGAACTGTATAGCAATTTCAAAGACCAATTTAGCCCACTTTAAGATTGGTCCTCCTATTTCATCATATCCCTCTCACTTAGCTGAAGAATACCGAGAAGAGTGACAGGGATTTTACAAATAAATATAAAAAGAAGGTTGCCTCAAATATAGCTGAATAGCTACTTGGGTTAACCTCTTTTTATTACATCTATGAATGCTCTAATCACTCTTAGCTTTTGTTAGCCGCTTTTCAACTCAAATTTCTAAAACTAATACACTTTTCCCCATTCTTTATTGTATATTTTAATAAGCATTTCGCCTACTAAAACCTTATTTTTTTGCGGCTATTTATTTGTTTCAATATGATAATTTTTCATCTCATATATGCAATAGACAATGATAGCTAAACTCCAACTGACACCATAGTAATCATGTTTGTAAAAGTCATATCCTGCCTTAATACCTTTTTCTATTACAACCAACGTAAATCCTAAAGCCATCCATGTGTTAATTTTCATCTTGATAAACGTTATAGATATAAGTATTAAAAAACAAGATATTTGTAAGACAATTTATTATTTACTCATATTTTTAAATGTATACTGCATTAAACGTTCATTAACACTATACACATAGCGTTAACTATCTTAATTGAATATTAGTAATAGTAAGTATAAACATTATCAATTCACTATATATTACATTTATGTAAAAATAGATGTATGTTAAGCTTTTCAAAATCTTTCCCCTAATAAAGATTTGAAGTAGCATTTCATGGTTCTCCTTACTGTTAATATGCCTTGAAAAAGAACCCTATAGGGTTCTTTTTCTTCTCATTAGATCCTCAGCGAGTCTTTATTTAACATTACAAACAGGACTACCAATTACTTGCAGCCCTGTTTGCACGTTAATATACACTTATATTAAGTACTTACCACTTTATTTTTTAGGAATTAACCCCAACTAAACATGTCATTATCAATTAGATATATAACACTTCAAAATTTAGAAGTGTACAATAACAAATCTTTCCCAGCTTCCAGCTACATAACGTTTAATTCCCTTTTGATTTATAACCAACAGCTTCAGACTTTAGCGTTTTATTTGTGCTACTTCGTTTTTTTTGGGGAAAGAATCCTACAATTAATAACGCCAACATCCATGCCAGTATGAGCATTATATTTATTCTATTGCTTGCACTTAAACTTAAAGTGCTCCACATGTAGGTGCGACAAAACAAGTACAGAGCAATACTAAAAAGTAGAAGTGTTCTAACTCCAACTCTAATGTAAGTTTTTTTCTCGTGTTTCAAAATAAAAGCTCTTTTCCTCTGTTTAAATCTAATTACAAATAGTAGCAAGTATATACCAAGTACTGCCCCAATAACGACGGATATAATAGCATTTATTTTTCTTTGCTCTTCGAAGGCAAAATAACTTTCGAGGAACTTCCCCAGTCTCGTGTTTTATCCATTCATGGTAAATGTCCTGTCTTACATCTTTACCATTCTCACCATTCGTGAAAATGACTAATCCATCCTTTGGTAGCCATAAAAGGAATGCCACCCCCGATTATCACCAGAATGGTACATCATTTTCCATTGATTAGATAACTTACTCTCAAATATACCTAAACCATTCTCACCTAATACCGGATTTTGCATTTCCTCCACACGTTCACTTTTGATGACACCATACCCCTTACCTTTATGATCAGTAGTTTCCATGCTTGCCAGTATGAAAGTCATCATATCCGTAACATTTGTTCTGAGACCTGCAGCAGCCTGTTCGGTATATTGATAATTCGGGATTTCTTGGCCAAAGTATCCGTAAGCTTTCGAAAGATTTGAATTATCCGGGGTTTGTCGGAATGAGTTAGATTTCATTCCTAATGGTTCCATAATTTGTTTACCCATGTAACGTTCAAAGGGAATTCCTATCACCTCTTCAATAACAAGCTGCAAAATCGTATAGCCAATCCCGGAGTATATCGCTTCTGAACCTGGCTTTTTAATTATCTCAACAGAATCACTATTCCTGCATTTCCCAGACAGTGATTCTTCAATAGCATTGAGCGGTTCCCCAGATACCACTCCTAAATACCCTTTATGTGTGGACAATCCTGCCGTATGGCTTAATAACCTTCTTATCGTGACTTCATTATTATCAAACTTCGAATTTTGTAATTTCCATTTACTTAGATAGTTGCCCACCGGTTCATCTAATGATAGAAGCCCTTCGTCTACAAGATGTAGAACTACCCAAGCAGTAAGACTTTTGGACACCGAACCTGCCTGAAATAAAGTATAATCATTCACTTCTTTTCTCTTATTTTTATCTGCATAACCATAATTTAGTGTATAAGCAATACGCCCATTGTTTACAACTCCTATCACAACCCCTGGTACATCATAATCCTGCTGCCATTTAGGTACTTGCTCATCCATCTTTTTCTTAAAGTTTTCTATGCTCCTATCAGCTAAAATTTTCGATTGTGCCCTTACTACTTTCGTGGAAGTCAATTCACTCATAATGAATATAAATATGCATACAGCATTTTTAAAAAAACTAGATGTTCTTTTACTTTTTCATAATATTCTATTCTTTATACAGATTATTTTATTCAAACATCCAATTCTATCGATTTTAATTACATAACCTTACAAATTTGTAATAAAAATCAATCCCGTACATTTTTCAGGCTATTCACTTTCCAATATCAGTAGATACTAGTACTTATTCTTGTGGGACATTACGACCATAAAAAAGAGTACCCCGTGTCAGTTCGCTTTTTCTAAGAAGATATTCTATTTGTATTCACTCGATAGTTAATTGAAATAAAACATTCAAAAAACCATTAACTATCTCTCAATAGCTTGAATGAATGGGAAACAGTTAATAATGTGAGTTTTTTACAAGTTACATTAAAAAATATAGCTGTTGATGAAAACAAGAGTATATATAATAGAGAGAGTATTTTCATTTCACTTTTATATAAATAAAAGCCAAATAGCCGTTCATAATGAACTGCTATTTAGCATCTTACTAATAATTTGAATATTCTTCATGTTAATCTATTTTGTTTAATCCCGTAGAAGTAACTTGATAGGTTCTTTTTTTGCCTATATATTCTTGTTTATTATTCTCAAGGTTAATAAGTGTAGCGCGTGTCTTTTCCTTTACTGCTTCCCCTTCTATATGGGTAAACTCAATGTAATCTCCCACTTTTACGGGCACGGCTTGGCTTTCAGCAGTTTGTTGTCTATTTCCCACTATTTCCTTATTGTACACAACACTACCGGATGAATTCTGTACTTTAATACTTGCATACGTATTATTAAAGTAAGAATGTGGTACACCTGCTTCTAAATTCACCTGCATTTTCTCTGTTGCCCTATTATAATCTACTTTTGCGATTTCCCTATCACTATATCCCTTTAAAGACCAACCAAATTGATTTCCGTCTAAAACCGTTGTTTCTGGCATTTTTTCTACTTTCTTCATGCCTTCTTTTGTAACTTCATACATTGCTTTTTTTCCAAAGCTTTCTTGTTTACTGTTATCTACATTTGTTAAAGTAGCTCTATGCACACCTTCTAGATGTGTTAACTCAATATAATCTCCTACTTTAACTGGAACTTTTTGCGATTCAGCATTTTGTTGTTTGTTTCCATAAATGTCTTTCTTGTATACTACTTTGCCTGATGCATTTTGTACTTTAATACTCGCATATGTTTCATTAAAATAGTGATGCGGTACGCCTGCTTTTAAGTCCACTTGCATTTCTTCTGCCGACTTATTGAAATTGATTTTAGCAAACTCAAAATCACTTATTCCTTTTAGTGACCATGCAAATTGATTCCCATCTAAAATTGTTGATTCTGGCATTTTTTCTACTTTTTTCAGACCTTCTTTTGTAACTTCGTACATTGCTTTTTTTCCAAAGCTTTCTTGTTTACTATTATCTATATTTGTTAAAGTAGCTCTATGCACACCTTCTAGATGTGTTAACTCAATATAATCCCCTACTTTAACTGGAACTTTTTGCGATTCAGCATTTTGTTGTTTGTTTCCATAAATGTCTTTCTTGTATACTACTTTGCCTGATGCATTTTGTACTTTAATACTCGCATATGTTTCATTAAAATAGTGATGCGGTACGCCTGCTTTTAAGTCCACTTGCATTTCTTCTGCCGACTTATTGAAATTGATTTTAGCAAACTCGAAATCACTAATTCCTTTCATTGACCACGCAAACTGTCTTCCTTCTAAAATATTATTTGCATTAGGCACATTTGGTTTAATCGGATTAGAATCAGTACCCTTCCAAATCTCTGCTGTTAAAATTGGATATCCTAATGCAGCCACTTTTTGAATGGTATCATTATTTGGACGTAATCCCCACTTCTCAAAGAAAGGCATCAAATTTTGTTTGGCTACTTTTGATGCTGAGATCATAAATAATTGTTTTTTATTTTCATCTGTTTGTGGAAGTTCATCAGAAGGCATATCTCTATACAATTGATGCAGTTTAGGATAGAAGTCTTCTCCATATGCTAATTGTAGTTGCCAAAGCATAACAAGCTTAACAAAAGCATCACTAATTTCATCATAATTTTTATTAGATTGTTCTAAGTATTGAAATGCCTTAGTATAAGCACCCTCTTGTTGCAATCTAAAAGGTTGATTAGATGTAAATGCTTTTTCTACAGAAAGGCTGTAAATATTATTTTGTACTTCTGTCATATTATAAAACTTCCAAGGTGATTGCTGTCTCAAATGCCCTGCCTCATGCCATGGACCCCAACCATCTTTTATAAATTTATTAATATCTAACACGTATTGGATTGCGTCTCCCACATATGCGGTTCGATAAGAAGTTGCATACATATAATAATCAGGAGAATGATTTTCTTCTACGTAATGAATATAATGTTTATCTGCTTGTTCTTCAGATAATCCAGCTACTTTGTCTTGAATTCGAGTAGCTTCATCCATCTTTTTTAAGAGTTGTACAGGATCTGTATTAGAACCTAACAAATATTTCTTAACACGTGCCGGGCTGGCCGTAATTAATACACGTTCTCCTTTTAACTCCACCGCATGTGCATTTGGATATTGGTCCAGCATGTTTATTAAATCTTGTTTCGTATGTTTGCCTAGTTCAAAGAAAGGAGTAGTCGCTCCACCCGTTGTGATTGTTGTTCGAATAGTGCCACCTTGTTGTTTATTATAAAAATAAATCATCCCCCCATTTGGAGATTGAATCGTGTTTATACCAGGTTTTAATGTAAATGATTTTATTTTAGAATCTTCTCTCCAAGAAGCATCATACGAATACGTTCCAATGTATGCTTGAATATTTTGATTTCCTTCTACATTAATCGTTATTTGTTCATTTGGCTTTGCATATAAACCAGTGGGTTCATATGGACTAAATGCCATACTTTTTCTTTCCTGTTGTTTCAGTACCTCAACATCCCCTTTTCCTGGGACTGTATATGTTCTGTTTTCTGATTTAACTGACTTTCCCTCTTGCAGTAATGTCGATATTTTTTTTTGCTGCTTTGTTTCCTCTGCAATGATATCTGTTGTAGAAATCATTGCAGTTGCAAGCATAGTTACTGTAGCGGTGGCTGCAAGTATTTTTCTAGTTTTATATTTTGAGTTATTCCCCATATTATCTCCCTCATTTTCCCTTAGTACATGTAAGGACTATTATTTTATTTATCATGTTTTTACATCAAAAACTATTTACGCTATTTATGTTGTATCTAATACTCTATTTTTTCTCATAATAGTCTCCTTTTCTTTATTTCTAATTGTTTATAAATGTTATTTGATGACACATAAAATAACAACTTTACAATAAACTCATCAATAACAACCTATTATGTTTTGATTTAGTATTCTTAACTTCCATCTAATTGTATAAAAGTATTCAATTAGGAAAATAAGAATATAAAGCTCACTAATCATAGATTAGGTTTTACGGAAAAATTCATAAAAATCATTCACCTTAAAAATTCAAACTTGTATAACTACTTTCTACATATAGGATGGAATTATAAAAATATTTCAATAAAACAAAAGACAGAGGCCTGATTATACCTCCGTCTTTTCAATTTATAAAGAACAAAAATTATTTTATAACTGTATAAATGCCCTTGCAACAAATACCGTATTCCGCTATTTTTTTGAAGAAACAGGATCCATTTTTAATGTTTTTATCCCTTCTTTTAATGTAAACGCATCCGCTCTCAATGTTTTCCAACTATCTTTCGCTGCATTCAAATTAGGTTTTAGGAATTTGAATTTATTTTGATCCGCTTTTTGGGATGCTTTATCAATATGACTAAGCACTCCCGAATATTGAGAATCTAAATCATGCCATTGTGCAGACATATAGGTAAGTGCATTAATAGCCGATCCAATCGCATTGTGCATTTCATTAATATTATTATACGCAACACCAACTACACGATTTAATGTTACTTTATAATCTATAGTCTGACGTAATTGTGCTAACAATGGCTCTAACGTACCTAAATTATTTCTTGCTACCCCTATCATTACACCACCAGCAATCCACGTAGGAATTGAGGGAATTGATACAGTTATAATTCCATCTGATTCTACTTGTTTAAAATGTCTTACTTGCTCTAAAACTTCATTTAGGCGCTTTTCATCTTCATCAATTCCAGATGCTTGGTTTTTCAGAATCGAATGCAAAATATCTTTATGACCTCCAAATGCCCGGACATCTTCTCCAATACTATCTCTTAACTCAGCCAGTTCTTGTATTAAATTCTGTGTATATACTTGATTTTGTTTAATCTCACCTTGTAAATCTGTAATGCCTTCTTTTAATGTGTCTGCATCCCCTTCATTAATCGCTTCTACTAATGTGTCATAATAATTGTCGAATTTAGTATCATACTCTACAATCCCCGTCAGTGTATCTAAAAGTTGTTTTTTTATGTGTGAATCCCATTTCGTAGCATGCTCTCTTGCATTCTTTTGATCTTGTAGAATTTGACTAGGTAGATTTGTATATCCTTTAATGTCAATTCCTTCAAAGTTAACATCTGGGTTTTTAATTAACAAATAAGAGTAATCATTCATAGACTTTGCAAATACCCCAGCATCTTGCAAAGCTTTTTTCATCTTTTCGCTGTTTACAGAAAGAGATATATCTTCGGTACTAGTTTGTTCCATTTTACTTTCATTTGCGAAGGCTGCCACTGGAGAAACTACAGTAGTTGTTGTCAGAGTCAAAAACGTCGATACAGCAAGTAGTTTATAAGGAAAGTTTTTATTCATTCTAATTCCTCCTATACATATATATTGATTTTTAGTTTGTTTTTTCTTGTTTAAAAGCAATGTCTTTTGAAATGAATTCTGCATCCTTATGAATATCATTCCAACTTTGTTTTGCAGCCTTTAAATCATCAGGTATTAAAGAAAGTTTATGTTCTTGCATTTGGTCGATATTATCATATAGATCTTTATAATTCGCTCCCATCGTATTCCATTGTTGCTGAATATTCGTTAGAGACATGATTGCTTGATCCACTGTTTGATACAAATATGTCAACGTGTCTTTTGTATTAGTAAGTGAAATAACTGCTTGGTTAGCAAGATCGGCTTTCATACTTAATTCTCCGATTCTATTAGAAATTTCGTTATAGGAGCTCATATGATTAGATGCCACAACACCAGCTGCTGTTCCTAAACCGATACCAGCTGCCCCTAGAGCTGTTAGACCACCAACAACAGCTGGTGTCGCTGTGCCACCGGTCACAACAATTACTACCGCTCCTGCAATCGTTCCAATAACTAAAATAGCTGCTCCTAATCCACCACCAATTGACCAGGCTAATACATTATCAAAATGCGCTTTCTGCGTAGAACGTAAATTCTCAATTTCGGCCTGAAGTTGTGGGACTAGTGCTTGTTTTCCCGCTAATATAGCCGTTAATCCCCCTTGTCCATCTGGACCTCCAACATTATTTTTAAAATCTACAGTATTTGTATACAACTTTGTTTTAAAAGCTTCTAACATCTTAATAACTTCCGTAACTTCATTTGAATTTGTATGAATTGTACCGATTAAATCCCCTATTCCTTCTTTGAGGCCCGCCTTATCTTTCTTTTTTACAGTATCTACTAGTGTGTCGTAATAATTTTGAAATTGTTCATCATAATTTACAATATTACGTGCTGTCTTTTGAATGTTTGGCTTCGCTGTATCTAGCCAGTAATTTGCATTGATTCGTGACAGTTCCTGATTCAGGTGAATGTTTTTGATTAATTCTCCACCTCCTGAACCTAAATCAATGTTGGATAAATTTACATTCGGTTGCTTAATCATTGTTTTTGCGTACAAATCCATTACAAGAATATGAGAGCCTGTTTCAGCCAACACTTTCTTTAACCCTTCAGGTCCTAACGCATAATTTTCTATTTTCTGTTCTTGTGCTGTCTGTTCTTGTGCAAGTGCGTGAATAGTACTACCATTCGTAGCAGTTATAACCGTTGCTAAAGCGGCCAAAGTTATGACCTTAAATGGAAATTTCATTTTTTGATTCTCCTCCTTATTTTCAGTTGCGTTATAATTTTTTCGTTAAATATTATTTCTTAATATTAAAATTTATTAACTTGTTCTTCGAGTTGATTTGTTACATTTTTTAGTCGTCTTAATGTATCTTTTTGAGACTGAGTGTTATTAGTATCAACTTCAGTCGATAATTTTGTAATACTATTATTTATTAGATTCAAATCCTCTTTATAACGTTTCATTAGCTCAATTTCTCCATCTACTTGATTAGCAAATGTATGCAAATCATTTTGCATGAAAAGAATCATTGATTTTTGTAAATCTGCTACTGTTAATTTAGTTGTTAAGTCATATAATTTTTGATTCTGTTTCTCTAGATCATCTAAATGCGCTCGTTGCTCTGCTGTTAGTTTATTAATTTCTGCAAAAGTACTATATGTTTTTTTAATTTTTTCAGGATCAATTACTTTCATAAGATCATACTCTTTCGTTTTCGTAACTGCAGCTGCAGCAATTTCACCTTTTTTACTTTTCTCTATCGTTTCACGTGCCTCTTTTTTGGCAACTTCAATTTCTATAGCTGATTTTCCCTTTTCTGTTGCCTCTTGCTCTGCTTTCTTCTCTGCTTCTACAATAGCATTGTTTATTTCTTTTCCTTTGTTATACGCTACTACTGCTGTTTGAGCAGCCGGTTCAATGATATCTTTTGATAGACTATAAATTTCTTGGAATACCTTTAGCCCTTGTTCATTTAAAGCTCCTGGTAATAATGCTATTTGCTGTAAATCATTTTGAATTGATTTTTTTGTATTTAGCATTTCATTCTTTAACTTGTCTATTTTTCCTGTTCCCTCTGAACTAAGTACACTCTGTGCTTTTACCACATCTGTATCAAGATTTTTCAGTTTCTTATCTACCTGTAGTTTAAGATCTGTTAACTCATTAATCTGACGTTGCACGTTTTCTTGGTTTGTTATAGTCATATCTTGAAGAACTTCCAGTCTATCTAAAAACCCTTCTTTATCTTCCTTATTATCTACAAATCCTTTTAATGTTGGATAATAGCTATTAAATTTGGTTGCAAATCCTTTGCTTTTTGAATTTAATAGAATTAATTTTGGATATAGTTCTGATGACCACTCTTTCATATCTTGTTTAATTAGAAATTGAGTTGTATTTAAAGATGGAACTTCTTCAAGTTGCACATTCGGACTTGCTAAGGCTCCATCTATAAAGGTTTGTGTTAATTTGGAGTGTGCACCTATTTTTCGTAATGCTGAGGAAATATCTATATTATCTTGTTTCGTTTCCGCCTGAACGATTGGCATTGCGAGAGTATTGATAGGAATAGTCGCTCCAGTAACGATTGATGTTATTAAAAATCCTGTCATAATTTTATTCTTCATTCCGTACACCTCTTCACTATTGTTTTTTACAGTTTTAATCGTAAATGTTGTACAACCTAACGTTAGGATTTCATCACACACACTTGAGGAGAGAAATTTTTTCGATAGAGTAATCGTATCTCGTTTTTTATTTATTTTTGATAGAATATAAGGACCTTACTTCCCCCTCATTTTAAACACTATGTTTTTCATAAGTAAACCTGAAAATCACATTGATTAAATTTGATTTTTCAGATATTTATTATTTGAATTTAAAAATATTATATTTAAAAAAGTTATATACAAATTTCATTTCATAAAGTGAAATAATTATACTATGATAATTAAACATAAAAATTCTTTGATTCCCTTAAATCTATATGAATCCCCTTACCTAAAAATGATTTTAATATAATTTAATAGGGATTAGCACATATGTGTCTTTTATATGGATATGTAAAATTACATATCCATATAGGAGTATCTAGCTTAACTAGTCCAAAATATTATTATCGTATACATAATAATATTATTGCTACGAACACCACAGGAGAAAATTTCCCTCATGCACTTTAGGGGATAAATTGTCCATGAAATAATAATTTTCGCTTATATACTTACTATTCATTATAGGAATACAAAAAAGCGATTCTTTTCACATTAAAAAGAATCGCTTTCCAAGTTCATATTTTCAATTACATTAAATAAAGAATTGAGAGATTATTACCTAAGAGCTTTAACTATAACTTCAGCTGCCTCTGCAATTAGTTGATTATCATAGGTAGCCTCTTTCTCATCTTTACTAGATAAAATTGCGATGATAATAGGTGCTCTATTCGGAGGCCAAACGATAGCAATATCATTTCGTGTCCCATAACTTCCAGCTCCTGATTTATCTCCAACTATCCAGTCAGTTGGTACGCCTGCACGAATAAGTTTGTCTCCTGTAGCATTTCCTTTCATCCACTCTGTAAGAATATTACGTTTATGAGCTGGAAGCGCATTTCCGACCGTTAAAGCTTTCAGATTCGTAGCAATTGCTTTCGCTGTACTAGTGTCACGAATATCTCCTGGAATAGCCTCGTTTAACTCTGTCTCAAAGCGATCAGCCATAGTAATCCGATCACCCATCTGTCTAAGCGCTTTTTCATATCCTTTAGGTCCACCTATTTTATTAAATAAAATGTTCCCTGCAGTATTATCACTGGAACGAACGGCGGCCTCAGCAATTTCTCCTAGTGTCATTCCGGTATCTACATGTTTCTCTGTAACAGGTGAATATTCCACTAAGTCGTCTTTCGTATAAGTGATAACTTCATTTAATTTATTAGTTGAGTTTTGCTGTAGCAATACTCCTACGGCTAACGCCTTGTAGGTTGATGCAAAGGCAAATCTTTCGTTAGGTCGATAAGCTATTGTTTGATGTGTACCCGTATCAATAGCATACACACCTAATCGAGCATCAAATTTTTTCTCAAGTTGAGAGAATTCTTTATATGTCGCATGCTTTTTATGTTTAACTTGCCCTGTCTTTTCCTTCGCTTCAACTTGCAATGCCCCTCCTGTAAAAGTTTCTAGGCTTGTAAGACTTATACCTAATATACCAATGCATATTCCTATTTTTAGCATCCTCTTATTTTTCAAAATCATCATTCCTTTCAAATTTTCAATACTGAAAACAAGTAGTAAATTCAATACAATGTATCTATTTGAATACCTGTTTTTATACGTACACATAATAGACCATCTAAGAAACAAGTTTGTTCCATAAATTTAAAACCTTTTTTAACTAGTAACCAAGATATTAACAAAAATAAGAGATAGCAACTATGATAGCTACTAACTCTTATTTCAAATCTTACTTTTTCTTTAACTTATAAAGGCTTTTATATAAACAGGATCTCTTCCCCTGAGAAAAGTACACAATTATTAATGATTTTGATTCGAACTCTCTGTACTAGCAGTTTCACCTTGTATACGTTGCTTTTTCAAATCAAAGTATACATCTAAAACTTCCTTTCCAATTATAGAATTAATACCATTTTTATCATCATGAAGCCATGGGACTACTACTGAGAATGCTACTTCTGGATTATCATATGGGGCGTATCCAACTAATGTTAAGTTGTAACATTCCATACGTTCCCCTTTCGCATTTCTACCAATTGGATCATCTCCACCATATACAGTTTGAGCTGTCCCTGTCTTTCCTGCTGGTTTATATGGAGCATTTTTGAAATATTTCACGCCAGTTCCATCACCTTCTTGGAATACCCATCTAAACCCTTCTTTTATTCGATCAATATGTTCTGTCTTCATATCAATTCGATTTAATACGACAGGCTCTATAGAGCGTATAACTTTGCCAACCTCTTCTTCTTTTATTGATTGCTCTCGTATTTCTTGTACAATTTGAGGTTGCATTCTATAGCCTCCATTAGCAATCGTTGAAATATATTGCGCCAATTGCAACGGTGTATACGTATCATACTGACCAATAGAAAAATCTAGTAAAAACCCAGGCTGACTATCTACTTTTCTAGTTTGTCCTACTATTTCATTCGGTAAATCAATACCTGTTGGAACTCCTAATCCAAATTGTTTAAAATAATAGCGCATCGTATCAAATGCTCCTTGTTTTATATCCAATGAACCATTTGGTACGTAATTAACTCCCGCAATTTTTAAAGCTGTCTGGAACATGTATACATTCGAAGATACTTGTAGCGCTCGTAAATCATTAATATTACCAAATCCGGATACATTCCACGATTTCTTAGCTTGTGTACCTTTAAATTTCATAGGTGCATCATAAAATTGATCTCCTGGCTGTATTGCCCCTGTCTCATATCCAGTTAATACAGTTGCACCTTTTACAGCGGACCCTAGCTCATAGGAAGTTGTCATGTTACCTAATGCCAAATCCTCAATCTCTAATTTCCCTTCTTTTTCTACAATCTTTTTGCCTGCCATAGATAAAATCTGTCCGTTATTTGGATTCGTCATGACGACAAAAGCTCGGTCCAACAGTGGCTCTGAACTCTTAAACGCTCTCAAATTTTTCTCTATACTTTCTTCCACTTTCTTTTGTAATTCCATATCAATCGTTAATGTTAAACTATTACCACTTTTTCCTTTAGAGATTATCTCTGTGTTTATAATGTTTCCTGATTTATCAGTAATATTTTTCACTTCTTCTTTTGTACCGTGTAACACATCTTCATATCGTTGTTCAATATAACTTTTTCCTACACGATCATTACGGTTATATCCACGTACCAAATAAGAATCTAAGTTTTCTTTCGGTAACCCTTCTTCACTACTCGTAATATTACCCAACACAGAACGGAATAAATTACCATTTACATAATTACGTTCCCAATCAACTGTTGCATCTACTCCTGGAAACTCAGCAAGGTTTTCACTTATTCGCGCATACTCTTGATCTGTTACATCTTTTTTTATAATTTGTGGTGTTAGTTGATAACCAGAACTCATTTTACTTTTAATAGCTAACACCTTTAAATCTTGTGCTGTTAATTCTGCCAATTCTAATTCTGTAACACGACTTCGTCTTAAGTCTTCTATTTTTTTATCTAACTCTTTTCCCTCTACTCCCTTATCTTTTAACTTTTCTATATCTTTTTTAGTAATCATTGTCTCCGCACGTTGCCTATTCAACTGCATCCAAAAATCTTTTTTATCGATGTCTGTTAATTTATTTATATCTTGTTCAGGCATTTCAAGCACTTTCGCTAAGTCTTTTGCTGTTTTTAAAATATCTTCACTAGTAATTCCCTTTACCCTTGTATACGTAATCGTACGAAGAGATTTATTATTAACAACTGTTTTCCCTTCTCGATCTAGTATTTGTCCACGTGGAACTGGTATACTAGTTGTTTCATTTTGACTGCTCTCCACTTGGTTCTTATAAGCCTCTCCCTCAACGATTTGTACTTTTCCTAGCTGCATAATAATGGCTGAGAATAGTAGAAATATGCAAAGGAACATTATATTTAATCGAATAGATATATATGTCTGTTGCTTTTTTTCTTTTTGTTTTTTCATAAATCCTCCATATAATTCTTCCGGAACTCCTCACTAATACTTAGTAAATAAATACGTTCCCTATATATTAGAAATCACCATTCAGTTATAAATAGTGTCTTATCTTTTTTTCTACATCCTTGTAAGCATCAAGCCTTCTTCGTTTAGCCGCGTAATTGATAAATCCCCTTTCCTGTTTTTCTCTCTATTTTTTTATTGCTTGCATTAGAAATGCTAAACTGTATAATGACTCATATTAAGCTTACACATAGACTTGCTAGTAACTTTTCATACTAATTATTCCTTTCTTCATGCTGTTATACTTAATAGACAACCTAAATAATAAAATTGTTCCACATTTACAAAAAAAATAATTAACTATAAGATGAAATAGGCTACATAAGGGAGGGTTATATGTTACATATAAAAAGATGGAGATTTTTTGCGGTTCTTTCTATTGTAGGTTTGATTTTACTAATTTTATTAAAAATCAACTTCATCTCAATTACTATCGCAACTTCTTCAGCTGAAAGAGGAAAAATTTCCGATCGAAATGGTGTAATACTAGCTACAAATAAGAAAGTTAAGTCTCTATATTGCACTTTTAATGATGAGAAGCTATCGAAACAAGATGCAGCAAACACATTGGCTTTTTTCAATCAATTTTCAAGCGAGTTTCAACATGACATTTCTACAGTGGACATAAAATCTCAATTACAACAATCTTGTAAAAAGCAGACTATGAATGATTTACCGTTATACTCTGACATAAATGAGAGTGAACTTACATTCATAAACAAGAACAAACCCAATAATGTAATAATTAAAGATGAATGGATTCGATATTATCCTAAACACGAAGTTGGTTCACAGCTAATTGGGTATGTAGAAAATGACCTTAATTCTAAGTATGGACCTGTTGGAAAAAGTGGGATTGAGCTTCAATATGAAAATGATTTAAAAGGAAAACCCGGAAAAACACTGATTTTTAAAATGAATAATAAAAAATTCTTATGGAACATTCAAAAAGTTCAAAAAGGAAAAGATGTCCAGCTAGCTTTAGACTCTAAATTGCAACAAAAAACAGAGGAAGCATTAAGATCTCAAATTAAGAAAATACGTGATGCTAAAGCTGGTTATATTGTAGTAACCGATGTAAAAACTGGCGCAATTTTAACTATGGCCAACTCGGCAGTGTTTGATCCAAATACATTAAATACACATGTATCATCTAAAAATGAAAACATTAAATCACTTTCGCAAAATAAAGCAATTCAAAAATTAAAGTATGGTGAATCTTATGTAAATATGGCCTCAACTATAAAGCCACTTACTATTTTAATTGGATTAAACGAAAAGCTTTTTCAACCTGAAGATACTTATTTAGATAAAGGTACTTTTCAATATGATAATCAAAATAACATTACGAATGCACCTGGAACGCCAACAGGTGAGATTACACCGAGGCAGGCTATCATTAATTCATCTAACACATTTATGACAGCAAAAGTAGCTCTACCCTTATTCAACCAAAATAATGGGAATATAGAAAAAGTTGCACATATATGGACAGAGTATTTAAAGCAATTTGGCCTTCGTTCTAAAACCGGGGTTGATTTACCTTTTGAAGAAGACGGACAATATGAATTTCATCCAACAAACAAGTTTGAAAATGGTATCTCCGCTTTATTAAATGCCTCTTGGGGAGGAAATGAAGTACACACTCCTCTTCAACTCGCTCAATATGCAGCAACTTTAGCAAGTAAAGGTGATAAATATAAACCTCAAATCGTAAGTGCTATTATTGATCAAAATGGTAAGGAAACAAAAAGGTTTAAACCAATTTTAGAAAGTTCTAATCGTTATCCGGTGAAATTTTGGAGTGTCGTGCAAGGCGGAATGAGTCAAAATATAGAGGAGATTAAAAACTTACCCTTTCATGTCGCAGGTAAAACGGGTATTACAGGTTTTCCGAATGAGCAAGCAAAAATGATAAATCATTCTCTTTTCATTGCATATGCTCCTACCGAAGATCCACAAATCGCCATTTCTGTCGTTATTCCTGGTAGTAATTCAGAAAAAAACATCGCTGCTCTCGTTACATCGGAAATTTTAGAGTCTTGGCATACACTTCAAAAAAAAGATAATAGCAAAGAGGAAGGTTCATTAAAGTGAACCTTCCTCTTTTACCATATAGAATCTATATTTATTATTTTCCAATCACCATTATCATTCTTTTCGAACATAAATGAATACTTAATATCAGTTAAAACATACTCTTTTTGTACATATCCAGTATTACCGTTAATTGTCGATATTTTTATATATTCATCATTTTGCACTTTTTCTGGAATCCAAGCTTTTACCATTTCATTAGATACTTCATATAAAACTTGTGATTCTCGTTTTGGTTCAGCTAAAATTTTTGTTTTATTTCCAGTAACCGTTGCATATATAAAATGCGCTTGCTTTGGTTCGTTACTTTCTGTCAATCCACTTGGTACTTTGTATACTTTTTTTGTATCATTTGCAAATTCTCCCCCCATTGTAAGAGCGACTTGCAACTCATGAAAAATATCTTCATCAAACTTCAATTCATCCTTCTTATAACTCTTCCCTTTAAATAGAACTTCATCATTTAATGCTCTATACAAATCATTTTCATTTTTTGAATTTGTGCTTTGATATAAATCATACATAAATTGTTTTAATGATGGATCTTGAGCAGATTCATCTTTTGTTTTAGGCTTAATTTGAGTGCTACTTTGTACCGGTGATTTATTATCATCAAGCCAAGGTTGTTGAACAATAAAAAATAACATTGTACAAACCAAAACAACTACAACAGGCAATGCTTTTTTACGAAATGGTCTCTTATATGTTGCAGAATCTACTTCACTATTTTGATATACCGATTGCTTTATTTTATAAATAAATTCTTCTTCATCTTTCCGATGCTCCATTGGGCCTTTTTTCAATTTACTATACCAGTCAGGATTTTTTTTATTGTTCATCACTACTACCCTCCCCTATTAGTTTTGAAACCTTACTTCTCGCTCGGCTTAATCTAGATTTAACAGTTCCAATGGATACACCTAATGTTTCGGCCATTTCTTCATAAGATAATTCATATTTTGCATCTAAAATAATTATTTCACGGTGTTTTTTAGGTAACTTTAAAACAACATCCCACACTTCATTCATTTCCTCTTGCTTAAAAAACTCTCGTTCTGCCGATGGAGATTGCTTATCGTCACTAAAAAAACCTACTAATGATATCCTTTTAAAATAGGAGGATTTCAAATAGTTTATTGCTGTATTTCTTGTAATTTTTAATATCCACGTTTTAATAGATGACTCCTTTCGAAATGAATTCCAATTTTTAAATACCTTTATAAATACATCTTGCGTGATATCATCTGATAAGTGTGGATCTTTCGTAATAATAAATGAATAATTCCATACATCTTGCCAATAGTCTTTTATAACATAGTCAAGCTCATCATGAATACACTTTTCAATAAACGTCTCTTCCATTTCCACACCTCGAACTTATTTGAATAAAGATAAAACTGCCCTCACTTTTATTATGGTTTCAATATATAGACAAGATACAAGTTTCATTTGTTCCGTTCTTTATCTTTTTTTAATAAAAAAATCCTCCTAAAAATGTAAAGGTGTGCAATTACTTTCATAAAATAATCATCTATACATTCTTTTACATGACAGGCTCCGAAAAAACAAGTAAAGCATACAATGTTAAAAATACACTCATAAAAAATCTGATTATTATTTGTGCATTTCACGCAACACTCCACTTGTATCACCTTTTTTCTTAGAGCATACTTATTTGTGTGCTCTATTTATGTTTTACTAAATAACTGTTTTGTTAACGTTTATAATTCCCCCTCACTTGTCCCTTTCAATTTGTTTTACTCTTCTATTTACTATTAGCAATACCAACCTTTCAAAAATGAAAACAAAGATGTGTTATTATCTTTATTCAGCCACAACAAAAAAGCATTCTCAATTAAGGAGAATGCTTTTTCGAAACTTAATTGTTCTTTGTATTGCTCAATTTATACCTTCGTGTTAAGCAAACAATGAATGTAGTAAAAGATTTCACCTTATAGTTACTTATTTTTTCTGAAAAACATGTTTTACTTTTTCGCCTGGAACGTTACTCCCCCCTCTTCCTTTTACATCTTCGATCATCATGGTAACGATCATGTCGGGCGCATTTGCATCAAAAGCTGCAAACCATCCAAGTTCTTTTCCGTCTGCTTCTTTCGACTCCTTCAGTTCTGCTGTACCGGTTTTACCAGCAAGAGTTATACCATCAACCTTAGCAATTCTCCCCGCGCCATCAGGGTCATTAATGACTTTTATTAATGCGCTCTTTAATATCTCTTGATTCTTTTTAGAAACCACATTTTCTTTCCAATTCCCCTCTACTTTTGCTTCTTTTAAAAGATGAGGCGACGGAATATTCCCTTCATTCACAATCGGTGCATATGTTAATGCTAAATGGAGTGGTGTCATTAATACTTGTCCTTGTCCATATCCCGTGTCTGCTAGTTGAATATCATTTTTTATCCCATCTCTTGCAATGATTGAAATAGGAAATTCGTATTCGATTGGTAATTTTTCATAAAATCCGTATTTCTTAAATTCATTTACATACTGATCTTTTCCCATTTTCAAAGCTTGTTGAGCAAAATAAATATTATCAGAGTACTTCATTGCCTTATCAAAATCAATTGGACTAGCTTCCTTCACACGTGTTACATAATAATTTCCCCAAGATGAATCTTTTGCCCACTTTAATCCTTGAATTTTAAATTCTTCCTTAGGGTTTATAGTGTTTGTTTCCAAACCAATTGCACCAGTAATCGTTTTAAATACGGAACCTGGTACAAATGCTTGTGTGAAACGATTCATCATTGGTAGTTTTGAATCGTTATTCCATGCTTCTCGTTGGGCTTTTGACGCTCCTCTAACTATTGTATTTGGATTATAAGCAGGGCTACTTACAAGTGCTATAGTTTCACCTGTTTTAGGATTGACCGCTGCACTAGATCCTGCTTCATTTTTCATCTCATTAAAGATTTTTTCTTGAATTGCAGCATCAATTGTTAACGTAACGTTTTCCCCTTCTTTTGCTTCTTTTTTTGCTACATTTTTAATCTCTTTTCCATTCTCATCTTCTATAAATACGCGTCCACCTTTTTCGCCACGCAATTTATTCTCTAATACTTTCTCTAAACCTGTCTTACCTACTAAATCATCAGCTTGATAACCTCTTTTTTGAAGCGATTTTAACTCCTCTGCATTCACCTTTCCTATATATCCAGTTAAGTGTGCCGTTGCTTCTCCTAATGAATACGTACGAATATTTACTGGGCGAGATGATACTCCTTCTAATTCAATATAATCATTCTGTCTAGTTCCCTCTTTTAAAATCCCAATTGGTACAAAGGAGTCTGGTTTTATCCATTTCGCTGTAAGCTTCTGATCAACCTCTTCTATAGACATATCCAGTAACTGTGCTACTATTTCTTTTGTTTGCGCTGCCGTTTCGCCTAGTTTCTCTGGAATAATTCCAACCTCAGTCGCTTTACCATTCGTTGCAAGACCTTTCCCATTTCGATCATATATTTCTCCACGTTTTCCTTGTTCTATTTGCATACGTACTTTGTAATCTTTTTTCATACCTGGAAAAATGAAATCTGGTGTCCAATCTATTTTCCAAGATTCTTTTTCTTTTACAAGTTTTGCTTCATGGATAAATGAAGCTGTTCCTCCATCCGTATCCATATTAACTTCAAAAAGAAAAAGTTCTTTATCTTTAGCATTCTCTCCTTTCGTTTTAATTTTTAAATCCTTAACTCCAATACCCTCATAGATTTTTTGATATTTCTCGGTGAATTCCTTTTTAGAAATCGTTTTTTGGGCATGTTCTGATAAATGATCATACATATTTGCGAATTTTTTATCATTCCATAAATTTATATATTCTTCAAATGCTTGTTTTGGCGGTTCGTTTTTATTACATCCTACCAACATAACTGCAAAACAAAAGAAAACCAACATCCATAATTTTTTCAATTCAATCTTCTCCCTTAGTTAAAAATATTTATTCCTTTCTTGATATATTAAATAAAAAATGTTGTAACGCTTAATAGACAGTGTAAGTAATGAGATTGTTCCATATTTACAAAAGAAATTAATTTATGGTTCAGATGCATTCGAAGGGGAAGATTTTAAAATTCTTACAAATAAAAAAGCGAATCTATTTAGCAATCGGTGTCATTATTAGTGCTGTTTTAACAATTTTATTTAAAATACCTTTTAGTTTGAGTTCTCCGCTCTTATCTTTTTTGTAAATATTTGAAACAAAAAAGACCCCTTATACTAAGGGTCCTACAATAGAAAATAACTAAGTATAAACAATAAAAAGAATTACTGAAAGTATAATTTATAGGCGCTTTATATCCTTCTATTTCGCATCAAAACCCCTGCGCTGTATGCGACAGGGGATTCGATGCGTTCATTCTAAAGCTTATTTAGAAGAGTCATGTACAGGCAAACTACTAAAAATCAATTCAGCAACTTTTACATATCCTTTTGAGTTTGGATGAATCAAATCCGTAGACCAAAGCGTATTATCATTAACTAAATGATGATTCCAAAAGTCAACATGATGAAGCTTATACTCTCTACTCAGTGAAAGTATAATTTCATTTGCCTCTAATAATTGTTCTTTTAACACTTGTTTTTTTTCAGAAGAAATAGGTAGCCGAACTGTAAAATCTGGAAGGTTTGCTATAATAATATCAGCATCTGTTTTACTTAATGTATCTATCATAAATTCCATATCGTTCTTATATGCTTGATGATCCCAACGTCCTTTTAAAACATCGTTTGCACCTGCAATTAGACTAACCAAATCTGGATTAAACGTTAATGCCTTTTCCAATTGCTGTGAGCGTATTTCTTTAGTTACTAACCCACGCTTTGCAAAATTAGCATATTCTATATCGTTTACACAAAGTTGAACAAAATGATCTACCCAGCTTTTTAATGCTATTCCCTCAACTTCATCCCCTATGCCCTCTGTAAAACTATCACCAATCGATACAAATCGCTTCCACATATGTAGTCCCCCTTTATTATTAACCATATCTATACTATACAATAGCTCACACCGTAATTGTTATTTCTAAGTAGTTTTCGATTTCAATTATATTTACATTTAGAATCCAAAATTGACCGATTCCTAAGTATACTTAGGAATCGGTCATATTCGTATATTTACTAAAGAAATAAAATCTCTCTAGGAATTATACTTTTTTCAAAAAATTGGTTGTTCTTTGTTTTGCCCAGTTGATACATTTCTTTTCGATTAAATGATACGAAATTATAGAAAAAAGTAGTGTCATTGCAATGCACAAAGTAAGAAGGAAAAAGATAGGTATCTTTGTATACAAAAGTTTAAATAGTACCATCATGATTGGAAAATGACACAAATAGATACTGTATGAAATTTCTCCTAAATATACAAATACATTCTTATTTAAAAATGCTTTTACTTTTAGGTTACTCATAGCCATTATAATAAATATACTAACCCCCATTACGACACCCCAATCTTTTAATAAGAAAGTAGTATCATTACGGGAAAAACCATAAATTAAAATGGAATATAAATATAAAATAATCCCTAATGCAATAAGAAATCCTTTTTTAAATTTTTTCATATTCCTATATGAGTAAATAAGTTTTTCCTTATACTTAAAAAGTAACATTCCAACCATAAACATAGATGTAAAATGCAGTGTATCAGCATAACCATTATAAAATCCTTCAGCTTTCCCAATATGCAACATATTAAGAAAAACACTAATGAAAGAAAAGCTCAAAGCAAATAGTATCGTTTTCTTCCAATTCAGTTTATAAAAAAGAAGGAATAATAAAGGAAACACAATAGATATACGCATTTCTTGAGCCAATGACCAAATAACTGGATTATAATTTTCCGTAAAAAAGTTATTAAGAAGCACAAAGTGGTTTAGAATATCTAATTTTGTTATAGACCCTTGCCACCTATCATAGAACCAATCCCGTAGTCCTACCACTTCATACGACGAAAATAAAATAAATAAAACAAAGGTAATGATTATCCAAAAATAATAAGGAATATAGATTCTTACAAATCTCTTAATTAAATATCCCCAATAATTTGTTTTTGAATGATAAAGTGCCATAGATAACACAAAACCACTTAGTACATAAAAAACGATAACAGCTTCCCCACCCGCCCATAAAAACCTAAGCGGGGAAAATTTAATAGAATTAGGCAACGATGGTAGCATTAAACAAAAATGTCCAAATACCACAGTAAGTGCCGCTAACCCTCGTATAGAATCTAATTCTTTTATTCTCTTACTCATAAAATGTTCTCCTTGTAAATTGTAGATTTTGCTGTTCATAAAGGCCACTATACTAGTGTAGTGGGAGAATTGTACATAATGTCTATCTAGATCCCAGATATAAGCAGTTCAAAGTCAATCTATGCATCTGTTTTCTGGTCTCCATTTCCTTATATAAATAATTTAAAACAAAATATTTAATACAAAGAAAAGATTTTATTAAATTTTTATAAAATCTTTTTACAGAAATAAGTAACGGATATTCATTTTTTATTGTCATTTGATGCAAAAATGGATGTTTTTTCTTCATGTAACTTTATTAAACTAACTTTGTACTAGAATGCATTGAATCAAAAAATACATAATAAACGCCATCCTTTCTGTATATTTCTACAAAAAGAATAGCGTTTTTTGTTTTTATAGATACAAATTTAGCTTAGCTTGATTACAATAAGAAAAGTTCCGAAGAATCCAATTTGAAAATTAATACCATCTTCCATTCCAAACTATCTACATAAGAATTTATAAAACTTCGAAACTCTTTTTTCAGATTAATATTTAGTTTTATCCTATAAATTTAGCTTTTTACTATATCAACCGCACTATCCCACATACCGCTAAAAAAAGATCCGATGTTACGCATAAAACGTGTAAACCAATTTGCTTGTTCTATATCAGATTTTGTTACAAGGTCTACTTGTAATGATTTACCTAATAAGAACCCTGGATCTGTACTATCTTTAGGCGAGATAATCATTTTACTTATTGTTACACCTTTTTTAATAGGTGCTTCTTGTTCTTCATTCAATACTTTAAATTCTTTTTTATATACGTCTTTGTTGTTCTTTGGTATCGGAAGTGAAACAGCTTGCTTCGTTTGAACAACAACATCTTTGTCTTTCGCATTTGCTACTCGCACTGTTTCATGCCCTTTTGCTACTGAGTCTTTTCCATAGGCCTTCTTCACTTCGAAATTTGCAAATCCATAATCATATAATTTCTTCGTTTCATCAAAACGTGCTGCATGAGAGTTTGCTTTTATCACTACAGATATTAGACGCATACCGTTTCTTTCTACTGTACCAGTGAAACAATCACCAGCTTCTGGGGTAGTTCCTGTTTTTAACCCATCTACACCTTCGTATTGCTTAATTAAACCTTTTAACATCCAGTTAAAGTTCGTCATATCAATTGGATACTTACCACCCTGTTGGAATGTTTTTTTAGGGATTTTTGCAGTATCTAACATTTTCGGAAAATCTTGAATAAGACGTTGTGCTAAAATCGCACAATCTCTTGCGGACATTTTATTTTTCTCGTCTGGAGTTGTCCCTTCTGGGTGATATCCTTTTAAATCATAGTTTGTTAAGCCTGTAGAATTTACAAATTTATAATTTTTCATTCCAAACTCTTTTGACTTATCATTCATCATTTTCACGAAATCGGCTTCTTTTCCAGCAATTTCTTCAACTAAAGCAATTGTTGCACCATTTGCAGAGTAAATTGCCATTGCCTCATATAACTCTTTTACTGTATAAGAGCCACCATTTTCTAATGGAACGTTTGATAATGAGCGATCTTGTGAAATCTTATGTGCATATTCAGAGATTTTAACTTTTTGATCCCATTTAAGTTTTCCTTTATCCACCGCTTCATGAACTAAATATTCACTCATCATTTTTGTCATACTAGCAATTGCTAGTGATTCATCCGCATTTTTTTCATATAAAATTTTTCCGGAATTCGCTTCTACTAAAATTGCTGATCCTGCTTCTACATCTAAAACAGGGACTGTTTCCGCTGTTGCTCTTCCAGATGTAACAATTATGCTACAAAATAGTGTAAGCACTGTTACTATTGCAATAAATCTCTTGCAAAACATACCTTTCACTTCTGTTACCTCCAATATATTTTTTAGGATTACAATGAATAGACAATCTAAATAATACGTTTGTTCCATATTTACAAAAAATAAAACCAGTGTATCCCGATTAAATATCGAGACACACTGGTTTTATTAGCTATCAAGGATTTTAATTATTTAATTCAGCTATTTACTATACTCATACCAGAGATGAATTTTCCTTAGTCTATATTATTAATTTTTTATAATAAAAAAACTACATCCTATATAGAATGTAGTTTCCCTCACAGATCTATCTATTTTTTACTTCCTTGTTATAAAAATCATATAATAATTCAATAGATGAACTAGATAAAAGCGGCATTGCCTTCTCAACTAATTCTCTATCCCAATCAAACCAACGCATTTCCATTAGCATTTTCATTTCTGTATCAGTGAATCGTTTCTTTATTTCCTTAGCAGGATTTCCACCAACTATTGTATACGGCGGAACATCTTTACTTACGACAGATCCAGCTGCAACGATTGCACCTTCACCGATTATAACGCCAGGCATAATAATAGCATTCATTCCAATCCAAGCATCACTTTTAATGACTGTATCGCCCTTCGGTTCATATGAATGTTCAATTTGCTCAGCGAATGGATATACTGTAATCCATTCTGAGTGATGATTATGATTACCACCCATTAAAATGACTACTCCACTCGCAATACAAACATAGTTCCCAATAATGAGTTTATCAAGATGCCATCCCATCTGTTCAATTGGATTGAACAGCGCTCGGGACTTAGCATCCCCCCACAAATACCTTACACAGCCATCTTCAAAATTTTGATGACCATAATAACCTGAATAATAGGAGTACTCTCCTACCTCAATGAGTGAATTTGTTACTATATCTTTTAAATACTTTGTTTCTGACCAATGATTAAATAATGGATGCTTCATAACTTTATTCCTCGCTTCTAAGTATTATATATTTTGCTATTTACTTAGAAGCTTACTACGACTGCTACATTTTTTAGCTTTCTCAAACGACGAATCATTGTCTTCAAGCCTTTCTTTTATTATAAAGGAATCATATCGTGATAAATTATATAAGTCAAATTGTAAAATTATGTACTGAAACTTGAAGTATGAATTGAAATTTCAGCATTAAAACAATCGAGTTTTCAAATAACAAATCCCAATTACATATAATAAAGATTTTTTAGCTATACATCTAACCTCTTTCTTATATTAGCCTTAACTCCCTCGATATAGTTTTATTATTTATTCATTTGTCTGATAAATCAATAAATGTTAATATGATTATAGAAGATATTATCATCCATTAGATTTCACAGCTAGTTTTTCACAAAAACGATTTCTGAATCCTTAAGTAAATAGGAGGTTTAGAACATGAAACTATTAAGGCAATCAACAATTATTGGCGCATTGACTGTTGGAGGATTTTTATTTTCGAATACAATTGGTACACTCCCACCTGTGTCTGCTGAATCGCAACTTATACAAAAAGAATCACGATTTACAGATAATTGGCGGTGGCAAAGCTATTTTTTATTACATCATAATGCAGATTTTTTAGAAGAGTTAGCAGTTGGTAACTTAAAGCATGGAGATACATTCGATGTTACTATATATACTGGTGGTAAAGATACTGGTATTGTAAAAATATATCAATTGAGTGGAAATGAAAATGATGAAATAAACTTGCATAGATATAAAACCATTTATGACTCAGGTCTAAAACATAATTATGGTAGATTTGTTACACCTATTACTAATGTTTATAATCCAGGAACATATGTAGCTGTTATGAAACTTGGAGAAAATTATTATTATGGGGGCAGCTTTAAAATCTCAAAATAATTTACATTTATCTCATCAGTAAAAAAATATTGGATACATTTTTATTAGACAAAAATCATTTTAAAAGCTCTCCTTATATATAGGGAGCTTTTTTGATCGTTTCCCCTTTTTAAGGCTAGAAGAAATCCTTACCTTCTTTATCAATTAGCATTTTTATTCACGAACCATTTTTACTTCTTTATGTCCTACAATTCGATATGCAATATTGCATATTCTATATGTTCAATTTTAAAACATGCGATAATTCATTTATATAAAGGTATAAAATTAGTATTGAAAGGAGAATGTTACATGTCTTTCTATTCTTGGTCTCCTCTTATTTTCTTAATAGTTGTTGCAATTATCATTTCTATTCAAAAGGCTAAGAAACAATAATTTATTATGTGGAGGTGTAATAATGTCATTTGCAGCATGGAGTACAATTTTTATGACTTTAATCGGTGCAATATCCGGAGCAGTCTTTGGTATAATCTCCCCTAGAAATAAAAGCAAAAATTAAATGATATCGTAAAAATGAATTTCTAATAAAACTATATACAAAAAAGTAGCCTATAAAGTTTTATAGGCTACTTTTCATTTCATTCATATTATTTAGCTAATTCTTTCGTACCCTTCATTACATCAACGAAGAAGCCCCAGTTATTCACAACAGAAGAAATACTAATATGTTCATCTGGAGTGTGAACATTGAATATATCTGGACCGAATGAAATTGCATCTAAGTCAGGCATCTTTTGAACGAATGCACTACATTCAATACCCGCATGTACAGCGAAGATTTCAGCATCTTTGTTGTATTTTTCTTGATGCACTTTTTCAAACAAATTACGAATTTGCGAATTCGGATTGTATGGCCATTCTGGATACTCCGACTCTATTTCAAATGTTGCACCAACTAATTCGGCAATACATTTAATTTCATTTGCAACATGTTGTTTTAAACTACTGACAGAACTTCTCACTTCGTTACGTAATTTAATTTCATCTTGCAACGTTTCAATAACGCCTAAATTTGTTGAACTTTCTACTAGGCCTTTAATATCCATGCTCATACTTTGAATGCCATTTGGAATTAAGAATAATGATGAAATAAGTTGCTTTTGCGTCTCTTTAGCAAATACTTTTTCTACTTTCTCATCCAATTTTGTAAGAGTTACATGAACATCTGGATCAACAGCACGCATTTCTTCTTGTAATACTCTTGTCCATGATTCTAGTTTTTCTTCTACTTTCTCTACATCTTCTGTAGCTAATACAATTGTAGCTACACTTTCACGCGGAATTGCATTTGTTTTTAATCCGCCGTGAACTTCATTTATATCAAATTGGATATTTGCTGATAAATCTCGTAATACTCGTCCTAATACTTTGTTCGCATTACCGCGTTGTTTATCAATTTCCATACCAGAATGTCCGCCTTTTAAACCACCAACATATAGACGGTATGCATCCGTATTCGCTGGCACTTCATCCCATATTACTGGAATTGTTTCTACAGCTTTCGCACCACCTGCGCTACTTACAAGTAATTTATGATCTTCTTCAGAATCAATATTTATAAAAATCTTTCCTTCAAAGTGATTTGCATCAACAGCGAAAGCCCCGCCCATTGTTGTTTCTTCTTCAGTAGTAATAACTACTTCAAGTGCTGGATGCGAAATGTCTGATGCATCTAATAAAGCCATTGCATACGCAACTGCAATACCATTATCAGCACCTAAAGTCGTTTGATTTGCATATAACATGTCCCCAATGATTCGTAATTCAATTGGATCTTTTTCAAAATCATGTACGGTTGCTTGATTTTTTTCACATACCATATCCATATGGCCTTGAATGATAATAGCTGGTACATTTTCATAGCCAGTAGTTGCGTCTTTTTTAATAATGACATTCATTTCTTCATCTTGAATCACTTCTAAGTTACGCTCTTTTGCAAAACCAACTAAATAATCACTAATTTCCTTTTCATTACCAGATCCTCTAGGAATCTTTGAAATTTCTGCAAAATGATAAAATACAGGGTGCTTTGTTAATTGTTCTAAAGTAGAATACATTTTTAAGCTCCTCTCAAAATGACAAAATAATATGTAAGTCTGCTATCATTATACCATGATTCGTTACTTTCCCTTTCTATTTCATCCTTTAAAATCCACCCTTTAAATATTTAATCGTATAAAAAAACGAAAGAAAATGCACTATGCATTTTCTTTCGTTTTTTTTGCTCTCATATATTTTGAAGTACCATTATTCATTAATTTCTCTAAACGATTTATATTTTCCGTTAATGCACCTTTCACAAGAGAGAAATCTGTATTTGGTTCTTCTTTTTTTTCTTTAAAAAATGAAGACTTTTGTACGTTTACTTCAGCCATCTCTTCTCCCCCTCTTCAAAAAGATACAATCTTCTATTTATATTATATCGCAAATGTAGACAGCGTGTACACGTATCATTTTCTTTTTAATTCTTCTTCTAACTCTTCTACTTGCTGCAAAGTATCTCCTTTTATTAACGAGAAATCAGTTGTATCTTTAACTCCTACCCGGCATTCTCTCTTTTTTATTTTTGTTAATTATCATAAAATTACCAATATTAATCTACTATTTAATAATAATATTTGATATTATAAAAAAGTAGATTTTAATGGAATTATAATCTAATATATTTTTGGTTAAAATAATTTTTCACACAAGGAGGTTAACCATATTGAATATTATCGTGACTCCAGAATTATTAGAAGCTTCTGCTAACAAGTTTAAAAGTGCTCAAGAGCAAGCACAAGTACAATTCACTAACCTTCGACAAGATATCTCATATCTTGAATCAATTTGGTATGGTTCTACCAAAGAAAAGTTTTATTATGATTTTCAACAATCTAGCCAAGTAATGAATAAATATATTCATTGCCTTCAACAGATTGAAATTCAACTAAAAAGATCGGCCGAAAAATTCAGAAAAGTAGATAGTGAAACAGGAGCTGAGTTATCTACAAATGAGGGAAGTTTGCTTGAATCTCTCAAAAAGGGATTGATGACCTCCTTATCTCCCACCGTTAAATTAGGTATAATGGCAGGTGTATTAAATGTTATTCCTAACAAAAAAAGAAATGATTTAGTAGATATCGTCACTCGTAAATGGGTTAATGGTAAGGCAGGAGAAATATGGAATAAATTAATTCCCTTAAAAGACTTTTCAACATTAGAAAAAACCGCTGCATCATTAGGGAAATTAGATAAATCTCTTCCTAAAAATAGTATTAAAGAATCTAATATTTCTAAGCATATTATAAAAAATATGAAACCCTTTGGTATAGCTTCCATTTCCCTTACTGCATTAGGAGAAGTAAGTTCATTAACATCCGCCATACAAGGTGATTTTAAAAAATATGATGGCTCTCAAGCTGGTGTTAATATTGCTATGGATACAGTTTATTCTACAGGAAAGGTAGTTGGAAATTTAGCTTCAACTTATGCAGGTGGAGTAGCGGGTGCTGAAGCGGGTGCATTAGCTGGCTCATTAATTTTCCCTCCAGTTGGTACAGCTGTTGGTGCAATTGCAGGTGGCATTATTGGTTCTACTGTAGGTGGAACCGCATTCAATGAATTAGCAGATAAATTTGTACCTCGTCAAAAGTTTAAAGAGAGTATTTCAAGTTTTACAGATAGCTTCACTAATTTTTTAAAATAAATTAAAAATCAATTGAAGAAATGAGGTAAAAAAAGTCTCTAATTAGACTTTTTCAGAGCTATGAATAAAAAACAAATTGTTTCTATAGAAGAATTAGCATTTCTAATGAATTCCAAAGAAAATCAAACTTATGCAAAAGAATTACTAAGTCTTATTTATGATGAACTAGAGAAAGCAGATGTCGAAAAAATATTATTGACTGCAGCGCATTCCCTTTATGCTAGAGGATTGTTAAACTTTAATCAACAAACTAAAGAAATGCAATTACAACCGAGTATAGAGAAATTATTCAACACTATGTGTAACCCGCAACTTTCATTATTACTTCAAAAAATCGATTTTATAAACGAAACAACGATTACTGCTAACATTTATATTGATAACACTTCAAACGTTACATATCAGAGTTTAGATGGTATTGCACATAAAATCGAAGAAATTTCAGACGATAGATTATTTTTAGAATCTAAAAATTTATTACAGCTAGTATTTCAGCAAGAAGAAAAAGGCAGTGACATTGTAGGAACTCTTCCAAACCATATCGTACAAAATATTGAAAAGTTTTTCCCTTTGTCTATTCAAGAAGGGAAAACAATGTTAATAGAGAATGGATTTAATTCCTTATATGCTGAAAATTTGATAATAGATTTAAAAACAACACAGTCTATTTACACTATTATGCGTCTAGATACAACCGAAAAGAATGAGGTTATTTCTGACAATGGATTCTTTGTTATTGAATCACCCAACACCCAATGGCTATTAACTCGAAATATAATAAATGATTCCTTTGATATAACCTATTTAACCAAAAATCTTTTCGTAAATGAAATAACAAAACTAATAAAAGATTAATCCTTTAAGACGGGAGTATATTTATATTGAATAAACAACAGCATTCTAGCAAAAAAAAGGAAGGCTTTTTCGAAAATAGGATATTACCTATCATCACTGTTCTTTCAGGTGTCATTCTACTAGTGTACAAAGGGTTAGAATTTATTTCAAAGTATGTATTAATTTTAATCTTATTTACCCTAATTATTGCTTCGTTATACTTATTGTTTATGAAACAAATAGTTGGTGCTGCTATTGGATTCATTTTTGCAGCCCTTGGGTATTTTATGTATAAAATCATTTTTAAACAAAAAAAGAAATAACGCATAAACAAATCATAAAGAGATAATTTAAAAGAGAATGTTTTTACGCATTCTCTTTTAAATTACCCTTTTTTATATACTTATATGGAATTGCCTCTACAAATTTTTCTAATCGATCTATATTTTGAGTCAATGCACCTTTCACAAGAGAGAAATCTGTATTTGGTTCTTCTTTTTTTTCTTTAAAAAATGAAGATTTTTGTACGTTTACTTCAGCCATCTCTTCTCCCCCTCTTCAAAAAGATACAATCTTCTATTTATATTATATCGCAAATGTAGACAGCGTGTACACGTATCATTTTCTTTTTAATTCTTCTTCTAACTCTTCTACTTGCTGCAAAGTATCTCCTTTTATTAACGAGAAATCAGTTGTATCTTCATTTTCTTCTTTAAAAAAATCATTGTCATAATCTTTTATCACTACAATCACCTCTACGTGCTAGTGTAGGAATGATTGTCCGATTTTATACAAGTTTGTCTAAATTTGCTTTCCCTTTATGTATAAGTGAAAAGGACAGAAGAAAATCCTGTCCTTATTTACTAAAATAACTATGATGTATTGTTAAATTATATACATTTTCAAAATCTCGATCTTGCAGGTTATTTTTCTTCCCATCAATAACAATGAAAACATCACTCACCATTTTTGCTGGTATTATTCCGACATTTTCTACTTGCACCGCTTTCTGTTCATTCAATTGCTCAATGTGTTCTAACGGAATGATAATACTAAATTGAGAACGGATACCACGAAAGTTTGTATTTAATTCTTTTGCCGCTTCAAATACAACAATTTTCGCACCAATCTTTTCTCCATACGAATCTAAAAATGCGTTTAAGCTCTTTGTATATTCCTCTTCCATATGCCATTCCATTGTACCGAATACTGCTGGATTAACATTTTGAATAATTGTTGTGTATATTTCTCCTCTTGCTTTAGAAGCAATTAATGACCGTTTTATCGATTGAACAGTCTTACCGATATCGCTAAATTTCGCTCCCCATATTTCTGAAATATTTGGTGTTAAAATAAATGCGATATCAACGAAAATAACCATTGCAGTGAACATTAAAAGATTTTTCCAGAGGGTTAAATCAATTCCTTTTATCATGAAATACACGGTGACTAATATTATAAACAACCCATACCAAGTCTTTCTAATTCGTTGCTTCTTCTCCTCGTAGAGCTCTTCATTTCTCCAGTAAAAGAAAACAAGAACTAGAAAAACGATTGCTAAAATAAATAAGCCGATTCGAATGTTAGAGATCACCAATGACATCACCCTCCATTCAAAAACTACTCACGATATCATTACATGCACAAGTAGCTCTCTTTATGACAAAAGACGTGGACAAGCTTCTAAATTTAGCAATATCGCATATACATTAGAAGGTGCCACGTCTTTTACCACGCATTAACGGGCAGTAAGACCTCCACCTGAAAATTTAGCGAAAGCATAGAAGTTAGGTAGGGGATCAACTGCCCTTAAAAGCCCGATTGGTTCAACTAATAATCAATGGGGATGAACCCCCCACTGATTAAAGTTTCACTTTATCATGAATCTACATTGTATATGTAGACAAGCATGCGTTTCAAATTTTCATGTTAAAAAGAAATATGTTTCGGAATTTCCCCTTCTGGTACTTCTCCGTCCATACTTAAGTAATAATGGCGAATCGGACGTAAATCATCGTCTAATTCATACACGAGTGGAATGCTCGTTGGAATATTTAATGAAACAACACCATCGCTTGAAAGGTTATCTAAGTGTTTCACTAGCGAACGAATCGTATTACCGTGTGATGAAATAATTACCTTTTCACCACTTTTTAATGATGGCGCAATTTCTGAATGCCAATAATCAAGTACTCTTTTCTCCGTATCCACTAAACATTCAGTCAATGGAAACTCACCTTTTTTAAGTGCTTTATATTTTGGATCATTCATTTCATATCTAGGATCATCCTCAGTAAGAGCAGGTGGTCTTACATCAATACTTCTTCTCCAAATATGAACTTGCTCCTCACCATATTTTTTCGCGGTTTCATCTTTATTCAACCCTTGCAATGCACCGTAATGTCTTTCATTTAGCTTCCAACATTTATGTACTGGCACCCAAGCAAGATCCATCTCATGAAGTACAATCCATAACGTCCGGATTGCTCGTTTTAATACAGATGTATAAGCTACATCAAAAGTATATCCGTTTTTCTTTAATATTGCTCCTGCTTCTCTCGCTTCACTTAATCCATTCTCTGATAAATCTACATCTGTCCATCCTGTAAAGCGATTTTCAAGATTCCATAAACTTTGTCCGTGACGAATAAGTACAAGTTTTATCATAATAATTCCCCTCTCGGAAATGTGAATTGTATTGTTCCATTGCGTACACGTATAAAGTATCTAGTAATGTATCTTTTTATCCATTCACTCTATGACCAATCCATAGTTGCCAAATGTATGGATAAAATTTGTTCTTTTTCAAACTATAAAACAGATATATTTCTTATTATGTTTGATCGATTACAACTTCTCGCTTCGACATCCAAGCATCAAAACCTGATCGGCTATTTGCCATTTCATTCATAACTTGATGCCAATTTTCTTCACACGATTCACCAAATTTTGAAAAAATAGCACCCATTTGTTGTCTTTGAACATCGCTCAATTTTTTCTCTAAATCTACACCTATTTCTGTTAAAGATAACTGTTTCACACGGCGATCATGTGTAGCTTCATTACTCTCAATTAAGCCCTTTTCCACAAGTTGTCGTAGTGGTCCGTGAAGAGCTTGTTTACTAATTTCTAACAGTGATAATAACTCATTTACGCTTATACCTGGAAAGCGTGCGATAAAAAATAAAATTCGGTGATGTACTCGTTGTATGCCATACTCTTTTATAATTTCATCTGGCTTTTCAGTAAATGTTTTATATGCAAAGTAAAATAATGCTAATGCTTCATTCATCTGTTCTTCTTTATGTTGTGTCATCTACTTTCCCCCTGTATGTAAATTATACCACAATCCAGTAATCAATATTTTAATGAACGCATTGGAACTTCTTTAGTCTATTGAAATATTCACTGCACAATTAGGAGATGATTCAATTGAAAACGCAATATACAGTAAGTACATATTTACTAGACCGACTAAGCGAATTAGGAATCGAGCATATTTTTGGTGTCCCTGGTGACTATAATTTGGCTTTTTTAGATGACGTAGTAGCACATGAAAAGTTAGAGTGGGTTGGCAATTGTAATGAACTAAATGCAGCATATGCTGCTGATGGATATGCTCGTATAAAAGGAATCGCGGCTCTTATTACCACTTTCGGTGTTGGAGAGTTAAGCGCCATTAACGGCGTTGCTGGCTCATACGCAGAGAACGTACCTATTATAAAAATCACAGGGACACCACCAACAACAGTAATGGAAAATGGAGCACTCGTTCATCATACGTTAGGTGATGGAAAGTTCGATCATTTCTCCAATATGTATAGAGAAATCACGGTAGCACAATCAAAATTAACACCTGAGCATGCCGCTGAGGAAATTGACCGTGTGTTACGTGCATGTTGGAGTGAGAAACGCCCTGTTCATATTCAATTACCGATTGATGTATATAATAAGCCAATTAATAAACCTACGGAACCAATTTTACATAAACCAGTTTTAAGTAATAAAGATGCGCTGGATAAAATGCTTCTACATGCGACTTCAAAAATAAACAGTGCCAAAAAACCTGTTATTTTAGCTGATTTTGAAGTGGCTCGTTTTCATGCGGAAGAATATTTGCATCAATTCGTAGAAAAAACTGGGTTTCCTATCGCAACGTTAAGTATGGGAAAAGGAATATTCCCTGAAAAACACCTTCAATTTATAGGAATTTATACTGGGGATGTTAGTTCTCCATACATACGAAAAAGAATTGATGAATCTGACTGTATTATTAGTATTGGTGTGAAATTAACTGATACTATTACTGGCGGCTTTACACAAGGTTTTACGAAAGAGCAAGTTATAGAAATCCATCCCTATACTGTGAAAATTATTGATAAAAAATACGGACCAGTTGTAATGAAAGATGTTTTAGAACAATTAAGTGATTTAATCAAACATCGTATTGAGGAAACACTTGAAATGAAGCCCTTTATTTCAGAATCACTATCTATGACAGAAGAGTTCAATCCAAAAGCACAAATGGTTACACAAAAACGTTTTTGGCAACAAATATACCATTTCTTACAAGAAAACGATGTTTTAATTGCAGAGCAAGGAACGCCTTTCTTCGGTAGTGCCGCTATCCCTTTACCAAATAGCACTACATATGTAGCACAACCATTATGGGGATCAATTGGTTATACATTACCTGCTCTACTCGGTACACAGCTCGCTGATTTATCACGGCGTAACATTTTAATTATTGGTGATGGTTCTTTCCAATTAACTGTTCAAGAGTTATCGACTATACTTCGGCAAAATTTAAAACCGATTATATTTTTAATCAATAACAATGGATATACTGTTGAACGTGCAATTCACGGCCAAAATCAACCGTATAATGACATACAAATATGGGATTACACGAAACTAGCAAACGTATTCGGATCAGAAGAAAAATGCCAAACATTTAAAGTGAAAAATGAAATAGAGTTAGCAGAAGTCTTAACTAAAATAAATTTTAATATGAATCGACTTATCTTTGTTGAAGTTGTAATGAGCCAAGAGGATCAGCCTGAATTGTTAGCTAAACTCGGTGAAAGATTCGGCAAGCAAAATTCTTAAAAAGAAAAAGCGTAACTATAAATAGGCTACGCTTTTTCTTTTTAAATTTTTATTCCGCAAGCGTTAACTGCCAAGACACACCATATTTATCATTTAACCAGCCAAACTTTTTGCTAAATGGATAGGAACCTAAAGGCATTAGTACGGATCCATCCTGCACTAGTTTATGAAAGACCGTTTCAATTTCTTCTTCTGTCTCACAAGTTACATAAAGAGACATAGATGGTGTAAATGTAAAACCATGCTTTACATAACTATCAATGCACATAAATTCTTGACCATTTAACGTAAAAATTGCATGAATGACAGAACCCTCTTTACCAGGTCCGTTTTCATCGTAGCGAGAGATACTTACAATTTCTGATTGGTCGAATAGCGACGTGTAAAAATTCATCGCCTCCTCAGCTTTACCTTCAAACATTAAAAACGTAGTAATTTTTTGATTTGTGTTACTCATATAGAGACAACCCCTTGTTATGTATTTATGCAAAACATACACCGGCAAGCAAAAACCGAACGTATATTCTTATAAATATATTGTCTATAAAAACGATGAGTTTGTCAATTATCTACTTTCTTATTTCTTCTTAAATAATGCTGTCCAAAGAAATGATTCTCCAAACATAGTATTTGGTTGGTCAATTTGCTTCATCTTTCTAATTTCGATCACTTCAAACTCGTCAAATATATCTCTTAATTTTTCTTCTGAATATGCAAGGCCACCTTGTAGACTCCATCCTCTATATACATCCCAATCTGTTATTTCTGATCCATTTCGCTCATCTAAATCACCTGCCGAAAAACATGTTAATCCAAAATAACCACCCGATTTCAAGGAGTTTTTAATTAAATTCACATAATTTATTCTTCTATGCGGTGGAATATGATGTAAACAGCCCGAATCGTACACAAAATCAAAATCATTTTGACACTCTAAATTAAAAATCGAATCACAAATAAAATCGATTTCTATTCCTTTTGCTAACGCCCTCTCTTTCGCCCAATTAATGCCCTCTATAGATAAATCCACTGCTGTTACTTCAAATCCTTTATTTGCTAGATAAATTGCGTTTCTACCCGGACCACATCCAAGTTCTAGTACTTTTCCTTTTGAAACCCGCTTTTTTTGGATATACGAAACTAGATTCTCATCTGGAACATTTTCAAAAAACGGAACATCTTTTTCTCTATTCTCATAAAATTCATTCCAAAATGGTTCTGCCGGTCTTAATAACGAATCGAGCATTTTATTAATATCTTCTTGAGTATGCAACGTTTCATTTTTCATTTATACCCCTCCAAATTTAATAGTCAGAAAATTATTATATATCTTTTTGAACTTTCAAACAAAGAAAAAACTCCTATATTCAATAGGAGTTTTTGTCTTTAAAATCCAAGTACAGCTAACCATTTTAACAGCTTCTTCATTCCGTGGATTCAATGTTTCTTTTAACGCTTCTGCTGGGTTTTTATCGCCACTCTCAATCAGCTTCTGTGCATTGAGCATAAAGGTAATAATCATAAATTTCCGCAATTTATTTATAAGAATATAAAGCGTTAACAAGGGTGATGTATATGAGCAAGTTCCGAAAGAAGATGATTAAATATTTGCAAACATTTTGGGGATGCTTAGCATTTGGTGTATTAATGTTTGCTCTCTTCTTAATTATGGATTTAACAGATACACCTCTAAATACATTAGGCTGGAGAGACTTGCTAGGTTCTGCAGCAAGCGCAGTCATTATATCTATTGGGATGTTTACTTTAAATAAATTGGATTTAAAATAAATATTCGGTCAATACTGTATTTAGGCTATATGCCAAGATTCATTTAAAGTAGTCTTCTCTGTATCTCCTAGTATTGAGCAGTTAGCTTTTTCTAGCTGCTCTTTGTTTGTAAAAAACGAACTCAATTGACTACACGCACATATAATATTCTGTGTTCCTTTCTTTATAATTTGAAATAGTCATTACAAAATGAATCTCGTCACGAGAGCACTTTATTGAGTGCTCTTTTTTGATTTTTGAATACTTATTAAATGAAATTTTTGTTTAATTTATAAAATAAAAACGCTTGTCCACTTCACCCCATTCACCATCGTATATTATCCAACCATTATAATCGTATAATTCTTCTTGTATTTTCCATTCACTACGATACATTCTTTAATTCCCCTTAACAATCCTTGCCCTTTTATATAATTGCTTTCCAACTTCATGATTTGCTTTTTGCTACCTTCACCTCCTATGACGAGCAATCATAGGAGATGAAGGTATGAATGAAGAAAATATTGTTTTACATGGAACTGCGGTTAAATCAAGTTTAATCGATTCAACACTCCTATCTATTTTTCGTCATTCACTTTACCGACAGAAGCAACAGGTTCAACGGTATTGATTTAGGAAGCGGACTCCCTTATATATATTAAAAGCTTTTTGGAGTGAACCCATGTTCCTTATATATTATGGAATGGGTTTATATTTGTGACATAAGGGCTTATTTTTTTATTTATTTTAATTTTCAAGGGCCTTTTTCTTATACTTGTGTGTTAACCAATTCATAAGTTGTAGTGTGTAAGTGGGTGAATGAATGATAAGGATGGTGTAAAAATGAGTGAATTTAAAAAGAAATTTCATATTCCATGTGATTGTTTTCTCCCCCCTGTACCCCCACCTCAAGTTGGACCGACTGGGCCGACCGGAGCGACTGGACCAACTGGACCAACTGGGCCGACCGGAGTGACTGGACCAACTGCTGTAGGATGTTGTCCATGTAATAATGTTCTTAACAACCCTGGATTTGACATACCACCTGTAGGAGTAGATCCAGTTCCAGGTTGGAATCAAGTAGGTTCTGTTTCAGAAGTAGGTTTTCCAAACGTTCATAGTGGTCGTTTTCTGCCAGATGGGTCATTTAGTCTCTTAGCTGCATCAATTGGTCCAGGTGGAAGTATTAATCAAACAGTTGATGTTGACGAAGGTTGTTGTTTTACATTTTCATTTGCTGCAGATGTAAGGGATGGTGCATTTCTTATAGCTTCTGTATCTTTTCCAGAACTTGGGCAAGCATGTCCCCCAGCCCCTGCAACTCTTGGTCCATCAAACATTCCACATATTGTACCAGTTATGAATCAACCACAATCTCTTTTCCAACATTATGTTCTTGTTGTGTGTATACCTGCTACTGTGACTATAGCTTGTATTTCTTTCCAAAATACTGCTACAGGTGGTGAAGGCGCAACAGCCTTTGTTGACAATGTTGTATTTCAACCTACTGGTGGACCTTGCACTTCATGTTCACAAAATTTTTAACACATTAATACGCTTGAAAATTTCCTTTTTTCTGGCGAATACAACAACTATTAAAGAGGGCCTTCTAGCTCTCTTTTTATATTAGGAATCATCATAATCTGGCCCCTCAACCATGACTCCACTCACTATATATTCATTAATAAACCATTGGTTACTCTTCATTTCATTCCAATAACTATTTTATATTAAATCCGCACATCCCTCAGAAGCATACATACGATATTATGTTGTATTCTTTTTCAATATCAGTGTTTAGCTGAGAGTACCTTGGATGGCGCTCTTTAATTTTCAAATAACATTTTTAAGTAATTACGAGAGCGGATTTTATTATGTTGTACAAGCACTACTTCGCCTTTTTAAATAAACTATATAGACATCTAAATGAAGGTAGATTTATATTCATATGGCTGATTACTTTTATAAAGATGGTAAAAAGTATTATAAAAAACAGTCACATTCGGGCAATCAAAAAAACAACTGTTTTATTGATACGCATACAATTGCAGGTTCTGAAGAAAATGCAAATGGAAATATACCTGTATCTGTTTTCCTTGAAACTACCACTCCACAAACTGTATTTGAGGATTTTACAAACAATCACAATAAAACATTAATCCAGTTATTTGTTGTTGGTATGAGTGCACCCGTTCAAGTAACTATTCTAACAAGAAGATCTAGCATACCAATTACTACTACATTACAACCCGTTCAAACAAAAATATTTCAAGTTGAAGATTTTCAAAGTCTTACTCTTACAAAGCAGGAAGGTCCTACTAGTGCAGTTAGTTTATTTGTTCAAAAAACATTTTGTATCTGCTGTAACGATAATAACGACTCATGTGATGAATGTTACCATGAGTGCAATTAATAGATTAAATCACTTGAATAACTCTTTATATAGAGGGTTCTTTTCTTTTTTTAATGTCGTGTGAAATATACCAAGGTTTGAACCCCTAATCCTAGGGATTCTTTATTTAAATAAGAATTTTAGTGAAAATAAATTTACTGTTTATCCTAAAAATTCATACACTTATATGAACTTTAAAAAATACAAAATATAGTCCTTGGTCCAAGAGCACCACACTCTCTGTTGGTGCTCTTTTCAGTTAAATAATACTTTTGCGAAAATTTTGTTGTCTAATTTTTCACTTATCCATTTCACTTTGCTCTATTTTCGCATTTATTATTAGAAATACTAATTTTTTAGAGGTGAAATTATTATGGACGAGTTATTATCTTCCGCTTTAATAAAAGCCTGATTTACTCGGACCTACTTTACCAGCTATTCCACCATTCACTCTGCCTACCGGACCAGGATGTATAGAACCCCTACCAACTTTCACTCAAATCGTCTATTTAAACAAAGCTGGTGATGATTCTGAATACGCACCATTTTTAACAGTGACTGCAGTAATGGCATCAATAACAGATGCTATAGCACCATTTCCGGATCCCTTAAATATAACTAAACGTTATGCTATCTCTATTGGACCTGGCAACTATATCGAACCATTAATTCATTTAAAAGCTAACGTTCAATTAGTAGAAACTAGTACTTTATTGACTAGATTACAAATTCCTTTCGATATAAATGATCCGTCTTGGTTTGATTTAAACTTTTCCCAGGATCCTAGATCTGGGTTTGTTAATCTGACATTACTAAGTTCGCCTCTTGATTTTAACTTTCAAACGGCACAAAGTGTTTCAGGTAAATTATTCTTTGTTAGCGTTAATATAACCCCTACTCCTATATTCACAACTTTATCGACTTCTGTGAATCAAGTGAATATCCGTAATTCAATGTTATCCGCTGGTTATACTCAAAATGGAATTAACATGGAAATGTTTGCTTCGTTCGTTTCTAGTGGCAATATTACTATTAATTCGCAAGCAACCACAGATACCCAAGTCAACTTAGTTGGTGGAGGAATAAATGGTAATGTCATTATTAATGTGCTACCTGGTCATATTCCAATTGCCCCCTTAAATTTAACCAGCTTTGCTATTACAGAAAACATCTTCAATCCCAGCCCTAATTCTGGAAATTCATTTGTCAACGGCGCTAATAACGATATTACAAGAGTCAGAGCGACAGTTGATTCATTACCTATTCGTTCCCGAATAAATCTTATAGGAACAAATACATCTTTAATTAGAGTTGATGATGCTTTCGATTTAGCTTATACACCTAATAATCCAGCAAACTAGGCTCCTCTTCCTCCTACTACAGTACAGGAAGCTTTAGATGGAATTGCTGCATTGCTGGCAGTAACTATCGGTACGCCATAAACATCTTAGAATGAACTTAAATCCTAATTTAACACGAGCTAAATTGCTATGATATGTGAAAGAAAAGTCTCTTCAAATCTGATTGGAGAGACTTTTATGTTACTAAGCAAATCCGATATCTGAAAATTAATATACATCATAAACAAATTGTATTAAACTTTATTTCCATCATTATTTTTTGCATAACCGCTATTTTATTTTCCTCTGCTCTAAAACCAAAATAGAGTAAGCCACAAGTAGCAAACGAACCTAATACGGATCCTATAATGATTTCTAAGCAGAACATAACGTAACTCCTCCTATACATTAATTCAGACATTTATAAAAAAATTAAAATATATAAATCCAACGTAAAACACTTGTTAAGATTGCTGTCATTCGCACTATTTGTTCTGATAACGTTATATAATCAAGATGCAACAAGCGACAAATGTGGGAAATAATATTCGAACATTTTCTTTTTAATACTAAAGATGTCAGTTACTACACCTTTTACATCACCGTTTGGCAAATAGATCATGAATTCTGCTTTATATGTAATTGCATCAAACCGTTTGCCATTCTTTTTATAACCAGGTTGTAGAACAAACGATGGTTGCAATTCGATTGCCTGTATTTCACCTGCACCTTGCTTTTCTTTTAACAGCTCATAATATTTAGACTCGGCTTCTGAATTAAAGATACAACCATCTAGCTCAACCTTTTTATTGTTATATTTGCTCTTTGTTTTTCTCTTTTGTTTTATTAATTAGCTGATTAATTTCACAGACATCATTTATCAAACGTTCCATGTTTCTTCACCCCTTGAATATTTTTCAAATAAAAATACATACTATTTTCAAGCCGCCGTGTCCACGGCTAATACTTCTTTCTTTTGTTACAGCAGAAGCAGGTAGGTTCTTCACTTATCTGCTTTCTCTGTATATTTTTTAAGAAATCGAAAATAATACCAACAAGCTGTTTGAACTAGCAGCTTCACTCTTCTCGTAATGGGGATGCAATTTATTACAATTAGCTAACTCATTGAACTCACTGGCAGACAACCAAAATCGTTGTCTGCTTTTTGTATGAGATTTTTCGTTTTACATATACTACTTTTGAACCTGCAGACCAATACGAACCATTTTGGTGCTTGGGATTTCCCTTCCTGGGGATAAGTATTTTTTACTTATCCCTTTTTGTATAGACACGTACATTTAAGGTAAAGCTAATTACAAGCAGATTTTCTGTTTATGCGTAGTTCTAAACAAGAATACTTTTTCTCCTATTAAAGGACGGCAGGTACGACTGCTAGTCCTTTTTTCTTATATCGCATACTATCCCTTCAGGTAACTTCGTACTACATTACCTTCATCGTCGTAGTAAGCAATTTCCCAATAAGGATGGCAGTTGTGCTTCTCAAGTTCCCCATCGAGCAAAACGAACAAATTAGTTTTCCAGTTTCCAACGATCGTATCCCAATACGAGTTAAATCCTTCATAAACTTCTCTTGTTCCATTTCGATAATTGCGGAATGTGTAATGAAAATACTCGCTCGCTACATTACCTTTTCTTTCAACCAAAGTATTCTGCCGAAATAGTAGACATAATAAGTTCCGTTCTCTTTTTGCTGCAGCATAACATTCCCGTACCGTTTGAATGTGTTACGAATTTCTTTCACCAAATCGTCCAATTCTTTGTTAGCAAAAAATGCTTTCTTATCGTTATACCAATTGATTTTTTCATAACCCGTATCATCATCAGGGCGCTAGTACGAATTGTTTTCTCTCGATTTTTTTTCGATTAAATATTGTTCATACGTAAGTTGCACTTGTTCTTGAATTGCGACATGGTAGTAATACCCTTGCTCTGCTGGTTTTGGACTATAAAATTCATTTTAAATACGGTGAATGAAATTTTTGCTTTTTCTCGGCATCACCCTTGTTGTCTACAAACAAAAAAAGAGCCGCAACACTTTACGACTCTTTTTAAATAATAACTATTTAACGGCCACGTCTTTGCTGACCTTGTTTTGTACTACTTTTCTTATTACTTGGCTTATTAAATGATCGATTGTTATCATTTCTCGAACTATTTCTTGGGCCACCTTTTGAACCACTTCTTGAACCTTCACGGCTATCTCTTTGACGATATTGATCTGATTTCTTTGGAGCCGGCTTTGGTACCGGTTTTCCATTTTCATCTACACGTTTTATCTTCGGTTGTTCGATTATTTCTCTTTGCAGTGGTGCACCAAGCGTTTTTTCAATTTCTTCTAAATGTTTTTCATCTTTCGCTGCAACGAACGTAATTGCAATACCTGATCCACCTGCACGTCCTGTTCGGCCAATGCGGTGAATATAACTTTCTACATCTTCAGGAATGTCAAAGTTAAATACGTGCGTTACACCATCTACATCAAGTCCACGAGCTGCTACATCAGTCGCAATTAAGTACTGAATTTTAGCTTCGCGGAAACTCTTCATGACTCTTTCACGTTTCGCTTGAGGTATATCACCATGAAGTTCAGCACAATTATAACCTAGTCCTTTTAAATTATCATACAGCTTACTTGCTCTAACCTTTGTACGACAGAAAATAACTGCTAAAAATGGCTGATCACGATCCATAACAAAACGAAGTGCATCTGGCTTTGCACGATCTGTCGTCTCAATGACACGCTGCTCAATTGTCTCTACCGTTACTTCTTCACTTTGTACTTGAATCATTTGCGGCTCGTCCATATAACGCTTCGCCAATTTTTTAATATCTTTTGGCATCGTTGCTGAGAATAACATCGTTTGTTTACTATCAGGTGTCTCATCTAAAATATCTTCAATATCATATAAGAAACCGAAATAAAGCATTTGATCCGCTTCATCTAGTACAATTGTTGAAAGATTACTTAAATCAATTGTTTCACGACGTATATGATCTAATAATCGCCCTGGTGTCGCAATAACAATATGTGTATTGCCTTTTAATTTTCTCAATTGTTGTGCTACATCTTGCCCGCCATAAATCGCTAGTACATTAATATCTTCCCTTTGAACAAGCATTTTTTTAATTTCAGTTGTAATTTGCAGTGCTAGTTCCCTTGTTGGTGCAACAATTAAAGCCTGAACATCACTAGACTCTGGATCGATTTTTTCTAAAATCGGTAACACGAATGCTAACGTTTTACCCGTTCCTGTTTTCGCCTGTCCAATAATATCTTTACCTGACATAATAACAGGAATTGCCTTCTCTTGAATTGGTGTTGCTTCTGTAATTCCATTTTCACGTAATGTATGATTAAAAGTTTCACTAATTCCTAATTCTAAAAAGTTTTTCAAATAGACCACTTCTTTTCCTTATTTTTCACATTAGCTTTCATTGTACCATTTGTTTCGCCAAATATGAAAAATAAAAAAATTCTTATCTTCTTTTTTTATATTCATCGTGTACTAAATGAACAAATTCTTTTTTCTTTTTCTCAGATTTTATTAATGCTTCCATGTTAGTAGCAGACAAAATGAACTTCTTAATTTTTCTATTACTCCAAATTAAACCTGTATACTTCGGATCTTCATGTAGATTTCGAAACCACTCAAATTCACTTAATTTAGCAATATGATGTTTTAGTTTCATGTCATTTCCAGGGTAAAATGTAATTATAGCCATTATTACATCAAGCAATAAACTCATCTTCTCCCCTCCTATACATATATATTTCAATGTTAAGGAAACATAGTTACAAGGTGATAAAATTGACCAATACATTCATAAAGATTTTTTGCGTATTTTTCTTACTATATTTTCAATCCACCTCAATTATAATGGCGAAATCTCAAACAGATGTAATAAGTGAATTCAAACATGCTTTACTCAAAAATGATAAAAAATTAATGCAGTCATATGTAACAGAAGGGGTTGAACTACCTACTTTCCAAACAAATAAACAAATTCATGAAATTAAAATAGTACCATCTCCAAAAGAAGATACCACAGTCCTCATTTCTTATTCCAAAGACACTGATGATGGATTTACTATCGGTTGCATTTTAGAAATAGTAACAAAGAATAATAAAATATCTCGAATTAATCAAATTTATGATGGAACTAACCCTCTTATGAAAGAAGCTACTATTGTAAAAGAATATGAATTGAGGATTAAGCGGCATATACTAACACCTACAAAATTCCCATTCGAAATTCACGAATTTCAAGGGTACATCTATAACGATTACTTAAACCTCCAATACTACAATGAAGGTATTAATGGGATTTTAAAAATCACTGTTTCACCAGTTCAACATAAATTAGATCAATATGTACATAAGGGAACTAAATTTTACATTTTAAAACATAATATAAAGGCAGTATATAATCCTCATTTTGATTTAGCATATGAACTTATCTTTCAGAAGGACGGTTTTCAATATAAAATCGCCATTGGTAACAAACTATACATAAAAAGAAAATACAGTGTTAATGATTTGATTAGACTTGCAGAATCTATGAATTAAAAAACCGATCTTTTCGATATAGGAAAGATCGGTTTTTTAATTCATACAGTGAGTTTTCCTCCATGATAGCAATAATACCTTGCTGCTTTAAGGTTTTTAATTCTCTTTAAAGATTCTTCCGCTTTTTCTATATCTAAGCAAAAATCCGGATTAGCTATTTCTAATTCACAATTATTTTGAACGGCCGCATCCCCTGTAATTACACAATTTAAATTTGGAAAATATAATGAAATATGCCCCGAAGTATGTCCAGGGGTCGCTACTATTTGACATTCATCATTCAAAATCATTTGACCATCATATACTTTTTCATCGACGGAAATATGTCTTATATTTTTTAATTGTTGTATAAACCACTTACCAAATTCTTTTTCTTCAATTGGCATACGTTGTAACATTTCTTCAGCTTGGACTAGTCTCTCCGATTTTATTTCACCATTAATGTAGTTGGATTCAATTTCACTAGCAATAATATTAACGTGAGGATATTTCACTTTGAAATCATATAAAGATCCTATATGATCGTCATCATAATGAGTAATAATTATATTTTTTAAGTTTTTCATCTCATACCCATGTTTTACAATTGCGACTTCAATTAAAGGTAAAAAATTGATATAACCCGTATCCACTAAAGTTAATTCCTTGTTTAATATAAGTAAGCTCGGATAAATACATTGTTTTGCACCGTTAAATTCGAATTCAATTGGTAGTTCTATTATCTTCATTTTTCTTCCCCCATACCGCTTATTAAATGTTTAATAATAAATAAATCATCCACATACATTTTACTGTACATACTTATGTAACGAAACAATGTGAGTCGTTACATAACAAACATTCTATTATTTTGAACAGGTAATTCCTTATTTTTATGGAAATATACAATAAGATAAATAATAAAATTGATTATTCCTTCACTTTTTTGTCTATCCTTTTAAAAAATCTATGTTTTTGTAAAAGGAGTGTTTATATGGAGAAACAGACACTTTGGAAAAAATTCAAACAAAGCTCAGCAAGCCTCGGGAAATCTAGCGTATATGAAAGTATTATTTTATACTACACAATGAGAAAAAAAGGGTTACCTACTAAAGCGAAATTTATAATTTTAGCCGCTTTATCCTATTACGTATTAACAATCGACTTCATTCCAGATATAGCTGCTATTATTGGGATTGGCTTATTAGATGATGTTTTAGCAATTGCTATAGCGCATAAATTTGTAATGCGCCATGCGGACGCTGAAATTCGAGAAAAGAGCAAAGTAAAAATGGAGTCATTATTTACTTCAGTACAAGTATAATGATACTGTCTAGTCATTTACCTAGCTTTTTACTTTCAAAAAAGCTAACTTTAATTATTGATAGTTCTATTTAACCTTCACCATGAGATCATTACAGAATACTTTCTTAATTTCTCTTAGCTCTCAAGCCGTAAACAAATAGGGGCCAGCACTTGTTCCTAAGTTCTGACTCCCTATTATTTGTTCTTATTCATTTGATTTCAATTAAGGAATATAGAAAATATTAGTACATGTAGTTTATGCAGTTACATGTGTTCCCCTATACAAAACTGCTATGGCCACTACTATAAGAATCATCCCCATAAAAGCAGGTGCGGCATGACCAAGTGATACATAGATTTGCCCTCCAATAATTGGACCAATCATTCTTGCCAAAGCTTGAATAGATTGGCTACCGCCTTGAATCCTTCCTTGTTCACTAGAATCGACAGACTTTGAGAGCATCCCATTAAATGAAGGTCCGAAAATTGAGTCACCAAAACAAAACAGTAACATCCCAACGATTAGAAGAGGATATAAGGAAAATAAAGCAGATGCTGCAATAAAACTGTAGCCAATAATCTCCGAAACCATTCCAAGCATAGCTATTTGTTTATCACTAAGCTTGATCAAAAGCTTGGGCATTATAAAAGCTTGTGAAATGATATCTTGAAAGCCCATAATTGAAAACATAAGTCCGATTAGTGCAGGTTTCCAGCTAAAAGTATCCATCGTAAATTGTGTAAAAATTGCTTGTAAAGATCCGTTAGGTATCCAAAGCAAAAATGCTGAGACAAGTAACCATTTTAAGTTTTTCATGGAAAGTATGTTTGCCAGCTGTGCAAAAGGATTTAACCTTACAAAAGTAATTTCTTTTAACCTATTATTTTTGTCAAGACTCTCAGGCATATATTTCATCCCATATAAAACATTTAATAAAGTTATAAGTGCTCCGAAATATAAAGGTACAGAATGACCAAACTTTGCAAGTAATCCCCCAAGAGTTGGTCCGATAATGGTTCCTGCACCTACCACTGCACTCACCCATCCAAAATACTTCGTTCTCTGTTCTGAGGGAATGATATCTGCAAAATATGCAAAAATTGTACTGATGCTCCCGCCTGTTATTCCTTCTACTATACGTCCAGCAAATAGTACCCATAAAGCCCCTCCTATACCAAAAACTAAGTACCCGATTGCAGAACCGAAAAGGCATATTAAAAGTAATGGACGACGGCCATATTTATCGCTCAAAGCTCCGAGTGCAGGAGCAGCGAAAAACACGCAGACCGCATAAACAGAGGTCAGTAGCGTAACAACTAGAGCCTGTTCTTCCGGACTACTTATATAAGGCTCCACTAAGAATGGCACTACAGGCATAATGATACTGAAACCTATACCACAAAGAAATACAGAAATAAGACCGAATATTAAAGCATGTTTATCTATGTTTTTTTCAGTTTCATTTTTTGATTTAAAAATAGACATTTAATTTCTCCTCTCAAAACACTTTGTTGCTTTGTCAACAAAAATAATAACTCTGTTTTGTTGATTAGTCAACAAAAATAAAATAATAAAAAGGTAGCCTTACCGTGAATAGGCTACCTTTTTATTATTTAAATATATCTCGCATTAACAGGCAAATTTACGACTTAATATGTATACCTTGTTTCTTTATTTCTGCATCCAAATGCCTACTATACTTTTCCACGAAGTTAATTATACTGTCGAATTCTGCCTCGGTTACTTGCTCAAATACAGCTTTATCCCGCTGTTGAAACTCATTGTGCAACTCCTCGTGAATTTTATATATTTCTTTCCCTTGTTCAGTAAGCCTAAAATAGATTTCTTTTTTATTCTCTGATTTCTGGTAACTTTCGATAAGGCCTTTGTTTATGAGCTTCTTAGTCATTCTACTTATTGCACCGCGAGTCACATAAAAAGCCTCTGCAAGTTGTGTCACGTTAGAATCGGAATTGTTTTCAATGTATTCAATACAATGTACTTCAGAAGACTTAAAACCTTTAAGACCTTCTTCCATTTTATCCTTATTAAGCCAAACCATCTTATTATATAATTCCCTGAAACCGTTCATGACCTGTTCTTCCTTATTCATGGTCTATCCTCCTAACAGCTCATTCATACGTTAAAACCATTATAGTGAACTACCCACCACTTAGTATCTCTTACGAGCTTACCCCGAGTGGGGGCTTCTCGGTTCATCGCTACTTTTGATAGCTAACGAATTTGTCTTAAGACAGCCGAGCAAACTCCCTTGTTCCAAAGGTTATTTCTTACGTTTTATATCAATGCGAATAACCGCATGGCTTCTTTTTTGATATTGATAGCTGCGTTATAGTCACGACTGATTGTTAGTCCACACGAACACGCATACGTACGTTCAGATAGTGACATTTCTTTTTTGTTTCCACAACGACTACACATCTTTGTAGAAGGAAACCATTTATCTATTTTCACAAGCTGTTTTCCTTGTTCTTGTAGCTTATATGCTAAAAATGTCGTTAACATCCCCCAGTCGTTATCAGCTACACTCTTACCAAAGCGAAGTGCTCGTGACATTCCTTTCATATGTAAATCTTCGATTGCTACAACGTCAAAATGAGTAGCCAATTCTTTAGACTTGTGATGAAGGAAATTCTTACGTTGATTTGCGACCTTTTCATGCAACTTCGCTACACGAATGCGTTGTTTATTCCAGCGTACCGAATCTTTCACACGTCTGGCTAATACTCGTTGTTCCTTCGCTAATTTGTCTAACATCTGATGATAAAAGCGAGGATAATTGGCTTTCTCATCTTCGCTACTCACATATAATTCAGCCATTGCGAAGTCTAATCCAACTACATTTTGTACTTCTTTTTGTACAATCTCTTTTTCATATTCAGTCAAGATGGACACATAGTATTTACCAGTAGGTGTCATCGAGATCGTACACGATTTGATGATATGACTTGGCGGTATCTCCCTATGTTGCTTCAGTTTCACCATTTTCAATTTCGGTAATTTGATATAACCATGAAATAACATAATATTTCCGTTTACGCGATTCGTTGTATAAGATTTTCTACTCTTTCTACTTTTGAATGTAGGAAAATCACTTTGACCACTAAAAAAGTTCTTATACGCAGTTTGCAAGTTTAATTGCGCGTTAGCCAATGCTAAGGAATCGACCTCTTTCAGCCATTCATACTCCACTTTGTATTTCGCAGGAGTAGGGAATTTTTGTTTCTTCAGCTCTTCCTTGTTCTCATTATATGTTTCGTATATTTCTTTCCGCTCAGCCAGCATTTTATTATACACAAAGCGTACACATCCGAACGTTTTACGTATGAGATGTGCTTGTTCTTCTGTAGGATACAGACGAAATTTGTACGCCTTATTCTGCTTTATCATTTCCATTCACCTCAGTTTTCGCTTCATTTCCCATAAGCTATGAAGGTGATTATACAACCTGAACATTACATTATTATTATCTACTTTCATTGTTATACCAAACTTTACCTCTTATAAGAATGATTATATCAGAGGCGAAAAAAATAGGAAAACCAAATGTTTGGCTACGCCAAATCGAAATTCATCCCCCACCTACCGCTAGACTTTCGTCTTTCACACGCTTGAGGAAGGAGGCTTCTTTCGGATAATACGTTAAATTTCTGTTTCCGTTTCGACAATATTGATATAATTATTTGAGTTATCTATGAAAGTAGACGATAAAATATAATAATTCACTATACGGAAAATAAAGCATGTATATTATAATATGCCCTACACGGTAAACAAAAAGTAAGATCTAAGATTAGTTGTCTTAGCTCTTCTTCCATAAAATTTATGTTTTTTAAATACTATTTCACTTCATTGGCTACAAAAAATTGCTCACAAACACTGGAAATGCGCTGCAGGTCTACGTTTCCACCAGATATAACCGCGACTACCTTTTTCCCTTTAATATATGGATCCACTTTCCCTGCAAGTAGAGCAGCAGTAGCTAATGCGCCAGCCCCTTCTACAACAGCTTTACCGCGTTGTAATAAGTCTTTCATCGCTACTTCTAATTCACCTTCTGATACAGTTACAATATCATCTACTAATTCTTTTACTACTTCAAAAGTTAAATCGCCTGGTATTTTAACTGCGCAACCATCTGCTATAGTAGGTGCCTCATAATGCTCTACAATCGTACCTTTGTCATAAGATGCCTTCATCCCATGAACATTGTCTGCTTGGACACCAATAATATTAATGGATGGATTAAAAGATTTTAATGCAACAGCAATACCAGAAATAATTCCACCTCCGCCAATTGGTACAATGACAGTATCTACATCCCACATATCATCAAGAATATCTAATCCTATTGTACCTTGACCAGCCATTACTTCTATATCGTCATATGGATGTAAGTATGTTTCACCTGTTTCCTTAATAATCTCCTCACATTTTGCCTTCGCATCATCAAAAGTTTCACCGTATAAAATCACTTCTGATCCATATCCTCTAGTTGCTTCAACTTTCGCCTGAGGGGCAGAAATTGGCATCACAATTTTACTCTTAATACCAAGTAAATGAGCAGATAAAGCAACTCCTTGCGCATGATTACCAGCGGAACAAGCAATTACTCCTCTCTCTTTTTCTTGATCTGTCAACTGTGACATTTTATTAAACGCACCACGAAATTTAAAAGAACCGGTTAATTGCATATTTTCTAATTTCAAGTGAATTTCTCCACCTGTTTTACTAGTCAAATAAAAAGATTTTACTAGTGGCGTTTTACGAGCATTTCTGTCTAAAATGGTTTGGGCTTTTTTTATATCATCTATATGTAACGGTAGTTTTTTAGTTATCATACTAACACCTCTTCCAATGGTCTATTCCTAAGTTTTCGTATGTAGCAACTCCTTTATACGAAACCATCTATATTAAGAAAAAGTCTTTATATATGTACCCCACTCTGTAATACACACATTTGCAAACAATTTAACATCCTCTTCATATCGCGTTCTTTATAATCATTTAAACATGCAATTTGGACCCAATTATTTTTTTGTAAATAAGATGACTCATAATGAACAATGTATCCTTGTAACGCTAACGCATCGCCAATCGCCTTAGAAGACTGATTTTCATTTAATTGAATGGTAACTATAATTGGCGCGGCATGTTCTTTAGGTGAAACAAGATTTAGACCCATATTAGTAATAGCTTGTTCAATATATGCATACGTCTCGTTTATTTTTTCAAATGCTTTTGCATCTTCAAATCTCTTTAATGCTTCTTGCAGTGCATAAATTAAATTCCATGAATGAGAATATGGAATACTTTCATTTTCTTCGTACATACCAACGTCCATATAGGCCGGTAATGTCTCGTTTACTTTCACATTATGATTATAAAAAACGAAAGATAATCCAGTAAACGATTTAATTGCCTTTCCGCTAACACCGCTTGCAAAATATACATCCTTCAAGTCTATCGGTATTGCTCCAATCGAACTGATACAATCTACACATAGCTTCACATTATACTTTTTACTTAAAACATTTAGCTCGTCTAAATCATTTAACATTCCGGTTGATGTTTCATGGTGAACAAACCAAAGCCATTCATAATTGCCAGTTCCCATTATTTTTTCTAATTCGGTATAAATAAACGGTTCTCCCATTTCTTTTTTATACGTATCAAAATGTAATTGCGCGCGTGCTGCATGTCCAACTAATCTATTACCAAATTCCCCATTTGTTAATACTAGTCCTTTCCCTTTTAAAGAACGTAACTGTAAAGCAATGGCATCATTTGCTAACGTCCCTGTTCCTAACATAAGTTGTACATGCTTTGCTTTTGTCATGTGAAGTAACCGTTTTTTCACATTGTCCATCGTCACGTGAAATGACTTAGAACGATGCGAAATAGGCTTAGTAGAAAATGCCTTTCGAACATTTTCTTCAATATCTACTGGACCAGGTAAAAACGTATATTCTTTCGTCATAATTCCCCCAACACTCGATGCTTCAAACATAGCAGGGGTAACATACATTGGCTGGAAGGCTGCTTCTTCTGTACCAACTAACATATGGAAAGATTTGAATCCCATTTGCTCATATAAAGGTAGTTCACGTGTTGTAGCAGAAATGAGTGCCAATTCATATCCATTTAGGAGCAAATAACGATGTAAAAAGCGAATTAAACCTAACAACGCTCTTCCATTTCTATATTCACGTTCTACTGAAAGTAAACGAATTTCATATACGTTTTCTCCATGTTTTTGCAAATAATAATCTAGATTTGGAATTTTATTATCTAACGAGAATGGTCGTTTTCCTCGCAATGTAACCATACCTACTAACTTATCGTCATCTAAACAAATTAAATATGTATTTTCTTCATGGAAACGATCTATACGAACACGCTCTTTCGTTTCTTCATGTTGCGGAATTTCTTCTACAAATGTTTTATAATTCAACTTATGTATACTTTCAAATTCCCAAGCTTGATCAGCAACTTTATAAATTAGCCCCATGTTGTATCTCCTTTATGTATTTAATAAAAATTATAAGTGGAGATTAACTCCACTTATAAAAAGTTCATTTCATTCTCGATTTACATATAAAATAAGTACAATGATAAGTGCACTTAAAATAGTCGTAACAATAGAGTAAGAATACAAAATCATGCAAATTGGTAAACAAGCGATGGTAATTAGTCCTGGCTTAGTAAATCCTTTAAAGATAAAATAAAATATAATGAAAACAGCAACAAGGGTAAGCGCTATCAAATAATCAAATGCAATTAATCCTCCAATAAATGTTGAAATGCCTTTTCCACCCTTGCCTTTAAATAAAATCGGGTAAATATGTCCAAGTAAAACAGCCAGTAAAGCTAACATTACAAATGTAGAATCTTCAAAAAGGGATTTTGCAATAGAAATTACGATTGCCCCTTTGATCGCATCACCTAAAAATGTAGCGATGAAATACCCTTTTCCATATACCCGCCCCATATTTCTTGCGCCAGGATTACCGCTTCCTTCCTGACGAATATCAACATTATGTTTCCATTTCGTCACTATATAAGCGGTCAATATGTTTCCAAATAAATAAGAAGCCACCAAATACAAAAATTGCATACTATTAATCATGTAATCATTCACTTTCTACATGGGAGTACTTATACAATATTCAATGACTATGTATATTGTACTTTTCTTACTTTACATCCCTTTATACATTTTAACATCATATTTTTACAAATCATACAAAAATTCTCATACAGCTATTTATTAAAATATAAATTCTTCATTAAGTAATAGGTTCCTTTCACTGCTAGTTCTGATGGTGATACAAATATAACTTCTCCCATACTTTTCTCGCAGCATTTCTTAAATTCAGCATATATTTCAGGAACGAAACGTAATATACTGCCACTTACTGCAATTGGAATTGATAAATCAAACTGCATCTTATTGTAAATATTCACCGTAATTCTCGTTAATTCCGTAGCCGCTTGCACCATAATTTCACGTGCGTCATCATTCCCATTTCTCGCTTCCTCAATAATGAATGGTGCGATTGCTGCAACTTTATCTTTTGATGAACTATAAACTAGTCTTTTTATATGAGACGACGTCAAAAGTTGAAACTCATCTTGAATCCTTAAGCTTAATGGGCAAAGTGCAACGCCTTGATCAAATTGATTTGCCATTCTCTTTAAACATTGTAATGCAATCCAATATCCACTTCCTTCATCTCCTAAAATATGTCCCCATCCCCCACTATACTCGTACACTTCCCTTTTCTTTCCTATACAAATCGCACCTGTACCGCCAATTGTTAAAATTCCATCCTTTCCTTTTAAAGCAGCTGCATGAGCAATCATTGCGTCATTAAAAACTTCAATTTGTGTTCCATACTTCTTTTTTAGACGTAATGTTAATTCATTTGTATTTGCTCCGCTTGCACCCGCTAATCCTAAACAAATACAAACGCAATGCCCATTTAATAAACCTTCTTGACATTGATCAATCGCTTCCATAATATGAAAAAGTGCTTCTTCAAAATCTATTAATATATTTCCAAAACCACTCGTAGCCCTTTCAAGTTCACTTCCGTCTTGATCAAATGCAATTGCTTCTGTCTTTGTTCCCCCGCCGTCTACTCCAATCATATATTTCATATGTTCGCCTCATTCTCTTCGAATTGGAGGGAATGTTATATTCCCTAAAACTACAGATTGCTTTGCACCTGTTGCACTTGGCACATTACTCGGATTACGATGATACGTTTCGTTTGCTAAAATGGCAAAGGCGATTGCTTCTTTCGCCTCTGAAGAATAGCCTATATCTTCTTGAATGAATATGGCGCATTTTTCATCCTTCAATCCATACCGTATCATTTCAACAAGTGTACGATTATAACTGCCACCACCGCCTAAAATCACCTCATCGATTTCATAATACAGCAGAATAAACTCCTTATATTGATGAACAATTGAACTTGCTGTAAACATCGTGACAGTCGTCACTATATTTTCTTTACTATGCTTTTCATACCGCTTCAATAACTCACTGACAAATTCTTCTCCAAACTGTTCTCTACCAGTTGATTTTGGTGGATTCATTTTCAAAAATGGATGGTTCATACAATATGTCAAAATTTCATCTACAACTACTCCCTGTTTTGCAATTTTACCATTTTGATCATATGACAACTGAAATAGCCTTTGACACATTTCATCAATTACCATATTACCTGGACCAGTATCAAAAGCTATAACGTTCTTATCACTTAGGTGACTTGGTATTACGGTAACATTACCGATCCCGCCAATATTTTGTAGTAGTCTATTTTTAGTTGGATGACGATACAAAATAACCTCTGAATATGGTACAAGTGGTGCACCTTGTCCCCCTGCTGCGATATCCATCGCTCGAAAATTAGAAATAACCGTCGTATTCGTTTCATATGCTATAACTGCTGGTTCTCCAATTTGCAATGTGGAAGGAATCATATTACCATCTTGCTTTGGCTGATGATAAATCGTTTGTCCGTGAGAACCAATTACATCTAATTGTCCCAAAGGAAAATTGGCCTCTTTACAAACTTCCTTTACAGCATTGGCGAAGCATAAACCGAGTTTAAAATTTAAACTGCATATGAGTTGTACATTTGAATTTTCTATTGATAATGCCTGCTGGATCTCATTTTTCATATCATTACTAAATGGCACAGTAGTAAAATGGATGAGTTCAACTTTAGAACCTACACCGCTTCCTTCTATATGAACGAGTGCTACATCTATTCCATCTAATGAAGTACCGGACATAATCCCTGCAATATACATAGCATGCATGACCTCCCCTTTACTAAAAAACAATCATGTAAGTTACAAACGTACAACCGATCGAAAATAATATAAATCTATAAAATAACTGAGCTTTTGATGCAAACGATCCATCAATAAAAGAAACAACTACTGTAAGCAAAATACTTGCCGCAATGCTTGTAACGAGCCATATACTATGCATTTGTGATAGATGTAGCATTCTTAATAAAGGTACGAAAAGGAAATTCGCACATATCACTCCAAATAGTAATAAAAATACACCTTTATAACTAAATTTTATATTCATTCCATTTCACCCTCTCTGGACTTCATGTGAAAGAAGTGATAGACAAAATGCCTATCACTCAAAATAAAATATAAAACTTACGGATTAACAGATTCCCCATCACCATTTTTCTCAATTTCAAGCATGTTTTTGTCGTACATTTTAAAGAATGGTAAATAAATAAGGAATGATATTGTTATGTTTATAAATACGAGTACAATCGCTCTCCAATCCCCACCTGTTGCTAAATATGCACCAATTGGAGCTGGTAATGTCCATGGAGGCATTATATGTGTTGGTGTAACAAACCCCATCGCGGTTGCTGAGTATGCAATAGTTGCTGTTACTAGTGGTGTAATGATAAATGGGATAATTAATATTGGGTTTAGTACAATTGGCAATCCAAAAATAACAGGTTCATTAATATTAAAAATACCAGGCACAATACAAGTTCTTGATAATGCTTTCGAATATTTTGATCGACCAAATACAATCATAGCTAATACAAGTCCTAACGTCGCACCAGAACCACCAATCCATATAAACCATTGGTATAATGGTTCTGGTGAAATGAATGGTAACTGATTTGCGCCACTAGCAACTGCTTCACCATTTTTCCCTAAATATACTTCCCATAATGGCCGGGCAACAGTTCCAACAACCGACACACCATGTATTCCGAATGACCAAAAAAATGTAATTAAAAATACTGGAATGATTACACCGAAGTAACTATCACCAGCTTTTACTAACGGTGCCGCTAATTTATCAACTACATGATGTAAATCAATACTAAAAACGACAGTTACTAAACTCATTAAAATAATAACGAATGCAGCAGGTATAAGTGCTTCAAACGAACGTGAAACAGACGGCGGTACTTGTTCTGGCATTTTAATCATTACATTTTTCGTCTTACAAAATCTTAAAATCTCAACTGATAAAATAGAAACAATCATTGTCACGAATAATCCATGACCTCCGAGATTTGTCATCGGAAGCATAAACCCTTTTTTATCAATTAATTCAGGCGTTAATGTTAATAGTAATGAACATACTGCAAGCTGTGCTCCTGATAAAGCATCTAGCTTATAACTTTTCGCTAAATTATACCCTATTCCAAATGCTATATATAAAGACATAATAAACATCGTTAAACGATATGGTATTAATATACTTGTTTGATTTTTTAATGCCCAAACAGATATGAAACTATCTTTCGGTAATGGTGGAAATGCTACGATTAAAAAGAAACTTCCTACAATAATAAATGGTAACGCTGAAATAACTCCATCACGGATTGCTTGTAAATGCCTCTGTTCAGAAAGCCTTGCCATCGGTCCAGATAAATTTCTATCAAGAAACGTGACAAATTTATTCATAACGCTTCCCCCTAACTAATTAAATCATTTACAGTTTTTAATAAAGTCGGTCCGCCAAGCGGCGTGTATGCTTGTGGCGGTATGATACCGCACGGGATAGATTCCTCTTCTGCGAATTTTTTAACAGAGTCAAATCTATGTCTTACTTGAGGTGCAACCATTACAACGTCCCAGCCATTCTTTACTTCTTCCTCTATCTCACTTGTTCCAATGGCATAGACTTCCATGTTTACACCTTTTTTCTCCGCCTCTTTTTTTAAAGCGTTTACAACAATTGCACTGGACATCCCTCCAGAACAAACGAATAAAACCTTCATTTATTAATCCTCCTATACTTATAAATTATCCCCTTCGGATGAAAGGAAGTTTCACTTTACTAACAAGCATATGAAGAAGTAAAAGAATTTAGTTATATTGAAAGTAAATTTCAGTAAAAATATTTTTCCTATTAAATTAATGTTTCAATATTTATTTTTCTCAATTGTAAGTACAACCTCACCTCGGATATCATATTAGCTAACCATATAATAGGGAGGCGTATAAATAATCATGAAACGTTTATTAGTGATATGTTGTATCGGCATCTTTTTTATTCCTTTCTCTTTCATTTCTCCTCACTCTACTTACGCTGAAGTAAATACTACGTATAAAAAACACGAATTACGTGCTGTATGGATTGCATCTGTACTTAATATTGACTGGCCCTCAAAAACTGGCTTACCTATCGCAAATCAAAAACAAGAGTTTATTAGATTATTAGACGATGTAAAAAACACTGGTATGAATGCAGTTGTTGTACAAATAAAACCAACCGCTGATGCTTTTTACCCTTCCAATTACGGTCCTTGGTCTGAATACATTACAGGTACACAAGGAAAAGATCCTGGATACGACCCGCTCGCATTTATGATTGAAGAAGCACATAAAAGAAATATAGAATTCCACGCATGGATTAATCCATACCGAATAACGATGAATCACACTGATATAAATCGGTTATCGGATAACCACCCTGCAAAACAGCATCCGGATTGGGTTGTACCTTATGGAGGAAAGTTATATTACAACCCTGGTATTCCAGAAGTGAAAAAATTTATTACAGAAGGCGCTTTAGAAATCGTACAAAATTACGATATTGATGCACTGCATATGGATGATTATTTTTATCCATATAAAGTAGCGGGTGAACAATTCCCCGATCAAAAAACGTTCGAAACGTATAATAATGGTAGATTTACAAATATAGAAGATTGGCGACGTGACAATGTAAATGAACTTGTCAAAGGTTTAAATACTGCTATAAAACAAGAAAAATCATACGTAAAGTTTGGCATAAGTCCGTTCGGCGTATGGCGAAATATAGCTGACGATCCAACTGGCTCTAACACAACTGCAGGTCAAAGAAACTATGATGACCTTTATGCCGATACACGTGAATGGATACAAAAAGGATATATTGACTACATTACACCACAAATTTATTGGAATATTGGTTTCACACCAGCTGCATATGACATATTAGTAGATTGGTGGGTAAAAGAAACAAATAATAAACCGATTCACCTATACATCGGTCAGGCGGCCTATAAAATTAATAATAATTCTGTCCCAGCTTGGTCTAATCCTGAAGAATATCCAAGACAAATTGCATTAAACCGGTTATATCCTGAAATAAAAGGTAGTATGCATTTTAGCTTAAAAGATATTAATAACAATCCAATAGGGGTTAAAGATAGACTCGCAAAAGACATATATAAACATCCTGCATTAATCCCATCTATGCCTTGGCTTGATCATGATCCACCAAAACAACCGACTTTAAAAGGGGCCATTCCAAGAGAAGAAGGTATTGCTGTAGGTATCATTGATGATAGAGAGAATGATTCTGCTTATTACGCCATTTACCGTGTGAATGGAAAAAATGAAGTGGATATAGAAAATCCGAAACATTTACTTACTACTGTAAGAAAAACAAAACTTGGAGAAATTTATGTAGATAAAACAGCTATTTCTGGAGAAACATATACGTATGTAGTAACTGCAGTTGATCGATTGCATAATGAAAGTGTTGCATCTAGTCATACTACCGTTAAAGCAAAATAACAACTAATAAAAAACGCCTTAAAAGCTAAGAACTATAGCTTTAAGGCGCTTTTTTTATTTATTCTTAAATTTCTCAGTCGCTGCTCTCATCTTCACATTCAAATCGTGATCAATCGAGTCACGAATATCTCGCTCGACTACTTCCATTTCTTTTTGGAAATTTTGCAAGTAGATTTTTAATTCTTCTTCTTTTTCTGGTCGTTGTGAAGGTGGTAATTGTACGACTAACGATAGCATCGCTGTTAAATCTTTCATTAAGAATGTTTCAAGTTTATGTTGTTGTTCAAACATACGCTGCTCCTGATAATACGGCAAGGCATTTAATACTGAAATTGTAATTTCATCAACCGTTCTTTGTAATGAAGGGTTTATTGAGCGTTTATACGCTTGAATTGTATTTAATGCATCTGGATATCGATCATAAAAATACAATTTATAAAACGATAAGTCTGTCGGTTTTACTGTTTGCTGCGTTTCTTGTCTTAAAAAATCTTTTACTTTCATCGCCGCTACATCAATATCTTCATTTGTAAGTTTTTTCGTTGTTTTTGCCATTACATGTACTTTTTTCTGTTTTTCTTTCGGTAACATTGAGAATACTTGCTCTCTCGTACGTTGACCCGATGCACAGAAAAGCGTGTTTAATGTATATTGTTCTTTCTTTCCTTCCGTACGAATCCAGCGATAAAAAAGTGGATGTTGTGTAAATTCTTGTAGAAACGGCAAAGATTTATTCGATAACTTATCTAAAGAATCGTGTGCCCTTTTATATGGTTTCGTCCATGAAAAAAACAGTTTGCGTCCGAAATATACAACTAAAACAACGACAGTAAATGCGATTAAAAGCAATGTACCCAATAGTACTAATACTGTTTGAATGAAACTCATTTTTTCACCTCCTCTAAAAGTCTGTTATTTCCTTGGACGCTGAATGAGTTTTTGTTTCATTTCATCATTAAATGTGTCTAGTTCAATAACAAACTTCTTACTTGACTCTATAATACGTTCTGATGATTTCTCAGAAGCTTCAATCGCAGCAAATACGTTTTGGAATGATTCGCGTAATTTATCCATGCTAATTGCAGGATTTTCAAGTAGTTTTGTTGTTTCTTCTGTATTTTGTTTTAATGCTTGTGAGTTACTTAATACCATTGATTCAATTGCTTCATTTGTCGCATTCACTGCATCAATTGTTTTACGTTGATTTGTTAGGGCTAACTGGATAGCAGCTGAAACTGTTACAACGTTTTGCGTCATCGTAATTGCATTACGAATTGCCTCTGTTAACTTTTCATTATTTTTTTTAATAATGTCTACAGATGCGATAGATTGTAATAGTACACTTTTCGCTTGCTGCATATTTCGTGTACGTACTAGAATTTTTTCTAATGCATCATTAATTAATGGAATATCTCTTTGACGTTCTGGATTTTGTTTCTCAGCTTCCAGCATACCAGCGAGTTTTCTTCCTAAGTATACTTGTTTATCCAGAGCGTGAATTTTATCGTGCGATTGTTCTTTAAGCATCTCAAGGCCAACTGTATCTTCTTGTAAGTTGTCACGACCAATTAGAAGGGATCTTATAATCTCTTCAATTTGTTTATCTATAGATTGATATTTATGCACGTATGTTTCAAGTGGATTTTTCTTGAATACTTTAAACATAATTTTCTTCATACCACTTGCTTTTAATGAATTCGGATCAAGCTCTGATACCACTTTGCGTAATTCTAACAATGTATTTGGAATTTCTTCATTCTTTCCATTCATCATCGCTGTTACAGGACGTTTTAATGCTGATAACGTTTGTCCTGCTGCTTGTTGCTCTTTATCCCCTAAATCTCCTAGCTGTGACAATACTTTTGATAAATCCGTATTTTGCTCGCTATTTAATTTTTGTACATAAAGATCAGCTTCTTTATTCAGTTCCTCTAATTCTTGATCTTTTATAACTGTATCTACTACTACTTCTACATTATTATCTTTCACAATGGATACAGGTTCTTTTTTCTCGAGTTCAGTCAACAAAATCGCTCCTTTATTTATATGTGCGAATTTATATGCACTATATTTCATCTATTATATCGTATTTCATATACATTCTAACTGCTTGAAATCGATTTTTTTAGAAATGCCTGTCTATGCAGTCATTCCCTGTTTCTTAGTATAAGTATACCTGTTCTCAACATTATTTTCCTCAGACTTAAGACCTAGAGAACAACATGCTGAAGGCGGATTCTTCGTATGTTACGTATATAAATTACGTCCTTCCCATCCTACTGTACTCAATCTTTTGACATACACCCTTCTTAAATGTGATAATTATATTACGCTTAATCCTAACTCTTCTTAAGCGCTACAAATGCTCCATTTTGAAATGCCAATAAGACCGTTTCAAACATTTCATCTTCTTCAATCATTTTTCTAAACTCGGCTAACTCACTTGCATGAGAGGTTGCATTATCAACAACAAGAAAACCCTTTGGTTGTAAAATGCGTTTTATATGCTCAAGCCACCACATGTATTGCGTACGCTCTGAATCTAGGAAAATAAAATCAAATGAGTGATCTAATTGTGCATCTAAAAATGCCCCTGCTTCTTGATTATGAACATCAATCCTTTGTAAAAGGTTTGCCTTTTCAAAATTGACAAGTGCCTCTCCAACTCGTTCTGAAGAAAGCTCTACAGTTGTTACATTTCCATTTGTTTCTTCTACCGCGTTAGCTAACCACAATGTAGAATAACCATTAGAAGTTCCGATTTCTAAAATGTTTTTTGCGCTACACCCTTTTACTAAAATCGATAAAAACTGCCCCATCTCACGAGTAATATTCCGTAATTTTTCTTCCCGTGTTTTTTTATTTCGATCATGCTCTTCTCCATATTGTTCAAGTTGAAATAATAATGAATCTAACGTATCCATTTTTTCATCGCCTTTCCAAAGCAATATGATGAAAAAGCTCTTGCTGCCCGTCTACTTTCATTATATGCGAAACAAAAACCTTTTTCCCGTTATATGACAAAGATTTGAATTTTTTTATAGCATATTGTTTCGTTTTTTGGTAAAGTTAATTTCTACGTGCAATTATTCCATTCATACTATTTTTAATTCGATTGCAGTTATTAAAAAATACAAACCCCAATTAAATGAATCGGTATTTCAAATTCAATTAAGCGCCCTTTCCGGACGCATTTTCTTTTGTTTATATATTTCTAGAAGAAAGGATGCTTACAATGAATGTGATTAGCTTAGATGCTGCTCGAAAGCGCAAACAACATAAAAAATTAATGATTACTATACCGATTATTTCACGTATTTATGAAGAAGACGGGGAAATTAAATTTGAGGTAGCCGGCGAAAAAGATGTACCTCTTGAAATGTTAGAGAAATAATAAAAAAGACGCACTTCTAAAGAAATGCGTCTTTTTTATACTATTATATTTAAGTGAATAAGTTTTTCCGGATTAACCATCATATAAATGTTTGCGATTTTTTCATTCTCAAATGTAAATGAAAGCACATAGGTCACTTTATTTTTCACTTTAACAAGAACACCTGGGGCGCCATTTACTATCTTATAATCAACATTGTATTCTCCCGGAAACTTCTTCCCAATTCCAAAGAATAAACGTATAATTCTATCTGCAGAATAGATTGGATGGATTGCAGTTGTAGCTTTACCACCACCATCAGCTTTTAATATCGCATCTGTTTTTAATACTTCTAACATGCCTTGCGCATCCCCACACTGCAATGATGATACAAATTTCTCCACATAGGCAGCCATTTTCTTCGTACTTAACTTTGACTGCTTCGGCTTATCTAAAATACTTTTTCGTGCACGTTGAAAGATTTTTCGGCAGTTCGCACTACTCTTATCTACAATTGAAGCGATTTCTCTGTAGTCATAACCGAAAACTTCTCTTAATATGAAAACAACTCTCTCCGCCTCAGACAATTGTTGTAAAAGTAATAAATATGCCGTAGAAATGGATTCTTTCATTACAAATGACTCTGATGGATCATCAGTCTCTTCCACAAATGGCTCTGGCAACCACATTCCAACATATACGTTCCGTTTATGTGCCGCCGAACGTAATTTATCAATTGAGCGATTTGTTACCATTTTACATAAATATGCTTTCATATTTTCTATAGATTGAACGTCCTCTATATTATTTAGCGAGATAAAAACGTCATGAACGATATCCTCAGCATCCATAACACTCCCAAGGATTCTATATGCTAACGAAAATAATAATGATTGATACGCTTCATATAATTGCTCCGTTTCCATGATGAATTGCCTCACCTTCGGATTGCTTTAATATGTGTAACGCTGCACGTTTTCCGCTTGCCACCGCAGCATCAGCTAATATTTCATCATGCCCAGCCCAATCTCCTGCAACATAAACACCTGGCATTCCAGGTATATTAGGGCCTGGTTTTTCAACACGGTCAATATGAGGAAAATCATATACTACCGTTATTTTCGGTAAATATTGCTGTGCAACAACTTCTCTTTTCCAATTCGGATGTAACAATTCCATCATATTTTCTAACTGTTCTTTCTCTTCTTGAATATGATTCAGTTCTAGTACAGGGTTATGGTATTTAATTAGACTCACTACAATTGATCCATCTTCACTTAATTTAGCTGCTCTCGATTGATTCGTGAAAAATATAGATTGATCTAATCCCAATGCAAAATGATGCAAAGGATTCGGTAATTGTTTTAAACCAATATCTAAAGCTGCCACGGTCACTTGTATAGATTGTTCACTCCATTTTTGCAAACTTGTTCCTTCTGTACCTTTTATAATTTTACATGCCTCTTTCGGTGGAGTTGTTACAATGACTGCACCTGCTTCAAATACTTCATCGTCAAAACAATGTATTCTTTGTTTTCCTTGACAATGCTCTATTTTCAAAACATGCTTTTTAGCCAGAAATTGTACACCACTATTATTCGCTATTCCTCTTAAATTTGTTATTATCGTCTCCCAACCACCATCTACATAAAGTACTCCTTCTTTCATAGAAAACTGTATTTGTTTTAGTACGGAAGATGCTAATTGTATTGTAGGAGCATACGTATATGTTGTTGTTCGACATAATGCATAAAATATATTTCGAACCATTGGATCTTTAATTTCATTTTCTGCCCATGTAGTTAGACTCATTTTTGGAACTTTTCCTACATCTAAATTTCCTAAATGAATCATAAGACGAGCAAACTGGACTTTTGCAGACCATGAAAGTAACGGTGTTGATAAAATAGAGCGAAAATCTGTTGGAATGGTATAAATATCCCCTTTCCATATTCCATGTGCTTTTGTAGATTGGATTCCACCTGGAAGATCTACTCCTAGCTCATTAAAAGTTATAAACGCTTCTCCACCTCTATATAAAGCATGTGCACCAAGATTCATACAAATGCCGTTTTTATTTATAGTCATCCCTCGACCACCGAAGTGACTGGACTTTTCTAATACAATAACCTTCCTTCCAGCTTTCGCTAAATATATAGATGCTGTTAATCCAGCAAGCCCACCACCAACAATTGCTATATCAAAATGTTTCATAATAAAATCCCTCCTTATCCGTTCTACATACAAGACGAACGATTAAGGAGGGATGTGACATGAAAATATATTTTTACTTATCTATTTTATTTCATTATTTTTTTATTCTGTCATATTGCATACGAAATAACTCAATTGCAAATGGAATATCCTCCTCACTCTTTATATAATAACTTATCCATCCTGATTCAGGTAATACGTGATGTGGTTTCACCAATCCTTGGCTCACTAATTCATCCCGCTTTACCTTTGGAAATGGTAAATCAACTAACTTATCGCCATGCAAATGACCAAGTTCTTTCTTACCATAATTTATTTCAATACCACCAAATCGATGCGGTTTTTCAGAAACACCTGCCCAGCCAAGTACTTCATTTCTAATCATTTCACTAAATGACATGAACCTTCACCCCTTATTAATGATTGATGTAATATTAAATTAACACGTTCATTACTTTTTTCCATCAATCCAAAGTATGAATGGATATACGAATATAGTTTAATCTCAATATCTTTATTTTTTTACACACTTAAAACAATTTCAAAGGGTATTTATTCTATTATATAGAATTATTATTAAAAATAAATTTAAGGGATGGATATATATGAGCACGGTATTATTACAAAAGGCAAATTATCTACGATCTGATGAATTAAAACTTTTGAAAAAAGCTATACATTTTGCAGAGAAAGCACATGATGGACAATACCGTCAAACTGGAGAACCATATATTATTCACCCTTTCGCGATTACAGAAATACTGCTAAATTATAAAGCTGACATTACAACATTGATTGCTGCTTTATTACACGATGTTGTAGAAGATACCGAATACTCTCTAGAAGAAATTGAATCACATTTTGGTGCGACTATTCAATATATTGTAAACGGATTAACAAAAGGAAAAAAACTACAAGATCAAAACAAAGTATTGTACGAAGCCATTAATTTTAAAAAATTACTAGTATCCTCTCAACAAGATATACGTGTTGGCATTATTAAAGTTATAGATCGCCTTCACAATATAAAAACATTGAGTGTTAAAAAACCCGCAAAACAAGTAGCTTATGCGAATGAAACATTAACACTATTTGCACCACTTGCAAAGCGATTAGGGTTATATACAATCCAGTATGAATTAGAAAATCTTGCTTTTCAATATCTACATAAAGGAAGATATACTGAAGTACATAAATTTTTAACCGAATATGTGCCACATCTTCAAAAAAATATAACTCATTTAAGAAAAGGGATACATTCTTTTTCTAATACAAACCTTTCATTTGAAATAAACTATGAGTTCCCCCCAGTATATACTACATACTCACAATTACAAGAAATACAAAATGTATCAGGTATTTCACAAATTTGTATTACAACTACAAGTGTACTAGATTGCTATAAAATTCTTGGAATAATACATCAATTATATAAACCAACTATAAACTATTTCGAGGATAATATAGCACTTGAAAATAGCCATTTTAATAACAACTTAAAAACTAAAGTCAATATGAATGATGCTGAACAAACAATTATCATTCAAACACAAATAGCAAAAACGTTGAAAGATAACGGGATTTTTTCTTTATTGAATGATAGAACTGCAAATATTCAAGCAATATCTTATAAAATAATGGATGATACAATTGTGAATAACAATTTATTAACTACAGATCCAATCACTTTCCGTAGTTTAGTATCGTATGAACTATTTGAAAATACTATTACAGCTTATACTACAGATTTACAACCAGTTTATTTACCTGATGGTGCTACAATCATTGATTTTTCTTTCTCTGCATTTCCAAAAATTGCACATAAGATGAAAAAAGCAAAAGTAAATGGGATCACTGTTCCACTTAAAACAAAGGTTTCTCATTTTGACATCATCGAAATACATTTTGATTTTAAACTAAACTTGGAATTAGATTGGCTCAATTATGCCAATACCGCTAAAGCACAATTAAATATTAAGCAAAAACTATCTTAAATAAAAGACGACTACCTTTCTAAATGGGAGTCGTCTTTTATCGTAATGAAACCATTTTTTCAAAATTGATGAAATAAATTTCTATATTCTTCAACCCTAACCCAACATCGATATTAACTGTTATATATCCGTATCAATATTAAAGTAAGTACAAAGTACAATCTATATTCTTTATGGGATATGTAAATTTATTAAGCTACGGAAAACGGCACATAACAAAGACTAGACACATATCCTAATTTTGTAACCTAACTTACCTATAGAAAGGCGGGTAATACAAATGACTTCTAATATCGACTACACTTCCCCCACAACTAATTTCACCCATGATTTAAGTAAAAGTAATTTTTTTAAGAAAAATGCCCAAAATTATATAAACGTACTTGGCATGAAACAATTAAATACGTTAGAAAATACTTCTTTATTAGATATCTATTTAAGTACAGGAAATGTTATAGAGCCGCATATTCATCAAAATGCAGCTGAACTTGTTTACTGTATTTCAGGATCTGCTGTTGTTTCCTTACTTAATCCTTTTACAAACCAAATATTAAACTTACCGATAAAACCAGGGCAAGTTGCCAACATTCCACAAGCGTGGTGGCATTATGAAATTGCTACAGCAGATGGTACTCATTTATTAGCTATTTTCGATGCCCCAACCCCAGAAGTTATTTTTGGTTCTGATATTTTAAGACTAACTCCCGCTAATATGATGGCCCATACTTACTGTCTCGATGAACAACAATGGAAACAAGCGATATCCCCTATTCAATCCACTACAGTAATTGGTCCCCCAGCAAACTGTAATCAAAACCGCGGCACGATAAACCCAACAACTCAGCCTCCTAATCCACAACAAAATTTATATTACCAAGATTCATACTATTTCCCTCTTTACTGGGGATATTAATTTATTTCATTAATAGACAATTTTTTATCTCCTCGGAAAATTCGTAGGAGATTTTTTATTGTATATCCACCATTCCTATTTTTTTCGTAACAATTAATAGAGTACATACATATAATATTTATATATTTAATTGGAGGTGATAGTACTATGAGTAATTATAACTATCGAAAAAACTACTCTAATAATAAAAATAGTAGTTCATCAGCATCCTCTCAGTCTTCGAATTCTCAATCTTCCAATTCCCAATCACAAAGAGATTTAGCCGAGCAAGGCTATGTAAAGAAAAAAGGATGTAACTGTAATAAAAACAAATAGTTTATTACTAATTTGAACTATAACATTTCAACGTTCACGATAAATACCTTACTTTCCTTGTATACCGTTTATGTAATGGATGAATTCTATTTTTAATAGAATTCATCTTTTTTATTTATAGGTAATTTTTTCAAATCATTTAACTTATTCCATAAATAATAAAGTATAAATCATACATTTTGATTTATCACCTATCTTCCCATAAAATATAGCCCTTCCTAATAAAATTAGGAAGGGCTATATACAGAATACATTACCACAAGTTATTCGATATTAATACCTGCACTTACAAATCCAGCAACTGCAGCTATTGGACTTGCTGCTGTTAATGAAACATATAACAGTATTTTATCTCCAGCAGCTACTGGAATAGCTTCAGGAATGATTCCCGATGCTGTAGCACCAATCGCTATTACAGCAAATGCTGGTGCTAATAATAAAGGTGCGCCCTGTACTGTAAACGTATTACTCGCTGCTGGTGCAGTTAATATTTGTATCTGCACTTGAACAGGTGATAATGGAGCTAATGCAGCTGTTGCACTAAAGAAACCTGCTAATGACGTAATAGTTCCTGCACGTGGTGCTACAAATGCATAATCACCTATACCTAACGCTAATGTGATACTTGTTCCACCCGTTAAAGCTATGCCAGGCTGACTAAATCCAAATCCAAGAAGAGTTCCTGTATTAGCTATTAATGCGTTAACTAACGCAGATGGTGTTGTACCTGAAGCGAATGGAATAATAGCTCCGCCACCTGTTGCTCCTGTTGCTCCTGTTAATCCTGTTGCTCCCGTTGCTCCTGTTGGACCTGTGTCTCCCGTCGGACCTGTTGGGCCTGTTGCTCCTGTCGGGCCTGTGTCTCCTGTTGGGCCTGTCGCTCCTGTTGCTCCTGTGTCTCCCGTTGGACCTGTTGGGCCTGCTACTCCTGTGTCTCCCGTTGGACCTGTTGGGCCTGTCGCTCCTGTTGCTCCTGTGTCTCCCGTTGGGCCTGTTACTCCTGCTCCTGTCGCTCCTGTCGGGCCTGTTGCTCCTGTTGCCCCTGTTGCCCCTGTTGCTCCTGTTGCTCCGCCTCCTGGACCTGTTGGACCTGTTGGACCTGTTGGGCCACCTCCTGGAGTAGCACCAATTAGTTGAACTAATAAGTTTAATAGAAGTTGTAAGCTTGCAGGATCAATAATTAAAGAGAAGAAGAATGGTGCAAGAGCACTGAAGAATTGTTGTAATAAAGAAAGTAATTGACCTAGGTCTGGGTTAGGAGATTGTAGTAAGTTAATAATACTTTGAATTAATTGTTTTAAGAAATTCCCTTCTGGAGAAGGTGCTAATTCATTTAGTAAATTCAATAGTTGAGTAAACAAATTGAGTAAAGCTAATCTGTTTGCATCACTTGGATTTGCAAAAAACGCTGCAATAGCCGCAATTAAAGAGTTTAGTAAAGTTATTAATCTTCCTAATTGTTCACTAGTAATTGGAACCGTTTGTGGATTGTTACAACAATCTGGAGTGAAAACAATCGGATTATTGCAGTTGTTATGACCAAAACAATTGTTATGTGACATTTATTTCCTCCTTACTTATCTTATATTTGAGTGTTTTCCTATTATAAGAACTATAAAATTGTGTATAGGTTTCATTCACTTAAAATAGGAAACATGAATTATAATTAAACTGAAAAAACGATATTTAATTATGTTCATGACTCACATATTAATTATATGTTTTTAATAATTGACTGCTTAGATTAAACACCTAAACTTAAGAGTTTATTTTAATTTTCCACGTTTATCTCTTAGGTCCAAAAGCACATTTTAATTTAAATCTTAAAACTAAGCATTTGCATATAACCAACAAGTAACAACACCATCTTTTCAGATAAGTAACAATATCTTTACTAAAATTATGTTCTCTCAATAATTAAGAAGCCGTTTCTATTATAGAAAACTCTCATACAATATATCGGACAAGTTATTCTACACTTCGTTCAAAAAATAATGTAGGAGGTGAGAATTAATTGCCAATCATCCAACCATTTATGGCATCTAGAAGATTTACATCTACACTAGGAGCTGGAACAGGAACAGGTGCAGCTTTTGCAATTGCTGCTACAGCTTGTTTAAACGATGCTGGTACTACTGCAACTGCTTTTCCGACTTTTACGTATTACAACTTTTATGTAAACGGTATTCTTCAACCTAGTGTGAACTCCAGTATTACTACTGGACCTACTGGTGCTATTACAATTCCTGGCGGAGATGCATTAGACGGCGGAATTCCAATTACAATCGAATTTATCGTCACTTAGTTTAACTACTTTAATGTAGAACAAAAAGACAGATTCTTGTTATTTAAGAATCTGTCTTTTTTAATTAATAATGATGAATTGCAAAATAATTGAAGAACCTTGCGTTGGTGGTTGATTATCCAATAAAGTTAGCTGACCATTACTAACTTGATATAATGGTTGTGGTTGAAGTATTCCATTAATAAACAAATTAATATAGGAAACCTCATCAGGAGGTAATATATGTGTTGTACCATATTGAGCTATCCCATCTGAATCTGTATATATAAGTTTTTCTCCATCTGAAAAAGTGTAAAATAATAAATTAGTTGTTGTTATGGGACCAATAACTCCCGTTGGACCCGTTGAACCTGTTGAGCCTGTTGCTCCTGTTACTCCCGTTGGACCTGTTACTCCCGTTGTTCCTGTTACTCCCGTTGTTCCTGTTGCTCCCGTTGTTCCTGTTACTCCCGTTGGACCTGTTGCTCCCGTTGGACCTGTTACTCCCGTTGGACCTGTTGCTCCCGTTGTTCCTGTTACTCCCGTTGGACCTGTTGCTCCCGTTGTTCCTGTTACTCCCGTTGTTCCTGTTGCTCCCGTTGTTCCTGTTACTCCCGTTGGACCTGTTGCTCCCGTTGTTCCTGTTACTCCTGTTGGACCTGTTGCTCCCGTTGTTCCTGTTACTCCCGTTGGACCTGTTGCTCCCGTTGTTCCTGTTACTCCCGTTGGACCTGTTGCTCCCGTTGGAATATAAATTGGCGGAAGAACTGGAAAGGTAGGTCCAATATTTTCAGATCTTACCATACCTTTATTCAACGATAATTTGTCATTGCGGTTCAATTTAATACCTCATTCCACATTTTTGTTTACTAATTAACAAAATATAACATCTATCATTTTGGAAAAATTCTATAACTACTTTTTCATACTAAAATGACTTTTACATATAATAAACTTTTTACCGTTGCTATAGCTAGTAGTATTAATATAATAAAATGATAGGTCCATTTCAAAATACTAAATCGGTTACGTTCTAATTTAAAAATGAGGTGATTTATATTCAAGATAAGAATGAAAAAATAAAAAAAGAACTATTATCACTGGCTCTTGAAATTATTCTTCCATACAGACTTACAGGTCCTACTGGTCCCACAGGTAATACCGGTCCCACAGGCATTACTGGACCCACAGGCATTACTGGACCCATTATTACAACAAACTCTATGTTCGCTAATAATACGTTAGGTGGTCCCATCTCAGTCATATTAGGTGGAACTAATATTCCACTTTCTAATAACCAAAGTCTCGGTAATTTTACAGTGAACGCTACAAATGATATATTTACAATTCCTGTTACTGGGAGATATTATTTAACCTACCAAGTTAATACGACAACTGCACTACTTGCTGGTACAAGGCTACTATTAAACTCTTCGACTCCACTTCCCGGATCTATTTTTTCACCCGCAATATCAACTTCAAATTATAATAATAATTTAATAACCAATTTAATTGCTGGTAATACAATTTCCCTTCAACTATTCGGCGTATTATCCATAGTTAATTTAGTTGGAGGTGGTTCAACAGGTGCCTCTTTAACAATTATACGAATCGATTAATAAATGATTCATTCTTTTTTATAATAAACATTCTTAGCTGCTAAAGTAGTAACTATTACGTCATTCCTAAACCTAATAATATTTCAATAATTTCACGACAGTGATTAAGCAATAAAAACAATTTGTACTATATTGATAGTAGAAATTATCTATACTAAATTTTCCGTATATATATTATCAATTTACACTTCTCCCTGCCAATGTTACATTGAGTAAGAAGACAGTTTATCAATTGCGAACCATCTCAATATGTATTTGATAAACCTACTCCAATCCTATACGCGAGAGCAATACTATGTTGACACTCAAACGAGTGTCTTTTTTTTATGAATTCATAAAATAAAACCATCTCTTATAGATGGTTTATCAACACACATTTCTTTATATCCTTAAAGTAATCGCAAGTTTATGAAGTTGGATAATAAATGGTCATACTTAACCGAGTTAGCGTTCGTCCGGAATTATAATACGAGTGCGATTTATCCGCCTTAAAGCGAATTGCATCCCCGCTATTTAATTTATATTGACAATCATTTATTTCAATTGTCAATTCCCCTTCAAACACCGTAATAAATTCTTCGGTCCCTTCTTTATGGCCTTCCGAACTTAATTTTCCTTCTGTTTCAATTTCAACCGTATAGATTTCAAAGTTCCTATCATCTTGAAAAGGAAAGGAAGGATACACTTTATATCTCCCATTGTCTTCTGATAATACTTGTACATCATTTCGTAAAACAACTTTCGTATCTGGTTGCGGATTATTGATTAAAGAAGTAAAAGACACTTTCAAACCATTAGCGATTTTCCATATCGTTGTTAATGTTGGGCTTGACTCTCCTCGTTCAATTTGTCCAATCATCGTTTTACTCACACCTGTTAATTGAGAGACCTTTTCTAAACTCATTTTCTCTTTTTCACGTATTGTTTTTAAATTTTTTGCTAAAATAAGTTGAATTTCTTCCATAAGAAACACCCCTACACTATATACAATATAACGACCGTTATGTATAATAAAAAGCGCACGTTATATTGTTCTTTTCGGTCATTATAACACACACTATATATTTAGGGGGTTTTGAAATGCCTATATTTTCTTTTTTGTTATTTGTTTTTATAAGTAGCTTCACACCCGGACCTAACAATTTTTTAGCTATGACATACGCCAATCAACATGGTTTAAAAAGGAGTATGCAATTTTGTTTTGGAGTAGCTTTCGGGTTTTTCATCCTCACTTCCTTATGTAGCTTCTTTAATATTGTACTAATTAATATCCTACCCATAATCGAATTCCCTTTAAAAATTTTAGGTGTAGCATACATGCTATATTTAGCTTTTAAAATACTCACTAGTAAAACTAGTACAGATCCCGATGAAAAACATAATAAAAACTTATTTACAGTGGGGATTTTTCTTCAATTTGTCAATCCTAAAGGGATACTATTCGGGCTGACTGTAGTGTCAACTTTTATTCTCCCTTACTATAATTCATATTCAAGTTTTCTACTTTCCTCATTATTTCTAGGTGTAGTCGGGTTAATGAGCACATTTAGTTGGAGCTTATTTGGTTCCATGTTCCAAAAACTTTTATTGAAACATACTAAATCATTTAACATCATTATGGCCGTTTTATTAGTTTTCAGTGCTATTTCAATTGTAATCACTTAAATTCAAATTCTAAATTTCTTTTCTTTTTAAAAATATTGCTAAGATGCCCAATGAATTTCCCACTTACATGCATTACTTATCAATTTTCAAGGCGGGCGTCTCCTATATCTAACCTTATTCATACGAGATAAAAATTTTAAAAGAGGATTACTCATTATAAGTAATCCTCTTTTTCGGACTATTGATTTTTAAATATTCTGTTCCACTAAACTAAAATCTTTACTTAACTTCATACCACCAGCCTTTACGATCAAGATAATCTGTCATTCCTTTAAGTTGCGTATCTGAAGTTGGTTCAGAGATAAAATATGTTAAACCATCAGATTGTAAGATGAAGTTAGCTGTCATTTTTAGTGACGTTAATGCTCCCATTACATCGGGTGTTTCATATGGTGAAAAAGCTCCTGATTGAATGATATTTTTTTGGGCTGGCGGAGTTGTCCCACCAGATTGCCCCGTTAATGCATATACAATTGAATTAGCAATCTTATCTGGATCCCATTTTGCCATATCTGCTTCATTATCAATAAATCCAAGTTCAATTAAGATTGCAGGTGCTTTCGTATTCGATAACACATAAAGGTCTTTTCGTTCCTTTGCACCACGATTTGACCAGCCAATATCTTTTGAAAGTTGCGCTGCTATTTTTGCTGATAAAGCTTGTTGGTCATAGTACAAAACTTCAACACCGTTAGCTTTCGTATCATATGAGTTTAAGTGAAATGAAACTACTAAATCTACATCATGTGAGTTTGTTTTTGATACAATATTATTTAAATTTTGAGCTTGCGTTGTCCCTACTTCATCAGTATCATCATACACTGTATGCCCCAATGCTCTTAATTTAGCAACAACTGCATCCTTCACTTGGCGATCCATAATATGTTCTTTCCGATTTCCATAATTCGCACCCTGTACAATACTATTGTGACCTGCATGTAAACTATATCTAGCCATTGTTCAACATCCCCTTTTTTATTACTATATTCAAAGCTCGTCTTATTGTCCGGTCAAATATCCTGTACATCTCCAGCAAACAAAATTTGGGCACTAATCTATTTTTAAATTTTTAATTCAAGATTATTTATTTTCTAAAACAAAGATCTCATAAATACCCCAACTAATATTTTTAAGTTGCGGCATTCACGTATTTAAACTATTCATTTCAAAATCTTTTTATATTAATACACAAAAATAAGCTATAATATAAGTTTCTGTTCTTTAGAAGGGGTTTAATGGCTGATCAATATAAATTTTTGATACTCATTGTTACAGTATTTTTTTCTTTCTTTTCCTAAATAAAAGATTTCCGTAACACTTCAAAAAATTTCTTTTTGGGGAGCTTTGCAATCCTAACAAGCTTTATATTATTATTAACTCACGCTTTAGAATTAACTCCAATACTTCTCTATTCAGCACAGATGGCACTTGAGATTATTACAATTCCGCGTAAATTAATACTTCCATTTGTCACTGAAGCTGCTAGTTTTTGCTAACGAGAGGTGATCAATATAAATTGGAAACAAAAATACAATCCAAAGTATCTCTTTTACCGCATGTATAGTTATATTTATAAAGCCCTTGATGATATATCATGGTCCTTAAAATAATTTAGATTGTTATGAGTACACATTTTTTGTGTGCTCTTTTCATATCCCTATAAAATAACGCTTTCATTTCAAAGTTATATTGTTATTAAATTATCTATTCTACTCCTCTTCTCTTGTTCATATGCCGAGTTGTTTATTCATAAATTAAAAATAATTGACATAACTGAATGGAGGCTAACTATGTATTTTGCAAATATTATTAAATACGGACGCGTTCCGCACTTTAACTCTAACTTCCCTTTGATTTTATTTTGGAGTCAGAAAAGTGGCTGTACTTCACTTGCACATTGGTTTTTTTATCAAATAAATTTATTTAAACAAGCCATAAAATACGATTCCTTCATCCATAATTATGAAAATGAAATATACAAAAACTCCTCCGACTACTTTATTGAACTAGCTGCGGCTTTATATACAAACGGAAAAGATTCCTATAAATTAGTAAGAAACCCCTATACAAGAGCTGTAAGTTCATTCTTTTCACTAATTGCCCCCCCTCACATAGAAAACCCAGCATGGAATCCTATTCGGAATTTTTATTATGGTAATGAATTTTGTAATAAGCCTATTTCATTTAAAATCTTTCTCTACTATTTAAAAGCGCAAATGAAAGATTTACAACAAGTAGATCCACATTTAATGCAGCAATATGAACCAGCTGAGGAGGAGTTTGTTACGAAGTATATCTACCTTGAAAATTTCTCTACTGAAATTGCGCACTTAGAACAAACATATCAATTAAAAACTTCTCCTTTACACATACTAACCAAATCATGGCATCATCAGAAGGAAAGAGCGATTTTTAGAGGTGATTTTGCAGATGCTGATATTACCGATCCTTTATTCCCACGCCTCCCAACATACGATAGTTTTTATGATTATGAAACTATCCAATTAGTACAAGATATTTTTAATAAAGATTTTAGCACGTACAATTACCCATTAACTCCTTTAAAAAATAAGTGATTTTCTAATTGTAGTTTCATATATTATAGAGAAACTTAAATTCACCTATTTAAGTTTCCTCATACAACACTTTTTTGGAACAATTTTTACATCCAAAAATTACAAGTGAACGATTGGGGTCATAAAGGTGTTTTCATAACCTTACGCATGTTTTACCTTGGATGCAAGAATACGCAGGTAAAACATTTAGTGAACAACTATTTGGATAATAATGTTTACAAATATAAAAATACGGTTTCTCTTTCCTAGAGAAACCGCATCATATTAAAGTTTTTATTAAATTTTAAACTGACTCGTATACAAATCAAAGTAAAACCCTCTATCTTCCATAAGAGATTCATGATTCCCTCTTTCCAAAACACTTCCATCTTTTATAACAAGGATTTGATCTGCTTTTTCAATCGTTTTCAGTCGATGAGCGATTACGAAACTTGTTCGACCTCTCATTAAATTGTTTAGTCCTTCTTGTATTTGTAATTCTGTTCTCGTATCAATATTAGATGTCGCTTCATCAAGAATTAATATATCTGCATCTGCTAAAATCGCCCGCGCAATCGCAAGAAGTTGTTTTTGTCCTTGACTTAAATTCGATCCTTCTGAAGCAATTTTTGTTTCATATTGATTCGGTAAATGTTTAATAAAAGAATGTGCAGATGCTGCCTTAGCTGCATTGATTACTTCTTCATCACTAGCATCTAGTCGACCATAACGGATATTATCCATAATTGTCCCAGCAAATAAATACGTATCTTGTAAAACTACCCCTATTTTACTCCGCAACGAATTCATATCATACTCTTTTATATCTTTTCCATCGATATGAATTTGCCCTTGTTGTATATCGTAAAAGCGAGTTAGCAAATTAATGATTGTTGTTTTGCCCGATCCAGTTGGACCAACTAAAGCAATTGTCTCCCCTGGCTGTGCCTTAAGACTCACTTCTTTTAAAATCGTTTTATTTTCCTCATAACCAAATGAAACATTCTCGAGTGCAACATGCCCTTGTAAATTTTGTACAATGCATGCATCTTTTTTATTTTGAATTTCCGGTACTTCATCCATAATTTCAAATACACGCTCTCCACCAGCAACTGCCGCTTGAATTGTATTCATTAAAGTTGCGAATTGACTGAGTGGTCTTGAGAATTGACGAGAATAATTAATAAAAGCCGCAATGACACCTACTGTTGTCATTCCATTTAAAACCATAACTGAACCAGTCCCAATTACAAGCCCCATACCTAAGTTATTTATAAAGTTCATACTTGGAAAAATAAAAGCTGAAAATGTATCCGCCTTCGTAGCTGAAACTCTTAGTTGTTCATTAATTTTATTGAAATTTTGTACGGTTTCTTTTTCTTTCCCATATAACGTTGTAACATCCGCTCCTGTTATAGCTTCCTCAATAAAACCATTTAATTCTCCTAAATCTCGTTGACGCTTTGCAAAGTTTTTACCACTATAAGTAACTAGTTTTTTTGTAACGAAAAACATAATAGGTACTGTAATTAAAGTAACAATTGCTAAAATCCAATCTAATGCGAACATCGCAATCGTTACACCTATAAAGGTTAATGCTGATGAAATAATTTGTACAACACTTTGTGTCAACGCTTGATTCAAATTATCTATATCATTTGTAACACGGCTCATTAAATCCCCTTGAGAACGTACATCAAAGAACCGTAAAGAAAGCGTTTGGATTTTCTCAAAAATATCTTGTCGTATTTTTTGTATTGTTTTTAATGCAACGTTAACCATGACAAATGTTTGTAGCCAAGTTAACAATACTGTTACACCGTAAATCGCGATAAGTAACATACACATTCTTGCAGTTCCACTTAAATCTTTCGGTACAATATATTGATCTATAATTACTCCCATTAAATAAGGACCTAATAATCCAAGTAACGTCGTAACAAATACTAAAAATATAACGAACGTAAGAGCAGCCTTTTGATACCCCATATAGTTCCATACTCGCATTACTGTTCCTTTAGTATTTCTAGCTTTACCCATCTTAGGGGCTTTACGTCCACCTTTATTAGCAAATTGCCCTTGAAAATTACGCATGTTCTTTCCCACCTTCTTTATGTAAATTGCCACCTTGGGAAAGATAGATTTCTTGATATACCTCACATTGTTCTAACAATTCTTCATGTGTACCATCACCAACTAATTCACCGTTATCTAAAACGAGAATTTTATCAGCATCTATTATAGATGAGATTTTAGAGGCGATTAATAATGTTGTTGTTCCTTTATATTCTGTTCTTAATGCCGATTGAATGTTAGATTCTGATTTCGCATCAACTGCTGATGTAGAATCATCTAATATAAGAATGGATGGCTTTCTCACAAGTGCCCTTGCAATTGATACACGTTGTTTTTGTCCACCTGATAAATTCGTCGCACCTTGTGTTAAATGATATTGATATGAATCTTCCAACTTGTTAATAAACTCAGTCGCACAAGCTGATGAAGCCGCTACTTCCAGTTCGTCATTCGTTGCATCTTCTTTACCATAACGTAAGTTCTCTTCTATGCTACCTGAAAACAATAATGCCTTTTGAGGTACAAACCCGATTGAAGCACGAAGTTTTTGTAAATCGTATGCTCTAACATTTATTCCATCAATGCATACTTCCCCATGATCAACATCGTATAAACGCGGTAACAGTTTTGCTAAAGTAGATTTACCACTTCCTGTAGAACCGATAATTCCTACTTTTTCACCTTTACATATGTTAAATGAAATATCTTTTAAAACATATTCATTATTTTTCGTGTAACTATAACTAACATTTTTAAAGTCAATTTGTCCCTCAATTTGATTAGGTGCAACTGCATTTGTTTCCGTCGTAATATCAACCTCAGTATTTAAAACTTGCTGTACACGATCCGCAGATGGAAATGCTCGCGCGATTTGCATAAATACCATACTTATAGACATAAGTGACATTAAAATAATATTCAAATAGTTTATAAACGCTAAAATAGCTCCTACTTGAAGCGTTCCATCAAATACTTTTTCTCCACCAATCCATAATGTTGCGACAATCCCACCGCTTACAACTAACATAATGATTGGCATCATTAAAGAAATAAGCTGCACCGCTCGAATATTTATCTTCGTTAAATTTGTATTAACATTTCCAAACTGAGTAATTTCATATTTTTGTCTTACATACGCTTTAATAACACGTACTCCAGATAAATTTTCTTGTAGCTTTGTATTCACTTTATCTAATGCTTCTTGCACTTTTTTGAACGTCCCGCTCGCTTTACTTGCAATGAATATAATCGCAAGTAATAAAATTGGAACAACTACAAGTAATATAGGAAATAACTCGCGTGCTGTTACAAAAACAATTATTATACTTCCGATAAATAACAAAGGACCACGAACAAGTACACGTAATGTCATCGTCATCGCCGATTGAATAGAAGTAATATCATTTGTCACAATCGTTAATAATTTCCCAGTTCCAAATGAATCACGATTTTCACTAGAAAATGTTTCTATTTTCGCAAATACATCTTTTCGTATGTCTGTAGCGAAATTAACAGCTGCTTTTGTAGAATACATCATACACCCAAGTCCTCCAACTAAACCGAGTGCTGCAGCTCCTATCATAAGAAGCCCCATTTTTATTACATAATTCAAATCACGATTTGCTATCCCAACATCAATAATATGTTGCATAATAGTCGGTTGAATTAAGTCCATCGCAACCTCAAGTACCATAAATAGTGGTCCAATAATAGCGAAGAACATGTATGGTTTTAAATAATGTAATAATTTGCGAAATGATTTCATACTTCATCTCCTTTTTCCTATGAAATTACCATTTAATAATTCATACCCTCCTTACTTAAGCTATATAATTTTGAGTTTTCCAGTACTTCTATTATATTATGCAAATTAATATTTAACATTATTAAATGATAAGCATTTATGACTTTCCGGTCAATAAATGTGCTTTATATTACGCAAATAGAAAAACCGTATTCTCAAATAGAAAGAATACGGTTTTTCTATTTATTTATTAGCTTGCAAAATTCAATCTCAAATTCATTTTTTCAAGTGGACTTCATATGTATAGACCTATTTTAATAGTATGTATACTTGTATCCCCCTCAAAAATATCTATATAAACATTTAAAATTCCGTTAACACTGGGAATTTAAATCCTTTAAAATCTAGCTCTTTATTACTTCGAACCATTAAACACTTACTTGACTGTAATTCTGTAAATTGTACATCCTCAATCCCTAATTGATCTGGTGAGAAGTAAAATTCGATTTCTGTAAATCTTTCAGCGATTTCCTCGCATATTTCATCTAAAACTGGAAGTACTGGTGCAAACACTCCATATAATTTCAACATTTCATTATCTACTTCATACACAATAAGAGCATCTAGCTTCTCTGAATAATACAATTTCTCATTCCATTCCGAGTCATACATATTCAAATAAAACGAAGGGTGGAAGTTTAATGTTGCAAAATTATTTGAAAGTCTTTGGCTACTATCAATAGTTTCATGTATTAACTTTCTATCCTCTTCCATATAATAATCTAACTTTCTAAGTAAAGAATCATTATTATTCTTTTTATCATATGAAATAGTCATCAAATACTCCTGCACAACTTTAAACCCAAATGATGCATATAGTTCAGGTATTTCCGTAAACAATAAAGTACATTCACATTTCTTATCGATTTCTTCTATCATTTTACTCATTAATTGTGTCATGAGTCCTTGTCTACGAAAATTAGAGTGTGTCATTACCGATTGAATTCCCGCTGCATTTATTCTTTCACCATTTACTAGCAATGGTAGCGAAAATGCCGCAACATTTGCAATTGCTTTATCTTCTTGTAAAAATGATAAAGCTTTGTATGTATCATCCCAATAACCTCTCTCTGAAAAATCATTCAATGTTTGAATTGTAATCCCAAACACTTCTTCAAATAAAGGAAATAACTGCTCTCTTTTCGGTTCTTCTAAAAGAAGTTTTTCAAAATTTTCAACATTCCCCATGTTGTCCCTCCATACGTTAATTCCATCAAATTAGATGTAGTTGTAGAACCTACTCTTAAAGTAATAGGTCTTACCAATCAATATACTATCATAAAATATAAAAAAAAAGTCTAATTTATTTTATGTTTTGACTATTTGAAAATAAGTCGAATAAAATAATATTAGGATTTTTGAATATTAATAAGTTTGTTATATAAAAATAGTGCTTTCTAAGTCGTTTTTACTAATAGAAATGCACCATTTATAAAAAATATTTTTTTATTATTTTTTTCCTTCTAGTCTCTCCTGCGTGTTAATTTCTTCTCCCCTCATTCGCCTTTCAAATGTATTTCTCCAACTCGTAGAAAGCGCCTGTACTTCTAAAATCCTTTTTAGCCCTACTACATTTTGTTTTTCTTTATGCATGATACGATTAGCAAATGCTACCGTAACACCTTTTGGATCAGACTTCAGTAATTTTAACGTATCAGTAGGTGATACCCATCCTTCTTTTAATACGCGAAAATAAAATCCTGTATATCCTGTTTCTTGAAAATATAGTGGTAACTTTGGAATATTGTATTTCTTAGCTAATTTAAAACAAGGTTGTCTTGGTTGCGTCACTTGGACAATCGCTTCTCCAATTTGAAATGTATCACCAATACAAACATCCTCTTCACACAGACCACTAATTGTTATATTTTCTCCGAATGCTCCATATACAAGGTCTTCATTCAACTCTTTTTCCCAGTATCTATAATGTTCTCCAGAATACACACAAACTGCTTTATCTACTCCGCCATGATGAACTAAGTCCGCTTGCCCATCTCCATTAAATTTTAAAAAGGATAAAAACACTGGTTCCCTTACTTGATTCTTATTTATACCTGTATGAATTACCTTTCCGCCGTATGTAACCTCTTTTGGTAACCCTATGTTTAAAGATAGTACCTCATATACTTTATTCATCTTAATCGCTCCTCTTACTTACCCCACAATTTTTCAATAGATTAATTTATACTTTCAAACTCTCTGTCTATTTTTCATTTAAAATGACAAAAGATCAGCAAATGTAATAACCACTCAAATATCCTTGCTCCGATACTTATCTATCCTTACTTCAAAAACTTTTCAATCCCTCTCTAATAAAGTGATTATAAGCTCAACAAAATCATTGTTCAATCCAATTATTTATATAATAATGATAGGTATAACCTATCATTAAACTTGAGGTGATTCCAATCGAATTACGACAACTTGAATATTTTTTAGCTGTTTCAAAAGAATTGCATTTCACAAAAGCAGCTGAGAAATTAAATATTTCACAACCTTCTCTAAGTCAGCAAATACGTGCATTAGAACATGAAGTAGGAATGCCGCTTTTCGATCGCATTGGTAAAAGAATATCTTTAACTAATGCAGGAAGGATTTTATTATTACATAGTAAAACCATTTTTCATGAAGTCGAACAAGCTCGTTCTGCTATTCAAGATTTAAACGGGTTACAACAAGGTTCCTTAACAATAGGATCATTGTTAACCGTCGTAAATTATTTACTACCACCCGCTATTTTAAATTTTAATCAATTATATCCTAATATAGAACTCTCTGTATTAGGGCTTCGTACAGGAGATATTCGCGAAAAATTATTACAAAACGAACTTGATATTGGCATTACATTTCTCCCGGTGCAAGATAAGGAGATTATTTCTATCCCTCTATACAAAAGTGAACTTACATTAGTCGTACCAACCGGTCATCGATTAGCTGAACGTAATCATGTATCTATTGCTGAATTACAGAACTACCCTTTAATTCTATTACCTAAAAATTTCTTTTTAACCGAACTAATTACATCTCATTGTCAAAAATTCAATTTTAAACCAAAACCAATTTTAGTAATTAGTACGATGGAATCTTTAATCCAAATGGTTTCTAAAGGAATGGGAATTACAGTGTTACCAAAACCGTATATAGACTTTTTACAAAATAAAAACATTCAAGCTATTAAAATAGAAAATCCTACTCCAACAATAGAAATTGGACTTATATATAGAAAAGATAAATATATGTGTGCTGCAACTCGAGAGTTTATTGAGCAACTAAATAGAACAGTACGTTCTTTACAAAGCTAAACGAACAAAAGAGATTATCCTATAAAATCGCTTCACAACGACCTAGTAGAATAATCTCTTTTCAAAATAAAACATCATATTAAGATTCATATAGATTTCAATGTACCTTTTTAGATATTGGAATATATTTCGTGAAATATGCTCCAATTAGCAATAATACGATTGAAAACAACCAAGTAAACATACCGCCAAAGCTAAACCAATATGCAAAGAAATTTAAAATCGCAATTGCAAAGAAACAAATTGAAGGTAACGCACTCTTCAATCCTTTTACCCCTGCTTTTTTCTTTTTTCATAAGTAATATACATTGAAACGACAACAAATAAGATAAGAACAATCGGTAACATTACTTTTAGCAATGGCAATCCCTCTCGTATATACACTATTACCATTTTATCTCATTTATTCTTCTTGAATCAATTAATAGCGTTCTTCTTTCCAAAAGTCAGTATACGTTTTATTATTAAATTTCACATTCAACTTAGAAAAGGATAGGCTCTCTCCAACTTTCAATGAGTACCAGTCGTTGAATAGTGGAGATCCGAAGCAAATATTCATTGTACGGTTATGCAAATCAAATAAGACAGAATGCAAAGTTCCAAACCATTCTTCATAATTATGTACTGTCAGCCCAGTAGGATACTCTTTTTCTACTAATCCTTTTAAAGACTTCATGCTCACTAGTTCATTTTGATTTAAATATTCATACAATGTGTGATATCTGTTTGTAGATTGTTCTAATCTTCTATTATTCAATTTTTGAATAGGTAAACTAATCGCATGGTTTGTTGATACGATAAAATCATGGCTTTCCTCATCAATTGTGGTTATTGATTTAAAACCGTCAAATATTTCAATACGCGCTGCGTCTAAAGGATCTGCTACAATTAGATTAATATTACTTGCAATTGGCATTTCATCAACTAGTGATATCGCCTCCTGCACATTTTTACATTTCTCCAATAATACTCGAATTACCGCAAAACATTGTAAACCATTTAACACCGGCTTTCGTAAGCCTTCAATACTCCCTACTGGTTGACCACATGCTGAAAATGTAACAGCTAACCCATGCTCATTAACACCTTCAGTTCGACCAAAATAAAAAGTAGAAAATCCACTATGGGCATACGCGCCTTCAACATGTGTAGAGCAAAAACGCATATCATCTATTTTTGGTGACAAATCATAATTTCTTAATACATATGTGTGCTTTGAATCTGTCTTTTTAGGTAATACGACACAATGACTACATCCTGCTTTTAATAGTGTTTGATAATAATACATCATATTTCTAGCAGGAATTTTCAACACTTCACAAAAACCTTCAATTTCATCATTAATTCCAGGACAATATTGATGTAATATATTTCTAGATTCTGTCCAATAATTATCTGATACTAAATGTTCTTGTTGTATAAATTGTGGAATGAGATACGGATGACTTTTCACAAACTCTCCTTGTTGCCTTCCAATATCATAATGACTTCCTTTTAATGATGAAAAATACCCCTTTACTTCATACATCATATTTCCCCCTCTCATTGATTATATCCATATCATACTAAAAGGATTTTATTCATTCTTGATGTTTTTTACTGTCTTTCAAATCAAATTTGGCTGGAATAAAGAAAACAATTCTAAAATAAAAATTAGGAAACTGTAATCATTAACAGTCTCCTAGTTTACCTATACTATATTATCCCTTCCTCCACCAACGTTTCTGCAATTTGAACCGAGTTCCAAGCGGCCCCTTTTAATAAATTATCGGAAACAATCCAAAGATGGAATCCTTTTGGTGTATCAGGGTCTTTTCTAATTCTCCCGACAAATGTATCTATTTTCCCTTCTGCATATACTGGCATTGGGTACAGCTGTTCACTAGGATTATCTTGCAGTATAACACCTGGTGCATCCAGCAACACTTCTCTTATTTCTGCAACAGTCGCTTCTTTTTCAAGTTCAATATAAACCGATTCTGAATGCCCTGAAACAACTGGAACACGCACACAAGTAGCTGCCATTTTTAAATTGAGATCTTCTAAAATTTTCTTCGTTTCTTGAATCATTTTTACTTCTTCAAATGTAAAATCATTATCTGTAAATATATCTACTTGAGGCAGTACATTAAACGCAATTGGATAATGCTTTTTATCTTTTTTCACAGGTAATATCGTACCCTTAACCTCTTCACCTGCAAGCATTGACTTAGTCTGTTCTTTTAATTCCTGAATCGCATGAATTCCTGAACCTGATACAGCTTGGTATGTGGAAACAATAATTCGTTCCAATCCGAATGCTTTTCGAATTGGCTGAAGTGCCGTCACCATCTGTAATGCTGAACAATTCGGAACTGCAATGATCCCTTTATGCTTCTTTAAAGTGTGCGCATTTACTTCTGGAACAACGAGCGGTACATCATGTACCATTCGGTATTCACTCGTGTTGTCAATTACGATAGCACCACTAGAGACTGCGTGATTGACAAATTGTCTAGAAACTTCTCCTCCAGCGCTAAAAAAGGCAATATCTACACCTTCAAAGCTAGTTGTTTTTGCCTCTTTTATTATTATCTCCCGTCCTTTAAATCGCACTACTTTACCAGCGGATCGTTTTGACGAAAGCAATGTAACTTCAACTATATTAAATTGAGTTTCTTTCTCTAACAGTTCAATAATTTTCTGTCCGACTGCACCTGTAGCCCCAACTACAGCTACATGATAGCCCTTTTTGATCATCTTTTCTCCTCCAATATCACTTAAATGAATATTTCTACAATTTCATTTTATAAAGAATTTAACCATTTGGAAAATTGAAATACGTGATATAATCATTCACAAATCATGATAATAAAAGAGGGATTGCTTATGGAAATGAGACACGTTAAAACATTTTGTGCGATTGTTAAATATGGTGGTTTTTCTAAAGCTGCTCATGCGTTAGGTTATGCGCAATCTACTGTAACAGCGCATATGAAAGCATTAGAAAACGATTTACATCTCCCTCTTTTCGATCGATTAGGGAAAAAAGTACTTCTTACAAAAGCAGGTCATCAATTTCATCCTTATGCTCTAGAATTACTAGCTATTTATGAAAAAGCGCAAGAAATCCCTCAAAATAGTGATGATTTAGAGGGAACATTAACGATTACATCTAACGAATCATTAGCAGTGTACCGATTACCACAATTATTACGTATGTACAAACAGGAGAATCCGAAAGTAAATATCGTACTGGAAACAACTACAAACGAACAAGCAATGAATAAGCTACGTGAAGGAGAATCAGATGTTATTTTCATAATTGGAGAAAGTATGGAACATAATGATTTTATTACGCGTACTTTTTGTAATGAAGCATTTGGATGGATTTTACCTCCACATTACTCTACACACTCTAATCCATTTTGTTTACTAAATGATACTCAATTTATCTTTACAGAACAAAGCTGCGGCTATAGACCAATGGTAGATCGATTTTTACGTCAAAGCGGAAATATTCCAGCTAAAACATTTGAAACTTCCAACGTTGAAGTCATTAAACAATCTGTAATGTGTGAGTTAGGAATTTCAATTCTTCCTTACATCGTTGTACAAGAAAATTGTCAAAAAGAACAACTCTGTTTTCAGCCTATCGAAACTCCAGCAGTTATTCAAAGCTATGTAATCTATCATAAATCTAGATGGATTTCACCCGTTTTACAATCATTTCTTTCCTTACTAGAACAAGACTAAAAGCTGCACACAAAAAAGAGTAACTGCCTAATAAGCACTTACTCTCTTCCAATATTATCTTATTTATTAGTCTGTCCCCCACCTGCAATTAATTTACTGCCTGAATATGTACCTTTTTGCATAAACAATTGATTAATTAACTCTTTTTGTTCCGCTTCTGACATTACACCTTTTCCTTCGCCTAAATTCCCGCTTTGTAATTTCCAAATCTTGTTGTGATCCGCGTCCATCTTTTCATATTTCCCTTGTTTCCATCTCTCTAAAATATCTGTATATGTATTTCCTTGTACTAGATCATTACTCTTTACAATATCAAGTAAACTTTCAATTCGTTCTTGTGTGATAAAAATATAGCCCCACTTTTGATCAGCTTTCGTTTTTTGATGTGCCATTTCATGTAATGCTGTCTGTATGTTCTCATCTGTCCATTTAAAATTTTTATTAAAACCGCTATTTGGTAATGAATGATTGCCATTTTCTAAAAGCTTTGCATCTTCAGCTTTTACTTTACTATCCGCTAGTACTTCTGCTGCCGGAGCAGCTGGTGATGCCTTTTTCGCAGCTGGTTTACTATTATTTAGATAATACAGCATACCATATGTTAAACCTACGCCGATTACCGCCATACCAGCTAAAATACCTATTATTTTAAAAAATGTTTTCATATTGCTTGTTTCCTCCCACATATCCCATTCATATTTTCTATTTCTTGAACCACATGTATATTTCCTTATATTGTATTTCTTTTCTTTATAAATTGAAAGATTATTCCGTCAAAAATCTCGATCTTTTTCAAATGCAGATCCATCTCTAAGCATTTCGTTTTAATTTTATAAAAATATATGCTAGCCTACATATAAAGGAGATGAATAAATATGAGTTTATTGTATATCGGTTTAACTTTTTTAAACTTTGATGATACGTATTTATTACAAAATAACCTTCATTCTTATTCACATGAAGATATTGATTTTAGTCATTTAGAGCACGCAAACCTGTATTGCGAGACTCCTTCTTTAAAGCGTATAAAACGGGAGTTATATCGTAGAAAGCAAAGAGGAATCACCTTTATCGGTTCTGGAAATTATCATTATGTATCTGATTTGCTACTAAAAGAAATAGATGAACCATTTAGCCTTATTTTATTTGATCATCACACTGATATGAACTTAAAAGAAGAAAATGAACATACTCTTATTTCTTGCGGGTCATAGGTATCATTCGCTCTTCAAAATAATTCGAAATTAAAGAAAGTAATTATTATTGGACCTTCTTCTTTAACCATTCATTCTAATGATTATTCATGCGTAGAAGTGTTCCCGATAGATACAGCTAATGAAATATCTGCACATACAATACTTTCGCATATTCATACAAAGACTGTATATGTAAGCATTGATAAAGATGTTTTAGATGCAAAAGTAACTATTACAAATTGGGATCAAGGACATATGAAACTTTCTACACTATTAAAATGTTTACATTCTCTTATTAGGAATAAAAATGTCTATGGTATCGACATTTGTGGTGAACTACCGGTTTATCCTTCTGAGCTCTTTCTAGCTAAATATGCAAATGCTATTAAGAAAAATGAAAAAGCAAACTTACAAATTATAAAATCAATATATAATACATAAAAAACAACGAGTACCTTATTAGGCACTCGTTGTTTTTATGCACGATATTCTTTTAACCACTTCGTAATCGCATCTAACCTCGAAACATCAAAACGTGTCTCTTCACACACATTTAAACTGTTTACACTTTTCACAATTTCTAATTCATTCGATTTTACACTTTTCGCATCAATCATTTTGCAGTACCCGTCTGTAACAGCATTTAAATTTTCATAATAACGTTGAAACGATTTTGATATATGTAAATGCTTTTCAAAGTTTCTTCTTCTTTTTGTCTCGTCAGATTCTTTCCTTTTTCTAAGTTCTTCATCATTCGTATATAAATAAAAATATTGATTGGGAAAACCAATTTCCCTATGTATTAGCTTTTCTTTATAAAAGTTTTCTATTAAAGATAACGGCTGATTAAATATATCAAAATGGAAACACCAATTATAACTAAGTGGTTGATAAATGTCGCCATCAAGTATTACTAATTCATATTGCTCTGATTTCTGCACTGCTATTTTCCAGCGCTCTACTTGTTTTTCAAAATACCATGTTCTATGTTCGTTTTTTGGTCTTTCAAATAAAACATTCACTTCAGGTATAATGTACGCACCATAATTTTTTTCTAATTCACGACACGTGCTACTCTTACCAACCGCACTCGCTCCCTCAAACGCTATAATCCCCATAGTTTCTCCCACTTTCATTAACTTAAATCTCTTTGCTTCGCATTTTTCCCCCATAACTGTCTCCATAAAACAATGGAAGCGATAGAAAGCATGATTGTTGTAATGATACTCCCCTCAATACCGAACGAGCCCCCATGAAGGACTTCCGATCCTTTTGTTACAGGTTTAAAAAGTGGTGTAGAATACATTGCCATTCCACTTACTGCAAATCCGAATACGTTATATTGTGCCCAATTCCAAATGGAATGCCATGCGCATATCCCCCAAAGACTACTATCTTTCAAAACGTAAAAAGCTGCAAATACACCAACTAATATTATATTCGATATTGAAAGAATTGTAATACCTGGATTTAGTAAATGAAGAAAACCAAATAAAAAAGAAGTCACAACAATCCCAATCCATATACGACTTCTAACAGATAGGACCGGAAATAACCAACCTCGAACAACAATTTCTTCTGTTGCACCTTGTATTAAAAAAGCAACTAAAGATCCCACAATTCCAATTATAGCGGTTGGCGTAATTTGTTGCATTTGTAGTTGTACAATTCCTGTTAATAAAAGTATCATTACTGGTATTGAAATGAAAACAAACCCTAATAATGCACCTCTCAAATATTTTCTTATCCACTGATTTCTCCAAAACCCAATGGATGAAATTGATCTTTTCTCTACAAATCTAACCCATAAAAAAACAAAAAATACAGCTCCGCCAAACGTCAATATCATCTCAATGTCACTATAAATCGCCTTCATTAAAAGTGTTTCTGCTTTCGGTAAAAACAACATAAATAACATGAACAATTCACCTAAAGTTAAAAATACAATTGCAAGTATAACAGCGAATACTGGATGAATTTTTCTTCTTCCTTCTTTGGCTGCTTCAATTATTTTAAATTGAATAAATTGCAATATTCTCGCCTCCTTAACAAATATATTAATACTATATATTGTTTCTCTAATGCAAACTTTCAATAAAAATGTTCTCCGTTTAGCATAAACCAAAATTAGGAATAATATATAAATAAAAGAGATGTCTTTGTGTCTTTTCCCATTATCTCCATCCTATTGCACACTGGTATTACCAGCACTTGCTATTTCCCACCATTTGTTGTAAGATAGTAATTAAGGTCAATTTAACACCATATTTCCTTTGCATATTATCAAGTATCAATCAGGATTATTTTATACTCCTTATGGGTGTTTGATAATATGTGAACTTTTATTTTTCATTCAAATAAGGCCGATCATATTGTAATCTTTTTAAATTTTAGGAGGCACTACCATGACATTAACAGGTAAAGTAAAATGGTTTAACAGCGAAAAAGGTTTCGGTTTCATCGAAGTTGCAGACGGTAACGACGTATTCGTTCACTTCTCAGCTATCACTGGCGACGGCTTCAAATCTCTTGACGAAGGTCAAGAAGTTAGCTTCGAAGTTGAAGACGGTAACCGTGGACCTCAAGCTAAAAACGTTGTAAAGCTATAATTCAAACAATAAAAAGGTTGTTACCAGCTCGGTTAACAACCTTTTTAATATATAACTAAAATTTTTTACATAAAAGGAGTGGTTATATGTATCGCAATCGAAAGAATGATGTAGCAGAAGTACCACCAGAACAAACCCCTGTCTGGGAATGTGAATCAGAGGATTGTTTAGGATGGATGAGAAAGAACTTTTCATTTGAAGAAGAGCCTAAATGCCCTTTATGTAAAAGTAGCATGAAAAGCGGAGAACGTTTATTACCTAAAATAGGTTAATTTTTACTTACCCCCTCTTTTATAAGAGGGGTTTTTTATTATAAATTTATATCCTCTATATCCGTTCGAATTATAGAATACAATAGTGCATCATGTTGCTTATTTCCTTGATGAATATATCCACGTAATAACCCTTCCTTATGAAAGCCTATTTTAGATAACATTCTACAAGAAGTAACATTTTCAGGGTATGTAATAGCTCCAATTCTAAATAAGCCTAAATCTCGAAATCCATAATGAATAATTTCTTGAGCCGCTTCTGAGGCATAACCATTTCCCCAATAACGAGGATGTAAGTCATATCCAATTTCAGATCGTTTACTCCATAGTTGTAAATTATTTAATCCAATTGTACCGACTAACGTATTTGTTTTTTTTAATACAATCCCCCATCGTATTGCCTTTTTCTCAAAGTAATTTTTTGAAAAAGATTCAATCATACGCGACGCTTGTCCAAACTCCGTAAAGGAATTCATACCGTAATAACATGTTACTTCATCCAATGAAAAAATTTCATATATTTTTTGACAATAAGATTGTTCTATTTCAACTAAACGTAAACGTTCAGTTTCTAATATAGGAAACGCCATAGAATCATTCCTTTCTTTCTACACATTCATTATAGCAGAAAAAATATTTCAAATTAGGAAAGTCCTTAATGTCCCATTAATCAAATATTTCTAGAGAAGCTTATTCTCTTAATTCAATACGAACTAAAAGTAACCCTTCTTGCTTTTACATGATTAGAAAAAATAAAGAGATGATCATAGTATTTTGACCATCTCTTTATACTCTATTTATATGCAACTAATGCCCAATGACATGGAGCTGTTTGTCTCCAGTTTATACTTGAAAAACCAGTTTCTCTAAGTAGTGTATCTAACTCATTAACAAAAGGATACAATCACATCCCCTCCCCTCCTATTATCCTGTTCTTACCTTTATTTATAAAAATTAATTGTTTTCTTTTCATCTCCATCACTCCACTCGTAATAACATATCTTATAATTTCGTTTCCACACTCACTTTTCCCTTCTAAAATAACACCCTCCTCCATACATTTATGGTAAAATATAGTTAAAATATATTTTGTTATGGAGGTGTATATTTTCTATGTATATATTCATCAGTTTATCCCTCTTACTCATATTACTCATATTTTTATTTGCAAAAAAGTTCGCTCCAAACTCATTCATGATGACTAGTTTTAAAGGCAATAGCTTTAAAACATTTTCAATTGGCATGTTAATCGCCGCCACTCTTTCACTTTCCTATGGTATCTACCACGCAGCAACATATCAACCTAAACATTTAGATATCACGTTACAAAATCAAAACTTTACTGTTTTCGGTAATGTTGGGGAGCTTGGGTATTTCTCAGAAGAATTACTAAAAAAAGATACAGAAATTGAACTATATTTTGCCTCATGGGAACCAATGCAATTAAATAATCCAGAAATAATAGTTAACTATCCTTCAGGTAAGCAAGAATCATGGAAACCGAACATAACATCACTTCCAGCCAATAAATTAAAAGAGAAACATGGCATAAAAGAGCTTTATCAACTCTCATCCTATTCATTTAAAGAATCCGGGAACATAACATTAACGATTACTGAGAATAATACAACTAATAAAAAAATCTCAATTCAAGTGAAATAAATAAAACGTCCCTCCAATATACTGGAGGGACGTTTTATTTATATATGTATTCTATTTTGACAGTTCCTTTAATGTTGCAATTATTTCATTTGCAGTGTTTTTTCCATTTCCAATACACGCACCAATTCCGACACCGTAATATGAGGCTCCAGCTAAGTATACATTAGGATAAAGATCCGTCATTTTTTCTTGTAATATTTGAACAGCTTGATTATGTTCTAAATGATATTTCGGCATTAAATCTTTCCAATTTGTAACTTCAACTACTTCTGGTTTCCCTTTAATTCCTAGGCTCTTTTCAATATCATATAAAGCGACTTGTACCAATTCTTCTTCACTATAATTTTTAATCGTTTCATATACTGGATTTGTACTCTTATAAAACATTCTTACTAATAGCTTTTGTTTTCCCGATGTATGCTTCCACTTCCGGCTTGTCCATGTACACGCATCACAATGTAAATCACTGTTTTCCGTTACGATAAATCCTGTGCCGTCCGCCGGTAATTGTTCATCAAGTATATCAAATCCTAAGTAAATACTTATAAGAGATGAGTTTTTAAATGTATGAAACTGCTCGTTTAACTCATTAGACTGTAATAAAGTTTGTGCGATATCGTGAGGAGCTGCTAATACAACATAATCAGCTTGGATTGATTCATGATTTGCAAAGGAGATTTCATAGCGATCACCTTGTTTCCTTACAGCAGTCGTTACAGCGCCTTTCTTAACGACTGTCTCAGTCAGCATTTCTTCTAAACGATAAATAATCGTAGATAGTCCACCTTTAAATGATACGAACTTTTTGTTTCCTGCTGATTGAAACTGTTTTTTATTCTCTTCAAAACCTTTAATAATACTTCCATATTTATTTTTATAATCCAGTAAATACGGTAATGTCGATGCCATAGTAAGCTCATTTAATTTACCGGAATATACACCTGAAAGCACCGGAGCAATTTGTTTTTCCACTAACTCTTTCCCTAAAAAGCTTTCTAAAAATACAGCAAGCGAAGTATCTTTTGTAAACTCTTTATTTTTCGTTATGAAATCTTTTAAAGCAACAATTTTCCCTTTCGTTGAAACTAGCGTACTGCTAAACAACGACTCCACACTCATCGGTATCCCAAATATAGTGTCAGATGGAATTGGGTGTAAAGTATTATCAGAATATATGTAAGAAATACCCGTTTCATTATATACCATTTCTTCTTCTAAATTTAAATCTTTTACAAGCGGTAAAACATGTTCATTACGAGCAACGATAGAATCTGCTCCTGATTCCATAATAAAATCCTTTTCTTCTACACTATGGATTTTTCCACCTAAGTACTCTTCTTTTTCTACAAGGATTAAATTTAAATCGATATTATTATCCTTTTTTAATTTTTCTAAATAAAACATAGTAGAAAGTCCCGTTATACCTCCACCGATAACAACAACTGTTTTCATATGTGCTGCGCTCCTAACCGATACAATTAATAATTCCTTTATTATTATACCCAAAAGTCCTTATATTCGACTAGCAGCTTGTGCATTCTGTAAGAAATTAGACAATATATTCGAATATATTTCTGGTTGATCGTTGTGCACTAAATGACCAGCAAACGGAATAATAGCAATATGAATATTTTCATTTAATTGTTTGAACATTGTAGCAGCTGTAACTTCATCTTCCGAATCTCCCCCTGCAATACAAAGTGTAGGTACTTGAAGATTAGCTACATCACCAGTTTCATCGAATGGGTACCAATCTTTAACTTGCCACGATTCAAGCAATGCTTTCCAATCACTTTTTTCATGAATTTGATTCATATAAGTTACAACTTCTTCATTTTCCATCAATTGCTGATGGCAATTCGCTTCATACTCCTGAGACTCCTCCCAATTTTCTCCCTTAAGCGGAAAGATACCAGAAAAAGTTAATGTTCTCACTTTATCTGGATATTTTTTTGTGAATAATAAAGCGACTAATCCTCCTAGGGAAACACCAGCTATATGACATCTATCAATTTGTAAATGCACTAACGTATCATGTAAATCCTTTACAGAACGTAGGAAATAATTCTCCAATGTCCCGCCTGATCTTCCATGTCCTCTTAAATCCGGACGAATGACTTGATAATTTTTTTCTCGAAAAAATGCTACCTGCTCATCAAATTCTTCTAAACCTGTCATACCACCAGAATGTAAAAGCACAATTGGTTCCCCTTCGCCTGAAATGTTAGTATGTAAAATCATATATGCCCCTCCTTTGAAACGGAATATTCCATTAATTATCAGTATGTAGAATATTCATCTGAATTTCCAAATAAAAAGAACTATAACATTTTCACATCATGTCATAGTTCTTTCTATTTCAAAAACATAAAGTAATTAATCAATTTGTCTATTTCTTGGCTTAATGCCAGTACTTTTTCATGTTGAATTCCATAATCCGATACTAAATATAACAGCTCTTCTTTTTTAATTTCTATTACTTTCTCTAATTTCACTAATTCCATGTCGTTTTATTTCTCTCCAATAATAAAATGTATGTATTTTAGTATAGCCTACTTACATAATTAGTAAAAGTAAAATAAGTATGTAAAATCTTACAAATATCAAAATAATATATTTTCAACAAAGAATTTTTTAATTTAGCCCTTTATACAGATCATTAGACTCCATTACGCATTAATAATAAATCGGAATTTCTCTAATGTTATATCTTTATATTTTGGAGCTCTCTTAATATGATCAAAATAACTATATGAGAATTTAAAGATATGTCCGAAATCCCAATCAAATGTACTATAGTCTTTTAGCCAAAATTCTTTTTCTGTTGGTAATACATGAGCTCGTTTAGATTCGACTAAAGGTAAAAAATCTATCGGTGAGTGTAAAGTTATTTTACTATTTGACGTTAATTTTTGACTAGCACGTAACACGTATACTAGTTTCAACAGCGGACGTATACCTCGTTGGAATATATCTCTATGACCTAAGTCATACATAATATTAATTGCATGAGAAAAAGTAAGTAAATGACCAATTAAATCATGATGTGATTCCGCTCTATAAATAATATTAAATTGCGAGAGCTCGTTTAAAATAAACGTAGATAATTGTTTCGGATTTCTTAATTCACTTTCTATCTCATCTTTTATACTTAATTGTTTTACTTCCTTTGTTGTAAAACCAATCCATGATCTACCAGGAATTGTTTTTCGAAACGATATTATAAGGTTAGTAATCCCTTCAATCTCTTGATTATCGCCCCATTTTTGTAACTCTTTCATAGCTAATAAACTTAATGCAGCATAAATGACATTATGCCCCACCCAATGAAGTTCATCAATTGTATGTTCCAATGATTTTATAATCATTTTTTCAGCACTTTGAAAATCAATTTCCTCTTTATCATCAATGACTTCACCTAAGTTTTGCTTGTTCAGCATCCTTTTTGTTTGGTAATACATATTATGAGTTATCTCTTCATCCATATTGTTGTCTTTCATAAAGAAATAACTAGCAATTGCAGCTGCTCCAAAATGCGCATGCCAAATATTATTTGTCTGTCTTTTACATTGAGAAATAATTGAAAGGCCACTTTTTAAAACGATTTTATTTTCCATCTATTTTTCCCCCGTAATAAAAATCATTTAATACTCATCCTAAAGATGGCGTCAATACAAATAAAATATGATTGGATTCATCACTTTTATTTAAAAACCGATGCTTCACGTTTGGCGGTATACGTACAACGTCGCCTTCTTCTAAAAAATATTCTTTTCCTTCTAACTCCACATACACTTCCCCTTTCATAACAACAGCAATTTCTTCCTTATCTTCATGTGAATAGTGACTTTCCGTTGTGTTTGCTTGTTTATTTAAATCCATTATTAACATTTCAATACGTGCTTTCATAAAATCCGGTGTTAATACATCATATACAATGTGATCATTGTTCTCCCGATATACTTTTTTTCGATCTTTTTTCTTAGAAATGAGTGAATCTGTATCAATTTCATTAATAAAAAGTGTAAATAGTGGTACATTTAATGCTTTCGCAATTAATTCCAATACACTTAAAGAGGGATTCGCATATCCTCGTTCAATTTGACTAATTAGTGAAGTACTAATCCCTGCATAATCAGCAAATTCCCGAATTGTCATATTATTTTTCTTACGATAACTTAATACAGTTTGTCCGAGTCTATCATGTATCATAATAAAAACTTCCTTTCGTCCATCATATTGCATGTTTCATTGCCTTTGTGCTGACATAGTAAACAAAAGTAAATAATCCTTTCCTATCATCTCTGGGACTTATATACTTACCTTTGTACATTATATCTTATTTAGTTCATTATAATAAACAGTCTATCGGAGGGACAAACTGTGAAATCACCTATTCTTTCATATTGCATCTTATTTTTCGGCGTATTCGCCCTATCAACTTCAGCAATTTTCGTAAAATTGGCAGATGCTCCTGCGGCTATCATTGCTTTTTACCGATTATTCTTTGCTACACTGATTCTATTACCGTTATTACTATTTAATAAAAATAATCGAAACGAGCTAAAAACAGTAACAAGAGGACAATGGGGATTCGGATTCATATCCGGGCTATTTTTAGCTGCACATTATGTACTATGGTTTGAATCATTACAATACACTTCTGTAGCGAGTTCTACAGTTATCGTAACATTACAACCTTTATTTTCAATGATTGGTGGTTACTTTCTATTTAAAGAGAGATTTACGAAAGGAGCGGTTATTGGTTACCTCATCGCTATTTCAGGAAGTAGCGTCATCGGATGGCAAGACTTCCAAATCAGCGGAGAAGCATTATACGGAGATATTTTAGCATTTATTGCGGCCGGAATTATTACCGCTTATTTTTTCATTAGCCAACATGTTCGTAAAGATTTATCACTTATACCGTATTCGGTAATTAGTTATGGAAGTAGCGCCTGTTTTCTCGGTATATTTGCCTACATGCAGCAAGAATCTTTCATCCATTACTCTATACAAACTTGGTTGTGCTTTATTGGCTTAGCTTTCATTGCTACGATTTTAGGTCAAACGATATTCAATTGGTTACTAAAATGGATGAGCGCTACTGTTATTTCTATGAGTATTTTAGGAGAAACGATTGGAACTTGTATACTAGCGTATTTTATATTAAATGAGACTATTTCTTTACAACAAGGACTAGGCATTACAGTTATTTTTATTGGCTTAGCATTATTTTTAGTGCAGCCAAAACTGCCTAACAACAACTAACAAATAAAAAGCATGACAGTATACTGTCATGCTTTTCACTATCCATTATGTATGATTAAACCATCAGGTCTAAAACGACTCATCATAATTTCATTAATGAACTTTCCGTGAGCCTTCAAATTCCCTACTTTTATTCCCTCTTCTACAAATCCAAATTTTTCATATAGCGATTTCGCCTTAGGATTCGTTGCTAAAACACCAAGCTCTACTCGCTCTAACATTAACCAATTATCAGCCAAATCAAGCATTTTTGTAAGAAGTGCTTTCCCAATGCCTTTATTATGATATTCACTATCTACCCCCATAAACAAATCACCCGAATGAGATCTACGTCCTGGGCTTTGGGTTAACCCAACAAATCCAACAACTTCTCCATCATACTCTGCAACAAATTCAAATTGATTTGGCGCTAAATTACGAATTCTATTTTCCATCGCATCTACACGCATACTAGGTAAGAAAACCATATAAGGTAAAACATCATCTTGTATGCATATACGATGAATTGCTCTAGCATCTTGTATTTCTACCGCTCTTAGTTTAATCTCCATATTTTCTCCCCTCCATATTCATAACAATACATATCATTCTAGACCCCTGGGTGAAACCCCTTCCCTTCTATATTTCTTTATGTTATTTTTACACAATTATTTCGGTATAATATCCAAATTACGACCAGCTTATCTACAATTCATGCGGGTTAACTTTTCACTTTATTATATAACTCAAGCAGATTTTCAATTGGAATACCATTTATTTTCATACCAGTTATATCACAATTTTCTATTTCCATATTTTTGAGATTACTATTACTTATCGTACTACCTTCCAAATCACATCTATTAAATGAAATAGGATGTTTATCTTCTCCAAGGCTTGTATCTTTAAAATGAACTCCACCTAAAGTCACAAAAGAAAATTTACTACCGGAAAGATTTAAATCTGCATATAAAGAACTTTTTAAATTTATATTTCTAAACTTTGATTGACTTACATTACAATTACTCATATTCATATGCATTATATTACTACCAACAAAGGAACTATTTTTTAAATTCACTTGATAATACTCTGTATTTGCTAGATTACAGTTTTCATATTGGCTATTTTTCATATCATTATTTTTAATCAGGTTCTCTTTAGCTGACTCTACAGTTATTCTTTTTACATAACAATACTCATCTTCAGATCTGAAAATTATTTCATAGCCCATTTTTTCATAAAAATGATGATTATTAATTTGTCTACTAGATGTTTCGAGATCCCAAATCCTTATGCTTAGATATTCCTCTTCTATTAATTTAATAACATGTGATCCAATTCCTTTTCCTTGATAAACAGGCTCTACAAAAATACGATCAATTCGGCCATATGACTTACCTGAGATCGTAACTATAATTCCTCCGATTATTTTTCCATCCATTATCACTTTGTAACAATCCAATTCTTCAATCGAATATTTCATCATTTCAACTGAAGAATAACCTGGTGGTTGAATGTTATAGTCAATTACATCACCTTGACCGCATAGCCATCGTTTTGCTTCTTCATCAAATGTTCTTGTCATTATTTCTGTTAACTTTTCAGCATCTAAAATTGTAGCTTTTTCTATACATATTATCGTCATTTTTGTTTTCCCCTTCATTGTTACAAAATAATAAGTTTTATGAACTTTATAGTTATAAAATAAAGAAAATTAAAATTAATCATCTCATTTACTATTAAACTACAAATCAACCTATATTTTCCATTGTAACTCAATATTAATGAATAAAGAAGAGAGCATGCAATATAAACATGTTCTCTTCTTTTATTTATTTTTAATTGTATATTATTAAAAATTAGATATTACTTTAGCCACTCGTTGCAACTATTACTTAACTCCTGTAAATCCTCTAGGAATTGACTCGCATGATACCCATCACAAACCGAATGATGGACTTGCAATGAAACTGGTAGTATAACCCTATTTTCTTCATTAAAATATTTCCCACAAGTTATAATTGGTAATAGAAAATCACCATCATTATTAATATTAAGATTAAATCCAGTAAAACTAGCCCAAGGTATACTAGAAATAGGAAAAGTATTTGGCGGAATATTCTCTTTCGTGAAGAGACCATGAACATTAGCATAGCATCTCATATCTTCTTCATAATTTTTATAGAAAATGTGGAAATCACTAGAATAATCCGTCCATATACTTGAAAAAGACTTATCATCTTTATGGAAGATTGTATAACTTGGTATCATTTCCTCCCAATAGCCTAAAACTCCTTCATCGTTAAAACATGTTCGAAATTCTTTATGATTATTTACTACTCTAGAAATTAAATATATAAAAACGGGATAAAATTTTATTCCTTTTTGATGTAATTCCTTTAACAACATCGTTATATCAATATTTACAGTTATACTAAACGTACATTTCAATTTTAAATAATGTTCAAAATACTGCTCTCTATTCCAATTTTCTATGTCAATTATATGAAACTTCATTGTAATAGCCTCCTAAAATTTTTTTATTTTAGAAGGCTAACTTTCTTGTTTTCACCATACCTGTTCACTCCTTATATTTTAAATTTATCCTCAAGTTTTTTATTTAATTATATAACATCTGCAAAAATCCATTCACATATTTATTGGAATCCAACCACATACTATTAATAAATCAACTGACGTTTGGAGGATTCAAACATGAATGACAAAAATGTAAATAAAAAAGATAATGCTATCGCAAACAATACACCTATTCAAAATAATAATACTGTAAACCTTAATGTAGAAGAACAAGCAATGAATGGCTTATATGGAATGCCAGAAACTGCTATTGAAGATGCTGATCATGCTGTAACTGATGATTTGACTTCAAAAAATTAATAAACTACTACATAGAAGAAAGCCAAGGAAAATATCCTTGGCTTTCTTAACTATGCATCCACCTTTTGTACTTCTTCACTCTTTCTTGAAAGCTTTCCTGGCCAAAAAGCAAAGCGACCTAGAACAACTGTAATTGCTGGTACAAGTAATGGTCTAACAATAAATGTATCTAATAATACACCAATTGCAGTTACAATACCAAATTGAACAAGAACTTGAATTGGAAGTGTACCTAATACCGCAAAAGTTCCTGCTAAAATTAAACCCGCGGATGTAATGACACTACCTGTTTGTATAACGCCATTTTTTACTGCATCCAAATGATTTTGTGTCTTTCTGTTTTTCCATATTTCTGAAACCATAAAGATATTATAATCTTCACCTAAAGCAACTAGAAATACGAATGCATACAACGGTATCGCACCTTGAATGGCCGGCGCTCCCATACCATAATGAAGTAATAGCCACCCTGCTCCTAGTGCCGAGAAGAACGATAATACAACAGTTACAATTAAATAAATCATCGCAACAATTGATCGTAAGTAAACAAGTAATAATAAAGCTATAATACTAATCATTACTGGAATGATAACTGCTTCATCACGTTCCGTAATTTGCTTTGTATCATATAATGACGCTGTTTCTCCGCCAATCAATAGTTGATTTTCTGCATTACTAACCCCAGCATCTTTTAATACTTTTTCTACACTGTTTTTTAATTTAGGGATTTGATCTAACGCTTCAATTGAGTATGGATTTTCAGCTAAAGAAACCTCATACATTTGTATTTGCTTATTTTCTGTGCCCACTTTTGGATCTTTCACAGTTTGTACGAAAGAAAACTTCTCTAGTTCTTCTTTAATAGGAAGCTCTTTTCCTTTCGTATCAACAACAACTTTTACTGGCGCTAATTCACCAGCTGAGAAATGATCACTAATTAACGTAAACCCTTCGCGGGAAGGCATATCTTTTGGAAACGATTCTAATAAGTCATATGTGTATTGAATACGTGGTACAAATGAAGCCAATCCACCTAATACAAATACAGTGAGCATAATTATTGTCCACGGTCTTCGTACTACAACATCTCCAAGCTTTTTACTAAAGGCACCTTTTGATTTTTTAACTTTTACGACTTTCTTTTTCTTTCTTGCAAACTCCTCATTCATAGAAGTTGTTCTCGGTATAAATGGGAAGAATGCAGCTCTACCGAAAATTAATAATAATGCTGGTAAAATTGTTAAAGCAGCAATTCCCATTATGAATACAGCAACACTAAATGGTACTGCAAATCGATGAAAGGCACCATAATGAGCAAGTAATAATGTTCCTAATCCAAGTACAACAGTAAGCGCACTCATTATAATTGCTCCACCAGAAGCTTTAATTGCAAGTTGCAGCGCCTTATATTTACTTTCTTCTTCTAGCAAGTACTCTCGATATCTTGAAATTAAAAATAAACAATAGTCCGTTCCAGCACCAAACAATAATACTGTCATGATTGATATTGCCTGAGCATCTACTTTAATCCATCCGTGATTAGCTAAAAAACCAAGTGTAGGACTAATAATACCGTATGCAAAGCCGACAACAAGTAAGGGTAAAATTGCTAAAATCGGTGAACGGTACAGTAAAATTAATAAAACTAATACGAGTAATACAGTAGCAATTAATAATTTCACATCTGCTTGACTAAATAAGCTAACTGCATCCGTTTGAATACCTACAGGTCCAGATAATCGAACGTGTAAACCAGCGTCACTTAGTTTTCGTTTGAATGGATCTTCATCGATCTTACTATTCACTATGTTTTTTAAATCATCAAGATTTCCTTTTAATATATCTGTTCCAGCTGCCTTGTTAAAGAATACTGGTGTAACAAATGATGTACCATCTTTTGATGCACTTTTTGATAATACTTGTTCTGGTAATGTATCAAATGGCGGTAACGTTGATTGCTCCTTTAAAGGACTAGCTTTTAACTCTTTATAAACGTCTTGTATGAGTTTATAATCCTGTGACTGTAATCCACCATCCTTATACCATACTACTAATAAAGGATTCCCTGCATTATTCGGAAACTCTTTTTTCATAAGTGCTTCCGCTTGCTGCGACATAGCTGTTTCAGGTAAATTTTTTGGATTCGGTTCTTTCGTACTGTTTACTTGTGGCAATGTAAATGAAAGTAATAATGTAATAAGAATCCAAATCGATAAAGTTATCCACTGTGTATGCTTCCCTGCTACAAGCCTCCCTAACATATGTAACGGGTGCTTTTTCATAAAAACCCACCTTCCTTTTTTCCTCTAACATTAATTATATATACTGGTCGGTTAATTAATCAAGAATGAATAAAACTTTGTGTTATAATTATCTCAACAATACATGTCAGGAGCGAATGGATTTGGAACAAAAACAACGTCCTCTCGGAAGGCCTCGTCAAAATAAAAATACAAAATCTACAAAAGAAACCATTTTGGAAGTTGCAACTCGACTATTTCTTACTCAAAATTATCAAGTCGTTTCCATGGATGAAGTTGCAAAAGTTTGTGGTGTTACGAAAGCAACCGTCTACTATTACTATTCAACAAAAGCAGATTTATTTACCGCTACTATGATTCAAATGATGGTACGTATACGCGAAAATATGTCTCAAATCCTTTCTACAAATAAGACTTTAAAAGAAAGATTATTGGACTTCGCTAAAGTCTACTTACACGCAACGATGGATATTGATATGAAGAATTTTATGAAAGATGCAAAACTATCATTATCTGAAGAACAATTGAAACAATTAAAAAATGCTGAAGACAACATGTATGAAGTATTAGAAAAAGCACTTGATGATGCAATGCAAATTGGAGAAATCCCAAGAGGAAACGCTACATTTGCGGCTCATGCATTCGTATCTTTATTATCAATTGGGAATTTTAAAGATGAAAATCACAATCCTATTCTTACAAATATAGATGAATTAGCCCAAGAAATCGTTTCTTTTTATTGGAACGGGTTAGGCCGTTAATCTTAAATAGATTTCATTTAATAAAAGAGCATGTTTGAATTTTTTTCAAACATGCTCTTTTATTATTTATTTACTATTAATTAGATTATACTTCAGCACAGTTTAACAAAAAATTCCTCTTCAACTTTTACAAATTTTGAATTTGAATCTTTATATTCTCCTTACTTAATCCCCCATGATAACAAACTACCGATTCAATATCTAGATTTGAATACCTCTTCAAAGACTGCTGTGCTTCCTTAACATTTAAAGTTGTTGGGGCGTGAATTCCTTCTAACTTTCCATTCACACTATACATCGAGTCTCCTGCAATAAGGGTTTTACTTTGTTTCAAATATAAACTAATATGACCTGGAGTGTGTCCTGGGGTATGTAGAATTAGTATCCCACCGCAATACGGAATTTCTTGCCCATTTATCACAGTATCACTCACTTTTCCTTTTGGTGGATTCTTTACTTGTCCATCCTTCAGTAAAGGAAACTCCCCTTCAATATAAGGTTTATCTAGCTCGTGCGCATAAACCTTAATATCACTTACACCATTCTCCAATAAATCAGGAAGGCTACCTATATGATCTATATCCTGATGTGTCAAAATCACAACTTTTAGCTTATCAAAAGATACCCCAACTTTCTCCATCTCTATTTGTATATCTTCAAATTGTCCAGGGAAACCAGTATCTATTAACACTGCCATTTCATCATCCCATAAAAGAATTGGGTGAATAATAAATTCTTGAAACTCAAGTTGTAACATTTCTACCCCTTTAGCAATCTCCATATAGTCCGTCTCCTTTATGATGAAGTTTGAAAATATGCACAACTACACCGAAAATATAAAGCCACACTATCTTTTAATAGTTTTTGTCATCCCAATAGAGAATGCCTCAAACCCTATAGATTCATAATAAGATTGCAATTTTTCTACACACATAAGTTGGGGAATAACCTTGTTTTGTTCACAGTGCTGGATTAATCTTTCTACTATTTCTTTTCCAATACCAATGGACTGATACTCTGGCAATACACAAACACCACAAATAACGCCTGTTATTACGCCATCTGATATAATACGCCCCATCCCTACTAACTTCTTATCATCAAAAGCATAAATTGCATACCAACTTTGTTTACACATTTGTTCTAACTCGTTAACCGTTAATTGAAGAGAATTCCATCCTAAAGATTCATATACAGTTAATAATCCATTGAAATTTGTTGGGTGTTTAAATGTGTAATTTATACTATTATTCATGTAAATACTCCTTATTTTCTCGTTTGTTTTTATTTCATAAAATTATCTTTACTTTGAAATTAATTTATACAAACTTCCATAAGAATAATATTATTCCTTCTCAACTTAAAATAAAAAGAAGTTAACCTCTCCTCAGTTAACTCCTTTTATATAAATCCATCATTATATTATTAACCAAAAATCATACAGCTACAGACGATCAGGACAAACAAAACTAATAAACTGTTTGAGAAATAACCCATAGAATACTACCCCTTTATTTCATTATGTTAAAGATTTTACCATAAAATTATTTACAACATAATAACTGAAAAAGACATTGTATTCATTAGTTAAATATACTAGGTAATATTTAACTTTAATCATACCCTACTTTATAGGCACTTCTCCTACTACGATAGTTCACATAACTTCAAAATAATAAGTGCTATATAAAAGATCACAATTTATCTAAGGCTTGTTTACTTATTTTTCAACTATGCTAATTGTTAACTTACGATTTCCTCAAATAAATGTGACATCTTCACAAGAAGAGCATTCACTACTACTTCTCTAACCATTTACAACTCTCCCTGTAATTTATTTAAGCTCTATCCTCATTTATATTAATATCTTTCTTATTCGAAAAAAGATCTTTAAAAATTCCTACCCCTACAATTAATATAGCTATTCCAAGTAATTTATTTATTTGTAAGGGAACCCTTTCTATTCCAAATAATCCAAATGTATCAATGCAGAGAGCAACAACTAATTGAGTAATAAGGCTAATTAGCACCGTATAAGCTGGACCTAAACTCTTTATTGCACCCATTATACAAATTATTAACCCGATGCCAAACAATTCACTTACATAAAACAAATAATTTGTAGTATACACTTTAATGCTAATACTGTTTTCTGTAATGATATAAAATAGAATAGAACTTATGAAACCTATTCCAAGAACACATGCAGTTGTTAACCACTGCCCTACATTTTCATTCACTTTCGTATTAAAAACAGATTGTAAGCTAATTAATAATCCAGCTAATATAGCTAAACTAAATCCAATCATACTCCCTCTCCCCTTTTCATTGCTCATATATATTATTTTTAGCAACTTCCTTCATTCTAAAAAAATCTTTAATTACAATAACTCCATTTCTCTTTTCAATTAATTTTTCTTTATAAAATTTTTGTAACAACCGAATTACGTGCCGATAACTTACTCCTATAAAATCCGCAATACTTGATATCGAAGTTGCATCCAAATCTTTTTTATACATATTCCCGTTACTATCAGTAGAAATAGAAAGTAAATAACTAGCTACACGTACTTCTACTGGATAAAGTAAATTAAGTGCTGTAAAACGAGTCGATATTTTTAATGTGTTTGCAATGTTTTCAAGCAAGAAGTTCATAAATATAGGATCATGTAATAACTTATTTCTAATTACAGCATGAGAAATAGAGATGGCTATAACATCTGAACAAGCTTCAACGACATTATGCGCTTTGCTATTTTGTATGAATTCAATATCGCCAACAACCGCCAATGGATTGATAAAACGAAGGATCAGTTTCTTTCCCTCTGGTGTAATCGTATAAACTTTTACTTTACCTTTAACAACAAAATATAAACGATCCATTGCGTCATCTATATTGCAAATAAGCTCGCCTTTTCAAAATGATTTACTTGAAAATAAGCTGTATCTATCTCTGAAAAAATTTCAAGCATTTTATTAGTTTTCAAATAATGGATAATTAAATCTGATCTATTCTCCATTTTCATTTCCTCCTTTCATTTACATATTAAATACAACAATACCTATAATCATTACTATTGTTCCCACAATATGATATCTCTCCATCTGTATCTTTTTTATTTGAAATAATCCCTTCATTTCAATTAGAGTTGCTGTTAATAATTGAGCAACCATAAGTGTTCCAGCTGTTAATGTAACTCCCATTTCATGTATCGCTACTGTTTCTGCACAAATAATTAATCCGCCAAGTGCACTAGCTACTAAATATATTTTTTTCACATCCTTTAAATCCGCTATTTTCTCTTCTTTCTTTAACAAAAATATTGTTGTTGCAATAAGGAATCCAATGAAATGCGTAATAATACTCGTTGACCATATACCGATATGTGAACTAAGTTTCGCATTAAATGTACCTTGAAGTGTAATAAATACGCCAGCTAAAATAGCAAATACAACGCCCTTCAAAAAATCATCTCCTAATCTTCTATTTCTGACTTAATTAAAAGCTATAATCCTATAAAGGCAAAAGGACAAATGACACATCAGTATGAAAATAGCTACAAATGAACAATAAAAAACACAACTCAAAATATTTGAGATGTGTTTTTTATTGTTTTATCGTTATATAATATTTTAACATTTATAACTACGCTATATTAACAGGTTTATTCTTCATAACAAACTTTCCAAATAAGAAACGCACAAGTGGCCCCATAATAATTAATTGTAATGGATACGCCAAAATGAAATTTTTAATAAAAATTGAAAAATACATCGATACAAATGAGTCTCCTTGTAGTCCACCATGTAAATACATCATAGCCATTCCGTAAAAAGACATAAAGAAAACCATTCCAATTACCATAGCTGTCGCCATCGCAACTATCATATTTATTTTCTTCGATTTATCAAACGGTAACATGAATACAAGTTTTTTCGCACAAGGTCCAACGATACATATTTCAATTAATAATGCAATAATGAATCCAATTAGTAGTTCTAATGTGATCTCCTTAATATGAATTGGCCCTCCTGCTCCATTCAGTAATAAATTATAAAACGTCATTACAATAACCATCCCAAGGCACATCATCATACCAAATTGGAGGTTTTCCTTTCTTGTTGTTGGCAATTTCTATCATCCTTTCTGTTTAAGTCTTTGTCATTATATCGATTATGGAAACCTCTTCGTAAGTGAACATTTTGTGAACAAATTTAAAGCGTTATCATATATTCACTATACTTTCTGATCAAATTCTCACTCTTACTTATAAAGGTTTTATATATTTCAATGTTGAATTACTAAATTTAACATTAAAATACATTACTACTAGGAGGATAACCATGAATGACATAGAATTTTACGTATACCACATCGTTACAAGGGAAAAAATGAAGATTGGACAAATCATTCATTTCGGTAAAAATCAAACTAATACTCTATATCGGTTCTTTTTTGAAAGAGAACAATTAAATTCTAGTGGTGAAGATGGCATAAAAATTATAAATAACCACTATAAAAATGAAGAATTACATATAAAGAATGAAAATGCTAAAGTAGTTATGAGTTATATCGATCAAACAATTAGAACGGTTAGAGAAACGATTGTAGAAATGGTTAGACTACAAGAATTTCCTGAATACCCTTCAAGATTATCTTGTTTATATGCTGCAAAGAGCTATGAAGATACTTTAAAATGGAAAGCATTATTTGATTCTTACAATCGAGAAGTTTTGCAGATTGTTAAACTACGAGTAATTGGAAATTGTTTTGAAGGTGACGGAAATCTTTTACCAAAAGAAGATGGTATTCCTTTCTCTCAAAAAATTGAACAAGCAAGAGAGTATTGGAAAGGAACTGTAAATAATGAACTTCCGGAATTACTGATAAATGGAAAAAGTGAAGTAGTGGAAATCATTGATGATTTTTCCACAATTCATATTTAATTCCTTACTAAATCATATAGGATGGGGATTACAATGAGGGAAAAAGTGTACTTCAATCATGATGGTGGTGTAGATGATTTAATTTCACTATTTTTATTACTCCAGATGGATAATGTCAAGCTTACAGGTGTTTCAGTTATCCCTGCAGATTGCTATTTAGAACCAGCAATGTCTGCGAGTCGCAAAATTATTGATCGCTTCGGCAAAGGAAATATTGAAGTAGCTGCATCAAATTCCCGTGCAAAAAACCCATTTCCAAAAGATTGGCGGATGCATGCATTTTATGTAGATGCTTTACCCATTTTAAATGAGTCTGAAAAAGTTGTAACACCCGTAGCAGAAAAACCTGCACATCATCATTTAATTGAAACCCTACTACAAACTGAAGAGAAAACAACTTTATTATTTACAGGGCCTCTTACCGATTTAGCGCGTGCACTATATGAAGCACCTGTAATCGAGGGGAAAATTGAGCGCCTTGTTTGGATGGGAGGAACATTTCGTACTGCCGGCAATGTACATGAACCAGAACATGATGGAACTGCTGAGTGGAATTCGTTTTGGGATCCTGAAGCAGTAGCTCGTGTGTGGGAATCAAAAATTAAAATCGACTTAGTAACGCTAGAAAGTACAAACCAAGTTCCATTAACTATAGACATACGTGAAAGTTGGGCAAAAGAGCGTAAATATATTGGTGTTGATTTTCTTGGTCAATGCTATGCAATGGTTCCTCCCCTCGTTCATTTCTCAACTAACTCTACTTACTATTTGTGGGATGTATTAACTGCTGCCTTTATCGGGAAATCTTGCCTTGCAAAATTACAAACAATTAATAGTATTATTCATACATATGGACCTAGCCAGGGGCGTACGGTGGAAACTGTTGCTGGACGACCTGTAAATGTAGTATATGATGTAAACCACAATGGATTTTTTAACTATATAACTGAATTAGCGAAGAAAGCTTCCACTTGAACCACTATCTATATGAAAAATAAATAGAATGGCATTATTTCAGACGATAAACCCCATATTTAGAATTTGTTTGAAACTACATATTTAACTATTGAAAAGAGTATTGAATTAACTTTCAATACTCTTTTTATGCAGTTTAATTATATTTGATTAGTGTAGTGTCTTACTAATTATTCATTTCATAACCATTTACAAAAAACGTAATTGTTTCTAATTCATCTTCATTTAATTCTCTATTTACGTCTCGTTTATACGCTTCCTTTATGTTTTCTTCATCGCCTTTATGAATTTCTGTATAAGTTCCTACTGTTTTTAACAAATGCATTTCTTGTAAAAACTCATCCCGACTTATAGCTGTCCCATGAGAAAGAATATAAGTTTCAGCATCAAATGACTCCAATTCTCCGATTAATTTGAACGTTCGTTTCGTCGTATAGTTCCATTTTGAAGAAAAGATATCTGCATATATACAGTCTCCTAAAAATAATATCTTTTCTTCTTTCACGTAAATAACAACTGAATCATGTGCATGATTTCCGCCGACATGTTTTAACACGCATGTCACTTCACCAAGGTCTAATTCAATTTGATCCTCGAACGTTAAGGTTGGAGGAATAATTTTAATATTTCTCGCTTTTTCTTCAAACTCTTTCTTGATGCAATCCGCACAAAATGCAATTTCAGTACCCTCTTTTACGCGTGCGTCCAACGCTTCATCTGTCCATTCATAAGATACTAGTGGCTGCATTTCTTTCTTCGTTTCTGCATGCGCAATAGTTAATGCATCTTGTAATACAGGCAATCCAAAAATATGATCCCAGTGCCAATGCGTTAATGCTACGAAATCAGGACTTGATACATTCTGTTCTTTTAGCATTTCTAAAAATAATTGTGCATGTTCTTCTGAATTCCCTGCATCAATCATTAAAGTTTTTTCTTGTCCAACGACCATTCCTAATATAGGTCTATCTGTTTCAGAAACAGGTGTCATATACCAAAATGAGTTTCCTATTTTTTTTATTTGCTGCATAATTAGTTCCTCCATTTACTACTATTCTCTTCAATTATTATCTGTAAAACCTTCATCCAGCACATAGCATGAAATAATATATATCGCTTTCTTTAGAACATAGTAACTTCATCTATCCATTTAAATAAGCATCCCAATCATAGTCTTCAATTTTATAGAATCTACCTTCATCATTTCTTTCATATGCACATAAAGGTGGTTCCTCAAGAAAGTTTAAAATAGAATCATCTATATTCAAAATAACTCCAATTGAAATAATTTGAAAGTTTTTAGGATTATTGACATAGTCATCACTTTCATAGCCACTTAAAATTGACCAACCTGGATCGCCTTCTGCTGTTGGATTATCTACTAAGCATAAAGTTAAATTCTCTGTTTTCAAGTACATCATCACTAAGAATTACCTTCGTATCAAAATAAAAATCCCAATCACTTGAAGCTGGATCATCATATTCCGTATCACATATATTTTCAATTCCAAATGAAATTTTATCACCTATTTTTAAATCTAAACGATACGGATCATTGTCCAGTTCCCCTACGAACTTCTTCTCATTTCTTTCAGTGATTACAACCCACATTCTTTCACCATGAAATCCATCTTCTTCCTCATTTTTAGATACAAAAATTAGCTTTACCAAATCTCCAACCTTTAATTTCTCCAACACTTCTGAACTAGGAAGGTAAAATGTATATGGCGCTTCTTTATTTAATTCATAAACATTATCTAAGTACCAAGTCATCTTTTTCTCTCCTTAAAAGCTTTTCACACTCATATTTTTAAAATAACACTATTTTTTCTTCCGGCAAACTACTACCATAGAATAGCAGTCTTCCCCTAACTCATTTCCTTCCCAATCATTATATATATGTAATAATTCAAAACCATTCACTACTAATAATCTTTCTAACTCTTGCGGATATGTATAGCGAAGATCGATCGTTGTTTTCAGTTCTTCTACTTTCACATCATCCTCATAAAACCTTCTTGTTGTTATGTAATGCTGTATTTGCTGAATTGAATCGTATGTCATTTCAGTATATAGATCGCATTTTCTTTCCTTTTCATCAATAATAGTTGTCCAATATTCTTCTGTAGATGGTTGTATTAATTCTTCTTTTGAAGGAAAACGTGTATCGAATATAAATATACCATTATCAGCTAACACATGATGAATAGATGTTAATAACTTATTTTGATCTGTGTTCGTAAGAAAGTGTTGAAATCCATGACCAACCATAAATGCTAACAGAATTGTTTCTTCAATCTTTAATTGTAAACAGTCTTGTTGTAACCATTTTACTTTTTTACAATCCATAGATTTTCTCTTCGCTTCAGCAAGCATACCTTCATGTATATCTACACCAATCATTTGATATCCGTTTTCTATAAATGGAATTGTAACCCTTCCTGTTCCGCAGGCAATATCTAGAATCCATTCATTTTGTATATTTAGTTTTTGTGCCCATGATAGTAAGAACGGAAAATCTGGCAGACTTTTATTTTCTATATCATATCGTTTTGGATTTTCGTATTCAGATAGACTCCATTTTGTTTGCAAACGTATTCCCATTTCATATTTCCACTTAAGTTTAATATATAAATTATAACGAATTATTAGTTTTTTCTCTATAATCAAACACAATTACTTGGACTAATCTAACTTTCCTTTTCGTAAGCTAAAAATAAGTGGAAGAATCGGAGTGTGATACGATGGAACGATTATGGATTCCTATGATAGTTACATTTTTTTCATTCGGTGGATTACTATTAGGCGGTGCTGTCGGCATTGCTACGCGCCAACTAATTGAAGAAAAAATGCATCGTTTATATGCATTATGTGGCGGAATTTTGCTTGGCCTTTTATCCCTTGAAATTATTCCTGAAACATTTGCAAGCTATGAAATAATTGGGCCTATACTTGGTATAGCTATCGGTATTTTGGTTATGAACTTATTAGATAACTATTGTCATCATCCAATGATACATAAAAAAGATCAACAAGCGTGGCAAACTTTCCTTTTTCTTTCTTTTGCTATATTTATTCATAATTTGCCGAGTGGCTTTGCATTAGGTACAGCATTTATAAATCATAATGATTCTGCCATTCCTTTCTTACTTGCGATTATAATTCACCATATTCCTGAAGGCCTAGCATTAATCATCCCCTTCCTCTTTACAAAGCATAAATGCATTTCATTTTTATTTACGACTTTATTACTTTCACTTATTCTCGGAACTGGTACTGTCTTTGGTATTTTGATGGAAGGAAAGGCTCTACATTTACAAGGGCTCATTATGGGGAGCGCTATCGGTTCACTTGGCTATGTCACAATTCATGAAATGCTTTGGAAGGCTAAAAAACAGCTCTCCTTCCTTACATTTTTAACATGGGCAACTAGCGGGTTTTTACTAATAACAGTATTTACACTATTTACTGGTCATCATTAAAGATAATAATATAATCATTTGTATATTTTTCCTTTTTCTCCAAAACATAATAGTATCTACCTATTATAAGGAGGAAAAATTATGTTTGGGAAAACAGCCGGTGAATCATTAGTTGACCTATTAATTGACTGGGGAGTAGAACACATTTACGGAATGCCTGGAGATTCTATCAATTCTATAATTGAAGCTTTAAGAAAAAAACAAGATAAAATCAAATTCATTCAAGTCCGCCATGAAGAAGCTGGTGCACTAGCAGCAGCTGCCTATGCTAAGTTAACAGGAAAACTCGGCGTTTGTATGGCAATCGCAGGGCCGGGCGCTATCCATTTATTAAATGGTTTATATGATGCTAAACTCGATAAAGCCCCTGTTCTAGCAATTTCAGGTCAAGTAGAAACAGATTTACTCGGGACGGATTTTTTCCAAGAAGTAAACTTAGAAAGATTATTCGATGATGTTGCGGTATATAACCAGCGCATTATGTCAGCAGAACAGTTGCCTGCTGTCGTGAATCAAGCGATTCGAATGGCTTATACGAAAAAAGGTGTATCTGTTCTTACGATTCCAGATGATGTTCCGAAATTCGAAGTAAAAAGTGGTGCTCGTGTTACAAATACTTCTTTTACATTACCTGAGTTATTTCCGCAAGAAGAAGATTTACATGCTGCAAAACTCGCAATAAGTGAAGCGAAAAAGCCTGTAATTTTAGCTGGAAAAGGTGCGAAACATGCGAGAGAATCTTTACTTACTTTCGCAGAACACATCGGTGCTCCAATCGTACTTACATTACCAGCTAAAGGGATTATCCCTGATGAACATCCACTTTGCATTGGCGGATTAGGATTAATTGGAACGAAACCTTCTTATGATGCAATGAAACATGCAGATACTTTAATTATGATTGGTACTTCTTATCCATTCACCGGTTTCTTACCCGAAAAAGCAAAAACAATTCATATCGATACTGATCCGGCCCAAATCGGTAAACGTTACGTAACAGATATCGGCTTAGCCGGTGATGCTGATAAAACATTAAAATGGTTAATTGAAAATGTAGAAAAACACGAGGACCATTCCTTCTTAGAGCATCATCAAGAAATGATGAAAAATTGGGAGGAAAAATTACACAATCAAGAAGACGATACATCTACTCCAATTAAGCCACAACGTGTTATGCATGCACTGCAACAAGTAGCTCAAGATGATGCAATATTATCAGTCGATGTCGGAAATGTAACAGTATGGACAGCAAGACACTTCCGTATGACAAATCAACAATTTATCATTTCTAGTTGGCTCGCAACACTTGGCTGCGGTTTACCTGGTGCACTTGCTGGAAAAATTGCTTACCCGAATAAACAAGTATTTGCAGTTTGTGGTGACGGTGGTTTTGGAATGACAATGAACGACTTCGTAACAGCTGTTAAATATAAACTGCCGATCGTGGTCGTTGTTTTAAATAATAATAAGATCGCCATGATTAAATTCGAACAAGAAGTTATGGGGAATATCGAATTTGGCACAGACTTAACAAACCCTGATTTTGCAAAATACGCAGAGGCGTGCGGAGGTATTGGATACCGAGTTGAGAATTTAGATGAACTACTTCCTGCTTTCGAAAATGCGGTAAAACAAAATAGACCGTGTATTATTGATATAGTTGTAGATGCAAACGAAGCACCAATGCCAGCAAAAATCACCTTTGGTCAAGCCGCTGGTTATACGAAGCATATGATAAAAGAATTATTTGAAGAAGGTAAGATTGATTTACCACCACTATAAACAAAAAAGAGAGCTGAAAACAATTTGTCTTCAGCTATCTTTTTTATTTTTGTATCTCTCTATAAAAGGAAAAATCATTCACATTAGTTTGTACTCGCTTCTCTTCCTTTACCTCTTTATCCTTGCTCCTTGGTGTTCTTACATTTCCTAGTTTAATCGCATCTTGCATACTATGACTAACTAGATTTCCCGCTAAAATTGTCATACTATAAAAAGCAATTGGTATAAGTACAATCCATGTATGTGTAGTTAAATGGCGGAAGTTTTGACCAATTAGGCCAGTCCATTCTTTTGTTACACTATCTGGATCCATTCCACTGAAGATTATTGTTCCACCAAAAAATAATTGCAACAAACCAAGGTGTAAAAGTAGTAATAAAGTACTTACAAATTGTTGCGCTACTAATAAAAGAAATGGCGGTAACATATGCGGCCATATATGGCGCTTCAACCTATGCCACTTACTTCCGCCGAGCACAGTAGCTGCCAACATAAATTCTTCTTTCTTAATACGCTTTACTTCTTGCGCTACATACAACATAACCGTTGGTACAGCAAGACATACAAGAACTATAATTTGAAATGCCACACGCAAATACAACGGCACAACTTCTGCTCCACTATCAAACGTTAAAACTTCATTTAACATAAAATAAGAAATCATAACCATCGGTACAATACTAAAAGGATCAAAAAAGGATGAAATAACTGGAAAAGAACGTTTACCATACATACCAAGAAGTAAACCAACTCCCCCTCCAACTATAACTCGTAAAATCGCTATAATTATACTCGCTCCAACTGTCCATTTTGCACCTTCTATTATTAATTGAACAAGGTCACGACCTTTCACATCACTTCCAAACCAAAATTTACTTGATGGCGAAAATGGTGCTGCCTCTAGTTCCCCTTTTTCGTTATACATCATCGTAAGTTCACGAATATTCCCATCAAAAAACACCGTATATCCAATACTAACAATCATTAGTACACTCAAAAAAGTAATACCTATCCAAAATCTCACATCTCTTTTTACAACTTGCCACATGTTACACACGCTCCTTTATAACATTTTGTAAAAGCGTATGTAATATACGAAATAGTATAAAAAGCGGTACGTATAATATTACTAGACTCACTGTAAATATTTCTAATTTTGGATTTTCTTTCACAAAAACAAACATACCATATGTATTAAATATCCATTCAATAATATATAAATTGGAAAGCATAAATAAAATATTTGTTTTCGCGTAATAAATTGTCGTTAATAAAACATTTCTTGAAATATGATGTGTCAAAATATGCCGGAAGCTTAGCCCTTTACTCTTGGCAAACAAACTATAATCTTTCTCTAATTCTTCTTTAAACCGAAATAACAACAGTTTAATAAACAATAATGTTGTTGGTATTGTAAGACATATAATTGGTAACAAACGTATCCTTTCTTCCCCTAATCCAGCCAGTTTGACCGGCATAAATCCTGTTTTTTGAAACATATTTACGACAAGAAGTTGCGATAATAAAATAAGTAAAATATCCGGTATACTCTCAAGCGTAAGAAAAACCCCGTTCCACATTTTCTGTTTCATATAAGAACGCTGCAATACCCAAACGACAAGTATATACGCTATAAGCAAAGATAGTAAAAACGCTGATAGAAATACAATCATCGTTTCAAAATAATGAATCCATATTTGCGGAAATAATTTTCTTGAGTCTCGAAATCCATATGTAATTTCACCCGGTTGAAGTATCTTCCCTCCAAGAAAGACAATCGTGTTCCAAAAACCGATTAAATCAATTTGCAATCCCTTAAATAAACGCGGTAGCGCGCCTAGACAGATTATACATAAAATTGCAGCTACTAGTTGTAAACAAGTAACCCCACACCATTTAGCAATTCGCATCAACATAACGATTTCCCCTTACCATCCGATAGAATATTCAGAAATCAAAAACCACATATATTACATCTCTTCAGCTATACTTTGCACCCGTTTCTTCCCACTCGGTAAAATGGTTTGATATAAACACGTAACAAAAAATAATAAACCAAATAAAATAATATACAACGTATCTGCACGAATCCATTTCGGGAACAACATCGCTATCGCACCGAGAGATAACAGCTGGAATCCTGTCGTTAATGGACTAAGTAAACTTTGAACACGTCCCATGAATGATTCTTCTACAATTTCATACATCCAGCCCATAATTGCAACATTAATAAACGGTAAAAAGAAAGTCGCAAAAGCGATACATACATAAAAAGACCATACGTGGTTTACAAAGTAACACATACCGAAAAAGACCCCTGAGCCAGCCATACCAAAGACAATAATAGGCTTGGGTGCATATTTCTTCCCTACACTTGTTGCTACTACACTTCCAATTAGTAATGAAATCCCTCCAACTACACCACCCACCATCGCTAAACTTTCATACGTTGCTGGTGCTAATTTATATTTTAATATGTAAGTTGTGGATACGCTTAAAATACCATTTAATAGTCCAAACACGATAAATCCTAAAAGTAATTTTTTTAAAGTGTCATTTTGATATATATACTTGATCCCTTTTTGAAACTCTGTTATTAACATTTTCAAATTAACTTCTTTCCATTTTGTTCTACCGTTTGGCAAACGCACTTTTTCTGGAATGGAGATCGTTTGAATCAAAATACCACTCATAATAAAAGTGAGCGTATTTACTAAAATACTCCCGTATATTCCAAAAGTCCAGTACACCATCGTTGCAATTCCTACACCAAACAAAGCATACAAACTATTCACCATTTGATTCACACCTGCTGCTGCACCGTATTGGTCGGATTGAACTACTCCCTGTATCATCGACTGTTCTGATGGAGAGAAAAATTGTATACATGCATTTTCCAAAAATAAAAATATAAAGACGAGTATAATCATTCCGTAATAAAGCGAAATTAGAATTCCGATATTACAGAGCGAACAACATATGTTACTTACCGTACAAATACGTTGTCTATCAAAACGATCCACTACTGTCCCTACTAATAGAAAAAAGATTAATGCAGGTAATGCCATCATGATTTGTGTCATCGTTGCGTAAACTGGTTGTTTTCCGTATTGGTCTAACAAATAAAACATTAAAGAAACTCCAGCAATCATAGAACCGAGTCGCTCTAAAATATTTGCTAGAAAAAAACGTGCATACACTTTGTTACGAAATAACTGTAGCATTTCTTTCATACTTCTAACCCTTTCTCTCGACAAAATTTTATTTTTTCAGTCATTTCTCGGAAGTTACATTATATTTTTCGACCATTATCCAATCTTTTCCTTCTGTATAGAGCACAATAAAAAAAAGACTCATGTTTTTTATACAAGAGTCTTTTTATTTAACTTCGCTTCACGTAATGATATGTAGCTAAAATCTTTATACGTCTCGCTAACTATTTTAATTCTCTAAAGTTCGGATATACTTTATTTATTTTATGAATGTATCGCACATCCACTCATAAAATTTTTCCTTCTCTTCAAATTGCGGATAATGAGCTGACTTTTCAAAAGTAATGAATTCTTTTTGATTCACTTCAATCATATCAAAATATTTTTTCGCTGCATGAAATGAAGTATTATAGTCGTATTTTCCCATAAGGAAATAAAGCGGTAGCTTCATTTCAGTCACCTTAGTAGGCAATGGGTTCTTTAAATCCTTTTCTAATAAGACAGTTTGAGAATGTGATAATCCAACGTTATAACGAATTACATCTAAAAAGTTATATTCATTACTGAGTAGCATCCCAATATTATCACCATCTGGATTTTCAATGAGTCTTGATGTTCCACCATATTTTGCAACATAATTCCTCGGAGTGTATGTATCACCATTTTTAATTTTTTCAGTCAACTCATTTAAATAGGCAACCTCATCTGTATTCCCAGCACTTTGTGCCTGTTCAATCACATAGTTTAAACTATCCATTTCACTTTCTACTGTATCACTCATTTGCCCTATGCCAACATATGCTTCATATTTTTCAGGGGCTTTATTGGCAGCTTGCATTCCGATATATGTACCGTAAGAATGACCAACCAATATTACTTTTTCTTTACCAAGATGTTTTGAAACATAATCTGTCATAGCTAATAAATCTTCTACAAGAAGATCTGATGTAAGATTCGAATAGTCTTCAAAGAAATGATACGACTTCCCACTCGCTCTTTGATCGTAATTAACAACTGTGAATTTCTCTTCCAATAAGTTTTGGTATTTTTGCGCATATGGTATTTCTGAAGTACCTGGTCCACCATGTACAAAAATAATAACCGGATTGTTCTTATCTTTTCCGCGTATCATAATTTCATGATCACTTCCATTTATCTCTACTTGCTCTAATGTACTTATACTGTTTTTCCCTTTTATTTGCGAGGTCCATGTAGGAAATATTAGTGCTACGATTAATAATAGTAAAATGATGACTCCAATAAGTTTTATTAATTTTTTTATCTTCTTCATAAGTAGTTTCCTTTCTTTTAAATTTATAAAAACATCAATTTAGTTCAGTAAAACTACCTCAAAAAAATATAAATATACAACAATTTCACCTTGATCTTTTGCACATTCTTAATATCCCATACACTTCTTAACTTTCCGCTATATAAACTCTTAATATTCCCTTAATTTTCAATATAAAATTCATAGAATGACTCGATCACAATGTATTAAAAATAAAGAAAAAAGCCCTTGTTTTCAAAACAAAGACTTTTTTCCTTTAACTATTTCGCAACCTCTTCTTTCGGCATTACCATACCTTTATAAAGCTGGACAGTAATCCAGTAATAGATGAAATAAATGACTAAGAAAATCCCTATCGGCACCCATACCTTCACAAACGGGTCAACTAATATAAAGCTAAATAAGTTAAGCCCTACTAACACGTGGGAAATTCCAATAATTGCTGGGAAGATAAATAAATATGAAATTTCTTTATAAATACTTTTCGTTAACATACTACGTCTCACACCGATTTTTCGTAACATTTCATAACGGCGTACGTCACGAGAAGCACCTGTTAATATTTTGAACATTAGCGAACTTGCCATCATTGCTAAAAAGGCAATTCCAAGGAAAAATCCCATAAACATTGTTCCACTCATGAAACTGTTCATAAACTGATAAATTGTCATTTTTGTAAATAAGTCTACTTTTGTACCTGTTGTTTTTTCAATTTGTTCTTTTTGTCTCTTATCTATATCGAGCAACAACGGTTTATATTTTTTCATATCATCTACTTTTGCTAATGTTACACTATGTTCCGTTCCTTGAACTGCTTTGTAGTGTTCTTCATCAGCAATTCTTACCGGTTTTCCGTTAAATTGATTATGTGTAATTTGTATTTCTCTTACAACCGCATCTTCCCAATCCCTTGGCATACGAGGAAATTTATTGGCTGCTTCGGGAGCTTCCAAAGCAGAATAAACAGGTTCAGTTAAAGGTTCAGCCACACGTTTTCGAGCTGGCTCTTTTAAAGTTTTTGTATCAAAGTGATCGGAAACGAGTGGTGGTTTCGCCGTTAAGTCGTTACGTAAGTAATACACCGCTTCTCCATCTACTTTATATTTATACTTGCTTTCTTCCACAATTTCCATTTCTTTTAATGCCGCTTTATCTTGATCATTTGGATCATGAATTACAACATCATATACACGTGAGAAGTCTGTCATAATACCTACATTTTTTTGAAATGCCATCCCTGCCGTCATCGCACCTGCGCCTAATGCAATTAACATCGCTACAGTGCCTAATACTCTCGATAAACTATTTACGCGAAAGCGCAGCTGTGCATATGTAAAACTATTTAAGCCCGTTTCATTTCGTTTTTTATTCCCTTTAATTTTCATCACAAAAAATGGGAGTAATGAACTAAAGATAAAATATGTTCCAAGAGTTGTAACGATTGTCGCTATTATAAAGCCTAATTCAGCATATATTTTTACATTGATCATAAAGTAGTATCCTATACTTACTAGCAATATACCAAGTACCGTCATTATAATAATGCGAGTTTTACTTTTCTTTACTTCATCTAGTGTTTCATCTTCACGAATTAACTCCAATTCTGTTTTACGTAATAACCGGATGCTATTCATTAAACCAGTAATAAAAAATAGTATTAAGAAGAAAATAGCTGTAACTAAGATTGCTGGTGTATATACAGATGAATAACTACCTTTCGCTGAAATTTCCATACCATTCATTAAAAAGTTTCCTGCTACACTTGCAAGCAACATCCCCACTAAGATCCCGATAATAATACTGACAATCCCCATACCGAATGTTTCAATAAATAATAACTGTGCTACTTTTTTCTTTTTCGCACCGAGCATCATGTACATACCGAGTTCTTTTCTTCTTAATGTGAGTAAGAAAGAATTGGCATATATAATATAAAATACAGTAATGAACGATAATAGTATGGCACCTACCCAGAATACGAGTCTAATACTACTAATAAGACTATTATCCTTCGTAAATTCACTATTCATCGCCATCGTTTGGAACATGTAGAAAATACTAATACTAATAACGAGACCAATAAGTAAAACCATATAATCTTTTAACATCTTTTTCATACTATGACGTGATAATTTGAATAACATAGTCTCGCCCCCTACTTAGACTCAGCAGCTGAGCCCATATGAGCGAGCACGCCTAAAATGTCTTGATAGAAATTTTCTCGCGTTCCTTGACGCGTTAACTCTTTATAAAGAAGACCGTCTTGAATAAATAAAATACGCTCACAATAACTCGCACTAAATGCATCGTGTGTAACCATCAAAATACTTACATTGTGATTTTCATGTAAATCTTGCATCGCTTCTAATAAGCTTTTTGCATTTTTACTATCAAGCGCACCAGTCGGTTCATCTGCTAATACGATTGCTGGATTATGTACTAAAGCTCGTGCTGCCGCCGTTCTTTGCTTTTGTCCACCAGAAACAGCAGTTGGATATTTTGTTAAAATTTCAGTAATCCCTAATTTCTTTGCAACCTCATTTACCTTCCCCGTAATCTCACTTGAAGGTACGCCTTGCAGAGAAAGTGGTAAAGCGATATTTTCATAAATTGATAAGTTTTCTAGTAAGTTAAAATCTTGAAAAATGAATCCTAATTTTTGAGATCGAAAATCAGATAAAGCATTCCCCTTCATTGAAGTAATATTTGTGCCAGCTATTGTCACACTGCCACCTGTCGCTTGATCCAGTGTACTAATCACATTAAGTAGTGTCGTTTTTCCAGACCCAGAAGGACCCATAATCCCGACGAATTCTCCTTCTTTTATACTTAATGACACACCCCTTAATGCTTTTGACTGATTCTCATTTCTTTTCCCATACGTTTTTTCTACACTTTCCACAGTAACTACATTTGTTGACATCTCTTTCACTCCATCCCTTTTGTATAAAATTACTTTCTCACATATTTCTTATCTTTTTCTCATGTAAACCCTTAAGAATTTTTTAATTTTTCAATCAGTAAGGATTACACGAGTAACGTAAACCTTTTTCCTATTTCATATTCTCACTTTTCTAAAACTCGTTCCTTCGATTTCGCTTACATTTACCTTACATTTTTGTAAGGTAAAAATATGACAGACCACTTTATAAGGGAATTTTCTTTGTAATGAAAAAGCTTTTTATTTTCATCAAAATGAATAGGAGACATAAATAACAATAATAACAAATTAAAAAACAATATAATTTTATTTTAAAACGATAAATTATATGATAAAATCATGTTGTTATTAAATAAACGAGGTGCTTTTTATGAAACAAGTTACAACACTCTTTTTAAAACTAGCTATTGTTTTTATAGGTATAGTAGTACTTGCATTGTGCATATTTTTAGTGCCTAAAATCGGGAATTTTGCTGGAGAATTGTATCCAGCTATCGCTTATATGAAATCTCTCGTTTTAATCGATATTTACGTAGCAACGATACCTTTTTACTTTGCTCTGTATCAAGTTTTTAAACTTTTAAGTTATATTGATAAGAACAAAGCGTTCTCGGAATTATCAGTAAAGTCTTTAAAAAATATAAAATACTGTGCTCTCACGATCGGTACCATATACTTACTAGGTATGCCGCTCTACTATCTTATGGCAAAAAAAATTGATCCTCCAAGTTTTATAACAATTGGACTAATCATTATTTTCACCTCTATCTTGGTTGCTATTTTTGCTGCAGTTCTCCAAAAGCTCTTACAAGAAGCCATTAATATAAAATCAGAAAATGATTTAACAGTATGAAGTGAAGTATATGGCAATAAATGATGAAGGGATAGCTTAATCGCTATCCCTTCATCATTTATTATGGTTCTTTACTTACTTTAAATTCAGTAATACATGTTAATGGTGTATTTTATTTTCAATCTCTATTTCTTATTTTTTATTTCCTCTTTTATACTCTCCACAAACCCATTTAGTTCAATAACTTCTGACTGGTCTTCACCGTATTTACGTACATTTACAGATCCGTTCTCCATTTCCTTATCCCCAATAACAAGAACATAAGGAACTTTTTGCATTTGTGCTTCTCTTATTTTATATCCTAACTTTTCATCTCGTACATCTCTTTCAACACGAATGCCAGCTTGTGCTAATTTATCCGCAATCTCATCTGCGTATTGTACATGGACTGCATTCGAAACTGGAATGACCTTCACTTGAACCGGTGCCACCCATGCCGGGAACGCGCCTCCAAAGTGCTCAATTAATATCGCTAAGAAACGGTCTAAAGATCCTAAAACTGCTCTGTGAATGACAACTGGTCTTCTCTTTTCATTCTTCTCATCTATATAATTTAAATCAAACTTCTCTGGCATTTGGAAATCTAGTTGGATTGTCCCGCACTGATGACTTCTATTTAAGGCGTCTTTAATATGGAAGTCGATTTTCGGTCCATAAAATGCACCGTCACCTTCATTTAGTCTATATTTATAATTCAATGAATGTAATACATTTTCTAATGCCTCTTCTGCTTGCTCCCACAACTTATCATCACCCATTGAATCTTCTGGACGAGTAGAAAGCTCTACTTCATATTCGAATCCAAAAGTTTTATAAACATAATCAATTTGCGCCATTACAGATTTAATTTCATCTTCAATTTGTTCTGGAGTTACAAATAAATGAGCATCATCTTGGCAGAAAGTACGTACTCTTAATAATCCATTTAATGCCCCGCTAAATTCGTGTCGGTGTACTTGACCGAACTCACACATACGAATTGGCAATTCGCGATAAGAGTGTAATTTATTTTTGAACATTAACATATGTCCTGGGCAGTTCATTGGTTTTAATGCGAAACTTTTATTGTCTACTTCAGAGAAATACATGTTGTCTTTGTAATGTCCCCAGTGTCCTGATTTCTCCCATAATTCTTGGTTCATCATAAACGGAGTACGTACTTCTTGATACTTATACTCTTTTTGAATTTTTCTTAAAAATGCTTCTAATTCATTACGAATAATTTGTCCTTTCGGTAAATAAAATGGCATTCCCGGAGCCTCTTCAGAAAACATAAATAACTCCAGCTCACTACCTAATTTACGATGATTTCTTTTTGCTGCTTCTTCAACGAAATGTAAATAATCTTCTAATTCTTTTTGAGAAGAGAACGCAACACCATATATACGCTGAAGCACTTGATTGTTACTATCACCTCGCCAATATGCACCAGAAACGTGAGTTAATTGGAATGCTTTCAAATAGCCTGTTGACGGTACATGTGGTCCTCTACATAAGTCTACAAATTCACCTTGTTTATATAGTGTTACACTTTCCCCACTAGGAATTGCTTCTAACAATTCTAATTTCAGGTGATCATTCATTACTTGAAACAGTTTTTTTGCCTCTTCTCGTGAAACCTCAACTCGCTCTATTTTTATATTTTCATTTATAATTTTTTTCATTTCTTTTTCGATTTCCGGTAAATCTTCTACGTTTACACTACTCGGAAGATCCATATCATAATAAAATCCATTTTCAATAACAGGTCCTACACCAAGGTTTACATTACCATGCATTCTCTTTACAGCTTGCGCTAAAATATGTGCCGCAGAGTGTCTTGCAATTTCTACCCCTTCATTTGAATCTATAGTAACGATTTCTACTTCCGCATTTTCTTCAATATTTCGGCGTAAATCATATAACTGATCATTTACTTTCCCTGCAACTGCTTTCTTTTTTAAACTACTGCTAATGGATCCCGCAATTTCTTCTAAAGTAATTCCTTTTACAAATTCTTTAACGCTTCCATCCGGAAATTTCATTTCAATCATCTGTTCTTTCATTTTTCATCTCTCCATTTCATAATAAAAAGCACACTCATCCCTAAAATAGGGACGAGCGTGCTTTTACCCGTGGTTCCACCCAGATTCCCATTGTAAATATACAATGGCTTCTTTTACGGTAACGTCGTTTACACGGCACTAGATACTTAATTTCCCCAGTGCAGCTCTAAGGTGGTAAGTTATTTTTCTGCGTTAGGAAGTTCTCAGCTTTCCTTCCTTCTCTGTATAACCGGATAAAATAACTCGTGTCCTTTTCTTCGCTTATTATGAAATTGAATACAAAAAAGCATATTCATCCCTAAAATAGGGACGAATATGCTTATATCCGTGGTTCCACCCAGATTCCCATCACAAAAAAACATAATGGCTTCTTTTGCGATAACGTCGCTTACACGGCACTAGATACTTAGTTTCCCCAGTGCAGCTCTAAGGTGGTAAGTTATTTTTCTGCGTTAGGAAGTTCTCAGCTTTCCTTCCTTCTCTGTATAACCAGATAAAATAACTCGTGTCCTTTTCTTTGCTTTTAAAAGTACATCCATTAATTGTTATTTACTATATCTTATTCATTTTATTTTTGCAAGTGTTTAAAAATGATTTTTTATTAAATAAAAAAAGAAACCAAAAATAGATTTTTGGTTTCCTCTTCTCAATTTTACCAATCTTGTGGTTCGTAATTTAAGTCTGAAAATAGACGTCGTTTCTCTTTCTTCGATAAATCTCTCCACTGTCCAACAGGTAAATTATTTAATTCTATATTCATAATTCTTGTACGCTTTAACGTGTATACTTGATAACCTAAAGCTTCACACATACGACGAATTTGACGATTCAACCCTTGAGTTAAAATAATTTGGAATTCATATTTTGATAACTGTGTTACCTCACAAGGAAGGGTTTTCGTTCCTAAAATTTTCACACCAGCTGCCATTTTCTCTAGAAAATCAGGTGTAATTGGCTTATCTACTGAAACGATATATTCTTTTTCATGTTTGTTTTCAGCACGTAAAATTTCATTAACAATATCACCATCATTCGTTAATAAAATTAAACCGTCTGAATCTTTATCAAGACGTCCAATGTGACTAATTCGTAATGGATGATTCACTAAATCAATAATATTACCTTTTACAGCTTTTTCACTCGTACATGTAATACCTACTGGTTTATTTAAAGCGATATATACGTGATCTCGAGCAATACGAAGTTGCTCTCCATTTACGCGTACATCATCACCTGGATTTACTTGGTCACCAATTTTTGCAACCTTACCGTTAATAATTACTCTTCTCTCATTAATTAGTTTATCTGCTCCACGTCGAGACGCTTTTCCAGCTTCACTAATAAATTTATTGATACGCAAATTAGGCACATCCTTTTCAAAAAAATTCTAGCTCACACTGATTCTACCGTACAATACAAAAGGGTAAGCCTTCTATTATAACTTAAATATATTAACATGAAAGGGGATATAACGTCTTCTATTAATTACTCGTTTATAAGAAAATATCTTTATTATACATTCATTTATGCACGTTTTGAACACTTAATATACAAGCCACTCTTCCTTACATACAGCTTGTTTACCTCTTATGTCTTTTAAATCCTCATGAATATTAGCTAGTTTATACAGCTCTGGGAAAATCTCTTCTACATAATTTTGATGCGCCATTTCATCTTTCCAATAAGTTAACACTATGTAACGATTTTCAGTTTTTAAAGACTTCCCAACTACTCCACCTATCATCCCGTTTGCTTTTTCCATTCCTTTATTCCAAATTTCCTCTTGCTTATGTAAAAACTGCTTTTCTCTCTGTTGTTTTACATCACATATAGCAACTCTGACAAATGACCCTTCTGTAACAACCTCTTTCAAAGGCATATCAGTTATATCATACAATGTTTGAAACAGTTCAATTTCACATGAAAGAAACGTATCCTCTTGATTACTATTTAAATAAATGGTATCGTGAGCACCATTCATAAATGATTGATACGCACCCCTATCATTCCATAAAGTATAAACACACGCCTCATCTTCATTCCATCCACCAAATTGTCCGTGAAAACCATCTAGATGCTGTATATCACGCCATTTTTCTTGTGCGATTGAAAATAACTCTTTTTTCTCTTCTTCCACTTTACAATAGATTGTTTTTAGTAACATTTTTAATTCCCCCTTTAGAATATAATTTATTTTCTTCTCACAACATTTAGTTCACATAATAATTTTATAATCCTCTAATACTCTTTATAGACATATAGAACTAATCATATTTATCACTACATCTATCAAACCATTTATCTGATTTCATTTCAAATAATTCAGAATTAAAAGAAAAGCTGTAACCCTTAACGAATTACAACTTTATCTTATCTCCCTTTCTTATTCACCTTTTGTTCAAATAAATAATATGTAAATTCTCCTGGATAATGTAATACAGTTACCTTCCGCTCCCCTTTTTTAAAACTATTAGTATGCCCATTTTCCCCTAAGTGCTCCCATCCACTTGCCTTTGTAATAGGTATTACACTTATATATTTATAATCCGCTTCATTATCATCGTTAATATGGATTGCTGACATTGGTACTGGAAAATCTTCCATTTTAGATTCTTTGTCCAGATATATGAGTGCAAATAAGCCAACTAATATCATAGCCATTGAAATATTTGAAACTAGCTTTTTTCTATTCGTTTTCACTAAAAACCCTCTTTTCTCACATATTACTTTCATCATTTTACTAATCTTAGTTATTTATGTATATAAAAAATATAATTAAAATCAATTACATACTATATTCTCTACCATTAATAATATTATTGTTATATATTATAATTATAAGATGTTTATTTTTGGAGGGATTACCCATTGAAGAAATTATTTTTTAATAAATGGACAATAGTTATTTCTATTTTTATTATTACCTGTACGATTTTCTACACAACTAAAGATAAAAATAATAACGAAAAAACCACCGTAGAAACAATTGATACAAAAACTTTTAAAACTAAATTACAACCAAAAATTGATGAATTAACTACAAATTATAATGACATCATCGAAAAAGATTGGTTGCCTGCCTGGAAAGAGATTAACACGAACGGAGATTCAGTAGACAGAAATAAACTATTAGTCACAATGACTGCTATTTCCAAGCAATATGAAAAAATTATAAACGAAATAGACATTGTGAAAATTAAAGAAAATATATCGGAAGTACAAATACAAGAACAACTAATTTATTTCAAAACTGAATTTAAGACTGCTTCTAAATTTATGAAAAACGCAGCAGATTTAATTATAGACGGAGCAAATAACTCTACTCCATCCAATGAAACAATTGAAAATACTAAACATGCTTTAGGACTTGCGGACCAACATATTGTCCTCGCTTTATCTACGTTAAATGAAGTTGAAGTTAAATTAGGACTCGCAAAAAAATAAAACTGGTTACTATTTTAAAATAAAAAAAGATTGCAATTCACATTTTGTCTGTCTATAATGTTTTTATTGATTTACAATCAATGTTTTTATAAATTTTATAATTCGGATGAACCATTCAGGAGAAGGTCTATTGATCTACCGACGGGGCAAAAAGTTGCTGAATCAACTTTGAAACTCTCAGGTCTTGGTTACAAGTAGAACTGCATGGGGACGAATCTCTGGAGAGACTCCCTCTCGCTTTATATAGCGCGGAGGAAAACGAGCACCGAAGGAGCAAATCCGCTACTATAGCGGATAATCTCTCAGGTAAAAGGACAGAGACAAGCGAAAGAAAATGCCGATTTGTATCGGTTTATTTTTCTATCCCTTGTTTCTCCAGAGACCATTTCATTTTCTTGAAGTGGTTTTTATTTTTTCATAAAAAGGAGAATACAGATGGAGACAGTAAGTACAGTATTAGAACAAATCAATCACTATGTGTGGGGATTACCAACGTTGTTGTTACTCGTTGGTACTGGTATCATTCTCACAGTGCGTTTAAAAGGTTTACAGTTTAGTAAACTATTATACGCTCACAAACTAGCTTTTAAAAAATCAGAAGATACATCCTCCTCTGGAGATATTAGCCACTTCCAAGCACTTATGACAGCTATGGCGGCAACGATTGGTATGGGGAATATAGCCGGTGTTGCAACTGCTGTGACAATTGGTGGACCCGGTGCAATCTTTTGGATGTGGATTACTGCTTTGTTCGGTATGGCAACAAAGTATGCCGAAGCCATTCTTGCGGTGAAATACCGTGTTAGTAATGAAAATGGTGAATATTCAGGTGGTCCAATGTACTATTTAGAACGTGGTTTAGGTAAGAAATGGCTTGCTGTTTTATTCGCTATATTCGGTACAACTGCTTCTTTCGGTATCGGTAATATGGTGCAATCTAACTCAGTTGCAGAGGCAATGCGAATTAATTTCTCTTTCCCCCCTGCTTTAACTGGTATATTCATGTCGTTTTTAATCGCCATTGTTATTTTAGGCGGTGTGAAAAAAATCGGGAAAGTGACAGGATACATCGTTCCTATTAAAGCTTTCTTTTATATCATTGCTGGACTTATTATTATTTTCTATCACTACGATCAAATTCCAGAAGCATTTTCACTTATTTTTTCTGGCGCATTCAATGGTACTGCAGCTGCTGGTGGTTTTATTGGCGCAACAATTGCATCTGCAATTCAAATTGGAATGGCGCGCGGTGTATTTGCGAACGAAGCTGGTTTAGGGAGCGCCCCTATTGCAGCAGCGGCTGCAAAAACAGATTCGCCTGCAAAGCAAGCTTTAGTTTCTATGACTGGTACTTTTCTAGATACGTTTATCGTATGTACAATTACAGGGCTAGTATTAATTACTACAGGTGCATGGAAATCAGGTAAAACTGGCGTTGAAGCGACGACACTTGCGTTCCAATCTGTATTTGGCACTGCTGGTAGTATGATTCTTGGTATCGCAATTATATTATTTGCCTACTCTACTATTTTAGGATGGTCCTATTACGGCGAGAAGTGCGTGGCTTATTTGTTTGGAGAAGGTGCTGTTAAATATTATAAAGCAATCTTTATCGTCATGATTGCAATTGGTGCGAATTTAAAATTAGGCATCGTATGGACGTTTGCTGATATTGCAAATGGACTTATGGCGATTCCAAACTTAATTGGCCTTATTGGGTTAAGTGGTATTGTTGTTGCTGAAACAAATCGCTTTTTACAAGCAGAAAAATTGAAAGAAAGTCATAAAAAACAGGCAAGTTAATCTATGAAAAAAGGAATGACTCATACATGATGAGCATTCCTTTTTTTATCCCCTCTTTTACTTAATTACTTTCATTAAAAATATATTTATATCAATGTTTACTCCTTTTTATTCCTCCAAAAGTTTTTCACATAAATGTCATAAATCGTATGGTCTAACTATATAGTTGAAAAAGAATGCGACATTAAAGTGTCGCTGAAAAACTCATACAAGAAAAGGGAGGAAAAATCTTTTGAAAAACAAAATCATTGTTTTCCTATCTGTTTTATCTTTTATTATTGGTGGTTTCTTCTTTAACACGAATACTTCAAGCGCTGAAACATCATCTACTGATTACGTTCCTAACCAATTAATCGTTAAGTTCAAGCAAAATGCATCTTTAAGTAATGTGCAATCTTTTCATAAATCTGTCGGAGCCAATGTCTTATCTAAAGATGATAAGTTAGGTTTTGAAGTCGTTCAATTTTCGAAAGGTACTGTAAAAGAAAAAATAAAGAGTTATAAAAATAATCCAGATGTAGAATATGCAGAACCGAATTATTACGTTCACGCCTTTTGGACTCCAAACGACCCATATTTTAAAAATCAATATGGATTGCAAAAGATTCAAGCTCCACAAGCTTGGGATAGCCAACGAAGTGATCCTGGTGTAAAAGTAGCTATTATTGATACAGGAGTTCAAGGCTCACACCCTGATTTGGCTTTGAAAGTAATTTACGGGCATGATTATGTTGATAACGACAATACATCTGATGATGGTAATGGTCATGGTACACATTGCGCTGGAATTACTGGAGCACTTACGAATAACAGTGTCGGAATTGCTGGTGTTGCCCCACAAACTTCAATTTATGCTGTCCGCGTATTAGATAATCAAGGAAGTGGGACTCTTGATGCTGTAGCGCAAGGTATTCGAGAAGCTGCTGATTCGGGTGCAAAAGTAATTAGTTTAAGTTTAGGAGCTCCAAATGGTGGTACTGCATTACAACAAGCCGTTCAATATGCATGGAATAAAGGTTCTGTTATAGTTGCAGCTGCTGGAAATGCTGGAAATACAAAAGCTAATTACCCTGCTTATTACAGCGAAGTGATTGCAGTTGCTTCTACAGATCAATCAGATAAGAAATCTTCATTTTCTACTTATGGTAGCTGGGTAGATGTTGCAGCACCAGGTTCAAATATATATTCCACATATAAAGGAAGCACGTATCAATCATTAAGTGGTACATCTATGGCAACACCTCATGTTGCAGGAGTCGCTGCTCTTTTAGCAAATCAAGGATATAGCAATACACAAATCCGCCAAATTATTGAGTCTACTACTGATAAAATTAGTGGTACAGGTACGTACTGGAAAAACGGTAGAGTCAATGCATATAAGGCTGTACAATACGCTAAGCAATTACAAGAAAATAAAGCTTCTTAAGAAATAAAGCAAAACTTTAATCAGTCGATCTATCATTAATACGAAATAAAATAGAAGGAGAGACTTCTACAATTAAAGCCTCTCCTTCTTACAAACTATATTACTCCCCCTGCTTTTTAACCATATGTAAATATAGCACAAAATCCGTCATTGTCGATGAATGACCAAGTTGACGGATCATCGCTGTTATATTTCCTCTATGATATGTCCCATGATTTACAACATGTTGTACTAACTCTAAAATTGAAGTTTCTAATTTCCCTGCATATGGATTCTCAATAACAAATACAGCATTCACGTCTTGTATTGTAATTAAGAAGTCTTTATATTGATTTGCCATGTTTTCAAACATTTTTTCTAATTCATGTAACGATTTAGTTTCGATTTGTTTGCGTAAATTTTCTCGGTCTTGTATTGCTTCATTCATACTTTTACCATGCAATACGTGTAACCACACTTGATCTGTAATATAAATATGCGTAAAAGTATCCTTAATTGATGGAAATACACTCTGTATCTGTTCATTAAAAATAGTCTCATAGCTTGGTAATTCTTTTAGTCGATTGAATAACCGTATATTAGCCCAAGCATGGTAATCCACCTGTTTTAACATGTACTCTTTCAATCTAAATCGCCTCCTTATTGTACGAAACGAATGTTTTGTTTCTCCATTTCCGATTCTCTATCAGCTTTTGCAATTCCTTTTTCTTCAATTTCACGTTTATTTATTGTTTTATAATTTACATACGTATGAAATTCCGTTTGAAATGGAAACGGTGTAATCCGAATTGTTTCCTCGTCCACCCATTCAGCTTGAATAGGTTTCTCCACTTTACTATTAAACATTTCTGTTCCTTCAAAACCATCTTTAAACAAATCAATTTCATCTGTCTTTTCTACGCCAGGTTTATTCATACACACATATAAAGAAAGTTCATCGCAAAACTTTAATAATCTATAATGTTTATCGAACATCGCAAATTGTTCTTTTGTTAACGTTTTCAATATTCTTTTTTGTCGTTCCAATTCCCCTGTATAAAATGAAAGCATCTCTTCATCTTCATCATTTAATGGAAATGATAAAAAATGTTTACTACAAAGTAATGCTCCGTATGGATTTGAATCTTCAATTTCATTCAAACCAATCGTATAAAAAACAAAACGCAATGAACTTGGACAATCCATAAATGTATATGGAATATTTTTAGCATCATTCAAAATTGGTACTTTATCAAGTTCTATCCATCCTCTATCATGCTCATATATTGCATCAATTGTCTCTTTTAAGTATGTTTCATCTTCAAAAAAATCTTCTTTTATATGCTTTGCAATCTCTCCAGCTAAAAAACCATGATCATGTTGACGAATTAATATACTTTCTTTCTCATTCTTTTCACGAAAAATCATTCATATTCTCCCCCTCATCCTCATATTACAGCGTTTTCTATACATCAATTCTTAATTAATCCCTAATTATTAGCAGGGATTCAGTCTCTTACAACGAAATTAACATAACTATATAGTATTCTTTCTAACCATATAAATAGCTTTCTCTATACTATCCATTATACTAAAACATTCATTCTAAAAAACTTTTTATGAGGTGAAAACATGAACAAAACAGAATTAGTTAAAAACGTGGCACAATCCGCTGATATTTCTCAAAAGGAAGCTTCTGCAGCGGTACAATCCGTATTTGACACAATTGCTACTGCATTACAATCAGGCGATAAAGTTCAATTAATCGGCTTTGGAACTTTTGAAGGTGCGGGCTGTTGCTCAATAACTAGTGCTGCCTAAACGTCACTCATGACAATCAGGTGGTAGGACGCAAGTCCGAAAACTAGGAAATGAAGCGGGATTCAACCTGAATCCTAACTGCACCAATCTTATGGGTGAATGAAAATACACCCCTTATCCAATATCACAACCAGGATAAGAGTCTGATACTCCTACGTGCAACGAGGTGATAGCACACCAGATTGTGCGGAGCTAGGTAAAGTCGTAATCCACGTTGCGTGTGGCTCTTCTATTATAAGAAGACCTCAGGTCTTGAGGACGTAACAATGATGCGGGACTCCACAACTAAATATGGCTAGGAGACGAACCCTTGCGTGAAGCGTCGATAGTTCCACCTCCCCTTGTCACAAAGGGGATACAGAGTAGGTGTGATGAAATTCTCTTCAATAATTTCATCATCCAAATCCTTAAATGGATTTGGAATTTGAGAACAATTCGTGGTATTAAACTCAAATCAGACCTAACGGCGTAAAGAGGGAGCCTAAGTTTAGTTTATAAGGAAAGATAGTGCGGAACAGTCGAGAGCAAGTAATCACAGGAGGTATGCTATTACCAATGAAGGTGATGAAAGCAGTCAGTGTCCCATAGTAGTGTTGATGGTATGCCATTAGTAATATAGAAGTAATTCTATATGAAGGATATAAACATACCGGAGCAAAGGGGACTAGTCGGTGTTAGAATATAGCGAAAATCGACGTACGACAATACGAGGCAAGTCCGAGTCAAACAGCTAACCTATCAGTAACTACTATTAATAGGAGTGATGATATGGGGTTCAAAGGTCGTACAATCGCAGGCGAAAGAGATTTATTAGGATTCCAAGATAAAATGTATCAGGTGGCTTTAGAAGGAAAACCCATCTACAATCTAACCGAGTTCATGAAATCCGAACCAGTTATCGATAAAGCCATACATAACATCAAATCCAATCGCGGCTCTCAAACCGCAGGAATAGATGGGACAACCATCAATGACTATCTCCAAATGGATAGAAAACAACTTATCAACCTAATACAATCTCAAATCGACAACTATAATCCAAGCACGGTAAGAAGAACCTATATTCCTAAAGGAAATACAGGAAAACTCAGACCACTAGGGATTCCGGTCATAGTTGATAGAATTATTCAAGAGATAGCAAGAATGGCTATCGAGCCTTATTGCGAGGCTAAGTTCTATCCTCACAGTTATGGTTTCAGACCATACAGAAGTTCAGAACACGCAATCGCTAGAATAGTTCAGAATATCAACTCGAAAGCCTATATAGCCATCGAAGGTGATATCAAGGGTTATTTTGACAACATCAACCATAATAAGCTACTCGCGATATTGTGGGAAATGGGGATAAAAGACAAGCAATTCCTCTTCCTCATCAAGAAAATGTTAAAATCTAAAATCCTTGACAATGGAAACATAATCAGCTCAGACAAAGGCACACCACAGGGTGGTATTATCAGCCCTTTGTTAGCAAATGTTTACCTAAATAACTTCGACTGGATGGTCAGTGATTTATGGGAATCGCATTCGGCAGTGACCACTTATGCTGCTACACGAAATGGTAAAACGGTTGAGGAAAAGAATTACCAATTCCTTCGAAAGAAATCTGTTGCCAAACACTACAAGACGAATCTTGTAAGGTACGCGGATGATTGGATAATCCTAACGGAGACAAAAGAGTGTGCAGAAAAACTTCTCACGAAGTTACGAAAGTATATGAAACACCAACTCTCCCTTGAACTATCGGAAGAAAAGACGGTCATCACGGATTGTCGTGAGGAACCTTTACACTTCCTTGGATTCCGAATCAAAGCCGAACCGAAGCGTTTGGATGGTAAGATTGTCGCAAAAGTCTATCCTGACTGGAAGAAAATACTGCCCAAGGTTAGCGAAATAAGTAAAGATATTTCCCAATTACGGAGGACCAAACACCTCAAACATAGAGTCACTAAGATTGAACTAATCAACTCTAAAATAATTGGACTGTCTAACTATTACAGTATTGCTATGTCCAAACGGACATTTTCCAAAATCGACCACATACTGTTTAAGTCAACTTACGGGAGTTTCAAAAAACTCTATGGTAAGAACCATACTAAACAGATTTACAAATGTTGTGAACTTACAAATAGGGCCGTAAGGCACGATAAGTACAACTCCAAAACGTATGCTGAAACTTATCAGGATACTATCGTGGGTATAACAAAATGTGCAATCACAAAGATTGAATACGCTAGATTGTTTAATCCAGCGTGGCTACCTTACACCCCTTCGGGACGAGACCTTTGGCACGATGCTCATAACAAAAGGCTAAAGTTACATCTCGAAGACATATGGGTTAACTATGAAAAATTAAACCTATATGCTAACCACAACAATCACAAGCACAACTTTGAGTACTTTATGAACAGACCGTATGCCATAAAGCGTGATAAAGCCAAATGCTCCGTATGTAAATCATTTGTTTATCCTGAATCGGTGGAAGTCCACCACAAGAAACCTAAATTACCTTTAGAATTAGTAAACAAAGTGTCTAACTTAACAACGCTTTGTCTTCGATGCCACAAATATGTCCATAATAATGTACAAGTTATGGAACTAAATCCTAGCCAGTGCAAAAAGGTCAACAAATTAAGAAAAGAATTAACAATGACTGTATAGGTATAGTTGTAAAAAAATGTGCGACGAGAAGTATCTATAATGCCCGTACAAAGGTGACGATGTACAGGGTAAACATTTGTATCTACATCGATGGAACGCCGTATGCGCTGAAAGGCGCACGTACGGTGTGAAGTGGGGGAAAACGTGGAGTTGCATAAACAAAACGTTACCTATCACTATTGCGCGAAAGATCTGCTCGTACAGGACGTAACCCGCAAACTGGCGAAGAAATTCAAATCGCTGCCGGTAAAGTTCCAGCATTTAAAGCAGGTAAAGAGTTAAAAGAAGCTGTTAAATAAACAAGAAACCAGCCATTTTATAGGCTGGTTTCTTGTTTTATTTAAGTAATTCCTTTATATTCTCAGCATGATACACTTCACAAATATAAAATATACATTTGCAGTTACTTACAATTTGATATTTTCTAGTTGGATACACATTCGCCGTAACAGAGCATCCATCAAACAATTCAATAATATTCCCAGATGGCTGATATCCTTCGTATAGTACGTTTCTTCTTACTTCCATCTTTTCTATAAGTTTTTCAACTGGAATATTTCCACTCTCTAATTCACTCTTAATTGTATTTGGTAAAAACGAAGTGTCCGCAAAAATTAGATTCTCAGATAACACTTTTCCTTTATAACTAACATTGGATACACGATAAAGAAATGTTCCGTTTTTATCAAAGAAATTCTTTGCTTCTTTTGGGATGTACTGTCTATCAAGTACCTCTTGTTCGAGAACATCAAACTGAACTGTATCATTCAAAAGCTTTTCTAATGCATGAATAGATGATGTATCTCCAGAAAATAAAATATTTTTTATTGCTTGTACATTATAAGTGAATTCATTTGTTCTATTTTCCGCTACTAACATGAGGAACACCTCTTCTATAAGATTTTTTATTTAACTTATTTATAATTTAAAAGCGCTACTGCATCTAACTGTGTGATTTCAGTTACTTCTTTACTAAATATTGCAATTGAAGCCATATAATCTACACTAGGCCTTATATCTGCCATCATTGTATTTTCTACTAATTCTTGCCTATCCTTAAAAACTAACAAATTTGGAGGATCATTTGGAGCCGACACAGTAATATGTACTGGCGGAATCATTAGTCCTTCACCTGTCGCTTTTAGTACTGCTTCTTTTCGAGTCCAATATGTTAAAAAACCTTCTATTTTCTGTTCATTAGGTAATTTCATAACTTGTGCTATTTCAATGTCTGTTAATACGCCCTCTGCCATTTTCATAACATCTACATTTGGATTCATTTGTTCAACATCAACGCCAACAAGTGCAGACTTTGTAAATGCAACAACAACCCACTCACCCGAATGTGAAACAGATATTTGCGGCATTCCTTCTGGTAATTGTGGTCTACCATGTTGTAACTTACATACAGGGCACATTCGATCAATCGGTACTTGAACTGGCGACATAGAAAGGATCTTTCCAAGAACTAATCTACTAATTACACAACCTATTATAAATCGTGCACGATCTGCCGATTGATGATATGAATTTGCTTTCTCTCGTTCAACATCGTTTAGTAAATTGTAATGCCATGATTGTAAATCTGAAATTCTTGCCCACCATATTTGACAACTATTCTCATTAAGAGTTGGTACAGAATCTACAACTTTACTCTCTATCATGTAAACTCTCTCCTTCTTAGTACGAATATCACTTTATTTCAAAAATATTATCATGCTATTAACTTATTCGTTTACAGCTTCTTTCTCTTTTTGTAATACAGGTAACGGCTTTTTCTTCTTCTTTGCCATTACCTCTTTATCAGAAATACGTAAAGAAAATAGTAATGCTACAAGTAAAAATATTGCTGATCCAATTAATGCAGCTTGATATGGTAAAAAATCTGACTGAGCATTATTTTGTACACTATTATTTCCAAAACCGGCTAGTATACTAGCTAAAACTGCAACTCCTATCGCTGAACCTAATCGATTTTGCACATTAAATATAGTCGTAGCTCTCCCCATAGAAGGTGGCGTGATATTATTAAATGCCGAAAATTGAACTGCTCCAACAGACTGACCTAAGAAAATACCGATACCAAACAATAATGCCCGAATTTGCCATGGGTTCGTATCGTGATTTACAAAACTTAATAAAACAAAAATAATCGCCGTACAAATTAGTCCAATAGAAATTACCTTTCGAGCTCCTAATTTCTTATATGACCATGGGACAATCTGTGACGATATCATTAACCCAATCGCCTCTGGGAATGTCGTAAGACCTGATTCCAATGCGGAAACTCCTATTACATTTTGATACATAAGTGGAAAAACAAATAACATTCCTAGTAAACCAGCGGATGAAAACAATGAAATAAGACTCATTTTTCTAAAGACTGGTTCTTTTAATAAGCGTAAATCTAACATCGGTTGCTTTACTCTAAGTTCTACAATGATGAACAATGTAATGAGTACAATCCCAGCTATCCCAGTACTCATAATTTCTGGAGAAACCCAGCCTTTTGATGGTCCTTGGCTAAGTGCATAAATAAGCATCGCAAATCCTGGTGCTGAAAGAACAAAACCGAGAGAATCAAAGCGACCAGCTGATTTTTCAATATGCTCTTTTAAAAATAGAAGACCGAATAGTAACGCTAAGATTCCAAACGGTACATTAATATAAAATGCCCAGCGCCAAGACATTTGATCTACAAAGAAACCGCCAATAATTGGTCCTACTGCCGGTGCGACAGCAATTGGCAACACAATAAACCGTGAAATTTTCGGCCTTTCCTCTGGTGAGAATGTTCGGAATAACATCGCCATCCCAACTGGCGTTAAAAGCCCCCCGCCAGCACCTTGAATGATACGAAAAATATTCAATAAAGTAATATCGTTCGCTATTCCACATAATACAGACGCAGTTGTAAATACGAAAAGAGCAGTTAGAAATACCCTTTTCGTACCGAAGCGATCTCCTAACCAACCAGAAATCGCAAGGAAAACAGCTAAGCTAACTAAATACCCAACATTAACCGTCCCCATTGCAGATGGAGGCACTTGTAGTTCTTTACTTATTGTTTGGAGTGCTACATTCACAATCGTTGCATCCATCGCAGCCATAAACATCGCTGTTATATATACGATACTTACAACTATTTTTGGATTTATTTTTGCCTTCATTATCGTTTTCCTACTAATATTTTTTCGCCAACTTGATTACTTTTTGGATTCAAATCTTTCCAGTTATTTTCAACATATTGTAAACAATCATTCCTACTAGCCTCTTCATGTACGACATTCCAACCAATAGGTACATCAAGAAAGACAGGCCAGAGAGAATACTGGCCCTCCTCATTTTTTAATACTTTGTATGTGTAATTATCATTTTCAAACGGATTCGTCATACTGTACTTACCCCTTTCTTATTCTGCAAATATTTCGCTAATACTTGTCCAATTTCTGTAAGTGGTCCTGGTTGACATAAATCTTTATGTCTACAATCAATATCGTGTTGCACAATTTGCCCATCTAAATAATTTAGCCACGTATTTGGAGAGATAGGATCAAACCAGTCTGGTATAACAGTAGATCTAAAGAATAAAATATCTCCGTTATAAACTTTCGGTACATATTTCCCTAACAATCCTACCGAATTTACATATGTTTCTTTCAAGTTCAAAATAGTCTCTTCTTCAAGACTTGCTAATGCACTACCATCTTTACGAAGTATTTCTACTGCACTTTCCATCGTAAGTGGTTTACCATCCATATTATCTGGATCGTATCCGCCTAAAGCAAGTAATGCGATTAACGCTTCTTCTTCAGTAGGTGCTTCCGTATTCGGTAAGAAGTGACCTGGATAAGAATCTAACATAACGAGTAATTCTACTTCTTCTCCTTCATTTTGCAGTTGCGCCGCCATTGCATGAACAACATTTCCTCCGAGCGACCAACCGAGTAACCGATATGGTCCGTGAGGCTGTACTTCACGAACGTGTTTTAAATAATCCGCCGCCATCTCCTCTAAACTTCTTGGAAGTTCTTCATTTTTAGCGATACCACGTGCTTGGACACCGTAGATTGGATAATCTGTCCCTAAAGATTTCATAAGTCCTGCATAGCACCAACTTAATCCACCTGCTGGGTGTACACAAAATAGTGGTAGTTGTTCTCCGCTTGCTCGTAATGGAAGCAACACATCAAGTGCACTTTGTCCATTTCCGACCTCAAGTCTTTCAGCAAGACCCGCAACAGTAGGTGCGGCAAATAAAGTTCCGATATTTAGTTCAACCCCAAGTGCTTCTTTAATACGACTCATAAGCTGCACTGCAAGAAGTGAATGGCCACCTAGATCAAAGAATCCGTCATCAATTCCAATTTGCGGCACACTTAAAACTTCTGTAAACAAGTCACATAACATTTCTTCTTGCGGTGTTCTTGGTCCACGACTAGAAGATGATGCGATAAATTCTGGAGCCGGCAATGCCTTTCTATCTAATTTACCGTTTGGAGTTAAAGGCAACTCATTTACTACTACAAAAGCGTATGGAACCATGTAATCTGGTAAACTACCTCTAGCATACTTACGCATTTCATTCGTATCAATCATTTCATTATTTAATGCAACGATATAAGAAACTAACCGTTTATCCCCTGGTTGATCTTCCCGTACAATAACAGCTACTTGCTCAACTTTAGGATGTTTCATTATTACCGCTTCTATTTCCCCTAATTCAATTCGGAATCCACGAATTTTTATTTGATGATCTGCACGTCCTATATAATCTAGCGTCCCATCTTGACGCCAACGTGCTAAGTCTCCAGTACGATACATTCTTGTACCTGGCTTACCAAATGGATCTGCAATAAAACGTTCTGCAGTTAAACCTGCTCTTCCTAAATATCCACGAGCAAGCCCTGCACCTGCAACATACATTTCTCCAACTACTCCAGGTGGCACCGGTTGTAAATAGTTGTCTAACACATACACTTTAAGATCAGGTATACTACACCCAATTAAACTATTTGCTCGTAAAGAGACGATTGTTTCATCTAATTCAATATAACTAACATGTACTGTCGTCTCCGTAATACCGTACATATTAATAAGTTTTGGTGCGTTATGAGAATGTCGACTATACCAATCTTCTAATCGACTTAGCTCAAGTGCTTCTCCTCCAAAAACAACATATCGTAAAGATAATTTTTGGCCAATTTCTTCATTTTCACGATCTGCTTGCATCAATTGATAGAACGCTGATGGAGTTTGGTTTAAAACAGTTACCTTTTCTTTAACAAGAAGTTGTAAAAATTCTTTCGGTGAGCGACTTACAGTATGTGGTACTACGACTAAACGCCCACCATATAATAAAGGTCCCCAAATTTCCCAAACCGAGAAATCAAAAGCATATGAATGAAACATTGTCCATACATCGTTCTCGTCAAATTGGAACCAATGATCAGTTGCGCCTAAAAGTCTTACTACATTTTGATGAGGTATCATAACGCCTTTCGGTCTACCAGTTGAGCCTGATGTATAAATAACATACGCAATGTGGGAAGGAGATAACTGCTTCATGAGCTCCATTTCATCAATATTGTCTTCACTATATTTCTCAATTTCCCCTATTACTTTCACATCATCAACTAAAATTTTCAGTTCCTCATCACATTCAATTTCCACATCTGAATTTGTTAAAACACATGATGGTTTCGCATCGTGGAGCATAAATGAAATACGATCTGACGGATAATCCGGATCTAACGGAAGGTATCCCGCACCAGCTTTCAGAACAGCTAGTAAGCTTACAACCATATTTAAAGATCTCGGCATCGCTAAAGCAACGAGTTGATCAGGGCCAACTCCTTTTGCAATTAGCAATCGAGCTATTTTATTCGCTTTTTTATTCAACTCTTCATAAGTTAACTTTTCATCTTCAAAGACGACAGCAATAGAATTTGGATTTATATGAGCCTGCTTTTCAAATAATTGTGGCAATGTCATTTCTGGTACAATTTGAAAACCACCATTCCACTTTTCTAACACTGTATTTTTCTCTGCTAAAGTTAATATTTCTAATGTGCCAATTGATTGATCCGGATGTTTCGCTGCATCAGCCAATAACAAAATGAATCGTTCAATCAATTTTTGAATCGTTTCACGTTTATATAAATCCGTACTAAATTCTAGTAACCCGTTTAAGCCGTCTGGCGTACCATCAACTCCGTTACTCTCGCTAATTTCAAATGTTAGATCAAATTTCGCAGAACCAACGCTTTGAATTTCAAGGTTCGCTTCTATATCCGGAGCATCAAACGTTGCTTCTGGCGTATTTTGGAAAGCTAACATAACTTGAAACAGCGGATGACTATTTCGAGTACGTACTGGGTTTAACACTTCAACGAGTCGTTCAAATGGAACATCTTGATTTTCATAAGCTGCAAGATTTGACTGCTTCACTCTATTTAATAATTCTTTAAAACTTGGATCTCCTGATGTATTTGTACGTAACACTAATGTATTTACAAATAAACCAACTATGTCAGTGAGTGCATCATCGTTTCTTCCAGCAATCGGACTACCGATTGGTATATCAGTACCTGCACCTAATCTTGTAAATAGCGCACTAAGTCCTGCTTGCAACACCATAAACAAACTAACTCCGTTTTTCCGTGCAAGCTCTACTAACCTACTATGCATACCCGCATCTATTTGAAAATGAATTGTTTCTCCGCGATAACTCGTTTCAATTGGACGCTGGTAATCTGTAGGTAACTCCAGCTGATCTGGTAAACCTTCTAGCTCTTTCTTCCAAAACTCTAATTGTGTTGAAATAAGACTCTCTTGTGTAGTTTCATCACCAAGCAACTGTTGTTGCCAAAGTGCATAATCTGCGTATTGAACTGGAAGTGTCTCTAACTGAACTCTGTTACCTTGACATCGTGCTTTATATGCCGCTGTAAAATCTCTCGTTAACGGTTGTAATGACCAGCCATCCCCTACAATATGGTGCAATAGAATTAGTAATACATGTTCGTTTTCATTCACTGTAAATAGTTGCAGACGAACTGCTGGTTCAACATCAAGGTTAAAACTATATCTTACCGCCTCTACAAGCACACTTTCTAATTCATCTTTACATGTTTTTGTTATTATCATCTCTAGATTTAAATTTTCCATATCTAAAATTTTCTGATAGGAACTACCTAATACGTTAGGGAAAATCGTTCTAAGCGTTTCATGTTTCTCAACTACATCATAAAAAGCACCTTGCAATGATTCCTCGTTCAACTTTCCAGAAATACGAATGACTAATGGAATATTATAAGTAGGACTTGGACCTTCTAAACAATTTAAGAACCATAACCTGCGCTGCGCAAATGAAAGTGGAACTTCATTTGGTCTACTTACTTTCTTAATAGCTGGTCTTGCAGTTTTTGCTTGATCCAATTGTTTCGCAAGTTCAGCAACAGTTGGCGATTCAAATAGTTTTCCAATTCCTAATTCAACACTTAACGTTTCACGGATTCTTGCCATTAGACGAGATGCAAGAAGCGAATGGCCACCCATTTCAAAAAAATTATCATCAATACTAATGCGAGAAACACCAAGTACTTCTGCAAATAAATCACATAATATTTCTTCTTTCGGATTTCTAGCAACTCTCTCCTTATTCATTTCATTAAAATCAGGAGCAGGTAATTTCTTTCTATCAACCTTACCATTTGGCGTTAATGGTAATTCTTCTAGCACAACAAATGCCGATGGCACCATATAATTCGCTAAACTTTCTGAAACATAAGAACGAATTTCTGAAAGGTTAATCCCTTCACTCCCTTCGGCAACGATATACGCAATGATTCGTTTATCATTTGGGCGATCTTCTCGTACCATTACTACCGCTTGTTGAATATATTCATGTCGTTGTAATACCATTTCAATTTCAGCTAATTCAATTCGGAAACCACGAATTTTAATTTGATGATCTGCGCGGCTCATGTACTCTAACACTCCATCGTTACGCCATTTTACCAGATCACCTGTGCGGTACATGCGCTTCCCTGGTTTTCCATAAGGATCTGCAACAAACCGTTCAGCCGTTAACTCTGGTTTTCCTAAATATCCGTTCGCAAGCCCTTCCCCTGCAATATATAATTCACCAATTACTCCAGGTGGTACTGGTTGTAAACCTGCATCTAATACATACACATCTGTACTCCAAATTGGCTTTCCAATAGGAGGTATACCACTTTCCCTTTCATCGATGTTCATGAAAGTAGACCAAATAGTCGTTTCAGTTGGTCCATATAAATTTGTAATAGAGCAACCTAATTCTTTTAATGTATTTGCTAAATGGGCCGGAAGCGCTTCACCACCAACGAGCACATTTAGTCCTTGTAGCCTCTCTGGATATTCAGTTACTAACGCCTGCCATAGTGTCGGTGTAGCTTGCATAATTGTCACTCTTTCTTCTTGTAACAATGCCGTTAACGCCGAAGGCTCTTGAATCACCTCTTTTGGAGCGATTGTTATACTTGCACCACTAACAAGAGGTAAATAAATCTCTAGAGCAGAAATATCAAACGCAAATGTTGTAACTGCTAATAAATGATCATTTTCATGTAATGAAAACATATCATCCATGGACAATAAAAAGTTACTTAAAGCTTTCATAGGAACAATTACACCTTTTGGATTGCCAGTTGAGCCTGAAGTGTAAATTGTATACGCAGGCTTTAAAAGTGATTCTTCATTTCTAAATGGTAGATTCATATGAGAATATGTGTTTAACGCTAGTTGCATTTTTTCACTATTTAATTCGATCTTTTTTATATCATTTTCTATAACTAAAGTTGATGCAACCGATAAATGCGTTATAATACAAGCTGGTTTTGCATCATTTACTATATAATTTATTCGCTCGGCTGGATATTCTGGATCTATCGGTAAATACGCTGCACCAGCCTTTAATACTGCTAGCATACTAACTACCATTTCCGTTGATCTTGGAAATACTAAAGCTACAAACTGATTTGACCCTATTCCTTCTTCTACTAAATAGTGTGCTAGTTCATTCGCTCGTTCATTTAGCTCTTTATACGTAAGATTTATTCCATTACAAGTAACTGCTATTTTATTTGGATTTTTTTGTACTTGTTTTTCAAATAATATAGGTAGAGAAATTAACTCTTCCGCTTCTTTAGTTTCATTCCATTCGAATAAAACTTTTTGATTTTCTTCAGGAAGAGTAATGTTTATACTTCCAATCGACGCGTCTTTTTCATAATCATTTATCACTAATTCTAATACATTCATAAATCTTTCTTTATGCAATGCTAGTTCCGAGCCATTATATACTTCCGGGTTCGCATCAAAATGAATCATTAGCTCATTTTCATCGAAACGTTTATAAACATTTATCGATAAATCATCGACAGGTCCTGCTGATAAATTATGTGTAATACCACGATTCCCAGCAAAGTTAAGACCGTAATCAAAAGGCATAACATTCACTAACGGCCCAAATAACCTTTGATTTTCACCTAGTAACTTTAAGTCTCTTCTTAATTCCTCATGACGATATTTATGATGACGACGTACGTCTCGGATTTCTTTAGAAACTTGCTGTAATAATTCCGTAATAGTTATATTTGGAGTTACAGTGAGACGAAGTGGTACTAAATTCATTACCATACTCGGTGTATGAATTGATGCACTACCTAGACGCCCCATCATCGGTAAACCTAAAACAATATCATTTGCACCTGTTAACTTATGTATATAAATACTTGTTACAGCCACAATGAATTCTGGCCAACTTGTTAACGAAACATTAATATCTTCTAGTAAAGTTTTCGTACTAGAACTAGATAAATAAGCTGTTTCCCGTAAAAATCCATTTGATGTTCTCGGTGCTCTTTCTGCTAAACTTACAACTTCTGGTTCATCAGCAAACTTCTCTAACCAAAAAGTACGATCTTCCTGAAATTGTTTCGACTCACGATATACAATATCTTCTTGTACAATCTTTGAAAGAGTACCAAATGGTTTCTCTTTCTTATTTGTTTCTTCTATAAGTTTTGTATACTCTCTCGCTACCTTTTGGCTAAGAAGTGAAAATCCATAGCCATCCATCACAATGTGATGGATGCGCTGATACCAAAAGAACCGATTTTTTTCCACTTGAATAAGTGCTTCAGTAAATAATTTATCCTCTTTTAAATCCACGGGCATAGATAAATCATTTTTCATCCATACTTTAGCAGCCTCTTCAGGATCTTCTTCTTTACGAACGTCAATAAAATGCATATGAAAATTTGACGATTTCTCAATAACTTGCCACGGACCAATTTCATCCTCTTCGAAACGAACATGTAGTGCTTCTACTTCCATTACAACTTTACGTACTGCTAATTCGAAAATTCCTTGATTAATATTTCCATTTATTTCAACATATTCCCCAGTATTATAAATCGGATTCAGCGGATCTAATTGTTGTGCAAACCACATACCAGTCTGCGCAGATGATAACGAATGGCGAAGCTTTTGACTATTAGGCATTCTTTACTACCCCTTTATTATGTAGTCTATTTGTTACAGTACCTGTGCTGTCTGTGAAGATAGTAAACTGTACCAATCGGAAACAGTTGGACGTTCTGCTAAATCTGCAAAGGTTATTTCTTTCCCTTCGCGACGCCACTTCTCTACTAAACTCATAATTCTGACCGAATCAAGTCCTCTATTTAGTAAGTCCTCATCAATATCAATACTCACTACTGGCTCACGAAGTAGTTGTGCAACTAGTTCATGCACTTCCTGTATAGTGATTCCTTCACTCTCATCACTTTTTACACTTTGTAAATCTTTTAACAGTATGTTTGTTGATGTCGTTACTGCACATCTATTAGATGCATACTCCAATGCTTGTTTATGATGCTCTAATGAAAAATCAGCAACTGCATCTGCTACAAAGAACGGCTCTATACCATCCATAAATGCTTCGCAAGCTGTTAAAAGGCAGCCGATATGCGCATAAATACCGCAAATAATAAGTTGATCTCTTCCCTGTTTATTTAAGATTTCTAATAGATTTGTCTTTTTAAATGCACTATATCTCCATTTTGTTAAGAATATATCATCCTCATCAGGAGTAAGTTCATCGACAATTTTCTTTTTATCTGGTCCAGCAGGAATACCGTCCCCCCAGAAATCTTGTAATAACCCTCGTTGTTCTAACGTTTGTCCACCTGGTTGTGCTGTATAAACAACTGGTATACCAAGTTCCTTACATTTTTCTCTAATCACCTTAATATTTGAAATAAGTTCTACTTTTGGTGATTCTTTATCGCTATATGCATCAAGAAAATATTCTTGCATGTCATGGATTAGAAGAACCGCACGTTTCGGATCTGGTTTCCAGTTCACTTTATTTTTTGGTAGTTCTGATTCAACTGGCATTTTGTATACTGAAATAGATGGGATAGCCATCTAATCACTTCCTTCCAATTTTTATATTTTTTATTGTTTTACCGTAATAAGTTTTTCAGTAATGACTTTACGTAACTCTTTTTTGCTTACCTTTCCAACACCTGTTTGCGGGAATGAATCAATAAATTCAATTCGATCTGGAATCTTATAAGCCGCTATACCCCGTTCTCTTAAAAACATTTTTAATTCGCTTACTGTTGGAGCTTGTCCTCGAGCTATAACAAAGGCACAAGTACGTTCCCCTAAATAATCATCAGGCATTGATACAATGGCTACATCATGTACTGCATCATGTGCTAATAAATGATTTTCAACTTCTTCAGCAGCAACCTTCTCGCCACCACGGTTAATTTGATCTTTATCTCTACCTTCTACAATGATGTAACCTTGTTCATTTACTTTTACAAGATCACCTGTGCGATAAAATCCATCTTCAGTAAATGACCTTGCATTATGCTCTTCCGCTTTATAATAGCCACGAATTGTATATGGCCCTCGTGTTAATAAACTACCTACTTCACCAGGTTTCACATCGTTATCATTTTCATCAACGACCCTTACTTCATCGAATGTAGACATCGGTCTCCCTTGTGTATGAATGATGATTTCTTCAGGATCATTTAATCTTGTGTAATTTACTAACCCTTCTGCCATACCGAACACTTGCTGTAACGTACATCCAAATGTAGGGTGTATGCGCTTTGCAACCTCAGCGCTAAACTTAGCACCACCTACTTGAATCACTTCTAAGCTCGATAAATCGTTATTACGAGAAGAAGCTGCATCAAGCCAAATCATTGCTAATGGTGGAACGAGAGCAGTAATCGTAACTTTTTCTTTTTCTATAAGAGCAAATGCCTCATCTGGGCTACCACCAGTTGCCAACACTACTTTTCCACCCGCATAGAAAGTTCCAAATGTACCAGGCGAACTCATCGGGTAATTGTGTGCTACTGGAAGAACAGCCATATAGACGCTATCTGCATTCAAATTACAAATTTCAGCACTAACACGTAAACTATAAATATAGTCATCATGTGTTCTAGGAATTAATTTAGAAAGTCCTGTTGTCCCTCCTGATAATTGGAGAAACGCAACATCACTTGGCTGAACTTCTGGTAATGGAACGGGATCCATGTAAAGTTCATTTATACTCACAAATTCTTCTTCTTCTCCTACTACGATTACATGTTGTAAAGTAGGCACTTTTTCTTTTACTTCTCTTGCTAGTTTTCGGTAATCAAAGCCGAGAGCCTTATCTGAAATAACGTAAGCACTCGCCTCACCAAACTCGCAAAAATAACTAATTTCACTGCTTCGATGTGAAGGTAGTGCAAAAACAGGAAGTGCCCCAATGCGAAATAGCGCAAAGCATATTTCGAAAAACTCGATAATGTTAGGTAATTGGATTACAACTCGATCCTCTTGCTTTATTCCTAAATCCAGTAAGCCTGCAGCTAAGCGATCTACTTTTTTATCAAGCTCACTATATGTTATTTGCGTATCACCACTTACAACCGCAATTTCATCTCCATGCTTTTCAGCACGTTCTCTTAACAACGAACCAAAAGTTTCTCCAGGCCAACATCCTACTTCTCGATAACGATTTGCAAATTCTTCTGGCCATTCCGTATAACCTGTTAACATTCTTTCTTCCCCCTATTTTTGATTCAGCGAATTATCTCTTAATCCTAAAGCCTTCAGCATTGTTTGGAACTTAGCTGATGTTTCTGCTAACTCATCTTCTGGTTTTGACTCAGCAACAACTCCTGCTCCTGCAAATAATCGAAGTGTATTTTCCTGCACTTCAGCACAGCGAATTGTAACAATCCATTCACCATCTCCATTTAAATCGCTCCACCCTAGCATTCCTGTAAAGAATTCACGGTCAAATGGCTCAATTTTTTGAATCGCCTCTCTCGCTTCTTCCATCGGCGTACCGCAAACTGCTGGCGTAGGATGAAGAGCAATTGCTAATTCCAAAGAAGTAGTATTTGGATCCTTTAGTTCACCTTTCACTTCAGTAGACAAATGCCACATCGCTTCACTATGAATAACGGCTGGTTTTTCCGGAACATGTAATGTATGACAGTATGGACGAAGCGCAGCAGCAACCGCTTCCACTACTACCGCATGTTCATGTAAATCTTTCGGAGAAGAAAGTAATTCCTCTGCTCTTCTCTTATCTTCTACTGGATCATCACTACGTGGTCTTGAACCAGCTAACGGATTAGAAATAACTTGCATACCATTACGTGAAACGAGTAATTCAGGACTTGCTCCAATTAATGTCTTATTACACTCGTTTTCATCTTCCGGTAAATTCACAGCAAATGTATAACCATGCTTATTATGCTCTGCTAATTCTCGAAGGAGTTTTTGCTTATCAATCTTTTCGGAAGATTCAACATCTAGCGATCTAGATAGAACGATTTTCTTTAAATCGCCGTCCTTTATTTTTTGAATCCCTTGCTTTACACCATTCATATAAACTTCAGGATCTGGTACAGGCGTCATTTCAAATGTTAAGTTCTCATGTGTTTCAAGCTGATTTGTTGTATCCAATTGTAAACACTCGGAAATCCTACTATATTCTGGTACGATAAGTTGAACTTCTTTTCTTCGATCAAATGGCAAGGCACCGACAACGATAGGATTCGGATTTCCTGCTTGTTTTGCATTACGTAATACTGCTTGCACAAGCTCTGGGAAACTTTCAATTTCACGATGCTTTACTGTAGTAAATCCTCCTTCTGTCAATATCGTTCGAGTTGGTGAAGCGAAAAAGAATGAAGATTCAGTCTTATAATCTTCTAGTAATTTTTCTGACAGTTCCTTTACAGCCGTAAATTCATTCATAGTATAGTAACCCCCTGAATTTTTTATTAAACTCCTAATGTAGCTCCGCCATCGACACATAAATTGTGCATTGTAATATGACTCGCTTTATCTGAAGCTAAAAACAATACTGCTTCAGCAACTTCTGAAGGCTGTGCAATTTTTTGTAACGGTATACCGAGTCTATACGTATCTTGAGAACCCGCAATTATATTTTTTGCTCCATTCTCATCAGCCCATAGTAACCTTTGCATTTCAGTTTCAGTAGAACCTGGAGAAACTAAGTTACAGCGAATGTTATACGCTGCAAGTTCCAATCCTAAACACTTCATAAACATCGTCGTTGCAGCTTTTGATGCAGCATACGCAGCCATCTCCATTCTGGGCGTATTTGCTGCATTTGAACCAACTGTAACAATTGCCCCTGACTTTCTTTGCATCATATATTTACTTACTGCTCGGCACATATAGAAAACTCCTGTAGAATTTACAGAGAATGTTTTATTCCAATCTTCATCACTTAAAGAGTGAATTGCTCCCATACGTAAAACTCCTGCAACATTTACTAATATATCTATCGGTGCTATATCATTTTCAATACTCTTTACCATATCTTCAACAGCGACACTATCACTCACATCTAAACGAAACGTTTTCACACGTGTTTCATTTAATTCATTTTGATTTAAGAGTACGTTTAACCCCTCTTCAGTTTGATCAGCCGCAATAACTGTAGCTCCTCTTTCTAAAAACATGTTTGCTACAACACTACCTATACCTTGGGCTGCACCAGTTACTAAAACCGTTTTCTTATCAAATTCCCCTATGTTCATTTCCTCTATCCTTTCATTTGAAAATTAATCTAATTAAACAAATAATGATAACGATTATCATTATCGATGTAAAAAATAATACACTTACTAAACTAATTGGTCAAGTGTACTTTTCATCAAAATATTATTCATTGATAATGTTTTTCATTTAATATTCTTACACCGAAATGATAATATTTCTCAATAAACTTGTCAACCTATTTTTATTTTTCAGATAAAACATTTTAGTGATTCTCAATACAATTACATCTAAAAGCATTAATAAGTACTTACATTACACATTTAATTCATCCCCCTCTTTTTAAACTTGTAGAAGATTAACTGTAGATACCTTCATTTACAAAGCCTTATCAAAAACTCAAGTACATATTTTCTCAATATTTTTCTGAAAATACCGATAAAATATATCTTGCAATTACTAATGTATGTCTTGTTTATAATTTAAGATTTAATTCGTATTTCGAATATGATGTATCATTTTTCAATATTCCAATATAATCCAAATTGGTATTTCACTAACTTTTTTGTCTCAAAAAATCCCAAAAATTATATAACTTCGTTACAACCATTCATAAAAAAGCACCCTATTTAATAGGATGCTTTTTCGTATTTATAGTGTGATAGAAGATTTATATACTTATGCTACACTGCGATACTCTTCTTCTTTTTCTTTTTTCTGCTTAGGTGCTTGAATTAATATTGCGATAACAAATGATACGACACATAATACACCGATCACCGTGAAGGTTGGTTTGAATCCACCTAGAAGAGCACCGATAAAGGAACCTGCAAGTGCTCCAAATCCAAATCCTTGATACACAATTCCGTAGTTCTTACTATGGTTTTTCATACCGTAGAAATCACCAACGATAGCTGGGAAAATAGTGATATTTCCACCAAAGCAAAACGCTACGCTTGCTACACATACGAAGTAGATACCATAATTTAAATCTACGAAACTTAAAACCAAGACTGAAGCTGCCATAACAACAAATGTACCAGTAACGATTTTTAAACGGCCAATTTTATCTGATAACGGTCCTAAAATAATACGACCTAATGTATTGAAGATTGCAACCATAGCCACCGCATTAGCTGCTGTCGCTGCGCTAAGCCCTACAAGTTGAACACCAATGTCTTTTACCATACCAATTAAGTATAAGCCACTCATACATGATGTAAATAACATAATAAATAATAAGTATACTTGTTTTGTGCCTAACATTTCTTTCGTTGTATATTCCTGAGTTTTTGTTTCATGAACTGCTCCTTGATCTGCAGCTTGATGGATTAAACAAGCGCCAAGGACAATCATAGCTGTAACAATTAAACCCCAGTATATAAACGCTTGTGATACACCAACTGATTCAATTAACTGTGCGTTAATATATTTAAAGATTAAGCTACCCGAACCATATGCAGAGACAGAAATACCAGCAATTAAACCTTTACGCTTTGGAAACCACTTTATTAAATTGGATAGTGAAGTGATATATGCTGTACCATCTGCATAACCTACAACAACCCCTGCTAGTACATAAAGCAATAATAATGAGGAAGCTTGTGAACTAAGTATTAATCCTAGTCCTAACGCTAGTCCAGCTATCATAATAAGTTTTCGAAGTCCCCACTTTTCTTGCAATTTACTCGCAAATAAAGTTGAAAACGCTAAGGAAAGACTAGTAATTGAGAAAGTTATAGCAACAGCGTTTAGACTCCAACCATATTTACTAACTAAAGGCTGATTGAATAAACTCCATGTATATATCGTCCCAAGTCCCATTTGTACTATGACTGTGCCAAGGACAACAAGCCATGGATTAACATTTGATTTTTTCATATCATTCCGCCTCCTCTTTCTATTTCAATGCTATTCGCTAAATTTTCTTTTTTTATGTTCATATTGGCCACCTCATTTGATTTAACACCTTCATTGTATAAGATGTTCCTGATTATGTAAGCACTTACAAGATAGAGCGTCAAAAATATGGAATCAGTTACAGAAAACGAAGGTCGAAATACAAAAAACGAATTATTAAATACGTAAGTAGCTATTATAATGTTTTGCATCAATACGACTTACAGCGGTTTTATCATCTTCTTTTATAAAAATTATGTCTCAATTTATATGATGGCTAGATTGCAAAATTTTGATTTTCCTATACAAACAGAAAAAAACACTTTTTACACTACGATGTACTTTAGTTTTATTTATCAATAAAACAACAAATATTTTTTTAAAAAATAAAACTAAATATTCACTAATATAGCTTTACGTGGTTTAATATATATAATAAAAAAATATTTCTGTCTTTAATGAGGAGGTACTATGAAAGCAAACGTAGGCGATACTATACTTTTTCAACGAAATAATTTAAAAATTACGGGATCTGTACTAAAACTTTATACTGAATCGGTCTTAGTTGAAATTACAGATGTAAGCGGTGGTACTTTTGAATTTGATCGAACAATTGTAAATCATAAAAACTATAAAATTTTAAATGCGAATACATAAAACAACAAAAAATAGCCCCTGCTCACCAGCAGCGGCTATTTTATATGAAAACACTTCATTAGTTTATATATCCTAAAACACTTACAATCTTACTCGCTTTTAAATTATTAATATGATAATAAATTTCTAAACCTCTTCGCTCAGCTCGTAACACTTTACCTTTCATTTTTGATAAATGTTGCGAAACAGTCGATTGTGGAATATTTAGTAATTCTGTTAATTGTGTTACGTTACAAGTTTTTCTCGTACTTAATTCATTTACAATTTGTAATCGGATTGGATGCGCCATGATTTTTAAAATATCTACATCTTCTTCTGAAACTAAACTTTTTCTCATTTCATTCGTATATGTTGTCATAAGACATTCCCCTTTTATATGAATTCCTCTTATTTAGATCTATTTCCAAAATATTTAAAACTCCGATGTGAAACCTTTATATAAAAATAATAGAATTTTAAATTTTTAAAAACAGAACGAAATACAATTCACTTTATTTATTTGGTACATATACATAATACAATTTTAATATGTGCTCTATGTGAAGTTAGCATAAATTTGTAATGAAGATTTTTCAAACAATTCACATCTAACTATATACATCCTCATAATACTATCCAGTGATTTTAACATATTTTAGGCGTTTGTATATACTATCTACAAAATAAATGTTGTTTAGGGGGATTTCAAATGCCAACAATGTTACAAGAAGAAGTTGAAGAAGCGCACGAAACATATGTCAGTCGTATCATATTGGTCGGTGGATCAGCTTTATTTTTAGTCGGTGGTGTTATCTCGGCAATTTCGGCCTTTAAAACGTATAATCGCTTGGAAAATACACCGCCTTCTACAGATAACTCTTAGGTGAATTATTTAATTCTGAATAACAAACAAATGCCGTCTCTAAAAAGAGACGGCATTTGTTTGTTCATAAGTTCTTTACTAGAAAATCGCAAACAATACTTTGTGCATGAATTACAATTGAACTTACTTCACCACAAACCTAGTCTGACTACACCCATCCTTCTGCTTCGTTACTTCTAACACAGCCGGCATTGCGTTTTTCAGCTCTTGAACGTGTGAAATAACACCGATAAATCGGCCTGATTTTTGTAAGTCAATTAAGGCGTCAACTGCTTTTGTTAATGACTCCTCATCTAATGAACCAAAACCTTCGTCGATAAACATCGTTTCGATGGAAATACCACCTTCATACGATTGAATGACGTCTGCCATTCCAAGCGCTAAACAAAGTGATGCATTAAATTTCTCACCGCCAGATAATGTTTTTACATCGCGTGTTTGACCTGTATATGCGTCGTATACATCTAAGCCTAATCCACTTTGACGATTTCTCTTCTCAACTCGTTCACTTCGTTTTAAATAAAATTGTCCATTTGATAATTTACGTAATCGTTCGTTTGCAATTTGAACAATTTGTTCTAAATACTCAATTAAGATGTAACGTTCAAATGATATACGGCTTTCGTTATCACCTTTCATTACTTCATATAAATCAACAAGTTCTTGGAAAGCTTTTTCTTCCTCATGAATTTGTTCATCAATTCGTCTAATGTTTTCATGTAAATCAGAAATATATGTTACCGCAGTTTGCGCACGTTGGCGTTTTTCTTTTATTATATCGAGATTAATTTGTAATTCTATTATGTGTTCACCTAACGCCGTAATATCCATGTACTCTTTATCTTTTAATTCAGCATGTAACTCTTCAATTTGTTTTGCAAGCACTTCAAGAGATGAATAATAACTTTGAATTTCTTTTTGTAACATCTCCATCTCAATATCACTTAATTTAGCTTCTTTATACGTGGATTGATCTGTAAATCCGCTCTGTTCAAGCTCTTTCATAAAGCGCGTAAACGTCTCTTCTTTCTTTAATTTTGTACCTTCAAATTGATTAGAAGCACTTTCCTGTTCTGCTTGAATTCGTATATTTTCATTTTGCCAATGTTGATACGCTTCCTGCACTTTCTTCCATTCGTCCTCCATTAATTTGAGTTCATGCATAGCTTGGTCAAACTGGACTTTCCAAGCTTGGACTGTTTGTAAGTTTTCAGGAATATTTTTCTTATCATGTTCATATGACGTACGAAGCTGCATACACTCCATTTCTATACGGTGCTGCTCTGTTTCTACCTCACGCTTTTGCTTTTGAAGTGCATCTATTTTTTCTTCTACGCTTTTTATATTCACAGCAGTTTGCTTACGCGTTTCTTCGCTTGCTTTTAACGTATTCACTTCAGTTGCTAATTGCTTTCCCTTTTGAACAAGCGCACTATATGTTTCAACTAATTCTTCCGAGCGATAGCCTCGCTTCTTAACATCTTCTATTACCTGCTCATATTGAAGATGATAGAAATTCCATTTCTCCTCTAATTGAACATGTAACTTTTCAGCAATATTCTTCTTGTCTCTTAAATCATTTAACTCTTTTTCATCGATCGCATTACTTTGTTCTGTAGCTTTTTTCGGATGGTTCGTACTACCGCATACTGGACAAGATCCACCATCATGTAAATGAAGAGCTAATATACCAGCTTGTTCACTTAACCAGCGGCGTTCCATATTTTCATATGCGTTCACTGCCATTTGCATCTTATTATATGCTGCTTCTTTTTCTTGCTCGAATTTTTGTTTTTCTTGCCAAACATCATATGCTTGCTTTAAAACTTTGGCATCTTCTCGCATATTCGTTAGTTCTTCTACTTTAGCTACATATTGCTCAAGTGCTCGTTCTAATTGCTCTAATTCACTAGACATTAGCTGTTTTTGATTTGTATGCTCCTCTAATTGTCGATCTAAGTTTTGCATACTTTCTTTTAGTTTCCCTACTTGAAGTTCTGCATTTTTTAAATTCAATTGTTTCTCAGCCAATGATGCAATAATCGGTTGTAACTCTTCTAATCTTTGAACAAGTTTTTTTGCATTTTCTCTCTCAGGTTCTTTATTCTTTACTGCTTCATATTTCTCCTGAGCAAGTTCAAAGCTACTCGTTATATTTTCTTTTTTGGCGATTATTTGTTTTAACAAACTTTCAGCCTTCTGCTCATTTTGCATTGCTTCTTCATACCATTGTTCAAATGGTAATAAGCGCTTCGCTTCTTCCGCACGTTTAAAAGATGTTTCTTTCATTTCAATAACTGTACGATTTTCTTGTAAAGTATTATATTTCTCATTCTTTTGTTGTAAATCTATAAATTTCTCATTTACAGATTTCGCTGTATGAAAACGAGTTTCAGCATCTTTTAATTGCTTCGTTTGAACATCTTGTTCTAGTTGTAATTGCTCAACCTCTACCTTATACGCAGCTGTTTCTTGTTCTAATGCTTCTACTACTTGATGCGTGTTTACATGTTCTTGTTCCACTAATGTCTCTAATAATGCTCCATCGCGGATTGGTAATTTAAAAACATTACGGAAGTATAACTCTCGCTCTTTCTGCTTTTCTTGTAAAACGTCTTTCCATTGTTTTCGTTTTTGATCAAGTAACTCACGCATTAACTTATAACGATCCGTTTTAAAAATTCGACGTAAAATTTCTTCTTTGTTTTCTGTCTCAGATGTTAATAGTTTTCGGAATTCCCCTTGTGGTAACATAACAATTTGGCTAAATTGATGTTTACTTAAACCAATTAAATCTTCCACTTTTTTATTTACATCCGTTACATGGAAACGATCAACAGCTGGAACATTTTCTTCATCAATCACTTCATATAGTTCTACTGCATGTCCCGTAATTGTCTTGTTCCCTTGTTTTTTATGTCCAAGTTGTCGTTTTATTTCATAACGTTTCCCTTTTAACTGAAAGGTTAGTTCTACACTTGTATACATATTATCATCAGCAAATTGACTGCGAAGCATGCTCGTATCACTACGTTCTTCTCCGCTTGCCTCACCATATAACACATAACAAATCGCATCAAAAATCGTTGTCTTTCCAGCTCCTGTATTCCCAGAAATGGCGAAAATACGATGATCTCCAAGATCGTTAAAATCGATTACTTCTTTCTGTTTATATGGCCCAAATGCTGTCATAATTAGCTGAATCGGTCTCATCCTCGTTCACCTTCCCGTTCTTGCACTGTTTGTAGTACTTCTACAAATAGACGTTCTTTCTCTTCTGATAAATCTAAGCCTTTCATTTCTTTATAAAAAGCCTTTAATAACGATAAATCATCCGTTTTATGTCTTGAAACAGTTACTTCATTTGACTCTGTGAACTCTCGTCTTTGAATAGATCTTTCAACATGCATTGCATTTGGATATACAGAGCGTATTTTTTCCATTGGCTGCAAGACAGGATTTTCGTCTAATAATTTTACAAACACGTAATCTTCACTTACTGGATGTTGTAATAATTCATCTATTTTCGCTTCTACTGTTCGAATTTTACGACGTGGTGCAAGTAACCTTTTTTCAATTGTTGCTTCACCTTGCTCGTCCAGTTCCACAATATAATATCCTTTTTTATGTTTTTCTTCAGAAATAGAATATGCAAGTGGAGAACCTGAATATCGAACTGTCTCATTACGTACGAAATGCGCTTGATGTAAATGTCCAAGCGCTGTGTAATGAAACTTATCAAAATAATGACTATTTACGTATTCAGCACCACCAATTGAAAGTGGTCGTTCTGCATCACTTGTATTCTCTTCCGCTTCTCCCGCAGAAGTTACAAATGCATGACCAACAAATACATGTCTTGCTTCTTTATCCATCGTTTCAGAAAGCTCATTCATAAAAATACGCATCGCATCATCATGAGAACGTACATCTTCGTTTTTCAAAACATGTCTAACTATGCTTGGATCCGCATATGGAACGAGATGGAAGTGAACCTCGCCATATTCATCATTTAATATAATTGGCTCATATGGAAATTGAAATTGCCCCACAATAAATAATCCTTGTTTCTTCATTAAACTACTTCCAAAGTGAATACGATCTGGACTATCATGGTTTCCTGCAACCGCGATAACTGGTGTTTGTAAATCAATCACTATTTTTTGTAAAACATCATTTAATAAGTCTACTGCTTCCGTAGGTGGAATTGCTCGGTCATATAAATCCCCTGCAATAATTACCGCATCTGGTTTTTCTTCTTCAACAGCTTGTACAAACTGATCTAATACAATCTTTTGATCTTCAGTCATATACACGCCATGAACGAGCTTTCCTAAATGCCAATCCGCTGTATGAAATAACTTCATAGTTTCCTGCTCCTTTTAATTTACTGATTTTAGTGATACGAGTTGATAGTTTATTGTAGTTTTTCCGTTTTCCCACTCTAACTTTTGTATCATTGCACTACCAATTCTTTCTTCATTTGATTTATATAAAGGCAATATTTCTTGAACTGTAAATAAGTGATAACCATCCAATTTTAATTGAAATATGTTTTCTTCTATATGTAATCTTACTTCTTTTTCATTTGAAATAATTTTTGTGTGCATCTCAAATTTCATGACAGATACAACCCCTTTTTCTAATTTCCACATTATTAATAGTATATTGGCTATGCAAGATTGACAAGTAAATACACGGCAAAGTACACACTTTTCTACCGCTATATGTTTTTTATTTTTACATATAATACGGTATGTGAAATTTTATTTATTGTAAAAATAAAAATGTCTAATGTGACATCTTTATTTTTGTATAAAGTCTTTCATTACATAATATAAAACTGTAATGAAAACGATCGCTACAAAAAATGAAAATACTGCGATAATGTACCCATCCTTATTTAATAAAATGCAAAAAGAAATAGATATGATAAAAATCGGAAATACAAGCCGTACTTTATCCTTCACTTCCTCTGTCGTATCTGTATGATGAAAATACTGCGTTATCCCTATCATTAAAGAAGACAAAATAATCACCGACAATAGTAAAGGTCCTGGCATTCCGATTTCTCCTTTCTCTATTTCTAATGAAAAGCAATTTTTCTTTCATCATAATCACTTCAAATACTCTTTTTGAAGTGATTATGTACAATTTACACATATATAATAGCGTGTTTATCATGATAATTTCAAATAATTAAAATTACAGTAATGTTGTAATATTCATTTTCAACCTCAAAAATCCTGCAAATATATCTCGTCAAAATATGCGGTATACAAATTAACACATACCGTCAACTTTAGACAAAATTTATAAAGGACATTTCAGTACGTATCAAGAATTAAGAATAAGAAGATATGTAAGGGAGGATGAATTATGACTGAACACGTTTTATTTTCTATTAGCGAAAACGGCGTTGCATCAATTACTTTAAACCGCCCAAAAGCACTTAATTCTTTATCTTATGACATGTTGCAACCAATCGGGCAAAAACTGAAAGAATGGGAACATGATGAGCGAATTGCGCTTATCGTATTAAAAGGAGCTGGCACTAAAGGTTTTTGTGCAGGCGGCGACATTAAAACTCTTTATGAAGCACGTTCAAATGAAGCTGCATTACAGCATGCGGAACGTTTCTTTGAAGAAGAGTATGAAATTGATACATATATTTATCAATATAAAAAACCAATCATCGCTTGTTTAGATGGAATTGTAATGGGTGGTGGTGTCGGTCTTACAAATGGTGCGAAATATCGAATTGTAACTGAGCGTACGAAATGGGCAATGCCAGAGATGAATATCGGCTTCTTCCCAGACGTCGGTGCTGCATATTTCTTAAATAAAGCTCCAGGGTTTGCTGGCCGATATGTTGCTTTAACAGCAGCTGTTTTAAAAGCTGCTGACGTATTATTTATAAACGCTGCTGATTACTTTATGACATCTGATTCATTACCAAATTTCCTTACTGAACTTGAAAGTGTAAATTGGCATAAAAAAGATGATGTACATACTAATTTAAAAGAAGTCATTCGTACATTTGCAACTGCTCCAAACTTAGAAAGTGAACTTGCTCCTTCATTAGAAGAAATGAATTCACATTTTGCATTCGATACAATTGAAGAGATCACCGATTCATTGGAAAAAGCTCAAAGTTCCTTTGCTTTAAAAACAAACGAAACGCTATTATCAAAATCCCCTATTTCATTAAAAGTAACATTAAAACAATTTATTGATGGACAAGATAAATCCGTTGAAGAATGTTTCGCTACCGACCTTGTACTTGCTAAAAATTTCATGAGACATGAAGATTTCTTCGAAGGAGTACGTTCTGTTGTCGTTGATAAAGATCAAAATCCGAATTATAAATATAAGCAGTTAAGTGATGTTTCAGAAGAAGATGTAAATCGATTCTTTAACTTACTTAATGCATAATAAGGTGAAATATTAATAAGTGGGGGTGCATTGCCCGCTTATTATTAGCCCTCACCGATCGTCCGGTCATGCGGGCTAAAATTGAGGCTATATAGTAGTGAAATTCCACTACTATATAGCCTCTTTCTCATTTAATAATTTTTAATAAAATTTAATTTTATTAAATCAAAATATGTGCTACACTATTTTTAATCAAATATTCTAAAAATAAAAAAGGAGGAGCAACTATGATTGAAAATTATTTTCTTTTCATCATTATGTCTATTTGTCTTATTATTTTACCCGGTCCTGATACTGCAATGGCGACGAAAAATACATTGGTTGCTGGTAAGGTCGGTGGAGTGAAAACAGTGTTCGGTACATGTGTTGCACTTTTAATTCATACTTTAGCAGCAGTAATCGGACTTTCCGCAATTATTGTAAAGTCAGCTCTTTTATTTTCTATTTTCAAGTACGTTGGAGCTCTATATTTAATTTATATTGGCATTAAAGCCCTTTTAGCGGTAAGAAACAAAGAAGGCTTTGATACGAACGATATATCTTTAAATAATGAAGATGAACACACTTCTTGCTTTCGCCAAGGGTTTCTTACGAATTTATTAAACCCTAAAGTTGCAGTCTTCTTTTTAACCTTTTTACCGCAATTTTTAAATCCAAATCATAATACGTTTATCCAACTTCTCGTAATGGGTCTTACTTACCTCGTTTTAACAGTTATTTGGTTCGCTTTTTATATATTTTTAATTGATAAAATTAGTGCTTTTATGAAAAAATCGAGGACGCAACGTTATATTCAAGGCTTAACAGGAATCGTCTTAATCGGTTTTGGTATTAAACTAGCTTTTGAAAAAAATAATTAACAAGACGAAAACCACCACTATTAATAGTGGTGGTTTTCATTTAACAACTGATTTGGCTGTTCACTCTATATTAAAACCAGCGCTCAGTTACAACTTTTTTACGTGTATAGAATTGAACACCATCTGTACCATTTGTACCTAAATCACCAAAGAAGGAAGCTTTATTTCCTGCAAATGCGAAGAATGCCATTGGTGCTGGAACGTTTACGTTTACACCGATCATACCAGCATCGATATTATCACGGAACGTTTGTGCATGTTTACCATTTGACGTATAAATAACCGCGCCATTTGCAAATTTAGATTGATTTGTTAATTTAATACCTTCTTCTAAATCTTTAACTCGTACAATGCTTAATACTGGAGCAAAAATTTCATCTTGCCAAATTTTCATTTCTTGATTTACACCATCAAAGATTGTCGCACCTACAAAGTAACCTTCTCCAACTTCTTCCTTAATTTTGCGGCCATCAACTAATAAAGTTGCTCCATCTGCTACACCGCTATTAATATAGCCTAATACACGCTCTTTATGAGATTCACGAATTAATGGTCCAACATAATTATCTTCGTGGAAACCGTCACCTACTTTTAATTTCTTCGTCTCTGCTACTAGTACGTCGATGAATTCATCAGCAATTTCATCTACTACCGCTACTACTGAACATGCCATGCAGCGCTCTCCACTACTTGCGAATGCAGATCCAATTACACCTTGCACTGTTTTCTCAAGATTGCAATCTGGCATTACAATCGCATGGTTTTTCGCACCAGCTAACGCTTGTACACGTTTCCCGTGTTTCGTACCTGTTTCATACACGTAACGAGCTACCGGCTCAGAGCCAACGAACGAAACAGCTTGAATATCTTTACTTTCTAAAATGCTATTTACAACATCTTTTCCGCCTTGTACTAAATTTAATACTCCTTTTGGAAAACCAGCTTCATAGAATAATTCTACAAGTCGCTCTGCTAAAAGTGGCGTTCTTTCAGATGTTTTTAATACGAATGTATTACCGCAAGCAATTGCAAGTGGGAACATCCATAATGGAATCATCATTGGGAAGTTAAACGGTGTAATACCAGCAACAACTCCAATTGGATAGCGCCAAATCGATCCATCAATGCCGCTAGCAATATTCGGAAGAGCTTGTCCCATCATTAAATTTGGTGCTGATGTTGCAAGTTCTACCGCTTCAATCCCACGCTGTACTTCACCAGTTGCATCCGTTAACGTTTTACCATTTTCTAGCGTAATGATTTTTGCAAGCTCGTCTTTGTTTTCTTGTAAAAGCTGTAAATATTTATACAATTGTCTTGAACGATTCGGAACTGGTACTTTAGACCATGTTTCGTATGCTGCTTTTGCCGCTTCAACAGCTTTTTCAACATCTTCTTTCGGAGATAATGGAACGTAAGCGATAATTTTTCCAGTCGCCGGATTTGGAACTGCTTCTACTTCTGTACCAGTAGATTCTACCCACTCACCATTAATATGATTTTTTACTCGTTTAATTTCAGTTGTAATCATTATATTCTCTCCTTTTTTATGATGTATATAATTCTATTATTTTTGATTAGAAATTAATTGTTCACTAACTTTCTTATATAAAGCAGCCATATCGTTTTCGCCGTACCCAGCTTCACTTGCTTCTTCATATACGTTTAATAGCATCTCACTAACTGGTAAGTGCAGTTCGCTTTCTTTCGCTAAATCTACTGCAAATCCTAAATCTTTCTTTAATAAATTTACAGTAAAGCCTGGATCGTAGTTTTCAGTTGCAATGAAACTTTTATAATTACGCTCATAAATTCTGCTTTGACCGTAACTTACATTTAAAATATCAAACATTTTATCTAAATCCATATTATTCTTTTTCGCTAATGTTAAAGCTTCACTCACACCAGCTGTATAAAAACCAATTAATAAGTTATTAATTAATTTCACTGTTGTACCACTATCAATATTCTCACTAACATGGAAAACATTCGCGCCTAGTACGCTCATGATAGATTCCGTTTTCTCATATACTTCTTTCGATCCACCAACCATAAACGTTAATGTACGGTTTTCGGCTCCAATTACCCCACCACTAACAGGTGCGGCTAAAAAGTCTACTTTCTTTCCCTTCGCAGCTTCCTCTAACTGTTTGTTTAACTGTGGAGATACAGTACTTGTATCAATTAAAATTACATTCGAATGGCTATTTTCAAATAAGCCTTCTTCGCCAAAATATACCGCTTCAACAGCGCGAGGTGAAGGTAAACTTGTAAAAATCACATCACATGTTTCTGCTAGTTTTGAAATTGATAAGCCGATAATTCCTCCTTCTTTTTCAAAGGAAGCTTCAGCCTCTTTATTTAAATCCACACCATATACTGTGTAACTTGATTTAACTAAATTTTTAGACATTGGAAGACCCATGTTACCTAAACCGATAAAACCAATCTTTTTCATATCGCTTTCCTCCTATTTACACAATATACTTTCCACGATTTATAATAGCTTTCGCAATTTCTCTCTTTTTTGTAAATACGTTCGTGTATAAAGGCACTAATAATTGACGAATTTCAGTTAAAATCACGTGTCTATCTTGTTCTTCTGTGACAGCCGCTGAAAGTATAGAAACCGCTGCTTCTTCTACATTACGATAGCCTTCTTCACAAATAACGTCAGTTATCATTTGTTTCGTACGCTCTTTCTCATCACCATTTTTACTAATTGCTTTACTCGTACGTAAAAATGCTGATTCCATGACGTACACGTCCGTTAACATATTTGATAATACACGTGAATATTCTTGCTCTTGATCAATTTTCAACCCCGGAGTTTTAGAGAGCGTTTTCAAAGATTGTTTCAACAATTTTTTTGCTAATAAAATGTAACGATGGTTTCTTTCGACATTTTCTACATCAATTTCTACTTCAGTATCTTCAATTTGTTCCATTTGCTTCATTAACATTTTGGCAACTGTTAATCTATTAATTTCGTTCGTTCCTTCAAAAATACGACTAATTCTAGCATCACGATATAATCGTTCTACCTCGTACTCTTGCATATAACCGTAACCACCATGAATTTGTACAGCTTCATCTACGATATGACCAAGTGTTTCAGAAGCATTTACTTTATTAAGTGCACATTCAATTGCAAATTGAGACATTTTCTTCATAAGATCTTCATCACTCTCATGAATTGCTTCATCAATGACACCTGCTGTACGATAAGCTGCACTTTCTGCTCCATATGTAGCAATGATCATATTTGCAATTTTCTCTTGAATCATCGTAAAATCTACTAATTCTGTTTGGAACTGTTTTCGCTCTTTTCCATATTGAACCGATAAACCAATTGCTTGTTTTGCTGTTCCAATATTTCCAAAAGCCAGCTTTAGTCTAGCAAAGTTAAGGATATTAAGAGCTACGTGATGCCCTTTCCCAACTTCCCCTAAAACATTTTCAGCAGGGATGACAACATCTTCTAAAATTAGGGTAGCCGTTGAAGAACCTTTAATCCCCATTTTCTTTTCTTCTAGTCCAATGGATACACCTTCACATGTTCTTTCGACAATAAACGCTGTCATTCCTTTATTTGTCTTCGCAAAAACAACGTATACATCTGCCATATGAGCATTTGTAATCCACTGCTTCTCACCATTTAACTTCCAAGCAGTTCCATCTTCATTTAATACAGCACTCGTTTTTGCACTTAAAGCATCAGAACCAGCATTTGGCTCAGTTAAAGCATAAGCCCCAATCCATTCTCCAGACGCAATTTTCGGCAAATATTTTTCTTTTTGTTCTTTCGTTCCATAATATATGTAAGGCAATGTACCTACACCAGCGTGTATATTAAAGGAAACGCTAAATGCACCAGCATATCCCATTTTTTCTGCTACAAGCCCTGAAACTGCCTTTCCTAACTCAAATCCACCGTACTCTTCTGGGACCTCGATACTTAATAATCCAAGTTCTCCAGCTTTCTCAAATAATTGACGAGAAACTTCATAGTTATGTTGTTCAATAGTCTCCATTTGTGGAACAATTTCTTGTTTAACGAATTGTTCTGTCGTTTTTGCGATTAAATCTTCATCTCCGGAAAAATCTTCTGGCGTAAAGAAACTATGATTCACATTTTTATTAAGTGAAAAAAATTCATCCCACGGTAACTTCGTTTTCTCCATCTGAATCCCCCTATCATTTCGGCCTTACTTGCTACTACGTATGCTCGTCTACGATGAGTGGAATTTCTTATTTTTGAAAACAGAAGGCGATGAATTTTCACATCAAGCAGTTCGTTTTGCCAAAGATGTATTCTCATCGCCTTAGTTGTTTTATCTATTGATCCTCTGATAATACTGTTTTTGCAATTCCAGTATCTAATTCTTCAAAGTCATGATATGAAATTGTTTCATATAACTCACTTCTCGTTTGCATACTTGAAAGTGCATCTTTTTGAGAACCTGTTTCCTTAATTAAAGTAAACACATTCTCATATGCTTTCGCTGCAACACGAAGTGAAGTTACAGGATAAATAACCATTTGGAAGCCCATATTCGCAAATTCCTCTGCACTATAATACGGCGTTTTCCCGAACTCAGTCATATTCGCAAGTAAAGGTGCATTTACTTTACTATTAAATAGACGGAACTCTTCTTCTGATTGAAGTGCTTCAGGGAATATCGCATCTGCACCTGCTTTTACATAGGCGTTCGCTCTATCGATCGCTTCATCTAAGCCTTCTACACCTCGAGCATCTGTACGTGCCACAATATATAAGCTTGGTGCAACTTCTTTAATCGCTTTAATCTTTTGAACTAATTCTTCTGTAGTAACGAGTTTCTTACCATTTAAATGTCCACATTTCTTTGGTAATTGTTGATCTTCAATTTGAACAGCTGCAACTTTCGCTTCTACCATTTCTACCGCTGTTCTCGCTACGTTTAAGACACCGCCAAATCCTGTATCAATGTCAACAAGAACTGGTAAGTCTGTAGCTCTTACTAGATCTCTTGCTCTCTCTGCTACTTCAGTAGACGTCACGATTCCTAAATCAGGCAGTCCTTTACTTGCAGTATAAGCAGCTCCTGATAAATAAAGAGCTGAAAATCCTGTATTTCTCGCAACTAAAGCTGCCATTGCGTCATGTGCACCTGGAATTTGCAAAATTTCATTTGCTTCTACTAAAGCTCGGAAGCGATTCGCAAGCTCCTCTTGTGTTGACTGTTTATTCACAACCCAAGCCATTCTAAATTCCCCCTATCATTAATTTAAAAATAGATCTACAAATTCGTTTACATTCATATTTTCTAGTTTTTCTTCATTTAGACAAACTTCATGAATTTGTTCTTGCTGCTTACTAGAATAATGACCTGCCATATTTGCAGTGAATTTTTGAACAACTTTTGGAATTGCTTCGTCTCTACGGAAACGGTGACCAAGTGGATATTCACATTCCACATTTTCTGTTACAGTGCCATTCTTGAAATGAACTTGAACAGCGTTGGCGATTGAGCGCTTGTTCGGGTCAAGGTAATCTAAACTGTACTGTTTGTTTTCAACAACAACCATCTTATTACGTAATTCATCTACACGTGGATCATTTGCTACTACATCCTCATAATCATCCGCAACGATATCTCCTTTTAATAAACCAATTGCCGTAATGTATTGTAAGCAATGATCACGATCAGCTGGGTTATTTAATGGACCTTCTTTATCGATAATACGAATTGCTGATTCATGAGTTGTAATTGTAATACGGTCAATTTCATCTAATCTTTCTTTAATTTCTGGATGTAATTTCACAGCACACTCTGCAGCTGTTTGTGCATGGAACTCTGCTGGGTATGAAACTTTAAATAATACATTTTCCATTACATAAGACTCTAACGGTCTTGCTAACTTTAATTCTTGTTTATTGAATAATACATCTTGGAATCCCCAACCTGGTGCAGATAATGCTGTTGGATAACCCATTTCACCTTTTAGAGCAGTCATTGCAAGATGAACACCACGGCTTGTTGCATCACCTGCTGCCCATGATTTACGTGAGCCAGTATTTGGTGCATGACGATATGTACGAAGACTAGAATTATCAATCCATGCATGTGATAATGCATTAAAGATTTCTTCACGTGTTCCGCCAAGCATTTTTGCAACTACAGCAGTTGTTGCTACTTTTACGTATAATACGTGGTCAAGACCAACACGATTCAAACTATTTTCTAAAGCTAGTACACCTTGAATTTCATGTGCTTTAATCATCATTTCTAATACTTCACGTACTTTTAATGGTTCTTTTCCTTCTGAAATACGAACACGGCTAATATAATCTGCAACTGCTAAAATTCCGCCTAAGTTATCAGATGGATGTCCCCACTCTGCTGCAAGCCAAGTATCGTTATAGTCTAACCAACGGATCATACATCCGATATTAAATGCACCTTTCACTGGATCAAGCACATATGACGTACCTGGTACACGTGTACCATTTGGTACGATTGTTCCTGGTACAACTGGTCCTAGTAATTTCGTACACTCTGGATATTGTAGTGCTAAAATTCCGCATCCAAGCGTATCAAGTAATACGTAGCGAGCAGTACTGAATGCTTCTGCACTAGTTACCTCTTTATTTAATACATAATCCGCAATTTCTTCTAATAATGCATCTTTTTGTTTAATTTCATTTGTTTTAATCATACTATTCTTCCCTTTCTGTCGAAAATTCGTTATTATTAATGATGGGTGTCGGTCAAACACCCATCTAGCGGGCGGCGCTAACAACTCCCCAGTTGTTCTTATTTACTAAGTACATGTCGCTCGCCAATATAATTAACACGTGGACGGAACAATCGATTGTTCGCATGTTGCTCAATTACGTGCGCACATAGTCCTACTGTTCTAGAGCTAAAGAAGATTGGTGTGTAAAGTTGAATTGGAATACCAAGCATCCAATATACTGGAGCTGCATAATAATCAAGGTTCGGATAAATTCCTTTTTCCTTCTCCATAATCTTTTCTCCAGCTTCACACATTTCATATAGTGTATAATCACCTTTTACATCACATAACTGCTTCAAAGCTTCCTTCATCATCAGTGCTCTTGGATCCATCTTCTTCATGTACACACGATGTCCAAAGCCCATAATTTTTTCTTTGTTATATAATTTCTTCTGTAACAACTCTTCAAACTTCTCAACATTACCAGCTTCTAACAGCATGTACATAACCGCTTCGTTCGCACCACCGTGTAAGCTACCTTTTAAAGATGCAACTGCCCCTGTTAAAGCACCATATAAGTCCGATTGCGTTGATGCAATAACGCGCGCTGTAAATGTAGAGTTTGGCATTTCATGTTCACTATATAAAACAAGGGAACGATCAAAGATCTTCTCCTCAAGTTCAGTTGGTTTTTTACCTGTTAACATATAGAAGAAATTCGCGCTATATGTTAATTCTTGAAGAGGCTGGATTGGCTCTTCATTATTTAAAATATGATAGCTATTCGCTACAATGTTTGGTACTTTGCTCAATAATTTGTACCCGCGGCTTTTGTTTACTTCTAACGAGCGGTTTTCGATATCATTATCGTAACCAGCTAATGCGGACACACCTGTACGCAATCCATCCATCGGGTGCGTTTCTTTCGGTAATGCCTTTAATACGTTGAATACACCTTCTGGTACCGCGTATTCTTCTTTTAATTTCTTTTCAAGTTGTGCTTTTTCATCCTCATTCGGTAGATGTTCTTCCAATAAAAGGTGCACAATATCTAAATACTCTTTTGTTTTTGAGAGTTCGATTAAATCATACCCTTGAATTACAATTTCACCTTTCACTGTGTCAAGAAACGAAATTTTCGTCTCCGCTGCCACTATACCATCTAATCCCGGGGAAAATTTTTCTTCAGCTTTCATCATTATTTCCTCCAATCCTAATAGATCTTCGTGCACATAACTGTAAGCCTTTACAAAATCGTGAAACTACATTTCTATTTCAATGTATCAGAGTTTTTAGAAGATTTCAATTTATTTTATAATGATAAGTTTCCTATACTTTTACCGATGTAACAATACAATTTTTCAAAAATAATTTTCACATTTTATAAAGAAAGGACTGACTTCTTTATATGTCTTATTAAAACAAAATATAAGGATGACTCAGAAAATCCCACAGAATATATCATTCAACCAATTTTTTTAAGAAAATAAAAAAAACGAGCTGTACACATATACAACTCGTTTCTACATGATATTTATTTCACTATCTCATCAATATAATTCTTATATAAAACTTATTTATTTTTAAAAAAGTTATTATTTCACATAATTAAATTGAATTTCTTCCGTTTCCTCATAGTAACATTTAACTAAATGATAGTTTTAAAGTACCAAAGATTATAAACATCTCCCAAAATAGAATGACTTCTTTCTCAACTGACACGATTTCCCCATCTGATTTCTCAGAAACTATCCCTAAAGAATAGGCCGGCTGAATTGAACTATTATTATGTTATCCTTTAACCATTGTAAATCGTTAAGTTCAATTGAAATTTTCATCTTTGTTACTCCCGTTTACGCAAATTCTTTTTTACCTAATCGCTGTTTTACAAAAATGACAAAAATAATGAAAGCGATTAGTCCTGAAATTGCACTACCTACAAATAAAATACGGTAACCAAACATTTGCGAAATAACTCCAAGTAAAATCGCACCAAGTCCAATCCCTAAATCAAATGCAGTAAAGAATGAAGCGTTAGCAACTCCTCTTTTACTCGGATCAACAATTGTAAGCATCGCTGCTTGTAATGCGGGCTGTGCTGAACCGAATCCAACACCGTATAATGCAGCTGCGATAACTACCCCTATTAAACTATTTGAAATCGTTAATACAACTATCGCGATAATCGTAATACATAGTGCCGGGAGTATAATAAATACTTCTCCATACTTATCTAATAGTTTTCCTGAAATTGGTCTTACAATCGTTAAAGCAACTGCATATACAAGAAAGAATGTCCCAGGATTCACATCGATTGAAGATGCAAATAGCGGTAAAAACGTCGTAATTCCTCCATATGCAAATGATAAAAAGAAAACTACAATTGTAATGGATAGAACCGATTTTTCAAACAACTGCATTTTCCCTTTTTCTTTTTGTGGTGTGAATGGCATTTTCGTCATGAACGATAATAGGACTGCCATAAAGGATAAAAGAGTTGCCAACAAGAATAGACCGTGAAATGAATAATGTTGTACAACCGATAATCCAATCATTGGGCCGATTGCCATTGCAATTGTCATAGCCATCCCGTACCAACCCATACCTTCACCACGGCGTGAATCTGGAATAATATCAGTTATCGCTGTTCCAACAGCTGTTGTAGAAACAGCCCATGTCACTCCGTGAATAACGCGTAAAACTGCTAAAAGGACTATAGTCGATGCTAAATTATAGGAATACATCGTTAGCCCAAAAAGGATGAGTCCGAAAATAATAAACGATCTTCTACCATATTGATCTAACATCCCTCCAATAATCGGTCGTATTACAACTGCAGCTATTGTAAACATTCCCATCATGAGTCCAACTTGTGATTCATTGCCGCCTATCTCTTTAATAAAGAGCGGGAGCGTTGGTACAAGTAAATAAAATCCTGTAAATAAAAATAACATTGCGAAAGTCATTTGAATAAATGATTTCGTCCATAATCGTTCCATTAAAATTCCTCCATAAACACGTATATTCTTGCAATTAACACCTCCATTTTACATTTTCTCAGTCCCTTTTCCCTCCGTAAATAGACGTAACTTTTTATAATAAATGGTCCACCATCAATATAAATTGGTCTTACAACTTTATAAGTATACATTAGCCTAAAGTCCTATCTATATGTACCTTTATACGCGTGAAAAGAATATACTACTTTATTATCACAACTTAGGAGTGATTATGTTATGTGGGTATCTTCAAGAGTAACGGCCGTCGTTCCTTCGACTCCTGGGATACACGTTCCAGCCGTTCATACAGCTAGTTCCGATGTAGGGATTGAACTTCCTGCAACTTGGCAACAATATCAAATTCCAGGTCAAGTTACTCCCTCATTTTGGCATCATGGCGCACATCCAAGTAGTACCACCTTTCAAAGCCAAAGTTATCCTCCATTACCTCAGGCTCAAGTTTTTTATCATTTCCCTTCTATTTATTTCCAAAATTTCCACGGTACTTTTAACATTTAAATTCATCCTTGCATAGCTGCTGCATTTTAACGAAAATAATACTTCAAATAGAAAATTATGTAGTAATTTCACAGAACAACTATTTAATCCTAAAAACCTATAAACTGCTTACTATAGACTTTTCTGTAGGAAATCAATAATCAACATTTTAATTTAAACGATAAAAAAGCACTTAAGATTGTAATTTTTACAAATCTTAAGTGCTTTTTTGTACTTTTTATTAACTTCTCTTATTGTCCATTATTGACAGGGGCTTCTCCTGCATTCCCGCCAGTATCTGGTTGTGTGGTCGCTGGAGGTGTTGTATTTCCTTGACCAGCTCCATTATTTGCTGGAGGTGTTGTATTTCCTTGGCCTCCTCCATTATTTGCTGGAGGTGTTGTATTTCCTTGACCTCCTCCGTTATTCGCTGGAGGTGTTGTATTTCCTTGACCAGCTCCATTATTTGCTGGAGGTGTTGTATTTCCTTGGCCTCCTCCGTTATTTGCTGGAGGTGTCGTTCCTTGGCCATTTCCATTATTTTGTTCATTTTGTTTCTTTTCTTCTTCTTGTTTCTTTTGCTCTTCTAGTTTCTTTTGTTCTTCTTGCTTCTTCAGTTCCTCTTGTTGCTTTTGTTCTTCTTGTTTTTTAAGCTCTTCTTGTTTCTTTAATTCTTCTTTGTTTTTCTCTTCTTCAGTTTTTTGCTTTTGATCTTGTTTTGGTTGTTCCGTTGTATCCGGTACGCTCGTATTTGGTGAAGAATCACGTTTTTCACCTTTTATACGTAGCTCACTACCTTCTTGAATAACGCTACTTGGCATTTTAAAGCGTGATTTGTCAGTAGCAAACTCACTCATCATTTCTTTAAAGATCAACTGTGCAATTTTCGTATTTTTACTACTAATATACTCGTCTTTACCATCTTTCATATATCCAGTCCATACCGCCATCGTATATTGCGGCGTATAACCTGCAAACCAACTATCACGAGTCGCACTTTCTGGAATGTTATATTGAGCTAATTGTTTTGAAGCATAGTTTGTTGTACCTGTTTTACCAGCTACATCTAAAGAGCTAATATTTGCTGCTGTACCAGTACCTGATGTTACTACTGAACGAAGCATATCAGTGATCATATATGCTGTAGAGTCAGCTATAACTTGTTTTGGTTTTTGCTCAAAACTTTGTGACTTGCCGTCTGGATAAACTACTTTCTTAACAAAATGCGGTTTTGCATACTTTCCACCATTACCAAATGTCGCATAAGCACCCGCCATTTCAGTTGGTGAAACTTCATTTGTACCTATAGCTGTTGATTCTGCCAGCGGTTTATTAAATGTAATACCTAATTTCTCAGAGAATTCCTTTGATTTATTAAGTCCTACTTCTTTTGCAGTTTTAACTGCTGGAACGTTACGCGACATTTTTAATGCTTCACGCATAGTAATTGGGCCTAAATGACTTCTGTCCGCATTTCGAAGTTCTTGTCCAGTTGAATATTTAAATGGAGAATCATCAATTTGATGATATGTAGCCCATTTTAAGTATTCAATTGCAGGACCGTAATCAAAGATTGGCTTCATCGTCGAACCAGCTGCACGATCTAATTCAATTGCCATATTATGCCCTTTAAATACTGCTTTATTTTCACCGCGCCCACTACCTATAGCACGAACCTCACCTGTTTTCGTATCCATAAATGTGAAAGCACCTTGGAATTTATCATTTGGATAGTTAATAATATTTTCATCTAATATCCTATCAGCAGCTTTCTGTGCATCTTTATCTAAAGTTGTATAAATTTCCAAACCGTCAGAACCAATATTAGCATCTGGCAATTCTTTTTCTACTTCTTTCACAACTGCATCCATAAATGCAGGATATGGCATTGCTTGTACAGTTGCAGTTTTAAGTCCATCTGTTACTTTAACTTTCGAAGCTTCTTCCATTTCTGCCTTCGTAATATAACCATGTCGATTCATTAATTTTAGTACAACATCTCTTCTTTCTGTTGCTCTTTGAATATTGTCCGTTTTCGTTGGATCATAGTTATTCGGTGCTTTCGGTAAACCTGCAAGCATCGCAACTTCTGGTAATGTTAACTCTTTTAATTCTTTACCATAGTAGTTTTGTGCTGCTGTTGCGATACCATACGAACGGTTTCCTAAATTAATTTTATTTAAATACATTTCTAAAATTTCATGTTTTGAATACTGTTGTTCTAGCTTATACGCTAAATATATTTCCTGAACCTTACGTTTTGATGTTTTTTCCATCGATAAGAAATAGTTTTTAATAACCTGCTGCGTTATCGTACTTCCACCCTGTGAACCGTAATCTCCTTTAAGGCTCACCAACACAGCACGGGCAGTACCTTTGAAGTCTACTCCGCTATGCTCATAAAAACGTGCATCTTCTGTTGCTAAAAATGCATTTTCTACTAATTTAGGAATTTGATCATACGTAACATTCGTCCGTTTTTCTTTCCCATATTCATAAACCAAATCGCCATTTTTATCATAAATTTTTGAGGATAACGGATTAACAAGTTTTGCTTTCTCAAGTTTTGGTGCATCCTTAATCATTACGAAGAAGGTAGCAACCCCTGCCACTAAACCAACAATACCAAGTAATAAACAAGTAATTAAAAACTTACGAAAGAACGATGTTTTCCCTTTTGGTTTTTGTGTTTTAGAAGCTGGCTGTTTTTTCTTTTTAACTTGTCGTCGCTCCTCTCGAGAACGATAATTTTCTGACATGTTACTTTCTCCTGCCTTTCAATTCTCCCGTTGATTTACTTAAAAATATTGAGGTCACTTTCTAAACTGAAGTTAATTAAGAAAGTATATTGACCTGGAGCATTCAATATTTTCCTAATTCACAGATTATAATTTTTAGAATTCTTCGTATACAAACTATTTTCACTTCTATTTACCCTAATAATGCTGCCCCTTTAAGCATAGAATGTAAAAAGTGAATTTTTATACCTCGTATAAATAATATACCTTTTTTTCAAATGGTCAATATTTTCTTATTTATAAATCAAAGGTGAAATAAAAATAGCACAACGATATGTACTTCGTGTGAACTTCCTTATTATTACGTATAACAAACATTTAATATATTGCATATAAGTATAATACCTCTTTAATTATAAGGATTTCAACACCACAAACTCAACATCTACAAGAAATAATAAAAAATGAAAAGTGAGGAGTTGCGTAATGATGAAGCTATCTCCCGTGAGTTCAAAAAATATAGTTGCTGTTGGCTATAATCCTTTTTCTATGATTTTACGCATTCAATTAAAGAATGGAATGTATGATTTCTTTAACGTGCCTGAAAATATTTACACCGGTTTATTAAGTGCACAATCTAAAACTAATTATCACAATACTTATATTAAAAATTCTTACCGCTATACTAAAATTTAAACTTAAACAGAATGAAAAAAGAAAGGAGGTAGTCCCCCCTTTCTTTTTTTAATCATTTCACGACTTAGCTATCTTCTATCCCTCTTATTCATTTCATCATATGCTTGAATTTGTTTTTTTAATCTCCGGTCTGCTTTTTTATCATGTACAACTAATATCGCATGTATAACTCCTGGAACCCAAAATATTAATGTTAATATGAAGTTAATGATTGCTTGAAATGGTTTTCCGCAAAATAATACAGCTACAGGTGGTAGTAGAATTGCCAATAAATACATCATCTCTTGAAAACTCCTTGTTTTGTATTTTTTATCTCTATTCTTATATATTCTATTCATATGCCTAAAAACCTACTACTTCAATCCTACCACATATGTAAAATTGAAATTTCCCTACCTTTATCAAATGTGTATTTTCACATATCTATTTTTTCTAATCTTTCTTCTTCCTCTATTATAGTTAATCCAATCGCAGAAATAGAAGTTCCTATCGCTTGTATCCAAACACCAATGAGTGCTATTATTCTCTCATTTTTCTTATCAACCGTACTGTCTTCCTTTTCTATTTCGTTCTTTGATACATTAATAATACCTTGATACGCTTGAAGTCCAGCACCTAAACTTTGCAGAGAATTACCTAATATAATAATTCTCTGTATTGCTTTCATCTCAAGCAAAGCCGCTTCCACTCCTAAAAATGCACCAATCGATTGTAAACTGTTCCCGACAATTATAAGATAATCATTCTCTTTCAATTGTTCATGTATATTAAAATATGTTCCTATTATATTTGATATATTCCCTAATGCTAATAACTCAATGCCCATTTTATCAAGCATTTCAATTTTATTCTCCAAACACATATTTTGATTTTCTCTTTCAGGTTCATCTCCGGTATCATTACTCGCTATAATTTGTAATATATACCCGAGGGCTTGTAATGAGCTTCCTACAATTACAAGATCCGATTCAACTTTCTCTTCTCCAATAAATCCTCTTGTCGTCCCAATAGCCGCTGTAAGATTTCCTCCTACTTGAAACCATGCCCCTGTCACTTTTAAACCGCTTGGATTCATTTTTATCACCTATTTAGAAATTTTCTAGTGCTTTCGAAATACATAAATGGTATCCTCTAACTCATATTTATTTTCTATATGTAATTTTGTGCATTCTATAATGTGCTAATCATACAAAAAAGCACCTGAAAGGTACTTTTTTGGACAAAGTGTGTATCACTAAAAATATGGCAATTCAATATATATTTACGTACATTCTGGGCATGTCAATGAAGCTCCATTTTTATCTATTGTTATATTTAATATAAATTTAATCGCATTACGTGACCACATTTCAGGTGTGGGTGATTCATTTACATACTGTGGTGCACATGAATACAGCATTGGGGTACTGATACTTCCGCCCGGATCTAAAGCAACAACAGCCATACCATAGGGTAATTCAAGTGCCATAGATTTCGTGATACCTTCAATTGCAAACTTTGAGGCACAATATGGCGCAAGCTCAGCTTCTCCCTCTCGGCCCCAACTAGAACTCATATTAATAATCATTCCTTCTTTCCTAGCTACCATCGCTGGGACAAATGCCCGAATTACATTTACTACACCATTTACGTTTACATTCATTATATTTTCGAATTCTTGAGCGGTTACTTTCCACAGTGGCGCATTTTTATTAACAATCGATGCATTATTTATTAGCAAATCTGGTGCTCTATTTCTATGAAGTATATAATTTGCCCAACTACTTACTTGCTGGGAGTCTGAAACATCGATTATTTGAAAATCATGTATATTACCGTAATATTTTTTCAATTCTTCAATTTTATCTTTTGAACGTCCACAGCCATATATATTCCATCCCAATTCATGAAATCGATCAACCATTGCACGCCCTAATCCTTGCGTCACTCCTGTAATCATTACAATTTTTCCAGTTTCGTTTCGTTGCATGTACCTCTCCTCCTTTATAAAATTTTACACTCTCCCTTTTCATTCAGCCATTTACTAAAGTATCAACTCATTTCATACTTTAGTAGGAGTTTTTATGTAAGCAAAAAGAGTAACCATAACAGTTACTCTTGCTTATATATCAAAAAAGTCATTATTCATTTCGTTATTGCTTTTATATTTCCGCTTCTCTTTCCCGCATTTCTCACACCGATACATAAAAGCTACACGTAGATTACTTCTTTTAAAATCTTCATTATCCTGCATCTTAATAAAACCATATTTATGCTTACAGTGAGATACATCTGAAAAAATTTCAAACCAATTTTTCATCATAGAACAGTTCACCTCTATGAAAGAATCTTCATCTAGTCTGATTACCTATTTTTATTTAAATTCTCAATCTCATTTTGCAACTTTTTGAATTGTTCAAAATGCATAGTGATAGATTGACTGTTACCATAATCAACACTATGCTTCACAAATAAAACACCAGTGTCATGAAAAATTGCTTCCAGTTCTTTTCTCATGGTTACTTTCATTATATGTGCTGTTTTAATAGCCGATAAAATTGCAATTTCATTAAACTTTAATTTTATTTCATTTGGACAAAATGCTTCTTCAACCAAAATAACTTCATTGCTATAAATAAGCGCAACAAGATTACTTGATTTTGTATCTGTTAAATCTACTTTTTTTATAACATTATTCATTACATTTTGCCTCCTTCGATTTCGTATATATTAATTATACAATTGTTATTATTAATTACTCAACCTTACATTAATTTTAGCATACTTTTATTACGGGATTAAGCTACACTTCAAACGTTTTACTATTCCACAATTTTTGTTACATGAACCATTTGGACTATAAGACCATATAGTAGTGTTAACAAATGATTGTAAAGCGGGTGAAAACTATGCCCTCAGTTGTAGGGAATTTAGTTGTACAAAATAGTAACGGTTCATTTAATTTAGGTGATTTCTACAACGTTTCTCCGAAAGAAAATACGAAGGCTTATAATGGATCTGGTGCTTCAAATGTTGGTTTTGTTGTTAATACTTTTAATGGCGTGAGCGCGACTAATACGTTTGATTCTGACCTTGCAGATCAAAACCAAGTGGGTACAGCCTAATCCTATTTTTTCATCGTTCTGTTTAGGAATTTTAAATTTGTCTATACTATAATCAGGCTGTTACACAGCTATTATTGATTTTTGGAGTACCCTATCTTTTTCTCCCTTTCCCTGGGGCTCAGCAGCTAGTATGAAGCTAGCTGCTTTTTCGTTTCATTATTTATATCCCTCATCTAACATAACGTAAAGGAAGCTAAAATTGAAATTTCAGCTTCCCTTACGTTATTTCAATAATATCAGAAGTATTAAATACGTAAGTTTTATAAAATGCGTCAGTACATATTACACTGTGCTTTAGCGGATTTATATGCACAACTGTCATATAACTTGTAAGGATGTATCCATCTTCAAAAAATGTCACCAATATTTCTTTCTCAGACAATAATGACGTTAATAATTTATCAGAAATTCTCTCTTTTGCTTCGTTTGTTAAGAACGGTTTTTGTACTTTAAACTTCTCTACAACAACCTTTCGCATACTTAACAACTGTTCCGACATTACTGTAAATGGAACCCATTCTCTTTCTATTTTCTGCACCTTTACATCATTCATTTCTTTATCTCCTTGATCATTTATCCATTCTATTTCACACATATTGTTCCTCAATTATTCGTTAATAATTGCTAGGCTCATATTTATCCCGCATTAACAGGTAGTGGAGCTCCTACCTCAAAATCCGCTATATGCGAGGAGGTAATACGAAAATCAACTGCCCGTAAACGCTTAATTGGTGAAAGCTAATAAATAACGGACGATGAACACCTCGCTAATTAAAGTTTCACTTTATTTCTTATTCGTATACTATGTACACACACAAGAACATTCGTTCTAATTATACACGAACCTACGTTCTTTTGGAATGATTTAAATTATATTTTTATCCATCATTTATTTTTTCTTCATCAAATGAGCTTTTCACTTCTTATATAATAGGCCGTTCACATATCAACAGAAAAAGCGACTTCATACAAAGAGAAGTCGCTTTTTTCTAATAACGTATATTTCTATATTTACTTTTCTATCCTGACAAGCGTTCTTTCCGGAATACAAATCTCATCTATATTAAAATGATTTATTTTTAATTTTAATTCTCCCACTCGTTCCTGATCTTCATCACCAACCCAACAACTGAATAATTCAAAATAGTCCCCCTCATTTAAATAACCTTCCATAATCGAGCATAAAGCTAATAGCTTTTTTTTAGCATCTTTCTTCTCCTTTTCAATTTGCCACTCAACAAGTTCAATGCCCCAGCTCGTTGAAACTTCATACGTGTAACTTGTTTGAAATTGAAATTCTTGTACAATTTCAAGCATACTTTCATCTGAAAAGCACGATCCAAAAACAATTACATCATTGGAATCTGGATTCGTTAACGGAATTTCTACATTGCACCCTATATAACTTGCTAAACTCATTTTTACTCCTCCAATATTTGTATGAAAAACACTTTATATGAACATTTATCTACTTGAATATAAAATCCCTGCCTAAACTAAAAAGTTTTAATTTTTCAAGTTTATTAACCAACTATAAATGAAAGCATATATTATAAAGAACGAACTCACAAAATTTCTATAGAAAAGAGAGCAATGTAAACACTCTCTTTCCGTACATACTGTTTAAGAATACATAATCTCCCCTTACTACATATATTTTGGTTGTACTATTATATGTAATTCCCTCTCCGTTACTGCTTTTTTTGGGTTATGAAAATACTCTAATTCGTATTTTAATACTTCATAGTCAACCATCCCAATCTTAATCCCTTTCGTTTCTTTTAAAATTGCTAATAAGTTACTTATATCTTCATCATGCGATTCAAAAACCTTCCCCCCGCCTTCTCTCTGAAAAATTACTTTCATATTTTCTCCTCCTACATAATATATTTATCTATTAAGTAATTCGTTTAAAAGCATTCTTTCTATATCCTAAAAATTTCATACTAAAAAGAACATCCTTTTTTAGTAGAATGCTCTGCTTTCACTTCATTTAATATCAATATTTTTTCAATACTATTGTATGTTTCATTCTGTAAATTATGTTTATCCACTTCAATAAAGAAAAACTTAAATCAATTCAGGTTTTAATTAGCCCACGCCAATCAGACTACATGCAAATAGTGGGATGAAATTAATAAATCCACTTTATATTTAATGAAATTAAGCAAACGAAACATTATAATATCAACATTCTATGAAGCATTGATCATTCCTATTTAAAATAATTACATAAATTCCCATTGTAATTCTTAATATTTAAATGTAATATTATATTGTCTTACTATCTATTTATAACACACACACTAATTAGAAAAGGGAACCTATATAGGTTCCCTTTTCTAATTCCAATCATTCTTTCTTTTCTAGAAATTCAAATGTATTTTTAAATTCTTTATCATTCACTTTAATATCAGCATCTTTCAATAAATCATTAACTACTTGTTGTTTCCATTTACCTGTCGTATCTTGTAGTCTTTGCTGTTCTAAATCTTTACGAATTTGATCTTTTACTTCATCAAATGGCTTCAATTCTTTTTTATCTGTCACTTTAATAATATGGTATCCGTAAGTTGTTTTTACCGGCTCACTTACTTGTCCTGCATCTAATTTATATGCAGCTTCCTCAAATTCTTTCACCGTTTGCCCTGGAGCAAAACCAGTTATTTCTCCACCTTGTTCTTTTGAACCAGTATCCTCTGAATATTGCTTCGCTAAAGCTGCAAAATCTTCTCCATTATTTACTTTCTCTTTCACTTCTTTAGCAGTCTTTTCATCTTTCACTAAAATGTGACTTACCTTCATTTCTGGTTTATAGTTATCTTTTACATCTTTTTCTGTGACAGTCGCTTTAATCGCTTTCTCAAATGCGATTTCTGGCTTCATTTTTTCTTTTAATTCATCTTCATTTTTCAATCCAACTTGCTCTAAAGTCGATTTGAAGTTGTCACCCATTTTATCTTTTGCTTCTTCTACTTGTTTTTTTGCTTCCTCATCTGAAACTTTATATTTATCTAGCAACGCCTTACTTAACACCATTTGGTATAAAGTACTTTCCCCATATTTTTGTCTTAATTCTTTACTTAACTCTTTCTCTGTAACATTCCCTATTTTTGATGTTACTACATTGTCTGAGGAACCACATGCCGATAATGCCAGTACTACGCATGAAATAATTGTTCCTAAAAATAGCTTTTTCTTTTTCAATTCAAAATACCTCACTTTTATTATTATATAAGAATAACTATACAATGTACTTGTGTTAACAATGTGTTTTCCACATGTAATTCATTTCATTTGAATAAGCTATGTATCATGTTCTTTTTTGTTCAAATATTAAAGGTCATCTTACTATGTATCAGTAAAATGACCCTTTACGTATTCCTATAGATTCTTAATAGTTACATGTTCTTCCAGTATCCAATTATTTTGCCCGATATCTACCGCATTTTTGGCTCTGCCCCACACACGAAAAGATTTTGATCCATCAATATTTCCTTTATAATTTATACATTCAGGCTCTGCATAATAATTCACTCCATACCCAACAGGATATTTTGAAACTGCATAAAACCATTCTACATCAAAATGTTTTACATATACCCACTGTTTATCATTGCCTAAGCAAATCATATCTTTATCTGCGTCTTCCCAATAACCATGTAAGACTAAATATGGATTTTTTTGAGTGATTGTACCTGTAAACTGAGGATTCGCAGGATTTTCATATAGGTTTATTTCATATCCATCAGAATATTTCGAAACTGCAATACCAATACCATTTGATTGCTGTGTATTCTCTCTGTTAAATTGAATAGATTGATTTACTTGATCCGAGCCTATAAACCAAGAAAGCGACTTATTTCCTATTAATTGATTTAAATCACATTTCCCAATACCAGGAACATTTCCCGTATCAGTATATTGCCAAATATCACACGGATATGCTGGCTTCTTTCCTCCATAACGAGGAATCCATAAAAAATCAACTTCAATATTACGTGCTCCAAATGATACATACGTGTGATGCCCCACGTATAGCCCTACTTTTTTCGCACCTAAACGGCGTAATTCATCTATAAACGCTTGTGTCCCCCCTTGCATATCCATCATCGTTTGAATTTCTACGTCCACCACCCAAAACTTAGCAGATTTATCGCCACGACTCCAAAAATCTTGTGCCTCTTTCCTTGCATCAGCAATAGATATAAAACGACAAAATGCATAATTACCAAATGGAATACTGCGTTTCTTCATTTCATTCACATAATTTTGATACATAAAATCTACCGTATTCGAGCCATCTTGAACTCTAACAATAACTAAATCTAGCTGAGATGCTGCAATACCCCAATCAATAGTTCCATTCCATTTTGAAATATCGATAATATACCCCAATACAATTCATCCCCTTTTAATATCATATTCAAAGCTTGACTTATTGAAAGCCCCTTATGCCTAATACTAGCTATCTATACTATAAATAAAGAAAATCTATATTATTTTTCAAAATATACGATCTTTTAATTAAGTTTCTACTAATTTTTCATAATCTAATCACACCATCAAACTCCATATCATTATCAACTCAACTAAAAATTTCATATTATATATTAATCTAAACAAAAAAACGCAGTATACAATACTGCGTCTTAGGAGCTGATTTCATGGAAAAAAAACCTATCGTGGTCAAAGTTCCACCAAACTCAAAACTAAAAATCACATTTTTCGGTCCTTGTAACGAGGTAATTACAAATGTTTCTATAATTAATCAACTTTCCACACCTAAGTGTCAAACTATTACGCAATATCCAAACTATAAGAAATACGAAACTGAAGTACGATCATTATCCAGTTGTTAATCCATTCTATTCGCAATCCTTACAATTTGGTTAGCTCCGCGACTACGGGAATAGACCAAAATTACTCATTTCATGTTATTCCATTGATAATCTATTGATTTTTTACACGTTTTTATTAATCGAGCATATATTATCGTATGGAGATTATCCACTCATAAAACCTATCTTTCTTTAGAGCGTACTTTTTATGTATGCTCTTTTTTTATTTATCTCTCATTCTGTACACATAAACCTGCTCACTTTTATATTTTACGAGCGATCAATCTACCTGCTGCTTATAAACAATTTAATCAATGTGTAATCAACAATACTCCTTTATTTATTATACGTTCACTATAATCCTTGCATTTTCTTTCGATTTTTGAGAAATTGAAAAAAGACGATTTATTTTAATATCTTGATAAAAGGGTGAGACGTATGACTATTGTACATATTAGGTGGTCTAAACTTTATAATTTATCTGAAATCAATCATTATGAAGAAGCTTTTTCAAAAGGTATATATGCAATTTATAGAGTGTATCGTGGGAAGGAAAAATTACTATATATCGGAAAAACAAAAAGAAGTTTTTCGAAACGATTAAATGAACATTACAAAGAATGGATTCATGGGGCAAGAGGCATCCATGTAAGGTTAGGGATGTTAGAATTTCCTAATGGAGGTAAATATTCTGAGCAAAAATTATCAGATGTAGAAGCACTTTTAATTTCTTGGCATACTCCACTAGAAAACACCCAATGTACGAATTACTATATAGGAAGAGAAGCCTTAGAAGTTATCAGCTTTGGACAAAGAGGATTAATTGATAAAAAAATAACTACTCAGAACTATGAATGGGCATGAGCTCAGATCATAAATTAGTTTAATAGAGTTTGGCACTCTCCCTTAAAGTCCACTATGGTTTTTAGCGGATAACAAGACAATATAAAGACTTATTCTTCGCCATTGAAAAAAGAGCTTGATAGCTATGTCATGCTCTTTTTCCTTTAAACTAATCGCTGTTAAATTAGTGTATTATTCAATTCTCATTCATACATTCCCCTTCTAAATTGACCAAATATTTATTAAAATTCTTTATATACTCAAGGAGGTCCAACATGTTCAAGTTGTATCCCATACTACTCATCTTAGGATTAATTTTATTTTTATATAGTGTAATCGCCTTAATGTTATTCCTTTCCATTCAATAGCAATAACTACACAAACCTATGTTAAATATGTAATTTCTATATAGTAAAGAAAAAAACCGTAATTATACGGACTTATATATATTCATAAGTCAAGATGTCTTTGCTATTCTATAAGACAACTGGCAAATGTAAAACAAAAAATTTTCACAACCATGTTACATTTTTTTGTTTTACTCTTTTTATTACCTGCAGAATATCTAATACCCATAATAAGCTAGCACTTTCAACCTTACATCCTAGCATGTGAAATTCTCCTGAAACAAACTATAATTAACCTATTTACTTATATATTTTAGAAAAACAATAATAATCCCCCACCATTTGGTAAAGGGGATTAACTAAACCTACTGAAAAGTAATATATTCTCTTCGTTATTTAATTGGAGAAGGAAATCTTGCAGCTTCAAAATGAACTGTATTCAAACCATTAACATTTTGAACAATTACTCCAGCAACACTACTCTCAGCAAAAACTTCAACTGAATCCCCTGCTTCTAATTGCAAAATAGACGTTACTGAAACATCATTATTAAAAAATACCCCGGTCCCAAAGAAATCATTATCGATTGCTATTGCTGGATTTCCATTCACACGAATTTCAACCCTAGCTCTGTAATTTACATTAAAATCATTTGGAGAAAATGTTATATTCCCTAATACACTATATACCCCTTTAGTCTTCGGAGTAAAAATAGATGTTGCAGGATTATATTCATTTGCTAGATCAAACTGTTCATTTTGAAATAATACTTTAACAGGAGTATTTTCCGGAACAGGCTGATTCATTGTATTAACAGCTCTAAACGCAGACGCTCTTACAAGCTTTTCTTTCTTATCATCACAACAATTCACTTGTACATACTTTCTATCACATTGACTATTTTTTCTAAAGCAATCATGACTTTTATTTTTGTAACCTTGACAATACTTACAGTAATAATATGACGTAGTAAGTCCCCCTTTATATTTATTTATTATTACATACTATGCAATATAGATTAGAATAGTTTGGACAAACTGATACTATTTTCAACAAAAAAATCCCCACCATTTCGATGAGGATTATTCTTTATTTTCTGTATGTTCGACTTTATTTAATTGGAGAAGGGAATCTTGCAGCTTCAAAATGTGAGCCGTCTTCCGAAGTGCTTAAAACTCCGTCTATGCTACTTTGTGCATAAACCTCAACTTGATCTCCTTCATTCAATTGAATAATCGTCGAAACACTTACTACATTTCCAAAACTTATTGGACCGAAAAAGTCATTATCTATAGCTATTGCTGCGTTTCCATTTACACGAATTTCTACACGAGCTCTATAATTTAAGCTAGGATCGTTTGGAAAGAAACCAATCGTTCCAATAATAGAGTAAACTCCCCTAGTCTTCGGAATAAAAATAGACGTTACTGGATTATACTCATTTGCTAAATCAAATTGTTCATTTTGGAACAATACCTTTACAAAAGTATTGGCAGGAACTGTTTGATTCACCGTATTTCTAGCTCTAAATGCAGATGCCCTAACAAGCTTCTCCTCGTTGTCATTACACTTACTCGTGCACTTACAACAATCATGCTGTTTCTTTTTATACTCTTTACAATACTTACAGTAGTAATAACAAGACATACTAGTTCCCCTTTCATGCTTATTACTACATATTATGTAAGAGGGATTGGCAATGTTTGGACGAGCTATTGTTTTAGTCCAAAATTTGCGCCTATTTATATATACACGGGCGGAAAACATATCAATAAAACTTCAACCTAGATGTATAATGCTTACTATTCAAATTTCATAAGTTCTTCTCTTATCTAGTTTACTTTTATACATAAAAAAGAGCGAATCTACATTCGCTCTTTTTTTATGGCCCAAAGCTTATCATCCAACCTAGCATAAATCCAAATACAGAAAACAGCAGTATAAAAATAAATAAACTACATGCCCACAATGCATATTTTCGACTTTTGTTTTTGGTAATCATACCTATGACTGAGCACACCACTCCAATACCAACTATTTGCAGAAAACTTTTACCTATAAATGTTTCTTGAATAAGCAATATAATGTTCAAATACAATAACGCTAGAAAGGCAATAATTAATGAAATAGTCCCCATCCACGTTTCCTGTTTATACATACGATTCTGTCCTTTTTTTAAGAATGCCAATTCCATAACCTCGCTTCACCTACTTTCAATTTTCTAACTTTTTCGTGGCTCATCAATTTTTCAACTTCTACTTTAGGCCCAGTTACAACTGCCCCGTATGTTTTTATCCCATTTTTTTCAAGGAAAGAAATACGCTTTGACAACTCTAATACTTTCGCTCTAGATAGCTTCACTGCTAAATTTTCATGCTTCTGTAATGACTTTAACACATCAATAAATTGTTCCTCATGAGGTAAATCACTTACAAAAGCACCACTTGGACTTGAAATCATATCTGCTGGAAAGCCAATCGGGGCTACATACATACCCTCTTCATTCGTTTGCTTCTCCTCTAATCCTGTATTAACGGCATACCACACAATATCAATAGTAGGAAACATATTCGTTACCTCTTGTACACTTAATAATTCTCTAAAAGATACAAATGCTTCTACAACAGATTCTTGCGGAAGACCCTTTAATACCTGCGCTTCTTCGCTACTATTATAGGACACATTATAATTATTAGGATGAGACAACACCTCGTTATCTACATATGGGACTTCTGGAATTTTTTCATCTGTTGTATATTCACGGCTTACTTTCGTTGCTCTACTTAATACATAATCTGTTTTCTCTTCTCCTATTCGAATATCTTTCTTTCCTACCCTTTTATACAAATCAAAATGCAATTGCAAACTAAGCGGTAGCAATGTTTGCTCCATGTCCCTATCTTTCAAAAATACATTTGATTCTGTTACACTTAACGTTTGATTTACTACATTCCGTATCTCCATTGCGTTTGTAGGTGCCACTGTATAATATAAGAGTGTAGATATATATAAAATAGGTTGAATAAGTAGTAAAAAAGTAAATACAATCAAAACATTCGTAATACGCGCTCTTTTTTTACCTATTTTCAACACTTGTTCCTGTTTTCCATCAGGAAGTGAAGCCGGTCTTTGATGAAGAGCTTCTTGTAACAATTCTTTATAATTATCTTGTTCAGAATGAGGTTTATCATTTGTCATTTTGACTCTTTTCCCCCTTTAACAATTCTTTTAATCTCTTTCTCCCGCGAAATATGTGACTTTTATACGTATTTACCTTTAAATCTAGTACAGAAGCACCCTCTTCGTACGTTAATTGATGTACGTCACATAATAAAATAGATTGTGCCTCTACCACCGGCAAAGTATGAATAATCTGAATTAACTTCTCGCAACTATTTTTTGCGACTACATACTCTTCTGTAGATTCCCCTGCTTGTATTGTCTCTAATTCCTCCGTTCCTACAAAGGTTATTTTTTTCTCTTTCCTAACAAAATCAATAAACGTATGATATGCCACTTTAAATAGCCATGATTTTACCGTTTGGTTTTCATAGTCTTCTAAATAAAGATACGCCCGATAAAAAGTCTCCTGCATCAAGTCCTCCGCTACGTGATGGCTACGAGAAAGGGAAAATAAATACCGATACACATCGTTTATATAAACTTTATATATTTCTTCAATCTCCATCCCTCTCCTCCTTTCATACATAACACGAATAAACAAATTAAAAAGTTGCATTATTTTTCCTTTTTTCTTTTTTATTTTTTATTTTAAAAAAAACATCATTTATACATTTTAATAACTATTTACAATTATAAACAAAACATGTGATGTTATGACTGTGAATATCTTTCAAAAACAGTCAAAAAACGACTCAGATGTTCTCCTACTCTTGTAACTTGATAGTCTTAGGACAATCTTCCTGTACAAAATAACCACAGATAGGACTTCGTTTTTACATCTCAACCAGGTTCGCGTAAGTAAATATTTATGTATCCTTTCATACGGAGCCACTAACCATCATTTGTCATGATAAAATAATTCTCATTCTTTCTTTAATCGGTATATTCGCATCAAAAAAATTCCACTTGTAGTATGTACGGTGATTATCTCATCGGTTATTTACAAATTGTAGGTGGGGACTATTTGACGCTTACATATACACAATTTCATCCCCCTCAGTTGTTTCCTCTATTTGCGGGGAATAAGACTCACACCTCAAAATTCGGCACATGCGAGAAAGTTAGGTGGGAGCCGCGTTGATCGTAACTGCCCGATTGGCGAGGGCTAATAATCAGTTGGATATCCCTCTACTAATCTCTATAAGTTATATACAGTTCCATATGGGATGGTAAGAAAAGAACTTCCATACGGTGTAATAGGTTGCACTGGATAAAAATACTCCATGGATGAATAATATGGCTGAATACCTTGTTGCTGCATTTGCATTTGTTGTTGCATTTGTAACGCTTGTTGAACAGCTTGAACTGTACTTTGTGCTCCGCTAAACGTTATTGATGTACCATACGCTGGTCGCATACCTGCTTGAGAAGCAAAATATGAATAATACATTATTTTCAACTCACTTCCGTAAAAGTAATTACAATTTATGTTATGATTCTTTATTTCAGTGGGTGCGGAGAGTTAATCTATTAGCTTTGATTAGGTTTAAAGATTTTTATTATCTGTTACACTTTCATATTTCATTTACAAGGTTCATCTACTAATACTAATTTAATTTTAGAGGGTGTTTGATTTTGAATTTTCCGTTAATAGATTCACAAACTAAAGAGATAGTGAATTAACTACGTCTAATTAAATTCATTTACTTTTGAAACTATGAAAATGAATTTTCAAGATTATTAAAGGTATATGACTTATTAATACATCCTCCTCCAAATAAAAGCACCCTCAACGGATGCTTTATTTTTTACAATACTATAATTCATTAGCAATACTTCAATTGTCCGCGAATTTCACCATTAGGATATTGTACTGTATGAACATTAATATATATGTTTCTAGATATGATTTCATTTACAAGGTTACCTAATGTTTGACCCGCTAACGGCCCTATCAAATCATCTTGAGTAATCATTCCTGTGAGGGTTGCACACTCTATTGAAACTGGATTTGTTATAGGTCCAAATAAAAAAGCTACAACAGGACCGTTCGTTCCTTTTGATCCAAGATGCAGATGGGCAACAACTACATCCTCTATATCGAATAAATCTAATTTGAATTTTAAGCTAAGCTTGTCCAGGCTTAATTTAAAAAAAGCCTCTCCTCGAGCATCTGTTTCTACTGATGGAACTTCATTCCTACCGCGTAACTTTGCAAAGAACATATTTACCACTCCTACGTTTTTATATACTCCTAATATATTCTTGCCCTTCATATATGGTGTTAATAAATCGGCTGTTAGTCTACTTAAATTTTTTATACCATAGGTTAAATTATCAATTCTATTAAATTCTATAATCTAACTATTACGTATTAAATTTTTATTCATATGCTATATTAGATTACTCGGAAGGAGGCATAAGTATGGAAAGTTGTGTTTTGTTCGTTAATGGACAACCTCTTTTAGTGGTCTCAGTCGCTGGAATCGAAATTGCTAGATTAGAACTTTCTCTTCAAGTAGCATTGACCCTAATAGCATTAGGAATTCCAATCTGTGCATAAACGTTAGGTATCTATTCAAAAGAGAGCTTAGGCTCTCTTTTTATTTATATCTTTCCTTCACAACAAAAAAGACACCACTAAAAGCACGGCATCGCGTAAAATAACTGCTATTTGTTTAATCATTTCTTCACTAGCAACCCTAATTCATATAGAATTTCCGAGAACGAATAGCCATATGCAAAACCTACAATACGAATCCCTGGAATCCATCTATGTTCTAAATTTTCATTGTATGTTTTCTTATAATACTTTAATTTAGAATCTATACTGTATTTGTCGTTAATAATTACTTCATCGCTATGAAATCCATCCATTTCAATCTGAACAGCTACGTACTCTGCTCCCTCAATAAAGGCTTTATTATAACACTTTTCTAATTCTTCTAATGTCATCCCCATTATTAACCTCCTATCCAAATGGTTGTTTTGTTCAATAAAAAAGAGCATCTAGATCAGTAGATGCGAAGATATATAAAAGGTAAGCTCTTTGAGTATTTAATAGATTATAAGCTGGTTGCTTGTCCTACAATATATTATATGATTTTCATATAATAATGGTTCATCAAAAAAAGGTGAAAATTACTCATTGTCGTTTTAGAACATAGTTACATTTTAATTTTTTAAGCTAGTCTATCAATCGCTCCCTTCCAACTCCTCACTTTCTTCACGTATTTGTCCAATTAATGAAATTACGGAACCTACGGCTTGTATCCAACTTCCTGTTATTTCTATAAGTTGACCTTCTTTATTTTTTTCATTCGGTTCGCTATTCACTTGAATGTTTGAATTTTTTTCAATATCATTTAATTGATTTTCTTTACCATACTGTCTCTCTTCTCTATTAGTTTTCAGTTCATAAATACCCCCAATTGCTTGCAATGAATTCCCTATAGCTTGCAATAAGTTTCCTACAATATTTAAAGATTCATCTTTATCTGAAGTATCCTCAAATTCATCTGCTAATGCTGTAAGTCCTCCTAAAGCCTGTGTCCAATTCCCAGCAATCACTAATTTAATTTTTGTTTCATCTTTAAACTCAATAACCAATCCAGATATTACAGTTACATTACCAATTGATTGAATTTCATTTCCGATTTTTTCAAGCGATATTTCCCCTTGACCATCAGCCTCTAAAGCATTTCCAACTGCTTGTAATACGTTCCCGTATACATTCAAATCTTTCCTTACATTACTGCTTATAAAATAAAAAGGTGTACTTCCAATAGCGGCAGTTATTGTACCTATAGCTGCTATTAACGCACCAAATATTTCCTTTAGTTGGTTCTCCATTTATAACCTATCCCAACATTAAGTAATTACTTTCATCTTATTCAATCCCACATCTACCTGTTAAAAATTCAAATTATCTCTTCGTTTTCCCTCTTTTATTAGGTTGCTTTATAAAAGCAAATTTTCTAAGAAATCATGCTCATATATTGAGCGTAATTCTGTATTATTTTTATACATATTGCTACTTCTTTTTTAATGACTATACATTTGTAAGGTATTAAAATCCCCACTTTCTTTCTACAAAATAAAAAAGCAGCTGTTAAGCTACATTACATTCGTTTTATCCCCAAGTGAAATGATATATATATTCTCCCATTCCCCTTTGATTAATCCCATTAATTCTAGCAAACCGCATTAAGTCCGCTCCTTGAAGAAAATACATCGCAAGCATTACTGGTACTTGCGACCACATAAACTGATAAAGCTCCTCGACTCTCAAGTTTGTCGAAACAATTAAATCATTTACAGGTCCTTGATTCCATACAGAAGTTCTAACTGAAATAAACGGAAGATCCTTTCCATTTACCACTATTCTTGCCATGCTTTGAGTTATGTCCACATCAATTCCCTCCATCATTACAAAAATCGGACCTGCGTATTTACTCCTATGGTTATAAATATTCTTGACTTTCATAAATGACTAAGGCAAACCTCTATTTTTCGACTCTATTCAAATGAATTTATTTATTACAGTAAAAAACAAATGAAATTTTAGTATTACTCTCCCTCAACTTCCGTATTATTTAGATATTTCATACTCTTGTTCGCTATTAAAATCCGGTATGCAAAATTGCATATCTTATTATCTTAATATCACTTTATTAACTACAATTTGATAGAAATTCATTTGAATCACCTGACAAATCAACATTTGTAATTTAATTCCTTATTTAAAATTCCACCTTATCATTTTTAAACCCTATATTCAAATAATTATATTGGAATTTCTTGTTGTATACACATCTATCTTTTTGATGTATTATATACGAGAAGAGTAAGGTAAGAGTTACTCTTTGCCATTTTAGGAAAGGTCCTGTTGAAAACAACAGGACCTTTTTTCATATAATTGAATTTCCACTTATTCCCATCTTATAACCATTCTATTATTTATCAAAAACACTATGCTCATGTAATACATATCTGTAAATCAATGAATATGCATGCGCTTTATAAAGAAAATAAAAAAAGCACGTTATTCGTCATTTTTGCGAATCAGCTTTACAATTGCCATTGTGTATGAACATCGATTTTTCTAGCATCTAGTTCATCTCCTTAAAAATGCAGGATTTCCCTATCCAATATCGAATTTGTAATGTTTGGAAAGGGGGTGTAACATGGAGGAATTTAAAGTGGGACTTACACAATTTTTAGACTTCACACTGAAAAGTAGTGCAGCTAAAACAAATTTTGTAAAGAATCTAAAATCTCAACCTGAATATCACCCGGTTTTTGATTACTGGAAACAATTACGAGAAACTGTTATTAAATTTCATAAAAACGAACTACCTTTTGAATGTTTTGAAACATTAGTACAAACTGTTGACCAGAAGAAAAAGCAAAACTACATTGATGTTATAAAGCAGTACAAAAAATTTATTAAAAACAAAGACGTCTCTTGGTTTGATCCAGGTAAATCGCATTGGTTATCAGATAATTTAATCGTCCGCTCATCACCTGAACTCGGTTTGCTCATAAATGATGAGCCGCATCTTATTAAACTATTTTTCAAAGGAAAGAAAGAGCGAATTGATAAATATAACATCAACTCAACACTGACATTATTAAATGAATCAACATTTTCAAATGAATATAACGATGTGAATTATACTGTCCTTAACATCCAAAAGAACAAAATGTATACGAATAACTCTATTAATAACGATCATTTAATAGCTCTTGAATCAGAAGCCCACCAGCTTTGTTATTTATGGAATAAGATATAAAGGGTATAGGTATCTCTTTCAATACCTTGTTCATGCGTAATTTGGGCACAATTTTCACAAATCCAATTCGTTTCGTTTAATTGAGGCTCACCTTCTTGTTTCTCACAGACAATGCAAGGTGGGCGTTTTTGTTTCTTCCCCCATTTCAACACCCTAATTCCCCCTGACTTCTTAACCGCTAAATAATTCCTAAGATGTTCTTATGATCCCTTTCACGTTCCACATCATGTTTTTTCTTTCACTCTATACATCCCCTCTTGTTAGTCACGCTTGTTTCACCCACATTACTTTATTTGGTTGTGATTATTACTGGAACTCTGATAACGCCGCCCTAATCTCTTCTCTCACAACTTCACGAATAAGTTCTTATAACGATCATATATGCATCCCCTACATCTTTTTTTGAATTTCCTGCTTGTTGATCATTACTCATAAAATTTATGAGTAATGATCAACCACCGTTTACCTTCTCTAAGTACCGGAAAGAGATTGCTTGTTTTATCCGATATTACATTTCAGTCGCTTCATAAACATCTCATAAAAATATGTGAGAGAAGAACGTTATAGCGATGGCTATCATGAATACAATTTGATTTACCCTACTTAAAAATTCATAAGTTTGACACAGCTCATGAAAAAGCTTATAAAGAAAAGTGAGGTTCCTAATATTCTTTTCTAGTATCTAAGGTATATATCCGCAGATCACAAGCGAACGTTTCGGACTTAACAGAGTAGGTATCACATTGGACAATTACTTCCATGTTGTACCAGGACTTCAAGAAACTGCGGTGGATCAATTTGCAAACGAATTATTCAGAAAGAAAACTCTCGTTAGAATTTCGTTAGAAGTTTTCGTTTCACAGCAAATACACCAACTAAACAACCAAAAATATTGATAGTGAAAAAGGAGAAACAAAACATGAAAGAAATCAAATCTGAACAGGAATTCAAAGATATCATCGCAAGTGAGGAGCCAGTAGTTGTAAAGTTCTTTACTACATGGTGCCCAGATTGCGTGCGTATGGACAACTTTATCGGAGATGTAATGGAAGAGTTCAATAAGTTTGGATGGTATTCTATTAACAAAGATGAGTTTCCAAGTATCGCTGAAGAGTATCAAGTAATGGGTATTCCAAGTTTACTTGTATATCAAAATAGTGAGAAACTAGGCCACTTACATAGTGCTAACGCAAAAACTGAAGAGCAAGTTACTGAGTTTTTAGAAGCATACTAAGATTAAAACCCTCTGAAAAATAATTTCTAGAGGGTTTTAATCTTTTTTCACAATTATCTTTCGTAGTTGTTTCGTCATTTCTTCAGAAGTGTAGTATACAGTTTCTTCATGACCAATGTACATAATTACACTCCTTTCCCCTTCATCTCCGAGGTATAAATGTATCCCCTTCGTATCACTATTTTCATATGTAATTAGTATATCGTATTGTGGTGTTTCGCCTCTTTTCTTTTGTTTTTTCATGCCATTAAACATATTATTAATTCCATTGATTATTTGTTTGTCTTCTATGTTTAGAAAATAATTTTCATTTAATCCACCGTAGCCATTAAAAGTAGATATGGATACTTTAGAAATATTATGTTCCTTCATATTTTCGATATTTGATGAATTACAACCAATCATTATAAGAACAATATTAGTTTTTTCATCCTCTTACCCTCCCTTTTTAATTGGGAATAAAACCCAATTAATTTCACACTCTAACTTTGCACTTTACAACATATTTTTCCTTCACGAAACTTTGTTATCCCCTTCTTAAAAACCTAAAAAACGTCAACAATGTTTGTATAGACCCACACGAGTTTTGTTTGGTACTCTATTTATAGAAAGAAATTCCTTGTAGAAAGGTGAGTGATTAAAATGGATACTCTTTCTCATAAAGAAGCTGATAAAGGTGCTATTGTTAGCATTATGGCCTACATATTTTTATCCTCTATGAAAATCATCATCAGTTATATTACCCTCTCTAGCGCATTACGTGCTGACGGTTTAAATAACTTAACGGATATCGGTGCTTCTTTAGCGATATTAATTGGTCTAAAAATCTCTCGTAAACCTCGTGATCCAGATCATCCTTATGGGCATTCGCGCGCAGAACAAATTGCATCACTCGTTGCTTCTTTTATTATGGCAACGGTCGGTTTAGAAGTTGTTATTAGTGCCATTCAATCTTTTTTTAATCCGAAACAAGCAGCGCCTAATGTACTTGCTGCATGGGTAGCCTTATTTTCTGCTGTCGTTATGTACTTTGTGTATTTGTATACGAAAAAGATTGCAGCACGAACAAAAAGTAAATCATTAGAAGCCGCTGCAAAGGATAATTTATCAGATGCTCTCGTAAGTATCGGTACAGTAGTAGGTATTGTCGGTTCGCAGTTCCAAATGCCTATTTTAGACCCTATTGCCGCTTTAATTGTCGGCCTTATTATTTGTAAAACTGCATGGGAGATTTTCGTAGAAGCTTCTCATATGTTAACGGATGGAATCGATCCAGATAAGATGGAAGAGTACGCTGGTGCTATTGAACATATTGGTGGGGTGGAAAACATCGTAGACATTCGCGCGCGTATGTACGGGAATCAAACGTACGTTGATATTACAATCGAGGTAGATGCTCGTATGGATGTTGGTGAAAGTCATTGTATTACTGACAACATCGAGGCTATGCTTCGGAAAAAGTTTGGCATTTACCATGCACACATTCATGTTGAACCAATGGAAAAAGAACCTATTATGACATAGGTTCTTTTTTAATGAACGCTTTATGAAATATAACACATAAAACGAGCCAGCTACCGCCAGCTGCCCATCCTGCTAATATGTCAGATGGATAGTGAACGCCAAGATATATTCGGCTAACTGAAATAGATAATACAACAAAGCTCGCTATAAAAATAATCAACAATTTTTTATGCAATGTAATACGTTCTTCTGTAATTGTGACGTATGCAATAAATCCTAAAAAAGCAGTAGCATTCATCGTATGACCGCTCGGAAAACTATATCCAGTTGCCGTAACAAGCTGCGTTACATCCGGTCTTGCTCGTTCGTACCATAGTTTAAGCATACTGTTTAAATAACGAGATCCATAATAATTAATTGTTAGAAGTAATGCGCTAAGCAACTTTTTTCTAACGAGAAAATACATTACAAGAATGATGAGTAACGGAAAATATATTCTTTTGGAACCGATAAAAGACATCCAAGTAAAGTAGGCTGTCAAGTAATCGTTTCGAAAGCTTTGAATAAAATGCGCGACTATATTGTCAAATTTCTCAATACAAGCGGTATGATACGAAAGTGATAATACGACAAAACAAATGAGTAGCGTAAAACTTAACAAGTATAAATGTCGATATCGTTTCACATACATAACCTCACTATGCAAAAAAATGGAGCGGTTGTTTTAGTTTTCCTCTCCATTTCTTTTTTATGCATAGTTTATTAAAAAATATAATTGTTAATTTTTTCTTGCATTGTTGGAATATCTTCATTCGTTACTGTAAAGCGAATCACTTTCTCGTCAAGATCAAGCGCCTCTGCAAATAAACCTGCTAATCCGCGAGATTTTCTGTCTACTTCCATAATAATTTCTAAGCGATCGTAAGCGCTTGGTAAGATTAATAATTCTAGTTCATCTAATTTCCCATAATACTCTCCGGAAACAGGAACAAACTCAAATTCTTGTGCAAACGGAACTTGCTTACGTAATCGATACGGTAATTCTTCACATTCTATATGACGCGCTTTAAAACCTAATTGATTTACACTCTCTAACACACTATTTAATAGTGCATTGGGCAACACTTGAATGTAATCACGATCACTTGGATCTATACTGCGTTTAATATCAAGACCTGTATGCACCCAAACTGTTTTCATTCCAAGTGTAAGCGGCGTTTCAACTGGCATTATAAATGAAAATGGAATTTCTTTTTTTTCATTTGGCTCAACAGAAAAAGGTTCTGTTAAACGAACTCGCTCTAAATCATATGTTGCTGTTACTTTTTTATCATCCACTTCTCGTACATACGACGTCGATAACGTTAAGTAAATGCTTTCAATTTGTTGGCTAACTGAACCACCAGTTATATGAACCTTCCCTAGTATCTCTTCTCCAACAATATACTCATCTTTTTCAAGAACTGTATCTACTTTTGCATTACCAATACCAACACTTGCTAAAAACTTTTGAAACATGGAACCTCCATCCTTTCTAAAGCAAAAGCTATATCTTTTTTTAAATCTTGTACATTCTCATAGTACGGCGTTTTTATTTGTAACATTCGCATAAGCATTTCACGGTTATAATTTTCCAAAGTTAATTCGTCATACCATGGTTTTTCATGTTTTTCATTAGATTCATAGCCTGCATATAATAAAAATAACGAGAAATGACCAAGCGCATAAAAATCGCTACGAAAGTGAACTTCTCGCATCAAAGCTTGTTCACCTTCATAAGCTGTAGCTCGTTCATCACCCTCACCCTTCAATTTAGCTAATCCAAAATCAATAATACTAATTTGGTTTTCTTTCATTAATATGTTTGGAATGCGTAAATCTCGGTGAATAATACCTTTACTATGAAACACCGATACAATTTCTAATATTTCATATAAAATTTTTAAAACTTCACGTTCTGTATATGCATGCCCATCTAAGAAAATATAATCTTCGAAATTTTTACCAGGCATATATTCCATCACGAAAAAGCTTTTTTTCTCCCATACGAAATGATCATATAAACTAGGAATTGCATGATGATTTAATGTTTGTAAAATCATTTTCTCTTGTTCAAATGATTTTCTACCAGACTCATACCTTTGTTTACTTTGTCTTAATTGTTTTAAGACTTTATTTCTATTTATTTGTAAATCATTAACGACATATGTAACCCCATAACTGCCCATTCCAATTACTGATTCAATTTTATAACGTTCTGCAACAATTGTATTTTTTCGCAGTGGTCTATCAAATAAAGCTAGTATACGACGCCATTTCATCAGCTACTTGAAAAGAAGCTACGGCTTTTACGTTTTCTTTTATAATGCTGATGCCCATAACCAGATGAACGTCGTTTATAATCGCTACTTGAATAAGAGCGACCTCTATGGCGATAATCACTACTAGAATACGAACGATTTTTTTTCCTACCTAATAAAGAATCAATAATTTTTTTGAACATCCCTTCACCTCTTGAGTAAAATTTTCTTTTAATTATACCAATAATTTCCGACTATAGTTGTGACAAGTTTGTAAAGAGTAAAAAACGACGAGTTAAGCCCGCCGTTACTTTCACTCATCCTCTTCATCAAAAACTTCATCAATCATACATTTCTCTAATAAATACTCGAATGTAATATCTGCGAGATCTTCAATTTCTTCTCGTTTTGGGACGTATCCTCTTTCAATTAGTTGCTCATAAAAAAACTCCGCAATCTCTTCCGTATCAATTACGACCTCAATTTCCTTCATGAGCATCACTCCTTTATTTCTGTTTTATGAAAAAATCTCAAAATTATGTATATGAGATTAGAAAAATAGTTTTTCTTTTTTTATAGGTCATATCCTTTGGACGAGATACATACGATGGTAGTACAAGCTATCAAAAAGGGGGATTTAATTATGGAGTACCAATATGAGGTAGAACAAGAAGTAGGGCAAACAAAAGAAGAGTTCATGCATGAAGATCAATGGGCAGACTCTCTTATTAAATGGCTTTTTATTTTTTTAATAATTGTAGGCATACCTTATACTGCATATGTTGTTGTTCAATTCATTCTCTCTTTCTAGTTAACTATTTTTTCTCTGTCAATTTAACTAAATAATTATGAACAACATCCATAACAATTTTGTATTCTTCATCTTTAAATGTATCGAATAACAATTGATAATCGTTATAAATATCAAGTAATCCATCAATGATTTCTTGACGATTTGTCTTAACACTCACTTTTTTTGAGTTGTTAATTGACTTTAATTTTCCTAAATCTAATTTATTCATACCAGCTTTATCTTGTTTCATTTTCTTCAAAATTGCATTTGCCGTTTGAGCATTAGCAAGTAACGTTAAATCTGATTCATCCGCTTCTAACCATTCACCATCCGTAATTCGTGACAATTCGTATATAGTATCTTCCCATGCGTCATTTTTATATCTCCATACTTCTGTACGAAAACCAACAATACGAAACACATCTTTATCATATCCTGTTACTTGCACGAGATCACCAAATGTGAAATTATAGTTTAATTCAATCCACTCAGTTTCACCTTTTTTCATATCTTGCTCTGAAACGTGCTGCAACGTTTGCTCTACGTAAAACCCATCGTGATTATTGACTTCGTAAACGTAAACTCCATCTAAAACCTTCATATTTGTGATTTTACCAACGGTTCCATATAGCGTAATCACGACTATGTCCCCTACGTTATATTTAGGTTGCTTTTTTCTTGCCATCTATATCTCTCCTTTTTTTGACGTCGTGATTTTGATAACAGTATATGCAACCTACATAAAAACGCTTATCACAGAAGCGTATATTCATAAATTTTTTCAATAAAAAATATCACTGTATAAAAAAAATTATTTACAACGTAAAAAAGCTAGCAAATAGACTAGCTTCACGTCAAAAATTTCATATAGTTCTTATCTCTCTTGTATGTATAAATCCCAAGCTTCATCAAATATAGACATACTTTCTAGCAATCCACTTAACTCTAAGTATGAACTAATTTCATCATAATCTTCAGATTGCTTTGGAAAGCTTAAATCATCATACATTGCTTCTGCTAAATTCGATACTTCATTACTAAATAAAGCTGCACGATGCTTCATCATATAGTGGTAAAATGTCTTTTTCAAAAATATTCCCTGCCTTTCTAACTTGGATACATTATACAAGGCAAAAAAGAAAAAAACCAGCATAAAAGCTGGTTAAAAGTCGAAATAATTTCTTTTTAATAGACGTGGTCTTCCCATTAATTCTTCATATGTTAGTTGTTTTGGTAAATCTTTCGTATAAATTAGAAACAATTGATCTTCTATTTCTTTCACTGTTTGATCTGCTTGATAGTCCATACCACATGAGGAACAAGAAATGCATGGTGTCTCTTGGATTTCAATGGCTTTCGTACCATCTGGTAATTCCCAATATACAGTATTCAAGCTTTCTTTCGCTTCTGTACTGTCACACCACATACAATTCATACTGCATCACCCTCATTTTTTTTGTCGTTTTCTTCTAATTTAGCCATTTGCGATTGATACTTTTTATCTTTAAGTTGATCACGCTTATCACGTTTATCTTTTAGTGATGCATGAGTGTCATTATCTTCATAGTCTTTACGACGGCTCATACGCTGTAAGTCGTCTGGAACAAGGTTAAATTTCTTATCACTCATAAGACCTGCAATACCAACATCTGAACGTTTTTCTTCGTAGTTTGGATAGATTTCTTTAAAGTACCCTTCTGCTCTTCCTGGGATATAACTCTCTGGCTCTGGATACGTTGTAATAACACCTTCAAAGTTACGAAGTACAACTTTATCTGCACTTTGCGAAATTAAATAGTTTGGTTGAAGCGCAATTTTCCCGCCGCCTCCTGGTGCATCTACAACGAATGTTGGAACCGCATAACCAGATGTATGACCGCGTAAACCTTCAATAATTTCAAGACCTTTAGATACTGGTGCACGGAAATGACCAATACCTTCAGATAAGTCACATTGATAAATATAGTATGGACGTACACGGATTTTTACTAAGTCATGCATAAGTTTTTTCATAATTGGAACGCTGTCGTTAATACCAGCTAAAATTACTGCTTGGTTTCCAACTGGAACACCAGCATTCGCTAGCATTTCACATGCTTTTTTCGATTCCTCTGTAATTTCAATAGAAGTATTGAAATGTGTATTTAACCATACTGGATGGTATTTTTTAATAATATTACATAAGTTTTCTGTAATACGCTGCGGGAATACTACCGGCGCTCTCGTTCCGATACGAATAATCTCGACATGCGGAATCTCTCGTAAATTTTTTAATACATATTCTAAAATTTTATCGTTAATAAGAAGACCGTCACCACCAGAAATTAATACATCTCGTACTTGTGGTGTATCACGAATGTAACCAATTGCATCATCTAATTGTTTCTTCGGCACACCCATTCCAATTTGTCCACTAAAACGACGTCGTGTACAGTAACGACAATACATAGAACATTGATTCGTTACTAAGAACAATACGCGGTCTGGATAACGATGTGTTAGCCCTGGAACTGGTGAATCTTCATCTTCATGAAGCGGATCTTCTAAATCATATTTTGTTTTATATAACTCTTCCGAGATCGGTACAGATTGCATCCGAATCGGACAGCGTGGGTCATCAGGATTCATTAGCCAAGCATAGTACGGTGTAATATTTAACGGGATCGTTTTTGTTGAAATTTTAACGCCTTCTTCTTCTTCAGGTATTAAATTAATCACTTTCTTTAAGTCATCCAAAGTTTTGATCGTATTCGTTAATTGCCAAACCCAGTCATTCCATTGCTCTTCAGTAACATCCTTCCACAACTCGATATCCTTCCAGTGACGATTTGGTTTGTATACATCATGTAACATTGCTATTCCCCCTTTTTATACGCTCATCCTTTATATAAGCAATAGTTATGCCAACTTTACATTATTGATAAGTAAATGTATGGAGAACGCTATTACATAAACAAAAAAATATTTGTAAGCACTGTATGAAATCCATACATACTATCATATTCATTACTTTTTATATATGTAAACACGCTTTTATTGGTGCAAACACACAAAAACCGCCAATTATTCGGCGGTTTTGTCGTACTTACTCAATTTATATTGAAGCGTTTGGCGAGGGATACCTAACATTTTTGCAGCTTGTAATATATTCCCTTCCGTTTCAATTAACGCTTGATCTATTAATTCCTTTTCCGTTTGATGAAGTGCTTCTCTAAGTGGCAATATGCTCTTCTTCTTTGGCAGATCCTCTTTCCGAAATGTACGCGGTAAACAATTGGCTGTTAGTGTATCCCCTTCTGCAATAATGACAGCATGTTCGATCGTATGTTTTAGTTCACGAACATTGCCAGGCCATTGATAAGCTTGTAGTCTTTCTTTCGCTTCCTTATCCATTTGAAGTACACCTTTTTTATAACTTTTATTATATTCGTTCAAAAAATAAGACGCTAATAATAATACATCCTCAGTTCTTTCACGTAGCGGCGGAATATATAATGAAAAGACATTTAATCGATAATATAAATCCGTACGAATTTTATTCTCTCTTAAACATACTTCTGGTGGCTGATTCATTGCGGTAATAACGCGAACATCTACTTTTCTCGTCTTATTATCACCAATTCGACGAATTACACCATCTTCTAACACACGTAGCATTTTCGCTTGTAAATCGAGAGGCATTGAATTCAGTTCGTCTAAAAACAATGTCCCACCATCTACAAGTTCAAATAACCCCGCTCGTTCAATTGCCCCGGTATAGCTACCTTTTGTCGTTCCGAACAATAAACTTTCTAATAGCGACTCTGGCAAAGCTGCGCAGTTTTGTGCAATAAATGGCTTGTTCTTCCGTTTAGAATCTTCATGAATCGCTTGTACAAATAACTCTTTCCCTGTTCCTGTTTCCCCATATATTAAAACATTTGCATCAGTTGGCGCTACTTTTTGTGCTAATTCTTTCGTCTGTTTAAATCGAGCATCATCCGTCACGATCGTCTCAAATGCAACATGCTTTTTAATTGCTTTTTTTCTAGATGACCGCTTTATTTTTGACTGCAAATCTACAATTGTATCCGTAAGTTTTTGAACTGTAGAATAGTCCTTTGCAATTTCAACAGCTCCAGCAATATTTCCATCTATAAAAATAGGTAACGTCGTATTTACTGTACAAATGTCTTCCCCATTTAAATTTTGATAATGCTGAACTTGATGAACGATTGGTTTTTTTGTATCTAACACTTTCATTAACGTACTTGTTTCCCTAGATAAAGAAGGAAACGCTTCTAACAAATGTTTTCCTAACACTTTTTCAATTTTTGATCCATCGTGTTTTGCAGCTACAGTATTATAAAAAATTGTAATACCATTTTCATCTACTGCGTGTATAGCCTCATCAATACTGCCCAAAATCGCTTCAATGACTTCTTGTGTCGAAACTGCTAGCAATGTCATCCCCCCTTTTGCCGAAAATCCAGCAATAACATGCCGAATTTCCGGCATACCTATATGCGATTATAAGCATGACGATTCCGTTCTATTTTTTATACCGTACTATTTAGACAAATCTTTCACCCATATATTCATATCTTCCAGCTTATCGAAAATGTAGCAATTGTTCGCCAGTCTTCCTGTATACGTATAACCTAACTGATGAAAAGCCGCATTCATTCCGAAAGAAAGCGATCGAGCAATTGTATAGGAGCAGAAAATCGATTTTTCTTGCAGTTCTTCTTCTAACTTAATTAGTAAACTTTTCATAAACCCATGTTTACGATATTCGGGTAAAGTAGCACAATTCGTTAATTCTGCATTTCCTTCTTTTATATTCATTTCTGCAGAGGCTGTACTAATTATTTTCCCCTCAAATTCATACACATAGTATATTGTATCGTCTTCTTTCATCGTTTGTTTTACATAACTCGCTTCGTTTAAAGGCGTCGGATAAACTTCAAATACTTCTCCAAAGACAGCTGCTAATTCTTCCGCATCCTCTTCTGTCGCTTTTCTTAATAAAAATTTCTCTGGGACTATTTTTTCCTTTACTTCTTTTGCTTTAACACCGCTTAAAATGGTATCTTCCTCAGCCCAATGAATACTATTTCGCCTTTCATCATTAATAAATTTCACGAAGAAGTATACATCGTGACCTTGAAAATAATGCGGTATTGTTGCTTCCAATAAAAAACCGAAAGAGAGCCATGTAGAAACATGCTCTCCCTTTCCTTTAATAATACATTTAGTGAAAGAATGCTTCTCTGCTAATTCGTCAATTGTTTGGATAATCCTCTCAATATTTCCTGTATAGTGGTCTACTCGAATACGTTTATTAAAATAGTCTAAAACGCCTTCTACTGTATAGCCATTCGTCTGTTCTCTAAAAGATTCATAGTATTTCATTTTTTCACCTCACACCAATCTAGTAATGTACATGCAATAATTTTTGCGGCAGCTATCATTTTATCAACTTCTATATATTCGTTTGGATAATGTGCTACTTTCGTCTCTCCTGGACCAAATACTATCGTTGGTACGTTAGCGATTTGTGTAAATAAACCTCCATCAGTCCCCCACGGAGATGCTTCAATAATTGGTTTGTTCCCTTCGATTTCAACAAAGTTATGCTCTAGTGTCGTAATTAACTCATGATTTTCTTCTAGTTCACCAGGAACCCACCTCGCTCCAAACCACTCTACTTCTACAGGATTTTCAACAAACCAATTGTCCACATCATTTAATTCAGCGATCCAATTCTCAAACTCTTCTTTTGCTGCCTCTATAGTCTCATTCGGCGCAATACCACATCTTCCTTCTAAATTTAACGAATCAGGAACAGAACTTGGCCAGCTCCCACCTTCAATTTTCCCAATATTAATTGGAATTGGAATCGGGATTCCTTTAAATAACGGGTCTGTAATTCGGTCATTTCTCTTAACTTCCAATTTTCTCAAATGATCTACAACAAACATACTTTTTTCAATTGCACTTACTCCTTCATAACGCGTTCCACCGTGTGCTGCTTTGCCTTTCACATGTAGACGAAACCACATGGACCCTTGTTGTTTCGGGAAAAACTTCATATTTGTCGGTTCTGGAATAATAACACCATCTGCTTTATATCCTCGTAATATAGTCGCTAATGTTCCTGCCCCGCCGCTTTCTTCTTCAATTACACTTTGAAAATAAATATCTCCTTTTAATTCAATACCAGATTCAATAATGGCTTCCATCGCAAGCATCAGTGCGACATTGCCGCCTTTCATATCCGTTGTTCCACGACCATATATACGATTCCCTATTTGCTCACCACTATAAGGGTGATGGTCCCACTGATTCACATCTCCTTCTGGTACGACATCAATATGTCCATTTAATATCATAGATTTCCCGTCGCCACTTCCTTTTAAAGTTGCCACTATGTTCGGGCTATCCGAAAAACTTGTACGCGGTGATACAAAATAAGGATGATCTTTCATTTTAGAAAATGAAGGTTCCCAAATATCAAGATCTAAACCTAGCTCACGTAATTTTTCAATTACAATTGCCTGCGCACCACTTTCATCACCAGATACGCTTTTTTCTTGAATTAATCGTTTTAAAAATTTTACGCTTTCCTCTTCATGACTCTCGATATAATCACAAATTTTCTTTTTTAATTGCTCCATATATTACATCTCCCCTCATTCGATTACTAGTAAGTTAGAGCCAATTTTAAAATCAGCTTCTGTATGTTGTTTTATATCTTCCACTGTGTATGGACTCATTAATTCTTGTAAAACGAGTCCATCCTGCGTCACTTCCATAACTGCCATATCCGTAATAATTAAATCTACACATTTCTTTGAAGTTAATGGTAATGTACACTCCGAAACAATTTTTGCATTTCCGTATTTATCGACATGATTCATCACAACAACGACCCGCTTCGCTTTTTGTGCCAAATCCATCGCTCCCCCAATACCTGGAACGCGTTTTCCTGGTACAATCCAGTTCGCTAAATCACCATTCTCACTTACTTGTAATGAACCAAGAATCGTTATGTCTAATAAACCTTTTCGAATCATCCCAAACGCTGTGCAACTATCAAAATAACTCGCTCCTGTAATAAGAGAAGTCGGTAAACCTGCTGCATTACATAAATTTTCGTCTTCATTCCCTTTTCTTGGCGTAGGTCCCATACCTACAATTCCATTTTCCGCATGAAACATAACGTTTATATCGTCAGAAAGATGATTCGGTACAAGCGATGGTATACCAATACCTAAATTTACAATCATACCATTTTGTATTTCTTTTGCCGCGCGCCTAGCAATCTTATCTCTCACTTCTACGCCCATACCCATTTCCAATTCACTCCTTCCGACGGTACGATATAATTTACAAATACTCCTGGGACAACAATTTCTTCTGGATCTAAACTTCCAAGTGGAACGATTTCTTCTGCTTCTACAATTGTTATATCCCCTGCCATAGCAACGTGAGGATTCATATTTCGAGCACTTTTATCAAACACAAGATTACCAAACGGATCCGCTTTTTTTGCATATACAATTGCAACCTCAGCAGTTAATGCTGTTTCAACTAAATATGTCTTGCCATTCATTTCAACTGTACGTTTTCCCTCTTCTACAATCGTATCAACACCTACATCAACTAATACACCTCCAAGTCCTACACCACCAGCGCGAATACGCTCTGCTAATGTTCCTTGAGGAGAAAACTCGATTTGTAACCTTCCTTCGTTGAGCTGTCTTCCTGCATTTGGATTTGAACCAATATGTGAAGTAATTAATGATTTTACTCTTTCATTCGTAACAAGACGACCGATTCCTACATCAGGAAATCCCGTGTCATTTCCTATTAAATTTAAATTTGTAACTCCTTTTTCTAAAATCGCCTGTATTAAAGATGGGGGAGATCCGATCCCCCCAAATCCTCCAAACATTAATGTCATATCATCGTGGAACAAAGAAATTACTTCCTCTATCTCTTTTAATTTATCGAATGTATTCGTAATAGTTGTCATGCGATACTATGCCCTCCTTTTTGCATCATTTCTTCTACACTTTTTGCAAAAATCGAAAGTAATTCATCTAACTCGGAATATGTAGTTGTCATCGGCGGTGCTACAAGCAGTGCACTATCTTCTTTTCCTGCTTGCCCTGAAACAGCTTGGTATAAAAGAAGACCATTTTTAGCTGCAACCGAAATAAGTTCCGACGCTTTTGTAAACGGTTGCAATTCTACTCCAATCAGCAACCCTTTTCCGCGCACATCAGCAATGATTGTCGATTGTTGCTGAACTTTCTGTAGTCCTTTTATTAAATACTCTCCCTTTTCTGCTGTTTTTTCAGGTAGATTATGTTTCTCCATATATTCAATAACAGCTAGAGCTGTTGCTGCAGATAATGGATTTGCACTTAACGTATGCCCACTCATTACAGAACGCGATCCACGTAAAATTGGCTCCATAACACGGTCACTTACAATCGTCGCTGCCATCGGTGTATATCCAGCTCCTAAACCTTTACCAAGAGTCATAATATCCGGTTCTACCCCCCAATGCTCCATCGCAAACCATGCGCCAGTACGACCAAGCCCTGTCATTACTTCATCAGCAATAAATAAAATATCGTAATGACTACAAATATCTTTAATGACTTTATAATATTCTTTCGGCGGAACGACTGCGCCTCCAGCTGCTCCGATAATCGGTTCAGCGATAAAAGCTGCGATATGTTCTGCACCAATTCTTTCAATTGATCTTTCTAGTTCAGTCGCGCAAGCAAGCTGACAAGTTGGATATACCTTTTGCACTGGACATCTAAAACAATATGGAGCTGGAATAGTTGGATAATCTTCTAAAATTGACACGAAACGTTGTCTGCGCAGTGGATGCCCAGACATTGATAAGGCTCCCATCGTAATACCGTGATAACTCATCCATCGTGACAAAATTTTATGCTTCCCTTGAATACCTCGCTCTTGAAAATGCTGGATTGCAATTTTCATAGCTGTTTCATTTGCTTCCGTACCACTATTCACGAAAAAGCTCCAGTTCAAATCTCCTACACTTAAATCGCTTAATTTCTTCGCTAATTTTTCAGCTGGTTCACTCGTAAACTGTGATCTATAAACGAAAGCAATCTCCTCTGCTTGCTTTTTTATAACATCTGCAATCTCCTTTACGCCATGCCCAATACCTGCCGTAATTGCCCCTGACGAGCCATCAAAATATTTATTTCCGTTTTGATCATACAAATACACACCTTTTCCATGTGAAATCATTGGATACGGCTGACCAACAAGTGGTTTAATTAAGTAATCGCGCATAGCGCTCCCCCATTTCTCCAATTTGTATATATATATGAAGAAAATTGACGTTTCTTTCATAAAAAAGAACCCTCTGCGAAAGCAGTGATTTTATCAAAAAACTATTATAAAATATACAAATGAGTGCTAAATATTAATTCGAAAAACAGAAAATTCAGAACTTAAAAACGAAGACCAACCCTTATCTATACGCTCAAATAACCCTCCTTTATATAAAATAAACGCTTCACTACATACTTTCTCAACATAATATCAGCTGCCCTCAATTGCCGACATTGTGTAAACTTCGACGAAACTCCCTTTAAACTCCTTCCTATTCTCCTACTTTATATTGCATATTTTCAAACAAATATCGACAATTAATCCCACTAAATGCATAGCAATTATTTTTATAGAAACCAATATTTCACATACATTCTCCTCCGTTTTATACAATAAAAAAAGAACCGATTAACCACATTAATCAGTTCGGCACGACGCTCTTTTATCGGTTAATACTGCCACTTGCTAACGTAAATAGAAAAAATAATGTTACAAATTCAAAATTCATCCTACATCCTAAAGCACAAAATCGTCCATAACGCCATTCATAATTCCTTTTGGGATATCCCCATCCCAATATTTCATTCCTTTCCTTATATTTGAACTACCTTTCCTTTATAATTTATGTAGGACAATTATCACTTTGTATGTGTATTTGCCCATTATTAAAAAAATCCCTAGTTTCCTAAGGATTTTTGGACATGTTTTCGATATGTTACTTCATACGCTCTTAAGGTTTTTTATTTCGAAATATACATTGTAATCGGTACATCATCACCCAACATAGATGATATATTGCTGTTTACTCTAGAAAATTATAAGACACTTTCACCTAAAATACACTTATCCATAAGCAATACTCTTTATTAATTTTTAACTTTTCTCCTTCAAAAAACAATTTTCTCGCATAACTTCTTTCTTGTTAAGCATATAGTTTTAATGATGACAAAGGAGGAATGTTCATGTCTCAATCTGAAATTGAAAAATATGGACAAGAAGCTGCACGTTACGAACAGCTCGCTCGTTACTATCAATTTAATAATCCGAAAAAATATGTAGAACTATATATGAAATATTACGATGCGCTTACGAAACTTGTACAGGCGTATGAAAAAAGAGATTCACAAGAAGCTGCTTTACCGTCACACATACGTTTTTTTCACTCTGCTTCAAATACACCTGCGGTTGACATTTTAGTAAACGGGCAAAAGGTTATTAAAAATATTTCTTTCAAACAATTTAGTCCCTATTTAACATTAGTGCAAGGTAAATACCGTATAGATATTGTCCCAGTTGGAAATGAAACTCCCATCTTTTCAGCTTTAGTACCAATAATGGGGAATCACACTTATACTTTTGCTGCAATAAATAGTGACAATCATCTACAATTACAACCTATGCTTGATAATACACATTTACCAGCTGGTCAAGCAAAAATGCGTTTTGCACATTTTTCTCCAGATACCCCTGTTGTAAATGTAGATTTAAAAGGTGGAGATCATTTATTTGAAAATGTACTCTTTAAACAAATAACAGATTTTTTAGAAGTTAGTCCTGGTACAGCAGATATTGAAGTTTCACTCGCCGATAATCCCAGCGTCTTACTAACTATACCGAATTTCAAAGTCGAACCGAACATCATATATACAATTTCACTTTTAGGTTATTCAGCGAAAGATCCTAAATTAGAAGCCGTTATACTTACAAATTAAAACAGTCTACACCATTCATTTGGTGTAGACTGTTTATTTTTGAAATACAATTTGAAATTCTGTCCATTCGTTATCTGAACGGCACATGATGGACCCATTATGTTTTTCTACAATTTGTTTACATACAAATAATCCAATACCAGTTCCTAACTTTTTAGTAGTTACAAATGGTTCAAAAATCGTTTCTACACTTTCAGCTGGAATCATTGGCCCATTATTTTTTATCACAATTCGAATCGATTGATCTTCTTCAAATACATCAATGATAATTTTCCGTTCTTCTTTCATTGATTCTAGAGCGTCAATTGAGTTCATTAATATATTTAAAAATACTTGTCTCACTTCACTCCGATAGCCAACAAGTGGAATTTGATACGGTAAATTCTTTTCAATCGAAACATTTGCATTGACCAAACTCGGATATAAGAACTGTATAATATCTTGAAACAAATCGTTAAGCCAAAATCGTTCTGATTCATTCCACATTTCTTTTTTCGATACGAGTAAAAATTGCGAAATACGAAAATTTAACTGGTCTAATTCATGCGAAATAATATCTAAATACGATAAACTTGGATGATCTGCTTTTAATAATTTAACAAATCCCATAATTGAAGTGAGTGGGTTACGGAATTCATGTACAAAACTTGCTGACATTTGCCCTAAAATCGTCAGCCTTTCTTTATGTGTTTCGTTAATATATTGCTGTTTTTCCTCTAAATTTTTTGATATAATTTCCGAGTATTTTAAAACAGTATAATAAATTAATTTATCAAAACAAGTATGTATTTGGGCCATAATCGGCTTCAATTCACGTGCGCTAACATCTAATTCACACATCGCTTCGAAAAGTTCATTTCTTCCCACATTTGCATTATAAACAAAATCTCCAATATTCGCATCTGCCCCTGCACGTTCAATAGCAATTTTCTCGCATAATGGCTGAAGATAATCTATATCTTTTTCTTCCATAGTAAGTTCGATAATTAACTCTAATAAATCCTCTCCATTTTGAACTGCTTCTAGTTTATATGGATCTTTATCGGAAATTATCATTTTGTTTTTCCAGTTCTCAACGAATTGGTGCCTGTTGTTTTTCAAGTGCGAACAAAATACTTCTTTAATATCCTTATCGATTGGAAAAACCCCCATTCCCTCCATTTCCATGCGACGAATACCCTTTATATTTTGAATATTAACACAAAAAATGCGATTCGTTAATAGATTATTGTCACATTTTGTTAATATGTGTTGATAAAATTTTTAATGTCTTTATTAAAAGTTTAAATTGATACATTCCATTTTCCTTCCTTTCATTCAAATTTTTTTACATTCGATGCGACTTTTTTTGCATCCTGCTTCATTCTTTCGTACAATAGAAAATGAAAGGTGTGAAAAATATGGTAAATAAAAATGTGGAAGATTATCTCCAAGAAGGCATTTACGGCCAAAAGCAGAACAAACCAGAAGAACGTAATATGTATTTAACTACATTACGTGAGCGTGTAGAAATCGCTTTAACTATCGGTCAAGTAATGCAAAGTAATGTATATTCTGAAGTAGCTAGTAGCATGCGCTCTTCTCAATCATTACAAATATTCCTAAATGGTGGCATTGCTTACCCACATTTATCAAAATACATTAAATTAGCAAATGAAAAAAATGTTCCTTTTACAATTGTTCAAAATAAAGGCATAGAAACACCAATCGGTTTAGTATTATCTCATAGCACCGCTATTGACAAAGAACAAATTTATGTAGAAGATGCTATTTTCAAACAAGAAATGAAATAAAAGGTACACTTGATTAAATGAAATCGTTCTGAAAAACGTAAAACAAACAATAAAAAACGAGTATGGAATCGTAAACATTTCCTTCTCGTTTTTTATTGTTTTGTTTAAGCTTAATCTACTTTATTTTTTAATACACACTAATTTCATTTCTGTCATTTCTTCTATTGCATATTTAATTCCTTCACGCCCCGTACCGCTTTCTTTCACACCACCGTAAGGCATATGATCTACCCTAAACGTTGGAATATCATTTATCATGACACCACCAACTTCAAGCTCATCAATTGCACGCATTGCTTTAAACAAATTATTTGTAAACACACCTGCTTGTAGGCCGTAACGTGAATGATTTACTTGCTCTATCGCTTCATCAAATTCTTTAAATGTATTTACTGTCATGAGTGGACCAAATACTTCTTGGCACTGAACAGATACATACTCTGGAACATTTGTTAATACAGTTGGTTCAAAAATCCTTGCATCACGTTTCTTACCACCGTATAAAACAGCTGCCCCTTCCTTAATAGCTTCTTGCACCCACATTTCTATTCGCTCTACATCTTTTTTCGAAATTAAAGCCGATACATCCGTTTCTTCCAGCAATGGATCCCCAACAACAACTGTTTCCATCGCTTTCTTTAGCTTTGAAAGAAATTCATCCATTCTCTTTTCATGTACAAAAACACGTTGTACCGAAATACAAACTTGTCCATTGTTTACAAATGCTCCCCATTTTACACGTTCAATTAATTCATCTGCTAATTCTACATCTTCATCAATAATTACAGCAGCATTTGATCCTAGTTCCAATGTAACTCGCTTTAACCCAGCCTTTGCCTTAATTCCAATTCCAACTTTCGGACTTCCCGTAAAAGTAATGGAAGCAACATCATCATTTGTAACTATCGCCTCACCTACAGTTGAACCGGGACCATAAATAATATTTAAAGCTCCTTTTGGCAATCCTGCCTCTTCAAATAATTCAACTAATGCGTAAGACGATAATGGCGTTTGATCAGCTGGTTTTAACACAACTGTGTTTCCGGCAGCAATTGCAGGGCCGACTTTATGCGCCACTAAATTTAATGGGAAATTAAATGGGGTAATAGCTCCTATAACCCCAATCGGTTTACGTATTGTGTATGCAATACGCCCATCTGCACCAGGTGCTGCATCAAGTGGCAGTGTCTCACCGTATATACGCTTCGCTTCTTCCGCTGCAAATTTGTATGTCTGAACGGTACGATCTACTTCTCCCCTCGCAGCACGAATTGGTTTTGCAGCCTCTTTTGCAATAATCTCTGCAAATTCTTCTCTTCTTTCATCCATTTTTTGTGCAACCTTCTCTAAAATAGTCGCACGATCATATGCAGATAATGTATTCATTTTTTTCATTGCATTTTTTGCAGCAGTAACAGCCTCTTGTACATCTTCTTCCGTTCCTTGTGCAATTTCCGCTAACGTTTCTTCAGAATATGGTGCGTATAATGGTTTATAAGTGTTTACAGGCTTCCAATCTCCATTTATATATAAATGCTTTTTCATAATTCTTCCCCTTCCAAATATATGTTTACAACAATATTTCACCTAGTGAAAGGTCTGACTTATGTCATTGTATCATAGCACTTATTCTGCCAAAAACATTATGCTCAAAAAAACCCTGCCATATAGCAGAGTCTACGAACTAATTTGTTCTTGAAATGGAATTTGTTTTTCATCTTCTAAAATAACAATTGATTCTACAGTTTTTGTAACTTCTAATCTCTTTATATAGTGTCCATCTAATTCTTTTACACAAAACTTATAATTTTCAATTTCAATGAAATCCTCTTCAGCAATTTCTATATTCTTCGTTAAAATCCAACCACCAATTGTATCAACACCATTATCATCAATCGTTAAACCTAATAACGTATTCACTTCACTAACAAGCACTTTTCCCTCTAGTATTGTTTTCGTTTCACTAACTTTTTGAATTTCTGGCTGTTCATCCGTATCAAACTCATCTTGAATATCTCCCACTATTTCTTCTAAAATGTCTTCAACTGTAACAAGTCCAGACGTACCACCATATTCATCTATCAATATAGCAATATGTGTTCTTTCTTTTTGCATTTTTAAAAATAAGTCGTGTATTGGGATAGAGTCGATAACTAAAATGATTGGCCTAATATATTGCTCTACTTTCTTATTACTTACTGCATTATGCTGCACAAAATCTGTGAAAATATCTTTAAAGTTTACAAAGCCTATTACGTGATCTTTGTCCCCATCTACAACTGGATATCTCGTATATTTTTCCCGAGACATTTTTTGCAAAGCTTCTTCAGCAGGCATTTCTTTACTTATAATATGCATCTCAGTTCGGGGTACCATTATTTCTTTCGCTATACGATCATCAAATTCAAAAATTTTATTTACATATTTATATTCAGACTGATTAATCTCTCCATTTTTGTAACTTTCTGAAACTAATAACCGTAATTCTTCTTCTGAATGAACCTCATCGTGCCCTTTCGGTGGTTTCAGCCCTAACAACTTCGTAATAATGCGGGCTGATCCATTTAATAGCCAAATAAATGGAAACGCCATACGATAAAAGAAAATTAACGGTTTAGCAACAAACAAACTCACTTGTTCAGCTTTTTGAATCGCGAATGTTTTTGGGGCCAATTCCCCTATTACAACATGTAAAAATGTAATAAACAAAAACACTAAAATTACAGCAAACATGTCTGCTAGTTGAGTAGAAATGTTCAAATTTGCAAAAAGCGTGTCAAACATTTGCTTTAACGCCGGTTTACCAAACCACCCAATCCCCAGAGCTGTAACTGTTATTCCTAGCTGACAAGCAGATAAATATTCGTCTAAGTTTGTAATGACTGTTTTGACAGATGTTGCGCGATTATTTCCTTCTGCAATTAAATAGTCAATTCGTGAACTTCGCACTTTAACAATTGCAAATTCTGCTGCAACGAAAAATGCCGTTAAGGCAATTAAAACAATCACTATACTTATACTATATATGTCCAAATACTTCTCCTTACTTACATTGTAAGCAAGGAAGCCACCTCCTACTTAATTTTATTCAAGTGAAGTAAGCATTCTAATACTCTAACAAAATTCTACATTAGCAACCACCTTTTTATATATTATATGCATACATAAAAAAGATATTTATCATTATGATAATCTAATTCATTTCCCTTAGTCAAATAGTTCTAAATCTTAAGATAAAACATTTTATATAAACGATATATTCTTCACAGCTTCATTTCGTGAAAAAACACTTTCTTTGCCGATTCCACACTTCTTTTGTCACACTAGAAGGGAACTTCCTTCATAGATCGAAATCATTCAACAGGATATATATAGGAGGGATTATTTTGGAATATAAAACACCATTTATCGCAAAAAAATTAGGTGTTAGCCCAAAGGCTGTTGTCCGGATTGCACAACAATTAAATCTTACGATAGAAAAAAATAAATATGGTCACTTTATTTTCACACAAGAAGATTTAGATCAAATGTTAGAATTCCATCTTTTACAAATAGAGCAGTCTCAAAACTCTCACCCTACTCAAAAAACATCATCAAATGATGTTGAAGAATTAAAAACTCAAGTAAATACAATTGTTCAAAACAAATCATCACATGAATTTGAGCAATTAGCAGCTCAATTAAACACTATTACGAGAAGGCTAGATCGAATGGAAGAACAAATGCAAGATAAGGCAAATGATGTTGTTACGTACCAACTTTTACAACATCGCCGTGAAATGGAGGAAATGTTAGAGCGGATTCAAAAGCTAGAAGCTTCCCTCAAGAAAGAAGAACCAATATATATTACTCCCGATTCAAAACCAACATATGAACGAGAAAAGAAGCCGAAGCGCCGCAAAATGATTTTTAGTATATTTGGATTATAATTTTTAGACCCTTATTAAAATAATAAGGGTCTTTTTTCATGAAGAAAGACTTCATATTAAAATAGCATTCTCTTTATTATATATATTCATTTCGCTTTATTTTGTTAACATAATATTTTTACTGTATTCTGCGATTAATGCCTGTGCATGAGCATTCCCTTGAATCACATCTCGAAATTCTTTTAAAGAATACAAATGCGTAGCCCCTTTTCGGGCATGAATTCGCACTGGTACACCTTGTAAAGTATCATGAAACTGAAATGGCTTATCTACCGGTTCAATTGGGAAACCGAGTGTTAATAAATACATATACATTCTTTTTGTCACTGCTGCAATATACCATTCTGCTTTCGTTTCTAATGCATGCATAAATAAAATAGCTGTTAGTCTTTTGAAGTGTCCTCTCCCACGAGACGTTTTCGCAATACTTAACTTGCCTATTTCATACACATTTTTCAAATCTTTCACTAAATCATTTTTAGAAAACGGATAGAAAAACTCAGAATTCGATTGCTCTGGTTCCGTATACTTAATACATTCTACTGTACCAATATGATGTTCATCTTCTATTAATAAAAATCGTGATGGATTTAAATTACGTTCTACGAACATTAAGTTTCTTTCTTCACAAAAATCTCCCCATAGTTGCTCGAACCAAAAATGTTCTTCTTTTGTTTGAACACGCTGGAACATATTTACCCGCCTTTCCCATCGCCGCTCTGTTTTTGATAACGCTTTCACTATCTATCATATAAGAACAAATCTTCGTATGCAACTAAAAATATTTATGACTTATTATATTCTGCAAAATGAATTAAATTCCATCTTAATTGTCTTTTATCCCTCATGTACCGTTCTTCTAACAATATATTTATATTACTTTCAAATTCAAATCGTATAAAGCTGTCTTCCATACAGCATATATTTCTTCTTAATCTAAAAAAATCCTTTATAAAAAAGGATTTTTTTACTTCTTCATGCTTTTTAACCACTTCTCAAAAATTTGTACCATTCCATGTTTTCCGGCTAATTTCTCTTCCCCTTGTTTCGTTTTATATGGATATAATTGCAAGAACACACCACATCCAGACTCAATTTTTTTACTATGCATATGACTTCCTGGATATACACAAATAACTTCATAAATGGCCCTTCGATAATAGACTCTCTTTCCATCCTGTTCTTCTACATATTTTATAGACCAGTACTTATACATTTGCTCAGTTGCCTTCGTATTTCCAACGTGCTGAAAAATATTGTACATGGGGCTATACTTCACTTCGATAATAATAGAAGATTGATATACGTATTTCCCTTCTTCCTTTACATAACAGTCTAAGCGAATGTCTGGCTTCTTCGTATCTTCTCCATTATAAAAATTACTCCCTTTACTTAATGCAATAAGAGGATGAGTTTCAATTAAATCATTAAATGCGACTTGTACTCTAATATCATCTCGTTGTAAAACTACTGTCGTTCCATCCTGTAATCCATCTACATAAAAATGTTCTTGAATTTGTTCACGAATGGAATTTCTAGCCTCAAAACCAATTTGCTCTAACATGGAAATAACGATAAAAAAAGCGTAATATTCATACACTAAAAATGTTGGTTTATAAACAAATAATAAAGATGGAGATTGTTCTGTATATTGTGGAAGTAAATCTAAATGCTGTAGTAGTTGTTGATGTGGTATCGGTAAATTATGTGAGTGCATGTTACCAGTTTCGGAAACTTCTCTCCAAAATGGAGAATGCATTAAAGTTTGAAAGTATTGTACACTTTCATGTACAAAATGCGCTAATATTTTATATTCTTGTATCTTCATAGAGCTTTTTCGCAAATCCGCCTCTTTTAGTAAATGTATATTTTTATATTTTTGTTTCTCTCTATCGGTCACTGATCCATTACGCTCAATTGTTTGTATAATCGTTTTTACAGCTTGAAATTCTTCTGATTTCTTCCTTTTTGCTCTTTCTAATATTTCAATTGTTTGGCGCAAAAAACTTTCCGCTTCAAGTAAATAGAGATCAAACTGCATCGCTTTAAATTTAAGAAATGCATTTTCCTTACTATTTTTTTGTTCTATCAACTTACGATTATAATATTTTGCATACGGTTTTCTTTCCGCCACTATGGCTCCTTTTCTCGTCGCTTTCCGCTCCTTTTCTTCCCATTTATATTCATGTATAAATTTTGAACTCGATTCTATTTTCTTGAAAATTTGCTTTATCTTTTTCATTTTTTGCGGCAACTTTCTAAGTAACACTAAATAAGAAGAATCTTCAATATCACTAAGTGCAGAGAAAGTCTTTTTATAATAACCTCTATCTAAAATCAACTCATTCAAAATTGACTTTACATAGTTTTGAATCATTTCAAATTGATCATCAAAAAAATTTTTGGGAACGATTTGAAATGCGCCATAATACGTTCTATCTTCTATATTCACTTCAAAATGATATAATCCACAACGCCATGGATAAAAGAATTCCGTTTTTCCATGTTCATATATTAATACCTTTTGTTTTTTTTCATTTATTTCATATTTTGACTCTTTTATATTTTTCTGTCCCTCATATACTTTATTCCATATAAAAGTAATATTCATTGGACTTTCATAATGGTAATGCAATCTAATTGGTTTTAATTCTTGTACTTTATAAATACATTGAACTAATGCTGTAGTAGATGTACAAAGACGATTTAATAAAATATATTCCCCTTTTGCCTCAGTTCCAATGATTAACTTTAATACAAAAGGGAGCGTTTCTTTCGTATCAACGATTTCTGTTTCATATCGCCCTTCATTTTGCATAGCCATACAGCTCCAGTTCTCTACGCTTTTCTCTTATATATGCTAAAGAGTGTTCAAATGTAGATACTCTGTTTGCAAGTGGCGATTGCAAAAGAGGTAGTAATGTTGCCCCCCTTTTTACATCTTCAGAAAGTAAAGACCCAACCATCATTTCAGTCCCTCTTATTTTCGTCAATACACGTTGCTTGATTTGTAAATCAAATCCCTCTTCTCTACTGATCATATAGGAATGATTATTTTGGAACGGTATATTTTGCAAGTAAGTAGCGATTGCGTTTGCACATCGAAATGAAATTCCCTTTGACATATCATGTGATGACAATACAACATGTAACTTATCTAATAGTTCTAACTCTTCTTCAGAAAACACCTCAATCATCGCTTTATTCCTGACCCAGCTTATACGAAATTCTCCTGCAGTTACTTTCAGAGGTGGTTGTAATACAATTTTCTCTTGTTCCATACACATCTCACAAAACGGAATCTTTTGTAACGTTATTAAATTCGTCCGATCTAATAATCGATCTGAGAGTTCTTTCGTTGTTTCATCAAAATTTACTGTACCTACAAATATAATATTTTCACCAATTTCAATTGTTGATGGAATTGGATTTTCTTTTTCTTGTACACCTTCATACAAATTTAGAATACGGTTTTGCTTTTCAAGTTGAAGAACAGATAGAAATGGAGTAAACCAATGCTCAATATGCGACATATTCATTTCATCAAAAACGATTATATATAGTTGATTTTGATTTTCTTTTGCCTTCATTAACGCCCTAACTAATTTTGTTTCACTTTCAATAAAAGTACCATTTGGGTGAAGGTAACCAAGTAAATCATGTGGTTCTTGATACGATGGTGAAATCGGAATCCAAACCAATTCTTCCCCATACTGTAATCCAAGTGCTTCTGCATAAGCTTGCACAAATCGGGATTTCCCAGCGCCTGGTATACCACCTAGAATCGTCAACATATTTGTTTTCGCACTTATATGGAAATTATAAATGTCCGTTTCATCCAAATATAGCCCTTTATTACGTACAAAACTTTTTACATACTGTAAAAAGACGGATTCACGCTCATCCCATTCCCATTCATCCTTGTGCACTTTTATTTCCTCTACTTCTACATGCTTACCTTCTTCAGTCATTCGTTTTTTTAATTGCTCATACATGTGATTGCTTACAAAATACAATTGATCTTCTACCGCTATTTCCACATACTTCATCCAGTCATTTAAGTCTATATACTTACATTCCCGCTGCTGTTCAAAATAGGCGATTGAACTAATTGATGATGACTTTAAAGATATATTTCCATATAACCTTCCATCGTGCCACAATAATTCGGGAGGCTCAAAGTCTTTCGGATATTTTGGCATTAGAAATGACAAATAGCCATTTCCAAGTTTTCTTTCTAAAGACTCTCCTTTTTTGTATTCGGAAACTTTAGGTACTGGAATCATTTTATAGCCATTGGCCATTTCTCGTGGTTCTTCCGCACAAATTAACTCCACGTATATATGTCCTCTTTCATAATAGAGACGAAACATAACCAATTGCTTTTCTAATTTTCTTTTCTTTAATTCCGAAAAGACTTTTTCATTCTTTTTATTGCTACATAAACCTTCAAATACGTATGGTTCATTTTTTAATTGCTCTTGTAACGTGAATGGTATTGGCGATAGGCATTGCACAAAAAAATTCTCTCCATTCTTCTCTCTCTCTGCTTTTGTAAACTTTCCGATAAACCTCATATAGTACATTCTTTTTATAAAACTTGGCTGAAGAGCTTTATGTAATTTCACCTTCGTCACCTTCATTTCTTTCATACTATTCTTAGTGTATGAAAGAAATGAAAAACTAGAAACAAAAAACCTGACGTTATCCGCCAGGTTCAAAATAAAAACGTATATTAATGAGATGGAAATGCTTTTTTCTCTTGTAAAATGGCATTATGAGCAATTTTCATTTTAGCAAGTACATATCGTAATCGATCTTCAGCGTTTTCATCTGTATTTTGCTGTAATTCCGCCAAATTCTCTACAGCACTCGCTAAATTTTCAATCACTCCTCGTAGTTCAGGATGATGATTAAAAAAGGATTCTTGCACTAATACTTTCCTTACTTCACTCGCTAAATCAACAATTCTGGTTAACTGTTTTTTTTCTTCCATTTTCATCCCTCCTGAATATCTTATGTATTAAATATTCTCTAGACAAAGAAAAAAGCCCTTTATTTAAAAGGACTTTTACATTTTTATATTTCCAGTTAATAGCATATAAAGTGATGTGATAGCTGCGATAACAATTGCCCACATTACATATCTCTCAATACCTTTAAAACAACGATTTCCTTTTTCTTTTCTTGCATACATGTAAACAATAATCCCGATTCCATACACGATTGAAACAAGTAATAAATTTTTCAAACCTGCTGCATATAGAAGCCATACAGAATAAATAGAAGCAATTAAAGCTAACGAGCCGTTTTTTACTTTTGCATCTTTTAGTTCGTTTGTAATAACTAATTTGAATTGGAATAACGCTGATAATAAATATGGTACTAAAATTGATGTTGAAGCTATGAAATACATAATTTGATATGTTGATTCTGAAAACAGAACGATTATAAATATAATTTGGGCAACGCAATTTGAAATCCATAATGCCATATGTGGCGTTTGTTTTTTATTTGTTTTCGTAAAGACTTTCGGAAACACGCCATCTTTTCCTGCTACGTGGGAAATTTCAGAAACAAGTAAAAACCAGCCTATTAATGTACCTACAAGTGAAGCAACTAACCCAATGTTAATCGCAACTGCGCCCCATGTCCCAACAACATGTTCTAATACATGTCCCATTGATGGGGTTTCTAACACGGAAAGCTCTCCTCTTGTCATCGCTCCCATAGACAAGACAGAAATTAAAATATAAATAGACATTACTAAAATAAGTCCAAGTACTGTCGCTTTACCAACATCTCGGCTATTTTTCGCTCTACCAGATAATACAACCGCTCCTTCAACCCCAATGAAAACCCAAAGAGTTACAAGCATTGTATTTTTCACTTGACCAAGTATAGAGGAAACTGATATAGTTCCTTCTCCCCAAAAATCATGTGTAAACGTATCCCAGCGAAATGCTGTTACCATTACAACAATAAATAATACGATTGGAACTAATTTCCCTATCGTTGCAATAACATTCATAATAGATGCTTCACGAATTCCAAATAAAATTAGAAAATGAAGTGTCCATAATAAAAGTGACGCTCCAACAATAGACGCAACATTATTTCCACCTTTAAAAATGGGGAAGAAATAACCTAATGTACTAAACAGTAACATGATTGTTGCAACGTTTCCTAAAATTCCTGCTAGCCAATATCCCCAAGCACTGTTAAATCCGATATATTCTCCGAAACCAGCACGTGCATAACTATAAATTCCGCCCTCAAGCTCCGGTTTTTGTCTTGCTAACGTTTGATATACGAGCGCGAGTGGAATCATTCCCATCGCTGTAATACACCAACCAATTATTATAGAGCCGCTATTCGCTCCTACTGCTAAATCATGCGGTAAACTAAAAACACCGCCACCAACCATCGTTCCGACTACTAATGCAATTAATGGAAAAAAACCTAACTTCTTTTCTATTTGTACCACCCCATCTGTCATTCTAGGTGTTATGTTCGTTCAACTATTAAAGTCACCTTTTTCTCTAATAGACGTTTCTCTTATATTTTTTCAGGAAAACATTACTTATTCTAAAAGAAAATGAAGAAAAATGGAATACTTTTTTGAAAAAATGTATAAGTATGCACAAAAAAACCGTTCATTTTGTAATGAACGGTCATTTCATACATATAAATTTGTATATTTCTTGTAAAATTAACGAAGTAAATTCTCTTTTTGTAAAAATTGTTTCGCAACTTCTTCACTACTTTTTCCATTCACATTTACTTCATAATTCATTTTTCGCATTTCTTCATCTGTAATCTTCCCAGATAATGTATTTAATACTTTTTCAAGTTCAGGATATTTCTGTAACGTCTCTTTTCTTAATAATGGTGCACCTTGGTACGGTGGGAATAACCCTTTATCATCTTGTAGCACTTTCAGTCCATACTGCTCAAGTTCACTATCAGTTGAATATGCATCGATTACGTTAACATCCCCTGATTGAATTGCACTATAACGTAGTTTCGGTTCCATCGTTTTCACATTTAAAAACTTATAGTTATATAATTTTTGCATTCCTTTATAACCGTCTTCACGATCAGCAAATTCTAATGTGAATCCTACTTTAGCATCCTGTGCCATTTTTCCTAAATCAGAAATTGTATTTATATTATTTTGATCTGCTATTTTTTTCGGCATAGCTAGTGCATATGTATTGTTATACTCCATCGGCTTCAACATAACCATATTATATTTCTTTTCCATTCCAATGCGAGCCTGCTCATATACTTCATCCCGATTTGTACTTTTTGGCTCTTCTTTCACGAAAGTAGATAAAGCTGTTCCTGAAAATTCAGGGTATATATCTACTTCTCCTGATTTCAATGCTTCAAATACAAATGCTGTTTTTCCAAGACCTGGTTTTAATTCTACGTGTAAATCGGTATCTTGTTCGATAAGTTGCTTATACATTTGAATTAAAATTTCAGGTTCTGATCCAAGTTTGCCGGCAATAACAATATCTTTCTTTTGTGTGTTCCAAAGAAAGGGAGAAGCAATCATTATACAAGTAATACATATCGTCAATATAATACGCTTAGAGGAGCGTTTTGGACTCTCAAGCACTCTAAGTACTACATCAAAAAATAAAGCGAGTAACGCGGCTGGTACGGCCCCTAAAATGATAAGCGCATGATCATTTCGATCGATACCAAGTAATATGAGTTTTCCGAGCCCACCAGCACCTATAAGAGCTGCTAATGTAGCTGTTCCAACAATTAATACCATCGCCGTACGAATACCGGCCATAATAATTGGTAAAGCAAGAGGAAGTTCTACCTTCCACAGTCTTCTCCAGCTATTCATCCCCATAGCTCTCGCTGCCTCGATTAAAGATTCATCTAACTCCCTTATTCCTGTATATGTGTTTCGTAAAATAGGTAATAGTGCATACACAACTAATGCAATAATGGCAGGAAGTTTTCCAATTCCTACTAACGGAATTAAAAGTCCGAGTAATGCCAGTGATGGGACAGTCTGCATAACTGCAGAAGTTCCTATTATAAATTCAGCCATTCGTTGTTTTCTCGTTAATAAAATGCCAAGTGGCACCGCAATAATTACTGCAAAAAATAGTGAAATAAGCGATATTTGTAAATGCTCACTTAATGCAGTTAGTAATTCTATTTTTCGCTCTTGGAACGTTTGTATAAAATCAGTCACTGTTTAGCCTCTTTCCTTCATTTGTTCAACAATGTAATTAACAATATGACGACTTGTTAAAGCTCCAACATATTGACCATTTTCTTCAACTGGAACGACTTCGTCAGCTCGTACACGAATTAATGCTTCTTGTAAAGAAGAATGCAATGATAGTGCATCCCCTTCTATCCGCATACTTTTATCAAGTGGTAATACATCTTCTATACTTTTCCCCTCATACCAAGGTCGTCCACGATTTCCAATGAACTCCTCTACAAACTCATTTTTCGGATTATGTATAATACCTTCTGGTGTATCTAATTGAACAACTTTTCCTTCTTTCATAATACAAATACGATCTCCAAGCGATAACGCTTCTTGCATATCATGTGTTACGAACACAATTGTTTTTTGAATCTTTTTTTGCAATTGTACGATATCCTTCTGAAGCTGTTCCCTACTTAATGGATCTAACGCACTAAACGGTTCATCCATAAGAACGATTTTCGGGTTTGCGGCTAATGCCCTTACGACACCAACGCGCTGCTTTTGCCCTCCTGACAATTCATCAGGCATACGATCGCGATATACGTCTGGATCTAGCCCGACCATCTGTAGCAACTCATCGACACGAGCTTTTATTTTTTCTTTGCTCCATTTTCTCATTTCAGGAACAACTGCAATGTTTTCTGCAATTGTCATATGCGGAAACAAAGCAATTTGCTGCAATACGTATCCTATATTCCAACGCAATTCATTAATATTATATTGTTGAATATCTTTTCCATCGATTAAAATAGATCCTTTAGTCGTTTCAATTAAACGGTTAATCATTTTCATTGTCGTTGTTTTCCCGCAACCACTCGGACCAATGAGAACAAAAAATTCTCCCTTATTAATTTCTAAATGCAATGAATCCACTGCTTTCGTGCCATCTTCATACGCTTTTGACACATGATTAAATTGAATCACAAATACAGCTCCTTTAATGTTGTTTCCTTTATTTTGATGGAATACGGCATTCATTTCAAATGATACGCTTTATAATTAAAAAAGAGCCCACATTTGAGCTCTAACGGTCGAACAATATTGTTTTCATTATTGCAGCATATTCACGTACATACATTTTTTTCTTAGAGCGCATTGGTGTTTCAGCAGCTAGTGCCTCCATCTTCATGCCTAAACGCTTTGCGATTATTTTCGTTCTATATAAATGATACGTATTACTTACAACTACCGCATGTTTCACATCATATAAATCCATACTAAACTTTACATTCTCATACGTATTTGTAGATTGATCTTCTATTAAAATACGATTCTCATCTATACCATGTACCATTAAATAGTTTCTCATACTATGAGCTTCCGGTATATCTTCATCTTCCCCTTGACCACCTGAAACAATTACTTTCGCTTCAGGATGGGAATATAAATATTCCAACGCTACATCCAAACGGTTTTGAAGAGATAAAGACGGTCTATCTCCAAATAACTTTGCGCCTAATATAAGAACGTATGGAGAGTGATTACTCAATTTTTCACGAGCAACTTTCTTCATTCGAAACGTCATATAAAGAATGTATAGTGGCGGTAGTAATAAGATTATAAGCAATATCCATTTGTTCATAAATAAGTTTGCACTCCCTTTCTTTTTATTATATAGAAAAAGATAGGGAGGCAGAAGTATTTTTTATCCCGCTATTTGCTGGGCAGTAAGACCCCCAACTCAAAATTCAGCGAAAGCAAAGAAGTTAGGTGGGATTCGGGCTGCCCGTAAAAGCCCGATTGGTGAGGGGTGAACAGAACCCCCACGGTATAAAGTTTCACTTTATACGATTGATTTATTTGAAACGTTCGTCCCTACTTTACGTTGTGAAAGTACATAATAAATTGCGATTCCTAATGAAAAAATCAATATGCAGCTTAATACGTAAAAAGGGAGCATTACCCCAGTTTTAGATACACCAGCTGTAAACAGCATTAATAATACAATTCGTATTCCTGTACCAATTAATCGAAATAAGCTGTCTACACGTCCCATTACTTCGTTTGGAATTTCCTCCATCATCAATACATTTCTTGCCACTCTTGTACCTGCATTGCCAATTGCATGAAAAATTGCAAGTCCATATAACAACATTACGGAAGGTTCAATAATCATTGCGGTAATTGAAATTACATAAATGAGCATCGTCATGACGATTGAAACTTCTATCTTTATATATTTCATCATAATTGGAATACCTATTCCCGCAAGAACCGCTCCGACGCCGTACATCATACCTTCTATTGCGTATACTGAGGCACTGGCTTTTAATAGATCTGAAATATATACCGGGATTAAATAATTTGCCATCATGACACCGATAAACGGCATATAAGTCGCCAGTAAAAACCAAAAGAACTTCGGACGCTTTTGCATAAAGTGAATCCCTTCGAACAATTGCTTCTTAAATGTTACTTTCCTTTTTACTTCCTTTTTCTTTACGTACGGTATACATAAGAAAAGGAAAAATGCTCCTGCAAAAGTTAACATATCTACTAACAAAATCCATTTTAAAGAAATGATTTCAATAAGGAAGCTAGCAGCCGCTCCTGAAATAACTTGAGTTAACTGTCCTTGTATTTCCATTGTTCCACTTAAATTTTTATAATGTTCTGCTTGAAATATCTCTTGGTTAAACGCAAATATTGTAGGATAAAATAATAAATAGTAAAATGACCCTGCTATATATATAAGAATATAGTGAATAGAATGATAAGGTTGCCCAGTAAATCCCCATATAGCCATCATCCCTATAATGACTATCCCAATACCTTCATTACATAATAATAAAGATTTTCTTGAAAAACGATCAATACTCTGCCCGATAAACGGTGTTAATAAAAACATAATAAGAGTTGCGATGATGGAGACATAACCAAACGTTGTCTCTCCTCCATTCTCTTTAATTAACAACCACGGAATCGTTATCATAACAATACCGGAGCCAATAGCTGATAGACTATTGGCCCCTAGAATGAAATACAAGCGTGAATCTTTATACAGAGATGACATATCACTCAACTCCTAGTTGTTTTTTCACCTCTTTATATACGCTCATATATGCTTTTAATTCTTTAACTAAATCATGAATTAATGGTTTTGCATCTTCTCCAAGTTCACCGTCTTGTACATGAAGTCCATCAAGCACAACTTGTTTTGGGATTGCATTTGCGTACACCCCTCTAGCAACAATACGCATATTGTTTAATGCGTTAATGCCACCTTTACCGCCTCCAGCAACTGCAAGTAATGCGACAGGTTTATGAACAAATTCACTACTGCTTAAGTAATCTAACGAATTTTTCAACGCCCCACTCATTGCATTATGATATTCAGGTGTACATAGTACTACACCGTCTGCAGTTTTCACTAATGCCTTTAATTTTTTTACCGCTTCTAATTCACGTTGTGATTCTTCCCCGTTATATAAAGGCAGTTCCTCTACTGATAAATCGTATAACTCCCCTTCAAATTGATCAGCAATATATTTCGCCACCACACGAGTTCTACCGAATTTTCTTGGAGTACCGTTAATAACGACTAGTTTCATAATTATTTCTCTCCTTTGTTTTTCAGTTATACTTATATATTATCAGAAATTTCTATACAAAACACAATATAAAGAGGGAACTAGCTTGATAAAATAGTATGATAGACGAAAAAAAGAACTCATACGAAAGTATGAGTTCTTCACAATTACTTTTCCTCCTCTTTATGACACAGTATGCCAATGTTTCCTTTCGCTTCAAAATGGTTATACGCTTTTTCTGCTAATTTAATACGCTCTTCTGGTAAAGCTACATATTTCATAATATTTTCTATTATTTTTTCGTATGGAGTAAACACAATTCCTGGCCACTCTATCTCGTCCTCTGGATTACTATTTTCCGAAATAATAAATTTCTTATTTGCCACCGCATAAGAAACTCGAGGTGTTTCAAGAATTCCTGATAAGTAAAAATGAATATTTAATATAATTTTAGACCTAGCGATCAACTCATTTCTAACAATTCCCCACGCATTATTTTTAAAAACAATATTTAAATTGGGGGCAACTGCTTTTAATTGATCTAAAATAGCTTGCCGCCTCGGATTAAGAGCACCTATAAACAGTATATCGATGTCTTCAGTTACCTCATCTTCAAATGCATCTTTTTTTATTTCCAAAGTTGGGGCATAGTTCATTCCTATATGTCTTATTTCTTTTCCTACACCTTTTTGTTTTAACCATGCTATATTTTGTTTACTATAATCCCAAATTTCCTTATCTTTTAATAACATTAAATAAAGGGGGTGCGCATAAGGGCTTCCTTCATATAGCTGTTCTAAATTATAAATAATTGCATTTTTCGGAAGTAGATTCGGGTTATGTGCATATGTATGCGCTCCAAAAACAATTGTATTTTTCACATTTTCTAGTATTGTTTCTGAAATAATTGCTGTATTTCCCTCCTGCTCCAATCGCCATTTCAAAGCTCGCGCGACATCTATGAAACTACCATACGTCTTTGGGCATATAAAAAGACAATAATCATATTCTTTATTCAAATAAGCTTCCATTAGCCTTAAATTATTTTTATACAAATCCACATCCGGATATTTAAGTAAAAGCTCATTTGCATGTTTTTTTGCTACTTTATATAATCCAGCATAATAAGCAGCAATGCACCTTCTTAATTCAATCCTTTGCCGATGCTCATCTGCTACGTCCATGTCTAAAAGCAGATTTGCAATACAATACGCTTTTAAATGATCACGATCATAATAATAATCTAGTAGTGGCATCAATTCTTCATACGTATTTCCATGCACAGATTCTCCTAGTTCTAGCGCCCATCGTATTAATTCCATTATTACTCCACTACTCCTTTAACCGAAATTGTATTTAATAAAATTTCGCATTACTTTCTACCATATTTGCTATATGCAACGGTAACTCTTCTTTTTTCGATTCCAAAAATTTTTGTGACACTGCACCTAAATGTTTTTTATGCGGTATATAAAAAGCACTTATAGAAATCTCATAGTCAAATAAGTAATCATACACATGGTAATCTACAAATAGAAGATCATTATTCGGAAAAGGAACTTCCTTCCCTTGCAAGGCATACATCAAAGCAATATTATTTTGAGATTTTAATCGATACATTCTTGCAAGTTGGTATAATGGTTCAGCTCTAGTTGGTCGGTATTCCCACGCTTTTTGAAAATAAAGAATTGCTAATGCTGTATATTGTTCTTCTTGCTTCTTCATAGTTTCTTTTTCTTCCGCTTCTGTTACTTCATGTTGCTGATTTGCCGAACGGTTTGCTAATTGTTCATAACAAAATCCTATTCGCAATAACGAATAGAAAACTTCTTCAACCCATCCCCCTGCTTCCACTCTTTTTTTGTACCATTTAATCGAATCTTCAAATTGACTTAAATGAAAATAAGTTTGGGCTAAATAAAATAAATATCTTATATGCAAATCAGGCGTTGTTTCTGGATCATTAATCCCTTCTAACAATAATCTCTCATCTCTCTCAAATTTATCAGCTTTACTACCACCATCACCAGGGTCGTTAACGACAAGCGTCTCTAACCTTGCTACTCTCGTATTGTAATTCGCACCAACTTTGGAACGATCTATATCCCAATACTCATGAGTAACACCGACAGATTTCCATGGTAAAGAAGCTTTCAAAAGGCGTGTAAGCCAATACTTAATATGAATATCATATTGCAATGTAAGATAATGGTCTTCCGTTAAACTAGTCTTATCAAACTCAGGATTAACTTCTAATATCATATCTGCATCTAATATTAATAAATAATCTGCTTCTGGATATGTTTTTTGTGCCAATGAAACAGCTAAACTTCTGTTATAACCAAAGTTTTTAAATGGTTCATGATGAACTGTTCCTGGGATTTCATTTTCTTTACACCAATTTTCAATAATTTCGGGTGTATGATCAGTTGATCCCGTATCACAAATAGAAACAAAGTCTACAATTGATTTTGTAGCATTTAAACATCTTTCCATAATTCTAGACTCGTTTTTAACAATCATACAAAGACATAACTTTTTTTCTTTCCCTGCATTCTTCACTTGCTCATTTCCCATTTAACCACCTCATATTTTATTAACACGCTCTTTTCATATGTAACACCACTTCATAGCTACATTGATGACATAATCATCCTTTTACTATTTATGAAAATTTCATTTTATTTATTCTTATTTTTATGTTGGGACATCTTTCATGCTTCACTATATATTTGATACATCCAGTACAAATAAATAATGATTGATTGGTATTTTCAATTTAGAAATTTCTTACACTATAAAAAAGAAACTTGCGCCTTTGCACAAGTTTCTTTCAAAAATCATTTCCTATTTTTTCACAACTTCATGTCCACCGAACTGATTACGAAGAGCTGAAACTACTTTTCCGTGGAATGTATCATCTTCTTGAGAACGGTAGCGCATAAATAATGACATTGCAATTACCGGCGCTGCCGCTTGAAGTTCAAGTGCCGTTTCCACAGTCCATTTCCCTTCTCCTGAAGAGTTCATCACACCTTTTATGCCATCTAGTTTTGGATCATCTGCAAATGCCTTTTCAGTTAAGTCCATTAACCAACCGCGGATAACCGATCCGTTTGCCCATACTTTTGCAACATCTTCATAATTGAAATCAAAATCACTTTTATCTAACACTTCAAAGCCTTCAGCGATTGCTTGCATCATACCGTATTCAATACCGTTATGAACCATTTTTAAGAAATGACCACTTCCGACGCGACCAGCATACGAATACCCATTCTCTACTGCTAAATCTTTAAATAAAGGTTCTAATTGATCGTAAATTTCTTTTTCTCCACCAACCATTAAGCAAGCACCGTATCTAGCTCCTTCTACACCGCCTGATGTACCGATATCTACGTAATGTAAACCAAAGCTTTCCGCTTCTTCAGCACGGCGTAACGTATCTTTATAGAATGAATTTCCGCCTTCAATAACGATATCGCCTTCTTCTAATAATGGATATACATCTTTTAGTACCGATTCAACAACTTCTCCCGCAGGTACCATTACCCAAATTTTACGAGGAGCTTCTAGTTCAGCAATCATTTCTTTTAATGTATGACGAGCAGTAATCCCTAAAGCCCCTGCTTTTTCAACAAGTTCTTTATTAACGTCATATACAACTACTTCATGATTGTCTTCATATAAATGTTCTGCTAATGGGAATCCCATTTTTCCTAATCCAATTAAACCTAGTTTCATATTAATCAATCTCCCATTCTATACAAATATATTTAATAATGAAATTAGCCCAAGTGCTACAACAGATAATATCGTCTCCATTGCAGTCCATGTTAATAATGTTTCTTTCACAGTCATTCCGAAATACTCTTTAATCATCCAAAACCCAGAATCATTTACATGTGATAAAATTAATGAACCTGCACCTGTTGCAAGTGCTAGTAGTTCAACATTTACACCTGGTGTACTTGCTGCAATCGGTGCTACAATTCCAGCTGCTGTCATCATAGAAACTGTAGCAGATCCAGTCGCAATTCGGATAAGTGCCGCAATTCCCCAACCTAATAATATCGGTGAAATATGAGATTCTTTCGCCATTTCTGCGATTGTCGTTCCAATTCCAGAATCTAATAATACTTTATTAAACGCACCGCCTGCACCAATAACTAACAGTATGTTCGCAATTGGCCCTAAACAATCATTTGTAAATTGTAATACTTTATCTTTTGAGAAACCTTTTGCATAACCAAGACTAAAGAAAGAATATATCGTTGCAATTAATAACGCGACTATTGGATCTCCAATGAAGTGCAATACTTGTGCAAGTTGACTTGTTTTGCTTAGCCCTACTTCCGCAATCGATGCACCTAGCATAAGAAATACTGGAAGTAAAATAGTAAACAATGTATTTCCGAAACTAGGAAGTTCCTTCTTCTTATCTCTTTCAATAAATTGCTCCGCTATATCTAATGGTACTTCTTTATGTATACGAGCACCGATCCATTTCCCGTAAAGCGGACCTGAAATGATTGCAGTTGGAAGTCCGACAATTAATGCATATAAAATTGTTTTCCCTACATCTGCTTTAAAAATACCTACCGCTGCCATCGCTGCCGGATGCGGTGGAACGAGTCCGTGTACAACAGATAGTCCTGCTACTAGTGGAATACCAATTGTAATAAGCGATACCCCTGTTTCTAACGCAATTGTAAATACTAATGGAATTAGTAGTACAAATCCAACTTGGAAAAATACTGGAATCCCTACTAAAAATGCAACGAACATCATCGCCCAGTGAACACGTTTCTTCCCAAAACGATCTATTAATGTGGTAGCAATTCGTTCAGCACCGCCAGATTCGGCCATCATTTTTCCAAGCATCGTTCCTAATGCTAAAACTATCGCTAAAAACCCTAACGTATTACCAAGCCCTAGTTTAATAGAATCGATAATCCCTGGATCTTTTGGTGAAGTTCCAATCAATGGCATTCCCATTGCTAGCCCTACACCAATTGCTGTTAATATTAACGCGACAAACGGATGCCATTTTACTACCGTAATAAGTAAAAGTAGTATGACAACTGCCGCTAGTACGATTCCAACTACCATTTCTCCCAATCCCCCTATTGTTTACGTTGGAAAGCAGCTATACAATCAAATTCTTCTTTCAAGCGATTGTAAAGTCGTTCATACATATAAAACATTTCTAAATATATAGCCGTATTTTCTTTATTCGGTACATGATGATGAACAATATCAATCCAATCCTTTACCTCTTCAAGAGAATCAATTTTTCCTACAGCATATAAAGCAACTGCCGCTGCCCCAAGCGCAGATGCTTCATGACTTTCAGGAACAAGCAATTCTTTTCCCATCATATCGGATAACATTTGTCTCCAAAATGCAGATTTCGCAAAACCTCCTGAAACGCGTATTTCAGTAAGTGGCCCTGTACAATCCCTGATTGCGAGTGCAACAGAATATACGCTCATACAAACACCTTCCATGACTGCACGTATAAAATGTTCTCGTTTATGCTGAAGGTTTATTCCAAAGAATGTACCACGAGCATTTGCATTCCAGTAAGGTGCACGTTCTCCAGATAGAAACGGTAAAAATAGCAATCCACCCGCTCCAGCTGGTACACTTTCCGCATACTTAATTAATAAATCATACGGATCAATGCCAAGCTTCCTTGCAACTTCTTGTTCCGGGCTACCAAATTCATCACGTAACCATCTCAGTAATATTCCGCCGTTATTCGTTGGTCCGCCAATCACCCAGTGCTCGTCTGTTAATGCATAACAAAACGTTCTTCCTTTTTCATCTGTATTAACACTTGATGAAATTGTTCGAACTGCACCACTTGTACCAATTGTAATTGCAGCTGAGCCAGGCGATATTGCCCCAACGCCTACATTCGCAAGAACACCATCACTTGCACCAATAACAACTGGCGTATCTTCACGAATGCCCATCTTCTGTGCTAATTCAGGTTTCATACCCGATAAAATATATGTAGTTGGCACAGGTGTTGATAATTGTTCTGGTGACATATGTAACATCGTTAAAACATCTTCATCCCAGTTTAATGTTTCTAAATTAAATAACCCAGTAGCAGATGCAATTGAATAATCCACTACGTAGCGTGAAAATAATTGATAAATAACATATTCTTTAATGGAAATAAATTTATAAGCGCTCCTATATAATTCTGGCTCTTCCTCTTTCATCCACAATAATTTAGAAAGCGGTGACATCGGATGAACTGGTGTACCCGTTCGTCTATAAATTTCATGCCCATTCATATGTTGTAATAATTTTTCTGATTGCTTCGTACTTCGATTATCTGCCCAAATGATAGAACGCGTTAATGGCGTACTGTTTTCATCTACTGCAATTAATGAGTGCATCGCTGTACTAATACCGATTGACGAAATATCTTCTGGTAACACGTTACCTTTTTCAATGGCAACGCTTACAGTTTTGTATACAGCAGCACATATTACATCAGGATCTTGCTCAGCCCATCCGACGTTCGGTTGAATAATTGGATAATCAACTGCATGTGATGCAACGACTTTTCCTTTTTCTGTGAACACAACCGTTTTTGTACTTGTGGTACCGATATCAATCCCGATTACTCTCCCCCTTGTTTCCATGCGAATCTTCCCTTCGTTTCTAGTAAAATACGAACTAGTAAACCGTTTACATGAATTAGTATATAAAATATTTTTTCATTAATCAAGTTTTAAAAAGAAAATTTTTTTCATCACAAAAAATAAATCCCCTCATTCCATTTCACTTACATACTAAATTTAGCTTTTCCCTGCGGTAAAGTTGCGTTCTATTCGTTGCGCAACACACTCTTTTTCTTTCATTAACAACACATATATACTCCTTCCATACATTCTACTTATTTGCATGAAAAAGGAGTTGTACAGCAACTACCTCCTCAATGGAAACTTTGTGCACTTTGCTCGTTTTTATTGTATTAAGTTCTCTCGTACTTTTCTCTTAATAGTCTTAGAGCGCGTATCCTACTATCACTTTATTAACTTGTAAATATATGTTCCATGCTATAAAATCAAATAGTATTTATATTTTTCAGAAAAATAAAACAATATTTTAGACATTATTGTATAATGTTGTAAAAAGATGTCGGAGGGATTTAATGTTACATAAAATATCTCAATTCACAATTAAGCTTTCATCCATTCTTTTATCACTGTTACTATTATTAAATTTACCTTATTTATTTATCACTCAACAAGGATTCACCTTTCAACCAATTTATTTTTTTAACCAGATCGTTACTATGTTAAAACAGGTTTTCTCACCTGAATCATTGTTGGTTATAGGATCAGACCCAAAGTTTGGTCATTTAAAAACAACACCATTATTTCCAACTGTTTTAGAACCTTACCTATATTCGTTTATTATATTATTTGTAGCCTTTTTGCTTGCGCTCTTTATCTCATCTAGCATGGCATTTTTTTATTTTTTAGCAAAAGATTATATAAAAAAATGGATAAACCGAATTGTGTTCATATTAGAAGCTGTCCCTGATATGATGATGATGATTTGTTTACAAATATTTTTCATATGGTTACTGCGGAAATTCGGGGAATTACCTGTCACCATTATTTCTTTTAATGAAAATCGAGCTTATTTACTCCCTATTTTATCTTTAGCTGTCTTACCTACATTACAAATGTTTCGGATGATGGTGTTATACATAAAAGAAGAACATGGAAAACATTACGTAGAGGTTGCATATGGAAAAGGGTTTTCATCAAGTTATATACTATGCATTCATTTATTCAAAAATATATCTATCCACTTCTTCCACCATTTAAAAACGATTTTTGTTTTCTTACTTTCTAACTTATTTATTTTAGAATTTGTTTTTAATATGCAAGGCATTATTCAATTTTTATTTAAAAAGGCGTTTATTTCACCTCCAGCTGCATTTATCATACTTGTCATGATTATCTTACCGTTTTATGCCATTTTTCAAATAATCTCTTTCATGATGAATAGATGGCAAAAGCAATTGAAAGGAGCAGCTTTATGAAATCTATTTGGAAATCAAAACGCTTTTTAATCGGCTTTACTTATTTATTCATACTTGTTTCAGCTAGTTTTATTTATAGTTGGTTCTTTAAAGATAACATCCCAAAACCTCCTCAGTTACTTTACAATGACAATAACGAATTACTTGGAAAGGCCCCCTTTCCACCATCGTTAATACCGCCTTTTGGATCTGATCGTTTTGGAGAGTCTGTTTTCTTACAAATTATAGAAGGAGCAAAATTCACTATCTTATTAGCTGTGGCAATTAGCTTCTTTCGAATTTTATTCGGAACATGTATAGGAATTCTCTTAAGTTTATATGCTCCAAAATTCAAGAGATTTTTCCAGGCATGCTCAGAAGTGTTTTACTATATTCCTACTTTATTTATCGCATTTATACTCATCACGCCCGTTAATATTGTAATCATATCAAATGCTGATAGATTAGATCCAAATATTTCATTTGCATTTTATCAAGTACTTGTACTTATTTTCGTCGCTCTGCCTACACTTTCTTTATATATATCCTCAGAGGTTGATGAATTTATGAAACAAGATTATATTTTAAGTTCACAATTACTGGGTGCTAGCCGTTTTCATATTATCAAAAAACACTTACGAGTCTTATTACTTGACCGCTTATTTGTTTTATTTATGGAACATATCGTCCAAACTCTCATACTCGTTATCCATTTAGCGTTGCTTGATATTATAATTGGTGGGATACAAATGCGTGAACTCTATGACGGAGTACTCAAACCTGTTTCTCTATCGAATGATTGGGCAGGCCTTATTGGATTAAATCGTTATGAAATGAATATTTCATGGTGGATTATTTTGTATACTCTCGTTTCATTCTTTATTACGATTCTATTTATTAAGCTTATGACAATCGGGATTCAAGATGCACTGAAAGCAAGAGATTCGCAAGTTGTAGCAATTCAAACCGTTCCAAATCATAAAAAATTTGTTAAAAGTAAAGATTCTTTTTCGTTTGTAGATAAAGTGAACCTTTAATCCTTTCTCGTTAGTCGACATTGATAGTAGTGGAATGAAAAGAAGATGATTCCTGTTGAATGCAGGGATCATCTTCTTTCTGCTGTCTAACTTTTTTACATGTCTTTAGCTAGACTCATGCTTTTTATATTTAAAGTGAATTATTTGCAATCACAATTATGCTGTTTAAAATCGATTACCATACGTCCTTGAATTCTACCTTCTTCCATTTCTTCGAATACATTTTGTACTTTATCTAGAGAACAAGTTTGAACAACCGGCACTACTTTTCCTTCTGCACCGAACATGAATGCCTCTTCTAAGTCTTTACGAGTACCGACTAGAGAACCAACTACTTCAATTCCATCTAGTACAAGTCGCGGAATGTTTAAATCCATAGTTTCTACTGGTAAACCTACTGCAACGACTTTACCACAAGCACGTACTGCATCAACTGCTGAGTTGAATGCTACTTTAGAAACGGCTGTTACTACAGCAGCATAAGCACCACCAAACTCATCTTGAACAATCTTATCAGCAGGACCTTGAGAAATTGGATTGATAGTCATATCCGCACCAACCTCTTTTGCTAACGCTAATTTATCGTCATTAATATCTACTGCAATTACCTTTGCACCAAATACGTTTTTAGCATATTGGATAGCTAGGTTACCTAATCCACCACAACCATAGATGACGATAGGTTGACCAGGTTTAATGTCTGATACTTTTATCGCTTTATATGTAGTTACGCCCGCACATGTGATTGATGATGCTTGAGCAGGATCTAATCCTTCTGGTACTTTCACCGCATAATCAGCTGTAACGATACATTGTTCTGCCATACCACCATCTACTGAATAACCAGCGTTCTTAACTTCACGGCAAAATGTTTCTCTACCTGTTACGCAATATTCACAACGTCCACAAGATTGGAACATCCATGCAATACTTACACGGTCACCTACCTTTAGTGAAGTTACATCATCAGCAATTTTCGTAACAATACCTACACCCTCATGACCAAGAATACGGCCATCTGTGTTTCCAAAATCATGATTTGCAACGTGTAAATCAGTATGACAAACCCCACAATACTCTACATCTACTAGCGCTTCACCTGAGTGTAACGGACGTAATTCCTTTTCAATAACTTCAATGTTTGCTTTACTATTTTTATTAACTACTACTGCTTTCATATGTGATCTCCCCTTTAGTGTTTTAGAATTTTAATGAGTTCATCTCACAACTTCTGTCTTCACTGGTTCGGCTAATCATTATGCCAAATTTAAGTGTTCAATCATCATTACATGTTCATCATAACATGTAATTTTAAAAGCCTATTGTTAAATATTGAACAATATTTGAATTATTAACCAAATGTTTTCTTACTATATTTGAAGGAAAACTGAAATTTCATCCATATATAAGCTTATTAGAATTCAATGTGCGGAGTATGAGACTCAATTAATAAAGATTTTTTAAAACAGGAAATTATAATCATCAAATTTTCACAAAAGACTATTGGCCAATATAAAAAGCCCTTCAACTGAAGGACTTTTTATATTCGTTTCATCGAAATTGTTTCACGTATACTTTGTAAATTTTGCAACGTCTCTTCTTGGCGTTGTAACGATAACCCAACGTACAAAGTATCTAATAAACTTAACTGTGCTAATCTTGATGAACTTGCTTCTGTGCGGAATTCCGTCTCACGTGTTGAAGTATATAATGTAATATCAGCAAGTTGACTTAATGCTGATTTCTGATAGCTCGTAATTGCAATAATGCTAGCACCCCTTGCTTTTGCTACTTCTAACGCTTCCAGTAACCCTTTATTGCTACCAGAATGAGAAATTGCAATGACCACTGCTTCTTTAGTAAGTAAACCCGCACCCATAATTTGAAAATGTGAATCTGTATGAGCAATACAAGAAATACCCGTTCTCATAAATTTATGATATGCATCCATCGCAATAATACCAGAACCACCATTTCCATAAAACTCAATACGACTTGCGTCTTGTAATACCTTTACGGCTTGCTCTAGCGCTGTATCATTTAGCAAATGTAATGTATCTTGCAGTCCTGTAATATGCGAATGAAAAACTTTTTTAGCAACAGTTACCATACTATCTTCCGCCGATACTTCTTCATGAATATTTTGCATCGGAGTATGTACAATTTCACGAGCTAATGTAATCTTTAAATCTTGAAAACCTTGAAAACCAAGGTGCTTACATAAGCGGAATATCGTAGCTTCAGAACTATTCGTAACTTCAGCTAATTCTGTAATAGATTTATGTACAACATCTTGTGGATGTTTCAATATATGTTCGGCAATACTTCGCAATTTCGGTGATAAACCGTTTAACGAAGCCTGAATCTTACCAATCCCACTTCTTGTACCTGGCATAGCATATCTTCCCCTTCCATCGTAGCTTTATTGTACCTAATTATCGAAAGAAGAAAAACCTTTATTTGGCACTACTATAAATTGAAACTTTAATCAGTGAGAGTATTGTACATCTCCCACTGATTATAAGCCCGCAAATAGCTTGATAAATTTTAAATACTCCTATGTATTCTGTCGTTACATGGTACATAATTATTCATATTTATTATTTCCTCCATGCTTCACCGCATATAATGCAGCTTGCGTACGATCATCTACTTCCAATTTAGCTAAAACATTTGAAACATGTGTTTTCACAGTCTGTTCTGTAATATGAAGCTCTGCTGCAATTTCTTTATTACTTCGCCCTTTCGCGATTTCACGAAGTACTTCTTGCTCTCTTTTCGTTAACATGGAAAAAGGGTTTTCTTTTTCTTTCTTTTCTGCTGACCGTCCTAATAGTGCCGGTGTTACTTTCGGATGAAAATTCGCATTTCCTTGATGTACTGCAATGATAGAAGCAACAAGTTGCTCAGGTTGTACTTCTTTTAATTGATAACCATCTGCTCCAGCTTCTAGTGCTGGTAAAACATAGTCTTGTTCTGAAAAACTGCTTAATATAAGTATCTTTATTGTTTCATCATATTTTTTTATCCGTTTTGTTGCTTCTATACCATCCATCTTCGGCATTGATAGATCCATTAATACTACATCTGGTCTTTCCGTTTGAATGAATGTTAATGCCTCTTCACCATTTTCTGCTTCCCCAACTATTTCAAATTCTTCTCTCGTTTTTAAAAAGAATACAAGTCCTCTTCGAACGATATGATGATCCTCAACTAGTAGTAATTTAATCTTCAATCTTCTTCTCCCCTTTAAACCGGCAATTGAATTTCAATTTTCGTACCCTTTTTCAGCTCAGTTTTTATTTGAAATGATCCCCTCATTAACTGAATACGTTCCTTCATACTTTTTAAACCGAGCGCTGACTCTCTTACGTGATCTTGTATAAATCCTATTCCGTTATCCTCTATGTAAAAATACAACTGATTATTTTCTATTTTCAAAAGAATATTTACTTTTTCACATAAAGCGTGTTTTTTACAATTATGTATTGCTTCTTGACTAATACGCCATAAAACTTCTTCTATTTCATCTCCAATTGAAACCATTCCATCAATTCGAACTTCCACGTGAATCCCTAACAACTTACCATAATTTTTAATCGCCTCTGCTAAACCTTTCTCTAATCCTTCCGGTCTTAATTGCCAAATTAAAAGTGTCATTTCTTGTAATGCTTCCTGTGATAATTCTCCAATATAGCTCAACATCTCTTGCAAGTCTCTATCTTGCGTCATATTTAAAGTACCTTTTGCTGTTAGCATAATAGAAAATAACAATTGTTTTACTGAATCATGTAAATCACGAGCTAATCGATTTCTTTCAGCTACCACTACATATTTACGTTCTTTCTCCACTAACTGAATACGTTGTATTGTCGTTCCTATTTGAAATGCAATCGATTCTAATAATGCTAATTCTTCCTCTGAAAAATGTGTTTTTTGAGGCGAGGCCACATTTAATAGACCAAATTTCTCCGATCCAGACCTAAGGGGAATTGTCGCATGATGCGTAACATCTTCGGTCTCTCCCCAATTACATTCAATCGCATCCTCTATTCGCTTACATTCAATAATATTTGTCGCTTTTTCCAATCTGCCATTCACAAAGCGCTCTACACACCAACAGTCTCCTTCACACATTGGCTTCTTCTCTTGCCACGTAAGAGCTGGCGGTAAGTTTTCATCTACAAGCATACGGTGCTTTCCACTTTCATCAATAAAAAAAATCCACCCTGTTTGTAAATTCATAACTTGTAACAATGTATGTAACACTTTTTCTAACATGTCTTGTAAGTCTGTTGCTTCATTTAATAATTCTGCAATTGCTTTTAATGCTTCTAAACGATACATCTCTTTTTCTTCAAAGTTCATTTTCATCACCATCTATCATTATAACATTAAGAAATTTCTAAATTCTACAAATAAAGAAAGAACTGAATTCCTTCAGTTCTTTCTTTATTTTAATCATTTTATTATTGTTTTTCTATCCAATGTTGGAAGCTAGATTTTTGTTAACAAGCTATTCTATTTTAGCTGTCCGATAAAGATTGTCCACCATGGGCATGCTGTATACTTTCAGTAGTAATGAACATATTTGCTGATGGCATTTGCACTTGATTCTTATGGAACATAGACATTAATTCAAATCTTACTTGTCTAGAAATTTCAAAATAATCTTCCGGCTTTATTAAACCTGTAATACAAAATTCATATCCAACGTATTTAAGATTCGGATTTAAATCTGTAACACCAACGTATTTAAACGGTTCCACAGCTTCATCTTCTACTTTATAAAGATTTGGAGCGAATTTTTCATTGCAGTTAACACAAACTTCTTCTAACAATTCCTTAACTCTTGTAGGGTCTTCCTGATAGCTTACCGTAATCCGTTCAATTACGCGCATCCATCCTTTATTAAAATTTTGTATCGTCCTAATCTCTCCGTGTGGTATCGTAAGGAGTTTTCCTGACCATTCACGAATTTGCATAAAACGAATACTAATTTCCTCAATTGTTCCTGAATTTGTTCCGTTAAAAGTAACAAAATCGCCAACACGAAACTCTTTGTCCGCTAATCTCGCAAAGCCTAATATAACATCTTTTAACATCTGTTGTGCAGCAAAACCAATAACAACTCCCGCTATCCCTGCACCTGCAATGATACTTTTTATATCTACAAATTGGCTAATTAAATATATGATTAGACTGATGATAATGATATATCTAAAAATAGATCGAATCACACTTTGAATCGTTTGCTCTACCTCTTCATCAAAAAAGCTTGATTTCCTAAAAAACCAATCAATAATTCGGTTGATTACAAAAGAGATAATGATTAAAACTAAAGCAAATAGTAAAAATCTTAAAAGTAAAAACTCTCTTACATAATTAAAAAATTCTTCAGTATACGTTAATACACTCATCCATCCACACCCTTAACTAATGAAAATTTCATGAAAAACTAATTTATTGTCATACCTTTTGATTTCCTTAAAACTTGTTACACTTTCTTCTATAAATATACCCTTTTTTATTATCTAAAGGGAGATAACAATAGAATTTTTTATAAATGCCTTTATGTTAAGACCTCAATACTTACCTAAACAAAAAGGGGAATATTAACACAACGCCGAATTGTTCATTTGAAAATATTTTGACTCGCGGAGGTTAACTAACAATGGGCTATATCGAAGAACTAAGAGAAATTATTGGATCAAGACCACTCAATCTAGCTGGCGTTGCTGTAGCTGTTTTCAATGAACAAGGACAAATATTACTACAACAAAGGCGAAATGGTGTTTGGGGTGTTCCCGGTGGATTTGTTGAACTTGGTGAATCAACAGAAGAAGCCGGAAGACGTGAAGTTCTTGAAGAAACAGGGATTGAAATAGGAACTTTACAGTTAATACATGTATTTTCCGGAAAAGAATTTTTTGTAAAATTACCGAACGGAGATGAATTTTACCCTATAACAATCGCATACCTTTGCAAAAATATTACAGGTGGTACGTTAAAAGCTGATGGGTTTGAATCATTGCATGTACAATTTTTTAATTTAAATGGATTACCAGAAAAAATTAGTCCATTCATAAAAAAACTAATCGAGCAAAACGTCGTCACAATTTAAACGAAAAAAGAGACCTTTTTAAAGGCCTCTTTTTTTCACTTCACTTCTGCATGTAAGCATGACTTAAAATGTCCAAGTGCAAATTCATGTCCTTGCGCATTAAAAGATGCAACTGCCTTTTTATAAACTACGATTTTAAATCCTTTATTATAAGCGTCTACTGCTGTGTGAAGAACACAAATATCAGTACAAACACCTACAAGATAAACTTCTTCTATTCCTCTTTCTCGTAACTTCATTTCTAAGTCTGTTCCTGCAAATGCACTATATCGTGTTTTATCCATATAATATACATTCTCTGCATTTTTATATGTTTCGTACACTTTTTGTAATTCACCAAACAAATCTCTCCCATTTGTACCAGCTATGTTATGATGCGGGAATAACTTTGATTCTGGATGGTATACATCGTTTTCTTCGTGTTTATCAATCGCAAAGACAACATAATCTCCATTTTCAATATATTGCTTCGTTATATGGACAATTTCCTTCTCAATTTCTTGTCCTGGTTTCCCGCATGTTAAAGCACCTTTTTCAGCTACAAAATCATATGTATAATCAATATTAATAAGCGCTCGTTTCATAACTACTATCTCCCCTTCTTCTGTTTCACAGTAAACAATAGAAAATTTGTTATTACGACATCGTATGTACTATTCGACATTTCAAATGAAATACCTACATTTTTCATGTAAAACTTACTTTAATCTGAGTTTATCATATGATAGATAAACAATGGTAAAACAAATAGCTCCTTTTAACAAATCATGAATTTGTTAATTGAGCGTAATTTGAATTACTTCTTGTATCGTAAACCAAATTAATGACATCGTTATACGAATAAAGACGATACAAATACACCGATTCACATCTTCAGCCTCTTTCTCTGTCATAGTAGAAACAAGTGATTTACTATGACATCCTCTAGTATAAACAAAAAAGTACACTACTTTTTGAGTAATGTACTTTTTATTCTTCTTATGACGCTGGTTTTGTTTCAAATGTTGCTTGATTTAAACTGATAACCTTTCCTTTTGGGTCATTGTTTTCATACTGAACTGCAGTAATCGTATGACTACCTGTCTCAAGCGTCTTTTCTTTTAATTGTACTGTTGTCTGTGTTGTACTAGTGACTTGATGTTTATCTGCATACACTTGGTCTACAAATATAAATGTTTCTTTATCGTTTTGAAAATTAGAAAGCTCTAATTCAACTTGCTGAATTAAAGTATCCTTTTTGATGAATACAGCCGGTATATTACCATTCTCAGAAGTGCCATCTGGTGTAATGACTTTTACTTTTCCTTCTCCGACTGGCACTGCTCCTTCAGGAAATACAACTATATTCTCATTACTTGCGTTTACAACTTTTTCTTCCTGCTTTGGTTGTGTACCCTCTTTTTCCTGCGGAGCACCGCAACCAACTAATAACAATACAGACAATCCAGTGATTATGAATTTTTTCAAAATTCATCCCCCCTGTCATTTCATTATAATTTATTATACAAAAATAACTTTTAAATTTTAAGACTACTTTTTACACTTTCATGAACAAATAGAATATTGCTCACGATTAATGTATCATACTTTCCTTAATAGAACATTAATTTTTTTTATGAAATAAATAGTAATTCCCTCTTATCTATCATTTTAGCCCAACAGATGAATTACATACCTGTCCAAAATAAAAAGACATTGTTCATTCAATGTCTTTTTATTTTGGGCTTTAAAAAACAAATGTTGTAATCTCATCTACTTCTTTCCTTGGAAGTTTCTTCGGCTTATCTTTTGGAAAACCGAGTGAAATAACCATATTTATTTGTTTTTCAGGCTCAATTTGTAAATATTGTCGTAGTTCATCTTGAGCTAACAATACCGGTCCTGTCATCGGGCAAGTACCAAGCCCCTTCGCATATGCAGCCAACATTAAGTTTTGTGCCGCTAAACAGCTACTCTTAATTCCTTCTTCTTCCCAAACTGAATCTGGAACAAAAGCAATTGGATCAAAAATCTTTTCACGAAACTTTGATTCATATGGTGTTGCCAAACATACGATTAATACTGGCGCCTCCGAGAAAGCTGTTGCATATGGTCCGAAAGAACGTGTAAGTAATTTCCCTGCTTTCTCTTCTCCGTTTTCTGCCGCTTTTGCCGCAAGTTTATGTAATGCATCCCATGTCATTTGTTCAATTTCTTTAATTTTCTCTCGGTTCATAATGACCAAGAATTCCCAAGTTTGTGAGTTTGTATCACTCGGTGCATAACGAGCACAATCAATAATTTCTTTTATATCACTAGTGGATACTTCTTGTTCTGTGAACTTCCTAACACTTCGTCTACCGTGAATTACTTCTTTAAAATCTTCATAATTCATACATTAAATCCCCTTTTTACAGCGTTTTCAAATCTGGTCCTATGCTTGAATTATATCATGAAAAAAAGCTGGAGGAATACCAGCTTTTTTCTTCAATATTAGTTCGTAACTTTAAACAAACGAATACTTTCTTCATATGCAACTTGGAGTTTCTTTGTAATCGATCCTCTTTCGCCGGTTCTAAACTGTTCATCACCTATTTGAACGACTGGGAATATTTCAAGTGGTGTCGCTGTAAAGAAGCACTCATCAGCCTCATATACTTCTTGTAGTGAAAATTCTCGTTCTTCTACTTCAATATGTAACTCTTTCGCTAATGTAATAACGAAGTGACGTGTAATGCCGTGTAGAATGAAATTGTCAGCCGGATGTGTAATCAATTTATTATTCTTCACCATAAAGAAATTTGAATGACACCCTTCAGTTACAATTCCATCTCGTACTAATATCGCTTCTTGATAGCCTTGTTCGTTTATTTTATTTTTAATCATAATATTAGGTAGCAGATTTAAAGATTTTATATGACAGAACTTCCATCTTATATCCTCTTCTACAGTAACTTTTATTCCTCGTTCCATAGCAGCAATTGGTCTTGGAAACGAAACAATATTTGCAAAATATGTTGGTTGCATATTTGACTCATATACATGATTACGTGCTTGAGCACCTCTTGATATTTGCAAATATACATTCCCATCTTCTTGAAATTGATTTTTTTCAATCATTTGATGCAACTCTTCCACTAACTCCTTCTTAGTAAAAGGTGGAATTAGTTTTATTTCTTCCATAGAATTAAAGAATCGTTCCAAATGTAGATCTAATAAATGCGGCTTCCCATCATATAGTCTGAATACCTCGTATATACCATCACCAAATTGAAAGCCTCTCTCCTCCAATGGAATCATCGGCTGTTCTTCCTTCGTATTTACAATTCTTCCATTAAACAAAATCCAATCTTTATGAGTAGCTTTCATTCATTCCCACTCCTTTATTCCAGAATTGTTTTAATTGTACAACTTATCCACGCTCAAAAGAAGGAATTTTCTGTATTTTATAATTAAAAAAGTACATCACTCATTTACAGTGATGTACTTGACCATTTATTTACTTTAGAAAATATTTTTCAATATCATCTAACATAAGGTTTGCAGCTACAATACCACCTGCTGTATTCCAAATCACTTCATCTACTTGGAATACTTTATTATCTTTAGAAGCCTGTAACTGCTTAAAGAGCGGATCTTCTATCCATTCTTTCGCTAACGTGTTTCCTTCATTATTCTTATCCGCATCTTTATCAGATGTGAAATAGAATAAATAGTCCCCGTCCATATTTGGAATTTGTTCTTTTGTAATTCCTTTTATCGCAAATTCATCTTTATCTTGTAGTGGTGGTCGTTTAAATCCAATATCATTTAATACAACGCCTGAGAATGAATTTTTTTGATAAATACGAACATCACCTGGGACGAAGCGAATAATTGAAACTTTAGAGTTAATTTTATCACCTAATTGTTCTTTTATTCCTGCAATACGCTTTTTATAATCATTAAGAGCATTTTGTCCTTCTTTTTCTTTATTTACAGCTTTTGTATAAAGCGTAAAGTTTTCTTTCCAATCACCGCGCAATGTTTCAGCATATACTGTTGGCGCGATTTCTTTTAACTGCTCGTATATTTTTTCGTGACGCATTTTATTTCCGATAATTAAATCCGGCTTAAGCTTCATTACTGCCTCTAAATTAATGTCACGCTCTGTTCCTACTACTTTCGTATTTTTTAACTCTTTCGCTAAATGAGAATACCATTCATCACCAGCTCGTGGTTTTGTAGTTCCAACTGGCGTTACTCCAACACTTAAAAGTGCCTCAGCACCCTCATTTGTTAAAACAACAACTCTTTTTGGCGTACCATTTACTGTCGTTTCGCCCATTGCATGTTTTATCGTATATGAATCTTTTGCTTTAGCTGATGTATCATTTTCTTTCTTCTCTTCTTTACTACATCCTGCAATTATGATCGTTAGTAACATAATGCAAAATATAAACATATTTTTAGTGCGTGTCATAAGTCCTCCTAGTTGAAATTGATTATCATTTACATTTTAAAGAGTAATGTATATCTCATACATTGTCAATAGATATATCAGAAAACTTTTTTAATATATATAATTCAGACCTCATCTTTATTCAAAATACTTCTTTACTTATTTGCTACTCACATTTTTTAACCGTAGCATATAAAAAATAAATGGACATAAGAAAGTAATTGTAATTCCAGTCAATACATAACGTACATAATACATATCAGGTATTACTTTTTTTAGTATAAACTGCATTATTAGCATGACACTAAGGCCTAATACTGTTTTTATCACTTGCATTTTTAAATTATTATTTTCATTTATTTTAATAAAATGATTTTCTAATATTATACCAATCGTAGAACCTGTCACAACTCCAAGTAACTTTAAATTATCTATTTGGTCTGTTATAAAATACATAATGAGTGAAACTGCCAATACAATTCGTTGTAACAATATAAATTTCCTATCACTTAATTCCCCTGTTACTTTCGTATATAAATAAACAACTATGACACTAATTAAAACGGCACTTATTATATCACTGAGCCAATGTACACGTAAATATAGACGAGAAGTAGCAACCAATATTATAAAAATAATTCCAATGATCCAAATGATTTTCTTTTTACATAAAATCATGAGTGAGCTCCAAAATGTTGCAGCTAAGTGGACGTGTGTACTTGGAAAAGAATAACCTGCTGCTGATTTTTCATATAAAGCTTGAATTCCCTCGTATGTATACGGTCGTGGGATTTTCATGAACTCCTTTACCACTATCCCCATATAACCAGAGAAGCAAAGCATAACAATCATATGAAACGCTTTTCTTTTAGAAACGCACCAATATAAAATCGAAATAATAACTAAATACAACGTCTCATTTGCAATACTAGATACAAGTTTAAAAAATGTTGTAGGCACACTTCCCTCCAGACTGGTCATCCACTCAAGAAATAACATATCAATATTAAACATACAAAAACGATACCTCCTAAAAAACACCTTCTACTATTTGTTAGCACTTAAGATAAACTAGTTGATTCACATTTCAAATTTATTCACCTACTTACGTTATAGATCAAGAATATATAGTATCACATACTAATAATAGATAATATGTTAAATCATCTAATCATTTTTATAAATTCTAGTGGGATTTTGAGCTTTATATACAAAAACATATACATCTTGTTATCCCATTACTTATATTTCATTTCAGATTGCATCCATCGCACTTCGTATTTGTGTGTGTTATTGATATATGGAACTACAATTAGAAAAATATAACTTTCAAAGCCCGTGCCCATCATTATGTATAAGTAACACATAAGGCCATTACAATTACAAATAAAAAAACCGCCTTATGTAAGGCGGTTTCTATCATTGTGCTTTAACCAATTTAAAATAAATATATACGATTGATAGTGAATATAACGTATGCAAAATAAAAGAAATAAAAGGGCTATTCCAGTGCTACTATACAGCAAACCGAACTTTAAAAAAACATTTAAAAGTGGCGGAAAGTTCGTTATGTTTTGTAATGTAATAAGCATACAAAATAAAAGGAAAAACACAGGGGCATATTGTAATTCATACGGCTTTCTCTTCTTATTCATTCTTTTTCGAATGAACATATGGATTAGCTCTGCTACTAGAAAACACCCTCCAATTAATAAAAGACCAGAAGTCATCGTCATACATCCACCTGCCTTATATTTATCCTGCATAACTACTCATCGTTATATTTTCTTCACATATATTCCATCTTCTTCATTAAAACCAAAGCCCTCTATGAAAGATTTTGCTTGTTCTGTTAATTCCGTTTGCAGTACCTTTATCTCTTTCACATTTCTTTCTTTCATCATTGCTTCAAATGTAAAATACGTATTTGTCCCATAACCGTAACTTTGATAATCAAAGTGAATAATTAACTGAGATAAAACCGCACTCTCCTCTTGAACAAGATAATCTATTACACCAATATATGTATCATCAACTTTCACACAATACTGTACCTGATTCTCACTTAAACTATGTGAGCGAAACATTTCTTTAACAACGTTTTCATTTTCTACATTTACTTTTTCAAACGTAATCATATGTTGTCCATCCTTTTACTATTATTGTATCAATAATTCGTTCCATTTATGAAAAAAACCTTAAGATCATATGCGATCTTAAGGTTTTTCTAATTAAACTAAGCTATACGCACGTTTCGTTTCTTCGTGGAACTTATTCGTATCGTATTTATGCTCAACATAAATTTGATGCCATACCATAAACGCAAGTACAGTCCAAATTTTACGGCTATAATCGCCTTTATCTGCACAATGTGCTTCCAGTAAGTTTAATACATACTGTTTGTCGATTAAATGCTCTGTTTTACTCTCGTTTATAATATTGATAGCCCAATCATGCATTTCGTCTTTTAACCAGTGACGAATTGGTACTGGGAATCCAAGTTTTTTACGATCTAATACGTGATCTGGAACGATTCCGCGTGCTGCTTCACGTAAAATAGCTTTCGTAGTTCCGTTAGCAATCTTAAATTCAGTTGGAATTTTAGATGCAACATCGAATACTTCTTTATCTAAGAACGGTACACGAAGTTCTAATGAGTTTGCCATTGTCATTTTATCAGCTTTTAATAAAATGTCACCGCGTAACCATGTGAACATGTCAATGTACTGCATTTTGCTTACATCATCATAATCTTTAATTTCGTTATACAATGGTTTCGTGATATCCATATAGTTAACACTTTCATTGTAATACTTCATTAATTCAACTTTCTCTTCTTCACGGAAGATTTTCGCGTTTCCATAGTAACGCTCTTCAATCGGCGTACATCCACGCTCTAGGAAGCTCTTTCCTTTAAAGCCTTCTTTAAGAGCACCACTTAATGCTTTTAGAACGCTCTTACCTGGGCTAGGAATGTAAGAGAACATTTTTAGTGAGTTTGGCTCACGATAAATGTTATAACCGCCAAATAGCTCGTCTGCACCTTCACCTGAAAGAACAACTGTTACATGCTTACGTGCTTCTTTTGCAACGAAGTACAATGGTACAGCTGCTGGATCTGCTAAAGGATCATCCATATGCCAAATGATTTTTGGGAACTCATCCATAAACTCTTTCGCTGAAATGAATACGTTATGGTTTTTAACGCCTAATTTCTCAGCAGTTTCTTTGGCAACATCAACTTCACTGAAACCACGTTGTTCAAAACCAATAGAGAATGTTAAAAGATTTGGATTCATTTCTCTTGCGATAGAAGCGATAATAGATGAATCGATACCACCAGATAAGAATGAACCTACTGGTACATCACTGCGCATATGCACTTTTACTGAATCATATAACACATCACGAATTGCTTGGATATGCTCCTCTTTCGTTGCGCTTGAAGCATTGAAATAAGGTTTCCAGTAGCGATGGATTTTCATCTCTTTACCGATTTCTTTTACGAAATAATGACCAGGCTCGATTTTATTAACATCAATTGTTAATGTTTCTGGCTCTGGACCATATTGGTACGTAAAGTAATGTTGTAGTGACGTTGGATTAACGCCTTTATCTTCCATCACATGCATAATACTTTTCTTCTCAGATGCGAAGAATGTAGTATCACCTTGTTGTGCGACGTATAAAGGTTTAATACCGAAGTGGTCACGTGCACCGAAAAGTTTCTTCTCTTCACGATCCCAAATCATAAATGCAAACATACCACGAAGATAGTCTACACATTTTTCTTTCATATGTGCATACAATGCAATGATAACTTCTGTATCTGATTGTGTTGCAAACGTTGCACCTTTTTCAAGTAACATTTCACGTAATTCTACATAATTGTAAATTTCACCATTAAAAATAATTACATATCGATCATTTTCATAAGTTAGCGGCTGATGTCCTGCCTCTAAGTCAATGATGCTTAAACGGCGGAAGCCAAATTGTACATGTTCATCACGAAAATATCCTTCGTCATCTGGACCGCGGTGGAAAATCATCGTGTTCATATTTTCAAATTGATGTTTTTCTGTTTCTGAAAACTCTCTAGGGTTTTCACATAAACATCCTACAAAACCACACATACTTCTTACCCTCTTTCAGTTTTCATTCTGTCTATATACTACTATATCAACCCTATTTATACTAGCATAATCAATTGAATATGGCGACCAAAAACTATAAAAAAATCACTCCATTTCACATTTTTAACAATTTTTTATGAAAACATGAAAACTAGGCAATCACCTTTCTCCGCTTTTGTCATATGATATTGCAAATTGATTTCTAGGAGGGAATACCATGAGTGAAGAAAAAAAAGACTCTTCTCGCCCACCGGTTCGCAATTATTTAAAGCAAATTGATGATTTCTTCGAGCAAACACCACTTCGCAATGTAATCGCTGATTTAAATCATTTTTTCCAAAAAGGAAATCGTTTATTAACATTCCCCGTAGATTTATATGAAGTTGGTGAAGAACTCGTTGTTACAGCTGAGCTACCAGGTATACAAAAAGAACAAATTCAAATTGAAATACAAAGTGAATACTTAAAAGTCTCTGTAAAAGAAGAGATACTTGAAGAGGTCGAGGAAGAAACATCTCATAACTATTATCGCCGAGAACGTTCCATTTCAGAAGCATCAAGATTGATTAAATTACCGTACTCAATTAATAAAAAAGCAGCGAAAGCTTCGTATCAAAACGGCGTGTTAGAAATTCGGGCACCAAAACTTCCACAACAACATGACATTTTATCCATAGACTAATGTAAAAAAAGAAGGGTGCTGTGCACCCTTCTTTTTAATCCACTAATCTCTTCATATCACGTATAATGTCTTCGTACGGCGTATTACTAATACCACTATACTTTTTCATTACTTTTCCGTTTTGATCAATTAAATAAAATGATGTACCATGTATAACTTGACCATCCTCAGGTTTATCTACAAGTGATTGGAAATTATCTTTTGAAAACTTTGTAATATCTTCTAATGAATAACCCGTTAATAAATTCCAGTTACTAGTATCCTCTGTAAACTTTTGAATGAAAGCCTTCAAATTCTCCGGCTTATCAAGGTCTGGATCTACACTAAACGAAACAAACTGAACGTCTAATTTCTCTTCTTTTGCCATTTTTTGCAGTTTTGCCATATTAGCAGTCATTGGCGGACAAACTGTTTGGCAATTTGTGAACATAAAATCAGCAACCCAAACTTTCCCTTTTAAATCTTTTGTACCAAATGACTTTCCATCTTGATTTGTAAATTGGAAAGTTTCTAAATCCCAATTCAATGGTTTACGAAGCTTTGAACCCGATCCACTACATCCAGCAAGTACAAAGAGACAAAATACAACCATAAGACCAATTATTTTTTGATAACGCTTCATTTATAAACCTCTTTTCTCTATCCTAAATTTAAATAGGTTATGTTTATCATAACAAAAGTTAACACTACGAGAAAATTGTTTACTACATTTGTTCACGAAATCGTACGAATTTACGTATGTTACTTCTTTATTTCAAGCTAATTACTAGACAAAATTTATTTTTTTACTATTATTTCTCTAAATAGAAGTTGCAAAACTAATTTTATTGTTACTTTTGTAAACGCATCCCCCTATTTTTTAACAATTCCTTAAACATTCATCCATGTTATACACTGTATTCCTTAACAACATTTCGGTACAATACAATTACAACGATTTTAAATGAGGTGATGTTCATGACAAAACGTTATGAAAACATGGATAATGTGAGTACAAAAAAATCAATTCGTTCCTTTATACGTTGGCGAAAAGAACGAAAACAAAATAAAAAGGATTTTTCTTTTTTAGTAGAACAATCACCTGTTAAACAAAGTAAATTCCTACAAAACAACTTTGAAAAGACGACTGTAACTTGGATTGGTCATTCCACATTCCTTATCCAAACGAATGGGCTAAATATATTAACAGATCCAGTATGGGCTACTAAATTAAAATTAGTTCCAAGACTTACTGAACCTGGTCTTTCTATACAAGAACTACCTAAAATTGATATTGTCCTCATTTCACACGGTCATTATGATCATTTAGATTTTTCAACGCTTCGCCAGCTAAATGATGATGTTTTATACCTTGTACCTATTGGACTGAAAAAACTATTTACTCGCAAAAAATTTACTCGTGTGGAAGAGCATAATTGGTGGGAAAATACAATCATTAATGATGTTTCCTTTCACTTCGTACCGGCCCAACACTGGACGAGAAGATCCTTATTTGATATGAATACATCTCACTGGGGTGGATGGATTATTAGCAATGAAACAACGAAAGAAACCATTTATTTTTGTGGTGACAGTGGATATTTCCAAGGTTTCAAAGAAATTGGCAAACGCTTTTCAATTGATATTTCCCTTATGCCAATTGGCGCTTATGAACCAGAATGGTTTATGAAAGTATCTCATGTTTCACCTGAAGAGGCAGTGCAAGCTTATTTAGATTTAAACGCTACACACTTTATACCGATGCATTACGGAGCCTTTGCCCTCGCCGATGAAACACCCCGCGAGGCAGTAACAAAGCTCCGAAATAATTGGAATTTACGTATGTTACCGTGGGAACAACTGCATGTACTCTTTTTAGGCCAAACTTTTACTTATAATAGCGCAACAAACGATAAGCAAGTAAATGAAAAAATTGAAACATTACACGTATAACGTAACTACTTATTTTCTATATCCAACATATACTATAGAAAATCATAAAGTAAAACTTTAATCAGTGGGTGTTTTCTATGAATGAATATTTACAGACTCGCTATATCATTAGCGGGAGTGCCTGTATAACCCTTCTTATTTCTTACTTTCTATTCACATAAAAAAGCTACTTGAAAATTCATTTCAAGTAGCTTTTTTATTACTCTGCTAAATACATAAATCCGATCGCACCCGGACCTGTATGAGTACTAATAATAGGCGTTGTAAAGAAAATTTCTGATTGAGCAAATCCACTCACTTTTTCAACAGCCGCTTTTACATTTTCAGCTAAAGGAATTGCTTTCGCGTGTGGAATTGCAACAGCTTTTACAACTTTTCCAGCTGTATCTTCCTCAAATAACTTAGCTAACGTTTTTACAATTTGACCTTGGCTACGCACTTTCGTAACAGGGTTATAAACACCATCTTCAAGGCTAGCAATTGGCTTTATATTAAGTAGCGAACCGATAAACGCTTTTCCTTTACCGATACGCCCACCCTTCACTAAATTTTCTAATGTATCTACTACTACATATAAACGAGTATTCTTTCTCACTTCATCTACACGTTTTAAAATTTCTTCTAGTGAGCGTCCTTCATTTGCCATTTTCGCAGCTTCTATTACTTGATATGCTAAAGCATGTGTAATAAATTGAGAATCAACAACTGTTACTTTTGTGTCGGTCATTGATGCAGCACTATTGGCAGTTGCCACAGTACCACTCATTCCACTTGTCATATGAATGGAAAGTACTTCACTTCCATCTTCACCTAACTTGTCATACATTTCTACAAATGTACCCATTGCCGGTTGTGATGTTTTTGGTAATTCCTCTGATTTGATCATTTCTTCAATAAATTCATCAGGTTGTAAATCAACGCGATCTAAATATGTTTGTCCATTTACAGAGATTGATAATGGTAGCACATGAATGCCATACTTTTCGATTACATCCTGCGTTAAATCCGCAGTTGAATCTGTTACAATTTTAATTTTTTGCATATTATATTCTTCCCTTTCCAATACGCTCTCCTTGTTATTATACTAGCATTCCCTGTGCTTTCAACAATTTCGAACAAATTTCACCAAATTAATTATATTTTTATACCTAAAATGAAAAAGACAGAGTTTACTAACCCTGTCCATACTCTGTATCATGCATTTTTTTCAAGGGTATTTGTTTTATATACATTTAAATAATCATTCCACTTCAAACAATTTTGCAAATATTCACGGAAAGAATACGAAAATCTTGGGTGCTTTTGTTTTTGAATTTTTGCAATAAATAATTGAAGACGAGACTGAATTAGAAACGATAATGGATGCTGTGCCTGTAGGACAGGGATTTCGAATATTTTAATACAATCCCCTGTTGAATGAGTGAAATAAAAACTTTTCGTAATCACAATATCAATCCTCTTTTTCATTGGATTTTTGAACTTCCTCTACTTTACGCTGTAACACGTTGTTTAAAGTGGAGACTTCTATGAATACAAAAGTATCCTTAGTCAATCCCTGTAGTCCTTTTGGTTAGAAGATTTATACTCTATTCATCCTCCGTCCTAAATATCCGATAAGACAGGAATCCCGTTATCCGTATATTGCTTAATAATTTTAGTATAAACTTAGCAAAGCGCAAAGTTTGTCTAAATTTTGGAGATTCTATAATTTTTTTCTTCTATATATTGTATACGTTTATATCTAAAGTATAACAAATAAATAAAAAAAGTGCCTTTATAACGAGGCACTTTTCGACTGTATTTCTTCTTCTCTTTTCTTTTTTCGCTTATTAACAATCTTTGATAAAGCGATACTAATTTCATAAATACAAATAAGCGGTACCGCTACTAAACCATGAGATAAAAAATCAGGCGGTGATATACACGATGCAATGATAATCAATGCTACGTAAGCATACCTTCTTATTTTTATTAGAAATTCCGCCGTTAACAGTCCAATACTCGTTAAAAACATGACAACTACAGGTAATTCAAAAATCACAGCAAATGGAACTGTTAAATTAAGTACAAAATGAAAATACTTTTCTGTCGTAAACATCGTATTAAACATTTCATTACCTATCGTAGTTAAAAAATGAAATAAAAACGGCATTACAACGAAATATCCAAAACATAAACCTGCAATAAATAATATAGACAATACCGGTATATACATTACTGTCATTTTTTGTTCATTTGGATGTAAACCCGGTTTTACAAATAACCAAATTTGTATAGCAGCAAAAGGAATTGTACAAACGATAGCAAATACTGTAGCAATCGAGAAAAAAATCCATAATACATCACTTGGACCGAGAACTGTTAATTTCATTGGTAAATCTTTTACTAGCCAAAAATAAATATCCTTCGTAAAAGTAAATCCGATAATTAAAAATAGGACAAAGGATAGCACTGTATATATTACTCGTTTGCGAAGCTCAACAATATGTTCTACTACGCTCATTTCCCGATCTTCCATCTCGTTCACCACACTTTATTTATCCATTTCGAGGAAAATCCATTACATTTTTTCTTTCTTTTCCTTGTCTTGAAATGCATCATCAGTCAATTCTTTCGTTGATTTCTTGAATTCTTTTAACGTTTCCCCTAAAGCCTTTCCGATTTCCGGCAATTTTTTCGGCCCAAACAAAATAAGTACAGCTACTAAAATTAAAATTAATCCTGGAAAGCCAATATTTGAAAACATTTCTCCATCCCCTTTATTAGTAGATTCCTTGTCCTACTATTGCATAATTTTATTTTGTCAAAAAAGTTTGAAAACGTCAACAAATCCATTGCCTTTTGTCAAAAAAATTCAAAAATATAATCAATTATACAAATTTCATTTTCTATTGCCCTTGTGTATGATATGGTAAGGGAAACGACATATTATTTTATGATAGTAGAAAGGATTTGCATTATGACTGAAAAAATGACACGAATGACGCAATTTGTGAAAGAAGAAATTGCAAATGCAATTACACATGGTATCGGTGCCATTTTAAGCATCCCTGCCTTAATTATATTAATTATTCATGCCTCTAAGCATGGTACCGCATCTGCTGTATTTGCATTTACGGTTTATGGTGTAAGCATGTTCTTACTGTACTTGTTTTCTACATTGTTACATAGCATTCACCATCCAAAAGTAGAAAAATTATTTACTATACTAGATCACTCAGCCATTTATTTATTAATCGCTGGCACATATACTCCTTTTTTACTGATTACACTTCGTGGACCATTAGGCTGGACGTTACTCGCTATTATATGGACACTAGCAATCGGGGGTATCATCTTCAAAATTTTCTTTGTACGTCGCTTTATTAAAGCATCAACATTATGTTATATCATAATGGGATGGCTCATAATCGTTGCTATTAAACCACTTTATGAAAATCTAACTGGACATGGTTTTTCACTACTTTTAGCAGGCGGAATTTTATATTCTGTAGGGGCTATATTCTTCCTTTGGGAAAAATTACCTTTCAATCATGCCATTTGGCATCTTTTCGTTTTAGGTGGTAGTGCGATGATGTTCTTCTGCGTACTCTTTTATGTCTTACCTACAGCGTAATAAAAAGGTTTCAGCTTAATGTAAGCTGAAACCTTTTTTATTACTTATGTAATTGTGATGCGATAACGTCCTGTGTATGTTTCGTTAACTCTTTAATATCCATATTCGCATACTCTTCAGGTGTAATCGGCTTAGAAATTGTTACTGTTGCATGAGCTGGTTTCATACGGTTGCCATTCGCTTCAAACATTTTATATGTCCCATCTAATGTTACAGGTAAGATTGCTACACCAGATTTTACTGCAAGGTGAAAACTCCCAGCCTTAAACTCTCCGATTTCGCCACCCTTACTTCTCGTCCCTTCTGGGAAAATTACGATAGAATGTCCATTCTTTAATAGTTCAATTCCATCTTTAATCGCTTGAAGAGATTGACGACGATCATTACGAACCATAAATACACAATTCATAAGTTCCATCCAAGTTGGTACAACTGGAAACTTCTTAATCTCTGCTTTTGAAACGAATCCAATTGGCTTATTTAAGTAACCTAATAATACGGGAATATCCATATTACTTTGATGATTACTTACAACTAGTACCGGCTTATCTTTAGGAACATTTTCAAGTCCCTTTACTTCAACTGCCCCACCAGCTACACGTACCATTTTCTTACCAAACCAATTTGTCGTTTTATACACAACATTATCTTTTTCTTGTGGCGACATCGTATTTACTTGTTTTTTCAGACGCCACATTCTCGGTGTAATCGCAATTACGATTAAAATTAAATAAAAGATTTTAAAAAACGTTTGAATCATACAGAACCCCCACCTATTATCATTCCGACCTTCATTATACTAGACAAACGAAGGAAAAAGAAGAAAAAATGTCCAAACAACAAGTGCTTGGACATTTTTAAGTATTCTATATTAGAAACGTTTTGCTAATTCACGAGCATTAGCAATTGCTGCTTCTTTAATTTCTGGTGCTTTTTCAGGGTTTGCATTCATACCTTCAACTGCAATATATTCAGTTTCATTTACACCGATAAATCCTAATACTGTTTTTAAGTGATTGCGGCCGAAGTCTACAGCTGCGTACGCTCCTTCAGAATAAATGCCACCTGTTGCTTGAATGTGAAGTGCTTTTTTGCCTTCTAATAAGCCAACTGGTCCATTTTCAGTATATTTGAATGTTTTACCTGCGATTGCTAAGTTATCTAAGTATGCTTTTACTACTGGTGGATAGCTAAAGTTCCACATTGGAGTTACGAATACATAACGATCCGCATGCATAAATGTTTCTAAGTTTGTGTTCATTGCTGCAACTTTTTGTTGTTGAACTTCAGTTAAAGTTTCAAAGCCTTCACCTGCTGCAAATTTACCCCAAGCAGCGAATACATCTGCATCGATTGCTGGTACTGTAGTGTTGAATAAATCAATTGTTACAACTTCGTCTTGTGGATGTTCGTTTTTATAAGCTTCGATGAAAGCTTCCCCTACTGCCACTCCGAAAGAACCTTCTGCTGAATTTGGATTTGCTGTAATAAATAGTACTTTTGTCATTGTATTCTCTCCCTTTTACACACTTTATCTTTAATTTGAGATTTATAATTCGAAAGTAAATAACTTACCTTATGTAAGTATAATACAAAAAGTCGTGTGTGATGTCAATAAAAAATAGCTACTTTTTTTTCGTAAGTTAATGATTTATTTTGTTTCTTTAAAATTCAGTATATAGATATTAAGAATTTTTTCATACAAAAAGGCTATCTCTACAAATTATAGAGATAGCCTTTTATTACATGTTATTTTTGAAACACATGTTTCACTTTTTCAGCCGGAATATTACTTCCGCCTCTACCTTTTACATCTTCAATCATCATTGTAATGACCATATCTGGTGAATTTAAATCAAATGCAGCGAACCAGCCTAGTTCTTTTCCTTCGGCCTCTTTTGATACTTTCAATTCCGCTGTACCTGTTTTTCCAGCAAGCGTCTTACCATCAATTTTAGCAATTTTTCCAGTACCATCTGGATCATTAATTACTTTCGTCATAGCAGTCTTTAATATATCCTGATTGCCTTTTGAAATTACATTCTCTTTCCAAACTTTTGGTTGCTTATCTGTTTTAATAATATATGGAGAAGGTATGTTTCCATCATTAACAATTGGTGCGTACGTTAATGCTAGATGGAGTGGCGTCATTAATACTTGCCCTTGTCCATAACCTGTGTCTGCCATTTGAATATCATTTTTAATTCCATCATTTGCGATTTTAGAAGCTGGGAATCCGTATTCAATTGGTAATTTCTCATCAAATCCGAATTTTTTCGCCTCAGCCATAAATTTATCTTTTCCAATTTTCAAAGCTTCTTGTGCGAAATAAATATTATCCGAGTATTTCATTGCCTTATCAAAATCAATCGGATTCGCATCTTTTACACGTGTTACGTAATAATTGCCCCAAGAAGAATCTTTCGTCCATTTCAGTCCTTCAATTTTCAATTCTTCTTTTGGATCGATTGTTTTCGTTTCAAGACCAATTGCACCTGTAATCGGCTTAAATACAGAACCTGGTACCGATAATTGTGTAAATCGATTCGTCATCGGTTTTTTCGGATCATTATTCCAAGCCTCGCGTTGTGCTTTTGATGTTCCTCGTGCAATTAAATTAGGATTATAAGCTGGACTACTTACAAGAGCAATAGTTTCTCCACTTTTCGGATTAATTGCCGCACTTGAACCAGCTTCTCCCTTCATTTCATTATACGTTTTTTCTTGAACAACACTATCGATAGTTAAAGTTACATTTTCTCCATCAACAGCATCTGTCTTCGCTAAATTTTTAATTTCTTTTCCCTGTGCATCTTCCATGAAGACACGGCCACCTTTTTTCCCGCGTAGCTGTTCTTCCAATACTTGCTCTAATCCAGCCTTACCAACTGGCTCATCGGCTTGATAGCCTTTCTTTTGAAGCGTTTTTAAATCTTCAGCATTTACTTTTCCGATATAACCAGTAAGATGCGCTGCTGCTTCCCCTAACGGATATGTACGAACATTTACAGGTTTTGCTGCAACACCTGGTAAATTGATGTACGTATTTTGCGTTGCTCCCTCAGGCAAAATTCCAATTGGTACGAGATACCCTGGTTTTACCCATTTCGCAGCTAGTTTTTGATCAATCTCTTCTACAGACATATTTAACAACTTCGCTACTGCTTCTTTCGTTTGCGGAGCAGTTTCATCTAATTTTTCTGGAACAATTCCAATCTCAGAAGCTTTCCCATTCGTCGCAAGACCTTTTCCATTACGATCGTATATTTCACCACGTTTTGGTTGTGTTGTTTGCATACGCACTTTACTATCTTTTGTCATACCTGGGAATATAAAATCAGGAGTCCAATCTATTTTCCAAGATTCTTTATCTCCATCTTTTTCTTTCACCATTTTTGATTCATGACCAAAAGTGATTTTACCACCAACTGTATCCATACTTACTTTAAAAGGAACAGGACCTTCATCTTTTTTATCTTCTTTTAGTTCTCCTACTTCTACTTTTAAGTTTTTCACTTCAATGCCAGAATAAATTTTTTCATATTTCTCAGTGAACTCTTTCTTTGAAATATCTTTTTTTGCCTTTTCGGATAATTGATCATACATTTCTGCAAATTTTTGTTTATTCCATGCTTTTGTATATGTATCAAACGCTTCTTGTGGTTTTTCTTCTTTACCACATCCAACTAACATGAACGTTAAGCAAAGAAAAAGAATCCCCCATATCTTTCTCAATCGATTCTCCTCCTCTTTCTATATGAATACTTTTGAAAATTTTAGCATTTTTACATGCTAGATTTCATTATAGCACTATTGAATATCATCTATAAACTTATATTAACGAATACAAATAAAAAGATTGATGTGAATTTCACATCAATCCTTATTATTATTGTTGCTTCTCATATACATGATAATAGTACGTATACGGATTCTTTTCATCCGTTAAACCTTTTTCAACAAAAACTTCTTTCCAATTTGTCATATCCATTTCTGGGAAGAATGTATCTCCTTCAAATGCATGATGGATTTTTGTTATATATAACTTGTCTACGTAAGGTAAAAAGAGATCATAAATTTGTGCTCCGCCGAAAATAAAGATTTCCTCTTCATTTTTGCATAGTTCAAACACTTCTTCTACAGAATGTGCTACTTCACAACCTTCAACATGATACCCTTCATTACGAGTTACAATAATATTACGTCTTCCAGGCAGTGGTCTACCAATCGCTTCGTAGTTCTTTCTGCCCATAATAAGTGAATGGCCCATCGTTGTTTTTTTTACATACTGTAATTCACTCGGTAAACGCCAAGGTAAATTATTATCTTTGCCAATTACTCTATTCTCGTCCATTGCGACCATAAATGAAACAATCATTTTTTCATCTCCTCTACAATTATACTGCAACCGGTGCTTTAATTGCTGGGTGTGGATCATATCCTTCAATCGTTAAATCTTCCATTTCAAAATCAAACACAGATTTCACATCTGGATTTAATGTAAGTTCCGGGAATGGACGTGGTTTACGTGCCAATTGCTTTTCTACTTGTTCAAAATGATTCGTATAAATGTGTGCATCTCCAATTGTATGAACAAATTCTCCCACTTCAAGACCACATTCATGTGCGATTAAATGTGTTAGTAATGAGTAACTTGCAATGTTAAATGGAATTCCAAGGAATATATCTCCACTTCTTTGATATAGCTGACAAGAAAGTTTGCCATCCGCTACATAAAATTGGAATAGCGTATGACAAGGCGGTAATGCCATACTTGGTACATCTTCAGGATTCCAAGCAGAAACAATTAGGCGACGTGAGTCTGGCGTTTTTTTAATCATTTCAATTACATCTTTTAATTGATCAAGTGTCTCACCAGCTGTCGTTTTCCAAGCACGCCACTGCTTACCGTATACGTCTCCTAAATAACCATATTTATTTGAGAAATCATCATCTTCTAAAACTTTCTTTTTAAACAATTCCATTTGCTCATCGTACTGCACTTTAAATTCCTCATCTTGTTGTGAGCGAAGACCGAAATCAGTCATATCAGGACCAGTATACTCATCGCTTTCTACCCAGCTCTTAAATGCCCATTCATTCCAAATATTATTATTATGCTGCAATAAATAACGAATATTTGTATCACCTTTCATAAACCAAAGCAGTTCACTTGCTACAAGGCGAAACGGCACTCTCTTTGTCGTTAATAAAGGAAAACCTTTACTTAGATCAAAACGCATTTGATATCCAAATACAGATACAGTGCCTGTCCCTGTACGATCTTCTTTCTTCGTACCATGCTCCATTACATGGCGGCATAAATTTAAGTATTCATTTTCAGCATGTTTCATATGTAGTAAAACCTTCTTTCAATCGTGTATGAAATTTATCATAACATGAAAAATAGTAAATCTAATCATCCTAATCAATAAAAAATATTTCTATATTAACAGAATTCTACCCCTTTATATTTTTACAAAAGGTAAATTTATAATCGCCTGATCCTAAATCCTTTTCAATGTTATGTTCTGCTTTCCAATTCGTTTCGTCTATCCGCAATGTAGTGCTTGTATTTGGTGGTACAGAAATCTTGAGAAAGGCTTGTTCATTTTCTACACGCCACTCAATCTTAATTTCTCCATAAGCTGTCTCACGTTTTACTCTAATCCATTCTAAATTCGAATCAAAATGTGGTTGTACATAAAAATGTTTATATGCAGGTTTTGTCTCATCCATTTCTAATCCAATAATATATCGGTATATCCATTCAACGATAGAGCCATATGCGTAATGATTATAAGAATTCATACTATCATTCCAAAGTGTTCCATCCTCTTTCACGCCATCCCAATGTTCCCAAATCGTTGTGGCACCTTTTTTCACTTGGTATAACCATGATGGATAATCTTCATAAAATAGAAGCTTACAAGCAAGGTCATGCCTGTTAAACTTGCTTAATATTAAATTCAAATACGGTGTTCCTAAAAAACCTGTTGTTAAATGATTTTTATTTTCTTTTAATAGCTCAATTAAGCGATTAAATACTTTCTCCTTCACATCATCTTTCACTAGTTCAAAAAGAAGTACTAATATGTGGGCTGTTTGGGTATTTGAAATTAACCTTCCATTCGGTGTAACGAATTCATTTTGAAACGCTTGAACAATATTTCCATGTAACTCTGCATAAAACTTAGCATCTGTAGTTTCATCTAAAATCTCAGCAATTCTTCGTAAAAGCGATGTAGAATACGCATAATAAGCTGTCGCAATAAAATGCTTGTCTGTTCCGCCTTCATATACATCTGGTTTCGTATCTAATGCAAGCCAATCTCCTAAATGATAGCCTGTACCCCATAAATACTCGTTCTCACCTTGTGAACGTATGTAATCTATATACTTCTTCATACTGTTATATTGTTCTTTTAAAATCGATACATCTCCGTAATGTAAATAATGAACCCACGGGCATATAATTGCTGCATCGCCCCAACCACCAGAAGTATGTAAATCAAAATCCGCTCTTTTCCCAAAAGCATCTGGAATAACTAAAGGCACAGCTCCATTAACATTTTGATCTAATGATAAATCTTGGAGCCACTTTTTAAAGAACAATTGTACATTCATAATTTGCGTAGCTGTCCCAATGAACATTTGTGCATCTCCGGTCCATCCAAGTCGATCATCTCGCTGCGGACAATCTGTTGGCACATCAAAAAAGTTCCCTCTTTGAGACCATTCCACATTATGATGAAGTTGATTGATTAATGGATTAGACGTTTCAAATTCAGTCGCTTTTTCCATATCCGTATGTAATACAATCCCTTCAAAATCTGTTATTTGAGGTGGCTAGGTTAATCCACTTATTTTCACATACCTAAAGCCTTGATATGTAAAATGTGGTTCAAACGTTTCCTCTTCTTCTCCTTTTGCTATATACACTATTTTTTGTTTTGCCTTTCGGAGATTTCCAGTATAAAAACTACCATCTTTATTTAATATTTCAGCATGATGCAATTCTATCTTTTGCCCAATATAAACATGACGGACTATAAATCGAACCCACCCTACCATATTTTGCCCCATATCAATGAGCCATTCGTGATTCGGTAGTTTTGAAATAGAAATCGGTTTTATAATTTTCATTTTACGAATTGATTCATTTTCTTGTGCAACAATTATTTGTTTAGAATGCTCAGTTACTTCAACACCTTCTAGCTCTTGCCCACTTTCTTCTAGCCTAGCGTCATAAACCTCACCTTCATAAATTTCCGAATACAAAATAGGGCTTGGAGTTACTTTCCATGTTTCATCCGTTACAATTTTTTCTTTCGTTCCATCTTCATACGTTATATGTAATTGAGCAATTATTGCTCGTCTTCTCCCGTAATAATTACGTACATGATGCATGGTAAGTGGTCCCTTATACCAGCCATTACCTACCAGAACCGAAATAGTATTCTGCTCAACCTTTAATAAATGCGTTATATCATACGTTTGATACAGTACTCTCTTATCATAACTTGTCCATCCAGGGGTAAAATAACAATCTCCAATGCGCTCTCCATTTATAGAAGCCTCGTATAATCCTAAACTTGTGATATATAAACGCGCTTTTTTAACTACTTTTGTAATAGAAAAAAATTTATTAAAAGACATAACTTGCGTTCGTTCTTTTTTCGCAGCAATCCAGTTCCCGCTCCAGTTATCTTGCCCTTGTAATCCAGTCTCCCAAAATGCTACTTCTGACCAAGATGATTCTTCTCCGTAATTATCCCATACCTTTACCCGGTAAAAATAACGCGTTTCCGCTCTGTATGAAAATGAATTGATTGGTATATGTAAACTTTGATCTGTTTCTACTTTTCGCGAATCAAACATTATAATTTCAAAATCTCTATCCTTCGCAACCTGCAATTGATAAGCAAGTTGTTTTACATTTCGGTTACTCGACTCAAGCAGCCAACTCATTTTAACAACTTTTGAATCTATACCTATCGGATTTTTTTTATTATCGCAAAGTACTCTCTTTATTGTTAGCACACTTCTTCACCATCTTTTCTATATCTTAATTTAAATTAATTATAATAAAAATAAAATTCTAAACAAATAATAATTTCATTCATTCTTACAAAATTATTAACTTTCCAAATTTATAAAGGTTTTCATTTTCTATTACCGAAAGTATAGTGCGGTAGAACAAAATTTATATTTGGAGGTTAGAAGTATGTCTAAAATTGAAACTCCTGTTATGACTTCTTTACAAACAACGGTTGAAAAAATGATGAAGGATTTAAATGTTCCTGGAGCTGCTGTAGCTGTTATAAAAGACGGTGAAGTTATTATTTCAGAAGGATTTGGCTATCGAAATTTAGGGACAAAAGACACTGTTACACCGAATACTCGGTTCGCAATCGGTTCCTCAACGAAAGCTTTTGGTACACTTTCATTAAGCTTGTTAGCACAACAAAATAAGTTTAATTGGGATACTCCTGTCCAGTCTTATATACCTAACTTCTCTTTATCTGAACTACTTGCTAGCTCACAAGTTACCGGACGAGATTTAGCTTCTCATCGAACTGGTGTAAGCCGTCATGAGGCTCTTTGGTACAGCTCTTCCTTATCTCGAAAAGATCTCGTTGAAAAAATAAAACATTTACAACTTGATGCACCGTTCCGCACAGCATTTCTTTATAACAACTTAATGTATGCAACAATTAGCTACATTGTTGAAAACATTACAAATCAAACGTGGGAGCAATACGCTACAGAACATATTTTAGAACCTTTAAATATGAGACATACAAATTTCTCTGTTACAGATTCACAAACTACAGATGATTATGCTTTACCTTACATTGAAAATGAAGGTGAAATAAAAGAAGTTCCATTCCGCAATATTGATACGGTTGGCGCTGCTGGTTGTATTAATTCTACAATTGAAGATATGGCCAATTGGGTCCTTCTTCACTTAAAACAAGGGAAATTTGGAGAGCATGAATTAATTTCTCCTGAATTATTACAACAAATGTATACACCGCACAATTCAATTCCAGATCAACCGGTTTTATCACTACCTGAATCTCCATTAAATAGTTACGGCCTTGGTTGGTTTATTAGCGCTTATCGTGGTAATAAGGTGATTCATCATGGTGGTAATATTGATGGATTTTCAGCGCTTGTTTCATTCATACCAACAGAAAACATAGGCCTTGTCATTTTAACGAATGCTGGAGGTACATTACTACCTACTTATCTCGCTAATCAAATTTATGACGAACTACTTGAATTAGAATCCATTGATTGGCATAAACGTGCTGTAGAAGATACTGAAAAAATGAAGGAAATGATGAAAGAAGCAACTGAATCCATTCCTGAACAAATTAAAGGGACTACACCTTCTCACAAGTTAGAAGATTATACCGGTACTTTCGAGCATCCTGCATATGGAACATTACAAGTATACAAACGAGATGATTCGTTATTTGTAAAATTTATGGAGATGGACATTCAATTAGCGCATCATCATTACGACATCTTCTCTGCAAAAGTTGACTTATTCCAAATGAAAATGAGTTTATTATTGGCTTATGAAATGAGTGTTAGTGGTGAATTCCCATCCCTTCAGTTACATGTACCAACTATGTTAAGCACGCAGCCGCTTGCATTTAAGAAAATTAAATAAATATTTTAATAGAGGGAAGATAACACTTCCCTCTATTTCCCTTTAAATTATCCATCCGAAAAAAAGGATAATACGTAAAGGATACAGAATTCTATTATTCAACTAATTAAATTACCAGGAGGAAAAGCTGTGTACACAGAAATTTCCAAAGAAATTGTTTCGATTACTCATCACGATTATTCAGGTTGTATAGATAAGGAAGGATGGGACGATCCTGCTACTTATTTACAGACAGTTGAAAAACTAGAGAGACAAGGAGAACTAACACCAGTACAATTTACTGAAATTGTACGTGATTACTTACTAGACTTTAAAGATAATCATATGTTTTTCAAAATGCACTCTAAAAATCAACCTCTTAACAGTGTTGGCTTCCAGGTGAAAAGATACGAAGACCGCCTATATATTACATCCAATTCACAAGAAATAAGAGTGAAAAAAGGACAGACTATTCTAGCATTAGATAATATGAAAATTCCAGAGTTATTAATAAAATATAAGAAGTATTTAAATGAGAATACATATGAACGTGAAAAATGGGATTATGTTTTATTAAAATCATCAAATTGTACACTTATAGATGAAAATGGCGTAACCGAAACCATTACTTTACAAAAGTATAAACAAAGCGAATATACGCCTATTTATTCATTTAAACAGCAGAATAAAGATACACTCTTAATTACTTTGACGGATTTCGCAAATACTGATGCTATTAATAAATTATTAGACTTACATAAAGATGAGCTTAATACTTTTCCGAACTTAATAATAGATGTGCGATTGAATCGTGGCGGGAGTGATGATGCATTTTTTAAATTACTTCCTTACTTATTCGAAGACAAAGAGATTTCCCTTTTAGATTCTTCAGATACAATGCAATTAAATCATACAGAACGAAACTTTCATTTACGCATGAAAGACATCGAAATGGAAGATTATGATTCTTTAGACGAACTTTCCAAAATATTCACAGATATATTTATTCAAAATTTAAAAAAGAATTATAAAAAAGGATTCGTTACATTTGATACTTCTGAGTTACCAAAAGAACTTCAATCATTAAAAATACACGGACGAAAATCACCTTGTAGAGTAGTTATATTAACAGATGTTACATGTGGAAGTTCTGGTGATTCTTTTGTAGAAGTAGCAAAAAAATCATTGAAAGTAAAAGTAATTGGTCGTCCTACTGCTGGTTTAAATGATTATTCTAATTTAGCGGTAATGGAATGGGCTGATACATTTGCACTTTACTACCCTACTTCACGGCTCTCTATTATAGATAAAGGCGAAGGAATGTCCGGAATTGGTATACAGCCGCATATACATATCCCGTGGACTCCGGAACATCTACAAGAAGATGTTGATTTAAAATTAGCATTACAACTGCTTCAAAACGAAGAATGGTAAAAAAATAAAGGTAGATGTGAATCACACCTACCTTTTCTATTTCATATTAATTTTTCTGGTTGAAACCAAATTGGCTTTAATGACTCAAAGTCTTTATGATCTTCTAAAACTATAGTAAGACGCTCTAACGTATCATCTAACATGTGCGGTGCTGCTCGTAAACTCCAGACAACTGAAGAGAAAACCGTCATGCCAACGTAAACCGCATATAATTTCCAAAACTCCTCTGGTATTCTCCCGTTAAAGTATCCTTCTATTTGTCCGATTGAATACGGAATACTAATGTCCCTTGCAAATAGTGCAATTTTTACGAAATCATGAAGTGGGTCGCCCCAATCGTAGCCATTAAAATCAACAACACCTACATATTTCGCATCACGTACAATTATATTTTCTAAATGAAAATCATCGTGTTGAAATCGATTTGGGCGGCTTTGTAAATATATTTCATTTTCATCTATAAACTTAATGATTTTATCATCTTTTTTTATTTTTATTCCACATGTTTTATATGCCTCTACATATTTTCGATGTTTTTTCATTGCTCTTTCATACCATGGAAGGATATCCTTAGGAGCTTCATATGTATGCATTTTTGCTAAATCTTTTCCTGCCTCTATACCAATTTCATATTGTTCTTTTGGTGAATACGTAGGCAATAGCTTCTTCGCATCTTCCCCTTCTAAATATGAAAAAATGCCATAGCATAAACCTTTTTCTGCCAACAAACCCATTTCAATTGGTTTTTGTGCTTGCACACTACGGTTTTGCATTTCATTTAAAATTTGAAACTCTATTTTCTTTCTTTCATACTCTTTCATATCGCCTGTCCGCAATAAATATTTTTCGTTATTCGCACACGTAATTATATATTTCTTATCTGGTGAGAAACCTTTGGAGATTTCTTCAATATTAACTGCATCCTTTACTATTTGTATATTGTTTTGCCATGCTGTAATTGTCTTCATATATACTCCCCTTACATTTCTACATTTGGTGTATACGCTACTTCTATTATAAAACCATTCGGATCGTAAAAAGAAATGGGCTCCTCTAATTTGCTACCCAAAATTCAATATGATGAATACCTGCTCGAAGTGTATTCATATTAAGAATACGCCCCTTGTACTACTTGTACAATTTCCATCGGTGTATTGACCATATAATCTGGTGCATCTTTTTTCACTGTTTCAATGACATCATATCCCCAAGATACCCAAATTACATTTACCCCAGCCTTTTTACATGCTGCTACGTCTCGCTGTTCGTCACCAACATATAACATATCTTTCTCTGTTATCTTTTTGGATTTTAAAAACCGTTTTATCATTTTATCTTTTCCGAACAAATTTTTTGAACAATACACTTCTTGAATATTTTCTATATCATTATTGTGTAAAAATGCTCGAATATGCTCTTCTGAGTTCGATGATATGACTGCAATTCCGTAGCCTTTCTTATGTAGTTCATCTAATACATCCTTCATCCCATGGAACAAAATGAGATCTTTTATAGCAGGTTGATACAATTTATAAAACTCTAATGCTAATATCGGTAGTTTATACAGTGGTACATCGAGTTGTTTACATCTCTCCGGCATCGTTAATTTACGTAAATACTCAATTTCTTCTTCCCTTACGGTTTTATATCCATGCTTTTCAGCAAGCTGGTTATAAATTGGTACAAATATATTTTGTGAATCTACTAATGTGCCATCAAAGTCAAAAACAATATATTTTTGCATTCCCATACTCCCTTACTTCTTTTTTCCTAAACCTATTTTATTCAACAATATAGTTGTCTTACCCTTCTATAAGCATAAAAAAGAACAAGATTTTCTCTTGTTCTTTTTAAGAAAGCCATTTTGGCGGTACATTCGTATTCCAATAAATATTTCCTAACTCATGGTGTCCTGAGTACCCATCATCAAATCGATGATAGTGGAAATTAAAATAGTAACCATCTTGCGGTGGATGATCTCTTCTTACATGAAATCGCAATAAGTCATTTCCTGATTTCGTGTCATACACATGAAAAATCTTTTCATTATTTCCGCCAGCTGGCCTTTGAGAAATCGCTAATGATTGCAGCGAATCTTCTGGTACATCATTGGCAAGCTGAGCAATTGCCTCTTCAATTTTCGGTAATATTACATCTTTAAACTCATCTTCAATTACTGGACCAATTTTAGTGCCAAACTTTTGCATCGACTGCTTCTCTGCTTCTAGCATTGCATAAGTAATAAAAGTATCGGTGGTTAACCTGTCATTCGTTTCTTCATATGTATAGGACGTACTCTCCAAATTTTGTTGCCCAGCTGTACTCGTAGGCTTGTCCGCAGCTTTGGCATTATCAAGCAATATGGAAGGAGGCGTCACTAAACCAAATGTAAATACGGTAATTAATGCGACTAAGGTTTTTCTAAACCAATTTGGCATTTATGTTCCCTCCCTTTCACTCATTATATTTTATATAACGGTTGTTTCTTCTATTATACAAAATGATTGTAATTTTTGCACTTTACAATTTTGTTAACGTTCACATATTTTTCACTTGAATATGAAATTGTAAGATTTCATACAATATAAGTACAACAACAATGAGGAGGCAATCAGATGACTTTAGATGTCATGTATTCCGCCGCAAGCATACTCGTTTTAGTATATTTCCTTTATCAATGTGTAACAGATTAAAAAAAGAGCCATTTTCCGGCTCTTTTTCTATGGTAAAAATACAATCCAACCAATCCATACTATAAAAATAATCCCGGCAATTACAGCAGGTAATAAATAAAAATGAGAAAGTATAACTATTCCATACAAAAGCAGTACTGGAAGTAATAAATAGCGATCTGCCTTCCATCTTAACAGTAGTAATTTTCCTTCATCACAATATAAATGAAGAAACATTTTTTTCGTAAATTCATTCCAATAATCGCGCGCATAACGAGAAATTGCAACTAAAGAAAATACAAGAATAATAGCTACAATCCACCTCGGACTCATGATAATACTTACAGTACTTATACATACAATTTGAATATAAAATATTCGTGCACTACTTGTACGGAAAAATTCTTTTAAAAAGGATTCAACAATACGAGAATCTTTTTTCTTCCCTAAAAACTTTTTAGAACATGGAAACATCCACGGCTTTTTATTCGAACTACTCGGTTTAGCCGCATGACCACCAACTTGCATAATCCCACTCGTCCAGCGCATACTTTCTTCTTTCTCTTTCTCAACTTCTTTAAAAAAGCAATTTTTATAATTTAGTTTTTCTTTTATCAATACGATAATTAATAAAACTGCTAGACCGATACATAGTATAGAATAAAAGGAATTTTTATAAATAAGAAACAGACTCAATCCAAAAAAGGATAGACTTATAGAAAATATCACATTTTTTACAATCCATAGTAGCCATCGTTTCCCCACACGTATATGAATAAATCTCGTTAACAACGACAACATAAATCGAAATGCAGTAAAAAATAGCCAAAATAATATGATTTGTACCTGCGCCACTCCAATACTTTTCATCAACACTGGTAACATAGCAACTACTACCACTACATTCGTTATCGCTATTCGAATTAACGTATATGTCATGCCATACTGGATTAACTTTTGCATGTGAGCGGGATAAGAAATTAAAAATAAACTATCCGCTTGTTCAAAAAATGAGCGAACTCCTCTAGAATATGTAATCACATAAAATGCGAGTAAACCTAATCCGAAATAAACTGTCTCTCCCATCGATAATTCTTCCATCCATAGTGAACGATAATAAATCCCTATAAATATAAGTGCAGGAATAATAATATATAGTGCAACCGTCCAATCCGTTATAGAACGTATGGACTTCCATTTACGCCCCAGTTCATGGCGCAATCTTTTATAAAATTGTTGTTTAATCATGCTGTTCACGCCTTACTATTACATCAAAGCAGTCTAATAATGAACTCCCTCGCATTTCTGCTAACGCTTGGATAGATTCTAGATTTCCATCTGCGACTAATGTACCTTGTGAAATGAGTAAAAATCTCTCACAAATTCTTTCAGCTGTGTCTAATACGTGCGTACAAAGTAAAATACCTGCGCCACGTTCTTTTTCTTTATATAAATAACTTAAAAACTCTTTCGTAGCTACTGGATCTAAACCGATAAAAGGTTCATCAATGATATAAAAATCTGGTTCAGTTAAAAATGCCAAAATGAGCATCGATTTTTGTTTCATACCTTTTGAAAACTTTGATAAATACTCATGTTTATGTTTATCCATTCGAAACATATGTAATAACTCTTCTGCTTTTCTTTCCCAGCTTCCTACTTCGTTCTCGCGAGCATCCATTAATAGTTCGATATGTTCCCAAAGCGTCAAATAATCATAATATGTCGGGTGTTCCGGCACGTATGCATAAGGATTTTTCTTTTCACCAAATGATATTTCACCATTCATATTTACAAGTAAACCGAGCATCGTTTTAATCGTCGTACTCTTCCCAGCACCATTCGCACCAATAAGTGCAACTAATTCACCTTTTTCAATTGAAAAGGCAATATCATGAATTGTCTTTTCCCCTATATCATATCCGGCAGAGCGAATATTCACGTCTAACATACATTCCCCTTCTTTCCATTTCCAATAAAATCAAGGAAAAGAATAACATATAACTATCTATATATCATTATAAAATATTTATTTTCATAGCAGGAATACATACTTTTTAACAGAATATTTAATGTTTGATTACATTTTATTGGAGTGGATTATATGTCTTTTCAAATTCGCGAAGCTACAATAGACGATATAGATGCACTTTGTTCTTTAGCGAAAGAATTAAAAGGTTCTTCTATTTCCTATGAAGATATGAACAACCGATTGCAATTCGTACAAATGAGTCCTTTTGATTTTTTATATGTTTATGAGGAAGAAGAAACCATATGTGGATTACTTGGGTTTCGTATACGTGAAAATTTAGAAGATATAACTCGTTATGGGGAGATTTCAATTATTAGCGTTAATTCTACAATACGACGGAAAGGCATTGGACAAGTATTAATGGATTATGCAGAACAATTAGCAAAGACACATAATTGTATCGGCACATGGCTAGTCAGTGGAACAAAAAGAGTAGAAGCACATCCTTTTTACAAAAAATTAGGATATGAAGTAAATGGATATCGATTTGTAAAACATTTTTAAACTACTTATAAATGGAAAGGACTAAAACTATGACAAACATCGAAGCTATTTTTATTGATCGTGACGGTACAATTGGCGGTGACACTACAATACATTATCCAGGCTCTTTTACATTATTTCCTTTCACAAAAGCAGCTCTGCAAAAACTAAAAGCTCAAAATATAAAAATTTTCTCTTTCACAAATCAACCAGGTATCGCAGATGGGATAGCGACTGTAGCTGATTTTGTACAAGAATTAGAAGGCTTCGGTTTTGATGATATATACGTATGTCCTCATAAACACGGTGATGGTTGTGAATGCCGTAAACCAAGTACAGGTATGCTGCTGCAAGCGGCTGAAAAACACGGGCTTAATTTAACAAAATGCGCTGTAATTGGTGATCGCTGGACTGATATCGTTGCAGGAGCAACAGTACATGCGACAACGATATTAGTTCGAACAGGCGCTGGATATGATGCTTTACATACGTACCGAGACAAATGGGCACATATTGAACCAAACTACATTGCAGAAAACTTTGAAGATGCTACAAATTGGATTTTAAATCAACAATAATACAAATTAAAAGAGACGTTTTCACAATGAAAGCATCTCTTTTAATCTTATATTTTTTTAAAACGTTAATTCATAATGGAAATAACGATTATCTCTCAAATAACCATTTTCAGCATATAATCGCTGTGCTGATAAATTATCAATCTCCGTTTGTAATTTTACACCTTTTGCACCATTTTCTAATGCAAATTCTTTAGCAGCTTCTAGTAATTTTTTACCTGTTCCTGCTCCGCGCTTAGTGGCTTGTACAAATAAATCATTTAATATCCATAATTCTTTCATCGAAATGGAAGAAAATGATGGATATAATTGTGTGAAGCCAATATATTCACCGTCTTCAACTGCTACAAAAATAACGGATTCTTTTCTCTCTATTCGATTTCGCAAAAATCCTTTTGCTCCTTCTATATCGGAATCTTGTCTATAAAACATACGATAGTTATTAAAAACTGATGCTAGTCCATCTAAATCTGCAATTGTTGCCTCATATATTCTCATTTTACTCCATTCCCCTTCCAATACTCTCTCATTATATCTGTTGCCCATTTAGGCTGTACAATTTCTTCTTTCGGCATAAACTCTTTCATTATCGGCTTTATATCCAATATAGGGGTGCCATCAATAGCATCTAATCCCTCAACAATAATTGATTTACCTTCTCTTTTGATCACCTTTACAATTGTGGTTCCTATGCGATTCGGACGATTTTTCCCGCGCTGTGCAAAAATGCCTACTTTAGGATAATCATTATTATTTCTAGGATGTCTAGCAAAATATTGAATTTGTTCATCAGTTACTTTATGAAAATAAAAAACAACTTCAATATGAGAAAAATCTTCAATCCCTTGTATACTTTCCTCTGTATATATTTCAGTTAAAGTAATATAGGATCTTACTTCTCCCCACTCATCATCTTTTATTTCCTTTCTTTCATTATGTACAAATGCGATTGGTTGAACTGAAAACATACGCATTCCTCCTTAAATGTAACCACTTACATTATAAAGTATTTTCAGAATGTTTTCCACAAACACGAACTAGATTACATAATATAATTATGATCTATTTCGTAAAGCGAAATTAACTGCTTCAACTGCATGTATATAAGTTGTGTCGAATACCGGAATGGATATGTCTTCCTGTTTTATTAATAACCCTATTTCTGTACAACCTAATATGATTCCTTGTGCCCCTTCTTTTACTAGCTCTTCTATAACTCTTTTATAATACTCTCTAGATTGGGATGTTATCTTTCCTAAACACAATTCTTTATATATTACTTCATTTATTTTATCTCTATCCTTTTCTGATGGAACCATTACTTTTATATGATTCTCTTCTATGCGTAACTTATAAAAATCTTGCTCCATTGTATATTTAGTTCCAAGCAAACCAACCTTTTGAATATCTTTCCTTTTAATTTCTTTCACAGTTGCATCAGCGATATGTAAGACTGGAATATGAATATTCTTCTTTATTTTCTCAACTACTTTATGCATTGTATTTGTGCAAATAATTATAAAATCTGCTCCTCCCCTCTGTAACGAATATGCTGCATTTCCTAATATTTCTCCTGCTCCATTCCAATCTCCGTTAGACTGGAATCGCTCAATCTCTTCAAAGTCCACACTATTAATCATACATTTTGCTGAATGTAACCCTCCCAATCTCTCTTTTATTTCTTCATTTATGATTCGATAATATTCAGAAGTTGATTCCCAACTCATACCACCAATTAAACCTATTGTTTTCATTACAACAAACCCACCTTATACTGTTTTATAAAACTAATCACAACATTTTATTATGTATATTATACATAATAAAACAAGACTTTACGTTTATAATATAAAGTCTTGTTTTAACTATTTCCAAGGAAATTTTATAAGAATATTCTGAAATTAATTATTGGATGTTTTTATAGAATCTTCATATTGATAATGAAAACATTCTCGATACAACTGTTTAATTTCATCATATGATGGCACACGTGGATTATTTGCTGGACTTCCACTTTCAATTGCATCCAATGCCATTTTAGAAATAGCTGTTTCAAATTCAACTTCACCAATTCCGTATTCTTTTAAATTTGGGATACGAAGATCAAAACAAAGTTTTTTTATTTCCCTCAGCGTGTAGTCGGCTACTTCTTCATCACAATAGGAATACAAATCTTTATTTATACAACGTCCAATTTCTGCTAGTCTTTTTACTGCACTAACTTTTGTATATTCTAAAACTGTAGGTAATAGTATTGCATTCGATATACCATGTGGTACATGAAATAACGCTCCTACCGGCCTTGACATTCCATGAACTAACGTAACAGATGCATTTGAAAATGCGATTCCAGCTTGTAAGGAAGCAATCATCATCGCTTCTCTTGCCTCCATATTCTCTCTATCTTCATATGCAATACGTAAATATTTCATAATACTTTCAATAGCGGAAAGTGCAAGTACATCGGTAAGCGATTGTGAAACTTTAGATATATATGCTTCGACTGCATGACATAATGCATCTATCCCTGTTGCTGCTGTAATATGAGGTGGTACCGAACGCGTTAAAATTGGGTCAATAATCGCTACTTGTGGGGTAAAACTCGGATGCTTCATCATCATTTTTACATCTGTTCGTTTATTCGTAATTACTGCTACACTTGTTACTTCCGATCCAGTACCAGAAGTTGTTGGGATTGCAATTAGTGGTAGCGGATCGTTTTCTATTTCCATATCTTTTTGGACGTAATCTTCCACTTCTCCACCATTTGTATATAACACCGCAACTGCTTTCGCAGCATCAATACAACTTCCACCACCAATACCGATAATAAAATCACACTTTCCTTCTTTACAAAGTGTTAACGCTTCTAACACGTGTATATTTGTAGGCTCAGCATTTACTTTATTATATGTAATAACAGTTATACCTTTCGTATTTAATTGTTGTATACACCTCTCAACATATCCTAAATCCTCCATAATTGTATCCGTAACTATAAACGCTCTTTTCCCCAACTTCTTAGATTGTTCCCCCAGCTTTTCAAGCGAATTTCTTCCATATAATACAGACTTCGGCATACGAAACTCAGCAACATCTTGCAAGTACTCCACCCCTTCTTACCCTAATTTATATTTTAGTTTATAAAATATCGACTTAATAAATTCCTGTTGCAGTATAGAATGCAATTACTAAAAATACAGCAACCGTTTTCAAAATTGTAATAGCAAAAATATCTTTATACGACTGTTTATGTGTTAAACCTGTGACTGTAAGAATAGTAATAATAGCCCCGTTATGTGGTAATGTATCCATTCCTCCCGATGCCATTGACACGATACGATGCATTACTTCTAATGGAATATCAAATTGATTGGCCGCTGCAATAAACTTATCTCCCATCGCACTTAAAACAATTCCCATTCCTCCTGATGCAGAGCCTGTAATTCCAGCTAAAATATTCGTCGTTACTGCTCCATTCACTAAAGGATTCGTGAATGTGGCAGAAATGCCGTCTCTCATAATCGCGAAACCTGGAAGTGCTGCAATTACCCCACCGAATCCAAACTCAGCACCTGTATTCATCGTTGCAAGTAACGCTCCACCAATACTTGTATTCAATCCAGCTTGAAATCCTGTTACTACTCGTTTCCAATATAATAATAACGTTGTTACAATACCTATAATAAGTGCTAATTCTACTGACCAAATTCCAACTACTGCACTTAATTCTACTTTTCCAAATGCTCTCATACCAATTGCAGAAAAATCAAAACCATTCGGATACCACTTCGGTATCATAATAGTAAAAACTTTATTCATTACACCTACTAAAATAAGTGGTATAAAAGCAATCACTTGCTGTACTCTTGTAATTTCAATACTTTTAAGCATCGGCATATCTTTTTGTTCTACTTGCAAAGAAGCTGCCATTTCAGTATTCCCATCGTTAAAACCAAAATACCCTTCTCCTGCTACCTTCGCCTTCTTACGTCTACTCTCTAAATATAGTAAACCTAACGTGAGTACAAAAATTGCCCCTACAATACCAAGTATCGGCGCAGCATAAATGTCCGTTTTAAAAAAGGTTGTAGGTATTACATTTTGAATTTGTGGTGATCCAGGTAGCGCATCCATTGTAAACGTAACTGCTCCAAGAACAATTGTTCCAGGGATTAAACGCTTTGGAATATTCGCTTGGCGAAACAACTTAGCTGCGAACGGATATACAGCAAACACTACTACATACACACTAACACCACTATACGTTAAAATAGCACCCATTAATACAATCGCTAAAATCGTACGTTTTTCACCAACTAACTCTATAATTGTTTTTGCAATCGAGTCCGCAATTCCTGACATTTCTACTACTTTACCAAATATTGCACCAAGTAAAAATACAGGAAAATATAGTTTAATAAAACCTACCATTTTCTCCATAAAGATATTCGAAAAGAAAGGTAATACAAAACTAGGTTCTGTCAAAAATACCGCAAATAAAGCAAAAATCGGTGCAAATAAAATAACAGAAAACCCTCTATATGCTACAAACATTAGTAAACTAAGTGCTAATAATATAATAACTAGCTCCAATTATACCCCTCCATTTAAACAGAAAATTCAAACTTTTATAAATATAATTCTACTAATCTTTTGATTTTGACATCCCTCCTCTTATTCATACAAATTTTTCATGCTAAAAATGTCTAATTATAAGTATTCGATTACATATGAAAAATCCCTTTAAACATAAACGATTTCATCGTCATACGTTATAAAGGGATTGTTAGTCTCTATATTTACTTCTTTACCAAACTATTTTCTGCACAAAAATGCCGTAGTTCTTTTACATCATTTACTATATAAGTCGCACCAACTTCAGTCAATTCTGTTTCACTACCATAGCCATATAAAACGCCTATTGAGGAAATTCCATTATAATTCGCACCGATTATATCGTGTTTTCTATCTCCAATCATAACAATCTCTTCTTTATTAAAATCTTCATTTGTTTGTAAAATATGAGCAATGATTTCTTCTTTTTTTATTCTCGTACCATCTAAGTTACTTCCAATGATACTTTCGAAATAATTCGTTAGTTGAAAATGATCTAGTACTTGTTCAGCAAATATAGTAGGCTTGGAAGTTGCTATAAATAAACGATTTCCGGTATCTTTTAATTGTTTTAAAAGATTTCGAATACCATCGTACACATTATTTTCTAACAATCCACGTTGCTTTACATACTCTCTGAAATAAAAAACAGCTCTTTCAACTTCCCCTTCATTCATATTGTACCTCTCTACGAATGATTGTTGGATGGGCGGACCGATAAATGAGTCTAACTCATTTACATGTAATTCTTCAATTCCAAGCTTTTTTAATGCATACAATACTGAATTTACAATTCCTTCTTTCGGATCCGTCAATGTTCCATCTAAATCAAATAGAAATGTTGTATACACATTTAATCCCCCGCTCCTATTTACTTTACATATTATATGGAAGGCTTTTTCATGGCCACCTTTTACTATACTATCATTATTTATCTTTTCGAAATTTTTTCTTCTATGTCACATACTTTCAGTTACAAAATGTAATACATATGATAAAGTAAAAAAGTTACAATTATTTTAATAGAAACTGGTGAATCTAATGTCAATTACGTTAATTGTTATAATGGCTTTCACAATTGTTATTCATGCGGTTGAAACAAGCTCTTATAGTATTCGATTAGCTGGAGTGCGTTTAAAGAGAATTGCTGTTGCTTTGTCTGTCGTAGGCATGGTGTTACTCATTTCAAGAACATCTAACATGCTACAAGCCTTTTTAATCAGTGGGTTTGTCGATGAGGCAAAACGAGACGCATCCATTAATTTAGAACATATTATACGGCTCGTTCTATTATCCGCCTCTGTCGGTACATTGATTGCGATTATACTGTATCCAACTTTAACCAAACTATTTGGATATGTCATTCAAAACTTTGAAACAGACGGTTCTTTCATTCGAATGATGAGAACAAATAACATTCAAAAATTAAAGTACACAAAAAAATATGTACGCTTCCCAAAATTAGAAATGATTCATAGACTACGCATTGGTGGTATTCCAAAACGTATTATGCTTATTAACATGTTTGCTACTGCTATTTATACAGCTGGTGTTCTTTCAGCCCTATACGCTTCCTTTTTACTTCCAGATTACGCAACAAAAGCTACTACAGCTTCTGGCCTTATTAATGGGTTTGCTACTATTTTATTAACAGTGCTGCTTGATCCACGTATCGCTCTTTTAACAGAGCGAGCTCTTCAATCAGAAGAAGGTGCAGAAGCAATGAGTAAAATGTATGGTTGGCTAATGATTTCTAGACTTTTTGGTACGTTATTAGCACAACTATTATTCATACCAGGTGCTTACTGGATCACATGGATTATTAAACTGATGAATTAGTCCTCTATAAAAATAGTAGGTGGGATAACAAATGACTATACAAACAGAGCAAGATATAATTCGCTTAATAGAAAACGACGAATGGATGATGAACGTATTACAAATGGCAAAATCACTAGAGTTACCTGATTGGTGGATTTGCGCCGGATTTGTTCGCTCTAAAATTTGGGATACTTTACATAACTATGAAGCTAGAACAACTATGCCTGATGTTGATGTAATTTATTATAATAGTCTACATAAAGATGAGATATACGAACAATCATTAGAAACGAAATTAAAGAATATTGATGCTACTATCCCTTGGTCGGTAAAGAATCAAGCTCGTATGCATGTGGTGAATAATATGCCACCGTACTCTTCTTCTGTTGATGCTATTTCTAAATTTCCTGAAACAGCAACCGCTTTAGGGGTTACATTAGACGAAAAAAACAAAGTTATATTAACAGCCCCATGTGGTATTGAAGATGTTCTTTCCTTACAAGTGAGACCAACAGCTCCTTTTCTTGAAACAAAAGAACGATTACATATATACAACACTAGAGTTAATAAAAAGAACTGGCAAAACAAATGGCCTAATATTACAATCACTTATCCCAAAATGTAAGAAAAGGAGCTTCGCATTACACGAAGCTCCTTTTCTACTTTATTTCAAAAACTGAATGACTATTTCAGCAAATCGATCTGCTTCTTCATAATGCGGTGTATGACCACTCTCTTCAAATACAATATAATCCCCATTTTGAGCATCTTTATTAAATGTTTCAATTTGTTTTTCACACGTTACTACATCATGTTTTCCTACAATTAATAACATTGGATTTTGTATATCTTGTATCTTAGGTAATAATGAAGTGTGGAATACTCCTTCTAATTTCAATCTATCAAAATGAATTTTGGAACGATTTGAAAATACTTCCCACTCATCATCACTATATAAACTCTCATCTGTCACATCTTCCTTATAATTGTAAATCTCCATTCTTTTTTCTTTTAATTCATCGCTTAATCTTATATAGGCTTCTAGCAACTCTTCTGAAGTAGCATCGCTAGCTGAATAAGTAAGGGACTCCTCTGCTACTTCTTCTTTTTCATACTTTTGTAATAAATTCCCTGTCTTTTGTAACAAAGCTCTACTTGTTAACGCAAAATCGAAAGTTGGCCCTTCAAATATGATTTTCTCTATTGAACTTGGATATATCGACGCATATAACAATGCTACATATCCACCGAAAGAATGTCCAATGACAGACCATTTCTCAATTTGTAATACTTTTTTTAGTTCCTCACAGTCTTCAATCAAATCATTTAATCCAAAAGCTTCGTCCTCAGTAATTTCTTCTGAGCGACAAACACCTCTTTGATCTATCATTATTACATATAAAGAATCTTTTAAACGTTCCGCTTGATAAAATGAAAAATCATAGCAACTTTCTCCTGGTCCACCATGCAAGTATAAGACCGGTTTATTTTTAGGATTTCCATGCGTTTCAACGTATAGCTTTTTCCCTCTAATGTTCATGTGTTTCCCTACTTCTATCAAATTCGTCTTTATAATCATCACCTTCTTTTTTTACTGAATATTATAACATTTTCTGTTAAATAATCCCTATTACATTTAAAAAGACAACGATTATTGCAAGTGGTGCTACAAATCGAAGTAAAAACGCCCAACAAATAAATACTTTCTTTCCATAATTTCCACCTACAAAAAACTCTGCTTCTAGCACCTTCTTTTCCATTTTGAATGAAACGAAAATACTAATAAATAGTGCTCCAAGTGGCATTAATATATTACTAGATAAGAAGTCTACTGCATCAAAAATATTCTTTCCGAAAATCGTAATATCACCCCATACTCCAAATGATAATGCTGATGGTATACCTACTAAGAAAATGCCGAAACCGATCATCCATGATAATTTCGTTCTCTTTTCTTGTTCACCATTTGCTAATGCTGAAACAACTGTCTCTAGTAGAGAAAATGCCGATGTTAATGTCGCAAATGTAAATAGTGCAAGAAATACCGTTAAGAACAACCCACCGAATGGAATTTGACTAAATACAGATGGTAATACGATAAATAGTAACCCAGGCCCTTCTGTTGGTTCCATTCCTAATGAAAATACGGCCGGAAAAATAGCAAGACCCGCAAATAATGAAACAAATAAATTCAATCCAACAATTGTTATTGCTGATTTTGGTAAACTTTCTTTTTTATTTAAATAGGAACTATACGTGACCATAATCGAAATCCCGATACTAATCGCAAAAAATGATTGGCCCATTGCGAACAAAATACTTTCTGAAGTAATCTTTGAGAAATCTGGTTGTAAGAAAAACTTCACACCTTTCATTGCGTTATCAAGTGTTAGTGAGCGAACAATAAGAGCAACAAATAATACGAACAATGCTGGCAACATATATTTACTTGCTTTCTCAATTCCATTTTGTACACCTTTTGATACAACCCAAATCGTAATGAACATAAAAGCGAAATGTCCCATAATCGTCCAAGCGGGATTTCCAATTGTTTCAGTAAATAATGCTCCATAATTTTGTCCCGGAGTAATAAGTTGTCCCGTTACTCCTCTGAATAAATAAATTAACACCCATCCACCTACAACACTATAAAACGAAAGTAGTATAAAACATGTTCCAACGCCAAGGCGTCCAATCCAGTGCCATCCTGTATTAGGTGCGATACTTTTAAATGCTCCAACTGCTTGTTTCTGTGTACTGCGCCCAATCATAAATTCAGCTATAAGTAGTGGTAGTCCAATTAATACCGTAAATAATATAAAGATTAAAAAGAATGCTCCTCCCCCGCTCTTCCCAGCGATATAAGGAAACTTCCATATTGCGCCTAGTCCAATTGCTGATCCTGCTGCAGCCATTATAAAACCTAATTTCGAAGTCCATTGCTCCGTCTGTTTCATCTTATTTTCCTCCTAGTTAAATTACTTTATATAAATAATTAAATTTTTTAAACCAATCCGAATAAACCCTCCATTTCTATTTCCATAAAATAAAAAAATGGCTCAACGTCTCTATATAAAGAGACGCTAAGCCATTTACTTAACGCGGTACCACCCTTATTGATTCCATTATGAATCCACCTTAGTAGTAATCGTTTGATTACAAACCTAATATCGAAGGTTAACCGTTAAGATTTACTAAGAATGTGATTCCGTTCCACCTTACTGCTCCTAGGCGAGTTCAGGATGTCATTTGACTATGTCACACCAACCCATAGCTCTCTGTACAAATATACGACCTTACTACTCCTATTCAACACATTTTAATATTTAGAATATATTTTCTTTTGAAATTAATATGAAGTATATCGGTTATATTTATAACTGTCAAGGGCTATATTAAAATTTGATGAGAAACCCCTTTTATTTTTCATTATCCTTCATCATCATCACCGTGATCATCAGTACCTTCTTCTTGATCATCGTCATCTTGTTGTTGAGATGACTCCTTTTGCTGAATAGCATTATTTACCGCTGTAGTAGACATGACTTCACCTGTTATTGTATGTACTCTTACATCAACCGTTTCTGTTTGTTTTTTTATTATAATTTGGTAGGTAGACATACCATTTATATCGACTACACTTACCTTCTCGATAAAACCGCCTGGTACTTTTTGTAACGCAACTTCTTTCGCCTGCTCTTCTGTAACGACTTTTTGTATTTGTGAAGTACCAATAAAAGCACCCGTCGCTTCTTCAATTTCTACCATTACATTCTCATTTGCACTTTTCTCTATCTCTATTACATATACATTTTTTTCGTTCTTTTTCTCTAGTCTTATCCCTTTCACATTCCCTTGTACTTGCTGCACTGCAATCTCTTTTGCTTGCTGCTCTGTAACTTTTGTCGTTTGTTTCTGTAACAATTGAATTTTCCCGGTAGTTTTTTCAATCTCAACTATTGTACTTTGAGTAGCATTTGTTTCTACCGATATTACAAATACCTCTATCCCCTTTCTTTTTTCTAATATAGTTTGTTTAATGATCCCCTGTACTTTCTGAAGTGCCATTTCTTCCGCTTTTTCTTTCGTTATTGTATTACTTTTTAATGATATTTCTTTTGCACGTTTTATGTTACCACTTTGAGCATCTACTATTATTTCATATGAGCCTTTTTCATTTAAAAGATTTACCTTATATACATCTTGTTCCCCTTTGTTTACTAATTTCATATTTTTTATTTTTCCAGGATACTGCTCAGACACAATATTCTGAATTTGTTTTTCAGATAATATTTTTTCTCCTTGCTTAGAAACAATACGTTGTGATACAAAAGCTACACTTACAAGCACAAAACAAAGTAACAATGCAACCTTCCATTTCTTTTTCATTTTCAAACTCCTATCTCTTTATAAAAAACGAGGCAAATATACGGTAACTTTCGTCCATTCTCCCTCTTCACTTTCCAGTTGTATATTTCCTTCATGAGCATCAATAATCTGTTTCGCAATCGACAATCCTAGACCTGTTCCTCCTGTTTCCCTACTCCTCGCTTTATCAACTCGAAAATAGCGATCAAACACTTTCTGAATATCTTCCTTAGGAATTCCCATACCGTAATCTTGAATAGAAAAAAAGATTCTTTCCTTTTGTATTCCTACTATCAAATCGATTGAATCTTTACTGTATTTCATTGCGTTATCCAATAATACTACTAATACTTGTTTTATTTTTTGTTCATCAATATTTACAACAATCTTTTCTTCCTCTGTAATAACACGAAAATCCCGATTATATGTTTTTTCTAGTTGTTCCGCAGTCATCTTACATAACCGAACTAAATCTGATTCTTTCGTTTCCAACTTCCACTCTGCACTACTGTTGGCAAGCAGTAACATTTGATTTGTCATGCCTTTCATTCTTACTGCCTCGGAGTATATCGCTTCTACAGATTCTTCTAAAACATTTTGTTTTTTCATTCCCCATCTTTTTAATAATTTTGCATAACTTTCAATAACTGTTAACGGTGTTCTCAATTCATGTGAAGCATCTGAAACGAACTGCTGCTGCTTTTCAAAGTTTTGATGTAATAAATCTATCATTTTATTAAATGTTGTCCCCATTTTATGCAATTCATCTTTTGATTTTTTCTCAAGTGGTATTTTTTTGAATATCCCTCTATCTTGTATATGCTCCATTGTTTGTATTAAAGAATTTACAGGTTTTAAAATGAGTTTACTTAACATTCTCCCCGCAAAAAAAGACGGAATTAAAACGAAAAGCGATGCAATAACTAATACATTTTTTAACATATTTAAATTCTCTTGCAAACTATCTAAACGTTCTGTCATTTCTAATGAAACGATTTTCCCATCATTCCAAATAATTGGCATTTTTATATAAGCGAATTTCCCACCATTCTTCTCATAAATTCCCGCCGATTCTTTTCTTTCAAATTTCGCATTTACTGCTGGGATTGGTTTTGCACTATCCACTTCTTGTCTAATCATTACCTTTGAATTTTCATTAATAACTCTAATCATACCGTTTGAAGGTAAATATGGCTGTAGTAGATTTACTGCGTCTATTTCTTTTGCTGATTCAGCATTCATTCCTTCTATAATATGTACTGCCTCACGTTTTAAACGTTCTAACTCTCTGTTCGTTGTAACTTTATAAAACAAAAAGTATATAGAACTATTAATAAGTAACAAAATAAGTAGTAACCATACTGTAGAGAATAAATATATTTTATTTTTAATTTTCATATACTATACCTTTAAGACATACCCAACACCTCTAACAGTGTGAATAAGTGGTACGTCCACATTACAATCTACTTTTTTACGTATATATCGAATATATACATCGACAACATTTGTATCACCATAATAATCAAATCCCCAAACATTCGTTACGATTTGTTCTCGATTTAACACTTGATTTTCATGCTTCATTAAAAATAGTAATAAATCAAACTCTCGTGGTGTTAATTCCACTAAATGATTCCCTCTTTTCACTTCTCGTGTTTTCTCGTCTAAATATAAATCTGCAATTTGATAACTACTATTTTCCTCTTCTTTTCTTACGTTTGAAATTCTTAAACATGCACGAATTCTCGCTAAAAGTTCTTCTATTTGAAATGGCTTTGTAATATAATCACTTGCTCCTTGATCTAAGCCACTTACTTTATCAACAACTGAGTCACGAGCGGTTAATAAAATAATAGGTATTACAGCATTTTTCAAACGTATCCTTCGAAGTACTTCTAATCCACTTATGTTTGGAAGCATTACATCAAGTAAAATTAAATCCCATTTACTATCGTGAAACTTTTCCATTGCCTCTGTTCCTGTTTTAGCAATTTCACTTTCATATCCTTCAAATTCTAGTTCTAACTGTACGACACGCGCAATTTTTTCTTCATCCTCAACAATTAAAATCCTTTCTCCCATAAAAGCCTCCCGCATTATATAATCTTTTCATACCATTCCAGTATAACAAGTAATACTTTCCTCAAAAAGAAATAATGCCCAGTATTCTGTCCGACTTAATGAAAAAAATGAGGAACGAAATATATTCCTGATTGTTAGAGAGACAATCCAACCCATTGCCAATATGCATAGTAAAATAAGACCATTAGAAGCATATATATAACACTTAAATAGCTACTTAACTTTAATAAATCTTGCGATTGAAAAGTTTCTCTATCACTTTCTTGAAATAAAAGTAAAGCTTTAGAACTGACTGGAAAGGTTAAACAATAATTCATGCCAACAATCCCTAAAAATAGTACAGCTACTTCATTAAGCTGTAGACTACTAGCAAAATATAGTAATGGCGGAATAAAAATTACCGCTCTCGTCGTGTGAGATGTAATATATAAATGTGATGTGACTGAAAGAATAACAATTACGAGTAACACGATAAAAATGGATTGCTTATTAATTAGTTCTGTTACTAAAAATAACTTTTGCATAATCCATTGCGCTGCACCACTCTCCATTAAAGATTTCCCTAATGCAATTGCTGCTCCAACAAATAGAATTAAGTTCCACGAGACACCTTTTAAACTTTCTTTCCACTGCATCACGCCGAGTTTTGGTAAAGTTAATAAAAATACTCCGATTATCGTAACAGTTGCAATTTCCAAACCATGTAGCGACTCTGTTAACCAAAAAGCTACCATCGCTATTATAATACTAATTGTATACTTCTCATTTCGCGATAATTCAAACTTAATTTTTTTCTGTTTCAGTTTTGTTTTTACTTCCTCTTTGTCTAAAAATAAAAATAATATTACGCGACAACTTATACAGCTCATTATGACTCCAAATGGGAACCCCCATATTAACCACTCTACAAATGTAATGGTTTTATTATTAAATTCTTTTAACATATCTAGGGCGATTAAATGTGAGCCTGCCCCAATAATTGTAGAACTTGTTGATACTAAAATAACAGTAGGCATTAAAATTGCTAATGCTTTCGTAATTCTTCTACTCCCAATTTCTTTTGAGATAGCTTGAAAAACAGGTAATACAACCGCTGCGCGTCCAGATGTTGATGGAATAAAAAAGACGAGTATTTGAATAATCATTGTCAAAATCCCGCACAAACCGGCTATATTCCGAGCACGATTTACAACAAAGTACGTCATTTTCTCAGCTAAACCGGTAACTTGAAGTGCCCTTCCTAAAATAAAGGAACCGATCATCAGCCAAATAACATCTGAAGCTAACGAATCGAATAAAAAATCTTGCTTTGCTGTTCCTGAAATAATTAGAAATAAGACAGACCCTAGTGCGATATAGGCCGAATTTATCGTTGTTGTTGTCCATAAAATAATTGCACAGCAAAATCCAAACAAACTCCATTTTGCTTCCATCGTTAATGACGATGGAAGCAAAAGAACTATTTCTACCATTACTATAAGTGCTACGGGCAAAACCCAAGATGGCTTAGTTTTTGGATTATCGGTACTATTCACATGTAATTCCACTACATTTTTTTCAATCATGATACGTACCCACTGTTATTCAACCGAGAAGCGATTTGATAACCGACTAAAACTGTACGCATCGTACTCTCTGTGCAATCACGAAGCCATTTCTCCGCATTAGAAAATGCATTTTCTAATGAAGATGGCATTGGCAATATACTTGTATATGCATCAATTCCATAATCGTAATTGATACGTGCACCTTTACCGACTGTCCCTACTAATGCGATTACTGGTAATCCATATTTTTTTGCACATTTAGCCACCTCAGCTGGAATTTTCCCACGTGGTGTTTGAAAATCTATACTTCCTTCCGCAGTAAATACAAGATCACACGCTAACAATAGTTTATTTAAATCCATATACTTCATAATAATATTGTATCTCGGATGAAGCGTTGCACCAATTAAAGCTTGTAATCCAGCACCAAGCCCACCAGATGCACCGCTTCCTGGTGTATGATGTACATCTATACCCATATCTTTTTTTATAACAGAAGCATAGCGCTCCAGTGCTTTTTCTAGTTCTATTACTTGTGCTTTGTTAGCACCTTTTTGCGGACCGAATACTCGCGCTACTCCTTGTTCGCCGCATAATTGATTAAACCAATTACAGGCAACATCGATTTGAACATGCCTTAATCTAGGATCTACTTGTGATGTATCTATTTTTGAAACTTGTAATAAAGAGGTTCCACCATGAATTTGTATTTCCTTTCCAGCTTCATTTAAAAACTTTACACCTAAAGCTTCAGCCATACCAGCTCCTCCATCAGATGTTCCTGAATCACCACATCCAATTAATATACGATCTACCCCTTTATTTAAGGCTAATTCTATTAACTCCCCAACACCATGAGTAGTCGTTTTTCTAGGATCACGTAAATCTCTCGGTACAAGTCGTAGCCCCGCAGCAGCAGCCATTTCAATAACAGCTGTACGCTCACCATTTCTCGTTTCAAAAACTCCAAAATAAGATTGTATCTTTTCTCCAACAGGTCCCGTTACTTGTACTTTATACATTGTTCCATCAGTAATATTTATAATTGCCTCTGTAAAACCTTCCCCGCCATCAACCATTGGTAAAGTCTCTACAGTAGCTAACGGCATGACTTTTAAAATCCCCTCTTTCATTATATCAGCAGCTTCCTTCGCCCCTAAACTTTCTTTAAATCCGGATGGTACAACTAAAATACGCATGTAATATTTCTCCCTTCACCTTGTATATCTCTTTCGTTTCTAAGGCTTATACTAAAGGTGAAAAAAGAGAGCACAATTAAGCTTACATTAAAATTTGGTGAGAAAGTGCTGAGTTTTGTGATCTAAAAAATCCGTTGTACTATGAAATAGCACAACGGATTTATTCCTTTACTCTTTATTCAATTTTATTTCTCTATTACGGGACAATACTTGTATGATTTCGCGTTTCCTGTACTCAACAAGCAATTGTCTTCACATCTACTTCGTGTTTCTTTAGTTCTCATTGTATCAATACTTTCGCCATATCAGAGCGCCACAATCGTGATGTATTCAACACAACAACATAGCTTACTTGTTTATACGCCATATCAGACAATAGCTCTTGTAGCCCATCACGTTCAACTGTTAATCCATCTTCATCTACTGTCGCTCCGCTGATTCCTTTATCTTCATACACACGAAGTAGTTCTAAATTATTTTCGTTACAGTAACGTTCAATCTCTTCTACTTGATACGCTAAACTATACCAATCACGTACTTGTCCTTCCGTTGAAGCTCGTACGTAACCAACTACTTTCTCTCCCATTATAAATTCCCTCCCGTTACAGTAATTTTAGTCCCTGTAACGTTTACCTGTTCTTTGCGGATAACGTGTCCATAACTTAAATCCGTTAAAACGTACTTTACGATGACTTCAAAACATAATACAACCCTTTATTTTTTCTTCTACTATCGTCGTATACTGTACATAGCCATTACAATCTATAAAATTTAACAATTAATGCACTTATAAAATTATAATCCTCTTTTAAACTTTCACGTTAAAACACAAAAAAGCACTCGTTGCCTTTAGTCGACAATCAAGTGCTTTAAGTAGCATTAATTTTGTAAGTTTTATTGTAACAGTATGACACCTTTTATATGTCGTGACAACTACTACGTTAAAACTTACGAGTTTGTACGAGTTCGTTAGTTTAATATACATTCCATGTGTTTATCATCATCACCCAGTAAAATGTCATCTCGCCTAAGCTCGTACCTCGTTTTCTATTCTATCATTGCACATAACACTCTATGATGGTACAACCATCATGAAGTATGTACTTTTTAACAGCCTATTTTAAATTGCAACATCTTGACAACCTACTTCAGTTACTTTTTCATTTAACAAACGAATCCCTAGCCCATTTTCTGTATCCCATGTACAATTAAATGTAATTCCAATATCCCGACCGTCAAAAATACCTGCATAGGGAACAACAATCCCATCTAAACTTATCATTTCTAATATTTCATTAGTTGTTTCAACTAATGGATAGTTTTCATTTACTTCAATATCATAACCTAGTTCCTGACGCTCTTGTTTGTAATAGTCTAATATTGATTGCAAAAAGCTTTGTTGTAATTGTTCCCAATTTTGCATAAGTGAAGTATATGCTACATATTGTTCTTCATCAAACTTACCATCCTCATCACCTTTTACTATTAGCGCTATCTCGACTTCATTTCCCAAAAAGTTAATGCTAGTATCCTTAGACCACACAAAATCATATTCAAGCTCACCAAAAACCGCATCATTTATTTTCATCTTACTTCTCCTTTTTATTTTTTAGCAAATCCTCCTGGCTCAAACGCCCCTGCGTTTATCTCACCTACTCCACCAAGATGCCCAAATCTTTTATTTATCTCTGTCGGTACAAGTTGCATTATTTTCACATCATTTACTTCATGCCATGTTAATTGATTTTTTGTTCGATATTTGTCTATGTCTTTCGCGGTAATCCCACCAGGTTCCATTCCAAATTGGCGAGCTAGTTCAACTGAGTCATTTAGCTTATCTGCTAACTTTTGGTCTGCTTGAGCAAAATTGTATGTCCTAGCCTTTGTACCATAATTTCCTTTTCCTCCAAGCATATAGTCAATTTCAATTTGAGCCTTTAATACTGGCGAAAAATCAGGAACTCCGTTTTTATATTGAATACCTTTAATGCCAGCTTCATCTAATATACGTTTCAATTTAGGGTCTGGTGGTGGTTTAAGCGTACTTAAAGATTCTCCTCTGATTCCTTCAAATTCAACCTTCGAATTAATTGGTGAAGGTGTCTGATTATACCTTGCTTCATAAGAACTAGCAAAATCAGTTTGTCTAAAAGCAGGTGGAACTTCAGCCTCTCTATTACCCGTACCCTTAACAACCTTACTCTCCATATACTGATAAGCCTCTTTCAGAGAATACTGTCCTCCCCCTGAGACATTTCCTACTCCAGCCATGGCGAAGCCTTTTCCCTCACCTGGGATCCATTTGTACTCCAGCAATGTTTTTACTGCGTGCTGGATCTTTTCATTCCCCTGCAAGAAGGTTGTTTTTACGATTGTGGCACCTTTATTCCATAGGCTTCCGATTTTATCGGCAAAGCCTTTTGCTGTCGAGGCTACAAAGTTTACACCTTCTGTTACTTTGTGGCTAGCTGTTTTTATACCATCGACGGCTGCTTTTTAGTAGATACTTTTTATTTTCTCAATCTAACAAAATATTAACTTTTTTATTATATCTTATTTCTATACTAAGACGAAAAAAGCACTTGTTGCCTTTCAGAGACAATCAAGCGCTTTAAGTTCATATGTTTTAAGTAGCATAAATTTGTAAGTTTTTTAGTAACAGTATGACACCTTTTACATGTCATGACAACTACTACGTTAAAACTTACGAGTTTGTACGAGTTCGTTAGTTTAATGTCCATTCCATGTGTTTATATTTATCGCCCGGTAAAATGTCATCTCGCCTAAGCTCGTACTTTGTTTTCTATTCTATCATTGCACACAGTACCCCATGATGGTCCAACCATCATGAAGTACGTACTTTCTAACAGCCTATTCTTTTTCTGTCCACTTCAAAAATAAGTGCTTTTTCGTTTGCTTGTCTTATGTGTCAGTGTATATTTAACTTTAGCACCACGAACTTCGTCATTCTCGTTTGTTTACTCATTACTGTAGACTTTTAATCTATACTAGAGTATTAATCAACCATATTCACAAAGTATTCAGTATCCTGATTAATTTTCCGTATAAATTCCTCCAATGAATCAGCTATTTGAGTCTCAAAAAAATATACAGGAGTTTGTTGAGGAGTATTCAAATCAAGTGTTAAATATACACCCTCGTTTACTTCATAAAAAACCAATTTATCTTCTTCCTCGTATATCCCCTCTAAATCTGGATCAAACTCGTAAATACCTTCTCTCAATGTAATATCTGCTATAGTATCTGGATCCATTATTCTATTTATTGCATCCACATTATTTCCTTTTATAAAACCATAGCCAACTTCTAAGTAAAAATTTCTAAGTTCATTAGGAAACGCAAATCCAAGTCTCTTTTCTGCCACTATAAGTTCATTTTCTTGTAATTTAAAAAACTTATGATGACTATTTTTTATAAAATCAAATGCAGCCATTAAAACTACCTCCTTGGAAATAATTTATTTGATGGTGACCCTTTACCATGAATTCCTGCCTGATGTTCATCAGGAAATTTAGCAGGATGTATATTCCACCATTCATGAGGCCCACCAAAATTATTCTCTATAATATGATGTGCATCATAGGGTTGCCCAATATCCCTTACTACTCTACCTTTTTTATCATAAACTTCCTCAGTATATCTTGGCCATGTTTGCCCTGTTTTTTCTTCCCATTCACTTATCAATTTGTTTTTCACACTGTTAAATTTATTTCTGTGTTTTAACGTTTCTAATGGCGTCATTTTTTCATACTTATGTTCCCTTAGAGCAGCCTTTAATTGTTCTACTTGGTTTTTATGAAGCTTCAATCCTGTTTTTGACTCTACATCTCTAATATAATCTTTAGCTAAATCGTAATCAATTTTACCCGTACCCTATGTTGTAATCTTAAACCCTCACAATAAAAAAGCAAACCATGTAAACCCTTATTAAACTACTTCTTTTTCTTCCACTACTGGCAACTCATAAGCTGTTTTATATTTCATCATGCCATATACAATGTTTACAAGCCTTCTCATAATACATACCAATGCTTGTCCCTTTGTTTTTCCTTCTTTTAGTTTCTTCTGATAGTACGCATGAAACACTGGATTTCGTGGCATCTTACTGCCTTTTGCTACTTGCACTTGCTGTACTGCTAAATTATAAAATAAAGCGTGTAGCGCCTTGTTTGCTTTTGTGTGTCTTACCTTTCCCACCAGAACCAAAGTAAACAGGCGCAATCCCCGCAAATCGTGCTAATTTGTTGGCATTTGGAAATCGCCTTACATCCCCAATTTCTGCAATTAATGCTGATGCCGTCACAAGTTCTATTCCCGGCATCGTTTCTAATTGATAATCTAGTAGTTTTACTAGCTGTTTTAATTCTCTCTCGATGTATTTCATTTCTGTCTTTTTAAACTCAATATCCCGTACAATACTTCTTACTAAAAAGTCTCGTGTTTCTTGATATTCCTTCATTGTATGTCCATCTTCTTTTACAAGTTTTAATATTTCGCTTGCTTTCTTTACTGAACATGTATTGTTGCTAACATCTAATAAAAAAGCTGTTAATTGCTTTATATTTGCCCCCTCTAAACAAGAGGGTGACGGATATTGCTGCCAAAACGCTAATGCTGTTTTTCCATCTAACTCTGAGAAAAACTTTTTATAACTTGGATAATGGTGGTTTAATTGAATATGTAATTGGTTCTTTAATGCACTTTGTGCTTTTACTAATTCATTCCTTCTTGAAACCAATTGTTGTATCGACCAAAATAAATCGTTTGGCTTTGCATCTGGCAATTGATTAAATTTGTTTACCAATATGCGTGCCACACATTCCGCATCCCAACTATCATTTTTTTGTATCATCACTTGGCTCTTCCGTAACCACCAACATCTTCTAAACCAAATACAACAATTATCCCATCACACACATATGTCTCTACTTCTAATAAGAACTTTGAAAATGCAGATGGTTTATTATCAAATTGTATTTCTCCTAATTTCTCTTGCCAACAATTAATCATAACAGCCGTGTGATGCTCCTTATGTAAATCTACTCCTACATACAAATAGTTTTGTCTATTATGCATAACTCATCCCTCTATTCAATGATTTAGTCATATATAAAAATGTCGGCAACCTTAGTTCGAGCGTTCATCTTTCGATGCGCATAGGTACGCAAGCCTATCCATTTTCATCACTCTAGTAGTATGTATAGTAAAATGAGCTAATTTTTTAAGTGAGTTTATAAAATAATTGCTGGATGTTTCCCATTTGTTTGTATTTGCCCGTATGTATATACCCCTCGATAAAAGTTCTCTCGGTCTAACATGGGTTTAACTTGTACTTTCGTAAACCGCTTCCCTTTCTCTGTACAATAGCCTTCCATATTCAGTCTTTCTGCCAATTGAGTAAGTGACCAATGCTTACAAAAGTGTCGTAGCTCAAATAGTCTACGTACAACGATTGCTTTATTAGTATCCACTTCTAACACTTTTTGTCCTTTCTTTACTCTATAACCAAACATCACACCGCCACCTGCATATCCACCTTGTTCCGCTTTTTTCTTTCTACCTCGACTTAGCTTTAATACAATCTCAAGACGTTGGTATTGGTCTAATAGCTCTAACATACCATTTACTAAAAAATCATTTGGGTCATGTGTATATATACTATAATTCGGTTGTTCAATTGCTTTCACATCAACTGCATGTTTCTTTAGCCCTCGTTGTATTAACACTTTTGCCATATCAGAGCGCCATAACCGAGATGTATTTAGTACAATAACTTTGCTTACTTGATGACACGTCATATCTGACAGTAATTCTTGTAAGCCTTCACGTTCAACTGTTAATCCATCTTCATCTACTGTCGCTCCGCTAATTCCTTTATCTTCGTATATGTGAAGCAGCTGTAGTTTATTTTCAATGCAGTACCGTTCAATTTCTTCTACTTGATACGTTAGGCTATACCCTTCACGTACTTGTCCTTCTGTTGAAACTCGTACATAACCAACTACTTTTTCTTCCATATTAAGTCCCTTCCCGTTACAGCAATTAAAGTCCCTGTAACGTTTACCCGTTTTTTGCGGATAACATGTGCATAACGTCCATCCGTTAAAACGTACTTTACGATGACTTCAAAAAGTAACACAACCCTTTATTTTTTCCTCTACTATCGTCGTACACTGTTCACAGCCACTACAGTCTATAAAACAACAATAAAAATTTAACACTTAATGCACTTATAAAATTATAGTGCTCTTTTAAATTTCTACGCTAAAACGCAAAAAAGCACTTGTTGCCTTTAATTGACAATCAAGTGCTTTAAGTTCATATGTTTTTAAGTAGCGTAAATTTGTAAGTTTTGTAGTAACAGTATGACGCCTTTTGTACATCATGACAAATACTATATTAAAACTTACGAGTTTGTACGAGCTTGTTAGTTTAATATACATTCCATGTGTTTATATTTATCGCTCGGTAAAATGTCATCTCGCCTAAGCTCGTACTTTATTTTCTATTCTATCATTGCACATAACACTCTATGATGGTACAACCATCATGGAGTATTTATTTTCAAACGCCCTATTATTTTTTCTGTCTTTCATTTAGTTAAATAGGATTATTCGGAAATTCACTATGATATTTATCGATTAACGCTTTATATTCTCTATCATTTGGTACTTCTCCTAAGTATTTATTTTTCCAAATAATCATTTGGTCACTAAAACCATATTCTGTATCGAACCAATTTGTATAATCATAATGCATCTTAAATTTCCCACTACTCTCAAGAGTCATTGTAAAGGAATACCAAAGTTCTTGCTGATTATCTTTAAAAACATTTCTTAGTTCGTCGCTCAACTCAAACAGCTTTCTTTTATTTTTTTTAAATTCTTCTTTATCAATAGCATAGTTAAATGGGATTTTCACACTATAATTAAAGCATTGTCTATTTTCAGGTGTATTATAAAAAAAGTACGTCCCCCCTCCAGTTTCCGATATCTGAGCATAAAAATAAAATTTCTCCCATTCTTCTGGAATCATTTCATTAACCGTTTCAGCTATTTCTCTATACAACTTGTTCATTTCTTTTTCCACTTTAATCAACCTCCTGCGCGATTTCTAATCGTTTTCTCAAATATCCCTTTTCCTTCTATTTCATAAACTATTTCAAAATAATTTGGTCTTAGTGACGTTCCTTGATAAACTGGTTCAATCTTTACTGTTACTTTTTTAGGAGGCTTTCCACCTAACGCATTAGCCCACTCTTGCTCCATATTATACCACTCTCCACCAGAGCGATTAATTTGTCTATTTTGAGCAATTAAATTATCTATATCTCCAGAACCATGGAATTGAGTTCCTATCAAGTGGCCACCATCATCATCAGGTAACCTATCTTCACGGCCTGCTGCCACTTGCATTCCTTTGTTTCGTTTTCCTTTTTGAAGTATTAATTCTCCTGCCTCAACATCTACTATTCTACCAAGCTCATCTGTTGTATATTTATAACCATCCTCGGTAACATAACGCACGTTTGGTGCCAGTTCTTTTCTTCCATTTTTCCCTTTAATAATGTGCTTCCCAAGGTCCCCCTCTTGTATTTCCGTTATCTTAGGAGGATTACCCGTACCCTTAACAACCTTACTCTCCATATACTGATAAGCCTCTTTCAGAGAATACTGTCCTCCTCCTGAGACATTTCCTACTCCAGCCATGGCGAAGCCTTTTCCCTCACCTGGGATCCATTTGTACTCCAGCAATGTTTTTACTGCGTGCTGGATCTTTTCATTTCCCTGCAAGAAAGTTGTTTTTACGGTTGTGGCACCTTTGTTCCATAGACTTCCGATTTTATCGGCAAAGCCTTTTGCTGTGGAGGCTACAAAGTTTACACCTTCTGTTACTTTGTGGCTGGCTGTTTTTATACCATCGACAGCTGCTTTTCCAGCTTTTCCGGCTACCATTGTTACGCCTTCGCCTAGTCTTTTTCCTGCTTTTACAATTGTCTTCCCAAAGCTAGAAGCGACATACTTTATTCCTTTTCCAGCAAGACTTGCCACTTTTCCAACAGGAACAAAGTTTAGGAGCGTCCATCCTGCGGCGATGAGTCTTTCTTTTGATGATAATTCTTTTCCTGTAATAGGGTCTTTACCGGTAACTGCACGAATTGCATCATTTATTCCAATGAATTCAGCTGCTCCTTCTACTCCCTTTTCCCACCATGATTTTACATGTTTCTTTTCTGTTTTATGGGTTTCTTTCAATTTTTCATTTTGTTTCTTTTGATATTCTTCATCTGCTTGACGAAACTTTTGAGCGATACGCCGTAATTCTTTTTCTGTAACTTGTAAGTTACGTATGTAAGATTCCATGAGTCTCATTGATCTCATATATTCCCCATAAAAATGCTGACTCGTTGCTCCTTGCCATTGCATTTGAATACTAAACATAGATTGATTGAGATTTTGTTGTATGTTCTGGCTGTGTGTTTGCATCTCTGATATGTTTTTGGCAATTTGTTCGAGTTGTTCAGGTTTGACCTTGATCTCCAAACCCTCTCCCACCTTCCTCTATTTTATACCAAAAAGAAATAAAACTGCATCAATTTTTACTTGTTCCCTTTAGAAAAAACATCAAAAATACTGTTATCACAAATCGCTTCAATTTCTTCCTTCACAAATAATTTTTGAAATTTTGTTCCTGGGTTTAATATTACATTTGCTTCTAAATCTATCGTCTTTAATAATTCAATCGCATTCATAGAGACATATGGACATTCTTCTGGAATAACCATTTCTAAATGTTTCAAATCAGAATACAGTGGTAACATTAATCCTTCTTCCATTTCAAAATAATGAATTTGCAATTGTGTATTTTCAGTTGAAATCAAATTCCCTTCTTCATCTACATTTGTATCTCCCTCTACAGAAGCAACAACGTACAAATTTGATTTCTGTAATATCTCATAAAAACGAAATCTTTTTTCTTCATTCTGTAAAGCTTCCACTAGCGCCTCATCTAATGGACAAATTTCTAGTAAACTCATTGAACTTCACTCCTTATGTGAAATAATTTCGCCATCTTACGCAAAGTAAGATGGCGAATGTTAAATCTAATTATTTTTTAACGTTCATAGATTTAATTTTTTCTACATTCTCTTTTGCTTGTTTCGTTATTTCTCCATTAATAGCATTTGCATATTTATCACGAGTTAAAAATTCAAAACATTTATATGCATTATTCATATCAGTTGCAGACATATATCCTGCGCCTTTATTAAACATTTTTAGAGCTACCGTATTCATCCATTCTTTTGCATCTGCTTCTGGATATCCTAGTTCCATAGAGTGGTAAGTTAATTCAATTGCTGAAGCTAAATCTTCAATCGTATCTTTATTCCCGCTTACCTTTGCAGCTTCAAATGTACTCAAATACTCAATTGCCGCTTTTACCCCATCTTTAATTCCTAATTCTTCAATACCTGGTGTTTTATATAAAATTTGATAGTTGTTTAATGCTGATTTATATTGCGTTTTTTCTAACTGTTTTGCTTCTTTAATTACAAGACCAGCTACATTAGAAAATCCTGTTTTGTCAACCACACCGCGTGAAGCTGCTTGACCATAATAATGTAAAGCATTATAAAGGCTCGTTTGTCCTTCTTTATTTGCTTCATCACCTGCTAACTGAATAAGTTGAATTCCCTCCATTTTTTTGGATGCATTATCAATCATATTCATACCACTAATTTGGCCAATCGTTTTATCAATATCCTTTAACTGTGCAAGTAATGTGTATGATGGTAATAAGTTTTTACTTACTTCACTTTGCCATCCTGTCGTTCCATTTATTTTATTCCATTCATTTTCTGTATCTGTCCATAATTTATTCGCATAATTAACCATTTCTTCTCTTGAACGTTCCAATGGGTGCTTTGTACGAATTGCATTTGCAATATTTAATACCGCTGTATAATATTCTCCATTATTTGCTGCATCGTTTGCTTTTCTTTCAAACATTAGCGGCATTAATAACTTATGAGATTCATCTTGAACAGATTTTTCTACTCTTGCCGTATTTGCTAATAAATTCGCTTTATTTATAGCATCTTCCACTTTAAAATTAGGATCTTTTAATTGTCCACGAAGTCCCTCTACAGCCGCAACAAATTGCTTTTCTAACTTTTCTTTTTGTTCACCTGTTGCCCCACCAATATACTGATTTGCTAATAGTAAAGCATTTTCATATTGTGGACTCACTGGATTTAAATACGCTTCTATTTGATCAATCTCTTGACTAAATGGGTCAGATTTCACTTGTACTTTTTGAGTATTAGAATCAATAGTATTTGTTTTATCGTTATTTTTGACATCCTCAGTCTTTGAATCTTTTAGGTTTTTCTCTGTTGCTGTACTTGTTGCCTCATTTCCTTCTGTAACTGCCTTTCCTTCATTACTGCTAGTATTTTCTTTTACAGGGCTTGCTTTTTCTTTTGTCTCAGTTGCAGACTGCACTACTGTTGTTTGGATATTAAGGTTCTGTAATTCTTGTTGTAATAGCTTGTTGAAAATATCTTCTACACCTTGATTCGCTTTTTCTACTAATGTAGGATCTACGCTTTCAAGTACTGATGTAACTAAATAAAATTTACTTAATGCTTGTTCTAAAGATGCTACATCCCCTGTATTTGACCACTCTCTTTTTTCTTCTATTGCTGTTTGATAAACTTTTTCTGCTACAGATTTAATATAATCTTTCTTATTTTCACTTAAATATCTTTGTAACTCTTCTTGTGTAGTAACCGATTCATTTAGTACATTCATTTGATTACGTAAATAGAATAGTGCTCTCTCATTTGAATATTCACCACTTGTAAGAATTTGTTCTACATTATCTAATGCTAACTTATGTTCAGCTATCGATTTTGATTTTGATGGTGTATTCAATTGGCTAACAAGCGTCCAGTCTTCTTTTTTGCTATAGTAGTTCGTTAAATTATTTAATGCATTTTCATCCAGTTCTTTTTGACTCGTATAAAAATCATTAAAGAAAACAGATGAGTAGTATTTTCCATTTCCTGCGTACCACTCAACTAAAATATCACCCGTTTTTGGTGATACTGTAATTGTTGGGTGTGTTGGTTCTGGTGGCTTCGGATCTACTACTGGTGGCTTTGGATCTACCACTGGTGGCTTTGGATCTACCACTGGTGGCTTTGGATCTACCACTGGTGGCTTTGGATCTACCACTGGTGGCTTTGGATCTACCACTGGTGGCTGTGGATCTACCACTGGTGGCTTTGGATCTACCACTGGTGGCTTTGGATCTACCACTGGTGCATTTGGATCTACTGGTGACTTTGGATCTACCGGTAGCTTAGGACCTACTGGCGTATTCGAATCTACTGGTGGCTTAGTGTTCGGATCTACCTGTAACTTAGGGTCCACTGGTGTATTCGAATCTGCTGGTGACTTAGGATTATCCGCCACAGGTCCAACCATATTAATTGGCAACTCTGGCTTTTGCGGAGTTGGTGCATCTGATAATTTGATCTGTGGATCTTTCTTTTCCACCGATACTTCATCTGGTTTATATGTTACTGGCGTAATTGGTGATTTATTATTTCCAATTAAGTCTGCTAAATTAATAGTTGGTTTTTCGCCAGGTTTTTCATCTTTTTTTGCAGGATCAGCGACTAAATTTGGGAACATAGACTGTAAATCTCCCCCTGTAATACGATCATCTTTTTTCTCTTCTGTATTACTTGCTAGTTTTACTTGTTCTTTTCCTGCTGTCTTAAAGCCTTTGTCATACACAAGATATCCTGATGTTCCTAGTAATGCTACCGACATTACTGATATAGCGACTTTTTTCCCTAAGTTATTATTGTTTTCCTCCATGTCCTTTTCCCCTTTTCCTATCTTTATTGAATCCAACCGCTTGTTTTCATTTCTGTTAATTTTTCTTGCGCAGCTCTTACTTCGGATTCATTTTCATTTGCTTGAACTGTTTTTCTTAAGAAACGACTTGCATCCTCGTATTTTTTCTGTTTAATTTTAAACATCCCGAATGCAAAATTCACATGTGGATTTTCATCGTTTTGTGAGTATGCTTCTGTGAAAAGCTTCTCTGCTTCATTTCCTTGTCCCACTTTATCGTATAAAATCCCTATATTTACAAGCGTATTTATGTCGCGTGTTCCACTGCTGACAACTCTATTGTAAGCTTCTAACGCTTGCTGATATGCGGCAGTACTCTTTGCACCATCTCGCGTTTCATAAAATTGGCCCGCTTCGTAATACACAATTCCTAGTTGATTTAACAACTCAATATTTTTCATATCTTTTTGAATCGCTACTTGTAAAATGTGAGATGCTTGTTGATAATTCATTTCTTTCTTCGCACTATCAATTAGGTTTGTTTTATTCCAAAGCACATATAGATTTGAAAGTTCAATTGTATATATGGCATTCTTTGAATCTTGCATAATAGCTTCTTTAAAGAAAGATTCTGCTTTGTCTAACTGTACCGTTGCGGTTGATAATTGACCTTTTAAATACGAAACAATTGCTTTATCTTCATTTGTCTTCGTACTCATTTTGACAATAACATCTTCCGCTTTTTCAAATTCTTTCATTTTCATATGACATACAGCTAAATCTCGCATTGCATCTTTTTTGTATGGTTCAATTCCTTTTGCATTATTCGCTAACGCTTGTTCAAAATTTTGCACTGCTTCTTGATATTTTCCAATGCGGAAATTTGCTGAAGCTAATAGATAAGCAGCTTCATTATTTTCTTTATCGATTTCTCTATCTTTTATTAGTTTTGTAATATAATCGATTGCAATTTTATTTTTTCCTTCAGCAACGTAAATCGTTGCTAATTGAAGATAAGCCTCGTCTTTACCCTTTACAGCAATTGCATGTCCAACAGCTTCTTCAGCTTTTGTATATTTTTTATCATGATAGGCTTGTCGTGCTTGTTCCATAAACTTTTGATATTTAGCGTTTGTTGTGTAGAAATAAAATAACGTTGAACCACCTATAACAACAACTACAGTTGAGCCAATAATCAAAATCCGTTTTCTATTCTTTTTCCACCATTTAGAAAAGGCCGACGGTTCACTTTGCTCATGCGTTATTGTAAGTGGTTGATTTGATGCTTTTGCATTTAAAATCTCATCATCTACATCATATTCCACTTGTTTTTTCGTTTGTTTCCGGCTCTGTAGAATGCTAGTTGGCACTGTAATTGTAGCTGCTACTTCTTGCTGCGACTGTGTTCCTTGCTCTTCTTTTATCTCTTCAATAATGCTTTCAATTTCCTGTTTTAACGCCTGGTCAATGTTTGGAAATTGTACGATTCGTGAATAGACGAAACAAGCAAATGCTGCATTGTTTTCTCGTTCCAATTCAGTAGCTAATTCCAAATAATGTTGTAGGACCATTTTATTATTTATTTCAGGCTCTTGACTCTCCATAGTTTGAATGATATATGCGAGTTCTTTTTGCAGAGCTGTTGATGGATTGAGTGAATTGAAAATTATTTTATATTCATATAATGCCGCTTGTTTAAATCCTCTCTCTTCTAATAATCTTGCAATTTCCAAACATTTTGATACAAAAAGAGAGTGTTCTTCTGCTGACTGCCTTTCCGCATCAATTTTCATTCTTTCTCTCGCGCTATTAAATACATCGTACCACTGCGCAAAGCTTGGGCATTCTGCGAAAGAGTTACTACTCCATGCCTGCCTAAATAATTTTGCAATCTCCCCGTTCCATTGATTATGTAATACTTGCCGAAGTAACGTATATCTTTCACATTCTGTCTGCATTTCTTCCGTTTTAAAGTAACTTGCATCCGTCCATTTTTTATTTCGAACTTCCTCACTACACCAACTTAATATTTCTCCTAATAAAATAGCACCTGCAAATCGATCGGCTTCTTTTTGCCATACTCCACTTTTTAAATACATCGGTGCGTAGCCCGCTGAACCTGCTGGCAATAATGAAGGTCTTTTCGTTTTCGGGCCATACATTTGCTCAACATCAACAAGTTCGATATTGTGTTGACCTTCAGTTGGATTTTCACTTAAGAAAGGTACGAGTACGTTGCTAGACGATAAATCATTATGAGCAACTTCATTTTCTTCCATCATTTTAAGTGTTGTAAGAAATGCTTCTGCAATAAAGAAACATTGTTCTTTTGATAACATTCTTTGTTCTTGTATTATATCAGCCCAAGTTGGACCTTCAATCCAAGGCATTACAATACTATTAGCAAGATCTTCTGATTTTTCGATAGCAGATGTATGTTCTTCTTTAGTAACGATATAACGTGAACATACTTTCAGACCCACTAAGGAAGATAGTGGTTTCAAAAATGCCAGTTGATGTTTTTCCTCGCGATAGCGTTCCTTAAAAACTTTTAATGCAATTCGTTCAACACCATTTTCCTGTTGTAATTGATAAACTGTTCCTTGTCTTCCCTCTTGACCATAGGGCATCTCAATACCAATTACAGCTGGGTGTTTCTCAAAACGATAAACATCTTTATTAAGACTAATTTTTTCTCCTACTTCTGGTCGGAATCCCATTTTATCCCCTTACTCTCGTATAACAATTTTTCAAAAAAAGACCAGGAACAATAGCTCCTGGTCTTTTGCAATTGTTCTATTCTTAGTATGCGTTATCTGTATTACGGAATTTATCAGCGATACGTTTTAAATCTGTTGAAATACCTTCTAAAATTGGAATGTATTGTTGCATTGCTTGTTTAGATTGCATAAATTCTCCACGGAATTTTGCTTGTGTTGCCCCAGCCCATTGTCCTTCTAAACTATTAATATCGCCTTCAAGTCTATTAATTTGACTTTGTGCTTCTCCTGCTGCGTTTTTAAAGTTTCCTGCGATTCTTTCAAGTTCTTCTGGTGTGATTTTAATTTCTGCCATCTTAATAATTTCCCCTTTCAAATCATAAATGATACAACAATTAGATTATAAACTATATTCATACAATTTTTAAAGAGTTTAATTACAAAAATATTCTATTTTCTAGTAATTTAACCCTATTTTAATATTATTTCACTTTTAATTCAGACCATTTCACACTAATTTTATCTGTCATCGTGCGAAGTAAATGTAATGGTGTATATGCACATTTTATTTTTATTGGCTTTCTACGTATGCAATACCCATCCCCACTTAATAATTCTTGATCCATTTCAGTATGTGGCAGTTTCATATTAAAGAAATACACATCATTATTTTGTGTCGTTCCCAATAAATATCCAATACTTCTCTTTCTAATTTCCGCAAACCATTTTTCATGAGAATAGCTATTTAAGCTAGACGTTGTAGCAGCTGTCATAAAGTGAATCCCTTTATTTTTACAGTTTTGGACAATTAGTTCCATTTTGTTTTTTGCTTCATAATCAGTAGATAATATAGTTAACATTTGATCGATATCATCAATCGCAATGATTATTCTCTTATACGGAATCTCCACTGTTGCGTTTGGATCTATAGAAGGCATTATTGGTTCTCTATTATTTATTAGCTCTAACAATTCATCTAACATTTCTTTTAATTGCATACCATCTGTAACTTTCTTCTTCACATGAGGTAAATCTCCAAGAGCTAATATGCCTGTAGGTCTTTCACCAAGGTCTACTAAGTATAGCTCAACCTTTTCAGGAGAGTATTGGTATGTAGTAGTGAACAGAAGTGTTTGTAAAAGCGATGTTTTTCCACCTTCTATTCTTCCCCCAACAAATATATGACTCATTTCATCTAAAGAAATACTTTGTAATTGAATATCCTCTGTTTCCATACCTGCTGAAATTTGGGCTGTTTCCAATTTTTCAACCATATGCTCTACAAATATTTCTTTAGGTACCATTGGAATGGCTTTTGCTTTTTCACCATCCCATTCTCCATTCATTTTTTGAATAATTGTTTTTAATTGTTGAGAGTACTCAAGTTCACTTTCACCAATAAACGGCAATGCTGCTTGGAATAATTCCGGCGGTTGTCCTTTCATTAACCCACGGCCAACAGGAACTTCAATTAATGGGAATTTAGGTCTGCCAACTAAGTTATGATATTCTGTTCCATCTTGTAATTCAAATGTAAGTGCCATCGGTATATTATTACGAACACGATCAAACATATCAATTGTTTGATTCAGAGAGAAATAGAAATATACACCGTATGTACTTGATTCACGCAATAATAATTCTAATACTTCATTTTCTTTCTCGAATTCATTTTTGAACCTTATATAACCATCTACCATTACTACTATAGCTGGTATTTTCTTTTCTACCATTCGGTTATACATAGAGAATGACTTTGCACCGATATTAGAAAAGCTCTCTTTTCTAAGCGTGATTTCCTTCTTTAAAAATCCGAATAGACGTTTCATTTTCTCATTTTCGCCTTCTTGTATAATCCCGCCAATATGAGGTAAATCTCTAAAATCTAAAAACATACGACCAAAATCAATAACATAGAAATTCACTTCTTCTGGTGTGTGAGATACAGCTAGAGACATAATAATGGTTTGCAACATCGTTGTTTTTCCTGTACCTGGCATACCATAAATATTTAAATGCCCTTCTTGTAAATCTAACTTCAGCGGAAATTGTGCTTGTTTTGCAACATCATCAATTAATCCAACTGTTACTTGTAAATATTCTTTCGGTTTATTCCACTCACCAATTGTCCAATCTTCCATAGCATAAAATTCTTTTAACAATAATTTTTCCGGTAATGGATCCAGCCAAGGTCCTGGTAATGCTTTAATATTTTCTTTTTCTGATACGCTCTGTACATATTGAATAAAAGCTTGTAATTGTTTCGGACTATTTGTCATTGGTTTTGGACGCTTTTTCACTTTTATTCTTTCACCCGAGAGCTTAACTTCTGTAAAATCAACAATATCAAGAACTTTCTCTTCATCTGGATTATAAGGTGCTCCACTCCATGCAGACTGGAATAATTCCAATACTTCATTGCTACCAACTTGGAGATACCCTCGTCCTGGTACATTAATTTTAGATGCATCTGGAATCTTTAACATTTCACGACTATCCGCATCATCTTGTACACGTAAACAAATTCGAAAACGCGAGTTACTCCAAATCTTGTCATTTACAACCCCTGAAGGTTTTTGAGTTGCTAATAATAAATGAACTCCTAACGTCCTTCCTATTGCAGCGACACTAATTAGCTCGTCCATAAAGTCTGGTTGTTCCTTTTTCATTTGAGCAAACTCATCAATAACAATAAATAAATGTGGTAAAGGTTCTTTTTCACGCCAGCTTGTTTCATAATATTCATCTAGATGCTGAACATTTCCAGCCTGAATGAATAATTTTTGTCTCCGCTCTAATTCTGCCTTTAATGAAATTCTGGCACGCTCAATTAAGTTTGGATCTTCTAAGTTCGTAATAGATGCAATAATATGCGGTAATCCCGCAAATGTGTTTGACATTCCACCACCTTTATAGTCGATAAGCATAAATGCCATCTCATGAGGATGATAGGTTGCCGCTAACGCGGCTATTATAGACTGAATCACTTCACTTTTTCCTGATCCAGTTGTACCAGCCATTAGACCGTGCGGGCCATGCCCTTTTTTCTCTATTTTATCGTGAATATTTAGAAAAACAGGTTTACTTCCTTCTCTTACACCAATTGGAACCGGTAATGAAGTCGGATACCGATTTTCTTTCCATCTCTCTAGCACTTGTAACTCTTCCATGTTTTTAGCTTGAAACAGGTCTAAAAATGTTAATACTTTCGGAATGTTGGCTGCTGTAGAACTTTTCATTCGAATTGGAGCAATGTTTCGCGCTCCTAGCTCACATCGTTCGAATGAAAGTCGATCTACTTTAAAACTCGCACGCGTTGTTCCATTGTTTTCAGCTGAACTTGAAAACGTTTCTACTAACTCTCCATTTTCTCCATTTAAACTTATTACAAGATCACATTCCATCGGTAACCTTTCCCTTTGTTCTGCAAAAATAAATGTAGAAGCTCCTACACTTTCACCTTCTCTAAGTAACATTGGAGTTAAAGGATCATCCTCTAAAAATTCTCTCGCTGATAAGAAAAAGACATACATCGGAATTAAAGGAACTTTTGCATCCGCTTGCGCAGAAGAATTATATATTCTGCGCATATTAAGTGGAGTAAATAATACTTCTGCTAGTTTCTGTGCATCTTGTTGATTTTCAGATAAAAAGCGCATACTTCTCTGTTCATCCCATACGTGAGGAAGCCACCTCATCCAATCCCATTGTTTTTTTTCCTTTTCATGATAAAATGCTGCTATTTTCACTTCATTTGGTGCATGATGCGTCATAATTTGTGTCGTTACAATTCGAATAAAGTTTAGTCTATCTTCTTTATTTCCAACTACACCAATTACATCGTTTTTTTTCAAAGAAATTGAAATGTGTCCATTTGGTATCGTATTGAAATCCCTTTTCACATTTTGCGCTTCTGTAACTAATGGATTTTCTTCATAACCTTTCTGCTCAGGCACCTTCAATTCTACAAGGAATGGTCTTTCTCCTGTACCAATACGAATATCTAAAAAGTCTGGACTTTCAGGTGTACGCTCCCATAAATTACTTTCCCGATTTTCAATTCTTTGTACACTTTTTAATGGGCTTGGGTTTTGTGTAATTAAATATTTTGCTTGTTCAACCTTTAACGTATCTAATTCCACTCGATGCTTTTGAATTTGCTCTAAGTACCTTGTTTGTAATTGTTCAACCATTTGACGATGTTCTTTCTTTTTACGGAAATGCCCCATCGTTGTAATTATATATGACCCCAACATCGGAATACTTGAAACCATCATTAATGGCATATAACTTGAATTCATCTTCATAAATTTCATCATTACAAAATATAATACCAATGTTAAAACCGTCATCATTGCAGGCAGTAACATTGTTTCAATTGAAAACTTCGGCTCCTCCGGTATATTCGGTGGATCATGAATAATAACATCCCCTGTCGGTATATCTACTTTCACACGCGGAGAGCGTTGAAAATACGGTGATTTTTGCACAAAACATTTCTCCTTCCCCATCCAAAAACTATTACTCAATGATTTTCCATACATAATCTTCTTCACTAGAAGACATACCTTGTTTAACAGGTTCATTATAAACTTCTTCTGCCGGCATCATTTCAAAAGAAGGGATAATTGTCCCTTTTTTATGTAGTATTACATATTGTCCATCCCACACATCATTATCGCGCAACGTTTCATCATTTCGAATAGAATGCCACTCTTCTTTATCTTTTGCCACTCTAATTTCATAGATCCCGCTTAATGCTTCATCTATTTTTTCATGATGTAAAATTGCTTCAATAATTTGTACCGCTTTCACGTCATTTGGAATTGCAATATCAATTTCTTCATTTGACTGTTTTATGTATGTCACAATAATCTCTTCCACGTTTATTCACCTTTTTTCCATCATGTTTGTTACCAAGAAACATCTAAAAATGAAATATCATCGCTTGTCGGAGAGTTCTGTGCCCTCTCAATTTCTTTTAACACTTCCTCAAAGTTATACTGCTTAAGCGGTACAAGTCCGTCTGAGTGAATAACTATCCGATTAGCTTCTTGTCTTGATAATGTCTTTGAAAAAACCGCCAATTCCCCACCAATAATGCCTCGCTGTGTAGACCATCTTTTCTCTATATTTCTCTTAAACTTCATTACATTCGAACAATTCTCCTTATCTTGAAACAACTGTACAAATGAATCGCCATGTGTAACTATCGTTATCTTTGCTTTATCTTGATTTGAAATAAGTTCTATTTTCCCTCCAATAAACATCGTTTCACTACCTTGTTTTCGCTTTTCTTCCAAAACATCGCGTAGTAACCACGGTGTTTCTTCTGGCAATCGAAATGCACTCACTTCCTCTGAAGCTTCTTCTATCCAATTTTTTAACTGTTCATTTAATAATGTAGCAATATCCAGTCCACTTTCTTGACATGTTTCAAACAAGTTTACTAACTTCATACCAAGAAATTTTGCAGCAATTTCACCATGAAAAGACAGCCCTACACCATCACATAACGCAAATATGAAGCTAGTTCCATTATCTAGAAATACTAGAAAGTCTTCTCCACTCTCGTTTAAATCCTGCGTTTCTTTTGCTCTTACATAGCTATATCGATAAGTAAAATGTTTCGTTTCCTTTTCTTGCAATACCGTTTCTTTCTCTTGAGATAGAATATATTTCATCATACTTCTCTCCTATCGAACCGGCGTTGCAGCAGACATTTGAAATCCAAGTGATACTAAGTCCGCATTTGTCCCAGGAAACATCATCACAGCACCATCTGCAATATGAAACCCATGTTCCATCATCATCTCACGATAGCTTTGAGGGATAGGCGATGAAAGTCTTTGCAACTTTGCACCATATTCATCTGTAATCTCTATATTTGGCATAATTCCTTCCCACTTCTTTATATTAGAAATTTGTTCTTGCATAATTTCATCTGAAATAAAAATATTTTCAATTAGTACGTTTCCATCAGGTACAGACATATTCATAATTCTTCGTACAATTAATTCTGGATCTTCACCAGTTGATGCCCCATCTGTCATATGACAGACAATAGGAGCTGGCCCGTCTTGTAAATTTGGTAGTTCCTTTTGCAATAACTTCTCCACTACAGAGAAAGCTTTTGCTGTATCAGTTAAACGATGCGTTTGGATTTTTTCTAGTGGGCGAAGTCTTGCTACCTCATCTATTGTTTTCACACCACCCAATAAATCAAAAACATGATCGCTATAGGCTAAAATAGATAACTTATATCTCGGAAGCAAGCGACTACCTTTTGTTGAACGAAATACCATTTGGCGAATCGCTAAAGAAAGAGCATCCGTTACAATATCAATTCTTCTTTTTTCTTCTCCGCCTGCATCCATCATTTGGTTCATTGATGCGCTTACATCAAGAAGATAAATTATATAAGCTGGTGTTTGCTGTGTTGCTTGAGTTTGATATAACATGTTTCATACCCTTCCATACATTATTATATGAACTTTTTTTATATTCATATTTCATTATAACTTATGAATTTTCTTTTTCTCAATTCATTATAAAATGTTCTTAATATAATTTACATATTTTCACACAAAAAATTTATTCCTTTTAACATATGTTGAAAGGAATAAACCCCTTCATACTATAGAAGGGGTTTATTATTACGGTATAAGACGCATACAATCTCTCGGAAAGGCACTCGCCTCTCGTACATTTGTTAATTCTAATAGTTTGTATACAACTCTCTCTAATCCAATTCCAAAACCACCATGTGGGGGACAACCGTATCGGAATGTATTTAAATAAGATTGAAATGTATCTGGATGTAACCCTTTTTCTTTAAAAGAAGCAAGTAACATTTCATAATCATGAATTCGCTGTGCCCCTGATGTTATTTCTAATCCTTTATATAGTAAGTCGAACGAATCAGTAATAGACGGATTCTCATTATTCGGCATCGTATACATCGGCCTAGCTTCTTTCGGATAATGTGTAATGAAAACTAACTCACTCTTATATGTTTCCTTCACATATTTCCCTAGTAGCTTTTCACCTTCTGTATCTAAATCCCCAATTGGCGACTCTTTCCGGTATTTATTTTTCAAAATTTCTTGCGCTTCTAACAATGTAATTTTCGGTATTTCTGTAATAACAGGTACTTCTATTTGTAATAGTTTTAGTTCTTTTTCACAGTTTTTTGCTACTTGTTGAAACATATATCGTAAAACATCCGTTTCTAATTGCATTACCTCATGAAAATCATGAATAAATCCAAGTTCTACGTCTAACGATATATATTCATTCAAATGACGGGAAGAATTATGATGTTCCGCTCTGTAAACAGGTGCAACTTCAAAAACACGTTCTAACCCTCCAGCTACCATCATCTGTTTATAAAACTGTGGTGATTGTGCTAAATAAGCTTCTTTTTGAAAGTATGGAAGTTTAAAAACATTTGCTCCTCCTTCTGCCCCTTGTGAAACAATTTTCGGAGTAAATACACGTGTAAAATCGTTCTCTATAAGAAATTCACTAAAGCTCTGAACGAGCGTAGATTTCACTTTAAATATCGCCGCGGTTCGCTCATGTCTTAATGATAATACCCGTTCATTCAGTAGTTGATCTAAGCCAACTTGTAATTTCTTTTTATTTATTTCAAATGGAAGTGGTTCTGCGCCATTTAATATTTTCACTTCGTGAGCAAGCACTTCGACCCCTAACTCTGTTTTCGAAGTCTCTACAATTTCACCAACGACTTGAACGACACTTTCCACATCTACCTTATATCCAGCTAACTCATTTTCTAATACACATTGCATAACTCCTGATCGATCCCTTATTAATAAAAAACTAACATTACCTAGATGACGAATCTTTTTTACCCATCCTTGAAGTAATACAACCTTTCCGCTTTGTACCGTACATTCTTTTGTGAGTGAACGCTTCATTATTAACTCCATTATTTTTCCCTCCAGTAATTTTATATTTATTTACGTTATTGTTGTCATCGTCATCATCCACGGTCACTCACCTCCTTTCAAAGAATACAAAAATCCGCCCCTATAAATAGGGACGGATTTTTCCGCGGTACCACCCAAATTGTCATAATGACCATCTTAGCCCTGATAACGGTAGGTACCGTTTGCTTTTACTAATTATCACGTTCAAAGCAACACTCACAGGTGTCTTTCCATCATGCGGTATCGCAATCTTCTCAGCAACCGATTGCTCTCTGTAGACCTTTGCATCATGTACTTTTCCTGATCCTCACTTTTTATATTTACAGAGTATTCTATCTCTTCGTATTATAAAACGCAAGCCTTTTTAAATATATTTTGATTTTTCAAATCCAATTTTGTACAATCTCCTCTAAAGCCATACCACGTGAGCCTTTCAGTAATACAACATCCTTTTTCGAAATAATTTTCAATATTTCCTCTGCTATCTTGGTCTTATTATTAAATGACTGTACTTTTCCTGTATCATATTTCTTTCTTGCTTCTTCCGCTACAATTTCAGCTAACTCTCCATAGGTAAATACATATTGAATGCTCTCTTCATTTAACATTTTGCCAATTTCTCTATGATATGTTTCAGCTTTCTTTCCTAACTCCAACATATCCCCAATCACTATCATTTTTTTCTCATAGGCATTTAATTTCTGTAACGTCTCAATTGCAACCTTCATTGAAGAAGGACTGGCATTCCATGCATCGTTAATAACCGTAAATCCTGTTTTAGCAGTTAAAAATTGAAAGCGCATATGGGTAATATTTACTTGTCGTAATGCTTCCTGTATTTTTTCTGTAGGGACATTATAATATTGACCTACAGCGATTCCGACAATCGTATTTAAAATATTATGTTTTCCATGCAAGGGAACATCGTACTGTATTTTTGAATCATTTAATTTAAAATGAACACCATATTCATCTAATTGCACGTTTGTTGGAAACAAATCATTTGTATACTTTTCACCAAATGTCTTACAATTTATACTCGATAGATTTTTATTTTGCAAAAGCAATGGTTCATCACCGTTATATAAAAACAAACCATTTCCTTTTAACCCGTCAATAATTTCTAATTTAGCCTTCGCAATCTCTTCTTTTGATCCAAGCGTCTCTAAGTGAGAATGTCCAATCATTGTAATGATCACTACATCTGGCTGTGCTATTATTGATAAGTTTCGAATTTGTCCTTTTTCACTCATCCCCATTTCAAGAATTAAAAACTCTGTATCTCGTTTCATCTCTAAAATTGTTAATGGTAAACCGATTTGACTATTAAAATTGCCCTTTGTTTTATGCACACGATGAGTTGTACTTAAAATCGTGCTTATTATATCTTTTACCGTTGTCTTACCATTACTACCTGTAATTCCAATTACTTTTACATTTAGCTCTTTTCGATAAAATTGTGCCAATTGTTGCAAAGCAAACAAAGTGTCATCAACAAATATAATTGGCATCCCTTTTGGCGGAGTGCCGTAAGACTTTTTCCATAAGGAAGCGACAGCTCCATTATCGGATGCCTCTTTCACATAATCATGTCCATCTTTCACCCTAATGATTGGAACAAATAAATTTCCTTCTTTCATGCTTTTGGAATCTATGCAGACACCATGTATCTCTATGTGATGAAACGATTCTTGTAACCCTTCACCACCTACTACTTCTTCAAGTTTTTTCAAATTCATTTGAATCAAACTATCACATTTTTCCATTTTATTACATAATTTCCGTTTCATTTACGCATATTGATAAAGTGAAACTTTAATCAGTGGGGATTTTGTTCCTCCCCACTGATTATCAGCCCTCACCAATCGGGCTTTTACGGGCAGTTGATCCCCCACCTAACTTCTTTGCTTTCCCTGAATTTTGAGGTGGAGGGTCTTACTGCCCGTTAATGCGGGATAAAAATTTTATAGCGAGGTGTTTATATGAAAAAAGCGATTAGTTTCTTTCTTCTGTTGTTATGCCTAATTGCAGTGAATGAAACATACGCCTATTCACCAAAATCTTTACCAATCTCCCAAAACTCTGATCAATGGAAAGTGAATATTGATGAACCGAAGAACATAGATAAAAATATGCTTCAAGCTAAAGAAGATGAATTTAAAACATATCAATTTTCAGTAAAAAATGTTGGTAACAGTGAAGTATATAACGTACAAGTCGAAGTATTCCGCAACGAGCCAAAAACGAAAACGAAATATGAACTTTTCTCACGAAAGGAAAGTCGCTTAGCAAGTGGAAAAACTGGATTTGAACATGCTAATTTTCCAGTTGCTACAAAAGCAGATGAAGTTGATGTAATCATTACTTGGCAAGAACACCCTTTCCGCTCCATGAGAAACGGTCAAAAAGTTGAGTCTAGAAAATTTAAAGAGCATTTTGTTTTTAAAGATGAAAAAAATAAATAGAATGCGGATAAATTCACACTATCATTCATTTAGCTACCTTTACTAGTACCAGTGCTTAAGCAAATTTAAAAGTCGTGGCTTATAAATGCCACGACTTTTTATATTAATTCGTACTAATTCCTCTTGCTGCCCAAATACGATCGATATCTGCAGCATGTTGTCCGCCATATAAAAGAGCATCCGCTTGCTTAATCGCTTTTGCTCCATCACTGAATTTAGAGTTTGGTGTTAATGACCAGTGCGATTGTAAAATAATTTTCGTTGCTACATCACGTCCAAAAGCTTGTGCCATTTCGTATTGGCCTTGTGCCCAAATTTCCCCATCATCATGTACCTCATTTGTAATATCTTTCGGATACACTTTATTCGTATCTAAACGGCGCAAGCACGTCGGATCTGAACTAGAATAAGCAGCCGCATCCCATTCTCCAACACATGCTTTTCCGTACCCTGTTGTCGATACTGCATCTTCATACGTAGCACCTAAGAAGTCGCCAAACCCTTCTCCCATCGCTCCGCCTTCTGCTGAACTACCAAAGCCAGGAACTTGGTTATCTTGAATCGAATGCCCGTATTCATGTGCGATAATACCAGCATCTTCTGCATCATCTACTCCGCCAGTACCAAAAGTTAAAGCTTTCGTTGTCGGAGAATAAAATGAGTTATCCGCCGTCGTTCCATTTACATTCACTTTAATAGAGCGATTATTAATATTTTTAAAACCTAACCCTTGAATGTAACGTTGTATTGTATCGATATGATAATACGACATAACATCTTCAAAGCTATCATTTGCACGTGTATAGTTAAATTGTAAGTTTGTAGATTTTGTATTTGCTTTTGAAGAAATCGTTACATACTCTCCAATTAAAAATCCTGTCCCATCTAAACCTTTTAACGTAACAGCCTTCAATTGATTCGTTAACGCCGTTGAATCTGCATCGTTATTATCTTTCAAGCCTACTTTACTACCGCTAGATACGACTGGGTTAGGTAAAAATACTTTTCCTGTCCCTTCAGCTTTTCGGTTTATATCAACTTTTTTAATTAACTTCCCATTTTCTGCATCAATAAATGTTTCCCATGCACCAAATGGATTATTAGCGTGGACTACAACTTTATATACTGGACGAGCAATTCCCTCTTCCACAATATATCCGAATTCTTTCTCTGTAGGTGCCCATAAGTTTTGCTCACTTGCTTCTCCTACATACGCCATTGATTTTTGAATTGCATCTTTTTCACTAATTTTTGTCGTTACTTCCTTAACACCTTTAACGGATTGATAATCAGATACAGCAAGTACTCCCTTTCCCTCTCCGTTAAGAGTAACTGTAATTTGTTTTGAAAATACAGGCGCACCATTAACAACTTGTTGGAATCTAACATATGAAGCTACTGACGTTTCTGTTGTAGAAATATATTGCAAGTCTGAAAGGTCTGTTTTCAATCCATACTGCGCAGCATTTTCTTTTAAATATTCAGTTGCTTTTTTCTGCGGCGAATAAGCTTCTAGCTTTACTTGCTGCTGTTTTTCCAATGCCGAAACCGTAGAAATCGTCCCCATTACTAACGGCACAGTCATTGCCATTGCCACCATTTTTTTATTAAACATAGAACCACTCCCCCTAATAAAGTAGCTCAACCTTATCCCATTACCACTAGGTAATCATTTCCCACAAAATGGGAGGATAAAAATTGAATCTACGAGTAATTCTCTATAAACAATTCTATTACCTTTCCATTTAGGGTGAGTGAAATTTTCTCAATATTTATGTGTAAAGTAAAAACAATACTTTAGAAAGAAATTTTCTAGAGGCCCTATCGAATGGATTATGAGAAAATTAGCCGGATAAATTTCCATCATACAAAAAGGAAGTTGGAATGATTCCAACTTCCTTTTTGCTTTAATGAGCCGCGCTTAATTTAATTCGAACTTTCGCTTCACCTAAAGATAGTTCATCGTCTTCATTCGTTAAGTGATCAAATGTAAATTGCTTAACGAGTAAATTTTCTTCCAATAAATCTTTATGGTTCGTTAATGTTCGCTTTAGTTCTTCCTCTGCATCAAGAATAACATCGACTCGTAAATTAACCGGTAAATTCAACTGCTTACGATATTCTTGAACCGCTCGAATAAATTCACGCGCCACTCCTTCTTGTAACAACTCTTCTGTTACATTCGTATCTAACATAACTGTATATTGTCCGTTTGTCGTATTAGAAAATCCTGATTTCGCGACTTTCTCTACTACTACATCTTCAGCTGTTACAACTACTTCTTCTCCTGATGCTGCTTCGTAAACTGCTCTTTCTGTAGATACAAAGTGTTGTACTTCTTCTTTTGATAATTGTTTTAACCATCCATTTAATGCATTCACATTTTTACCAAACTTCGGCCCAGCTGTTTTAAAATTCAGCTTTAATTGATAGGACGTATATTTCGTTTCATCGAGTTCAACATGAAATGCTTTGACATTTAGCTCATCCATGACGATATCACGATAAGATTCCCAATCCATATCATTTTCATTATGCGCTAGTAATACAAGTTCTGCTAACGGCTGTTTTACTTTTAAAGAATGTTGATTACGGTTACTTCTTCCAAGTTCAACAACTTGTAAAACAGCATCCATTTCCACTTCTAATTCCGGCTGAAGTAGTGATTCATTTACAACTGGATAATCCTCTAAATGAACGCTACTTCCAGTTAAATTCAAATGAATATCTTCAGCGACAAACGGTGTAAATGGTGCGATTAATTTACTAATTGTTACAAGTACTTCATGTAGTGTCTCATATGCAGCTGCTTTTTCAGCATTCATACCAGATTCCCAGAAACGATTACGTGATCGTCTTACATACCAGTTACTTACTTCATCTACAAGCGCCGCGATTTCACGAGCCGCATTCGTAAATTGATAATCATCAAGTGCTGTTCTCACTTTTTTCGTTGTGCTATGCAATCTTGATAATACCCATTCATCCAATTTCGTTCGCTTTACATCATACGTTTCATTCGGGTTATACTCATCTAAATTTGCATATAAGACGTAGAAGCTATACACATTGACTAATGTATCTACAAATTTAGATTTTGCTTCCAGTACTGTTCTTTCCGAGAAACGTTTCGCATTCCACGGAGCACTGTCCACGAGTAGCGCCCATCTTAATGCATCTGCACCAAACTGATTTACTAAATCAACTGGATCTAGTGCATTCCCTTTACTTTTAGACATTTTCTGTCCTTCTTCGTCTAATACATGCCCTAGTGATAACACTCGTTTATATGGAGCTTTTCCTGTATATAGTGCTGATACTGCTAATAAACTATAAAACCAGCCGCGTGTTTGATCAATGCCTTCTGCAATAACATCCGCTGGAAACTGTTCTTCAAATAACTCTTTATTTTCAAATGGATAATGATATTGCGCAAATGGCATGGAACCACTATCAAACCAAACATCAATTACTTCTGGTGTACGATTCATTGTACTTCCGCATTTTTCGCAGCAAACTTGCACTTCATCTACATACGGCTTATGCAATTCCAAATCTTCAGGTGTTTCTTTCGTACTATGCTCTCTTAAGTCAGCAATGCTTTTCGGCGCGAATTGATGATCGCAACTTTCACATTCCCATACGTTTAATGGTGTTCCCCAATATCTATTTCGGCTAATATTCCAGTCCACCATATTTTCTAAAAACTTACCAAATCGTCCATGTTTCATATGGTCTGGATACCAAGTAACAGAATCGTTATTTTGTAAAAATGTATCCTTAATTGCAGTTGTTCGGATTAACCAACTCTCTCCTGCGTAATAAAGAAGTGGTGAATCACAACGCCAACAATGTGGGTAGCTATGTTCATACTTTTCTTTATGGTATAGTAAGCCTTCCTTCGCTAAATAACGAACGATATCCACGTCACAATCTTTTACAAATTTCCCTTTCAAAAATGGTACTGCTTCTGTATATTCACCTTTCTCATCTACAACATGCAAGAATGACAATCCTTCACTTTGAACGACTCTATAATCGTCCTCCCCATATGCTGGAGCGATATGAACGAGTCCTGTACCACTATCTGCCGTGACAAAATCGGCTGCGATAACTCGATAGCCATTTGTAACTTCCTTCATTGGAAATGGCGGCATATAAGATGTGTTTACTAATTCTTCACCTTTATGAACAGATAATACTTCATAGTTTTCTTTTAATACATCTTCTACACGTTCTTTCGCAACAATGTATACATGACCTTCTTGTTTCGCTTTCACGTATTCCATATTTGGATGTACAGCGAGCGCAACATTTGCTGGAAGTGTCCAAGGTGTCGTTGTCCACCCTAGGAAATATTCATTTTCACTATCTTTTACTTGAAACTTAACTGTTGCACTTAAGTCTTTTACTGTTTTATACCCTTGTGCAACCTCATGTGAACTTAGTGAAGTTTGACAACTTGGGCAGTATGGTGAGACTCTATGCCCTTTGTACAATAATCCTTTTTCATGAATCGTCCCTAAAATATGCCATACACTTTCGATATATGGATTCTCTAGCGTAACGTATGGATCATCCATATCTACCCAATAACCGATGCTTTCAGTGAATTCACGCCACTGCTTCTCATATGTGAATACACTCTCTTTACACTTCTGAATAAATGGCTCAATTCCATACTCTTCAATTTCATGTTTACCAGAAATACCGAGTTGCTTCTCAACACCTAATTCTACAGGTAAACCGTGTGTATCCCATCCCGCTTTTCGTAGCACTTTATAACCAGCCATCGTTTTATATCTCGCTACTACATCTTTAATTGTCCGTCCAAGTGCATGTCCGACGTGTGGTAAACCGTTCGCCGTTGGTGGTCCTTCATAAAATACGAAAGACTGTGCGCCTTCTCGATTCTGAATTGATTGCTCGAAAATGTTTTGCTCGTTCCACTGCTTACGAATACGTATTTCTCTCCCTACAGCTGACTCTTTTACATCTACTTTCTTCATCTACAATCACTCCTTTGAATGTTTTAAAGCACACAAAAAACCCGTCCCTATGAAGTAGGGACGGGTTTAACCGCGTTACCACCCTAATTCTATTAGCTCTTCGCTAATAGCACTTAGCAACGTACTATCATACGTGTTCTTTGTAACGGTAGACATCCGTCCGGGCTTACTTATTTTCAGCCTCGGCTCCTCGGAGATGATTTTCAAATAACGTCTGCACACCGGCTTTCAGCTATACACCGGCTCTCTGGGGAACAATTCATTATTTTACTCGTTCTCGTCTTCAGATTTGTATACTTTATTAAAAGCTATTTTATGCCATTGGGCAATAAATTGTCAACTAATTCGAAATATATATTTAATTATACCCTTTTTTCACAATTCCTATACAATTATTTCTTAAATTCTTGTATTCCAGCTAAATCTTCATCTTCTTCAATAAGCTCAGCAAAGAATCTTGATTCATCCTCACGAAGAACAATTTCAAGCTCTTGCTTCGCCTCTTCAATTCTATTTAACTGTGCTAAATAACAAGCGCGATCATATCTTGCTAACAAATCACTCGCATCTATTGTTAATACATCATTTGTTATTTTTTCTGCCTTTAGTGTTTGTCCGGCACCATGATACGAAGATGCTAAAGAAAGAAGAATTGCTGCTTCATTTGGATGATGTATAGAAGCATTTTCTAATACATGAATTGCCTCTTCAAACCTTTCTTGACTTTGATACATTTCTCCTAAAGCAAGAAACGCTCTACTTACAAACGGTGTTTGCTCCATTAATTGTAAGGTAATCTTTTCTGCTTTTCTTTCTTCTCCTATTTTAAAGAATACTTGTGCTTGTAAAAGAAGCGTATCATAATCATCTGGTAACTCTCGAACCATTTGCTTCGTTAATTCTGAAGCATCCCGTAACATATCTTCTTCCTCACACGCCATGAAAAGATTTACAAGTTGCTTCGCTACATCGTAATCCCATTTATTTTCTAACGATGTTTGCAATACATCTATCGCCTCTTTATACATCGCCACATTCTCGTAAAATAGTGAAAATCGCTGCGCTGCCATACTATTTTTTTGATTTAACTTTAACGAGATTTCATACAAATCAATGATTGTAGTAATAATCGAAATTTCTTTCGCACGGTTTTTCATACGATAAAAAGCTCTCGTAATTATGGATTTTTTCGGCTGTTCATTTTGTTGCCGTTCAATCCATCTTTCCGTCACCGCAGATGCAGCATACATAAATGCCATACTTCTTTCTGCCTTCTTCACCTTTAATGTATGAAGAAAATCTCGTATGTTAGACAATTTCTTATGTTGTTCTATCGTTTTTACATACACATCAAATATTTGTTCATTATTTGCATCTTTTTGTATAACTTTCATTGCAATTTCAATTGCTTTTGCATTCCTTTTTTTCACTAACACTTTGGCATAATGATATAGAACTTCTATATGCTCACTATCTAATTGAAGTGCCTCTTCAATCTGTGCTTGTTCTTTATCTATTTCATCCATCGCTCCATACACATATGCAATCGCATCTAATCGCCATATTTCAGGTGCTTCGTCCGCTAATTGTTCTAGTTCTGTCAGTAACTCTTCCTGAAGACTCATTTCTACTGAAAGCTGTGCCAAATATTCCATATTAATATGCATCGGCTCTTCTTTCATAGCCTGAACCATATGACTTTGTTCTTTAGAACGGTTTTCTTCTTTTTCGTATATTTCCGCAAGCTGTAAATGTACACCGACGAAATTCCCATCAAGCTCTAAACAAGTTTCATACGCTTGCTTTGCTTCTGTCAATTGCCCTAATGCCATAAGTGTTTCACCAATTCGGTAATACGGTAATGCCGTTTCCTTTTGTTCTATCGCCTTATTATACCTTTTCATCGCTTGGCCGTACTGCCCAATAGATTCATATAAAATACCTGTATAACAACCGTATTCGCTTATTTCATTTCTTTCTTTGTGTAACGTTCTTAAGAATGCTATACCTCTTTGTACAAATACCGTTCCTTTAATTCGATTCACATATTCATCTAACGCACTTGCCACATTATATTCGCTCTGCTTTATACCACTCTCTAACTTAGACAAAGCTACTTTAAACCCTTCTTCATTTCCACCAAGTTCAATCTCAGCATCCCATAAAACCATTCCCGCATTCATAAGAAAATCTTGGCTCTTTTCAATTTGTTTTTCAATACCGAGAATATATTGTTTCGCTTCCTTGTATTGTTCTTTCGCCATATAAACTTGCGTAAGTCCAAAGTGAGAATAAACATCATCATGATTTTCTTCTAAAGCACGATTATACAATGTTTCTGCTTCTTCCAGACTATCATTTTGAAAATGATAGTCACCGAGTTTTACGTATAGAGGTGCCTTATCGTCACAATTCTCAATACCTTTTAATAAAATTTCTTTCGTACTTTCCTCATCCTTCAAATCAGACTCGTATATTTCCGAAAGTTTCGTATAGATGTAAGGTGCATTACTATCCAAATAAATCGCTACTTTAAGCCCTTTTATCGCTAAATGTAATTTCCCTAAATGATGCGCACATCTCGCGCGCTCATACCATACATGTGCCTCATTTTTATTCTCTCTTAATAGGTCATTAAAAATTTCATACGCTTCTTCATATCTTTCTAAATCTATTAATATTAATCCGTGATTCGTTAAAGTGAATCTTTCTGGAGTACGTTCTAAAGCAACTTGAGAAAACTGCAACGCCTTTTCAGATTGATCGATATACATGTATGATAAAGCGAGAAAACTCCAAGCAATCGGCTGATCTGCGTCTAATTGTAATGATGAACGAAAACTTGAAATCGCTTCTATATAACTTTCCTGTTCAAAAGCATATCTTCCGTTTATTAAATGATATAAAGCACGATTATTTTTCTTCTCAACACTTGTCAGCATTTGCCCGGCTTTTTCTAATTCTTGAAGGCGAATAAAGCACTGCGCACCATGCAATTTAACAAAATCTGAGTTCGGAAACTTCTCCATTAACTTTTCAATACAACATATAATAAACTCATTATCTACTTCAACATCTAAATGCTTAACCGTATATAACCACGTATTCGGATTATCACTCGTCTCTTTTAAAAATTGTACTAAGTTATAAATCCCCTCTTTATCATGTTCATCTAAATGATCCGTAAGAGAAAAAATAGATTTAAAATAATGATTTTCTTCTTCATTTAAAAATGCTAATTGCTCCTTCTTTTCTTTCGGAACAAACGTAATCGCTAAACAACCTGTGTAACGATATTTTTCTTGTAACTTACTATATTCCACAATAACTGGTTCTATAAAGTTCGGATCTTGAACATAAAAAACTTGTAACGTATCATCATATCCAGATAATACTTGCACATGTGAAGCATGCTCAATATCTATACTTAATAAAACCGGAATCCCTTCATCCAGCAGTCTCTTATAATTTTCCTCATTACCTTTAAAATAACGATATTCATAACCTAATTCTTCTAAATAAGAAACAGTATCCGAAAACTTTGAGCCTGTCATATCAAAAATAAAATCTGCTATTTCATCTTGTGTACGTTTTTCTCCCCATAACTGCAACATCATTTCTAAACTTGTCGGAACACAATAATTATCCTTTTGTACAATAGGAACTATCGGTAAATGCACCTTTTTTCCATCTGGATTTTTTTCTAAATTATGATATAAAGACTCTTTTAAACTTTTTTCTTCTTTTAATAACTGTTGTAAATCTACAAGTTTATTCATTTTGTAAAGCGCTTCTGCACGTAAATGTACAAAGTAAGCTTTATACGCATGATAAGGAAGCTGATTATTTATGTTATCTATTACCGCTAACATTTCTTCATACTTCCTTAAATCTAATAAATATTTTACCTTTTCAAAATGAAAATATGGTACTTGTGGGAACTTTACAATCGCATCATCAATTAGCTGTAATGCACGTTTTTGTTCTCCTTGATTCGCATATAATTGTGATAATAAATAGGTAGATAGCTCTTCACAATCTTTATGCTGCATGCCGGCTATAAATTGTTCTTCTGCTTTCTCCCATTCACCTGTATGCATATAGACGTAGCCCCATTTATCAAATACGGCACGTGAACTGTACTCCTCTGCCTTTTGCATATAGATTAGGGCTTCTTCATTTCGTTTCATTTCCAACAAACATCGTACTAACGTAAAATATGTTTTCGCTAAAAGATCAGCTTCTATTTCTTCTTTACTTACCTCTTCTAATGAGTCTTTTAACAACTGTTCTACTTCAAGTATTTTCCGCTCATCAATTAACTCATCACAATATAAAGAGAGCGTTCTCATATTTGGGAATTTTTTGTAGGCGTAGCGAATGAGGAATGAACTGTATTGGTGCATAAGCCCTTCATCAGTAAGACGTATTAATATGTCAAACTCCTTATGTGAAGGAACACTAGCAAGCCAACTCTTTAAATAAGATAAAGTATTCTTTTCTTTTATATATGAAATTTCATTATTTATTTCCTGTAATCCATCTATAAATCTCTTGTCTTTCAAACAAGCATCTAACTGCTTAAAATCTAGCATGTATTCACCTCGAATATTTATTTGTACTGCTACTTGCTTAGATTTTACACATCATATTGTAGGTATTCAACTAAAATCTCTTATAATAGATGGTATTAATTAATATTATTCAAATTTATAACAAAATATAGTAAAAATGATTGTTTTCCCCCATATTTTGTTTAATTAAATGGAATAACGTAACATGAGGAGCTTATCTTTTGGAAGCTGAAATCCGTACATGAAATTATATCGGCGATTTTCAAAATATATCAGCGATTATACAGTGGATATCGACTTACCGACAAAAAATGACAATCCTCAATATACCTCTACCTTTTAACATTCTATGTCACCAAATGTAATTTTCATATTCGGAGCATATACTAAAGACGAATGCATTTGAAATGCTTTAAAAAATCGGAGTTCAGCTTCATATTGTGCTAGCGCATCATCATATATTAACCCTCTAGACATTAAACGTTCTATAAATTGCTGTTTATCACCCGGATCACCTGCAATTCCCTCTTCTTTTAACGAATGATACAACCTTTGTTTATCATTATGATGCATATTAGAATCTAAAAAGTTCACTTTATCACTTACTCTACATTGAATATTTTTTACGCCTAGTTCACTTAAAAATATCGGTATTTTCATACCAATATTTCCATCTTTTCCGCTTCTCTGCATGTCACTTTCAAATAACTTCTGCAAAGCACCTAGCCTAATAATTTCCGATTGATTCTCTCCATTTAAAGAGTATGAAGACATATTTGATATCCAATGTGGTTCAAAACAGATTATTTTTCCGTTCCTTTTAACTGAATGCATCATTTTTTGTACCATCATTTTTGGCGAACTCATATGTAATAAGAAAGCATGACAAATTGCTATATCGTATGTATCTTTCAATTCAATTTCTGTAGCATCTCCCTCAAGAAATTCTGTCTCATACGGAAGTAAACGAAACAACTCTCTCGCTTCAGATAATAATGTTTCTCCACTATCAATGCCTGTATACTTTGATCCTTCTGGAAGTAAAGGCATTAATACTAATCCTAAATAACCATATCCACAACCATAATCAACAATATGTACTGGCTTAGTAATCTTCCAAACCATATTTACTAAAAAGCTTACATAATCGTCGTTGTAATATAAATCTCTCGTGTTTTTTAAATATGTTATTTTACTGTTCCAATCGTATGTTTCCAAGTTTAACGCCTCCTTTTTATATATGACATTACAATTCTCCATTTAATATGGACATTCCTACACTTGAAACAATTCTAGAAAAGTTTAGATTTAATAAAATTAAACTTCTGCTTTCACATTTTCTATAAAAATAAATAGGCATACATATCTACTATGATACGTATACCTATTTATTTTACATCTCCTCAGGAGCCTCTACCCCTAGTAAACGTAATCCCTCTTTTAATACAACTGTCACAGCATACACTAATGCAAGTCTGCTGTCTTTCTCTTCACTCTCTTCCAATATACGTACATTTCCGTAATATTTATTGAACGATTGTGCTACATCTAATACGTATTTCGAAATGATTGATGGCTCATTTTTGTTGAAGGCTGCCTCAATTACTTGTGGGAATTTATTAAGTAATTTTACGACACTCCAGCTATGATCATCTTTTAATGCAAACGTACACGTTTCAAATTCTACACTTTCTTTTCTTAAAATAGAGCAAGCACGTGCATGTGTGTACTGTACATACGGTCCTGTTTCACCTTCAAATTTCAGCATATTTTCTAATGAGAATTCAATATTATGCATACGCTCATTTTTTAAATCATGAAAAATAACTGCCCCTACACCAACTTGCTTTGCTACTTCTTCTTTTTGTTTTAAGTTTGGATTTTTCTCTTCAATATTTTGTATTGCAAGGTCTATTGCATCTTCAAGTACTTCTTCAAGTAAAATAACTCTTCCTTTACGTGTCGACATTTTCTTACCGTCTTTTAAAATGAACCCAAACGGTACATGTTCCATGCCCTCAACCCAATTGTAACCAAGCTTTTTTAATACAGTGAAAAATTGATTAAAATGTAAACTTTGTTCTGGGCCAACTACATATAACGCTTTATCAAATGCATATGTGTTTTGACGGTATACAGCTGCCGTTAAGTCACGTGTTGCGTAAATCGTCGCACCATCTGATTTTCTAATTAAGCAAGGCGGCATTCCCTCTTCTTCTAAATTAACGACTAACGCGCCTTCAGACTCTTCAAGCAAATCATGTTCTTCTAAAATTCCAATAAAATCTTCCATTAAGTTATTATAAAAAGCTTCTCCTTGAAAATTAGTAAATTCAACACCGAGAAGTTCATAAATACGAGAAAATTCTTTTAAGGATTCGTGACGGAACCAATTCCAAAGCTCAACCGCTTCTTCATCACCTTCTTCTAATTTCTTAAACCAAGCGCGTCCATCTTCTTCTAGTTCTTCGTCGTCTTTTACCTCTTCATGGAATTGAACATATAACTTAAATAGTTCACGGATTGGATCCTCTTTAACTACTGCTTCATTTCCCCATTTTTTATAAGCGGTAATTAACTTTCCAAACTGTGTGCCCCAGTCTCCAATATAATTAATTCCTACAACTTCGTAGCCACATTTTTCAGCGATATGTTTCAATGAATTCCCTATCATTGTAGAACGTAAATGCCCCATTGAAAAAGGTTTCGCGATATTCGGAGAGGAATAGTCGATAACTACAGTCTTTTCACATCCAAAGTGATTTTGACCGTACTTTTCTTTCTCCGCTAAAATCGTTTTTAACACTGCATCACTTACAGTTTCACGATTAAAAAATACATTTACGTAAGGACCAACAGCCTCTACTTTCGTAAAGAACGGATCATGTAATTTCTCCGCAACTTCCTTTGCGATAATAGCTGGTGATTTTTTATATTGCTTCGCAAGTGAAAAACATGGAAATGCCGCATCTCCGAATTCATCTTGTTTCGGCGTTTCGATTAAATCTAAAATTTGGTTTTGTGTTAATTCATTCGTGAAAATATTAGATAAACTTTCCGCAAACTGCGTTTTATAATCCATACTACAACCTCCTTAATTTTTAAAACACAAAAAACTCGTCTCTAAAAAGAGACGAGTTTTAACCCGTGGTACCACCCTTGTTGTTCATTACGAACCACTTTCCCGTTTATAACGAGGACAGGGGGCCTCGGCTTACTCTACTATTCGTTCAAGAAGCATCTCCGAAGTGCGCTTCATCCTTTTCTTCCGCACTAGGCTCACACCATCCCTAGCTCGCTTTCCTTCGAAAAAAGACTACTCTCTTCATCACCGACAGTATATTTAATTAATTATTGCTTATTATACATCTTTTCAAACAATTAGCAAGGGTCAATTACACCAAAGTGAAACTTAGCACTTTTTCTTTTGTATACGTGAAAATTGTGTTTTTCAAATCTAGAACTACGGAAATGATCTTTCAAAACGACACGCTTTCTCGCCACACGCTTCGCTTCCGCAATTGTTTCGTCAGTAATATCATGATACAAAGCGAAGTGTTTTAATCCTTTTATTCCATCTGATTCTATAACAGTTTCTTCGAACATTGGATCAAGGTAAACGACATCATAACTATTATCTTCACATTGTTTTAAAAATGTGAAATGCTCCGTTTGCTTCACATCGATTCGTTGCATTGCCTCATCAATTTCAGAAACAGATGAAGACCATGTTTTCAAACCATTTTCCATAATATAAGCCATATACTCATTGCCTTCAAGTCCCGTTACTTTTCCGCTTTCACCAACAATATAACTAGCTACAATACTATCTGATGCCATGCCAAGCGTACAATCTAACACTGTCATTCCGCTCTCTAATTGCGTGGCTTGTACAAACGGATCATGTTCTCCGCGCATTAACCTTTTCACACGAAACATCGCTGAGTTTGGATGAAAGAAAAACGACTCTTCCGTTCCTCTCGGATAAATAGCTAATCGATTTTTCCCTACAACAAGTACATCTTGTTCATACTGCTCATGCAGTTTATGTACTGGTACGTCATTACGTTTAACGAAAGAACGATTTAATTCTGCTGCTACCTTGTTTGCGTAATCTGTCATTTCTTTGTTCGTTCTTCCTGCTGTTGTTACGATCATTGTTTCACCTCTATATAAAGAAAAGAGGGAGATTTACTCTCCCCCTTCTTTAGCAATTCTTTTCAAAAGCTTGTTCTAAGTTCGTAATAATTTCGTCCATAGTTGCACCTTCAATTTCATGACGGTGAATGAAGTGAACAACTTCTTTTCCTTTTAATAATGCCATAGATGGTGAAGATGGAGGAATTTCTCCGAAGTATTCACGCATTTTTGCAGTAGCATCTTTATCTTGGCCTGCGAATACAGTTACAAGATGATCAGGTTGTTTTTCAGCACGAACAACCGCTTGACCTGCTGATGGACGTGCTAAACCAGCTGCACAACCACAAACAGAGTTTACAACTACTAAAGTTGTACCTGCCGTGTTTTCCATAAATTCTGTTACAGCTTCTTCTGTAGTTAACTCTTCAAACCCAGAACGCACTAATTCTTGACGCATTGGGATTACCATTTGACGCATGTATTCTTCATAAGCATTTGACATCTTGTAATCTCTCCTTCAACTTTCATTCCAAATTCATCATATCACGCTCTATTACTAGGTGCAAAAGAAAGATTACGATGATTTCATTTTTTTGTAGGGATTTCACAAACCCCTTCACGGCAATGTCCAACTGGGACAAGTTTTCTATTGTTAGCGATATAATCGTATACTTTACTTCCAAATCCAAGTACAATAGATAGTTTGATAAAAGGCACGGCAAACCAGTAAGATGGAACAGCCTTTGCTAATACATGTATGCTATGAATCCCGTCATACCACTTATTATTTTTTAAAATATACAATCTTTGTTCCATCTTGCTTTGTAGTTCTTGAGAGAGTTCATACTTCTCAACTACATCTTCATCTCGAAATGAAACAAATTTCATCTTACCCTTTTTATCTAATTTTTTCGTACGTTCTGCAACCGCCGTACACATCGGGCACCAACTATCATAGAAAACAATCATACATTATTCTCCTTTACGAGACTCCGTCATTTGTTTCCATACAGAACCTTTTGCTTCTTCTCCGCCTTCAATACGCTCTAATGCTAGACGCGCTTGCATCGCTACTTCAAACTCTGGATCATCCTGCGCTGCTTTTAATGCCGGAATCGCACTTTCATCTCCAAGTTCAAATAAGAACATCGCTGCACGCCAGCGTACTAATTTACTTGAATCTTTCAGAGATTTAATCATAACGAACATCGCTGCTGGATCACCTACGTCAGATAAGCAATCGCCCGCTGTACGGCGAACACTTACTGAACGATCTAATAACGCTTTATATAATAACGGCAATACTCCATCACCTTTTACCATACCTAAATACGCTGTTGCTAAACGGCGGATCGAAACTTTTTCATCATCTAACGCCATCTGCAACACTAGCATATCTTCTTCAGTAGGATCCATTTGTTCTAATGCCGCAAAACGGTTTTTCCAGTCAGCATCTTTCATCATCTCTTCTGTTACTTTATATGGCTCACGCTTTTGAATCGTTACTTCAACAGCACCTGCCTGGTTTAATAATTCTTTAACTGTTTCATTTACACGTTCTTCTGAATAAGCAGCAACAATCTCTTCCACTACTTCTTTCCCGATTTCTTCAAAATTACCGTAACGTGTACTTTGTTCCACCCATTTACGTTCTTTTACAACGTTTGGTGCAGACATTTGAACTTTCATAATTGATTCTTTAAAACGATCTGGTAAGCCAACACGTTCTTCTGTTGTTCCATCTGTTAACTTTACTTGCATTGGAATTGTAAAGAACATTTGAACAAACACTTTCACTTCTCCAAAATGAGCAAGTTGTTGTCCTTCACTCTCTTCTACTACCTCTTCGCCGAAAACAGCACGAACTTGTTGTAATAAAACTTTCCAATCAAACTTTGCATTTCGCTCCACTGCTAAAAAGTCGGCTACATGATATACACCTTTAATGCCTTCAATTTTCAAAATTTCTTGCACTTGCATTGGTGCTTGTTCTTTATTTTCATTTGTATAATTATTACGCGCTCCTGATGGTAATACTTCATTCAAAATAACTTTCATTGTATTTGGACTTGGCGTCGGTTCAATTGCTTTAATCTTCACGTAAAAAACTCTCCTTTATTGCATGTTCTTAGCTGTATTGTAACATGTTCCACCTCTTTAAACCTACTCGGATGCTTTATCTTGCTGATTTCTTTCAATCATCATACTTTTCATTCTTTCTCTTTCCACCTAATTCCCCCAAACCCATTGTTTAAAATCCCATCTTATTGCGATGCACCCTCCCGCCTTCTCTCCAAAAATGTAATGCTCTCAATTACAACTTCCGTTTTATATATTCTCTTACCTTGATCATCCTCGTAATTACTCGTATGAATACGTCCGGTAATTCCAACAAGAGACGCCTTCGTACAATATTCAGTTACATTCTCAGCCGATCTGCGCCAAACGACATATCTCCATAAATATGTACTTAAACTTCATGTACATATTTATCTTTATCCAACACTATAAAAACAAGTAAATTCTAAATTTTAGGAATTTTCTATTGTACACAAAAAAGCGACAATATATTATAGATTTATACACATATCTTTCGACCAAATCCCTAAAGATAATGTACAAAATTATGTGATTGGGGGGACAGTAAAAATGATTACTCTGCAACTAGAAAATTATAAGTTTTTCTCTATTCCTGTTTGGCTAGAATGGAATACTTCAAGTAAAGGTGATATAACAGATAAGAAATTCTCAATTATTGGACTTAAAGAAACTTCAAATGATATACACATTGTGCATCCATTAAGCGACTTTATACTAAGCAATTGGAAATATAATGCTTACAATACCCAAAGAAAACATTGTAATAATACGGTTTCTTTTCTAAACTACTTATTAACTAACAAGAAACAGTTAGGGATTAATAATCTAAAAGAATTAAAACTAGTGCATGGAAATGATTTTCTTAATAATCTATCTCGCAAAGAAAGAACAGTAGGTACTGTTAAAGATGTTGAAAGAACACTAACATTATTTTATATATGGCTTCAAAAGAAAGGATGCTTACCAAAGGTAAATGAAACCCTTTTTATAAAAAAAGAGACTTATCAAGGAAGATATTATTTCCAATCCCCTTTTGAAGTCATCTATCCCACCAAAACAGTCTCAAAGCAAGAACATATGTTACCAGCAAAATACATTCCTCTATTATTAGAAATTGCTACTCTAAAAACAAAGCCAATTGCATTAGGAGTCTATCTACAAATATTTGGTGGCTTAAGGAGAGGCGAGGTCGTCAATTTAAAACGTTCAAATTTAAAGAGAAAATTAAATACTGGAGATTTTCTATTCACTTTAAAAAATCAAAATTTCAGAAAGGATATTAAAGATCATTCTGGATCCAGTAGCGTAAAAAAGCCTAGAAATCAGGCCGTCCTACAAATATTTGACTGGGGAAAGGTTCTTTTTACAGATCATATTAATTTATACAAAGATCATACTGACTCAGGTGCTCTTTTTATAAATAGAGATGGTAAAGCTATGTCAGGAAAAAGCTACAGTCAATATTTTAATAAACTAAAACAAAATTTTATAAATTTCTTGAAAACATACGGTAACTTAGAAGAAAAAATTCTTGCAAATCATTTACTCCTTGCAGATTGGTCTACTCATATAGGGCGAGGAACTTTCACTAACCTTATTGCCGAAAATACAGATAATCCTCTTGAAATAGCTTTTCATCGTGGTGATGATAACTTATTATCATCTTTAACATATATGGTTAAGACAGATAGAATGAGAAAAAAAATCGAAGGTAAATTCGATAATATGCATGAACATTATATCCCCTACCTTATTGATAGAAATAAATTTGATTAATATCATATTCCCTTCAAAAAAAGAGGTGAACAAATGTCTACTGAAAATAATAGTGAACTCCAATACATAACTGTACTGGAATTTAGTAAATCACTAGGAATTCACGAAGCTACAGCTTATAAATATATTAAAAGAGGGCTTATTTCAAATATAAAAAACATTAAAGGACGTATATATATCCATATAGACGAGATAGAAAAAACAAAAGAAAAGGCTAACCTACATCCTATTGATGATAGAAGCTCCTATCTAACAACATATGAAATATTTGAAGTTTTAAAAAAAGACGGTTTGTGTATTCGAGGAACATCGTGGATTCACGAAAAAGTTTCCACTGGATTAATAAAAAGATATATGAAATTCAAAAATAACCTTTATATTCATAAAGAAGAAATAAAAACACTAAAGCTTTACTATTCCGAACACTCGAATACAAATATTCCTTCACAAAAAATTGAGGATTACTATACAATTAACGAACTTAGCCTAGAATTAGGGCTATCCAAAAATTCAATTCACAGATACATATGTAAAAATAAAATCAACACCTTTAAACTCCCTCATTCTAAAAGAGATATATTTTTTCTAAAGTCTCATTTGTCACTAATAAAAAAAGAGATTGGTTATATAGATAAATATAACCCTACAGAATTTCTTTCTATTCAAGACCTAATAAGTCAACTTAAAAAACATGGAGTTTATGTGACTGATTGCTCAATCCGACATCTAATACATACAAAGCGAATACTAAATCATGTACTGCATCTAAATAAATACTATTTTCATAAAAACGAATTCACCCAGTTATTAAATTATTTTACTGAAAAAGGATATTACACATATGTTGATATTGAAACGCAGGAACAAGAAAAGAACAAACATATGACACATTTTTTAACTGTTAAACAAGCTTCAGAAAAACTACAAGCTCCACCAATTTGGCTAAGAGGGCTTTTAAAAGACTACTTCCCTAATTCAAAAAAAGTGCCTGCATCTGGTGGCTACCATTGGCTAGTATCAAAAACTGATATAGATAATTTCCAAAAAGAATACTACTATAATCCTAAAACGAAAATGCTACATTTAATTGACCATTACGATTTGGATACCCTACGCTCTATTTCAGGATTTACATTCGATAAACTACGTTTAGATATTAAAAAAGGCCTATTGCAAGGTGCTATAAAAAAAAATAATAGGTACTTTATCCCTATCAAAAATGCAAATAAGTATTTAGAAAGTCTACAATATGTACTAGATACTATTTACGATACACATAAAGCTTTAGAAGACTTATTAAAACATTTTAATAACCATCCCCCTCCCAGTGGTTTAATAAAAACATCATCTCTTTATAAAAAATGGGTGGAAATCAAGATTAATTCCAGCAATGCAAGACCATTCTCCTTAAGAGGATATACATTAAACTTTATTAACTTATATGATAGAATGCTTTCTTATTTCCATGAGGAAATATGGACTACTTCAAATGCTAAAATAGAGTTTTTTCTTTCCAATAGATCCTTATCTAATGAACTAAAAAAAAATTTCGTTCAATTTTTATCATATTGTGATAATCAAAATGGAAGAAATAGAGAAAAAAAATATTTGTACTACTACGAAAAAAAAGATAGTGCTTATTCAGAAAAAAATATATACTCATTTGAAATTTATCACCAGTATTATACTCATGTTCAAAACATTGAAATGCATATTACTCACGCTACTACATGTAGATACTATGCGAATATGTGGACATACACAACAATTCTTCTCACCAATAATTGGAGAGGAATAGATATCGTCCATGAATTCCCTTCTATAGAACTGGATTCTATAAGAGCAGACAAGTTATCTTGGTTCAAAACCAATAAATTAACCATGGAAGAATCACAAAGTATTATTAACCAGCTTTATATTAAACTTCGAAATGCAGTAGCAAATAAAGTTTCTGTACTTTATAACTTCTATGTATCTCCAAACTTAATAGAAAGCTTAGCGCATTCACTTGTCATTTCTGAACTTCATAAGAGAAATATACAAAATTACACTGCCCTTCCTGAAAACTCTCGTATACTTGGTACTTTCTTTTTTGGCAAAAAAATTGTATCCGCCAGAGTATCTGGAAAGGATCAGCATTTAAACTTTTTTAATCCCTCTCCTCAATTAAAAGATTTTGACTGTTTAGTCATGAATAGAAGTACCATGACTTATCTTTTTTATTCAATCTTAGAAGAAGATGGTGAAGATGCTGATTTAGCCCTAGAAATTACAAAAAACACTAGATCACACAAAAATTCAGATACAACTGCTATTTACATTCAAGCAAAAAATAAAGATGGCAGCATAAATAGAGTCTCAGTAAACTTGTTAAATCGCGGTATGTTTGGGTGGTTATACAACTATATTTTACTTAGATTAAAAGAGGATATACAAAATGGACAAACAATTGAAGAACGCACCAATACTATTAAAGAACTACGTAATTCTATTTCACCTATGGAACTAGAAAAATGGGCAATCCTTTTACAAAATCTTCATACTAATAAAAACCGTGTTATAGATGAAATCAAGCATCTTCCAATTGAAGAACTAAAAACACTTGCAATAAAATTATTTACAAATCAAATGCCTTCTAAAGAAAAAGCGGGCCAATGTCTTGTATACCCTAATTGTAAAAGAAAAAATCTAAAAACATGTTATTCTTGTGAGTATTTTATCCCTGAAAAAATGGTGTTAATTGAAGCAATTAGTGAACTTAAAAGATTAACAAGTTCATTAGAGAACACCAAATATGATGCTATTAGAAAAAGGGATTCGTTTTTTCTTCTCAATATTATTTTGTTAATTGACGAAGCAATTAAAGCTTTTGGTATTGATGTCGTCAATTCATTTCTTCCTTTAAAAGAAAAAACAAAAATATTAGAGAAAGTTAAACAACGTTTACTTTTATAAAAAAATACTATGTAAAGGATTTATATTATGCAATTAAAAAAGGTAATAAATATGGGAAACACACCAATAGCCGTTACTGAATCTATAACTTATAACGATCTTAATGTATCCAAATTCGAAAATATATTTAACGATTTACTTATCAATGAATATATAATGGCAAAATCTTTTGATGATGATGAATGGCTTATTCCATGTAACATCCAAAATACACCTTTTAAGCTGCCGTTTCATAAATTGTTTTCACATAAAAAATTATGCACCATTATTAAATGCTATCTTTTATTACGGCGTGCTTCAGGTATCTCACCTTCAACTATAGAAACCGATTTCAATATACTCAAGAAAATAATTTTAGCAACCGAGGGAGTAACCTCCACAGATCAATTCGAAAAATTACTTTCTAGTCTCAGCAAACCTTGGGCTTCGACATTTGCACTTGTACTAAAAGAGTTTTTGAAATTTTCACCATTGCCAGGACATGAAAAATACATAGAAATATGTGACTCATTCCCTTCACCTAAATGGAAAAATAGAGATCTTCCTAATTTTTATCATGTTCTGCTTTTTGATGAAATAATTAATGATTTTAAATATAAGATAGTCCTACCTAAATACCATAAATATTATCCTGTAATTTTATGGTGGACTATTACAAATATTATTCCCATGAGACCCAATGAATTTTTAAGAATGAAATATAATTGTCTACATGAAAAAAATGATGGTAAAACATGGATTGTTATTCCAAGATCTAAACAAAAGTTCGATAGCCCCAAACAACAAGAATATTTTCAACATATTCTTATTACTGATGATATATCTAAAGCAATTAAAGATTTTCAATATGTGTTGGATACGTATAACATTCATACAGATAATCTATTCCCACAAGAATTTTATTGTCAGTTTTTTTCTAGAAGTATTAAGAGATCCTCAAATAGAATTTTAAAGCATCAATTTCAAACTTTAATGAAGAACTTTTATAGCGAAATAGTTGAACAGATGTATTCACAGCACTCTTTAGATAAGATTTCTCCAGGTGATACAAGGCATTTTGCAATCATTAATATGTTCTTACAAGGATTTAATGTTTTATCCATCGCCAGATTAGCTGGACAAACAACTATACAACATGCGTCAAACTATTATTCTCACGCCAAATTATTTGCTCAATCATATGTATATAGACTTACACAAACTATAGTTGAGAAACAAGCTCAAAACAAAATGTCTGGTGGCTTTTTGGGAACTAAAAGAAAGATTTTTGATAACAGAATCTTATATTCACCTAAAAACGCAGACCAGTACCAGAAAGTTGATTATGGCTACTGCACTGATAAAAATTTCCCTAATAATTGCGTTGAGGATTGTAGAATATGTGTTAATCATTACTTTTTCAATCCGTCTATTGATGAATATGACGAGGCGATTAAGTGGTTAGAATCATACTCAAGGGACTTAGAAAATAGAATCAATGAACATCTTGATTCTATTAAAAAATTTAGTTTATCTAAGTCAAATGAACAATTGAATTACCATGAATCTCTTCTAACTAAACATTCTAGACAACTATTAAAATATATGGACCACAAAGCTATTATTGATGCAAAATTTATAGAGGAGTGAAAAAACTAATGCTAAAAGGAAAACAAAAAAGCTCAGGGCGGCCTAGAATATTTACTGATCAGGAATTAAAAGAACTCGCATTAGAAGTTAAAAACAGATTAGGTCACGTACATTTAACCTACTCTCTTCTTGAAAAAGAGACCAGCATTGGGAGAAACACTTGGAAAAGAAGATTAGAAAAAACAATAGCTGAATTAAATAAACCTATTTATCGAACAATTGGTGTAAACGAAGAGGATGAGGTTTATTTTCCAAACATAGAACAAATTTTTGAAATTTATAAGGGTAATACACCTAAAATTATTAATGCACTTCATGAATTTGAAACAATGTTTATTAAATTATATGAAGAACTCCATATCCTAAAAAAAGATGAACAAAAAGTTATCCATATAAAGCAAATTGCTGCTGAAAAAGATTTACAAATTAAAAAGCTTAAAATACAAGTTGAACATTATAAAAATCTTTACGATCAATTAATTATTTCTAGTTCTTTTCCTCACTTACAAGAAAAAACAGGACTCAAAGACAATCTTTTAGATTTCAACGCTAGTATTGATAAAAACAGTAGCCTATCAAATTTTAAAACTCTATTCGAAACTTCTAAAGATTCAATAGAATCCTCAGAAAAAAATAATATAGAGGAGCCTATCAACAAACTACAAGATATGTTTCCTGATTTTTTCAATGAAAAATAATACAGAAGATGTACAAAACAAGAAAAGAATCCATTTTTTCAAAATGGATTCTTTTCTAAAATACCTTTATAGCGAGCTCCATACACCTAATACAGATGATTTTAAATCATGTAAATAGCTTTATATTGACTTGATTTTTTTGGCTTTTTCCGTAGTAACATTTGTCTCATTTTAGACATAATTAAAGAACAAAGAAAAATATGTAAGTAGTGGGCCATAAAAATAACATTCTAGGCTTCCCCTCCCACCATAATCCTTTTCTAAAAACCTACGGTTTGGAAACTCTTTATGAAAGACATATTCATATGCAATCTTTTTTTAAGTTCAATAAACCTATCTACTTCTTTTAAATTATAACTCCAATTGTAATAGCTATATCTCCCATTATACCTTTTAGAAGCCCTTGTTCTTCTCTAAAGTGTAGTGCTCAATCCGTTGTATACTTCTCAATAAAAATTGGTCTTTCCATAATCCTAATCCCCCTTATGTATATCAAAATTAGATGAGCAAACCTCCTTCAAATCCATGGAATTTTCGTTATGGACGATTTGGTACTTTGAGGTTGATGGATAGTAATATAAGATAATCCCTATTACATTAGTCATAGTATTATTATTCATTGATGCTACTAAAAATGACAGCTATTTATTCTCCATAATTAATAATATATTGCTCGCCTTTAAGATCCTTAAATGGGGAGCTCATCAATTTTCTGTCCTACACTCTAACCTATTTGATTAATATATTCCTTACAACTTAATTAATTTTTTTCTTGTATAAACTTCAATAAATCACCTAACCTTTTTTTAAGAATACTAGAAGGCTATACTGAATACTTCATACACTCAGTAATACTCCAGTTTTGCAAGTTTGCTATTATTAATTTAAAATATAGTATAAATACATAGGATGATTATGGAAGGAGAACTATGAAAAACTTTATTGAATTAAGTCTTACTCATACCCAAAACGATGCTCTTGAATACTTTAAAAACAAATTAACACCATATGCTCACTCTTCTATTGATCGTGGCTTATATGAGAGAGAGGTTTCCTCAAACGATTGGGGGATAGATCTTTTTTATTTAAAAATATTACAGCATAGTGAAGTATCTCCTGACCAACGTAGTGTAAATAATGTACCGCAACTACTCGAAATATATTCTAAACAAGTTCCATCCTCTAAAATTCAATGGGACGAACTTGTTATGGATCAATGGATACGTGTAGTTTGGGATCGTTGGTATCTTCCTCACGAGGCTCGAATAGGTAATATCCAAATCGAATCCCATCTCAAAGGTTTCTTTGAATTTTTAAACAGTATTCCGTATCCTGATGAACGTTTTATATTAATAAAACAATTTCAGCACATATTAGAAACGCATAAAATTCAATATCCTAACACACCTGAACTTGCTGAACTACTCAAGAAAGAAATTATTATTCAGGAAGAAAAACAATATACTCTAAATCTGTCACACATTTTATATAGTGCTAATGCCAACAAAGTTCTAGCAAGACTTTGGAGTGAAGGTCATTGTGGCCCATCAAATCCGCTAGAGCGTCTTACATGGTGGATAAACTATTTTGAATTATCCCGAGAAGCTAGTATTCATTTTCTTGATTATTTAAACAAACAAGAACTTAATTCATTTATTAAGGCCATTATGGAACGAATTACATCTGAAAAAGATATAATTGGATGGAAAGAGGAATCCATTAAAAGGGAATTAGAGAAACAGCCATTTTATAAACCCGAAACTGTATATGATCCTTCAAATAAACTTTTTCCTGATCGCTTGTCCTGGGTTTTGGATGACATTAATGAGCATACTATACATGTCAATGATGCTCGTGATAGGATCGCGTGGCTACTTGGATTTCTCATTAGATCGGAACTAAAAAGTGGTTTTGATTCTCTCACCCCTTCACTACTATTGGATCAGCTTCTTTTTGCTGCGGAGCAACGCCCATATTTTTACCATATAATCTATTATACTGTAACCGAATATCATCCAGAGTGGATTCCCTTAATGCTATCTTCTTCAAAACATTTAGATTGGGGATTAATTTTATTAGCCTCTTTCACCCCAAATTTGAATCTTTTAGAAAAAATAGAAGAAGAAACACTAAAAAAAGAATGGTGGAATATCGGCTTAATATTCTTTGGACATACATTTAAACAGTTAGATTCCAAGGAAGCAAGTTTAAAACTATGGAATGTTACCAAGTGGCTATTCCAATCAAAAAAAGAAGCTCAATCTTTTAGGGGGCAAAATGAAATAGAAGTACGATTAGCTAACTATCGGTATTCATCCTTTTTAAAGTTAATTGAAGAGTTGACTGACGAAAATGATCAAGATCAAATTCTTCCAAATATATTACCTGTTCTATCCCCTATGATATATGGTGATTTAGAGAATTCTAAGCTTCCGCTTTATTCTTGCGAATATTATGTAATGTTATGGATTGTCAAAAACTTCAATAAAATTCCTATTAAGGAAACTGAACCTAACATTTTCAAAGATAATTTGAACCATTGTGTTTTCATTCTACAAAAGGGATATACTGATTCATTACTTAGTCTCCAGCCAATTAACAAAATTTATTTCGAAGAAATGAGCGTAGCATGGGTACATTTTATTGATTATCTCTTTCAAACAGATAAAGGTTTATTTTCAAGGTTCATTTATTGTTTCCATCACGTAAGTAGAGACAATAAAATAAATTATATTTATAAGCTTCGCTTGCATCTACAACTTATCTGTAACTTAATAATAAACTGGAAACATACTGAAACGGATGAATGTCTAATTGATTTAGTTAACGTATTAGAGCAATTATTAGAATACCAACGTGAGGATACCATGAGAGGATACGTGGACATCTTTTCTCTTACTCATGAAATTTTTGGAACGTCCCAAACACAGGAATCACTGTACAAATTGATAATTGACGTATGTTCTCATCTACCAGAAAACCTAAAAGAAAGACTAATAATACAAATTTTAAAAACAACAAATAATCGTGGACGATTATCCCTTCTAATCAAGGTACTATCAAGTAACGAAAAAGTTTATTCTCAGATTATGGCTAAAATTGAGAGTTTATCCGACGAAAGAGAAAACTTGCTAGATGCTCAGCAAACCATTAGTTCATTTATTGAATCACAACAGCCAACTTTAATTACCAAAGCATTTGAATTACTTCAAAAATACGATGAACTAGCTAGTAACAAAAATATTCGTGATTGGATAAACTGGTCATTTTCATGGCGCCTAAAGGGATTGTTTTTTGCAAATCACTTTCAAAGTATTCTAGATATGCAAATTCCGAATAGAATTTCACATTCAAAATCCGCCAAATTAGAACTTGATTTTTATAAAGGCTTAGTTTTTTTATCAAAAAAAACTTCAGGAGATGTCAAAAAAGCTATTGATATATTTCATAATCTTAGAAAAGAAGAACCGAATAATATCAGCTTTATAATAAATTATTTTACTGCATGTGTTACCTATAGTACCTTAGAATTAGATGACAAAATAACTTCTGAGAAAAAGAAAGAATTACGTGAAATATTGAATCTTGGTGAGAAACTCTTTCGCAACTTCTCACCAAATGAATGGTCTAGCATCAAAAAAAATTATACAGAAAATCAGTTATTTCTTTTTCTACTCCTTAATGATTGGTCTAACTTTTGGTCTTTGTACTGGTCACTCGAAGAAGAACTCCGCTTCAGCCTTATAATTGGTTCATATGCCGTTAACGCCTATGCTAGCCAAGGAGAAGAAGATAAGGCTCATGATTTACGAAAAATATTACAAGATAAGTATGGAGAAATTGAAGGTGTAATAGAATTATTGAAAGTTGAATTAACACCACAACATTTTAACAATTTTTCCTTAGCAATGTTTCATCTACAGAATTCGACACCAGACACCCAAGTAAAATTATATACATTGAACCAAGATATGGACCTCAAAAAATTTCTTATCGGTCGTATCGCTGATTCCTGCCGAACTGTTTGCAGTTTACTTCCTACCTTAGCCACAGGAGTAGCTGGAGCTTTAGACGAAGACCGATATACTGATGTATTCCTAAAAATTTTCGAAGAAAAAATTAGAGAACTTCGGTGGACAATAAAAGGGCAAGACAGGGGAGGGTATACAGCAAGTGATCCAAAGGATGGGCATGGTGGAGTAGGAGAACGTGACGGTATCTTATATGAATCAAAAGGAAATCCTTTATCATTAATTGAAGCTTTAGTATTAAAACATGTTGATACAAAAAACATTGAAGTTCATACCCAGAAAATATTTGGCTATGATACGACAAGAGTAAATCTTCACTTTGTTATCAACTGGGGAATTTCTTCAAACCCTACACATACTTGGGCTGGTTATCGAAAAATTGTATCCAATCGAACAACTGGAAAATTCGCTGTTGAAAAAACAGGCGAGATTACTGATTTTTCCAATCCTGATGATATGAAAGGAATTAAAGCCTTTTATAAAGTTCATAAAACATCATTAGAAGAAGTTAAAGCTTATGTTATTCATTTCTATGTAGATGTGGCACAGGAAGATGCCAAATTAATAGCTAAACAAGCAAGAGGTATTTAAACTTATTGATTATGTATTATATTTAGGGGGACATCATACTCATCAAGCTAAAATTTTGAAATATCCCCAAAACGAAAATTTTATATCTCTACAGTTTTTATGAGAATTCAGTTCATTTTTTCGTTTTGGGTAAAAATATATTTATTAATTTGCTGGCGATGTATGGTGACCCCTATATAAAGAAATTCAAGAAAGATAAATAAAGTAGAAATATTTATTGTATGCTTTATCAATCCACTTCATACTGCATTTTCCCTATATCTATTCACCTTTTATTAAAGTAATTAATAGTAGCAGATTAAATTTGTTTAATTTCAAAAGCTGAATAATCACACTCAATCCCTTTATTCTTACAACGTATTGAGTAAATTAAACCTTAAATTAATTGTGGTTCTTTTTCTAAATCTATTATTTCAAAATTAAATTTGGTTTCAATTATACCTCGGTTTTTCTTTGATAACTTAGGTGTTACTATAAATAGACTATCCATCGCTCTACTTATACCTACATAATAAATTCGCTGTTCCTCCTCTTCTGCTAAGTTTGGATTAATTAAAAATTCAATCGTCTCGGTAATCAATAAAACATTTTCAAATTCATCACCTTTAGACTTATGAATAGTCCTATGCTGACTAATATCTTCTTTATAATTTATACACAATGCTATGTCTTTATAAGAATATTTATTGTAAAAATCTTGAATAGTACCATTTCTAAAACTTGACATTTCAATATCTTCTCCAACTAATTTATAAAATAGCATTAAGGGTTCCTCAAAAAATGTCTCTTTTAAGCTGATTAATTTTTGTAAAATTAATATAGATTTGTTAATTTGCTCTTTTTCTGAATAGCCACTAAAATTAGTAGTCATTATTTTTATGGCATTTTTATAGTCATTTTGTTTAGCCAATTCTAAAGCTTCCATTGAATTTTTTATAATACTATACCTTTTAATATTACTATCTTTTAAAGCTAATTCAGCCAAAAGTTTTGTATTTAAACCACTATTATCTACCAAAAACTTCATTGAGTTAGCAGTAGGATTATCTCTAGACAAAGTTTGAATAAAATTACCATCACCGATCATCTCTTGTGTTTTATTAAATGCATCTACATTATTTCCTACAAATAAAACAGGTCTTTTAAGGTCTACATTTCTAACTTTGGTTTGTTCAATATCTGCTCTAATTGTATTTAATAAATCAATTATTTGATTAGAACTTCTTCTATTTTCAGCAATAGTATATTCATTTAAATTATTAATTTTAAATTTAAAGTACTCTTCTATACTAGCCCCTTGGAATGAGTATATTGACTGTGCAGGATCTCCAATTACCCCTATTATAGTTTCTTCTTCTGCTAATAAAGATATTATCTTAGCTTGAATCGGATTAGTGTCTTGAAATTCATCTATAAAAAAATAGGGGAATTTAGCACGTAATACTTTTAAAATAAATGGATATCTCATAATCAATTCATAACTAAAATATAGCACATCGTCATGATCAATTTTTCCTTCTTGCCAATATAATTTTTTATAATTTAGTAAATCCGTTTCTAGAATTTTAACTACCTTACGCAATTGTCTCGCATCACCTTCTTCACCTCTTAAATCTAATTTTTGATTACTGTTAAATGTATATTTAATACCCGATAACCAATTGAATAACGCCTCTTTGTTCTGTTGTCTATTTAGCAATTGGTTTATTGTATAAGGATGCTTTAATTCTTCGTTCTTAGAATGATTTTCTAACCAAGATTTAACTTTACCATATTTTGGTTCGATTTTATCGTGTCCTTTTAATAATTGATATTCTATTCCAAATAATTCTGCTATATAAGTAATGTATGGTTTAACTACATGCCCGTATAAAAAGCTATGAATAGTTGAAACTTCTACTTGATTAATGGATTGTGAACCTAATCTATTTAAAATGGTTTCTACAGCTACATTAGTATATGTTATACATGCTACTTTACGTGTCTTTTCTAATCTTTCTGAATTCCCCAGTACATTTCTGATATGATTTATTAGCCAGTAAGTTTTACCCGCACCTGGTCCCGCTGTAATCTTAAAATGCTGCTCAATATGTATTGTATCTTCAGAAGAAATAGCAATCATTCTTCACACATCCATTCTATCGCCGCTTTAATATAGTCAGGTATATTAAATTCTTTAAATTTAACATTTTCTTTTTCGTCAGTATTTCTCTTTTTCAACAAATTTTCCTCAAGCACATAAGCTAATTCTAATGCATTAACTCCTTTTCCTACTGAATTTAGATATCTTGCAGCAATTAATGCTTTTTTTCTATCTTTATCTGTCCAGGTTAAGCGATCGTCTGTTAAAGATTGTCCAATCCTTTTGTTTTCTTTAGAGACATTTAAAGTTTCAAGCATTAAGCCTAACGATTTACTATTACTATATTGATCCATTAACTCAAAAATCTCATCTCTATTAGCTGTAGACTCTGTAACTAGCTCCTTAAAAATAGGATTAAAACAAATCAAATCGTACTCTAATGTTTTTCCAAACTTTTTATCTTGTAAAAAGAACTTGATATTTTCAGAATAACCATTCATCTCTTCACTTATTTTATACTCATACTCTGTTTCATCTATAAACATTTCAAACGGATAACACTTTTTAAATGACTTTTTTTTCGCATTATCGCTAGAGATAATGCGTTTTCGTTCAGGATCTCTATCTGTTATACATGCTACTTTTCTTTTTATAGAGTATGGATTAGAAACGTCAAATAGTTTTAGAAAATGATCAAAATATTTCCCCCCCACATTAATTACTGCAATGTGATTATTTTCTAAAGAAACATCAAGATATTCAGCAAATATTGACATTAATAGCTGTTCTGCTAATCCTTCTACTAAAATGATTTTTTCAGCAAATAGCATATTAGATTTAGTAGCATCTAAAAATCTCTGCACATATTTTTTACTCTCTTCATTTTCATTGAAAGACTTCCCAGGATAGCCAATTAAAGTCTCACTATCATTTTTATAAATACATATTAATTCATCTAAATTCACCGCACCCGTTATATGAGTAGAGTGTGTAGTAACAAAGATTTGTCTAACCTTTTTATTATTTAAATTTCTTCTTAGAAAATTTAATAACTGCCTTTGCATTGTAGGATGTAAATGCGCTTCAGGTTCTTCAATAACCAACATCGGATATACCTTGGCATTACTACCAAAATACTCCTCATTTGCATCAACCTGCATTTTTGAAAGTAATAGCGACATAAATATTAAATTATTGTATCCAAGTCCATTATTAATAATAGGCATCTTAATACCTGTTTCATATTCAACTATTAATTTCAAAGCAGAATAAAGTTCGATATCTGTTATGCTACCATCAAAGTTAGGAGTAGATTTATCAAATGAAGCACCAATATCATTAGCATATGATAGAATATGCTTTTTCCCCTCTTTCATTCGCTCGTTCAATAGTGTAATTAAATTCCCAGCAAACTCTCCAAATTCTTTCCTTTTAATTTTAATTTCAGCTTCTTTTTGCTCCTTCGCTAAAGAGTTATCAGCTTTTATGTTATAGTCCATAAAGAAATCTAAAACATTCTTTAATAATGTGTTCTTTCCACTAAACATATCTCTTTCGACATCTCTTATTGCATCTAAAAATTGAAAATCAAACTTGTTTAGCGATTCACTATCGGCAGTTATTTGATTAGTAGGGTCTCCCCCAAAAATTTTATATGTATAAAGTCTAAGAAATTCATCTTGAATTAATTGCCATATTTCAAATGTCTCTTTCGATTCAGCTACTACTTTCCTATACTTTTCATGAAATTTAGTTGGGAGATAGAATTCATACTGTAGTTTCGCTTCATAAGGTTCTTCTAACTTAGTTAGCCAATTGCTTACAGTCACTAAGTCGTCACCCATTAATTCTTCACAATCGTCTTGCTTTAAAGTAGCAGTTATTTTAATACTAGGGGGATTTTCCTTTAACTCTTCTATTGAGATGTTTTTGTTAAAGTCATCAATTGATAAATGCTTTTTACTATTAGAGTTAAAAATTAACGCTAATGCTCGTAATAAATTTGATTTACCAGCATTATTATGTCCAATAATAACATTTATACCGTTATTAAAATCTATCAAGTTGGAACGAAAGTTTTTATAATTAGTTATACTTATATTCGAAATATACATTGCAATCAAGTCCCCCTTAATGGTTTATCACTTTTTACACTCAAATTATTAAATATACTTATATTATACATAGAAACACTAAAAAGCGGCATAAAATTCCAATTCCACACCACTCTTTAGCCTATTTTATTATTTGTAAAGACATAAATAATTTTTTTATCTTATACTCTTTTAAAATTTGAATTTTAAGTATTAATCAGATTCTCCAACAAACCTGCGTTCCTTTTTACTTCGAGTAATCTGCAAAGGTAAATATAATCTTTCCATCCAACAAGATTATTCAACATCTATTTTATTTTTTACATATAAATTGATTCAAACGTTATTTATATATCTTGAATCAATTCTTTAATTTTCACCTTTCTAATACGACTTTCTACTAATTTTATATTTTCCTGTAACCACTGTTTATGCTCAAGATACGGAATCCCGTTTATTTTTGTTTCTAATTGTTCATAAAATAGCCGCTTACTTTTTAAACTTGGTATTTCACTTCCACTCCATGAAGACATACTTGGAAAAAGGGGTATTTTTTTAAAAAGGTCAAATTCCGGTTTTATTTGGATTAATTTTATTATCCATTCAATCTGCTGATCATTATTAAAATCAGTTAAACATTGAAATAATATTTTCATTAACTCCTCATCTTCTGACCATAAATTTATTTTTGAATCAACCCATTCAAAGCATCTATCACTATATTCTTTCAACATATTCGTGTCTAAATGTAGTAACGTCTCTAATAATTCCCTTGCTACAAAATTTTTAGACGGAATTTTTATATATTTTACAATTATTTCACTTATAGTTTCTGATAGTTCAAACCAATTTTCTTCTTTCCAAATAAATTGTAAATTTACATTTTCCTGAAACTCATAAATACTCGTATCACCTTCGAATATGTTTTCTACTATTTCTTTTAAAACTTTGGAGTTCCATCTTGTTAATTGTTTCAAAATAGCAGAATCGCCATCAAAGTATTGTTTCATCTTCAAAAATCTTATATATACTCTTTTTAATAAATCCATATCGTTTTTTAAGTAAATAGCAATATATCTTTCATTATCGATGAAATTATCAAAAAAATGTTCCAATCCCCTAATAACATCTATATCTTCTTGTTTCAGTAAACTATTTATTACATTAATAAACACATTATCATCTATATTAATGTACATTTCTAAAAAAGATATATCCCTATAAAACCCTGCAACTTCACCCTCAGGTTGATTGAAATAATTATATATCTTTTTTAGGAGCTCGCTATTGGGATTAGAAAAGCTCATTTCTCTATATGCACAATACAGCCAATAACTTTTATTATAAAATTCTAATGATGCTATATTTTTTTCTAACTCTTCTAAATCCTCTGTTTTTTTCACTATATTCCTTGGATGTACAGCAATTTGTATATTTTCATTAAAGAACAGTTGTAATTTGCTCATTATTTTACTTTGAGGAGTATTTAGAAACAAAGCCTCTATCCTCTTTGCTGCTGCATATCTTTTAGAATTCAAGTAGCCTATAGCAACAACCTTGTTACAAATTTTAAATAGGTTACGAAGATCCTCGTCAGAAAGTTGATTAAACCAAACGATTAAACCTCTCTCCTCACCTAAACTATCTGCTTTCTCATATTTCAATTCACTAAATAATTTCATATAAACGCTATATTCATAAGTATTTATTAATTTTACTACTTTTTCGGCTAAACGAATTTCATATATTTCCAATAAATCCTTCAACCTATTAAAAACTATAGCTTGCTCTATTGTTAATTCTCTATTCCCAGTAATTATTATCTCAATGAAACTCTTATCAAATTTCAATATATCTATATCAACAAAATCCATTTTACTCGGAACATAATTATATAAAAGTTCATGAATCTCATTTAAATGAATTTGCTGCTTATATAAATCGCTTAACCTCTCCCATACATTCTTTCTAATCTGTATTATGTTATCTTCTAAATATAAAGGCGTAAAGGAGAATTTTACCACTCTCATCGCTTTCAAGCTTGTATGTTCATGATAGAACTTTAAATAATACTTGAAAATTTCAATTAATAAATTAGTATAAAGAATATCCTTTTTCAAACTATATCTTTGATCAATTTTCTTTAATAATTCTAATTCTTTAATGTAACCATAATCTGCTGACCTCTCATTAAACCCAAAATTCCTGATTAAAATATGGTATACAGAAGAGAACTCTGAAGGTTTCTTTTCAAGATATAACAATATTAGATCAATAGCTTCTAAATAGTAACGAGAATTTTTATATTGCGCTAATAGACTTAAGATATTTGAATGCTTTTCATTATTATTTTTTAATTCAAATTTCAAGTTAACATTTTTCTCAATTTGAAAATCTTCTATTTTATTTTTCGAGTATAGTAGTCCTTCAATTTCTAACGCAAACCAAAAAACCTTTAAATATTCTTCTATCTCTCCCTCACTACTATTTTTGATATCCTCTTCATATTTCTCTTTTACTGCTTCTTTTACTAGTTCTAAATTATTTTCTTTATAAAAATAAGAAAAAACATTATTTAAATTTTCTATTACTCTATTTTTTAATTGTGGATAATACTTATCAAGAAACAATTTATATGAAATTAACTTTTCTTTAAATATAGTTAAATAAAAAAGATAAACACTTAATATTTGATCTGAAATTTTAACAAGTTCATCTTCATATATATCAACTATCTCCATATAATGTAATTTAAAAACGAGATTTAAAAAATCTTCCTTCTCAATATTTGCTATCTCACATATTACTTTGACATTTTCCTCATCTCTTAAATTAACATGATTTAAAAAACTTAGAATGGCTACAACTTTCAAAAGCTCTTTATTCTCTAATTCCATTTCAAAATGCAATTTAACATCTTGATAATAAGATTCTAATAAATCAACTGTATTTTCTATGCTTTTTAAGTTGTTTTCTCGTTTAGCTGTAGTACACGCCATTATAGCTAATCTTGGATTCCCTTTGGAAATTTCATATATTCGTTCTATATATCTTGAATTCCTTACTTCGAAATATTCGCATAATAGTTTAATATTTTCTTCGTTCAAAGGATTCATTTTAAACAATTTATATTGATACTTTGAAATTTTGTCAATTATTTTTAATTCTGCATACTCTCTCACAGTTAGTAACAACTTGATATGTACACCTCTAGATTCCCAACTAAACAAATCTAATATTAATTGAATGTCGGTCTTTAAATTTGCATCATCAATCATTATTAAATAATAACCGGGTCTATTAAAATATGAATTCAAATCGTCATATATATTTTGCCCATTATTCCTTAAACATTTCAATTCATATTCATTATGTTTTTCCTTAAATTCTCTAATACTTTCTAAAGAGATTCTAGTTTTTCCTATACCGGGTAATCCTGAAAGTACTGTTATTTGATTTTCATCAATCGATTTAATTATATCCGCTATCTCTTCTTCTCTCCCAAAAATATCCATATCCAATGGTGTAGCCAGTTTACCACTATCATTTAATTTTATGAAATCTTCCAGGTCTAAAATTTGTTGGGTGTCTATAGATATTCCTAAAAAGTCATTAATTATAAAAGGATAATTTATTAATTTATAAGCTAGGGTATCTAAAGAAACCACCTCAATATTCACATCATTTCTTCTACCCTCCGAAATCAATTCTTCTATTTCTCTACTTTCTAATCTCGTATTACAACAACAAATTATCTTATCTATTTGTTCATTTTCAATACCTGTTTTGTTTTCATCTAGACATTTTTGAATATCATCTTTAAATTTAGAAACTATTCTATTTTTTTGCACTGTATATTCAATATATACATATTTCTTATTATCAGGCTTTATAAGAGTATCTGGTGTACCAGTTTTAGTGTTATTATTTTCCAACACAGATCCTATAGGATAAACTTCCCCCCTATATTCTTTAGCAAAATATGCATCCATTAATTTTTGAAACTCACCTCCATTTAGTTCACCTAGTTTATTTTGAATTTCATTAATTTTACTCATTTCTACCACCGATCTTAATTAAAACCCTATTTTTATAGAGCTTAATTACATTTTCTTGTAAGTCTCCAATTCTCAATTTATATTTGAAATAAAAGTATCCTCTCTTTTGATAATTTTATCCAAAGGAGTAAAAAGGTTCAACTTTTTATAACTGGTGCAACTTTTTTCTATAAATATTTATGTTTACACACAGTTTGTAGGCTATATTCCATTGGGCAAAAGAAATACCTCTTCCAACATTGTTTTATACGTATAGAGAGAGCAGTTTCTTGAATCCAGTATTGGATAAAAAAATATAAGTAGAAAACCAAACAAAGATAGACTTTTGGTTTTCTACTTATATCTTTATCTTCAGTATTTTTTTACATGTTTCTAAAATTGTACATATATCCATAAACATCTCTTCATAACAAAATAATTCCAGTGAATTCCTCAATTCGTTTAACTTAACATTTTCATTGAAAATTATTATTATTTTTCGTATAGCTAACTTATAAACGGTAAACAAATGTTGCTATAACTAATCCACCCTACACTTCAATAAGAAAAATTAAAATCATCTTTCCTATAAACGGTTATACTTATTGAATTCCACTCTCTTCTATATCTTATTTATAGATTTAAATTGTTTTGTACAGTTACCTATCATGATGTCAATCTATTTTTGTACATAGTATTAATTATGTACAATTACCTCTTCTGCCTTGACGCTATTGTTGCTAAGTGATTAGTTAAAAAATACAATTATGTACAATAGAGATCATGGAGATATTATCACACAATTAATAAAATCTACTTGTTGCTCACCTAAACTATTTCGAAAACCTCTATTCACCGCAACACATATTCGTGCATAAGCGACCCCTTGCTTTGTGTAGTATAATTCTGGCTCCTTTGTCAATCTACCGATTAATACAACTCGATTCATCATATGTTATACCACCTCACATATTTTTCTTTATTGTAAAGAAAAATGTATGAAGGGTAAAAAACGTAAAATAATATATTTTAAAGTAAAAAATATTATTTTATATGCTGTAAAAGAAAAAAAGAAACCTTACATATATTAAACATGTAAGGTTTCAAAATTTATACTTCACTACAGGAAATGTAATATCCACCGCGAGCCATCTTTATCTCAACACGATACATTACATTTTCTAAGTAAAAAGTAATCGGTTTAACTTTACTCTCAAAATTCAATTGTTCCTGACATTCAACCGCATACCTTTCGATAGCGGAAATAATAACTTCTGATGATGGATACGTTAAAGCATCTTCTAGTTCTATGAAAAAACTTTTAGAAAATAGTTTTTTCATAATCCTTTTCTTCTCTTTCATCATATTCCATCCCCCTTCAATTTGAGTTACCAACAACCATATTATACCATTACCGAAATTAACTTGCATTAACAGGCAGTATAAGCCTCACTGATTAAAATTTCACTCTATCTTTGAAAATAAAAAAATCCTGCATTTTTCATGCAGGATTTTTTTATTAGTCATTTTTCGTAAAGTAAGAAACGAAACGAAGAATTTCTAAGTATAACCAAACTAATGTAAGCATTAGTCCCATCGCAGTGTACCACTCCATATATTTCGGAGCTTGACTACGTACACCATTTTCGATTAAATCGAAATCTAGTAATAAGTTTAATGCAGCAACTACGATAACAACTGCACTAATAATAATACCAATTGTACCGCCTTGGTGAATGTACGGAACAGTTACACCAAACATGTTTAGTAGAAATACGACTAAATACATAACCATAATTCCAAGTGTTGCTGCCATCACGCCTGTACGGAATTTATCCGTTACCTTTACTACACGCGTTGCATATAACACTAACATTGCAAATAGAATTGAGATTGTTAGTAATACAGCATTTAAAACGATAGAATCGCCAAACTTCATTGTATAAACCGCTGAAATACTACCTAATACAACCCCTTCTACTGCCGCATAGATTGGTGCACCAAAAGGTGAAATACGTGGGAAGAACATAGACGCAAATGCGATGATTGCCGCAACGATTAAAGCACCAATTAGTACTGGCATCTTCATCGTCCCCTGCATCATCTGTATGTATGAATAGACAGACGTTGCAAGTAGCATGATAAGCATAATAAACGTTTTGCCTACTGTTCCGCCAATCGTCATCGCAGAAGCACTTGCTCCCTCTTTACGGAATGCCTCTTTTTTCAACATTGGATTAGATGTTCTCATTTTTTCCCTCCTAAAATAGGTTCTACCAATAGTGTAAAGTTTTTCTCTTTACTTTTCAATATATGCAGCTTGTTTTTATTTTAATCCTTCAACGATGTCTGATAGTTCACTCCATCTTTCCATCGTTTTTTCTAGCTCTTCTTCTGTTTTTTGCTGTGCTTCAGATAATTCTTGTGCCTTTGTGAAGTCAGATCCAACTTTCGCAAGTTCTTCTCCAATTGACTCAATTTTCTCTTCTAGTTCGGCAATTGTATCTTCAATTGTTTCCCATTCACGCTGCTCCTTGTATGAAAGTTTACGTTTACGTTGTTGTTTCGGAGCTTCTTCTACCACTTTTTTCTCTTTTTGAACTTCCGCCTTCTCAATAAGTTCTTTCGTCTTTTCCATTTCTAAAAAGTCCGTATAACTACCTAGGAATTCACGCACTTCGCCTCCACCACTAAAGATGAACAATTCATCTACTACTTTATCTAAGAAGTAACGGTCATGCGATACAGTTAAAACGACACCTGGGAAATCTTCTAAATAATCTTCCAGTACTGTTAATGTTTGTGTATCTAGATCATTCGTAGGTTCATCCAGTAATAGTACGTTTGGTTCTCCCATTAAAATACGTAATAAATATAAACGTCTTCTTTCCCCACCAGATAGTTTACCAAGCGGTGTACCATGTGAGTGCGTCGGGAATAAGAAACGTTCTAGCATTTGAGATGCACCAATTACTTTTCCATCTGTCGTATGAATAACTTCTGCAATCTCTTTAATGTATTCAATCATACGCTGATTTAAATTCATCTCTTCATTTTCTTGCGTATAATAAGCAACTTTTACAGTTTGTCCTACTTCAACTTCACCACTATCAGGAGCTAACTTGCCTGCAAGCATATTTAATAGAGAAGATTTTCCGCTTCCATTCGCTCCAATGATTCCGATACGATCTCCTGGTTTCACAATATGATTAAAGTTGTGTAATACCGTTTTATCACCGAATTTTTTCGTTACATCTTTTAACTCAAGTACTTTTTTACCGAGGCGACTGCCGCTAAGCGCAATATCAACTGACTGTTTTGCAGCTGGTCCTTCTTGACCTTTTAACTCATCAAATCGTTGAATACGTGCTTTTTGCTTTGTCGAACGAGCTTTTGCACCGCGGCGGATCCATGCTAGTTCGCGGCGATATAAGTTTTGACGTTTTGATTCTTGCGCAATTTCTTGTTCTTCACGAAGTGCTTTCGCTTCTAAAAATGTACTATAGTTTCCTTCGTAACTATATAGTTTACCATTGTCTAATTCAAAAATACGGTTTGTCACACGATCTAAGAAATAACGATCATGGGTTACAAGTAATACCGCACCATTATATCTTGCTAAATATTCTTCCAACCATTCAACTGTCTCATGGTCAAGATGGTTCGTAGGCTCATCCAAAATTAATAAATCAGGTGTTTCAATAAAACATTGCGCCATTGCAATACGCTTTTTTTGTCCACCAGATAGGTTTCCAACAGTTGCTGTAAAATCAGTAATTCCTAATTTCGTTAATAACGATTTTGCATTCGCATTTGCTTCCCATGCACTCATCGCATCCATACGTTGCTGCACTGCAAATAATTGTTCCTGTACTTTTTCATTACTTGGATCTTTTTCGATATTTAATAACGATTGTTCATAATCACGAAGAAGACGAATTAAAGGTGTATCACCATGGAACACTTGCTCTAGCACTGTTAGTTTTTCATCAAACTCTGGTTGCTGTGATAAATAACTAATTGTATACCCACGGGAATGCGTCATATCACCTGTATCAGGAGTTTCTAACCCTGCAATAATTTTTAATAATGTCGATTTACCAGTACCGTTTACACCAATAATTCCGACACGTTGTCCTTCTGTAATACTACATGATAATCCATCAAATAACGGTTTTTCTCCGTATGATTTCGATAAGTTTTCCACAGTTAACATTTTCATATTTGTGCATTCCACTCTTTCATAAATTGTTCAATAAACTGTTCCATATAACGATGACGAACTTCAGCCTCTTGCTTTGCTGCGTTCGTGTTCATTAAGTCTTTTAGTTTCAAAAGTTTTTCATAAAAATGATTTAAAGATGGATCGTTATTTTTTCTATATTCATCTTTCGTCATCACTTCACGTGGAGGAATAGTTGGATCATACATTAATCTCCCTTTCGCTCCACCATACGCAAATGTGCGAGCTATTCCAATTGCTCCAAGAGCGTCTAAGCGATCCGCATCTTGAACAAGCTTCCCTTCAAGTGAATCCACTTTACCGCCATGACCACCTTTATAAGACATATTGGCAATGATATGAAGAACATGTTTACTTTCCTCTGCTTCAACATGTAACTCTTCTAACCAATCAGAAACTTTTTTCATTCCTGCTTCTTCACTTTCATTTAACTTCTCATCTGCCACATCGTGAAGTAATGCTGCCATTTCAATTATAAAACGATTTCCCCCTTCTTGCTCGGATAAAGAAATCGCCAGTTTATGTACGCGTTCAATATGATACCAATCATGCCCACTCGCATCTTTTTCTAAAATATGTTTTACAAAAGTAATTGTTTTTTGAATCTTTTCTTGTTTTGTCATTTTATCTTCACCCAGTTACTTATTGTAACACGCCCGCATTTTTTCATCACATATTTTCTTGTCCGCCCATACACTGGGTGGTAGGCATCATCATGAAGGAGGAATAAATATGTTCTATAATAACCAACCGCCTTATCCACAACAACCATTTTACCCTCAGCAACAGGACCAAAGATACACACAACAATATGAAAAACAAGAACAACAATATGAAGAACAAGAACAACAATATGAAGAACAAGAACAACAATATGAACAAAATCCATACGCAACACCACAAAATCAAGAAGCTAATTATCAACAAAACGCATACGACACACGTCCTAATTATGAATATCCTCAAAACCCATATGCAGCACCACAAGATCAAGAACAACAATTTCAACAAAATCCATACGCAACAACGCAAAATCATGAAACTGAATATCAACAAAACTTATACGACACACGTCCTAATTATGAATACCCGCAAAATCCATATGTAGCACCTCAAAATCAAGAACAACAATTTCAACAAAATCCATACACAACTCAGCCGCAAATGTATCAACCAAACTATGACGCGCGTGTTTCACCACCGGCACCTCAAACGATCGATCCAACACAACCACAAATTTTGCCACCAGGACCAACACTCGATATTACACAACCTCAAATCTTACCCCCTGGACCAATTACAGAACCAACACAACAACAAATCCAGCAAGTGGTCGGTACACAGTTTTTACCTTTAAAGAAACCTGTACTAGATTTCGTAAAACCTTGGGTAGATTACGGTTTAAATGAAGCAAAACATACATCACACAAACACGCTTTAACAGAAGTTGCTGCGATTATGTTTTTAGTTGGGAAAGGATTCAACCCGACGATTGCACATTATATTGTGGAATCTTGGGAGAAGAATGAGCAGTTTTAGGGTTGTTTATTTGATAAAATATAAAAAATACAAAAGTGCCAAAACCCTTATACCACAAGGGTTTTGGCACTTTTTAATATCTAGAACAAATTTTATTGAAATAATTATTTTTATAGATTTTCATACTTTTTTATATAGTACGTGAACAAAATGTGAGCAAATATGTGAACATATACAGTACAAAATCACACCTTTGTATACACATTTTTAGAAACATCTTACGTTTATCAAACAATAACCGAAAGACGTACCTGCAACCTCATTCTATAAATAATAGATATTAAAAAGAGGACACTATAAGCGCCCTCTTCCTTGAGTTTTAAATATGTTCTCCATGATCCATAAATACTTGAAAAGGTATATTTATTAGAGAGTGAAAATCAAAAATTAAAGACACAAATCAAGAAAGATTTAGGTAAAGTTTATGACAGTTTGTAAATCAAATATCTTTTTACTTATAAAGTTATAAAATGCCTTTTGAGAAAAGCGCTATCCTTTCTGTATATTTCTACAAAAAGAATAGCGTTTTCTTCGTTCTATAGATACAAATTTATCTTAGCTTGATAGCGATGTGTTGTGATCAATCATCGTCATCATTATCACAGTCGAAACACTGAGAAAACGAATCATCTGGACATTCTCCAAGGATCGGTTCACACGGGTTAAAATTCTGATTATTAAGAACTTCATATGGTCTCATCATATCATGATCCTCGTGTTCAAGGATGTGGCAGTGCCACGGGTAGATTCCTGTAAAAGGACCAAAACGTGCAATGATACGAGTAACCTCCCCAGGATTGGCACGAACAGTATCTTTCCAGCCCATCTCGCTTGGATCAGGTGGTTGTGGTGGCCCAACTATAAGGTCAGGACCATTTGGATCCCCAGTAAACGTAGCACGATTCAAAATTTGAAAAGTAACAAGGTGCAAATGAATAGGGTGAGTGTCCGGTGTAGTATTGTAAAGCTCCCAAATCTCTATCGTCCCATTATATGGGGTTTCTGTAAGGGGCATTTGATCCCAATCTAGGTTATTTAATAAAAGTTTTAAACGCCCGAATTCATCGGTAGTTTCAACTAAGAGGTTTTTTCGTACGATTACAGTATCGTTAGGATCAAGATGTTCCAAGCAACTCAATTCTTTTGGAATTTTACTATTGTCAGGTTTATGCAATTTTCGTTTGACACGAAATTCCATAATCTGCGTAAGGTTTGAATCAGGTGGTTCGCCGTTAGGGAATGGGGCTGGTGCGTCATTTGTTAAGATGATACTTTGACCTTTATGGTTCGAAAAATCAATAATAACATCGACACGTTCAGCTGGTGCAAGTATGATTTGGGATACGGTGATTGGTGTTTCTAAAAGCCCTCCTTCTGTGCCAATTTGGACAAAATTTTGGCCAGAACTCAACCGTATACGATAAAAACGAGCATTGGAACCATTAAGGATGCGGAATCGGTATTTCCGTGGTTCGACCTCAAGATAAGGCCATGCTTTTCCATTGACTAAGATGGTGTTTCCGAAAAATTCAGGTACAACTGATGGATTTGGTAATGTTGGATCTATTGGTGGAGGTGGCTGCGGTGCTGGAGGCGGCTCATGGCCTGGCTGGGTTGGATAGAACAGTTCACCATTAGGATAGAACGATCGATCTTGGATGACGATTGGAATTTCAAATTTCCCACTCGGAAGGTTCAATTTTTCCTCTGCTCTATCTCTAAGGATATAGAAACCTGCAAGTCCTGCATAAACGTTCAAACGAGTGATTCCAAGGGCGTGGTCATGATACCATAACGTTGCAGGACGTTGACAGTTTGGATAATAGTAGACTTTATGCACAAATTTTGGACCAACATTTTCAAAATCTCGCGTAAACCATGCCTCTGGATATCCATCATTTTCGGGTCTAACCCGCCCTTCATGTAAATGAACAACCGTTCTGACAGAAGGTTTATCTGGTTCTGCTCCATGAATAGTTCGATCCACAGGCAGTAGGTGTTCGAAGGGTAATTTATTTTTCCATTTAACTAAAATAGGTTGGTTTCTTCGTACTTCAAATGTAGGACCAGGATACATACCGTTGTAACCCCAGACAGTAGTTGGTGGCAAATCTCTATGCAATTTTTGTTGCACTTGCTTCATGGTTACCTCATAGTATGGGATATCATTTATTTCATCTTTTGCTTTTAAGACAGGTGGAATAGGTAATGCATCTACAAACTTCTCTAAAGACATATGTCTGCCTCCTTTTTAAATAATCAGAATATCACTTCACCTCACATTTTTATGTAAAAAGAAACTTGAACAGAACTCACGCTAAAAAATGTAATGAATCGTTCTTTATATAATGAAAAAAGTGAACTTAATTCTCATAAATAAATGTAGAGAGAAGTAACTACCAAATTAAGATATCGATGAAGACATATATATAATGATAGAATCGTTAATATTAAAAATTTTTTTAAAAAATATCTTGATAAAATGGTCAAATGGAACCAAACGGTTATCAAGACCTAAATTGTAAAAAAACATAAAAAATAAAGGTTTCTACATATTATATATGACTAATATGTAGAAACCTTTTTAGTTCTTGTTAAACAAAAATCACCATTTTGTTGAATCAGTAAACACATTGAACTAAAAAAACAATGAGGGTTTATCTGTATTTTTTATATATTTATAAAAATTCCATACATGTTTTATTATAAACAGGCCGTTTTTTATGATAATGATGAATTACTATTCACTAAAAATATTTTCTATTAGTCAATTTAATAAATGAACCGAATGGAAGGGTCACCATAACATATAGGGGAAATGACACAGTCATCTGGTATCTTATTGATAAGAGAGAAAACTGTTTTATTTCTCGTTTTTTCATAACCTATTCGGTATATAAGGGAAATTAGTGACACACTTCTACATAGACTAATGTAGGGGTAAAAGCTGTTTCCTCATCCAAGGAATGAGTGTATTTTGTTTGGAGGTAATAATATGTTCGATAAACAAAATGAGCAAAAAAAATGGAAGGGAATTCAGGATGCGGCCTTTAATCCTAATCTAGTGGGGCCAACACTTCCAGCTATTCCTCCCTTTACTTTCCCAACAGGTCCTGGACTCACAGGACCCATAGGACCCACAGGACCCACAGGGCCGACAGGATCCACAGGACCCACAGGGCCGACAGGATCCACAGGACCCACAGGGCCGACAGGATCCACAGGACCCACAGGGCCGACAGGGCCCACAGGACCCACAGGGCCCACAGGATCCACAGGACCCACAGGGCCCACAGGATCCACAGGACCCACAGGGCCCACAGGATCCACAGGACCCACAGGGCCCACAGGACTTACAGGGCTTACAGGTCCGACAGGACCCACAGGACTTACAGGACTTACAGGAGCGACAGGACTTACAGGAGCGACAGGGCCCACAGGACCAACAGGACCGACAGGGCCCACAGGACCAACAGGACCGACAGGACCGACAGGGCCCACAGGACCAACAGGACTTACAGGACTTACAGGACCAACAGGGCCCACAGGACCAACAGGTACTACGGTTTTAACAGGAGTTGGTGCTCCAACATGCGCCATTGGAGATTTAGGGGATATCTACATTGACCTATCCACAGGGATCACGTATTATAAGCTCTCTCAGCCAGTTCCTCCGATGGTCAGAGCTATTCCAGCTCCTACCGGAAACACAATCCTTGTTGGGTCAACGCAAACCTATACGACAATTGATGCAGCTTTAGCTGTGGCTAATAACGGTGACAGACTATTGCTTGATGCTGAGACTTTTATACTTACATCCACTGTCACTGTTAATAAATCAGTAACAATTGAGGGGCAAGGAATAGGGGCAACTACCGTTATTACTACCTTGAATACTGTAATCTCTATGTTTAATGTTACAGTATCCAATGTTATTTTCCGAAACATGTCTATCGTCCAAAATTTCCCCTCTGTTTTAGGAGTTGAGTCTGTTATTTCAGTTAATAATTTGTCAGCAACAGGGATATATATCAATAGTTGTGAAATTTCAGTATGTGAACTCGGTATCGCTATTGTAGCAACTGAGTTTCAAATAACAAATTGCAACTTTACCTATGCACCTGCTGCTTCACCTAACAATGGGTATTTCTATATCATTATTTCATCTACTTCAGGGCAAAGTATTATTGACAGTAATACCTTTGTGTCTGATTCAGGTGACACACGATGCAGATTTATTATCATCACTAATATAACTGTTAATTCTGGGACATTACAAGGGAATTTAATAGTAAGCAATAATAATCAAGATAATTCTTCTCCTTTTACATTGAGACATCTATTAGTAATTGAAGAATTTGTTGGTACAAATTTCGGGTTATTTCTTCTAAGCAATACAACAGTTAATGAAGGAAATGTACCTGTCTTACTATTTAATGCTAATTTTAATATTTTTAAATTTATTGAAGTTATTGGAAACAGTGTTCAAAATACCGCCGGAAAGGGAATTATCGGAATTGACTCGAGTTCTACCGGGCAAACACCTATTTTCAGTTCGAGTAATACAATTGCAAACCAATTTTTCACTGCAGGGTGGGCTTCTGCAACTGTACCAGCTAGTTTTATTGTGGGATATAATACAACAGTAATCTCAGAGGCACCTAATCTTCCATTAACTAATTGTTATTGGCTTATGTTGATTTGATAACGTATAGATATAATTTAGAAATGTAATATGTTACTATGACCCAAACGAGACCTCTCAAATATTTGAATAGCATTGTAGAACAAGAGTAACACTTTATTAAGAAACGTGTACATTCTATGTTAAGACTAAGGTCTTTTCGCATATATATCCATTCTTGGAGAAGTAAAAAGCACATATATGATAAAAAAGAACAGATTGATTTACGTGATTAGTTTGTTCAAAATCAAAAAGAATTAATTTATCAAATATTTAGGTTAACAGCATAACATACAATTCTACTAGAAATATATGTTCTATATTTTCTCTTTTCTTTGTACAGAGTTGGTATAAACTAGCTGATTCAATTGATCATCCTTCTGACCAGAAAAGCTAATATGATCAAAGGTATAGGGGAACTTGTGTGAAGTTTCCTATACCTTTAATTAAAAGAGTGATAAATGTTAAGTGTGTACGATAAAATTACATCTTTCTATTTACTTATATCCGTTGGTATACATCTGCGTATGCTACTTTTAATTGATTCCGTAATTGTTTGTTTTCTTCTTCGACTTTCCTAATTCTTCGCTTTAACGATTCTATAATTAGATCTTTATTATTGTCAGTCATCTCACGTTTTATCTGTTTTGATGTAGGTGTTTGTGATTGCTGTTGGCGTAGAGTTTCAATTCGTTTACGGAAACCCTGGTTGTTATACAGTGTTGCTTTAGCAATCGTATAGAATCTCAAAAAAAGGGTATGCCCAAGTTTGGGCATACCCTTTTCTCTACTTCACATACACATAGGCTTCGTTTGCAGTTACATAATATGTTGTGCCCTTGCTGTTGTGTACTTTGTATTGTGGTGAGCCATTAACAGATACTTTAGCATCAATAGTAAATCCAAGCCATTCATCTACCGTACCTGCTACATCTTTATCAGACCAAGAAGCAGCGTCATAGAAGCGAAGGTTGTCCACTTTAGAAACAACACGTTTTCCTACTACAGAACTTGAAGTAGCAGTTTGTTCCTCTTGATATTTAATGTAGGATGGGTTGTTATAAACCCATTGATTACCACCAAGATTTAACCAATCACCTTGTTTTCCCCATACTTGATAGGATTCATCTTTACTTAATTGACGGATAATACCGTAATTTGTTGATGGCCCACTTCTAAGGTTTACATTATACCCATCGATATAAGCTACTCCTGTTGCTCCTACAACGTTTTGAATAGGTTCTTGTGGTTTTTTTGGTTTAACAGTAACTGTTGCGCCCTCATATGCTTTTTGTACGTCTGCTCTGAATTGTGATTCTGATACACCATGACTGCGAAGATAATCAAGCGGATCTTCGTGGTCGGTTCCACCTAATTTGTAAGTAATATCTTTATGTGTCCATAATCCTTTGCTTGGATGAATTCCTCTATCTTTTAAAATCTTAGCTAATAGTTTTACATAACGTTCATAAGAAGATTTAAATTTAGCTGGATTACTAGTTTCAGAAAGTTCTACGTGAACAAATCGTTTGTTAGCAGCTGGTCCAGCACCATAAGCGATATATTTTGTATCGGCAATTTGGATTGTTTCATCCCAATCTACTGCATAATGAACAAAAGCAGAACGCCATGTACGGGACTCATACTTTTGAATATTAATTGCTGGTGCTTCTGGTGTTGCAGTACTATGTGCTACAACGCCCTCATAAGCGCCTACACCGTAGCGATATGCTTGTTTCGGTAAGTCTTGGATAATTAGTACTCTATCGGCAAAAGAAGCCGTAGCGAACGAAAATAAGAGCAATAGAGTCATAAATAATGAACTAAATAGTTTAATTGGTTTTTTCATTGTGTATTTTCCCCTTTTTAGCCAAACAAAAAGAGCATCGTCTTTTGACAATGCTCTACTTATGTAAGGCGTATATTTTTATTTGTTTTTCTGTTTTTCTTTTCTTGCATCAGATCTTTGAATCTTTGCTTGAATTTCAGATGCTACACTTTCTAACAACCATGCAGGAATCCATTTTTCCCAGCCAATTCTTGCACAGTTTGCAGCGAAACTATTAAAAATGTGATAACTCAATCCGCCCACTACCATGAAGAAAAAGAAGTCAGGTAGTTTAAGAGCGATATCGAATAAATGTGCAAGAGCCGGTAATGATAAAAGCACCACGGTTCTCGTGATGCCCTCAATTCCGTATTGGCTGCTGTATGTTCCGTCTAGCTTGGAAGCTTTACTACCAGTAATCCAGTCCAACATAATAATCCAGCAGTAGATTCCAATCCAAATTACATTCGCCTTACCATATAGCAAATTAATTAATGTTCCTAGTCCTCCGCTTATAATGCCACCCACTTTAAATTGAGTACTTGTAATTACATCAGAAATATTCAATGCCTTGATGAGTTCTTGAATTCGTTCCAAGTTCTCACCTCCTTTCAAATTTTGGCCAAAATAAAAAAGCCTGCTGCTGCACGCTTGGGTTCTGTGATATGAACCATAAGTTTTCCGAAACAGCAAGCTTATGGTTCTTTTTGTTTGTGGCAAACTTATGCTTCCTGTAGCTTTGAAATAAATTCGTACCGATTATAAACAAGTTGATCGTTCTATCCCTTTGGGTTTACTTATCTATAGGGATATTTTTATTAATAAAAGAAACATGATATATAAACTGAATATAAAAACGTTTTAATCCTTTAAAAATATTCCATAATTTAGTATTATTTAAATATGGAATATTTTGTTTACTTGAAAGGGGTAACTATATGTTTTTACAAAAATATAAAGGTTTGATTATTGGGATAATCGGTGCTGTTATAGGGATATTATCTTTCTTTTATCTTAAAGATTTAGATTATATGTATAGATTGGGTTTTAGATTATTTTCTATAACATTAATAACTATAGGATGGATTATTGTCGAGAATTCGAACCATTTCTATAAAAAAAAGGATAATGGTAATGTATAGATGTTACTATTATCTTTTTTTGCTTTTTATTAATCAGAGAATCACATAGTAAGGTTAACATGTGTAATTTTAATCAACCATTTTTATAAAAAACAATCTTAAATCTACTGGAAAAGAATCTATTATAAAATCAACGTTTATAGCATGTTTTTGATTAAACTTTATTACAAACAGCATTCACGGCAAGTTTATGCTTCCAATTGCGGCAAACTTATAGGTAAAGTGACAGGTTCTCTTGTTTACGTATTTAATTTTTTCCATGAATGTTCTAATGGCTCTTGTCTTGGCCGTTTCATGTCATGATTTTGTTGATTATTAGGTATTTCTATTTTAGGTAAAAACGCCCCCTTCCGTGTATGTGCATTCCTATTGGCTACAGTTAGATAATTACGTAATATCATTCCTTTAAAAGTAGCCATAATCAAGAAACCCTTATTACAATATCTGATGGTAACGAATAGGTGTTGGCCACATTACTAACACAGGCTAAATATCTATATTTTTGTATCCCTTCATCGGTTGGAATTTCAATGAAGTCTCCTTGTGATAAATTCGTTGTTCCGCTTAAATAAAATATTCCATCTAATCGTCCTCGGACACCTTCATCCTTAGTCTCTACAAAAATAGGAGACAAAATATATGATTTATCAATTGTTGGGTTCTTCAAAGGCGTAAAATAACTTGTGGTGGATCTATACGGTTTAGTTGAAGAAGGAAATGATTCAGGACCCGCAAACATCCATCCTTGATTTTGAGCCGACACAGAACTAGTAGTTGCTCCAGAGAAAGCTGTTGATGCTGTATATATTGCTTTAGTAAATGGTTCATGTGATTCTTTTAAATACAGGTCATCCGGAACGCCTATATATGAAACAACGTTGTAACCGGATAGATATTCTGGTGCTATTGTAGCAACAATAACACGTTCTTTATCCGCAAAAATGTATAATTCAAAAATCGCATCCTTATCATAAGTTGGTCCTTTTCCCTTAGTAAAGCCGGTGTTATATCTTCTACCAAAAAACCAGCCTAAAGGATTGGAATCAGTTATATTTATCCGTCTACTTGTGTTTTCGTCGTATCCTTCAGAAAAACGAAAGAATGGATCTGCGTAGTCTGATTTTCTAATATCATAACTAGAGTTTGTTGACGGGGAAGATTCTGAATTTCTTCCATCAAACGGGATAAGTTCTAAGAATATATTTTTCTGATTATCATTACCATCTGAATACATAACAAAAAAGTTATTTTCAGAAGAGTCTCCTTTATTTTTTTGCACCCATCCTACTCTAAGCATCTCATCAATAACTGTTTGGAAAATGTCTTTTCGTGCAACTTCAAAGCGGTTAAAAATTTTATTAGTCATATAGTTCTCTCCTTTAAGATAAACTTACTGCTTTTATATTTAAAGAAAATAAAGCAGCCGAATCTCCTTTGTTTTCAACAAAAACATGAGCGGCTGCAGTATTATCTTTATCTTCAATTGGTATTGATAATATATCGTATATTTTCTTCTCTTGGAGACTCTTGTATATTTGATCTCCATCTTCTTTTTTATCAAAAATTGTAACAACTGTTTCGGAATCTTTATCATTTATGACTTTAATTGTTCGGATATCATATTTGTTGAATCCAATATTAATTGGTATATATTCCAACTGCCCTTTTTCTATAAAAATTTGTTCTTTTCTTTCAACAAATATTGGATTTGAATTTGCTGTTTCCCCTTTGAATCTATTAATTTTCATTTTAGTTCCCATATCATCACAACCTAATCATGTGCTAGTTTAATGTTGAAATAAATTGGTTCAAGGCCCATGTAATTATAGTCTTTAACAACTTTAACCCAGAATTCTTTAGAGTTTTGAGGGTCTAACGTACCGATAGAAATTTCTTTTGAAAAATTAATCCCATCTAGTGAAACATCTGCCCAGGAAACTCCGACCTTATCCATGTATTGTTGGACAGATATTTTTAAATTGGCCACAGCGGATATATTTTCATTTTGCGCAGACATTCGAATAACCTTTTGGCCCTCTACCATATTCCCTAAATGGGTTGGATCTGTATCGTTTAATTCTTTGTCATGCATTAAAATTTTTAAAGGAGAACCCATATTATATATGTCGCCACCATAAAAGATTGTTTTCTTTGTAGCGATTAGCATGTTTTTTTCGTCAAATATTTCTACTTGTCCCTTAAATTCCAGTGATGGTAAAACAATATCTATACCTGTATTATTTTGTACTACTACACTTTTAAAAACGATGGTTCCACTATCATCTTTTAATACAACTATGCTCCCAGGAAAGAGTTGTCGTAATTTTAATTTATTACCTGCAGTAACAATAATACGATCAACATTTAATGGCTTGTATTGGTTTTCTATGCCTTTTTTTAAGATTATTCCAATCCTATTAGATTCTAATTTGTCGCTATCAGCATAATCAAAATTAGAATCTGTTTTACTGTAAAAATCCCACTGATTACCTTGTGATACAGCTAACCATTCTGTATGGTCCTTTGAACTAGTTTTTGAATAAGATTCAAGGAATTCAATTTTGTTATCAGCATTCTGGTATATGAGTAGTCCACCATTATCATTTTCTACAGTTGGCTGATAATCTGCAGTTACTTGTATTGCAATGTCACCTGCAGGTTTATCAACTAATAGTAAAACATCTTTGCTGGCATCATGGTTTATTCGTAAAAAACTCTTTTCAGCAGAAATATCAAATGCACTTGCCGGAGACATGATCCACCGAGGATGTATGAAATCAAAATCATCCGTGAATATTTTTCCGCTTTCTTTTTCGTACAAAGAAACTAATTCCATTTTCACCATCCTATCTCGTTTTCTTCCAATTTGAATTCGTCCACCAAGATTGACGGCTATGCCGCAACCATAGCTTTGGATCTTCTTTTATAACTTCTTTATTTTCATCGCCTTCAATGATTTCAGCGTTATATATATTATCAACTATGAAATGTTCAAATTTTATACAAGTGGCATCAAATAGCATGTCCACTTTAAAACTATCATTCTTTATGATTGAACTTTCGATAATTACTTGTCTGTTAAGCTGCTCAGATTCGCTCACAACAGTTTCTACAGTGCTCTCTCTATCAAATGTATCACCTGTTATTTCATCTGCTTCAAACTGACGAGAAGCATCAAATAAATCCTGTTCGTGAATTAAAGCTTTCTTTGCAGGTGTATCAGCTGCATCATAATCATAATCAATTTGTGAATCTAGTTCTAAAAGCGGTCTTTCAAATTCTGTTACTCCGGACATATCCGTCATAATTTCTTGTATAGGGCGTACCATATCAACAGTATCAACAACTTTTAATGAGATATTTATTTCTGGTCGGTTCATTATTTCGGACAAAGCCGTTTCTGTTATGAATTCTCTCTTAATACGTGAAAATATGTCGAAGTCAGGTAAATAGACTGGAATACCCAAACCTTCGAACAAATCCATTTCTTCTCTCGTTGCATCAATCTGTAGGATATTTCTATCCGCTAATGAAAAAATCTCTTCTAAAACAATGGTTTCTGTATCAAAGCGGTTGCTTAATTCGTTTTCTGTAATGACAGTGACGATATCTTTCGTAATTTTATTAACCGGATTCGTTTCTATGTAATCTGTAGAAACTGTTGCAATTACTTTATCTGCAGCTACAGTGTTATTAATTACACTGTAAACGTCTTTGATATTTCTATCTCCATTATCAATTTCAATAATATTACCTGTATTAAATTCACGATTAACATTTAAACCATCTGATATATCAGCCGTGTTTACACCGTACTCACGACCTTTGGGGATTGTTAACTCCATATGTGCAACATCATTTGCGATAAATTCATTAGTAACCCTATCGCCTTCTGGTTCATTCATTGTTTCGGCTTCATGATATTTGTTTTTTCTATCAGCATATCCATGAAAAGCTGCTCCTGCTTTTATCTCGTTAGTAACCCTATCAGATTGATTTAAATCTATTTCAATTAAATCCATTTCTATTTTTTTTCGTAATAGAGTTTCTGAATCTACAAGTGAACTACCTATTTCCAATATAGAACGATCTACCGATTCTAATGAAACATCCTCCCCATCAATCTGTAAGGCATTTCTATCCCCTGTAGATAATTCAGCATAGTTTGCCGATAACTCTCTCTGGATGCGAGCGAATAAATCGTAATCGGGTAAATAAACTTTTATACCTTGACCGTTAAATATGTCATATTCTTCATATGAACCAATCATTTCTCTAATGGATCTATCTACTAATTCCGCGTCACTGATATTAATCGCTTCTAGTTCTTTTATTGTGATTTTGCTTGTATCGACGGATATTGTTCTAGCGCATATTTCCTTTTCTTGTCGTGCTGCTACGATACTTTCATAAAAATTTTCCCCATACAGAACACGTGCTACGTTAACCCATTCTGGTAATTCATCTACATCTACAGCAAATTCGCGCACTTTTTTATGAAGAACTTCTTCTTTTATTACTGGGTTCATTTCGTGCTCGTTTGTAGTACGGTGCAGCACCTCTTCGTTAGCAATAAGAATTTCATGTGTATTAAAAGGCTGATTAACATGTTCATCCACGATATGATCCATTTTAAAAATTCGCTCGTGTTGCAATGCTTCCTCATCAATATTTATACCAATGGGAAAACATCTGAATTGCTTGGAATCTTGTATATCTGAAACTTCCATATCAAATTCTATTAAACGTTTTGAAATGGAACTGTCTATAGAAGACGTACTCGCTTCAATTTCTCTAACTTGCCGACTAGCTTGTTCCACAATATCAGAGAAAACGCCTTTAATTTTAGTTGTTCTTTTTGTAGCAAATATCCCTGCATCATCTTCTGTAACAGCCTTAACTCTTGAATTTGCTGGCATACTCACTGGAAACTCGTGTTCATTTTTTCCAAAAGGGTTTGTAACTGAAAGTGCTACACAATAGCTCTTTTCAAAATTGGATTCTGAAGTAATAGAAACAGTATAGTGTTTTTCTTTTATAAATAAAGAAGGGGTAGCAAGCGAATAAACCTTTTCTTTCATTCTTTGCTTTCCCCCTTTCGTTTTTAAATGTCCTCTTTATAAATCGCTAACCCAATAGGATTAAACGGAGAATTTTTACTTGTGAATGGTGATACCGCAGTTGTGGGCAATGTATAACGATATAACTGCGCCATTTTATAACTAGCAGTAATTTCCCCAAGCGGAAATTCTTTAAATATCACTGTTTTGTCATCTGGATTATAGACATAATCTGTTTTCGGTATTTCTTTACAATTCATAAAAATGTTTAACGTATCACCTTGTGGTTTATGTTCTAAATGAAATATAGTCGTGGCACCATCACCGTTACCAAGCACTTCATTTACTACTGTTTTTTCAATTTCTAATTCATCCGCTTGTTGAATGTTCTTAGGATGTACCGCATAAACATCATCTAATTTCCCTACATAGCCATCGTTTGGATGAACAATATAAAATTGAGATAAATGATATTTATTACTGTACATTGAAGGATTAAAGCGACCTTGACCACTATCAATCTCAGAATTATGAGTAATGAATGCTAGATAATGCTGTTGATACATAGCCCCTGTTAAAGATTGGGCCAACATGGGCGATAAATTACCACCAGAAGTATTTTGGCCATAGTCGATGTTAGTTTCGCCAATTTTCTTCGTGGAATTATTAAATTGTTCTCCTTCGCGGCAACCGCCCATGATAATTAAATTTTTTTGTGGTTTATTATCAAAGGTGTGCATTTTTCCAATATAAAGCGGAACAAATAAAGCTCGGACAGGACTTGGCGTCGGATCTATTCGCATAAACATAACGATACGATCTTTATTTGCGTTTCCATACATGTAAACAACTGAATCTCTCTTCCAATCTTTTGTGAATCGTTGTTCTGGCGTGAAGCTTAACGATGTATAAGGTGACGCATTAATAAAATTGATAGATTTAAAAATTTCCGTCATAACACTTATTGTATTTTGAACATCAAATCTGGTTTTTGCTGTAAGAACATCTTCTAATACACCATCTTTATTTGGTTCAAGTAATCTTATTCCGGAAACTTTAATGTTGTCAGAACTTGCAGGCGCGGATTTGAAAATAATACTACCGCCAGTGAATGAGTACTCATTTCCTGTTACAACAACGTCATTTTTATAAACTGTAAAACGACTTTCATCGAAATCAGCAAATGGTAATGAGAATGTTGTTTTCGTTCCATTTCCATTCCCTAAATTTGCTGCTTCATCTGTAGATTTAATTTCTTTTTCGATGAAATATCGCGTATACGTGAAGAAAATCATATCATTAGATGGTTCATATGCATCATTGGCAAGACGGTATTCTGCAGTTACCTTTCCACCCTTTGCAATTGGACTATTAAACTTAATCTTCCCTGTTTTACTATCGACTGTATAAGAACTCTTATCTTGCAAAACACTATTTACATAAACTAATAGTGATGTTGAGATAATTGGGAAAGCAGGAATATTAAATTCTGTTTTTGTCCCATCCCCGACTCCTAGATTTCCTAATCTAGATTCAACGGAAACGTAACGTGCATCTGCAAAATCTGATTCCGCAGTATCGTATGCTACCGCAAAACCGAATCTGCGTCTTTCTAAATCACTACCTAACGATTCAAACAATCTCACATCAATATATTTACTAGAATCGCTTCGAATACGGAATAGTAAATCTCGTTTCCATCCATTTGCGATATACATTTTTTCTAAATCATTCGGTAACGTTTGTAAATTAACTACTTGATCGAACCACATTTAGTTTCTCCCCTTATCACATTGATTTTTCGTATATACCTAAACCAGCTGGACGATATGCAGTTGCTGGCATTTTCGTAATTGGTGAAATTGCATCCACTGTAAAGAAACGATAAATATCATGAGAGTCTGGACAAGTATCTATTCGGACTTTTAATTTGTCGCCATCTAATAATCCTAATGGTGATAGGAGAACGATATAAGGCATGTAGCCACGGACACCTTCATCTGGATGAACGATATAAGCGCGTGAAGTATGTACTCTACCACTATATAAAGATGGATTGAATTGATATTTATATTCATCATTGTCATGACTTTGCCATGCTGACGGGTATTGTCCACCGTTTTTTCCTTTACGATCTGGTGGCATCATATTACTAGGGACATTCCACGCAATATAGTGGGCTTGATATCTTGCTCCGAATCGGGAACGTTTTATAATTACATTATCAATACCGTTACCAGGGCTTTTCGGATATGTTTTTGTTCTTGGCATATATTTCGATACATCTCTAAAAGGTTTCGGGTTTTCATAATCAAAAGTATGAGAGGAAGATTCGTCGCCTTCATCATAGGCGCTACCAGCCCATAGAGCATCCGCAATTGTATCATCCGCTGCATAACTTTCTAACCTGCCCATATATACCGGTATTACAGGAACGACGTTATTTTCAAATGCTGGTGTTCTGTCTGCTTGAATTAATAATACCGCTCTATCTTTATCAACTTGACCTGTAATACGAACTAGTGAATCTGGCCACCAATTTGTATCTACATTTACATTTTGTAATCTTGGATTTCTAAAAGTACACTTTACCCAAGGTGACATCATGAGTTGCGGAGAATCAGAATACTCATAAGAATAAGTGTAATAAATATCACCAGTAGTCGGATTTCTGTTTTCATTTTTTACTTCTGTAACCTCAGCTAATTCAACATCCATTATGGATTTAGTTTCATATCCGTCTTGAGCGCCCATAGTGATTAAACTGTTATCTTTATAATTTGGGAGTTGTTCGATCATATATAGATACATACAAGAGCGATCTTTATATCCTGGGTTATTTTCTAGATAAGATTGAAGTTCTGTTTTTCCTTTATCTGTAGATAAATCTATATCCAATTTTATTTTATTCTCCCAAGCCCAGGTCTGAACAATTCCGTACATGCCACCATCCGAATTTTGTAAAACAACATGTTTTGCACACCAATATTTATACAATTTAGTAATGTTATTTTTGCTTCCTTGCTCTTTTTCTTTATGAATGTATTTATAAAAGGTTTTAACTTTTTTCCAACCATTTTCAGTCATTAAATTTATAAGCTCATTTTGAAATTCTGCTTCTGTAACGATTTTTTCAATATATGCCATAGATTTCACGCTCCTAATCCTTTAAAAGTTGATAATTAAGCCATACAGTTTTTTTCTCTGCAGATACATTATGGTATTCGAACTTTAACTCTGCATTGGCAGGTATAGGCTTAACGATGGAGAAATTAAATCCCTCCGGCACATCTTTTACATAAACTTCTTTAAATACTTGCTGGCCATTAATATATAAGTTCCAATAGTCCTTATCACTGTAATGTGAAGCAGCAACAGAAAAAGCAATCATTTCGGTTTCAAATGGTAATGAAAACTTATCTACATGCATTCCATCATAAATACCAATTCTCCGCCCCTGGATAAATGGCTCTGTTTTTGTAGGGAAGTAAGGTGCGTCAAATCGCCCACCAGCCATATAGTTAACAGAAAAGCTCATAAAGTACTCTCCTTTATCTTAAAAAGTGAAGTTCAAACCATACCGTTTTATCAAGAATGCCTTGATTATGGAATCGGAATGTAATTGTACTTCCTGCTTTTACGGATTTGTAAACCATAAAGTGCATACCTTCGGGGATGCGCTTTGTATAGATATCCTGGCAAACAGTTTGTCCGTTCACGATTAAATCCCATTTATCATCTAATTCGTACATGGAGGAACTAACACTAATTGCATAAATCTCCATATCTGCAGGTAATACATATTTCACTTCATCCGTTTTATATGATGTAGAATCCATAATGAATCCAGGTACGAATGGTTCCGTTTTTGTTGGATGAAAAGGTGGATCTAATCTTCCGCCAGCTAAATAGGTTGTTTCAAACAAGAGCATTCACCCTTTTCCATGTATTAAAAAATTCCCGTGCATCATTACGACACATCGGGAATTGGTAAATCAGAGAGCATACCGTTACCTTTATTTAAAAGGCGTGGCTGCACACGCTCTAGCTGTTTTTGTGCATTATATATTAATTGTGTTTCCATCATCTTTCCTGTTATCTTGTGGGATAAAATAACCTTATCTAACATACCGTTGTCGTTAAAAACTAAATCGTAATAAAGATATTTATCTCCATCAACAGCAGATAAACGAGCACCATCACGAATGAGGGTATATCCCTCTGTCATACCTTCTTTAAATACGTTATTCGGGTCATCGCCAGGCATTGGTTTTCCACCGCTGTAAAATTCTCTATCAATTAATCCTTTCATCAAATACATAATCGGATCATATAAGTTCTTTTGCATTATCATCATATCACCCCTAATTTACCCTTGTGACAGACCATGTTTTTGCAGGACGTTGAATATAATATCCATCTGGACCTATGTTTTTTCTATCAAACGTTAAATCTGGAATATCACCATAATCAAATAGAATATTATTCTGTGTATCTAACACTTGCATTCGTCCTGTAAGCCACCTTAAAGGATTTCGTACAGCTTCAAATACAACTACATTTACACCGTATTCGAGCGGGATATCAACATATGTAGGGTTGTTTCGGATAAGGTAATTTTCTTCTATCAACCTATCATTGGCGTAAATATTTATTACGTCACCATCTTCATAATCATAATCCCAAAGTTTTAACCGTAAGGTATCTACGTTTACTGTGATTCCGCTTATGTCTGTATAAGGAGTAGGTTCGTATCCATAGTTAACTGTTAAATCTAAAGTTTGATAGAAACCATCATCTGCTGAAATCATAGTATTAATACCTTTCACGAAATAATTCCATTGTTGGCCAGAATCTCGGTTGTAAACAGAAATTACATCAAACAATTGAATCCTTGGATCACCAACTACCGCTACCGTTAATGTCCTAAACTTCTGGATTGCCTTTAAATGATAAGCTGCAGCTACTGCTCTTCTTGCAAAGAATGTTGTAGCCCAAGGAACTTCTATCAGTTCCTCACGCAAATCCCCTTGCGATACATTTTTTAATAAAAACGAATTAAGAAATCCGTTTGCGTAATCTCCACATTTAACAACAATACTATTACTGATATCCTGATCGGTTAGCTGCATATCTAATGAAATGAGGTTCTCACCTTCATTAAAGTTAAATTTTGCAGGCTCGTTAATGGCATAGTCCGGCATTTTCATAAACGTACAACTTCCATCTGGTTCATGTTTAATATAGTGGAATGTTGTATCTATAATATCTCGGACAATTTCATCCCATTTTTGAAACCTCTTTCCAGTAGCACCTTCAACAAGCCAACTTTGATTGGTACCAGGTATGTTTACGGGACTACCATGTAAGACAACCCCTGCTTTTTGGAAGAAGAATTTCACAACATCATAAACATTTCCAGTTGGTGCGACAATTTCATCCGATCCAGGTGTTGGGATTACTGATTTATGTAGAAGTTTCTTATAAGATGTTGTACAAGTGACTGAAATAGTACCACTTTCGGCATTTACCTTCACATCAGATACCAAACCATGTATATAAGGTAAAACCTCTTCACCGTAGCCAATAGATACCTTAAATTCTGTTTGTGGATACAGTTGATTTGTATTTGTTACTTCACTGTTATAAAACCATTCTTGAATAGAGGAAAACTTACCATACCAATTATCAGGAGCCATTTGACCGTATTCATTTGCAAAGGTAATAGTAAATGTACTTGCGAATTGGTCTGCGTTCTCCTGGACTTCTAAACCCGTTACACGGTGTTGAATTTGGACGTAAGAAGAAGAGTCCCTTTTTTTCATAAAAACAATTAAATTAGGGGAGTTATTTCCTAATTGGAAATGACTCCCCAACATTCTAATTAAAGATACAGAACCTTCCCTCATATGCCATCAACTCCAACTCCTGCTTGTGCTGTAGATATTAATTTGCATTTCGCTATTACTAATGTGCCTTTTCTTATTGTATCTACTTCGTTAGGCGGGATAATACCCCCGTATGTACCGTAATCACCAGTGATAATATGAGTACGATATATTTCCCTCATGAAATCACGCCAATATTTTATATCTCTAAATAGCAGAGTGAATTCTACTTCGCATCCTTTATTACCAGCACTTTGAAAACGCGGATATCCATGCATAACATTGTGAGTTTTTAAGCCGTCTAATGACTTTGGCATCTTTGTTTGCTCAATCATTGCAATGTTAGGAACATACCCAAATGCATGATAAGAAGCTTGGCTTACATAGGCTACATCAGAAGCACCATAGCCTATTGTTGTAAATTCAATTGTTTGCGGCCCTGCACCAACAAATATTTCTCGTGCTTCCCAAGCGTAAGGCCCTCTTGCTCTAAACCGTTCAATACCATTTACCCGAACAATAAAGTATTTATTCGGCAGCATGCCATCAGAACCAATAGGAACTTGGGACATAAAATGAAAGTTATATGTCCCTGGCCATCCAAAAGTAATGGTATATTGTATTGTGTTTTTTAATTCTACTATCTCTTCAAAGAGGTAATACGAACCTGCTTTTCTATGCAATGTTTTTAATACACTCATACATTTCGCACCGCCATTCCCATTAGATCATCAGCAACTACGTTTTGTAGCAGCTTTCTCATTTTTACAAAGTCATCTGCAGATTGTAATTTTTCAACAGCGACTCTAAATGTAGCATTTTGAATTGTTACACCCTTATCCGTTTTCTTCTCAACGTGGGTTTGTCCAGCATATGGATGTGCTGTCTTACCAATTAAATCAGCAGAGCGTGCTCCCATTTGTCCGATTTGAGTAGATACATCGGTTACTAGTTTCATTGGTTTAGGTGGAACAACAGCTTTATTTAGTAGTTCAGAAGCTCTATCTACTGCAGGGATCATGTTTTCCATACCTACACCTAGACCTTCTGTAATAAATCCACCAAATTCCATCATTAGGCGTGAAGGACTTCGAATACCAAAGAACTTCTTAACTGCTTTTGGAATTCCGCTAACTACGCCTTTTGCTTTATCAGCTATCCAGCCACCCATTGCAGCCATACCTTCACCGATACCAGCAATGATGTCTTTTCCCCAGCTAACTGCTTCTTTTGCTACATTTTTTACAATAGATCCTACTTTGCTAAATACATCTTTTACGATATCTACAATACCTGTAAAAGCTCCCGTAATAGCTTTCTTAATTGCAGTAAAGCTACTTACTATGAAATCTTTAATAGCTCCAACAACACTAAAAATAGTATTTTTAAGTCTATTAAAATTATCAACTACGAAATTAACAAAGGCTCGAACTGTTGCAATGATTGTATCTTTAATAAAATTCCAGGCTGCTTGAATGAAATTCTTAATCGCAGTCATTACGGTAATGATTATATTTTTAATAAAGTTGAATGCATTTTGAACAGTGGTTTTAATGAAATTCAATACAGTAACAAATACTGTTTTTATAAAATTCCAGGCTGCAGAAATTATAGTTTTTATAACATTCATCGCTGTTGAAATCACATTTTTTATAAATTCAAATGCAGCACGAATAAACGATTTCAAAAAGTTAAGGACAGTTGTAAATATCGTTTTAATGATATTCCACCCAACTCTAAAAATCGTTTGGTATGCTTTTATATAAAATGAGATTACATTTTTAATAACTTCTAAGGCGAATTTAACAACGCTTTTTAAGATATTTAAAGCGGCATTAAAAATGAATTTTATAGCAATCCACCCAAGCTCGAATGCTTTTTTCCAGAAATTAATGTAAAACTTTATAACTGCAGCTATACCGCGCCAGGCTGCTTCGAGCATTTTTCCTATAAATGATACAGAAGCATGGAAGACTTTTTTCGTTCCTTCCCAAAATCCAGAACAGAATTTAGATAAACCGGACCAAGCGGATTTTGCACCTTTTACGGTTGCGTCCCACCCCTTAGAACATGCGTCACCCATCCATTTAACGGCTTGTTTCGTATATTTAACAACGGAATCCCAATTTTTGTAAATCAAATAAACTAATCCAACAATAGCAAGTATGGCAATTGTCCAGGGATTCATGAGTAGTGTCATTGCAGATCTACCAAGTATAGCGAGCGCTCTACCTATTGCATCAAACATACCAATAAGTTTAGGCCCTACTTTTAAAAGTCCTGCAAATGCAGTGCTACCTAGGAAAGCTACTGCTCTTCCTATCATAGCGAACATACTTATTAATCTTGGCCCGATTTTTAATATACCTGTAAACAGCAGAGGAACCTTTGTTAATACTGGTACAAGAAATCTAAACGAACCGACAAATGCACCTACTCCACTTGTCATAAAGCCCATCATGGCGACTAATGGTCCTAATACTGCAACCATACCTAAAATTGCTACGATACCAATTTGGATTGGTTTTGGAATAGAACTAAACGCCTTTGCAGCTACTTCTACAGCTTTGATAATGGGAGGAAGAGCAACTTCTGCAATATCAAGAATTGCTTGGCCTAGCGGTTCCAAGGATGCCATTGTAGTACGAGTGAGTTTTTGCCAGCGAACACCAAATGCTTCTTGCTGTGTCTTCTGCATTTTCTTCATACTGCCGTCAACATCGCGTAATGCACCATCGGCATTAGTAAGCCCTAATACAGCTTCAGCTCCCATGTCTTCCCATTTAGTACCGAATACAGCAACACCAAGCTGATTGGCTTTGACTTTATCGTCCATTTTGCCTAAATCGCCAAGTACTGCGTTAAATACATCTGCAGCAGTTCCTTTGCCTTTATTAAAATTGTCCCAAACCTTTTGAGTTTCTGGACTCATTTCTGCAAAGGCTTCTGTGACACCTTTTGATCCATCTTGTACACGAATACCGAATTCTTTTACAAGGTCGTTTACGTAATCGAGATTGTATGAACCATCTTGCGTTCCATTTGCCATAATGGTAAACATCTCTTCTGCAGAAAATCCTGCTTGTTTAAATAAAGGCGCGTATTCGGAAATGTTATCAAACATTTCGTTTGAGAAGTTTAAGCCTGCTTGTCCACCAGATGCTAAAAGGTCAAATGTCTCTTGTGCATCTAACCCGAACTGGTTCATAAGCTGTCCGGCCCCTCGTGTAACCTCATTAACATCCGCGTCAAAAGTTTTTGCAAGAGTCATAGCACTTTGTGTAGCACCCTGCATTTCATCGAAAGAAAGATTCTTCATGTTTTGACTTACTTGTATTACAGCTTCATCAACTTCTTGAATACTTTCTCCAAATCCATCTTTCCATGTCTCTTTTGCAACATTACCCAGCTCTTTTGTAGCTTCTTTTGATAAACCAAGTGTAGATTCTAATTTTCTATTAGAAGCATCAAAGTCAGAAGCTACTTTAACAGCTGCAGCACCAATACCAGCTAAAGGTAGTGAAACACCAGCAGTCATGTTAGTACCAACATCTTTCATTTTGTTACCTACATGACTAATGGATTCCCCTGCTTTTTGGAACTTATCATGCATTCCGTTTGCAGTCTTTTGTACTCGATCTTCAAATTGTTGTAAATCTTTATAAGCGCCGTCTGCTTTAATACCAATCGTTCCGAACAGTTGGAACATTTCAGCTAACATTTATGCACCCCCTTTTCTGGGGCCGATAACCATTTTATTCTTCATCGTCGTCTTCCTGGAATTGAGCCATAATTTGCTCAACATGTGCTTCACACTCTTCTTTGCTCCATACTTCACCCATTTCATAAGATGATTCCTTATCATCCTGGTTATCAGTTAGTCCAAAGGCTTTTAGATAATCATCAAAAGTAGTACCCTCTTCAAGTTGACGAGTTTGAAAACCAATGAACGCCATCTTCTTCCACTCGTTTAATTCTTCTTGCTGCTCTTCTTGTGCAATTAAAGAAAATAGGTCCATTAAACGCGAATACGGTATAGATAAGACGTATTCATCTGTCCATCCATACCGCTTTTGGATTTTATCGAAAGCACGTAACATGTTTTGTTCGGCTCCCTCTAAATATTCATCTGAATTTTCGTTTAAGCTAGTTTCGGAGCCGCTGCTGGAATCACTGCTGATTTGCTCCATTTCTCGCTCTGAACTTTCACTAGTCCCTTGACCTGGTTGAAAAAAGTCATTAGGTCTTCACTTTCTAATAATCCCTGTATAACAGCAACCATTGCTTCAGGAGGGAATTGACGAAACTCATCTGCTTTTACTTTTAATAAACTAGCAAAGAACTCTGTAAAATCATCTTCACAAGCAGGAATCATTGTTAAAACACGGAAAGCGAATTCGAATCCTTTTTGCTGCTGCTTCTCTTTAAGTGCAGCTAATTGCGCTTGCTTTTCTTCTTCCGGAAGAGATTCAGCTACTTTAGTTAGTTCATCCATTTCTTGCTTATCCTTACCGAAATCAGCAAAATTTGCCATTGCGCTGCGTCCAACCTTCGAAATAATTTTAGCGAATCGCCAAACATCCGTTACATTTAATCGTCGCATCGTCACTTTTACACCTGAAATTGTAATTTCTGTACCTGTATTCATCATTTTTTCTAAAATAGATGTCATTCCGTTCTCTCCTTTTAGCTTTTAGCTAGTTTTATATAATAGAAAACCGACTACCATTTATGCGGTAGCCGGCGCTTTAAGTGCTGCTGTTTTCTTTTTCTTTGGTAAATAGATTTCATAAGGCGGTGTATTTGGTGCAGATTCACTGTAATGACCAATGAACTTGCATTTCAATCCAACCGTTCCTTTTCCATCTTTCAAATCAACTTCAATAGATGATACTACCAATGCATTTCGAATAACGAAAATAATTGGCAAGTCGCTTCCTGAAACCATCCCAATCAAAGCAATATCATGGTAACTTGAATCCGGAATTTCATTTGAAGGCGTTAAAACATCGTAACCCTCTACTGTTGTGCTATCTACCGTCATCCCAGGTAAAGCTAACTGCAGGTTTTCTTTTGTAAACTCTACTAATGTAAGTTCTACATGCGGTTCATCTTTTAATAACCACTTGCCGCGCACCATCTTACCTAATACACCATCAATATCTGCATCATAGTACTCACGATCAAAACCTACTTTGGTTCCGCCTGTAGTTGCTCCGACCATTGTTCCTAAATCTTTTACGCTTTTAAAGTCTTTGTACATGACACCAGGGCCGATTACAAAATTATCAGTTGTCCCTTCACGGACACCGTTAATTAATTTCCAGCTCATTCGTTCTACCCCCTAATACAAGTCCGTTCGAATCGTTCGGACAAGAAATTTCGCATTTATATGAATGATAGATGGGTCTTCATCCGGTACTGGCAGTTTACCTGCACGATGTATAGAAAGTATCCCATCATCTTTTAAACCAACTTCCCTATCTAGTAACTTCTCAATACGTGTAGCAATTAACTTCGCCTTATCATAATCTCCGTTATCACAATACACATCGAAATTTAGAATCATACGATCTATAATTTCAACATCATCCGGATTATCTGCTTCAATTCTCATAACTACATAAGGCATTTCCATATCATCTTGTGCAGTTTGGAATGTAAGAGCAGGGCCTTTATCTTCACCTTCACCATATTCCGATAGATTTGTCTTTATTATTTCATCACTCTCAACAAGCTTTCTAATAGCTGCAATAGCATTAGACATACAATTACCCTCCCATTTGCCTTTTCAGTTCTCTGCGCTCTTTTTCAAACGTTTTAACCAGAAATGGACGGGCTTCTATATTACTCGTACCAGTTTCAAGCCATATTGCTTTTTTTAAGTCACTTCCTACTGCGCCCAATACCTCTGATTGCGACCTTTTAATGTTGTACTTAATAGAGTTTAATAAGTCACCAGTACGAACAGCAGGAGCTTCACCTGGTTTAGAAGCAGTATACTTACGACTGGTATGAGGTATCTTGTATTGTTTACCGCTACGGCTACCTGTGAGATTCTTTTTAACTTGATTTTGCAAATGAATAGTTGCTGCTGTTACTTTTTCAACACACATAGCGTTAATATGCGTCTTTACTTGCTCCATATTGCTTGAGAACTCAACTTCTACTGAACTAGACATATAGAATCACACCTTTTCACAATAAATCTCAATGTGATGATTCATAAACGCAGGATTACGTGGTTCTCCTTTTACTTCAAATGTATAATCAACGCCTAAATCATCATCTTTGAAAAAGATACGATCATTCGGCTTAATCTTGTAAGAAGCAGGTGCATATATCTTAAAGATTGTATCGAAATTTTGTTTATCACGTTTAAATCTCTCATTATCAGCAGCAGAATTAGTAGTTACACGGCAAATCATATTCTCGTAAATTTCCCCTTCTATTTCTGCATAATTGCCAGAGGATTGTTTCTTTCTCTCTTTTCGTTTTACAACTACTTCATGAATATATAAATCATCCATATCACCATCGTCAAAGTACATGCTCATGTGGCCATCACTGGCTTAACTCTTGCTCTAAACGCTTTTAAACCATTAAGTATCTTATTATTTGTAGCAGGTTCGTCTAGCGCTTCTGGGCTAATCTGGTACGAATAATCCCCTATACTTTCGGATGTCTTCATACCTTTCCGTTGTAATTTAGCACGACCTACTGCAGAAACAACCAAATCGATAATGCATTTCTTCATAAGTACCTGCAGATCATCGTAATCTTGTATCTTATATTCGAATTCATATAATTGATTTTCGGATAAACCATAAACAATACGGCCATTTACAGTAATAGAATCGGTCATATCTTGTTTTGAACTAACATGAGTTACTTTTGCTATAGATTCAGCAGGAAAAGAAAGCCAAGCTAGTTTACTAGTATGGATGATTTCTTTCATTGGGTTCTCCGGCTTTACTCTTAAATACTTTTTAGTAATAACCGTATAGTAATCTATCAGTTCTTGAACAACTGTATCAGGCATCTTATGCACATTTACGCGGTCTTTAATGTCCTGCATGGTAATATCCATTATGTTTCTTTCTCCTTCTTATCGACTTCTTTTACAAGTTCAAAATGTCCAGTACTTACAAGGTAATCAGCTTTATCATTTGAAACTGTTTCCTCTTGGCCATTCTTAAACTTTTGTCCATAAGCGGTGTAAGTGCCACCGTATCGCAGCGTAACTACTTTCATGGTTAACACCCCTTTCACGAATGTAAACTATTACATGAAAGTTTACATTCGAATTATTGTTTTTATTGGTTCTATCTAGTTTTCAATTAAAAACAAGAAAATATTAAAAAAGTATACATTCAAAACCCTGATAACAAAGGGTTTGTTCCCATAAAAAAATACGCCTGGATATTAAGCTCCAAACGTATCCGGAATATTTGTTAGGATTGCTACTGCATCCATTTCTTGAATAACAGCATCATCGTCAAAATGAATTACATAGAATCGTTTATCTTCCATTACTGCAGTTTTACCTTCTGTAGTTTTACGAACACGAGTGTCGTATGTATTAACTGCAATGAAGTTTTTTGGATCTGCAAGAATAATAACATCGTCTTCTAAAGATGGAACCGTAACAATTCCGTATCCCATTGGTTTATTAACTTGATCTCCTGCTCCAAGTAACGCAGCATCACCAGCGCCAGTAGGACGATTTGTTAAATACTCAATCCATTTCTCTCTACGGCTTGGAGACATAATCCAACGTAAATTGCTGTTTTTATATTTATTTGGCATTGCACCGGATAAAGCGAAGATAGAACCTTTTCCAAATCCATTCGCTGCCGCTGCTTCACCTGTACCAGTTACTAACTTAGTGTGATCGACAATATGAGATTCTTTCGATTTCTGGATTTTTTTCAACCATCCATCATTGATAGATAACATTCCGTCTGAAGACTCTGTATCACCATTCCAATGTAAATCCTCTAAATCGATACCTAATTGAGTAGACATAAGAGCCATTACAGTATCTTCATAGCCTTCACCTTCAATATTTTCACGGAGTAATTCTTCTGTAATCTCCCAAGGTAAGCGAATAGCCTTTGTATTGTACTCAATTTTAGAAGTTTGAACACCTGCGCGATAATTATCATCACTATTTTCCGTTTTCTTACGTAAGATACGGCCGCCAATTGCGATTTTATCTAATTCACCCTGTTTTGCTTTACGCAGTTCTTTACGGTGTAATTGTGAGAATGGTGTTGTATCGAATGCCATTCGGAAGAATTCCTTACTTTGTTCTGGATTTAATAGCCCAGCGGCTGTTCCTCCTGTCGTCATTGTGCTTTTTGCAATTCTTTGCATATGAGCTAATAATTCCGTGTTAGTCATTGTCATAGTGATAATCCTCCCCTTACAGGTTTAATCCTGCCCATTTAGATTTTTTAATTGGTTGTTGTCCTGGTGTAACTTCTTCATCTGGATCTAAGCCTTTACGAATAGAAGCAGCATTTTCGATATTCCCAAGACGTTCAGCAAATGGTTCTAGCGCTTTATTGATAACTGCCGCAACTTTCTCTTCCTCTGTTTGCTCTTCCGGCGTCGGTTCTACTTCTTCACCATTCACCTTCTTTTCAATCTTCTCTAACTTAGTAGCTAGTGGTTCTACTGCTTGTTTAACAATCTCTGCAATATCTTCTACTTTCATTTCTTCTTCCCCCTCTGGTAAAGCAGCTTCTTTTATTTCACTAATTAAAGCTAATGCTTCATCTAATTTCGCATGATTCTTTTGGGATAAAACTTTCCCAGCTTTTTTAATATTTTCTAATACAATGTTTTCTGCTTGTACACTGTCTTCGGATTTCGCAATGGTATAACCGCCTTTAATAGAAGAAAGGATTTCCTTCATATCATCAAGAGCAGCTGTCATCCGATCGATATCGGGATTGTTCTCCCAAACTTCCCAATAGAACACATCTTCGAACAAATTAAAAACAGCACGTAAATCACGATTCTGTCTTTCATCTACAAAACAATCTTTAACTTCGCCCTTTTTAATCTCGTGTTTCTCACCTTTGAAGAAACCGACCATTTTACGAATAATACCTTTCTCTTCATGAGTAAGATCATCTGCTTTTGCGATTTCTACACGCTCACCAAATCCACCCATAGAAAAACCAGTAACTTCGCCCTTTTTAATTTCTTCCCATGTGTCTACATCATCGACACGTACAGTCATGAGCCATGTTCCTGCTTTTACTTCTTGTTCGCCTACTGTCATATCACTTTTAGCAATCCAGTTTTCAACTACTGTCCCTTTACCAGCGATTTCATCGTGTTGTTTATCGATGTGTTGGTAATTATCCATAAAGGTATATGCAGCCTTTTCAATTTCCTCTGCGGTCATTGTGTCTCCGTGCGAATCTTCTACATCTGGTTCATATACCACACCCGTAACAAGCTGTTTCTCTTCCTCTGTTTTAAGGATTGGAACTTGCTTTGATATATTTGGTTGTTTAGCAGATGCACTCTTCATAATGGCGAATTGACGACCGTTAGCGCCCTTTGTAACCAATGAAACATAACTAATATTGGCGTTTTTTAGTTCGTAACCCATTGTTTTACCTCCTTCCCTATAAATATTGGGGTTCCACTGTCAAAACGCATAGCAGCCAATTTAAAGCCGTATACGTTTTGACGATGAAACCCCAATCAAATAGGTGTATTATATTACTCTTCTGAAATCATGGTGCAGCGACAATGAGGATGAGCTGGCGGACACATCTTTCCATTACTAAATAAATCATCAATATCTACCGTTTCCCCATGTAAACCACCACATTCTTTACAAACACGCTCATCGTTGCCTGTAAGCCATGTTTTCTTGTTTCTATTTGCACCCTTATAAGCGATTAAATTGCCGTAATTCATTGCATATGTTGTTTCTGTGCGTGCAATCATCATTGCTCTATAGTTACTTGCTTCTGACATCACATCTGCAATAGAAACACTTAATGCATCAACACCCATTCCCTCACTAAGATTCTTTAACATTGTCTCTCTTAATCTATCTTTAGTGGTTTCATGGATTCCTTTTGCTAATTCAAATGCATAAGCAGCAACCCATTTTGCAGCAACGTCACCAATTGGATCTAATACCATCCAGGTTAAACCATTTGATGCAATGGTACTTTGTACAAACTCTGTAACATCATCCTGTAGTGTGTCCGTGACTTCATCAACAAACATTTGTCGTTCTTCATCCCAATCCACACTATCCAGAAATTCATCAACTTCCGCTTCTGCAATTACAACATCAATCTCTTCATCTGCTTTATTAATACGGATTACGGGAAGCAGGTTTAAGAGCCGTTTTCCCTGCTCGGAAAAAAATCAGCTACCTTTTTTTGCATAGCTTTCTCTATTTCTTCATGCTTTTCCCTAAATGCATTAATAGCAATTAAGTTATCTTGCTCGTTATCTGCAGCTTTTGCAATTGGTTCAGGCGGAGAAGATTCTGTTTTACCATCAAAGAATTTATCCCCTTCCGGTACAGGTTCATAACCTACCACTTTACGGGACTCATTCAGTTTTAATATTCCACCCTCATAACTGTCTTTTGCATATTTCAAATCTGCTTCACGATCATCCGTATCGATTTCATTTAATTTAAAATGCCAATCTAAACCACCTAGCATTTCAGAAAATACACGGAACAATTGATTGTTTAATCGATGTTCTAATATTTCTTGGCCAGGTTCAATAATAGAACGCTTGTACATCTCATTCATTTCTTTAGCAGTTGTTTGTCCTAATGAACCTGTCATAGCCCAACCGATACGATAAGGTGGTACACGATGGGCCACACATATCTCCATTGCGCTATCCTGCTTATACAAACGGAAACTACCTTCTTTTACATCAGGGCTGACTTTTTCCAATCTAGCTTTTGCTCCTGGTGGAACAGGAACTACGGCCAACTTATGATGTTCTCCCTTTGTTTCTGCAGAGAAGAACGCTTTTAATTCATTTTCCGTTCCCTCATCTATCTCATCGATTCCCTCAATAAATAGCAGAGCATCTGGAATAGTCTTGCCCGTAAAAAAGTTAATATTGTAATCTCGCACTGCTTGAGAGCCAACTATTGAGCCAATAGAACTAACGTAATTAGGTATCCCATAATAAGAAGAACGAGAACCGAATTTGCGAATAACAATTACTTCCCCGGCTTTTTCTGTTCCGTTTTCTGCAATGTCTTCTGCTCCTAAAGGTTGACCATCAACAAGGCTATAATCATCTGGATAACCGAACTTTTTAAACCATCGTTCTTTGTTACTTACGATTTGAGCAAAGCGAACTTTATCTTTATGAGCACGAACTGTATGAGCTGGAATATGGTATAGTTTTGACGGTTCACCTTTGTTATTACGAACAACTTCAATAATGCCCCAGCCAACTGTTTCGTAATCGTCCCATACAGCTCTTATGATTTCGGAGCTTGTCATTTCTGGATTACAATTCCGCATGAATTCCTTTAACTTTTTATATTGCTCCTGGCTTGCAGCTTCTTTCACTTCTTCAAAAGGAGCAAAGTCGAAACCGACACCCGCAATATCATCGACTTTTGCGCTAATACAAGCAGAATGAATAGGATTACTTTCCTTTATTTCCAGCAATACCGCCATATCATAAGGAGGTTTAACTAATCCCTTATCACCATATATTTGAGCGAATGGATCAACTGCCATTTGCTTGCTGTTGTCTTCCTTATTCTTCGGATCATCCGCTGCTTTATTAATACCAAATACTTTTACATTCTTAATTGTTTTCTTATCGCTCATATCGTTTGTATGTCCTCCTTTCTTCTATTAATAAAGAGCAAAAGAAATAGCCGAACAATAAATGTCCGACTACACTCTTTTCACCTTTCCACCCATAACTACTTTACGTTTACTCATATCGTCCTCACATGCATAACGGGTCATGTCGATACTATGATTATCTTTATCTTGTAATCTATTTTTGGGATTACCATCTTTATCAACTTCATAATCAATATTTTCAAATTCACCTGCAGTTTTTGGACAACGTTCGGGGTCAATTATAATTTCTTCTAAATCGTCTAACCATTTTTCCCCGTATTCAACAGAGCCAGGGCCTTTAACTGCTCCCTTGATTCTCTTAATACCATGATCATTTTTCATTTCATCAATTGATTTTGGTTCCGATGAATCCGCAATTATCTCGACATCATCCCAACCAAGTTGTTTAATCTTTTCAGCTAATGAGCGGTTACTGATTTTAACTCCATGTATTTCACCGAATATATAAAGCTTTCTGCGCGTTTTATCATAATGCATACGACCAAAAGACAGTGCGTCATTCCCATAACCCCAGTCAATCCCTTGACGTATATTATCAAATGATTTGATTTCTTCATCTGTAATACGTCTGAATTTAAGGTTACTAAATGGAACAACGCCACTGCCTGTCGGTTTCCCTTCATATTCATGTTCATATTGCTGTGGTTTAAGCCTTTTTGTTTCTTCTGCTTCTTCCACGAACTGCTTAGAAATATGAGGATTATCATGATATGTACTATGATGTACAAATGTATTCTTTGGCTTGAATTGCGTTTCAAACTTCTTATTAACCCAGGACTGTTTTCTCTTTGGCGGATTATATGAATAATACATTTTGTATCGCAGTCCATTCGGTAATTCTTTACGCAAAATAGACTTCTCTATTGTAGAAACATCTTCTTCTAATTTAAATTCGGCCAACTCTTCAAACCATGCAATAGCAACTGGATACTTCGCTATTTTTATAGATTTGATTTTTGCAGGATCATCAGCACCACGGAATATGATTTTATTCCCACGTGGTTTATAAATGATTTCCATTGGACTTTCTTTAAAACGAAATAAATGCTCTACACCTAATAGCTCTATCGCTTCTTTTATTTGCTCGTAGCAGGATTCCCTTATTGTATCCTTTACTTTACGTATGCAAAGAACCGTAATAGGAAACTGAATAAGGTCCATAACGATACAAATGGATATATCAGTAGATTTACCCGAACCACGACCGCCCTTACAAACAATTTTTAATATCGATTCGCATTTACGGGCTAACCAAACTTGATGAAATGCTGGCGGAAGTATATCGGCTATTTGTTTTTTAGACATTTAAATCACCACTGATATTATCTACAATGATAACTGGCTCAATATTATTATCATCATTATTAGTGGATTTAATCTTATCAATTTGAACCTGTATAAATTCAAGTTTAGCGCGTCGCTCATCATCTATATTTGCTAATCTGTCAAAATCTCTAATAAGAGCAGACAAAGTAGAAAGGGCCTTAGATTGAGCATTTAAGAAACTCGCTTGTTTATCCCAAGCAAATTGAATTTCCCACTCTTCTTCAAATCCGCTTTCACTAAGTTTTTTCTTTCTTAGTTCCTTTGTCATGTCCTCTTTATTATTAACAAACATAATACGTTGAGCATGAATGATTTGAGCGTGCTGCAGCATTATACTTTCCCACAAAATCGATAATGGATCGTTGTTAATCGCTTCCTCTAATTCTTCTTTCAAATCATATAATTCTTTTGGTAAATACTTTCTATATAAACCATGTGTAGCAGCATTACCATTACGCAGTGGAGCAGAACCACCAGAATTACCGACAGCATTTTTATTACCCTTTTTAGCTCCACCACGATTGTTTACAGCATTCTTATTACCTTTGGGTGCTCCTGGTTTCTTTTTGGAGTACTCCGTTTCTTTCTTTGGAGTACTCCGTTCATTTTTATGAAGTACTCCATTTAATTGCTGCATCCATTTATCTTTTGTTTTCCATCCACCTACTGTTTTTTCATTAACAGTTCGTTCGGATGTAGACAACAATTCAGCAATTTTACGATTCGTAATATTACCATTATGTTCTTTAAATATCTCATACGCTTTGTTACGGTCTGGACTTCGTTGTCTGGCCATAATTACATAACACCTGCCCCCTTATCCAATTGCTTGCACTTCCTTCTCTAAACACTCAATGCATATATGAGCTTTATCCGTATTTACTTCACGGATATATGTTTTATCAAAATGAGTAATAGTTAATGGCATTTTCAATGTCCACATGCAGGGTTCATTACAAACAGAGCATGTAGGAACGTTTATAGTTTCTTCTTCCATTTACACCACCTCACGGTAAACCCTAAATTAATTATTGTAATTCCTAATATTAAGATGTAAAATAACGTTATCTTATATGCGCTTAAGATAGATCGGAATAAGAAAAGGAATCCTTTTTGGGGTTCCTTTTTTCTATACAAAATAAAAAAGCAGCGGATTCGCTACTTTTGTTGTTTCTTATTTATAAACTGAAATCTTCTAATGATTTATCAATCTCATCTTGTTGGATTCCTATATAACGTAATGTAATCGATGGAGCAGAATGATTAAAGATTGTTTGTAGCATTACTACATCTTTTGTCTTCTGATAATAATGATAGCCAAAAGTTTTTCTAAGAGTATGCGTTCCAATTTCATCAAGCCCTACTTTTTCAGCAGCAGCGTTCATAATTCGATAAGCTTGAATTCTCGTGATCGGTTTTCCTGTCTTTTTAGAAGCAAATAAGCAATCTGTTTCATTCATTCCACTTACATACTCATTTATTTTTTCTCTTAACGCTGTATTGATAATGAAACGTTTCTCTTTCCCGGTCTTCTGTTCTTTAATTACAATGTGAGTTCTTTCTTTCACATCATTTACATGTAACTTTAATAAGTCACTAATTCTTAGACCTGTATTGATTCCCATTTCAAATAAAAACAAATCACGATAAGATTGGCGACGTAAAACCTCTTTCACTTCTTCTAATTTTTTCTTATCTCGAATTGGTTGCACAAACTTCATTCCTTACCCCTCCATACGTTATGTTACATTAGATGTATCTTCATTATACAATATGTTACATAATATATGGTAGTTATTTTTATAAATAGACAAAAATGTTGATATAACAGCGTTTCTCTTCTGAAATATAATGTAACAAAATATATGATGTGTTACATTAGATGTTTTTTTGAAACTTCTTTACAATATTTGGTTTGTGTTGAGTTTGTTTTGTAAAATGCAACACGTTTGGGCTGACCTTTCCTTAACAACAAACAAGACGCCAACCAGAACACGGCAGCGCCTGCTATAATTGCTATACACATGTTTGTTCTATCTATATAGTAAAATAAAACACCCATAATGGACACATCATAAGATTAGTAACCCTATTTTTCTGTTCATTGATTATTATGTTTATAGACCTAGATTGTGCACATCTATATTCAGTAAGCGCATACCCTATTACATGAATACTACTTTAGGAGTGATTATATTATGAATCCCTTCCCGATGAGGATTGCTTTTGTAGCTCCAGCTGCGACTTGGCAACATTTACTTCAATATCATTCATATGGTCAATATGGTATGCAACCTGGGCACATTCCCTTTACTCCTACAATTCCGCCTTCTCCCGTAATATACCAATATCATTATAATTTCCCATCATTGTATTTCCAAGAGTTTCACGGTACATTTAACATCTAATATCTGTACCATGATGATGTCAATTCATGTTATACCTAAAACAGTATTTAAATACGTTTAATGTGTAATTTCTATATAACAAAGAAAAAAGCACCCGTTATGGATGCTCTGATATCAATTATTTATTTGTATTTTAATTACGGTAAATGAAGTTTTACCCTTCTTCCAGTTACTTAATATTGCTGCACCAATCTTTTTATGCATTATTAAGTAACTGGAAGAAGAGCAAAAGCTCTCCTTAATAACGGTATCATTCAATCGTTACCATCTGCTGGTTTCGGATTTTATGTGCCATCATTACGAACCGTTTAGAATTTTAAAAATAACATAATGAGTTGTGTTTCCCGCCACTTCCCACAATACAAATATAACACGTTAATTCCAAAATAACCGGCACATTTCCTGCCAAAAAGCGGTCACGACTCTGCCAACTTTTTCATAGTTCAAATTTTTCCACTGCATTTGTTAATTCCACTGATACACCGAATATACTTTTTTTCATTTCTGTCATTTTCTTTTTTATAAACCACTGTGGATAATTCAATTCTTCTAGAATATTTCTAAAATAAGTTGGATTTAGCTTTAACACATCAGGATTTCTTCCAGTATTCCTTTTGTATCTAATTATTACTTCTAATAGTTCTTCATTTAACATGAATCACAATTACCTCCCCCTTACATTTTATATTTATGTATATACACCATTCAATTCCTTGATACTACCACTTACCCATATCTTATATTGTGTGTAACTGCCCCCTTCGCTGAAACCCTTGGTATCATTGATTTCATTTAACTTTCTCTTTTGAGTTACACAGTACGAAAATTATGAGTAACTGTATAGGGATACCACCAGCATTTTACAAAACAACCTACACTATGAGGAAATATGTAAATAAGCTGTCCATATGGGCAGCTTATTTACATATTTCTCGTTATTGGAAGTTAAATTTTATCAGTTTTTCCTTCTTTGAGTACCTGTATTAATTTTTATAACTTGTTTTTTAAAGTAAGAAAAAACCTTTAGGTTCCCATAAAGGCAATTATGTCCAAACTAACTAATTCCTTTTCTATATAGTATTAAAAAAGGAGATGAGAAAATGAGTAATAATGAGCATAAATCTTTAAGTAAAAATAAAGTGAAAATAGAATCGGCACATCAAGAGTGTATTGACCGTGCTTATCGTATTCCCATATTTTTAAGTACGACAACTCATTTAAATGACAACCAACAAAGATTTCTAAACCGTCTAATTTTAGAAATTGAGTATGCTTTGCTTTTTCCACGTACATTGCCTTTAAGTGAAAGTTATCCCGAATCCATTTTAACTGATATTCGTCGTCTAGTTTCATCAAGCTATGGAATGTTAGCAGTAAACCTTCGTCGTTTTAAAATTCAAACAGTTGACGTCAATGTAGGACCTCTTCCACCACCAACTCCATTCTGGGTAGGATCAGTTTATTCACAAGTAGAACCTTCAATGGCTTTTCAATTTGGTCTCCCCTTATTATTAGTAAGGGAAGAAGATACTGACGTAAATAATGGAATTTGGGCAGGAGGAATTGCCCCACTTAACCTATTTATAGTTTGGCATTCTGAAACTCAAACTGTAGACCAATTCTTTAACACTCCTGAATGGAGATCAGCTTTTGCAAATTGGAGTGCACAAGTAAGAAATGCTTTTTATATTCAGACAGAACCTAAGTTCAAGTACAGTTGCGAATGATAAATTGGCCCTTTAGTTTTCTAAGGAACACATGAATATTCTATACAAAACTAGTTAATATAACGTCCTATCATCGGTAGCAAGGAAAAAGTGGCCCCGTACTCTGACAAGGGAACCTACTCCTGGTGCGGGTTTTCGGGTTCTCGTTTGTTACTGGATTAGTCGAAAACTGTATAAATTTTTGTATGCTCTTTGCGTGGGGGGTTTCAAAAATGCTGGCGATACCCCTAGATTTAAAAAGAAAAAAAGCAATGATTAGATTTTAAACCTAGTCATTGCTTTATCCATTGCATCTTGGTTTACACCTATATAACGTAGTGTGACTTTCTCTGACGAGTGATTGAATATCTCCATAAGTAAAGCTATGTTTTTCGTTTGCATGTACATATGATACCCGTACGTCTTTCTCAGTGTATGTGTGCCTATTTCATCTAATCCGAATTCTGCTGCGGCTATACTTAATATCTTATATGCCATGCTACGACCAATTGGACGATTCTTCCCTTGTCTACTTTGTAATAAATACTCATTGTCTTCTCTTTCTTCAATAAACCATTTAAGTTCTCTTTTCAGTGCTGCAGTAATTTGTATTCGTTTTTGTTTCCCTGTTTTCTTTTCCCTCATAGATATATGACTGCCTTTGACATCCCCTACTTTTAGTTTCAAAATATCTGAGATTCTAAGACCTGTATTAATACCCATAATGAAGAGAATGTAATTACGTAAGCTTTTTTCCTTAAAATACTCTTTTAGCTGCTGTATTTCTTCTGGATCACGTATTGGCTGAACAAAATTCATTATTCATTACCTCCAGTCTCTTCTGTCTCGTAAACTTCTAATCCAAGTGCAAAAGCAAGCTTATAAAAAGCTTTAGACTTCCAACGTCGATAAGTACGCTCTGACATTCCAATTTCGTTATAGACCATGTAATCACATACATCCTCTTCTTCTAAATAGCGTTTATAAATAATATCTCTTTGGATGCTTCCTGCACGTCCGTTCCCTAATCGATTTAAAAATTGATCTATACGTAATGATATTCTTTCAAGCCATTCTTCTCGTTTACTTTGTTGAATATTTGCTATGGCAACATCTTCTAACGGTTTACCAACTGCATGTGTAGGACCGTGCTCACGCATTTCATAAGAAGGAGTGACCTTCATTTCTTTACGCATCATCCCAAATTGCCTATGTATACGTACACTTTCCAACACGCCTTCTAATTCCTCTTGTGTTGCCGTTCTATCGATTTTTGGTAAGAAAGATAATTGTTTAGTCATGTAAGACCACTCCTTTTTATTTTTTAATTATTTTTGTCTTAAAGCTCCACGTCTCCGCTCATAACAAGGTCTATGCATCCCCATTAAATCCTCAATTTCACGAGTGCTAAATTTCTCTTTTCGTTTTTTCTTATTTTTCTTTTTCGATTGGTTCGATTGCTTTTTCCATTCACGTAATTGATCTTTTAATACCTTCATTCCCCACATCCCCTTTTTTAAAATAAAAAGGACACCTATTCTTAAAACAGCTTTAATTACTGGTTTAATGAATTGGTGTCCTCTAGTTTTCTAGCCGGACTATATTCTGTTTGTTTTCAATTTAAAAGAGTTATTGTTTTAATTGTTCTATTAAATTACTCTATTCATCGTCCCCTTCCAATTCCTCACTCTCTTCACGTATTTGTCCAATTAATGAAATTACAGAACCAACTGCTTGAACCCAACTTCCTATAATATCTATTAGTTTTCCTTCTTCATTTTCATTAGTTTCGTTGTTTACCTCCATGTCTGTATCTTTCTCCCCATCATTTACACTACGTTCTTTATTAGACTGTTCCTTATTTCTGATACTTTTTAATTCGTCAATACCTCCTATTGCTTGTAATGAATTCCCAATTGATTGTAATAAGTTTCCTATAATATTTAAGTATTCATCTTTATCGGATGTATCCTCAAACTCATCTGCTAATGCTGTAAGTCCACCCAAAGCCTGTGTCCAATTCCCGGCAATCACTAATTTAATTTGTGTTTCTTCTTTAAAATCAATAATTAATCCAGATATTACAGTGACATTACCAATTGATTGGATTTCATTACCGATTTTTTCAAGAGACACCTCTCCTTGACCATCAGCCTCTAAAGCATTTCCAACAGCCTGTAATACGTTTCCATAAACATTTAAATCCTTTCTTACATTACTGCTTATAAAATCAAAAGGCGTGCTTCCAATAGCGGAAGTAATTGTTCCTATTGCTGCTACCCCTGCACCAAATATCTCTTTAAATTGATTCTCCATTTAAAACATATCCCAGCATTAAGTAATTAATATAATCCTATTCAATTCCCCATCTCACTGTTAATAATTTTAAATGTCTCTTTACTATCTCATTTTATAATAACGTCTTATAAAAGTATTTTTTAGGAATTATGCAACTTTGTTAAACGTACTTCTATATTAATTTTATACATATTACTGAATCAACTTTATAAACCAACTACATCTTTAAATTTATTAAAATACTTAAGAATCATTATCCGCTCCACACAATGTAAAATGTTCAAAAAGCTCATATTGATCAGCGAAACATTCTAAACATTTTGGACAGATATACATCTGTTTCACCACTTTCTTTTAAAATAAACCTTTCATTAAGTTTTATTCCCATATAACTCTTCCAATTCTGTTTATACTGTAACTGTAAATTTAAGTTACATATCACTTATATTAAAAGGATTATTTTGTTCAAATTCTGGATAGACGTTAATATTCTTCATAAAGGAGGTCTACTGATGAAAAAGACTTTTTTAGTTATTTTTATAGCAACTTTCCTTTTAATAATTTTATATTTTGTTGGTACGTCACTTTTTTGGAACCAACCTTAAATTAAAACAAATAATAAATTACCACTATGATTATTTAATAAATATTCCGTCAATAATGTATATAAGCAGGCAATAGCCAAAACTCATTTAATGAAAACCTAACCTTTCTCCGATCCCCACGGAGAACCAGCCAAGCAGTTAGCTTTCGCTAGCTGCTTTATTTGTTAATCAGTCTTTTAAGAGGAACAAGTTATATGCATAATAGCTCAAATAAAATCCATACTATATGTAGGTTAGGTCTTAAAATCTAAAACCCTTATTTCAAACTTAGACCTAATATACCGCTCCTCTCCCTTCCCTGGGGCTCCGCAGCTAGCTTTTGCTAGTTGCTTTTTTGTCGTACAGGCACCTATTTACTTTAAAACAAATAAACTATCTTGAACTTTACTTCACAATTCATCATTTGTTCATAGTTCACAAACATAACCCTACTATACAGAATATTTTTTAATCGAGTACTCTGGCATAAGCGCTCGTTTTATTTTGGTGATTTTCTGCAAAATGAAATTTTTATTAAGTTCACTTTCACTCCTGTATAACCTTTCCGATTCCGCTTATACTATAGCTGTAACTTAAAGTTACATAGCATTACTTGTAGGGCCTAATTTTTTTGTACAACAAGTAGTTAGCTAATCCGGCTAGCTGCTTTGTTGTGCCAAATTAATTTTGGGTTCAAATAATTCACACCTTTTGAAAAATACACATACGATATTACATATTCTTTTACAGTAATGGTACTGGTCATAAGAGCATCCTCAAAGGTTGCTCTTTTAAATTTAATCTTCTATTTAATCTGTTCACAATTTTATGAGGTAGACATATTATTAACAAGACAAGACATAGTTTATATATAGTGGTGCACAAAAAACTTTGTGCACCATTTTTCATCTCGATAACTTAGTAATTAAATAGCTTTTTTGTTCAAATACTTCACGCCCATGAAAAAATTACATTTGGTATCACGTACTCTTTTACACTAAGAGCTTTGATCCGAAGAGCACTTATATAGTGCTCTTTTTGGTATGGAATGTGAAATAAAGGCTTGCTCTTAAAACCTTTTATGTAATTATTGTAGGTTTTTTCCTTACACCCGTGTGTCTGTTTACTCATAAGTTGTTAAAGTATAAATATAAATTGTTCGTTAATTTATAAGGGAGGTGTAAAAATGAGTAAATTTAAAAAGAATTGTCACATACCCTTTCCATGTGCCTTTCCTTTACCTCAAATCGGGTCTACTGGATTAACTGGTGCTACTGGACCTACTGGAGCTACCGGACCTTCAGGTGGACCTCGGGGACCTACCGGGCCTACTGGAATTCAAGGTAGCCTGGGACCTACTGGGCCTCAAGGTATTTCTGGACCTCAAGGGATTCCTGGGATTTCTGGATCTATTGGTCCAACTGGACCTTCTGGAATTCAAGGTATCCAAGGTATCCAAGGCATTCCTGGCATTCAAGGTCCTATTGGACCCACTGGAATAACAGGGGTCACTGGAATTCAAGGGATTCCTGGCATTCAAGGGATTCCTGGCATTCAAGGGATTCAAGGGATTCAAGGGATTCCTGGTCCGACCGGCCCTCAAGGGATTCCTGGCATTCCTGGTTCTGAAGGTCCAACTGGACCTTCTGGAGCTGTTGGACCTACCGGCCCTTCCGGGGGACCGCCAGGACCAACGGGCCCGACTGGACCTTCTGGGGGACCACCAGGACCAACCGGAGTGACTGGCCCCACTGGACCTTCTGGGTCACCAGGACCAACCGGACTTCAAGGTATTCAAGGTATCCAAGGGATTCCTGGCCCCACTGGACCTCAAGGAAGTCAAGGGATTCAGGGGATTCAAGGTAATCCGGGACCTATTGGTCCTATTGGACCCACTGGAATAACTGGGGCGACTGGAATTCAGGGTATCCAAGGTATTCAAGGTAATCCGGGACTTATTGGACCTATCGGCCCGACTGGCCCAACTGGGCTTCAAGGTATCCAAGGCATCCAAGGCATTCCTGGGCCTACTGGATTACCAGGAACCGCTGGAGCTACCGGACCTACTGGGCCTACCGGTCTTACAGTATCTGGGTTATCTCATTATGCTTATGTTTTCAATACAGCAGCTCAAGTTGTTGCCTTAGAAGCACCTATTCTTTTTAATTCACATGGTAGAATGACATCTGGTTTTACTCATACACTGGGAACTTCTCAATTAATGGTTCTTAATGCAGGAGATTATAAAATTTCTTTTTCTGTATCAGGAGTTGAGCCTAATCAATTCACACTTTTTTTAAATGGTGCTCCGGTTACCAGCGCAGTTTATGGATCAGGTGCAGGAACTCAACCAAACAACGGCCAAACAATCCTCGCTTTAGCTGCAGGAGATATTATTACCCTTAATAATCATACTTCCGCTGCTGCAGTTACTTTGCAGACTTTGGCAGGTGGAACACAAACAAATATAAATGCTTCGATTGTAATTGAAAAATTAAATTAATTTAATCATTTATTTCTTGAAACTCTGCCAGTAAATAACCTGGGGTGGATTCTTTTTTTTAACAAGCAGTTAGCTTTTGCTAGCTGCTCTTTAAATTAAAATAACGATTTTGTTATATATGTTTTTTCACACTTCATAAGAAAATACATATATTAATATAGGCTGCACATGTATTCATGCTTACAAATTAGGCCTTGTGAGCTGACACCTATTTTCTATTAAAAATCTTGGTCAGAGAGCGCTTTTTAAAACGCTCTTTATATTTAAATAAAGATTTTATTTAATCTCGCACCTAAATCAAAAACATACATACATACAATATTATGGGTATTCTTTTTCAACATTAGTTTTAGTCAGAGCGCCTTTCTCTCAAGGCGCTCTTTATTATTTAATGACAGGCTCCATAATTCCATGTAAGGCATACAATATTAAAAATTTACTCGTGAAAATCTGATTACGATTTTTTAGATTTTCTATATCTCATGAAACATTCACCTACCTTACTAAGGGCGCATATAAAAATGCACTCTTTTTATTTGTTGTTAAATAAGGATTTTGTTTTACTTGTACTAGCTATCCGTCCCTTGTATAAATGCACCTTTTTTACATACCATATTAAAATCCAAATAATCATCTTTTAGGACGGTACTAATATGAACAAGACATTAAAATACATTTTAACCTTCTTTTGTGTAGTGTTTTATATTGCCATAATTAGCTGTATTATTTATCTAAACTTTGTTTCAGAGCATTTTATTCCTCCAAGCAAGAAATCTAAGATCGAACATAACCATTTATAATTAGGCATAAGTAACGCTCTACAAGGCATTCTTTAGCTTTAAAATAAGATTTTGTTTAGATTTCATTAACCTTACTGATTCTTTGGCATACAATATTATCACAAGGAATTCCACAGGTTGCTCTGGTCCAGTTACCTTGAATTTCTTGCAGACCTTGTGGGAAGAATCCGTTTATAAAAGACGGGTTCTTTTATTTTTGGTCATACAACAAGAAGTTTGTTAAAAAATTAATTCAATTCTACATCCTGGTGCATTCTATATCTAAAAGGACTAATCATAAAAATCTTAAAATACATTGCTCTTATTATTGGATGGATCACATTGATATCTTTTGGGTATGCTATATTCTTTTTGTAATTATTTCTTTGCCGCACTTTTAATTTTCCCATTAAAATTTATCACCATTAGGCAAAAATCACATATATTATTTATGGATTGTTATTCATAGTTTTAGGCGGAGCACCCTAGTCAGGTGCTCTTTTTTTATTAATCAAATAACTATTTTATTAAGTTTTTTATACCAGTAGTACATCCCTTATTAACTTGTTACTTTTATTTTTTATTACTGCCCATTTCCTCTTATTCTGCATTCCTATAAATAGACAACAGCATAGGATAAAAAGTAAATGATAAAATTATGAGAGGAGCTTGGATATGCAACATATTCCACGTTATTATTATCAATCTCAAAGCCCAATGGATAGCATCTGGAATAACAATAATTGGATTTACGCTTGGAATCCTTATTATTACAGTTACAACAATAATGCTTGGAACCACAACCGGAATCCTTATTGTGAAAATGTTAGATTAACAGATTATGGAGCTAGACCATTTGTATTGAATATTAACCAAGCCACTAAACAAAATAATACTTACCGCACCGCTATCTGGACAGGAAAAAACTTACAAGTAACTTTAATGAGTATTAATGTTGGAGATGACATAGGTTTAGAAGTACACCCTACAACTGATCAATTCATACGTATTGAAGAGGGTCAAGGGCTTGTTCAAATGGGTGATAACAAAGATAAATTAGATTTTCAAGAAATGGCTTATGATGACTATGCAATTATGATACCTGCTGGAAAATGGCATAATGTAATCAATACAGGAAATACACCACTTAAAATTTACGCTATATACGCACCTCCAGAGCATCCCTATGGTACAGTTCATGAAACAAAAGCAATTGCCATTTCTACTGAAGCAAATCGGTATTACTAATTAGAAATTATCTTAGTCTTAAACAAAATTATTTCTCAAATACTTCAAACCCCTAAAAATTTAATATAGCTCTTAGTCATAGATCGCCTTAAAAAGCACCCTTTAATTTTCAAATAAAGATTTTATTAAATTCCGTCACCATTAGGTAAAAGTCACATATATTATTTATGGATTGTCTTTCATAAGTTTTGGCGGAGCACCCTGGTCATGTGCTCTTTTTTATACCCATTTAGTAAAATTGTTATTACAAATGAATACTAACTTAACAATCAAAGCCTTTCTATAAATCGTATACAGTTCCATAAGGGATTGTTGAAAAATATATCCCATCCCCTGAAATTACTATAGGGTTATAATATCCACTAGATATATAGTATGGCTGCATATCCAGATAAATAGGCGGTTGCATACTTTCATACATTTGTTGTTGCATTTGCAACGCTTGATGAACAGCTTGAACTGTACTAGGTGAATCGGCTAGCACAATTGCTGAGTCAGCTATTTATCTATAATAAAATAACGCTTTGGTTAAAATTTTTGATTCTGCCATTCAGTAATACAAGCTGATTCAATTTCTTCAAAATCTCCTTTTTCTTCATCAAAATCAATGACAGCATAGCTGGGAACTACTAAAAATTCTTTTCCACAAATGTTACAAGAAGGATCATCAAATGCATAAACTTCTTTAATTGTGTCTGGATTTTGCAAATCAAAATCAGCATTTTCGAAAACTACAAGACCATTACACCCTTTAACGTTACATCTATGTGCTTCAATAGCCATTTCTCATTCTCCATTTCTTAATAAAATTCAAATTTGATTAAAGTTACTGGTCTAGTTTCGTGATGTCTTTTTTAAGTAATTTGTCCTTTGATAATTTCAAACTATATTATTTTTCAGTTGACATACTACCCCAGGTCTTTACGAATAATCTTTTTTTACATTACACATAATATCTGCAAGCCGACTTCCCACGGCGGCACTCTTTCCAAACGGGGCTCACTCCTCCGAACTGTTTAAGAAAACGGCGGGTAACCTATTTAATTACCTGCCATTTTTACGTATAATCGTAAAAATTCTTGTCCAAACTGTTTAGAGAAAACATCTTAAGCTTTTTGATGAGACCTCCAGCACAGGTTATTTGTAAGGCCGTTCCAATAAATGGAGCGGTCTTATTCATTTATCCCTGCGTTACTTTTCGACAAAATAAAGCTTTTGTAATAAATTACTCTTAATAAAATCCTCTTGTTACAATTATCCCTTCAATTAAAATTACTTCCTATGAGCCGTGCCCCCTCAATAAAAACAAGCATCTAATAAGGTGAAGTATTTTTATATTTCGATAAATACTATTTAACAAATGAAAGGATGTTGTATATGTGTTGTTGTCCAGACCCCCAGTTTGTCTCTGTTTCTACATGCAATTCTTTCACGACAACAGGAGGTGATGTAGTTGGTGGAGCTACAGTATTTAACAATACTGGAGGTCCAGTTCTTTCCGGCTATGTCACTCTTACTAATAACCCTGCAAGTGGTGCAATTACTGCCTTTTTAGCGAACAATGGTACAAATATTATTGGCCCAATAACTCCAGGTAATAGCCAAACTGTTTTTGTGTCAAACATAGGAACATTGGTTGCTTTTTCTGGCACCGGTGGTCAACCTGTTAGTGGTAGAGTTTGTGTTGACGCTGCACGTCAAGTAGCTTAGATTGTAAGAAAAAGATATTAATTCATTTTGGATTTAATATCTTTTTCTTAATTTATATACACCGCTTATACTATTGAAATGAGGCATTATATTATGAAAAAAAATTCTTTGGATTTTAAATATCTATTTCCAATACCCTGTGCTTTTCCAATCCCAATCTATGATTCATTACCAATACCAAAAGAAAAACAAAAACTTGTATGTAATGAAATTTGTGGTAACTTTCTACTTAATGACAACCCTACCTTTCTAGAAGTTTGGGAAAAGAGAATTGAACAACCTGTTACTGCTACTGTCACAATCTTTAACAGTTTACAAAGTTCACTAATTGAAGTTAGCGTGCAACAAAGCATGAGTAAGTCTATCCTTTTCATAGTCCCTCCTGGAAATTCAATTTCCAAAACAATTGAAGATACCCAATCAGTTACTATTCGTCTCTTAGAACCTGGCAGTGCACGCGGAAAATTCTGTTTAGATATAAATTTCACTATAAAGTCCCTATAAATATGAAGGGACTTATACATACTCCCAAAACCTCTTCCTTTTTCTTAATAAAATTCAAATTTGATTAAAGTAACTGTGTTTTTCGTTCTTCCATACGAATTACTTTTCCACTTTGATATACAAATGATTGTTCACCAAATCCACCCTTGGGTGGTTCTATTAGTTGGACCTGACCATTTTTAACAACATATATTCCGTTTATTTTCAAATCTATTTCAGCTGTCATTTCTACAAGATTTTCTTTAATAATTCCCACTAAGACCACTCCCGTATGTTATGATTATTTTGTCGAAGCAAGTCGGGAGCAATCTCGGCTTTTTTGTTTGTCTACAAATATCGCACAACATTTTCTGGAACAAATAATTGTTCTAATGATAAATAAAGTCGTATTGAAATCGGTTCTTTATTATCTCTCGCAGACTTGCAAAGCTCCTCCGCTTCTTCCCAATCGAACTGCTTATCTTCCACTCGCTTAAATCTCCAAATTCCAATTGTATATTCCTCAAATAATTCATACTGATCATTTGGCGCTGTTGTTGGTTTTAATTCATCAGTAGCTCTTACTTGTTTTGGTACTTGAACAACTACATCCGTAAAACGAACTTTAGAATTTAATCGATGAATGTGTGCTTTCTCAGTATCGAATGCTACTACAGGCTCAACATCAAATATTGTTAACTGCTTTGGCATTACAATCCTCCTAAGCCTCTTTTTTATATTTAGCTAATACTTGTTCTAAACGTTTACGTTCACCCTCTAAATCCGTTTCATCGTGCTTTACAGGCTGAGATCGCACTTCTGTATCTTGTGTATGTAACCAATCAGGAACAATTTCTTTTCGAGCATTACTTCTGCCACCACGAGACTGGTATTTCTTACGGAATTGAGTTTGTGCAGCTTCAACATCAGTAATACTCTTATACCCCTTAGCATGCCAATCTCTTAAAATACCTTGTACATAAGACATATTAGGTGCATTCTTTTCTAAAGCTATTTTCATTGCTTTGATAACAAGCTGTGCATTCAAATCTTCAATCCACGCATTAATCCCTTCAGCCACAAATGGTTTAAGAACTCCAAAGTTTTGCTCATAAAATGCTATTGGATTTTCTTCTGCAATTTTTTTATCTCTTGAGCAGCTTGCTGCTTCTTCTTTTGTTTTTGTTTCTTCTTTTTCTTTTGTTTCTGTTTTTGTTTCTTCTTTTTCCTTCATAGGGTCTTCCAAGCCCCTTATAAGCCACTCAAAACGAGCTTGGAAGTATTCCTTAATACGAGGAATTTTAAAATCTTGCTGCTGTTCTAAATCTAAACATGCCTCATAAAAATCAATTAAAAAATCTTCACACTTAATATTCTGGATTTCTTTTAACACACACTTTTCAATATTCATATTTGTAATAGCATTGAATTTAAGCCAATTAATCAACATAATTTCTTTCGTCTTTTTGTTGTAATGAATTTTCCCGTAATCAGCAAACCTCTCTAGCAGCTTCTCAACCGTTTCACGGTTATATCCTGTATCCATTTCTATCACTCGTAGTGGAAGCTCATAGATACCACTCTGAGAAGTTTTGCTATTAGTCATTAAGTATAAGTAGAAGTATTTCTCCTCCGGTGTAAGATCTAAAACGAAAGCATCTTGCCAATATGAAACTTGAACAGGTCTATAAACTGCCATATTATTCATCCTCCATTGTTTTACTTGATTTGCTTTGATATACTTAATCCAATTCAATTTTTAGAAAGACTCTCTATAAGAGTCTAAAATCTATCACTCTGCCAAGTGATAGATTTTTTATTTTTTACGACTAACTAATGATGCATTGATCCCCTGTCCTTGAAGACTTTTAACAACTACACGATAACTCTTTGATACATCGTGATCCTCTTTTTCATTACGAAGGCTCTTGAATTCTTTTGCGCATCTATTTAATTCTTTCTCCCAATGATTTGCTTCATCTAATGAACCAGCATTGAACATGTTATGAATACATGTAACCATGCAATTATGTAATTCACTCGCAAAGGTAAAATCCCCTGGTAGAACTAAATCAAACAGACGATTACATTCTGATTTCATGACTTATTCCTCATTTCTAGTAATTTGATACTGTACGCATCGTTATGAACAGAAAGTATATTAAGGGGTTAGAGTTAACTAATCTTTCTGGTCATAACGACAAGCACAACAGCTTGTCGCACTAAATTGTTATATGCTATAATTTATCTATTGTCATGATTGGCTATCGCAAGCTACGCGGTAGCCTTTCCTTTTTTCTTTTTGTTTTTCAAAACAAATGCTGCTTCGATAATTCGAATTCTTATCTCCATCAACTTCTTCTCTTGCTTTAAGTTTTTTGCTTTCCTATAGTCTCCACAAACTGATGCAATTCGAATATCACCATATAAATTTGCTTCCTTACGAATTAGAGCTTTATATTGATTTAAAGTTGGACTTGCATAATCAATCGTCATATCTTAAACCTCCCCAATAAAATAATTAAATTAACCTTTTATATACTTCCTAGCTCGTAATGATACTTTCCAGTACTTAAAGACTTCTTTCATTGAAATACCATATTGATCACATAGGACCGCTACGAGGCTCATCATTGAACCTGTAGCATCCAGGATTTCATGCATTACCTTTTTCAAATCTTCTTTCTCACTTTCGGACCAAGTTTGTGAAGGTTTAAACCAACATACTGTATCGAGTTGTTCCAACGCTTCATTGGTCTCTTGTTGGACCATGTACCTCATACTTGCAGGATGTAGATCTATAAGCTCTCCATTAAAAAATGGGATACTAACATAACCAGTAGCTTCACTCCACATTTTGAAAAACAGTTGTGGATCATCAATGCCTTCTGTAATACATTTTCTTAAATCCTCTGGTAACTTTCGTTTTTCAGTTTCATATTTTGCTAGTGACTCACGACTCACGGGGATTTCTAAGGAGAGTTGTTCTTGGGTGATTCCCTTTCGTTTTCGTGCCATAGCAACTTCTTTTCCTATGGACATCGTTTACTTCCCCCATTCGTACCTAAAGCAATATTTATTTGTGACAACTTACTATGGTAATTTATTATTAGACGGATTCTTTAAATGGATTGTAATACTCTGTATTGTTTTCTACCCATTCAGTGTGATTTTCCATCCACTTAAAAAGAAGATGTGTAGGAATAAGAACTCCTGCTTCGCGACATACTGGAAAATCAGAACGGTTTAATAACTCAGATGCTTTTGTACGTTTGATATGTAACAGTTCCATTAATTCCGTAATAGTTAAAAATGGTGGTAACTCTTTCATTGGTTGAAGATGTTCAGTTGCTTTTTGTACTTCTTCCCGGATAATTTGACGGAATGATTCGATATCGAAGTTAATCATTTATATCCCCCTATTTTTCTTATTACTAAAATTTTAAATTCGCCATTTTGGCGATTTATTTTTCAAAAAAAAGAGAGTCTATTCTTACCTTTAAAACATCTGCAACCTGCGCAAGTGCCTCGGCGGAAAATTTGCTTCTTCCTTTTTCGATATAATGATATCCATTCGGACTATCATATCCTAATATTTTAGACATTTCCTCAAGAGTAATCTTTTGTTCTTTTCGCAAATCCTTTATCTTTTTTAAATTAACCTTTCTAATTGCAACCATTTTAATCCTCCTTTTCTCCATTTTGGCAACTTATACCTCAATAATAAATCGCCATTTCGGCAAAGTCAATCAAAAAAATTACCATATCGGCAATTTAAATGATATGCATATCCCCAATATGGTAAAATAATACTAAGTTTTACTAGGAAGGATGAAATTTATGAATATCCTTGGTGATCGAATCAGGTACTTAAGAGAATTGAATAATCTTTCTCAAAAAAGGTTATCTGATGCATTAGGATTAACAAATACTCAACTATCAAGATACGAACGTGGTGAAAGAAATCCTGAGCCTGAAACAATAAAACTAATAGCTGATTATTTTGATGTAACAACAGATTATTTACATGGCAGAACGAATAATATAAATTATACCAACCCTGATTTTAAAAACATTCTTGATGACGCTGAATTAGGTCTTTGGTTTAAAGATATTAAAGATGCTAGTCCTGAAAAGCGTGAAGAATTAAAACGCTTTTGGGAGTTCATTATGCAAAATGAAATAAAACGTAAATCTGGAGATAAAAAGTAGGAAAAACAGCCTTTAGAGGCTGTTTTTCCTACATAAATAACGCCATATTATCCCTATACAAGAATAATACAGTAAACGTTAAATTTTATAATGCCAACTATCAATCTCAAAACATACTATCACTATTTTTTAAACCTTTATTAAGCAAATCTATTCCAAATATATTTAGGGGGTTATCTTTAACAATGAAAAGTTTACCAGCAGAATCTAAGGAAAAGCCAGTAGAAATTAAAAATGAAACTTCTGTAGAAAAAAACACATTAGAAAATGAGATTATAGAGGATAATAATAATTTATTGTATAAACAAAGATTGAAAGACTTTATGAAACAGATTGGAAATAATGAAAATTTCGATATTAAATTTTACAAAACAAGTGAACAAACTCTTCAGGAATATTATAAATTTATTACAGCTGCACTTACATATGAAATTATTGATTTACTAAAGAAATATGATAAAAAGATTATTACAGATGATATTATTCGAGAAGCAGTCAGTAATTTCCTAAGTCAAGCTGATGCTTTTAATGTAGCAATAGTAGAACTTCAAGATACAATTTCAAAACTAATTTCACATAGTAGTAGTACCTCTATTGATAAAGCTAGTCATTACATTAATTATACCCTTCCAAACACTAAAATAAAGGAGGATTGAACAAGCCATTATGCAAGAACAAAAATTATTTTTCACTCGAAGAAACCAATTTAGTTTTTGGGAAAAACTTATGCATTTAAATAGCAATCAATATATCAATCTATATTCACAACTTGTACAAAAACGGCTTATAACAAATACAGCAGTTGCTCCGGATAATTATCCTAATTTTTTTTATTGTAAATATTTAGATTTTCAGGGTGAACATAAGCGACAACTAGAGTGTCTAGTAGATTCGTTTTTTCACACCCTTTCATCTCCAAAATCAGACTTTAATGCCATTATGTTTACTTATTCTAAAACAATCTTGAACCTAGAAAACCTAGGGGATCGCTTTAAGCAGTTATCAACTACACTTCCTCAAAAAATAAGTATTGAAAATTTAGAAATAAATCACTTTTTAGAATGTAATAACACTGTGTTAGATATAAGATTTACAAGTTCTAAAAATACCTACTTTAAAGAAAATAAAAATGAAAAATTAATTCATACCGAATTAAGATTTTACTTACAGCATAATATCGCACTTGTTACAAATTATTCTGACTACACTCACTCAGAATCGCAAAAAAAAGAATTTATTAGTGGCGTGTTAAATATTATTACTAACAATAGTAGTTTTTCCTTTATGGAATTGAAAGATCATTCTTTACGCAGTATTTTACTGGCTGACAAAGCAATTCCAACAAAAATAAAGTTTGAAGTAGAAGGGCGCATGGAAGTTGGTATTAATATAAATCAAAATATCAGTACTTACGAAGCATTGGCTCAGGATGAACTTAGATATTTTTATGACAAATATCCTATTTCCCACATTAAAGTCACTATTTCTGAACAAGATGATAAGATATTATTAATTAATGGAGATGAAGGGAAACTTTTATCCCGTTCTAAAAATATTGAAACAGAAGACATCGACTTATTTATTGAACAATTAACGAAATTACTAAAATACGATTACTTAAATCAGGACTACAACAAAGTACTATTATCTTTAGCAAATGAAAAAATAATTTCAACATCACGTTTTATAAAAGTAGAACTTACTAAAGGTTTCAAAGAAATAGAAAAACTTATTGCAAATAAATGTGAAGATGAGACATTAATGTACATAAAAACTATTAAAAATGCTTTCTTTTATAGTTTAATTAACAATTTCATTTTAGAGACAAACGAGAACATAGATACATCAATTTTAAGGATTGAAAATAAAACTTTAGAACTTTTCTCCTCTATCTCAAAAATGGATAAACAAAATATACATAATAATCTATGTTACTTAATAGACTTTTACAAAAAAAAGGATAAAGAAAAAACTTTTGAAGATTTCCTTAGTCAAATTGATAGTAAATTAAAACCTATGGGATGTGCATCAAATGTTATTGGGGCATGAATATGAAATTTTGTCTAGAATACCAGAGCATTTCACGTTACACAACAGTAATTATTTTATATTCAATCAAAAAAAACTAACAGATGAGTTTCACTCAACAGAAATAGACTCTCTTATGAGTTTAACTAATCAAGGAATCTTATCAAAGAAAGGCGAACTTATCTATATTGACATTAACAATTGGATTGACTTATTTATAAAAGAGTTAGAAAAAACAATGATTAACTTAGGTTATTCATTCATTTGTAAATATAATAAAGATGAGAGTTTAATTCAGTTCCAAAGTAAAGAGTCTGAAGATATATCCAAAGAATTCCAATTGAATTTCAATCCAAATACAGAGGAAGTTTATAATTTAAATAATGTAATTCATTTTTGTATACCTATGTCATTTGAATTTTCTCTGTTTTGGCTAGATCTTATAAATAATCACAATATCCTAATAATGTTCTGTGAATTTTTAAATAATGAATTTGAACGTTTCCAATATGATAAGAAAATTAGATTTAACTTTTTTGATGGGTTAGAGTTAGGAGATATAAATCATATTTACCATAAGAGTATCAGTAGTTACTTTACAAAAAAACAATTCAATAAGAATATTATTTCAGAAGAACTAAATCAAAAAATAAAAATGTTTATTTCTAAAGAAGATTATGAAGCTTATCAGATTACGATAAACAAATCCAATATTGCTGTTGTTAAATTAAAAAATGAAATTATATTCTTTTCATTTTTAGAAGATAAATTATATTATTCACAAGAAACCCTTCAAGAACTAGAAAATTTAAAGGAATTACTGCTAAATAAAGTAATTGAATATAATCAAATAATGTTAATCAATCGAACTAAGCTAATTGATTCAAAACATAAATCCTCAATCATTATCTTTAATATATTTTCGTACTTAGCAATTTCACTTAATTTTTTCATATATACTTTAAATTTAAATAATCAATACTTAAAATTTGCTACGGCTACAATATCTATTATTAGCTTGCTAGCTATTATTTGGTGGATTATTATTCCTGTAATAAAAATAAGTAGGTTTTCATGGGAAATTTAGTTACAACAGGAAAATAATATTTAAGACACATAAAAAAAGCGTAAGAAATGTATTTCTTACGCTTTTTTCTTTTTATCAATTTATCGCACCGATAATCTAATATTTAAATTTACTTTCAACTTCACGATTCCAAGACATATAATTCATAATTATTTCTTTGCCTATCTTTCTTGCTCTTCCAAGTTTTTTATTTTTGTTATATATTAAGAACATATGTTCTTAATATATGGATGGAGTGAAAATATGTTTCAATCGCAACCCTACTATACAACACAACTTGAAGACTATATCCAGCACTTGTACCAATCCTTATCTATTTTTGTTCCGGAACAAATAGATATGATAGAGATTGCGAAAAAACTAAATATTTGGCTGTATTTCGCTCCGTTTGGGAGTCATGCAATGGAAAGAAATCAAATAGCTAACTTGGTTATTGATAATCGTATCTCTCAGCAAGAACAATGGGAGGATTTTGGCCATGAGACCTGTCACATCTTATTTCATTCTGGTAATCAATTATTAATGCATCAAATGTTTCTAGATTATCAAGAAGCAAAGGCTAAAAACTTTGCACAACAATTTTGTGTACCTACTTTTATGTTACGAAAGCTTTCTCCCCTACAGTTAAAAGCATATATAATCTCAGAAAAATTCAATGTAACAACACAATTTGCTGAAAAAAGGCTTTTACATTATGAAAATCAATTATTAGCAAGTAAATTATAAAACCGAATATCACAATACTGTGATTTTTAAAACTAACGATACAGGAGGTATTGAATATGAAAGGAAGTTTTCGTAAACGTGGAAATACGTGGTCTTTTACAATAGATATCGGTATAGATCCGACCACAGGAAAACGACAGCAAAAAAGTAAGAGTGGATTTAGAACAAAAAAAGAAGCCCAAAATACTGCTGCAACAATGATTACAGAGATAGAGAAAGGAATATATTTTGATGACAAACAATTAGCTGTTTTAGATGTATGGGAAAAGTTAAAGCCTCTTCGTAAAGCTGAATTAAAAATTACATCTTATGAAAAAGACATGAGCTTAGTTAGGCTCTATATCCTTCCCCCATTTAGTTATAAAAAAATTAAAAGTATTAAGCCCGTAATGATTCAAAGCTACTATGCTGAACTTAAGGAAAAAGGACTATCAAATGGTACAATCAGCAATATCCACCGCTGCCTAAGATGCATTTTCAAACACGCTGTAGAATGGGAAATCATACATGATAATATAATGAATAAGGTTAAAAAACCACGTGAAGAGCAAGGTGAGATGAAAACATGGTCCAGCGAAGAATGTAATCGATTCCTCCAGTATCTAAAAGAAAAAAATATTAAGTACCATATGTTCTTCTTACTTGCAATCTATACAGGTATGAGACGCGGAGAATTACTTGCACTAACATGGAAAGACATTGACTTTGATAATAAACGTATCCTGGTTAATAAATCGCTTGTAAAAACAGAAAAAGGACTTTTTAAAGCTGCTACAAAAACTAAGTCTTCAAATAGAAGCATTAGTATCTCTTCTTTTGTTATAGGGAAGTTACAATCCTACTACTCCTATAAAAAGAAAGAATTTTTCCGCTGGGGTATACACTTGAATGAAGAGGCCTATATTTTCACCGGCAATACGATACATTCACCCTTACATATAGATGCTCCTCATCGGTTTTTGAATGACCACTATAAAAAAGCTGGTGTTCCTCGAATTCGTATACACGACTTACGACATACTCACGCTACACTTATGCTTCAGGCTGGAGAACACCCTAAAATCGTACAAGATCGCTTAGGACATTCATCTATACAAATGACTTTAGATAAGTATAGCCACATCACACAGAACATGCAGCAACAAGCAGCAGAAAACTTCGAGAGCATAATAAAATCTAATGAAAACACCTGATAAAAAATGAAAAGATTTAATGTGAGCAAAATGTGAGCATCAAGGGAAACCAACACTTATAAACCTTGATATAATAAGGTTTTTCATACTATATCGTTGAATCTTGGGAGAAGAATGAGCAGTTTTAGGGGTTTTTATTCTCACAAAACTATAAAAGTGTCACAAATGCCTATTTCATAAGCATTTGTGACACTTTTTGTTTGTTATGTTAAATATCATTTCAATACTGAATTACTGCAGTTACCTTTTCCTTCTAGGACCTACAATTAATTTAATTGCCGTTCTTTCTTGATCATTAATAGTAACCTCTTGAAATGCTGGAACAAAGGCCAAATCAATACCACTTGGAGCAACAAATCCTCTTGCGATTGCAATTGCTTTAATCGCTTGATTTATAGAACCCGCCCCAATCGCTTGAATTTCCACATTGCCACTTGTTCTTAGTACACCAGCTATTGCACCTGCTACTGAATTTGGTTTTGATTTTGAAGATACTTTTAATATATTTTCCATGTAAGTTGCTCCCTCTATTATTTAATCGCTCTTTTGTTACGGTTTAAAATATTTCAACGTATCTTTTACTACTATTCACACCAAAAGCAAACAATGCTACATATGTACATTCATTCGATACTTTTCGTCTTCTTCCTGCCCCGCTACGTAAATAAAAGAAAACAACCATAAACTCTAATATACAAACATTTCAAAAATAGACATTCACTTAAACGATCACATCATTGCAACTGAGGCTACTGGTTTTATTTTTACATGTGAAATTAAAATAAGCATTCCCACTATACTTTAACATTTCAAGATATTCCACTGATATTTTTACCAAATCATTAACCTTTTCTTCTTCAAAAATTGTTACAACTACTATTCTATTACTATATTTCATCGTATTAGCACTTTATACTCCAAATCTATCACCTTTTATATAAGACAAGCATAAAATACTATGAGTATACACTTCATTCATAATAGGGGGTAATATATTGGGTTCATACTATCATTCTTCAAACTCCAATAAAAAATGTTCATGTAACTCTTCTTCCAGTTCCTATAAAAAATGTTCATGCGACCATTCACATAAAAAAAGCTGTCCAGCATACGGCACTTTTTGGCAAACTGAGTTTATAACTGTTCCTTTTGGAGATCCTTTTCCATTTAATCACGTTGGCCCTATAGCAGGAGGAGTTTCCTTACTAAATCCTACTACTATACAAATTAGTCAAACTGGTGATTATAGAGTTTCTTTCATTTCAACTATTAACACTAATTCAAATCCTGTCTTTCCACATATTCCAGTCATGACTATATTTTTAAATAATAATCCACTTGCTAATAGTCAAGGTGATTTCGCTTTCCAAATGAATACTTCATCAAATAACGAATGTCTTCAACTAGCAGGCGAAACAATTGTGACAGCTAATTCCACTCTTCAACTGAAAAATAATAGTGGTTTTAATCGTCAAAGTATTACAACTTGTGATAATGGTATTAATTCCGTTGAATTAACAGTTATAAAACTAAGTTAATAATCCTCTTCACATTCAGATGCTATTTCAGCATCTTTTTTATTGAATAATGTTCTTTTGATTCCTATAATCAAACATAAATTCCATTGTACGTTTCTGTTAATCTAATAAACATGAAAAAAGTACCGAACTCTTCTACTACAAAAGTTCGGTACTTTTTATATTAAAAACTTCTCATTCTTTCTTACTTCTCCACATAAACCGACTTAACAATTGTACGATTATACGGTTGTCCTTCTTTATTCATCCCTTTTATATCCATCGTAATGTTGTATACTCCTGGTTGCTTTATGTCCTTCAAAGCACCAGTAAATGTAGTATTATTAACATTTTGTAATTCATTATATTCAGAGACTAGTTTCCCTTCTTTATTAACTACTCTTACTGTTATGGAAAGATCCCCTTTCATTTCAGGTGCTACAGGTGATTTTTTCAATTTATACTCAGATTTATTCACTTTAACTTTTGTAGGCATTTGGAGAACAAATGGTGCGCCACTGTTGTAATCGCTTACAATTAAAAATGCATCTTTCGACTGCTTCGCCATCATTTTAACTTTCCATTCTCCTACATCCATTTTATCAAATTTAAATGTTCTAATTGTCGCACCACCAAAGAAAGATTCACCTTCACCAGTAGTAATAACGCTATCCTTATTTGTATACATTTTTCCTTTTGGAGATATCATTTGTACTTCTACATCAGAAGACGCTGTTAAGATAGAAACTATTCCTTCAGCTTTTTTATCAACCGTAACGGTTTGCTCTATCCACTGATTTTGTGGCAATTCTCCTCCTAAAATGTTTTGATTTGAAGTTGTATTTAGTTGTTCTATATTTTCATTTGAACTAGTGCTGGATGCTACTAAAGCTGGTACAGCTACATTTGATGTACGTAAATATGGTTCAATTCGAGAGAAAACAGCAGATCCTTTTCTTATATTATCATGATCAAATCTGGAATCTGTAAATAAATGCGTTCCATACGGTAACTTAGCACTCCACTCATTTACTAGTCCATCATTTGAACCGTATGATGACAAATAGAACCCGCCCATAGATAACGCAGAAAATACTGGTCCCCAGCTAGTACCGGTAACCGTATAGTAACGGTTTAATTTAGCTGCTGGATTATTATCAATCGTTGAACGAAATTTTGCCATTTCCCCCATTTGTAATGAGTACGTACCATCATCTTTTTGACCTAATATAGAAGCAAGCCATCCTGCCCACCAACTATATGATAAATCCGCCAAGTTTGATCCATGATGTGGCGTCGCAAGCGTTATAACATTTCCAACAAATCGATTTGCACCATATCCTACTAATGCAGCCTGTGTATCGATACCGCCTTTACTATGTGCTACAATATTAACTTTTTTACCGAAGTGATTATATATTTCTTCTAATTTTTGTGCTAACAATTTTCCGTTATCCCACTGACTAGCTGACCCTTTCCCAGCAGCATCATATAATTGGATAAATACTGTTTGATAACCTGCTTTTAAAGCATAGTCATACATATCATTTATATCGTGATACACTGTCTTTCCATACCAACTATCAGCATTCCCATTCCTTCCTTGTACAAAAAGAATTGGAGGCTTATTCTCATCGTAATTAGCAGGTTTTTGACCTAAAAACCATTCTCCAGGTGTAAATACTTCTGTATCAGGAAATCCCTTTCCAAGCTCTTTTACAACTTCTGCTCGCACATTTGTGCTAATCATTGGAACCATGATAAAAAATACAATTAGTAAGGCAACACATCTTCTCATCAATCGCATGTTACTCCCCCCACTTTTTTTGAAAGAAGGTGCTCTTTGTAATTTTTTTTATCTTCTCTCTTAATACTAGATAATCTTTTTACTTAAACAAGATCTTGTCCCTATTCTCAAGAGATTACTAGTACCCCTTCTTCCTTAACACACGTTATTCTCTTTGATTCAATCTCTTCCTTTTGAGAGAGCGCTACAAAAAAGTTTCTCAACAATTGTTAACTTTACTGAATCCAAATATCCTCCAATTATTATTGTTTATATAAAGCATACAAATCTTGAAAAAACTTTAGTAAAAAAACACTTTATTACCAGCTAATTATAAAAAAGTTAATGGAGATATGTACTTTTATTTAATTAAATACAAACTAAACAAAATAGAGGCTTATACTATAAGACTTTCCTAACATTAAAAATTAAACTGAAATTTCAGAATAGAAAATAACATTTCCAGAAACATATATTATGATAATTTTCGCAGACTTGAATTAAACTTTTAGAAGTACTAACCTAGCGATGAGCAGAAGAAAATTCTGTAAAAAGAAAGGAGAATGCTTTATGATGACCAAGTTACCAATAATTGAAATTCCATTTAAACCCCCTCCTTTCAATCGATATATTATACTTTATGAATTCTCTTTAAAAACGTAATAGGAAATATATCTATTTTTCTTTATATATAAAATAAATATTTATAAATCTATTAAAAATACTAATTTTCTAAATTTATATAAATCGTGTAATATCCAATAAGTTCCTATATAATCAATAGTGAAAATCTTACAAATGGAGGTATAAAAATGGCGATTTTGAGTAATATTGGTGCAGCTTTATTTTTTATTGCTTTTATTCTTTTAATTTTATGTATCATTTCAATCTTTAAGAAAAATGGAAAAGCAAAACAATATGGTCGTCCTGCCGTTATTCTTTTTATGATTTCGATTGTATTCATAATAACTAGTGCTGAGACTTCTAATAACCCCATTGTTGAATTCTTTTCTATTTTAAGTTTTGTTTTATTTGTTTTCTTCCTTGTGTTAGCAATCTTATCCGTAATTAAAAAGACAGGTGTAGCAAAAAAACAATTTATTATCACTGCTATTTTATTTGTCATTTTTGTTGCATTATCAAGTATTTCAGCTCCTTCTTCTGAAAAGACGACAGCAACAAATAAACAAGTCGCTTCTAATAATGCAGAGAAAAAAGATGATAAAAAGAAAGAAGCGGACGAGAAAACTCAAAAGCAAGAAGATGAGAAGCGTCTAGCCGATGAACAAGCTCGTAAGCAAGAGGATGAAAAACGCCAAGCCGAAGAGCAAGCTCGCAAACAACAAGAAGAACAAAAACGTCTAGCTGATGAACAAGCTCGTAAACAACAAGAAGAACAAAAACGTCTAGCTGATGAACAAGCTCGTAAACAACAAGAAGAGCAAAAACGCCAAGCTGATGAACAAGCTCGTAAACAACAAGAAGAACAAAAACGTCAGGCTGATGAGCAAGCTCGTAAACAACAAGAGGAACAAAAACGCCAAGCTGATGAGCAAGCTCGCAAACAACAAGAGGAACAAAAAAAAGCACAGCAAGCTCAAACACAACCAGCTGCAAGTAACAATAGTAATGTAACTTACAAAAATTGTACTGAAGTTAAAAATGCTGGAAAAGCTCCATTATATAAAGACCAACCAGGTTATAGCTCTAAACTTGATCGTGATGGTGATGGAGTTGCATGTGAAAAATAGTAATAAAAAAGAAGCTTCTAGTAAGCTTCTTTTTTTATCAAATAGTATTGCGACTAATTACCTCCTCTCTCTTCCGTTTACAACACTCCTATTATTCTCAAAACTGACACATTATAAGTGATTTCAATCACCACATTGTTTTTCATTTATCGCTATTCTTAATTTAGATATTACATTTAAACTTTATGGAGGCATTCATATGGAACATACATTTACTGAAACTTCAATTGTTGGTGAGATTGTTACACAATTTCCGAAAGCTAGTGATCTTTTTAAATCGTATAGAATAGATTTTTGTTGCGGTGGTAATAAGCCACTTATTGATGCAATTCATGAAAGAAATTTATCAGCTTCTGAAGTAATTACAGAGTTAAATACGCTTTATCATAATACGAAACTATTAAATGAATCTGAAATTGATTGGAAAAATGCTTCTTATCGCGAATTGATTGATTATGTAATTAATAAGCATCATCGTTATTTAAATGAAGAGTTACCGCAGTTAAGTCCATATGTGACGAAAGTATTACGTGTTCATGGAGTAAATCAGCCTCATTTAGCTCAAATTCATAAGCTATTTCATGAACTTAAAATGGAATTAGAACAGCATTTAATTAAAGAAGAAACGGAAGATTTTCCATTAATTTTAGAATTTGAACAAAATCCAACTGATGAAAACTATGCAAAGTTACGTAAAGTAGTAGATGAACTAGAAAATGAACACAATCATGCCGGAAATATTATAAAAGAACTTCGTAAAGTGACAAATGACTTTACTCCTCCAGAAGGAGCTTGCGGCACTTATCGACTTGTGTATCAACGCCTTGAAGCGCTAGAGTCTGATTTATTTGAGCATATTCATTTAGAAAATAATATTTTATTTCCACGTGCCATTACGAGAGCATAAATTAAGTGCAGGACATGAGTGTAAATACTTATGTCCTGCTTTTTCATTTTGCGAAAAATATCCACGCCCCTCTCAAACAAATCAGAATTTTAACAATTTGTGAATCATTATAGAAGTGTGATAAATATCACATCTCCCCCTTTTTTGATTTTCTATAATAGAAATATAATCCTTTGTTCAATATTTCACATAAAAAGGGGAAACGAAAATGAAAAAACGTTTAGTTATGATCGGAAATGGTATGGCTGGCATACGCTGTATGGAAGAAATATTAAAACATGATAGTGATTCATATGAGATTACTATTTTTGGAGATGAACCGCATCCAAACTACAACCGTATTATGCTCTCTCATGTTTTACAAGGCAAAACAAATATGCAAGATATCATTATGAATGAATATAGTTGGTACGAAGAAAACGAAATAACTTTATACACAAACGAAAGAGTTCAAAGTATTAACCGAGAAGAAAAAATTATCATTACAGAAAAGAATCGTACTCTTACATATGACAAGCTCATTATTGCAACAGGTTCTAGTGCTTTTATTTTACCTGTTGAAGGTTCCACTCTTCCTGGTGTAACAGGATTTCGAACTATTGAAGATACACAATTTATGATAGATACCGCTAAAGAAAAGAAAAAGGCCGTTGTCATTGGTGGCGGGTTACTCGGTTTAGAAGCCGCGAGAGGTCTAATTGACTTAGGAATGGACGTGCATGTTGTTCATTTAATGCCAAACTTAATGGAGCAACAACTAGATACGAAAGCAGCTTCTTTATTGCGTGAAGATTTAGAAGCGCAAGGCATGAAGTTTTTAATGGAAAAGAAAACTGTAAAAATTCTTGGTACAGACTATGTTGCTGGCATTCAATTTGAAGATGGTGAAGTTGTAGATTGTGATTTAATCGTAATGGCTGTCGGAATACGACCAAATACGAAAATAGCCAGAGATGCTGGTCTCATTGTCAATCGCGGCATTGTAGTCAATGACTATATGCTAACAAATGATGAAGCCATTTATGCAGTTGGCGAATGCGCAGAACATGATGGTATCGCATATGGACTTGTTGCCCCTCTTTATGAACAAGGCACAATATTAGCAAAACATATAACGAATTTACAAACGAATGGATATATGGGCAGTATCGTTGGTACGCAATTAAAAGTTGCTGGTTGTGATTTATTCTCCGCTGGCCAAATTTATGAAGATGATCAAACGAAAGCAATTTCAATCTTTGATGAATGTAAACGTTCCTATAAAAAAGTATTAATTCGTGATAATAAAGTCGTCGGTATCGTTTTATATGGTGACACAGCTGACGGTACACGCCTCTTTAGCATGTTAAAGAAAGAAGAAGATATACAAGAATATACAGCCGCTTCCCTTCTTCACAAAGCTGGTGAAGAAAGTGAACTTGACGTTGCTACAATGAGTGCAGATGACACGATTTGTGGATGTAATGGTGTTACGAAAGGTACAATCGTTCATGCCATTTTAGAGCAAGAGTTAACTACTTTTGAAGAAGTAAAAGGATGCACGAAAGCCGCAGGATCTTGTGGTAAATGTCGTCCGCTTGTGGAGCAAGTTTTATCTCATACACTCGGAGATGCTTTTGATGCTTCCGCGCAGTCTGCTGGTATGTGCGGATGTACAACTTTATCACGTGATGAAGTCGTAGCCGCCATTCACGAGAAAGGTTTAAAATCTCCAAAAGAAGTACGAAATGTTCTTCGTTTTGTACATGAAGATGGCTGTTCAAAATGTCGCCCTGCTTTAAATTACTACTTACGGATGGCGATTCCAGAAGAATATGAAGATGATAAAGCGTCCCGTTTCGTTAATGAAAGAATGAACGGGAACATTCAGCACGATGGTACATTCTCTGTTATTCCACGTATGTACGGTGGTGTTACAACAGCAGATGATTTAATGAAAATTGCTGAAGTTGCGAAAAAGTACGATGTTCCTCTTGTGAAAATTACAGGTGCGAGCCGAATCGGCTTATATGGTGTTAAAAAACAAGATTTACCTAACGTATGGGCTGACTTACATATGACTTCGGGATATGCGTATTCAAAATCGCTTCGTAATGTAAAATCATGTGTTGGTTCTCGCTTCTGCCGTTTCGGCACGAAAGATTCATTAGGACTTGGTATGTTACTTGAACAATCATTAGAAATGGTAGATACACCCCATAAAATGAAGATGGGAGTAACGGGCTGTCCACGTAACTGTGCGGAAGTACTGACGAAAGATTTTGGCGTTGTATGTGTCGAAAATGGATACCAACTTTATATTGGCGGAAATGGTGGTACAGAAGTACGCGAAGCTGATTTTGTAATGATCGTGCCTACTGAAGATGATGTCCTTCGCATCGCTACAGCTTACATGCAATATTATCGTGAAACTGGTATTTACGGAGAGCGTACTGCTTACTGGACAGAACGTTTAGGCTTCGATCACATAAAAGAAATACTGCAAGATACAAGTATGGTTACTACGCTAAATGAACGCTTCCAAACAGCTCGTAGCACATATACGGAAGCGTGGGGACAAGCACTAGAAACGAAGTCATTAAAAGCGATGTATGAAGTAGAAACTGTGAAATAAGGAGCTGTGATTTAAATGATACAAACGAAAGAAAAAATAAAAGTTATGTGTGCAGAAGACCTTCCTATACAAATCGGTAAAGAGGTGCAAATGAAAGGTATGTCTATCGCCCTATTCCGTCTTTCAAATGGCGATATTCGAGCTGTAGAAAATCGTTGTCCTCATAAAAACGGACCGTTAGCAGAAGGAATTGTATCTGGTGAATTCGTCTTTTGTCCACTGCATGATTGGAAAATTTCATTACTAACAGGTGAAGTTCAAAAACCTGATGACGGTTGTATTCAAACTTATGAAGTAGAAGTTATTAAGGGTGACATTTATATATACATGTAATTTTTAAAAAAGGAAGCCTCCCCCTGGCTTCCTTTTACATAAAAATAGAAGAGGTGCGATTATGAACGGATATGTATATTTAGTTGGTGCAGGACCAGGTGATGAAGGGCTTATTACAAAGAAAGCGATAGATTGTTTAAAGCGTGCAGATATCGTTTTATATGACCGTTTATTAAACCCTTTCTTTCTTAGTTATACAAAAGAAACATGTGAACTTATTTATTGCGGAAAAATGCCAAAGAATCATACTATGCGACAAGAAATGATTAACGCCCACCTCCTTCAATTTGCGAAAGAAGGAAAAATCGTTGTCCGCTTAAAGGGCGGAGATCCATCTATTTTTGGCCGCGTTGGTGAAGAAGCAGAAACTTTAGCAGCAGTGAACGTTCCATATGAAATTGTACCAGGTATTACATCTAGCATCGCCGCTAGTAGCTATGCAGGTATCCCCCTCACCCACCGTAACTACAGTAATAGCGTCACTTTATTAACTGGGCATGCAAAAGGTCCTTTAACCGATCATGGAAAATATAATTCATCTCACAATAACGACACTATCGCCTACTACATGGGTATAAAAAACTTACCTACAATTTGTGAAACCTTACTACAAGCTGGAAAGAAAGACAATACGCCAGTAGCAGTCATTGAATGGGGTACAACTGGTAAACAACGCGTCGTCACAGGTACACTTTCAAGCATTGTTTCTATCGTCAAAAACGAAAATATTTCTAATCCATCCATGACAATTGTTGGTGATGTCGTTTCCTTACGGGATCAAATCGCTTGGAAAGAACGTAAACCATTGCATGGTAAAAAAGTTTTATTTGCATCCGCAACAAATAAAACAAGTTCAATGGTGCAAAAGTTACAAGAAGCCGGTGCAGAAATATATCAAATTCCAACTTTCAAAAAGGAAGAATATACATTAACATTTGAACAAATCAATGAAATTTTTAACGTTGATCGCCTTGTTTTTTGTTCAGCTGAAAGTGTAGAAATATTGATGCGATCATGTAGTAAACATCAGAAAGATATTCGTTCCTTACAGGCGCAACTGCAATATTTGAACGTTGCCACTCAAGAAAAACTGATGCAATATGGGCTACTAAGTAAACAAGCAGAGTTCTCTTCCGATACTACTATTTATTTAGGACGAAATATTAATCGGATTGCTTTTATTCAAGAGAAAATTGGTGCCGGGTCATATATGGTGACTCATGCGTATACAATTGATCATCGTTTCGATGAAGTCCATTCTCGTATGCTTTCTGAATTCTCATGGGATAGCATTGTGTTTGACGGCCGTGCTTCAATTGATACGTTTCTATCAGAAGTAAAGCGCCTTGGCTTTATCGATATTCTTACTCTCCCCTTCTCGTATACCGACATTCCAACTTTACACTATGCGAATAAAGTCGGATTTCATAATGTAGATGAGCAATTACAAGACATGATTATGAAGAAAGATTTGGTGGTACGATGAAAGGAATTGTGTATGTTGGACACGGGAGTCGCTTGCAAGAAGGGAACGAACAATTCATTCACTTTATTCAATCTGTTATGAAAGAACGTAACGAAAGAATTCAAAAAATAGCTTTTCTAGAGCTAACGACACCTACCATTTCTGATGCAGTTACAGAAGCGATACTGGAGGGATCAACTGAAATAATGATTGTACCTGTTTTATTATTTGCAGCAGCTCACTATAAACGTGATATTCCTTTTGAAATAGAGCAACTACAAAAGAAATATCCACAAATAACATTTTCAGTTGTACCACCTTTTAGTACGCATCCACATATGGTGGAACTTGTAGTGAAAAGAATACGTGAAACTATGCCAATGCAAGATAGTAGTATTTTACTCGTAGGACGAGGTAGCAGTGATCCACAGCCGATACATGAGTTACAACAAATCGGAGCAGCTGTCGAACGAAAACTCGGTATGCAAGTATCGTGCTCCTTTTTAACGAAAGGAGCGCCCTCTTTTACTGCTGAGCTCAAGGCTATAACATCGACTGCGCCCCATGTATATGTCATGCCGTACCTTCTCTTTACCGGATTGTTGCTTCAAAAAATTAAATTGCATACAAAAAAATATGATCACGTTACGACTTGTAACTGCCTTCAGTTTGATACATATATGAAGTTAACATTATTAGAACGAATGGAGGAATGTGTGTATGTATAACATGTACCCTCTTATGTTTAATCTAAATAAAAAAGTGGTCGTTATCATTGGTGGAGGTAAAATCGCATATCGAAAAGCGTCTGGATTAAAAGATACAGGCGCTTTTGTCACCATTATCAGCCCAGAAATTTGCGAGGAATTGAAAGAACTGCCTTATATTACTTGGAAGCAAAAAACTTTTAGTGATGATGATATTAAAGATGCTCATCTTATTTATGCAGCTACAAATCAACATGATATAAATATGATGGTCAAACAAGCCGCACTTGATTTTCAATGGGTTAACGTTGTAAGTGACGGTACAGAATCATCGTTTCACACACCGGGTATCATTCGATATGATGAATATGTTGTAACGATTTCAACCTCAGGTAAAGATCCATCGTTTACAAAGCGTATGAAGCAAGAACTAACATCTATGTTTCCTAAACTTATAAAAAAGCTTTCTCGTACTCACAAATAATAATCTATTTCTTAACTAAAATAGTAATTACCTTTGGACAAACGTTTTTTAGAAGCGTTTGTTCTTTTTGTTTTGGTTCCTTTTTTGAATTAAGCCGCTTGATTATCAGGCATGGTACAATTGTAAACGACACCTAATATATCAAAGACTGTTTTCTTCTCATATCGATGGGATTTCTGTCCATCATTTACCGCCTCAAATCTATTCGTTTTTGCACGTATATTCAAAACAAAATATATGACAAATAAATAACGACAGTTACTGTAATAATGCTGAAAAGTGTTGAAAATAAAACGATTTGTGCATGTAATTCAGGCTCTATTTGATACTCCATAGCAATGGTTGATGTATTTCTTGAAGTAGGAAAAGAACTTGCAATAAATAATGATTGTGCAACAATACCATCAATGTTTAGTAGGTATATCATGGCAAGTGCTAATAATGGTCCCATCAATAATCTTCCAATTAAAGCCCATGTTATGACTCGATGGAAAAAATTAAGCTTAATGTTGGATAATTGCGCTCCTAGCAATATGAGTGCTATTGCAACAAAACTATTCGCAAGCTGATTAAGAGGTAGAAAGATATAATTAGGTATTTGAATTGTAAAAGATTGAAAGAGAACCCCTAATATGAGTGCATGAAATACAGGTAGTCTTAAAAATGATTGAATAATACTTCCGATTGTTTTTGTTGCTGATAGTAAGTTATATATCCCATATGAATAAGTTAAAAGATTCTGGAAAATGACAATAAAAATTTGAATGGAAACCCCCACTGGATTGTGACTGAAAATCAATTGACTTACTGGTAATCCATAATTACCGGAATTCATTAACGAAATGCTATTTTTTAGAGCTGCATTTTCTCCTTTTTCTAACTTTAATGTTTTTGAAATGAAATGACTTACTATCATCACACTCAGACTGTAAAGTATTAAATAGTATATTATCTGGAGCAACAAACCTGTTTCTATACTAATATCATATATATTCACAAATACAGCCGCTGGCATCAAGCAATAAGTAATAAGTGTAGATAGCTGCTTTAAGTTAAATTGGAACTTTCTTTGTAAGATTGCACCAATTAGCATCAATATTAATATTGGTAATATTACGTCTAATATAATAAAAACAAACATTTAAAACCTCATTCTACATATATTTTAGTTGGATTAAACGCTCTCTTTTCCTTAACATATCAAATATGACTCATTAAGAAAATTAGGGATTATTTATACAAATTCATAATTTTATCTTATCACCCTAAACTGTATTCTTTATTTTAAGTGTATTTTTTCACAATATCCATTAGCCTTACCCAAAAATCTGGGCCTAAAAATATGCAGTTTTTTCTCGTTATAGATACCTCCATATGTTTTTGAATTTCGAAACATTTCAATATTTTAATATTTTTTTATACATATTAATAGATATACTTTAGAAAGGAGCGACTATTTATCGATTCGTTAGCGATCAATAGTCATCGTTTCATTCAAAAGTTATTATTTTCGTTCTCGATATATTCCGACAAAGGCAAAGTCCCTTTCTAGTACGCTAAACGTGTAAGAGGCGAAGTACCTTTAGCTACTCGTTCCTTTAAAGTTCCCCATTGTGGAATTCGATTTAATTTCATACATTTATCGCTTAATTTCTTTATCTGTAGGCAAAACAATTGCAGCAATTATATAAAGTAACACTGTAAATCCACTAGTAAAAAAAACTGATAATGCAGTTACTATGCGAAGAATACTTACATCAATTCCATACTTGTCGCTTAAGCCACCTAACACACCTGATACTTGTTTATCTTGAGTGGACTTATATAACTTTTTCATCTAAACACCCCGATCCAATTAAATATTTGTATGTTAAAAATTAGTTCGATCTTTGGAAGAAATTTAAATTTTCTTTAACTAACCTACCCTTTAATTGAATAACATCTGATATCTATATTTTAACATAAAATCCCATAAAACTTCTGGTTTTCATTTTAATACCACATTATTTTAGAAAACAAGCATTTGTTAAGATAGCAATATAACATATTGAAGCCTATTACTAAAAGAACCATCCTAGATTACTTTAGGATGGTTCTTTTTCTTTATCCTTTTCGGCAAGAAGACTCCATCTGATGTGTGTTACGGGTGAAACCCAACAAATCAGGTGGAGATGAATTGCTATCAGTAGGTAGACCAAACACTTTTGTTTCTTTTTGTCTTACGATACAATCTGCCCTTAGATAAGGAGGGAATAGATCGTAAGACAACGAAATTGGATAATCATAATCCTTTTGTTACTTGAGCCAATAGGAATTGCGATGCAGACTATGTTCACATTTTGTTCCGTTCCAAATATTGATTTGTCAAAAAAATAATTTTAATGAACTTTCTAAGAAAGGTGGTGAAAACTATGACTAGGAAGAAAGCAGTGAAAGTATTACGTAAACAAAAGAAAAGAGAAACTATGCAACGTTTTACGCAGAAACAAAATATCGGACGAGCTTGCCTGACTGCCAAAGAAGTCCGCTTACTGCAACGCATGCCACATAGTTCAAAAGCATTGCGAAATGTTGGGTTGTACACGATGAAACAAAGTTATTTGAACCATAATAAAATGGCTACTGTAAAAGAAGTGGATACTACCATGCAAGCCGATATGAACTACTGGGGCATTCAATCAAACTCTGTTCAAGCAATTCGTAGAGCCTTATATGCAGAAGTAAAGAGCTTTTTTAAAGCGATGGAAAAATGGAAGAAAAATCCTGAGAAGTTCACAGGGCGTCCTAAGTTTCCGAATTATTCTCGTTCAACCGACAAACGAATTATTGAAATCTATCAAGTTCCAAAAGTGGATGATAACGGGTATTGGATGATTCCGATGAGTGTTGCATTCAGAAAAAAATTCGGTTCCATTAAAATACGTATGCCTAAAAACTTGAGAAATAAAAATATCTCCTACATTGAGATTGTACCGAAGCAAAAAGGTCGGTTCTTTGAGGTGCATTATACATATGAGATGCACGTCTCTCAAATGAAGAAACAATCAGCGACCACTAGTAACGCTTTGAGTTGCGATTTAGGTGTAGATAGATTAGTAAGTTGCGTGACAAATACAGGTGATACATTTTTAATTGCTGGAAAAAAACTAAAATCCATTAACCAGTACTTCAACAAAATGATACGTAATCTCCAACAGAAAAATATAGAAAATGGACTTTCGAAACGTGTTGTAACGAATCAAATGGCTGCACTTTGGCATAAACGCGAACGACAAATAAATGGTTACATTTCACAAACTGTAGGCCTGTTGTTCAAAAAAGTAAAAGCATTTGGCATAGATACGATTGTCGTAGGCTATAACGTTGGTTGGAAACAAAGATCTGATATGGGGAAAAAGAATAATCAAACGTTTGTTCAAATCCCGTTTCATAAACTGATTGCAGCGATTGAGAATAAATGTATAAAAGAAGGGATACGATTTTTAAAACAAGAAGAAAGCTATACTTCTAAAGCTAGTTTTCTTGATAAAGATCCGGTTCCAGTCTGGTCTAAGGATGATAAAACTTATTATCGCTTTAGTGGCAAACGAATCACCCGTGGTCTGTACAAAAGTAAAGCAGGAACATGTATCCATGCTGATATTAATGGTGCGCTGAATACATTGAAAAAATCAAGAGTTGTAGAATTGGATGAAAGTCTTAAAGTGAAAACACCTATTCTATTAGAAGTACAAAAACGTAAGGCTGTTGCTTCGCGCATAGCTTAGTGGGTGCGTCAACCATCTATGTGTACTCGACTTGTCGGGGCTTGTAGTACACGCCGGATTCATCTGAGTGGTGGCTTCTTCCATAAGGAAGAACTGCTCTTTTTCGAAAGGGTGGTGCAAGTGGGAAAACAATCGTTCGTTGCCAGTACCAACCAAAAACATACTTGGGGTGTTACCGTAAGGTGGCATGAATGCTAGAGCGTCAAATGTCTAGCGATAGATGAAAAGACCTAGCTTTCTAACTCAAGCCCCCACTGAAACGCTTCATCTCAGTGGGGGTAGTTGACTAATGATTCTTTAACATCACTAACAGCTTTTCTTGACTATACATCCATACTGTAATGATTAAACAAGCAAGTGCGACTTCTGATAATGCCATAAATCCAATTGCATAATGACCTGTTAGTTGGAATAGTAAAGTTAAAATTAGGGGTGGGAAGAACCCTCCTAGTCCGCCTAAAGCTGAAACGAGTCCATTTACAATACCAGCTTGTTCTGAGAAATACATTGGAACGAGTTTGAAGATTGTACCATTACCAATACCTGCGCAAAATGCGACTAGTAGGCAACCAAATGTATACACGTTCATACTAGGCATAAATGATAAAATAATACCTGAAAGTGTTAAACCGATAAATACGAAGATTAATATTTTAAACGGGTTAAACTTATCACCAAGCCAACCACCAATCGGACGCATCATTGTTGCTAATACGATGAATCCGGCTGTCCGCATACCTGCATCTACTTTTTCTAATCCGAAGTGAGATACTAAAAAGTTTGGTAAGTATACTGTAAATGCGACAAATGATCCGAATGTTAAAAAGTAAAAGATACATAAAAACCAAAGTTTTTCATTTTTATATACACCTTTTATTTGTTCCATTAATGGTGTATTCACCTTTTTCTCCTTACGATCACCTAATAAAAAGTTCATAAGTGCAAATGCTGCAAGTAAAACTAAATAACACTGTACTGTCGTTCTCCAGCCAACTGAAGTTGCAATGACAGGTGCTAAAAACGAAGTAATTGCTGTTCCGGCGTTACCGACACCGTAAATACCATTTACAAAACCGTGACTCTCTTTCGGAAAGTATTTCGGTAAAGAAGTTACCCCTACGGAGAATACGGCCCCACCGATTCCGACGAATAAGCCACCAATAATTAAATCCATCATTGAATTGGCAACACTAATATAAAAGACAGGAAATAATAATAGAATAAAACTAATAAAGAATAATTTTCTTGCTCCGAAACGATTTGTCCAATAACCAATTGGAATGCGAAGAACAGAACCTAAAATAACCGGTACTGCTGTTACCATAGAAATTTGTCCCGCAGTTAATGGAATATCCGCTTTAATATAAGGCATTAATGATGATAAAATAACCCATACCATAAAACCGATAACTAGATTAGAAGTTTGTAAACTTAATTGAAAATTAGGACCTTTCATCCTGTTCCCTCCTATGTATGCATAGTTATATTCATTCCCTCCAGCCTAATCACGTCCTAACATGATTAGGCTGAAAAGAATCAACCACCACTTACTGGCGGAATCATTGCTATGACATCGCCAGTTTGAATGATATCATCCTCATTTGCATACTCTTCATTGATAGCGACCATTATCTCACTTGAAATTGCTACGTTGTATTTCGTAATAAGGACTTCCTTTAGTTCAGCAACCGTAATATTTTCACAATCTATGTGTAATGCTGACTTACTTACTTCTTCTTGTAAATGTGCAAATAATAGTACTTCAATCATATTCTCATCTCCTTTCTAGGCTCACCATTTGCATACGCTACCTTCTCTAACTGATCACCTATCCATGACTCACCATCTTCCCAAAACTCTTTCTTCCATATTGGAACCATTTGTTTTATACGCTCCATAATATATTCGTTCGCCTCATAGGCAGCTTTCCGGTGTGGTGTAGAAACAGCGACGACAACAGCAAGATCAGAAATTTGTAATGTACCAATGCGATGTGTAATGGCGACATTTGTCCCAGGCCACTTCTCTCCTACTTCGGTGCCAATTCTCTTAAGCTGTTTCTCCGCCATTGACTTATATGCTACATACTCTAAATATAGCGTACGACGGCCTTTCGTAAATTCTCTAACAGTACCAATGAAAGTCGCAACTGCGCCACATTCACGACGAATTACTTTGTTTGTAACTTCTTCAATTGAAATAGGTGTATCAATTACTTCATAATACGTATGTGTCATCTTGCACCTCTTATCTTTGTATAAGTTAGCAATCTATTTTTCTATTATTTGTATGATCGAAACTGTCCTTCCCACGTCCACTCACTTCCGGCGCTTGATTCTAATAACAGTACCGAGACAGTTATTCCTGCTTTAAATCCTCTCGTTCCTCCCGGCAGGACGATACATGCATTCGCCTCTGCAAGTGAAGAAATTGCACTAGATTTGTCTAAACCAACTGGTGTAGCTTGCAATGTTCCATCTACAATTTCCACTTTCCCTCGTACAAAACGAGTAAATGGGTTTGCTTTCAGAAAGTCTTTCTGTAATATTGCCTCTGCACGATATACGTGCGAATCTTTTCTATGCAAATATGTTCCAATGACTGGCCGAACATATAATTCACAACCGACATAACAAGCTGAAGGATTACCAGATAGACCAAATAATAGTTTTCCTTCTAGCTCAGCTACAGTTGTCACACTTCCTGGTCGCATCGCTATTTTGTTGAAAAGTACATTAGCTCGTAATCTCTCATAAATAGCAGGTAAATAGTCATAGTCTCCTACCGAAACGCCACCAGTTGTAATTAAAATATCGACTTCTTTTATCGCTTTTTTCACAGTGTTATAACACGTCTCAAAATCGTCAGCGAATTGTCCATAATACTGTACAACTCCGCCCGCTCGTTCAACTTGAGCAGCTATCATATAGGAGTTACTATTTCGAATCTTCCCTGGCTTTAATTGTTCATGTACTTCAAGCAGTTCACTTCCTGTCGTTACAATTCCGATAACCGGCTGTTTTACAACGTAAACGGTACTATAACCAAACGTAGAAAGAAGCGCCACTACTCCAGGGTTAATAACAGTCCCTTTTTTCACAAGGCTGGTATTTTGTTTTACATCTTCACCTTTAAAAGAAATGTTATCACCGGCGGCGAAGGAGCGTTTTAATTTCATATACGTCTTTTCTTTTTCTTCAAATCCTTCCGTTAGCTCTAACATAACAACCGCATTACACCCTTTTGGAATTGCGGCTCCTGTCATAATACGGACAGCTTGAAATGCTTTCACTTCTTCTGTAAAAACAAAACCGGCTCCAATTTCACCAATCACTTCAAACAGAATGGGATTACTGCTACTTGCTTCTTTTGTATCTTCTGCTCGAATCGCAAACCCGTCGTATGGAGAGCGATCAAAATGAGGGACATCATGATCTGCAATAACATCTTCTCCAAGAATTCTTCCGTAACTTTCTATAAGAGAAACCTCTTCTATTTCACCTTGATGAGCGTATTTCATTACACGTGCCACTGCTTCTGCCACCGGAATTGGTATACGTTTTGCTAACATTCTTTTTCACCTCGTTTTAATAAGGGGCAACGTTCTTTCTGTTCATCCTATATATTTTGCGTATAATCGTTTTGCTATTTTCACATCATTTGTTCCATGAATAAATGCCCTACCGTCTGTAAATAAAACGAAACGATATTCATCAATTAGAAATGATAGTAAGTAAGGCGTTTTTTGGACATGTACACTTTTTTGTAATCGTTTTTGAATTTCGTTTAAATTAAGATTTCTCTTTATTCCTGAACGGATTTGAACTGTATTCCGTCCGCATAACACTTCCGTTTTCATTTGTGCTTCAAATGTTAAACTTGGATACGTTCGTGATTTCCCACAAGATGGACATGTACTTTTTTTCTGTCTATTTACTTTTAATGAGAGATATTGATTGTTCCAAATATCAAATGATAACATCGTTCCTCTTAGCGACTCATAATCATCCACCAATATTTTCATCGCCTCTGTCACTTGGTGCGCAACAACCATCTGTACAGCTGGCTGAATAATTCCGGCTGTATCGCATGTTGCACCGCCCATAGGATGATCCATTAGACAGCGAAAACATGGTGTTTTCCCAGGAAGAATTGTATACGTTACACCGTAACTTCCAATGCATCCTCCGTATATCCAAGGTATATTTTCTTTTTGTGAGATGTCATTTATAAGTAGGCGCGTATCAAAATTGTCAGTCGCATCTAATATGAGATCTACTTCTTTTGTTAACTCTTCTATTTCTTGCATTGTGACATCCGTTACAACTGGTACAATTTCCACTTCAGAATTAATCTTTCTTACATGTTCTGCCGCTGCAATTGCTTTCGGTTTAGACTGCTTTGCATCTTCTTCTGTATATAACTGTTGCCGCTGTAAATTACTCCATTCGACGTAGTCACGATCGGCAATTGTCAATTTCCCAATTCCCATCCTAACGAGCGCTTCCGCATTTGCAGCTCCTAGTGCACCCGCACCGATTAGGAGCACTTGCTTTTCTCTTATTTTTCTTTGTCCCATTTCACCAATTCCAGAAAACAATACTTGCCTTGAATATCGCTCTTGCATAGAGAATCCTCCTTTCACTATCCGCCAATGTAAGACATTTCAACTTTTGGACGTTTATTTGTACTTTCCACCGTTCTTTCATCTGAATATCGATCTGTTCTATATCGCCATGTATGTTGTAAAATTTTTAATAGTGAGGCATCCGAAATATTTTCTCGAAGAAGCGTTCGCAAATCCGTTCCTTTTTCTCCAAATAAGCACGTATAAAACTTGCCGTCTGCCGAAATACGAGCTCTCGTACAAGAAGAACAAAATGACTCAGATACTGAAGTAATAAATCCAACTTCGGCATCGCTCCCTACATATCGATACAATTTCGCAACTTCGCCAAAGTAACGAGGTTGAACAGGCTCAATCGGATATACGCGATTAATCTTCTCTATTAATTGTTCCTTCGTAATAACTTGTTCAAAATTCCATCCGTTCGTACTGCCTACATCCATAAACTCAATAAAGCGGAGCTGAATTTCTTGTTCTTTAAAATAACGAGCCATATAAAGGATTTGACTATCATTCATTCCCTTTTTTACGACCATATTTACTTTCACTTCTAATCCTGCAGCCTTTGCTGCTTCAATTCCTTTTAATACAGGTTTTGTACTTACATTTCTTCCATTGATTTTTTGGAAGACGTGATCCTCTATCGCATCTAAACTAATATTTACACGTTTTAATCCCGCGTCTTTTAACTCCTTAGCTTGTTTTGCTAAATGAATACCGTTTGTTGTGAGCCCAATATCTTTTAAACCTTCTATCTTTGCAAGTCTTGCGATTAACTGCGGTAAGTCTTTACGCAATAACGGTTCACCGCCAGTAAGCCTAATTTTATTGACTCCCATACTTATAAATAATCGTGCTAATCTTTCTATTTCATCGAACGTTAATAAAAACTCTTCCTGTAAAAAAGCGTAATCAGGTCCGAACACTTCAGCGGGCATACAATATGTGCACCTAAAATTACAACGATCAATAACTGAAATACGTAAATCTTGAAGTGGCCGCTTTAAAGAATCTTTCATTTTCTCGTGCATCTATATCCCTTCTTTTCTACTGCAATCCTTAGTAAGTTTTCAATTTTTTATTTGCCTTTATTATAAAAAAGAAGCTACATATTCAATGTGACATTTCTCACATCACTTTCCCCATTCAAAAAATTTTCACAAATCCGTTCGAATTTTGTTCACATCTTCAGTCTCTCCTCCTTACGGTCATTGAAATTTCACTTTATTTTTAAAATAGCTCTTGCATTTCCAGCATATTTACACTCAAAATAGGAAATGTATTGCTTATAAGAAGAAAGGTGATTGCTGTGGCAAACAGTATGACATTATCTCAAGATTTAAAGGAATTACTTGCATCTGTTGAATATAAAATGCAGATTAAAAAGGGGAGTTTTATTTTTCAAGAAGGTATGGAAGCAACAGAACTCTATATCATCCACTCAGGAAAAGTACAAATTAGTAAACTAAGTGCTGACGGGCAAGAATTAACACTCCGTATTTGTTCGGCATACGACATTATTGGAGAATTAACATTATTCACGGACAATGCGAAGTATTTATTAAATTCAAAATGCCTTGAAGATGTTGAAGTAGGCGTTATAAAGCGTGAAGCGTTAGAAAGAGAATTACTCCAAAAGCCCGCACTTGTATTTGAATTTATGAAATGGATTAGTGAACATTTAAGAAGAATGCAAACGAAGTTCCGAGATTTAGTATTGCATGGCAAGAAAGGTGCCTTGTATTCTACTCTCATTCGAATGACAAATAGTTATGGTGTGTTAAAAGAAAATGGTATTCTCATCGATTTACCATTAACGAATCAAGAACTTGCTAATTTCTGTGCAACTTCACGTGAAAGCGTAAATCGAATGTTAAATGAATTAAAAAAGCAAGGTACAATTTCTATTCATAAAGGAAAGATTACAATCCACGATTTACAATTTTTAAAATGTGAAATTGCATGTGAAGATTGCTCTGCCTCTGTTTGTAGTATTGATTAGCATCTTATTTAGATACTTATACCTATAAGGAAAGCCGAGGTCTCCAATTAGATCTCGGCTTTCCTTATAAACTACTAAACATATAAAACTAAATCATTTTTTCAATTCATTTGGAATACGTCTTCTGTAAATCACATAACTACGGCTTAAATATTTAATTGGGGCACTAAAAACATGTACTAGTCTTGTAAATGGCCATACTGCGAAAAGCCCCATCCCTGCGAGAATATGAATTTTAAACCATACAGGCACTTCCATCATATATTCAACTTTCGGTTGGAAAATAAAGAGACTTCGGAACCACGGACCGATCGTTGTACGATAATCAAACCCTTTTGAGTCGATGTTTAAAAAAGTTGAAGAAAGTCCTGCTAGCATTACGATAAGTAATAAAATAAGCGCAATATAATCTCCCTTTGTACTCGTTGCAATGATGCGTTTTACTGTTACACGGCGGTACGTTAATATAATTAAACCGATGATAGAAGCAATACCTGCCGGAAGTCCGAAACTAATTGCCACTGTGTGATACATATGCTCTGAAATACCTATTGAACGATATATAGCTTCTGGAATTAAAATCCCCATAACATGACCGCCAATTACGAACATAATCCCAAAGTGGAATAATAGACTTCCGATTCGGAGCATTTTCTTTTCTAATAGTTCACTAGATTTTGATGTCCATCCAAATTGATCATAGTTGTATCTGAAAATATGTCCACCGATAAAGATTGCAAAAATGATATAGGGAAACAACACCCATAGAAATTGATCCATCATTTTGACAACTCTCCTTTCTAATTTGTCTGTACACCCCATGTATCAATAGCGAGTAGAACAGCCGCAAGAATTGGTTCATACATACTACCCGCTTCTTTTAACTGAACGTGTAATGCTTGTATGTTCTCTTTGTATTTACTCATAATTGGTTCACTGTCTTGCTCATTTGCATTTGCAAAAAACTCTAGTAATAGCGGTAAATAATCAGGTAGCTCTTTATCTGTTACTTTAAAACCAGATTTTTTATAATGCTGCTTTAACTCTAGTAATTCAATACCTCTTTCTCTTTGTTCACCGGTGTTCATATACGTTAAATACATATTAGTCTTTTTGCCAAAATCAAATGTATATACGTAACCATCAATTAATTGATCGTTCGTTTTATTTAATGCTTGTTCTATAAATACTGTAAGTGAAGCTTTAACATCGTCCTTCTCAATTGCTTCTATCTTTTCTTGTAATTCGATTAAAGCTTCTCTCCACCCGATTTCTGGGTAGGAGAGAAGGAATGAAGAACATGAAAAAGCAGTTTGTAAACTTTGTTTCATATGTTTCCGCCTCCATTATTTAAGAAATTGTCATACAAGAGCCTGGGCCACCTGCGAAGGATAAACCACAGCTTCCTTGTTCGTTATACAAATCTGCAACTTGTTCGCGGTGAGTGGCCGGAATGACGAAGCGATCTTTATATTTCGCGATAGCAAGAAGACGATACATATCTTCTACATCCTGTTTCGTTAAACCGAGTTCTTTTAATACAGCTTCATTTGGTTCTTTATTAATTTGAAGTGCCCTCATATGCGTTCGCATAACAGCCATTTTTTTCAATGTAAGACGAATATGTGATTCATCTCCTGCAGTGAGTAAATTCGCTAAATATTGAATTGGAATACGCATATTATCAATGGCAGGGAAAATCTCTTCTGCTTGCCAGTTACTCCCCTTCCCTTCCACCATGTTCATTATTGGACTAAGTGGCGGAATATACCAAACCATTGGCATAGTGCGATACTCTGGATGAAGAGGTAGAGCGATTTTCCAATCGATAATCATTTTATAGATTGGCGACTGTTGTGCCGCTTTTATCCATTCTTCAGGAATTCCTTGTTTTTTCGCTTCTGCTGCCACTTCTGGATCATTTGGATCTAGGAAAACAGTAAGCTGAGATTCATATAAATCTTTTTCATCTTCAACAGAAGCCGCTTCTTTTACTTTGTCAGCGTCATATAGCATTACTCCAATATACCGAATACGTCCTACACATGTTTCCGAACAAATTGTTGGCATACCTGCTTCAATACGAGGGAAACACATTGTGCATTTTTCAGCTTTATTCGTTTGCCAGTTAAAATACACTTTTTTATATGGACAAGAAGATACACAAAATCTCCAAGCACGACATGCATTTTGATCGACAAGAACAATCCCATCTTCTTCACGTTTATACATCGCACCAGATGGACAAGAAGATACACAAGATGGATTCATACAGTGTTCGCATATGCGTGGTAAATACATCATAAAGACATTTTCAAAATCCGTTTTAATTTCTTCTTCCATTTTCTTTACGTTCGGATCTTGTAATCCTGTTATATGTCCACCAGCTAAATCATCTTCCCAGTTCGGACCCCATTCAATTTTATCGATAAATTCACCTGTAATTGCTGATTTCGGACGAGCAACTGGCTGATGCTTACGCTGCGGACTATTTGTTAACGTTTCATAGTCATAGTTCCAAGGTTCAAAGTAATCATCAATTGTTGGTTGATCTGGATTGTGGAAAATATTCATAAGGCGCTTCATTTTCGAACCGGATTTCAGCTGAATTTCACCATTTTTCAATTCCCAGCCGCCTTTATATTTCTCCTGATCTTCCCATTGCTTCGGATACCCGATACCAGGTTTCGTTTCTACGTTATTGAAGTACATATATTCAGCACCTGGACGATTTGTCCAGGTGTTTTTGCACGTTACGCTACAAGTATGGCAACCGATGCATTTATCTAGATTCATTACCATTCCGACTTGTGCTTTAATCTTCAAGCCAATCTACCTCCTTCAGTTTGCGAATTACAACGTTTAAATCACGCTGGTTCCCAGTTGGACCATAATAGTTAAATCCATAACTTAATTGACCATATCCACCAATCATATGTGTCGGTTTCACGTGAATTCGAGTTGGACTATTGTGCGTTCCCCCGCGGTTACTTGTTAATTTCGTACCAGGTACGTTAATGTGACGATCTTGCGCATGGTGCATAAATGCCATTCCTCTCGGTATACGGTGCGTTACAACGGCACGCGCTACAACAACACCGTTACGGTTAAAGCACTCGATCCAATCATTATCTGCAACGCCAGCTTCTGCAGCGTCCTCTTTATTCATCCAAACGGTTGGACCACCTCTAAACAGCGTTAACATCGGTAATGAATCGAAATACATACTATGAATCGACCACTTATTATGCGGTGTTAAATAGTTTAGTGTAATCTCTTTTCCTTCCACTTCAGGCCGTGATTTACGGAACGGTTTATGTTGCAGAATTGGCTTAAATGTTGCCATCGTTTCACCAAATTCTTTCATCATGTCATGATCTAAGTAGAAAGATTGTCGACCCGTTATCGTTCTCCAAGGGATAAGACGTTCCACGTTTGTTGTAAACGGTGAGTAACGGCGTCCACCTTTTTCTGAACCTGTAAAGGCTGGAGAAGTAATTACTGTTTTTGGCTGCGCTGTAATTTGTTCAAATGTGAAGCATTCTTCTTCACGTTCTTCTGCTAAATCACGTAGTTTTAGATCCGTTTGTTTTTCAAGTGCTTCCCATGCTTTTACAGCCATATGACCGTTTGTTGTAGAAGAAAGTGTTAATACCGCTTCAGCAGCATTGATTGCTTCTTTTATGTCTGGACAACCTTTCGCAATAGAATCCGTTCGAACAACTCCTAATCGGCTCTTTAATTGTTCATATTCTTTTTCTGCAGACCAAGAAATCCCTTTCGTACCAATCGGTTGTTTTCCGGTATTTGGTCCTAGCGCGGTCATTTTGTCATAAATCGTTTTATAATCCCTTTCAACAACATGAATTTGTGGCATCGTTTTACCTGGGATTGGTTCACACTCACCTTTGCTCCAGTCTTTAATTTTGCCAAGTGGTTGCGCTAATTCTTGCGGTGTATCGTGAAGAAGCGGTGTTGCAACAACTTCTTTCATTGGTTCAAGATCGATTTTCTTCGCTAAATCTGACACAGCTTTAGAAAGAGAAGTGAAAATATCCCAATCAGAGCGCGCTTCCCACGGTGAACCGATTGCTGGATTAAATGGATGTACAAATGGATGCATATCTGTACTACTTAAATCATGCTTTTCATACCAAGTTGAAGCTGGTAAGACGATATCAGAATAAAGTGCTGTTCCAGCCATACGGAAATCTAAATTAATGAGTAAATCAAGCTTCCCTTCTGGCGCTTCTTCATGCCACTTAATTTCTTCTGGTCGTAATGAATCGCTATCGTCATTCATTAATCCGTTCGTTGTACCTAATAAATGTTTTAAGAAATATTCGTGACCTTTACCAGAACTTGAAATTAAATTTGCACGCCATACGAATAAATTACGCGGGAAGTTATTTTTATTATCAGGATCTTCAATCGCAAATTTCAGTTCTTTATTTTTTAGTTTTTGCGCAACGTATTTTCCGATTTCTTCTTGCGTTGTTGCACCAGAGGCAACAGCTTCTTTATATAATTCAATCCCATTTTTCTCGAATGTCGGATACGAAGGTAACCAGCCAAGTCGTGCTGCTAATACGTTGTAATCACCGTGATGTTGATAACGAGAGTTGCCTTCCACTGGTGATGCTAAATGTCCAACTGGTGTATCTTCATAGCGCCATTGATCTGTTACGAAATAGAAGAAAGATGTACCGTTTTGTAATTTTGGTGGCCCTTGCCAATCTTTTGCCATCGCGATTGTTTGCCATCCTTCTGCTGGACGTAATTTCTCTTGACCAACGTAATGCGCCCAACCACCGCCGTTTACACCTTGTGCCCCAACGAGAAGAACAAGATTTAAAACGGCGCGATAAATCGTATCAGAGTTAAACCAATGGTTAATACCAGCTCCGACAATAATCATTGAGCGACCATTTGTATCAACAGCATTTTGTGCGAACTCACGAGCGATTTGAGTAATAAGCTCTCGTTTCACTCCTGTCATTTTCTCTTGCCAAGCAGGAGTAAACGGTACATCATCATTGAAGTCTTTCGGCTCTTGTCCGCCAAGCCCTCGGTTCACACCGTAATTTGCTAACGTTAAGTCGTATACAGTTGTAACGAACACTTCGCCTTCTTCTGTCATAACCTTTTTCACTGGAATTGTACGTTCTAATATTGTATTTCCGTCATCAGAGAAGTATGGAATTTGCACCGTTTCAACACTATCTTCCATTCCAAGTAAAGATAGACGTGGTTCAATCTTTTCACCTGTTTCTTCATCTTCTAAACGTAAGTTCCATTTCTTTTCGTTATCCCAACGTGACCCCATTGTGCCGTGAGGTGTTGCAAAATCATTCGTGTTCTCGTTCCAAAGTACAGGTTTCCATTCTCCTAACTTCGTTTCGCGTCCAATATCAGAAGCGTTTAAGAAACGATCTGCAACGAATTGATTCCCTTTTTGTTTCAATGTGACGAAGAAAGGAAAATCAGTATATTGCTTCGCATACTTTGTGAAGTATTCCACTTGATTATCTACGTAAAATTCTTGTAAGATTACGTGCCCCATTGCCATCGCCAGTGCACCGTCTGTACCTTGTTTCACACTAATCCAATCATCCGCAAACTTTGTAGACTCAGCGAAATCAGGACTTACAGAAACAACTTTCGTTCCTTTATATCGAACCTCTGCTAAAAAGTGAGCATCTGGTGTTCTCGTCATCGGTACATTTGAACCCCATGTCATAATGTAACCAGAGTTATACCAATCACTACTTTCTGGTACATCTGTTTGATCGCCCCAAATTTGCGGAGAAGCTGGTGGTAAATCTGCGTACCAATCATAGAAGCTAAGCATCGGTCCCCCCATAAGTTGCATAAAGCGACTACCAGCTGCATGACTTAACATCGACATAGCTGGAATTGGTGAGAAACCAACATTTCGGTCTGGACCGTATTTCATTACTGTGTATAGTAAAGAAGCTGAAACGAGTTGTAATACTTCATCCCAATTCGCACGAATGAATCCCCCTTTACCACGCGCCTGCTTATACGTACGTGCCTTTTCAGGGTTTTCCACAATGCTTTTCCAAGCGTCTAATGGTGACTCGTTATTTTGCAGTTCTTCTTGCCACATATTCCAAAGAACACCACGTACATATGGATATTTCACACGAAGCGGGCTATAAATGTACCAAGAAAAACTTGCTCCACGTGGACATCCTCGCGGTTCAAAATCAGGCATATCAGGACCTGTAGTCGGATAGTTAAGCTCTTGTCCTTCCCAAGTTACAATTCCATCTTTCACATATATATTCCAACTACATGAACCAGTACAGTTCACGCCGTGTGTAGAACGAATTACTTTATCGTGCTGCCAACGCTTTCTGTACACATTCTCCCATTCGCGATCTTCATATGTTTCTTGTGTATGATTATCGTTATAACGATCTATTGGTGAAAAATATTTTAAACGTCTCATTAGTGCTGAAGGTTTCTTCTTCATACTGTTCACTCCTTTAATACGTCTCTCTTACATACCCCTTACTATAAGAGAGGTTGTAAAATTCAGATGTGACATTTCGCACAGTTCAAGAGATTGTCAAAAATTCCGGAAAAAATATAAAAAAGTGAAAATCTAATCATTGTGGAGGGCTCACATCCTTCACTGACTGTTAAATTACTTCCTTGCTTCTAGCAAAGTTTAAGATGAAGTACAGATAATAATGAGCTTGCAAAAAATTTCTTATATAATAGAGGAAGTAATTTGGGAGTAGTTAAATTTGGTATACCTAAATCGTTAGATGAGTTAATAAATAAAAATACAATACTTTAAATCCACCATATCAAGGGCAACTATCCTGAAAATAGTTGAACAAAAAACGCAAGGAAATCCATATGAATTGTCAGCAACTTGGATTGAATCAATAGAAGAATAAACCAAGAATGGCAGGATTTTAAGATAATAATACAAGGAGTATATTATGAAATTAGAACCGCTTTATGCAGAAAACATTATAGTAGCCGTCATATATAAAAATGAGTTTAGATGGTATGTAACAGATAAAGAACTATGGTTTTTAGATTATAATAAATTAGATAATGCATATAAAAATTTAGGTATAAGCATTGAAGATAATGACGAAACGGAAGAAAGAAATGGAATAAAAGTATTAGATCATGAAAATGTAGAAGTATTTTTAGTAAGGATTAATCAATATAAAACAACTAAAGAAGAATTAAATTATTTACTACTTGAAAATATTAAAAGGAAAAATGCAGGAGAAGATCTATTAGATTTTAGTCCAATCTTATTAATTAACTTTGATAATAAAATACTATATTCAATGTTTCCAGAACCGGCATCATACGAAAACTATGTACCAAAAGATTGGAGTGGTACATATGAAGATTTCACTGAATTCATACCTACATCAGAGAAATATTGGATAGATAAGTTTAATAATAATCTACTTTTACTATAATTTAAGTAGGAAATAGTGATGATAGTATAAGAATTTATTACCTTAATAGAGCTTATGAGATTAATAGAGAAGTAAATAGAGTCACTAAAGCCAGAAATAAAGGAGTAAAATAGTCATGAAATATCCATATAGTTTTGAAGTGCTTAACAGTAGTGATTTAGTTATGAGACTTCCTCAAGAAATTAAACTTGTTGAAACTTTTTTAGGAATTGAAGTTACATCTTTTGGAGATTGGATTTTAGAAGAAATACATAATGTTTTAAACGGAGAAAAAAATTATATAGTAGTAAATGGCAACATTTGCAGTTTAGAAATTCGGAACGACACAACTACTGTGTTAGACAATTTAGCCGAAGATGGTAAAGGAGAATATTGTGAGATTGAAACAATGGAATTGGTAGAATTAATTCATATTTGGTTAAATAAACGAAAAGAATATAAGAAAGATAAAAAATAAAGGAGTGTAATAATTTAAATAGCTGGCCTCTTCATGAGAAGTCGACTTTATTTTTTATTCATATACATTTTATTCACAAGGCGTATTAATATATGTTCCAAACTTTACGCGTAGGGTTTCCTACGCTATTTATTTTGCTCATTGAGGTCAATCTTTCCTTCTCCTCTTCTACTTTTACCGACGATACTATTCTATATCAAGACATATTTCACATAAAAAGAGAAATCATTATTTACCATATTGCCCTTAGTTACTGAAACAATTATACTAGATGTAACCAGAATAAATAATCTGAATATTCTTAGAATTAAAGGTAATAGTTTTATACTCGCACATAGAGAGGTACGTTCTATTTTTCACCAAATAGATTAGAAAACGATAATAACACATTAGGAGGATTACGATGCACCAGCTTGATTCATTACATCCCATTATAGAAAAAATAATCAACAATATTGAAAAATTAATGGTTGGAAAACGAAAAGAAACGATCTTAGCTTTGACAGCTCTCTTAGCTGAAGGTCATGTACTATTAGAAGATGTTCCTGGCGTTGGGAAAACAATGTTAGTACGTGCTCTTTCTAAATCTATTGATGCTGATTACAAGCGTATTCAATTCACACCTGATTTACTTCCATCAGATGTAACAGGTGTCTCTATTTATAATCCAAAAGAGCTCCAATTTGAGTTCAAGCCTGGACCAATCATGGGGAATTTTATACTGGCTGATGAAATTAATCGTACATCTCCAAAAACACAATCTGCCTTACTTGAAAGTATGGAAGAAGGCAATATTACAATAGATGGCATGACAAGACCGTTACCAAAACCGTTCTTTGTAATGGCTACACAAAATCCGGTAGAATATGAGGGAACATATCCTTTACCAGAAGCACAGCTCGATCGTTTCTTATTGAAACTAAAAATGGGATATCCTACACCAGAAGAAGAATTTGAAATTTTAAACCGGATGGAAAAAACGAACCCCCTCTCCCATTTACAAGCTATTACTACAATAGAAGAATTACTTTATTTACAACAAAGCGTACGGGAAGTAAGTATGGACAAGGCAATCAAGCATTACATTGTAAAGCTTGTTAGTCAGACTCGTTCTTATAGTTCTATACAACTTGGTGCAAGCCCGCGTGGCTCGATTGCTTTAATGAAAGCTTCACAAGCTTATGCTTTTATCCATGGTAGAAATTATGTTATTCCAGACGATGTTAAATTTTTAGCTCCTTACATATTGGCTCACAGACTCATTCTAAAAATGGAAGCAAAATTTGAAGGAATTACAGGAGAACAAGTTATCGCAAAAATCGTTGCACGAACTACCGTACCGACTCAAAGGAAGATGAACCTTTGATGAAACGAATACTACGATCACTCTATCATTTTACTAAGTTATCACTCATTCCGTTATGTCTAGTCTTAACATTTGTATACGCTATGCTTCAAGGAGGATTTGTAAGTTGGTTTTTGTTTTACAGTATGATTCCTATCGGCCTTTATTCACTATTACTCCCCTTCTATGCTTTACGAAACGCCGAGGTAAAACGAATAACAAATCAAGACGAATATATAGCAGGAGAATCATTTTTAAGCACCATTACAATAAAAAGAAAATTTCCTTTTCCCTTGCTTTATTTAATTATAGAAGATGTGCTACCATCACAATTCACAAATTGTAAACAAACGAAGATGAATAAAGTAATACTCTTTCCAGGATTGAAACGAAATATTTCATTTCAATATGCAATTGACACAATCCCTAGAGGAGAGCACTCTTTTTCAAGCGTACGTGTCAAAACTGGCGATCTATTCGGTATGATGGAGAAAGAAATAACTTTTTCAGTTCCAGATACATTTTTAGTCTATCCTCAGTATGTAGATATAACGTATCGACAAATGGAAAATCATTTCGAACAAGGAGCACTTTCAGCAAATATCAACTTAGTAAAAGATTCTACCATTTCTGTCGGTGTGAGAGACTATAAACCTGGTGACCGCTTTTCATGGATTGATTGGAAAGCAACTGCACGAACAAACAACATTATGACGAAAGAATTTGAACAACAGCGCAGCCATAATATTATGATATTCATGGACAGAACCTCATCCTCTCTATTCGAATCAGTCGTCACATTTACTGCCTCTATCGTCAGGGCTGTCTTGAAGCAAAATTCACCAGCGTCATTCGTGTCTTTCGGAAAAGAGCGAACTTTTTTCCCTTTAGACAATGGAGATAGTCAGTTGCATCAAATCTTTTGTCATTTAGCGAAAGTACAAGCGGACAGTGTATTCCCGCTCTCCCGGAGTGTTGAAATGGAATTAAGAAAAATTTATGAGCCTGTAACGATTATACTCGTGACAAGCGATCTTTCTCCCGATATTCAAAAGGCGGCTGACTATGCTGCTGTTAAAAATAGAAAATTAATGGTGTTTGTCGTAAAAGAAAAAGCAAATCAACTATCACATCGAGAACTCAGTATTCTAGAAACTCTGCAAAAAAGAAAAATATTTGTAAATGTGGTTTATGGAAACCAGTATACAAACGTGTTTTTTGAGGTGAGCAAATGATAACATTACAGGCAAAAAAACAATTGGATATGACTAGATTTTTCATGCATGCATGCGCATTTCTACTTTTACTAGAATGGCTAAGGCCACTTATAGGTATTACAAACGTAGGTAGATTAGATATTTTTGTAATATTTATAGGGATTTGCTTCACTCTCTCTTTTTTTCAAACAAGATGGCAGATTCCTATAAAGATTGTCACAATTTTATTCGTCATTCATTTCCTGTATTATAAAAATGCTTTTATAAACCCTTCTTGGTTAACGAAATTTTTTACTGATATTTCTCGTAATTCCTCCTTGTTATTTCAAGGGAATTTGCTAGATATTTCTCCAGTTTTTCCAACACTTTTATTTTTTTTATCATTTTGGTTTTTGAGTGCTTGCATCTCTTTTTGGATGATTCATAAAAAACGTGGGTTGTTATTTCTTATATTGACTATTATTTATATAACTGTTTTTCATAACCTGCATTTATATAATGCTAACTACGCTATTATTCGTACTGTTGTTATCGGATTTTTTATGCTTAGTCTTCTTCGCATAGAACGAATAAAAGAGATGGAACACTTACAAAATTATGCTAGAGAAATCTCAAAATTACTTAGACCTCTTATAGTATTTATTGTATTGTCAGCAACCATCGCATACTTCGCTCCAAAATTTGGCCCTCAATGGCCAAACCCAATGGATTTTTTAAAATTCAACACATCCGAAGCAAGTAAAAAGCAAGAAGTTTCTAAAATTGGGTATGGTTTAGATGACTCGAGATTAGGTGGTCCTTTTAAGGCAGATCCTACAATTGTATTCACAGCACAAACACAAAACAAACAATATTGGAGAGTCGAAACGAAAGATTTTTATACAGGAAAAGGCTGGGAGGTTTCTGAAAATCAAAAAAAGGTTTCTTTTAAAAATAAAAATGACGTCGTGAGCTGGTACGAACAAAATACAAAAACAGAGGCAACTGAGGCGACAATTACCATGCAAAAAAGTTATCCTCACCTTACCTATCCAGCAGGGTTAGTATCAGTTGAAGCTTCTTCTAATGTATCATACAGTGTTGACCCATTTTCAGAAAAAATCTATACGATGGACGGAGATTCTTCTACTACTTTACATTCATATAAAGTAACATATGAGGTCCCGGAGTTTTCCATAGAAAACTTAAAAGCTATAAAAATGAATGAAGGTCAAGAAACAAATCCTTATTTCATGACAAAGTACACGCAACTTCCCGAATCATTACCGCAGCGAGTAAGAGACTTAGCTGTTAATCTAACAAACGATAAAGACAACCGATATGATAAAGTATTGGCTATTGAAAACTACTTCACCGACCATTCTTTCGTATATGAAACAATGAATGTGTTGTTCCCTGCCAAAAACCAAGATTATGTTGATCAATTTCTTTTCGATACAAAAAGCGGCTACTGTAATAATTTCTCAACGTCTATGATCGTGTTACTTCGTTCTGCTGGGATTCCCGCTCGCTGGGTAAAAGGTTATACAGAAGGAACTCTTGATAATACGCTTGTGGGTGCTGAAGGTCAGGATGTTTATAAAATCGCGAACGATAACGCACACTCTTGGGTCGAAGTATATTTCCCCGGATACGGATGGATTCCATTCGAACCAACAAAAGGATTTACGAATCCCTATAATTTCACAAATAATACGCCTTCTCCTACTATACAAAATAGCGAAGAAACTAATACTCAAAACGCACAAATGCACCAAAGAAACAATGAAGCAAAGCTTAAAAATTTAATAGAAGATACGGAAGAAACCCCTACTAAAAAGATTACAAATTCTAAAAATAAATTTTCTTGGTGGTACGTATTGCTTTCTACTATACCAATTAGTATCATCGGATATACTCTCTTCGCTACTAGAATGAAATGGATTACATTTTTTATCATTCTTTTCTATAAATATCGAAAAGATGATACTGTTTATAGCAAAGCTTACAGTGCACTTTTGAAACAATTTGCGAGAACTGTTATACCACGAGAGGAAAGTCAAACATTCCGAGAATATGCTCTCCATATCGATACACTTTACAACTCAAATGATATGCAACAGCTTACTTTCAGTTATGAAAACGCTATGTATCAAAAGGGACAGGCCGCAGCAGAATGGGAAAAATCCGTACAGTTATGGGAAATGCTTATGAAAAAAGCAGCTTCTCCGCCTAAATCAAATGATTTTTATTCTGCGATTTAATCTTGAAAAAGCCTCAAAGAACTACATTGTTCTTTGAGGCTTTTTTTAATAAAGTGAAACTTCTAGTTATTCTCCAAGCACCTTCTCAATCTCAACCTCTAAATCCACCGGCTTCGTTTGTGGCGCAAAACGCCCTACTACTTTCCCGTCTTTTCCAATTAAAAACTTAGTAAAGTTCCATTTCACTGCTTTCATACCTAGCAAACCTGGTGCTTGTTCTGTCATGTATGTATACAGAGGATGAGCCTTATCACCTTTCACATCAATCTTTGCAAACATCGGGAAATTTACACCGTAGTTTAATTCACAAAAACTAGTAATATCTGCTTCTGTACCTGGTTCCTGTCCTCCGAATTGGTTACATGGGAAACCGAGTATTTCTAGTCCTTGGTCTTTATATTTATCATATATTTCTTGTAACCCTTTATATTGCGGTGTAAAACCACACTTGCTAGCTACATTTACAATAAGAAGCGCTTTTCCTTCGTAATCTTTTAACGATTTAGCTTCTCCTGTTATCGCTTTAGCTGAAAAATCATAAACTGTCATTTTCCTTGCCCCTCTCTTCACTATCATTCTATGTTTATACTATACTACATTCATGAATATACAGCTCTTTTTACGTACTTACACTCTCAAATGATAGCGCTTTATTTCTGTTCGAAAATTCGACACAAACTACTAGACTTTTATGTTGGAAAGTTTTACAATTAAATTGTGAACAAAATGTGACAGTTTATATTCCATTATAAAAGAAAAGGATGGTGTTCATTATGAAAACTGCACAACATGAAATGATTTCAAATCGCGAGTTTTATTTCGTACTATATATGATGTTATTGTATGTGATTGGCTGGGTAATCGATGTAAATGGTTTATTTTTAAGCTCCTACTTTAATTTAGCAGGAGAAATTATGCTTCCAATCGTTGGTGGCATAGTTGGACTGTTCGTTATGTCTATCAATAAAGAACAAACGAAATAACAACACTTTAAAAAGGCAGAAGACGAGCTTTCGTTTTCTGCCTTTTTCTATTTTAGCGTATAATAGAAACATGCAGTAACTAAGGAGTGGTAATGATGAAAAAAGTAGAGCAATTATCTTCTCACCTATATCTTATTGATGATTTCGATTTACAACATAACGAACGAACTGGTACGTACGTTTTATTAGGTGACGATATTACTTTAATTGAAACTTGTGCAGCCCCTTCTCTTCCGTATATTTTAGACGGCTTACAACAATTACATATTGATTTAAGCGATGTAAAAAACATTGTTGTTACACATGTTCATTTAGATCACGCCGGGGCTGCTGGTTTAATGATGGAAAAGTGTCCACATGCTACTTTATATGTGCATTCTCGCGGTGCTCGTCATATGATTGATCCAACAAAACTCATTTTAGGCGCAAAAGCTGTATACAAAGAAGATTTCGATAAACTATTTGATCCAATTCTTCCTATAGAAGAAGAGCGTGTTCGTATTGTACAAAATGGTGATACGTTAAAAATCGCCGAAGACCGTACACTTACATTTTACGATACACCGGGTCATGCTAAGCACCATATTAGCATTCACGATTCATTAACAAATGGCATTTTTACAGGCGATACAATAGGAATTTACTATAGAGAACTCGCAGACCTTGGTGTAGAACTATATTTACCATCAACGTCCCCTTCACAATTCCAACCAGATGCGATGCTTGCTTCTAAAAATCATATTCAAAGTATGAATGTAGATACTATTTATTTCGGCCATTACGGTGCATCATCCAATGTTACAGAAGTATATAACCAACTGGAACATTGGTTACCTATTTTCGTTCATACTGGTAAAGAGGTCTTTGAACAGTATAATGATTTCGATGAGGCTACTAAAGCATTACAAACTGTATTAATGGATAAGATCTCTTCTCACCTTACAAAATTAAAGGTTCCATCAGATCATTCCGTTTATAACATTTTACATCTAGATATAGAAATTAGCGCGATGGGCATTATAGATTATTTCACGAAGCAAGAAAAAGTAAATTCCACTATTAACTAACAGTAAAAGAAGAGATATACAACAGTAGTTATTGTATATCTCTTTTTTCTTTGAATATATTTTTAATAAAGGATGGTGGAATGCAATGCAAAAAGTGATGCTATACCTCTGCTTTACATTATTTATCGTCTTATTATTATTTGTCGGAGTGAAAATTCAATTTTATTTAGATACAGACGCTCAGGTGAACTTTAACGTGTATCCAAGGTTATTCTACTTTACACTCTTCCCTCTTATAGTCGGCATTTTATTACGATTCCTTCAATCGATTAATCGCGAAACGAGTAAACAAAACTGGAGCTTTCAACCGGATAAGTTTATCGCTATTACAGTGCCTACAATATTAATTTCCTTTTCCCCAGCTCTACTCTTTTCACCACTTGGCCAATACCTACCTTATTTAGCTAATATTATTCTTATAAATACAACTTTTGTTACGATAATTAGTTTAATAGCTGGTTATTCCCTTTTAGATTGTTTTATACAAAAAGATAAGGAAAATAGTAAGGAATATAACTAAGTGATTTCCCACTTTCACTTTATTAAGCAAATCAAGATAATTCTGCCCTGACTTGTATGCAAAAGAAACTAATGTTCAATTTTTAAGTGTCGTTGGTTATGGTGGTTTATTTATTAGTACAATACTTCTTGTAAGAGTTGCTATACATGCGGTAAGGAAACTTAAGTAATAACAAAACGAGTATGAAATCGCATAGAATTTATACTCGTTTTTTATTGTTCATATATTTAATTGACAATAGGAAATTTATGTTAAACTAAAGAAAGTCGTGCACTAAATCAAAATACATTTCAAACAAGGGGGACTTATTATGAAATTAGGGACTTTCTCGTTTCTAACGTTTCTCGCAAGTATATGTTCTTTCTTTGTTTTAAGAGGACCTAATGCGAATTTAACATTAATTATTGTGCTTCTAAGTATTCTTTCATTGCTCGGTATTCTTTTTGCAATCGCATCAAAGAATTGGCTTTTTAAAATAGTTGGTTCGGCATTAAATGGAGTAATACTAGTATTTGTATATTTCTTATTGCTAGCAAAAGGAATTGGTGGTTAATATATTTACGTTTTAATAAGAGAAGCTCAAAGCTACGAGCTTTCTTACTTATCGCACCTTTTCATCTACATACTCCATAAACTGCTCTGCTTTCATAAATCTTTCTTTGTACGCCTCAGGTATATCTTCTACTTTTATTCCACCAGTTGATTTAGTCTTCACTCGTACTATTTCATGTGTCATTAAAGCTTCCATATAGCGATCAAACTCTTCTTGCGTTAATATTTCTTTACTAGATTTATGACCATTTAATTTATCAAAGTATGGTTGAAGGCCCATACTTACCTTTTTCATTTCTTCTCTTTTTTCTGGTGATAATTGATCATAATCAATATTACCGTTCGAATCCCCGTACGCAAGCTTTGCATTTGTTAATTTTTTTAGTTCTTTTGTAAATTCTTCATATTCCTTCGCACCCATTTCATCTTTCGCTTCTGACAATTTTGCATTAAAACGCATATATGCTTCTAACGTCATTGCTCCAGCATGTTTTTTTAAATTCTCAAACGATCCGTATATACCATCCGCCATAATAGATTGATACGCAAAACCAGTCGTTGGGAGTAAAAATGCTGCCGCAAGCACTCCTGCGATAAGGCGCTTCTTCCTTTTATTCCCCCCGCGATTCATTTTAATCTGAACAATTACTTTCTCTTTTAAATCCGGTGGGGCGATAATCCCCTTCGCTTCTTCTTGTATAGATTCTCTAACTCTACATTCTAAACTCATTTCACATTCCCTACCTCTCCTAAAAAGATTTCTTCTACTTGCTCTTTTTGACGTAGTTTCTTTAATGCCGCATGAATTCTAGACTTCACTGTACCGATTGGAATATGTAATATGTGTGCTACTTCTTCTTGTGAATAATCGTGTAAGTATCTTAAGATAATAACTTGCTTCAATTTATACGGTAATTTATGTATAAGTTCGATTAGTTTTTGGTTTGATATTTTACTTACAATATCGTTAGAAAAATCAATTTGTACTGGTTTTCTTTGCTCTTCTGCTTTTTTCACAATACGTAGTCGCATCCACCTCTTTCTTCTGTAAGAATGAATTTGTTTAATCGCAAGTCCGATTAGCCAAGGACGAAATGGCTTCTCATTATCATATTTACGAAGCGATTCATATAGCTGTATGTACATTTCTTGAACGACATCATCTACATCCGTTTTATCACCTATTAAAAAATGTGCTGTTTTATATACTTCTTGAATCGTTTTATCATACAATTCGCCATACGCTTCTTTATTGCCTGATAAAGTTAATTGGATTAAATTTGTATACAATGTTTCATCCTTCATTTACCTTCCCTCCTTTGTCTTACACTATATATTGGCAAGCAATTGAGATTTCGTTCGATTTTTTCAAAAGTTTTTTATATAAATTAATATAATGATTGAATGAATTCATAAGCTTCACTTATAGCTTTGCATAACTATTATATAATTTTCCAATTTCTAATGACGATTTAAAATGATTTATATAGTCAAATTAAGGAGGATATATATGATGAAAGCTATCATTGTAACGTCGTTCGGTGGTCCTGAAGTGATGAAATATACAGATGTAGATATGCCAGCTATTTCAGAAGATCAAGTTTTGATTCGCGTTGTTGCTACTAGTGTAAATTTCGCCGATATTAAATCCCGTTTTGGTAAAAAAGGAAATAAAGCACTACCTTTTATACCAGGGATAGATGCCGCTGGTATTGTAGAACGTGTCGGTTCTCATGTGAAAAATATTTATCCTTGACAACATGTCATTGCTTTTCCTCAAAATGGATCTTACGCAGAATACGTTGTCGCAAACGAAAACCTTACTTTCGTTTTACCTGATAAAGTCGATTTTCAAACTGCAGCTGCTTGTCCGATTGTATCTTTTACAGGCTATAATTTACTCGCAAATGTTGCAAGGCTTCAACAAGGCGAGTCTGTACTCATTCATGCAGCGGCTGGTGGAATTGGTACGACAGCAATTCAACTTGCTAAACTATTAGGGGCTGGAACAATTATCGGTACTGTTGGAAATGAAGCGAAAGGTAAAATCGTTTTAGATGCTGGAGCTGATTATGTTATTTGTCATCAAGATGAGGGTTTTGTAGAGAAAATCAATGCGCTGACAAATGGCGAAGGGGTCGATGTAATTTTAGATTCTATTTCTGGAACGGTTTCGGAAAGAAGTTTAAAATGTCTTGCTTATTACGGTCGCCTCGTTCATTTCAGTAATGCAAGCGGTGAAATTGGTAACTTTCAAACGAAAGATTTACACGCAAGTTGCCGCTCTATACTCGGTTTTAGCTTCGGCACTACACGAAAAAAACGTCCTGAACTCCTCCAAGAAACTGCAAATGAAGTTTTCCGCTATTTGCGTGACGGAAGTTTACAAATTAAAGCCACGAAATCTTTTCCACTTCAAGATGCAGGGAAAGCACATGAATGGGTCGAAAGTAGAAAAAGTACAGGGAAAGTAATACTAACTGTTCAGTCCTCTTCCTGAAATGAATACTTGAAACCGAGGTGTCATTCATGGGATCACGAATTATGCATGCTATTATCGCTAACAGGATTGCCGAGAAATTATCTATTCAAGATAAAACTTCTTTCATACTTGGAGGTGTGGCCCCTGATGCGGTTCATTCAGCAGAAGAAAAAGGAACTTCACACTTTTACGCTGGCACAACGAAAAACTATACGAGAAGGATAGATTTCAATTCTTTTTTTCAAAAATATAAAGCTCATATGGATTCCCCTTTTCTTCTTGGCTATTACACCCATCTCATTGCCGATGACAATTGGCTAAGTGGCTTTTTTCTACCATGGCTAAAAAATAGAATAGAAAATGACGAAACGATCGCTCCTATGTACTATAACGATTTTAAATTGTTAAATGCAAAGTTGCTTCATCATTACGATACAGAACAGCAGCTCTTCTCTCTTCTCAACCAAGAGGCTCACATTGTGGATATTGAAGAAGTTTCTAAAGAAAACATATTAGCTTTTCGGAAGTATCTTTTTGAAGATATGTTGTATCCGGAGCAACATTTGCATGAAGACTTACAAGTATTTACGTTTAATCAAATCATTGGTTATATTGAGACAGCTATTGAAAAAGGCGTATTTTATATTAATCAACTCTCTAATGAAAAATCCACTTCAAACATGTAATCCCCCTCAATATATTTGAGGGGGATTTTCACATAGCAATATTATTATTTGTTCTTTTCCATAACCGCAAAATAATTGCCTTCACTATCAGCAAAGTTAAATACTTTACCAGAAGGCATAGTTACCATTTCACCAACAGTAACATTTTTATTTTTTAAATCTGTATATAATTGATCAAGATTTTCTGAGAAGAACATTAAAGATGGTGTACCAAGATTTAATTCTGGGCTCATCTTAGAAATAACTTCTTTGTTATGTAGTATGATACTCGTTTCTGCACCGTTAGTCGGAGCGATTTCAATCCATCTCATTCCTTGCTTGTTATCTTCCTCTGCAACTACATGAAACCCTACCTTTTCCGTCCAAAAATTTACTGCCTCATCTTGATTATTTACATACAACATAATTTGTCCAACTTTATGGATCATTTCATTTCCCCCTAATGGTTTTTATATTCTATGTAGGTTTCTACAAGTGCTACCGTTATTCCTTTTGAATTTATATGTACTTCTTTGCAAAATTTATCGACTGACTCATCCCATCCAATTCGTCAAAGTAATCATTTCTTTCAATCATGTTATATCCGTCGAATCTAATTTCATCTAATACCTTGAAGAATATATCGAAATCCACTTCACCATTTCCTGCTGCTACTTCTATATACTTACTCGAACTATCACTTTTTACTTCTTTACAATCTTTAATATGAGTTTGTACTATATAATCTTTTAATAGTAATAAACCTTCTATCGGATTTTCATTTACATTACTTATTAAATTTGCTGGGTCAAAGTTAACCGCTAGTCCTTTTGAATTTATATTTTCTAAAAATCTTTTTAACACTATCGCTTTTTCAGAACCAGTCTCAATTGCGAAAATCCCTCCAAATTTGAGTGCTAATTCCCCTATCTCATAACAAACTCGTTCCATTTTATTATAATACTCACTTTTTTCATCATCTGGAATTCCCCCGATATGAGCTGTTATTATCTTTGCTCCTAGCTCCAAACCTCTGTCAGTAATGTATTTAAACTGATCTATTTCACTGTCAACTTCCGTTCCCACAATTCCATTTTCTCCAAAGCTAATTGCTAATGATGGAACCTTTATTCCATTAAAAGATAAGCTTTTCTTTAAAGTATTCCATTCTACCCTTGGAATATTAGCTAAGTTGAAGTTCTTATTCATAGCATATAATTGAATACATTCTACATTCCATTCTCTCGCCTTATTTATTCCTTCATTTACTTCAATATGTTTCGTATTTAAAAACATTCCTAATTTCCTATCCATATATGTACCTTCTTTTTATTATTTCGCATCAGTTTAATATTCGACTCTCTTTATATTACTTCCTTGTACAAAACTAAATGAGAAATAATTTACCTTTATCGATATTTCTTATAATATAGGTACATTTAAATTCCCTTTGTTATTGAATTACAAACAAAAAAGACGTAACTACAAATAGTTACGTCTCCCAAATTATTTATCTAGGTTTTTTCTTCCCAGTAAATGCCGGTTTCTTTTTCTTTGGTGCTTTCGGTTTCGTTTCTACAAATGATCCGTTGAACATTTCTTGCTTCGTAAACACGATACCTAATTTTTTTGCAAATTGAAGTAATTTACGCTCTTCTTGTTGTGTTACAAGAGAAACGACAGTTCCTTCTTTCCCCATACGTCCTGTACGTCCTGAGCGGTGAATATATTGGTCTACTGTGTCTGGTAACTCCAAGTGGATTACATGTGTTAAATCATCGATATCTATTCCACGTGCTGCAATATCAGTAGCAAGTAGAATTTCTAATTTCCCGCTGCGGAAAGCACGCATCGTTGCTTCACGCTCTTGCTTACTTGCCTCTGAATGAAGAGCTGCTGCTTTCATTTTACGGAATTGCAATTTCTGAGTAATTTCATCTAAACGGAATGGGTCATTTAAGAAAGCAACAGCTTTTACATCGCCCATATGCATAATTCTTCTTACGTAATCATTTTTTTCGCGTCGCTCACAAATGATATACGTATGCTCAACTAGGCTTTTTGACTCTGCACGTGTTATACGTACTAATTGTGGTTCAACTGCTAAATCACGTGCAGCATCTTCTGCCGCTTTTGTAATTGTCGCCGAGAAGAATACTAATTGACGATCTCGCATTGTAGATTTAATTACATCTTGTACTGCGCCCATCATCTTTTGTTTTACAATTTGATCAAACTCATCAAATACAATCGTTTTTACTTCATGCATCTTTAGCTTTTTCATTCGAATTAATTCTAAAATACGTCCTGGTGAACCGACAATTACTCTCGGGTGTTTCTTTAATTTTTCAACTTGGCGCTTAATATCTGCACCACCAATTAAAGATGCCCCTGAAATTTCAGTCCCTGCTGTAAACTTTTGAACCTCTTCGTGAATTTGCATGACAAGCTCACGTGTTGGCGCTAAAACAACAACTTGTGGTTGTTTTACTTCAGGATTGATTTTATGTAAAAGGGGTAATAAGTACGCTAATGTTTTTCCTGTTCCAGTTGGAGATTCAGCTATAACGTCTTGTCCTTCTAAAATAGTTGGAATCGCTTGTTTTTGAATTTCAGTTAATTCTTTAAAACCAGCCTTCTCCCAAGCTTGTTGTAAAAATGGTTGCATATCTTTTATCATTTGTTTTTCTCCTTTATCTCTATTTTTGAAGAAAATGTTGTATTGTTCGCACCGTTTCTATCATGTGTGAAATAACAGCTATTAAATCATCAACATGGTCTTCTGTAATCGCTTTTTGAAATAGAACCTCTACCTTATTATGATATGAAATCGCTTGCTTATTATATTCGTATGAAATTTTCTGCGTAATCATTCTTTCTTTTCCCCATATAGAATGCATGAAAGTTTCAATTTCTTCACACACTACCTCTGGCTTTTCTATCGGGAATGAAAATGCTAACTTCATTTCACAACCTGGTGTAAATTGTGGTACTTCCAATATTTCACCAGACAAGTTCTTTGCATCTACAGATAGTGAAAATGTTGCTTTTACTACCGGTTCGAACGGTTCTGTTAATTGAAATGAAATATGGTATATACGACTTAATGAGGCAAGGTCCATCATATCTTTTCGATCTGTTACAAGAATATCTCCATGTAAATCAAAATCATAAACAGCACCTTCTACGATTACTTTTAAATTATCAAAAGCAGTTGGATCAAACATAATTTCCTCCAAAAAACAGGCGCCTTTCGATGGAAAGGCGCCACTTGATGTATATATAGTTTACAGATAAACGAGATGAATTACAACCTTTTAGAATAAACCTACTGCTTTTCCATCTTCATTTACATCCATTTGTAGTGCTGCTGGCTGTTTTGGAAGGCCTGGCATTGTTAACATTGTTCCTGTTAACGCAACGATAAACCCTGCACCAATAGATGGTTTTAGCTCACGAATTGTAACGATAAAGTCAGATGGACGACCTAATTTTGTTGCATCGTCAGAAAGAGAGTATTGTGTTTTAGCCATACAAATTGGTAGGTTACTCCATCCTTCTCCTTCATATTGAGCTAATTGCTTACGTGCTTTCGGAGCAAACTCAATATCTTTTGCACCGTACACCTTTTGAGCAATTGTACGAATTTTTTCTTCTAATGGTAATTCTAATTCATAAAGTGGTGCGTAGTTGTTCTCACCTTTTTCGATTTCTTTTAATACTTTTTCAGCAAGGTCAACTCCGCCTTGGCCACCTTTCTCCCAAACTTCCGTTAAGGATACTGCATAACCACGCTCATTGCACCACTCTTGTAAGTATGCAACTTCTGCATCTGTATCTGTAATAAATTTATTAATTGCAATTACGAAAGGTACACCGAAGCTTTGAATTGTTTCAACATGCTTCTGTAAGTTTTCCATACCTTTTGCTAATGCGTCTACATTTTCTTCTTTTAATTGATCTTTTGCTACGCCGCCATGCATTTTAAGCGCACGGATCGTCGCAACAATAACAACTGCTTCTGGTTTAATGCCAGCTGCACGAGCTTTAATATCTAAAAACTTCTCTGCACCTAAATCAGCACCAAATCCAGCTTCTGTAATAACATAATCACCTAATTTTGCGGCCATTGTTGTAGCGATAACACTGTTACAACCGTGAGCGATATTCGCAAATGGTCCACCGTGAATGATAGCTGGTGTATTTTCTAACGTTTGCACTAAGTTTGGTTTTAATGCGTCTTTTAATAATAATGTTAACGCACCTTCTACACCTAAATCTTTAACCGTTACAGGTTGATTTGCAAAGTTATAAGCAACTACGATGCGAGATAGACGCGCTTTTAAATCTTGAATATCTGTTGCAAGGCAGAATACGGCCATAATTTCAGATGCCACTGTAATATCGAAACCGTCTTCACGTGGTACACCTTGAACTGGTCCACCAAGACCAATTACTACGTTACGTAGGGCACGATCATTTAAGTCAACACAGCGTTTCCAAACGATTTTACGCGTATCAATCCCAAGTGTGTTTCCTTGTTGGATATGATTATCAATAAACGCCGCTAACGCGTTATTAGCAGTTGTGATCGCATGAATATCTCCAGTAAAGTGAAGGTTAATGTCTTCCATAGGTACAACCTGTGAAAAACCACCACCTGCTGCTCCGCCTTTTAGTCCCATCGTTGGTCCAAGAGATGGTTCGCGAAGTGCAATTACTGTTTTCTTACCAATTTTATTAAAAGCTTGACCTAAACCAACTGTTACTGTTGATTTACCTTCTCCAGCTGGAGTTGGGTTAATCGCTGTTACTAAAACAACTTTACCGTCTTTCTCATCCTGTAAGCGCTTAAAAATGTCAAGAGATAACTTACCTTTATAATGTCCGTATGGCTCTAATTCATCTTCTAAAATATTTAATTCAGCTGCAATTTCTTGAATCTTCTTCATACTCGCTTCTTGTGCGATTTCAATGTCGGATTTAACTGTTGTAGTAGTTGTCATATACCCTAGTCCCCCTTTAATTGGTTCTGATGATATTGTATCAGTTTTTTGTATTTTCTGCACTTATTTACCTCCTAAAAATTCTTTCATTTCTTTATACGTTTTTTAACATAAATACCCATAAGAATGTTAACGATTGTTGTAACTCGATAGGTAGTTGACCTAGCATCTTCTCATTTACTCCGCGCTTATATACACCGATGCCATCTACAACTTCAAAACCTTGTTCTTTCGCTAACTGTTCAAACTCCCAAGGCATCATCGTATTACAAACAACGTCTTTGCCATATAAACGAGGATAACTGTTCTCTCGAGGCTTTGCTGTCGGTCCTAAAATTGCAATACATGCATACCCATCTCTTTTTAAAACGCGCTTTATCTCATTTAATGCCCGTAATGGCTCCTCGGTCCATTCTAAAGAATTAATTGCCATAATTGATTCAAATTGCTCATTTTCAAATGGTAAGTAAGAAAGATCCCCTTTTATAAAAGATAAATTCGGTCCTTCTCCACGCTCCTTCCCTTTTTGAATCATCACTTCTGATAAATCTACTCCAACTGCTTTATAGCCCGCGCGACTTAATTTATATGTACCGTATCCATCACCACAACCAACATCGAGCACTTGAGCTTCTTTTTTCACGTATTTTTCAAAAAATGGAATAATTGTACTCCTACTCCCGCTGTCCCACATCTCTTGACTATTTTGAGTCCAAAATTCTGCACTACTATCCCATTTTTTCTCTGCTGATTCATGCCAATTAAATTTCGTCATACATTCCCCTGCCTTCACGTTTTATCACTCATTTCATTCTACATCATTTTCCAAAATTCCTGTTTATCTTCACTAGGAGATGTACAAGCTAATAATGGAATCTTTATTCTCCAATTTTTGCTTTACTTGGGTTTAACTCATACTCATGTTCTTCTCTTTATGTAAGATACTATAGGTACACCCAATTGAAAGAGAGGGATGTACATGCGAAGAAAGAGAAATCATCATTTTAAAAGTGGTGAAAAAAACGAAGAGTATGCAGCTGAAATATCACCAGCTGGCATACCAATTAGACATAAGCGTAAAGAAATTGCAAATGAAATAGAAGGTACAAATACCGGTGCAATGGTAGGCTATGTCGCTTTATTTCTTTCGCTTTTCTCAATTGCATTTTATCCGGTTACACTCGGCTCTCTTGCGATTTTAGTCGGCTTATTAGCTGTCAATTTCGGCGCAAGAACACTTGGATATACAGCAATTGGTTTTGGTAGTTTTTCTGTTTTATTTACTTTACTCTATCCGCTTGCTTTGTCAGCGTTTTAAAAAAAACACACCAAGTTATACTTGGTGTGTTCATTCGTGGTACAACATAATATGACCGCATCCACAACAATGTTTCGCTGTAATTTCTTGAAACACTGGATAATTCTCTTCATCCCGATGCTCAATAAACACCTTTTCAAATCGATACATATTTGGTGCATATGCCCAATCTTGTTTCGTCCGTGCATACAAAGTTGAGGAAAAAAACTCCTCACCACCGCAAACGATACATGTATTCTTCATCACTACCCCTCCTATGCTTGTCTTACTTCATCTATATGAACATAAGCATAAAAAAAAGACCTTCTATTACTAGAAAGTCTTCTCTGAAACAAAAAGAAATGTACCAAACATTCCTACTCCGCTATATTCTTTCGTAACACCAGCTTCTGTTTTAAATGTTTGCTTTGCAGTCATAAAGAATACACCATTTCGTGCATCTGTACTTTCAAATTGTAATTTTTCTTTTTTACCATCTACATTTTGTGTGCATTCAAAACTACTCTCATCACATTTCAATGCATACTTATCCTCTACATATACTTTAAAATCCGATTCTTTCGGACAAGTAATAAGTAAAATCGCTACGAGAATAATACTTACAATACCCACAATTGTATAATATTTCTTCATTTGTACTCCTTTCAAATGACAAGAAAACTTGACTTCATGCGCCAAGTTTTCTTAGTCCACAACCCATTGCCATTCTTGTTCTTTCTTATCAAAAATGAGCCAACCTGTCTCTGTTGCTTCTGCTTTCAATTCATCAATATTATCTAGTACCTCATCCGTGCTTTCATACGAACCAACTACATATACCGGAATTTCAAGACCTCTTCTTGACTCAATTTTCCCTGCTAGATCAATATAAAGACCATCCTCCATTAATGGAAGAAGCCCCATGATCACTTCTTTCGAAATTGCTGGGAAAATTTTTGATTTTTGGAACAAAGAAAAACGTTTCTTACCGAAAGCACCGAGTTTATAAGGAATGACTTTACTTAACATCCCTACAAAGTCAGCAATTCTACGATAATACACTTTGTTGTACCATCCATCATCATGTGAAAAATAAACAAATCTATTTTTCAATAGCGGAAAGAATGTTCTTGCAAGTGGTTCTTTTTTGTGAGCCAAATATAAAAGCTCTGCAATTTCTTTTGGCTCTAATTCATCTAAATCGCTTGCATCATCAAAATCTACCCAACAAAATTCATCAAATTCATCAATCTCTGCTTGAATTAGCTTATGTATATTTTCTTCCTCAACATATTCAAATAAAGTATGATAATGAAAATCTGTCCATTCAAAGTTATGCTTCAAAAGCAACACTTGATGAAGCGGTGAAGGGATGTTACTTGCAAACTCTTTAAACGTAATTCCTGATGTAATAAAACAATGACCCCGACGATTACCATTAATATATATCATATTCTTTACTTGGTCAGATCCTCCAGACAAAGCACCTAGCCACCTTCGTTTTATATGTTTCAATTCTATAGCATATTTTAACATGAAAAATTTTAGAAACATAGAAAAAAATTCAAAAACTATTTACAATTTCATGTGTTTTATTACATAGTGATTACAAGAAAAAACACCTGCTCGTGAGCAGGCGTTTTTAAAGGATTTCATCTGGGTTTTGAGGGTGATGATTTCCCTCTTTCTTTTCATCTTTTTGGAACATCGATTGAATTTTATCAATTGTTTGTGGAGCTAATTCAATCATTTTTTCTGCTAAATGTGTCGCATTTTGTAGATGCAGAATATTTACTCCATCTTTATTCACTACAAGAAATGCTACTGGTGTAATAGAAACACCACCCGCGCTACCGCCACCAAATGCAGGGTTACCGTTCGCTCTTTGTCCATCATTCGTTTGGAAATCAGAACCTCCTGCTCCAAACCCGAACGCTACTTTAGAAACCGTTAACACCACACCACCGTCAGCCGTTTGAACAGGCTCTCCAACAATCGTATTTACATCGACCATTTCTTTTAAATTTTCCATTGCCGCTTTCATTAACCCTTGAATTGGATGATCCACCGTTCATAACCTCCTTTGTCATATCTTTCCTAGTTTTTCCGAAAGTTTGTGAACTAAACATAAAATTTTATATTGATTTCAAAAATATTTTTATAATCTCATCAAAAACAAAAAAATGCCCTTGAATTGTATGGATGTCTCTAACAATTCAAGGGCACTTCACATTAAATAACCTTTTTTATTTATTCTCCTACTTAATGTTCTCACTTCAAAGTCATAATTACCTGTCTTTCAACAAAACCAAACTCTTCGTACATCTCTTTCGCAAAATTCCCAGCAAATACATTCAAACGAATTTCTGAAAACGTCTCCTTCAACTCCTTAATACCAGCTTCCATCAGTTCTCTCGACAGTCCTTTCCCGCGATATTCTGGAAAAACGTATAGCTCATATATAAATCCAAGTTTTTCACGAGAAAAATAGTCTGCATTTTCCCCTATTAATATCCACCCCATTACTTTCTTTTCTTCTTTAACGACTAAATAATATGCTCCCTTTTCTACAATCGGCCTTGTAATTTCAATTGCTTTCTCTGTACTTAACTGACAATTTCCCCTCGTTCCTTCAAAAAGCGATTGAGCTGCATATTGTATTATTTCGTCCGTTTCTTCCCGATTCGCCTTTTCTATCATTTTTCACAACTCTCCTCTTTAATAGGCATTAATATTGCTCGTTCAAGTTCCTCCGACTCAATCACAATTGCCATCAATCCCTGTTCCGTACTCGTTTCATGAGATTCGTCCTTCTCCCAAAACACAGCTTGTCCCGCTTCCACCTTCACTTTTTCTTTATCTGCTCCGCATACATATCCTTCTCCGTCCACAATAAGAAGCAGCTGTGATACAACTGCTTCATGATATCCAATTATTCCATTCTCTCGTAAATGCATAGCACCAATATGTACATTTCCTTTATGGTTTAATATTTTTGACATTATGAAATTAGATTAAAATGCTGAGATTTTCTTTCCCACTTTTTCACTAAAATCAAAAATTTTCATTACTAGTCCTCCCTATACGTATAAAACCATCCTTACTGTCTGCATCATATGTCCTTCAAAATCTTCTTCAAATTCCTCTAATTGAGCAAAACCTTTCGCTTCATAAAAACGTTTTCCTTTTTCATTCGCTGCTTCTACATGAATGTATAGTTTCCGAATTCCTTTTAATTCCGTTAACCCTTTTTGTAATAAAGCACTTCCTACCCCTTTCCCTTGCTGATCTGGTAACAAATAAATCGCTCCTAATTCTGCTTCGTTTTGCAATCTAACGGGTGAAAAATTCGCAAAGCCAATTACTTCTCCCTCTTCTTCCGCAACGAATAAATGTGTATTTTCAAGACGATATTTCATTTTTTCATCAGAATAAGCCTCATCTAAGAAACTGTCTTGAATCTTTCTCGGAATAATGTCTTCGTATGTATCATGCCAAGCTATTTTCGCTACTGATTGTACAGCGTGAATGTCTTCTTGCTTCATTTCTCTAATTACATATGTCATCTCGTTGTCTCCATTCTCTTAAAATTATATTCTGCTAATATACTAGAAGAAATGGCAGAACCATTTTCATAATTTACTTTAATTAATTTTAATTTCTCAATGGAAGCTGTTGCATGATCAAATTTTTCATAAATATATTCCATTGCAATTAAAAACTGATTTACATGTAACTTATTTGCAATTGTACAATGTGGAACCCATTTTCCTGGCACATAATATGAATTTAAATTATCATGAAAAATTTTAAAATTATCATGATAAGAATGATGAAGTTTTAACAATTCATCTGTAATGGTCGGTGCTAAAAAGACCGTTCCGTTAGTAGGAAAAATTCCAACAGAAGGAAAAGTTACCTCAGCCATATTCTCTTGAACAGCTACAAACACCTCTAATTTCTCCTTATATAAATGAACGTCTAACTCATGGTAATCAGCTAATGTAATATGAGGTTCTACTCCTGCTAATTGATTCGTGCCAATGATATTTGTTATTTCATTTTGCAATTCTATAATTTTATTAGTAAACACACGATCAAATGTAGCAATAATAGCGTACATACTTCCTCACCCCTTCGTTACATATAGCGCTTCCCATTCTTCACGAATCATACCCATTCTAATAGAATCATAGTATGTTCCGTTATAATAACGGCATTTGCGCATTCTACCTTCTAATGTCATTCCTATTTTCTCCGCTACTTTCATCATTCGTTTATTACCAGACCAAGTCATGATTCCTACCCTACCAATTTCCATCTTTTCAAATATTAAATCTCGATATAACGTTAACGCTTCTGTACCGTAGCCACCATTCCAGTAATTTGGATTATAAATAACAAGCCCCATCTCCAACCAACGCGTCAGTTTATGCTCCCAATAAAACCCGATTGTCCCTATAATTTGGCCGTTATTTTCTATAATTAATTTAGATAGAGGTTCTTCTTTTAAACGAGTTTGCATCTTTTCTTTATAAGACGGGTATTCTTGCATTGAAAACGGAAAATACGGTGCATCCCATTTTTTCCATTCTGGATTTTCTTCTTTAAATACGAGACTCCATAATGTTTTTATATCTGATTCTTCAATTGTACGAATTGTAACTTTATCCCTTTTTACTATTACGTTTTGCATAATTTCCTCCTACACCCCTCTTTATTTCATATATAATTATAATGTTTTTTCAGAAAAATCAAAACAAATATCAATTATTATATTGTATAATTTTGTTATAAGATACCAATTATTCATGTAGAAAGCTGGTGATTCAATGAATAATCGATGTAGTATTGCCTTATTTCTCACTATTATTACGACAAATATTATTCTCTATTTCATCTTACCTTCAAGTATTGTTACGAAATGGGACTTCAATGGAACGCCTACATCAACAATGGATAAAAGCACTTTTGTTATCGTAAATATAATTATATGTTCCTTCTTATTCTTTTTATTTTTAGCTTTATCTAAAGCAGCGAGTAACCAGAAATCTCTCCTTTGGATCGGCAACACAATTTTACTATTTTTATTTTTTGTCGATATTGTCATCGCTCTCATTGCTCTTGGCTTCACACTCCCTCTTGATCATTTAATATTTTTAGCATTAGGGCTTTTATTTATATTAATAGGCTATTTCAGTTCCAAAATTGATATGAATAAATCAACAGTTTCATTGGAATGGAATGATAAGCACCTTGAAAAAAGAGCTTCAAATATTTGTAGTATTTCAATGATGATAGCGGGTATTTTTCTAGCGGGTCTTCCATTTATCATTCCTGCTCCGTATAGAGGTTATGCTATACTCACAATTATTTTAGGGATGACGATTGTCATTTTACCGAGTACGATTTACTTACTTATGAAAGACAGTAAGCAATCTACTCATTTAAAAAGATAATAAAAAAACAGGAGGCTCCATACCTCCTATTTCATCTTTTCTATATCAACTAAAATACCTTTCTCTATCCAGCCTTCTACTCCATCTCTTTTAATTAAATTATATCCTGAGCAGCTATTATCAACGAGAGACACAATGTCCCCTTTTCTTACACTTATTTGTGCACAAGAAATATCGGTTTTCACTGTGTATTCACCTGAATCAAGTTGTCTAATATATTCATTTTTCACAGAGAGTAATTTATTCGTTTCTTTTTGCTTACATATCGTATAATCTTTCATCTTCTCCATAGGCTCTATGTAATAATACGGATATTTCACCCCGCCCTGCATTGATGTGTTCGCATTAAAATCCGCTATCACTTCAAACTCTGGAAAATAGTCTACATATGTATAAGAAAACGTATCACCTGCTCTTGTCCTTTGAATGATAAATGCGTTTAATTGTCCTGCTTCTTTAATCGCATTTCCACCGTCAATTGCAATAATCTTTTTCTCCTCATCAATAACTGGATTGTTAGACGGTGCCTTGTCTGAATAATTTACAACAGGCCAATGACCGACAACTACATACTTATTTGCTCTATGTGATTTATTGAAAAACTCTGGCATTGCTATCGCATTTTTGCGCTCTGTTTCTTTCCAATCTTCTTTATCATCAAGGCCAGCATGTACAAAAATATAATCTTCTGTTTCAATCGCTGTTGGTAATTCTGTTAGCCACTTTATTTCTTTTGAAAAATGACCCATCAATATGTTTTTCACTTCACAAATATCACTTTCTTCATTAACGGTAACACTCAATTCCGCTAGCCATTCATTAAAAATTGTATTCTTTCGCGTACATAAATAATTTATTAGCGCGGGATTTTCATTTACAAGTGCTTCAACTACAACTTCACAATTCCCTTCAATTACATAAACGTTTGGCATGCTAACTAATAGATCCATCACATAGTTTACGACGCCAATGCTATTTCTTCCTTTCTCACAAAGATCACCATTAATAATCCTCATCTTTAAAATTAACTTTATGTAGTAGTTCCTTAAAAAGATTTAATTCTCCATGAATATCAGAAATAATGATGACTCTTCCATCATTTGGTATAGATAATTTCTTTATTTTTTCCAAGTATAAACGCTCCTAACATTCTCTAAATTCAATATCCCCTTGTTATTTTCTAATATTCAACAAATTATATTACTGGACCTGTTACTAGCTCAAATCCAGAAAAGAAAATAGGTTCCATATATTTTCAAACACGGAACCTACTTAATATTATAGCCCTTTATAAAAAGAATAGCTTACCTTATCATAGCCCTCTCTTTCATAAAAACGATGTGCATCCATTCTTTGAAATGCAGATGTAAGAACGATAGAGCTGCACCCTTTTTCTTTCCCCCATTTTTCTACATATGACAGTAGAACTTTACCATATCCTTTTGATCTGTGTGCTTCCGCAGTTACAAGGTCATACACGAAAACATGTTTCTCATTATAAAAATTCGTACAAATCGCTACACCAGCTAGACTAACTGCTTCATCCTCTTCATTACGTAGCGAAAATAGTTTATAATTCTCTTCTTTCATTTTTTGAAACAAAGAACTTGCTTCTTCTCTTGAAAGTTTCGTTCGTAACTGCTGTAATACGGGAAATACATCATGTAAATCCGCTTCTGTTACTACTTCTCTAATATTCATTTTGATTCTCCCCTTACTATTTATAAAATTTTCTAAATGTTATATCATCATTATAGAAAGCCACTGCCCTTAGCTTAAGTGACAGTTTTATTCTTTTTTATAAGGCCAGTATGAAAAGGAGCGTCCACGAATGGATCTGACTATCCCATTAGTATTACAAAGTAAAACACCCCTTTACTTACAAATTTATGAATATATGAAACGAGAAATCTCTCATGGGTCACTATGTGCCGGTACACGCCTTCCTTCTCACAGAAATTTAGCTATGCAACTTAATGTGAGCCGTATTACAGTGGAATCCGCTTATCAACAATTACTAGCTGAAGGGTATGTAGAAAGCAAACCGAAACGTGGGATTTTTGTTGCAGAAGTTGATATTGATGTCATTCAAAAGAAACAGCAAATTGCGTCAAACAGTGCTAACAATAAAAAAGACGAACAATATGATTATGATTGTAGTCAAGGACTTATTGATCAAAAAGCTTTTCCAATAACAAACTGGAAAAGAGCAATACACGAAACTTTATTTCAGTATGAAAATGAATTATTTGCTAAGGAAGATCCACAAGGTGAGCTCGTTCTACGAGAACATATTTCAAAGTATTTATATCATGCTCGCGGGGTACATTCTTCACCTGATCAAATTATTATTGGAGCAGGTACGCAGCCTCTTCTTTGGCTACTACTTCAACTACTTGGTTCAAAAAAGGAATTCGGAATCGAAAACCCTGGATTTCACCGTATTCCTGCTATGATTCAAAGTTCTGGTCTTACCGTTCACCCCATCCCTTTAGATAATAAAGGGATTCATATTTCCGCTTTACGTGAATCGGGTTGCAATGTAGCGTATGTCACTCCATCTCACCAATTTCCACTTGGAATCATTATGCCGTTATCTAGAAGACTCGAGTTATTAAAATGGGCGAATGATTGTAAGGGCTATATTATTGAAGATGATTACGACGGGGAATTCCGTTATATAGGAAAACCTATTCCTTCTTTACAAGGACTAGATGCAAATGAACGCGTTATTTATATGGGAACTTTCTCGAAATCTTTTTTACCTTCTTTACGAATGGGATATATTGTTTTACCACCTCATCTGTTAAGAGCCTATGAAGAGCTTGGTGGTATGTTTAAACAAACAGTTTCTACGCTGCAACAACTTACCTTTGCCACCTTTATTCAAAATGGTGATTGGGAACGTCATATTAACCGCAGTCGGACGTTATATAAAAGAAAACATATTTCTTTAATTAAATCTATTACAAACGAGATGGGAAATAACGTTCATATACTCGGTGAACAATCCGGACTTCATATTGTACTTCACGTTCATAACGGAATGAATGAACAAGAACTTATTCATGCAGCCGCAAAAGAACGTATTAAGTTATACCCTCTCTCCACATACGATTCTGTTCATAATGTAATGGATGAGTCGTATGTATTGCTCGGTTTTGGCAGTATTCCAGAGAATTGTATCGAAACTGTAGTTCAATTACTGAAAAAGGCCTGGTTCCCTAAATAAGAATAGCTCCACGCAAGTTATACTTACGTGGAGCTATTTTCATTCACTATTTTTCTGATCTCGCTGCCCTTCCCGGACGTTTGACACCAGTTGTTTCTGTTGAATAGGAAGCTTCAATGATAGCAGTTGGATCTACAGAGAGAACGAGATCTTTCATTTTTGGATAAATGAAACGGTTTGTAATACAATAAATGATTCTCTTATGTTCTCCTAAAAAACCACCTTCTCCATGTAGATACGTAACGGATAATTGCAATTCTTTCATAAGCAGATCGCCTATTTCTTTATTTTTACCAGAAATAATCATGACGCTCTTTCCTTGATTAATACCATCTAATATGAAATCAATCATCTTCGTAACAATATAGAAAATTGCTAATGAGAACATCGCTTGTTCGATTGAAAATAAAATCGCTACAAATGTGAAAATAACTGCATTTACAGCAAGTAAAAATGTACTAATCGGTACTTTAAAGTGTTTGTTCATCCAAACCGCTAACATTTCTGATCCATCTATTGCTCCACCCATTTTAACAACAATCCCAACGCCTATTCCAAACAGTACGCCACCATAAAGTACAATTAATAGTTCAGAAGTCGTAATCGCTGGAAATGGTTTTAAATAGATTAATCCGAGTGTTGTAACTACATTTGCATAAGATGTACGGATGAAGAACTTCTTCCCCATTACTTTTGCGGTAAATAGCAGGATAGGAATATTAAGTCCTAAAAACACTCCGTAAAGCGGTAATCCAGCAACTTTATTTGCCATAATAGCAATGGCCGTTACCCCGCCATCTACTAATCCATTAGGTGCTAAAATAAGCTCTAATGAACCCGCTACAATAATCGATCCAATTGTTAATAATACGTATTCAAATACTCTTTTCATTCATTACCCCCAAAACTTATGTATTTTCTTAGTATTATTTTAACGTAATTTTACTACTGATTCAAAGATATGAGTTTATATACACAAAAGTTTCACCTTTACAGTGATTTTTTATGTAATTTATTTATAGAAACACACTTACATATTACAGTAAGTGTGCTCCAAACATTTATTTAAGTTTTGAGTATGAATTCATTTTCATTTTTAATATTTCATCAACTGCCCTATTATACCCACCAGCATTTCGAAGTGACTCTCCAACTTTACGACTATTTTCTTTAAACGTTACATCATCCATTACTTTCTCTACAGTCTCACGTAACAATTCAGAACTTAATTCTTTACGATTAATCCTTATTCCAGCCCCTACTTCAGTCACTCGTTGCGCAACTAAAGGCTGATCTCCTGTTACAGGAATTACAACTAACGGGACACCGTAATATAGTGCTTCACTCGAACTATTCATACCACCATGTGTCACGAATACATCAGCATGCTGTAATATTTCTAATTGCGGTACGTAATTATACAACTTAAAGTTATTCGGAATGTTTTCAAATTGATTTATATTTATCCTCTTACCAACTACTAATACGACTGTCGCTTCTACATCTTTAAACGCTTCAAAACATTTTTCATATAGTTCAGGTTGTTCATTAAAAACTGTTCCCATAGAAATGAAAATCAATTTTTCATCTTTTAAATCTTCCATAGAAAAGCTGTCTACTTCTTTTCGAGTAGCAATTGATGGGCCGACAAACTTATACGATTCATCGAATACATCTGAACGCGGCTGGTATTCTTTTGAAGTATATACGATAGTAATATCACCAGGATGATTCATAATATCATACATACTATTACATTTCATTCCATACTGCCTATTCCATTTTTCCATTCCCGCTAAACAAGATTGATATAATGGATTCGTTTCATCTACTTGTCTTGATTCTTGTTCATCATTAAAAGTAATGTACTGATTAAAAGCAAATGTTGTACAAGAAGAAACGCTAGGTAATTTTAAAACATTGGCTATAATACTTCCTACGGGAAAATGATTATCGTATATCAAGTAATCGTACTTTTCTCCTTTTGTTTCTTCTACAATTTGAGTCACAATACGCTCTGATGCCTCAATCATATGAGATAGCATCGTCAAAGGACTCCCACCTTCATTTACTCGTTCCATAATATTAATTTGAGAGAGGAAATTCTCAAACACTCGGAATTCTGCACCTGTTGCTTCAATCTTCTTTCTATAATCTTCAATACAATACGAAACAACTGTCTCCCCTCGCCGAATTAACTCACTTACAATAGCTAAAGTCGGATTTATATGACCTTCTCCAGGGAAATTTATTACGAGTACATTTGCCATCATATTCTCTCCTATCTAATATTATTAATAATTAATTATATTAATTAATTTAAAACTATTATAAAGGAATCTATTCTATTTCTTCACATTTTTCTCTTCATTTTATTATTGAGAAATATTTTTCATAACCAACATTATAATTCTTATAAAAGAGCGCTTAACTCTTCATTTACTGAAAATAAGAGATTTACATTCGGGTGTTTTTACAGATTTATCATCAGAAATATTATTTTGATAATTCATACAAAAGTAGAAAAATATAATTTCCACACTGATTTCTCACTATAAATTTATTTAAGTTCTATGTTGTCCCTATCATTATCCACTTGGAACATATTCTGTTATATAATGAATTTATAGAATTTACAGAAAAAGGAGCGTTTTTATGCTACAACAACTATTCACTTCACCTATTTTATCTGTCCAAACTTTACACCCAGGTTATGAAGACCATGCAAGCGATGTGTTTCTTGTTAAAACAGCAGCTGAAGAAGTTATTGTTCGTTCCTCAAAAATAACGGAAGAGCCAAACAATGATTTTTGGTGGGGATGTAAAAACCTATTTGGAATTGACCCAAGGAACGTACATCATTTAGAAGCTGTACATACATTGTTGCTAGCACATACTAATCTTCCTATCCCCGCAATATTAGAAAAACATATTTTAAATGGTCGTGAGTTCGTTGTAGCCGAAAAGTTAGTAGGTAACACAGTTCAATCTTTTATCGGGCAACCAGATTCTATTTTATTCAATCTAGGAAAAGGGCTTGCAGAAATACATAAATTTAAAACCGATTACATAGGAAATGTACCAGGCTCATTTCAAGTTACACTAGATGAATTCCAATCACACATTTTGAATGTGAGTAAAGAGATTGTGAATATGTTTTATTCCGATAATGAAAGCATACAAAATGCATTTCCTACTTTTGAATCACAACTTTCTTCCTTACCAGCACCAAAGGAATCAACGCTCGTTTTAATTGATATGGACCCTACTCAGTTTTTATCAGATGGTACAACTATTACGGGATTAGTAGATACAGAAGCCTACGCAGTTGCTCCCCGGGAGTTTGATTTTATCGGCTTAGAATATATATTTACTGAAAAAGAGGCTCATGCTTTTAAACAAGGTTACGAAACCATTATGCCCATTCCCCGTCTTGAAGAATGTAGACATCCCTATCGATATTTGTACCGATTATTATCTGTTCAGGGCAGCGTGGAGTTAGAAAAGTGGCTAAGTCATCCAGTCTATTTTTAAATACGAATGAGAGGGATTATGAAATGAATATTGAACAAAAGAAATCTTTAACAGCAAATGCAATTCAGCAAATGAAAGATTTAGCTCATATTTGCGGGGAATACGATCAAATTGATTATTCGTCACATTTACATATAAACTTTTTAACTGCTCGTACTAATGAAGAGATAAATGATTTTCTACTTTATGACGATACTCAATTAATCGGTTCATTAAGTATGTATGACTTTGAAAGACCGACAAAACTGGAGTTAATAGGGTTTGTTCATCCGAACTATAGGAAACAACATATAGGCACTACTCTTTTACAAGCTGCAATAAAAGAAATACGAATAAGAGAGGCAGATGAAGCTCTTCTTATTACGAATGGAGATTCTATTTCCGGGAAAGAATTTGCAAAACATATGAAGTTACCTTATTTATATAGTGAATATAGTATGGAGTTCAAAACAAAAGAAGTACAAAAAACACCAAAGCATACTATACAGCTTACTCTTGCCTCTTCAGAATCACTTCTTGATCTTATTGAAATTTCCAGTAAAGCTTTTGGAGATTCAGCAGAAAATACCGCTATATGGTTACAAAAAATGATGAATTTACCTTCCCATCAAGTTTACAGTGCCCTTATCGACGAAAAAGTGATAGGAACGATTACGGTTTCTGAGCAAGAACAATCTACTACACTATCAGGATTCGCCGTTCATCCTTCTTATCAAGGTAAAGGATATGGTAAAGATATTCTTAGTTATATGGTACATACCCTTATTACAAAAGGAGTTTCAACAATTGAATTAGACGTCGAAACGAAAAATAACAATGCTTTAAAACTATATACACAATGTGGTTTTGAAATGAAAACGAAGCATGACTATTATAATGTAATGAATCTTGAGGTGAATACATATGTGTAAAAAACTAATTTATTCTGATTATGATATTTTCGCATCCATTTATAATAAACATTGGGGGCATTATGCTGAACACTCCTATCTACTTTTGGAAAAAATCGTTTTACAATATGCACCACCACATTCTCATATTTTAGATCTTTGCTGCGGGACTGGTCACCTTACTAAGAAATTAATTGATAATACTTTTGTAGTAACTGGTATAGATGGTTCTGCTCAAATGATTGAATACGCACGTCAAAACGCGCCGGATGCAACCTTTATCGTCGATGATGCTCGTTATTTCAATATAAATGAGCAATTTCACTATGTTATCTCTACTGGCGATAGCTTAAACCATATTTTAAAATTAGATGAATTAATAAATGTTTTTCGTAATGTTTACTCCGTATTACATAGCAAAGGTACATTTGTATTTGATATGAATATGGAGAAAGGTTTTCTTGAAAATTGGATTGCTTCATTTCATATTTCAGTGGAAGAATATGTATGTACGATTGATTCTACCTATGATAACGAAAATAAAAAAGCAGAAATGAACTTTATACTATTTCAACATGACATAGATAATACTTGGACAAGAAGTGACTTTTCTTTTGAGGAAGCTTGTTATTCCGATGAAGAAATAATTTCTTCGTTGGAATCTGTAGGTTTTAAGAACATTCAATTACACGGTACAAATAGAGCATTTTTCATTTGTCAAAAATAAAAAAACTGAATCATAACGATTCAGTTTTTTCTTAGTATATTTACGACAGCAGCCGTTTCATTATTTTCTTTATAAACACGCGGGATTCTTCTGTCTAACATACATGTAACTTCATAGTTAATTGTACCTAACATATCCGCTACTTCTTCTACCGCAATTTCTTCTTCACCTTGTTTACCGTAGAATACTACTTCGTCCCCAACTTGTACTGGCATTGCTTTTGAAACGTCTAACATGAGCTGATCCATACAAACACGGCCAATAACAGGTAATCGAACTCCATTTATTAATGCATGCCCTTTATTAGATAACTGACGATTATAGCCATCAGCATAACCAATCGGTACAGTTGCAATCCATTCTTCACCAGTCGTTACATACGTATTCCCATAACTTACACCGCGATTCTTCTTCGCATGTTTAATATGAGCTACTTTTGATTTTAACGACAACGCAGGCTGTAAAGAAACGACTGCATGATCTACCTCTTTTGAAGGATACATTCCATATATTCCAATACCTACACGAACCATATTTTGAAATGTATTGCTAAGCTCCATTGAACCTGCACTATTTGAACTATGAATATATGGAATATGAATTCCTAATTCTTTTGCTGCATTGACCGCTTTCTCAAATAAACTTGTTTGCATATTCGTATATGATTTATCAATTTCATCTGCCGTAGAGTAATGTGTAAACATTCCTACTACCTCTACATACTCCATACGGTTTAATTCTTCTAAAAATGGTTTAACCTCTTCTTCTTGTAAACCGATACGACTCATTCCTGTATCAATTTTCACCTGAATTTGCGCTTTCTTTTGAAGACGGTTTGCGATTTCATTTATACCTTGTAAATCTTCACTTCTATAAACAGTCATCATAACGTCATATTGAATTGCCTCTTCCGCCGCTGCTACTGATGTATAACCTAAAATTAAAATCGGCACGTTAATTCCTGCTTCTCTTAACTCTATCGCTTCATCTACAAATGCAACTGCAAGCTGATTTATTCCTACTTCAATAGCAGCTTTCGCAACTTCAACCGCCCCGTGGCCATACCCATTTGCTTTTACAGCAGCCATCATTGCAATATTTTCATCATTCACACGCTTTTTAAATTCTTTTACATTATGTTTTACTGCATTTAAGTCAATTTCAATAATTGTATCTCTTCCATATTTCAAACTCATTGGTCTAACTCCTAACTCAATAATTGCATTCCATTCTATTTCACGTTTCATATGACCTTTTACAATATAATACTTTTCAATATGCTAGTCAAACTACTAGAATTTTCGGAATTTTGAGTATGATATAATACTCTTAAGAAACTATTATATACGGAGAAGAGGAGAATTACAATGTTTGTACAATCTGCCTTGCATCAACTACAAGTTGCTGTTGATACTTCTATTCAAATGCTTAACCAATATAATGAAGATAGTTTAAAAATACAACCCATTCACGCAAAGCGATCTGTATTTGAAATGTGTGCACATCTTTCTCTTATTTGCCATGCAGATTTACTCATTTTAAATGGTATTACAGAAAAACAACTACATACTTTCTATAAAGAACAAACACCCGAAACAATTACGCAAATGCAACAAACGATGATACAGGGCTACGATTTACTTTCTAAAACTTTTTTATCCTATTCCCAAGAAGAATTAGCAGAAGTTATGACTGCCTATTGGGGTGTTTCTTATTCTCGGTTTGAATGGTTACTTGAAATTCTCTCACATTTTTATCATCATCGTGGGCAAGTTCATATTTTATTGTGCGAGCATATGAAAGATCCTCGCATTCCTTTATTTGAGTGATTTTCCACTCATTCATTATCCAATTTACATATCATCAAATACACGTTCATTATTAATAAATAGAGAAGCAATAAATCCAATAAAAAGTAACATTCCTAATAAAATAAACGTTTGAGTATAACTTCCTATTTTCATAAGATAAATAGAAATGAGGGGTCCTATACTAGTACCTAAAAATAAAACAAAGGTATAGATAGAAACTGCTATTCCCCTTGCTTTCCCTCCTAATTGGCCGACAAGAGCAACTAAAGACGGAACGGATATAGCAATACCAATTACAAAACAAACACTCATTATGACTAGAAGAGGCAGATACGAAACAAAGCCCATTGCACTTAGACTAAAAATAGCGACCAGCAATCCACCTTGAAGAACTTTCCTTACTTCGAACCTCTTCGTTAAACGACCCGCAATTGGTGATAGAATCATACCAAATAACCCCGCTAAGCGAAAATAAAGGATTTGTTCTGTAGTTAAATTGTAAGTAGAAGAGCTCAAATAATTTCCTAAAACAGTGTACATATTAACAAAAGCCATCAATAAAACAAACGCAATCATATAACTCAATACTAAGCTTTTATGTGTAAAGACTTTGCCCATCTGTTTAAACGGTCCCAAAATATCAGTATAGGATTGAGATATCTCCCCTTTCGGAAGTGAAAAATGAACCCATACAGCAGTAATCATGTAGAGAACGCTAAGAAGAAAGAACACCATATGCCATCCAAAATGTTGACTAACAACCGTACTTATTACCTGACCTACAATTCCAGCTACTAAAAAACCGGTACTAACAAATCCTATTGTTGTAACCTTTTTTTCTACTGGAAATATTTCTACAACGTAAGCTAACGCTACCGGAGAAAATGTAGATGCTGCAATACCCTGTAAGCCCCTAAAAATAACAAGCCACAATATACTATCCACAAACCCTAAGGAAAACGAAATAATCGACAGAGCAAGTAATCCAATGAAGATCACTTTTTTTCGCCCATATTTATCAGAGATTGCCCCAAATAACAAGCAACCTATAGCAAAGCCAACAGAAAATATACTGCCTGTAGCTGCAGATTGCGCTAGTGAAACATTAAAAAGGTCTGAAAATAGTGCAATTAAAGGGATTGTTACATATAAGCTAGACATAACTACCATACCCGACCAACATAATACAACGGTCATTATTGTGTAATTCTTTTCACTATTTATTTTCTTTCCTATTGCCATCATAATATCACTCCCTTATTACGATTTTTTCTATTTAAAACCTCTAAAGTACGCTTACTTATTTTAATTACATCGTAAAAAGTATGATTGCCTCTAAAGTTAGCTAAACATATAATAAGGTATACTAATTATATTCCCAAATAAATAAGTTGACCCTTATAATCAACTTATTTACCTACCTTCACCTAATTTCACCTGCATATTTACTTGCATTTTATTTAATAGCTTCTCTAAAACTTGACGCTCTTCTTGATTAAAGTCATCAACTAACGAAGCGCAAGATAACCAAAAGGTTGGTAAAGAGTGCGTAACTAGCTCTTTTCCTTTCGGAGTAATTTTCACTTTTAGTCTTCTTCGATCTTCAGAATGATGGAATCTTACGATTAACTCTCGTTTCTCCATCCAATCTAATAAGCCAGTGACAGAAGCACGTGTTATCCCTAATCGACTCGCAATATCAGAAGGACTCATATTCACTTCTTCCCCATTTGATTCCATTTCACGCAAAATAAACAACAGTAAAAAATCTAATTTACTTTCCGATATACCAAGCGGAGCTAAATCTACATCAACAGCATCAAGAACATTATCAGACGTCCATAACATTAACAAACCAAGTTTTGCTGCGATTGGATCCGTATCCGCTGATGCTGTCTTTTTTATTAACTCTGTATACGGCCCAATCCCTAAAGGAAGAGAATCATTTTTTGAACCCATTTATCTTCACTCTCCTTTCCCTTAAATTAATTAGCTTACCTAACTACTTTTTCATTATACTCACATTTTTACTTTTATTGCAAGAATATTGTTAAACAAAAAATCCTGTCATGAAAACAGGATTTTTCAAACTGACTAGCTATTATTTTTCAATAATACGAAACTCCTTTAAGGCAAAGGAAATACCACCTTCACTCGCCTTCTTTGTAACGAAATCAGCTTTTGTTTTTAGTACTTCTCCGCCATTCCCCATCGCAATTCCTAATCCTACATATTGCAACATCTCAATATCGTTTCCACCATCACCAAAAGCAATTGCTTCTGATTTACAAATGTTTAAGTGATCCAATACTTTTTGAATTGCGGTGAGCTTCGATACTTTATTATCTTCCAATACATTTATGACATAACCATGAAAACGGTCGAATGTAAGCATTGGGTATTTTTCAATAAATTTTTGAGATTCTATTTCATCCGCATACAGACATAAACAATAGATCTCTTCAGACAAATCCTTGCTTTTTTCAGGGTACTCCCCTAAATTTAACGTCTCGCTAAGCGCTTGCATTACACGCTCATTATCTGAGGCTATTCCGTTCATTGTAAAACCCTCAGTAAAATAAGAAACGCCGTGACCATTTAATTCTGCAAACTCTGAGATATCATGAACGATTTCACTGGAAAGTACTGATTTATGTATAACTGTTTCCTCACACTTAATATGTGCACCATTTGCAGAAATAAATGTATGTATGCCTAGTTCCTTAAATTGCGAACATAAGCCATATGGTCCCCCTGTTGTAACAACTACGTGAATTCCTTTATCTATTAATCTTTGTATTGCTTCTTTTGTACTTTCGTGCATACTTCTATCAATCTCACTTAAAAGCGTACCGTCAACATCAAAAAACACTACTTTGTACATAGGTCTTTATATCCCGTCCAAATGATTCGTATCATTAATAAAATGCACCGTTTTTTGTTCACCATCAATTTCAATTAAGCTTATTCCCGTATCTCCCATTTTAAAATAATAATCCATTGAAATTGGCATTTTGAAAAACGCACGTAATAGACTATTTATTACACCACCGTGTGCAACGATTGCAATTCGGTCATATGTATTCTCTGTCACGATTTTAGAAAAGATTCCTTCTATTCTCATTCTAAATTCAATAAATGATTCCCCATTTTCAAAACGGTCATGAAGAAACTTTGGCTCTGGATATTTCTTTGCTTCTTCAAAAGATAAGCCTGCTTGCACTCCGTTATTAAACTCCATTAATTCCTCTTCTAGTTGAATTGGGCATCCAATTCCTTCAGCTAACGTTTCACCAGTTTCACGAGCACGCTTTAATGTACTTGCCCAAATGAAATCTGGTGGAAAATCTGCTTTCACTTTCTTTACAAGCCTTTGCACTTGCTGTCTTCCGATACGATAAACTTAACTAAATCTATACAATTCAATCAAATTTACACGAGTTAGTGCTTCATCGTGTTCTCGCAACCCCGAAGAGACGAGGGGTATAACACTCCACACGAGGCAGTATCGTTACCTCCTATTATCAAGCATTTATTTTACCCATCTTGATAAATTTATCGAAGCATTTAAATCTCTATCGTGGTGGCTATTGCACCCAACACAACACCACTCACGTATTTTTAAACTCCACTGTCCTTCTGGTTGAACTGAATGGTCGTATTTTACTCCGCAACATGAACAAATCTTGCTTGAGGCGAACCATTTATCAGCTTTTACATACTCAATGCCATACTTCTCGCACTTGTATGACAAACATTGAAAGAAGAAGTTTAATTTTTGAAATGAAAATGCTTTCGATAGTTTTTTGTTTTTTAACAGGTTTGAGATAGGTAAGTCTTCCACAACAATCCTCATTGGTTTGGTTTTCACCAATTTTGCTGTTGCTTGATGGATATGGTTATTTCGGATATTCGTAATTTTCCTAGATAACCGCAGGTGCTCAGCTTTCGCTTTTTCATATCCGGCAGATTGAATTTTTACACCTTTTTTAAATCTCCTAGACATATCTCTTTGTGCTAACTTTTTCCTTTTCAAAAGTTTTTTAACCTTAGCATCTTTATTTATATTTCGTTCTTTCGTACCATTAGAAGCTACACACAGCTCTTTTAAACCAACATCCACACCAATCGACTCATCGGTTAGTTCTTGTAATTCAAAGTCTTCTTGGAATCCTACACTAATCCACCAGTGACGACCATCAAAGGTAACTCTTGGATTGGATGGTTTTTTGTTTCTTGGTAGTTGTTGGCTTGTTTTCACTTTTCCAATAGACTGAATATGAACTACTTTCTTTCCTATAACCAGTCTTTCATAATTGGCATAAAATCCTTGGATTAAATCTTTTTTAGATTTATAAGAAGTGTGAGAACCATTTTTGTACTTTTTGAACGAATTTTTTCTCGCCGTATCAAAATCTTTTGAAGCCTGTTTAGGAACTTGTGCATTGATGTCTTTTAACCACTCATATCTCTTTCGCTTCTTGATCCTTGTAAATCGTTTCTGTAAAGCTAACTGTGAAACAGATTTTCCAAATAGCTTATAATATCTATCACTCATTCTTTTACAATAGTTATAAGCGAATCTTGCAGCACCAGCATGGTTTCTAAGCACTTTTTCTTGTTCAGGCGTTGGAATTAGTCTGACTTTCTTCGCCAATATCATCAGAATTTAACTCCTTTAATGAAAGATTTGTTCTTCTGAATAGTAGCGTGTTCCACCAGCATTCTCCTTAGACTACTCGGATGCAAACCTGTTAATTCTGATACTTGACTAACTCGTGAAAATTTCATTATTATTCTCACCTCATTGAACCTAACATAGCGCGTATGTTCGGTGTTTTCAATAAAGTTTGATAGATTCAATAAAATTTATCTTGTTCAACTAAGGGCGCAATTCCTTAGCCAGTTCTCTTATGAACTTCTCATGTTTTCACATGAGCGCAGACTATATGTTTATCTACTTAAAGATAGAGGATTTTTCCATCACCATAGGCTTGTGATGTACTCTCGTCAGTTATACGAGATAGTCGTTGAACGTTCATCTTATCCATTTTGACTTAGATGATTCGAGGCGGAAGACCCATTGTTCTAGTGTTTAGGATTTAACCTTGCACGATCTGATTGATTTTTTCTGCTTTCGCGACATTCACGCTCGCTATTTCTAGCCACGTTGTAGTTCAATCAGCTTTAGGGATTGCCCGCAGTTAACCCTCACTACTAGCCAATCACTTGACTAGCAGGGCTTACTGATATATTTAATTAACTTTCGTTATAATTGGTTAAATAAATCGTAACAGTTAGTTACCCTTTTCTGTTAATTCAAAGTCAGCTCGTCCTTCATGTACATGTAAAATATCTGCTTCGGATTCACCGTGACGTATTAATAATATTTGCACTTGTTTCCCACTCCCTTGTTTAATATCCACAAAATCCCATTATATCATATTTTAAATTTTCTTTAACAAAAATATATTACTTTGACAGTTTTTTAACCGTCTAGTAAACGTGTTATTCCACTTAACAATTCCAAACACTCTAAACTTATAATTCTTTGAAAAGTGACAAACAAAAAAGCCCTATCCATAATGGCAAAGGACTAATATTTTTTATCCTACTCAAAAATAAAAAGAGAAATGGCATCCCATTTCTCTTTTTCACTCTTATTGTTCTTTTGGTGTATCGGAAGAAGGCAATTTCTTCGCTTGTTTTTCTTTAAAGATTTCTCCAATTGCCCCGAGAGTACCAAGTGTTTCAATTGCATTAGACGGAATAAAGACTTTATTTGCTGGACCTTTTGCAACCTCAATCAATGATTCAAATGATTTATAGGCAAGTACGCGTTCATCTAAATCTGCTGCACGAAGTAATTCAATTCGATTTTGTTCTGCTTTTGCAATTTCCTCAATCGCTCTTGCTTCCCCTTGCGCTTCTAGTTCTTTTGCTTCCTTTATACCTTCAGCTTCTCGAATACGTGCTTCTTTATCCCCTTCAGCCATTAAGATTTTACTTTGCTTTTCACCTTCAGCACGAAGGACTTTATCTTGTTTTGCAGCTTCAGCTTCTAAAATGATCGCACGTTTATTACGTTCTGCTTTCATTTGTTTTTCCATCGATGCTTGCACATCTTTTGGCGGATTAATATCAACAACTTCAACACGCTCAATGCGAACGCCCCATTTTTCTGTTGCTTCATCAAGTGCTAAGCGAATTTCTGTTGAAATTTTTTCACGACCAGATAACGTTTCATCCAGTTCCATTTTACCAATGATTTGACGCATCGTTGCAGAAGTAATATTACGAACACCATATTCATAATTCGAAATACCATATGTCGCAAGTTCTGGTTCCACAATTTGATAGAAAATGATTGTATCAATTTCTACTTGTACATTATCTTTCGTAATTACCTTCTGTGGTGGTACATTCGTTTGTTGAATACGTAAGTCATGATATACACGAACACGGTCTACAATTGGTATTAATAAATTTAATCCCGGCTCCATAATACGCTGAAACTTACCAAATCTTTCAACGACTCCAACTTTTTGCTGTGGAATAATTTTAATTGTTAATGCAATAAATGTAACAACAATTAGTGCGAAAATAATCGTTAATGTTAATGCTACTGCCATATTTATTCACTCTCCTTCTTTACTTGTAATATAGTACTATGCCTCTTTATAACAATAACTTTTTCTCCAGCATCAATTGGATCATCTGCAATAGCTGTCCAAATATCTCCATCCACCTTCACAATACCATTCGCTTCTTTTGTAATCGCTTGCATAACAATGCCTTTTTTACCGACAAGCATATCTACTGTATCAGTAAAACCTTTTGCTTCTCGAAAGTTTTTTGAAATTCTTTTCGTAAAGAAAGTCAATGTTAAACTTACAATCGCACCAGCAACAACTTGTAACAGTAGTGCTTCAGGAGCAAACAAGGCAATTAGACCTCCGACAACAGCTCCAATTCCAAGCCAAAGCATGTAAAACGTAATCGACAACATTTCCGCAATAAATAAAATACCAGCTATTACAAACCAAATTACCCAAGCAGCCATATGCAACCCTCACTTTCTTTCTCATTTTCTATATGTATATGAAGAAAAGAATGGTTTATCCGCCCTTTCTTATACCGGGGCATTTACTACAAGCTATTGTACATATTCACTGTTATAAAAAGCATCAATAAAATACTATATTAATATATTCTTCATTATATATGAAAATCCCTTTCAAAAAGCGACAAAAAAATGAAATTCTTTCGAAAATTTAATTTTCAATTTATAATTATTTTAACTACTAAAATATTATTTTTTAGGAAAGTGGTGTGCTTGTTGCAAAGTCGTTCATTAACTTACTATTTAGGCTCTAAAATATGCATTACTCTCGCTGACATCGTATACATCATGATTATTACAACTCATATGTATATCACAACGAAATCAGCTACATTAACCGCTCTTTTTCCATTAGCACAAGTCATAACTAATCTTATAGCAAATACATCTGCACCACTTATAATGAATCGTTTTTCATCTTATTCATTACTTTTCACACTACAATGGACAAAAACTGTTCTATTATTTTTATTAATGATATTATTCCCGGCCCTTTCCTCAAACGTTGTAACACTATTCATTTTCATTTTTTTCATTTCTTTATGTAGCGGCTGGAGCGCACCGTTATTATACGGTATCCTTCCTCGCCTTACACGAAAAGAACAATTAGTAAAAGTAAATAGTATTTTTTCCTTTTCCACACAAATTGCGCAAGCCGCTGCTTATTCATTTACAAGTGTTATAGTTCTTCTTATCGATGCTACTTCTACACTCATGATGAATAACATTTTGATGATTTTTGGGTGTGTTGCACTACACCTTTCATTACGTTCCATACATACTGAACGAGTAATAGAGCCTTCTTCTTCAAAAGGCGCTGCTTTATTGGAAGGTTGGAGACTCTTATTTCAAAACCCGTCTCTCCGTATCGTTACATGTATGGACTTAATTGAAACTTTCGCAGGGACAATCTGGATCGGTGCTATTACAATGGCTTATGTAACGACTGTTCTTCATAAAGGAGAAGAATGGTGGGGATATATTAATACAAGTTATTATGTAGGGACGTTAATTGGCGGGATATTAGCATGGAAAATGAGTACATACATTCAAAACAATTTAATACGCTCCATGGCGATAGGCTCTCTTATGTTTAGTATTCTTACATTTTTATATGGTATGACAAGTAGCGGGTTTATTGCGCTTTTTCTATGCGTTCTAATGGGGCCATGTTATCAAATTAGAGATATTTCTCAAACGACAGTACTACAATCTAGTGTAGCCCCTACTTTATTATCAAAAATGTATACAGCTCATGGTGCAATCCTCTCGACAGCTTCTGGTCTTTCTATGCTTAGCGTTGGAATTATTACCGACCTGTTCGGTGTTCGTACTATTTATATTCTCGCTTCTTTCCTTATATTGTGCTCTGCTTGTTTATCATTTAACTTATTAAAATATGATAAAACAGAGAAAAAAGATATTTCACTTTAATGAACAAAATAAATAGGACAGGAATTCCTGTCCTATTTATTTTATTCATGATAAGTTAGGGATTTTCCGATGCTTTGTCGCTTGTTCAAAAGCGTATGCTAGTTTAATCAAAGTCCCCTCAGAAAAAGCATTGCTTGCAAGAGTAATTCCAAACGGTCTCCCATTATCCATATATCCCGCAGGTATTGCTATAGACGGATAACCTGCTTTCGCACATATAGTGGAGCCTATATAAGAAGGGAACAGAATCGCATCCAGATTATATTTTTCCAGTGCAAAATCAATGCCTTGTTCTTGAGAAAAATATATATCTTCTAATCTTGCATTTAAATATTCTGGATTTCTTAACGTATTAGGAACATCTTTTCTTCTCTCCAACTTAGTTTGTCCATATTTCAAAGCTCTTTCTGCTATATTTTCATTAAACTCCATTAACTCTGAAATAGAATGCACTGGAATAGTAGAAGGTAATTTTGAAAGATAGTTATCTAAACTATGCTTTAATTCATAGAGCGATACACCCCAGCTCCATTCTCTATGAAAAGACGGAATATTAATATCCTCTACTACTGTCGCACCCCCACTACGCAACACTTCAATCGTTTCCTTAAACAATTTTTCATCATACTCACCAGTTTCATAATAACCTTTAGGTGCATTGCTAAATACACCAATCTTTGCGCCATGTAAGCCATTAACATCAAGATATTTTGTATAATCCTGCTCTGCCATACCTTCACTTTTATGAGTAGCTACATCCTTCTCATCTACCCCAGTTAAACTCCCTAGCAAAATAGAAGCATCTGTTACCGTTCTAGCAAATGGTCCCGCTGTATCCTGTGAATAAGTAAGCGGAATAATTCCCCTACGACTAATTAGACCAACAGTCGGTTTAATACCGACTACAGAGTTTTGAACAGCTGGACTCAATATAGAACCATCTGTTTCCGTTCCAACAGATACTACTGTAAAATTAGCAGCAACTGCTATCGCAGATCCTGTACTTGAGCCTCCAACAAACATATCATCCTCACCTGTACCGTAAGGGTTTATTGTTTGTCCACCTCTTGCACTATATCCAGCCCACATGTCAAAAGACATTCCATTTGCTAATTCTGTCATATTTGTTTTTCCTATTATCACTGCTCCTGCTTCTCGTAGTTTCGTAACAAGAAATGCATCTTCACTACTAATATTTTGTTCCAAGGCAATCGTACCTGCACTGGTATGCATAGAGTCATTCGTTTCAATATTGTCCTTAAGTAAAACAGGTATACCATGTAATGGTCCCCGTCCACCTTTTGTCTTTCTTTCATAATCTAACGCTTCTGCAATAAAGATAGCGTCTGGATTGATTTCTAAAATAGAATTGATTTTTGGTCCTTCTTGATCATATTTCGCGATTCTATGAAGATAATACATAACTAATTCTTTTGAAGTTAATTGCCCAGCTTTCATCGCTACTTGTATATCATGAATTGTTAATTCTTTTTGTAATCGTGCATTGAACTGAATCTCCATCTTCATTCTCCTTCTTTAAAAGCTTTTATTGATAACGTGTATCTATTACTTTTTCATTTTCTCCGCTCCTCGCATATACAACTACAATCCCTTTCAAAGAATTCAACTTACCAATGTAAAAACCTTTTATTTCCTGAAAAATAAAAAGAGTCTGAAACGATTGGATTTCCGCTTCAGACTCTTTTATTACTTTACATATACCTCATCTAACAAATGTAAAAACTCACCTTGTTTCCCAGCTAATGCAGGGCATTTTGCAATATTAATCCATTCGTAGCAAAATGCTAATCCTTGATCTTCCTCACCGGCACTTACAATATGTTCCCAATCATCTTTTACATCTGTTAGTAACGTTACGTGGAAAAAATGCCGCTTTTGATATTCCTTTTTCTCTTTCACAAGTATGATGTAATCGGCTAGGAATCTTTCTATGCATAAATGACGTAATCCAGACTCTTCTTGTACTTCACGTAAAATTGCTGCTTCTAACGTTTCCCCTTCGTCAACTGTTCCCCCTGGTACTTGTATACCAGCTTCAGGTATATCACGATGTTTAAAAACAAGCAGTTGCATTACTCCTTCTTTTTCTCTTGTCACATATGCGTGTACTTTTTTCTTATATAGCACCGTCATAATCCTTCTCTCCCCTCAATTGTTCACTGCGTTACTTCTTCAAGTGTCAGTTGATTTTCATATAAATATGTAGCTTGTGGGTTCCCCACATACCTTACGTGCCATGGTTCATATCGATAGCCCGTAAGCGATTCTTTCTCTTTTGAATATCGAATTACAAAGCCAAATTTATGGGCATTTTCAGACAGCCACTGCCCTTCTTTCGTTTCACCAAAAATTGTCTCTAACTGAAACTTAGCAGCTTGAGATGTAATATCCATAGCAAGCCCTGTTTGATGTTCACTCGTACCAGGAACCGCGCTAGACATCGCTGTTTTTGCTTCTCCATCTTGCTTTTTATACATCGTATTTAATGCTTTTTGTCGATCAAAAGATCTAAATCCAGAGACTGCAAACAAGAAAATGCGCTCCTGATCAGCTTGCTGAAACATTTCCTCTAACGCACTCGCTGCCTCTTTTCTCATTTTTTTCTTTTCTTGATCACCTTCACTAGAATAGCGCACTTTCGGAATAACTAAATCTGGCGGTCTATATCCATCTGGTAAGCGTCTACTTTTATTCACAAGTACAAGCATCGAATTCGGATTACTAATTACCGCAATATCACCATCCATATTCGCAATCGTTTCTTTCGCTTTCGGAAATATGTTATTCACATTTACCTCTCGAGCCTGCTTATCCTTATACATTTTATAATTGATTCCTGCTACTCCAACAATGAGTATCATCGCTACGATACCAAGTAGTGTCCATCTTTTTTTCATATAACGACCTCTTATTTTAATAATTTGGCCATTTCATACTCATCGATGTTCTCTCCATCGATAATAAGAGCAGCTCTTTTGACACCTTCTTTCTCAAATCCAGCTTTTTTATATAGTGCCTGAGCTCTTGTATTGTGGGCCATTACCGTTAATTCTAAACGCCATACATCATGTAATCTTGCCCACTTCTCAGCATCTTTAAACAATCTCGTCCCAATACCTCGCCCGCTATACTCTTGCAAAATACCAATTACAATACTTGCTACATGTCTCTTTCTTTGAATATGATTTCCATTCACTAAAATAAACCCTACTACACGTTCTTCTTCAACTGCTACGAATATTGTTGCATATTCATTTTCTATAAAGCGATGAATCATTTGTTCTTGTTGCTCGACTGTAAATTTTCTTTCTCCTGGTTCATATAACATAAATTTCGTTTCTTCATCTAGTTGCTTACTTAATTGCAAAAATAGTGCTGCATCTTCTATTTTGATCTCCCTAATCACTTCTATCACCCTACCAGTTTTATAATAAAAAGTTTTCCTTGTAAAAAGATTTTCTCTAATTTTCCGAAAATCCCTTTGTAAATCTCCCAGTATTATTTGACAAATTTCGATATTACCATAACAACGGCAAATTTTGTCTATTCTGTGACACCTCATCATTACAAAGAAAAAACGCAAGATTTACACTCACGTTTTTTCAGACTCTCCCACTAATTTATGTTTCATTTTATCCATTCACCTTTTCTGCCTGCCAGAAATATTCACCAAACGCTTTAGCAAGTACATCAATTGATCGATTTAGTTCTTCCTCTGTATTATCTACGCCACCAACTTCAATTAATATCGCTTGCCCTGATAAGTCTTGATTGTAGACACCATTTCCTGTTTGGAATCCTTTTTGAATGACACCACGACTCATTCCTGGATATTTCTTATTAATTTCCTCATGAAGAGCTGTTGCTAATTGTAAGTTCTTTTCATAATTTTTATTGCCTTTCCCTATTACGAAAGCAAGCTTTGCATATGATTTATCTCCAATTGCTTTTGTCGTGACATTTTTCCGAGCACTATCACGATGCAAGTCAAAGAAGTACTGCAGTTCTTTATTGCCTGTCATTGCTTCTTGTACAATTTCCCGTGACACTTTGTAAGAACTATTACTATTTAACCCTTTACTAATCAACTTTTGGCCGACATCAGTCTTGTCATTAGTAGCTCCTATCCCTTCACTTTCTAATTGTTCACGAAATCGATCGCCGACTATTGAAATATTCGTAACGGAACTTGTTGCTTTATTCGGATTTGGATCGTTTGCTAAATTTAGTAACGGCAAATAAGATTCCCAACTATGCGAATGATAAATAAGCGCAACTTGTCTTTTTCCTGTCGTTTGAGCCGGTTGCTTTTTCTCTTTGTTTGTATCCGGCTTTTGAGCCTGTCCACCTTCACCAGTCCGTTCTTTTACCACTTCTTCAAGCGGAACGCTCGACTCTATCGGTAAGTTAGAATAATTTGTCCCTTCACCCGCAATAACAATTTCTGTATCGTACTTTCCAAAACCAGGTAACTCTTTGCCGACAAAACTGCGTACATCGTTAAAACGAATATTCGTAGCCATAGAAAAGAGAAACGAAGAAATTGAAAAATCTTGATTTAAATTTCGATACTCCTGTGTAAAATAATGATTCTCTTTCCCAAGAACGTACATGTAACCATTCATCGATAACTCATTTAACCAATTATATAAATACGTTGACTTTGTCTCTTTCATAGAGGTTACCATCATACTAATAAGAAAAAAAGTCGCTAGTACTGTAGTAATAATAAATAAAACTAACTTACGTACACTTGTGAACTTCACATAAAAAAAGCCTCGATTCATACTATCACCCTCTCTATTTCAAGTTATGTACAAGCTCTAGAGAATAGACCGTCTAAATTCCGGCTATATTGTTAATGAGGTGAAATGAATTGAAGCTACTAATAGGAACATTACCCATTGTACTATCATTTATTTTTTATTGGCTTACTAAGCATCCTACAATCCGTGTTGCGTTACATATTTCAGCTTATGTAGCACTTTATGTACTCGGCACAATTATTTCTATTAATATATATGACGTTTTAATACAAGATTTAGTTTTTATGACAAGCATTCATGGAATTTTACTAAACCCATTTTTTCTTATATCAGGAGCGTATATAGGAATATACTCCTTGCACTTAATCTTGTCTTACATTATTACGAAAATAAAAAATGGAGCGTAATGAAATGCAACCACCATTCATCTGTCATACATGCAAAAAAAGAATTGCGCGAAAGAAAGATCTTATTACTGCCACATCGTACTTCCGCTTTTATTTATTTCACAGTGATTGCTTTAAACGACAGCAAGTATTCATCTCACGATTTATCCCCGTAAATACGCTTTTTAATTTCTTTCTTATTATATATGGACTTATTTTTGGCAGCATGCTTATGATTACAGAACCATCTATTATTTGGGTGGTTTTCTTATTTCCCATTTTATATCGTTTTCTTTCCTATTATTATGTTGAACGTTTTTTCTCTACATAACGTGCAGACTGTCCTCTAGGAATACTTAAACATTCCCACTCGTTTTCTTTTAACATTTTACCAATGTAAATAATTTGTCCTATATGCAAAGCATAATGAGAAATTTGTCTTTCAATTGCTTGCATGACCGTATGTGCTTCACCACGAATATATACCGTCTGTAATAAATCTTCTGGCGTTAGCACATGCATCGTTTTCAAAACATATTCCCATCCGCCATTCCATGCTGCTAGAACCTCTTCCTTAGAATGATAACCACCTTCAAATTCAGCATCTCGGTTACGATCTATTTTTTCACCATCAGATGTTAAAAAATCCGTCCATCTAGAACGCATATTACCTTGCAGATGCTTTATAATAACCGATATACTATTTGTTGCTTCATGAGAAGACCATTCGATCTGTTCATATGATAATTGAGAAAGCACCCGTTCCCCTTGTTTCTTTGTTGCTTCAAAATTCGATATGGCACATTGTAAATATTCTCGTCGAATATCCATGTTACCCCCGCCTTTACACTAACTAATTTTTGTTCCATTTGGTAATTCCATATTAGGCTGAAGTAATACGACATCACCAGCTTCAGGTACTCCGCCTAAAACAAGTACTTCTGATTTAAATCCAGCCACGCGCTTCGGTGGAAAGTTTACAATCGCAACGATTTGCTGACCAATTAAATCTTCTGGATTATATCTCTTCGTAATTTGAGCACTTGACTGCTTAATTCCAAGCTCTCCAAAATCAATTTCAAGTTTAATTGCCGGAACTCTCGCTTCTTTAAATTCCTCTGCATGTGTTACAGTTCCAATTCGTAAATCCAAAGCTAAAAAATCTTCAAAATTAGCCATTTTATCATTCCTCCCAATTATTACTTAGACAAAACACAAAAATTCCCTTTTAAAAAAAGAAAGGCGCCTAAGCACCTTTCTTTTGTAATTCACTTGATTCATTTGATTTATAGAAGAAGAAACCGAGAATCCCGCCAATACATGATGGGATTAACCATCCTATTCCTTCTTTATATAATGGTAGCATTTGTAATACGTTAGAAATCGCGTCAATTTGAATGTTCGCACTTTCTAAACCGTTAAAGAAACTAATTAACAATGCACCTAAAATAGCTCCAATATAAATGGTATTACGCTTCCCTATCCATTTATGGAAGTAAGAAAGTACGATTAATACGATTGCAACTGGATAAATGATCATTAACACTGGTAAAGTGACTGCAATTAATTGTGTTAAACCTAGGTTAGATACAATTAAACTAAACACACATACCATCGTAACAATCATTTTATGCGAAAGTTTTGGGAATATGTTTGTAAAGAAGCCAGCACAAGCTGATGTTAATCCAACAGAAGTTGTTAAACAAGCAAGTATAATAACAAGTCCTAATAAAATTTTACCACTTGTTCCATATAACTCATTTACAACATTCGTTAAAATAAGTCCACCATTCTCGGAAACACCAAGTGATGTACTTGTTGAACCAAGATAAGCAAGTGATAAATAGATTAACGTTAAACCAAGTACAGCAATAATACCTGATACTACTGTTATTTTTGCAACTTCACTACTCTCTTGTATCCCTTTAGAGCGGATAACTTGTACAACGACAATTCCAAATACAAGCGCACTAATTGCATCCATCGTTAAATATCCTTGTATAAATCCACCAAAGAAAGCATTTTCTTGATATGCCGCTAGCGGCGCAGCTGGTTCTCCAATTGGATCAATAATTGCCTTTCCGACAATAACAGCAACAATCAATACTAACAATGGTGTAAGGAATTTTCCGAACCAATCCACTAATTTAGATGGATTTAATGATAAATACCACGTTATTCCGAAGAAAACTATTGTGAATAGAAACAGCATATACCACTCTGAAACCATTGCCTCTGATAAAAACGGCTTCATACCCATTTCAAATGAAACGGCTCCCGTACGCGGAATCGCGAAAAATGGTCCAATCGCTAAATAACTAATCAATGGGAAAATAAACGCAAATATAGGGTGAACTCTAGAAGATAGCGCTTTCAAGTCCCCCTCTACAAACGCGACAGCTGTTACAGCTAATAGGGGTAATCCGACTCCCGTCACTAGGAATCCAATTGTAGCAATCCAAACATTCTCTCCAGCTTGTTGCCCTAAAACTGGCGGAAAAATTAAATTTCCTGCTCCTAAAAATAGTGCAAATAACATTAAACCAATTGCTATCGTATCACCTGGCCTTAAACGTCCCTTCATACTTTTCATTTGCATAGCACTTTTTCATTGTTTATCTTTATTTTCACAATATGCTATGCATCCTCCTCTCTGCTCAAGATGATAAAATATGCCCCTTACAAAGCAGTGTCTTTCTCCATAATTTCTCCATTCCCCTTATTCTTACTCTAACTATTAATTTTTGATTTTTTTGAATTTTTAACTCATTAGAGTGGTATTGCGTGGAGTATAGTTGTCAGACCTCTTTGTTTTTATCACACATATAGTAACATATTTAGTTGAAAAATAAAAACATATTTTCAAATTGATTTTTTTGAAAATCAAAATTATCTACATTTTTCATTCTTTCACACAAATATTGTTACAATCTCAACTTTTATCCTATCGTTATTTTCAAATAATTTTATACACGAACATAGCAAAAGCCATCCAACATTATTAGATGGCTTTTGTATGTTATTCTATTGTTTCAACTTCACGTGGATTTTTCATCTCTTCCACATACACAACTCTAAATCCATGGTCTTCTAAATCTTTCAATAACGTATCTAATTCACCGTCGTTAAATTCTTCTCCTAATGTAAACATAATTCTACGAACTAATAAGGCATCATTATCAAAAGTCATTAAACTTTGGATACCTGTATATTTTTTTAATACTGTCGATAATTTTTGAATGGCTCCATTATAATCTTGTGTCCCAATCATGACAGAATATTTACTAGAATGAACGCCCCAAGCATCTTCTAATAACTCGAAAACCTTTTTATGCGTTAAAATTCCAAGAAAGACTCCATTTTCATCAACTACTGATAAATAAGGTAATTTTTTTATTGTAAAAAATACTTTAAAGAACGAAGAATCTTCTCTAACATAACCTTCTTTATCGTTTAATAATTGTACTACACTCTCTTCCAGCGAACCTTTATATTCTAAAATATCTACTTTGTATACATTTCCTAAATATTTCTCTTTTTTTTCATCTAAAACTGGTACACAACGATACCCAGTTTTATTTAAATGCTCCAGTGCTTCCCCTATCGTAATTGAACTTGAGCAAAATAAAACTTCCCTTTTCGGCACATAATTCCCTTTAATCCTCATAAACAGCCTCCTTATGTTAAAATACTTTCTGTGCCATAACTATATTATATTTTCAGAAAAAAATAAATAATTTATTTCACTTTTCTGAAAATTATTCATTTTCTTGTCATAATTTATTCACGTTTCATTCACTTTTATCCCCTACAATACGAAACATTCTCTCTAAACTTCTTTAAGAAAATATATTGTAACTTACGCCAAAAAAAGCTAAAATAAGAATAAGAATTTTCTGAATATTCTAAGAGTAGGTGATTACATGTCTTTATTGCGCTCACATATATGTAAATTTATAGTTGGTGTTCTCATTATATTTATCATTAGTCCTATTCCTGCATTATTCATTACACATAAATACTCATACATAACTGGCTTTATAAGTATTTTTCATAACTTCGCACAACTTTCTTCTATGACAATTCCAAAGATTGATTGGATGCACGAATCTATCTTTTTCTCAGCAAATCAAATGGTTCATACTTCTAATCATTCAACACCGTTATTCCCTTACATATGGGAAATATATTTTTTATCGGCTGTTCGTTTTACCTTTACTCTTGCAATCGGATTCTTTATCAGCTTAGGGATCGGCCATTTATTTTTTAAAGCACCTCAATCGGTTAAGAAGTTCACTTCTTTATTAAAATGGATACCGTACTCTTTTTGTACTGTATTATTACAATGCTCAGTCTTATTACTACTCCTATACATCACAAAATTGATAAAGCTTCCTTACTACTCATCTTTTATCATCGTTTGTAGTACTTCCATGATTATCGTTATGCAAGCAATTAAAAAGTGGGTTCCTTTCTTAAGTAACACAAATGAATATGAAATAAAACAATCTTCTTTCCTTGTAGATACATTGTTTTTAGCGCTTACTTCGAATCACAAATCTATTCTAGGTTCCATTATTCTTTCATTCGTTATTATGGAATGCGTTTTTCATGCAAGCGGACTATTGCAATTTATCGTTCAATTCGGCGGAAATGCACCTGTTATTGTTACAATTAGCTTATTACTTTTGTATATCCCATATTGCATACTCTCTTTCCTTCAAACACTATGGACGACAAATCACGTTAAACAACAATCATACGCTTTAACGAGAAGTATTCCAAAACCTTAATTTGAAATAACCCTCTATAATCTGAAAGTAGGGGGTTATTCCTTTTGTATAGCGGACAAAATAACAGCAAATTCAAAAACAATTGCAGAAACATACCAATATTTACCCTTTTTCTTTGACTATTCTTTTCGTTTGGATTTATTATAAAAGTATAACATAAACGCAGGAGGTGACATCTTTATTCCAAACTACGGAATAGGGAACACACTTGGACATATTAAATATTTTTCTCATCTTTGTACTCATCCTTATTTCCGGCTTTTTCGTTGCATCAGAATTCGCTGTTGTAAAAGTACGAAAAAGTCGAATTGACCAACTTGCAAACGAAGGCAATAAACAAGCTTTAGCTGCAAGAAGTGTCCTATCTAATTTAGATGTTTATTTATCAGCTTGTCAGCTCGGGATTACGATTACTTCTTTAGGCCTCGGTTGGCTCGGTGAACCGACTGTGGAACATTTACTACGACCGCTCTTTGAAAAGATTAATATTACTGGAACAATGGCGAATACTTTATCCTTTATTATAGCTTTTAGTGTTATTACATTTTTCCATGTTGTATTAGGTGAACTAGTTCCAAAGTCTTTCGCCATTCAAAAAGCAGAAGCAATAACACTTAAATTTGCACGACCACTTATTTTATTTGATAAAATTATGTATCCATTCATTTGGCTACTTAATAGTACGGCAATCTTTTTCACAAAACTACTCGGTTTAGAGCCTGCGAAAGAAAATGAACTTGCCCATTCTGAAGAGGAACTACGACTCATTTTAGGTGAAAGTTTCAAAAGCGGAGAAATAAACCAAACCGAATATAAATATGTAAATAATATTTTTGAATTTGACGACCGGGTCGCGAAAGAAATTATGGTCCCTCGTACAGAAATGATTTGCTTATCTACTGAAAATACGTTAGAAGAGAATATGGATATCGTCGCAACTGAAAAGTATACACGCTATCCGATCATCGAAAAAGATAAAGATGATATTATCGGTATGATCAATACGAAAGAAGTCTTTCACGATCAAACGAAAGGCATTCATAAACCACTTGAATCTTACATACATCCAGTACTAACTGTATTTGAAACTGTTCCAATTCGCAAAACATTAGTACATCTACAAAAGAATCGCGTTCAGATGGCAATCGTTATGGATGAATATGGTGGTACTGCTGGACTTTTAACAATGGAAGATATTCTTGAAGAAATTATTGGAGAAATTCAAGATGAGTTTGATGCGGATGAATCACCTATGATTGAAAAACGTACGCCGAAGCTTACTGTTTTAGATGGGAAGGTGCTCATTTCTGAAGTAAATGATATGTTTGGCCTGCATATTGATGATAGCGATTTAGATACAATCGGAGGCTGGCTCCTCTCTCAAGCAGTTGATTTAAATATTGAAGCTGGTTATTCCATTGAATTTGCCGGTTTTCAATTTAAAGCTCTAGAACTTGATGGACATCAAGTGAAAAAAATTGCGGTACATAAATTAGACACGAAGAAGGAGTTATAAAGTGACAGTATTATTAACAATCTGTATCATTGCCTGTTTCATTGTTTCATTTCTCGCCTTTATTTATCCTATCATTCCAGGCATCCTTGCTGTCTGGGCTGGATATTTAATTTACCATTTTGGTATAAATGGCGGAGAACTAACAACTTCCTTTTGGATTATTCAAGTCATTTTCACACTATTTATTTTCATAGCTGATTTTATTGCAAATGGATATTTCTTAAAGAAATACGGGAGTTCTAAATGGGGAGAGCGTGTCGGTATGATTTCTATCATTGTCGGATCTTTCTTCTTCCCACCATTCGGTTTAATTATCATACCGTTCTTATCGGTATTTATTACAGAACTCATGCATAAAAAAGCGCCAAAAGACGCCTTTCTAGTAGGAGTTGCTACTGTAGTTGGTTTTTTAAGCAGTACAGTAGCGAAAGCTATTCTCCAAATCATTATGATTCTCATATTTGTATGTTATATCATCTTTTAACCATCCCAATTTCGGGATGGTTTTTTTAATATGAAATACCTACTCGACTATTCTCATATTTGTTTTCACTACATAGATTCCACGTGAATTGCGCTGTATCACCAACTGTTATTTTCGCTCCCCCTTCTGGTAATACATCTTTTTCAGTTCGATACACTCCTGTCACATCACCGTCTATTAAATGCGTCGGACAAACGACCGTCCAACATAAATTACTACTACTAAGTATCTTATATGCAGCTAAATGATCTTCTGCTGCTGTTGTCATTTTCCTTTTTGACTCAGCTGATTGAAAACGATATAAATTTAGATTTGTTCTTGCTTGTAAAATACCAGCTGTTCCTATTGTAATGATCTTATGAACCCCTACTTCTTCCATTTTCTTTATAATATGTGGCATACTCTTCGCCAATGTCCCATTTTGATCCGTTCCAAGTGCACTAATTACTATATCGCTTCCTTCTATCACTTTCTTTATATCATTTTCATTCCATACATTACCTTCTATAACTCGTAACCTTTCATGATTTATTTCTATTCTATTTAAATCACGCGCTAATGCAGTCACTTCAGCTGCATCCTTTAATGCTAATTTTATTATGTTTGAACCTACTCGACCAGTTGCTCCCAATATACATACTTTCATTTGTTTTCCCCCTTTTTCATTCTTTCTCTATTTTTCAATAATTTTAATCAATTTTCAACAAAAAAGCTTCCTCATATATAAGAGGAAGCTCTATTATTATTTTATTTCTTTTCTTTAGAATCTGTAGATTTCTCAGTTCCACTTGTTTCTTTATCCTTTTTTGTCCTCTTGTTGTGTTGTTGTATCGTCTTCTTTCTTCTTGTCCTCACCTTTACTACAACCTACCATTAATAAAGAACTTGCAAGTGCCATAGCAGTTAATGATTTAACCCATTTGTTCATTTGCGTTTCCTCCTTTAGATAGAATATGTACAACCCCCATATTACTCTCTATTTTTAAAGGAAAGATTGAAAAATAGTAAATAAACGGTAAATATTTGTAAATTTTCTGATAATAAATACAGACACCTATTCTTTTTTTCTCCATGAAAAGTAAAAAAACTAAGGCGCCTATCTTTCCGCCTTAGTTTCTTATGCAAACTCCTCATTTTCATATACATGTTTAATCTTATACTCTTTCTTCACAACATATTGCCATACACTATAGGCATAACGATTCATTTTCAGGAAGCAATTTTCTAAAAACGAGCGGAATTCTGGATTCGCAACTTCAACTGCTACTTGAGCGAACTTTAGTGCTAACCGTTTTAAATGCGAAATATAACAAGTTGCAATATGGACATCCCCTGTATATTTACTATCAGTCTCCTTTTCCATTTCATGAAAATGAGATGAAATTGGTTCACAAGTTATATGCTGTACATTCTCTCCTTCTTGAAAATTCACTTGTTCATTATACGCTTGCAACATATATGGTAAATGATGCTGTAATAGCTCCTTTAATTCTTCGTCTCTTACCTTTCCTGTATACTCCCCAACCTTATAAATAAGCATATAACTATACCTCATTAATTCTTTCATACAATCCATGAAAATGCCTCCCTTCTCTTTTGTCTATATGTTATAAATATGATGCTATAACATTTGCTATTCTTGCTAAAAACCAATTCCACTTACTAATTTTCTCAAAGTCTTCTTCTGAAAATCTTTTTGATTTATGAAAGTCTTCTTTTAATCGGCTCCATACGTCAGCAACAACTCTTGTATCATATACGATACAGTTTGATTCACAATTTAAATAAAAACTTCTATTATCAAAATTCGCTGTACCTATATCAACAATTTCTCCATCAATGATTGTTACTTTCCCGTGAAAAAAACCATTCCGATATTGATAGATCTCCGCTCCAGCATGGTTCATCTCTCTCAAATACGGATAGGCGGCTTGTTTTAACAATACTGCGTCGCTTTTAAATGGTACGAGAATTTTCACATTGACACCTCGGTTTAATGCACCTTTTAATTCTTTTATCATTTCTTTACTTGGTACAAAATATGGCGTAGCAATAATTAAAGACTTTTTAGCTTGCTTTAAAAGCGCTCCATATTTTTGCCATAACCCTTTTCCATCTGAAAATAAATATTGATATTTTACATTCCCTATCTCAGGTAAACTTTCATGTACAGGCATTTTTTCTCCCGTATCTTCTTTCCAGTCAGCAGCAAATTTTCTTTCCATATCCGTAGCACCATTCCCATTGACTCTTACATGATAATCACGCCACGGGCCAAATTTCGGATCTTGTCCAAGGTACTCCTTTCCAATGTTAAAGCCGCCGATATATGATACTTTTCCGTCAATCGTAACAATGCGTCTATGGTTTCGTTGATGCAACGAATAGAATAAATGTTTCAATTTAGGTTTTTTACTAAACGTAAACTGGACACCATTGTTTTTTAGTTGACGAATTACCTTTTTCTTCAGCTTATATCCACCTATTCGATCAACTGACAATTTTACTTCTACTCCACTCGATGCCTTTTTCTCAAGCAACTGCAAAAACTCTTGGCTTATTTCATCTTTACCTACAATGTAAAAATGGACATATATGTACTTTTCTGCATTACGTATATCCTCAAATAATTTCTTATATAACTCTTCACCGTTCGTATAAAGTTGAAATTCACCTAATCGAACTTGTCCTAATTCATATTCACTAGCCATTTTTTTCCCCATTTCCACATCGATGTTCATCCATATGAATACACCTATTAAACAAAGGATTACAACGAAAAAGTGTTTCATGGATATTTTCCTTCCTCCACTTACTGTTATTTCTATATCTTCCCTTTTTTAATACAATATCATTCAAGAAAATATGTCATTACATGATATATGTCCATATCAAACGATAGCTCATTTGCATATTGTATGTTGTATCTTAAAATAAAAGGAGGAAATAACAATGGGCTTCGCACATGGTAATGGATTCGCGCTATTAGTCGTATTATTTATCCTCTTAATCATCGTCGGTGCTGCTTGCTTCTGCTAAGTAGTTATCGTCATATGATATGTGGATGAAAAAACTATAAAAGCGGACACCTATTTTTAGGTGTCCGCTTTTCATATGAAAAACATTTCCGTTTGTTATTGTGCCTTTAACGACTACATATTCAACTCAAAAAGTTAATAATGTAGCTACTTTCTTACTCTCCGCCTTACGTATATGGCGTTGTTCTGCACGTAACACAGCAATGCGATGTAATTCTTTCTCTTCTTCTGTTTCAGGGATTACTCGCGGCACTGGAACTGGATTATTTTCCTTACTAAGCGCAACAAAAGTAACAAATGACGTTGCTGCTATACGCTTCTCACCTGAAATTAAATCTTCTGCTACTACCTTCACAAATACTTCCATCGAAGTTCTACCCGTCCAAATTACAAAGGATTCATAACTAACACAATCTGAAGAGCGAACAGGATGTAAGAAATCTACCCAATCCATAGATGCTGTGACACATTCTTTTCTTGCGTGCCTCGTTGCTGAAATAGAAGCAACCATATCCATCTCGGCTAATATCTTCCCACCAAATAGCGTATTATGATCGTTTAAATCTGTTGGAAATACTCGGCTCGTTTTAAACACTCTAGACTCATTCGCTGTTTTCCCTTTCACTTCAGTCATTGTTATCACCTCTTTGATTATTTAACCCGCTATTTGCAGACATTAAGACTCCCACCACAAAATTCAGCTGGAGCAAAGAAGTTCGGTAAGAGTTCTATTTCCCATTAACACTAGAACGGTATGAGCTTACTATCACTACACATTTAATATTAACAACATTCAGAACTCTTAGTCCACAAAAAAGAACCGATATTATCAATCGGCTCCTCTAAATACATATTGCTCTTTTGGCGGTTCAACCTTATTCCATTTCGTTACTTCTAATACAGGGATATTTGCATGGAACGGCTGATAAAATTCCGTTGATATTTCTCCTTCAACTTGAATCCAATCATCATTTTTCCATTCTACACCTTCTGGTTTTTTTACTAACATACCATATACACCAGAATCCGCTACACAATGTATAATCCCGAAACGGAATAAGAAATATTGTTCTTTTTGAGAAGAGTCATCTTTGAAAACAAACCCTTTAAAAGATAATTTTTTCCCAGTAAACTCGCCAGGATAATTATAAATTGTTTCCATCCCTTTTAGAAAATCTTCATCTTTTAAAGTAATACTATCTTTCGTAACAAACTCTTTTTTCCCCTTTTCCATTACACCACGGTATCCTTCTTTCCCGTAATAAATGCTCGTATCAGGTTTTAGAAATTGCCTTGTCATAAATGGATCTGTACTTTCTGCTTGCGCAACAGGAAAATGAAATCCTTTCGCCTTAACGATATCTGAATCTAACGTTGCAATCGGGAAAAACAATCCTGAGACTATCGGAAAACAAAACAATGTGTACGAAAATGCTTTTTTCCACCATGTATTCTCATCTTTTGAATGATCATGCCCACAATGGCTATGATCGCAACCACAATTGTGCTGTTCTTTTTCTTTTTCTTTTTGATGTTCTTTCTGGAAAACGATAATAATTTGAACAATCGTTAAAAATCCTAAAATAATAGCTGCTGTTTTTGATAAATAGGCATACTTCATATTGATATACTTCGTAATATTACCTGAAATATGAAGCTGCGCAATTAAGATTGTAAAACCTAATAATATATATGCTCGAAACATAACCTACCACCCCATCGCATAAATGAGTAGTGAGCTTGCATAAACAACAAGTGTAACTGTAACTGTAACGACAATTACAAATTTCGTTTTAAATGTCGCAAGCATCATAAACATATTTTTAATATCCACCATCGGTCCATATACGAGGAACGCGACAAGTGACGCTGTTGAAAATGTACTTTGGAATGACGAAGCAATAAATGCATCCGCTTCTGAACAAAGTGATAAAATGTAAGCTAGTCCCATCATAACAGCTGGTGAAGAGAACGGCCCTTGTCCTATAGCAAGAAGTGTTGAAGTTTGTACGAACGTTTGAACTGCCGCTGCAATTAACGCACCTAATACTAAATATTTTCCCATCGAGAAAAATTCCTCAACAGCATGCGTACATACATCCCACATTTTTTTACGTAATGGACGCTTATGATTCACTTCTGGGAAGTGATCATCTCGTAATTGATGTTCTTTAAACATAAATGATAATATAATTCCAACGATTATTGCTACAATAATCGCTACAATAGAACGATACCATACCATGTGCATACTACTTCCAAAGGCAACGTATGTTGCAAATAATACGACTGGATTAATGATTGGTCCAGTTAACATAAATGCAATCCCGGCATATGGCGGAACCCCTTTTCCGATTAATCGCCTAACAATCGGAACGATTCCACATTCACAGCCCGGAAACATCATCCCTAAAAAAGTAGCCATTAAAACAGACAGAAATCGATTTTTCGGCATCCATTTTGCTACCATATCTTCTGTTACAAACATTTGAATGAATCCTGAAATAAATACACCAATGAGCACAAAAGGAAGTGCTTCGATCAATATGGAGATAAAAATTGTATTCATTTGCAGGAATGCTTTCGGTAATTGAAACAATTCCATGATGTATTTCCTCCAACTTTTCATTAACAATATGTAATTTTAACCCCATTTTATGAATTGGACAAGACTTATACGGAATTCACCCCTTTCATATACATTACATTTTATAAGTTATATTCTATTCAAAACTTTGGATTTCATAGCAAAAAAGCTGCTCTAGCGCAGTTACACAACTATGCTAGAGCAGCTTTCTTCTCGTTAAAAGTAACGTTTCTTCCAAAAAACAAATGCTAATGTGAAAGATAGTGTTACACATATTATGAGTACAATTACAAAACCATGTGCTTCCCCTTCAAACGGAACCTTTACGTTCATTCCAAAGAAACTAGAAACCATCGTTGGTAACGATAAAATGATTGTAATAGACGTTAACAGTTTCATAACACTATTTAAATTATTTGATATAACAGAGCTAAAAGTATTCATCATTCCACTTAAAATGTGACTATATATTTCCGCCATTTCAATAGCCTGTTTATTTTCAATTAATACATCTTCTAATAAATCTTGATCGTCTTCATACATTTTTAAAAATGTACTGTTACGCATTAATTTTTGAATTACAATTTTATTCGCCTTTAATGATGTTGTAAAGTAAACTAAACTTTTTTCAAGGCCTAGCAATGTGAAAATCTCTTTATTTTTCATCGACTTATTTAATTGGTGCTCTAAATCGATTGTTTTTCTGTTAATTTGCTTTAAGTATCTTAAATAATAAGTAGAAATCGTATATAAGAGCTGAAGTGCAAAGCGTGTCTTTTTAAACGTATAAAATTCTTTAATACGTTGATTAATAAAACGTTCAAAAATTGGGTTTTCTTCTAAACAAATTGTCACAAAGCAATCTGGCATTACAATCATACCTATTGGAATCGTGTCATAAATCGAATTTCCTTCTTCATCATGTCTAACTGTTGGGATATCCACGATTATTAAAGTATTATTGTCTTCCTTTTCAATACGAGAGCGTTCTTCATCATCTAAAGGGTCTTTAATGAAATCTAAGTCTACATTTAAAGTTTGTACTAGATATTGAATTTCTTCTTCCGTTGGATGAAGTACATTAATCCAGCAACCCTTTTGCATTTCCTCAACCTCTTGTAGTTTTCCGTTTCGGTCTGTTAAATAAATATTTAACATACTATCACCCCGATTCTTTTTACATGTAGGAATCTACCTCTCTTACATAACAGTTTTTGAACCGCCATTCTCAGCATATGAAACATACGTTTAAATTTCAATAGAAAAATTATTTTGAAAACGTTTTTATAAGAAAAATATTCTAAACAAAGAAAAAGACAGAGTGCTCTCTGCCTTAAAAAGCTTATGTTGCCTTTATAACATATTTAGAAAGCATCCACAAGTTAAAGCCAACTGAAATCGTATAACCAGCGTATGTTGAAATAATAAAACTTACATAATCGAAATAAGGAAGCAATACGATATTTAAAACTATCTTCACAATAATACCAATTACTAATCCTAGCACTGTTTTCTGTTGTTGATTAATTCCTTGTAACATCGCAGCTGTAACTGTAAAAAGCGAAAATAGTATACAGGCAGGAGCATAATACTGTAAAATAACTCTCCCCATCTCCGGATCATTTCCGGCACCAAATAAAAGAGTATATACTGGTTTTGCTAACAACATCATTCCAATTGCCGCTGGTACCGTAATTGCTACTACTAATACATTCGTCCTCGTAAAATGTTTGTACAGTAACTTCACATTCCCTGCTGTATAGGCTTTTGTCATCTCAGGTACGAGAGACATACTAAAAGCAGTCGCAACGGAAACCGGGATAAGTACAACCATCTGGACAAGACCAATTATTGCATTAATCTTCTCCGCTTCTCCTTGCATATACCCTATTTGTATAAGTAGTTTATTAATTGTAAATGTATCAATCGTCTGATACAACGGAATTGCTAAACCAACCACAACAAACGGTATTGAATATGTAAAGAGCTCCTTATACAGCGAGAAGAAAGATTTCGTTGTTTGCGGTATACTTGCCATCTCTTTTTTCTTTAAGTGCTTTCTCCTCCTTATGTAATACGCACTTAAAACTGTTAATCCACCTATCGCTCCCATAAAAGCACCGAACGTTGAAATACCAACCGCTAGCGAGATAGAAGCTTTTAAAATATATAAAACGACAAAGCTTCCTATTAATATGGTTAAGACCCGAAAAAATTGCTCAACAACTACACTTAAAGCAGAAGGCCCCATCGATTGAAACCCTTGAAAGAAGCCCCTTAATAAACTCATTACTGGTACAAGTATTAACGCAAAACTTACAATTTGAATATTATTAGTAACCGCTGTTATACTATTCCCCGTTTGATCATTTCCATCGATTACAAGTTTAGCTAAATGTGGAGCTAATATATATAGCGCTAAACATGAGATGACTCCCATTATTAACATAAAAAAGATACCACTCTTAAGTACTCTCTTAACTGTATGATAATCATTCAGTTGATCATATTTTGATACCATTTTTGAAACGGCAAGTGGTAGTCCCATCGTCGCAATGCTGAGCATAATCGTATATGGGCGATAAGCATACGTGTATAAAACGTACCCACTCGTACCGACCATTGCTGTAAACGGTATAACATATATAAACCCTAACATTTTAGATATCATCGTTGCCATCGTTAAAAATATCGTTCCACGTATAAACGGTGACCCTTTCATCACATTCCTCCGCTACGCTTTATTATTACACATTATGGACAACTCCTTTTTTTTAGAACCGAAACAAATAAAAAAAGCCAATGAACAATCATTGACTTTAACGCGCTGCTTTTTTCTTTTTGAAATACTTTAAACCGAAGTATAAAGCAACAAAGAGAACAGCTCCTATAATTATGTAATGTGTGTAATCAGATGCATACTCTTTAATGTGTCTCCAATTTCCACCAAGCTTTTCACCTAAGTAGATAAATAGTATTGACCATGGAATAATCGCAACCACAGTATACAGTGTAAATAGTTTTAATGGCATCTTAGCTAATCCTGCTGGAATAGAGATTGCATGACGTACTACTGGGATAAAGCGTGCAGAAAAGATTACTCCTGCTCCGTAACGCTTAAACCAACCTTCCGCTATGTCTAAATGGTGTTTATTAATAAGTAGATATTTCCCATATTTCTCTACAACCGGACGCCCTCCGTAATATCCAAGCCAGTATAAAAAGATTTGGGCTAAAGTACCACCAATAGTTCCGGCGATAACTGCACCAACAAAACTAATTTTACCATCCGCTACTAAAAATCCAGCATACGAAAGTACAATTTCACTCGGGATAATTTCAATCATTAAAGCTAGCGCTACTCCAAAGTAACCTAAGCTTGCAAAAAATTGCAATAACTGATCTATTATGCTTGCTAACATTTTATTTTCTATCTCCTTTTTTCTTCACATACCATCCCATTATTACATAAAGGTCGCATTCTGCCAATATCTTCATTTCAACAATATTATCGGCATAAGCATGATTAATCTATTAAAGTGTCTTTTTGAGGTTCTTTCATGTAGGCAAACATTTCTTTAATTTGCTCTTCTGTATTTCTAGCAATCGATAAATTAGGCAATTCATTCTCACCAAAAAACTCCACATCTTCTGTTTCAATACTAGTTTTCTTTTCGCCACCAATAATCTTACAGCTAATAAAAATTTTATATACGTGTGTTGCTGAAGGCGATGGTTGATGTTTTTCTTTATCAAATATAGCGAATAGCTTAAAATCATCTACTTCATAACCAGTCTCCTCTAAAACTTCTTTTGCTGCTACTTCTGTTGGCGTATAACCGATATCGGCCCATCCACCTGGCAATGCCCATTTCCCATCACTTTTTTCTTTCACAAATAATAACTTTTCATTTTGAAAAACGACTGCTCTTATATCAACTTTTGGTGTTTGATAGCCTGTCTCACTTGCAAATAATTTCTCTACTATTTCCCAATCTGTCTTTGTGTAATGTGACATCATCGAAATGGAAATATCCCGTAATTGTTGGAAACGCTCTATATCATACACATCTTTAGAATACGTTAAACCCGCTTGGGCTATAGCTTGTATTTGTTTTACCCAATCAATCCATTTTACCGTCATGTTTCCACATCCCCCATACTCTTTTAAGTGAATAGTAAGTCAGTTTTGTTGATACATCTTTATTATACAAAAAAAGAGATTGATAATGTTCCAATCTCTTTCAAAATTAATCTAATTCATGTAAGTGGTCTTGTATATACTTTCTTCTTTTATTTATATATTCATCGATCATATCAGCTTCTTGATCAAATGTTTCTAATTTTTCTTTCATATATGGATCTTGTAGTAAATATGGACGAATCGATTCACACAAACTTTCAACTTTCGGCATCATAAACGAAACGGTAAATTGTTCTTCTAGTATTTCTTCCAAAATACTTCGGTATTGCTTTCTAAATACAGGTATATCTAACAATCTTGCACTTAACGTGTTATAGCCTTGAATGCGAATATACTCATGATTAAGTGGTCTCCCTTGTACATCTCGCCCCCAAGTTGCATCATAATCCCACGGTATCACTTCAAATAAATTTGTTTCATCATTATGATATAGTGCATAGTTATGAACGAAACCATCAAAGTTTTGTGTGAAAATAACGCCAGCTAACCACCTTAAATATTTATCAACATGTAGAAACTTTCCAATTTCTTTTTCATAAGCTTCCCTCGACAAAGCATTCGCTTGAAATACAAATTCACTCAGTTGTTCTTCACTATTTTTATTCGAATATTTAAATTCATAACCCGCAAAGAGCTCGGTCTTAACATCTTTATCTCTCTCACTCATTAAAGAAAAATTCGCATCATCATCTATTGCATAATAAATAGAACCACTTGGTAATCCTCTATTTTTCAAAAAGTTTTCATCAACTGATTCTAACTGTAAATATACACCTTGAATTTGACCATTAATTTTTATAAATACATGTTGTGATTTTGGTGAAAGTACACCAATATCATGAAAAAAGTCTAAAGATAATTTGTTTCGTATGAGAGACGGATCCATAAACTCAGAATTTAAATGAATTTCTTTCGCACCTTGAAATTTTTTCGGTTTATAAAACATAACATGATAAGACTTTTTCTCAAACTCACGAATATGAGCCCCCCGGTATACGATATCAATATCATACTTCTTTTTTCCATAAGTTAATTTTGCTGGCACTGGACTATCTGACCAAATGTCTTTTTTTAATTCCACTAAGTACATTGGATGAATAAAAAAATCATATGAAGGTAGCATGTTTTCTCATCCCTTCTCAGTTCTCTTCATTCAATGTATGCGCCTTGTCTTGTCCATACATCCGCTATCATCCATTTATATAAAATTACACTCTTGTCTTGTTCAGAAAGACGTCATATCTCATATCATGTTAAGGAAAAAGAATACCTTTTCACCTGAATACATGATAAGGAGGATTTCTATGAAACGTGATATTAGAAAAGCTGTTGAAGAAATCAAAAGTGCTGGGATGGAGGATTTCTTACACCAAGATCCAAGTACTTTTGAGTGCGATGATGATAAATTCTCTCATCATCGATGTACAACAGGTTGTAAATGTACAACTGGGGGTAAATGTCCAAGAACAAGATGTACTCGCGTGAAACATTGTACTTTTATTACAAAATGTACGCACGTAAAAAAATGGACATTTGTTACAAAATGTACTCGTGTGCGCGTTCAAAAATGGACATTCGTTACGAAAGTGACTCGTAGAAAAGAATGCGTTTTAGTTACAAAACGTACTCGTAGAAAACATTGTACTTTCGTTACAAAATGCATACGCTTTGAAAAGAAATTTTTCTGGACAAAACGAAGTTTCTGTAAAAAATGCGAATTCTTCCCGCATAGAGACGGTCACTCGTGCGATGATTCATGTGATCATGGCAGAGACTGTCACGATAATGGACACAAATGGAATGATTGCAAAGGCGGACATAAATTCCCATCTTGCAAAAACAAGAAATTCGATCACTTCTGGTATAAAAAACGTAATTGCTAGTTTTTATGCCTACAAAAAAAGGCCGTTTTGCGGCCTTTTTTACGTTCATTGAAAATGACTTATATCTGCAAATTGCTTCACTTCACCTTTATCTTCTTCAAATTCTATTATACTTAGACTAGCACTATGCATAAATGGATCATCCCACACATTTTCTATTTCAATACCTGCAAAATGTCCTACAAGTAGTTTTGCCGCTGCCGCATGGGAAACAATTAATATACTTTCTCCTTTATGCTTTTCTAAAAGAAGTTGTATCCCCTCAATTACCCTTTTATAAACAGACTCAAAATTTTCTCCTGATGTTGACTGAAAAAGATGTGGCTCATACCAAAACAATTGTATTTCATCTGGGTATTCCCTTTCTATATCAGCGACTGTCTGTCCTTCCCATATACCCATGTTAATTTCATAGAAATGCTCATCCGCTATTATCGGTATATCACGATCGCCCTTTATTAACTCTGCAGTATGAAGGGTTCTTTCACTCGGACTACTGTAGATCGCATGGATAGATAAATCTTTCATTCGGTCTCCTAATTGCTTTGCTTGTAACATACCATTTTCAGTTAAAGCAGAATTTTTCCGGCCTTGCATTCGTTTCGATACATTCCATTCCGTCTCACCGTGCCTTGTTACATATACAGTTGTCTTCATTTCACATTCCCCCTTATCATTTTGGCCGCAATTCCCACGGTTCTACTCGTCCTACAATCCATTCATCACATTTATTCTCAATTCCTTTTATTACCCCATCCGATATTTCTTCATGGGTAAGCCATCTCCCGTATGTATCTTCTAATATAAAACCTAATATTATTCTATGGTAGCTACATCGCGTACCACCTATTTTTTGTGCGGGTATACGCGACGCTTTACTACCTAAAATATGAAAAACGTTGTATGTTTCAGACAACAAATCCACTTCTCTACAAATGAATGACAACGTATCCTTCGCACTTGCGTGTACCCATGCGACAACTAATGTCATGGGGCCATTCCGCTCAATTGTACTTTTAATAGCTAGCTTTACATCGTCATCATTATGATAATCTAACGGAAGACATGTGATACTTTCTGGCGCAGCACTCTCTCGCTTAACATTTTCTAATTTCACTTTATCTCGTCCAATAATAGAAACATGAAATCCTTGCTCACAAAGCCACATAGAAACTCTCTTTAGCATTCCTGTTCCACCAATTACTAGCGCATGCAACTTCTTCCACCCTTAGTAAAATGTCATATGAGACTTATCTTCCCTATAATAGTTCAGTCGGTCTTGCAATGTCCCTGAATGAAATTCAAACTTATGGCCGTCAGGATCAAAAAAATATATAGACTTACAATCCCTTACATCCCGTTCTCTTCCTTGTAAAATATGAACATCGTTTTCTTCTAATCGTTGCAGTAGACGTTCAAAGTCTTTCTGTTCAACTGAAAACGCAATATGCGTATAAGATTGATGAATCTCATTTCTCGGAATATGTGTTTCTTCATTAAGTGCTACCCATACCCCACATATATTAAAATACGCAAGTTTTCTCCCTTTAACTAATAATTCTCCTTCTAGTACTTTTTCGTAAAATATAATAGATTTTTCTAAATTAGACACTGAAAAACAAAGATGATTGATTCCCTTTAACAACTCTAATTCCTCCTATACAAATAAAAGATGAGCGAAAATTCACTCATCTTTTATTATACTATTTCTTTGTAATATATGCCCATTTATAACTGAAGTCCCCACCAAACGTATGATTCGCAATACCTTTTACGTATGGCTTCTCTAAGTAAGCCGTACTTTGTTGGTACGTAGGAGAAATGGCAGCATCTTGACCAATTAAGATTTTTTCAGCTTCTGCAAGGGCATTCCAGCGTGCTTTATCATCTTTTAATAGCTCTCCTTTTGATTTCGCTACTAAATCATCATACTTCGGATTAGAATAATCCATTTCATTAAATGAGCTTCCAGTAACAAACATATCAATATAAGTCATTGGATCTGGATAGTCCGGACTCCATGCAGATAATGAGAATTCATATTCAAATTTCTTTTCTAACTCTAGCTTTTGCTTATATGGTTGTTGTTTCAAATTCACTTTAATACCAGGTAAATTTTTCTCTAACTCTTCTTTAATAAAGTCACCCACTTTTTTACGGCTACCGTTATCATCATTTAGAAATTCTACTGTAATTGTATCTTGGCCAAGCTCTTTCTTCGCTTCTTCCCATAATTTTTTTGCTTTTTCAGCATTATCTTTGCTGTCACGGAAATTTTTATTTACAGTACGGAAATCTTTCCCATCTGGTCCTGTCGTAAATTTCTCAGGTACTAAGAAATATGCTGGTAATGATCCGTCATTTAAAATAACATTTGCAATTCCTTTTTTATCGTATGCCAGATCAATCGCTTCACGAACTTTTTGGTTTTTAAACGTTGCATTTTTCTGGTTAAAACGTAAGAAATACATACGTGGATCTAACTTCGTTTTAAATTCATCCGGCTTATTCTTTTTATACTTATCAACAAATTCAGAACTTAAAATAACACGGTCCGCTTGATCACTATCATATAAGTTTACTCCCGTGCTCGTTTCCTTCACAATATTTACATTAATTTCTTCTAACTTCACAGTATCTTTATCCCAATAATTAGGGTTTTTCTTTAACTGATAACTTCGTTCATGTTTCCATTCACTCATCGTAAATGGTCCATTATATAATAGTTTATCTGCTTCTAATGCATATTTATCCCCTTGTTCTTTCACATATTTTTCATTTAAAGGGAAAAATGTAGGGAATGAAGTAAGCTCAAGGAAATATGGTGCTGGCTGTTCTAATTCTACTACTAACGTTTTATCATCCTTCGCTTTCACTCCTAATTGATCTAGCGGTAATTCTCCTTTATTTACTTTCTGTGCATTTTTCACATCAAATAAAATAAATGCATATTCTGCCGCTATTGCTTTATCTAATGTACGTTGCCATGCATATACAAAATCTTGTGCTCGAACTGGATCACCATTTGACCATTTCGCATCACGTAATTCAAATGTATATGTCTTTTTATCTTCACTAATCTTCACATCTTTTGCCATGCCTGGTGTTGGTTTATTATCCTTATCTAAACGATATAACCCTTCCATTGCATTTACAAAGGCACGGAATGATACAGAGTCTGTTGATTTTGACGTATCCATTGAAGGGATTTCTGCTGTTTCTAGTAAGTTTAATACTTGCTTATCTGCTGCTCCCTTATTCGATTCTTTCTTCGTTGTCGAAGCCTTCTCACCATTCCCACATCCTGCAACCAATACACTCGTCGTTAACGCAAGTGCAGCAATTGTTGTTGTCTTTCTCTTCATTCTTCCTTCCCCCGATCTATATGTATAAATGAAAGCCAGTATAATATATATTATTATACAAAAGATTCAGATTATTTCAAATATTATTTTTGTACAGTAAAAAAAGAAGCTGATAGAAAACTCTTCTATCCACTTCTTTTTCTATTTCTTTTACTTGTAATCCATCCTCTATATCAAATGGGTTTTGAACTTTAAATATTTCGTCCATTATCTTCAAAAATTCTTCCTCATTTTTAGATTCGCCGTTAATCGTAAGTGAGTACGGCTCAATCTCACCCAATTTATAATCAACAATAAATTGGATTTTCACCTTTTTCCTTGGCATATCAGGACTAGTCCCTTGAAATTCTACTAATTCTAACCCTTCCGTTCCACGATAATATACCCAACCTGGATTTCTAAAGTAACTTTCAAACGATTCACCAATGGAAAAGAACGGATATTCATAAAGCGAGCTTGTACGAACTTTTTGAATAATATCTCGATCCGTCGGGAAAAAGAAATGGCTGAAAAAAATACTAGCAACCGCTAAAATCGTAACGATCGTTGCTCCCATTTTACTCGTTCCACCACTATCACGGATGAGATAATTTTCAACCGATTCATCTTGAATTTCTCGTGCTTTTATTCGATATATACGCCTTTCTGCAAATTGATAATATAATCCATTCGCAAAAATCGCCATTCCAAATAAAATAAAAACGAGTAATAGAAACGTAAGAGGCACCATATTAATGATTGGTAATGCTACGTTGAAGCCCATATAATAAGAAAACGCATCACATGCTACTAATAACAGTAAAAATAATGCTGCTGGTACATAATACTTACGATATCCAAGCCAACCCACATTGAAAATAGCAGCCCAACCATTCCAGCTCCACCTAGCAATCCGCTTATCCTCAAGTTCCCATTTCTTTTTGTAATACCGATATTGTCTACCTACATATACTTCTAATTCCTTGTCTATTAGCGAGCATCCTTCACCTTGTTCAGAATGCAAAGTCCACTGGCAACTTTCACAATTCAACTGATCTCCCTCACAAAGTTGCCCACAATTTATACACTTCAAAACAATCCCTCTTCCCATCCATACGTCATTTCAAAATACCTTCGTGATTTAATAACCACTCTTTCCTCCATAAACCGCCCGCATACCCAACAAGCTTCCCACTCTTTCCTATTACACGATGACACGGAACGATAATTGAAATTGGATTACGACTATTTGCTCCTCCTATCGCTCGTACAGCTTTCGTATTTCCGACCTTCTCTGCAATATCTAAATATGAAGCACTTACGCCATAAGGGATAGTATAGAGCGCATCCCATACATTTTTTTGAAATGCTGTTCCCTCAGCAGACAGCGGGACCGTAAACTCTTTTCTTTTCCCCTTAAAATATTCATCTAGCTCATTTATACATTGATCTATTATTTCATTTTTATGTTCTTCTTGTCTCTCATCAACAAATATAACAGACGTAATTCCTTTATCGTTCGCTGTAATTTCCAGCAAGCCTAATTTACTTTCATAATAAGCCTGGTACATATGTCATCCTCCAATTCATTTCATATTAATTATTGTAACACGAATAGACAAAATTTTTCGTATAAGCGTTTTATTAGGGAAACAAAAACAAGAATGATACAATGTAAGAAAATTCGATCTAGGAGGCTATGATGAATTCTGAACTTTTTTCACCTTATACAATTAAGGACGTTACATTAAAAAACCGTATCGTTATGTCACCTATGTGCATGTATTCATCAGAAAACGAGGATGGCCAAGTAACTAATTTCCATCACGTTCATTACGGAACAAGAGCTGCTGGTCAAGTTGGTTTAGTTATGATCGAAGCAACAGCCGTGTTACCTGAAGGAAGAATTTCTAATAAAGACCTAGGTATATGGGATGATAGCCTAATTGAAGGCTTACATAAAACGACAACTTTTATACATGATAACGGCGCAAAAGCCGCCATTCAACTTGCTCACGCCGGAAGAAAAGCTGAATTAGAAACGGATGCTCTCGCTCCATCCGCAATTCCGTTTAATGAAACTATGAAAATCCCAGTAGAAATGAGTATACAGCAAATAAAAAAGACCATATTAGCTTTTCAAGAGGCTGCAATACGATCCAAACAAGCTGGATTTGACGTTATTGAAATACACGGCGCTCACGGTTATCTTATTAATGAATTTCTTTCTCCACTTTCTAATAAACGGACTGATGAATATGGAGGTTCACCTGAAAATCGCTATCGTTTCTTACGTAAAATCATTGACTCAATAAATAAAGTTTGGAACGGACCGTTATTTGTTCGTATTTCAGCAAACGATTATCATCCTGACGGTTTAACGGTTCAAAATTACGTTCCATATACAAACTGGATGAAAGAACAAGGAGTAGATTTAATTGATTGTAGTTCTGGAGCTGTTGTTCCGGCACACATTGATGTATATCCCGGGTATCAAGTGCAATATGCTAAACATATTAAAGAACATGCTAACATTGCAACTGGGGCTGTTGGTTTGATTACGACTGGAGTACAGGCAGAACAAATTTTAAATAATAACGAAGCAGATTTAATTTTTATCGGACGTGAGTTACTTCGCAATCCTTACTTCCCAAGAATAGCCGCCAATGAACTTAGCTTTGAGTTAGAAGAACCGTATCAATACAAACGAGCACCGGGGAAAATCCATACGAATAAATAAAACCGAGAATAATATGTACTACTGAATCTAGAAGAATAAAAAGTATACTATAAGATAACGTATGTTATTTCATAATATCGTTTTAAGGTGAATCAACATTTTGCTTGATACACCTATTTTTTTATGTATTTATCTCCCGTTCTGAATATGTGACAGAGTTAAAAATCGAATTCCACAATCGTGATTACGAAAAAAACAATTTCTCAGATTAAGTGAGAAATTGTTTTTTGATATAGTAGTATTCTACATATTAATTCGTGTGTTTAGTTTGAAACTCCAACAATTTTAATTATCATTTAAAAATAAGAACGATGCGCTGGCCATGAACAAGGTGGATACCATTCTTCTTCGTAAAACACTTGCTTAATTCCATTTTGCACCATTTCTTTTTTACTCATTCGTATATCCTCCTTTTGCAAATCTCCCCAAAATACGGAATAGTACATATAGGACTTTTATATCTTCGGAACCCAATTCCCTTCAGGTTTTACTCAAACAGATATAAAAACAGATTATTTCCAAATAGAAAGTATATTCTATTTGATTTATTGGCATTACAAACAATAGATATATAATAGTAGTATATTTTCAAATGAGGTGAACCATTCTTATAACACGAAATCATCCGTTTGTATAATACGACTCTAAAAATAGCATTGCAATAAACGAGGTCACTTGTCGTATAAGATCAAGAGTGTTGGAGGCGTATAAAGTGAAACTTTAATCCGCGGGGGTTTGCTGTCGACAAATAGCGGGATAAAAATGCGATTTGCATAATAAATTATCGTAAAAAAGGAGTGGGCTTCCCACTCCTTTTTTACTTTCTTATAATTGTTAAACTACATGTATTTACTATTCATTCAAGATTCAAACTTTTTTTAAATACATGTCATTTTTTCGTTTTTTATTCTATCGTTGTAATTTCATTTGAGTTATAAATATAAATACCCGTTTCTTCTCGCAATGCAGTGATATACATCCCTTTCGCCACATCTTTCGCTGAAATTGGTTTATACTTTTTGAAAGCCCCTTTAAATATAAAAGGAATGATACGAGACAGCTTTTCAGCCATTCGTTCACCGAAACGAAATTCTTGTCGATTTCCTACTAATAAAGATGGCCTAAAAATGTGAATACCACCAATGACTAACTTTTGTAATTCCTCTTCCATTCTTCCTTTAACTTGCGAATAAAAGAAGAACGATTTAGGTTTTGCTCCCATTGAGGACACAACAAGGAAATTTTGTACCCCTTGTTTTTCAGCTAAACAAGCAGCTCGTAACGTATATTCATAATCTACCTTTTTGAAATTTGCCTTTGTTTTTGCTTTTTTGATTGTTGTTCCTAGACAACTAAATACGTCATCTACAGCAAAAAACTCTTTATATTCCTCTAACATCGAAAAATCTATTTGCTTTTGCTGTAACTTTTCATGTTGCCATTGCATTGGTTCCCTTACAAAAATAGTAACCGAATCGTAGTAATCTGATTCAAGTAATAGACGCGTTATCTCTTGTCCAACTAAACCACTTGCACCAAGTACTAACGCTGTTCGCTTATTCATATATGCATATACCTCTTATTTTACTTTTCTCTCCTTCAGTAAAATACAACTTTTAGGAGTTTCCTTCTCTCATTTTACCACAAGTAAAGCACTATGCGTACGCATAGTGCTTTACTCACTCTTTTTTCTCATCTTTCTCTTGCAATTTTGTTACTGTTGATGCATCTCCTAAATTACTTATTAATCTTCTTAAAAAAATTAAGACTAAGGCTAATGGTAATACTACCGCTAATATCAATAAAATAGCTTCCATTAAGTAACCCAAACACTCATCCCCCTCTACACCCTCCTTTCAAATATATGAACGTAGCGTTGTCACATATGCATGCATTCCTAAAAATAATACATCCAAATTTGACAACTTTATAACAAAAACAAATCGGAATGATTATTATTTATTGCAACTTTATAAAAGATGTATTATACTAAGTTCGCAAACTAAAACGTAATTATTCCGTTTTGTATTAAAATGATATTTTTCTTCTATAATTGGGGAAAATATATCCGTAAAAAAAGAAAAGAGGAGAACTTCATGCCTAAAAGATTGACTATATTTTCATTCTTACTTATTTTCACTTTAATTTTTACTGGCTGCTCAAATAAAAAAGAAGGTAATGCCAAGAAAGACGGAAAGCTAACTGTTTATACTACTATTTTTCCTCTTGCAGATTTTGCAAAAAAAATTGGTGGCGACTATGTAACTGTTGAAGCGATTTACCCACCTGGTGCAGATTCACATACATTTGAACCAAGTCAAAAACAAACAGTACAAGTTGCAAAAGCCGATTTATTCGTTTATAACGGCGCTGAATTAGAACCATTTGCTGAAAAAATGGAAAAAGCATTACAAAAAGAAAATGTTAAAATTGTAAATGCATCAAAAGGTATTGAACTGCGTACTTCTACTGAAGAAGAGCATCATGATCACGGAGACGGCCATAAAGAGGATGAACATCATCACGATAAAGACCCACACATTTGGTTAGACCCTACTCTAGCAATGAAACAGGCAGAAAAAATAAAAAATGCACTTGTAGAATTACAGCCTGATCATAAACAAGAGTTCGAAAAAAATTTCGCAGCACTGCAAACAAAATTTACTGATTTAGATGATCAATTTAAAGCAGCTGTTTCGAATGCAAAAACGAAAGATATTTTAGTTTCTCATGCGGCTTATGGATACTGGGAACAACGCTATGGCCTGAAACAAATTGCTATCGCTGGTATTTCAGCTTCTAATGAACCATCTCAAAAACAGCTTGCTGACATTACAAAAACAGTAAAAGAACATAATCTACAATATATTTTATTTGAAACATTCTCTACACCAAAGGTAGCATCCGTAATTCAGAAAGAGACAGGTACAAAAATTTTACGCTTAAATCATCTTGCTACTATTTCTGAAGATGATGCGAAGAACAATAAAGATTACTTCACTTTAATGGAAGAAAACGTAAATACATTAAAAGAAGCTACTAACTAATCAAATTTTTAAAAGAAGCTGAATATGTCATTCAGCTTCTTTTTTATTTGTTCTTACTTGACTTGACTAAAATAACAAGTAAAATTATCCATATTAGCTTTTAAGCTTTATTAATTTAGAAGGTGAGTTGGAATTATGACTCTTCACATTCGTGAAGTAACAGAAAAAAATTGGCGTTCAGTAGCTGCTTTAAACGTCGCAAAAGACCAGCAGCAATTTATTGAAAGCAATGCGTTTTCTCTAGCAGAATCATTATTTGAAGGAAACGGAACGTCAGTAGGTTTATATGATGGAGAAACACTTGTAGGGTATGCAATGTATGGATGGTATTTGGAAAAACGCAAAAGCGTATGGTTAGATCGATTTATGATTGACCAACAATATCAAGGAAAAGGATATGCAAAACGTTTCCTTCGCATACTCATTCAATTCTTACAAGATAAATATGAATGTAAAATAATTTATTTAAGTTTACATCCAGACAACAAACTCGCAATGGGGTTATACGAGTCATTTGGTTTCCGTTTAAATGGTGATATTGATGACGATGGTCCAGTTGTAGGTGTTGTAATGGAGTTACTATTAGATGAACATACAAGCCTGTGAAAACAGGCTTTTTATTATCCTTCGTTTTTTGCAATCGAGCATTTTTCTACAAAATACTTAGTTAAGTCAAAAAAATAAGCCTGCAATATATGCAGACTTATTTCACACACTCCCCGAAATGTTCTTGGAACCATTCCTTATTAATATCTTTTCCGATAAACACAACTTCACTTACTCGTTCTTCGCCCTCTTGCCACTCTCTATCATATGATGCAGCAAACAGTGTATGCACACCTTGGAAAACGATACGTTTATCTACTCCATCAATCGATAAAATTCCTTTGTAGCGATATAAATACTCCCCTAGCTCTTGAACGACAGCTGACATCCACTCATTTAGTTTTTGTAAATCTAACGGTCGCTCTTCGCGTAGTACAAACGACTTTACCCCTTCTAGATGATTATGCTCTTTATGAGGATAAATTTGTAACGTATCTTTCGTTTTAAACGTTTGAATTTGTAGTAACGATGGAATATCTACATCACAGTTAGTCGCCTCGATTAACTCTGCAGTTGGGTTAATACCTTGCAGTTCCTGCAATAGATTTTCCTTTTCACTTTCATCCACTAAATCTAATTTATTTACTAAAACGACATCAGCAAATGCAATTTGTTCCTTTGCTTCTAGTCCTTTTTCAAAATGTTTATGTATATGGTAACTATCTACTACTGTTACAACGCCGTTAATTTGGTATGCAGATTGAATCACAGGATCTAAAAAGAATGTTTGAATAATCGGACCTGGATTTGCAAGACCAGTCGTTTCAATTACTAATCCATCAAATTCCATTTTACCTTCTGCTTTTACGTCCAGTAATTGTTTTAAAGCGACTAGTAAATCTTCACGTACAGTACAACATAAACATCCATTCGTCATCTCCATAATCTCTTCTTCGACATTCATAATCAACTGATTATCAATACCAATTTGCCCTATTTCATTTACAATCACTGCTAATTTATGACCGTGATTTTCTGATAAAATGCGATTTAATAATGTCGTTTTCCCTGATCCAAGAAAACCAGTTAATATCGTTACTGGAATCATTTCGTACATCTCCTTATAGCTATATGTTTTTACATTATAGCATATAGGGAAAATCGTTTTTGTAGCAAAACATATTTATTGTATGTACGACACTGTAACTATATAATAATATGTAGCAAGAAAGCCTTTTCAAAAAATGATTCATTCATCAAGGAGGTACTTATAATGGAACGAGTTCAAATGGCCGAAACACTAGAATTTTCTCGTATTATTCAAGGTTTTTGGCGTTTAGCAGAATGGAATATGACAAAGCAAGAGTTACTCTCTTTTATGGAAGCTTGTATGGATATGGGAATTACTACTTTCGATCATGCTGATATTTATGGCGGATATACGTGTGAAGGATTATTTGGAGAAGCATTACAACTCAAGCCTTCCTTACGCGAAGACATGCAAATTATCACAAAATGTGGAATCGCTCCCCCATCACCAAAATTTCCAGAGCGATATGTTGCGCACTACAATACGAGTACTGAACATATAATAAAAAGCGCGGAAGACTCATTACGAAACTTACATACTGATTATATTGATGTACTGCTCATTCATCGCCCTGATCCATTTATGGATCCAAATGAAGTAGCAGAAGCGTTCTCACGCTTAAAGCAAGAAGGAAAAGTCCGTCACTTCGGTGTATCTAACTTTTTACCTTCACAGTTTAATATGTTAAGTTCTTATTTAGATTTCCCGCTCATTACAAATCAAATTGAAGTATCTGCGATGCAGCTTGAACATTTCGAAAAAGGGACAATTGATTTATGCCAAGAAAAGCGAATCAATCCTATGATTTGGTCGCCTCTTGCTGGCGGAGAAATCTTTACTGGTCAATCAGAACGTGCCGTACGTTTACGTGAAACGTTACAAAAGGTTGCTACTGAACTAGATGTTACTAGCATCGATACAGTTATGTATGCATGGCTGCTTGCTCATCCAGCTAACATGATGCCAATCGTTGGATCTGGTAAATTAGACCGTGTTAAAACAGCCGCTCTTGCTACAAAAGTTAATTTAGATCGTCAACAATGGTTTACAATTTTCGAAAGCTCTAATGGACATCCTGTACCATAATACACAAAAAGAAGAGCTGTTTCTTTACAGCTCTTCTTTTTCATATGTATTTCTAGTCATGGCAAATACACACATATCCCTTAATCCATTTCCATCTACCGCTACACTCGCACTTTCCAATGTGCCTTCTAACTTAAAGCCTAATTTCTCAGGTATCGCTCTACTCTTCTTATTTAAAGAATCGCATCGAATTTCTACGCGGTTTGCTTTCAATTCAGTGAAAGCAAACTCCATTATACCTTTTGCAGCCTCTAGCATATAACCCTTTCCACTAAACCTTGAATCAATCCAATACCCAATTTCAAATTGAGGTATATCCCAATTAATGCGATGCAATCCAGCTGATGCAATAAATTCACCTGTTTCTTTCGAAAAAACTAGTAATCTTAAATCCTCACGTTGCAAAAATTGAATATGCGATTTTCTAATACTCATCTCTACTTCTTCCTCTGTTTGCTCTTTCTGTGCAAAAACCATCCATGGTTTTAATTCTTTCATAGAAGCTTGAATTGCATCGTATACAGCTTTACCGTCACCCGGTTTCGGCATTCGAATAAATAGCCTATCAGTATAAAATTCAGAAGGAAAATCGAATAATAACGGATTCACTTTCAACACTCCTTTTAATGCTTTTATATATAATAATATCCATCTCAAACCATACAGTAAAGAAATTTCTGAATTTTACACATTTTAACCATTTACCTCTACCGCTACACGAACTCCAGATTCAATTGCACCTTGTATCCATCCGTGATATAACGTTGTATGATCACCTGCAAAGTATAATCTCCCCTCTGGTTTTATAATCGCTGGTTGTAGCTCAGATTCTTGCCCTGCCTGAAATAGCGCAAACCCTCCAAGTGCATATGGATCCAATGTCCAACTTTTTGATATGCCAGACATGAACTCATCATATACTTGACCGCCTAATATTGTCGCTAAATTTTGTAATGTGTAATAAATACGATCACCTTTTGATAACCCATCCCATAACAATGCATCATAAGACCATGTATAGCTGCCTAACATCATAGCGGGTCCTTTTTCTCCAATTCCGTGACTTGGATAATAGGCGTAACGAATTGGTAAATCCGTTATAATCCTGCCACCTAACTGTCCTTGTTCTTCCCAAAATCGACTTTTAAATTGAATTCCTATTTTTGTCGCTGGCATATAATGCAATTCACGAATTGCTTTCCATTTTTCATGAGATATAGAATCAAATGGATCTACTTCCACAAAGCGCATTGTCGAAAATGGAATTGTAATAATAACTAAATCCCCTGTAATACTACTATACTCAAAAGTTTCCTCGTTTCGATAGAAAGCTGTCACACCGTTATTGTGTTGATGTAGCTTCATTAATTTTTGATTATATATAATATTTTCTTCTAATTGTGGTAAGAAAGACTTTGGTAATCTATCATTCCCGCCTACTATTTCACAAAATCCACTCTCCTCCTGCATAATGTATAAAAAGCGTAGTGTCTCAACAAATGACCTTTCCAAAAAACCTTCTAAATCTAATAGAACACCGATCATCTCAATTGTTACTGGCGAGAAATACGTATTATATTGATAAGGATGATACTTTAAAAATTGTCCTGTAGAGTATCTCCCAAAATCCTTTACTACAACATCCCAATTTTTCTCTGGGTTCTTTTTTATAAAATTTATAATGGGCTGTACCGCTAGCAATAATAGCTCCTCAGACGTTTTTCCGACCTCATTCATTTCTACAGGATACTTTAATATACTTGGATCTTTTTCGTATTGTTTTAATGTCGTTTTCCGGCCATTTACGAAAATGATATCCGTCTCATTCCTATTAATAAACGGGCTCACCTGTAGCCCAAATTTTCTTATATATGCCATCGTTAATGTGTGCGAATACGGAATTCTCATTGCCCCAACATCTAAATATAATCCGGTATCTTCCATTCTAACCGTCTCTATGCGGCCACCTACCCGGTTGTTTGCTTCAAAAATCTTCACATCATGTCCTGCAGCCTTTAATAAAGATGCCGAAACCAACCCAGCCATACCGGCCCCTACTACTATAATTTGTTTCGAACGTGTCGTCTTCTTTAACCCTTGATTTATCACTTTCAACACTTCATCCATCTCAATGTTATACATTATATCTTTCTGCACAATTCCACCCCTTACTTCATAAAATGGGCATTAGTGGTTTAGTGCATTTTATTCATAAATTCCTATAAACATAACAACATAGCAAGTGGAATATTCACTAAAAGTACATAAGAGGTAGCTTTCACATCTCTTCACGCTTCGTATAATATAGCAACGGCAAAGAAGGAGTGGTTGAAAATGAAACAAACTTACGACTACCACGCTACAAAGAAATATTTAGAAGGAAAGAAGCACCAACTATGCAACAAACTTAGTTGTAAGCATCTATCTAAAAAAGAGCGTGAACAACTAAAACTTGAGATTGATAACTACGAATATATTTTAAATTTAGTTGAAATGAATCATTATGAACGAGGATTTTCTCGTTAAAAGTAAATATAGAATTTATCCACTTTATATTTTGAGCATTTTATTACGCATTTTTCGTAAGTAAATATATAATAGGATGTACATTAAGATTGAGAGGTATATTCTATGATCAAATTAAGTGTATTAGACCAATCACCTATTTCAGATGGTAGTACAGCAGCCCAAGCTTTTTCACATACAGTTACGCTTGCACAAGAAGTTGAAAAACTCGGATATACACGCTTTTGGGTATCGGAGCATCACAACTCTGTCAGCCTTGCTGGTTCAAGTCCTGAAATACTTATTTCTCATATTGCAGCAAAAACAAATCGTATGAGAGTGGGTTCAGGTGGTGTTATGTTGCCGCACTATAGCTCATATAAAGTTGCTGAGAATTTCCGCGTTTTAGAAGCGCTTTATCCAAATCGTATTGACCTTGGTGTCGGCAGAGCACCTGGTGGTATGCCAATTGCAACTCGCGCACTTCAAGAAGGGAAAATGGTCTCACTTGATCAATATCCAGAACAAATTGCAGATGTGGCAATGTACTTACATGATCAAGTACCAGAAAACCATCATTATGCAAATTTAAAGGCTACTCCTGTAATTACAACATCTCCTGAGATGTGGATGCTCGGTTCTAGCGGAGAGAGTGCAATGATTGCTGCAAAACAAGGTGCTTCTTTTGCATTCGCACAGTTCATTAACGGATACGGTGGCCCTGAAGTAATGGAAGCTTATCAGGAACAATTCCAACCTTCCTATTTAGGAGATAAACCAAAATCAATCGTCGCTATTTTTGTTATTTGCGGAGAAACAAATGAAGAGGCAGAAAAAATCGCTTCTAGTTTAGATTTATCAATCTTATTACTAGAACAAGGAAAGCGTACAACTGGTACTCCTTCTATTGAAACTGCACAAAATTATTCATACAGCGCTTATGATTTATTCCGTATAAAAGAAAATCGTCAACGTATGATCGTCGGTGATCCATCTTCTGTGAAAGAAAAAATCGTAAACTTAAGCAAAGCGTACAATACTGAAGAATTTATGATTGTCACAATTACCCATCGATTTGAAGATAAATTGAATTCCTATCGCTTACTAGCAAATGCTTTTCATTTATAATGATAAAAGGGAGATACATCAATTACGATGCATCTCCCTTTCTTACTACTTCTTGTTTTCATTTTCTATATATTCAATAGCCTCTTTTAATAACTCATCAAAATGATTAGGGTAATCATGATTTAAGTTAGGTACAACTTTATACTTATGTTCAATGTTCCTATCTTTTAATAATTGTACAAATTGCTGCGTACATTCGAAACAATCTTCATCTTGTTCCCCACACACTATATATCCCTTTATATTTTTATCTTGTAGCACTCCTAACAACTCATTCCATTCTTCAATCTCTGGAAGCCACGGCGCCACAAAAATAAAACCATCTACATCTATATCTTTTTGTAAAATCGTATACAAAGCTACTCTTGCACCAGCAGAAAAACCACCAATTATTACACTTTCTACTGTATGATTTTCTTTAAAATTAACGTAATGCTCTTTTAATTCTTCTTTCCCTCTATGTATATCATCCCAAACAAACCCATCTGAAAACTGAATTTGCGAAGACTGTGGTAAAGCTAACGTATAATCTTGTGTCAAAACAGTTTTCCAATATGGTTCTATTATTTCTATATTTTCTTGATCTCCGTGCATTGCAATAAATAGTTTTTCTTTTTTCTTACCATCTATAAATTTCACGTCTGCTCGTTCTGTTTTCTTTGCTAATTCTTCTCTCTCTTTACATAATTGAACCATTTTATGAAACTCTTCAAATTTATGTAGTGATTTTAAATCGTCGTCGGTAATTAAATATTCATTTCCGTACCAAAATCCATTGTCTATAATAGCTTCCTTCATTAACTGTAACGCTTCTTCTTCAAGCCCCGCTGCACTCGCTAGTGCATATTTGAAATTATATATTTGCGCCTCATTCCCCACTATGCCTTTCGCATGCTCCATTATATAAGTGTATGCTTCCAAACTTCCTTTATTTGCGTAACAATGTAACGTTTCATTTAATAATTGAATGTAAGTCATACTATTTTTCATACACCCATTCCCCCGTAATCTTTTATAATATTTAGTTCTCAAACCTTTATACCATTCTGTAATCACTGTATATAACTCAAGCTAACAATACTTAATCATTACTCCCCTTCGTCCAATAAGTTTAGTATAAAATTGAATAGACTGAAAAATCAATATTTTTATAAACAAAAAAAGACAACAATATATTTATTGTTGTTTTCCATACATCTACCCACTCTTTTGTTTTTTTCTGTCTGGTTTACTTGAAACTAAATAATGTTTTTCTGAAATATATAAATCTCTTTTTAATATACGATTTAAATACGGTCCTAATTTCATCCCGCATATAAGACGCTCTTCACTACCTTCAACAATTGGAAACATTTCTTTTTCTGTTACGTACTGATCTACTGCTTTTTGTACGATATCAATTTCTTTAACTAGGTTTAGGTTTTCTTCTGTATGTTCAAATACCTCAAGCGTTTCCTTCGTAATAAGAAAACTATTTGTTGGAAATGCAAGTAAATACGGCTTTAACAAATCATAATTTACTGTATAATCATCATTTACTAATACTGTATAAACAATATTAGCATTCTTTTCTAGAAACTTAGCCATCGCTTGTTCTAATTCATCTTTCGTAATTTCACGCTCTTCTTTTCCAGTTCTGAAAAAGCGAAACATCGCATCGCCTCCTTTTTACTATATTATAGCATAAAAGAAAACTGAAAAATTACAAAAAAAGCCATTGAAAGAATTTTTCAATGCCTTTTTTCTTTATATACTTATATTTATTTTAAGAACGCACTTAGCATCCATACATGTTGTTCTAATGTTGTATGAATCGCTAACAACATGTCCGCTGATGTTTCATCGCCAGCTTCACCAGCAACTTCCATACCTTCTTTTAATTCTTGAATAAGTGCAGAATAATCATTCACTAATGTTTGCACCATTTCTTCTGCAGATTCCTTGCTTGTCCCTTCATTCACACTAGATGTTGCAAGATATTCTTTCATTGTCGCTAGCGGTTTACCTTCCAACGCTAAAATACGTTCTGCTAATTCATCAATATTTGTTCCAGCTTCATTGTAAAACTCTTCAAATTTTTCATGTAACGTAAAGAAGTGTGGTCCTGTCACATACCAGTGATAATTATGTAGTTTCACATATAACACATTCCAGTTTGCTACCTGCTTGTTTAATACTTCAACAACATTTGTTTTCGTACTCATACAATCCACTCCTCTTATCATTTCATAATGTTTATCTTTTAATAACCTAGTTACATGTTACCATACATTTCCTATCCTTTCGAACGATTGGCTCATATGTAACAAAGTTTTAACACCTTTAATACTTCCCTAATATCTTTTAATTCATGTATGTTTTCAAACACTTCATACGTCTAATTGTCCAAGCTCATACATATGCATAATAGTAAATCAAGCTCATCGTAGTAGAAAGAGGGATAACATGGACAATCAACAATGGCAAGTGGCAAAGAAAGTCGCTGCTACTTATATTGGAACAGTCGTTGGAGCTGGATTTGCTACTGGACGAGAAATTGTTGAATTTTTCACAGTGAACGGATTATATGGAACAATTGGCATATGTGTAAGTGGATTTTTTTTTATTTGGCTTGGCACAAAGATGATGTTACTTTCATCACAAATTGGTGCATTTTCAGCGCAAGAATTTAACAAATATTTATTTGGGGATGTATTTGGCAATGTTGTAAACACACTATTATTACTCGTATTATTTGGTGTAACGAGCGTTATGTTATCAGGAGCGGGGGCGGTATTTGAAGAGCAACTTCGTTTACCAAGACAACTTGGTATTTTCATTATATTGATCGCCTGTCTCATTATAGGTAGTCGCGGGTTACAAGGGGTTTTTGAAGTTAATACACTTGTCGTACCTATTATGATGATTTTTATTATCGGACTTGCTATTACAACTTTTTTTCACGGTACAACTTCTATTAGTGACACTATTCCTGCAGAAAGCTGGAATATGAAGTGGATTACTAGTCCTATTACATATGTCGCCTTAAATCTTTCTCTCGCCCAAAGCGTTCTCGTCCCGTTAGCCAGTGAAGTAAAAGATCGAAAGGCCATTTTATGGGGCGGTATTTTAGGCGGTGCAGGACTTTCTTTAATTTTATTATGTAGCCATTTAGCTATCTTATCAGTCGATCAATTTTATCAATATAATATCCCAATGGCTGAAGTCATAAGAAAATTCAATGCAACTTTTCACTTTTTCTTTGTTCTTATCATTTTCGGTGAAGTGTTCACAACTTTAGTTGGTAATGTGTTCGGAATGACAAAACAAATGCAATCCATCACCGGATGGAAAAGTAACAATATTATTTTCTTCATTTTACTAATTAGTTATTGCTTTAGTTACATTGGTTACAGTGAATTACTCCACATTCTATACCCTATAATCGGGTGGGTCAGCATCATTTTACTGCCAATTATTGCTTTTAAACAACTTCAAAAAACATAAAAGAAGCATCCATGTTATTGGATGCTTCTTTTATGTTCATTCACAATCATCGCATACTTCCCAGTACGGCCCCATTTCGAGTGCTAAATATGGCTTTAATTGCAAGCGAATCATCCGACTAGGCATACGTTCTAAAACGAATTGAATCCCTTCTTCATCTTCGTCTAATTCAACTTTTGAAATCGCAATTCTTTGCATAATAGAAATAGGCATTCCATCTTTATATAAAGTGATTTTCACCTCATCATATTCATTAAAATACACTTCAACACTCATTTGATTTTTCAACATTTCATCAACAATTTCATATTTATCATTTCGTTCCTGGATTATATATTTCCAGCCGCCTCTACCTTCTTCTTTCGGAGCTGCTTGAAATAATGTCATCAAATCCTCGTATAGCATAAGATAACCCCTCTCTTACTAAAAAACGATGAGTATTTTATATACCCTTTATCTCTATCACTTTCCATATGTATTGTACCATATATCGCCGTTTTTACCGTATTCATTTGCTTCATAGATGCATATAAAATACCTGATTCTCTTCATTGCGGTGTGAGTTATCTCCTATTTCATTTCTTAATACTCTTCTATAGCTTTCAAATAATATCACACTTAAGCAAATCCACTTTTTGTCCATCCTCCACTTATTATTTGCTTGCAACAACAAAAAAGAAGAGTGACTTATATCACTCTCCTTAAAAGAATTTCCCAGTAGCTGCTAACGCTAATACTAGTATTAAAATTGTAAATAATAATGATACAATGAAACTAAAAATAGGTAATGCTTTCTTTTCATTCTTCTTAAAGAGTAACTTTAAACTAAGAAAGATGTTTACTGGTACAAGTATAAAATAAAAATATTTAACAATTTGCACCGAACTATTCGAAAGTGTTTTTAAAATAAACACTTCAATTAAAAAGACAATAAAAAATGAAATACTTAACCAAAACGAGACATAACTAAGCCAAGAATGTCTTTTGGTACCCCAATAACCTCCCATAGTAATCTCCTTTATTTGCATTTTATATGACTATAATTATACACAAAGTTAACAAATACCTCTATTTTTCGACAAATATTATACATGATATACCTTTAAACATCATAAAAATACTCTCTATCCCATTTCATGTTACATAATAAAAACAGACTACTCCAAAATCGCATACTGCTATTTTGGAGTAGTCTGTCCTCTGTTACACTTTAAATCTTTCAATTAACCCTTGTAACTCTTCAGCCATTTGAGATAATGTACCAGCCGCCGAACTAATCTCCTCAATGGACGCTAGTTGTTCTTCTGCTGATGCTGCAACGTTTTGAGTACTCGTCGCATTGTTCTGTGCTGTCATTGCAATTTGACCTACTGAAATAGACACTTCATTTGCACCTTTTGACATCCCATTAGCCGTTTCAACCATCGTTTTAATTTGATCTGCAATTTCATTTGTAGATTGTAAAATCTCAGTAAAGTTTTGCTTCGTTTCATTCGCAATAACAAGTCCAGATTGAACTTCTTCATTTACATGACCCATAGATTTTACCGTCTTACTCATGTCATCTTGTATTTCACATATTAATTTACTAATCTCACTAGAAGATTCGCTAGACTTCTCCGCCAATTTACGTACTTCATCTGCAACAATTGCAAATCCTCTTCCATGCTCTCCTGCTCTTGCAGCTTCAATTGCCGCATTCAAAGCTAGAAGATTTGTTTGATCTGCAATATTTTGAATGACTTCTAGTATGTCACCAATTTGTTTTGATTTATTATTTAGCAACTGTATAACTTCATCTGATTGTGAAACAGATTCTGCAATAGACTGCATTTGATTTACTGTTTTTCCGACTAGTTTTCCACCATCTTCTGCTTTTTCACGAGTATGAGCAGAAGCCGTACTAATTGATGATGAACTATTTGCTACATGCTGAATTCCTTCTGTTACATCAAATAGTAACATTGCACCATTTTCTACACTTGTCGTTTGCGTAGTTGCCCCACTCGATATTTCATCCATTGCCATTGTAATTTGCTCAGTCGCTTCACTCGCTTGTCTTACACTTGCCGTTAGCTCTTCTGATGCTGCTGCAACATGCCCGGCCGAAGTATTAATTCTTCCAATTAACGTTCGCAATGCATCTGTCATCTCATTAAATCCTTTTGCAAGTTGGCCAATTTCATCATTAGAATGAATTTCGATTGTTTGCGTTAAATCTCCCTCACTTATTTCTTTAGAAGTAATAACTAATCTCTTTAATGGCTTCGTTATAGAAAGTGTCACAAAATAAATAAGTGACCCACCTATAACTAATGAAATGAACATAACGATTAACATATTGTAAAATACAGGCTGCGCAGCTTCAATTACTTCATTTGAGTACATCGTCCCACCGATTTTCCAACCTGTTTTTACATTTGTAGCAAATACCATTTGTTTTTCGCTGCCATCATACATATATGAAAAAGCGCCATGATTATCTTCATAAATTTTCTTCGCCCAAGAATCAGCTGCTTTTCCCCCTGATTTTTCTTGAGGATGTGCAATTATTTTTTGTTGCCCATCTAAAATGAAAGCATATCCCTTTTTACCAATATTGATTAACTTTGTTGTTTTTAATAAATTCTCTAAACTTAAATCTACCGCTACAACACCGTTTTTATCTTCTACTTGTTTTGCAATCGTTACGACAATATGTCCATTCCCCTTCGCTTTGTAGGGCTCAGTAATTACAATACCACCTTGTTTTGCCACTGCATCTTTATACCAAGAACGTTCTGTTGGATCATAGTCTGCTGCCATTTGTATATTTGGTTCTTGCACAAATTTCTTATCATTCCCAGCAACGTATACTTGTTCAATATCTTTATTCAAATTGATATATTGAGATAACATCTTTCTTAATTCTTCTTGATTATCCCCTTGATACATATTACCTTGAATCACCCGTGCAAAGTTATTCACATCATTAAATTTCGCCTCAATCATTTGATTGATTAAATTATCTAATATTTTTATATTGTCGTGAGCACTGCTCGTAATTTGTGATTCAAAATTCTTTTTAGCTGTTTGATAAGACATACCTCCAATAATAGAGACAGCCGCAATTAAAATGATAAAAAACGAAATTAGTAGTTTTTTTGCTACTTTCATATCACGAAACCAATTTAATAGTCTACCCATTACAAACCTCCTGCTTTTCAATTTCAAAAGTTAAATCTAGCGAGTTCTAAACATTTCCCATCCCTAAATTATTATTTTCATAATCTATTACGATGAATACTTTGTAAAGTTTAAACAATTAAATTCCCTTTGTCTATATATTTGAATAATATTATTATAAAATTTACAAATACAAAAAAAAGCCAAAGGGAACCACCCTTTGGCTTTTTACATTTTTTTATGCTGTTTAGAAATCTTTTTCCACTTATCACGCTCTGCTCTTGCAAGAACAGCATCTTGTTTTCTCATAAAATACGCCAGTTCTTTTTGTAATTTTTTATAGCTTTGCAAACGATTTATCGTAACAATTCCGTTATCAATTGCATGATGCACTGCGCATCCTGGCTCATTTTCATGCTTACAGTCCCTAAAACGGCACGTTTTTGCTAATTTTTCAATATCAGAAAATGTTGTTTGAATTGCATCGCTACCTTCCCAAAGCTGCAGTTCCCTCATACCCGGAGTATCAATAACTAAACTACCACTCGGTAATCGGAACAATTCACGATGAGTTGTCGTATGCCTTCCTTTACTATCTTCCTCACGAATATCTCCCATTTTTGCTACTTCAATTCCTATAAGTGCATTTAGCAAAGTCGATTTTCCAACCCCCGATGATCCGACTAGAGCAATTGTTTTCCCAGAAGAAACAAATTGCTGCAACGATTCAATACCAGTATGCTCTAAACTATCAACGACGAAAATCGGAACACCAATTGCCACAGCTTCCGTTTCAACAATTTTCTGTTCCACGTCTTCACATAAGCTACTCTTTGTTAAAACAATAACAGGCATTGCACCACTTTCATACGCTAATAGTAAATAACGTTCTATTCTTCTTACGTTAAAATCATGGTTAAGTGCATTTACTAAAAATAGATAATCTACATTTGCTGCTATTACTTGTTCTTCCGTTCGATTACCAGCCTCTTGTCTAGAAAAAGAGCTTCTTCTTTGAAAAATACGATGAATAATTGCTTTCTTTTCATTCTCTATTTTCTTTATATACACCCAATCACCAACCGCTGGATAATCTCCCTTCGTTACTACTTCATGCCGAAACTTTCCAGACAGCTCTGCCATATATTCACCATCATTACAAATAATTCGATATATATGTTTATGCTCAAGTAAAATACGCCCTACTTCAAAGTTCTCTACAGCTTGTTCTTCAAAAAAAGAATCCCAGCCGAATGATTCTAAAATATTTTGATTCAAATTGATATCCTCCCTAGTTTAAGCTAAGCGGAAGGATCGTGCGCTCACTTATACAGTCTCGCCCTTTCCATCCACCTTTGTATTTGGTTTATTATTCATATACGTTATTTTCGCCATAATACATCACTCCGTTCTCATTTTAATTACTCTCATTATATGGAATATCCATTTAAAAAGCTACCTTATTTAACACAATTTTCAAATATTTTATTTTTCATCATTCTAATTTGTCCACAGTGACTAACCTCATCTTCTAGCACATGAAACCACAGATAGTGCTGGTTATACGCTACACCGTTAGGCCACTTTCCTTCTGACATAAGCCATTCATCATCTTGTTCATTCAAATACTTCAGAGATTCTTCTCGAACACTTTGTAGAAGTTGTACATAATACTGTATTTCATGACTACGGATTATTCTCCCCGCTTTCCCTAAATATAGTGCGTCTTCCCATATTTCTAATTCTTCTTTTGTAAAGTCGCGCTCTTGAAATGAAATAAGTTGATGGGCTTTTTCTATAGCTGCTATATGCTTTAGTAACGCTCCGATGGAATTCCCTCCACTCGTCATAATGAAATCTAATTGCTCAACAGATAGATCGTTTATTTCCTGTAATGTTACAGCCCTCGTATGCTCCAGCATCCTTACTAATTCCCCTATATTTTTTGTATAACCATCTACACTTCTTATTCGATAATTTATATTCATATTAAGGAATAACCGCTTCATATAATAGACTGAAAAATATCAGATTTTTCTGTTATAATTAAATTGAATACGTAATAAACCCAAACAAACTTTCTCAATATGCTTCTATGAAATATTAAAAGGAATCAATATAAAAGAATCGAATCTTATTCACTAAAAGGAGTGGATTCGATGGAAATGTATCAATGGCTAACTGCTGTTCTCGTTGGTGGCATTACTGGTTTCGTTTCCCATCTTATCAATAACCAAGGCAAGTTATTGCTTCCACGCCGTTTGAAAACTTTTTTTCACTTTGGGTTTTTGACTGATATTTTCACTGGTAGCTTAGCTGCACTTCTTGGACTCGTTCTATTCGATGTCACCTTAATAAAAGAAATTATAAAAGTATCCATTGTGACTGCTATTTCCGGTCAGACTTTCTTACTGCACCAAGCGCTTGGTGGTGAGCAGGCTAAAAATACACAAATTGGGAAAGCTGATGAGAAGATTCAAGAAATTGACAAATTATTACGACGTTAGTCTATACTTTCTTTAAAAATTATTGCTATAATAAACAATAAATATTTTCTATTGCGTCGTTTGTCAGAAGAAAGGGTGTTTCGTATGACAAAAAAGAAAATAGAAGATTTCTTAACAAACACTGAAAAAGAGGAACTGCTAGAAAACTATAAATGTTTACGAGAAGCCCGCACAAAAGGCGAAGCTAATTATTTTGGTGAAGCAGTAGACCATCTATTAAATAAAGCAAAACAACGAATTATTAAAGATGCAGGCATACATGATGAAAATGCAGCAACAGTTCAATCAAAGAGAAAAGCACTGTTTTAGTTACATTAACTAAAACAGTGCTTTTTATTTAGAATTTTTTCTTCTTGCCATGCTATATAATATTAGCCCGTGCAAACCATTTTAATAATAGGTTTATTAAATCGCTTCTTTTAAATCTGAATGCGGATTTGGTCCGTATTGATTGTCATTTTCTTCACTTTCAATGATAAAAAATACAAGTAAAACAATGCTACCAAACGGTACAAAATTTAATAGTTGCCACCATCCTGTTTTCCCAATATCATGCAATCGTCGTGCACCAACCGAAAAACTTGGTATAATCATTACTAACATAAATAGCAACGCAATAATAGCAACTAACACCTCTGAAAATGATGAGAAAAATACCAATAACCAAAAAATTACGATATTCGATAAACTAAAAGTCCAGTACTCTTTTCGCGTAGCTCTACCACTAAAATTCCCATAATCCTTTAGAGCTTTCAAATACCATTGCATTTAAATCTCTCCCTTTTATCCCCAATAAAATTAAAACATGTAATTATTAACAGATAAGTAGAAATATAACACAGCATTTATGTAAAATCCATATCCTCATCTAAATTATCCTCTATTTAAATAGTTTTTTTTTCAGCATTTTTCACATTACTTTCACATCTATTTCACAAATATAAGTAGTCCTATATGTTAAACTACATATATCCTTTTCCAAGGAACTATATGCCGATATATAAATCCCTATCTTTGTAGGGATTTTTTATTTTTGAAGTCCTCATAACATTGTTACAATACATTTCTTCTACTATTTCTATACTTTTAGTAACCACTGTAATTAAAAGCACATTCATGTATTCACACTCTGATTAATTCTGATTTGCGAAATATTTATACAGGCTTTATGATGCAATTCCTGTTTCACTATCTTCATTAAGCTTTTCACTTTTTCTAAACAAAAATAAAGCTCCTATATATAGTAACGCAGTAAAACTACCTATAAGTATAAAATTGTGAGATGCTGCAAATAGCAGTCCTGCTATTGCCGCTCCAATCATTTGACCAATATACATAGAAGCATTAGCAAGCGCGGCTCCTGTTCCTCTTGCTACACTAGACAGGTTTTGTAAGTGCCTCATCATCAATACAAACAAAATTCCTGTCACAAAAAATAAAACAAAGAATAATAGCTCCACAAATATAATGTTCTTTACATGAGGAAGTACTACATATAGCACTGCTGTAAATATAATTCCACCATAGAAAGAAAGGTTATAACCAATTTTATTTACAATTCTTGGGCCAAAAATATTCCCTGTTAAATTTCCTAACCCTAATACAAGCATAGCTGTTCCTATTTCATGAACTTGTAAACCAAATTGAATGGAAAGCCATACACCGAAAAATGAAAATGCAGCAAAATTACCAGTTTGAAAAACAAAATATGCAAATTAAGAAAGTGAAACCTTTGAATCTGTAAGTAATTGTTTATAGCGCTTTAAGATGTTTGTTTTACTTCCACCTATATAAACCGGTTGTATTTCTGGTAATACTACATAGATAAGAACGACAAGTAGTGCTGATAATATACCGATGATGAAGAATGGTATTGTGTAGTGTATCATTGCCAAATACGATCCAACTGGCAGCCCTAAAATTTGAGAGATTGCTAACCCTGCTGTTGCAATTCCAATTGCCTTTACAATTTGCTCCTTCTCTATAAGGAGCGGAATAGATGCCCACACTTGTGGAGATACAAAGGCTGCACTTACACCTGCTAAAAATCTAAATGCTAGCATCCATAGAAAACTCGGTGCCATTCCACATAAAAACGTACTTAACGCAAAAAAACTCATTCCTATTACCATCACTTTTTTTCTATTTAAGCCATCTGATATAGGACCAGCAATAAGCGCAAATCCAGCGTATCCTAAAGCATATGAACTCACCATCCATCCTGATAGCTCAGTTGAAACATGATACACCTGTTGTAATGTCGGTAAAAGTGGCGAAATTAAGAAAGTATCTGTACCTATCATAAACATTATCATAAAGAATACAGCTAGTACTCTTTTCATTTAAACCTTCTCCTTTTATATAAAGTGAAACTTTAATCAGTGGGGGTTTTATTCATCCCCCACTGATTATTAGTTGAACCAATCGGGCTTTTACGGGCAGTTGATCCCCCACCTAACTTCTTTGCTTCCGCTAAATTTTGAGGTGGGTGTCTTACTGCCCGTTAATGCGGGATAAAAAGAGGGAAGTACCCCTCTTCTCAACTAATCTTCTAAAATAGATGCAATTTCTTTCATAACCTTCTCATTCAATGAAACTTCCATTGCTCTTACACTTTCTCTTATTTGCTCCGCCCGTTTCCCACCAGGTATAACAGTATCAATTCCTTTTTTGTTTAATAGCCACGCTAAAGCTAAATGCGATACTTCGACACTCTCTTCTCTAGCTACGCCTTTTAACTTCTCAACTTTTTTAAAGTTACTCTTATATGTATTTTCTTCAAATAAACTTACACTTTGACGCCAATCTCCTTCATTCAATTTAAAATCTTCTGTATATTTACCACCTAATATCCCAAAAGCAAGAGGCCCGTATGGAATAAATGAAATACCTGATTCTATACAATACGGCAAAAGTTCTTCCCCAACAGCACGATCCAACATATTATACGGTGCTTGTACAACATCTATCTGTCCATGCTGATTCGCTTCTTTTAATTGCTCTACGTTTACGTTAGATATTCCAATTGCACGAAGTTTTCCTTCTTCTTTTAGACGAGCAAGCTCTCCAATTGAATCTATGTAACTTGTTTCTGGATTTGTAAAATGTAAATAATATAAATCAATATAATCAGTTTGTAATCTTCTTAAGCTATTTTCCACAGCATTTCTTAAATAGCTTCGTTCATTATTAATATAAACCTCTCCATTTAATAACGGCTGTATTCCGCCTTTTGTAGCAAGTACAAATTCTTGGCGTCTTCCTTTCAATACTTCTCCTACTAATTCCTCTGATCTACCGAAACCATATGAATCTGCTGTATCAAAAAATGTAATCCCTTGCTGGATAGCTTCTTCTATTAATCGTTTTCCTTCCTCCTCATTCACATCAGCATATAAATTATGTCCCCTACAGCGTTTGTTCCTAACCCCAACTTCGAAATATGTAGTCCTGCCTTTTGCAATTTGGTATATTTCATTTTTTCTCCCCCTATATTTCTATTGTTCGATTATATTCGAACAATAGAAATATACCACTTTATATGTTATAGTGCAAACTATATTAACTTATACAAGCAGGTGAAAAAATGCGTACTCTCTATCATCCAAATCGAGAAGAAATTCAATTCTCTTCTGTTTTATACGCACTTAGCGATCAAATTCGTTTACAAATTGTAACGATGCTATTAGAGAAAAATGAACAATCTTGTGGTGCGTTAAACATTCCAATTGCGAAATCAACTTTATCTCACCATTTCAAGGTTTTACGTGAATCCGGTGTTATGTATACACGCATTGAAGGAACACAGCGTTTCATTTCAATTCGTGAAGATGACTTACATGCTAGATTTCCCGGTTTATTAGACGTCGTATTACATGCGACAGAACCATACTAAAAACATCTCATATTCATATGAGATGTTTTTAGTTTTTTCTATTCTTTTAATAAAATGCAACTTTAATCAGCAGGAACTTTGTTCATCACACACTAGGAATATACACACTTCATTCTTTTTCACTTTATTTTTGTACTGGATCCTTTGGACACTTTAATTATTTGATTACATTTTATACACATCATTAATATAGGGCCGCCTATCTGTTTCAATTCCTGTAGTTGCTTATGCTCACACTCCTCCATATTATTACCTCCCTTATCATATAATTAGGTCATTTTGTAATCACCATCACTACTAAGTTCATTCCTTATTTAACTTCTGAATAAAACGTTTAAATGCCGATATCCCTTCGTCATCTCGTTTAAAAACACCAGCATCTTCAAGCGCCTGTATAAATTTCCGTCCCACTTCTTTTCTTATAATCTCCTGTACATTTTGTTCATGTATCCGATTTTCATATTTGATTTTTAATTGTTCTGCCCATCGTATATGAGGCGTTGGAATATCACTTGGAATGTTAAGTAAGAATTTTTCCACTTCCTGAAGTTCTGTTTTTAATCGCGCCGGAAGTACAGCTAACCCCATTACTTCAATCAGTCCGATATTTTCCTTTTTAATATGTTGTATTTCCGCATGAGGGTGGAAAATACCTAGCGGATGTTCTTCACTTATACGATTGTTTCGCAAAACAAGGTCCAATTCGTACATATTATTCCGGTAGCGGGCAATCGGCGTAATCGTATTATGTGGAACATCATTCGTAAATGCAAATGTATGAACAGAAGGATCACTATATCCCTTCCACCTCTCTAATATGTACTCCCCTGCATTTACTATTTGTTCTATGTCGTTACTTCTTAAGCGAATAACTGACATAGGCCATTTAATAATAGAACATTGCATTTCTGGAAAGTTAGTGAGTTCAAAAATTAAGTCGATTGATGCATTTGCCATAGCAAATTCATAGTTTCCACCTTGATAGTGGTCATGTGTTAGAATAGATCCTCCTACAATTGGCAAATCTGCATTGGAACCAAGGAAATAATGTGGGAATTTTTCTACAAATTTTAACAAACGTAAAAATGTTTGACGGTCAATTTTCATATCACGGTGTTCTGAAGACAATACAATACAGTGTTCATTGAAATATATATACGGAGAATACTGTAGAAACCAGCTTTCATCTGTAAGATTCATACGAATCATACGATGATTCGAGCGTGCTGGATGTCCAATTCTGCCTCTATATCCTTCATTCTCAATACAGAGTAAACATTTTGGATAATTTGTACTTTCCAATACTCTCTCTCTAGCAATTTGTTTCGGGTCTTTTTCCGGTTTTGATAAATTAATCGTTATATCAATGGGTCCATATTCCGTATTTACTTTATAATTTATATTTTTGGAAATTTGCTTCATCTGGATATAGTTGCTGTTTTTACTTAACTCATAGAAGTAATTTGTCGCAGCCTTCGGATTTTGTTCGTATTTTTCATAAAATAGCGAATTGATAACGGACGGTTTGGACATAAATACATCCATAATTGCACTTGCTAAAATCTCCTTCTCGTCCATTACTGCCTCAATGACTTTATGCATACAAGCATATTCAATTAACTCTTCCAATAACTCCGAAATTGCTTTCTTTGCGGGCGCTGACGCTTCCACTACAAAGTCATCTAAACGAAGTAAGGAAAGGATTTGATTTCTTGTATATATTTCATCTTCTTTTTCAATCAATTGAACTTCAATAGCACGATCAATTAACTGCTGGATAGCTTGATATATCATCCGTATATACCTCCTCTAACCTTATAGCGGTTTTCGTTGTTACGATGCAAGTTCTTATGTACCTTTTATAATTTTATGAACAGACGTATGGGATAACCACCATTCTAATATACGTTGCATGAAAAAGAATTAAATACTAGATTCCCTTGTATATGCGACAGAACCATACGAAAAAACATCTCATATTCATATGAGATGTTTTTTCGTATTTGCTATTCTTTTAATAAATCTATTAATCCATTCCCTTCAGATGTACGTTCATACCCTAAAGGTATAGTTCTTTTAATAAGTTGTGCATATATTTCTGGCTCTGATAATTTTCTACCATATTCTCTCTCACACTGCTTAATAAGCAATGCGAGCGCTCCAGCGACATGCGGTGTCGCCATAGAAGTTCCACTTAATACCGCATATTTCCCTTCAGGATACGTAGATAAAATTTCATCGCCTGGCGCCACTAAGTCAATTTCTTGATTCGAATTACTAAAACATGTGATTTTCCGTTCTAAATTAACAGCGCCGACTTCAATTACTTCTGAGTACGCACCTGGGAAGTCCAGTTCCTCCGTGTTATCATTACAATCTCCATTATTCCCAGCAGCACATACGACGAGAACATCTTGCCTTACCGCATTTTGAATTGCTTCATGTAATTCTGGAACGTCTTGCGGGCCACCAAGTGACATTGAAATGACTCTAACTCTTTCTTTATTAGGTCCTCTCCAATTTACAGCATAATGAATCGCCTCAATAATTTGCTCATAACTTCCAGAACCATCTCCCGCTAAAACCTTTAACACTAACATTTTAGCAAGTGGTGCGACTCCTAAAACACCGACCCCATTTTCAGTCGCTGCAATTGTCCCCGCTACATGAGTACCGTGTCCGTTATTATCAAGATAAATATTTGGATCCCCTTCGTAATCTTTCGTGAAATTTCTTCCACCGATAATACGATCCTTTAAATCTATATGATTCACATCACAACCTGTATCTAATACGGCAACAACAATATCTTTTCCTTTCGCACTCTTCTCCCATACTTGTGGAGCATGAATGAGTTGTACACCTGGTGGAATTTCATTTACTTGTTCAACCACCTTATCTACTGTAAAAGGAATCAATTGTATACCTTTTTGTTTATTCGCTGTACTACTATTCATCGTAATCCCTCCTGAAAATATATTATTTTCATTTCAGACCACTTTTGAAAAGGTTTAAATGTAACATTCGTTTTATTCGTTTCGTTTTCCTTCCTTAAAAATATTTCTCAATATAGCTTACTAATTTTATACTACTCTTTTATTTATCTCGTAATTTTTAGACACGAAAAATTACGAGATAAATAAAAGAACCAATTTAATGGTCCTTTTATAGTTTTTAAAGAATGATATGAAATTTTAAAAATAAATTAAATTAAGACTAAACCTCACTCTTATTTAAAAACTTCTCTATTTCTTTTATTAAATGTTTCGCTCCATCTATACTAACAGTAATGTTTCCATTTGCTAATGATATGTTTTGATTTGAAACATCACCTGTTATTTGACAAGCATTGTAAGGTTGATATTTTTGTAAAATGACTTTATCTTCTTCTACGAAAATTTCAAGTGGTGATTTGATTTGTATTCCCAATACATCACGTAATTCTTTAGGAATAACAATTCGTCCTAATTCGTCTACTTTTCGAATAACTCCTGTTGCTTTCATATTAATTCCCCCTTACTTTCTATTAGTTTTTCCACCTCGCTCTTTCCATTTTATCACTTTTTGGTAATACTTGTCTCTTTTTAGAAAATTTTGTACTCAAGTTAAAAAAACACATTTAACGAATGCGTAATCTCTCTTTCAATTGTTTTAAATAACGGGATCTTATCAGTAAAAAGTAACCAATTTGAATTCCTACGAAAATACTTAATACAATCGCATTTTCTTTAAATAGTGAATACTCAAACATCTGTCCCAGAGCAGTTAACGCTACTGCTCCATGTAATGTTGCAACACCTATTGGAACGAAGAATAAAAGTGCCAATCGAATTGTAACTACTTTCGATAATTCTCCACTCGTTAAGCCTACTTTTCGAATCATTTCAAACAAACGAGTATCATCCTCCAAATCAGAAAACAAACGGAAGTAAAGGAAGCTTCCTGCACATACGAAAAATACTATACCGATAAAGAAACCTACAAATAGAATTGGTCCTGCGATTTGTAAACTTTGGTTTTGTTCATACTCTTCTGCACTAAACGTTGCATGTTCTTCATAAGTCTTCATTTGATGAGTAAGTTCTTTACCAACCTCTATTTCATCTTTCGTTCCTTCTGTTTTGTACACATAATCTTTTTCCTCTTTAAATCCATCTTGTAATGCGTCATATTGATTTTTAGAGATTACATAAACGTTACCTCTTAGTATTTTACTTAATGAAGAAGTATTAACTTTTTTCACTTTTAAAGATTCATTCAAATGTGGTAAAGTAATTTCTTTTCTTTCTTTCATCGGTGGTCCTGGTATATCGACTGATAAAAATAAAGCTTCTTTATTTGCAACAGTTTGAAATGGTTCTCCTGTTAACTTTGCATACTCCTTATAATCTAATGCTTTTATGAAAATGACGCTTCTTAGCGACTGCTCCTCTGTCCTTTTCGTTGAAATAGTAGCTTTAGCAGCTGCTATACTATGCTTCTTTAATCCTTCGTCAATCAGCTTCAAATGTTGTGATTCATTACTATTTCCTTGCTTAGAATGATACTGAAACGCAATTGGTCTCTCCATAATTCCTTTCGTCATTGATGCGAAACCAACTAATGTACCTATTGCTGAAAATGCTACAGTTGAAATAATAGTTACAATAAAGAACATTCTGGCGTTGTCTCTCATACGGTAAGCTAAATCTGATAACGTAACAATATTTGTCTGTGTCCAATAGAAACGTTTACTTTTTTTACATAGTCTAATAATAAAGACACTCAACTGCTTATACAGCAAATACGTACCAATAATGACTACCGTTGTAACAGGAATCATCATGACAAATACCATTGCGCCGTGTGACAGAAGCGCTCCTGCATATCCCGCACTAAGCAATATGACTGCTAATATAGAAGAAATAATGGAAGCTTTCGGTTCCGGCTTCGCTTCTGCTGATCCTCTAAACAATTTCATAATTTTATTTTTCCGAATCATTCCTGCACTAAACAATGAAATGATCATAAATAATACGAAAAACATAATACTCGTTACAACAATGGCTTTCATTGGTATGTAATAAGCTAAGGAAATATCTAACTTTAATATCATCGGAGCTACAAATATTAATATTCCGGAAAACAGCATTCCAGCAAGTATCCCAAAAATAATGGCCCCTATTCCAATCATAATATTTTCAAAGAAGATAAGACGCTTTAATTGATATTTCGTCATACCTAACATCATTAAAATTCCTAATTCACGCTTTCTCGTTTTTAAAAACATTCCCATCGAATATAAAATAAAGAAAAACGTAAATAAGTAAATAATGGACTGTGCAAAAGACATACTTACGAATACATACTGCCCCAATTCTCCAGCGCTTAATGCCGGATGAAACGCAAAAAATGAGTACACAAAAAAGGCCATAATTGCAAATGCACTACTTAAAAAATATGCTGAGTATGTTCGTCTATTTCGTGTTACATTCCGGTATGCGAGTTCTCTAATGTTCATATTACTTCTCCGCCCTTCTGCTAACTATGTTCTTATATTAGTAAAATGCGGAAATAGCTTCCATCGATTCAAATGACAAAAACCTTACATTATTGAAAGGTTTCAAAAAAATTGCTTAAATGAAGCAGTTTCATTATAATGACTACATTCATATTCATACACGCATCCTATTGTATATTCGTTAGTTTTGCGAAATAATAAAGGATAGAAGTATGTGCCAATATACATATAAACTTATTTACCGCTTTAATACGAATAGGAGGAAACATAATGACATTACAAGAACAGATTATGAAAGCATTACATGTTCAGCCTGTAATTGATCCGAAAACAGAAATCCGTAAACGTGTTGATTTCTTAAAAGATTATGTGAAAAAAACGGGTGCGAAAGGATTTGTACTTGGAATTAGTGGCGGACAAGACTCTACATTAGCTGGACGTTTAGCTCAGCTTGCAGTGGAGGAAATTCGTAATGAAGGTGGTAACGCAACGTTTATCGCAGTGCGCCTTCCTTATAAAGTGCAAAAAGACGAAGATGATGCGCAATTAGCATTACAATTTATTCAAGCTGATCAATCTGTTGCATTTGATATTGCGTCAACAGTTGATACTTTCTCAAATCAATACGAAAACGTACTAGGTGAATCATTAACAGATTTCAATAAAGGTAACGTGAAAGCACGTATCCGTATGGTTACGCAGTACGCAATCGGTGGTCAACAAGGGCTACTTGTGATTGGAACTGATCACGCGGCAGAAGCTGTTACAGGATTCTTTACAAAATTCGGAGATGGTGGTGCAGACCTATTACCATTAACGGGATTAACGAAACGCCAAGGACGCGCTCTATTACAAGAATTAGATGCAGACGAGCGACTTTACTTAAAAATGCCAACAGCTGATTTATTAGATGAAAAACCAGGTCAAGCTGATGAAACAGAGTTAGGCATTACATATGATCAACTAGATGATTATTTAGAAGGTAAAGTAGTTCCAGCTGACGTTGCAGAAAAAATTGAAAAACGTTACACAGTGAGCGAACATAAAAGACAAGTACCAGCGTCTATGTTTGATGATTGGTGGAAATAAATTATATAAAAAAAGAAGCTAACCTCATTAGCTTCTTTTTTATGTTAACGATACACCCCTACTCTTTTCTCTAGTAAGTCCTGTAAACAATCCTCATGTTGTTGATTAAACAATGGTGGCATTTGGTTTAGCGGGAAAAACTTCAATTCCAACGTTTCATCACCGTCTACTTTTTGCTCTCCTCCGGCAATTGAGCATGAAAAGAATATTAAAATTGACTGGGCATTATCTCCATTTGGATATGCTTGAAAATATTTTGTATACACCCCGATAAGCTCATTTATTTTCACATCATAACCTGTTTCTTCTTTTATTTCTCGAATCGCGGTTTCTGCGGCAGATTCTCCAATTTCCATTGCACCGCCAGGAAATCCCCAAGCGTTAAAATCACCTCTTTTTTGTAGTAATACTTCTCCATGTTCATTCAACACACAACCACCCGCAAAGTTTATGAGAACACAGTCGTGACCTACTTTTTCACGTAATTCTTTTATATAATTAGCCATCCTCTTCCCCTTTTCATACATCTTCTATCATTATTTCTTATCTTTTTCAAGCAATTCAATCATTCGATCTAGCTTCTTATTCATATTAATTACATGTTGTTTTTTTGCAGCGCTGTTTTGCAATAATCTTCTATGGAACAAAGTAAATGATAGGAAAAACAAAACGATAAGTCCGATTACTAAACAAGTATATATCAATGTAAAAATATTACTTTCGAACAAATTCATTCAAATCCCACATCCTTCCTTTTTATATTTTATCACACAATTCTGTTTTTTAAAGTGATACATAATAAAAAGAGCACCTTTCCAAGATGCTCTTCTTAATTAATAAGTAAATGTAATTGTCGCTAATGAATAATCTGCCATTGCACTATATGGTGCTACTTCATAAGATACACGTTTTGCACCTTTTGGCCAATTTATTTCATTTAACACTTTCTTTATATCTTGCATCGTTCCATCCATAGATTGCTTATATCGTACTTCTACCTTTTCTGGTTTAGAAGCGAATTGTTGCTGTAATTTTTTCTTAAATTCACTATAATTATCTGCTCCGTATTGTGCAGACAAATATTTTAAATTTGTTTCTTTTAACATTTGTTCATACGTAGCAGTTTTTGAACTATCCGCTTTTATTTTGTTTGTTAATTCATTAAAGTAACTTGTAGTTGCCGCCGGGTATTTACTACGATCCCATTCATGATCTTTACTTAATTGCTCGTCAGACATATTAAAATATGAATATGTTACGCGCCCAGCTTTATCCGGTACTGGATCATCGAATGTCGTATCAAGGTGGTACCATTTGTTTTCAATGTTCACTATATTCCATGCGTGAGCTTGTCCATTTCCTGTACCTGTTACAATATGATTTTGGATACCCGCTTCTTGTAGCAATTCATATGTTAATAACGTATATCCTTGGCAAACGGCAGAACGATTCGCTAATGCTTCATATGCTGTATACGCTTTATAAGACGTATCATAAGATACATGTTTCACAACATAATCGTGAATAGCTTTTACTTTCTCATGCTCATCCATTCCTGGTTTTACAATTGAACCGATAATTGCTTTTGCCTGAGATTTCACATATTGTGTTTGCTCTTTTGATTCACGGTATTTCACTTGCAGTGTAAACGTATAGTTTCCTGGTAATCCTTTAATAGAATATTTAGTAGACGCTACATTATATTTTACATACTCATCTGCGTCTACAACTTTATTAAACTCGCCATACAATTGGTCCATAACATTTCTAGCATTTCTATCTTTTGATTTATATGTGATTGTAATATTTTCTTCTCGATTATCAACCTGTTTTTTTAATTCTTTTCTAACATCATTTAACAACTTTGCATCTGATTGTGATGTCGCTACAGTTGAATTCGTAGCTGCATAAGATACAGATGACGCCTGTAAGCCTCCCATTACTATTGTTGAACAAAGCAGGGTAGCTGTCACATACTTACTTGTCTTTCCCATCTCGTCACTCCTTACATTCTATAACTATACGAAAAAAGTATCGTATAGTTTCAGAGTATACAATACTTTTTCGTATAGGTCATATGAGATTATGCATATTTAACATTGTAAAAAGGTTGTTCTTTTTACAAGAACAACCTTTTTTCTTAACAAGTTTGTAATACGCAACATGCATTTTCAAAACGTTGATTTTTCAAGTCTTCATTTCCAATACAGAAATAAAGCATCCCTAAATCTCCCCACATCATATTACAATTTTTAGTATCTGAGTCAATTTGGAATAGAAGTGTCATTTGCTGCGGGTCGATCCCCATATATTCTCCTGTCTCATATAATACTTCCTCTTGTACAGAGAATGGCTCACCAAACATTTGATGGTTATCGTAGTTATCTGGAATTAACTCTTCAAGCAATTGTAAGAAACGATCTGAATCAGCCTCATCTTCAATGAAAAGCTCTGGCAATTTATATGTCAGTTCAAAAGTAGTTGCACACTGGTTATAATTTGTTTGCAATTCATCGGCCCTTCGTAATTGCTCTACAGGAACATCATAATAAAGTACACGTCCCGCTTCAGTTGGATTCACATCTTCTTCAAAGTAATTTTCAACGCTGAAAAAGTATAATATTCCTGTCTTAGGTAGATTGTGCTCCATACCAACATTTTGTAAATCATTTAAATTAAATTGAGCGATAAACTGTAACGGGTTTCCTTTGTACATTGGGTATTCAAATGCAGATGGTAAATCAGGAACTCCTCCCATTTTCGAACTACCTACCGCAACTGTTTCCTCCTGCTTTGGCACAACTTTCACACTAGGAAATACAGTATTAATAAGTTCTTCTTTTAAATGTGTCAGCCCATATTTATCAATTAATACTTCAATTTGTTTATTCATAAATTCTCCTTATATTTACATACTTATTTGTATCATCGCACAAAAATTATACTCCATTCTTTGTAAAAACAACAAGCCTCCAAAAAAACGGGCTCTTCCTTCATACGCGAACAAGTTAAAAAAAGCATAGTATACATTGTTCCTACAAACACGATAGTTCATTATTTCTTCCAGTACATTTTCCCCTCGTCCATTTTTATTTTTAATTTAAGGAGGAATTCCACATGGGTTACGGATATAGTTGCGGCGGTTACGGTTACGGCGGTAGTTGTGGTGGATGTGGTTATGGAGGTTTCGCTTTATTAATCGTTTTATTTATCCTTCTAATCATCATCGGAGCTAGCTGTTGGGGCGGCTTTGTAGGCTGCTAGTAAATTTAAAAACTATTGTAAAAAAGCACGTACAATACGTGCTTTTTTTCCATTTTCAAATCTTTTATTCGAAAGGAAGTATGATTGATGAAGATTGATGGTGTTTTTGAAGGAGGCGGTGTACGCGGGATTGCACATGTAGGGGCAATTTGCGCGTTAGCTGAAAAAGGCTATGAATGGGAGCGTGTAGCTGGAACATCAGCTGGTTCCATTATCGCTGCGCTCCTAGCAGCAGGATATTCTTGTTCAGAGTTAAAAACGATTATAACTGATATCGATTATAATACATTTACGAAGAGAACCTTTATTGACAGAATCCCCTTTATCGGAAAAGGATTAAGCGCATGGACTACTCTTGGTATTTACTCTAATATATTTATAGAAGAATGGATTGAAGAATTACTTCGAAAAAAAGGAGTTCACTTATTTACAGATTTACCTGATTTAAATAAACTTAAAATTATCGCTTCTGATATAAGTAATGGTAAAATGGTTATCTTTCCTGATGACTTACCAAACTACGGATTTTTAAATTATCGCTTCTCTATTGCTAAAGCTGTAAGAATGAGTAGTACAATCCCTTTCTTCTTTGAACCGGTAAAATGGAGAACCCCAAAATGGAAGCAACCTTGTTATATGGTTGATGGAGGGATTTTAAGCAATTACCCAATTTGGATTTTCGACTCACCTTCCTCTCCTCGCTGGCCAACATTTGGATTTCATTTCGTAAAAGATGAGATTCAAGCTGATCCTGCCCATTATAACGAGCCTATCTCCATGTTCAAAGGACTTTTTAAAACAATGATGCAAGCCCATGATTTACGTCATTTAGATAAGGAATCAAAAGCAAGAACAATTACAATTCCAACAGGATCCATTACAAGTACAAACTTTGAGTTAACAAAGGAAGAAAAAGAGTGGCTTTACAATTCTGGTTATAACGCCGCAAATAAGTTTTTACAATCTTGGAACTTCAGACAATATATTGATGACTATAGAAACGGAAATCAGGACCGAAAAACAAATCGGTATTTCCGTCAACTTGACTCATAATACTATTATTTTTCATACGAGAACACGTAACGCTTTCAAAAAAAATAAGCCTAGTAATATCATAGATTACTAGGCTTATTTACTTCCTGCTGCATCATTATTATTCGTTGCTTAAGGATACGTTAACCCTTCAGCTTCTTCCGCAGTAATAACTGTGTATCGATTTCCCGTTCGTAATCCTAACAATTCTGCTTTTTCAATTGCATCCTGCTTCGACTCCGCATAAGCAGCTAAATATTTTTCTCCATTGATAATTTGGCAAATTACGTATTGTTTCATTATTTTCTCCTCTTACTTTTTCATTAGTTGTGCAAGTTTTTTGATACCTATTTCAATTTCTTCTAACGTTGCGTATGAATAGGATAGACGCAAAAATTGGTTTGCACTTCTATCATACAAAGTACCTGGATTTAATAAAATCTTTTCTTTCAAAGCTTTGTCGAATAAGCTACGGTTCGAAACGGGTACATTCATATGTAACCAAATATAAAAACCACCTGTCGGTTCATACCATGTTGCTATATCACGACAATATTTCTCTAACATTTGCAACATAAAATCTCTACGTTTTTTCAACTTAGTTCTTACAAACTGTAAATGTTCATCATACAATCCATCTGCAAACCATTCCGCTGCAATTTGCTGGGATATAGAACTTGAACCATAATCTGTTTGCATTTTTATGTCTGCCAATCTTTGAATGACTGGCTCAGATCCAACAATCCATCCAATTCTTAACCCTGGACTAATAACTTTAGACATACTCCCAATATGTAGTACAATTCCGTTTTTATCATATGCTTTTAAAGGCTTTGAAACAGGCTCATCAAACCATAAGTCTTGGTACACCGCGTCTTCTATAATAGGCAAACCAATTTCGTTACATATTTCCATCACTTCTATTCGTTTCTTCGCATTCATACTAAAGTTCGTCGGATTATGAAAAGACGGGATTGTATATAAAATAGATGCATTAAATTGCTTCTTATATTTCGTAATATATGATGCATGTAAACCGTTCTCATCCATTGGTATACCAATTAAACGCATTCCTGCTGATTGAAAAACATTAAGAGAATATAAATAAGATGGTTTTTCTAATAAGATGGATGCCCCTTTTGGAAGAAGCCCCATAGAAATAAGTTGCAACGCTTGAATCGCTCCTGAAACAATTAATATAGAATCAGGAGTTACATCTATACCATGTCCTTTTAAATAGTCCGCAATCTTTTCCCTTAAAGAGAGACTTCCTTTCGGCTCTTCATAGCCAAGTGTCACCTTTGATGCTAAAAGCTTATTCATAATCTCTTTCATCTTTTTTTCAGGTAAAAGACTTGGCGCGAGCTCCCCGGTTCCTAAACGAATTACATGCGGATAAAATTCAGCTTGATTAATCTCTTGAATAGCAGGCAGATTCGGATAATGAAGTCCTGTTTCTACATAAGACTGCCAATTAGGTGGGGGCGCGTACGTTGAAGCATTCTCATTATTATTTACAACAATTGTTCCTTTCCTGCCATTTCCTTCAATGTATCCCTTTGCCACTAGTTCATCGAAAGCCATTACAATTGTACTCCGGTTCACACCGAATGTATGTGCCAAATCTCTTTGTGAAGGTAATTTCGTTCCAACAGTCCATTCTCCATTAACGATTCTTTCTTTTATATACGTTTCTATTTGTTTATACAGAGGAGTCGCTAGAGACATATTCGGTTTCCAAACGAATCTTTCCATCATATCACCTTATATTCTTTTTGGTTGGTAACCTCTCCAACCATATGGATGGATACAAATTTTCATTTCTTCTATACAATATACACTATCATACTGAATTAAAATAGGAGGTAATATGATGAGTGAAGCAATTATTCATGGTATCATTCTTGCATTTGGTCTTATCATTCCATTAGGTGTCCAAAATGTTTTCGTCTTTAACCAAGGTGCGAGCCAACCAAACATTTGGAGGGCAGCCCCTGTAGTATTAACTGCCTCTATATGTGATACGTTACTCATATTGATTGCAGTGCAGGGTGTCTCCCTTATACTCCTTACTTTTTCTTGGCTAACTAACACGTTATATATAATTGGATTTTTCTTTCTCCTATATATGGGCTTTGTTATTTGGAGAAGTAACCCTTCCAACGATATAAAAAAAGAAAACAGTATGCCATTAAAAAAGCAAATCCTTTTTGCTGCATCGGTTTCGTTATTAAATCCACATGCAATTTTAGATACAATCGGTGTAATCGGAACAAATTCTATTCAATACATAGGAAGTGAAAAATGGGCTTTCACACTTGCAACTATTATCGTTTCTTGGATTTGGTTTATAAGCTTAGCCTTAGCGGGGAAATTTCTAAAAAGAATAGACTCAACTGGAAAGACAATCGTATTATTAAATAAGTTTTCGGGTCTCATCATTTGGGGCGTCGCGCTTTATATGTTAAAACAAGTTATGTATTCTTAATGAACGAAAGAGAATTGCATGTTCCTTAAAACACCATGCAATTCTCTTACAGATTATGAAGTAGGTTCCGTTTTCTGTTTTACCGTCTTTGCATCTTTTGCTGGTTTAATCCAAATCATTGCTATAACAGCACCAATACCAGCGAAAATACTAGTTACATAAAACACTTCATGGTCAGCACCCTTCATGAAAAAAGAATATAGAGGTGGTCCAGCTGCTACACCGATAAATCGCATTGAACTATAAAATGACGTAACTGTCCCCCTTTGCTCCTTTTCAATTCCTTGTGTAATTAGGGCGTCTAAACATGGGAGTGCCATACCAATTCCTATCCCCATAATAACAAGACAAAGAAGTAGTAAATAGATCCCTTTTATAAATAAAGGAATGATGACTGATGCAGCTGCCATTAAAAAACCAATATAAATACACTTCTTCATTACATTTTGATTATCTCCAATTTTTTTACCCGCCATATATGAACTAAGTGACAGTACAAGTAACGGGATGGCAAGTACACAACCTTTCCATATACCATGTATGTCATACTTTGATTCCAGTATAGTCGACAAATAAAAGAGAATTCCGAATAAAATAAGCATAATAATTGCACCTAATACAAAAATGGCAATTAACCATCTTCCCTTTTCTCGAAACGTAGAGATAATAGATTTTATAAACTCTTTAAGTGGCGGTACTTCTCCTTCTTGTTTCTTTGCCTTTACTAGAACAAGTAATAAAACAATTGATACTACGCATAAAACTGGAATCGCCCAAAATGGTAAGAACCATACAATGGCAGCGAGAGCAGATCCTAAAATAGGGCTCAGCACTTTTCCAAATGTATTGGATGTTTCAATGATTCCTAAACCTGTACTAACTTGTTTTTCATCTTTGTATAAATCACCAACACACGGTATAACAACTGGCATTGCACCAGCAGCACCAATACCTTGAATCGCTCTACCAATCAATATCCAAGTGTAGGGATTATCAACTTTCCATGATACCCAACCAGTTATCGCTCCTCCTATAGCCGCAATCAGCAAACTCGGAACCATTATCATCTTTCGTCCCCATCGATCTGATAAATAACCAGCAATCGGTATAAGTAAAATGGCTACAATAGAGTAAATTGTAATAATCATGGATACTTGAAACGATGAAATATGTAATTCCTTTTCGATAGTCGGTAGGATTGGAATGAGCATTGAATTCCCTAATGTCATAACAAGTGGAACTGATGCAAGCGCAATTAAACAACAGTTTTCTTTTTTTAACATGTTGGCTTCGGAACCCTTTCATCGTATATTTCTGACCATATAATAGCCCTGCTGGAACGTAATTTTTCATTCCACCAGGGCTATTACATCTTTACTACTTCCCATTTACAACAAAAGAAATTGAGGAAAATATAGTATTATTCCTATTCTTTGAATTTAGTTCGCAATATATTCATACCAATTAATTGAAAAAAAAAGAAAGGAAGAATCCTTCCTTTCTCCTATAACCTTCTACAATTAGCGAGTATATCCGCCACCAAGTTGTTGTTCTGCCATCGCTACTAGACGTTTTGTAATTTCACCGCCTACAGAACCGTTTGCACGTGAAGAAGTGTCAGCTCCAAGTTGTACACCAAATTCTTGTGCAATTTCATATTTCATTTGATCTAAAGCTGCTTGTGCTCCATGTGATGCTAATTGATTAGAATTACGATTTCTAGCCATTACCAATCACCTCCTTATTTATATATAAATTGTGTTAAATTTCAATTTAAATACATGGTAATTTTTGGTTATTTATATTTTTTAAAAAAGAGTCTCTTCAATGAGAGACTCTTACATCATTTTATATTAAGAAGTTACTACTTCTAAATTTCTATTTGTTAATACTTTCATTTCTTCTTTTAATATATCTTTCGCATGATGTCCAAACCATTCGAGTGAAGCAAAATGGTCAGTATCTCTCACTTCCTGAATAATCTCATCATAATTTACCACACCTTCAAATAATGGAACCATACCAATTCGACTTCCCGCTGCTGCATATACATTATGTGGTTCAAACACATGCAAATAATCTGCTGACGATATATTCTTAAAATGGTAATGTTGTATCCACGGCTTTAGTCGATGGAAGCTGTCTATTGGATCTGCACCAGACTCCCATATATGAAGAAAATCAAGGTTTATTTTCAAATTCGGATGATCTACTTCTCCTAATAATTCCAAAGTAGAAGGCAGCGTATCCGTTAACGTATTTGGATGTGTTTCTAAAAGTACATACATATTATGCTGAGCAAATACTTCACAAATGATGCGAATACGATTCACATACTCTTTTCTCTCCTGTTCCGAGAAATCTTCGCTACCTTTTTGTCCAGCAAACGTACGAATTTTGTTCGTTTTAAACCAATTAGCTAATATTGCAAGTTGTTCACATTTCTCTATCGTTTTTTCAAAATCTGCCGATAGTGATATGTCTAAGTAATCACTTATCATCGTAATTCCCAAGTTTTTATCCTTTAAACAATTCAATTCTCGTTCTGTCGTTTCATACTCTTGCATATACAAATTTTGTGCATGAGTCCCCCACAATTCAATTCCTTCAAAACCGTTTTCATATGCAAATTGAACAATATCAGTAAATGAAATTAATTGATGACGAAAGGAAATAGTACATAATGAATATTTCATAGGTTTGAACTCCCTTATCTTAAATTCAGTTAGGTTTTTAAAATGCTAAGACAGACTGGTTTGTTTTCATTTCTTTCCATGATAAAAACTGTCTCTCTAATTCAGCCTTAATTTGCAGTTCAATTGCATTCATTACATCCAACTTTTCAACAATTGATAATAACATACCTTTATTATTCGTCATTGCCATTTTAATTGCTCGATACTGTACATTTGTAAATCCTTGTACAATATCCTCTACCCGATCACACCAATAATCAAACTCTTGCTCCGAATATTGCAACGTTTCACGGAAGTATGCAAAGGCATGTTCATAACTATATTTACGAATCGCAAGTACTGGTATTTGTTTGACTGCCGCTACAAGACCAGAAAGCGAATACCCATCTTCTTCATTTGCCATTTTTATAATTAAATTTTTCAGCTCCATAGTCAGTTCATTGTCATTTCTTTTGAAAGTTTCTATGAAATAACTCGCTACCATTTCTTCTGTTGGCTCCTGAATTTCTTCTACATCAATGAAATACCCTCCACCAAATGGGTTATCTTGAACAGAGTGAAGCACTTTTTCTCTTTCCATATTCCCTTCCCAACGAAAATCAGGATCTAGCATGAACCATTCTTCTTCTTTCTCTGTCTTCGATATCATTAAATAATGCGGAAACGGTTTTTGATGGAATTTATTTTCCCTCTCTGGCAATAGAGACATATCAACCATTACAATGACATAGCGATTTTCTGGCTTGTTTTCTACTAATTGTAAAAACGTCTCTACATTGCTATCTTTATCTTTTGCATGATCATACCATTCGTTCACTTTCATACCATACAATTTTTCATACCATAGTAAGTAATTATCATGGTTAATGTTTTCAGAGTGATACGAAATAATTCCGCCTTCTGTTATATCAAAATCGCCGTCCCATAATCCAAAATAAAATGGACGGAAATCTATATCGCTACGCCTTTTTATAATTTCACAAAAACAACTCACTAAACAGTGAACTTTAATTGAAGTCATATTCTCATCCACTTTCCTAAAGGTTAATTATTCACATTTACTTCTTATACCGGCTGTAGCTCCTCCATAAAATCAAGTAAAGATCCTACAGTAAGAAATGCCTTTGGATCTACCTCATCCTCTGGAACGCATAGCTTTACATCCATTTCTATGTAAACTATGAGTTGTAACATCATTACCGAATCTATATATAAATCTTGGTTTAAACGCATCGTTTCTTCTAAATGCGTTACATTTTTCAGTTCCATTTTTTCTTTCATAATTTTCAATACTTCATTTTTTAATGTTTCACGTCTCATGTTGTAACCTCTCCCATCTCTAGTAACTTTCTACTTACTTTTCCAGTTTTATTTTTCGGAATTTCAGTTACACTTTCAATCTCATGTGGAACTTTATAAGCTGGTAAATGCTGTATACACCATTCTCTTATTCGAACCGGATCAATATGAGAGATTACTTTCGCTTTAACTATTTCGCCCATCACAGGATGTTTCCCTCGATATACAATTGCCTCTTTAACACCTTCTAGTCGAAGCATCGTTTCTTCTACCTCTATAGGAAAGACTTTTAATCCTGAAACGTTAATCACATCATCCATGCGCCCCATAAAATGAAGGCCGCGCTCAGATTTATACCCCAAATCTTTCGTGAAAATTTCCTTATCGTTCATTTTCACTACGATTTCTTCAGGCATATTTTCATCTGAACCTATGCTTATACTCGCATGAGGTAGTGGATGTCCTAAATCTAAATGGCTTTTCATATCATGACATATACTAATACAACCTGCTTCAGAACAACCGTATTGCTGCATCATATATGTTGTCGTTTCTTTTAGTTTATAAAACAATGCTTCTGGCAAAGGCGCTCCGGATGTCATAATTTTATGAAACTGAAACGTTCCTTGCGGGAAACTCCCCATAATATGTAACATAAGTGGTACTGCATATATGATATGTTTTTCTGTATTGCGAACTATATTTAAGGCGAATTTAGGGTTTTTATTTGTAATGATGATAGGTTTGCTTCCCCGCGTAATTGCAGATAACGTACCACATATTAGTCCGTATGAATGTGAAACAGGAGCCATAACAATCGGCACTTCATCTACTTCACAGTTTAAAGCTTCATTATAAGCCGTAATTTCTGTATCCACTTCCGCCCATGCTCTACGAATCAGTTTTGGTTCTCCCGTAGTTCCAGAACTATATTGCAATAAAGAAGGCTCTTCGAGTAAAGCGTTCACTACTTCTAATTTCGTAAAATCGCCATATTCTCCATATAATATCCCGATACAATTTGCACGCTTTGCCATTTCAATAGCCGTTTCTTTTGGCGTATCTTCATGTATAAGCAATACTGATAATTTCTTTTCTTTTAAGAAAAACACAAGCGTAATAATATCGAATGGATCTTTCAGACAAAGCGCAAATCTATTTCCTTCTGCTTCTTTAAATTGTTCCATTTCCTCATAAACTTGTAATCTCAAATCAAAATCACTTTTGCTATACTCTTGTTTATTAACGATTAGCATAATTTCCTCCTGTAACAACTGATTTTTGTTTCATAAGTTGTCTTGCTCTATACAATGGATTTGGAACTTCATGAACAAGCGATTCCACATCCATATATAATCGACGCTTCGTTAATTGCTCAGCATAGAATGTAGGAGTGTATAGCTGAATACTTTCAAATCTATCTTTCAAGTGTGGATATTTTCTAAAATGATTTTCAATTTCTTCGACAACTATTATCCAAAAACTTTCTTCTTTCCAATCATATTCGTCTGCAAGTACGAAAGCTAATTCTCCTACATTAAATAAGAACAGTGCATCTAATACCATCTCTTGTAAACATTCAATACGATCCATTTCAAAGAAATCATTCATTTTTCCATCCGCATACGTTTTATGCATTTTAGTAAAGTCTGGACATTTATTCATTTCTTTTAAGAATGGACGATAAAACTCAAGTCCTTCATGGAAATCCTTTAATGCAATACGGACAGGTAGCCCTTCTTTATGAACTAAAATCATATTTTGTCCGTGTGATTCTAATGCGATTCCATGCTCTACAACAAGATGTATAACTGGTATGATCGCTTTTTGAATCAGTAATCGTAGCCAATTTTCTATCCCATATTTGTTTAACCATGCATCAATAACTGGTGTCCCGTCTTTCTCTTTTGCATATAAGCCGTTAAAGGGAACCGCATCCTCTTTCTCATTTAAATATTTATGAACGCTTTCACGCCAAATGCATCCTAATGAACCATATGTGGCTTTCTTATTCGTATCATACGTTACACTCGAAAATTCCTTTAGCAAAATAATGCGCGATTTATCCCTTAAATAAGAATCCTGACTTACGACATCACTTAACCAATTCGATATAGCTGGTGCACTCACAACTGAATATGGTTTCAGCGTACGGAGTGTTGAAGTGTTAAGTATGTTCAGCGATAACTTCACATATGGTCTCTTTGGATTCGTAACATTTCTTAACGTCCTCATCGATTGTTGCGCGCAATAATCATCCTCTGATTTTCCTAAATAAATAATATTTTTATCCTGTAAATGATCAGCGTAATTGGGAATGATGAAATTCTCCCACTGCCACGGATGAACAGGTATAAACACGTACTGCTTTGAATCGCATCCCGCACTGTGAATTTGTTCCATATACACTTCTAATGTATGCTCGCCTATCTCACCTTTTAAAATATTGTCATAAATCACTTCATTTTCATAACCTACAGCCGCATATTTCTTATGCGCTGCAATCCATATAATTTTTATTGATCTCATAAATTCATATCCATATTGAAAATTGTCACGATATTGAAATCCAATGCGCGCTTTATAGCTAGGATGATATGGATGACCGTCTATTAAATGGCTTTCAAAGTCATCGTACGATTTTTGAGTATATTTCACCTTATTATGTCTTTCATATTGTGCAATTGTATCTTTAAATATCGTTTGTTCTAATTCATGAATAAAAGAATCTAATTTCGTTTTTTCCACGTTAACAATCCGAAAAACTTCTTCCAAAAATTGCGAAACTGATTGTATTTCTTGTTTTTCTTCTTGAACTCTTATTACTAATGAATCTATAGAGATACGTCCAAATGTCATTCGTTCTCTTCCGTAACATTCGTACGTGACACTTTTGTTGTCCTCATCAAATCCTTGTATAAGAAAAAGAATTTGTTCTTCGTTTTCTATGCGAATTGGCGTAATAATTCCCTCATAAATTAACGACTCTACTAATTGACGTAACACTCTTCTTCGTACTGAAATGTAATCTTCTGATTCAAGCGCTTTCAATATTCTCGTATGATACATGTCCACTCTCATAACTCCCCCGCCTTACGAAAAAATACCATTATTTGTATTACGTGAAATTTTAACGTTATTTATGAACGTACAGCCACTTCTCTAACGAGCGGATTCTGTACCTGTACGTAAATTGCTTGTTCTAAAGGATTACTTAACTCATCGACATCGAAAAATCTCGTTAATAAATTTGCTTTACATGCCAACTTATGCTCTTCTAACAATTCTCTTAAAAAGGTAGAAGGTTCACGGTTATACGGAAGGAACGATTCAAGTACAGACCTTAATTCAGAGAGAAGAATTTCCTCCTTAATTAATCCTGCTGTGCCAAAACCGTTAATGAGACCAAACATATGATTGAAAATTAAGTAGTAACGAAATCTCTCATCTACAATATAATCGTCATATAAATTTCCAGTACGCTCTCCAATGCCAGCCAACTCATTATTAAGCATCTCTTTCATTGAATTACAGAAATAAAACCCTTGATTATCACGGAAATAATATTTGACCGGATAACCATTCTTTAGCTGAACAACGCTATTTTGCTGATGCGCTTCTAATGCAACACCATAACGTAAGTACATCCATACCATCGGCTTTAAAGAAATATTCATATATCGTCTAAACCAATCTAAACTTACTTCTTCACAGCTTCTACCTTCTAAATCTGCTAGTCGATGAATAATATTCGATAAACGAGTACGTTCCCCAGGTATAGCATCTTGCACTAATCCAGCAATTAAAGTAGCGTCATTTGCATGTTCACCATAAAAAGGATTCTCTCGTATAATTACTTCAAATCCAGATTCTTTTGCCCCATAATTTAATGTAATAAATGCTGGATCACAAATAAAATCAAAACCTGGAAACTTCTCTAACACTTCACCAATTGCTGTATTTAGCATTTCCTTTCCTTCAAGACCACTCTCTAGTTCCTTCAATTTATTAATACGCATTGAATTTGTTACTTTTACTGGAAATGAAAACTTAAGCATATATTTTGATTGGGGATGATATAACGTCCTAAGTGATGATGTTGCCATATAATACTTACCGACAGGACCGATATATTCAAGTACTCCTTGATCTATCCAATCCTGTACGTATGATTGGTGTAATAGCCATTCTGCCTGAAGCGGATGAATTGGAAGTAATGAATATTCATCTTCATTACAATACTTCGATATAAATTCTTTACTAACCATCTCATCATTACGTAACTCTTCTTTTAGAATTATTGTTGTAGAATCTAACAATAATGATTTTTCATTTACTATACTTTTATGTGCCCTAAAATAATGAAGCTGACATTCTCCTTTTAATTCTGGAGAATACATGGCACTTTTCCATTCCAAAATACCTTGTCTACTCTTTGGAGTTGGATGCGTTAAATGTCCAAATAATAAAGATTGCTCCGCTTCTATAAAGGATGTATGGAAACCGTATAATGCAGATGTATCTTCTATTCTCTCCCTTGTAAATTCTTCAATATTTTGACAACTACGGATAACTCGAAGCATAAGTTCAGCAGGATTCGTCCCTTCTCCGTAGTTGATAGACATCTCTTTTATTAAGAACGTAATAACTGTAACATAATCTGCTTTTATAACATTCTTATTTTCTCCCATTTGATAATAAAATTGTTCTCCAAACAAATGGCGATCTGTTGCTGATTTATATATAACTTCTCCATACAAAGTAATGTGTTGTGCCGATAGCCGACAATATAAATATGTGGGGACTATATCTCTATTCAACGTATTACTGAAGATACTTTTCATTTTTTCATCCTCTGTAATCCATTCTCCACTCCCTGTTTCTCTTAAATAACAGTTTAAAAAACTTTGTAATGTTGCATGTTCTGCGATTTGTTTCGCATGCTGCATATTGGTCCTCCTCTTTATATTAAAGCTATCGAAATTTTATATAATAAACAACAATTGAATATCGTTATCAATTATGATTCTAATTGATAACGATATTCAATTCAATAGTATATTTCAGAATTTTTTTATCTAATTTAATTTTTCTTGTTTTCTCTCTTTTCTTTAATCTAGTTAAAAATTCACGAAAAAAATACTCAATTTCAAACTACATACTTACTATTTTTCATTAGTAATCCATCCAAAATAGTTAAACAAAAGAGATATACCTTAATTGGCATACCTCTTTCAAAGAATAAGTTTACATAATAATATTATTTATATCTCTCCAACAATAGGCTGTCTCTTCTACCTGTACTCGCTCTAAAAATTTTGTATCAATTTTTTCTGGATTAAATTTTTCATAAAAATTTTTAGAAGGATTATTCGTAACAACCCATACTAAAAGTGATTGCATATCATTATTTATACATTCTGATAATAGAGATTGAAATAACTTTTGTCCTATTTTCATTCCTTGATACTCTTGTAAAAGGTAGATCGCATATAATTCCCCATCACAATTATATGCACCACTTCTTTCCACTCCCCCGTCAATGAATCCGATTATTGTTTCATCTGACGTCTCTGCTACAAATCTATATTGGTATGTATCTTCTTGTTGAAAAATGTTTTCCCATTGTTTTTCTCGTTGCTCATATGTTATATTTTCTAAAAATTCGTCAGCAAATATCCCTTTATACGTTGTTTTCCAGCTATCAACATGCACCTTTGCTATACCTCGTATATCATCTTTTATCGCTCTTCTAATATGTATTTCCATCATTTCTCCCCCCTTGTTATTCATCATTATATCAATTTTTTTCCTTAAAAATCCAAATAAAAAAGAGCGAATGCACTTCACTCTTTTTTATCATAATTATCTACTTTCCACTTCAACTGAAACAACACGATCAATCTCTTTCAGGGAACTATATAACTCTGTTGTATATAAATCTTCTGGAGCTAAAATAACCATTTCCAGTTGCTGAAATGCTCCACTATCTATATCTTTAATTTTTACGCGTTTCACATGCATACCTAAATTTTTAATTTGCTTAAATATACCATCTAACTCATGATGCTCTTTTACAGTAATTTTTATAGATAAATCTTTTTGTCTTAATGAATACGGACCTGCAATTTTCACAAGTTGTGGAAGTACGTTAATTGCTAAAATAATTAAAATCATAGCAACCGTCGCTTGTAAATAAAAGCCTGCCCCAATTGCTATACCTAAAGCTGAAGCAGCCCACACCATAGAAGCTGTCGTTAATCCAGAAATAACATCATTACTTCTTCGTAAAATAACACCTGCCCCAAGAAAACCAATCCCACTCACAATTTGAGCAGCTAGACGCATTGGATCCATATTTGTATGCCCTGGAACAGAATATACATGTACGGCTTCAATTGAAACCATCGTAATTAAACAACTTGCTACAGAAATAACCATACTTGTTTTCACACCAAGCGGTTTATTCTTTAGCTGCCTATCTATCCCGATGAATAATCCTAAAAAGAGTGCTAAACCTAATTTGAGTAAAAATTCATATGACATATTTCCATTCTCCTTACTTTACAATATTTCCCTTGGAATAATTCACTATAACTCTTTTATGATATCAATTCCAGTCTTTTCTATTCATTCAACGTAAAAAACCGAAAAAACATTTGTAACGATGTTTCTCCGGCTTTTTATTATGCTTAAGATTCTTCTTTATTTCTGATCTTTAATCTTAATCTCTGCATCTTTGTAGAATGCTAATTTACTGTCATTATACTCTTTTGTAAAATTGTTAAATTGCTCTTTTGATTTTTGTGCTTCCACAGTTAATTCATTAACAGCCTTAACTTTTTCACCAATCTCTTTTAATTTCGTTTCTTTTACTTTTAATTTTTCATACAGTTCTTTTTCAGTCGCTAACGCCTTCGTATAATTTTCATTCATCTTTTGGAATGCATCATAACGTTTTTTATACGACTCTTCTACCGCTTTCGCTTGTTTTTGTAACTTCTTATCTTCAAGCTTCTCTATATTTCCTTGAACAGATTTTGTTTCTTTCTGAGCTTTTTCTAGCATTTCTTTCTCATTTTTCAATACTTTTTCACGGTCATCTACATTTGCAGTAGCTTGCTCTATTTTCTTCATAACAGCGTCATTATGATCTTTACCTTCTTGTAAAATTTGAGAATATAGCTCTTGACCTTCATTCTCTAATTTCTCTAATTTCTTCGCTTCATCAACTAATGATTTTTCTTGTGTCGCTGCTGTTTCAAAAGCTGTGTATAGATTTTCTTCTGGTTTTTCACCGAAACAACCTGTTAATAGTCCTACTGATAGTGCTCCAACTACTGCTACTTTTCCATACTTCAACGTTCATTCCTCCATTACATACGGTTATCATGCCAAAGATTCACTGGAAAGTGACTCTCTTCATGATAAGCTTCAAACTCATAACCCTTTTCTTTTAACCCTTTTAAAATTGCTGGCACAGCAGCAACTGATTGTGGGTGAATGTCATGCATTAAAATAACTTCCTGTGGTTTTGTTGCATTTGTTAATACGTTTTGAGCAATTTGTGCTGCCGCTGCATCAACTTGCATTTTGTTATATTTCCAATCTAATGAATCAATTGTCCAATCCCATACTTTAAAACCGCCCTCTACCACTTTATTTCGAAGACCTTCATTTAATCCAGGCTTCGAACCGTATGGTGGACGTGTTAATTTAGGTGATTTTCCAATAATATTTGCGATTAAGCTTTGATTTTCTTTCATTTCATTTACATACTCGCCATTTTTATATAACTTCGCAAAATTATGTGTCATACTATGCATACCTACATAATGACCCTCTGCATTTTCACGTTTCACTAAATCCGGAAATTCTTTTACATTCGCTCCAATTAAAAAGAACGTCGCCTTCGCATCATGCTGTTTTAACATATTTAACAATTCAGCCGTATATTTCCCTGGGCCATCATCAAATGTAAGATAAGCAACTTTTCTTTCTTTTCCATTAAAACGACTTGGTGCCGTTTTATTCATTTCTACTTTCGGTTGTTCACTTGCAAGCTGTACTACGTTTTCTTGTTTTGCAACAGCCTTTGCTGGTGAAGTAATGGATTGAAACATGAAATACCCAATAGCTACTGCTGCAATCGCTATTAAAACGACTACTACTCGTTTAATTTTAAAAGCTTTTTCCATTCTATCGAATTCCTCTCCCTATTAATCTTATATATAAATCACCCAATATAATTATACATCTATTTATTTTATTACACTATATAAACAGACCTATATATGTATTATAGTGGGAGTTTTATCAAAATGGTTGTTCCTATTCCTTCTTTACTTATAAAATTAAGTGTGCCTCCATGAAGCTCTATCATTTTTTTAACGATGGCTAAACCGAGACCTGCACCTGTAGCATTGTTATTAATCTGGTAAAATGACTGTTCTATATACGGTAAATGCTCTTTAGCAATTCCAATCCCTTCGTCTTTCACCTTGATCACTGCTTGTCCTTCATTTTTAGTCGCTTCAATATGAATTGTACCTTTTTCATGTGAATATTTAATAGCATTTTGAACGATATTCAAGAAAATTTGCTTTAGCCTATTTCGATCTCCCATCAATTCAATTCTTTCTATCGTATTAATAAATTGAATTTGTTTCTCTTCAGCGTTAGGAGTTAATTGCCAAATCGTCTCCTCTAGTATATCGTACATTTGTACATTTTGTTTATATAAATTAAAATGATTTGATTGTAATCTTGAAAAATCTAGCAATTCTTCTACTAAATGAATCAATCGGTCTGTCTCACCTGAAATAATTCCCATGCCTTGCTTTATCTCTTCTTCTGTTAAATGATCTACCGTTTTTAACGTCTCACTCCAACCTTTAATTCCAGTTAAAGGCGTTCGTATTTCATGAGAAATAGAAGCAATGAATTCATTTTTCATCTGTTCCGCTTTTTCTATTTTATTAGACATATGATTTAAACTATATGCTAACTCACCTAATTCACCTGGATAATCTTCTTTAATTTTCTTCTTTAATGTACCTTCTGCAATTTGTGAAGAAGCATGAATAATAGATTCGATAGGTTTAACAAACGAATTCGCTAATCGTCTACTGATTAAGAATACGATACCAGAAATGACAATTCCAACTGAAATAGTAAACATAATAATTTCAATAATCTTTGCATTTACACTCGTTAAAACAGTCGTATATTTCAAAACACCTATCGTTTGTCCTTGATGAATAAGTGGACTAATCACTTCTAATTGTTTCACATTTTCTTTCGTAGCAGTCACTTGATGATACATTTCTCCTTCTAGTAACGAATACGGAATAACTACTTTACCTTCTACCTTTTGTCCACTTGACGATTGTATAATCGTACCATGTCGATCAATTAATTGTAATTCAGTTCCTTCTAACTGAAAGCTCTCAATTATATCCCCGCTGTATTCTTGCAAACGAATAAAGTATAGGGAATTGTATTCAGAGAAAAATCGTGTACTTGTCTTCGCATGAGATTCTACATATTGCGCAATACCATTATAATAATATCGATAAATGGAGACTGAAAATACGACTTCAAATAATACAAGCATAAGTATAATGACCGTCATAAAATATAAAGTCACTTTTCTTTTCATCTTATACTTTCCTTCCACACATATCCTTTTCCCCACACAGTAAGAATAAATTCAGGTTCTGATGGATTACATTCTATCTTTTGGCGTAACCGCCTCATATTTACATCTACTACTTTCGTCTCACCTACATAATTCGTTCCCCAAATCATATTTAAAATTTCATCACGTGAAACCGGCTTTGAAGCCTGATTCATCAAATACTGTAATATCATATACTCTGTAGGGGTTAAATCAACTAACTGTCCACTTTTATATAATCTTTCTTCTATAACATTTAACGAAAACGGGCCAGATATGATCGTATTCGCTTTTTCATCATGTACTTCTATTCTTCTTAGTAACGATTGTATACGTGCAGTTAGTTCCACTGGACTAAACGGCTTTGCGATATAATCATCTGCACCAATTCCTAGTCCTTGTACTTTATCTTCATTTTGTACGCGTGCGCTTAACATAATAATACCTATTTTCTTATTTTCTTCCCGGATGGATTTACAAACTTGAAAACCATCAATTCCTGGTAACATTACATCAAGTAATGCTACATCAACAGTATGTTCACATAAAATCTGTAACGCCTCTTCTCCCGTACTAGCTTCTAACACATAAAATCCAGCACGTTTCAAATTCAAGACGATAAAACTACGAATAGGCATTTCATCTTCTAAAACTAAAATTGTTGGCATAATTTCCACCTCCCTACTCTTGTTGATAATCCGCTAGCGGTTTTACATATGCTTTCACTTTTTCAAAATGTGATTGTTTCGGTACAGCATATACGTGAGAAGCTGTTTTAACTGTTGCTTCGTATCCTTTTATTTTGAACCATTCTTTCCGCTTAAATATATGGACTTCAAGCCATAGTTCATTTGTACTTGTCTCCAAAAACTTTTGAGAATTTGATTCCTTTTGCTCATCTGGTATCGTAATTTTTCCAATTAACTCTTCAGGAATTTTCACATAATATCCTTTTTCTATATCGATATATCTTTCTTCAATTGGTTTAATTCCAGATTCACTCCACTGTATGTAACGTTCAAAAAGCGGACTATCACCATGTGATTTATCTTCCCAACCTTGCGGACGCACTGTACGAACAAATTCAATAATGCCGTCTTCATTAACATCTTTACTTTCTACAACATATTCATTGAACAAATCTTCTTTCCCATCTATAGGCAATACCTCATAATGACCCTTATCAAATTTTGCTACATATGTTATCCCTGAATGAGCGCCAACACCTGCGTCAATTACAATCGCCTTTAGTGATTCAGAAATGCGGCCCATTTGTATTCTTTGAATGCTATTTATAAATGGATCGAATGATGCTTCAGATAAAGTTTTAAATTGTTCCATAAACTCAACTGTCAACTTCTCATCTTTTTCATACGTAACAAGGCTTATATCTTTCAGTCCATTTTTATTTAAATCCTCTATGAATAACTTCGTATAACTTCGATTATATATTTCCTTCATATCTTCATTTTCTTCCGAAAAAACATACATAACATGTTCTAACGATTCACGACTTACAGAAATTCCGATTAATAACTCTCGCTTCCCGTTCCCTGTAAAATCACCGACTTCAACGATATCTACATCTCCACCATCAAATCTATGCGTGGACTTTACTTTCCAGCCATTTCCAACTTCTTCATAGACAGCTAAATATACGCTATGATCTTCATTCGGTAATTTATAAAATAAGATGGCTTCTTTCTTATTATCTTGTTTAAAATCCATTGACCAAATCATCTGTTTATCTTTATTAGACATTGGAGTAAGCAATCGATAATTAACAGGCAAATCTTTATCTATTTGCTCTTTTAGTTCATTAATCCATTTTTCATTGGCGGGAGCACTCATTAAACTTGTTGGAGCTTCAGACATTTTACATCCAGTCAACATAAAAATGATTCCCATAATGCCTATCCATTTCTGCATATGATATCTTTCCTTATTACAGATTTTCATTATTTCTCTTTACTTTTTGCTTCTCCAATATTCTCATACATATGAGTATAATTTTTCTAAAATAAAAAATCGTTACAGAAAAGTTACAAATCCATTCCGATAAAAAAAGATTGGCGAAAGCCAATCTTTTTTTATTATTCATTTCGAACTGGTTTTGGCGTTACACCTAAATGCTCATTTAATTTTTTCGAAATATCTTTTACATTTTTTTCGTTTGGAATGTAATAATAAATACCTCCGATACGTTTATCCGTACCTTCTATTTGCATTTTTTCCATTTCCAAATTAGATCCTGCCATATTTTTTGTAATTGCAAGCATATCATCGAAAGTTAAGTTCGTTTTCATATTTTTATCAACCGCATCAAGTAAAGAGCCCATTTTGCTAATTGATTGCACAGACATCGCTTTTTTTGCAATTGCTTCTATTACAAGTTGTTGTCTTTGTCCACGCATTGCGTCACTATCAATTTTACGCGTTCTTGCAAGTGCAAGTGCTTGTTCTCCATTTAAATGTTGGAAGCCTTTTTCTAAATGAATCATACCCGCTTGGTCTTTACTATCTTGCTCTGTGAAAGTAACAGGTACATCAATATCAATACCACCAAGTGAATCGACAATTTGTACGAATGATTCAAAGTTAAACTTCACATAATAATCAACAGGAACATTTAAAAATCTTTCCACTGTATCTCGTGTACTTTCAACACCACCAAATACGTGTGCGTGTGTAATTTTATCTAATTTCTTTCTAGATGGGATATATACACGTGAATCACGCGGAATACTTACTAATTTAACTGATTTATCATCTTTATTAATTGTTGCTAATAAAAGTGCATCTGTGCGAACAGCTTCACCATATTGACTTTTTCGCATTTCACTACCATCTACACCCATGATTAAAATTGAAATGTTATCCTTTAAAGGTTCAACTTCTTTATCACGCTTCGATGACTTATCAATTTGTGCATACGCATCACTTACAACAGCTTTTGCTTTATTATATATTAATGATCCATATCCTACTCCTCCAAAAATAAGTAGGAAAAATGGAATTAAAATGAACCATTTTATTGACCTTCTTTTAGAACGTTTTTTATTACTTCTCGTATTTTGTTCTAATTCAGAGCTCATCTTCATTCGCCTCTCTTTCTCTTTCCCTAGTATAATGTATGTCTAGTATTCTTCATATTGAATTTCCTTTCAAACACCTTACATTTTTGTAAGGTTACATGATGAATCCAATATGTATTCCATTTCACATTATACTCTCGTGCTTATTTTTGGCAAGTCACTATTTTCCAACTTCAAATATTTAACACTTCGCAACATCCGAAATTACAGATTTATAAATTTATCCGTTTCGAATCCTTCAATTTTCACCTAAAAAATCAGCAATGCAACAATACATTGCATTTTATTTTTTCTCGAACGGTGTAAACATTGTTTTCTTCCCATGATTATAAATGAAAGCGGATTTTGCTTTTAGTTTCACCTTATCTATTTCTATCTCTTCATTTGAGAAATTCACAATAATTTTAATATCTTTTCCATATGAGGCAGATTGGACTAATTTATCTTCTGACAAATATGCAAAGTTCGTCATTTCTTCTTTTACTGCCTTTTCATGAACTTCATTCCAAACTTTTAGATGCTGCGTAATTTCTTGTTTATGTTTATTCCACTCTACTTCATCTAAATGGTACAACGGAGGCACATTATACAATAACTCATATAACATTCGGTTTCCTACCTCATCTTTTACTTTCAAACTTCCCCATTCCCAGTGGTGCGTTGTAATTACAGAATCGTTGTATACTAATTTATATAACGGTACCGAATATACTGGATTTAAATATACTTGTTTATATTCTTCTTTTAACGGTACTTGTTTTGCATATTTTTCTGGAACATTTTGATTCGGCGACCAATATCCGCCCACATAATACGGACTTGTTTTATTTTTCCTCATATCTTCATCGTCCCATTTAATAACAGGCGTTTCAATGCCGTGAGCAAATGCAATCGTGCTACTTGCAAAGTCATTTCCGCCTTCTGAGCCAACTACCATACCTTTTTCTTGCGCAATATAATCCATTCGTTGCAACCTTGCTTTTAAATCTTGTTCTTGTGTCGTTATATGTTTGGCCGAATAATCATCATAAATTTCACCTGTTGCATCACAATCAATAAACCATGAATTATATTTAGGTCCATTTTGTAATATCTCGTTCATTCGCTCTTTTACACTAGGAAGAGATAAAGTTGGATTTAATTTTCGCCCTCTACCTAAAAATCCTTGCACTTTTTCTCCATTTTTCTTCGTCACAGTTGCCTCTTCATATAGCGATGAATCCTGAAAAGAAGCTGTATTCCAATTTTTATCAGCTTTTTCGTGAATAGAATGATAAGAATCATACGGACCAACTAAATATCCTATTTTCTTAGCTTCTGTCACGAAATCAGGCTGCATATACCCTTGTTCCCAGTTCGGTAGCCCAATCCATGCATTGTCTATTCCTGATTCTTTCATTTCCTTTATAATATCCGTTCCATCTGCCTTACCCCATTTACTTACTTCTTCAACCGCATCACCGAGCGCCGACTTTAATACATGCTTATTTAAGTTATATAACTCCATCTTCGATAAGTGATCTACCCCTTTGTTTAATAACTCACTAGCCTTCTGATCAACATTTTGGAAAATATCCTTTTTATACAATTCCTTCATTGATAATACTTCATTTACATAACGCAAAATAACATTTTTTTGGTACTTATCAATGAAATCTTGTTTACTTACTTGCTCAAACACACTCAGTTCTCCAGGCTCCGAACTATTCTTTTGAATAAGCCCTTTTATATGACTAAACACAGGACTATTTATTTGTTCTCTTATCTTCGGCCAATTTATGTTACTGTCAGACAAACCATTTTGATTCCAAAAATAAAAATGAGCCGCACCATAAAGTTTTTCAATCTCTTTATTTTTTCTAGCTTTTTCTTGTAATGTTTTAAATTCACCTTTTTGAGCAATATTATCCTTATACAGTTTAGCAATACTGACTGCATCATTATTTGTCACATATAATTGAAATCCATATGCTTTATTTTTATTTATACGCGGGAATTCATGTATAAAATCAAATCCTATTTTCGGATCGGAATGAAATTTCAATTCATTATTAAACATATTGTTCGCAATATATACAATGGAATATTTCGAACCATTTAACGCAAAAAACTTCATAGAAAATGATTCAGCAAATGAATATGCATCATCCTTTAAAAACTTCTTCCAATTTTCATCATTACTCGGAATTTGCTTTCCTTCCCATAACGGAAGTGTATAATTTTCAGCTTGTACTTTCGGCCATGTAAAACTTTCTGCACCAGTCGATTCCACTTCAATATTTAAGTGATCTTTTTTCTTTTCTAGATTCACTTTTACTTTTTGATCTGGATATTCCCAAGATGTGCGACCCTTGTCTTTTTTTACATTCGACACCTTCATTTTCGGTAACGGCTGTGATGCCTGTTCCTTTACACCATCATGTTCTACAGTTAACGTGAAAGTCTCTGGATTTACATCGTAAGTGAACTCTTTATAGGTCGCTTTCTTTACCTTAGACTCTTGTACAGTATTGCTACCTTTTACATCACACCCGACTAAAGTCGAAAATGGCATCGTTGTAAGAAGACATATTGCTATCATTTTTTTCATCTTCTGCACCTCCACCACTGAATATACAGGAGCTTTGTTACAGGAATGTGGCAAAAAAATAGAACCAGCATAATGCTAGCTCTATTTTGAGTATTATAAATAAATGTGTATGAACAACTATAATCTGCTTAAAGTATATGTAGTACAATAACCGTGTTTTTTCATCTCCACTAAATATAAAAGCAAATAATTCGAAGCTTTAACATGCATTTCTTAACTAAAAAAATAAGTGTATATAATATACCCTAAAACTAGCACTAAAATTACTAGCGCTGTACCTTTCCAATTCATACCACCCGCCATATCAACTGGACTACCTGTTTCAGCTCTGTTGAGTCCATCATGTAAAGAACCGGTAGGATTATTTTTCAATTCACTTTGCCTTACACGTTCTCTTTTTTCTTCTGGTGACTCTTTATTCATATAATCACCTCCAAATTAATACACGCTTTACTAAATTATACATTATTACTTTTCTTATATATGCCAACTGAAAAGATATTTACAACAAAAAAAGCTAGCAATGCTAGCTTTTTTATAGTTCTATATGTTCTTCTTTATTTACAGTAATTCCTCTATGATCGATTTCTAGCTCACACACTTTCATAGACGTAAATACTCTCGCTAACTGTTCAGCAATTTCTTGACGTTTATCATATGGCGTTAATATAAAAATAGATGGACCTGCACCACTAAGCGCTGTGCCGTATGCGCCAAACTCTTTTGCACATTTACGAATTGAGGGTAATAGCGGTACGAGTTCTAAACGATACGGCTCGTGAAAATGATCTCTTTCCATCATTTCCCCTACAACTTCCCACTTCTTTTGACAAAACGCAGCTACTAATACGTTGCTGATTGCACTAGCCTTAACTGCTTCATGAAAAGGAAACACATCTGGTAATACAGATCGGCTTTCCTCTGTATTTAACTCTTCATTTGGAATAAGAGAAATTACACCTAATTCCTTACTTTCAATTCTTACAACCGAAACATTCTTTCCATCAAGTGCTCCGATTACAGTTCCTCCTAATATAGAAGCCGCAACATTATCTGGATGCCCTTCAAAATTTGTTGCAATTTGAACTTTTTGATCAGTCGTTAAGTTCAAATTACCAAGTTGATTCGCAAGCTCTATCCCTGCTACAATTGCTGATGCACTACTTCCTAGACCTCTTGTAAGCGGGATATTACCAGTAACTTCTATTATTTGAGGTGATAAAGAAGGACATACTTTACATGCCGTGCTAACGATTAAATTTTTATCGTCTGTCGGAATTGATTCTTCAAAGGAATGGATTACTTGCCATCTATCAGCTTTTTCTTTTACCACCACATCTAAATATAATGACAAAGCTATTCCTACTGAATCAAATCCTGGTCCAACATTCGCTGTACTAGCAGGAACACGAATACTTAATGGTATCACGACATAATCACCCCTTTAATATGCTCTTTAATTTGTTCTATATTATTTGAAACACTTGCAATGTCTAATGTATTAGAAGAAATTGCGATATCAGGATCTTTCAAGCCGTTTCCAGTTAAAATTGCAACAACTGTCTCTCCTTTTTTGATTTTTCCAGATTGAACATGTTTAATTACACCTGCTAATGAAGCATTTGATCCCGGCTCAGCGAAAACCCCTTCCGTTTTTGCTAATAATCTATACGCATGTAAAATTTCTTCATCTGATACCATATCTATTTCACCGTGAGACTGTTCAGCAGCCTCTACTGCATATGACCAACTTGCGGGGTTACCGATACGAATCGCTGTTGCAATTGTTTCAGGTTCTTCAATGACATGTCCTTTTACAATAGCAGCTGCTCCCTCCGCTTCAAATCCGTGAATTCTTGGCTTCTTATAGCCTTTTTCTTTCTCATATTCACAGAAACCTTTCCAGTACGCTGTAATATTCCCAGCATTCCCAACAGGAATCGCTAAAACATCTGGTGCACTTTGCAACTGGTCACAAATTTCAAATGCTGCTGTCTTTTGCCCTTCAATTCGATAAGGATTCACTGAGTTTACTAATGTAATCGGCTCTTCCGCAGCAATATTTCTTACAGCCTTAAGTGCATCATCAAAATTTCCTTCTATTGAAATGATTTCAGCTCCGTAAGCGACTGCTTGCGCTAATTTTCCATGTGCAATCTTTCCTTCCGGGATTACGATTATACATTTCATTCCAAGGCGTGCCGCGTATGCTGCGGCCGATGCTGATGTATTACCTGTTGATGCACAAATGATTGCCTCTGAACCCTCTTCTTTCGCCTTCGCGACTGCCATTACCATACCACGATCTTTAAAAGAACCTGTCGGATTCGCTCCTTCGTACTTACCGTATAACTTAATCCCTAATTGTTTTGATATATTTAATAGCGGAATAAGAGGTGTATTTCCTTCCATTAAGCTAACATCAGGTGTATTTTCATTCACCGGTAAATAAGAAGCATACTGTTTTAATAATCCTTTATACATATTGTTTTTCCTCCTCAATAATGTAATAACTGTTTATTTCACTTGCGACATCTTCTATCGCTCCTAGTACTCGTTGAAATTGATACTTTGAAGTTTGATGTGTCACAACAACGACTTCTGCAAGTTCGCGATTTAAAGGTAATTGAATCACTTCTTTTAAACTCACAGAATAATTAACGAAACATTCTGTTATTTTTTGCAACATCCCAGGTTCATCTCGTAATGAAATACGTAAGAAATATTTCGAAACGACTTCTTCATCCCCTTGTAACTCATATGGCTCTGGTTCTTTTAACGCACTTTTACTTTTCGGAACTTGATTCATATTTTTAACGATTGAAATAATATCACTTACTACAGCAGAACCAGTTGGTAACTTCCCAGCTCCAGGCCCGTAAAACATTACTTCTCCTACTGCTTGACCGTGAACATATACTGCATTAAATTCATTATTTACATTCGATAATGGATGATGACTTGGTAAAAGAGTCGGTTCTACACTTAAATGAATGGCTGACCCTTGTTTCTCTGCTTTACCAATTAATTTCATAGTAAATCCTAACTTTTCAGCCATTTGTAAATCTTCTTTTTCGACCTTTCGAATCCCTCTTACTTGCACATCATCTAAAGAAACATTCATCGAAAAACCTAAGTTTGCAAGAATGGCTACCTTTCTCGCCGCATCTAACCCATCTACATCCGCTGTTGGATCCGATTCTGCGAAACCTAATTTTTGCGCTTCCTGTAAAGCCTCTTCATACGACCATCCCTTTTGACTCATCTTTGTTAACATGTAATTTGTTGTTCCATTTACAATTCCCATTATTTTTTCAATTTGATCTGAAGCTAATCCGTCTGTTAATCCTCTTAACACCGGAATACCGCCCGCTACACTTGCTTCATAACATAGATCACAATCATTTTCGTTCGCTAATTGAAGAAGTTCTGCACCGTATACAGCCATTAAATCTTTATTTGCTGTCACGACATGTTTCTTATTTCGTAAAGCCTTAACAATATGTTGCTTTGCTTCTTCAATTCCGCCCATTACCTCTACTACAATATCAATATTTGAATCATTTAGAACTTCATCAACATGACTTGTTACTACGATCCCATCAATGCAAACATCACGTTCTTTTTCTAAGTCACGTACAACGACTGTCTTTACCTTCACTTCATACCCTGTATCAAGTGCAATTTTTTTATAATGTTCTTTCAAAATATGGACAACACCACTTCCGACCGTACCTAAGCCTAACACTCCAATATTAATAACGTTATTCATCTTCTAATCTCCTCCTACAATTTTATTTTTTATCTCTATCAATCACCTTGCTCTGTTTTTTAATCATGCAGGTGGTGGTTATTTCCGTACGTACAAATCGTTTCATGTTACAGCACCTCCTTTCAAAGTAATAAAAAAACACACTCATCCCTAGGAAAGGGACGAATGTGTTTTCGTGGTTCCACCCTTGTTCCAATCCAGACTTATTTCCTTCTAGATTGCTCAAGTTCAGATAACGGCTGATTCCGTCAATAATTACTAGATTACTCGTTCACTATTGAAGTTCAAAGGTGGTAAAATCATTTCTCGTGTTAGGAAGCTCACACCCTTGGCTCCCCTCTCTGTAAACCGTAAAAATGATTCCGTGTCCTTATCGTTACTTTTTCGTTCATGTTTATTTGTTAACTCATTATACTCGTATAAACAACAAAATCAATACTATTTTTTAATTATTTTTAATTTTCAATCTCTAACTCCATAAAAAAACACACTCATCCCTAGGAAAGGGACGAATGTGTTTTCGTGGTTCCACCCTTGTTCCAATCCAGACTTATTTCCTTCTAGATTGCTCAAGTTCAGATAACGGCTGATTCCGTCAATAATTACTAGATTACTCGTTCACTATTGAAGTTCAAAGGTGGTAAAATCATTTCTCGTGTTAGGAAGCTCACACCCTTGACTTCCCTCTCTGTAAACCGTAAAAATGATTTCATGTCCTTATCGTTACTTTTCGTTCATGTCTATTTGTTAACTTATTATAGTTATCAACTTTTTAAAAAGCAAGCCTATTTTTACTAACTATTTTCAAGATACTATTTTATTATATTTCACAATAACATTATGCAACTACCTCTCGATTTACCTATTTCGTTATTTCTCCAGTTTGTAAATCAACAGTTCATATATAAATATTCCATTCCAAAACGATTAGAAATCCGCCTTTAAAAATATATTACTAAAGTTTTTTTCAATACAATCTTTTCGTATAACTTTCTTCTAAAGAACGTGCAATATCTTCTTCTGAAGCATTCACTTTCGCATGCTCCAACAACATTTTTGCTGCTAAAGGTAACTCTTTTTTATTTAGCCATGACTCTGAATCCCACATCTTAGAACGAATAAAAGCTTTTGCGCAATGAATATAGCATTCCTCTATTTCAACAACAATTCCAAGTAACGGATTGCGTCCATTTGCCTGCATTTCTTGCAAAATTTCTTCATCGTTTGTAATGAATGCTCGGCCGTTTATTCGGAGTGTCTCCCCAAGACCAGGGATCAAAAAGAGTAACCCTACGTGCGGATTTGAAATAATATTCAAAATGGAGTCTATACGACGGTTGCCTGGTCTTTCTGGAATGATAATTTTATTATTATTTAATACGTATACAAATCCAGGTGCGTCTCCTCTCGGCGAAGCATCACACTCTCCTAATTTATTTGCAGTAGATAATACTAGAAAAGGAGATTTAGACAGAAAATCTATGCAATGATGGTCTAATGATGAAATAACTTTTTTCAAAGCTCGCTCACTTGGTCGCCCCAATATTTTTCGTAACTCTTCCTCTGTTGAAATAATCGATTTTATTTCCTTATTCTCTATCCCCACTTATACCCACCCCTTTTTCTTTATTTTCCCAAAATTCAATACAAATATTGTATAATATAATTGGCAGAAAGGGGAATTTAAATGACAGAGTGGTTAACAATATTTGATACTGAAAATAATATACTTGGGAAGAAATTACGTGATGAAGTGCATCGCGACGGTGATTGGCACGAAACATTTCATTGTTGGTTTGTAGAAAAAGATGCTGAAGATATGTTTTTATATTTCCAATTACGCTCTAAAAATAAAAAAGAAGCTCCGGGTATATGGGATATTACTTCAGCTGGACATATTATGCATAATGAAGATGTACAAATTGGCGGTCTTCGTGAAATTGAAGAAGAACTAGGGCTTTTCTTTCAAACTACCGATTTAGCATACAAAGGAATCTTTAAAATAGATTATGAAATTTCAAATCTTACTGATCGTGAATTTTGTCATATGTATTTTCATAATGTCATCAATACACTTCCATTTGCACCAGGTGAAGAAGTAGACGATGTGATGAAAATACATGCAACTCCTTTTCTACAACTATTAAAAAGAGAGATTTCATCTTTTACGGCTATTTCTGTTTTAAGCAATACACCGATAACGATAACATTTGAAGATATTTATCCGTATGATCTTGCATACTATGAATTCGTTGTAGAACAAGGAAAAGAATTACTAAAAAATAATAGTTTATAAATAAAATAGGACTCCCATTTTAAAGTACTTGGGACTCCTATTCTTTATCCTGCTATTTGCGTGCAATAAGAATCCCACCTCAAATTTCTGTAAATGCAATGAGTGAGTTTGAAGTCGGGCGCCCGTACGAGTGGGCTAATAATCAGTAGATAACAGACACAATCCGAGTGATTTAAAATCCATTTTATTTTCTCTCTTTCGATGTCTGGAACATACTTGGCAGCGTTACAAAGCGTGCCCCTTTCGTTTTTAACTGCGGAATAATTTTGTCTAGCGCCTCTACAGATCCTTGTAAATGCCCGCCTGGAGTTGAATGCTGAAGTATGACACTACCTGGAAATGAATTCCCTAACACATTATTTGTAATCGTATCAGCGCTTACTCCTTTCCAATCAACCGTATCGACACTCCATTGTACAATCATAAAATTTTGCTCTGTTGCCCACTTCAATTGATTTTCAAGTATTTCACCGTATGGCGGACGAATAAATTTCGGTGCATAACCAGCTAAACGATTTAATATTTCTTCTGTTTTTATAATTTGATTACGATACTCCGCCTCATTTACTTTCGCTAAATTTGGATGGCTGTACGTATGATTACCAATTACATGCCCTTCATTTGCAATACGTTTTACTACATTCGGATACTTTTCTGCGTTTTCACCAAGCAAGAAGAAAGTCGCCTTCACATTATGTTGTTTTAACTTATCTAAAATTTTCGGCGTAAATTCTAAATCTGGTCCATCATCAAATGTAAGAGCGACTTCCGCTTTATTGTACGACCCTGAAAATGCATACGCATATTTTTCGACCCAAGAAAATGGTGTCCACGATCCACGCTCATATACTTTCATTTGTACTGTATAGTTTTGAGGGATATATGCGTATGGCAATGAGCTTATATAGTCTCCATAATAAAATGAGTGATATGGCATATAGGCGTACGAAACATCTCGTTCTAGTCCCCATTGATATGGGGCAAACATTTCTGACGAATAAAAATAATACATGATAAAAACCTCCCTAAAATTTCATATGTGATTCATCTGCACTTTGTTAGAGAAATTATTATTCATGAACAAAAATAAGACTGTCCATAATTAGGACAGTCTTACTGCTTTATACAATTAATAAATCGATGCACTATCTTTCGGCAAAGCTTTCACATGTTTTAAATAGCCTGTCACTCTGTCATCATCACCTTGCGGGTATTGATACCCATATGTGTTAGCAATTTCGTTCGCAACTTTTCTAAATAAATCGCCCATTACAAAAAATGACTCCCATATGTTTTCATATTCAGCATCCGAATAGGTCCGTTTAAATTGCTCCCACATATCTTTTTCAATATATTGCTCGAAAAGCTTTCCAAACTTCCCTACATTAACTGTAAAGTCTGTTTTCATACCAATATGCCATTCTAACATTACGATAAACATATCCCGCACCGGGCCATCAAGTATTCCTTTCGCATAAGAAAGTTCTTCTCTCCATAGTCCTTTTGCCACATTCGTACTACACCACCAAAATTCATTACAGCAATCTAAAAACTCTTTTTCTGTAGGCTTTTTTATTAAGTAGTCTTTATCGCTTGCTGGTGGAAATTCATCAATACAATCATCTTTATCCAGAAGCAGTTCACTTAAACTATCTTGTCCAACAAACTTATTTATCAAATCAAATGGAACGAGCGTTAAATCAATTCGATTTCCATCCATAAACTGCATTAAATACGGAAATTTCCCGTCTTCGTCCGCTGGAACTAATGACATTTCTTCTGGCATTTGTACAATCATTATTTCTCCAAATCTACGTATCCAATTATGATTAGACGTAAAAGATTGTATATCATTTACAACATACATAATATCATAGTCTTGAAAACAATCTTTTTTCACATTTGGATTTACACGTGATCCATTCATGATGACAGCTCGAATTCTTTCATCCTCTTTTGCTGTATTAATAATTAAGTCTAGCATGTCTTTTTCAGTTCTCATCTATTCCTAACCTCCAATTTTTATATAAGCTTATATTTCCAAGTATATTGGAGGTCCACGAGCTAGCTGTGTTGTACACGATACATGTTATAATTTTTGAAACATCTTTTTCATTTTCTCTCCTCCTATTTTTTTATATCTATTCTTCTAAATCGTTCACATACAAGCAATATATCATCAGAAAAATCATGACCCACTTCATTCAATTTACTTCTGAAATATCTTTCATGGATCTCCTTCCAATTTTTATAGCTTTCATCCCCTTCAGCAATTGCAAATTCTTCTGTAATTTCATTCATAGGTACTATTGTTACTTCAATCGTCTTTACAATTGCTACCGGATTTTCATCGTGATCCAAAATAACAGAGTAGTCCTCTGTAGTTGGTAACGGTATATTCTTTAATTCATAGAAGAGATATGCAGAACAAGTTGCGGTTTTCGTTCCGTCAACTACTTGCTTAGCAAGACGATTTGGGGTATCACCAAATTTCCATGCACTCACCGATTTTGGTATCTCAGCATCTTTCCAATACTCCGTCCAGTATTGTTGCGCTGCTTCATTCATTATCTCTCACTCCCCTAAACTCTACTATAAGTGTAATAGACTTTCGAACCGTGTCACTCTTTTACGACTGCCATTACAAACCCATCGTATCCTTTACTTCCGACAGTTTGAAGCGCAGTAGCACTTACACGTGGCTCTGCAGCTATTAATTCATAGAAGCGACGTATCCCTTGTATGCGAGGATCGTTACTCGTATTGTCAATAACTTCTCCTTCACGTACTACGTTATCACCAATAATTATAGTACCAGGGCGTGATAGTTTCAGTGCCCATTCAAAATAGGTAGGGTTATTTTGTTTATCAGCGTCTATGAAAATAAAATCAAAAGGTTTATAATTCTCATTTTCGATTTGCTGTAAAGAATCTAAAGCTAATCCTGCTCGCACTTCAATTATATCATTCAAATTTGCACGCTCAATATTGCTACGTGCAATTTCAGCATGCTTTTCACTTGCCTCCAATGTAACAACTCTGCCTCCAGGTGGCAATCCCCTTGCAAGCCATATCGTGCTATATCCACCTAGAGTACCAATTTCCAAAATGTTTCGAGCTCCTTGAATTTGTACTAATAGTTGCAAAAACTTCCCTTGCGTTGGCGATACATCATGTGCTGGTAAATTAGCTGCAGCGTTTGCTTGAAGTACTTCTTCTAATGTAGAATCTTTCGGTATTAATACATCACTCACATATTGATCAACAGCCGTCCATTTCTCAATCGTACTCATGTAAATACCATCCCTTTCAATACTTTTCTACTATTCACATTTGATTATACCGAAAATTCCGTCTCATAAACAAAAATAAAGAAGGGACATCTACTCCATTACAGAATAAATATCCCTTCTTTTGTTTATACATTTATCCCTTACGGATTAGTAGACCAAAGTCCTGCTGATTTAATAAATGTACGTTTATTTAATTTCAGCTGCGCTACGATAAACTCTGCAATATCTTCTGCTTGCATTACTTTATCTGGATTCCCATCAGTTAATCCTAAATCTACAGCCATATCAGTTGCTACAGTACTTGGAGTTAAAGCTGTTACACGAATGTTATGTTTGCGAACTTCCATCGCTAACGATTCCGTTAAGCCAAGAACACCAAATTTAGAAGCACTATATGCACTTGTTACAGGTGCACCTTTTTGTCCTGCTGTAGATGAAATGTTAATAATATCACCAGATTGTTGTTCAATCATGCTTGGTAAAGCTGCACGAGTTGCATAGTATACACCCATTAAGTTTACTTGAATGATTTTTTCCCAATCAGCAACATCTAGTTCTAAAAACTTACCGAATTTAGAAATACCAGCGTTATTAATTAAAATATCGATAGATCCTAAACCATTTTTTAACGTTTCAATTGCAGTCGTTACCTCTTCATATGAAGATACATCAGCAGTCGCAATAACAGCTTTTACGCCTTCTGCTTCTACTTCTTTCGCTACAGCTTTTAAGTTTTCTTCTGAACGAGCTAAAAGACCTACATTTACGCCCTCTTTCGCTAATGCGATCGCTACAGCACGACCAATCCCTCTACCTGCTCCTGTAATTAAAGCATTTTTACCTTGTAATAATTCTGCCAAGTATAACACTCCTTAATCATCTCAGTTATGTATTATATTAAAATTGTATCTGTGTTTATGTAAAAAGGCAATGATGCACTTTCATGTGCGTAGGTTACTTATAGGTAACTATGGAAAGTTTTTATTGATAAGTCTCATGTTTTTGCCATAATTCATGTAAAATAAAAATAAATCCTGCATAGGAGAGTGCATGTGTATGAAAAGAAAAAATGGTTCTTATCACTAACTGCAGTCGGACTATGTATCATATTTTTGGCTATGTACTTTATATTTGGTAATCCATTACATTATAAAGTAATAGAAAAAGATACTAGCGACTACCTCTATACTATAAAAGGCTATAAGCAAAAAGAAATACAAAGCATAACCGGAAAATATACTCTCATTTATAATATCGGCTATTATGCAGAGGTCGTATATAAAGACGAACCTTATTTTACATACTCTTATACATACGATAAGAATAAGAAAATAATACAAGACAACGGCATTTTAGGAAGACATACTGAGTCATTTGAAAGTCTTAATTTAAACTGGTCATTGTTTGACGAGTTAGTAGACGGTATTCATACAAACCTGCAAAAAAAGAGGTTTAAGTGAAAAGAAAGATTATTCTATACGCTACGTTCAATTCATTGATATCGATAATGATAAAAACGGTGCAGAAGCATATGTTGACTTTAAGAAAGATAAAAAATCAGATTATTCACACCGTATGAATAACGAAGGAAAAGCTTATCAATATAGTTGCAGTAATGGAAAATGTATTTTTAAAGAGAAATAGTGTTAGAAGATATCCTCCTAACACTATTTCTCTTCAGAATTTGGAATACAAACAATAAATTCTGTCCCATTCCCCTCTTCACTCTCGACTTTTATTTTTCCTTGATGAAGGTCGAGTACCTTTTTTACGATAGCTAAACCTAATCCACTTCCTCCATAAGTACGATTTCGTGAAGAGTCCGCTTTATAAAAACGCTCAAAAATATGTTGTTTCTGTTCTTCAGATATACCAATTCCAGTGTCACGAATACGTATTTCTACGAATTTCTCATGTTCTTGTAACTGAATTGTAATTGTGCCACGACTTGGAGTAAATTTAATACTATTATGAATTAAATTAATCCAAACTTGACTCATACTTTCTTGATCGGCAGTTATATGCACTTTTTCTAAATCAAGGTCTAATTCAATTTCTTTTTCAGCCCAGAGCGGTTCACTATTTAACACAATTTGCTTTAACTGTTGATCTAATCGATAAGTCGCTTTTTCTGGTGTATACTCCTCTGACTCTAAAAGAGTTAGTTTCAGTAAATTTTGGCTTAGTTTAGATAATCTCGTCGTTTCCGTTTCAATAATGGTAAGATAATGCTTTCTTTTTTCCTCCGAAAGATTGTTATCTTGTAGTGCTCTAGCAAATCCTTTTATAGAAGTTAAAGGTGACTGTATTTCATGAGAAACATTCGATACAAATTCCTGGCGCATTTTCTCCATCGCATTCAGTTCATCTGTCATATCATTTATACTTTTTACGAGTACACCAATTTCTCCATCATACTTTTCTTCATTTCGTATTTTTACGGAGAAGTCTCCTTTTGCAATTTTTTGTATCGGTTCAATAATAGTCCAAATCATTGCCTCTCGTTTTGGTCTCATTAATATCCCAATCAATGTCCAGATAAGAACAATAAATATAAAACCGACCATATCACTAATTAGAAAGGCAACAAACGACGATACGTTTACTTCAAAAGCATTCAATATACTAGTTGCTACATAAAATGCGATAGACCAAATTATAGTGAGAAAAGAAAAAAGCGCTAATACCGCTCCCGTTACTTTCAACATCTTCACCTTACTCATTCGTTTTCTTTTCCTCATTTACTTACCTCTAAGCGATACCCTAATCCTCTTATCGTTTTAATACTAAATTTCGATTTCTCTTCTTGAAACTTCTCACGTAGACGATTAATATGAACATCCAGTGTACGTTCATTCCCTTCAAAATCATATCCCCATACATCTTCAATTAACTGCTCTCTCGAACATGTTCTTCCTGCTTTAGAACCTAAAGTAAAGAGCAATTCGAATTCTTTTAGCGGTAATGTGACTGTTTGTTCTCCGGCTGTAACTTCAAATGTTTTACGATTTAACAGTACATTCCCAATTTGAATCGATTGCGACACTGTAATTTGGTAACGTTTCAATAACGCCTTAACTCTCACTACTAGTTCTATAGGATCAAATGGTTTTACAAGATAATCATCGGTGCCAAGGTGAAATCCTTTTACTTTTTGAGACGTTTCCCCTTTAGCAGTTAGCATCAAAATCGGAATATCATAGTACTTCCTTAATTCAAAACATACATCAAATCCATCCATATTTGGCATCATAATATCAAGAATAACCATATCAACTTTTACTTCGTCTATTTTCTGAAGTGCATCTAGTCCATCAATTGCCTCATATGTTTGAAAACCTTCTCGTTCTAAAAATACAGAAACAAGTTCTCTAATATGCGGATCATCGTCTACTATTAAAATGTTAGGTATCAAAGAAACCATTTCCTTTCTAATTCGCATCCTTTATAAAACTTTTAAAAATGAATCATTAGTGGAGTAAAAACCCCACTGATGATTCATTTTATAATACGCCCTCTTTAATTTTCAATTGTTGCGTTGCAAATTCACGATACATATCATGTGTCTGTAATAATTCATCATGTGTACCACTTCCTGTAAGATTCCCTTTTTCTATAAAGATAATTTTATCTGCATCCACAACAGTAGAAAGTCTATGTGCAATAACTAACGTTGTTCTGCCTTTCATTAAGTTATTTAACGCTTTCTGAACGACAGACTCTGATTTACTATCTAGACTTGAAGTTGCTTCATCTAACATAAGAATTTGTGGATTTCGAAGTAACGCTCGAGCAATCGCAATTCGTTGTCTTTGCCCTCCTGAAAGCTTCACACCACGTTCTCCAACTTCTGTTGCGTATCCGTTTGGCAAATCATGAATAAATGCATCAACATATGCCATCGCTGCTACTTTTTCAATTTCTGCATCTGTCACTTCACCCTCAACACCGTAGCAAATATTATCACGAATTGTCCCATCGATTAACGGACTATCTTGTGAAACGTAACCAATTTGACGTCGCCATGATTGCAATGAATAACTCGTAATTGAGTCTTTTCCTAATTTAATAGCACCGCTAGTTGGCTCGTAAAAACGTTCTAATAGTGAGAATAACGTCGTTTTCCCGCTACCACTTGGTCCTACGATTGCTGTTACTTTTCCTGATTCAATTGTGAAATCAATATTCTTTAAAACTTGCTCTTCTTCGTTATACTCGAAATGTACATTTTCAAGAACGATCGGCTGCTTAGCATTTGTGACCTTCACACCAGTTTCATGATCTTCTACTTCATATTCTAAAATTGTATTAATTCTTTCCGTTGCACCAATCGCCTTTTGAAATTGTGTAAAGAACATAGATAATTGACTCATTGGCATTATAATTTGAACTAAATATAAAATAAACGCTACTAGTTCTCCTGTTGTTAATGCACCGCTAGAAACTCGCATTCCACCATACCCTACGATAATAACAAGCAATGCCATTAAAACAAACGACATAACTGGTGAAATTAACGCTTGCACTTTTCCCTCTTTCAAACCAAATTGTAATAGCTTTTCAATACCTTTATTTCCAGTTTCATATTCCTTTTTTTCTGTGTTCGAAGATTTCACTAAACGAATTTCTGATAACACTTGTGTTAATACACTAGTAAAAGATGCTGTTTCATCTTGAAGTGCTTTTGAAATTTTATACATTTTTCGTCCAAGCGGAACTAAAATGAGTACTGATAATGGAATAACCGTTAAAAGTAAAAGTGTCATTTTCCAATCTAAAACAAATAATACAATTAATGATCCAACAATTGAAATACCGCCTGTTAATAAATTTGACAAATGCTCAGAAATTAACGTTTTCACAACTCCTGTATCATTTGTCATACGACTAATTGTATCGCCTGTTCTATTTTGATCATAATAAGTTACCGGTAAAATAAGCACCTTTTTCCACAAACGTTCTCTCAGTCCAGCTACAATCTTCTGTCCAATATAATTTAATAAATATATAGACAATCCTGCAGCTATAGTTTGCATAATAAAGAATGCAACTAGCCCAACAATTTGCCCTGTACTAATTGAAGAAAGTGAAAAATTATCTACTAACCCCTTCGTTAACATCGGAATAAATAAACTCGCTCCCGTAGAAAGCAAACTCATTAATAATGCAAAAGCAAGAATCCCTTTCGGAGGATTTGTATCTTGAATAAGGCGTAAAAACTGCCTCCAGCTCCCTTTTTTCTTCATCTCATTTCTAACTTCCATTCCTGTTCATCTCCTCGTGTTAAACCAAACTGTTCTTTCTAAAAATAGAATACAATACGAATGTAAACTGAATGTAAACACACTTTTTCTATTTTTACAAAATATACATAAAAACGCATCTTTACAACAGATATAAACATCTGATATTATTACCTAGTACTAAATATTATTCTATGTGAATTATAAATAACCAATTTACGATACTATATAAATCTCCCGTTATTGAAAGGAGTATCCTTTTTGCAAACAAGTATACATTCCGAAAAAGAAACAATCATTTTTATTCATGGATTAGTTGGCAATCGTCGTGCCTTCAAAAAAGAGCATAAACGATTTTCCACCTCTTACAACATTATTACCTATGACTTATTAGGTCACGGCGACGATAAAGGAGAAGCTATCGAATTTTCATTACAGCGTCTCGTAGATCAATTATTGAATTTATACGAAAAAGAAGGCATTAAAAAGGCCCATATTTGCGCTTTAAGCTACGGCTGTTATATCTCTACAATTTTTGCACAAATGCACCCAGAAAAAGTTTTGAGCATTTGTCATATTGGTGGACATTATAATAACCCTTCCCTTTTATATAACGTATTTCAAAAGTTTTGGGAGAAGCGAGGAGACGATTACTCTAAATGGCTCTCTCAATACGCAAATACTATTTTTCCAAGTGGCATATTAAAGGCAAATCCGTTCGCAGTCATTTCAAGAAATATTTATTACCGTTTCGGATTGCAATTACATTCATCAATTATTGCCCAATCATTACGACACCGGTTAGAATTTGATTTGAAATCTAAATTAAAATCACTTCCCCATCCTATTCTATGGGTAATGGGTGAACATGATCATCTCTATAAATCTTGTCTTTTTGATTTAAAATCCATTCTTCCTAACGTTTTATATAAAGAAATACCGCTTGCAGGACATGCAGCAAACTTATTTCGTCCGAACTACTTTCATGACCTATACGCTCGATTTTTAAATGGGAAGTTACAGTAAAAACTACTACACTCCCAATTTATTCAACTATAAAAAGGCTTCCCAAGTTTCCCTGGAAAGCCTTTTCTCTATACGAAAAGTATATAAAACTACTTTTTCTTAGTATGCTTTTGTGTAACCTAACATGTGCTTGCTCCAGTAAGAGTTACTTACAGAACTAATTCGTACACCAGTTGCATCAGTTTCTGCACTAATGAACTGACCGTTTCCTAAGTAAACGCCCATGTGAGAAGGACCTGATTTATAAGTATTTTGGAAGTATACTAAATCACCTGGTTGTGGATTGCTAGTTTTTGTTTTAGAGCTCCAGTATCCAGCAACTGTTTGACGAGCGCCTTTATGACCAGTTTGATTTAATACGTAGTGAATGAATCCACTGCAGTCAAAACCAGCAGGTGTTGTACCAGCAGTTCTGTATGGTGAACCATTTAAAGATCTAGCGAATCCAGCGATTGAAGATGTATCTCCACCTGTTGTTGGTTTTTGTACGTCTTTACCTGGTTGTTGAACGTTATTTGTAACGTTATTGTTATTGTTATTCGTAACGTTGTTTACTCCGCCTTTTACAAACTTAACGAAGTCTGCGCTTACGTAACCTGTACGGCCGTTATGGTTAATTTTGTACCAACCATTTTCAGCACCAGTAACGTTTAATACTGTACCGTTTGTTACGCCACCGATTACAGCGTTGTATGTAGCTGGGCCTGTACGTACTTTTAAAGCACCAGTGTTAACAACATAAGAACCACCAGTTTGAACTGTAGTAGTATTGTTGTTTGTAGTTGGTTGTTTTGTTTCGTTAGATACAGCAGAACCACCTTTTGTTACGAAGTCTTTGCTTACGTATCCAGTTCCACCATTGAAGTTAATTTTAAACCAATCTTGTACTTCACCTACAACTTGTACTGTTTTACCTTTATTTACAGAGCCTAATACTGTATGAGATGTACTTGGGCCTGTACGTACGTTAAGTGAAGAAACGTTTACTGTGTAAGTACCAGTTCCTTGTTGAACAGTAGTTCCTGTTTTACCACCAGTCGTTACGAAGTCACCACTTACATAACCAGTTTGACCGTTTACAGTTACTTTGAACCAACCGTTTTCTTGTCCAATTACTTGTAGTACTTGACCTGATTTCACTTTAGAAATAACGTTATGTCCTGTACCAGCACCTGAACGTACATTTAATACATCAGCTGTTACCGTGTATTTTAATTCAGAAGTTGTTTCTACCTTTTTTGTTTCAGTTACAGTCGTTTGAGTTTGAGTTTGTCCATTAATTTCTTTTAGCGCCTCATTTGAAACTTGTGCCTGAGCAGAATCCATACCTGGAACTGCAACACCCACTACAGAAGCTGCTGCTAAACCTGCAATTACTTTTTTCATAAGTTGTCTTTACTTCCTTTCCCTACTATCCTCTTAAAAAAACTTATAAACTTAATACATTACAATATTATCAAAGTAAAATATTCATTAAGTTCCATTTTTTAACAAGAGTTTTATTTTTCACACAGAGTTCATTTTAAACGAATGAAGTGAATTCCGTGTGAACTTCATGTGAACTTTACCATTAAACTTATTGTTTTTGCAATGCTTTTTTCAATTCTCTTATGTATTTTATTGAAAATTCGACATTTCATTCATTATCTTAATATACATTTTCTATCCAATTTGAAAAACTCTATTTATCTAATCCAATGCAATGAATGTATTTCCTAGTAAAGTTCCTTCCATGAAGCATACTCTTATCATGACAAAAAATACTTTTTTTATCAATAGTATAATATTTTTAGAAAACTATTTTTGATACTATCTATCGCTTTTAAAAGATTTGACGATTTGTAAGATTTAACTTCAAGAATCCTGTTCTAATTTGGCGAAAACACACACCTCACTACCTACTTTTCACTAACTATGGAATTTCCAGGATATTTATATTATCATATATATAGTGGTATGTTAACCAATACAAATTTTATTTACCCTACACTGAAACCTATCGAACTTTTACAGGTCGGTACATTGAATTTTAAGATGGAAGTCTTATTGCCCGCAAATATTGGGATTAAAAAAGGAGGTATATTTATGAAAAACATAATAGATGATCCTATAAATAAAAATATAGAATTGTACTATGCTTTTTTCCAATTCGTTTCATTTATTACCTTACAAAAAGTATCAACTATTGAAACACGTAAAAACGAATTAAAAAATCAGATGAAAAATTCCTATCAAAAAAATCCTTATTACTTATAAAAGGTGAACAGGTTGTATCCCTGTTCACCTTTTATAGTTCCTACATTATTTATAAATTTTTACACGATTTTCTAAAGGTTGGTATTCTTTTTCACCTGCAGGTACCACCGGTTTACCAAACGGCATTTGCGCAGTAAGTTTCCAGCTTTCTGGAACTTCCCATTCTTTTCTCACTTCTTCATCAATTAATGGATTGTAATGCTGCAATGTAGCACCAAATCCTTCAATTTCTAAAGCTGTCCAAATTGCAAATTGTAACATTCCTGAGGATTGCTGTGACCACGTTGGGAAATTCTCTTTGTATAATGCAAAGTTTTCTTGCAGTTTTTCCACTACTTGACTGTCTTCAAAGTATAAAACCGTTCCATAACCACTTTTAAATGCATTCATTTTTTCTTCGGTAGATGCAAAGTTATTTTCAGGTACAATTTTTCGTAACGTTTCTTTCGTAATATCCCATAACTTATCATGTTGTTCTCCTAGCAAGACGACAACGCGAGCGCTCTGAGAGTTAAAAGCTGAAGGTGTATGTTTTACAGCATGATAAATCACTTCTTGAATTTTTTCATCAGAAACTACTTGCTCTTTACTAATCGCGTAAATAGATCTTCTGTCTTCAATTGCTGTGTAAAAATCTTTTGCCATCATAATTCCCTCCAATTTTCATTTGAGGCTTTTTCATATGTATACATCATGTTTCGCCTCTTAAAACTTATCATTAATAAGTTTCTAACTTTAGACTATCAACAAACAATAATAAACTCAAATAATTACACTCACATTTTTACTTCCTAATGCTAAAAATAAAAAGGCAATTTATTGTTACCGATAATAAGTAACAACAAATTGCCTTTCTTATATGATGATCCAACTCAGTATTTCACTTAATTAACTAAGCCAAATGCATAAGACATTAGCTTGTTCGTCTCTGTAAAACGCTTCGTTTTACCTTTCGTTCCCATTACAACTGTAATAATACGAGTATCACCTTGTTTTGCTGTACCCGTAAAACAATACCCTGCGCTATCTGTGAATCCTGTTTTTAATCCGTCTATTCCTTCTATATATAAAGCTTTATTATTTTTGTTTAACATATCATTTGTACTTACAACATTAATATTATTAAATGCTAACTGACTTTGACGTAAGTGAGTCACTTCTAATATTTCTGGATAGTCTTTTATTAGATGATACGCCAAGTTTGCTACATCAGCAGCTGTCATCTTCGTCTCACTTCCATCAGGTTCTTGTAGTCCTGATGCATTTGCGAATTTAGCATAATCCGACATTTTTAACTGCTTTGCTTTTTCATTCATAAGCTGCACGAAATCTTTCTCCGTCTTAGCCATATGTTCTGCTAGAGCTACAGCCGAATTATTTGCTGATTCAATCATTAATGCATGGTACAAATCTTTAACAGTTAATGTGTCATTCACTTGGACTGGGATTCTCGCACCCTCTGTTTGTGCCGCTTTCGCACTCATTTTCACCGGATCTTCCCAGCGAACTTTCCCATTATGTACATTTTCTAATAGAAGGTACGCTGTCATCATCTTAGACATACTTGCTGGCGCAAAAGCTTCATTTTCATTATGTTGATAAATAATATCTCCATTACTCGCATCGATAATCATAGCTGCTTTTGCATCAATTTCAGGTGGTATGTACTTTGGTGGCACTACTTTTTCAGCTAATCCTGTTTGAGGTAGTTCTGCCACTTGTAAAGGTTGTCCCTCTATATTTGTTGCACTCTTTTGAGTTCCTTGGAATAAGAACCAACATATCCCTAAAATAATGACTACTAGGATCGTCAGCCTTCCCCATTTTAACCGCTTCATTTCAAAACTCCTTTAGCAAACCTTTTATACACTCACGTTTAACCATAACAATAATTACTTTATATCGTCAAGGCAAAAGGCATATTTATTCATCTAATACATTTATGTTACAATTAAAATACCGAAATATAAGAATATTCAATGTTATATTATCTTAATTTAACTACTTAATAGAAAGGATTCTTACGATGCTACTTCCAAAAACATTAAAATACGGAGACACAATCGGCATTTATTCGCCCTCTTCACCAGCAACATACACTTCTCCAAAAAGATTTGAACGAGCGAAATCTTATTTACAACAGAAAGGATTTCACATATTAGAAGGTTCCCTAACAGGTCGATATGATTATTATCGCTCTGGCAGTATACAAGAGCGTGCCGAGGAACTGAATGCTTTAATAAGGAATCCTAATGTATCTTGTATTATGTCAACAATTGGCGGTATGAATTCTAATTCCTTATTACCTTATATTGATTATGATGCTTTTCAAAATAACCCTAAAATAATGATTGGCTATTCAGATGCAACAGCTTTATTATTAGGGATTTATGCAAAAACAGGAATCCCTACATTTTACGGTCCAGCACTCATTCCCTCCTTTGGAGAATTTGAGCCTTTTGTAGATAATACATACAAATATTTTGTAGAAACATTACTACATGATCAATTGCTTCCTTACAACATAAAACAACCTTTATTTTGGTCAGATGAATTTATTAATTGGGAAGAGAAGACGAAAGAAAAAGAACTTAGACCAAACAATTGGATTTCTGTAACAAACGGACAAGCTACTGGACGTATTATTGGTGGGAACTTAAATACAATAGAAGGAATTTGGGGTAGCTCTTATATGCCAAGCATTCAAGAAGGCGATATTTTATTTATTGAGGATAGCTCAAAAGATGCAGCTACTATTGAAAGAAGCTTTTCATTACTTAAGGTTAACGGCGTATTTGATAAAGTTTCAGGTATTATTCTTGGAAAACATGAGCAGTTTGATGATTGTGGTACAAATCGCAAACCTTACGAAATATTATTGGAAGTACTGCAAAATCAAAGAATCCCTTTACTAGCTGACTTTGATTGTTGTCATACCCATCCGATGATCACTATGCCGATAGGTGTTCAAGTGAACATGGATGCAACCAATAAAACAATACATATTTTAGAGAAATGGAAGAATTAAAAAAAGCTTATATTATAGGAAGAAAATATTATAAACTTTCCATTAGAAAACAGAAAAAAGCTCCGTTCATCACAAACGGAGCCTTTTTATTATTGTCCTAAATTTTGAACCTTGTCTTTCAAATCACGAACTTGATCTATCGTCTGCATAAGCTCAGAGTTTTTAAATTGCTCTACATCCACTTTACCTTCTTCTATCTTTGCCATCGCCGTATCAATTAATGTGTTTAACTTTTCGTTATATCCGACGATTTGCTGATGAAGATCCTTTGCTACATCAGGTGGCGTTAATTCATTGAAAGCGGGTATATCTTTTTTAATTTCACTAAGCTTCGTTTCTAATTCTTTTCGAGCTTCGCTATCATTAACGGCTTTTTCAGCTAATGCTGGTGCATCATTTGCAAATGCACTTATTTCATTTACGTAGTCTGTCGCTTTCTGAGCATAATCTAAAGAGTTCTTTCCTTGCTCTACTAGTGAACATCCCATTAAACCAATTGAAACTATAAATACTAATAAAATTGATTTGATTTTCATTTTAGACTCCCTTCGTCTTTATAATTGTCTACAATTTTCTCTATCATAACTTCTAGCCAAATTGCCTATACCCTTTTTTAAATAACTATCTAGACTCTTACATGTCCTATAATCGTTACCACATCTACTTCTATGTGTACGCTAATAATATCTTCAATTATATCCATATATCCTTGTCCTATAGCTGCTCCATAGTGTAATGTAAGCCCCTTTTTTTCATACACTGACTTTGGCACCGAAAAAATAAATCTCCTCAAGTTTCTTTCATCAGCTGGTTCCATAATTAAAACAATCCCATCCTCATCAAACATATACGCTCGCCCTCCAACTTTACATTCACTATGGCTCAGTATTGCCTTTGTCAGCTAAATTTAAAACCTAAAAATAAGATGCACATCGCTCTATAATTAAAATAAGAAGCATTAATTCTTTTTTTAAGGTTAATGCTTCTTCAAAACTTCGATTTAACTGCCCATAATCCGTATTATGCGAATTATTTCAATTCCCCTCAATTCTTCATTTCCGGACAATATAGAGTACATCAGTTTCAGATAAACCAAATTTCCTAGCACTTCTCATTCCTTGTTTTTCAGCTATGTTATACAATTCCACCTTAAATCCTACATTCATTAATCGTTGTATAAATCCTGATCGATTATAAATCCTTACATGTTCTTCATGACCAAAAGCTAATCTTCTCAATTTTGGCGTTAAAATTAATTCATTCTCTATAATACTATCTACATTCATTACGATTGGCGCTTGAATAATTCCCCATCCATTTGTCTTTAATACTCTATATAACTCTCTCATCGCTTTTTCATCATCTTGAACGTGCTGTAATACATGACCACATAAAATCACATCAAATGTATCATTTTCATATGGAATTCTAGTAACATCAATTTCCTGCATTAATGGATCCTTTGGTTCAATATCTCCACATACATATGTAATGTTTTTATACTGGGCAAACCAACTTCTTAACTTCGCTTCAGGTGCAATATGAAGCATAGTATCATTTCCACTTAATAACTCCGTTTCCATTTCAATATATACACGATATAACCTTTCACGATCCATCGAATCACATACCGAACAAATTCCCGTATCTTTATTCCACATCTCAAATTTATATTTTGGAAAATCATAATGTTCTGGCCAAGGAGAAAATTTTTCAAATTGTTGATTGCAAAATTGACAATAGCATACTTCTTCCTCAAATATACGATTAACTAACTTATTTAATTCCCTCTCCATCTTTTCATTATCAATTTGATTTAATTGTCCATTTTTTACCGTATCCTTAATTATTGACACCACATTTTCCAAACAATGAGTTAAACACGTTTTATAATCTTGCTCACGATTTAAAAACCCACTATTATATGCATCTATTATTAATTCAGTCCATTCTTCAATTGCCCTTAATGTAAATTGCATTTGTTTTTGATTTTTCCCACCATGTTGTCTAAAATAACTAAGAGGTTCCTCTATATAAACTACATTTCCTTTCTTCATCATATCTAGCCATGTTGCAATGTCATTAATAGCTGAATAACCCTTTCCCTTAAAACACCCAAAAGCCCCTTCAAAAAATTTCCGATTAAACAGAACTGTTGTAGGCTCACCAACTACATTTTTTAAGTTTTTTAACATATAATTACCTAATTCTTTCCCTTTAAAAAGTGTAGTTTCTTTTGCAATTTTCATATTCAATGTTGATGGTGGTAATACTTTTCCATTCTCATCAATTAATTCCCGATATGACGTCACAAATGAAATGTTTTCTAGTCTAAAAAAACAGTTCATCATTCTTTTAATCTTTTCAGGATGAAATAAGTCATCATCTAATAAAAAGTTTATATAATCTCCATTTGCAAGTTCTATACACTTATTAAAGTTCTCTGCTTCTAATCGAGGTTTATTTTTAACATATGTAATACATTCATATTCACTTAAATATGGTTGGATCATCGCTTGAATTTCACCGTTTGTACTATCGTCAGAAATTATTATTTCAATATTTTCATATGTTTGATTCAAAGCACTTTTGAGAGCTAATTCCAAGTAATGAGGTTTATTATAGGCAGGAATAAGTATACTGACTTTCGGTAAATGAGAGTTGTTATTCCGATACTGTTTTTTCTTTTCTATATTTATTTCCTTTCGCTTAATTTGTCGGTAGTAGTCTAATGTATATAATATTGATGATGGAACTAATTTTTTTGCATAGTCTAGGAAATTAGTTATCGCTTTATATAACTCTTTTTCAGTAGATAAAAAACCATACTTTTCTCCAACTATAATACTATGTGAAAAATCCTCTACTCCATCCATAAGTTTATTAGATTCATTCAACTGTTGACCTGAATGTAATCGGAAGTAACTAAGTGTCTCTGCTATATATACTGCTTTTCCTTTACTTAATAAAGATAACCATGAGGCTATATCTACATTACATAGATACCTCCTCTTATCAAAAATCCCATACGGTTCTTGTAAATCATTTTTACGAAATAAAACTGTTGTCGGTTCTCCAATATAATTTTTTTGATCCACAATTACCCTATTTCCTAATTCTGTTCCCTCTATAATCGTATCCTCTTCAAATAAACGGACAGTTGAATAAATATGTCGTAGTTCTTTCCCTTTATCATCAATTACTTGACGATGAGATGTTACAAGCTTGATTTCATTATCTAAATCATTGAAAAAATACTTCATCATTTTTTCAATTTTATTCATATGAAATATATCATCATCCATTAAAAAATTTATATACTCACCGTTCGCTTCATTAAATAACATTAGCGCATTTTCAAATTGTCCGAGAGTTGACCTGTTTTTTATATAAATAATATTTGAATGATCACATAAGTATTTTTGTAACACATTTTCCGTTTCGTCATTCGTGCTATCATCTCCAACAATAATTTCTATATTAGAATATGTTTGTTGTAATACACTACACAATGCTTTTTCAAAGTAGCCAGGACGATTATAAGTAGGAATTAATACACTTACCAACGGAATTCGCTCTATCGCCTCTTCACTTTTTTCAAAACGTTTCCCCATCTTTTCCCTCCACCTTTTCGCATATTATTTATATACGCGACATAATATCACATTACTTAAACCGTATGAAACTTTTATACTTTTATGCAAGCCCATAACAAAATATCCTACTTTTCACTCCAAAATATACATATTCAATAATTTAAGTATTTGATTAGCTGTTTTTTATACATTTGATTTCTATCATAAAATAATGTAAGACAAATAAAACGAAACTTTAATCAGGGGGGCTTCTCCATCCCTTCTGATTATCCCCCTCACCAATCGGACTTTTACGTACAGTTAATCTCCCGCCTAACTTCCTCACATCAGCCGGATCTTGCCCTGCAAATAGCGAGATAAATCTATACCTTAAAAAGAATATATTTCTTAACAAAAAAATAGCTGCACCATTAGGCGTAGCTATTTTACAATTATTACTTATTCAAACTATATTCCTTTATCTAACTCATACAGCTTACGATACTTCTCGTTTTCTTTCAGAAGTTGTTCATGACTGCCTTGCATCACAATTTGGCCACGATCAAGGAATATAACTTCATCTACATGTTCAATTCCTACAAGGTGGTGTGTAATCCAAATAACAGTCTTTTCTTCTGTTGCAGAAAACATTGTTTCTATTAAAGATAGTTCTGTCTTTGGATCTAAGCCGATCGTAGGTTCATCAAGTACAATAATTGGAGCCTCTTGCATTAGCGTTCTAGCAAAAGCAACCCGTTGTCTTTCTCCACCAGAAAACCTTTTTCCCATTTCATGCATTTTTGTTTGCAATCCATCTGGAAGAGAAGCTATATGCGAAGCTAATTGTGCTTTCTCTAAAGCTGTCCATATCTCTTCATCCGTAGCCTCTGGTTTACCGATTCGCACATTATTTCCAATTGTCGTATCGAATAAATGCGGCTTTTGATTCAATACAGAGATATATTTTGATATAAGATTCGTATGAGCATGTTCACTATTCAATAAAACTTCACCATGTAACGGGCTTAGCGCACCTGCTAACAATTTTAACAAAGTAGATTTTCCTGTTCCACTTCTTCCTAAAATGGCGATTTTCTTTCCTGCCTTTATTTGCAGTGATACTTCTTTCAATACAAATTCATTACTATCTGGGTAACGATACGATACATTATTTAATTCAATGTCTATATGTTTTGATGCAACATAATCTTTATCCTCATGTAATTCCTTTTCATCCTGTAAAACATCATTAGCTTTTACTTTATTTAGACGATGAGCAGATTCTACATATGATGGAATTCGATCGATAGCATCTGAAAGAGGGATAAGCGCGTTTGTGACTGATAACGTCATTAAGACGAAAGCCGCAATAACGGTAGGTGCAATCTGTTCACTTGCCGCCTCATTTCCAGTCCATATGATCATTGAAATAACTACAATCCCCACTACTAATTGAATGATACTGTCCCGAATATGATTCCAGCGTTTCATTCTTTTTTCCGTTTTTAACAACTCATTATTTTGCTCTACATACTTATCGATGAATTCATCTTTTCTACCACTTGCTTGCCAATCTGATAATCCAAAAACAGCGTCTGTTAATTGTTGATACAAACGGCTTCTTCCTTGTTTTAAAGTAACATGATGTTGCTTCATTAAAAGTAATGATACAAACGGAAGCAGAAAAACGATAATAGCCAACATACATGCTGCAATAAGTGCAAATACTACGTCAAATGCACCGATAACAAGTACGAATATGCTATATACAACTAATGCTAATAGACTAGGAAATATTGTACGTAAATATAGGTTTTGCAAATGCTCTATATCTTCGGATAATATACCTAACATATCGCCCGTTTGAAATCGTGAACGGAAAAATAACGCTTGCGGTTCTACTATTCTGTATAGTTTCGTTCTCATCTTTTCTAATATGCGTAGTACGACATCGTGTCCAACTAAACGCTCTAAATAATGAAATACCGCTTGTCCTATACTAAACGCACGTGTTGCAACGATAGGAACATATACAGCCATTACATTTTCTGGTCTAAGAGCAGATTTAGAGATTAAATAACCTGAAATGAAAAGTAACATCGCACCTGAACTAACTCCAAGAAGACCAAGGAAAATAGTTAAAGTCATTCTACCTTTATTTTGCTGTATATAAGGTTTAATCCAGTTACTCATCTCTATCCCCTCTCTTTCCTGTGAAAATGTAATGCCTCATTCTTTAAAAGTTCTTCATACGTTCCTCTTTCTATCATTTCCCCTTTATTTAAAATAAGAATATGATCCATCTGTTTCATCCAGTGAAGACGATGTGTTGCAAGAAATACTAACTTACCTTCAAACAGACGTAACATCGCTTGCTTTATTTCAAATTCAGTTTCAATATCAAGATGTGCTGTAGGCTCGTCTAATAGAATAATTGGCTTTTTACTTAAAAGAGCACGCGCCATAGCGACACGTTGTTCTTGCCCGCCACTAAGCATACGTCCACCTTCTCCAATTCTTTCATACATCCCGTTCGGAAGCGATGTAACGAGTGAACGAAGACCAACTTCATTAATAACTCTTTCCACTTCTGCATCAGTTGTATTTGTTTCATAGAAACAAATGTTATCTTTTAATGAAAGCGGGAAAATATAAGGTTGCTGTGGAATATATGCAATATTCTTTTGCCAATCTTCTCGAGTAGCCCCGTCAATTTCCACACCATTTACTATCAGCTTTCCACCCGAAGGAGTTAAAAATCCTGCTAATACGTCAATTAACGTCGATTTCCCTGCCCCACTTTCACCAATTACACCTATAGCACCGGTACCTTTCCAAGTAAAATCAATTCCCTCTAATATAGATTTTTCCGATTCATCATTCTTTACTTTTACATCTTGTAATTTCAAGTTACTAGAGGAATTCCATATTAGACCTACATTTGATTCTTTCGTTCCTATTTCTTTTTGTTGCTGTAAAATCTCTTCTATTTGCTCCATTGCAAGTTGTCCATCTAACGTAGCATGATAATTCGCTCCAACTTGTTTAATCGGCAGAAAATATTCCGGAGCTAAAATTAAAATCGTAAGGGCTGGCAATAGTACAATTGTCCCATCTATTAAACGTATCCCTAATCCGACCGCCACAAATGCGATTGATAAACTCGTAAAGAAATCTAATGCAAAAGAAGAAAGAAAAGCAACTCGCAAAGTACGCATCGTTGCTTTTCTATATCTTTTACTTACTTTTTCAATCTTTCCTTCGTGCTGTTTACTTTTACCTAAATACTTTAATGTTTCTAATCCTTTTAACGTATCTACAAAATGATTAGAAAGTACACGATACGACTCATACTGACTATCCGCCATCTTTTGCGCTGCTAATCCTAGTAGGATCATAAATATAATCACGATAGGAATCGTTACAACTAAAATGATTCCAGACTCAATATCTAGCGTAAAAACATATAGTACAATTAGCCCCGGTATGATACTACTTCTAATCATTTTAGGAATTGTTAATTCTATATATGTTTTAAACTTCTCAATACCTTCTATCGATAAGGTAACCAGATGACCAGTTCCAGCAGTTTGAACATAACGTGGACCTAATGTGAAATACGCCTCTATTAATTGTTTTCTCAGTAGTGATCCTGTTTTTTCAGCGAAACGTTCCACTAATATTTGCGATATTCGCACTAGCATATGACGTACTGCAAACGTGATCCCAAAATAAACCGTTTCATTTAACAAAGATTGCACAGTTTCTCCTTGAAATAAAAACGTAATAGCCCGCGCTAAAAACACTGTTTGCGCAATAATACTTACAGCTTCTAAAATGCTAATGATTGTTAACACTACATATAAAACTCGGCTACCAGGATACGACGGAAGTCCTCTTTTTCTTTTCATTAGTACTCCAAATCTTTATCTGACTTAACAGGTTGTCTAAACACATAGAAACTCCATATTTGACTTCCCAAAACAAATGGCAATATAGCAATTGAAAAATACGTCATCAGTTTTAGTGCATAATCTCCTGATGCTGCATTATAAATTGTTAAATCGTATATTGACCCTAACGAGCTAATTAAGACACGTGGGAACATGCCGGCGAACACACTCGCACTTAGTAAAATGATTGTTAAACTCGTCATAACGAAAGCCCAACCATCTCTTCTTCTTTTATTTAATAATGTTGACGCACATAATGCTACAAAAGCTCCAATCGGAACCATAATCCACTCTGTACCATGGGCAGTGAAAATATCTGTTTTCCATAATCCCAATCCGGCAAAAATAAGGAGTGCTATAATTGCAAGCGGTGCAATTTTCAACGCAGCAATACGTGCACGTTCTCTTAACTTACCAGTTGTACGTATAGTAAGGAATTGCAATCCGTGAACAATACATAGCAGAAGGAACATAACTCCTCCAAGTAATGCAAATGGATGTAGTAATGGTAAGAATCCACCTACAGCATTTTTCGTTTCATCAATTGGAATACCTACCATAAAGTTAGCAATTGCAACCCCCCAAAGGATAGGTGGTAGTAAACTTCCTAAAAACATACCCCAATCCCAAAAACCTTTCCATTTATGATTATCTATTTTCGCACGGAATTTAAAGGAAACCCCTCTTATAATTAAAGCAAGAAGCATAAATACAAACGGAATGTAAAACCCGCTAAATAAAGTTGCATACCAGTGCGGGAATGCTGCGAACATAGCTCCACCAGCACAAACAAGCCATACTTCATTCGCGTGCCAAAATGGACCAATTGTATTTAAATATATTCTTTTCTCTAAATCGTTTTCCCCTAAAAACCTTGAAACTATACCTACACCGAAATCGAAACCTTCAAGTACAAAGAAGCCTACGAATAAAATTGCAATAATGATAAACCACAACTCATTAAGAGATAACATACTCATCCTCCTTATCAAATGGATCATGGCTTTGAGAATCCTGTTTCGTTTTCTTATTCTCATGTCCTTTAATGACACGAACGAATAAGTAAATAGTAATTCCACCTATAATTAAATATAGTGATGTGAACGAAACTAAAGAGAATAATACTTCTCCGAACGTAACATTTGGAGATACAGCATCTTCCGTTTTCATAACACCGAAAACTACCCAAGGCTGACGTCCCATTTCAGTCATAATCCATCCTACTGTATTACCGATAAACGGTAGTGCAATTGCATACACCATTAATTTTAAATACCAAGTTTTTTCAGCTAAACGATCTTTTCTTGATAAGAACCATCCGTATGCTCCTAGAAGAAGCATAAATGTTCCACTCATTACCATCGCTCTAAAACTCCAGAACATAGTGTGTACTGGCGGTATATAATCTCCAGGCCCATATTTTTCTTCATATTGTTTTTGAATTTGATTCATTCCTTCTACTTGACCACTAAATTTATCAAATGATAATAGACTTAGCATATAAGGGATTTGAATTTCAAACGAATTTTCTTGCTTCTCTGCATCAATTTTCGCAAATACTGTAAATGGCGCTGGATCCTCACTCGTATTCCATAACGCTTCAGCTGCTGCCATTTTCATTGGATGTGTCTTAATTAATTGTTGTGCTTGCGCATGACCGAAGAATAATACTAGCGCAGTTGTAAGTGTTCCAACAATGATAGAAATGCGGAACGATTTTTTAAACACTTCAGTTTCTTGAGCTTTTGTTATTTTCCATGCACTCACACCTGCAATAAAGAATGCACCAGTTGCAATTGCCGCTGTAATTGTATGCGGGAATTGTACCCATAATTGTGGGTTTTGAATAATCGCTAAGAAATCATTCATTTGTGCACGTCCATCTGCTGCCATTTCATACCCTACTGGCGATTGCATAAATGCACTTGCAGTTAAAATCCAAAATGCTGATAACATTGTTCCAATTGAAAGGAGCCAAATACATAAAAGGTGAACACGCTTCGGCAATTTATCCTCACCGAATACCCATAAACCTAGGAATGTAGACTCAATGAAAAATGCTAATAAACCTTCAATCGCAAGTGATGGACCAAACACATCACCTACGAAACGTGAATAGGTTGACCAGTTCATACCAAACTGGAATTCTTGTAGAATACCAGTTACTACACCTACCGCAAAGTTTACAAGGAATATTTGTGTCCAAAACTTCGTCATCTTCTTATAAATTTCTTGTCCCTTTACCACATATAACGTTTGCATTAATGCAATGATAAAAGCTAAACCAATAGACAGCGGAACAAAAAAGTAATGGAAAATCGTTGTTGATGCGAATTGTATTCGTGCCAATTCGAGCGTTTCCATACTACAATCACTTCCTTCATAATTTTTTATATCGTATTTTCGATTGAGTTGTATGAATAAAACAACTCAAATCTTAGAAATATAGAAAGATAAATTTGTTTATGTACTTTTAGAAAATATAAATTTTCAGTTTTCAAGATCATTACAAAAGAACTTTCTCATAAAATTTACCTTTTCACTATTTCAGTAGTGTTTTATCCGTTAATCGAATTGTATAATATACCTGCATAGTAAATTCAACTGATTTTTGACGTATTATTGACATCATTTTGTCTGAAATATGTCTTTTGTCATTTTTTTGAATTATATTTTTCTCATTAATAAAATGTATTTTTTTAATATAAGACTTACTTCCATATCAATAAAATAATCATTTCCCTCTTCATACACTTGACTTTCACGCAGAAAAATGTCCTCTAAACTAAAGGAGAAATCAGTTAGTTTTTTGTCAAGAAGAAAATGTATTTTTAAAATTCAAACACAAAATATTGTTATTCGAAAATAGAAAATCCCCTCCCTCTTTCTAGACTGAAAATTCATTTTTTTATCATTTTTTCAAACTGAATTCATACATAAAAAATACCGAGAATCGATTAGACTCTCGGTATTTTTTAAATTATTTCGCTGTATGTTTTCTAACAGCCGGTAAAATTTCAGTAGCAATTAATTCAATATTTTTCTCAATTTTATTAAGTGGTACACCACCAAAATCAATTTGTGCCATAAAACGTTGTTGTCCAAACAATTCATATTGGTAAAGCATTTTTTCAATAATTTGTTGCGGGCTACCAACCATTAATGCGTCACGGTAATCTACTGCATTTGTAAATTGTTGCTTCGGATACCCACCACCACGCAGTGTAAGCATACCAGCATTAATATGAGGATAGTATTCACTAAATGCATCTTGTGAATTTTTTGCTGTATAAAATAAACTCGTCGTTGCAACTGGCAAACTTGCTGGATTAAATCCACTTTGCGCCGCAGCCTCACGGTAAGCATCTACTGACCCTTTAAAGTTAATAGCTGGACCACCTAGTGTTGTTATCATCATAGGTACACCCGCACGTCCTGCTTTAATCGCACTAGCTGGCGGGCCACCAACTGCACGCCAAATTGGTAAGTTATTATTCTTCGCTCTCGGAATCACCGATGCATGTGCAAGCGGCGCTCTGAACTGTCCGTTCCATGTTACATGTTCCTCGTTATTAATTTTTAATAAAAGATCCATCTTCTCTTCAAATAACTCTTCATAATCATTCACGTCATAACCAAGTAAACTATATCCCCCAATACGAGATCCACGACCAGCCACGATTTCTGCACGTCCATTAGAAATCAAGTCAATTGTAGCAAAATCCTCATATACTCGTACCGGATCAGATGTGCTTACTATCGTTGCTGAACTTGCAATTTTTATATTTTTCGTAGCTTGTGCAATAGCTCCTAAAATAACTGTATGAGCTTGCGTTGTAAAATGAGTTTGATGACTTTCACCGACAGCAAATACATCAAGTCCAGCTTCATCCGCTAACTTAGCTGTTTCAATTAATTCATGAATTCTTTGTTCTGCACTAATTTTCTCTCCATTATGCGGATTTAAAACATGATCCCCAATTGAATATAATCCAAACTCTATTCCTTTACTTGTATCCATACGGTATTTTTCCATAGTTGCTCTCTCCTTTAATTCAGTCGTATTCATATTCTTCAATTATTTTTCACTTGATTAGTCAATTGATATTGTAAAAAAAATTACTCTTGCGGCAATTCTTTTTTTTCGCTATGCTTATGAACTTTCGTCATTAGCTCGTATAATATTTTCTGCTCTTCTTCATTTAATACATCATCAAAAAACGATGATTGAAATGCAAGTTGCTCTGGCAATGCTCTCTCTAAAGCTGCTTCCCCTTGCTCTGTAAGACTAATTGTTTTCGTTTTCCAATCTTGTTTTCGTACAATATATCCTTCTTTTTCAAGACGAGTTAACATTCGAGAAATACCGCCTTGTGTAACAGTTACCTTTTCAGCTAACTCCATTTGTGTGAGTGGCTGATACGTACGTATTTGCAAAAGCACATCAAATTGAGCTGTCGTTAAATCAAACCGTTTTAAAAACTCATTTGACATCTGATTACTTTGGTTCGTAAATCGTATTAAGCGTAACCATATTAATGACCCTATCGTATTATCACGCATGTTTGATCACTTCCTATCGTGAATCTTACTATCACTTTACTACGCAAGTGATAAAAAAGCAAGAGAAAAAGTGAAAAATAATCTCATTAGAGTATTGCATAAATAACGATAAGAAAGAATTCATATTTAAATGAATTCTTTCTTATCGTTATTCTTAACTTTCCATTTCATTCATTGCTATATTTAAAGCTCCCACTGCTTTGGGCCAACCAACATAAAAAGCCATATGTGTTATTAATGCGATCATTTCATTTTCTCCAATTCCATTTTGTTTGGCCAGTCGCAAATGAAATGGTAATTGTTCTGTATGACCAAGACTGATTAATACCGACACTGTACATAAACTTCTTTCTCTTAATGTTAAAGTGTCATCCCGCCACACTTCCTCGAACAATATCTCTTCACTATAATGAGCAAATGCAGGTGCCATTTCTTTCATTCTCTCTTGAATACAATATTTAATTGATTGATTCATTCATCATTTCACTCTCCCTTCACTTTTACCAATTGTGTCAATCCTTGACCAAATGACCAATTTTCAGCAGATGTCTCATTTAGCGTAATAAAAATATCTGCACTTTTTATACTAGAACATTCAGAAATCTTCAAGGATATCGACTGATATAGATTCATTTTCTGTTTTATCGTTCTTCCCGGTCCGCATGTAATAGAAACATAAATCATCTTCTCTGTTCTCTTTTCTCCTCTTTCTAATAAATAATATGGATTATATAAAAAGTGATTTTGTTGATAAGGTAAAAACATTTGAAAAAAATCATTTTCAAGGATGTTAAAATGTTCAATTAATGACAGATGAATACATTCACCTATCTTTTTCAACTCTTCTTTATTTAATATATTTTCATGATAATAAACGTTCACAAAAGGCATACATTTTCATTCCTTTTTCCTAATTTAACTTCAACAAGTTTTCATCGTGAAATGTGCAAAATCTCATATACTGTAACACCTTTATTTGTTACCATTTCAGGCTTTTCTTCATAAAAACTTAACTGACTATACCTCCATTTATCTGAATTATAAATCATTACATTTCCTAAACACTTTTCTATATTTTGTACACATTCATTCATAGTTTTTAATTGAGTCTCCCTCAGTGAATTACTTTGAGAAATACTCCCTACATATTCAACAGCATATTTACTTTTCTTAAAATCATCACTTAGATTAACAACTAATGGAACACCTATATTTATTTGTTGCCACCCAAAAGATTGTAAAATATTATCGTAATACCCTTCAAAGATAAATTTGTTCATTCCTTCATGGCCATTCCAAATATATAAAGGTGCATAACAGTTATAGAAATTCCCATCCTTACCTGTCTCAGTAATTAAATATGCTTTGAAATTCAATTCTTGAAAACCATCCGTTTTATATCCATTATCCTTTACCCTTTTTTTAATAATCTCTATGTCATAATCCTTTGGCAAAATGACCTTATATTGCATTCCAATCATGTTTATCACTCACTTTCAATCTTATATACACAATGATAAACCGATGATTGACTAACGTAAAATAGGTATAAATTATATTTGATATCATTTATAATGATATCAAATAAGGGGCTGTGATATATGGACATAAATGATCTTATTATATTCAAAACTGTAGCCAGCGAAGGTTCTATTAGTAAAGCTGCGAAAGAGTTAGGATATGTTCAACCGAACGTAACTGAGCGAATCAAAAAATTAGAACAAGAATTAGAAACGCCTTTACTACATAGAGATAACAAAGGAGTATCCTTGTTACCTTCTGGTGATATTTTATTAGACTACACGAATCAAATATTAACTCTAGTAGAAGAAGCGAAAGATAAAATTAAAACGAGTAGTTCTTCTTATATAATCGCGACGTCACAATCTATTTTGACTAATTATGTAAGTAAGCGCATTAAAGAAAATTTCAGGAATTATCAAATATATGTAGAAAATAGTAGTCATTTGCAAAAATTACTGCAACAACAAAAAGTTGATATGGTCATTACTTACGAGGATGATCCCGACGCAGCTTTTAAAAAAGTATTTACTGCTTCAATTTCTGTAGGCTTATTAAAAGCGAAAGAAACGCCTACCATTGACTATTCAAAGGAACTCTTCTTCGTTAGTAATGACAAAAGGTGCCCTTTTAGAAATAAGACAATACAATTTTTAAAAGAAAATAATTTATCTCAGCGTCAACTTCAACAATTAGATTCTTATTCGCTTATGGAAGAGTTTATTCAGGATGGAAAAGGAATAGCCTTTTTGCCGATTAGAAATGATACATTGGTACCAATTGAAGATTTTCCAATTGAGAAATTAGCTGTTCATTTTTTTACGAATCAACACTCTTTAAAACAAATCCCTGATGAACTATTTAATTAATAGAATAGCTATAAACTAATTACATACACCAATAAAAATCCCTCCTTTACGAATCTAAAAGAGGGATTTTCATATTCTATACAATTGATTTTTCACACATTTTGCTCCACTTCTGCACTTTTCTCCTTCTTATTCCGTTTCATATTCTTCAAACTCTTTACCGTTCCAACTAATCCTTTCGGGAAAACTAGCAAGACGATAATGTACAATAAACCAAGAATAATCGTCCATCGTTCAAAAATCGGATACGCTGTAGCTAGTTCTGATAAATAATATTTCAGTGATTCAATAATTCCAGCTCCAGCAATTGCTCCAATTAACGTTCCAACGCCTCCAATCATTGTCATCAATAATGCATTTAATGTCATTTCAATTGAAAATACAGTTGTATTAACAAAGCGTAGTGTGATAACAAATAAACCACCGCTAATCGTAGCAACTACTCCTGCAACAATACTAGCAATAATTTTATAATGAAGAACTTTATATCCTAATGCTTCAACACGTTGTTCATTTTGTGAAATTGCCTTTAATACTTTTCCGATAGAAGATTTTGTGAAAAGACGTAACAGAATAAAAATGACAATTAAACATATAAGTGTTACATAATAAAACGTAAAACGATCACGGAATAAGTCTGGTACACCAAATGTAAAACCGTCCCCTCCGTGAGTGAGCCCACGCCATTTTTCAGCAAGTACGAAAAACAACTGTGAAATAGCAAGTGTTAACATTGCATAAAAATGACTTTTCAGTCGTAACGAAAGCAAACCGATTATATAACTAACAATTGCTGAAATGATAATTGCAGCTACTAGCCCTATTAAAAAGTTCGTTATGGATACTCCTTGCCGATCAAATAAAAGTGCTACGCCATATGCCCCTATTCCAAAGAACATACAATGACCGAATGATACAATTCCTGTATATCCAAGCAATACATCAAAACTCATTGCAAAAATAGCAAAGATGAAGATTTGAGTGAACAAAATTAACAAGCTCCGTGAATCATTTACGAATGGAAATACACTTAAACAAATGAGCATACATACTCCGAAGTATACTTTAATTCGATTTGAAGTGCTGTTCACCATTTCACCCCTTTTCACTAACAAGTCCATTTGGCTTCACGATTAAGAAAAATAGTAACATTAACATATTGATTGCAAGTGAGAAATCCGGCATAAAATACGCTGTAAAAGCACCAGCTAATCCGACAATTAAAGATGCGATTGCTGAACCTTGTACGCTTCCTAATCCTCCAATTATTACTACTATGAAAGCTAAAATCGCATACTGCATACCCATCTCGGCGAAAATAACTCCTGAATACGGCGCTAATAAGAAGCCTCCCAACGCTGCCATCCCTGCTCCTAATAAAAAGACGAAAGAAAATATCGCTTTTACGTTAATACCGAGCGCTTGAACCATTTCTTTATCCATTACACCTGCGCGGATCATTAGACCTATCTTTGTTTTTTTAAGCAATAATAGTAAGGCAATATAAATGATGATCCCAATTAAAATTACGAATAGACGATATTTAATTAATATAATACCTTCAAATGTATAACTACCTTGTAACCATAACGGTAATTTAGCACCAATTGGATTTGGCCCCCAAAATACTTTAATACATTCACTAAGTACAAGCATTCCTCCAAGCGTCACAAGAAGCTGGCGAACATGATTTCCATATACCGGTCTAATAAGGAATCTTTCTAAAATGAATCCAAGAAACATTCCCATAGCAATTGCTCCAATTAACGCTAATACATAACTACCTGTCATATTAAATAGCCAAACACCTGTAAACGCTCCCCAGGCAAATAAACCACCATGTGCGAAGTTTAGAACGCTCATTAAACCGAAAATCAGTGAAAGACCTGATGCTAATAAAAAAATGAGCATCCCTGTTGAAATCCCATTTACAAATAAATTGATTAACACATCCATCCTTCTCACCTCGGATTCATGTTAAGAGATTCCTAAATATTTGTGACACATTTCCTTATCCTCTTTTAATTCATGCATAAAACCGTTATGAACAATTTTTCCGTTATCCATAATATAAAAGTAATCACCAATTTGACTAGCCATCATAAAGTTTTGTTCAACGAGTAAAACGGTTGTTTTCTTCTTCATTTTCAAAATGGCTATCATTAATTTTTCTATCATAATAGGGGACAAGCCTTTACTCGGCTCATCGATAAGTAATAAACCATCACTATTAATAAATGCTCTTGAAATTGCTAGCATTTGCTTTTGTCCTCCGCTTAATAGTCCGCTTTTTTTGTGCCAAAACTGCTTTAAATCTGGAAATAGTTCAAGCATCCACTCAATTTTCTCTTCCGCTTCTTCTCCCTTACCCCTAGCAAGAGCGAATGTTTCTTCTACTGTCAAATCGTGAAAAATACCTTGATTTTCTGGTACATACCCTATTCCTTTTCTTGAAATTAAATGTGTAGATAATCCATTTACTTGTGTACTATCATAATAAATTTCACCATGTGCGATATGGTGAAATCCCATAACCGAACGTAATGTCGTCGTCTTCCCTGCCCCATTTCTTCCAAACAGTACAGTAATCGTTCCTTTCTCAACAGCAAGAGATACGCCTTGTAAAATATGAAACTGATCTAAATACGTCTCTATATTATTCACTTGTAATAGTGCCACTATATAATCCCCCTAAATAAGCACTTTGTACACGCTCATCTTTCATAATCTCTTCGGGCAAACCTTCAGCCAATAGCTCTCCATGGAATAAAACGATAAGATGGTCTGACAAATCTAGTACCATATCCATTTTGTGTTCAATTAGTACAATTGTACTCTCTGGATGTTTCTTAATATTTTCAATCACTTGTAAAATAGCCGGTACTTCCTCAACTGATATACCTGCCGTCGGCTCATCAAGTAGTAACACATCTGTTTTTAAAGCTAATAACATTGCAAGCTCTAACTTTCGTTTTTCTCCATGCGCTAAATCTTTCGCTAATACATGTTCTTTTTCCTGAAGTAATACAGTTTTTAAGACACGTCTCGCCTCTCCCACTTGTTGCTTAAATTTTGCCGAACTCGGAAAAAAACTATAGTAATCTTGCACAAATGATTGAACACTTAAACGAACATTTTCAAGTACCGTTAACTCTGGGAATATATTTGTAAGTTGAAAAGAACGACCAATTCCTAATCGAGTTCGATCCGAAATTGATAATTTTGTAATCTCTCGTCCTTTAAAATATACTTCCCCCTTTGTTGGAGAAATTTGTCCACTTAGTAAATTAAATAACGTTGTCTTTCCTGCACCATTAGGTCCAATAATGGAAATGAGCTTTCCTTTTTGTACTGTTACATTCACATCTTTAATAACATGATGCTCGCCAAAAGATACGCAAAGATTTTTCGTTTCTAGCAAATGTGTCACGAAATCCCTCCTTTTAAAGCTTTAAGTACAAAAGAAATACGTATAAAGAGGGCGTCCCCCTCTTTATACAAAATCAACGGAAAATTCAGTTTATTTATTTTGAACTGGTGGTTCTGTCTCTTTCATCGTTAATTCTCGCTCTAATACTGGCACCGGATAGTCAACACCATCTTGCTTTTTCAATTTGATAGAATACAGTGTCTGCATCGCTTGGTGATCCTTTTCTCTAAACTTCATCTTTCCTTTCGGTGTATCAAATTCCATTCCTTCCATTTTCTTAATCAATGTATCTACATCTGTATCACCTTTTGTTTTCTTTAAAGCTTCTACAATAGAAATTGCCGCTGACATTCCACCCGCTGTAAATAAATCTGGCACCGCACCATTAAATCGTTTTTTATGTTCTTCAACTAACCAATCATTCACCTTATTTTTCGGAAGTGTATGATAATAAACAGAAAAACCTTGCATTCCTACTAACGCATCCATCGTTTTTAATGCCGGTATATCTGGTGCACCTGTAGAAATTTTAATACCTTGTGCTTCCACATTCATATCTTTTAACTGTTTCCAAGGTGAGTTTGCCCCTGCCCAAACGATAAATAAATAATCTGGTTTTGAGCTAATGATATTTTGAATATTTGCAGTGAAGTCAGTCGAATTTGTATCTGCATATTGCTCGTTTACAATATTCGCACCTAATTTCTTCGCTCCAGCTTTAAACGCTGCAATCCCTTCACGGCCAAATGCATTATCCGGGGCAAACGTCGCAATCTTTATATCTTTTTTTGCAATTGCAGCTGCTCCTGCAATCGCATCTTGCGAAGAGCTTCTTCCTGTTCTAAAAACATATTTATTCCAATTCTTTCCGGTAATACTATCAGCAACTGCCGGTTCTACAACCATTATTTTTTCATATTCTTCAGCTAGTGGTAAAACCGCTAATGTATCACTTGAACTAGACGATCCGACTAAAAAATCCACTTTCTCTTCTTCTAATAATTTCGTAGCTTTTTTAACTGCTACCTCTGCTTTCGTTTCCGTATCTTCTACAACAAACTTAATCTTCTTCCCTTCCACTTTCCCCGTTCCATCCGTCGCATAGTCTAACCCTAATTCAAATCCATTCACTGTTTGTTTTCCATATGATTCTAATGGACCTGTTAATGAAGCAAGAACCCCTACCTTAATCGTCTTTTCATCCTCAGTACTTGTTTTCTTTCCTGAACAAGCTGCCGTTATTAATAACGAACCTAACACACAACCAGTAGCCACCATTCTTAGCCATTTACGTTTTTTTATCGACATTGTGATCCTCCCCATACTTTACTTTCTGATAGAGTCAAACACGCCAAAGTTACCCATCCGTAATTATGACTTTTCCTTTGAATCATACAAACACAGCTGTTTGAAAAATTTAATGAAGTACCTTTACATTCGCCGCCTCTTTCCAAATACCTCCATTTATCATATATTCATCTAGTATTTTTCACCACCTAATTACAGTCGCTGCCCATGTATACCCAGTCCCGGCACTAACTACTACTGCAATATCTCCGGCCTGTAATTTTCCCTGTTCATTTGCAAAGTGAAGACCAATGCAAGGATCAAGCGCTGACATATGTCCATAATGATCTAAATATACAACTTGTTCTTCTTCTAGCCCTAGTCCCTGTATCAATTCTATTAACATGGAACGTTTTGTATGCAGTGGTAACAATACTTTAATATCTTTAGGAGTACATCCACTTTTTCTTAACGCCTCCCTAATAACCTTGTCAAAATTAGGGATTGAAACCCGGTCTAGACGTTCTTTCATACTATTAGGATCTATTACATCAATATAATGTTGTCGATTCTCAACTGTATCATAGCTCGCAACCTACTTCGATCCACCAGCTGGAATACGAACATCGTCATGAAATGAACCATCTGTTAATTTATCAGAATTTTATAGCATATCCCTAATCAAAATGAATAAACGCCCCCGTCAGTTAACCTTTTTGCACTCCCCTCCTTCTTATAACACCACATATATTTAAACAACATTACGAAGGTAAATCCATATTTTACAAAAACAAAATATGCTAATATAATATATAAGTGATTATCACTTAAAAGGAACTGATATAAGTGAGAAGATATTGTTTTACATACTTAGGAGGAATCATAATGAATTTTAAACATGTACTTGCAACAGGCTTAATTACCGCCACACTATTTGGTGCAACGAATGCTCATGCACAAACTGAACATTTCATTGATGTACCAAAGGAACATTGGTCTAAAGATTCGATTAACTACTTAACTGAACAAAAGGTCATTAGTGGCTATGGCAACGGAAAATTTGGATTTGGGGACAATGTAACTCGTGGGCAAGTAGCTGCGATTATTTCAAGATACTTAAAATTAGAAAATACTGGATCTACAATTAAACATTTCTCTGATATTCATGGGCATATGTTTGAAAACAATATTAAAGCAGTTGCTCAAAAAGGACTCATGACAGGGGACAATAGCACTGACAAGTTTAGACCAGACGATACATTAACTCGATACGAAATGGCTGTTATCTTACAAAAAGCGTTTCATCTACCTGTAAAAACAAACGACCTTTTCTATGATGTTCCAAATAATTTTTGGGCAACAGACTCTGTTCGTTCATTGTATAGTAATGGAATTACAAAAGGAATTGGAAACTATCGATACGGCGGAGAAATGAATGTAACAAGAGAACAATTTGCAACGTTTATGTATAACGCAATTAATGTAAACCCTTATTTTGTTCCTGATTCTATTCCTGCGAAAGATGAGGATAAGTATAAAGAAATTGAGAATATACTGATTGATTCTGGATTTTTAAAAACAGATTATAACTATGTATATACTAAAACTGGTCGAACATATGATGGCATTATGTATTTTAATTTTTCTCCCTATGATGACAGCGCATATAGAATGTCTATTCATAGTGATGATCCTGTATTAAACGAGCCGGTGAAAAAAATCCTAAATACACTACTACCAACTAAAGCAGATTATCTGTATAGTCTAATTAAAAATCCTACTACAAGCTCTCGAACAATAAAATTAGATGGTCGCAAAATTGAATTTAGTAGAGACTCTAGTACTAGTGTAAATGTTTATCTTGGAAAACAAAAATACTAAAAGAGTGACTATTTAACATGAATACAAGTAGCTCTCATAAGAAATAAAAAGGCTGCCCCACAAGTCGGTTTCAACGACTTGTGGGGCAGCTCCTTTAATCTTAATTAGAATTAAGTTCCACTTTCTCTAATCCTTTAGCCAATTGTTTCTTATCTAGCCCTTCTCCTATTACTACCAAGTTCGTTGGGAAACCGAAGTCTTGTTCCAATAAAGTCGGTACCCCGAACGAATATTGGAATAGGTGCGGGTATTTATCTCCATGGAATTTCACAAATCCTTTTACGCGATAAATACTATCTGGTACATTCGAAAGCCATTCGTATAATTTATCTTGATCAATCGATTTCGTAAATTGATACGTCATCGTTTGTATATGTAAATGCTGTTTGACATGTAGTGTCTCATGTTCCCCATCATTCGTAAATTCAGCTTCTTCTATGTCTTCTAAAGATATATTACAATATTTTGTTTCAAACAATTTCGCATGATTGTTTATTGCTTTCACTTCTTCAATTACTTTGTTCTTATCCGCATCTGTTAGTAAATCTGATTTATTAATTAAAATGTGGCTACCAAACTTCAGTTGCTCATGCAGTAATTGCTGAACGTTTGCACTTAATACTCTTCGATTTAACCATCTTACTGCATCTAAAACGACTACAATTGATTTCACTTCTAAGAAAGGTGCTAAAATGGGTGATACACATGCATCTAACACTTCAATTGGATGTGCAACACCTGTCGTTTCTATATAAATGACATCTGGTCTTTCTTGCTGATATAACGAGTGTAATTGTATTTCAAGCTCTTCTTTTAGCGTACAACAAATACATCCTTTCAGAAGTTCTCTTAACACATTTTCTTTTCCAATAATATCCGTATCTACCGAGTATTCACCAATTTCATTCATTAATACTGCAACTTTTCTATTCTTCTTTTTCTCCGCTAACAATAAATTTTGTAATAATGTTGATTTTCCGCTACCTAAAAAGCCACCTAATATATGAATTTCTACTTTTTTCATTTGATCGACCATCCATTTCTTTATTTCAAACGTATTCAAAGCGTAATAATTACGATTTATATTTATTATTTTATTAAAAGAATTGTGATTTGTAAATATATCTTCACTGTTCGTTTACTTCATAAGCAACTCTAATTCCAGACTCTATTGCTCCTTGCATCCATCCATGCGTTAATGTCGTATGCTCTCCTGCAAAGTGTACTTTGCCAGCTGGCGGCGTAATATACGGAAATAACTCTAACTCTTGGCCTGGTTCGAAAGCTGTAAATGCGCCGCAAGAATATGAATTTTGACTCCAGCTAAAAGATGTTCCAGTAACAAACTCACTATAGACGATGTCACCGTATATTTCCGCTAAATTTTTCAATGCGTAACGAATACGATCTCTTTGCGGGAGACTATCCCATGTTAACGCCTCATCTGCCCACGTATAACTCGCTAAAACGATAGCTGCCCCTTGTGTATGAATACCATAACTCGGATAATATGTAAATCGTATAGGTAAATCTGTAATAGATTTTCCACCACATTGTCTCGCTTTCTCCCAAAATCTACTTTTAAATTCTATCGCAATTTTAGTTGCAGCAATATAATTTAATTCACGAATTGCTCGTCTTTTAAAATAAGAGAATAAATGATATGGCTGAACTTCTACAAATCGTAACGCTGAAAATGGAATTGTGATAATAGCAATGTCGCCTGTTACCATAAATGGATGTGACGTTTGTTCATTTGTTACTTGCATCATCACTTTATTATCTTCCTGTATAATTTTTTCTACTTTATAAGACATAAAAATATTATCTTTTAACTTCGGTAAAAATGAATTTGGTAATGTATCCATTCCGCCCGTTATCTCATAATATTTTGTCGTTGAAGTAAAAAAGATCATTTCACGTAATGCTTCAATTAAAGACATTCCCATATATGCTTCCATATCTAGAAGTACCCCAATCATATCTATTGCTCCATCTGAATAATACTCACTTAAAAATGATCCGAGTGAATATGTTTTATACTTTTTTTCAACGATGATCCAGTTTTTATTAGGATCTTTTTTTATAAAATTAAGTATTGGTTCTAATACTACTAACATTAACTCTTCTGCCGTTTTTCCATTTTCGTTCTCTAAAATTGGATATCCAAGTATACTTGGATTTTTTTCAAACACATTCAATCTCGTTTTAATATTATTCGTATAAATAATATCTGAAGCGGTTTTATTTATAAAAAGATTTAACGGTAATTTAAATTTACGAATGTAAGCTAAAGTTAACTCGTGCGTTTCAGGAATTCGCATTGGCCCTGCATTAAAATATAAGCCTCTGCTAAACGGTTCACGGATCGTATATATTCTTCCGCCTATTCGGTTATTCGCTTCTAAAATTGTTATGCTATGCCCTGATTCTTTCAATAACGAGGCTGCAACTAATCCTGAAATTCCTGCACCAGCAATAATAATTTGCTTTGGATTCTTCGTTTTTACGAGTCCCACATTAATAATATGAAGCATTCTTTCCATCGTTAATGGCTGCATCATGCCCTTTTCCCCTTCGATAAAGGATTTTATTGCATTATATTCGGTTCACTTACTTCCTATGTTTCGTGCACGAAATTGCACGGATACATTTTCAAAAACTTGAATATCTTTTATAAAATGTAATAAACTAGATATGAATCTATAGAAGTAAGACGTATTATCTTACATAATAAAATCAATGAAATTGCGAGGAATTTTGAAATGAAAAAGGGTATTAACCGTGTAGTATTAGTAGGAACAGGAGCAGTTGGATGTAGTTATGCTTACTGTATGATTAACCAAGCTGTAGCTGAAGAATTTGTTTTAGTTGATGTAAACGAGGCAAAAGCTGAAGGAGAAGCAATGGATTTAAGTCATGCTGTTCCTTTTGCACCAGCTCCAACTAGAGTATGGAAAGGTAGCTACGAAGATTGTAAAGATGCTGACCTTGTAGTCATTACGGCTGGATTACCACAAAAACCAGGCGAAACACGTTTAGATTTAGTTGAGAAAAACGCGAAAATCTTTAAACAAATCGTTCGTAGTATTATGGATAGCGGATTTGATGGTATCTTCTTAATCGCAACTAACCCTGTCGATATTTTAACTTACGTAACTTGGAAAGAATCTGGTTTACCAAAAGAACGCGTAATCGGTTCTGGTACAACGCTTGATTCTGCTCGTTTCCGCTATATGTTAGGTGAGTATTTCGATATTGGTCCACACAACATTCATGCTTATATTATCGGAGAACATGGTGATACGGAACTTCCTGTTTGGAGTCACGTATCAATTGGTATTCAAAAACTACAAACGCTTCTTGATAAAGACAACACATACACGCAAGAAGATTTAGACAAAATCTTCATAAACGTTCGTGACGCAGCTTACCATATTATTGAGCGAAAAGGTGCAACTTACTATGGTATTGGTATGTCACTTCTACGTGTTACAAAGGCGATTTTAAACGACGAAAATAGCGTATTAACAGTATCAGCTTACTTAGAAGGTCAATATGGTCAAAAAGATGTTTATATCGGTGTACCTGCTGTATTAAATCGCGGCGGTGTTCGTGAAATTTTAGAAGTGGAATTAAGTGAAGAAGAAGAATTAAAATTCGATCACTCTGTTCAAGTTTTGAAAGAAACAATGGCTCCTGTTCTGTAATCGTGTATGCAAAAAAGCAATCCAATTTATTTTGGATTGCTTTTTTTGATTGCTCCTTAAAAACATCAGTTATTTTCTATCTTTTCCTATTTTTTAAACTGTTCCTCATTGTTTACATCAAGTACATCTAATAAAAAGATAAAGATTGGTATCCCTATAATAAGCCCCCATATTCCAAGGAAATGTTCTGAGAAGATGAGAATCATAAATGTATAAAAGATTGGTAAATTCGTTTTCGCAGACATGAATTTTGGGTTTAAAAAATAACTTTCAAGAGCATGGATTACTGTAATGAACACAAGTATGTACACAACGTACATTACTCCGCCTACGTTATAAGCAATAATACAAAGTGGAAACAAGGAAATGATAACACCAGCAACTGGAATCAAACCGAGTAGAAAGACCATGACGGCCAATACAAGAAGCTGCGGAAATCCTAAAATCACAAGTGCAATTACAGTGAGTACACAATTGACAACCGCAATTAAAAACTGTGCTTCAATTACTTTACCGAACGATCTTGCAAACCTTTCACCAAAATATGCAATCTCCTCATAAAAAACCTTCAGACTACTATCTTTAAATTTCGAAGTAAATGATATTATGCGTTCTTTTTCTAATAAGAAAAATAAACTTAAAATAAGAGAAAGTAGTATTTGCAAACTGACTTTTCCTATATTTGCAATCGATTGATATATGACATCTACACCTTGTTCTACATATTTTGATACTTCCATCCCATTAATTGTTGAAAGTGCATATTTAATGATTTCATTATCAGGTGGATTTTGAAAAAACAACCTAAACTGATAAATCAATTGGGAAATTTGTATCGTTAGCACAGGTAAATATTTATATAATGTTGTGCCGATAAAAGTAACTAATATTATATACAAACATGCGATAACAATTTTCCGATTCACTTTCAATTTCTTTGAAATAAAACGTTGAAACCGATCCATTAAAAATGTCAGTATGAACGTAATTAATATTAAATTGATCATACTTTTTAATCCATATAATACAAGCGCTACTATTATTAAAACGAGAAACCGTTGGAACCCTCTACTTCGAAAGAAATTTTTCACTTCATTCATTAAAATTTAACCTCCCCCTTCAATGGATGGAAATTGAATATATTACATTTTATGAACTTCTATAGACAATCTTTCTTACTAATTGAGAAGAATCCTTTTTTTCTTTTTATATTGTTAGATTCTTTTCATATTAGCCCACCAACATATTTCAGTGGAGCTCTATTTTTCGTTTATCCTTTTACAGTTTTGGTGATTTTCTATTTTTAGACTGCTGCTCATACGCATATCCCATATTGAACAGTTCCTTTTCACCAAATTGCTTCCCGACAAACACTGCACCTACCGGCTCTCCATTGTTATCATATCCTGCTGGCACCGCTAATTCTGGATAGCCAGCTACAGCTGATAGAAGAACTTCTTCGTTGTTAATCATAACTAAAGCATCCAAACCTTTTTCTACTAAATATCTATCTAGCTCTTTTCTTGCATTTTCTTGACTCGATCGCACTATTTTTTCAAACTCATCTTTCGTTATAGCAGATTTTTCAGATCCCTCAATTAATGTTTGTCCGTATTTTATTCGTCTATTACTATCCTTTTTATTAAACGCTATAATCTCTTCTAGCGATTTTACCGGCACATTTTTTTGCTGTGAAAGATAATCCTTAACATTATGTTTGAACTCATATTCTAATGTTTGTAGATTATCTACACCCTCAGCGTTTAACTGAATATCATCAGTCAATATTGCACCTGCATCTTGAAGGTCTTTTCTAATTTTTTCTGCTACTTCTTTTCTATTTTCATCTTGTCGATCTATTGAAAAAAGAACTCCTATTTTTTTCCCTTTCAATCCATCTATCGATAAATCCTTCGCATAATCAACTCTTTCTTTATCTTTCATTTTTTCTGTCATAGCATCTTTTTCATCATAACTTACCATTATGCTAAATAACGTTGCCGCATCCCTCAGTGTTCTTGCCATCGGCCCTGCTGTATCAAGTGTTTCAGCTAACGGAATAATGCCAGATCTACTCACCATACCTAGTGATGGACGTAACCCAACTACTGATTGTTGCGTCGCGGGTGCTACAATTGACCCAGTCGTTTCCGTCCCGATTGCAAGTGGTGCAAAATCTGCCGCAACTACTGTAGCAGATCCAGAACTTGATCCCGATGTATCAAACGTAATCGGACCGTATGGATTCAAATTTTGTCCTTTTTTCCCGCTATATCCGCTAGGCATTGTAAAGGATAAATAATTTGCCCACTCAGACATATTCGCTTTCCCTAAAACAAAAGCACCTTCTTCTTTCAACTTCTTCACGATTGTCGCATCTTTATCTGCAATCCAATCTTTTAACACATACGTGCCCGCACTTGTCGGCATCACCTTTTCTGTTTGTACATTATCTTTTACGATAACCGGCATACCGTATAAGTTCGATTTCTTATTTGAAGACCTTTCTTTATCTAACTTTCGCGCTTCTTCCATTGCATTTGGATTAATCTCTGTAACAGCATTTAATGATATTCCATTTTGGTCATGTTCTTGTATTCTAAAAAGATAAATACTCGTTAATTCTTCATATGATAATTTTCCATCATCAATCATTTTTTGAAGCTCGTTCACAGTCGCATTTACAACCTCTTTTTCTTTTATCTTTACTTTATCTATGTTGATTCCTTTCAGCTGATTATGTATCGGTTTTAACACTCTATCTTTATCATATACGATACGCTCAGGTTCCTTTGGAAAATAATTTTTATACACGTAATATCCTCCGGCACATGCCAATAGGACAATACCCCCAGCAATTGACAGCGTTATCTTTACCCACTTTTTCATGCTGTTTCCTCCGCTCTAAAAGTTGCTAAATTGTATTGAAAAAGAGAGTTATCCTTATAACCCTCTCTTATTAAAATGCTAAATGAAAAAATGAAGAATTTCAATTTAATTCATTCTTTTTTGCATTTGCTTCACTAATAATTCCTTCACTTGATTATACGTTAATCCTGAATCTTTATTTAAACGTTTTACTTCCTCAACATTAGTACCTACCACTGTATATTTTTTCTCATCATTCATTTTTCCACTTCCCTTTCTACTGCATTATTTCTTATATTTTTCCCCTAAACTCTTATAAATTAACACAAATATAAATAAGGAAACTGTACGAAACTCAATAGGTGAAGGCAATTACGTAAGAGGAAAAGACAAAAAAATGTCGAATTTATATACTTGTTGAATTTAAGGACTTGGAGGATATATTTTGAATACATATGAGTTTAAACATAACATTCCAACTCTACAAGAGTATAAATATTTGTGTGATTCTGTTGGTTGGTCTAATTATATGAATTTTGAAGTGGCGGAAACTTCACTGAAGCATTCTATTCAATGCATCACAGTCAAAGATAATGAACAAATTATCGGCATGGGAAGAATTGTCGGCGATGGATCTATCTATTTCTATATTCAAGATATAGTAGTTCATCCAGATTATCAGAAACATGGTATCGGGAAAGAAATCATGTATCGTTTAGCTGCATACTTACATGAGAATGCCCCTGATAAGGCGTTTGTCGGTTTATTTGCATCACAAGGTAAAGAATCGTTCTATGAAAAATTTGATTTTAAGGATTACTCACCACACATGACGGGGATGTTTACTGTCATTACAAAACAATAAACATAACAGATTTTTAATTGTACGGAAAAACTTCAATTCATATGAAGGAAATCGTTCTTGCAGTAAGAGTTTAACATTGCATACGAAAGGAGAGTACATATATGGCTAATATGTACTCTCCTTTTATTTAACTTTTTATACATTAAATTTCTTAATAAAATTTCACTACATCTTCAGTAGGTAAGAAAGTTCTTTCTCCTGGTTGTTCATTTGGCTCACCAAATGGCATTTGTCCTACTAAACTCCACTCTGCTGGAATGTTCCAAGTTTCTTTCACTTCAGCATCTACGATTGGATTGTAATGTTGTAATGATGCACCAATTCCTTCAGCCGATAATAACATCCATACAGTATGTTGTAACATTGCATTTCCTTGATGAGACCAGAATGGGAACTGATCTTTATATAATGGTGCATTTTCTTGCATTTTTTCTACTGTTGCTTGATTTTCAAAGAATAACACAGTCCCAACACCTGTATGGAAACCTTTTAATCTTTCTACAGTCGCTTCAAAGTTTTCTGCTGGTACGCGAGCTCTTAGTGTTTCTTTAACAATATCCCAAAACTTTTCATGCTCTCCATCCATTAATACAACCATACGACCACTTTGCATATTGAAAGATGTTGGTGCGTGTAACGCTGTTTTTAAAACTTCTTCAATTCTTTCTTTCGTAATTGCATCGTTTTTTGTTACTTTACGAATAGAACGACGGTTCACAATTGCTTCTTTTAAGTTTGTTGTAGTTGCTGACATTTTAATTCCTCCAAATATTTGTTTTATAATTTATTTTGTTATTTCATAACAAGCGAATTAGCAATATCCATCTGTATTACATTGCATACCTTCAAATGAATTTGTTTTATCCTTTTCAATTTCTTTATCAATGACTCTTTGTAGCGTTTCTTTACTAGCTAGCCCTTGAATGACTTCATCTCCAATCATGACAGTTGGAACAGCCATAATATTCGCTTCATCATATGCATGCTGAATTGCTTCTTGATGCTTTTCTTTATATTTACGAGTTACTAACGCATCTTTAAATTCAGCTTCAGGAAGACCTACTTCTACCGCTAATTTTGTTAAAACATCAATATCTTCAATGTTTTGCTCTTCTTGGAAAAATGCTGTGAATACGCGGTGATGATACTCATTTCCTAGTCCACGTTCTTTCGCAAATTGACACCCTTCGAAAGCTAAATGTGTATATGGATGCGGAGAAACACGTGGCAAACGCATATCGATTCCTAACTTCTTCGCAGTTGGAAGAATAAAAGCATCCCATGAGCCTAATTTTTCTGGCTCATTCCATGGATCTATTTTTGAATATGGACTTGGACGTAATTCAAATGGCATCCATTCAATTTCTACATCTTTCTCTTTCGCTACTTCATCTAATGGACCTTTTGCTAAAAAACAAAATGGACATATAAAATCTGAGTATACTTTCATTTTTACAGTCATACTTTTACACCTTACCTTTATAGTTGTAATCAAATCAGTTACATTGATAACAAAAAAATATAAATATGATTTAAGCATTCATTTTTTCTTGCAAAATTTCAAACAAATGCCCCATCGTAATATTTCTCAAAACTTCTTCCATCGCGGATTGCGCTTGTATTAATATAACTTCTAACACCGCTTGAATATTTGCTCCAATTGGACAATCTGGATTTGGTTGCTCGTGAATATGAAATAGTTTGTCTTCTTCGACTACATTTACTGCATAGTATACATCTAACAATGTGATTTCATGTAAATCCTTTAATAATCCCGCACCACCTGGACCGCGATTTACATATACAAAACCAGCTTGTTTCAAGTACGACATAATTTTACGAATGACTACTGGATTTGTGTTTACACTTTCAGCTATATAGTCTGAAGTACAAAGTGAAGATGGATTGTTTTTCAAAATAGATAAAATATGAACAGCTATAGAAAAGCGGCTACTAATTTTCATCGTGATCACCACCCTGATGTAATCATTATAGTTACAACGAAAAGATAAGTCAATCCTTTTCATAGATTTTTTATAAGCAAATAAAAAAGTGTCCCATTATGATATATGAGACACCTCTTTTTATTCTGCAAATAGCGCTTGAAATTCTTCAATAAATAGCTGCACAGCGATTGAGGAATCCTTTAATAAAGGAACAGCTAAAGCAATTTCTCTCCATACTTGTGGTTCCAATTCTCTCGTTTGCACATTCTGTGGTAAATTCGTTAAAGATAATTCGGCTAATATTGCAATACCTAGCCCTTCTTGAATCATGTTTAAAGCTGTAGTAACGGTTGATATTACATACTCAGCCCGAAGTGGTACGTTTGCTTGTTTAAACATATCAATAATGGGTGGTTCGTATCCACCCTTACATAATATGATCGGTTCATTCTCTAAATCACTAATTGTAATAGAGTCCTTCTTACAAAGAGGATGATCATCTCTTAAGATAGCAACCATTTTCCCCTTCGTTAATGGGACAATCTCCATCTCTTTATTAGGCAAAATAACAATTCCTATATCAACAACCCTCGATACTAACCAATCTTCAACTTCTTTAATCGTTCCTTCACAAAGAACGACTTCTAAGTTCGGATACTTCTCCTTAAAAAGGTTTATCATTTTGGGTAAGAAATGTGCAGAGGCACTCGGAAAACTCCCAATTCGAATCGTCCCAACTTCGTGTCCTTTCTCCATCGCAACTTCTTGCTCAATTTTCTCTACACCGTTCAAAATCTCTCTAATATGCACAAGAATTCTGTTTCCTACATCCGTCACGATTAGCCCTTTTCGTTTATCACGTATAAGAATCGTAACTCCTAACTCTGACTCAATACTTGAAATTGCATGACTTACAGCTGGCTGCGTCATATTTAACACCCGAGCAGCCTTCGTAAAACTACCTAACTCAACAGTTTTTATTAATACTTGCAGTTGTGTAATGGTCATAACTAATCACTTATACTCCCCATAAAAAAGATTCATTTTATTTATTACAGTCGATATCATATCATAGTGAAATGAATAACAACAAGGAGGTCTTACCGTGACACAGCTTTCTCGAACTAAGACGGCCATAATCCTTACCTTTCTCGTTTTCATGTGGGGAATCAATTGGCCTTTATCTAAGTTTGCCCTGCATTATACACCACCCGTTTTATTTGCAGGCGTTCGAACTTTAATTGGAGGATTCATTTTACTCCTTTTCGCATTACCGAAATACAAAGAGTTACACTTAAAAGAAACTTGGCATTTATACGTTATTTCTTCTTTACTTAACATCATTATATTTTACGGATTACAAACTGTAGGCCTTCAATATATGCCCGCTGGGTTATTTTCCGCCATTGTATTTCTACAACCTGTTTTACTCGGCATTTTCTCATGGATTTGGCTTGAAGAATCTATGTACGGCTTAAAAATTTTTGGGCTTGTTCTTGGATTTATTGGCGTGGGTGTCATTAGCTCTAGTAGTTTAACTGGACATATTTCTATTATCGGAATCCTTCTCGCGATAGGATGCGCGATTGGCTGGGCACTTGGAACAGTATTTATTAAGAAGACTGGGCACCGCGTTAATTCCATTTGGATGGTAACACTTCAGCTCATTATTGGCGGGCTTTGCTTAATTGGATTTGGTTCAGAGTTTGAAAGCTGGTCTAGTATCGCTTGGAGTATACCATTTGTTAGCGTACTACTCTTTATTTCATTCTTTGTTATTGCAATGGGATGGCTTGCATACTTTACTCTTGTTGGAGCTGGTGAAGCAAGTAAAGTTGGGGCTTATACATTTCTTATTCCATTAATCGCTATTATTGTAAGTTCAATTTTCTTACATGAGGCCATTACTATTAGCTTATTCATCGGACTATTATTTATTGTGGTAAGTATTTGTTTCGTAAATATAAAGCCAAAAACGCTTACTGTAGGGCAGCAAGTTGAAGTGAAATAAATATAAGAAAGAGCCTACTATTTGTAGGCTCTTTCTTATTGTATGATAATACTTAAGTAATAAAAATATTACTTCTACTATACATGGATGAACTAACAATTCTAATCATAAGGGGGAATTATATGGTTTTACAGTATAAAGAATTTGGAGATTCAAGCTCTTCACTTATGGTTTTTATTCATGGGGGCGGAGTCAGTGGATGGATGTGGGACAAGCAAATTAAACATTTTACTAACTTTCACTGCCTTGTTCCTGATTTACCTGAGCAAGGAAAAAACAGAAGTAAAGATCATTTCTCAATAAACTTTAGTGCTGAAAAAATCATAGAACTAATTGAAGAAAAAGGACAAGGGAAGACTGTTATAGTAATTGGGTTTTCATTAGGCGCTCAAGTATTAATTGCTATGCTAAGCATGAAACCAAACTTAATTCAATATGCTATGGTCAATAGCGCATTAGTTAAACCAATTCCTTTCGCTAAAACATTAATAAGCTCTCTTAGCTTAACCTACTTCTTAATAAAGAGTAAGAGATTTTCCAAAATACAAGCAAAATCAATGTACATAGATGAAACACAGCTTGATAACTATTATCATGACAGTTGTCAAATAAACAAAAATACATTTGTAAGGATATTAGAAGAAAATATGTCGTTTACAATACAAAAAAGTTTCAAAGATGCTAATAGTAATATATTAGTAACTGTTGGAGACAAAGAAAAAAGAATTATGAAGGACTCAATGACTGAAATCCTTGAAAATAATACGAATTGCACAGGTATTATCATTCCTGAAATTGGTCATGTAATCTCTTTAGCAAATCCCATACTATTTAATACTATAATTGAAAACTGGCTCGAACATGATATCCTGCCGGAAGACTTCATAATCGTCAATTAAATTCCAGACATCGATAAACTTCATTATAGAGTGGCTATAATAGTGCCGATATCCTCATTCCTTCTAATCCATAGACCTAATAAAAAAGGTCTCATTATTTACGATGAGACCTTTCAATCTTACTTACCTTTTACGACGTACTACAAAAACACACGCACCAACCGACGATACAATCGCCAAAATAGATAAGACAATCGCTATTACTTGCATATTACTAGTGCCTTCATTCTTTTCTACACTAGACACTTCACCATGTTCTCCTGTTAATGACGTACCTTTTGCAATTGTAGTAAGTGAATGTGGTTTTTCAGCTTTTTCATCGCCTGTCCATTCAACAATTTCTCCATCTTTATATTGTTGATATGCATCCCAAGCTATTTTTTGTTCTTTATCAGGGTTTTTAGCGACGAAAGTAAATCGCTGGAACTGACCAGGTAAAATCCCTTCTCCTGTTGCTTCCCATACTACAGTTTTAACTTTTCCGGCATTATCTTTCTGCTCTTCCACTTTCCATCCTGGCACTGGTTCATACTGTTGGAACTCTACTCCAGACGGTATTTTTAATGTAACTTTTGTCGTTGCTACATTCTTCTCAACTGGTACTTTTATCGTGTAAGTCTCCCAAGAATTAACGTCCGAAGCTTCTGGTTTCACAGTGACGTGCGCACTAACAGGTAACGAAAAAATCCCCATTGCAATTATTGTTGCGATCATTGTTGTGCCAAATTTTTTTATACGTTTCATTTTCTATTCGCTCCTTTTTATCTATACCTTCTCTTTACCTGCCGCCTACTATAAATTTATAATCCGCATCAAAGCTATCAAGAGATTTTGTTAATCCGTGCACTTTTATATTCCAGTTTCCTATCATATTAATATACATACCTTCCGCTTCATATTCTCCTGGTGAAACGGCCGAAACTTTAAATGAACCTTTTCCCATGTTCATATCCAATGATTGCGTAGTTAAAATAAGTTGCTCCATATCGGTAACAGGTTGTCCGTTCTCATCCTTTAAAGTAATATGGAATGTATTTTGTCCTACTTTATTAGGACTTACATGTAAAGTAAGTTCATACCCATTATCTAATTGCTTACTCTCTGTAAAAGGTCCCGTAGGAGGCATCGGTGGTGTTTGTACGTTTGTCATAAAAGCTACGATGACGAAAATGATAATTCCAATGATAAACTCTACTTTCACCGTAGCGCCTAATCGTTGCTCCGCTCTCATTTTCCCTTTCACATAATGAACAATTCCCAATATCCCCATGAAAATGAATAAAAGTATCTTTGCTAATAAAGCTAATCCATACTTCGTATCAAATAACGAATGGATTGTTGGAATAAAGAATGTACTGTTAAAAAGACCTGTTATTAAAATCACGATGACAGCACCTGTTGCCCACGGTGAAAAACGCTTAATCATATCCCAATACATATTCCACTTATCATCCTCTTTACGTAAAAGAAGAATAATGGATGATAGACCACCAATCCATAATGAAGCTGCGAATAAATGTAAAAAATCCATAACGACAGCAATATCTTTAAACCTCAAACCATATGCATGGCTATTAAAGGCTTTCATAACAAGTATCCCGATAAACAATACTATTGGAATGCTCCATACTTTAAACGATGACAGCTTCTCGCGCTTCATCGCAAAATACGTAACGATTATAAGCAAACTAATAAGAGCCATTTGAGTGAGCCATACGTAACTAAAAACAGAAAGTTGTAACGTTTCTTTTAATAGTAAAGGATGGAATGCTTCTAACCATGAAACATCAGCATTTATTTTCGCTTGCAGTGGTAGAGTGAATAGTAAGCTAATGAATATGCCAATTAATGAGATCCATATTATTTTTTTACTTCTTGACCGAACCGAGGTTGCATTCCCTTTATACATAATAAGATTAAAGAATAGCACGCCTATAAATAGTGAGAAACTTGTATATAGAATTCCACGTTCCATAATCATATCTATTTGCGGGACATACCCCATCTCTTCTACTTGTATATCGTCTGCTCCCGCTTCTGCTGATCCAATTCGGAACGGAATAACCCCTTGAATAGGATGCCCGTCAGCAGAAATCACTTTCCACTGAATAGAGTAGAGTCCGTTTTTCAAATTTTCTTTTAACCCTGCTTCTAATATTTTTTTATTTTTCTTATCGATATAAGCATCTTTTAGATCTACTCTTGTACCTGAGGTATCTCTTACAAACAATGTATTAAAATGTGAAACTTGTATATCCTCATCGAATTCAATTTTCACAACAGCTGGTGCTTTCTTCAACGTTTCATTTTCAGCAGGGTTTGATTTCACAATGTACGCATGAGCAGATGCACTTTTCGGTATTGCTATGATAAGCACGCATGCAATTAATAACCATGCCCCTAACCTTCTCATTACTTTCACAATCATTTCACTTCTTTCTTCCTCATCGCTCTATTTTCATTACATCTACTTCCCAAGTCGATTACTTGAAGAAATATTAACCTGATTAAATATAAACTTCTATACAGTAGAACTCTTTATTTCTCTCTCACCTCTAAACTTCTAATAAAATAGTAACTATCTTCATAGATACAACTTACATTTTTAAAGTCGATTGTTATTATATCATAAAATATATTTATGTAAGTTCCTGAAGAAGAAAAGTTATCGTGAATCATTTGTGAAGAAAATGTGAAATACATAAATAAAAAGGTGTTACGTTATTACGTAACACCTTTTCGTAAAAACATATAGTACTACTGCGATACCGCTATCCCCAAAACACTTCTTTAAGTCTCTCCATGATAGAGGGCTCCCTTTATATCGCTACTTCTATATCATCGTTTTAATTATAATTAAAAGCCAATCTTTTCTATACAATATATCCTTTTATTTTTCATATATATTTAAAGAATCCATTTACATAAAACAGCTATTCCTAAAGTATCGCATTAGGAATAGCCTCAATAAAAAATATCTTATCTAGCTTAAAAATTAAATTTGACATTTTCAATTTCTGTATTCTCGATTACTAACCCTTCAATCTTAATATTTTCTAATTTTATTTCCTTATTTGAGCTAATCGCGTCTAAGATACCTAAAAAATTCTCCGCTAATTTTTTAATGGTTTCCATTTTATACAAACTACTCGCATATTCAAATTCAAAAAACAACTCTTTTTTTCCTTTTTCTACAAATAAGGTTAAATCAAATTTCGAAATTTTATTTCTATATTCAACAGGCGTCATTTTCAAATTCCCCATTATACTTTCATTGATTTGAGATTCTTGAAAAGCTAACATTGTAGAAAATATAGGGTTTCTCCCTAAGTCTCTCTTAATTTTTAACTTATCAATAATCATATCAAACTGATAATCTTGATTATCATACGCTTTAATTAACTGTTCTTTAATCTCTGACAAAAATTCTGTAAAGCTTTTTTTCTCAATAGGGAAACTTCTAATTGCAATAGTATTTGCAAACATACCAATGATATTTTTCAAATCAGAATGTGTCCGCCCTAAAATAGGCATTCCTACAATTATATCGTGCTGCGAGGAACATTTTGATAACAAAATACTATAAGCTGCAGACAAAATCATGTACAATGTCGTATCTGTTTCTAAACTTAAATTGTCTAAACGTTGCTTTAATTCATTTCCTCCTTCAAAAATAAAACTATTTCCTTCAAAACTTTGTATAATTGGTCTAGGAAAATCCGTAGGCATATCTAATACTGGAAGATCCCCTGAAAGTACATCTAACCAATATTTTTCTTGTATACTTGCAGCACTTGTCTTTAAAAACTCATTCTGCCAATAAACGAATTCTTTATATTGAATAGGGTTTTCCTGTAACAGTTTTCCTTGATATAATTCCGATAACTCCTGCAGTAAAATATTGACTGAATATCCATCTGAAATCAAATGATGCATATCTGTTAAAAGCACATGTTTATGACTACTTAAGCGAATGATCTTAACTCTTACTAAAGGTGCTTTACTTAAGTCAAAAGGTTCAATAAATTCATCAATTATATTTTCCAGTTCGACATTCAGCTTCCTTGATAGATTAGAACATAAATGTTCATCTAAAACAGAATAACTAATTTCTATATCCACGTCTCCCTGAATTCGTTGTTTAGGCACACCATCTACTACTTCAATAGATGTTTGAAATGCCTCATGTCTCTTTACAATCTCACAAAAAGCTTTTTCCAATTTATCCAGATTGATTTCACCTTCTAGTAAGGTTGCTCTTGGCATATTGTAACTAGTTCCAATCCCCTCCATCTGTTGTAGTGTATATATCCTTTTCTGGGCTGAAGAAAGGTCGTAATATTCGCACTTTTCCACAGGTTGTAATGACACATACTTATTTTCAGATCTTTTCTTTATATGCTTACTTATACCTCTTACTGTTGGTGCTTTAAACGCTTCTCTTAACGATATATCTACACTAAACTTTTTATGAATTTCTGCCATTAAAAGCATTAACGACAATGAGTTTCCACCCATTTCAAAAAACGAGTCATTCATACTAATTTGCTTAACATTAAGAGTTTCTTCCCACATTTGTGCAACAGTTTTTTCAATTGGATCCTCAGGCAGTTCATAATTAGTTTTTATCAATAATTCATCCTTAATTTCTGGGAGTGCTTTAACATTTAGCTTACCATTTGGAGTCAAAGGAATTCTATCTAACTTAATAAAGATAGAGGGCATCATGTAGTAAGGAATCTTACTTGAAAGGTATTCCCTTATTCCCCACCCATTCTCATTCTCTTTCAACACAATATAAGCACATAGTATATTATTATTTTCTTTATCTTTTTTTGGAACAACAATTGCATCAAGTATCATATCATGTTGCAACAGTACTGAATTTATTTCTTCTAACTCCACTCTATATCCTCGAATTTTTAATTGATTGTCGATTCTTCCGAGAAATTCTACTTCTTGATGGCATGTGAGCCTCCCTAAGTCTCCCGTTCTATAGAGTTTGATTTTTTCATGTCCCAAAGGTGAAACCGTAATAAACTTTTCGCTATTTAAATCAATTTGATTCAAATAACCTTCTGTCACTCCTACTCCCCCAATACAAATTTCACCAGCCATTCCAAGTGGAACAAGTTTTTGACCTCTATCCAAAATGAATATTTTCGTGTTATCTACTGGTTTTCCAATAACCGTTCCCTTGGATACAAGGTCAAAATCAGTAGCATTAAATTTATGAAATAGAGCGCCAATAGTAGTTTCTGTAGGTCCATAGTGATTCATAATTACAGTTTGCGGATACACCCTATTAAACTTACTAATATCAGCTGACTTCACTTCTTCACCGCCCAATACGATTAACCTTAGCGCCATGCAATTCTCATAATCTTCAACCATACGATGGTTAACTAAATAATTAAATAGTGAAGGAGTCAGTTTTATATAACTGATCTTTTTCTCTTTCAAATATGTGATAAGGGTTTCTGGGAGCATATAATGTTCTTTTGGAATTAAATGTAACTCACACCCATTTAATAAAGCTGTATACAAACTTGTATATCCTAAATCAAATGCGAAGGAAGATAATAGTAGTGTTTTATCCCTATGCGTTATACTTGCTTCTCGTGTGAACCATGAAATATAATTTACCAAGCTTTGATTCTTAATCGGTACCCCTTTTGGGAGCCCAGTGGTACCAGATGTATAAATAATATATATTGGATTATCAACTGTACTTCTTTCCTCTATATTTGAAGGACATTCAAAAAATAAGCTCTTATCTTCCAATTCCATAACCTCACAAGTAAAATCATTAGAAGTTACTAAGTGAGACTGGGTCAAAAGAAGAATTGTATCACTGTCTTCAATCATGCTATTTATTCGTTCTAATGGAAACTCCGGATCAAGAGGTAAATAAATTGCCCCGCTTTTAATAATACTCCATAGTCCAATGATCATTTCAATAGAAGGCTCAGCTAATAAAGCGATTACTGTATCACTTCCTGCCCCCTTCTTTATCAAGTGTTTAGCTAATTGATTTGCTTTATCATTTAATTCCTTATAAGTTATCGTTCTCTGTCCAAACACTACAGCAGTACGATTCGGATGTTTTTCCACCAGTTCTTCAAATATACGTTTAATCGTTTTTTCTTCTGGATACAAAGTATCAGTATTATTAAAAACACCTATTCTATTTTTTTCTTTCATGGTTACTAGATCAATTTCCTCAATTGGAATAGTAATGTCCTCTATGATAGTATCAATAATTTTAACGAAATGTTCCGCCATTCGTTCAATCGTCTCTTTACGGAACAAACCTGTACTATATTCAAATATAAAACGAAGTTGTCCATCCTGCTCAGTTACTTTCAGCTCTATATCAAATTTAGATGTACGATTCGTATACTCGTACGGTTTAATTTCAAAATCACCTATTTCCGCCCTTACTGCATCAACATTTTCAAAAGCAAACATCACATCAAACAGAGGATGACGATTCACATTTTTTTGCAATTGTAGCTTATCAACGAGCATCTCAAATGAATACTCCTGATGTTCGAGAGCTTGAAGTGTGTGGCTTGCAACTTCTTTCAAAAAATCCTCAAACCGTTTCTCTGAAGTAGGATAATTTCTGAGCGCAAGTGTATTAACAAACATACCTACCACATTCTCTAATTCAGAATTCAGTCTTCCTGCTACCGGGCTTCCAATTATAATGTCTTCTTGTCCGCTATATTTAAACAATAGTATATTGAATGCCGAAAGTAATAATGAGTACAGAGTAGCTCCTTTTCGGCTTGAGATTTCATTTAATTTAGATGTATAATATGCATCCAAATTAACTTGAACTACATCACCTTCAGACATTGGCTCATCTAATCTTGGATAATCAGTTGGTAAATTGAGTAATGGTATTTCTTTTGAAAATATTTCAAGCCAGTACAGTTCTTTTAGTTTCCAGTTCCCGGATTCTATCATTTTGTTTTGCCAGTTTGAAAAATCTTTGTATTGAATTCTTACGTCTGGCAAATTATTTTTTTGATAAAGAGATGCAAACTCTCTAATTAAAATTCCCATTGATAAACCATCGGATATAATATGGTGCATATCATAAACAAGCAAATATTTCGATGATGGTAGCACCTCCACAATTGCTGCTCTGAACAAGGGCCCTTTCTCTAAATCAAATGGTCTAATAAATGTTTCAACAACACTCTCAAAATTTTGTTCATCTGCATACAAGTGTTGCATATTCCATTCAGGATTTTGATGGATTTTTTGAACTATTTTCCCTTGTACTTGTTTAAATGATGTTCGCAAGCTTTCATGGCGATTAATTAAAGCTTGCAATGCCTTTTCTATCTGTACTATATTAACTTCCCCTTCAAGAAATACTGCTCCGGTAATATTATAGTTTGTAGATGCATCATTCAATTGACTAACAATATACATACTTTTTTGTGCTGGAGAGACTTCATAATACTCCTGTGGTGGTGCTAAACGAATCGCTTCATATGTTTCTTTTTTCCCCATCATTTCTTCAATGATTACAGCCAATTCCTTAATAGTAGGAAATGCAAATATATTTCCAAGTGGAAGTTCAACTTCAAATTCCCTATGAATTTCAGAAACAAGTGTTATTGCTTTTAATGATTGTCCCCCAATTTCAAAGAAATGATGATTAATACCTACACCATCAATCCCCAGTATCTTTCTCCAAATACTTACAAGTTTTTGTTGTATCGTATTATAAGGTTTTTGATACTCTTCATCAAACTCTACTTTAATCTCCATATTTTCTAGGGACTTCCGATCAATTTTTCCATTCGGACTGAGCGGAAGACTTCCTAGTTGAATAAAATAAGAAGGAATCATATATTCAGGAAGTTTCTTCCGCAAAAACCCCCTTATACTGCATTGATTATTTGTACCATGCGAGGGGGAATCATAGAATGCAACAAGATACTTATCATTTGCTACTCCATTCTTCACGACAACTATAGAGTTTTTTATGTTATCACATTTGTTTAACACAACTTCAATCTCTCCTATATCAATTCGATGCCCTCGTATTTTTGTTTGGTCATCCTTCCGCCCCAGAACCTCAATGTTACCATCGCAAAGTAATTTCCCCATATCTCCTGTTTTATAAAGCATTTTTCCATAATTATGATAATACGGATCTCGAATAAACTTATCCTTCGTCAACTTAGAATTGTTAATATAACCTCTAGCTAAAGGTATGCCACCTATGAATATTTCCCCCTTCACTCCAATCGGCAAAGGGTGCATGTTCTCATCAAGGATATAAATGCGCCTGTTAGCAAGTGGTTTTCCCACGGGAATAACTTTTAAGTCGGCACTTTTAGTTCCTTTTCCAGACACTTCATATAAAGTACTTGTCATCGCCGTTTCAGCAGGTCCATATGCATTTAACAAAATAATATCTTCTAAAGGTAACTGTTCCCACATCCCTACTTTCTCCGCTGGCATTTGTTCCCCACCAACTATGACGAGTCTGAGGTTACTATCTGGAATTATTTCTGGTCTTGTATACCATTCTTGTACAATTTCGCCCCAATAATTTGTAGGTAGATTAACAACTGAGAGTCCAAGTTCAACACATTTCTGAGAAAACTGATAAGGAGTCCATATATTCTTATCACGCAAAACAAGAGAACTTCCTGCCGCTAGTGTTGTAAAAATCTGTTCAAGTGAAATATCAAAACTTATCGAAGAAAACTGAAGAACACGATCCTCCGGTGTCAGCTCATAACGTTTGCAAATATCAATGGAGTGGCTTACAACTGCTTCATGAGACATCATTACACCTTTTGGTCGACCAGTAGAACCCGAAGTATAGATGATATATGCCAAATTCTGGGGTTCAATTCTAACACTCGGTTGGTTTTTTGGTTCTTCGAGCACTGAATCCCATTCTATATCAAGACAAACAGTATGCCCCTGATAATCTCTAATCTTCGACTGTAAATTATTTTGGGTGAGTAATATAGGTACTTGGGCATCTTTCAACATCAAATTTATTCTTTCGCCAGGATAATCCATATCTATAGGTAGAAAAGCTCCACCAGCTTTTAAAACAGCTAAAATTCCTACAATCATTTTAGGTGAACGTTCAACATACACTCCCACAGGTATTTCAGGCCCTACTCCTAATTTAATGAGCTTATGCGCTAACTGGTTTGAAAGTATATCTAATTCTGTGTAAGATACACTTTCATTCCCCTGTATAACAGCAGGTTTGTTTAGATTTAATTTTACTTGATCAGTAAATAAATCCTGGAAACATTGATTCTTAGGATAATCCAATGAAGTAGAATTATTATCACTTAAAATATGTGTAAGTTCTTTCTCAGAAATCATTGAGATATTCTCTAACTTACCATCTTCGCTAACAAGCATTTCCCACAAAATATTGATTAAATGTGAAAGTATCTGATTTGCTTCTGTTTCATTTAAAAAGGAACTATTGAATAGTAGCTTCAATTGAAGCTTTGGTTGTAGATTACAATAAACAACCAAAGGATAATCCATTTGTTCATCTATACGTACTGATTTCACTTGTAATGAACCAATTCCGTCTTTCAATTTCACATCGAATGGATAGTTTTCAACAATTACAATACTCTCATACAAATCATATAAGGCAGAGCTTCTTGGCATATCAATCCAACTTCTTATATCAACGAGTGAGGTATATTCATATTGACGCATTTCAACCTGCTTCAGTTGTACATCTTTAAGCCATTTAATCAAATTTACATTTTTATTTATCTTTACCCTAAAAGGAAGAGTATTCATAAAGCAACCAATTATTGAATCCGAACCTTCTAACTCAGCTGGACGCCCTGATGAAGTTACCCCAAAAATAATATCTGTTTCTTGGGAGTAGCGATTTAAAAGAATTGCCCAAGCCCCCTGAATCATAGTATTTAGTGTAATCCGATTCTTTCTAGTAAAGTCTTGAATTATCTGCTGTTTGTCTTCAGACACTTCGTATACTACATCTCCAAAAGCAGATAACTGATTTGAATTTTTTGCAGGAAAAATATTATTGAATCGTATAGGTGTTTTAAATCCATCTAACTCGGTTCTCCAAAATTGTTCCGCTTTCTTCTTGTCTTGCCTACGTAACCAGTCGATATAATCTTTAAATGAATATACATGTCCAAATGTTATCTTTTCGTCAACGCATAACGCTTCATAACACTGACCCAGTTCCTTAAAGAGGATGCTATTACACCAACCATCTAACTGAAGGTGATGATGCGTCCATACTACATCATAGGCATACTCGTCTTGCTTAATGACCAAAATTCTCATAAGTGGTGGTTTTGAAAGGTCGAATCCCTTCTTACGATCTTCCTCAATAAGTTGTTCTAACTTTTGCAATCCTTCAGATTTCGAAACATTTGTCCAATCTAAAACTTGAAAAGGGATTTTCAGATTTTTATGAACAATCTGTACAGGTTCTTCTAGTCCTTCCCAATGATATGATGTTCTTAAACTTTCATGTCTATCTAAAAGTTTTTGCCAAACCTTTTCAAATATCTCAATATCTAGTTTTGATTTTATTGAAAATATTGTTTGCTCCACAGTTACTGACGATTTTGGTGAATAGATATGATGAAAAACCATACTTTGTTGTACAGGTGAAAGCATGTATATATCTTCTATATTTTTATATACCTCAAGCCATTCATCAATTTTCTTTTGATCTATGGAGACAAGTGGGAAATCTGAAGGCGTCAAATATGTACCTTCTTTTGTTTGACAGTGGTCAATTATATCCTTCAAATTGTTGACGAAGTCCTTTGCCAAGCCTTGAATGGTTTCAACTAAATGACTATTCGTACTATATTTCCATTCTACACATAATTTTTTATCAACGATCATACATTCAATTTCAAGCAAGTGACTTCTAATTCCATTCAAATCACGGGTTGGTCCTGTATTCACATCCGATATATTAAATAACTGCTGTTTTTTAATTGCTTGTTCGAACTGTCCTAAATAATTAAAGCTTATTTGTGCCCTTTTCCTAGACGAAATTTGCCCTTGCATCTCTTTCTCTGCTAAGTAATATAAAATTTCATAACCAATTCCACCATTTGGTATAGCACGATACCGCTCTTTTACTTGCTTCAATATTTCTGCTATGCCCTTCTCTTTTTCAATGTCGCCCATAACAATAGGATATACACAAGTAAACCATCCTATAGTTCTTGAAGTGTCGTACTCTTTTAACAAAGGATTCCTACCATGGCCCTCCAAATCAACTAGTGTTTCACCACTCCAATTTGCTAATGTACTAGAAAGTGCGGAAAGCAGAATATCATCAATTCTCATTTTAAATAATTGATACGTGTCATGCAGTAAATACTTTGTTTCTTTCTCCGTCAACATAAAAGAAAGTGTACGAGCAGATTTTTCATCATTTCTCCCCCCTTCCATGTCAATAGGTATAGTATTTACAGAAGAAGAGACATTGTTCTTCCAAAAAGCAAGTTCATCTTTTAATTGATTGGAATAAGCATATTCATAGAGATGCTCAGACCATTTTTTAAAAGAGAGGCCTTTCACTGGAAGTTGAACAGATCCACTATTTGTAAGCTGTTCATATATCATCTGTAGAGTGTCCAGCATAAGTCTCCATGAATATCCGTCTATTACAAGATGATGTACTGTTATAAACAACCTTCCTTTTTCCTGATCCCCAGAATCAAAATATGCAACTTTAATTAATGGACCATCTGTAATATTTAATTCATACTGCAATTTTGATAAAATTTCATGCATATGACTATTATTAAAATCATGTAATTCAAATAACACATTCTCATCGGACTCTGAATAAACTTGAATCCATTCTCCAGCCCTTTGATAATAACGGAGCCTAAAACTATCATGATAATTTGTAAGTATACGAAAACTTTCATGCAACAAATTCGGATTTATACCTGCTCGTGTTTCCAATAGCACAGATTGATTCCAATGATGATAATTTTCCAAATCTTGCTCAAAAAACCACTTTTGAATCGGTGTAAGAAGCACTTCTCCAGTCTCAGGTTCTTCTATTTGATCTTCACTATAGCTTTCTTTAATATCTGCAATACAATCCGCCAGTTCTGCTATCGTTTGGTTCTCAAACATCTGACTCACGGTAATCTCTATACCCTTTTGAAGCGCTTTACCTACTATTTGAATACTTAAAATTGAGTCTCCTCCCAACTCGAAGAAGTTATCATGTATACCAATTTCCCCCTGATGTAGACCCAATACTGCAGACCATACCTCTACTAGTTCTTCTTGAACTTTATTTTTTGGAGCAACGTAACCTTTATAAGTATGAATTTGAGGAGCCGGTAAGTTCCTTCGATCAAGCTTTCCTATTGAAGTTAAGGGCAGACTCTCTAGCTGAATATAGTATGATGGAAGCATATAATCTGGTAATTCTTTTGCTAAAAATCCCTTAAGTTCCTCCATGTTAACCTGAACATGGGAAACGATATATGCACAGATAACTTTTTTCCCATTATTAATTTCCCAATCAATTACAGCAACATCTTCAATGTAGTTCCTTTTTAATATTAAATTATGAATTTCTGAAAGTTCAATCCGATACCCTCTGATTTTCACCTGATGATCCTCTCTTCCAAGAAACTCGATTTCTCCGTTTGGAAGCCATCTTCCTAAGTCCCCTGTTTTATACATACGATCATTTGGATTAAAGGGATCATTCATAAACTTTTCATTTGTAAATTCTGGTAGATTCAAATACCCTCTTCCTACACCGTCTCCAGCAATATACAACTCACCAGGAACACCTATTGGACTAATATTTTTATCTTTATCTAATATATAACATCTAACATTTGAAATCGGCCGCCCTAAAGAGACGGTATTTTCTGAACATTCAACACTTAAAGCATCCACTGTTGTTTCTGCTGGACCATAATTATTATATAATTTATATCCTCTATCAATCAGTGCATCTTTTAATGATTCTTCTAGTCTTTCTCCCCCTGAAATAACTGTGTGTAAACTCTGTAATTTGCGATCATGACATAATAATTCTTTTAATACAGTCGGTATGAAATTAATAATATGAATTTCATGTTGATCAACATAATCACAAAAATGCTTCTTATTTAAAATTAAATTCTTTTCGGCTATATGTAATGTCGCTCCATAAAGTAATGTACCGAAAAAATCCTCAATACTCGGATCAAACACATAATTTGTTAGTTGTAATAGATTTGTTTTTTCCGTTATATTAAATGTTTTTCCAAACCACTGAACAAGATTAACAACATTTCGATTTTCTATCATTACACCTTTAGGTTTTCCTGTAGTACCTGAAGTATACAAAACCGTAAATAAATCATTCGGACTAAGGTTTACTTTCGGTAGAAGAGTCTCACCCGAAAATTTTCTACTATTATCCAATATAAAAACACACTCATTGTTGAATTTTCCAATTACATAGTCGTTTTTATTAATTACATCCTTACTGGTCAATATGAACTTTGTTTGACTATCCTGTATCATATACATTTTCCTTGACTCTGGATATTCTGGATCAATTGGCAAGTATGCAGCTCCGACTTTTAAAATAGCAATTATCCCTATTAGCATTTCAATTGATGGATCCGTCATGATTCCAATAATCTCACCCTTTTTCACTCCTTTTCTAAGCAGTTCATTTGATAAGTTATTGGATATGTTATTTAATTCTTCATAAGTCATAGTCCTATTTTTATATACAATCGCAACATTATCCGGGGTTTTCATCGCTTGTTGCTCAAACAACTGACTAATCGTCAACTGATGTGAATATGTTTTACGAGTATTATTAAATTCCAAAAGGATTTGTTTTTTCTCTTCAATAGATACGATATCAATCTCTTCTATTTTTTTATGAGGATTTTTTATGACTGCTTCTGCAATTTTAGTAAAATGTTGAGCTAAACGCTCAATTTTAGATGATTCATATAATTGTTCGTTGTAACTGAAACATATCTCAATATCTTTGTGCAAACTTATACTAATAGATAAGCCATAATTAGTCATTTCAAAGGTGGAATATGAGTTCAAAGCGATTCTATTTTTGTTTGTCAGTATCGTCTGATCTAAAGGGTAGTTTTCAAAAACAACAATAGTATCAAAAAGATCGATTTCCGTATCCAATTCACTATATTTTTTTATATCTACTAAAGATGATGTCCCATACAATTCCCAATCCTGCAATGTCTTATTTAACTTTTTGATAAGTTCTATAGATGTTTCGCCAGAATCCTTTTTAACTCTTAATGGAACTGTATTTATAAATAGGCCTACCATTTCTTCAATCCCATTAAATGTTCCTGCTCTACCCGAAATAGTTGCGCCAAAAATAATGTCATCGATATTATGATTCTTTTGTAGCACAATTCCCCATAAACTATAAACAAGGGCGGCAAGAGTAACTTCATTTCCCTTCGCAAATCCTTCCAACTTATCCCTTGAAAATCGAATGCGATACTGATGATCTTTTCGAATTGATTTATGTTTCTTTTTTGTTACTTCCAAACTATTTTGCGAGTTAAATCCTTTTAAATACTCTTGCCAAAATACTTTCTGACTTTCTTTATCCTGTTTTTGAATATATTTAATAAAATCTTTATATTTTTTTTTAGTAGGCAGATTGTAAGTTTCTGATTCACTAAGGCATCGATATGCGTTTAGGAATTCTTTTAAAATAATTCCATTACTCCAGCCATCATATATAATATGATGATTACTTATAATCATTTCATGTCTTTCTTCTGCTAATATGCACAAAGTAACCCTAAATGGTATTTCTCGAAGATCAAACTTTTTTTCACGATCTTTAACTTTTATCTCTTCTAGTAAAATATTTTTTTCACTTTCACTCTTGTGTGTAAGATCAATTATTTTAATATGAGGGGTATGTTCTTTCAATACTATTTGAACAGGAGTTTTCACTTTTTCCCAACGAAATAGTGTACGTAACTGCTCATTTGTTTGGACAACCGCGTCCCAAGCTTTCGTAAACAATCCTGCATCAACACTACCTAAAATCCCCAAACATATCTGTTCAAAATACTCATCACTTTGAGGATTTTTTAAGTAGTGAAATAACAACCCTTCCTGCATTGGTGTTAAACCAAGAATATCTTCCAAATTTTGTTTATCCAATTTTATCATCATTGAGCTCCTCCTTGAGACAATCAAATGAATCTAAATAATTATGCTTCTTCATATTTTCTATAATTTCTCCTCTTTCCATCTTGATAACTTTATCCGCGATATGAAAGTACCTATCATCATGAGTAATAGCAATGATAGCTTTTCCTTTTCCCTTTAATTCAGCCAATAGTTCTGTATAGAAAAAATGTCTAAATTCAGGGTCTTGATCTGCCGCCCATTCATCAAATAGATAAATAGATTTATCCTCTAAATAGCTAATTAATAGTGCTAGTCTTTTTCGTTGTCCTGTTGAAAGTTTAGTTGTACTAAATTCTCCATTTTGAATTTGTACTTTTTCATCGATACGTAATATTTTCAAATATTTTTTTATTTCTTCTTCCTTTGAGCTATAGTCAATACCATAGACTTTTGTAAACAAATAAAAATCACTAAATATTGCGGAATATAGCTCTCTTAACTGTTCCTGATTTATTTCTTGATTGTTAACAAATATGTTTCCGCTATTTGCAGAATATAAACCTGTAATTAGTTTAGCAAGAGTTGATTTACCACTACCATTGCCACCGGTTATAAATACAACCTCTCCTGATTTAAGTTCAAAATTAATTGGCCCAACTTGAAAAGCTTCTCCATGTTCACTTTCGTATTGATATACTACCTCTTTAATCTCCATGTTTATTTTACTTTGAGGTATCAAAGTACTGTTTACGTCTGTCTTATTAGTTTCGGTTTTTAAATACCTTGAAAAATCATTTATTCTCTTCCAACTAATTTTCATTTGAATCGCATTAGGGATCGTATTGAGTATACTATGTAGAGGTCCTGTCATATAAAGAAAAACAAAAACATAGCTTCTTAAAAACTCACTCTGTACCCCTTTAAATAAAAGCGGAAATAAAAATGTAACAGCCCCAATTACCATAACAAACAGCAATTCACCAATAATAAAAACATTAGCAAACTTAAGACCACCTTGAATCCGCTTATCCTTATAATCCTCACAGCTCTCTTGCATCCCTTGTCCAAACTCTTCTCGTTTTGACTTTCCTATGCTTAACTCTTTATAACCGCCAATGAGATCGTTTATATATCTAAAAAAAGTGTTTTGGATGTTTCTTGTTTGTTCCCAAAGATTATTAGCTGATTTTCCAGCTACATAATACATACCTGCTGCAACCAAAATAACTGCAATAGAAACAAGCAGTCCATAAACATTAATTACTCCCAAATAAACCAAACAACATAAAAGTGTAATTGAATCAGTCAAACCAGTAATGATGGTGGCAGCATAATTACTGATAGCTTCTGTATCATTATTTAAGGTGGTTTGAATTCTTTCTGACTCTATTTTTTCAATTTTTTCATAAGGATTTTTTAATATATCGTTAATTAACTGGATTCTTTTTTCATAAATCAGATTATTCGTAATGGTAATCAACTGCGTCCGTACCAATTTTTGCGCTAATACATAAGTAATAATTCCTAGCAAAAAATATAAAAACAAACTATTGTTGCTTGAATAATTACTTCTAGTTAAAGCTTCATTAATAATAAAAATAATCATCGCATTTCCAAAACCACTGGTTACACTCAACACAAAAATCGGAAAAAAATTTTTCTTATTATGCAAAGGAAAAACAGTTATTAAAGATAAATATAGGCAGAACAGTACAATACTAATTAAAGTAGCCCATACCGCAAAACTCATACTGATAGGTAACCAAACATTAACAAAATCCCAAGAAAGTCTCCCGAAAAATACAAATGGAATTTTATAAAGGGCATACCCAGCTAAGAACGCAAATAGAAACGTTATAAAGGGAATACAAATACTTTTAAATTTATTTTTTTCCAACTTCCTTTTTTTCTTATACACCTGAATCATAACTATGAAAATGAAGTATAGAGTAATAATTGAAAAAGGAACCATAAACAAAAGTACAGTAACAGAAAAGGCATCAATACTCTTATACGTATCTTTACCGTTTGTCACCACACTCTCCCCCACAAGTGTGTCCATAATAGCCTGGCCAATATTTTGAGTGTAATCGGAGTTCATGTTAGCCATCACCGCAACTCCTAACTTCTCTTGAGGATGAAATACAACGAAAGAAGAGAAATTCGGATTACTTCCTGCATGTGATATTTCACCAGGACCATTTTGAAAAACTTGCCACCCTCCGGCATAAGAAGAGCCATCCTCAGATGGTGGAACTGATCTGTTTGGTATATGTGTACTATAAATTGCCTTTTGCTGATCATCACTTAGTCCATATATCCCAAGCTGCATACGAAGCCACTTTTCCATGTCTTCATTATTTGAGATAAAATAACCTGCGGGTGTATTTCCTCGATAAATAGGTGCATTAAACTCTATAGGCTTTAAAAAACCTATTTTATATCCCTTTGACATATCATATTTAGCGACATCTTTTCTAAACAAAAAAGTATTACCCATATTAAATTGGTTTAATATATTATTCTGAACGTATTGTTCAAAAGATTGATTGGTAACTTTTTGTATAACTAATCCTAGAATATCGTAGTTAATACTGGCATAATTGAATTGCTCTCCTGGATATGTCTCCAATTTTTGATTTAATATTTCTCTAACTGTATTTTCCAACGCATCATTGTCATTTGAGATAGGTATGTCCCCAATGGTATGAAAAGGGATCCCACTCGTATGATATAAAAGCTGTTCAAGAGTTATTTCAACATTTTTATTAAGTTGTTGTCCTTTATAATTACCTTCATATATCATTTGAAACCACTGCAAATATTTGCTAACAGGGTCCTTTAAATCAATTAACCCCTTTTGAACAAGTTGATATATTGCGAGAGCTGTAAACGCCTTACTGTTCGAACCGATTTCAAATAATGTTTTTTCCGTTACACGTTGCTTTGTCTCAAGATTTGAATAGCCAAAACTTTTTTTATATACAGCTTGATCACCTTTGACTACTATCACTGACATTCCAGGAATTTTGGCTTCTTGCATTTGTTTTTTTATAAGCGAGTCTAGTTGTTCTTTATCGTTTTCCGTAAACATTCTATCATTCTCTGCATTTGCTATTTGAATCCCAAATAGCATCTGTACATTTAATAATATTACAAGGGTAATCAAAACAATTTTTACTCTCATCATGATTGAATGACTCCTCTCTAATATCATATATTAAATATATTTTCAAGATCTTCACTCGAGAGGTTTGCCGTTTCAAAATCAGATGGGGTGAATTCAGCATGTTTTCTCTGACAACAATGTTGAATCAAATCTCTCAATTGATTCATATACTCCATGAAAAATTGCGATATTGTTTCTTGTTTAAATTTGTTTTTGCTATACGTAATCGACAAATTCAACTTTTTATCTACTGTATACGCAACGATATCTAGCAAACAATCCATCTCATTTTTATTGCTGTTATCTTGACCGGAATTTTCATACGCAAATTCAAAAATTCCATTGGAAAATGTAGCATTAAAATCACCTAAATAGTTAAAACGAACATATTTTCGAGATTCGGAACTTAATTCCTTCGAAATATACTTTAAAACTCCATAATTTAGACCTTTACTTGGAACGCTACGCAATTGCTCTTTTAATTGTTTAATTTGTTGTGATATATCTACATCCTCAAATTGTAACCGAATTGGAAATAGACTCGTAAACCATCCAATAGTTCGCGATACATCAATTTCATCATTTAATTCTTCACGCCCATGCCCTTCAATTTCAATAATCACATCATTTGTTTTAATATACTTAGCCATTACCAATGATAGCGCTATAATCATTAGTTCATTACCTTTTGTTCGATAAGCTTCATTTGCTTTTTGTAACAGCTGCATAGTTTCTTCTTCTGTTAACTTCTTAATCATTTTCTCGCAAAATTCCATACGATCCAATCCTAAATCAAAATCATGAAATGAATTCTCTTCATATTGATATACATGCTCCCAGTATCGCTTTTCTGATTCTGGAATTTTTTTACTCATTCTCTTTAACTCAATTGCCCAATCCTGTACCGAATTATCTTTTGGCGGCAAAGAAGTTTTCTGCTTATTTTCTATCTGTTTATATAATTGATTTATATCTTCAAAAATAATTCGCCAAGATATACCATCAACAGCTAAATGATGAGCTGTCATCAATAGTCTTTTACCAAAATCACCTAAATCAAATATACAAACTTTAAGAAGAATTTCATTTTCAATATTAAAGCTCGATTTCAATATTTCTCCAATACTAGCAATACGAATACTTTGCTCTGTTTTTGATAATTCAGATAAATCAAATGATTCTATTTTTATTTTTTTATTGTAATTATTTTGATTATAAAATAATTCCTTCGTTTCCATCCGGTAACTCAAGCGAAAAGCGTCGTGATGACAAACTAATAAGTTAAATGCCGATTCAAGTATGCCAACCTCAACGTCATCCTTTACTTTGACTAACACTGACTGTGTATAATGGTTTATATTGTTCAAATCTTGCGAAAAAAACCATGAGATAGATGGTATCGTTTCAATACTACCAACACATTGTTGATTACTCTTCTGCTCTTTTGTGCTAGTCATTTCTAAATATAAAATCATATCTTCAATAACTGGATTAGCCAAAATATCCTTTGTTTTTATTTTAATTCCTTTCTCACGTATCTTAGAAGAAATTTGAATTGCTTTAATGGAATCCCCGCCTAGGTGATAGAAGTTGTCTCTTATACTTACTTTTTCAACATTTAATACTTCACGTATAATACCTACTAAATCACTTTCTATCTCACCTTCAGTTTTTTTCTCTATTTTAACTTCAGGTTTCGGCAAGGCCTCTCTATCCAGCTTTCCGTTAAACGTCAACGGTATTTCTTTCAACACAATAAAATACGAAGGAATCATATAAACTGGTAAGATCTCTTTTAAGAATCTAAATAGTTCGGATGTCTTCACCTTAGCATTCTCAGTATAGTAGGCACAAAGATAGCGGTTTCCATCATAATCCTCTTGATCAATCACTACCACTTCCTTAATGCTCGGATATTTTTGCAAGTTTATTTCGATTTCTTTTAGTTCTATGCGGAACCCACGAACTTTTACTTGATCATCTTTCCTTCCCAAATACTCAATCTTATCTCCTTCAATAAATCTAGCTAAATCACCCGATTTATACATCTGCTCTTTTGCCGAATATGGATTTACAATAAATCTCTCTCTTGTTAAATCCTGATTGTTAAAATATCCTCTTGCAACACCTTCCCCAGAAATATAAATTTCTCCAACAACTCCCATTGGTACTGGGCGAAGATCGGAGTCCAACACATATATTTTCATATTTTGTGCAGGTACACCAATAGGGACAGATACCCCTTTATCTTTTTCAATATCGAATTGATGAATCATACATCCTACAACTGTTTCTGTGGGCCCATATTCATTATATATTTTTGTTTCTCTACCTAACTTTTTCTGTATGTTTGCGGCAAGGTCTACTGTTAAATTTTCTCCACCAACAATAATTTTTTTAATTGAACACCCGAAAAAGTCTGAATCTTTCAATAAAGAAAGGTGAGATGGAGTTAATTTAATAATACTTGCTTTTTTTTCTTTAAATATCCTATATAATACATATTCGTTTGCATCAGCAGGATAAATAATAATCTGATTACCACTAATTAATGGGGTAAATATAGTTGTAACAGTAAGATCAAAAGCAAGAGATGAATACAATGGGAAAACTTCATTTTCACTTGCGCCTACATATACTTGATTTGCCCAAGAAATATAATTAACCAATCCTTTCTGTTCAATCATTGTACCTTTAGGGTTTCCCGTAGAACCCGATGTATATATGATGTAAGCAAGGTCAGTCGGCTCACTTCTATTTTTAATATTAGAAGTATCTCCCATATAAATATGAGCTGCATTTATATGGATAACCTCAACCGCATACAAAGAAAGATCCCATTGATGCGAAATATCAAAATTAGTGAACAGAATATTGATATCTGAATCTTGCAGCATATAATTGACCCGTTCAGATGGATATTGTGGATCAATAGGTAAATATACCGCTCCTGCTTTTAAAATTCCTAAAATTCCAATAATTGTTTCTAGAGAATGCGTAGTTGATATTCCTATTACTGTACCTTTTGTTACATTTTTCTTTAATATATATCTCGCTAATTGATTAGATCTATCATTCAATTCACGATACGTAAGTTCCTTATCTTCCAGGCAAATCGCAACTCTATCTGGTGTCCTTTCTACTTGTTCTTCAAAAAGCTGATGGATTGTCTTGTCCTTTGGATACTCCCTATTCGTTGCATTAAATTCATATACCAACTTATCCCACATATCTTCTGGTAAAATTTCTAATTCCATCAACTTTTTATTAGGCGACTCCAACATCTGATTCAGTAAATGACTGATTCCAAGATACATTTGTTCAATTTGCTTTTCTGTATACATATGATCCTTATAATCTATATCTAGATTAAATCCTCCTAATCTAGACCATTCTCGAATAATCAATTGAATTGAATAAATCTGATTCCTATTGTAAAATTCTTCATTTTCTATTGGTGTACCATTAATTTCAGTAGGAAGTTTTGTATTGTAATAGTTAATACATGTATCAAATAAATCACCGTATCCCTTTTTCTTTAATTCCAAATCTTTCACCAATACATCATATGGATATTTTTGATGATAATAACAGCGAACCAATTCACGATTAATGCTTTTTATAAAATCTAAGACTGTCATTTTACTATCAACAGTATGACGAAATGGCATAGTACTTGTTAACATCCCCACAATATTTTTTTCATTTTTCCCCGCTCGATTAAGCACAGGCATTCCAATAATTAAATCATCCTGCCCATTTACTTTATTTAAGTAAATATAATATAGGGCAACAAAGAATGCGTACACAGAAACATTTATGCCAGTAGCAAATTGTTTAATTTCATCCGATTGATTACTTGTTAAAGAATATGTTTTTCTATTTGCCTTTGCACAATCTACTTCGTTCTTCCGCTTCACAATTGGGAGCTTACTAAACTTCTCATTCCAAAAATTTTTATCCTTCATAAATCTTTTTGAAGTTAAATAGGATTCTTCCTTCTCAAGGCAATACATATAGGTACTATTAAGCTGATCTGTTATTTTTTCACCTTTCAAAATTTGAGTGTATGCATTACAAATCTGTTCAGTTAAAAGATTCATAGACCAACCATCAGAAATAATATGATGGACCTTAACGAAATATCCCCCTTCTTTAGTATCTTGTAACTTGAACAAAGCAAAATCAAATAAGTCTTGTTCATTGATATCGAAAGGTTTTGCAGCTTCCTGCTGAACCCAGGCATCTAAATCGTTCTGACTATTAAAAATAGTATATCGAACTTGATATTTATGATATTCCTCCACATATTGATGAACCTTCTCATCCGATTCTACAAATCGATGCCTGATTCCATCATTTTTTTTTATAAAATAATTAATTGCTTTCTCAAGACAAACAAAATCCACTTCTCCTTGTATCTTTACTGTTCCCCCAATATTATGCAATGGCTGATGAGGATTAATTTTCTCCATATACCAAATCCTTTGTTGAGGATGAGTTAGTGAAAAATATTCTCTATACTTCAAATTATCACCACTTTATATTTAATGTTTTTCGAAATAATTCACTTTTTGACCATATCTAATCATTTTTTTCGTCATTTCATCCGTAATATTATTCCATACAAAACCCGTTTTTCTTAACAGCATATTCGTTTTATCCCCCATTATATGGAACAATGTTTGTTCGACATCATTAAATGTTTTCAATTCATCTCCTATACAATGCAGCTGTAAATTATATATATCTGATGCATATTGATTAAATTGCTTTTCATCAAAGATATAATCTATAAATTTATCAATTGAAGTTTCTTTTACATCTATGTCTAATCCATACGTTGTTAAAAGAGCTGATAAGCTTACATAGTTAGGATTGAAAATGTGATGAGTCTCATTCATTAATTCTTTTTTATTAAACAACTTAATAATTGCCTGACTAACATCATCCACACATGCAAAATCTATATCTCTTTCCATTTCTGGAACCAATCCAATTCTTATATATGATTTCATCATTGAGTATAATGCATTCTGCTCTATGTTTTCTTGAAACCTTCCTGTTTTAGAATCAAAACCAATGTTTCCCACTCGAAAAATATTTACATTTATTCCCTTACCCCTCATTTCCAGTACAATCTTTTCAGCTTCTAACTTTGTCTTTGGATAAGGATTTTCAATAATTTGCCCTAAATCATTATCATACTCCGTATACAATATGTCTTCGTTATTCTTTACCACACCAGAAGCTACAGCTAATGTAGAAATATGATTCACATCTTTCTTTACTCCCTTAAGCGAAAAATCAATTACATTTCTCGTGGCTAGAACGTTTGCTTCATAGGATTTTTCATATTTCCCATAATGACTAACACTGCCTGCTGAATGTATAATACATTGGATTGTTTCACTCAAATATTGATAGTTCGGCAGATCTAAGCCCATATATTTTTTTGTCAGATCGCCACTATATACAAAAATTCTTTTCTTATACTTATCATAAAAAGATGTTCCAAAATAAGAGCAAACTTTTTCTTTAATGCGATTTTCTGCTTGTATACAATTGTCACTTCTTACAATTAAATGTACATTGCAATCTAATTCAGTTAATAAATCATGTAATAAGTAAACACCCAAATATCCCGTGCTTCCTGTCAATAGAACTTCTTTATAACTGACTTGGCAAGAAAGGTTGATTTCGTAATACTTTTTGTTTCTATCATCATATAAACTTCTTATCGCTATGTCTCCTCTTACCTTCTCCTCCATCAACCGATGCCTTTCTCCTCTAGCAATCAGATAAGTTGCTAATGCATCTGGAATAGTCTTCTCCTTTTTATATGTCATATGTTGCGCTAGATCAGAAACTCTAGGGTATTCAAATAAATGATTAATAGAAATATCAAAATCCTTCTGCAAGCTCGAAACAACATTGATAGCCGTTAGTGAGCTACCTCCTAATTCAAAGAAATCATCATGGATACTAACTTGTTTTACTCCCGTAACTCTCTTATATGATTCTATAATTTTCCGCTGTTTATCATCTTTCGGAACAATATTCCTCTTTAGCTCTTCTACATAGTCGCTTTGCGATAAAGGGGAACTCTCTTCCATTTCAATATCTTTAGACAGGCTAAAGAATTGCCGTTCAAAAGGATACGTAGGGAGCGGAACACGATATCTTCTTTCTTGCGAAAAATACTTGGACCACTCAATCTTCACGCCATGAATATGCAACTTACCAATACTTTGAAGCAAGTACTTGTCATCACAAGTTTTTTCTTTTGGATGCCTTACAGTATTTACAATCGGGCATATAGATTTTCCTTGAGTATGTTGTCTAACAAAACTGCTTAATGTTCTACCTGGTCCAACTTCTACAAAAACATTTTCCGTACCCGATAGTAGATGCTTAACGCCCTCAGAAAATTTCACTACATGTCGCAGATGATTCACCCAATAATCTGCACTTTTTGCTTGTTCTTCCGTAATCCATTCTCCTGTCAAATTGGATATAAATGGTATTTTAATGTCATGGAAATTAATTTCTTTTAACTTCTTTCCATAGGTATCTAAAATTGAGTCCATCATGGATGAATGAAAGGCATGGGAGGTTGCAAGTTTTTTGAACTGAAAACCGTCCCTAATCAATTCCCCCTCAAAAGTATAGATTGCCTCATCAGAACCTGAGATTACGCATGATATTGGACTATTCACTGCGGCAATAGATACATCTTGATTCATTAGTGGTAAAATTTCATTTTCCGAAGCCATTACACTTATCATGCTTCCTTTAGGTAATTGTTGCATTAAGGTCGCCCGCTCATACACCAACTGAAGCGCTTGCTTTAATGAGAACACTCCCGCCAAACAAGCAGCCACATATTCCCCTATACTATGTCCAATCATGCCGTCCGGGTAGATGCCCCATTCCATTAGTGTTTTTGCTAATGAGTATTCAAAAATAAATATTGCAGGCTGAGTATTAGAGGTTTGATTTATATCATCTCTCATTCTAACGTCCAAATCCTTTGGGTATAAGACTTCCTTCCAGTCGACCCCACTAATCTCTTCTAAAATCTCACAACAAAGATTCACTTCATCTCGAAATCTCTTCTCTTCTTTATATAAATCCAATCCCATATTTACATATTGCGCACCCTGCCCGGGGAACATGAAAATTATTTGCTTACTACCGCCATCACAAAGATTAGTTTGAACCTTAGCAGAATTTTGATTAAAAAATTCTTGCTTCGCTTCCTCTATATCCGAAACCACTAATGCTCTTCGATATTTTAAATTTTTCCTTCCATTTAAAAGTGTATAAGCTACATCAGCCAAATTCACATTATTGTTGTGAGTTAAATATTCAGCTAACCTTTTAGTTTGCTCTTCAAGAGATTTTTTCGTTTGTGCAGAAAAAGAAAGCAATTGATATCTCCTGCTCCGCTCCGAAGCTTCTCTTTGGGGAGGTTCCTCAAGTACAACATGGGCATTTGTTCCCCCCATACCAAATGAACTTACTCCCGCTCTTAAAGGAAACTCTCGGTTCTTCCATCCCGCCAATGTATCCTGTACATAAAATGGACTATTACCAAAATTAATTTTTTCATTTGCTTTCTCGTAATTAATGCTTGGTGGAATCATGCGATGCTCCAAAGCAACTACAGTTTTTATCAAACCTGCTATACCTGCAGCGTTATCAAGATGTCCAATATTCCCTTTAACCGATCCAATACCACAAAAATTATTCTTCTCTGTATTAAATGCCAACTTCAAAGCTTCAACCTCAATCGGGTCACCTAGCATTGTTCCCGTACCATGAGCCTCTACATATGATATACTTTCAGATTCTACCTCGGCCATGTGATGGGCTGCTCTAATAACAGCAGCTTGTCCCTCTACACTTGGCGCATTAAAACTAACCTTATCAGCGCCATCATTATTTATTGCGGATCCTTTCACAACAGCATGGATGAAATCTCCATCGGCAATCGCATCCTCCATACGCTTCAAAACAACAATTCCCGCTCCATTTCCATTGACCGTTCCTCTAGCATTAGCATCAAAAGGTCTACAGTGCCCATCTGGTGAAAGAATCATACCCTCCTTGTATAAATATCCTCTTTTCTCAGGTAATGTAAGTGAAACTCCTCCAGCCAAAGCAATGTCACAATCTCCACTTAATAGCGCTTGACATGCCAAGTGCACAGCAACCAACGAAGATGAACATGCAGTTTGAACTGTATAACTAGGACCTCTCAAATTTAATTTATGTGATAATCTGGTGCCGAAAAATTGAGAACCATTTAAAAATTCCGCTTCTTTTATAAAATCTTTCGCTCCATGATATACCGTTTCTAACCAATATAAGTTTGTTGCTGCTCCAATATAAGTACCAATTAAACCATTAAAGGTATCCGGAAAGTAAGCACTACTCTCTAATGCCTCCCAAGCACACTCGTGCAAAATTTTCAGCTGTGGATCCATTACCTCTAATTCCCTAGGTGAGTAATTAAATAATTTATTGTCGAACCATTCTGTTCCTGTAATAGCCCCACCAGCCTTTATATAATTGGAACTCTGGATCGTTTCTAGATCAATTCCTCCTGTCTGTAACTCCTTATCTGTGAAGAAAGTTACCGATTCTACACCATTCTTCAAATTTTCCCAGAATTCATTTATAGTATCTCCACCAGGAAATCTGCAAGACATTCCAATAATAGCAATCTCTATACCATTTCTTATCGGTTCTTGTGCACTATCATTCATTCGAATCCCTCTTTCTTTGACGTCTCTGTTTCAACCTATTTTTTGATTCCTTTATTACCTGAACTCTATTTGAGTTCACTTCTTCCTGTCCCCTGCTCTCAGCGGTCATCTTTAATTGCTGGGATAGAGAATAAATTGTAGGAAATCTAAATAGCATCATCACAGTTATGTCAATGTTCAAATCATTTTTCAACCGTTCATTTACTTGAATAATATTCAGTGAATTCCCACCAAGTTCGAAGAAATGATCATAAATACCGACCTGATTTACCCCAAGTACCTGTTTCCAGATCTCCGCTATCATTTTTTCTAGATTCGTTCCAGGTGCTATATAAGTAGTACCTAACGATATATAATTCTCATCATCCCTTTCTTGCAAGGCCCTTACGTCGACTTTGTCGTTATTCGTTAAAGGCATACTCTCTAATTGCACAAAATGTGAAGGAATCATATATTCAGGTAACTTATTCCTCAAATAATTCCTTAATTCTGTACTGGTAACCTCTTGGTTTGCAATTAGATACGCACACAAATAGCTTTCATTACTTTGATTTTGTTTTGCAACAACAATTGCATTCTCAATAGATTTATGATTTAAAATATGGGTTTTTATTTCATCTGGCTCTACTCGGACTCCCTTAACCTTTACCTGATGGTCAACCCTTCCAATATACTCGATGTCCCCATTAGAGAGCCACCTTGTAAGGTCTCCCGTTTTATACATTTTCTCACCTGGAATAAATGGATCAGGCATAAATTTTTCATCTGTCAAATCTGACTTATTGATATATCCCCTTCCTACACCTGCTCCAGCGATATATAACTCCCCAGTCACACCAATAGGTACAGGATAATAATCTTGATTTAAAATATATGCCCTATAGTTACTTAGAGGCTTACCTATTGGTATGCTCGAACTCTCTTCATTTTCATGACAAATATAGTATGTTGAAAAAATCGTCGTCTCGGTTGGACCATACAGATTAATAATCATCTCTGCATTAACAGTACTCTTTAATTGATTATAAAGACTCTTTGTAAAGACCTCACCGGCTACAAGAACATAGTTAAGAGATTGACTTGTGACAATATTATCTATCAACACTTTCAAATGGGTAGGTACAGCTCCCAAGACATTAATTTTGTTTCTCTCAATAAAGTTCCACATATTTCTTGGCTCAGCGATTAGCTCTTCCTCAGGAATATATAACCTCCCCCCAGAGAGAATCGGGAGAAGAATTTGTTGAACAGAAACATCGAATGTGATTTTCGCCAGTAATAAATGATTCATTTCTTGATTAAATTTTAATTTTTGAATGAGTCCTTTCAACTGATTCACAATATTTTTGTGTTCGACCATAACCCCTTTAGGGTTACCGGTTGTTCCAGAGGTATAAATTACATATGCCAAATCGTCGGGCTGGTTTATGCTTTCAAGATGACAACCATCTTTTTTACAGTTTAATTCATCATCCAACCTAATTATTTCCTGTTCAAAAGTAAAGCGTTCCTTCATATTATTTCGGGCCAGAACCAACTGACAATCACTGTCTCCCAAAAAATATTTTATCCTATTTATTGGAAGAGCGGGATCAATCGGCAAAAATGCACCTCCTGCTTTTAGCACACCGAGAACTCCTATGACCATTTCTAAGGAAGGCTCTACAATAAGTCCAACAACGCTATTTCTTTGCACTCCCTTTTTTCTTAAAGTGCGGGCCAGTTGATTTGCCCTTGCATCCAGCTCAGAGTACGTTAGTGTCATCTCTTTATATACGATGGCATTTTCTGATGGATTTTCTTTCGCTTTCTGCTCAAATATCTCATGCACCGTCATTTGATACGAATATTCATCCGTCGTATTATTAAATTTATAAAGAACGGTTTTCATCTCTGCTTCAGACATCATCTGGATATCTTGTAATGGTATATCCATCTTTTTGGTAATCTCATCAAGTAGATAAATAAAATGTTCTGCTAATCTTTGTACTGTATCCTTCTTAAATATATCCTTACGATACTTCCACTTAAAATGCATATCTTCATTAATTTCCAATACATGAATGAACATATCAAATTGAGTCATACTACTTTCAAATGGGAATTTACGTAAAGTGATCCCCCCTGTATCCTTAAAGAAATACTCATCATTATCCAAAGAAAACATAATATCAAATATTGGATTTCTCCCTGTATTTCGATAAACATCAACTTCATTTACTAACAATTCAAATGGATATTCTTCATGATCGATAGCTTTTATTGTATTATCCTTCACTTCGTTCAGAAAATTCAGAAATGTCTTTTTGCGACATGGGAAATTTCTTATTACTACCGTATTCACAAACATACCAATAATCCGTTCCAAACCTGGACGAGATCGGCCAGCTGTAAGGGTACCAATCGTAATATCTTCTTGACCCGTATATTTTAAAAATAATACATTTAAAGCAGCAAGTAGCACCGTATATAGGGTTGTCCCATTCTCCTTCGCTATCCTTTTCAAACGCTTTGTCAAATCGTATCCCGCCATAATTGGTACATAATCACTATCATAAAGTTGCACCGGGTGTCGTGGATAATCTGTATTTAACTCTAACAATGGAGGTTCATCTTTAAATATGTTTAGCCAATACTTTTCTTTGCTCTTAAAATCATCAGTCTGAAAAAATTCTCCCTGCCATACTGCGTAGTCTCTATATTGTAATTTAACCGGAGGTAAGTCTTTATTTAAATAACTATCATAAAATTCCTCCATAATTATGTCCATCGATATACCATCAAAGACAATATGATGAGCATCAGTTAACAGTAAATGCTTATTTTCTCTGATTTTAATAACTTTAACTTTAAATAGAGGCGGTTGTTCCAGATTAAAAGGTGTAGCAAACCCATGTACATACTCCATTAATTCTTCTTCCGATGCTTCCACGATATCAACAATAACCTTTAATGTAGGATGTACATACTGCACCACTTGTCCATTGATGAATGAAAACGATGTACGTAAAGATTCATGACGATCAACAAGATGTTGGAAAGCTCTCACCAACATATCATATTCGAGATCACCCTCTATAATTGTCCCAGACGGTAAATTATAAGCTACTGAATCACGATTAAGTTGCCACATAATAAATAGCCTTTTTTGCTGTGATGAAACAGGATAGGATTCTCTTACTTCAACAGGTAATATAATTGAACTTTTATGTTGTTCCCCATCCAGTATTAGAGTTGTAAATTCTTTTATAGTTGGCTTTTTAAACATTTCACTCAAGTGTATATTCACGTCAAATTCTTGATTAACTTTCAATATGATTGAAGCAGCATTTAAAGAATGCCCACCTAACTCAAAAAAATTATCATACACTCCTATCTTTTGAATGTTAAGAACATCTCTCCATATATGTGCAACCTTTTTTTCCAATTCGCCTTCTGGTGCAATATAGTCGAAGTCTGATACTGGATCCAAGTTGGACACTGGCAATGCTTTACGATCAATTTTCCCGTTTTGATTGAGTGGCATTTTTTTCAGTTGAGTGAAGTAGGTTGGCACCATGAAATTCGGCAAACTTTTAATAAGGAAATTTCTTAATTCTGAGTTTGTTATATGCACATTGGCAACAAAATAAGCACTTAATACTTTCGTACCGAAAGTATCTTCGATTGCAACAACAACAACTTCATCTACATCTGGATGCTTCATAAGACAAGTCTCTATCTCCCCAACTTCTACCCGAAACCCCCTTATTTTCGTAAGATTATCTTTCCTTCCAATAAATTCAATATTCCCATCAGGCATCCACCTTGCCATATCGCCTGTTTTATAAACTTTTTTTTCGGTAATTTTCGGAAACTCTACAAATTTTTCTCTCGTTAAATCTGGAGCATTATAATACCCACGTGCCAATCCAACCCCAGCAATACACAGTTCTCCCGTTACACCAATAGGTACAAGATTCATTTCTTGATCCACAATGTATATTTCGACATTATTAAGAGGCTTTCCGATTGGAATCACCTTCAATTGTTCTATCTCTTGATTACTAATTCTATAGAAAGTGGCTAAATCCGTGCATTCCGTGGGACCATACGTATTTATAATTTCGCCCTTGAAATTTATTGATTTAACTAAAGGTTTGAGTTTTTTACAATTTATCGATTCACCACCTAAAAAAATACGCTTCAACGTGATTAACCTACTAAAATTAGTTCTCTCATTATACTCAACCAATGGATAAAAACCACTTGGGGTACAATTAACGCTCGTAATTTCATGAACATTTATATAATCAGACATTTTATTGTAATCATACATACCTGACTCAAAAAGGTGCAATCGCCCGCCTTTTATCAATGGAGCAAATAAATTTTTATGTGCTGTATCGAAACTAATTGGGGCAATTAATAATACATTATCGGTTGGATTCATATCAAATTCATTGGTATACCAATTGAGCAAATTCATAAATGAATTTCTTTTCACCATAACTCCTTTAGGTTCACCAGTGCTTCCAGATGTATAAAGAACATACATTAAGCTCTCTAATGGGATTTTCAATTCTAAATTCCCACTCATTTCTATAGGTGTACCGTCTCTTAAAGTTGTATCTATATCAATAAATCTAGTGTTTTCATTTATAAAATTAAATTCATTATTGCTGTACTTCAATATGATATCTACATTAGAATTACTTAGGAGATAATTAATTCGTTCATTTGGATAGTTTGGATCAATGGGTAAATATGCAGCTCCTGCCTTTAAAACACCTAATATACCAATTGGAAGTTCAAGCGATCTATCCAACATAATTCCTATTACAGAATCTTTTTTAGCTCCTAATTCAACTAATTTATGTGCTATATGATTTGCTTTTCTATTTAATTCCTCGTAAGTTAAATTTTGATTTTGATAAAAGACTGCTAGCTTATGTGGACTTTTAGCTACTTGAAATTCAAACAAATCAACAACAGATTTATCCTTAGGAAAACTTGATGTTGTGTTGTTAAACTCATTTAGAATACGATTTCTCTCATTGGATAAAATGTCGATTTCAGAGAGCCTTATACTAGGATTAGCTACTACCACTTTTAACAAATGAGTCAGTTGATCTATAACTCTTCCAATCAAGTCTTCTACACTTTCTTTACAAGTGACACAACACTCTATTTTATCTCCATGCCATTTAAAATTAAAGACGGTATCTGCATTTGTATAATGATTAGAAATATTATGTTGAATATTTTCAAACTGTATGACTGTACGAGGATTCAGTTTATTAGAATTTGCATTCTCATCTCCTAAAAGTTTTGCTAATCGCTTATGCGATACTTTCTGATTTTTATTTGCCTCTGAAATGTTTTGTTGTACTTTTAATAGAAGCTCCTTAAATGTCATATTACTATGGATATTACTTCTTATAATCAAAAGATGATCATAATATGCTGTGCCAGATTTTGATTGAATTACTGGCGTTCCAATAGAAACATCTTTACTATCCGTGTATATTGAGAGTAAATATTTCACACTAGCAATCAAAATGATAAATATTCCATATTCAGAATGATTACTTATTTCACTAATTTTATGTGATATGTTTTCTGACAATCTATATGTAAATACTTTTTCTCCCTGATTTTTCACACCAATTTTTTTATTAAAATTTAAAAAACTACTCATTTCTAAATCCGTTGATAGTTGATCCAACCAAAATTTCTCCTCTTTAGTTAACAAATCTGTATTATAAACATCATTGCTCATAATAATCTCCTCTCCCAACCAATGTTGAATTAATAAGATTTATAATATCAATGTAATTTTCATTAATAAAAAAGTGATCTCCTGGGTAGCCATAAACAACAGTATCTCTCGAAGTAAACTCACACCATTTTTCCATGTATTCCTCAGTAACATCGTCCATCTTACCGTACATTGCAGTAATACACGTATTTAACTTGTACAATTCATTACTGAATTTATATTCTTCTATCACTTTAAAGTCAGATCTTAAAATTGGTATAAACATATCCATTAACTGTTGATTATTAAGAACTTCTTTTGGAGTACCATTTAAATTTAATATCACATCTTTAAATTCTTTTTCTGGTAAGTTAGACACTTTTTGTTCTCTAATAAAATTAGGCGGTTTTACACCTGATAGAAAAATATGCACAGGAGCATTAAGATTTCTACTTTCTATTTCCTTACAAAGTTCATAAGCGATAAGCCCTCCCATACTGTGACCAAAAAACGCGTAATCGCAATTACCTACAACTCTATATACATATTCAAATATATCGTTAACCGCGTGATTCATATCATCATAACAATCTTCTTGAAATCTTTTACCTCTTCCTGCGTATTGAATTGGTTTCAATTCAATACTAGGATGTAAGTAATTTTTCCACTTACTATATATCGAACCGGATCCACCAGCATAAGGAAAACAAAAAAGCATCGTGTTATTCATATACTCTCCTTTCCTATGAATCAAAATTATTTACTAAATTTTAAAAGGCTCTATAGAACTTAATTAGCCACCTAACATCTCCCAATTTTTTTATTAATCTAGCTCCCATTTATATTTTAGGGTGCAATCAGGAATTATCTTTGGTAAACCATTAAATTTCCATACAGCCTATGTAGCACAACACGTATAATGATCTATTTCCCTTTCACTTTATTCCAAAATGGTATCCGTCCTTGTATATCATCTATTACAGAGGAGAATCCTGGTGCAGTGGAAAAAAAGAACCCTGTACAATGATGCGCTTTTTGATATTCTTCATCTTTCATTAAAATAAGATGAGCTTTCTTTATGTTAAAGTGTGGAACAGCAGGGAACAAGTGATGTACCAAATGGTATGAGTTTCTATGAGGATGAATGAGAAAGCGCTCAAACCAATTCCCAAAAGAATTTCTTGATGCAAATATCTCATTTTCCGATTCTAGTCCTGCATGTTCGGCCATTTCAGCCCAATATTTTAACATTTGAAAAGTTGTTAAAAACGGAACTACCCAAAATAAAATCAACTCTTGCCAGAAACCGAAAACAATTGAACAAATAATGATAGCGCCCCAATATAGAGTCCTGATTATTTGATCAAATCTAGGTTCCTCTTTTGCATATGCTGTTACTTTGATCATTCCAATCAAATAATTCGGCACATGTACTAAGAACAAAGGCTTTAAGCAATGCTGAATAAAAAATTTCATTTTATTTTTAGTCGGTTTATCTAACCCAACAATTTGATACCTTTGCTTATCAGGGTCTATCTCACTCCATAAATACCTGTGGTGATTCATGTGACTCTTACAATATGCTTTATAAGAAATCATTATCGGATAAGCAGCAAAGAAACATGCAACCCACTTATTTAATTTACGATTTTTAAAAAGCATACGATGACTTGACTCATGCATCATAATATCAAGGCCACGCATACGGCTACCAATGATAACAATACTAATTAAATACATCCACATAGTAGGGATAAAATAATTCAATGCAATTACTAAGGACACAATACCCCAATCCAACCCTATAGCAAAAAAATTATACCAATTGTTGGTTTTTTGTAATTCGCGAATTTCCAAGTTGATTTCTTTCGAAAAACGATGCTTCTCTAACTCTTTCTTTTGACTTTCCCCTAAATCGGTAGTTCCTCTAATCATATTATTAACTCCTTTATATAGAAATTAATGCTGTTGATTTATATCAGGAATCCTTCATTTAAATCCTTAACAAACACCCTTAGGCTCTCAAAATTTATACTCTAATTAATCCTTTAAAGCGAACAATCCAACAGTTTTTATAAGCAGATTAACTCTTAGTTAAATATTCATATCCTTTTTTATTTTGTAGGTATCAAAAAACATCCATGAATCTCAAAAACTAAATCTTTTTTCCAGAAATTAATTTATCAATCCCATTTTTAATAGGAACTACATTTTGTTCTACATTAGACATAATATGGAGTTGCATCTTAGACTTTGCATTTACAGATGAATGAACCCTCACACCTGGATCAAATCCAAATACAAAATATTTGAGAATCTCATCATTTTCCATTGAAATCCAAACACCATATCCATAATGTAAACTATTATTTTTCACATAAGGAGTTAACAACTGATTAGTGTACTCTTTATTTAAGAGTTTCCCATTAAATAATCCATTCCAAAATTCTCCTAAATCTAAAACTGTTGTAAAAGCCCCTCCATCTGGCCCACCAACTATAGGGACCGAATAGATATTAGTTCTCCAAGTGTTATCATCTTTATTATCTATATATCCAAGTGCAGTTCTTTCCGGCAGTTGATCCATCCGGAAATATCCTGAATCTGACATGCCGCAAACTTGAAATATATGCTCTTTTACATATTCTGCAAACTTCATCCCTGTCAATTTTTCTACAATCAAACCAAGTAAAATATAACCTGCATTACTATAAGAAAATTTACTTCCAGGATTAAACTTCATATGATAATTTTGAAACATAGGCAGAAAATCTGCAGGAGATTTAATAGAATACATTGGGGTATCCTTCCATAAATCTTCAAAATCATCCATTTCTTCTTCATCAAAATAATCTGGTATGCCCGAAGTATGAGTTAATAAATGATGAATTGTAATACCTTCATAAAAATGTGGGAATGGGTCTTCTAAACACTCTTTCAAACAGGTATCAAAAGTTAAAACACCCTTTTCAACTAATTGACATATTGCCACTGCAGTGAAAATTTTACACCCAGAAGCCATACCAAACCGAGTACGTGATGTATTAAAAATTTGTTCACTTCTATTCGCATATCCAAATCCATCTTCAAAGATCTTTTTTTTATTTTGAATTAAAATCGCACCTGAGAATGGTAATTTATCATCATAATTCTTTATAAATTCTTTTATTTCTCCAGAAATTATCACTTACCCAATCCCCTTTTATTTTTCTGATTTTTCCAACTATTAAACAGGATTAATTGTAACTTCATTTAATTTTCAAAGCAATCTAAAATACATAACAAAACTTGAGAAACTTTTTTAATAATTGAATTGACTTCAAAAAAAATAAAACATAAGTTTGTTCATTTCTTCAAAATAGCTATACAATAACACTTAATATAATTCACATGATTTCTCAATAAATCTTATATCACTCTCTATAATGTAATGGTAGTTGATAAATAATAAAATTAATTATACATTTAAATTCTCTTGAGACTATTATTTATATTGTTAGTGAGGTCATTATGAAAAAAATTGATAGTTACTTAGAAATTATTGCAGTTAAATTAGGAATTTTACTACCCTACAAAGACATAGAGCTGAAACTCACAAAATTACCTAAAAATGAAAGGGAAAGAATTTTAAGATTTCATAAATTAGAAGATCAACAAAGAACATTATTAGCTCATCTATGCATCAGAAAATGTTTAGAAAAAATTTTACTCATACCTGCAGATGCTATCTCTATAAACAGAGATCGAGCAGGCCGCCCTTTTTTAAATAAATATCATGGTTGGAAGGGGGATTTTAATTTATCTCATTCTGAAGAATGGATTATATGTGGACTTACTTCAAATGGAAGAATTGGTGTAGACATTGAAAAAATTCAACCTATAGATTTTTCCATAACCGAACTATGCTTTACTCAAGAAGAACTTGACTATTTTCAGCATATTCCTCACGATAGACAGTTATCGTTTTTCTTTGATATTTGGACTTTAAAAGAATCATTTGTTAAAGCGATCGGAAAAGGACTTCTATATCCATTAGATAGTTTCGGCTTCAATATGGACGATTGGTCCCAAAATAAAATAACATTACGGAACACTAATTCCACTTTTAGTCAATTTTATTTCTACCTAAATCGGTTAGAGCAAAATTACACTATCGCGGTTTGTTATACAGATTGGGAACAGATAAACAATTCATCTATAAAGATACTAGATTATTCTGAGTTCCTATAATTATTTTACGTTTTTTCTAGAACAATGATACACCCGGCGTTATAAAAAACTGAAAATACAGAAAACTATAACTTATAATAATCACTTAAATTATTATAAGCTCAATCTTTTTTAAGTTCATATTTTATTACGTTTTATCTTCTGTATCCAAAAATATTTTAAGCTTCAATCATCGTATAACAATTTAAAAATCACCTATATTGGAGGATTATTAGAATGAGTATTTTAAAGTCATATTGCTCAAGTGAATATAGTACGTTAAAAAAAGTTGTACTATGCGAACCATTATATATGAATATTTCTAGCGGTATAAACAAGACCCAAAAATATTTTATCAATTTAGGCTTTAATGTAAATCTAGCGAGAGAACAATACTCAAAATTTATTGATATACTTAAAGAAAATAGAATACACACTTTAATGCTACCTCCTGAAGTACGCTTTCCCGAACAAGTTTTCACGAGAGATATCGGTTTTACTGTAGGGGAAACTGTTTTCATTTCTAACATGAAAAATGAAGTTCGTAAAGGAGAAGAGCAAATTTTCAAGAAAATATTATTAGAAAAAGATATTACTTATATAGATTGTATTAATAGTCATATAGAAGGCGGCGACGTCATTATCGATCAAGATATTGTATATATTGGCGTAAGCAATCGAACGTTATTTAACTCTGTAATAAAACTTCAACAGTTGCTCACACACTATGAAATAATTCCCGTTCCTTTTTCCAAAGATTTTTTACATTTAGATTGTGTTTTTAATATCATTTCACAGGAAGAAGCTTTAATATATCCACATGCATTTAGTAATAGTACACTAAACATGTTATCAGATCGTTATAATTTAATAGAGGTATCTAAAAAAGAGCAATTTACTTTAGCAACCAATGTATTATCTTTAGGCAATGAAAAGATTATTAGTTTACCCAGTAATACTAAAACAAATAACGAACTGAGACGTAGAGGTTATGAGGTTATTGAAATTGACTTTGGAGAGATTATAAAATCTGGTGGATCTTTTCGCTGCTGCACTCTTCCTCTGCAAAGAGAATGATTAAAAAACTACGCTTTAAATGCTCTCATTTAAAGCGTAGTCTACAGTTACTGGCTTTCTCTACTAATATGAATCCTACATTTATCATACAACTACCTATAATATAAACTGCCATGATGATGTATTCTATATATAAGGGTTATAGGATTAAATGCTATAACCTTTTTTTACTTAACCTATTTTCTTATTCTCTCTAGCTGCTGGTTGAACTTGATTTTTCACTCCTAAAACATTAATACCCTCCCCAATAAATCCACCGATAATCGCGAGGAAAATCCAGTCTAACCCTACTACCTGCATCGTGAACAGATGGCTTACTACTTCAATGTTAACTCCAGCTGCAATTAATCTATTACATAAACTGATGATAAATGTTATAGCCTCACCGCATTTAATTTTCACAACAGTTAGCGCTTCTTCAACATTTCATTTTCAGTAGGGTTCGATTTCACAACATACCCATGAGCAGCGGCACTTTTTGGTACCCCTATAATGAAAATGCACTCTATTAGCAACTATGCCTCTAGCCTTCTTATTACTTTCACACTTCACTTATTTTTCATCACTATACTTTTCTTACATATACTTCCTAAACTATATTCCCATCCTAAGAATTTAACCTCATTAAATATAAGGAACTCTATAGCAGGATGTTCCACCTAAAGAAAATACACAAATTAAAAAGGCGTCACGCAATTACGCAACACCCTTTTTCAATCATAAAATTCCTCTACTTCTCTTCCGGATAATCACAATACTCAATGATTGTTCCCTCTGTATCCGCTGGGTTAAGATATATTAATCTTCTACCGTGCTTATTAATCCGAAGTGTATGCTCTAATGTCCGAATACCTTGTTCTTTTAACTCTTCTAGAGCCACATCTAAATCATCGACACGATACGCAACGTGATGAACACCTTTACCTTTTTGTTTAATAAAACGGGCAATTGGAGATGTCGTATTATTCGTCGGTGCAAGTAATTCAATTCTATCTCCATCCACTTCAAGAATGGCTACTTCGCTTTCCACACCAGGAGCTTCACTTACGTAACGATCTATTAAAGTTCCTAGTAACACATTTTCATAAAAACGTATCGTACTATTTATATCTCGAACTGCGATGCCGATATGATCAATTGTTTTTTTCATTTTATTTCCCCTACTACTTTATTTTTTCTATCCTTATCAATAGTAACAAAAAAAGTTATAGAAACAAGTTCTATAACTTTTTTATTTAACCTATTTTCTTATTCACACTAGCTGGTTGAACTTGATTTTTTGCTTTTAAAACGCTAATGCCATATCCGATAAATCCACCGATAATCGCTGGGAAGATCCATCCTAATCCTACTTCTTGCATCGGAAGGAATTTAGTGAACACTCGGCTTACTACTTCAATGTTAACTCCAGCTGCACTTAATCCATCGAATAAGCTGATGATAAATGTTACGATTAAGCTCACTTGATAAACTTCAGCTCTTCCTTTGAATAATGAATGGAAGAATGTTAAGAAAATCAATACGATTGCTAGTGGATAAATTGCTGTTAGTACTGGAACAGAAACTGCGATTAATTGTGTTAATCCTACGTTTGCAACAATTGCACTAAATACACATAGCGTGATGGCAATCGCTTTGTAAGGAACACTTGGGAATAACTTATGGAAGAATGAAGAACATGCTGATACAAGTCCCACACTAGTTGTTAAACACGCTACTGTAATCATTAATCCTAATAATACTCCACCATATGATCCGAAATAGTAGTTAGAAACTTTCGCTAATACTTCTCCACCGTTCTCTAAATGTCCAAGCTTCGCAACACTTGAAGCACCCATATAAGAAAGAGCTGTATAGATAATTGCTAAAATAGATGCTGCAATGATTGTCGCTTTTGCACAAACGATCATAATCTGTGTTTTCGTTTTTGCACCTTTTTCTTTAATTGCATTAATGATGATGATTCCAAATACGAATGATGCAAGCGTGTCCATTGTTAAGTATCCTTCTTGGAATCCTTTAAAGAATGCATGTGATGTATAAGCTTCCACTGGTGCTTGCATATCTCCAATCGGATGTATAAAAGCAACGATTACTAAAATACCAATGAAAGTTAACTTAATTGGCGTTAAGATTTTTCCAACAATATCGACAATTTTCGCAGGATTTAGCGAAAAAAAACAAGTGATGCTAAAGAATACAATTGTGAAAAGAATTAAAGGTGTAGAACCTAATCCTTCTGGCATAAACGGTTTAAGACCAATTTCATAAGAAACATTTCCTGTTCTTGGTATTGCAAATAACGGGCCAATCGCTAAGTATAAAACTGTTGTAAACACAATCCCGAATACTGGGTGAGCACGACTTGCTAATGACTGTAAATCATCTTTACCCGAAAAACCAAATGCCAGTACACCTAGTAGTGGTAATCCAACACCCGTTACTAAAAATCCAGCGTTAGCAATCCATACATTCTCTCCTGCCGATTGACCGAGCATTGCCGGGAATATTAAATTTCCTGCTCCAAAAAATAGTGCAAATAACATTAATCCAATAACTACTATGAACGAAAACGGTACTTTATTCGCCATAATATAACCCCCATTCAAATTTCCTTATCTCATTTTCCATTTTTAACTAATTGAATTTTCTGAATATTCAATTCGACTATCAACTATTCTTGAACTTATTATAGTTTGTCATATAATATTTTGCAATACTATTTTCAAACTTTTCATTTATTTTATAAATATACATTTTTTAACATAGAAATAGACTAAAAAACCAACATGGTCATCCATGTTGGTTTTTTACATTTACTATCAATTAAAATTTTGCCGCTACTTTCTTAACGTTCTCTAAACCTTCTTCAACAATTTGTTGTGAACGATCTGGATATTGATTGTGCCCTTCAATTACAACAGTCTCTGGATTTGTAATTCCCCAGAACCCAAGCACATTCGTTACATAATTAACCGCCATTTCCATAGGAGCCATTTGTTCTGAAGAATAATCCGAACCACGCGCACCTAATACAACGACTTTCTTATCACCAGCTAAACCTACTGGGCCATTTGCTGTATATTTAAATGTTTTTCCAGCTTGAGATAAGTATGAAATATATGTGATTAATGGTGCTGGCACTGTGAAGTTCCATAGTGGGAACGCAAATACAACTTTATCAGCTTCTAAAAACTGATTTAAATATTGATCTACCTTAGCTACAGCCTTCTCTTCTTCTGCTGTTAACTCCATTCCTTGACTACGTTTATATCCACCTGAAATCGCGATATTTCCGTAATACGGCAGATCTAATGCGAATAAATCTAACTCCGTAATTTCTGTATTTGGGTTCGCTTCTTTATAAGCACTTACAAATGTTTCATACATTCTTGAACTAACTGCTTGCTCCGCCGGACGATCGTTTGCTTTTACAAATAATACTTTTGACATTGTTTTATTCCCCTCTACTTTTGTATTTTCTTCTTTTTTACCAAATAATGAGCTAAATAATCCCACTTTCTTCACCTAAACTTTCTTATCATATTCATTATTCATCATCATAAAAATTCTTATTCTAGTAAAAAGTTCCAATAGATACCTTAAGTAAAAACACAAAAAACTTTTTGTTATTTAATTACCTTATGTAAGTGATTGTAATACAGTAACTTACTTTAGTCAAGTAACTTTAAATAAAAAATAATATCTCGGATTAAAAATAATGACCACAATACAATTCATACACCAATTGTAACTTTATTGTTTGTATAATGGATGTAGAGAGGGCAATTCATATTTAGAAAGGATTTACTCATGAGCACTATAGAAAAGATTCAAACTTTTATTATTCTTTTTGCTGTTACATGCGGCATCGTACTCGGACAATTTCATTTGATACATATGTATTCAGAGCAATTTATTGTCCCCTTCTTATTTTTCATGCTGTATGGATTATTCCTCAGCATTCCATTGAAAGAAATAAAAAATGGATTCCGCAATTTAAAATTTGCTGGAACGAGCCTTACTATTAATTTTTTATGGACACCTTTACTCGCTTGGGGATTAGGAGCACTATTTCTTTCCGACCATCCAGCACTTTGGGTTGGATTTATTATGTTAATGGTTACTCCATGTACAGACTGGTACTTAATCTTTACTGAAATAGCGAAAGGAAATGTAGCACTTTCTACTGCCATTTTGCCTGTAAATTTAATTTTGCAAGTACTACTCCTTCCCATTTATTTATTTTTATTTGCTGGTGTCATGAAGACTGTAGCGGTTTCTGTTTTAGTAGAAAGTATTGTTATCGTAATCGTCTTACCATTTGTACTTGCACACGCTACAAAATTCATTATGTATAAAATGAAACAAACTGAAACACTCGAGAATAAACTCATTCCGTTTTTCAGCTCTGCGCAAATTGTATTTTTAAGTTTAGCAATTGTAGCGATGTTTGCATCACAAGGTAAATATTTACTACAAAATATGAATGTTGTTTTACTATTACTCATTCCTGTTCTATTGTTCTTCATCATTAATTTTGTACTTGGACAATTTATCGGACGCATGATGCGTTTATCTTATAAAGATACAGTTAGTCTAAGCTTAACAACATTAGCAAGAAACTCGCCTGTTGCACTCGCTATTGCTGTAACAGCTTTTCCAGACGAACCTCTTATTGCACTTGCATTAGTGATTGGACCATTAATAGAACTACCAGTACTTGCTTGTGTGTCACAAGTGTTATTACTTATTAAGAAAAAAAAGCAATATACATAATAAAAAAACGTCCTACTTTGGGACGTTTTTTTATTTTAGAGAACTTATAGAAGTAACGATCATTATCGACTCTAAGGATTTTATACGTGATAGAAAATTAGCTTGTCGTTACATTTACTATGTCTTTCTAATTAAAAATTATAGGAAAAGTAAATATTACGAAAGCTGCCCAAAGTCCGTAGATTGGCAAATACTTCGTAACAGCATCTTGAATAGCTGTCGGTCCTGATTTGTTTTGTAGAAAACGCATATAGGAAAACATAATCCAAATGAGATTTGCCCAAATCAGTATGTTTACGCCTAAAACAGCAAGTCTATTAGGTGTAATCCCGTAAGAAGAAAGTCTGAATACGATGGCTGATAATGCGACAGTGTCAATAATAAGCGCCAGAACAATTAAGGCAAAATTTATATAATCTGAAATGCTCTTTTTCTCGTCTGAATCACTCTCAACGATAGAAAATATAGTAACAGCCAATACACCAAGGAGTATTACGTTGAAGGCCATTAGGAAATCACGATCCAAGAATGGATTTTTCGCGACCCAAATTACCGTTATAAGATAAATAAACAATGTGATCAGGACGAGAGGACTAAAAATTTTAGATATGTATAGTGTAATATTTTTAGCAAGTTTAAGATTCAATGATACTAAGTATGCAGCCACTACAGCGAGAGCGGCAGCTCCAAATAATACAACATTACTAAAATAGAATTCTCCTATATCCAAATCAACAAAGCTAAATAACTTCATGGTGAATACTGCTAGTATCATTCCGCTCACTGCCATGCTCGCGTAGAGAAGACAATATTCTAAATTAAATTTAATATAAGCTAATCTTGTACTGCCTTTTGAATATTCATTTCCCGTAAACGCAAGTCCCAATAAGACCCATAACAATATAGGAAGATGTAAATACGCAAGGATACTGCTGTCTTTATAATTTAATGGCAACATATTAAGATACAACCCGGCAATTAGGAACAACGCTGCAAGGAAATAAATAATACTTTTTTTCGGAGTATTATTGTAAATAAAATAAGCAGCAATAAAGGGAATTACACCAAAAGCCAAGTTAATTGGAGCAATTGCTTCCTGCTCGACAAAGTGGAAAATGATTCTAGTGCTTAGCCCAGCTAGAATAGCTAACATGCCCATGAATAAGAAACCTTTTTGAAACAGCGATATTTTTTCTTTATCTGCCGTCTCCTTGAAATGCAACCTTTCATACCAAGCAGCTAGCACCTGAGAATCAGGATTTTTATCCCATGCTTGTGAGAATGACTTTTTAAAAGCTTTCGGGTCTTTTCTATACATTCTCTCCAACTCATGAGGATTATCCATATTTTCAATAATCAAATTGTTAATGTCCATATTTATACCTCCTCTAATTAAAAAATAAAGTTGTTACCTTTTCCATAAAAAGCACCACACTTATTTATTATGTTTTTGATTTTAATATAATTTTTATCGTTTTACAATAAATTTTTATTAATTCATACGATATTTTTATTGCATATTTTCACAAATATTAGTGTAAGCTACTTTCGGTTGTGCTCTTAATTGCTTATTTCCATTTTCTAATTCCTTATTTTCCCTTTATATAAAAGAAGTTCCCTATAAAATAGATTTTTTCAGTGTCTACTCTATAGGGTACAGTTTAATTGGCATACTTTTTTATTTGTTGAAACCACTTGTCCCAAAGTAAAGAACTTTTTCTTCCGAATTTTTATGCTTCATAGTTTTTTAAAATTAAAATACCTGACATAAAAAGTACCTTCACCTATAAAGGAATATTTTTTCACCTGTAAATTGTAAAATGTACCTTATGACTCACGAAATAGTAATGATAAATATATAAGTTTCCTAGCCAAAAATAAACTCTAAGCAATCCTAAAATATCTAATCTTCCTTTATATATTTTCATCCACTTTAAATAAGATAACAGCAACTTCGATTTGCTTTTTACTACTCTTTTATGAATCAGTATCTTTTAAAATAATCACATTTTATTTACCACATTAGAAATTTGTTTATTATGAAAGTAGACTTTTTCTTCTAAGTATTTCGCTACTTCTGGTTTCAACCCTTGATATAGGCTCGTTAACATTTTTATTTTAGCAATAGTAGCTCTTTTATTACTAAATTTATTTTCTAACACATATTTAAGATGAAGAACAAAACTCAAAGTTTCAAAATGTAAGAGAAAATGAAAATGTCCAGAGATAAAAAAGAATTTTAATTTACAATAAATTCTTTTAAAACATAATAAATTTGTTTAAAAAATGCTGGTCATGTTATTTAACAATTGGGCCATTTAATAGAATAACTCCTTATACAATTTATTTGAATTTAATTAATCTAAAGGGGGATGACCCACCATCATATTTTCTAGCTACCATCTATCATAGTGGTTCCACACCCTACCATAAGACCGTAAAAATACTTATTGTGTGGACCTTTTTGGATTAGTGCAGGTATGTAAAAATTTTAGCAATGGTATGAATATAGTGTTTAACGCCTTTAAGCTTACAGACGGCCGTCCTGTATAGTCTCCCTTATGTGTTGGAAGTTAATTAATTCCCTAGGAAGACGAAAAAAAGTCTGCTCTTAAAAAGTTCACAATCAGTGGGCAATCGGTTTAATGAGCTACTTGAAACGATCATTGAAAATTCACCTAAAGTGGGGGGAAATGATGTATAGACCAATATGGACTGAAATTAGCCTTAGTAATATTTCACATAATATTAGTGAATTTCGAAAAATAATACCTAACTCAACAATAATAATGGCCACCGTAAAAGCGAATGGTTATGGGCACGGTGCTGTCGAGGTTTCCCAAAAAGCGATTAATAGTGGAGTGGATTATCTAGCGGTGGCCAGTTTAGAAGAAGCTATTAAACTACGAAAATCAGATATTCAGGCACCTATACTTATACTTGGATACACACCTCCATCAGCATCGAATCATGTTGTTTATTGGGATTTAACACAATCAATTTTTGATATGGAACATGCAGAAGCTTTATCAAATTCTGGGCAAATCTTAGGAAAACAGGCAAAGGTTCACGTCAAAGTCGATACAGGAATGGGACGATTGGGACTTCAAGCAGAAGGAGCAAGTGATTTTATCCATATCGTGTCAAAAATGGATGGCCTTTATCTAGAAGGAGTCTACTCGCATTTTGCTACCGCAGATGAAGCCGACATACGGTATGCAGAAAAGCAAAAGAACCGATGGAGAAGGTTATTGGAAGAATTGGAGAAACAAAAAGTTTCTATTCCCATATTTCATATTGCCAATAGTGCTGCAACAATAGAAATGCCAGATATGACCTACGATATGGTTCGTATTGGTATTTCAATGTATGGCCTTTATCCATCTAAAGAGGTGAATAAAACAAAAGTTAATCTTAAACAAGCAATGCAGTTAAAAACCAAAGTCATCTATATCCAGACACTTGAGAAGGGAGATGGCGTATCATATGGAGCAACTAGCGTTGAAAGAGATAAAGCAATTATTGCAACTATTCCAATTGGTTATGCAGATGGGTATTCGAGGCGATTATCTGGAACGGCTTATGTCCTTATACACGGACAAATAGCTCCTGTTTTTGGTAGAATATGTATGGATTTTTGTATGATTGATGTTACTGATATTAAGGATGTAAATATTGGTGATGAAGTGGTAGTTTATGGAGGTCAAGGGGATTATTTCATATCATTAGATGAAGTGGCAAATATGTTAGGAACCATATCGTATGAAGTTGCTTGTAACTTGGGTCAGAGAGTTCCTAGAATTTACAAATAACCAGCTAAAGACAGTATTTATCATAATTATCTCAATTGTTATGTATTAGGTCACTATGTTGAAAAGATATGAAATGGATGTAGCTTCATAACCCTTTTTCCAGAATAAATACGTAGCTTTATTCAAAACATGTTCTTTGTTAATATTTATACTTCTACCTAATTTACAACACTCCCATTCATATAATTTATTTTGAAATCAAGCCTTCCATTCATGAGATTTTATTTAATGTTCAAATCAGAATTTTAACAGAATTAACGGAAAATTATTTCCTTCTGATTTTCCTCTAGCCTAGTTAATTGTTCCCCAGTCTAATTAATTTTTCCTTTTGGACACTTCAATTGGACCAAGCTATATTAAATTGATATGGTGGAAAATTGTTTCCACCATATACAATGCACCTTCATACCCAGATGTTCCAGATAAATATAGCTTGACTAATTGTAGAAAAAGCATGACATAAATTTGTCATGCTTTTTCTTTTCTATAAATATTTTTTCAAACCTAGTCTGTTACAGAAGCTTTTACTCAAGAAAGAACTTTTTTATTTATTGACACCACTTAATTCTCAAATACAAAATTCATCTTATTATCTTTCCACTCTAACTTCGCATCAAATGTTTTCTCGCCCTTTTTAAAGCCTTTAATTAAATCGGTCTTTTCACCTTTTAAGAGCTTTGTCATATTTTTTTGCGAAATTGTTTTGCTTAATATTTTCTTTGAGATGGTAAAATCACATTGCGTCGTATTGTAGTTAGAACAACCGTAAAACGTTGACTTATCAATCACATCGCCATCACATTTTTTACAGCTACCTACCTTTTTACCTGTTGTAAATTTCGATCCTTTTCGTTCAATTGATTCAACATGTAATCCAGTGAAATCCCATTTCTCCGACATTTCTACCGCATCTTCAATAATTTTAGCTGATAGCTTTTTCGTTTGTTCCATAAATGTAGCTGGTGAAGCTGTGCCTTCACCAATTTCCGCAAGGCGCTGCTCCCATTTCGCTGTCATTTCTGGTGAAGCTAATATTTTGTCTCCTATTGCGGTAATTAATACTTTCCCTTTATCGGTTGCATACACTTGGTTCTTCTGCACATCTATATATTTACGGTCTTTCAGCATCGTAATAATACCTGCACGCGTTGCCTCTGTACCTAAACCTTCTGTTTTCTTTAATACTTTCTCCAGCTCTTCATTCTCTAAATACTTACCGGCCGTTTTCATTAACGTAATAAGTTGTCCTTCTGTATAACGCTTCGGCGGCTGTGTTTTTCCTTCTTTCACTTTCACCTTTACAACTTTTCCTTGTTCACCTTCTGCGACAATTGGAAGAATTGTTTCGTCATCTTTATCGTCTTGGAAAATAACTTTACGCCAACCTTCTTGAATTTGCTGTTTTCCTTTTGAAATGAATTCAGCACGTTCGTCTACAAGAGTTGTAATCGTTGTGTAGTCAAAGATTGCTACTTCATAATGCGCCGCAATCAGTCTTCTTACGATCATATCGTAAATTTTCTTTTCATCACCTGATAGTTTACTTGGATTTGTAACTTGCTCTGTCGGAATAATAGCGTAGTGATCTGTAACTTTTTTTTCATTCACATAACGCTTATTATTCATAATCGATTCAACTGGAGCTGGTAATAAACCTTTATATTCATCAAATTGACTTAACTTCTGTAAAATATCAGGGAACGTCGCTGCTTCTCCTTGTGTAACATAGTTAGAATCCGAACGCGGATAAGAAACTATCCCTTTTTGATATAGTGCTTGTGTTATATCAAGCGTCTTTTTCGGTGAAAATTTAAAAGCTTTATTAGCTGTCGCTTGCAGTGCTGATAAATTAAATAAAAACGGCGGCTGAAACTCTTTACGCTCCGTTTTCATTTCTTTTACTACGGCCGGTTTCCCTTGGCAAAATGCTGCAATTTTATTTGCCATATCAGGGTCTTGTAAGCGAGATTCATTGTCTTTCTCCCATTTCCCCTCATACTTCTTTCCTTCTATATTAAAGGTTGCAAACACTTCCCAAAATGGCTCTGACTTAAAGTTCTCTATTTCTTTTTCACGCTTTACAATTAATGCAAGTGTCGGTGTTTGTACACGACCAGCTGAAAATACATCGTTCATTCCTTTTTTCTTTAGCAAAATACTAAAGACACGCGATGCATTCATACCAACGACCCAATCCGCACATGACCTTGTATACGCCTCATAGTACGTATTAATTGTATCTGATTCATCAAGCAAGTTTTTAAACCCTTGGTAAATAGCTTGCTTCGTTAAAGATGAAATCCAAAGACGCTTCATCGGCTTTTGCACGTTGCAAAGATTAATAATGTTTCGTACGATTAATTCCCCTTCACGCCCAGCATCGCCCGCATGAATAATTTCTGTTACCCCCGGATTATGTAACAGCTGTTTCACAACGTTAAACTGTTTATACTTCGACTTTGTTACTTCAAATTGAAAACGCTCTGGAATCATCGGTAACGTATTAAGTGACCATTTTTTCCACTCTGCGTGATAATGCTCTGGATTACATAACTGCGTCAAATGACCAATTGCCCATGTACAGTACGCTCCATTTGGAAATAACTCATTCGCTTCTACTTCTAAATATCCATCTTTCCGGCGATATTTAAATTGTGAAACAAGAGCCAAACCTTGATCTGGTTTCTCGGCAATAATTAATTTCATTTTATAACTCCCTATCTGTATTCCAGTGTTACTTTCATTGTCTATCTGTTTAGAGGCGATGATAAAACAACAATCTTATTTATCATTCGCGGTTTGTCTCGCAAATGGGAGACCTATAATATTATACGCTTATTCTTTATGGCTTCACAATAGAAACTCTTCATTTAACTCTTACATTCACATGCTCATAATTAAAAAGACGTCCCAAAAAATCAGAAGCCTTCTTGCTTACATTTATGAAATTGTGCAGATAATATGCAGATATAAATAAGCATAAGTACTCTCCATATGAACATATGATGAAATGAATGATAGGACAGGGAGGTATCATAATGTTCGCTTACACATTAACCGCCTTAACACTTTGTTGTATCTCGATTCTTATTACATCATATATATCTAAACTCAAGGGTACCCTAATGGAGTATATGGTATTTATTATGTCTTTTAGTATGAGTACGGGTTTAAGTATCGGTTTTTATTTAGGTATTCTTTTTAAAGGTGAATTACTATATTCTACTTTGCTTGCGATTTTAATTAGTAGTTGTATCGGTTTTTTAGTCGGTCTACGGTTTCACCTATTTACTGCTTTAGAAGGAATGTTCTCTGGATTAATGGCAAGTATGATGGGAGCAATGATTACAGAAATGTTAAACGCTCAACAAGCTCATAGTATACTGTTTATTAGTCTTTTACTTACGATAACAATAACTATGTCATGTATGATTCAACTTTTATCAGAAACTTTTTCTACTTTTATTCAACGGCGTTTTTTGTTATTACTATCAATTAGTGTGGTAATTATCGTTGCCGTATTCGTGACATTCCCAGATCATACTCCCCCACCTTCGTCCGGGCATGATCAACATATAATACATTGACATTTGGAATATAATTGAAGATGCTTTTCGAGGAAATATCGCGGTTTAAAATGAACAAAATAAAAAGACGCTCAAACTTGAGCGTCTTTCCCGATCATTATTTCGTAACAACTTCATCTTCTTTTACATTCACATTATTTTCTCTCATAAACGCTTCAATCTCTTCCACTTCTCTAATAATATCTTTTGACAAGTTTTCATGTCCGTCTTTCGTTACAAGAATATCATCTTCAATACGAATTCCAATTGATTCTTCTTCAATATAAAGACCAGGTTCAATTGTTATTACCATACCTTCTTCTAACACTCTATCTTTATATGTTCCTACATCATGCGTATCTAAACCAAGGAAATGGCTAACACCATGATAATAGTATTTTGATAACTCTTCGTCTTCTTGAATTAAGCCAATTTCTTTACACTCTTCTGCTAGTACCTTTTTTGTATGCTCATTTAATGCAGCAAACTTTACTCCTGGCTTAATGAGTTCCGTTGTTTCTTTCAATGCTTTTAATACAATATTATACATTTGTTTTTGGCGACTAGAGAATGTTCCATTTGCCGGGAATGTATAACTAATATCAGCGTTATAGTAGTCTTTTTGAGCGCCTAAATCTAGCAGTACTAAATCACCATTTTGAATTTGTGCATCATTGTCTTCATAATGAAGAACTGTAGCATTTTTTCCACTTGCCAAAATTGTATTGAATGCATGATGCTTAATGCCAGATGATTTCAGTGTGAAATCAAACTGAGCTTCTAATTCATACTCCATCATGTCAGCTTTTGCATGCTTAAGTACGTTGTAAATGCCCTCTTTCGTTACAGAAATTGCTTCTTTAATAATTTCAACTTCTTCTTCTGTTTTAAACACTCGTAATTCACAAATATTCGGATATACATTACCAATTAAAACGTGTGGATACTGTTCTCTTACATGTTTAGCAAAAGCATGCGTTTTGGTCTCCGTACCATTCCACTCACGACGCTCTAAATCTAAATATAGATGCTTCACATTTTCTGTAAAAAGTATATTTGAAATTGTCTTTTCAAAGCTATCTAAATATACAACTTTCTTTATACCTGAAATTTTCTCTGCTTCTTTGTTAGAAACTGTTTTACCGACCCATTTTTCCATGACTGGATCCGATTTTTCAATGAACAGTGTTTCTTCAACACTATTTCCAAACTTCTTCAACATGAAAATAACATTTGGTTCCTCGATTCCTGTTACATAGTAAAAATTTCGATTCGGCACAAATTTATAATGTGCATCCGCTGACATATGAGGTGCTTGTCCAGCAAATAAAATAGTAATAGATTCATCTGGTAATGTGTTTACTAATCGTTCTCTATTTTGAGCAAAAAATGTTGATTTCATAATATTCCCCCTAGCGTTCTATGTATACTGGTAAATCTAATTACCCAATACAATTCATTCTATTATTGTTATAATTTTTCGTCAATTAATAGTACTCATAGTGAAAGGAAATTTTTCATTACTAGGGCCACTTACAATCGAAATTATGCATACCACTCCACAATTTCTTGACATTTATTCCATATACTTAAAATCTCATATATAGGAAAGGAGCTACTACTTTGAAACATTATGTAGCAACAAGACTAGCAATTACTTCTTTATTGTTCATTACAGGATGTTCTAGCAACGCCGAAACAGCACCAGTGAAGAAAGACACGGTGCAATCTCAGCCAAAACATACAGAAACAGCAAATACAATTCCGCAAAACTTCTATAAGGAAACTACATTTGGAAAAATCGAGCACATTCACGGAATTGGCTATGCAGGAAATATGCCTGGGGTTTCTATCGCCACTCATAGCGGGATAAAAGTTTATCAAAATGGAAAATGGCTTGAAACTAAGACTGAGCTACATGATTATATGGGGTTTCAGGCAACGAAGAACGGATTCTTTGCCAGCGGCCATCCTGAACCAGGTGCAAATTTAAAAAATCCTTTAGGATTAATGAAAAGTTCTGATGGCGGTAATACCCTCGAGAAGCTAGCGTTTTATGGAGAATCTGATTTTCACAACCTTGCTGTTGGATATAATACGGAAGCAATTTATTTATACAATGAGCGTCCAAATTCTAAATTACAACAAGGTTTTTATTTCAGTACGAACAACGGACAAGATTGGAAAAATAGTAAGTTAAAAGGTCTTTCAAGTACAATTCATTCCTTTTCCGTACACCCTGATCAATCTAGTGTAGTCGCGGTAAGTGCTAAAGATGGTGTTTACTTATCTACAGATTACGGAAATACATTTGAACTATTGTCTACATCACTTGAATCGACAGCAGTTACATTAAGTAATGAAGATGTTTTTTACGCCCCTATCAATAAGCAAATGATAACGAAGAAATCAATTGCTACAAATGAAGAAACAAACCTACAAACTCCATCTTTAGATTCTAAAGATACAATTATGTACATATCACAAAACCCTCAAAATTCAGCTGAAATAGTATTTGCTACAATGAAAGCAAATGTGTTCATTTCTACAGATGAGGGTAAAATGTGGAAGCAGATTACGAAAGAGGGAGCATTCCAATTTAATTAGAAAGGTGAATATAACGTGTTTTCAACAATTAGTGAATGGAGCTACCAACTCATGTCTCCTTTAATGGATGTCGCGAATGCTACGAAATCAGTACCTCTTTTATTTGCATTTTTATTTGGCGTAGTAGGTACCCTTGCTCCTTGCCAATTAACAGGAAACATAAGCGCTATTACACTTTATGGCAATCAATCTTTACAAAAGGGACATGCATGGAAACATATATTGTTATTCATTTCAGGAAAAATAATAGCTTTTACAACGCTTGGACTATTCGTATGGTTCTTAGGAAAAGAGTTTCAGCAAATATTAACTTTGTACTTCCCGTGGTTACGAAAAATAATTGGACCTTTATTAATTTTAATGGGGTTAATGTTGGCAGGTATTATAAAGAGCAGAAATTTCTTCTCGATCAAATTTATACGAAAACAAAGTGAAGTCAGCTCATTTTTACTTGGATTTTTCTTTTCGTTAGCTTTATGTCCAACTATGTTCGTTCTATTTTTCGGAACGTTAATCCCTTTATCTTTATCATCTAATTATGGGTACTTGTTTCCGACATTCTTTTCAATAGGAACTGCTCTACCAATCGTTGTCCTTATGTTCATCATCTTCTACCTCGGATTAAACGGAGCATTATTGAAAAAGAGCCGAAAAATAGGGAAAATTATTCAGCTTATAACCGGTGTTCTTCTGATATTCATCGGACTTTATGATACTACTCTTTATTGGTAATATATACAAAAGGTAAGCTTCAGTGAAATGAGCTTACCTTTTGTATCATTTTTTCTTTTGTTGTAGTTGATTTAGTAAATTCTTAACAAATTCTAAGAACAGCGGATCATTCTCTTTTTTAGGTGACCATTGCATAATAAGTTGTCGTGGAATTTTAATTTCTATCGGTTGCACGATAAAGTCATGAATGATTTGTTTATGCAGTCCTGATAACGGAACGATTGTTATACCGTTAACTTGTAAAGTAAGTGCTAATGCCGAGCTAATTGACTCTGACTCCATCACTTTATTAACTGTTATTTCATTTTTCATCAAATATGGTTCAAGTACTTCTTTACAACCAGAAAGCGGCATAATAAAAGGATAATTTTTCAACTCTTTAATAGTAAGGTTAGGTGGAATAGTCTTTGAAGAAACCATAACATAAGGATCTTCACCAATAACTTCATAATGAAATCCTGGTATTAAATTTTCTTTTATAGAAATAGAAAAATCAGCACTTCCAGAAGACAGCCAATCTAATACTTCTTGATAGCTTCCTTCTCGAACTGCAAGCACGTACTGACTTTGATCAATATTACCTAGTTGGATACACTCCGCCAAACAATATACAGTAACGGAAGGATACGTAGCTAGTACAATCTTATACAAGCTTCTATTTTTTAATTGTAAAACTGTTTCTTCAAGGTTTTCATACTCCATTAGAAGTCGATCTACACAAACTAAAAATTCCTTTCCATTTTCAGTTAACATCGTTCCTTGTCTAGAGCGATCAAATAAAGTTAAAGCATATCGTTTCTCTAATTTGTTTATGATATGAGTTATAGCGGGCTGTGTCATATGTAATTCTTTCGCTGCTAAACTAATGCTGTTCAACCGAGCCACATTTTTAAAAACTTTAAAATCAAAAACGTTCATTCTGTTCTCCTTATATAAAAGATATTTATATCATCTATAAATATCCTTCATTATATTTATCAAACCACTTCAGATACACTAATTATACACCATCAATATTACGAAAAAATAAAGCATATAAACATTAGAGGAGTGTTGATTAAATGAGTACTTACATTTTAATACATGGAGCATGGCAAGGTGAATGGGCATGGGAATTAGTAAAACCTCAACTAAAGGCTTTCGGACATACAGTTGTTACACTAGACTTACCTGGAAGTGGAAAAGATATGACTCCATCACAAAATATAACGCTAGATTCTTATGTTAATGCAGTAACAGCTACTATAAATCAACAAAATGAAAAAGTTATTCTTGTTGGACATAGTATGGGTGGAATTGTAATCACGCAAACAGCTGAACTTATACCAAATAAAATCGATAAATTAGTATATCTTTGCGCATTCTTACCACAAAACGGAGAAAGTCTTGGTAGTAAATTAGATGGTGAAGCTGGTCCACAATTCTCAATTAATGAGAATGACATGACTGCAGAACTTATACCAGAGTTGACTGAACAAACATTTTCAAATGCTACAAAAAATGCAGCTATTAAAGAATCTTCTTTCAAACAAATGCGTCCTCAGCCACTAGGACCGTTTCAACAAGAGCTAAAAATTTCTGAAGAAAACTTCGGAACTATAGATCGCATTTATATTGAAACAACTCTAGATAGAGCGATTCCAATTGATTTTCAGCGCCGAATGAATACAGAAACTCCTTGCGCGAAGGTTATTACTTTAGAAGCTGATCATTCACCGTTCTTCTCTAAAACATCAAAACTTGTTAGTCACTTACATGAATTAAGCTAAGCTTTATATTTTCCTTGTAGACACCCACTTACTGTAATACGGGTGTCTACTTTTCTTTTACCCTTCTTGACATATTCATATAAAAAAGTTAAAATAACTATAAATTAGTAAGTAACTAATTTAATTTAAAATTAGAGGTGAAAGAAATGAAAAACATTTTATTCCGTATTAACGAATTATCAAAAAAAGAAAAAGCATCTGGATTAACAGTTGATGAAAAACAAGAACAACAAATATTGCGTCAAAACTATACAAAAACATTTCGTGGAAGCTTAGATTCCATTTTATTAAACACAAAAATTGTTGATCAACATGGTCTTAACGTTACACCAGCCGCATTACAAGATGCTCAAATACGTTTAAAATTAAGCAAATGAAATCAAAGCTAAACAAACAATCGTATAAAACATAAAAAGAGCCGGAATTCCTATTTAGAAATTCCAGCTCTTTTTATTGTTTTTTCTAATTTAACATATAAACGATACATCGCAATTCTCCACGATACAATCATCGCAAATGCGAGCAAGAAAAACATTCCGCTTAACTCTGCTAAATCAATTGATTGACTTAAATATGATTTTAACGCTACTCGTACAGCCAATAACCCGACTAAAATAAATATGAATGCTTTTGACGGTTTCATATATATATGTTCGCTTCTTATTTCAAACTTAGTTGTTTTAATAAGAAATATAGAGAAAATAAGTCCTATACTAATCGCCTCTACTATTTCTAACGATGTTAATCGAAACTCCGGCAAGAAGTACATCATTGCGCCGGTACTCATAAAAATTGGCGGTAATATAATTTTCTTTTTCGTTACCGGTTTTTTCGCTGCTTTAAAGCGAAGAAACATTACTCCAACAGCCATACAAACCGCTATAATACTTGATAAAAGTGCTATCATATTCTCCACTCCTATCTATTTAAATGACTTTTTGAGCAAAATCATAAACCAAACGAACCCGATACTTATAATAACATGACCTAATCCAGCCATATGGCTTAAACCGTTAAAGTCAGTTCCATTTACTTGTAGTAGACCTCTCCATAGCATTGTAGCAATAGTAAAAATTAATCCTACATTATAAACAACAAACCATGCACGAAAGCTCTTTGTTTCTTGTACATGAAACACTTTACATAAAGCTAAAGCAATTAAAAAGAATACGAAACCGAGCACTAATACATGTGTATGCACCAATTGCAACATTGTGGATCCTTTAATTCCTTGTGCTTTCGTATACTCTCTTGCAAATACTCCTGATAATAAACCGATAATTAAGTAAATGAATGCTGCATTATATAATCTCTTCATTTTATTCCTCCTGCTGTAAACTTTCTATATTCACTGCAATCATTTTACGCAAAGTTTATGAATGGAATATGAACAAAATATTACATTCAATTTTTGAAAATAAAAAAGCCATTCCACAATTAATAATTGCGGAATGGCTTTTCAACTTATTTTAAATCTTCTATTGAGAAAGCACCTGGAAGTAATTGCTCAACAGTTACTTCTTTTTCATCACCTTTTACATTCGTTAGTAATACAGGCATTGTCGGTTCACAGAACTCAGCAATTACTTGTCTACAAGCACCACATGGTGAAATTGGTCCGTCCGTTTCGCCTGTAATAACTAAGTAACTAAAATCGCGCTCCCCTTCTGATACTGCTTTAAAGATCGCTGTTCTTTCTGCACAGTTACATAAACCGTAAGAAGCATTTTCTATATTACAACCAGTATAGATTTTACCTTCTTTCGTAACTAATGCTGCACCAACAGGAAATTTCGAATACGGAATATATGCTTTTGCTAACATCTTATTTGCTTCTTCGATATATTTTTTCTTATCCATATTATTTCCTCCTCAAAGTAAATGTAATGATGATTAATCAGTAATAACTGTATGAACTAATTTAGGAGCCACTGCTGTTTCAGCGATAGAAATGTTTTCATAAATTTTAGCTTTTACATCTTCTACATTTTCGCGATTTGCATAAATCGTTACGAACGGCTCGCCTTCTTTTACTGCATCGCCCACTTTTTTACGTAACATTAATCCTACCGCTAAATCGATTTCATCTTCTTTTGTTGCACGACCAGCACCAAGTAACATAGCAGCGATACCGATTTCATCTGCAACAATGTTAGAAATAACACCTGAAGTTTTTGCAGGTACATCAATTACATACTTAGCTTGTGGCATTTTTTCTGGATTGTCTACAATCGAGCTGTCTCCGCCTTGGTTGCTTAAGAACTCTTTAAATTTCTCAGTTGCTTTTCCATTTTTCATAACTTCAATTAACATTTCACGAGCTTCTTCTAATGTACTTGCTTTTTTCGCAAGTACAACCATTTGGCTACCTAATACGAGTACTAATTCTGTTAAATCTTCTGGACCTTCACCTTTTAAAGTATCAATCGCTTCTTTCACTTCTAGAGCGTTACCAATCGCAAAGCCAAGAGGTTGTGACATATCTGAAATAACAGCCATCGTTTGACGTCCTACGTTATTTCCGATACGTACCATTGCATGTGCTAATTCTTTTGCATCTTCTTCTGTTTTCATAAATGCGCCAGCACCTGTTTTTACATCAAGTACGATCGCATCAGCACCAGCTGCTATTTTTTTACTCATAATTGAACTTGCGATTAAAGGAATCGAGTTTACTGTTCCTGTTACATCACGAAGTGCATAGATTTTTTTATCTGCAGGTGTTAAGTTTCCTGTTTGTCCAATAACAGCAACTTTGTCACGGTTTACAATATCAATGAACTGCTCTTTCGTAATTTCAACGTGGAATCCTTCTACCGCTTCTAATTTATCAATTGTTCCGCCCGTATGTCCTAAACCACGACCAGACATTTTTGCTACCGGTACATCTAAAGCAGCTACTAATGGTCCTAATACTAATGTTGTTGTATCACCAACACCGCCAGTTGAATGTTTGTCTACTTTAATTCCTTCAATTGCTGATAAGTCGATTGTTTCTCCAGACTCCACCATTGCCATCGTTAAATCTGCACGTTCACGATCTGTCATATCTTTAAAGAAGATTGCCATTGCAAGTGCACTCACTTGATAATCAGGAATACTTCCGTCTGTATATCCATTAATAAAGAATTTGATTTCTTCAGTCGTTAATTCTTTGCCATCACGTTTTTTTGCAATAATATCTACCATTCTCATTACAATCACCATTCCTTTTTATATGATATGAATCTATTAAAATAATAAGCCAACGATTGTTGCTGATAAGAAACTTACTAATGTTGCACCGAAAAGTAATTTCAAACCAAATCTTGCGACTACATTCCCTTGCTTTTCATTTAAGCTCTTAACTGCCCCTGCAATAATTCCAATTGAAGAGAAGTTTGCAAATGAAACTAAGAATACAGATATAATCGCTGTCGTTCTATCTGAGAAATTAAAGTTGCCTTGTGCTAAATCTGTCATAGCGACAAATTCATTTGATACTAATTTTGTTGCCATAATATTTCCGGCATTAACTGCTTCATGCCAAGGTACACCCATAATAAATGCAAATGGTGCAAATACATAACCAAGAATTTCTTGGAATGAAATACCGATTACACCTTTAAATACTGCATTAATGAATGCGATAAGTGCAACGAAACCGACTAACATAGCTGCTACTGTAATCGCAACTTTAAATCCGTCTATAATATATTCTCCTAATACTTCAAAGAAAGTCTTTTTCTCTTCTTCTTGTACTTCTAACATATCTTCTTCTTCAGTAACTTCATACGGATTAATGATAGAAGCGATAATAAAACCACCGAATAAGTTAAGCACTAAAGCGGTTACAACATATTGTGGTTTTAATAACACCATATACGATCCAACGATAGACATTGAAACGGTAGACATTGCAGATGCACATAATGTATACATTCTTTTCTCTGGCAATAAGCCTAATTGTTTCTTAACTGAAATAAACACTTCAGATTGTCCTAAAATTGCAGAAGCAACAGCGTTATATGATTCTAATTTCCCCATTCCATTTACTTTACTTAATGCTAGACCGATAGATTTCACAATAATAGGTAATACTTTAATATGTTGCAAAATACCTATTAAAGCTGATATAAATACGATCGGCATTAATACACTTAAAAAGAACGAAAACTCTTTTTGATTTACTAATCCACCAAATACAAAATTCACACCGTCAGCGGCATATTTTAATAGCTCTCCAAAACCATCTGCTATTCCGCTAATTAATACATTCCCTACACTTGTATTTAATAATAAAAACCCCAAAATGAATTGTAATATAACCATCGTTATGATTGGGCGATATTTGACTTTCTTTCTATTATTACTAGCAAGCCAAGCGATACCTAAAATCAATACGAGGCCAAAAATACCAATTAAGTATTTCATAAGCCGTCTCCTCCCATTCGTATCCGCTTACATTCTTTTCAATTGTTAGAGCAATAGATACACTTTATTTTGTGTATCTATTGCTTTTGACTTCATTAATGATTAGTAGTTATCTGTAGCACCTTTTGCATCATTTAATACGATTGCAACACTAGCACTTGCTCCAACGCGAGAAGCTCCAGCAGCTACCATTTTGTCTGCATCTTCACGTGTACGAACGCCACCAGATGCTTTTACACCAACGTTTGGTCCTACTGTTTTACGCATTAATGCGATATCTTCAGCAGTTGCTCCGCCAGTTGAGAATCCAGTTGAAGTTTTTACGAAGTCAGCACCAGCTTTTACTGATAATTCACAAGCGCGTACTTTCTCTTCATCTGTTAATAGGCAAGTTTCAATGATTACTTTTACAAGAGCTTTTCCTTTTGCTGCTTGTACTACTTCATAAATATCTTTTTCAACGAACTCATTGTCACCGTCTTTTAAAGCGCCTACGTTGATTACCATGTCAACTTCAGTTGCACCTTTTGCGATAGCATCTTTTGTTTCGAAAGCTTTTGTTTCAGTCGTGCTTGCTCCTAATGGGAAACCGATTACAGTACAAACATCTACACCATGTCCAGCTAATTCTTCAGCAGCTAGCTTTACCCATGTAGGATTAATACAAACAGAAGCGAATTTATATTCCTTTGCTTCTTCGATTACTTTCATAACATCTTCTTTTGTAGTATTAGCTTTTAAAATTGTATGGTCAATTAACTTTGCAATATTCATTATCTTCACTCCTCATATCTTTTAACAACTTCATTCTAACTCTTAGTTGAACAAATGTAAATATACTTTTGAAATTTTGTTCATACTTTTTTAGAAGGAATCTCTTGTAGTAAATAAAGCGCATTCTAACTAAGAAACACTTCATATATAAAATGAAAACTTTTATATTAACAATGGTAGTATGTATCTCAATATCCATAATTATTTTTAAAAAGGCAATTTGTATTCAAAAACACTCCCATAATTCATACATAGTAAAATAAAAGGCTTTCTCAAAATTAAAATCTTGAGAAAGCCTTTTATTTCTAATCTTTTTGATAATGTAACAATTCCTTCGCTGTATGCTGATCTATAATTAATACATTTGCATACCCGCCACGTAACGCACCATCAATTGCTTTTATTTTTCTATTACCACCAGCAACTAAAATAGAGCGTTTCTTTAATTTCAGTTCTTCTAGCTCAATTCCAATGGTCCGCTGATTAATTTCTTCACTACTAATATTTCCGTCCCCATCAAAGAATCGTGAACAAATGTCACCGACCGATTGTTTTTTGAGTAAACTCGTTTCATCCTTATCGAAATAACCTAATCGGAATAATAGTGCTTCGTCTCTCACTGTTCCTACAGTGAAAATAGCAATATTCGCTTGTTTTCCCATTTCGATAATGTGATGAATATGTCGATCCTGCTCTACTAATTCTTTTGTCACTGCATTATCAAATATAACTGGAAGGGGTAGATTTCTTGGCGTCGTTTGAAAAGCATCTGCAAATAAAGCAATAGTCTCATTCGCATATGTATTTACACTTGAATGACTAATACCACCTTTTAACTGAACAACTTCTACACCTTTTACATGTTGTGGTACAATTTTTCTAGCGATTTCATACATCGTCATTCCCCAGCTTACACCAACGATATCACCATTTTTAACCGTCTTTCCCATATACTCAGCTGCATATTTACTAATATACTCTGTAATCGTTGCATATTCTGGCACTGGAGAAAATACGACATGTGCCTCTAACAAGTTGTACTTTTCTTTTAGTAAATTCCCAACGTTATCTAAATCAGCAAATGGATCGGCTATACTAATTTGAACAAATCCTTTTTCTTTCGCGTACTTTAATAGTCTAGAGATAGTCGGCCTTGAAATATTTAATTTGTTAGCAATTTCTTGCTGACTATAATCTGACTGATAATATAACCTTGCAACTTCAACGCTTAATTGTTGTTTATCTTTATCCATAGCAACTCGTTACATATCCTTTCCTGTATTTCCTTTTCGTTACAAGCATTATACAGCTTTATGCAAGAAATTTCGACTACCGAATTTTATCCGCCTATACTGCTACTTCACTTAATGTATGCAATGACACTTTAATCAATGGTTTTTTGTCCATCCCCCTACCGATTATCAGCCCGACCCTCATAATGTAAGATTTTTTCTTATAAAGCAAACCGGTCAGGTTATTGAGGAACTTATTTTTTAAGTTCAAATTAGATACGTGTGTAAAATTTGTATGAAGGTATGAAATCAATTGTAAAATGGTAGTTTTAGAATAAGTAAATAAGAGAAATAACCACTATTGATTATTTCTCTTATTTACTTATTTATTTTTGGAAAAACAACCTCACTCCAAATACTAATAATACTGCGCCCGTAATACCCTCTATTGTACGGTTCACTCTTTCTTTTCTTAGAAAAGTTCTTAATTGACGTATGAGTGAGATATAAAGTAAATACCATATTGCTGTCAAAGTCGTAAATGTGACTCCTAATAAAAGAAATTGAAGGAAATGATTTTGATTACTCACAATAAATTGGGGTAAAAAACTAAAGAAAAACACAGCAGTTTTTGGGTTTAAAATTGCCGTAGTAAATCCTTGTCTAAAGCTTTTAATTGCTCCAATATCCTTAGAGTCCATTTCTACTGAACCTGACATAGCTTCTTTTTTATATAAGGCACTTTTAATTGACTTTACAGCTAAGTAAATTAAATAAAAAGCCCCAGCATATTTTATAAATGTAAATAACATAGCAAATTTCATTAGGATGGCAGAGAGTCCTAGCGTGGCCATTATTGTATGAATCATCATTCCAGATATCGTTCCTAAAACAGTCTTTATCCCACCATTTTTACCATGCGAGATAGTGTTTTTTGTAACTAGTGCAAAACCAGGACCAGGCATTATTATGATTAACAGTGCTGTAAGGATAAATAACAAATAATTTTCCATGTTCTAGTATTTCCTTTCCAATTTTTAGTTTTGCTTACAGTATAACTTTTTTCATTAAAACATTACATATAAAAAGCTTGATCAGAAGTTTATCTAGGATATTAGTATCGATTTGATTAAACATTACCCTAAAACTATATGAATAAAAAACATGACAAATTTAAATATCAAATTACAAGTCCAACTCTCACAAAAAACAGGATAAAAAATAAACAGCGGAACTAGTCCACTGTTTACTTCGCCACACCTTCATGTAATTTTTCTGTATAATCTTTTACGTCTTTCCAGCTATCTTTTGCTGTATATAAGTCTTCTTTTATGAAGGTAAATTCTTCAGGGCTGATTTCTTTAACATTTTGCAGTAAATTATTATATTTTGCCCCTACTGTATACCATTGATTTGATATATTTTGCAGTGCTGTAATTGCTGCATCAATTGTTTCAGTCATGTTTGTTGTTTTATTTTTTACATCTGTCAAAATTGCGACTTCTGCTTGTGCGCCAGAAATTCTATCCTTTAAATTGGCTATTTCTCTTTCTGCATTTGCGATATCTTTTTTCGCAATCGCAATCATCGGTCCACCTGCAAGACATGTAATTAGTGCTACGCAAAGTACGCCACCAGCAATGACCATATCATTACTCTTTTTGATTGAATCGTTATATGTATTGATTTGTTGCTCTAGAGCTGGGATACCAGCATTCGTACTTGCTAATATCGCTGTTAATTGATTTGTATCCTCTTTAAAACTATTTGTGTCTTTCGCCATTCTATCGCGAAAAGCTTTCAAATCCCTTAATAATACATCTACCTCATTTTGATTCTTTACAATATCCGCATACAACTTTTCTAAATCCGCTTTTAACTTTACGCTATCCTTTTGATCAATCGCTATTAGCATGCTATTATAATACGCTTGAAAAGTATTATTGTAATTAATAACATTTTGATCTGTTTTCATAATTTGAGGCTTCATATAATTTAACCAATACGCCGCGTTAATTTTTGCATCTCTTTGGTGCTGAATCATATTTCCTTTAAACTCACTATTAATGGAACTTATTTTACTCAAATCAGTCTCTTGCTGATTTTGAATTAATTTTGCATATGAATCCATTGCAAATATGCTCGATGTCGTTTGCGCCATAACATCTTGGAATCCAGCTGGTCCGAGAGAATAGTTTTTCGCATTTTCTTGTAGCACCTTTGCATTTGGTTCTGCTGCAAAAGGATGTAAAGGGAATGCGTTACTCGTTGCCACCCCAGCAATCATTAACGTTAAAAGACATTTTTTATAAAATCTTTTCTGCATTCTTTTCACCTATTTTCTTTATAAGGGGATAAAAAGCTCCTGCTCACAACTGAACAGGAGCTTCAAACCCTTCATCAATACGTAACGCTCTAACGCTTCGTATTTGATTAAGATTTTTTCGTATCTACTACTTTAATATCTTCAGCATAAATCTTTTCTGCATAGTCTTTAATGTTTTTCCAGCTATCTTTCGCAATGTTTAAATCTTCTTTAATGAAAACAAGGTCATTCGGACTAATTGAATCTACATTTTGAAGTAAAGAATTGTATTTTGATCCCATTGTATACCATTGGTTTGAAATGTTTTGCAACGCTGTAATTGCAGTATCAATTGTATTTGTTAAATACTCCGTTTGTGTTTTAATGTTCGTTAACCCAGCTACTTCTAATTGAGCAGTTGTAACTTGTCCTGTTATTTTTTGAATTTCAGCTTGTGCATTATCAAGCTCTTTCTTCGCTAATACGATTCCAGCTGTACCACCACCTACAGCTGCTGCACCACCTGCAATTAATGCGACTCCTAGCGGCGTTCCTGCACCTGTAGCAATAACTACTGCACCACCGATAATTGCAATTGGGCCTAGTGCTGTTGCAACAGATGAACCGATAATAATTGCATTATATTTACTAATTGCTTCATTGTACGTTGTAATTTGATTTTGCAGAAGCGGAATTCCAGCATCTTGACTAGCTAAAATAGATGTAATTTGATTTGCATCACCTTTGAAGTTTTGCGTATCGGACGTCATTTTGTTTCGGAATTTTTTTAAGTCTTCTACTAACTGATCTACTTGCGCTTTATTTTCATTAATACTACTTGATAATCTAGTTAACCCTTTCGTAAGAGTCGCTTTATCCTTCGCATCTACCGCAGCGACTAAAGTATCATAATAGTTTTGGAATTTCGTATTGTAGTTAATGATATTTTGATTCGTTGAAATAAGCTGTGGCTTTAATACATCTAACCATTGCTTCGCATTTCCTCTAGCTGTATCTTGGTGCTGAATTACTTTCCCTTTTAAAGCCGCATCAACAGACGATACATTACCAAAGTTAACATTCCCTTGTTTAATAATTGTTAAAGCGTACAGATCCATTACTAAAGCGTTTGAACCCGTTCTTTCCATTGCATCTTTTAAGCCTTCTGGTCCTAATGAATATTCTTCATAGTCATTATAAGCTTTTGCTACCGCATGAATTGGAGCTTGTTTCACTGTACTTTCAGCTGCATACGTATGCGCCGGCATAATGTTCCCTGCTGCAAATACTGCCATAAGTGCTGATAGAGCCATTACTTTATAAGGTTTTTTTGTCATTTTTCTTCTCTCCCTATATCGCTAATTATTTTTCTGCTTAATGTACTTCAACGTTTGTAACGTAATCTTCAAATTGATTCGTTTGTTTATTCATTTCATCACTTACTTTTTTAATTTGGTTGAAATGTTTTTGAAGTAAACTACTGTCTGTATATGTGCCTTCTTCAACATTCTTTTGAATTTGGATCATATTATTGTTTAAAACTTTCCAATCCGTTAATAACGTTTCTAGAGTTGTAATTTGACGATCGATTAGTTCTGTAAAGCTACTTACTTGATCTTCAACGAATGTAATTTGTGTTGCCTCTGCTTCAGTTTGTGATAACTTTTGAATAAGTGGTAATAGCTCTTTTTGCTTTTGCTGAATGCGAAGAGCCGCTTCTCTCGTTTGGCTATCTGCAGCATTTACAATTTCATTACTTAAAGTACCGATAGAAACGAAATCAATTGTTTTCGTTTGCGCAGTTTGATTTGTAATTGTAAATACTTGTTTACCGATATTAATAGAACCTTTAATAATTTCTTGAGGTCTATTCAAAATAGTCGTTAATTCCGCTTGAATTTCCCCTTGAATTCTTTTAATATCTTCTCTTAACTTCACAATATCTCCACTTGATCCTTGTAGTGTTTTTATTGCTTCATCAGCTTTAAGTGATAAGTTGCTACTATCTTTGTCTAATACCGTTTTAAATCGATTTAATTCTAATAAGTCTTGCTCCATACTCTCTTGGATGCTTTGTACTTGCAATTGTAATTTTCCATATGCATTTGTAAAATCTGCTTTTGCTTGTTCATCTTCATTTACGTTTCCTGCTAGTTCATAGAGCTTACTATAATAACTATTAAATCTAGTACTATATCTCATCATCTCTTGATTTAAGTCGATTAGCTTCGGATTATATTCATCAATCCACTCTCGTACATTTGCCTTTGCAAACTTTTGATGATTTGTTAAGCTACTCATAGCATTTACCTTAATGTCTGGCTGTTGTAAAATAACTAATCCGTATGCTTGTATAAGTGGTGACTGTGATCCTAACATCCTAATTGAATTGGATAATGTATTTGGAGCAATTACATTTTGTGCATATACTGTTTTCACTTCTGTTTGCCCCTCCTTAGCGTAAGCGCTTACAGGAATAAAACAACTCGTAGATACTGCTGTAACCAATAACCCTGTAATTAAAGTCTTTTTCACTTTAACTCCTCCTATGTATTAGCAACTATTACTATCGCATTTTATTATTCTATTTTCTTGCACGTAATTTGAGATGGTTAAAATAGAGAACGTTCTTACCGTGATTCATATACGAACCATCTCTCCCAACTTTTATTGCTACAGTACTCACTTATCGTTCTAAAACATTTCATATGTGATTAGTATGAATAATATTGTATAAAATTTCTATTTCATAGCCATTTCCACATTCACACAGTGAATATATTACATAAAAATATTATTCATTTTAAGCTAAATAACGTACGCAAATATGAAATTTCGTTTTGTTTTCATGTAAGTTTTGTACTGTAAGGTCATTTAAACACAGCTATTTATCTATCGTAAAGAAGCATTTTCATTCCCTTTATTTTCAAGCTTTCCTGTCCTTATTTCAAAATATAATCCACTTCACTTTTTCAATTGAAATATCCATATATCACAACAAAAACTCCTACTTAATCATAGATATAAAAATTATATCAATATATCTTTTAGGTTCATATGCAATTATGCATAACGTATACACAAAAAGGATAGCTTCACTTTCGTAAAGCTATCCTTAAAAAATCTTCTTACTTTTTCAAATGATATGGAACTGTTGTAATAACAACATTTCTTTTATAGAGTAAATACGCACGAATGAGTAAACTAGACTGATTATGAAGAATGTTATGCCAACCTTTTTTCGGAATGAACTGTGGTATAACGACAGTAACTCGGTAATTTGATTCACTCGCTTTATATTGCACTGTATCAATAAACTTTGTTAGCGGTTGAATAATACTTCTATAGTGAGAATGTAAGGTAACAAGTCTTACTTCAGGTTGCCACTTCTTCCATTTCTCTTCAAATTTCTTTTCCTCTTCTCTGTCAAAAGCAACATATACAGCGATAACTTGATCTGCAGAAAGAGCCTTCGCATAGTTCAATGAATTTTCCACCACATGAGTCATGCCCGCTACAGGAACGACAATTACATTTCCCTCAATTGGAACAAGTGGTTCACAAGTTTTTAAACTCAATTGATCGCCCACTGCATCGTAATGCTTCTTAATTCTATGGAACAAGAAGATGATGGCAGGTAAGAAAATAAGGATTGACCAAACTTGTGCAAATTTAGTTAAAAAGAACATGCTCATTACGATAAAACTAATAACTGCACCAATTAAATTAACCGTTAATCTCAAAGCCCATCCTTCAGGTTTTTCACGAAGCCATTTTAATACCATACCCGTTTGAGAAAGTGTAAATGGAATAAATACTCCTACTGCATATAACGGGATTAAATGTTCTGTTTGCCCTTGGAAAGCTACAATTAAAATAATCGAAGCTATCCCAAGTATAATAATACCGTTTGAGTAACCTAGGCGGTCTCCTCTAATCGTAAACATTCTCGGTATAAATTTGTCTTTTGCAAGGTTAACTGCTAATAGTGGAAATGCAGAATAACCTGTATTAGCAGCAAGAATTAATATTAAAGCAGTTGTACCTTGTATGAAATAGTACATGAAATTACGTCCAAAAGTTTGTTCAGCAATTTGTGAAACAACTGTTACTTCCTTACTTGGATTAATTCCGTAATAATAAGCTAAAAAGACAATTCCTGAAAATAAAACGGCAAGTAATGCACCCATTGCAAGCAATGTTTTCGCTGCATTGTTAGGTGCAGGATCCTTAAAGTTTGGAATTGCGTTAGAGATTGCCTCAACACCTGTTAAAGCCGAACTACCCGATGCAAATGCTCGTAGCAGTAAGAACAAACTAATTCCCGCAACCGGCGTTCCAATCGGCGTGTGTAAAGTCGGTGAAACGTGACCAGTTAAAATATTGTATATCCCTACCCCAATTAATATAAATAGTGCTAGAACGAATAAATAAACCGGATATGCTAAAACGGAAGCTGATTCCGTTACCCCTCTTAAATTTAAAATAGTAATCAATATAACAAATATAATCGCAATGATTACATTATGTGCATGTAAACTTGGAAAAGCTGATGTGAGCGCATCTGTACCTGCGGACACACTTACTGCAACAGTTAAAATATAATCGACTAATAAAGATCCTCCAGCTATTAACCCTGGATTCATCCCTAAATTTTCTTTTGATACAACATACGCGCCTCCGCCATGAGGATAAGCAAAAATAATTTGACGATAAGATAAAATAAGGGCTGTCAATAACACTAATACCCCAACAGCGATTGGAATTGAATACCAATAAGCAATCGCTCCAAGACCTGCTAAAGCAATTAAAATTTGCTCTGGTCCGTATGCAACCGATGACAATGCGTCAGAAGATAAAATGGCTAACGCCTTCGTTTTATTAAGCTTTTGCTCTCCTAACTCAGTTGATTTTAACGGTCTTCCAATTAAAAACCTTTTAATAGATGAAACCAATGCTGTCCACTCTCCAATAATTTTGTACGAACGATTCTGCTAGTTACAGCGGATAAACAATTTCTTCAGAAAACAAAAATGTCTACAAGCCATAACGAAATAGACTTGTAGACATTATATTTTTTGTCGCACAAGCTCCACCTTCCTTCTCAATATAACGCTTACGAGGTTAGCTGTCGGATTCGGGCCTATGAGTAGCCCTACCTTTTTCAAGGATTCACCCCATTGGATTAAGTACTAATCCATAAGAACGGGTCCCCCGCACCATGCGGTTTCAGCGATTTAGAAAATTGAAACTGTGGATTATAATACTCCTTTATTTTCAAAATGTAAACAAAAATTTTGAAAAAGAAAAAAATAAAATGATTGCGCATAATCCGCTGGTAAATATACATAATGAATACTAAAAAACGATAAAGGAGACCCATATGTCTAAAGAAAAGAAGCCTATTTTTTCCGATTCCTATTTAGATGCATTAGCAAATGAAATTAATCAATTATACGGTAAACGTGAACAGGAAATAAATTTGACAGATAGAACGAAAAGAAATAAATAAGTTGTCATAAAAAAAGAAAGCAATACACTTATATATTGCTTTCTTTTTTATTTTTTCATACATCCAATTCTATTGCTGATTTGTTAAAGATCATTTCTTCATACACTTTTAAATTTTGATATACCGCACCCAATAATGGTGCTTCCATAGAAAACTGTTCTGCTACATCTAGTAAGTATCCTTGTATGTGCTTCCCTTCAATGGACGAACCTTTTTCCATATCACGCTGCATCGATGACTTCATATCATACGAAATTTTATCAATTGTTTTCATATGTTCCTGGGCAATATCTTCCTTAATTGGTGCCCCTATATATCTCATGATTTGCACACATTCTTCAAATAAGTTTTGAATAAAATCACGTCCACCTTCGCTTTCACGAATCGGTCCTATTGGTGCACGCATTAATGTTGTCACACCTGACATTACAGTAATAAATAAATATTTATGCCACATATCTTGCGTAATATTTTCACTTAAAACAAAACTAGATTTCGTACCTGCAAATGCTTTAGCAATATGCTGTATTCTCTCTGAATCTTGAAACTTCATTTCTCCAAACAGAAGTCTGTTGGCAGCGCTAGTTTGTACAATTTCTCCTTGATCGTTTAACGTCGTCTCGATAAAACATAGACCGCCAATCACTTTCTCTTCACCAAATTCTTTTTGTAATAGTGATACATGAGCAATACCATTTAACAATGGAATGATGACAGTATTTTCACCTACAAACGGCTTCAAATCTTGAATCGCCTCGTTTAAGTGATACGCTTTTGTTGAAAATAAAATGACATCAAATGGAGAAGTTCGATCTTCTTTCGTTATTAATTTCGGTTGGAAGGAAAAATCCCCATTCACACTACGAATAACAAGTCCCTTTTCCTCTAATTGCTGTTTTCTTTTACTACGAACAAGAAACGTAACATCTTCCCCTTTTTCGACTAATCGGCCACCAAAAAATCCTCCGACGCCACCAGCTCCTAATACTAAAATACGCATACAACATCCCCCTTTTCAAAATACAATTTTATAACATGTAGTATACATAACATTATACATGTCCTCTACTAAATAAGCTGAATTTTCATTCTTAATCAAGTATAAAACAGTGGTTATTTTCAAATAAATTTGGGCATGTTGTTTTTATAGCATATATGAAAGGAAACAATGTAAATGGAGGCAATACAGACAATCGAGGAAAAAGATGTAGCAACAGCTATATTTCAATTTATATTCCCGTTTTCTTTTAAAACCGGATATGAACAAAATATGTTCCCTTTCTTACAGAAAAATGATTTTCGCCCTTTTCGACTCGATCATCTTGAAAATGAAAATACATACTACGGAAAGTTTCAAGTTTCACATCAAAATATGGAAGCATACTATCTTTCATTTACAAATAAAATTCTATTTCCTCACTCAGAGCACCAAAAAGGATTGCAGCGCTATTCTAAAGACCTTAACTTAACTGGACATTTAACAACAAATTTGATTTCCGTTCCATTCAAAATTCATTCTATTGACGTAACACTTTGTCCTTATGAGCTTGGCTTCTTAACAATTCGGACAGAAGTAGAAACCGCTCCAAACATGACATTGTCAGAAGCAATCGAATTTGCCGCCCGCTTCCGTGTCCTTGAAACTAAAAATGATACAACTGAAACTATCTGTATTGAATGTAACGGAAAACAATATTCACAAGTAGAGAAGCTCATATTCGGCGATTTATTTCATGGCTTAACAGACTTCTTTGAGAAAAAGAGATTGCGGAGTTCTTACTTTCAAACATTCCCCTTCTTTGAAGATCAACGAATGTATGTACAAACTTTATTATCCATAAACAAAAAGTCAGACCTTCATGTAATCGATGTATACCGAGCTTCCAGTCTTTCCGGATTAACAGACAATGGCAAGCCCTATATTAGCGCAAATAATGTTCCTTATATTCAAGATTATTTAACAAAACATTCTTATCAAAGATGGGCTCCTAATCGCTACTTTATTATGGAAGAACATATTTTCACATGTATAACAAAAGAGGATGAACACGAATTCGCTAAACTTGCTAGTCAAATGTACGGAGAGTTTTATTACGCTTTGTTATTAAATCTATTTCATAAAGTTGTTTTATTAAAGATGGCAAACGCTTATGCTGAACTAAACATTGATCAAGATACAAATGAAATAGAGAAATTAATTTATTCAATCAATTCATTTACAGCGAATTACTTTTCTTTAGAGTTAGTATCCCAATCACAGAGTGAAGATATTTTTTTCCACTTAAGAAAACTATTTAATATTGAAGTACTTTACTCGAATGCAAAACAAAATCTCGATAGTTTGTTTAAATATCAAGAAAATGTCGCTTCTAAAAAAGATAGCCTTTTACTATTAATTTTAACGCTCTACTCTGTAGTAGGCCAAATGTTAGGGTTTACTATGATTGATCTTTTAAGAAACACCGATTCAAACAAAATCTCGTCGCCACTTGAATTTTTCGCACTTTTAATAGCAATCAGCGGCATAGTCATTTCATTTATTTTAGGCGCGCAAAGTTTATACCAATGGAGTCTACAACATAAACGAAGAAAATCATGGGTAAAACAAACTGTACTTTCTGCTGTGAAAGAGAAAGATGATAAGAAGTAAAGAAGGTTATTTTCAAATTACAAATACGTGGTACGCTTCAGTAAATGAAATTTTTATTAGCGATTTTTAAATTCTATCGACTTACCGACAAAAACTGACAAAAAAAGTACCGCATAGTAAAAAAAGTACTCCAAAATAAAATTTGGAGTACTTTTTTATTACACTAATTTATCTTACTTTCCTGCTTCGATTTTCTCTAATGCAGCAGCTACTTGCTCTTCAGTTAATTCGTGTTGCACGATATAACGATTACGTGGGTGTACACGACATTCATGAGAACATGCACGTAAATGTTTTGCTTCGTTTTCTTCAGAACATAAAATTTTCTTATTACATTCTGGATTTGCACAGTTTACATAGCGCTCACAAGGTTCACCTGTAAAGTGGTCTTTACCAACGATAACATGCTCTTTTTGGTTTACTGGTACAGAGATACGCTCATCGAACACGTAACATTGTCCATCCCAAAGCTCACCTTGTACTTCTGGGTCTTTGCCGTACGTTACAATACCGCCGTGAAGCTGACCTACATCTTCGTAACCTTCACGAACTAACCAACCAGAAAACTTCTCACAACGAATTCCGCCTGTACAGTATGTTAAAATCTTTTTACCTTCAAGTGTTTCTTTGTTTTCTCTAATCCAATCTGGTAATTCACGGAATGATTCGATATCTGGTTTAATTGCACCCTTGAAGTGTCCTAAATCAAACTCATAATCATTTCGTGCATCAATAATAACTGTATCTTCTTGTTTCATTGCTTCATAAAAATCTTTTGGCTCTAAATACTTTCCAGTTATTTCGTGTGGGTTAATGTCATCTTCTAGACGAAGTGTCACTAACTCTGGACGAGGACGTACGTGCATTTTCTTGAATGCGTGCCCTTCTTCTTCATCTATTTTAAATACGATACCGTCAAAGCGTGGATCGTTGTTCATTGCTTCCATGTATTTCTCTGTTTGTTCTACAGTTCCAGAACAAGTTCCGTTAATTCCTTCATTAGCTACAAGGATTCTTCCTTTTAATTCAAGTGAATTACAAAATGCTAAATGCTCTGCAGCGAATTCTTCAGGGTTTTCAATTGTTGTATACATGTAATATAGTAATACTCTGTATGGTTTTGTAGTTGCCAATGTATTTCTACCACCTATCTAATTTTTAAAATCATGTATAAGTTAACGTTCATATCAAAACATATATAATAAGAAAATGTATCCAAAGTTTTATGCATCCCATTTTCTTCTCTTTATACTATTTTCTATAAGTTAACAAAAATAAAAAACAAGATTACACATCAAAACACTATGGTTAAGTTGTAATCCCAATATATTATATATCATACAAATGCAATTCCATCAATTAATATGCTGTATTATAGGCTTTATGTTCACATAAATTTCAAAAATAGCCCTTTAATTCATTATGTTTCCCCACGTCATCACACCATAAACTCCCAATTTTTTATAACACGACACCATCTATTGCAGCAAGGCATATAATTTGCACTAAGGAAACATTTGTGTTCAAATAAAAATATCATCTAATACATCTAAATGTATTGAAATAAACAATAAGAATACTTACAATAATTTCATCAAGTTAACATTTCAAAGGGGAAAACTACTATGAATAAAGATATATCAAAAGATGAACAAGTCCCTTCTCAAAGTACAACTGTTCAATCCGCACACTTAGCTTTAAGTGGCGAAACGAAAGGCTGGAAACGACTGTTACCGTTTTTAGGACCCGCTTTTATCGCATCCGTAGCTTATATTGACCCTGGTAACTTTGCTACAAATATCGCAGCTGGTTCACAATACGGATATTTACTATTATGGGTTATATTCGCTTCTAACTTAATGGCAGTATTAATTCAAACTTTATCAGCTAAATTAGGAATTGCTACGGGAAATAATTTACCTGAAATAGCTCGCGAGCACTTTCCAAAACCTGTGTCTATCGGCTTATGGATACAAGGTGAACTCGTTATTATGGCTACAGATTTAGCTGAATTTATCGGGGCAGCACTCGGATTGTATTTATTATTTGGAATTCCTATGTTACCAGCTGCTTTAATTACAGCAGTCGGATCATTTATTATTCTTGAGTTTCAACGCAGAGGATTTCGCCCACTAGAAGCTATTATTACAGGGATGATTTTTATTGTAGTAATAGCATTTGGAATCCAAGTTTTTTATGCAAAACCAGAATTAAGTCCCCTTCTTTCCGGACTATTTATTCCGAAATTCCAAGGTGTAGACAGTATATTACTTGCAGCAGGGATATTAGGTGCGACAGTAATGCCACATGCAATCTATTTACATTCTGCATTGACACAACGCCGCGTGGTTGGAACAACTGACGAACAAAAGAAAAAGATTTTCCGTTTCGAATTTATTGATATCATTATTGCAATGGTTATCGCTGGAGCAATTAATGCGAGTATGTTAATTGTTGCTGCTGCACTATTCTTTAAAAATGGCTTGCATGTTGAAGATCTTGATGTTGCTTTTAACCAGTTCAGTACTTTAGTCGGTCCAGTATCGGCTGCTTTATTTGGAATTGGGCTCTTATCAGCAGGACTATCTAGCTCTTCTGTCGGTACAATGTCAGGTGACATTATTATGCAAGGATTCATTCGAATGCATATTCCGTTATATTTACGCCGCTTTATTACAATGATTCCACCCTTAGTTATTATCGCTTTAGGAGTAAATCCAACTTACGCTCTAGTCATGAGCCAAGTCGTCTTATCATTCGGTATTGCTTTTGCATTAGTACCACTTATTATGTTTACAAGCAGTAAAAAAATTATGGGTGCACTCGTTAACCACCGCATAACAACCTTTATCGCTTGGATTATTGCTGCACTTGTTATCATTTTAAATATTTTCTTACTGTATCAAACATTTATAGGATAATGAAAAAAGGTATTCCAATAAAACTGGAATACCTTTTTTCATTACCACTTATGTATGTACCTCTTTCTGGCATTATCGCACCTTTTTCAGTTCGAAAGTAAAGTGGTAATCCTTCCGAGAAAAATATACTCACCTTGGATGGATCCTGCCTTTGGTGATGTATATGTAAATGCGGCTCACTTGAACTTCCTGAGTTACCGACTTGAGCAAGAACCTCTCCCTCATTTACATGTTGTCCTTCCCTCACTTTAATTGAGTCTTTCTTTAAATGCGCCAGAACCATAAATGTCCCTGATTCGTCTAGTCGTAAATAAACATGATTCCCCGCCATTGACTGGAAATCATCCGATCCCGGAACTATATCTTTTTCATCATTATTGATTGATACAACTGTTCCATTAGCTGGTGCCATTACTTCCGCCCCATATATTCCATAATCCTCTAACATACTACTTTTCACTTCAGCAGGCGGAATAAGAATATCATACGCCCATCGTTCATTTGGTTTGATAACGTGATAGTTCGTTTCTAACCGATCGCCGCCCCAGCCCACTAGTGCTCGTTCATTTAAAGGAAAACGAACGACTATTTTAGGGCTCATAGAATGTACATCTGCTGGGTAAGCAAGTCCGCCTATGTTAGCAAACCACCCTAAAGGCCAAGCTCCAATTATAGAGAAAAGAACGATGAAGAGTAGCGTTCTATCTATTCGCTTTCTGAAAATGCCTTTCCACACAAATAGTAATACTGAACCTATCAAAATAAAGATTGATACTAAACTAAATGCTTGTATAATCCACCAAAAAATGACTATTATAACACCATTAGCTAAATAAACTACACTCCAACTTATAATTAAAAACGCAACTAAAATTACTAATACATATTTCTTCCACATGTTGTATCCCCACTCTCATATCTTTGTTCTACATGATACGAAGTGAAAATTACGACATACAAAAGAAATACTTACGACTTTCTTACATTTCTTTATACTGCGGTAAAACGATAGTGAAAACCGTTTCTTTATCGTTACTACGTACAGTGATATCTCCTTTATGAAGTTCCCCTATACTTCTCGCAATTGCAAGTCCCATTCCTTTTCCACCCGTATGAGAGCTACGTGATTTTTCACCACGATAAAACTTCTCAAAAACGTAAGGAAGGTTCTCATTCGGAATGCATTGTCCAAAATTTTCAATTTCTATTTCAACATTCATGTTTCTTTTAGAAATTTGAATCAAAATCTGTTTTCCGTCTTTCCCGTACATAATACTATTATTAATTACATTTTCGAACAGCCTCACCATAAGCGCTACATCCACTTCCACATGTAACTCCTTATCACCGTTAATATAAAAGCTCATATCGGCATCATCTAGTAATGGTACAAAATCAATCATGATTTGTTCAATGAACGCTTTCATATTTACTACACTTTTATTTAATTCAATCTCCCTATAATTTATTTGACAATATTCTAATAAATCATCTACTTGATTTTTCAATTCATAACTTTTTCGCTTTAATATACTTACATACTGTTCACATTCTTCTCCATTTGAATGAAGCTGATTTCCTAACAGGTCCGCGTAACCGATTATAGATGTTACAGGTGTTCGTAAGTCATGAGAAATATTACTAATCATTTCAGTTTTCATTTCCTGCGATTTTTTTTCATTTTCGATAGACTCTTTTAAACTTTTAGCCATTCTATTAACATTCGCTGCTAATTCACCAATCTCGTCATTTTTTGAAATAGGTATATGTATTTCCAAATTACCATTACTTATTTCTTTCACGTTCTTATTTATTTCAGATAACCTTTTCATCATTGTTTTTGTCATGAATGCAAAGTATATTGTAGTAAAAGTTAAAAAAGCTATTAAATATAACAATGAATATTTTTCCTCTAATCCAGTAATATGACTATATATATTTCCAACTACAATTTGAAACGCTATTATACTTACAGTTGCTAACAAAATGCTACATATGAATGCGATAAAAAACTTAGCTCTAATGCCTTGTAATGATTTAATCTTCAATTTTATATCCGACTCCCCAAACATTTTGAATAAACTTCGGCTCTTTTGGATTCGCTTCAATTTTATTTCTTAATCTTGCAATATGAACCATTACTGTATTATTACTTTCATAGGCTCTTTCTTTCCAAACACTCTCATATATTTCTTCAATAGTGAACACACGATTCTTTGCAGCGGCCATTAAGTACAAAATATCATATTCAGTTTTCGTAAGATTGATTGTTTCTCCATATAACATTACTGTTCTCGACACTTCATCGATTTCTAACCCTCTAATGTTTATTTTCATTTCTATTACTTGGGCAGCATTTTGATTGAAATATGTATACCTTCTTAATTGAGCTTTCACTCTCGCTATAAATTCAATTGTACTGAACGGCTTCACAATATAATCATCTGCCCCAGTACTAAACCCAATTACTTTATCTACATCCGATGATTTCGCGCTTAAAAACATAATTGGTAAACTATGTTTCTCTCTAATCCTTCTACACAATTCTATCCCATCCATATGTGGCATCATAATATCCAAAATAGCAAGTTGAATACTGTTATTATTTATTATTTTTAAAGCCTCTTCTCCGTTATGAGCACTAAAAACTTTAAAACCTTCTTGCATTAAATTCGCGTTAACAAATCGAACAATATCTTGATCATCATCTACAATTAAAATTGAGTTTTTCTCCATATACAAACCTCTTTTTGAAATATATTCCACAATCAATTTTATCACAAATTAAAACCATACTTCCCTCTTGAATAATCTTTATTTTCAGACTAAATTATATAATAACAACACATTCTAGTTTCAGAAGAAATGGAGTGAAAGTATGTTTCCTATATTAAAAACCGACCGACTCATTTTACGAGAACTTACCGAAGAAGATGCACCGAGTATACTACAATGCTTTTCTAATACTGACGTACTGCGCTATTATGGCCAAAAACCATTACAAAATGTTGATCATGTGAAACAAGTCATTCATAACTTTAAGCTGAGTTACAATGCAAGAAGTGGTATAAAGTGGGGAATTGAATTAAAAGGCAAGAAAGAACTCATTGGTACCATTGGTTTTCACGATTGGTCTTCTGAGCATAAACGAGCTAATATAAGTTATGCCTTTCTCCCTGAACACTGGGGAAAAGGATATGCGACGGAAGCTGTTTCTGACGTTATATCATACGGTTTCCACACACTTCACTTAAAGCGGATTGGGGCAATTGTCTTTCTTGAAAATGAGGCTTCCAATAAAGTGCTATTAAAATTAGGATTTGAAAAAGAAGGCGTTCTAAAAAATTATATGTATCAAGATGATATCCCATATGATACAAATTATTATTCTTTATTAAAATGAGTTTAATAGAAATTATACGTAAAAACTCGTTTCAGCATAATGAATCAAGATAGTGGATTTTTAACGAAAGATGGGAAACCGAGCGTTTTTCATTTCTTAGATCATCATACGACTGATGCGAAGTACAATAAATTATATAATCTAAACAAAGGGCATGAGCATATTCTTACTCATGTCCCTTTTTTACGTTCTTTTTCTGTTTTCGCAATGCTTTTGGAATGTATACACAGAAAGGTTCGCTTTCCATGTAATCTCCCGTCATTGCATATGATTTAGAACGAGATCCTCCACAAACATATCGAAACCCACAAACTAAACTTTTTATAAGTTTTCAATATCATTACCTCTTTTCTAAAACCATAAAGAACGTACTATCCGGTAGCACAACCGCATTCCCAGACTCATCTTTAAAATCGATTTTCTCGCTAAGATGTTGTGTATATCCATCCTGTAAATAGTTCATAGCTTGAACGATGTTTACTTTATCTCCAAAGATACCCTTTACGAAATCCTTATAGTCGTTTGGCGTAAAGATTCCAAACTGCTCTTGCACCTCGTGAACAAAGGAATCCTCACCCCATGTATACGTATATAAGAACTCCATCGCATCGTTAACAGGCATTTTGACTGTATTGTCTGCAAGTACCTCATACTGGATTATACGCCCCTTAAATTCACGGACATACTGCTCTAAGAACTTCATTCCACCTGCATCTTTAAAATGAATCACACGCATTAACATTTTATCTTCAGTCATGATGCCATCACGAATGATAATACGACCTCCTGGCTTTATCACCTCGTAAGCACTCTGTAACCCCTTTTTAATTACTTCATGATTGAATTTCTTCCCTTCATACTCGATATAAGAGAACAGTTCATGAAGGATAGAAGAATATACAATCGTATCAACCGATTCTTTATCAAACGAACTACCTAAGTTGATTGCATCCCCTTTAATGACGTCCCAAGAACGACCTTCGTCCTGTTTCTTCTTTTTCAACGTATCAATCACGTTTTCGGAAATATCGATACCGTAGATTCGTTTATTTTCGGTCTCTTCTTCAATCATGTCTAGCATAACACCACCACCAGCTCCAACATCTACAACCGTATCTCCCTTTATATAATCAAGAATAATTCGTTTATCATCAGCCGAACTATTCATATGTTCCAAATACACTTCTTCGTTATGGAATCTATCATATGCGTCCTTTCGTAACCCGAAGAAATCAAAGAGCAGTACATTTGCTCGAGCATGCATCATATCTATCTTTTCTGCCTCTACACAGAAGATGATTAACGCCTCACCTACAGCAGAAAACTGAAACGACACATACGCAGTCTTCATATCTTCATCGACTTTAATCTCAAAAGAAACATGTGTTGTATCCGGCTTCTCGTTCTCACGGTACTCCCGTAGATACTTCTCAATAACCCGCTTACGATACACATTGTCCTTCTTCTCACCTTTGAAATCATAGTGCAACTGCTGCATCAATTTCTCGAAATGGATATGTTGAACCTTTCTAGTTCCTATCTCGTTCTTTAACATAACAAAAACTGTCCAAATATCCTCGAAGCTAAGGGCATGCATAGACGGTTCTACATACCACAAATCCTTATCAGATAAAAATGTTTGAACGTTTCTCTTCTCGCTCCCCATAATTATATCTTTTTCAAATACTGACTCCTTATGTTTTGGCGTGAGTCTATGTACACGAGAAGTAAATGGCTCCACATAACCATCAAATAGCCCATCAATTGTAATCTTCACATCGTTCTTTACTTCGCTCCACAAAGATTTTGATACACCTTCAATAATACATTGATTAAGATAGTATAGAATCTCCTTTAACCTAACGTCTCCGTATTCTTCTTTATATGTGTCAATTAAATCAATATGAGAGTTCAAACGAGCCTCTCCGCGGATATACTGCCCGATTAATCCATGTGTTCTAATTAAATCTCGAACAAACAAATACTCAGTAGAGTTTAAGTTTGTCTCTATATGTTCGATAAACTGAATATCACTAAAGATATCAGCAGAACCCTCGTTATGTACCAATAGATTGATTCCGTTCTTCTTCCATTTCTCTCGCTGTTTTAAAGAGCCTACCTTTGCAAGCTCACTATACGTTAGTACTTTTTCAATAATGCGATACGCTTCTTCATCTAAAGACAATCCATCTAACACTTGCAGCGTACGGTGTACATAGTACAACACCGCATCTGTTTTTAATTCACCAAGTACTTGTACATTCTCATAGTTTTGATGTATCTCCTCTGCCTCGATTAGATACTTTAACCACGTAGGGAGAATATTAGAAAACCCTTCAATGTATTTATTTAGAATCTCAATATTTTTCACCTTATTTACCCCCATATATAATCAATTTCAGTAGTATGGTCTGGGATATCTTCTCTAAAAAGATTATCACCTTATGCCCCCTTTACCATCTATATCTCTTTCAAATACAAATGCATCAAACCGAGTCTTTTTATCATGTAAAAGAGAGTTATCAATTTCGTTTCTAACATGCCAAGTTTGTAACACATTCTTTTGTTCATCTCTTATTTTAACTTCATCAGGAATTTCGGCGGAATAAACAGCAGGGCGCAGCGAAGCATTTCTTACATTAATAAACATTTGTTGTGATAGAATCAACCGAAAATAGAAACGGCAAGCGGGTGCACTCCACTTGCCATTTTTTCATAGCTTAGTATGTATTTGAATTTCTTTTGCTTTCTCTTTTTCACCCTTCACTCGTACAATTAAATCATATGATCCGGATTTTGGCGCTTCAAAAGAAAGCAGACCTTCTTGTTGAGAAGTGACTTCTTCTTCATAAATAACCTTATCACCTTTTGTAACTTGCAATAAAATCGTACCTTCTTCAACGGCTGCTTCATAAGGAATTTCCACATTTCCTTTTTCAGCTTTAATCGTTTGCACATCGTAATACCCTTGCAACGAACCAATTTTTAAAGTCGTTTCGCCATTTTTTTGAACCTTTGTGACTTGTGTTGCTGTATTGCATGCGCTTAACAATACAACAAGAGTGAGAATCATAAATAAACGTAGTAATTTCATAGAAATTCTCCTTTTTTATGTATATGAATTAAATTTCTAACTCTAAATTTTGTACCATCTTATTTCCCACCTCTTAAAATAACTGTTTTTATAATAAAATAAGTAATAGAAAATAATAAACAAGTACCCATTGTACCAAAAACTGCAACTGAGATGTTACCTGCTAATGTTTCATTTGGATCTAATGCATTAGGTAAAATTGTACCCAAAATTGCAATACAGGCTAATACAACCATAAAATATTTAAATCTTTTTATTTTCTTTTTCATACTAATTATCCCCTTTATTCCTTAACATTAACTTCTAAACCAAATCCCATAAACCTACATCAGGACCTAATGGTACATGGAATTTGACTCTGCTTTTTCTAGCTTCAAAGGATCCCCCTAGATTCCCAAATTAATATCCCCAAGTATTATACATACCAATTAATTCATATAGAAAAAGCCCGTTCAATTCAAATACTTAAGCTCCCTTATTTTTATAATACTCAAATAATTATACACAAACATCGCTATCGATTCATCTTAATACCTCATTTACCTTTTAAGTATATCAATGACAAAATATATAATTTAATATTTTTTATATAATTAAAAACAAACATAGTTACAACAAGAGATTGTTTTTATGCTGATTTGTACTGTATTCCCTTATTCCATGTACTCTTTAAAAAAACCTTACTTTTTAAAAAGTAAGGTTTTTTGTATTTATTCATTAGCGATATAAGCATTCTTATACGTATAAACACCACCAAATTGATGCTTCTCAATTCCTTTTACATAATCCTTTTGTACGTAGGCTGATCCCATTTGATAAAGCGGTGCAACTGCAGCATCCTCTAGCAGAATACGCTCGGCCTCTTGCAATGCTTCCCATCTTTTCTTTTGATCTAGTACAAAATCGCTTTTCGCTTTCTTTATTAATTCATCGTAGTGAAGGTTAGAATAATTCATTTTGTTATTCTGATTATCCGTCGTAAAGAGTTCTAAATAACTAATTGGGTCTTTATAATCCGGTCCCCAATTTGCCATAGATATATCGTAATCTCCTGTTTGTTCTAACTGTAATTTTTGCTTAAATGGCTGTTGTTTAATTTGTATCGTTAATCCTTGCAAATTCTTTTCTAAGTCACCTTTTATATATTCTGCTATACGTTTTGCATTATCTTGTTCAAACGTTAAAAACTCTAGGTTTACTTGTTCTACTCCAAGCTCTTTTTTCGATTCTTCCCAAATCTTTTTCGCATTTTGCAAATCATATGAAGAAAGATCTCCGTTTTCTTTTCTAAAATCTTTGCCAGTCTCTTCATTTATATGACCAGCCGGTACAAGTTCGCTTGCAGGTTTTGCCCCGTTATTAATAAAGTGAGCAACGAAATCTTCTTTATTTAACGCGAATGAAATAGATTGACGCACCTTTTTATTTGCTAACGCACTATTTTTTTCATTAAAACGTAGCATAGCAATTCCTGAATCGCTCGACATATGTAAGTCCTTACTTCCCTTATACTTGTCTACAAATTGAGAATTAATAGGCACTCGATCCAAATCACCAGCTTCGTATAAATTAACAACCGTCATTGTATCTTTTACAATTTGAAAGTTTATTTCGTCTAATTTCACTTTCTTTTGATCCCAATATGTAGCATTCTTCTTTAATTGAAACTCTTGTTCATGCTTCCACTTCTCTAATACAAATGGCCCGTTATATATGAGATTACTAGGTTCCAATGCATAATTCTTTCCTTGTTCTTTCAAAAATGATTCATGCTGTGGTAAGTAAATCGGCAGTGCTAACAACTGTAAAAAATACGGAATTGGCTGTTCGAGTTCCACTTCTAACGTATAATCATTTATTGCTTTAACCCCAAGTGTATCAAGAGGCATTGTTCCTTTATTAATTTCTTTCGCATTTTTCACATGAAAGAGCATGTACGCATATTGAGATGCTGTTTCAGGTTTAATTGCACGTTTCCACGCAAACATAAAATCATTTGCTGTCACACTGTCTCCATTTGACCATTTTGCATCTTTACGCAAATCAAATGTATATTTTTTACCATCTTTACTTCTTTTAAACGATTTTGCTACCGCTGGAATAGGCTGATCTTGATCATCTAATACATACAAACCTTCAAATATGTTTTGCATAACGTGCGCTGATGTACCATCCATCGTTTTCGCAGTATCAAGAGAAGGAATTTCTTCTGATACTGTTACATTTAACACTTGTTTTTTAGCTTCTGCATCACTTTTATTCGCTTTATTATTACAAGCTGTTAATAATAAAGTTGTAACAAGTGCCATTACCATTAAATGGCTCTTTTTTTGCTTCATGAATTGTTCTCCTTAAGTATAAAATATTATAAAGCGTTATATATTATAGCAGAAATATGAACAGAAAGATGCGACATTCTTTTGAATATTTATTCGTTCAAGAAAAAAGCTATCCTTTTAAAAAAGGATAGCTTTTTCAACTACATATAATTACCTATCTTTGTAAACCTCGTTTATAACGACTCGCTTCAAATATAATACGCTCTTCATCTAACGTTTTACATTCACCATTCCAAACGACACGTTTTCCGTTAATAATTACATCGCTTATATCTTTTCCACTAGCGGCATATACAAGGTGTGATAACACTTCATCTGCTGGTTGTAAATGCGGCTTATTAGACGGATCAATCGTAATAAAATCGGCACACTTTCCAACCTCAAGTGATCCTGTTTGTTTCATGCCGATTACTTCAGCAGCTCCTTTAGTCGCAAGTGTAAGAGCCGTTTCAACTGGTAATGCTGTTGCATCTTGATGAATACCTTTTTGTAGTAAAGTCGCTATACGCATTTCTTCAAACATATCTAAATTGTTATTAGATGCCACACTATCTGTTGCAATTCCTACTTTCACTCCTGCTTCTAGCATCGCTTTTACATTCGCTATACCAGAACCTAGTTTTAAATTACTATTCGGGTTATGAGCTACTCGAACATCATGTTCTGCTAAAAATGCACGCTCATTTTCATTTAATACTACACCGTGTGCAATAACTGTTGGGCGTTTAAATAAACCGCAACTTGCTGCATATTCTACTGGACGTTTTCCGTACTGTGTTTCAATATCACGTACTTCACGCTCTGTTTCCGAAAGATGAATATGAACCATCGTTTGATTTTCTACTGCAATACGAGCACACTCTTCTAACAGTTCTGTAGAACATGTATATGGACTATGCGGCGCAACCATCGTAGTTAACATACCACTTTCGTTATAGTAACGCTTCACATATTTTTCAGCTTCTTCAATCGCTTTCTTCTCATCGTCCTTCTTTCCGAAGCTAAATAAAGTTCTTGAAACAGCAGCTCGCATCCCACTCTTTGATACCGTTTCCATAATTGCATCTTGATCTACTCCAATTGGATTAAACATATCAGAGAATGATGTTGTACCACTTTTCACCATTTCAAGTAATCCTAATTCCGTACTAGCAACCGCAAGCTCTGGCGTAAACTGACTTTCAAGTGGCCAAATTCTCGTCTCCAGCCATGGTTGTAATAACATATCATCGCCAATACCTCTTAAGAGACTCATTACAACGTGTGTATGTGTATTTACAAGCCCTGGTAAAACCCACTTTCCTTTCATATCAATTACTTCATCTACTTCAAAATCATTAGCGAATTCTCCGCTCTTTACATCTATAATTTGATCATTTTCTACAATGATATATCCATTTTCTATCACTTCGTTTTGTTCATTCATCGTTACGATTGTAGCGTTTACATAAGTTGTTTTCAAAAGTATTTCCCCTTTCAACTCTATGAAGTTCCCTTTAATAAGTTACCACCATTATAGTAACTTATTAAAGATTAAGAGTCAAAAGATAATTTGAATTCTTTCATTATCTTTTCCTTCAAAATGCTATATTGTTTTTCATTTGTATCCGCAAATGCTTCTTCCCGATTTGATTTCTCATCCATATAATCCATTTCTCTATTGAATTGAGCCCCTGTAAAATCAAGCCTCTTCCCATCTATACAGTTATAAAAGTGCCACACCTCTCCTATTTTTGTCTTCTTGATTTGCCCTCCGCATATATCTTGAATGACTAAAGCCGTTACACCACACTGTCCCTTTGCTGGATTTTCACTTGTCCACTTTGAACTCGTTTCAATCGACCACGATTTTATTAGTGCTTCATATATTCTTTTTCTCTTTATATGATCCATTTTCAGCTTCTCCTACTATTAATTGTTTTACACATCATATTTCAAAAGAGGCAGTAATCGCTCCTTAAAAACCGTTGATGGTGTTTCCCCGATTAACTTTGCTCCCATCTTCAAGTAAAACCCTTTTGCATTCGGATCACTATCAATTGTAAAACTTTTTATTCCTAGTTCATTTGCTTTTTCTATTACATACTCCCAAAGTATTTTCCCGTACCCTTTCCCTTTGTAACGAGGATGAATGTATAGGAAATCGAGAGCATTTTCATTACGTAAAAATGAAAAAAATCCAATCATCGTATTATCGTTTTCTAAAACATATACAAAATTATTTTTTATGTACTCATCGGTAATTGTTAAATCTTCCTTACAAGCAAGTATGAATTCTTCGCTATAGTTCCACGTTGCTTTTGAATGTAGTGCGAGTTCACTTAATTCATTTACTTCACTTAATAACGCTTTTCTTATCTTCATGATTCTTTCTCCTCACATTCAATATATAAACTCTTAAAATGATTCGAAAAGTAATTTAAAAAACCTCTTATTTCCGTAAATAAGAGATTACTTTTATAAATCTTTATTATAGGTAACAATTTTTGAAAAGAAAAAGAACGCCATTCCTGAAAATTGACGTTCTTTTTCTTTTAACCTTTATGGCATATTATATTGAGAGTCATTTGTTTTACTATTTTTATACTACATAACTATATATTTTCTACTACTGCTTCAAGCATTGTTCCATTTTTAGCATAATTCGTATGCCAAGAAAAAGCTTTTTCTAAAACATGAGGGGTTTGTCCACCTCTTGTTTGTGCTTCTTCGAAATAAGCTCTTAGCTGGTCACGATACATTGGATGTACGCAATTCTCAATAATTAGTTCCACTCTTTCTCTTGGCGCTAGTCCTCTTAAGTCCGCATACCCTTGTTCAGTGACGATAACATCTACATCGTGTTCCGTATGGTCTACATGCGAAACGAAAGGAACGATACTTGAAATGTTGCCGCCTTTTGCAATCGATTTAGTAACAAAGATAGCTAAACGCGCATTTCTTGCAAAATCGCCAGAACCACCAATACCGTTCATCATTTTTGTACCTAAAACGTGAGTAGAATTAACATTTCCGTATATATCTAATTCTAAAGCAGTATTAATCGAGATTAATCCAAGGCGACGAATGATTTCAGGATGATTAGAAATCTCTTGCGGGCGCATCATTAATTTATCACGATATTTTTCAAAGTTAGAAAATACTTGTTGCATTTTCTCTTCAGAAAGCGTGATGGAGCAGCAGGAAGCAAAATTGACTTTCCCAGCATCCATTAGATCAAAGACCGCATCCTGTAAAACTTCAGAATACACTTCTAAATTTTCAAACTCCGAATCTAGCATACCGTGCAATACTGCATTAGCAACTGAACCAATTCCAGATTGTAACGGCGCTAAACGATTTGTTAATCGACCTACTTTAACCTCTTCTCGAAGGAACTCTATTAAATGCTGTGCCATAATGACAGTTTCTTCATCTGGAGGAACAATTGTCGATGGCGAATCCAGTTGATTCGTAAACACAATTCCCTTCACTTTTTCAGCATCAATCGGAATACCGATTGTTCCAATTCGATCATCCGTTTTTACGAGCGGAATTGGGAGTCTTTCCCCTTGTTTACCTGGTTCATATAAATCATGTAGCCCCTCTAGTTGCGTAGATTGAGCCATATTCATTTCAATAATAATGGACTTAGCATGTAAGGAGAATGCTAAGGAATTTCCAATTGAAGTGGTTGGAATAATCATGCCATCTTCAGTAATCGCAACCGCTTCCAAAATAGCGACATCTATATCCATAACGTCAGCACGGAGTAACTCTGCTGTATGAGATAAGTGCTGATCCACAAATAAAAAGTCTCCGTTATTAATTCCTTTTCGCATAGTCGCATCAGCTTGGAAGGGCAATCTTTTCCCTAAAATTCCTGCCTCAGCAAATAATTTATCTACATCCGAACCTAAGGAAGCCCCTGTATAAACATTCACTTTAAAAGATTTATCATTCTTCACTCGGTTTACAAGTGCAAATGGGACTGCTTTTACATCCCCAGCGCGTGTAAATCCACTTAAACCTAAAGTCATTCCACTTTCAATCCATGAAGCTGCTTCTTCAGGTGTAACTACTCGATCTTTTAAACGTTGATCCCTAATTCTATCTAAATTATTCTCCATATGTAATCCCTCTCTTAATGAATATTCATAATTATTTTACACATTAACAGTATCAAAATAGGAATTTTCTTACACAATGCCGAAAATTCAGATAAAACAGCGAATCTAGGTTCTAAAGCAGAAACATTTAGAATCCTAGAAGCTTACGAAAATAGCTAGCATATGATTGACTCACTGGTACCCTCTCTCCGTTATCCATAGAAAGTAAAAAAGTAGAATGCGTATCAGGGTAAATCGCTTTAATATGATTAACATTTACAATAAAAGAACGGTGACATCTAATAAAAGAATCTTTCGGCAGCAAGTATTCGAATTCTTGTAGCGAGTACTTATGTGTTCCTGTTAACTCTTCTGAATTCACATACGTCTTTTTATCTTTAGCTTCTAAATACATGACCTTTGAGAAAGGAACTGGAACCCAGCCGTCTGTTGTTTTTAAAGTAACGACCGACTTACCATCCGTTAAAGCGGGATAAATTGCCGTCACGCAACCTTCAATCTTGCCATTATTTGAAAAAGGTACGGCCATTCCATGATAAGGAATACCGAAAACATCTCGGTTAATAAACTCAGAGGCTTTTTGCTTCGTTATCATTGCTTTATGAGCAATCGTCCCTTCCTTAATAGGATCTCCGGTGCTAATCTTTAAATCAATTCGTTTGCTTGGTCGATAGTAAATATATTCTTTCGTATTTGAAACGGCGATTGATATTTCATCTGAAAATAATTCCCCAACAACATCTAGTAGTATACCTAATGTTTTATCTTCCATATTATTAACACCTCATTTACTATTATACTACTATTATGATTTATAAAACCGTTCAGCAATTTGAACGGTTTTACAGATTATTTAGTTCACCTTAGCCCCATAACATCTTGCTACTGCAACTGCCTGCGCTATATCTAATTTCACATTTTTTAAATCAAAACTTGTAAAATCAATTCTATCAACTACCGCCCCTTTTAAATCTGCACCACTAAGTTTCGCCTTACCTAATTGTGCACCTGTTAAATCTGCTTCACGTAAATCTGCTTTTTCTAAATTACATTCATATAGGTCAGCTTCAATTAAACGTATACCCTTTAACATTTGTTTACTTAAGTTCGCGAACCTTAAATTCGTATATGACCAATCGCCCGATATTATAGTTATTCCATCTAAATTCGCTTCTTCAAAATCAGAGCCAGTCATTTTACATTCTTCAAACTTCGATACGAATAAATTCACACCAACAAACTTACAATTCGCAAATGTAGTTCCTTGATGGATAGAAGCGTTAAATAGAGCACCGGTAAAATCACATTCTATAAAATTACAATTTTCAGTAGAAACTTCCGATGCATCTATCCCTCTAAAACGGCATTTTATGAAAGTACAATTTTTCAATTCCTCTTCTTTAATCAAAACATCTTGAAAATCTATTTCTATATACTCTTTATTTACAAATTCACTCATAACTATTCCTCCGTCTCCTTAAAGAAACCTCACTTGAAAAAAGTGAGGTTTCTTCTCATACAATATGTCCATCTAACCAAGAAATCAAATCTTGAAATACTTCATCTCGATTTACTTCATGGAACATTTCATGTCTTCCATTTTCATATAGACGCAATGTTACATCTTTCACGCCACATTTTTTATAATTTTCATATACTTCTTTTACACCTTTCCCCATATCCCCAACAGGATCACGATTTCCTGAAAAAATATGTATTGGAAGGTTTTTCGGTGTTTTCTTAAACTCTTCTAGTTTATTTACTTCTAATACCCCAGAAAATAATTCACGATAAAAACTTGTTGTACAAATAAATCCACATAAAGGATCCGCAATATATTTATCAACTTGATTATTATCTGAAGATAACCAATCAAATTTCGTACGATTTGGTTTAAAGTGCGAATTGAAATTTCCGAAAGATAAAAAGTTTAGCATCGGACTTTTCGTTTTTGCCCCGCGTAGTTTCATCTCGATTGTCGCTACTTTATGACCAATGACTCCTAAGAATCCCGGGTTCCCACCAGTTCCTGAAATAAGGAATCCATCATATAATCCACCTTTAAGTTGTACAGCACGTCTTGATAAAAAAGAACCCATACTATGTCCAAGTAAAAACAACGGGCATGTCTGCTCTTTTCTTATCGTTTCTGATACAAAAATAACATCAGACACAGCCTCATTCCAACCTACATTTGGTTCAAAATGACCATAATCTTCTTCTCTTTTCACTGTTTTCCCATGACCTTTATGATCATGCGCATAAACACCATACCCTGCTTCTAATAAAGCAGCAATAAAGTCTGTATAAACACCTGCATGTTCTGTCATACCATGTGCAATTTGAATAATCCCTCGCGGATCTCTTTCTGGTAGCCACTTACGTAAATAAATTTCCGATCCATCCAATGCCGTAACGAAACTTTCCTGTACGTTCATTTCGTCAGCCCCCAACTCTATTATGTATATCAAAAAATGAATATCCATTCATTATTCTTATTATGTATTATATGCAATTGCTTTCATTATGACAAATACTGCACTTTTCCAATTAGCTCTATAACTATTATGTTGACGAATTTAAAATAAAATTATATAGTAACTTACATAAAGTAATTATTATATTTTTGGGAGGTTTCTATTATGATGCCATCATTATTTTTAGCACACGGATCACCGATGCTTGCTATTCAAGATACAGAATATACAAGTTTTTTAAAAACACTTGGAGAAACATATAAACCGAAAGCAATTGTTATTTTTACTGCTCACTGGGAAAGTGAAGTATTAACGATTTCCTCATCAGATAACGAATATGAAACAATTTATGATTTTGGAGGTTTTCCTCCTGAGTTATATGAAATTAAATATCGTGCGAAAGGCTCTTCTAACATTGCATCTATGTTAGAAACAAAATTTAAAAACAAAGGTATTCCAGTCCATCATAATATGACGAGAGGTTTAGATCATGGCTCATGGACACTCTTGCACCGCATGTATCCAGAAGCAAATATTCCTGTCGTCCAAATATCAGTCAATCCATTCCTTCCTGCAAAAGAACAATTTGAAATTGGAGAAGCACTAAAAGGACTTGGGCAAGAAGATATTTTAGTAATCGGGAGCGGTGTTACCGTTCATAATTTACGAGCTTTAAAATGGAATCAAACGACACCCGAACAATGGGCAATTGAGTTTGATGATTGGATTATTAAACATATGCAGACTACTGATAAAGATGCATTATTTAATTGGGAGAAAAATGCCCCTCATGCACAACTAGCAGTACCAAGAGCAGAGCATTTTGTTCCTTTATTTATCGCTATGGGAAGTGGCGATAATAACGGTGAAGTCATTCACCGTAGTTACGAGCTTGGTACATTAAGCTATCTTTGTCTCCAATTTTAAAGAAAAGGATGAAGCAATCGTTGCTTCATCCTTTTTCTTTTTCATTCACTTAGTTAACTAACTTCCAAATGTCGTTTCTCTGATACCTCTTCGTTCTTATTGTGAAAATAAACCCAAATGCACGCAATAAATAATAGTGATGAAGTAGAAAAGAAAACATATTGGAAGCCCGCATGTGCTGCAATTTGTCCACCAAGTACTGGTCCAATCATATTTCCTAAAAACTGAAACGATTGATTATACCCAAATATTCTTCCCGTTACATGGGTTGGTGTATGTTGTTTTAGTAGAGTTTGTACGGAAGGTAATAGTCCTGCTTGTGCAATACCTAATAAAAAGCGAAGAATTAATAGTTGCCAAGCTGAGGTTACAAATGCTTGCGGAATAAAAATAATTCCTGCAGCAAACAACGCTACAACTAACGTTTTTTGAGGACCGATATGATCTGATAATCTACCTAACTTAGGAGCTGCCATAATAATCGCTAAACCTGTCGCAGACATGACTGCGCCTGCAATCATTTCAATATGAGCTGTTCCTGGGCCTTCTAAATTCTTTACATACAATGTAATAATAGGTTGAATTGACATGTTCGCAAGTTGAATAATAAATGTTGTTACAAATAAACTAATAATTAAATGCTTTGCTGGAACCATCGTCCATACTTTTTTCTGTTGTACTTTTTTTGCTTGAGCGGAGTGATTCTCTTCATGTAGGAAGAAAAAAACGATGAGAAAAGAAAGGAATAAAAAAGCTCCTGTAACAAGAAAAACATGGCGCATTCCAATTAACTCAGACAAATAACCACCAAGTAATGGGCCAAGTAAAGAACCGCTCACGCCACCTGTTGAAATTGTGGAGATTGCCCAACCTGAATGTTCTTTCGGAGTTTCTGCTGCAATAAATGTCATCGCCGTTGAAAGGAAACCAGATACTGCTCCCATTAAAAATCTTAGTGCTACTAATTGATACACATCCGTTACAAATCCCATAAGCGTCATAATAATCGCCATACCTAGGCTCGCACGAATAAGCATCAATTTCCGTCCATGTATATCACCCAGCTTTCCCCATATTGGTGATACGATCGCACCCATTAAAAATGTTATACCAAATGCAAGTCCCGACCACTGTGCAATACTAGAAGTGCCAGTTACTCCTAATTCCTCAATATAAAAAGATAAAAAAGGAATTACTAAACTCATACCGGCTGCAGTGGTAAAACAACCTAGCCAACAAATCATTAAATTTCGTTTCCAGCTGGCCATTTTCACACCTTCTTTCTTTAGATACCCATTCTACACCCTTTCTTGTAAAAAGTTTAGTAATTTGCTTTATTTGTAAGATTTACTACAAAACCCGCTATTTTCTAGTAAAAACCACTACATCTTTACATTATTTTCATAAAAAAACCAACTCCCCTATATGGAGTTGGTTACTTATTCTCTAACGGTATTAAACGCGCATCACAATTTCGCTCATAAAACTCAATCGGACCTGCTTGTCCAATAATTACGTATTCATATCCTTCTTGCTTCATACTATGTAAACAACGATGTAACAATTGCTTCCCTACACCTTTCACTCGATTTTGTTTCGCTGTGCCCATTGGACCAAACAATCCCTTCTTTCCTCTCACTACATCATAACAAGCGAAGCCTACTATCGCTTCTTCTTGTTCTGCTATATAAATAGGTAAATTATCTTTATATGTACGAAATCCATACGCTATCGAATGCAGCCAACGTTCACCAAATTCCGCCTCAACAAAACTTGCTAATTTTTCGAAATCAGAAGAGCTAGCCTTTCTAACAGTACAAGTTAAATCATTATAAGTAGGAACAAAACATTTTAGATCAACCGCTAAATCTCTTGGCTCAGCTATAATACGTAATATATCTCTTTGTATTTGTGCATTTTCAATAAACGTATTTACACGAAATAGTGCATATATAACATGCCCTTCATTCATTATTACTTGCTGAAAACGTTCCATACGTTTCTTCGCTATTTGTAAAATTTCTAGCACCTTATAAGATACCTTATATTGTCCTATTTTTTTATACTCTTGATCCGTTAAATCGTATTGTTTTCGTAATGAAAGTTTTTCTAAAAAATCCGTACCCACGTTACGAAACAAATACATATACAACTCGCTGCAAACTCCAGCACCTTCTTTACACATGCCTATAAGCAGATGAGCTGGTTGAATGATATTACTTTCTGCCTCTTCTGCTGCAATCTTCAATATGTTATGAACACGTTTTGTAAATTTATACTCCTCCATATGTATCTCCACCCCCTATTACTTTACTATTAAACCGTAACCATAAATAAGTGAAACAATTATTCCAACTACCAATATACCTGGCAGTAAATTTGCCACTTTAATTTTAATAATACCAAGTAAGTTCAATCCAATAGCGGCTATCATAATACCACCTGTAGCTGTCATTTCCACTATAAATTGATTCATTAATTCTTTCGGGACCAAACTATTAATTTGTGTTGCAAAAACCGCAATCCCTCCTTCGTATAAAATAACTGGAATCGCCGAAAATACTACACCAATTCCTAAAGTTGTCGTTAATATAATAGAAATAAATCCATCGATAATCGCCTTTGTAAATAAAATATCATGATTGCCGCGAATCCCGCTGTCGAGTGCACCAAGTATCCCCATCGCACCAATTGCAAAAATTAAAGTAGCTGTTACAAAACCTTCTGATATGCTCCCTTTCCCTTTCGATCCAACTTTATTTTCTAGCCAATCTCCTAACTGTTTTAATTTCCCCTCTAATTGTAGCCATTCCCCGATGACGGTACCAATAACTAAACTTAGTATGACAACAAGAAAATTTTCACTTTTCAATGCCATTTGAAGTCCAAGCACAGTAACCGCTAAACCGATTGCATGCATAATTGTTCCCTTCATACTTTCTGGAATTCTACTAAATAATTTACCTAGTAAAGTACCAAATATAATACAAACCCCATTTACAACTGCTCCTAATATAACCATTTCTCATTCTTCACCCTTCGAATTCTTTATTTCTATATTTTGGTTTATACATTGATTTACAGGTTATCTATATGTTAACTTAATATTGAGAATATTAACAAATGTTTTTCACTACATAAACCGCAATTTTTTGTAGTTATACATAAAGTGAAACTTTAACTAGCGCGAGTTTTACTGCCCACAAATTGCGGTATAAACTCAAAAGGGACGGTATTTATGAAAACTTTACTAAAACGATTTCTGTTAATAGCCTTTTGCATTACACCAATTGTTTTATTAATTAACTACTCTTTTACTTCAAAAGCGAAAGACAAACCCGATTTGCAAAACAAATCTAGTAAAACCGCTTCAACAAGTGAAAAGAAAATAGAAGATCAGGAAATTACACTCACCTTCTCTGGTGATACTATGTTCGATTGGCAATTACGTCCTGTAATCGAAAAAAACGGGGCTGATTATCCATTCCAACATGTAAAAGAAGAAATAACAAAAGCTGATATTTCTTTCGTTAATTTAGAGTCAGCATTTACAACGAGAGAAAAAAAAGCACCTGGGCAACTATTTTGGATTAAAAGTGATCCATCCACACTACAAGCTATAAAAAACACTGGATATGACATCGTAAATATCGGGAATAACCATACACTTGATTATGGGCAAGATGGATTATTAGACACGATTTCTCACGTAGAAAAATTAAAGTTCCCATACATTGGAGCCGGAAAGAATGAAAAGGATGCCTATACCGCACGAGAAATGACTGTAAAAGGGAAAAAGTTCAAATTTCTTTCCTTCGTTCGATTTATGCCTGATACGAATTGGGTAGCTCGTGACAATAAACCTGGTGTTGCAAACGGATATGATTTAAATCTTGTAACAAAAACAATTAAAGAGCAAAAGAAAGATGCAGACTATTTAATCGTCTATATGCATTGGGGCGTTGAAAAATCAAATCGTCCGGTAGAATACCAAAAACAATATGTACCTAAAATGGTTGAAGCAGGAGCTGACGCGATTGTCGGGAGTCACCCGCATTGGTTACAAGGATTTGAGTATTATAATAAAGTTCCTATCGCTTACTCATTAGGAAACTTTTTATTCCCAAGTTATGTGAGCGGGAAAAGCGCCGAAACTGGCGTATTAACTTTAACTTTTAAAGGAAAGGATGTCCAAATGTCATTCAATCCTTACATCATTCGCAACAACCAAGTTTCCCCTGTAAATGAGGAAGAAAAGAAAAAAGCTCTACAATATTTACAAACGATTTCAACTGACGTAGAAATTGATGAAGCAGGGGAAATAAAAAATAAACGCAACTAGACAGCGCAAGATAAATTTCTCTGTAACATACATTAGAGGATAGGTGATGAATATGCTAAAAGACTTATTAGAAAATATAAACCTCTTAGAAAACATCTATAAAATGTCTATAGCAATCCTACTTTTATGTTCCTTTTATTCTGTGAGACTATTTAAAAAAATAAAGCGAGAGCGAAATCTTACTCCCTTTGAATTTACAATGTATGTAATTATTCGCATTGCGATATTTTTTTGGTTAGCTAGCTTTATTCTTCTTGAATTTAATGAGTATCTAGTTTAACTTTAAAAAAGATAGAACAAGCATTATATTTCCCCGCTTGTATCTATCTTTTTTATTTGGGTGCTAACTCTTTCCTTCTATTAAATAAGTAAATTAAACAAAACAGGATTTTTATTAAGCTCCATAAATTGAATATTATTTTCTTTAAAACGAGTAATTAATTGCTCATAATCCTCTTTATGTTTTAACTCTACTCCGACTAGTGCTGGGCCATTTTCTTTATTATGCTTCTTAATATACTCAAAGCGCGTAATATCATCTTCTGGCCCTAACCCTTTATCAAGAAATTCTCTTAGCGCACCTGAACGCTGCGGGAATTCAATGATAAAATAATGCTTTAACCCTTCGTAAATGAGCGAACGTTCTTTCATTTCTTGCATTCTATCAATATCATTATTTCCACCACTTAGCGTACATACAACTGTTTTACCTTTTATTTCATCTCTATATAAATCAAGCGCTGCAATAGATAGTGCACCAGCCGGTTCAGCTACAATTGCATTTTTCTTATACAGTTCTAAAATCGTCGTACAAACCTTTCCTTCTGGTACTAAAACAATATCATCAATTACATCTTTACAAGTTTCAAATGTTAACTTCCCTACCTTTTTAACAGCTGCCCCATCAACAAAACTATCTATTTTCTCCAATGCGACATTTTCATTTTGAAGAAAAGCCTCTTTCATAGATGCAGCTCCCATTGGCTCTACACCAATGATCTTTGTAGCAGGACTAACACCTTTAACATATGTACCAACACCTGATGCTAATCCACCACCGCCGATTGCTGTAAAGATATAATCAACTGGTTTCTCCATATCATGCATAATTTCAACTGCCACTGTTCCTTGACCAGCAATAACATACGAATCATCGAACGGATGAACAAACGTCATTCTATTATCCTCACAATAGCGCTGCGCTTCTTGGAAAGAGCTATCAAATGTATCACCAACTAATACAATTTCTGCAAAATCACCACCGAAAAATTGTACTTGCGATACTTTTTGTTTAGGCGTCGTTGTTGGCATGAAGATTTTTGACGGAATCTTCAATAAATTGCACGTATAAGCAACTCCTTGTGCATGATTACCTGCACTTGCACAAACAACACCGTTTTGTAATTGTTCTTTCGATAAACTTTGAATTAAATTGTACGCACCACGGATTTTGAAAGAGCGAATTAATTGTAAGTCTTCTCTTTTTACATAAACGTCACAATCATATTTCTCAGATAAAACTGTATCACGTTGTAACGGTGTTTTAATAACGATATCTTTCATGCAATTATGAGCCATTAAGATATCTTCAATTTTCACTCTCTCCTTTACCTTCTGCACCATTTCATATCATCCTTATCTCTTTTAAATTGGCTCAATCAAAATTCGGGATTTTTAGAACTGCACCTGTATTCGCCGATGTTACCATCTGTGCATAACGTCCAAGCCAGCCAGTTTTCACTTTCGGTTCTGGTCGTTTCCATTCTTTTTTACGCTTATCTAATTCTTCATCACTAACTCTTACTTCTAACAATCTTTCCTCAACATCGATACAAACGATATCCCCTTGCTTGAGAAGTGCAATCGTTCCGCCCGCAGCTGCTTCTGGCGAAATATGCCCTACCGAAATACCACGTGAAGCTCCAGAAAAACGACCATCCGTTAATAGCGCAACATCTGCACCTAATCCCATACCAGCAATCGCTGATGTTGGTGCTAACATTTCCGGCATACCAGGGCCGCCTCTTGGTCCTTCATAGCGAATAACAACTACATCGCCTTTCTTAACCTTTCCAAGCATAATGCCCGCAAGCGCCTCATCTTGTGAATTAAAAATAACGCAAGGTCCTTCAAATCGTTTTACTTCTGTTGCCCCACTTTTAATAACTGCCCCATCTTTCGCAAGGTTTCCTTTTAATATACGTAATCCCCCTTCTTCACTATGAGGGTTTTCGAGAGAATGAATAACTTCCTTATCTTTAATCTCTGCATGAGCAATGTTTTCTCTTAACGTCTGCCCAGTAGCCGTTATTCGGTCTAGATGAAGTACCCCTTCTTTTCGGCTCATCTCTTTCAAAATTGCACTAATCCCGCCCGCTCGATCAATATCTTCCATATGCCAATTGGAAGCAGGGCTTACTTTACATAAATGTGGTACACGTCTTGAAACGGCATCAATGCGGTTCATATCGTAATCTAATCCAGCCTCTTGCGCGAGCGCCAATGTGTGCAACACTGTATTTGTTGAACCGCCCATCGCCATATCAAGTGCGAACGCATCATCAATTGCTTCTTCCGTTACAATGTCTCGCGGTTTAATATCTCTTTCAATTAAAATCTTTAATTTCTCTGCTGCTTGTTTAATTAATTCTTCGCGTCTTGGATCGATGGCTAAAATACTTCCGTTACCCGGAAGAGCTAAACCTAATACTTCACATAAACAGTTCATAGAGTTCGCTGTAAACATACCGGAACAAGAACCACAAGATGGACAGCCATGATCTTCAATATCCTTTAATTCTTCTTCTGAAATTTTACCAGATTGATAAGCTCCTACTCCTTCAAAAACAGAACTTAAATCGACAACTTCTCCTTTAGATGTTTTTCCAGCCGCCATCGGACCACCTGAAACGAATACAGTTGGAATGTTAATACGAAGTGCAGCCATCATCATACCGGGTGTGATTTTGTCACAGTTTGGAATACAAATCATACCATCAAACCAATGTGCATTTACAACCGTTTCTACTGAATCTGCTATGATTTCACGACTCGGAAGCGAATAACGCATACCGATATGCCCCATCGCAATACCGTCATCTACTCCAATTGTATTAAATTCAAATGGAACCATACCTGCTGCACGCACTGCTTCTTTAACAAGTTTCCCAAACTCATTTAAGTGCTTATGACCTGGAATAATTTCAATAAAAGAATTACAGATAGCTATAAACGGTTTATCAAAATCTTCATCTTTCAAACCAGTTGCTTTTAATAAACTACGGTGCGGCGCTTTATCAAAACCTTTTTTAATCATGTCACTTCTCATCTTGTCAAATCCCCTCTTACGTATTTTTCACTTATAATCTCTTATTCTATTTCTTTACTAATTCTTTCGGTGCGTGAATCCAGCTCATCATTTCACGAAGCTCTGCTCCTACTTTTTCTAACTGATGATTTTGTTCTGCTTTTTTCATCGCATTATACGTTGGTCGCCCAGCTTGATTTTCTAAAATCCACTTCTTCGCGAATTCACCTTGCTGAATTTCTGTAAGTACTCGTTTCATTTCTTTCTTCGTTTCATCTGTAACAATTCTCGACCCTGTTACATAATCTCCGAACTCTGCCGTATCGGAAATAGAATGGCGCATGTTCGTTAAACCACCTTCGTACATTAAATCAACAATTAACTTTAATTCATGTAAACATTCAAAGTATGCAATTTCAGGACGATATCCGCCTTCTGTTAATGTTTCAAAACCAGCTTTCACAAGTGCCGTTACCCCGCCGCAAAGCACTGCTTGCTCACCGAATAAATCCGTCTCTGTTTCTTCTTGGAATGTCGTTTCAATTACGCCTGCACGTGTACAGCCTACACCTTTTGCATACGCAAGAGCTAAACTTAATGCTGTTCCTGTTGCATCTTGATGTACTGCTACTAATGCCGGAACACCATTTCCTTCTTGAAATACACGCCGAACGAGATGACCTGGACTTTTTGGCGCGACCATCGCTACATCTACGTAACTTGGCGGGTTAATTTGTCCGAAGTGAATATTAAATCCATGTGAGAAAAGTAACATTTGTCCTTCACGGAGATTCTCTTCTACTTCTACTTTATACACATGTGCTTGCTGTTCATCTGGCAATAGCATTTGTACAACTTGCGCGGTTCGAACAGCTTCTGAAACAGACATTACTTCAAATCCATCTGCTTTTGCTACTTCAAAAGACTTACCAGGCCGAACACCAACTACAACTTCCACACCAGAATTACGTAAATTTTGTGCCTGCGCATGACCTTGAGATCCATAACCAATTACCGCAATTGTTTTCCCTTGTAATAACTCTAAATTTGCATCTTTCTCATAATACGTTTTCATATTCCATACACTCCCTATAATTTATTTACTTGCAGTACATCAATTAATTTTTTCAACTGATCAACAAGTAATGTCGCTTCATTTTCAGTACAAACTGCTGTGAGTTTCATTTCAGAAACACCACTAGTATCTCTTTCGTTTAAATGTAAAGAAGAAATATAATAACCACGCCGAGCAAAAATCCCACTTATACGTAATAAGACGCTTGGCTCGTTATGAATAATGAGTGAAAAAGTATGGCTCATTCTTCCCACCTCTTCATAATCATTTCGTTATTCCCTTTGTTTGGCGGAACCATTGGAAATACGTTTTCACCTTCTTCTACACAAAAATCAACTACGACAGGACCTTCATGAGCAATTGCTTCTAACATCACTTGTTTCGCCTCGGTTGAATTCGTCGCTCTTAATCCCTTCACTCCATAAGCTTCTGCCACTTTCACAAAATCTGGCGATCCGATTTTTGACTCTGATAAACGATTTTCATAAAACATTTCTTGCCATTGCCTTACCATCCCTAAAAATTTGTTATTTATAATAAATACTTTTACAGGAATATTATTTTCAGCAATTGTTTGTAGTTCTTGAATGTTCATTTGAAAAGAAGCATCGCCTGCAATACAAATGACGAGTTCTTCTTCTTTTGCAAGCTGAGCACCAATTGCCGCCGGGAAACCAAACCCCATCGTTCCTAGTCCGCCAGATGTTAGAAAAGTCCGTGGGTTTTTCGCTTTATAAAAATGCGCAGCCCACATTTGATGTTGTCCTACTTCTGTCGTAACAATCGCTTCACCGTTCGTTAATTCACTTACTAGGCTAATAACATGCTGTGGTTTCAACTCACATTCTTTTTGATTGTAAGAAAGAGGATATTCCTCTTTCCACTCCTCGATTTTCGTAAGCCATTCTTTTGTTTGTGTATTAATCGGCATATGTAACAACATGTGTAACGCTTTTTTCACATCTCCAACAATCGGATATTCCACAGTTACATTTTTATGGAACTCCGCAGGATCTATATCAATATGTACCTTTTTCGAATGCGGAGAAAAGAGTTCTAATTTTCCTGTTACACGATCATCGAAGCGAACACCTAACGCAAGTAATAAATCACATTCTGTTACTGCCATATTTGCAGCGTACGTTCCATGCATGCCGAGCATTCCTAAAAATAACGAATCTCCCGGCGGATATGCACCTATTCCCATTAAAGTGGAAACGACAGGAATACGATTCTCCCTCGCAAACTGGATGAGTTCATCTGATCCACCTGCATGAATGACACCTCCGCCGATATAAAGAAGTGGGCGTTTTGCTTTTGAAATTTCTTTAGCCACCTCTCTAAGCTTCCTACTGTCTGGCATAGGCTCTATTTTGTATCCTGGAATCTCAATTACTTCATTATAAAAATTTGTTACATTTTCATTTTGAACATCTTTTGGAATATCAATTAATACTGGTCCCGGTCGCCCGCTTTCGGCGATATAAAAAGCTTCTTGTACAATACGTGATAAATGATTCACATCACGAACTTGGTAATTATGCTTCGTAACAGGTACTGTAATCCCGATAACATCTGCTTCTTGAAATCCGTCTTTTCCGATGAGAGGTTTTGCAACTTGCCCTGTAATAACAACTAAAGGAATCGAATCCATATAAGCATCTGCTAAACCCGTAACTAAATTTGTCGCCCCTGGTCCAGAGGTAGCAAAGACCACCCCGACATTTCCAGAAGCTCTCGCATACCCTTCTGCCGCATGAATGGCAGCTTGTTCATGACGAGTTAAAACGTGCTTCAAACCACTTCCGTATAACGCATCGTATACTGGCAAAATCGCTCCGCCCGGATAACCGAAAACAGTCGTTACACCTAAATTTTTCAAACATTGAATAACGTGTCCGGCACCTGTCACATTTTCACACTGTAATTTCTCACATGTTGTATGCTGCTCCATTTTAATTAACTCCTCTCCCTATCTACAGTAAGCTCTCCGCCAGTCCTGGAACACGTACCCCTCTTTCTCTCGTTAACTTTTTAAATTCCTCTGTCAATTGTTTCGTTACACTTCCCGGTCTCCCATCTCCTATTTCTCTTGAATCAACTTTTACAACCGGAATTAATTCTGCTGCCGTTCCTGTTAAAAACACTTCATCAGCTACATATACGTCATGACGAGTAAACGGTCTTTCCTCACACCGAATATTAAGTCGCTCACATAGCTCGATAACACTATTTCTCGTAATACCTTCTAGCGCTCCTAAATAAGAAGGAGGTGTTAACACTTTTCCATCTTTCACAACGAAAACATTATCTCCAGATCCTTCACAAACATATCCTTGTTGATTTAACATAAGTGCCTCTAGCACTCCTGCTTGCGCCGCTTCAATTTTTACAAGTACGTTATTTAAGTAGTTCATTGACTTAATGCGTGGATCTAGTGCATCTGGCGTATTACGTCTTGATGCAACAGATACAACGCTTAATCCATTATCGTAAAATTCCTGAGGGAATAACTTTAATTGTTCTGCAATGATAATAACGCTCGGTTTCACACAACTTCTAGGGTCGAGCCCTAAGTCACCTTTTCCTCGTGAAACAATTAAACGAATGTAAGCATCCGCATACTCATTTTTTTGCAACGTTTGTAAAACCGCTTCTTCCATTTCTTCAACCGTCAATGGGATTGTAAGTAAAATAGATTTTGCCGATTCATATAATCGTTTTACATGTTCTTTTAAACAAAATACATTTCCACCGTAACTACGAATTCCTTCAAATACACCGTCTCCGTATAAAAAACCGTGATCATATACTGAAACAACTGCCTTTTCCTTTTCTACAAATTCCCCATTCATATAAATGTACTGGTTTCCCATCTCACATCGCTCCTCTTTTTTTCTCTCTATTTTTGCAATCTATTTCTATATCGATTGCTGAGATGAGTATTTTTAACAGAATATTCAGTATATAAACCTTAAAAATATACTCGTCTCAACAATCGATTACATACATACTTGTAGCAATCCATTGCTGAGACGAGGGAATCGTGGTACCACTCAGCTTCCTTACACTTCTCACGAAATATAAGCTCTGCAAGTCCAATTAGACTTTTGTTTTTCTATCGGAAACAACTCCGCTACTTTTTACTAGTTTCAAAAGTAGTGCTCCGAGGTGATCTTCAATGATGAAATTGTTACCGCCCTCACAGCTTCTAGGCGGCTCTCTGAAACAATTTTTATCATTTACTCTCCTCTTCTACGCATTCTCTTATTCGATTTTTTAAAATAAAAACTCTCGCCTCAGCAATCAACTACTACAATTTAGTAGCTTTGATTGCTGAGGCGAGAGTTTCGCGGTACCACTCAGCTTCCTTATACTTCTCGCGAAATATAAGCTTTGTAGGTCCAATTAGACCCCCGTCCTTTTATCGGAGACGATGCCGTCGCCCTCTACTCAGTTTCCCTTTCGCAAGCGATGCTCCGAGGTGATCTTCAATGATTCGATTGTTACTACTCTCACAGCCTAGGAGCAGCTCTCTGAAACGATCATAACCATCTACTTTCCTCTTCTTTGCATATGTAACATATGAAGTTGGAAAATTCTTAATTAACTTTTATTTGTTAAACGTATTATAGGACGTTGTTCTTTTCATTGTCAACATGTTTTTCCGAAAAAAAATAAAATTCAATCAATTCAAGAGAAGTTTATTTATTTTTTCTCAAAACAAAATCGGAATGAACTTCTTACACATACTCATATATTACTTAAGTATGTTCGCATTACTACATAAAGAAAAACAACTTAATAACATATAAAATTTTTTGAGGAGATGAGAAAACTATGTTAAAAGGAAAAGTGGCATTAGTTACAGGAGCAAGCCGAGGAATTGGACGTGCTATTGCAAAACGTTTAGCAAACGACGGTGCATTAGTTGCTATTCATTACGGAAATCGAAAAGAAGATGCTGAAGAAACTGTTTATGAAATTCAATCAAATGGCGGATCTGCTTTTTCTATCGGTGCAAACCTTGAATCTTTACATGGTGTAGAAACCCTTTATAGTTCTTTAGATAACGAATTACAAAAAAGAACTGGTAGTACTAAATTCGATATTTTAATAAACAACGCTGGAATTGGTCCTGGTGCTTTTATTGAAGAAACGACTGAACAATTTTTTGATAGAATGGTTTCAGTAAATGCAAAAGCACCATTCTTTATCATCCAACAAGCTCTATCTCGTTTACGTGACAATAGCCGAATTATTAATATTTCATCCGCTGCCACTCGTATTTCTTTACCTGATTTCGTTGCATATAGTATGACGAAAGGCGCTATTAATACGATGACTTTCACACTAGCAAAACAGCTCGGAGCACGAGGAATAACAGTGAATGCAATACTTCCTGGATTTATTAAAACAGATATGAATGCGGAACTCTTGAGCGACCCAATGATGAAACAGTACGCTACTACCATTTCCGCTTTTAATCGCTTAGGTGAAGTAGAAGATATTGCCGATACCGCGGCATTTCTCGCTTCTCCAGACAGCCGCTGGGTTACTGGACAATTAATTGATGTGAGCGGAGGATCTTGTTTGTAATTTCTTAATCTACTTACGCAAAAAAAGGCCAGCACTTTTGCTGGCCTTTTTCATTGTGTAAAACGATACCCTACTCCCCAAATTGTCTCGATATATGATTTATCGAATGGATCGAGTTCAATTTTGTGACGAATATTTTTCACATGTACAGCAACCGTTGCTGCATCACCAATTACATCCATCCCCCATACAGTTTCAAAGAGACGATCTTTACTAAATACTTGATTTGGATGTTCTGCCATACAAGTTAATAAATCAAATTCTTTTCCTGTTAGCATGACCTCAGTTCCATTTACAAATACACGTCGGGCCGATTTATCAATAAGCAATCCTCGAATACGAATTTCATCTTTTATTTGTTCTCGTTTTCCTGTTAAACGATCATAACGAGCTAGATGAGCATTTACACGTGCCACCATTTCACTCGGGCTAAACGGTTTTATAATATAATCATCTGCTCCAAAACCTAACCCTTTAATTTTATCGATTTCCTCTTGTTTTGCGGATACCATAAGTATTGGGATGTCCTTTTTCAATCGAACTTGTTTACAAATTTCATATCCATCTATTCCCGGTAACATTATGTCTAAAATTAACAAGTCATAATCCTCCAGAAGAACTCTTTGTAAACCTTTTTCGCCAGAGTAATCAATATCTACTGTATACCCAGCAACCTCTAAATAATCCTTTTCTAACTCTGCTATAATTGCTTCATCTTCAATAATTAAAATTCTTTTCAAGATGCTCTCCTTTTTCTAATTGATTTTTTGTAATGTAAATGCCAGCGTCGTTCCTTTACCTTTTTTGCTTTCTACCCAAATATCACCACCATGTTGTGTGATAATCTGATGTGCAATTGACAAACCAAGTCCGCTTCCACCTGTTTTAGAATTTCTAGAATAATCTGCACGATAAAACCTTTCAAATATATGAGGCAACGCCTTCTCTTCTATTCCTACCCCATTATCTTTTATGTAAATCGTTACATAATCAATAGATTCAGTCATGCGAATTCCTATATAGCCCTCTTCTTTATCCATATACTTCACACTATTCCAAATGATATTTGTAATAACGCGTCGTAATTTTTCACGATCACCTTTTACCAAAATAGAAGTATCCTTTTGAGCATCCCATCTCACTGCAATTCCCTTATCTTGTAATTCAAGCTGTAGTTCTTCTATACAATCAGATAAGTATTGATTAATTTCAACCTCTTCAAATTGAAACGGTTCCTCTTTTAAATCAAGTTTTGAAAAGAGAAAAAGCTCGTCAATTAATTGATCCATATCAAACACTTTATGATAAATAATCGTTAAATATTTATCTAATTGTTCTGGAGTTCGAGCGATACCCTCTTTAATTCCTTGTACATAACCTTTAATAGCCGTAATTGGCGTCCGTAAATCATGAGAAATATTTGAAAGCAACTCTTTACGATTTTTTTCATATTGCATTTGCAACTCGACCGATTCCTTCAACCTGCCACGCATCTCTTCAAACGATAAACTTAATTCACCTATTTCATCTTTCGCAAGTGGCTTTACTTGAAAATCTAAATCACCCTTTTGAATTCTTTCCGTTGCCTGCTTTAATGAATGCAATGGTTTAATAATACTCCGTGATATAAAATATGTTAATATTCCATTCGTAATAATTAACCCAAGTATTAAAGAGAATACGAAATACGGGAAAAATTCTCTAATCATTTCTTCTAAAGGATTTACATACTCAAATACAAAAATACTAACCTTATCCTTCTCTTCATCGTAGTAATCAAATTGCTTATAGTAAAAAGAATTACCCTCTATTTTCACATCCATTCCCTTTCTTTGTCCTTCCGTTTCAAATGCGGGTAGGTATTTATCAAACGAAGAGATTTTAAAATATGGGGATGAATATGTAAGCTCATCATTTTTTCGAATTAGTAATCCTGCTTGATTATCGTTTAATTCTTTATCAGTTTCCTTTAAAAAATTTATATCCTCCAATTTATCTGGAGCATACGATGAAAGAATTTTCAACCTACTAAAAATATCATCTTCATCTTCTTTTGTACGAATAGCTCCCTCCTGCTCTTTATCAATGAGAGAATGACTATTTTGATTAAGACCAATGATTGCTTTTGCAATACGAATATCACCAAATAAAGTAACACTAATTAAAATAACTGCTATACCGCAAAAAACGATTGGAATAATTACCATCGCAACATACGACAACAGCAATCTAATACGGATTGACATTACAGAACTCCTATGAACATTATAATTTTAGCTTGTTACAGAATTCACCGGAAACGAAACTTGACTCATCCAAATACCAGCTAATAATACGAGTATAGCTAGAACAATTTCTAAGAGCAATAAACGGCGATTAACTGTTCCAATATCGTTACCCCATGTTTTCGTTTGTCTCCATGCTACAATTGTAATTATACATACAGTAAGAATCTTTATATTTAAAAGGTTCGTCCATATTGAATTAAAATTAAAAAGTACCCAATTCCTCGTCTGTAAAAACACAATTAATTCCCCAGAAAGAAATGCTAGAATAAATGAAATACCAGCAATAATACTAAAATGTTTACGGAAACGCTTTTGATCAAATGTAATTTTGTATAATGTTGTCCACGCTATAACAAGAGCTAAATAAATAAGTGCTCCTAGCCACACTGCAATACTCATAACGTGGACCATTCTAATTATAACTGCTGCCCAATTTGGATTCGTAATCCATACATGACCTGTGAAAGAAAAACTCGCAACAAGAAATCCCCAAACTAGCGCATACCATTCGTTCCCCATATGCTGTAAAGACATAAGAACTAATAATAGCAGTTGAATCATAATAATAACTGAAAATGGCGAATGAATAAGTAAACTTCCCTTCGGAATAACTGACTTATATACTATTAATTCGGCTATTAATCCTACTACAAGTATAGAGAAGAAAATCTTTTTCATATTCTTCATTCTTTGCAATATGGAAGGTAATCTATAACGTTTTACAAACATATCGATCCACTTTACTCCTGCTCCAATTAAAATCATTCCCTCTACAATATAGCGTAGTGTTACTATCATAACATCTGAAAATACTGAGCCACTCCCACTCGCATTTCCCTCTACCACTACATTAGTTTGTAATTCTTCTCCAATTGAAAAGGGATAGCCTCCCTCACTCGGATGTCCGTCTGCAGAAATCATAGACCACCTTACTGTGTAAGTACCATTATTTAAGCTTGGTAATTTCACTTTTATTTTTTTGGGGTTATCTAATATTTCAACCTTTGATACTTGCACTCTCTTTGCACTTGGATCTAGCAGTTCAATATTAACTACATTTCCTGTAACTGGTTCACTAAATTCAAGAATAATCTGTTCCGGTTGTACTGTAAGAACCTCCCCCTCTTTAGGGGTGGCTCCTACAACACTTGTATGAGCAAATACACTACTATGAGAAAATAAAAATATACTTACACTTGTTAAAATAAATACTATCATTCTATAAAGCATGAAAACCTCCGTATTATTATTCTGGATGATTACCTGAGTGATCTCCGGTAGAAAATGGAGTAGTTACCCCCTCATAATTCATCATCGTATGCATTCCTTTTTCCGCATGAACGAGATGATGACAATGAACCATCCATAGTCCACTATTATTTGCCTCTAAAGCAATTTCATATTCTTCTCCCGGAAAAACATTAACTGTATCTAAGTAAATCGGACTTCCCTCCATTGGTTTACCATTTTTAGAAATAACCTGGAATGTATGTCCATGCAAATGCATTGGATGAATTTCTTCTCCCTTATTTTTAAAGCGAATCTTAACTTTATCTCCTTTCTCTACTTTAATGGGTGGAATATCAGGTGATGTCTTTCCATTAATCGTATACACCCATTTTTCTTGTCCATTTACATCTTTCACACCTTCTGCCAAATCCATATCATAGACCTTTGTAAACTTTGAATCTATCGTAAACTTGCCAACTTCTTTTTCTCCATATTTCGTAAAGTCAAACCATGGATAACTCTTTATATCAATAGGTTTTTTCGGCAAAGAACCGTTCCCAATAGTCGCCGTTAACATTCGATTCATTTTCTTAGATGGATCCACATTAATAAGTTTTACACTCGTTGTTTCCGGCATTTTAAAAACAAGGTCATAACGTTGTGCAGCTCCCAACGGAAGAATTGCTTTATCTAGCTCGTCCCCACCTTTTATATCACGACCATCTAATGCGATAATTTGAAATGGCGCCCCAACTAATGTCATTAAATGCGTATTATTCCCAGCATTAATTAAGCGAAGGCGTACTGTTTCACCTGGTTTTGCATCCAATCGTAGTCCCTCACTTGTATCATTTAATGTAAATACATCGTAATCATCTCCATCAGATAAATCTTTGAGTTGATCATTACTTGGCATCATTAACGGTCCTTCTAAAGTTTGCGCCTTTTCATTTCGAATATGATTGCTAGGATAGCTATCCCAATCTTTATCTTGTTCGCCATTATGCTTACCGGTTTTTATGGCTCCTGTTTTCCATTCATGGATCGCCACTGTATAATCCTTTTCATATTTTACAGCTGGTTTATTCGGTTCAATAACAATGGTTCCAAATAGTCCCCGTTCCGTTTGTATTGCACTTTTTTGATGTGAATGATACCAATATGTCCCTACCTGATTAGCATTAAATGCGTATGTATATGTTTCACCTGGTTTTATAGCATTTTGCGTAACACCTGGAACACCGTCTACCGCCGCAGGAACATCTAATCCATGCCAATGGATTGTAACCGGTTCTGGCAATTCATTTTTCAAATTTACAACAATACGTTCACCTTGTTTAACTCGAATTTGAGTACCCGGTGATGTTCCATCAAAGGTCCATGCATCTACCTTTTTCCCATCTCCCAAATCTAAACTTGCTACTTTCGCCGTAATATTAAAAGTTTTTGTAACCCTTTTTTTGGCATCTGAATTAGCAATAGATGTAATTGATTCTGAAGTAGATGTTGCATCTGTTAACTTCTTTTTTTCATTTGTACCTGGGTAATTATTTATTAAAAAATATCCAAAAATAACTAACCCTAATAGTAAGCATGCCGCAATCAATATATTTCTTAAATCGCTTTGTATAAATTCCTTTTTCATATTAGTCTCTCTTTCATTTTTTGTTGTAAACTATTAATTTTCATACGTGGATTCATTGCCTATCACCTCACATATTCACTTCGATTTACATCATAACACTCAGAAAAAAAGAAACTTTGAAGGAATTTTAAAGACTTTATAAAGAAATATATTTCAATTTTTCTTTACTTCTAAATCTTTTTTATTGCGTAATAAAAAAGATTGTATAATACTATATAAAACATATATATTTAGGAGGATTACAACAATGTCCGAAAAAACATACGAACTCGCAACCTTCGCAGGCGGTTGCTTTTGGTGCATGGTAAAGCCATTTGATGAACTTCCTGGTATTCATAAAGTACTTTCTGGCTATGCAGGTGGTCATGTAGAAAACCCAACATATGAACAAGTAAAAGCTGGTACATCTGGTCATTTAGAAGTTGTACAAATTACATTCGATCCTTCTATTTTTCCATATGAAAAATTACTAGATTTATATTGGCCACAAATCGATCCAACTGATGATGGCGGACAATTCTTTGACCGTGGTCCCTCTTATCGCACTGCTATTTTTTATCATAATGAAACGCAAAAAGAGCTTGCTGAAAAATCAAAACAAGCTCTTGCAGAAAGCGGTATGTTTAAAGAGCCAATCATAACTGAAATTCGCCCGGCTGCACCTTTTTATGAGGCTGAAGAATACCATCAACATTTCTATAAAAAGAACCCAGAAAAATATGCTACTGAGCAAAAAGAATCTGGCCGTGAAGACTTTATAAAAGAAAATTGGCAAAAAAAATAATAAAAATGCATCGTACCTTTTAAGTACGATGCATTTTTATCTTTGAAAAAAGTACCATGCAATGATGAGAACAACCGCTGTCAATGTCCAAAGTGCGATTTCATTTTTCACTCTACTCTTCTTCTTAGTCATTTCATTCCCTCCTAATAGCAATACAACATATTCAAGATTTCCTCTGTTTAATTGTCCATCTTATATACGTGAATACATCCGTACAAATTCTTATAACAAGACCACCAATGATTCCGATTGCAATTGAAATTACTAATGTCTGTCCAAAACTAAAAGTAGTTGTGTATGTTATGTAGAGAACAACGCATACAAGTAAAACATCCGGTAAAGAAAGCAAAAACTTTTTAAGCATTTCTTCAGCTCTCCTATGTCTTATTTATCTCTTCTACTGTAGCTTTGAAATAAGATTTGTTTAAAAACTCCATTTAGACCTTCATTTTACGGAAAAGAATAAGACCCCCTTTTGAAAAGGGACTCTTATGTACATGTTCTATTCCATAATTACTCCTAAAATAGAATAATATTACTAATGATTTGTTGTACATTAACTATTTGCCAGGCAATCGAATGTTGCGCCAACTACCTACATCGCATTGACCGTATGTATTATCACCTACTGCTACCACCGTGCCATCTAATTTAAGACCGACCGTATGCGCACAACCAGCTGCTACCGCTACAATATCGCGCCAATCACTTACATTACATTGACCATACTCATTCCAGCCTACTGCCACCACGGTACCGTCTGATTTAAGTCCGATTGTATGATTCGTACCAGCTGCTATTACCATAATATCTCTCCAGCTGCCTACATCGCATTGACCAAGTTTATTATTACCCACCGCCATCACTTTTCCATCCGTTTTCAAACCAACAGTATGAAGGTAACCTGCGGCCAACTCCACCATTCCACGCCATTCACTTACATTGCATTGGCCATATCGATTATTCCCCACTGCCGTCACTGCGCCGTCCAATTTAAGACCGACTGTATGCCAATCACCCGCCGTGACCGCCACAATATTTCTCCAGCTACTTATATTACATTCTCCTTCTTTATTTCGCCCCACCGCTATTACCGTGCCATCCGGTTTAAGTCCAATGGTACGACGCCATCCCGCCGCAACCGATACAATATTATGCCATTCGTTTACATCACATTGATCATGCTTATTCCACCCCACCGCTTCCACAGTATTATCACTTTTCAGAGCGATTGTATGAGCATTACCCGTGTTCGTCGCCATATGAACATTGCCCGCTGCGACTGCTTCAATATCACACCAACGGCTTACATTGCATTCTCCTTCTTTATTTCGCCCCACTGCCACAACTGTGCCATCCGATTTAAGAGCAACTGTATGACCACGACCTGCCGCTATCGTACCTTTAGGCCACCGTTTCACTTTTAATATCTCTTCGTAATTCATGTTTTACCTCCTTGCATATAAGCAACTGTATCCAAATAGATATTTTTATCTAATTTCATTATAAATGACCCGACTTTTTTTATAAATTTACAGCTATAAAAGAAGCCTATTACTACTTCTTCAAAAAATAAAAACCTCCAGTTTAAATACTAGAGGTTTTTTCTTTATTTCTTCAATCGTTCGATAAAATCGTTCAATTTATCAAGAGATTTCATATTCTGATTACAAGCTACACCATCTTTACAAATATAGTTTCCCTTTTTAACGAAAGTTCCTTGTACATCACCTTTAATTTCAACTAAAAACATCCCTACTTCTTCATGTCCATGACATAATGAACAAATACTCTTTTTATTTAAACTTTGGAACGTTCCTTGCAGACCAACAAACTTATTTTTATCATTTTTCGCTATAATAAATTTCCTGCTTGACCCTTTATCAATCCAGCTTAAATAAGATAATTCTTTCATGTCCAGTTCTTCCATATCAGGAAGTTTTAATTTTTTCGCTTTAGGAAATAATTTTTTTAATGTTTGCGCTGTAACTTCCTGAAATGGAATTACATACGGATTTATTTTCATTAAAAACGATTCTGCATCTTCTCTATTTTGAACTGTTAATACCGTATCAATTAACTCTTTTTGTTCATCCGTTAAATTCTCAAATACATGTATTATCTTTTCAATCGCTAGTGATTTTAACGCTTGAATTACACCTCTATCATTTGCCGTTGCATGCCCGTTTGCTAAAATATAAGCTTGTGACTTTATAAAATTGTATTGATCACTTCTAATAAAAGCTTCCATCTTTATCACTCCATACAAATTGTTTATCTAGTGTTATTGTATACATAGATTCAGCTTTTTGATATGTAAAAGATAACTTAGAAACGAATATTACATACATCAATTATGTTCTACTGCTTCATTTCTTGACAAAAGAAGCCATCATCTGTTTTCCATTCTGCATATAATACATCTTCAAATTTAGTAATCCCTTTTTGCTTTATTTGTTTATAAAGCCATCCTTCATCAAAACCTGCTTCCCTCAAATTATCTTTCACTACTTTCCCATCACTAATTAATGAAATAGGTAAGTAAACAGGCTTATGTTTTAAACTTAAATCATTTATAGTGGGAGATTCATATTTACTTTTTTTCAATACACTTATGTTTCCATTTGGTTCCAAAATCATATACTCAACTTCTCGGATTGAAAATATATCTTTTTGTTGTCTTAGCATTTGTTGTAATTGGTTAATATCCAAATGATTCGATTTTAATTGCTCTCTGTCAATACGTCCATTTCGAATGATAATAGAAGGGTATCCTTCAAAAAACCTTCTTGTCCCCCTAAATTTTTGTGTTATCACTTCTATTGCGTAAATTAACACTGTCCATACAAGTACCGCATATAAAATAGACCATACTCTCACTTCAGGGTCATATATCGTATTTCCGACTAATTCCCCAAGAACAATGGCAGAAATAAAATCAAATGGCGTTAACTGAGATATTTGTGTTTTCCCTAATATTTTAGTCGCAACCAATAGAACAAAAAAACCAACAAACAGTTCTATCGTTATTTGTCCTAAATGATTCATATGTAGTCACCTTTCTGTCATATGAAATATAACATTTTTATTCCTATTCACATTTCTATGCCGTACAATCACGATTCACTTTTACTATTATCATTCCTATTTAAAACCAATATATCCAATATATACAAAGAAAAAAAGAGTCTAGTTCAATTTTATAATTGAACTAGACTCTTTTATTTTCATTTAGAATACACAATCTTTTTAATCGTTTCTCCGGAAAGAAAATGCTCCTCTGCAAGTTGATGAATGGAAACTCCACTTTTAAACGCTTCTTTAATTGTTTTATTTCTTTCATCTAATTGTTTTCTTCCTCCAGATCGTGTACCCCATTTATAATGTTTCGTTTCTTGTTTTGGAATGTAAATTGTTTCACCTTGTATATACTTTTGAATTTCAGTAATTAAACTTTCTGGTAAAACCGTCGCAGCTTTAACGTATTTCATTTCTGCTCGCCCCTTATTTTTTATGGTTCATTTCAATAAGGTGCAAAGCCAAATATAAAAAAATGATACAAGCTCATTTTAGGCGATTGTATATTACTTTTCTACCTCACGCAAAGTATCGCCATTTCCATACTTGGCTTTGCATGAGACGCTGCAGTGTCCGGCAATTGAATTGTAATCGCCATATAAACACCTCCTAATATACCTTTTGCATTTTATTATATGATAAATCCCTTCCCCTTGCATCCACATCCTTTTTAAAGCATGAAATTACTTAGTTTGATATAATACTTTTTAGTCCAATCCAAAAATATAGTGAGGTTACTTTATGAAAAAGAAAATAATCATTACAATCGTTACATTATTCATTATTACTGTAGCATTGTTCGGAACATACAAATTGATGAACGCAAGAAGTTTTCAATTGTTTGGAGATTTAACAAACCGAGTAGAAACAAATGAAAAAGTGATTGCTTTAACTTTTGATGATGGCCCTACGAACAATGTAAAACAAATATTACCGCTACTAGATACATACAATGCAAAAGCTACTTTCTTTTTAATCGGAAATGAACTAGAGAAAAACTTATCGTTAGGAGAAAATATCGTACAATCTGGACACCAAATTGGAAACCATACATACTCTCATAACAGAATGGTTTTTAAAACACCTTCTTTTATTAAAGAAGAAATAGAAAAAACGAATGCATTAATCCGCCAAACAGGATATACAGGCGAAATTGATTTTAGACCACCTAACGGTAAAAAGCTAATTGGTCTGCCCTATTATTTAAATAAAAATAATATCGAAACAATCATATGGGACCTTGAACCTGATACTTTTTATAAATCTGCGTCCGATAAAATTGAATATGTTAATAAAAATGTAAAACCAGGTTCTATCATTTTATTACACTCTATGTATGATGGGGCTAATGAAAATTTACAGACCATTGAAGGTATTTTAGACTCTTTATCTAAGAAGGGCTATCAGTTCGTAACAGTAAACGAACTGCAAAAAAGAGCAAAATAAAGTAAAACTTTAATCAGTGGGGGCTTTTACGGGCAGTTGATCCTCCACCTAAATTCTTCACTTTCGCTGAGTTTTGAGGCGGGGGTCTTACTTCCCGTTAATACGGGATAAAAAGGTAGCGTATCATAGAGCGATACGCTACCTTTCTTTTTAAATAATGCCAAGTACATTTAAGAATACGATAATAATCGCAATTGGTGCGATAAAGCGAAGTAAGAATAACCATAATACGAACAGTTTATAGCCTTTATTTTTACTTACACCAAGCTCTTTCATTAATACATCTTTCTTCATTTTTAAAGGAACAAAGATGGAAACTAATAAAACACCAAGTGGCATTAGTACGTTACTCACTGCATAGTCCGCTAAATCAAAGATTGTCTTTCCGAAAATCTTCAGATCACTTAATATACCAAATGATAATGCTGATGGTACTCCAACAATGAAGATTAATAATCCTACAATTAAAGCCATTTTTTCACGTTTCCCTTTACCTTTTGCAGTTAAAGATGCAACGCTAATTTCTAACATTGAAATTGCTGATGTAATAGTAGCAAAGAAGAATAGTAATAAGAAAACGATGAAGAATAATTTTCCGAATGCCATTTTACTGAAAATAGCTGGTAATACGATAAATAATAGCCCCGGTCCTTGAGATGGTTCCATACCAAATGCGAACACTACTGGGAAAATTGCAAGTCCTGCAAGTAATGTAATTACTAATGTTAAAGCTACGATAGAAAATGCTGAACGCGGTAAACTTTCTTCCTTCGGTAAGTATGAACTATATGTTACCATTACTGCTACACCGACCGATAATGAGAAGAATGATTGACCCATCGCATATAAAATAACTTCTGATGTTACATGTGAGAAATCAGGTTGTAAGAAGAAACGAACGCCTTCTCCTGCGCCGTCTAATGTAAGGGCACGAACGATTAATACAAAGAATAAAACGAATAATGCTGGCATGAAATATTTATTTACTTTTTCAACACCATTTTGTACACCTTTACTTACGATGAAAATAGTAATAAGGATGAATAATAGCTGTGATCCAACTGCTAAATACGGATTGGAAATGATTTCACCAAACGTAGCTTCGTATGCCCCATTCCCTTCCCATAGTCTACCTGTAATTGCATTCCATAAGTATAATAAAATCCAGCCTCCTACAACACTGTAGAAAGAAAGTAATATGAAACAAGTTACAATCCCTAATTTCCCTAACCACGGCCATCGTGTTTTTGGTGCAATTTCTCTATACGCATCAACAGCCTCTTTTTGTGTACTTCTTCCGATAACGAATTCAGCTAATAATAGCGGTAAACCAATTAATAATGTGAAACCGATGAAAATAAGGAAGAACGCCCCGCCTCCTCCGATGCCGGCCATATATGGGAATTTCCAAATCGCCCCTAGACCAATTGCTGAACCTGCTGCAGCTAATACGAAACCTAATTTTGATGTCCATTGCTGTGAATTCATTTGTTAATCTCCTCTCTGTCTCTTTTTCTTTGTTTCAGTTCAGTATTTATATTGTTCTATCAATACTCTTTTCTAATACGTTCACTTCCTCCCTAATCATAAAAAAACGCCCCTACGTAAATACGTAGGGACGACAAAAATATCGCGGTACCACCCTAGTTATGAAGATACAACAAAGTTAGGACCTAAATAAAAAACGCCCCTACGCAAATACGTAGGGACGATAAATTATCGCGGTACCACCCTAGTTATGAAGCCACAACAAAGTTAGGACCTAAATAAAAAACGTCCCTACGTAAATACGTAGGGACGATAAATATCGCGGTACCACCCTAGTTGTGAAACAATCTTCACCACTTTATTTGATAACGGTATAAACTACCGTCTTTCATTTCCTCAAAATATGAGATTTATGAAAGATGCTCCAGGACGAACTTCATGAATAATCTATATACTGATTCACACCAACCATCAGCTCTCTGAAATAGGGAGATATTCACTACTATACCCTTTCATTGCCCAAATATTATTTTCCGAATTGATTACTATCATTTTTATCACACATTAAAAATAGTGTCAACTTATATTTTGAATTTTTATGTATTACATTCTATTTAAAAAATGTAAAATATGACTTTTAAATGAATAATATTAGAATATTTATGTTCCATACTATATTAACTTCTCTAACAGGTTTATAGTAGTATACGATAAATGCAAGACAGCACGAGTAGGAGGAAAGAATTTTGTCTACTTCAAAAGTTTTAAAAGGTACTGCTTTATTAAGTGGTGCAACAATGATTTCACGTATATTAGGTTTTATATACTTCTTCCCTTTTCAACTATTAGTCGGAACACAAGGGGTCGCTTTATATGGATATGCATACTCTTGGTACGGTATTTTATTAAGCTTCTCAACAGCTGGTATTCCTATTGCCGTTTCCAAATTTGTTGCAAAGCATAATGCGCTCGGTGATTATAGTACAAGCAAAAAATTATACAACTCTAGTGTAAAATTAATGCTGTTTATGGGCTTTTTAGGATTTTTAATTTTATTTATTGGGGCACCATACATATCACAATTTATTATTCGCTCGAAAACGCCAGATCCACAATTTATCGCCGATGTAACACTTACGATGCGAGCATTAAGTTTCGCACTTATTATCGTACCAGCTATGAGTGTTACACGTGGCTATTTCCAAGGTTTTCAACATATGAAACCAAGTGCCGTTTCTCAAGTCGTAGAACAAATTGCACGCGTTGTTTTCATTTTAGTTGGTAGTTTTATCGTCTCAAAACTATTAGGGGGTTCCGTAGCTTCTTCTGTTGCAGTTGCTACGTTTGGCGCTGTTATCGGAGCGATTGCCAGCGTTTCAATTTTAACGTTGTACTGGAAAAAATATAATAGATTAAAGCCTCCCGAAGGAGAATTAAAGTCAAGGGCATCAAATATTCCATTAAAAAATATTTATATGGAATTACTTCGATATGCAATCCCAATTGTATTTGTCGGTATTGCAATCCCGCTCTATACGTTAGTAGATCAATATACTGTAGCTGATGTCCTTAGAGCGATGGGCGAGCCTTTAGAAACAGCGAATGCAGTGTTCGCTTATATAACGAACTATGCCCAAAAGTTAATTATGATTCCAGCTTCACTTGCAACTGGATTCTCGTTAACGATTATTCCAGCTATAACGAAATCTTATACAAGCGGGAAACTAGAAGAATTACAAGAACAAATTTCAAAGATATTTCAAGTCTTGTTATTCTTCACTATCCCAGCTGCATTCGGTCTTGCTAGCATCGCTCACGATGCATTCCGTATGGTTTATGTAAATCCTGAAATTGCACTTGGTGGATCACAATATTTAATTTCATTTGCACCTTCTGCTATATTAAGTGCGATTTTCACAGTTTCAGCAGCTATTTTACAAGGAATCGATTATCAAAGAAAAACAATGATTGCATTCTCAGCCGGTATTCTCGTTAAAGTTTTAGTAAATACACCGCTCTTACATTTATTTGGCGGACACGGTGCTGTAATGGGAACAATTCTTGGATACCTCGTTTCCAATGTTATTATGTTGTACTGCATCGTTAAGTTTGCGAAATTTAAAATTGGCGAAACAGCAAAAACAGTATTTCTTATTACGATTTATTCCGCAGCAATGTCTGCTGTTGTAATCGCATTAAAAGCAATTTTAAAATGGTTAATTCCTGGACAATCTTATATCGAATCACTGCTTATTGTATGTATTTGTGGCGTCGCAGGAGGACTTGTTTACCTTTTATTCGTATTAACAAGCGGACTTGCTTCACATATTCTCGGTGATAGGATTCAGCGATTACCCGTACTAGGTAAATTAATCAAATAAAAAGAAGGGATGTAACGCATTGTTACATCCCTTCTTTTCTACTTCGCATATTGAATATGTTTTTGTTGTTCAACAATATGTAATTCTGGAGCATGTTGTTCTACTAAATGTAATAGCTCTTCGATTAACACCTCTAACTCCTGTACACTATACTCCGGTTTCCCTATTAACGTATTCTCCATACGCTCATATAAATTTTCAGGCTTAATACTCATTCGTTCCACATTATTCGGCATCCATTTAAATGCAGGATGATGCACATACATTCGGTTTAGACCAAATAAGACCCCAAATATATTTCTTTGCACTTCACAAATAACATCATAAAGCATAAGCCAATCTTTTCGTTTTAAAAGAGCCTCGCGATTATGCCAGCGATTGCTTAACCAAAGATTTTCTGAAATCATCCGTTTCGCTAGGTCTTCTGGATATGATACCACTTTATCTTTTAATTCCTGTACTTTCTCTTCTCCATACAAACTAACACCATCATGAACGGATGAGACAATACATTGTTTTTCATAACTTATATCATATTGATCCACCACACCTAAAATCACTTTCTCTACTGTTTCAGTTAAAAAGTTACTAATCTCTAATTTAATTCCCTCTTTTGTCAAATATGTTTCCGACCATTCTTCTTCCTCGTAAGGATGATATGACAATATTGTTCCACCAATATGATTAATAGGCCCTTTACGATCCTCGTCCTCTGGTGGTGCTGACCATAAAATATGTAATTCTATATCTGAATGTTCATCTTCTAACTTTCTAGCTACTGAACCCGCTAAAATAACAGCTTCAATCTTCGGATTTCTCCTATAAATCTCCGACATTTCTATTGCTTTCTCTTTTAATACCACTTCATTTCCCCCTAAAATTGCAGTACACTCTTACTCTTACTTTTTCATTTATCTACTTCGATATGACGCATTATATTTCCTTTTCACTGTTCCACTAAATCATATTTCTATCCAATAACGCTGAACAATTTCCCCACTATGAGAAGAAACTACTTCATTTTCTAACACACCGCCAACCTTTTGAATCGTTTTAGCCGAAGCAATATTAGTTTTATCGCAAGTTATTAACACTTTCTGCAACCCTAACTTTCGTGCTTCATATAATGCGAGTTTCAATTGTTTTGTCGCGTAACCTTGGCGACGTTTATTCGGATGAACACTATATCCAATATGACCACTTTCCCGCAATAATTCTTCGTTTAATCGTTGTCTAATATTCACAAAACCTATAAGTTCCCCTTTTTCAACACTTAAAAATTGACTAGATGGTACTCGATTACCTAGTAAGTTTTCTCCCAGTTCCTGTTTACTCACTTTTTCAAACTATTCATGGAGAGAATCAAAATTATGTAAAGAACTACTGCCGTGTGGTTGTTCGTCAGCATATAAAAACGCTTCCCGATACTCCATAATTTGTTCACTATGTTCATTTGTTGGTTTTAATAGTTTCATTGTACTTCCCCTCTCTTAACTACCTACAACAAACCCCTTAATAGCGCTATTTCACCATTAAGGGGTTTCTATCATTTTTATTCAAATAATCCCATACTTAAATACCGTTCTCCCGTATCAGGTGCAATACATAAAACTTTTTTACCAGCGCCTAATCGTTTTGCTATCATAATCGCTGCATAAACAGAAGCTCCAGAAGATGGTCCAACTAATAACCCCTCTTGTCTTGCTAAGTTTCTCATTGTCGTTAAAGCCTCTTCGTCTGCAATTTGAATAATTTCGTTATACACTTCTGTATTTAAATTTTTCGGGATAAACCCTGGACTTGTTCCTACTAGTTTATGAGGACCTGGAACACCGCCTGATAAAACGGGAGATCCTTTCGGTTCTACTACTGCAATATATAAGTTTGGTAGTTTCTCTTTTAACGTTTCCCCAGTACCTGTAATAGTTCCACCAGTTCCTGCCGTTGCTACGAATGCATCAAGCTCGCCATCCATTTGTTCATAAATTTCAAGTGCAGTCGTATAACGATGAATATTCGGGTTTGCTGGATTTTCAAATTGTTGCGGAATAAAACTATTTGGTATTTGCTTTTGCAGTTCTAACGCCTTCGCAATTGCTCCTGGCATTCTTTGTTCTGCCGGTGTTAAAACTACTTCTGCTCCGTATGCTTTCAATAAATTTATACGCTCTTTTGACATATTGTCTGGCATAATTAAAATCGCTTTATACCCTTTCGCAGCTGCATTCATTGCTAAGCCTATTCCTGTATTTCCGCTTGTCGGTTCAATAATTGTATCTCCTGGTTTGATGAGACCATGCTCTTCTGCAACGTGCAGTAAATTATAGGCAGCGCGGTCCTTCACACTGCGTGATGGATTAAACATTTCTAGTTTCACATACACATCTGCTGCGTCTTCTGGAATAAATTTAGATAATCGGACGACAGGTGTATCTCCTATTAATTCTGTAACATTTTCACATAATTTCATAGTGCATCCCCTATTCTATCGTTTTCTTATCATTTGGTAATAACCAAGAAGTAAGTCCAATTAATGGCAGACAACTACATAGTAACATAATGAATTGTAGACTATATATGTCAGCCAATTTCCCAAGTACTACAGATCCTAAAGCTCCTAGTCCAAACGCAAGCCCTACAATTAATCCAGATACCATCCCTACTTTTCCAGGAACAAGCTCTTGCGCATAAACAACAATTACACTAAAACTACTTGAACTAATAAAACCGATACATAAAAATAGCGGTACAACCCACACTAGCGAAACGTGAGGTAATAAAAGGGCGAGTGGTGCCGAACCTAGCATTGAAAATACAATAATTGTTTTCTTTCCAAATCGATCTGCTAACGGTCCACCAAAGAAAGTTCCTAATACACCGGCAATCATAAATGCGAATACGAAATACTGGGCATTTTTTATAGATAAACCGTAATGCTCAATTAAGTAAAATTGATAAAAATTCCCGATACCAGCACCGTACCAAGAACGTACAAAGGTAAGAAAAACAAGAAGTAGAATAACAAATTTAATATGTGTACTTACAATCGCATTTTCCGCCTCAAGCGCAGCCCTCTTTTTTCTTCTCACAGCGCCAGTTGCTAATTCATTCCTATACCAATTTGATACGAAAATTAATAATACAATTCCTACCGCTGCAAATGCTGTAAAACCTAAAGAACCAATTTGGCCGAGCGGAACGAAAATTAACGCTGTAAAAATAGGAGCTAGGGAATTCCCTGTATTTCCTCCCACTTGATAAATCGCTTGCGCTAAACCCCGTTTTGCACCAGCTGCCATATAAGCAACACGAGCACCTTCTGGATGAAAGACTGCGGAACCTAATCCGATAAATAAAACAGAAATAATAACAATAATAAAGTTCGGTGCAAACCCAAGTCCAATCATCCCAAGCATACTCGAAAACATACCGAGTGGTAATAAAAATGGTGACGGCTTCTTATCCGAATACATACCAAAAAACGGCTGCATAATCGATGACGTCATATTTAATGCAAACGCAATCCACCCTACTTGCATATAGGATAAATTCATCGTTTTTTCCAAAATAGGAAACAATGCCGGCACAACTGCTTGCATCGAGTCATTTAAAAAATGACCGAAACTAATTGCAAATAGTATTCGATATATCGTCGGTGTTTCAACAGTGTTTTTTTGCGAAACTGCCTGCATACGTGTATTTCTCCTTCCTGTACAATATATATATTTATTACAGCAAGTGTAATAAAGTAAAACTTTAACCTCAATAAATTCTGACTTTTGAAACATTTATATTCTATACTGGTTTCATTTCTTTTTCCAGAAATATCACTTATAGAAATAATATATTTTTTCTATAAGTTTTATCGGATTTATTTATAGAAATTTTCTATATTTTCTTTTATACTAGGACAGAGATGAAGGAAGGGATGACAACTATGAAGAAAAAATCTAAAGGAATCGTTGCACTCTCAATCACATTATCTATACTTTTAACAGCATGTGGTCAAAAACAAGAGGCAACAACTACCGGAGAAAAGAAAAAAGAATCTTCAAAACAAGTATTAAACATTGTAGAAGCTGGGGAAATTTCTACACTTGATTCATCTATCGCAACTGATGGGTTTTCTTACGCTGCATTAAACAACGTAATGGAAGGATTATATATGCCTGGTCCTGACAATAAACCTGTTCCTGCAGCAGCTGAATCATACAAACTGAGCGAAGATGGAAAAACATATACATTTACATTACACGACTCCAAATGGTCAAATGGTGATCCAGTGACTGCTCATGATTTTGAATATGCATGGAAACGTGCCATAAATCCAGAAACTGCTTCTGAATACGCACATATTATGTTCGATATTAAAAATGCAGAAAAAATAAATAAAAAAGAATTACCAATTGATTCATTTGGTGTAAAAGCGATTGATAATAAAACGCTTGAAGTACAGTTAGAACACCCTGTTCCATACTTTTTAGGGTTAATGGGATTTGCAACATTTTATCCTCAAAACCAAAAAGTTGTAGTAGCACAAGGGAAAAATTACGGACTTGAAGCTGCAAATGTAGTTTATAACGGGCCGTTCCAATTAAGTGAATGGAAACATGATACAAGTTATAAAATGACAAAAAACCCGAACTACTGGGATAATAAAAATGTGAAGTTAAATGAAATTAATGTAAATATCGTAAAAGATACTTCCACAGCCGTTAATTTATTTGAAAGCAAACAAGTAGACCGAATTACGATTAATTCAGAGTTTGTTGATAAATATCAAAAAGATCCGAGCTTAAAGAAAATGGAACGTCCTTCTATGACGTTTTTCCGATTTAGCCAAAAGAATCCTTTATTAGCAAACAAAAATGCTCGAAAAGCTATTTCGCTCGCTTTTGATAAACAAGGAATCGCAACAACGATTTTAAATAATGGTTCTATACCTGCGAATGCATTCGTTCCGAAAGGATTCGTAAAAGGACCTGATAACAAAGATTTTCGCAGTACAAGTAATGTAAAAGTAGAAACAAATGTGAAAGAAGCTAAAACACTATGGGAAACGGCGAAAAAAGAAACAAATTTACAAAACGCTTCTCTTTCAATCATAACAACTGATGAGTCTAACGATAAAAAAATTAGCGAGTTTTTAAAAGGTGAATTGGAGAAAAACTTACCTGGATTAAAAATCACATTACAGCCACTTCCAGTAAAAGCATTTTTAGATCGTGAAGGAAATGGTGATTTTGAAATTTCACTTTCTACATGGGGACCAGATTATCCTGATCCTACAACATTTTTAAATATGTTCGTCACAGATGGACCATTTAATAAAATGAGCTATTCAAACAAACAATACGACGAATTAATTGAGAAAACGAGCTCTACTTTAGCAACTGATTTACCAGCACGTTGGAAAGCGTTCCAAGATGCTGAGAAAATATTACTGGAAGATGATGCAGCTATCGCTCCAATCTTCCAATCAGGACTTGTATATTTAGAACGTCCAACAGTAAAAGATGTTGTTATTCGTCCATTTGCAGGAATTTATTCTTATAAGTGGGCTTCTATTACAGAATAAGAAAAAGGCGATCCTAACATATATTAGGATCGCCTTTTTTATTAAATCGCAAAACGCTTATACTTTTCGTAATCACTCGTCTTACATTCTACTTCTAGTTTCGTACCTTCGTTTTCATAACTTGTAGATAAAACGTGCGCATGATTATTGAAATAAGAAACTACCTGTCCTTGATCATACGGAATTAACATTTCACACTTCGTATACTCTTTATAAATGTGTGAACGAATCATTTCGACAAGCTCTTCTATCCCAACATGTTTCTTCGCTGATAAATAAACCCGGTCTTCTTGTACTTTCGGAATTTCAACGTCTACCATATCTGATTTATTATAAGCATAAATGGTTGGAATATTTTCTACTCCAATTTTCTTTAACGTTTCATTTGTAATATCAATTAATTGTTCGTAATTTGGATTTGCGTAATCTACAACGTGAATAAGTAGGTCTGCTTCAGCTACCTCTTCCAATGTTGAACGGAAAGCTTTTACAAGGTGATGCGGTAATTTGCTTACAAATCCAACTGTATCTGTTAATAAGAATGATTTGTTATCTGGCAAATCAATATTTCGTACAGATGTTTCTAACGTCGCGAATAACATATCTTTTTCAAATACTTGTTTTTCTTCAGTACCATTGTAAATTTCAAGCATTGCATTCATCGTCGTTGACTTTCCGGCGTTCGTATAGCCTACTAATGCTACAACTGGTACTTCATTTTTCTTACGTTGCTTTCGCTGCGTTTGACGCTGGGCAACAAGTGCTTCTAGATCTTTATTTAAAACTGAAATTTGTTCTTCAATTTTACGACGATCTAACTCTAATTTCTTCTCACCGACACCTTTATTTTTCGTACCAACTCCGCCGCTCTGTCTTCCTAACGATTCACGAAGACCGATTAAACGAGGCATCATATACTGAAGGTGCGCTACCTCTACTTGCAACTGTGCTTCTTTCGTTTTCGCACGTTGCGCAAAAATATCTAAAATTAATATGGTACGGTCAATTACTTTACAATCTAAATCCGCTTCTAAATTTCGAATTTGTGAAGGAGATAATTCGTCGTTAAAGATTACCATATTCGCATCTACTTCATTTACATACGCTGCTACTTCTTCAATCTTTCCTTTTCCAATATAATGGGAAGGATTTACTCGTTGTAAATTTTGCGTCACTTGCCCAATTACCTCTACATCACAAGCTTCTGCAAGGTTTGTTAGCTCTTCCATTGAATATGCAAAATCATCTTCATTACCTAAATTCACTCCAACTAAAACTGCTCTTTGTAATAATTCTTCCATATATTTATTCCTCCATTTCGATTACGTAAAATAAAAAACACAGGTTACTGCCTGTGTTTTCGTAAACGGATAAGGGTTCACCAAAGAAATAGAAGAAAGTTATACTTTCATCCTATCTCATAGTCAAAAAGTCCCATGATCATATAACGCATCCACAATAAGTGTTCACCTATACGATCTCATTCTATTTATAAAGGCAAAACAAAAAGAGGGCGTATTCGTCCCTCCCTCTTTTTCACATATAAGCTTAATAAAGGGTTCCTTTAAAATAGGCAGACCAATCCCGTTCACTCTGTACACAGACAGAGCCTTTGAGCGCTATTCAATTATTGGCACAAAGTATTGAGACGTAATCTGATTAAGATCAAAGGAAGCCCCTCCGTTCATTTTAAGTTACATAAAGTGTAGCATAAGTAATTCGCTTTCACAAGATTAAACCACCTATAGAAACAGAAAGAAAATCTTTGTATTTTTACTTTAATCGTCATTTTTTGCGCATTCTTCTTACAATAAAAATCACAAGAGCTACTATCAGTAACAGACCTATAGAAAGAGTAACAACTTGCCACCAACTTAAATCACTCACCATTTCTCCTTTCAAATCCACTTTCTTCGTCGGAACAGACTCTTTTGCAATTTGACTTAAAGCCACTTTGTCCGCCCCTGCCTCATCTAATCTCTTCGTTCTACTGCAACTATGTGTGTATAATTGTTTGTCTGATCCTCTTTGAGAAGAATATACTAAGTACTCTCCTCCCTCTACAAAGTGAAACACACAATCACCACCATTTGTATATACAATAATTTGCGAAGATGTTGTCCCTTTCCAAATTCCCTTCACTTCAAATAATACTTCAATTCCACCCCCTTCTTTCCTTCCAACCTCAATTACCTTCCCCTCAAACACTACATCGTTTTTTTGAAATGCATCTTTTGCTGATACGTTAACACAATCACAAGCATGAGATTTCTCTGGAAAAATAATAAGAATAAAGCTATAAATAATGACAACAGAAACCATGTATAAAATCCTTTTCAAGGAGCTCAACTCCCCCCATTATCAATTTTTGAAACTTCTCGTATATTATTTTTACAACACTCACCAAATTCCTTCATAGTAAGTTAAGCATTATCGTTTCAATACAACAAAAGTCTTTATTGACATTTTTATAACCTGATATTAGTATCCGGTTATAAAAATAAAAGTTAGGAGATGTTCCCATGCATTCTAAATCCCGTATTACTGCAATTGGTACTCATGTTCCAAATCAAATATTATCTAATAATGATTTAGAAAAAATGATCGATACGATTGATGAATGGATTGTACAAAGAACAGGAATAAAGGAAAGAAGGATTACTAGCGAAGGCGAATACTCCTCACACTTAGCCATTAACGCAATTGAAAATTTATGTACAACATTTAAAAAGAACTTAGAAGATATCGACTGTATCATCGTCGCTACAACAACTGCTGACTATGTTTTTCCTAGTGTCGCATGTCAAATACAACAACACTTCAACATCCCCCATACACTAGCTTTTGATTTAAATGCAACTTGCGCCGGTTTCACATATGGACTACACGTAGCTAATAGCTTAATCACTTCTGGATCACATGAAAAAGTACCTGTCGTAGCGACAGAGACATTATCAAAAGTTACCGATTACACCGATAGAACGACCTGTATTTTATTCGGTGATGGTGCTGGAGCTATTTTATTAGAAAGAGATGAAAACAAACCAAGCTTTATCGCTGCTCATATGGGAACAAATGGTGCTGGTGGCATTCATCTATACAGAACAAACTTATCTACTACTATGAATGGTACACCACTACAAACAAATGAAAAAATCGTTCAGAATGGGAGAGAAGTATATAAATGGGCAACACGTACGGTACCAGCAGGTATAAAAGAACTATTACATACCGCCAATATGCAAATAGATGATATAGACTGGTTCATACCACACAGTGTTAACTTACGAATGATTGAATCTATTTGTGAGAAAACAGAAATTCCAATTCAAAATACTTTAACGAGTGTAAAATACATGGGGAATACATCTTCAGCTTCTATTCCACTCGCTCTAGATTTAGCTAGAAAAGAAGGGAAATTAAATAACGGAGACACACTTTTACTATACGGGTTTGGTGGTGGTCTTACTCATTTAGGGCTTATTGTGGAGTGGGATTTAAACTAACATTTTTCTTTTATACAACTAACTACAAAAAAGCAGCATTCAAAGATTGATGACCTCCCTTTGAACGCTGCTTCTACTATCTTAATTTTATTTACCTGTCCGAGTCCATATCACAACAGGAATAAGCATGAAAGCTAAAACTCCTCCAGCTAATGACAATGCCGCATAACTTGAATTTGCCACTACCATTCCTGACATCGCTCCACCTGAAGCTCCAGCTAGCGCAATAAACACATCTATTTTCCCTTGTGTTTTTGCACGTGTGGAAGGTATAGTTGCATCAACAATTTGAGCCGTACCACTGATTAAACCGAGGTTCCATCCTAATCCAAGTAAAGACAAAGCAAGAATTAATAGTATTAAAGAATCACTTGGCGCTATCGCCGCTATGACACCTGCTGCTAGTAAAATCACTCCACCAGCTATACTCATCGTAGTTCTGCCAATTTTATCAATTAACATTCCCGTAACGAGAGACGGAAGATACATTGCACCTACATGAAAACCAATTACAAGACCTACTGCACTTAAAGCATGACCGTGGTGTCCCATATGAACTGGCGTCATCGTCATAATCGCAACCATCACGATTTGCGTAAGTATCATTACGATAGCTCCAACTGTAATACCTCGTTTATTTTCTGTTGCTTCTTCTATTACTGGTTGCCCTTTATATGTATGCTCTTGTTTATATGTTTCTATCATATTAGCAATAAGTAACGGATCTGGACGAAGCATAACAAATAGAATAAGACCAGCTAGTATAAATGCTGCTGCCGATAATATGAACGGACCAGCAAGTTCAGGAATTCCAATTGAATGAGCAAACCTTCCCATTACACCTACTAAATTTGGACCTACGACTGCACCAAAGGTCGTCATTACCATCGTAATACTAATAGCAGTTGCTCTTTGCTTCTTATTCGCTAAATCGGTTCCAGCATAACGTGCTTGTAAATTCGTAGCTGTGCCCGCGCCATATATAAGTAAAGAAACTAGTAAAAGAATAATACTATTTGTTAAAGCTGCCACCACAACTCCAATAGCCCCTATTCCACCTACTATAAAACCTCCTGCAAGCCCTATGCGACGACCATGTTTTTGTGATAACTTCCCAACAAAGAAAGCCGCTACCGCAGATCCCATTGTAAACATAGCAGCTGGTAACCCTGCATATGCATCTGTCCCAAGCATTTGCTGCGCAAGAAGTGCACCTACTGTAATTCCGGCAGCTAACCCTGCTCCACCGAACATTTGTGAAATACTTACGATTAGTAATGTTCTTTTGTATAATTTTTGTTGTTCTTCTTCTGTATATATATGATTACTTATTGAAGCATCTGCTGTATCTATCATTTCCTCACCCTCTCTATAAAACTAATCCCCCTTGTTAATGTACTATAGAACAGCAAAATCCCCAATTTATAACTCTTAAATTTATTCATATTTTATTGCTCCTCCACTTCAAATAATAATCCCCTAAGTTTTAACACTACTCTTCTGTATTATTAAAGTTAAATAATATAATAAAAAAACTACATAACATATGATTTTATATAGATACCGTAGTAAATTTATTGTTTCCAAACAATGATTAAAGTGCGATTTATTATAAATAACACTGCAAGAATAATAGCAAAGGTTATTTGATCAACAGTATATAGAGCAACAGAGCTAACTCCAAACAATATGATTTCTAACATAAACCTATATGGTTCTGTCAATTTTAATGATGCTTTAGGTGCAATGAACCGCCCCCATATTATCGCAAAAAGTAGTGGTGAACCAATACCAAAAACATATTTCCCATATACATCCCCAAAAAATTGAAAGCCCCAATAACATAGTGATGCAAGAGCAAATAATTCTATAAAAAATCTTGTCACCAGATTTATATGTTTTATAGACATATTATAAAGCCCCCCTTGAAAACTTATGTAGAATCCTATAAAAATAATATTATGCATCCTATATTTGAACTTGATACGTACCTATTCATTGTATGTAAAAATACTTATTCATACTATTCAGTTCATCTTTGATTTTGACTGATAATGAATGAGAGTAAATACTTAAATGATAGTGACACATATGCCTATAAGCACAAAGGGAAGAACTTCGCCATTCACGTTTCGTCCATGGAGTTCTTTCCTTTGTTAATAACCAACTTTCAATAATTAGGGTGAAATTCATATTTAGCCTATTTCCCTTACAATCCCCCTACTATCCTTTTTTCCCTTCTTTTACTCAAAGCCTTTCCTTCCCAAAATAACAAACTTACTAAAGCAAAAACTAAGATAATCGGCACACTTGCTTTATATAAATCTGTAAAACTCATTGCCATCTGATTTTGAGCATAGTGATTCACATCATCCGAAAATGCGAGTACTTCTTTCTTTATACTTTCCTCTTGTTTTTCAACTTCTTTTGTCACTTGATTCATAACTTCTTCTCTTTTTACATCTCTATATTCTACTGGAATTTCTCTTAATACTTCATCCACTTTTTGGTGAATTAATGCATCTTTTTTCTCTTTATTTAACCCTACAAATGTTTCATTTTGATGTTTTTCTACATTTGTTTCTATACTTTGGTTCTCTATTTTTCCTTTTGTTATTTCTAATATCTCAGCCTGCTGGGCACTACTCACATGAATATTATGCAATTTTTCTTCTGCATAACGATATACATTCTCTTTATTTACAGCTAAATTGTGCGTTAAGTTAGATACAAATATTGCAACTGCTAATACAATTCCTACTTGCCGCAACATCGAGACAACACTTTGAGAAGCGGTTAATAATTCCCCTTCAAACGAAGAAGCACTTAAAACTGTAATTGGACCTACTACTAAACCATACCCAACACCTAATATCATACATGGAATAATAATTTCAATATTCGTTGAATTAACATCAATCATTTGCAACCAATAATAAGAGAAACCCATAACAAGAAAGCCTGACAAAATAATAGTTACTTTTCCGAGTTTTTTAATTAAAGTTGCTGCAACTGGTGAGACAAAAAATATCATTGCTGAAATAGGTGTCACTAAAAAAGCTGCTTCAATTTCCGTTCGGCCTTGTATTTTCGTCAAGAACGTCGGAAGCAATACAGTAACTCCAATTAAAAATAAATTACTTAATATGACAACGATAGACGCTCCGACAAACATTCGATCTTGAAATAACTTTAAATTCACCATTGGATTATGAATCTTTCGTTCTACTAAAACAAATAGAATAAGAGAAATAGTGCTAATTGCATAACAAGACAAAGCAATATTACTTTGCCATCCCCATGTATTGCCTTTTACTAATATGAGAGTAAAAGAAAAAATTGCTGTGCTACTTAATAGTAGTCCTACCCAATCTATTTTTGAGATAATACGTTCTTCATTTTTTATTTGCAGCATAATACAGCATAAAATGATTCCAAGAATACAAATAGGAACATTTATGAAGAACACCCATCTCCAACCGACATTTTGTGTAATAATTCCACCTATTACTGGTCCCATTGCAGCTGATAGTCCTTGTGTTACCCCTAAAATTGCAAGTGCAACATGTCTCTTTGCTAATGGCATTGCTGAAACGCCGATTACCATACTTGTCGGAAATAAAATTGCTGCACCAATACTTTGTATAAAACGAGAAAAGATGAGAAAATCGCCCGTATTAGCAAAAGCACAAAGCACTGATCCACCACCAAAAATTATCAAACCAAGAATATACATCTTTGCTTTCCCAAAAATATCAGCTATCCGTCCTAGTGGAATGGCTAGTACTGCAATCGTCATCGTATAAACATTTAATATCCAAGACATCTTTTCTAATGAAGTATTTACACTCGTTTGTATGGCCGGTAAAGCTATATTCATAATTGTCGTATCAATCATACAAAGAAATATACCTAAGCACATTAAAAAGACAATCTTAATACCCTTTGATTGCTCCATGTTCATCTACCCCTTTATTTATTATGAACGTGTTTTTCATTCTTCTGTTTTATTGTGTTTTTTTACTTCTAGTTGCTCTAGTTTTCTTTTCAATGTCTCTACTTGAGCACTATATGATGCAATACCTACATCGAGTGAAATTTCCTCAACAAAAGTAATACCTTCTCTCCACTTTTCATATTTCAAACGAAGATCCGCAATGTATACCTCTTTCCTTTCAATTTCGTCCTCAATCCATTTTTTTATCGCCTTGTCATCGCTATAATTACCAAAATACATCCTCATTAAAAAATCTGAACGTAAAACATCTTTCTCTACATCTGTTTGCATGTATTGATAAAACTCTTCACGCCCTTCATCTGTAATAAAGTACATTTTCTTATTCGGTTTCCCTTCTTGCATAATAACCTCTTTCTTTATTTTCCCCTCTTTTTCCAACTGTCGTAACGTTGGATAGATCATTCCAAAACTCCCATCAAAAAAATGAGTAAATACGTCTTCGAACACAATTTTAATATCATAACCAGACAATTCTTTTTCCATCAATAAACCTAAAACAACATCTCTTCCCTTCAAAATAAGACCCCCACATAGTATATAATCAATAATCATATTAACAATGTTAATATGATTATTGATTATATACCCTATTCTGTTAATTGTAAAATGTTTCTAAATAAAAGAACACCCTGTAATTTTATTGTTCAAAATTACAGGGTAGCTCTAATTTATATTTCATATACAAACTTTGTACTATTTTACAACTTCATCTTGATTAGCTTCAAAACCTTCTGTCTTACCCTCTTTCATTTCATAATAATACGAAGGTAATTCTATACCATGCTCTAAGAAATAATCCTCAATTAATGCAATAATGATTTTTAACGTTTTCACACGAGCATACAATTTATCATTACTTTCGATAATTTCCCATTTCGCATTTGGCTTATTTGTTTTTTCAAACATGTCTTCCATTGCTTCAACATACTCGTCCCACTTTTCACGGTTACGCCAATCTTCGTCTGTAATTTTCCATCTTTTCAAAGGATTGTTCTCTCTATCTTTAAACCTCTTTAATTGTTCATCTTTACTAATATGATAGAAAAACTTCCCGATTATATAATGATCATCTGTTAATAGTTTTTCAAAATCATTAATCTCATCATACCCTCTCGTCCACTCTTCCTTTGTAGCAAACCCTTCAACACGCTCCACTAACACACGTCCGTACCATGAGCGATCAAAAATAGTAATTTGCCCGTACTGAGGAAGTTTTCGCCAGAAACGTTGCAAGTAATGGTACCGTTTTTCATGAGGTGCTGGTGCTCCAATTGGATTTACTTGAAACCCGCGCGGATCAAGATGTTCCGTCACTCGCTTAATCGCTCCGCCTTTTCCAGCCGCATCCCAGCCTTCCATAACGAGCATAACCGCAATTTTTTCTTCTTTTACAATTTGCTGCAATGCTAATAAGCGCCTTTGATATTTTTCTAGTCTCTTATTGTACTTAGATTTCGATTCAATTCTTTTCGTTACATCTACTTTAGCAAGATATCCATTTTCCATAAAACAAATCCCCCTTGTTGTATGACAATGTTATTTTAACATATTATTGGAAATTTTTTCACATTAGAAAAAACTGTGTAGAAAAATCTCTACACAGCTTCCTTCTCTAATTGCACATCTACTTCAATATTCTCATTTTTATTTTTCACAGCTTTTATAAAGAATACAGCAGTTAACATAACGGTAATAACCGCACCTACCATATAAGATGTGTTTAACGGAATATTAAAACCAATTTTTGCATTTAAAATGTAAATGAAAGTCATGAGTTGCATGACTTTCGCGGGAATTAAGGAAACAACATACGGTTTCCCTTTTATGAATAAATACATCGTTCCAATCCATCACGCAATTGCTGCAGTCGATTGGTTAGCCCAAGAGAAATATCTCCATCTTATTCACAAAGAGAGACTATATTTTTTTACAATTGAATTATGGTATACGCTCTCAAAAAAAGAAGATAATAACAAATAAATCCGTTACAGAATGGGAGTACTTTAAAGATGAAACGAAAAATATTTTCTCTCTTTGCACTAATCTGTTTCGCACTACCAATACAAGCTAGTGCATACACATTTCACTCACTACCAATTGAATCAAAGTCTAAACAGTGGTATATCGAAATTGACAAATCTCATAACGCAAACAAGCAAGCAGTGCAGCCAAAACAGGGTGTATATGATACATATAGTTTACTCGTAAAAAACATCGGTAATGATGTATCAAATGTATCAGTGGAAATACTTGATAACACTCCTACCTCTAAAGCTACTTTTAATCCTACTACGTTAAATAGCAACGTTTCTAAAAGTCAAACAAGCTCTGACTACATCGTATTCCCTTTAGACTTTAATAGCCATAATTTTAAAGTCGTCATTACTTGGGAAGAAAAAAATTTCTCATACAACGGTCATCCGGTAAATGAGGGGGAACAAATGAAACAAACATTTGTGTTTAATGAAGAATAAGCCCTAATTTGATTAGGGCTTATTCTTCATTTACAAAACCAGATTGAATCGCTTCTGTTACTTCTTTTGTGATTTCTAGTTCTGTTGCTTCCGTACTAATTTTCTTGTCCCAAATATGTACGGAAGGCTTTTCGTTACAAAGATGTTTTACTAATACTAGTTGATTATATGTTAGCTTATTTTCTCTATGGGTGGCGATATAGACTGTGAAATTTTTTGCTTCAAAGACCTTTTCATGCAAAGTGTATTGGCTGGCCAATTCCTTTATTACTATATCTTTCCAGCTTCCTATAATCATATAAGTCGTTCCCCTTCCCTTATATCATCAATCAAATCGTCGAATACTTGGTACACATAACGCTATTCCAATTGTTACAAGTACTAATATAGCTAGTGTTATAATCGTTATCTCACCACCTATGACAATAGCGAACCATCGTTATCGAACTACCTAAAGTCGAAAGTAATTGCCCAATCCATAAAAATTTAAAATGTGGTGACGCTTTAACCGGCAATATTAATTTACCAACATAACTTACATTTTTCTCTGTTCGTATTTCTCCTTGCATACCTCTCTCCTCTTTTCAAATTAAGTTAATATCGATTATAAAACAGAAAATTCAATCTTCAATAATTTTAATTATATATGAAACTGTTAAATTATTGGTAAAAATATAAAAAAGGTGTTTTCATAAATGAAAACACCTTTTTTATTTATAATTTTAAGTTCTTCTTCAATGTCCAATACTTTTCTTGAGCATTTTCAAATGAAAATTCTACCCAACCGTTTGGATCTTCACGATATACATTTACTTTCTTACCATTTTCTAATTTTCCAACTTCATTTTGTGTAACATTTGGTACACTCTTAATTGTATAGCCAAATGGATATGGCACTTGATAGTAAGAGCCTACTAATTGAACAGTAGCTGTTGCATCTTTTGCATAATCTTTATATGGAATGTCTTTTCCTAATGCCTCTACATTTAATGTATTAGGATTTTTCGGTAATCGTTTTACATTTTCATAATCTTTCTTGTTAAACGGTTTAATACGCTCCATAATATTAGCGATTTTGCCAGCCCATTCTTTATCTGTTGCATACTTTTCATTCATATCAGGTAATGTGTAACCGCTGAAATAATTTGCACCTTCTTCTAAGTAGTTCTTCCTTACATAATCAGCATTGTAAGAAATACTTTCCTTATATGAAGGTAAATATTTTGCATATGCAAATGGATCGCGATCATATGCTCTTAAACCAAATAAATTATGTTTACGATATGCAATTTCTGATTTACCGTACGCAGATTCTAAGATTGCATGTGCAGCTAAATATAGTGCGCTCACACCATACTCATTTTGTGCTTGAATAAAATCTTGTCCAGTTCCAATAAGTGGACTGTCAGGATGCCATTTTTTAATGAAATTATCAATCTCTAGTGCCGTTACGTTAGATGGCAAAGTTACGTCTAGATTAATATACGATGGCTGTTCAACAGGAACATCATTTTTAATTTTCATCGCTTTATATAAAAGTTGCGCATAGCTTTCACGTGTTAATACACCCGATGGATCAAATCCTCCAAGCCCATTCCCTACCGATACACCATTGGATTGCAATGCACTAATTGCTTCTTTTGCCCACCAGTGTGTTGCATCTATATCATTAAATGTATGTGTTGCTTTTACTTCTAATTTAAATGCTCTTTGCAAAATAACAGACATTTCAGCACGAGTTAATGATTCTTTCGGTCTAAACGTCCCTTTACCATCACCTATGAAAATCCCCATATCTGTTAATGCCAAAATTTCTTTTGGGAACATCGTCGTTCCTGCGCTAATATCAGAGTATGGATTTTTATAATCGCTTTTTACTTCTGGTTTTAATGCGCGATACATTAATGCTGCTACTTGCTCACGAGTTACAACGTCTCCAAAACCAAATTTACCATTATCGTAACCTGCAATAACCCCTTTTGACGTTAAATCAGTAATCGCTTCAAGTGCCCAATGATTTTTCGGAACGTCTGGAAATTCTTTTGTAGATGCAAACGAAGTTGCTGGAGCCAGCACTACTTGAAGTGCGACTGTCACTGCTAACACATTAGAAATAACTTTTTTCATAATTTTTTAACACGTTATGTATATGCTTGTCCCGTGTTAACTTGCCTCCCTTTATTATATAATTTTCCCTAATAAACTAACAAACTCTTAATTAGTCAACAGTAAAAGTATACGTGATAAAAATAAACTAATCTACCATTATTTTATTTATAATCAGTATAATACGATGTATCTTTTTATTCCGATATAAAATTACGAAAACTTACATAAAAAGCCCACCTCTATATAGACGATGGACTTAGCAATCAACATTCTTATTTAGCTAAACGATATTTTGAAACATCGAAACCTTTCCACTCATAATAATCCAAAATCCCAGCATAAACTGCCTCAGCAGCAATTTGTCTTCCTGATTCATCAGCTAATTTACCATTATCTATATTATTATCAATAAAGGCAAGCTCTGTTAAAACTGCTGGTACTGTATTATTATTTACTACATAAAATGAATGATTGTCTTTTATAGTTCTATCTCTTGTATGTAGTGCTTCTACTACTCGTTTTTGAATTTTCTTCGCTAATACTTCGCTATCCTTTTCAATCTGTGTCTCTTCTCCACGCTTGGATTTTTTATAATAATATGTTTCCGTTCCATGACCATCATGATTTTCAGAAGAATTTGCATGAATGCTTACAAATATATCTCCATTGTTCTCTTGTCCAAATTTCACTCGATTCGCAAGAGATTCATTTTTGTTACTTCCTGGATTTCCATTCTCTTCACGTGTTAACAAAGCTTTTAAAGGTGTATTTTTTTCTAACAACTTCTGTAATCTTAAAGAAGTATCAAATACAATTCCACTTTCCTCTACACCTTGTCCCGGATTCCCTGGATCAAATCCTCCATGACCAGGATCAATAATAACTACCTTTTCTACTAAAGGATTGCCTACTTTAAGTGAGTCAGCCTTTGCAATAAACTGTGCTGCTTCTGCTTTCGTTACAGTTTTCTTAGGCTCCCACTTCTCACCAGTACCAAGAGAGATGCCTAATTCAACTAGGATGTTAGCTTTTTCTTTACCCCAGTTTAATGTTTCTAAATCTTTGAATTTAGTTGCTGGAGTACCGTTTACTTTAGACTCTAATTTGTAAGCTTCTACAAGAAGGGATGCCATTGAAACTCGGTCAATTTTCCCAGTTGGGTCAAAGACGCCTGGGCCTTTCCCTTTAACAACACCAGCTTTTTCTACAGCTGCGATGAATGGAGTGTACCAATCGTTTTGAGAATCACCGAAAGATGGTTTAGCATTTTTATCGATTGGTAAGTTTAAGATTTTAGCCATCATTGTAGCTGCTTCTGCACGAGTGATTTCTTTTCCAGGCTCGAACATTCCTTTATCGTTACCTGTAACTGCACCTTTATCTACTAAATAGTAAATAGAATCTTCTGCCCAATGTTTAGCTACGACATCTGGAAATTTTTTTGTTTGTGCGAAACTACTAGATGAATAAGTTAATATACTAGCTGCAATTAATCCTGCTGCAATTATTCTATTTTTCATAGAATATATTCCCCTCTCAAGTACAATGTATTTATATAACAGACTAATTATAGTTCTGAAAATTAGTAATAGTCAATTGAAATTTGTATAAATTTGTATTATTATTGTATTTTTTGTCATATATAACTATAGTTAAAAACTATAAGATTCTTATTTTATAAGAGGAGAGGTTCCCATGAGCAAGAATTGGAAAGATATAGAACACCGTATGTATACAATGTGTATGATTCAGCGTAATAACAAAGTATTGCTAATACAGCGCCCCGATCATCTAGGATTCCCTGGTTATATCGCTCCTGGCGGTAAAGTAGATTTTCCAGAAAGTATCGTCCAAGCTGCTAAACGAGAAGTAAAAGAAGAAACTGGATTACTTGTTTCAAATTTAACTTTTAAGGGATTAGATGAATACGTAAATCCGAAAGAAAATGTTCGATATATGGTATTTAACTATTGGACAAATTCATTTGAAGGTGAACTCCTTTTGAATCCTCCTGAAGGCGAATTATTATGGGTACCAATCGATACAGCATTAAATCTTCCAATGCAAGATTGGTTTAAAGAAAGATTCCCATTATTTTTTGAAAAAGGTTCGTTTGAAATTCAACGCGTTTGGGACGGAGACTTAGATAAACAAGTTGCTATGACAATTACGCATACGTAAAAAAAGCTTGGTATCTCTCCAAGCTTTTTTTACTTTCCTTCTATTTTCTTAATCTCATAATCAATTTCTAAAAACTTAACTCCAAATATCCACATTCTATGATTAGCTTCTAATATGTGATTCGTGTTCTCCTTTATAATAAAAGTCTCTGCTAACGGTAAACGAATTGTAAAGAAACGAGTATGTAAATAAATTCCTTCATCTCCTTTACCATTTCTTCTCAGCTTACTAGTAATGATTAAATCATTACTCCTATTACATAATTTTAAAACCCCCGTCATATTCGAATATGGTAAAGGCAATGCAATATTCATATATGCCTCGCTCTTATATGTGTGCTTTGAGTAAAGAGCTACAAAAATAGATTCTCCTGCTTCATTTTTTCTTAGCCAAGCCCTTACATTCTCTCTTCCATCCTTCTCATCTATTATCCCGACGATAGAGCCATGCATCGTTTCCCACTTACCGCCCATTCCTAAATGTATTTGTCCTACACGCTTACTCATTTTCTCATAGCAAAATGCAACCGGACGAAACCAACGAGCCCACTTAATATGCGATTGTAACTCATACTCTTTTGTATTTTCATAAAAACGAGTAATACTTAAAGGAATCTTCGTCACGTCAAATGCCTCACTATGAAAATCATTCATTTTATCAACTAAACCTTTGTATTCCTTGCTATCTATTAAATTTCTGTTATGTAAAAATGCTTCACCAACTGTCGCATTTCCTCTTAACCCGCTCATTGGTTTCCCGTAATATTTATAATTCGGGGCACTATTTTCAATCATCCAGCCGACAAATGCTGGTAACGCTACTCCAATTCCATTGACAACACCGTGAATCCAAACCATTTGAGCAATTGTAATCATCAGTACATGTTTCAAATTCCCATACGAATATATAAGTGAAAACATAATTGTTACCATGAGTGTACTAGACGATATGATCAGGAGAATCTTTGCACTGATAGCATTAAATTTCGTGCGCCAAACATAAATCCCATAACCATAAATAGCACATAAATATAGGAACACTGCAAAAAATTCAAATACTCTTGAGTACGTAATCCCTATTGCAACTGTCATAGGTGAAATGACGATGACAAACATAATAGCATCATATACTTTACTTCTTTTTTCTCTTTTTCTCCCAATTAAACCAGCTGATAACGGCAATAGAAATGCCGAATAATGAAAGTGTGCAGCGGTAAGCAAAACAATGTCAGAACTAAAGTGCATAATGGAAAGCTTTGCTACTGAAGCAAAAAACCAAAAACCACCTAGAAACAAATAAATAAACGCACTATCAATAGCTGTCTCTTCTAACTGTTTCCATCCTCTTTCTAGCACTCTACTTACACCAAATAACGCAATAATTCCTGTATATACAAACCAAAGTATCGCAAAGAAATAGTGATTTGTTACGAAAGCTAACGTTGCACTAATTGCTGCGATTGGATATAACAGCGATACAAATTTATAAAAAGATACATACGATCCATTTCTTGTTTTCTTATCAATGATGCAAAATGACATCGGTATAAATAACAAAATAGATAATAATATAATTGCTTCCACTGGGTTTATATTTGACCACTCACATATTAGAAAAATAATATAACAAGCAAGCCCAACTATTATATTTTTCATAACATTTATTTCCTCTCCACAAATGTTCCCTTATATGAAAATAATGAACCAATTAACGGATTGCGTACTTGTACATGAATTCGAAAACATTGTAGTGTTTCATCATAACTTTCCACAATTTTGGCCTCTCCGTATAAAAATCTAGGTAACAGGCATTTTCTTCCAAACATGTAGAACCATTGTTTCTTTGAAGAAATATGTATTGCCCCCACCTCATCAATATGAAAATCCAACGTAGAAACAAGTATGTGCGGTTCACCAAAATAATCTACAATTTCATTATTCTCTTCATCCAACTGCATAACGGCGTTAAAATATCTTTTTTTATTATGAAAATAAAAAGTACGATTCCACCGCACAAGTTCATTTCCATGTTCATCTCGCTCAGCGGTATTATGTATTGTAAATGGCACTTCCTTCCCCCGCTCAGAGAAAAACATTCTAAACTTCGATGCAATTTTTAATATCAATTTCACGAAAAAAGAACCTCCGTAAATTTCATCCATATTTCCTTCTCCAGTAAAGCTATTTTCTTCTGTAATTTCATAGCGTTTCTGTAATTTTGGATGAAGCTTTTTATAAGAATCCCCTAATAGTCTTTCATACATATTAGCCATACATTATCCCTTTCTCTTCCTCTTGCAATTTTTTGCGCTTGGCAAATTCGTGCTATTTATATAACCGACAATTGATAACCCCATTAGTAGAACGTTTAATGTAATTGGATTAAACGGCTCTGTAAAGCTTACGATATTCGTAAAACCCGCCGCTATCGTTAAGGCTATTAACATAAAAATATGTACGATAAATACTTTTCGTTTTTGAAATGGCAACAACCATATGACACCAAAAATAAGTTCTAGTAATCCAATTATTTTAAGTACAAAAATACTATGTTCAGTTGAACCAATCATCACAGATAGCATTTTTACTTCTTCTGAATGAGTAAACAATAGTTTCGGCACTATTCCTTGATACATCCATACAAAAGCAAATAAAAAACATACGAGCCAATATGTCATCGTTCTTCTAATTAGTAATCTCGGATGAAGTCCCTTTTCTATCCATAATTTTAACGCATCAAAACTCCAAGCAGTCGCCCAGCCTAATAACGGACGAAACATATAGAAATCTATTACATTTCCTATACGACCAAACCTCGTATCGTAATCATATTGCGTCTCAAAATGAATGTATTCTTCACGCGGTGTATACTTCCAATAACCACGCCCTATTTGAATAAGTGATAATTTATTATCTGTCCAAAATTTTAAAGAAGAAATTCTTTCACCCGTTTCTTTTCTTATTTCACCTATCGATTCCCCTTCACCAGCTATTTCAAGTCCAAATCCAATTTTAGTTTTATATAAAAACTTCTGCGGTTCTCCTTCTTTTTTCTCTAAATACGAAATTTCAGTAAAGCGAGCATCCCATTCTGTATGTATATCTGGTTCCTGTGTATATCCCCATATTTTTTCCATTGTTGTGTTCATTTCTGCCGAAACATAAATAGGCTTTTTCCCCTTCATTCTTCCACCTCCTATGCACTATAAATTTAATGTACATGCTATGAATTTATTTTGCTACAGTTTTCACAAACTCCTTCAAGAAAAGAAAGAATTTTTAAAATTTATACAAAACACTTGATTCCCCGAAAAATTTAAATTATTATAAAACAAATGTTACCAACAACTTCATAAATCAAACACTCTCGCCTAAAACGTGAGATAGAGGTTGCGATACTTATGATTATTCTAATGGAGACACAGAGATGTCTATGAAATTAGATGAAAGGAAGTATTGCCGAAATCGATAATTTTCTCTGCATTTATCGATTGGGGCTGTTTTCGAATAGAAACAGAACTGTCATATGTACAGAAGTGTATGTATGAAGAGCTATCTACAAAAAAGAGATATCATTTTTATGGTATTCCTTTTTTGGCGGTTTTTTTATTAGCTCCGTTTTCTGTTTCCCTTTTCCTGTAACAGCACCATCCTCACTTATTTGAGATGGTGTTTTTTGTTTTTCTCTGGTAACTACAGGAATATTGGGATCTATATATGTCCTAATCTATTCTTAAAAATGGATGAAAGAAGGAATTCGTAATGGAAACGATTGTACAAAAATTTGGTGGCACTTCTGTTGGAAGCGTTGAGCGCATTCAACATGTAGCAAATTTAATTATTGAAGAATATGAACGAGGACATAGCATCGTCTCTGTCGTTTCAGCAATGGGAAAAAGCACAGATGAACTCGTAGCACTTGCTAACGCGATTTCAGAAAATCCGAGTAAACGCGAAATGGATATGCTTCTATCAACAGGAGAGCAAGTGACTATTTCATTATTAACGATGGCACTACAAGCAAAAGGCTATAACGCAATTTCATTAACTGGATGGCAAGCTGGTATTACGACAGAATCTGTACATAGTAGTGCACGGATTACTGAAATTCATACAGATCGAATTCAGTCTTATCTTACTGAAGGCACGATTGTTATTGTAGCTGGCTTCCAAGGAATCAGCGAAAACCATGAAATTACAACGCTTGGCCGCGGTGGTTCTGATACAACTGCTGTTGCATTAGCTGCTGCACTGAAAGCAAAAAAATGTGATATTTACACGGATGTGACCGGTGTATATACGACGGACCCACGAGTTGTAAAAGATGCTTATAAATTAGATGAAATTTCTTATGACGAAATGCTAGAACTAGCAAACCTCGGTGCTGGTGTATTACACCCGCGTGCTGTTGAGTTTGCTAAAAATCATAATGTCATGTTAGAAGTTCGCTCAAGTATGGAACAAGAAAACGGAACAATTGTAAAAGGAGAATGTAACATGGAACAACAATCAATCGTTAAAGGTATTGCATTTGAAGATAATATTACACGCGTCACAATGAAAGGATTGGAACAAGGTGCACTTTCAACAGTTTTCTCTACATTGGCAACAGCACATATTAATGTAGATATCATCATTCAAAGTATTACAAATGAAGGAACTGTTCACCTCTCCTTCTCAATCCATTCTAATGATTTAAAAGAAACATTAGAGGTATTGGAACAAAATCAAGAAACACTTCACTATGAATCTGTAGAATATGAAAATCATTTAGCAAAAGTATCCATTGTAGGATCTGGTATGGTCTCTAATCCAGGAGTTGCTGCGAATATGTTCACTACTTTAAAAGAAGAAGATATTCATATTAAAATGGTAAGTACATCAGAAATTAAAGTATCTGTCGTTATTGACCGCCTTCATTTAGTAACAGGTGTTGAGGCGCTGCATCAATCATTTATGGCAAAAATTGAGCCTTTAGTGCAGATGAGTTAATTTCCACTAGTAACACTTAAAACAAATTATATGAATCTATTTTCTTCCTATATAAATAGAAACAGGGTAGGACTGTTTTGTGGGAAAGTCGAAGTTATTCTATCGAATAGCAATTACAGTATCAAATTCTTGAAACTACTTGAACATAATAGCATTCACGAAATAAAGTTCATGCGTATCTCAGTAGTAGAAGGTTTTCGAAGTGTTGTTCGTTAACAAGATGTTATATACTATACCTGAAAACACCTTGTCACATTTCCCTACACTGTGACAAGGTGTTTTTTATTTAGAAGAGATTTTAGTATAATTATGGGGAGAATTAAATAATAAATTTATACATATAAGGAGATAAAGACTATGGCAAACAACAGATTACTAAGAATGGACAATGTCAGCATCGTTGTAGAATCCCTTGATAACGCAATATCTTTCTTCGAAGAGATTGGATTAAAACTCGAAGGGCGAGCTACTGTCGAAGGTGAATGGGCTGGTCGCGTAACCGGACTCGGTTCTCAGTGCGTGGAGATTGCTATGATGGTGACCCCAGATGGCCATAGCCGAATTGAACTTTCTCGATTTCTCACACCATCTACTATAGCAGATCACCGGACAGCTCCTGTAAACACCCTCGGTTATTTGCGCGTCATGTTCACTGTCGAAGACATTGACGAAATGGTATCGAGACTGATTAAGCATGGTGCTCAACTCGTTGGCGAAGTAGTTCAGTACGAGAACTCATATCGACTCTGCTACATTCGTGGAACCGAAGGAATTTTAATCGGTTTAGCGGAACAACTCGGTAACAAGTAAGTAATGTTTTATAAGAAGTCTTTACTGAAATAAAAATATTTAAAAGAACTTCTTGATTAATAAAACTTAGATTTTCAACCCCGTCCTAGCTTTAAAACGGGGTTATACTTGTTTGAGCTTTTTAACATACTATCAACATCCCGAAATCATTATAAAACAATTCAATTACTTGTTATACTCTTTCCTAAGAAATATAACTAGCTCTTCTCACTTTTTATCATATATATCTTTTCTTTTAAAAAACGATCTGAACTCATTCAAAATAACTTTCTTCACGTCAGAGTAAAAAACCATCATGAATAGTGCTATTCCTAATAAGATCTCTTGCATTCCTTCATAATCAACGAAAGCACTCACAATTAGCAAACCAAACCCAATATAAAAACCAAACTCATTCTCTTTCTCAAAATACTCATCTTCATCAATATGTATTTTCTCTTTTAAATTTCGGTTCCCTTTTATTAACTCATCGAGCGTAACATTATACATTTCGCTAAGCAAAATTAAATTATCAATATCCGGACAGCTTTTATCATGTTCCCATTTATACACAGCTTGCCTTGTCACACCAATTTTTTTAGCAACATCTTCTTGTGAAAATCCTTTTGATTCTCTTAATTTTTTAAGTTGTTGTCCTAAGCTCATAACGTCCCCTCCTTTAACAAATTATTACATAATAGGAGATAAAAAAGAAAGAAACTATTGGTAAAATTCACTGTAAACCATTCGTTTACACAATAAAAAAGAGAGAATAACTCTTTGAGTTATCCTCTCTCTTCTATTAAAACAGATGAATGTTTTCCTTCTTGCAAGCTTCACGTAAATCGTCAGGCCATACAGAAGATTGAACTTCACCGATATGTGCTTTTCGTAAGAAGTACATGCACATTCTTGATTGTCCAATACCACCGCCAATTGTTAATGGTAGTACGTCTTCTAAAATACCTTTATGGAAATCATACTCACGTTTGAAGTCTTCACCTGTTTTCGTTAACTGCTCATCAAGTGATTTACTATCAACACGAATTCCCATTGATGATAATTCGAATGAAGATTGTAATACTGGGTGCCAGAATAAAATGTCACCGTTTAATTTCCAATCATCATAATCAGCTGCGCGTCCATCATGCTTTTCACCTGAACGAAGTGCATCACCAATTCCGATAATGAATACTGCACCATGCTCTTTCGCAATTGCATGTTCACGATCTTTCGGTGTTAATTCTGGATATTTATCTTCTAGTTCTTGGGAAGTGATGAAAACAATTTCTTCTGGTAAATACTTTCCAAGGAACGGATACTTTTCAAATAAGTGGTCTTCTAAATCTTTGAATATTCCATAAATTGTTTGTACTGTTTTTTGTAAGTAGTCTACAGTACGCCATTCTTTTTGAACGATTTTTTCCCAATCCCATTGGTCAACGTAAATGGAATGTGTTGCATCAAGTTCTTCATCACGACGAATTGCGTTCATGTTTGTATATAAACCTTCACCAGCTTCATATCCGTATTCATGTAATGCGAATCTTTTCCACTTCGCTAGTGAGTGAACAATTTCTAATTCTTCTCCTGAATGTAACATATCAAATTCAATTGGGCGTTCTACACCGTTTAAGTGATCGTTTAATCCTGATTTTTTCGTTACGAATAATGGTGCAGATACGCGGAATAGTTCAAGGCGTTTTGCTAATTGATCCTCGAAAAATGTTTTAACTTCCTTAATTGCGATTTGAGTCTCTCTTACTGTCATTAATGATTGATACATGGTGGTTTCCTCCTAAAATGTTTGGATGTTGTGAAAAGAAGCCAACAAAAAAAGCCCTTCTTTCCCAAAAAACTGGGACGAAAGACTTTGGTTCCGCGGTACCACCCAAATTAGCAACAGAGGTTGCTCACTTATACAATACGGAGATGAAATATCTCGATACTGTTCTTCTTGTAACGGCGAAGTTCCCGGCTAAGTCTACTTTCCTGTAAAGGATTTCGGTTAGCAACTCCAGGAGGTTCTTCATAATAGGCTTCGTATCAGGCTCACACCACCCCTGACTCGCTTAGACTACATCCTACTACTACTCGTCCTTTCATAGTCGTTTTGTTGTCACATCTCTGAAACATTTTATTAATGATTATTCTATACAAAAAATAAAGAAAGTCAACAAAAATTTAAAAATATTTTTCAATTCTTTATTTTACGGCTTTATTGATTGTTTTCAATATAACATCTTCACTTCTTTTGCCTTGTCAATCCAAAAAACGTTTCACTAACCGAGACTAACATATACACAACAAGTAATGTAATCGTTCGAAATATAGAATCCGCAGTATTTCGTATTATTTTCATTTTCTTTGTAATTCCTTTCAGTTTACTTGCAAATTCATGTTATACTATAGCATTCAAGCAGTTTATTTTTACTTAAAGTAATCATAGTCATTTATAAAGAGTATTTTCTAAATCATTGACTATTATCAAATAAGATTTTTATATAACGGAGTGATCATATGAGTAAAACGAAAGCAAAACCGAAAAAAGGTGTAGGGCAAGGTACAGGAAGTAAAGGATGGAATCGTTGGCAATCAAGTGCAAAGAAAAAGGCAGCTGCAAAGCCATACAAAAGTAAAGGTACAAAGAAGTAATTTAAATAACATTTGATTTCTTTACTTTGTACAAAACAAAATATAATTATTACAACAAAAAAGCTATGCACTCATACATTTGAAGGCATAGCTTTTTATATTAAATCATTAAAATATCTCGAATTTCTTCCTCCGTGATTGATGATAATTTCTCTTCTCCCGGCTCAATCACTTGAGCGATTAAATTTTTCTTACTCTCTTGCAGTTCATGCATTTTTTCCTCAATTGTTCCGTGGGCTACTAATTTTATAACTTGTACTGTATTTTTTTGTCCCATTCGATATGCTCTATCTGCTGCTTGTTGTTCAACAGCTGGATTCCACCATAAATCGTATAATATAACCGTATCGGCACCCGTTAAGTTAAGACCCGTACCACCAGCTTTTAAAGAAATGAGAAATAGATCCCCTTCCCCCTCGTTAAATCGATTACATAGCTCTACACGTTCTTGTGATGGTGTACTCCCGTCTAAATAAAAGTATGGAATCGCTTGACGATTTAACTCACGACCAATAATAGACAGCATCTTCGTAAATTGAGAAAAGATTAAAATTCTCTTACCAGTACTTCTACATTCCTCTAGTATCTCTAACAGTTGTTCAAATTTAGCTGAACTCCCCTTATAATCATCAACGAATAAAGCCGGATGATTACAAATTTGTCGCAGTCTCGTTAAACCAGCTAAAATTCTAATTTTATTTTTACGTAACGTATCTTTATCTAAATGTTTTAACGTTTCTTCTCTTAACTTCGCTAAATAAGCAGCATAAAGCCTCTTTTGATCTGGTAATAACTCCGATGACTGTAAGTGCTCTATTTTATCTGGAAGCTCCTGTAATACGTCTTCTTTTAATCGTCTTAATACGAAAGGTTTAATGCGCTTCGCTATATCTTCGCGCCTTAAATCACCGAATTCTTTTCTTCCTGGTAATAATTCCGGAAATACGACATGGAAGATAGACCATAACTCTTCTAATGAATTTTCGACAGGCGTTCCCGTTAGTCCGAAACGATACTCAGCTTGAATCGTTTTTACCGCTCTTGCAGTTTGCGTTGTAGGATTTTTAAACGCCTGTGCTTCATCAAGAAACAGTGTATGAAATGGCCTTGCATACGATCTTATATCTCTTCTCAGTAATGGATATGACGTAATTACGACATCAAATTCCGCTATATCTTTTAAGATTTTTCGCCGCTCTGTTTGATTTCCATCTGCAATCACTGCTCTAATATGCGGAGCGAATTTTTTCAATTCACTTAACCAATTATAAACAAGAGATGACGGAGAAACGACTAATATAGGCAGCTTCTTCTCTCTAATTTCAGGCAAAACAGAATCTATAAAAGCAATACTTTGCAGCGTTTTTCCAAGCCCCATATCGTCTGCTAAAATACCACCAAAACGGTAATGGGCAAGTGTTTTCATCCACTCGAATCCGTATACTTGATACTCTCTCATTACAGCATGTAAAGTTTGCGGCACTGTAAACTTTAATTTTTTCGGATTTTGAATACTTTCAACTAAATCTTGCACAGATTCATCTAAACTTAAAACATTACCTTCGTGAAGTCCACTCATCCATTTCACACTCCGAATAAGCGGAACATTCACTTCTTCCCCGTGTAAAAATTCTTTTCGAATACCCGATTCTTTTACAAACTGATTAATTTCATTAAACTCTTTGCTCTCTAGTGATAATAAAGAACCATTCGCTAATCGGTAATATTTGCGTTTCTCTTCAAGAGCGACTAATACACCTTTAATTTCTGCTTCCGGTATTCCTTTTATATCAAAACGAAATGATAACCAATCAATTCTTTCTTTTCTTCTCACTCTAATAAGTGGTGCTGTATCCCCTTTATGAATACGTAATTTAATTGCTGTCGTCGCATAAATATCAACTAATCCTTTTAACGACGGAACGACGTGATATAAAAAGTTATACTCCGCCTCTTCATTATGCATAAAGTAACCGCCTTCTGTTTTCGCAAAGGCACTTTCACTCATAACGTCTAAAATCTCTTTTTCCTTTTTCTCATCACGATTAAAAACAGACGGCTGTCCGTCTTCTTCTAACGGATTGATCATGACGTTTCCATAATGAAATTCAAGACCTGCTAACAAACGATTTTTCACACGATCTAAATACAGTTTTGCTTTTAGCGACGGCGTTTCAACACGATCTGATATTACTTTATCAATTCGTACCGTTCCAAGTTTCATTAATCCTGGCACAACTTTCGCTACAAAATGTTCCATCTTACTTTCAGGAATATAAAACTGATTGCTATTTGAGCGATTCATCATCTTTTGCAATTCAATAAGTCGCATACAATCTTCCATAGGTAAATGATATAATTTCCCATCGTAAAGAGCGTTGTTATACATTTCCATAACTTGAACACGATTTAGGCCGTCTATATGAAGTGTGAATCCACCATTATTTCCTTTCGTAAACTCAAAATGTAATGGCAATAAACCGTTTGAAATTTGTAAGCCCTGAAACTGTTGTTCATTTTGTTTCAGTTGTACATACTCAACTTTAGAAAGTGAAGAGAGCATATCTTTCCACGAAGCTGGCGGTATGAATATCATACTTTCATCTTGTTTCGCATGTACTTCTAGTGCATCTTCATACATTTTTTCGTTATGATATATTTTAATGAGTTGTTGTATAATCGCGTCCGTTTCTTGTTTAAAACTATGTACATCTGGCGTGTATGTAAATTCATTGGAACAATGAAAAGTCTCTCTTTTCTTCACTTTAGAAAGAAATTCTCTAATCTGATTTATAAAATATGTTTTCGCAAGTTTTAACTGAATTCCAAGAAGGGCCCCACCGCTTTTCGTTGCTACTGGTGAACAGATAAACGCCACATCTAATATTTCACGTGTATCAAAACGGTGTTGTTTACTTTTGGGCCTCAGTGGTTTTTCTGCAAACAACTGAAACATCCCGTTTGTTAATTGATCACTTCTGCTACTAACAGAGCCCATGCCACCCGTTTGCTGATTATAATTTATTTGTATTAGTACGGCTGCAACATGTTGACAGTACGTTTGAAAAGACGCTAATGAAGGACAACTGCATCTCGCAACTACATCACCTTTTTTAGCTTTTTCTACTGTAACATGAAAATCTTCATTCCCTTTTACCGTCGCCTCACAAATTTCTTTCGTTTCATCATAATGATTCACAATTACTTTATTTGCTTTATAATAAGCTTCGCCTCTTTTATATGAGGTCTCTCCGCATACTTCTTTTATAATCGATTTATTTAATGTAAAGCTCATTGTTTTGACACTTCCTTAATGTAAAACCATTTTCTCTTACTTAACATTTTACATGCTCAACGAGAAAATATAAAATATAGATTTAACAAAAAAAGGTACTTATTTATAAGCACCTTCTTCACTCTATCTCCATCAACCGTTTCGCTTCAAAATACAGCACCTGAATAAATTTCTTCGTATTAATTCGTATATGGCCAGAAGTTGCTACTTCATCCTTTGTCATTTCTGTCATCCGCTTTCTAACTACAGTGAAATCAAAAAACTTCGGAGCATAACTTTCAAATTTCGGATTTGAAAAGTCTGTCAGTCCAAGGGAAGCTAAATGATTCAAGGATTGATAAATTGCTCTTCTTACACGTTGTTCAGATGCTTTTCTCTCCTTATCTATATCTGCATCCGAAGTTATATGATCTAATTTTTTTAATGTTATTTGGTGAAAGATATCTTTTAAAGCAGGAAATCCAAATTCAAATGTTTGCGCCTTTTCTTGTCCATATAAATATTCCAGCATACTAAGTAAATCTTTACTTCCGTTCTCTCCCGCAATACCGAGTTCTGCTAGTAAGAAGCGTCCTGAATCTGATATCTTTTTTCCTTCTTGCACTGTTTCACTACGCATTTGCGGCTTTTCCCACTGAAACACATTATTTAATGATTTTTGAATGTCATATATAGAACGTTCCAAACGAATACGCTCTATCACTTTTCGTACAACAGATACTACTTCTATTTTGTTTAGTGGTTTCGTAATATAATATTCCACACCAAGTGTATACGCCTCACCAATGAGCTGTTTCGATTCAACTTGGGAAATCATAATAATTTTCCCAGAAAACGAAGATGCTATATGGCGAACTGTTTCAATGCCATCTCTCATCGGCATTAGTAAATCAATAAATAAAATATCTACTTTTTTATAATTTAGCTGTTCTGCTTCAATAAACGCTCCATCTTCCGATTCTCCAATTACTTCCCCAAGATCGCCATCCTCAATAATTTGCGAAAGCATCGAACGGAAAACTTCATCATCATCTACGATATAATAAAACAAACCTATTCCCCTTCCCGCTTTAAACTGCACTCCGGTAAACAAACGATAAACTTACACCCTTTTTCAGTTTCATTGTCTTCTAACCTTACTTCTCCGCCGAGCTCTGTAACCATTTCGTGTATGTAAGAAAGTCCAATACCTGTTGACGGTGTTCCTGTTTGATCATACTTGGAAGTAAACCCTGGCTTAAATACTAATTTCTTATACTTTTGTGCAATACCAGGGCCATCGTCAATTACTTCAAAGATTACATGTTGATCTCGTTTATATAACTTAATACGAATGAGACCTCTATCTTCAATTGCTTCCACTGCATTTGCAACTAAGTTATTAAAGATTGATAGCACTGTATACACGTGATATGCAGCGTGTTCACCTTCTATATGTTTAGAAAAACGTATATCTTTCCCTAGCATTTCAGCATATTTCTCATTTATTCTTACGATCATTTCTGTAAGCTCATGACCTTCTACATACTCAGCCACATTTTTATCTAATAACAGTTTAGATAACCCTGCAAAAATTCTTTGATTATCCTTTTTTATTTCATGTACTTCTCCCGCTATTTTCAATGCTATTTTACTGCTAGAATCATCGCTTGTCTGTAAATTCCGATATAGTTGATATGCTTCTTGTGTAATCAACTCTGCATTTTGTAACGTTTTTTTCAAGTGAACAGATTCTACATATAAATTTGAAAGGTGCATTAACATTTTTTCATTTTCTTTTCGGACTTGTGACTCTTTTAATTTCGTTTCATATAAAATCATCATATTTAAAAAGCCAAGTGCAAAGAAACTACGGAAAATAGCAATAATAATTAATTTATTCACTTCAGAAACTGTTATTGTTGTACCGAGCACTACCATATGATAAATCGCAAGTTCTGACATACTTGCGATAATTTCAATTGTAATTCCAAGGCACCCAATAACAATTGGTTTCTGATGAAACTTATTCACCCTAAAAAGTGAAAAAAGACTTCCATAAATAAAATAATAAAAGAACACAGCATAGCGCAAATAAAATGATTCTGTCATATGAAATGAACCTTGCATGATCCAATCAAGGCATACACGGAATAAAACGACACATATACCGACAAGAATACCTGCAGCCGCTGCTGGTATTCTTCTTAAAAATAGTAATAAAAAGAAGAAAAGCGGTGTCCCAAAGCTAACGCGAAACGTATCGTTAAAAGGATGAAAATTAAGCTCTCCAGCAATCGGAACAACAACCATTAATATAATTAAAAGGGATATATCTTTCTTCCATAATTGATTCCAATTCAAAGGTGCCACTTCCTATACTTTTTTCGACAATAAAAGTGAAAGCCCGCTTATTATAATAAACGGGCTTTATTTCTATATTCTAACCTTTTCTACCGCTTTTATTTGGCGGTACTCCGGCTCCCATATTGCTTCTTTCACTGCAATCTTGATATCGTTATCACTTAAGTTCTCTCTAGCAACACCTTCTGCAACGGCAACTTTCGCTACTTCAATTGCAACCATTTCCGAGATATTACGTAACTCTTCAACTTCTGGTAAGATAGGTGCTCCTGGCTGACTTGTATCTACCATGCTTGCAACTGCTTCAGCAGCTGCTGCAAACATTCCATCCGTCATGACGCTTGCACGTACGACAATTGTTCCAAGACCAAGTCCCGGGAAAATAAGTGCATTATTTGATTGTCCAATCACATACGTTACACCGTTGTATGTAACTGGTTCAAATGGACTTCCTGTTGCAACTAATGCTCTTCCTTCTGTCCACTCGATTAAATCAGCTGGTTTTGCTTCAGCAAGTGGCGTCGGATTCGACATTGGTAAAATGATTGGTCTTTCTACGTGAGAAGCCATTTCTTTAATAATCTCTTCTTTAAATGCACCTGCAACAGTTGATGTACCGATTAAAATTGTCGGTTTTACATGTTTCACAACTTCAGCAAGTCCGATCATATCATTTTTCTTCCACTCACTTACTTCCGCTTCTTTTCTTGCATATGGAATTTGGAAATCAAGAAGATCTTCCATATTATCTGTAACTAACCCGTTACGATCAATACACCAGAAACGCTTATATGATTCTTCTTCTGATACGCCAACGCGGACCATTGCATCTCTAACTTGATCTGCGATACCGATTCCAGCCGTACCAGCACCAAACACAACAACGCGGTGTTCACTTAGTGGTACACCCGAAACTTTCACTGCCGATAACACAGCAGCAAGTGAAACTGCACCTGTACCTTGAATATCATCATTAAATGTACAAATATCATGACGATATTTATCTAAAATTTTTCGTGCATTTCGAGAGCTAAAGTCTTCCCAATGTAAAAGTGCTTTCGGGAATTGTTTATTCACTGCTTGTACAAATGTATCAATAAATTCATCGTAAGCTTCACCAGTTATACGAGGGTGACGATTTCCAATATAAAATGGATTGTTTAATAGTTCCTCACGATTTGTACCCACATCTAAAATTACCGGTAATACACGGCTAGGATCGATACCAACTGCGGCCGTATAAACAGCTAATTTCCCGATTGCGATGTTTATACCACCAACACCCCAGTCACCAATTCCAAGTATGCCTTCTCCATCTGTTACAACGACTAAATCAATGTTTTCAGCTGTTGCACCGATATTGGCGAATGCTTCTTCGATACCCGACGGATCGTTAATTGATAAATACACACCACGCGGTTTACGGTATTCATGACTATACCTTTGAATTGCTACACCGACTGTTGGTGTATATACAATTGGTAACATTTCACGTAAGTGATTTGTTAATATACGATAAAATAATACTTCATTTCGATCATGTAACGCTGTTAAATATACGTTCTTTAATAAATCATCCGGCTGAGAACAAAATTGTTCATACGCTCGGCGTGCTTGTTCTTCTAATGTTAAAACTGCTGGCGGTAATAACCCTTTTAAACCTAATTCTTCTCTCTCTTCTTGCGTGAAAGCGACCCCTTTATTTAAAAGTGGTGTCGATAATACTTCTACTCCTCTTAATGTCGTTTCTAATGAACCATTAGAAGCTACTGTAAACTTACTCATAACATCCCTACCTCTATTCATATATAGCATTTCTATATTGTAAACAAAAAAGAGGGGATTGTCCCCCCTCTTCTTTTAATTTTTCTTTAAAAGAGTTGCTCCTGCAATCCCTGGGTGCGTCATTTCGAATGGATCTAGAATTAACTCTAAGTCTTCTTGTGACAGTACACCGTTTTTCACACAAAGTTCTCGAACGGATTGACCTGTTGCAATTGCTTCTTTCGCAACGCGAGCTGCTGCTTCATAACCGATATGAGGGTTCACGGCTGTAATAATTCCTACACTCTTCTCAACATACTCTTTTAAGCGATCTTCATTCGCTTCAATTCCTTTTAAGCAATTATCTGTAAAGGCACGGAAACCGTTATTCATAATGCTAATAGATTGAAGTAAGTTGAAAACAAGTACTGGTTCCATAACGTTTAATTCTAATTGTCCTGCTTCTGAAGCAAGGCAAATTGTATGGTCGTTACCAATTACTTGGAACGCAATTTGATTAATTACTTCTGGCATAACAGGGTTTACTTTCCCTGGCATAATAGATGAACCTGGTTGACGAGCAGGCAACATAATTTCCGCTAAGCCAACACGTGGACCTGATGCCATTAAGCGAAGGTCATTCGCAATTTTAGACATATTCATCATACATACTTTTAGTGCTGCTGATACTTCTGTGTATGCATCCGTATTTTGCGTTGCATCTACTAAGTCTTCTGCACCAACAAGTGGCAGTTCACTAATTGTAGCTAAATGTTTTACAACTGCTTCAATATATTCTGGATCTGCATTTAAGCCTGTACCAACTGCAGTTGCTCCCATATTTACTTCATATAGATGTTGACGTGATTGCTTGATACGTTTCATATCACGTTCAAGTACGCGAGAATACGCTTTAAATTCTTGTCCAAGACGAATTGGCACAGCGTCTTGTAAATGTGTACGACCCATTTTAATAACATGATCGAACTGCTCTGCTTTTAATTCAAATACATCGTGCATATAACCCATCGTTTGTAATAAGCCTTCTAATGCATTTAATGTTGCAATATGAATCGCCGTTGGGAATGCATCGTTTGTTGATTGCGCCATGTTTACATGACTATTTGGACTAATATAATGATAGTCTCCCTTTTCCATTCCTAATAATTCAAGAGCACGATTGGCCATGACTTCATTTGCATTCATATTCATTGAAGTACCTGCTCCGCCTTGGATTGGATCTACGATGAAATGATCATGCCATTTTCCATCAAGAATTTCTTGAGCGGCTTCTGCGATCGCGCCGCCCTTGTTCAATTCCAATCTTCCTACATCTGTATTAGCAAGCGCTGCAGCCTTTTTTACAATTGCGAATGCTTTAATTAAGCCTTCATGGATTTTGTATCCTGTAATTGGGAAGTTTTCTACTGCACGCATTGTTTGTACGCCGTAGTACGCATAGTTTGGCACTTCTTTTTCACCTAAAAAATCTTTTTCAATTCGAACACCATTTTTAACTTCAGTTAATGTTGCCATGATTATTCACTCCTTAACGATTTCTTATGCTGCTTTTGTTTCTTTGACTGTTTCTACATATTGTTTTGCTTTCTCATTATCGAATTCGCCTTCCCACTTCGACATAACAATGGCCGCTAATGCATTTCCTAATACATTGACAGATGAGCGAATCATATCTAAAATGCGGTCAATTCCCGCAATTAACGCGATACCTTCTAGTGGTAATCCCATTGAACCTAACGTTGCTAATACAACAACGAACGATGCACCTGGAACTCCCGCCATACCCTTGGATGTTAACATGAGAACGAATAATAACGTAATTTGCTCTGTCAGTGACATGTGCACACCGTACATTTGTGCAACAAACAATGCCGCTAACGCTTGATAAATAGCCGATCCAGTCAAGTTGAATGTATAACCTGTCGGAATAACGAAAGAGGCAACTGCCTTTGGACAACCGAACTCTTCCATTTTTCTCATTATATTAGGTAAAACAGCTTCTGAACTTGCTGTCGTAAATGAAAGAATAAGTTCTTCTTTTAAAATTTTCATTAATGTAAAAATGTTTACGCCAACCATTCGTGCATTAATACCTAATACAATCACAACGAATAGTATAACAGTTACGTATACAGCTAGCACTAGTTTTCCTAAAGGAAGTAGTGTTGCTACACCAAATTTTGCAACCGTAACTGCAATTAATGCGAATACACCAAATGGTGCAAATTTCATAACTTGATTTGTAACCCAAAACATCGCTTCGAGTACACCTTCAAAGAAGTTAAAGACGGGCTTTCCTTTGTCTCCAATTGCCGCAACTCCTAAACCGAATAATACTGAGAAGAAAATAATCGGTAATAAGTCACCTTGTGCAATCGATTCAAATACGTTTTTCGGTACAATATGAACAATTGTCTCAGCAAAACCTTTCTTCTCTGTAGCATCTGCTGTTTGTTTATAAGAAGAAATATCACTTTGCTGTAAGTTACTCATATCAACGCCAGTACCTGGTTGGAATATATTCGCCGCAAGTAATCCCATTAAAATAGCAATCGTCGTAATAATTTCGAAATAAAGAATTGTCTTACCGCCCAGTTTCCCAAGCTTCTTCATATCTCCTACACCAGCTACCGCAACAATTAATGCTGAAATAACAATTGGTACTACAATCATTTTAATTAAGTGAATAAATATATCCCCAATTGGTGTGATATAAGAAATCGCCGTTTTATTGCCATAAAAGATTGCCCCTACTACAATCCCTAAAACAAGCGCGACAAAAATTTGTGTTGCCAATCCGAATTTTTTCATTTATGTTCATCCCCTTCATGCGAACGCTTTCATTTCGTATTTATAAAAGCTTACTCACACATCTTATAGGCGAACCTACAAAATCATACAAAAACCTACAAGTTCGTCACAAAAAATTCGAAAATTTTTCTTTTCTTTTTCATTGACACCTTTTCATTAAAAAGAAATAAAATATACTTGATAAGTAATCAGATTGTTTCGTATAATCAAAAAGATATATACTTACAACAAATCGAAATGAAAAGGAGTGGATGATATGAAAAATTATGTACAAAAATTCGTCTTATCTTCTTCTTTTCTTTTTCATTTTCTAAAAAAGGAACAAAGGCATTTGCCTTTGTTCCTTTTTTATTGCGATCTATATAGGGGGAATTGTTATGAGGCCATATAAACGTGTCTTAATTAAATTAAGCGGCGGTGCACTTGCCGATCAAACCGGAAATAGCTTTAACTCCAAAAGATTAGAACATATCGCAAACGAGATTTTATCCATTGTTGATTTAGGTATCGAGGTATCTATTGTCATCGGAGGCGGTAACATTTTCAGAGGCCATTTAGCTGAAGAATGGGGAATTGATCGTGTAGAAGCTGATAATATCGGTACGTTAGGTACAATTATCAACAGTCTAATGCTACGCGGCGTTTTAACAAGTAAAACAAATAAAGAAGTACGCGTTATGACTTCCATCCCGTTTAATGCTGTAGCTGAACCATATATCCGCCTACGCGCAGTACATCATTTAGATAACGGTTATATCATTATCTTTGGAGGTGGTAACGGGCAACCATTTGTTACGACAGATTATCCAAGTGTCCAAAGAGCCATTGAAATGAATAGTGACGCTATATTAGTCGCAAAACAAGGAGTAGATGGCGTCTTTACTAGTGATCCAAAACATAATAAATCAGCAAAAATGTACAGAAAACTAAACTATAACGACATCGTTAGGCAAAACATACAAGTAATGGATCAAGCCGCTTTATTACTTGCCCGTGATTATAATTTGCCAGCACACGTCTTTAACTTTGATGAGCCTGGAGTTATGAAAAGAATTTGCTTAGGTGAGCATGTGGGGACATTGATTAATGATGATGCTTCATTGCTTATGCATGAAAACTAATGATTTCTCATTAAAAAGGGTGTCTATAAAAGACATCCTTTTCCATTAACCTTTATAAATAAAAATCCACCAATCCTGCTAATTTCTCCTTACACCGCTCCCAAAACGATAACGTCTCAAAAAACTCTTTCGTCATCTCTTTTGAATCACGAAAATCTTTTGTTAACGCCTCATTCACTTCTGATACGATAGTCCCACCGTGAATATACAAGTTCATCTCATCATTAATATAAAAGCTACGTGCCGTTATGTTCGTTGTACCGATAACAGTTAGTTCATTATCAATCAGCATTAACTTTCCATGAAACATTCCTTTTTTATAACCATATACTTTAATCCCATTATTAACAGCTTGACGAATATAAGGATACGCTGCCTCTTTAATGAGTGGAATATCTGGTTTATATGACCAAAGTATTTTCACTGTGACACCACGTTTTTGCGCTTCCATTAAAGCATTCATAAATTCTTTATTTTTCGCTATAAAATAAGGTGTTGTAATGACAATTGAATGCTTCGCTTGTTTTATTAATTCGATATACTTTTCAGCGACGTAATGTCCATTATAGTTAGTCATCGTATGTAATGTGTTCCCTTTACTAGCTTTATTCGTACTTCTTTTTATATGTTCTTTCGTATCTCGTTTCCAATCTAAAGCGAATTGCTCTTCTAAATCTTTCGCTCCTTCTCCTCTAAGCCGCACATGATAATCACGCCAATATCCAAATCGTTTATCTTTTCCTAAGTACTCATCTCCCATATTAAAACCACCCGTATAGCCAATCTCGCCATCAATGGTCGTAATACGGCGATGATTACGATGGTGAAGTGAATAAAATCCGAATGGCAATTCAGGTTTTCTACTATATGTAAAATGCACACCACTTTCCCGCAATTCATTTTTCATCTTTCTTTCAAATGATAAATCATTAATGCGATCAACTGATAAATAGACGTTTACTCCTTCTTTTGCCTTCTCTTTTAATAAGTTTAAAAAAGTATGGCTACTTTTATCATCCGACAAAATAAAAAAGTACGTGTAAATAGATTGCTTCGCCTCTCTTATATCAGTAAATAACTGTTTATAAAATGACTTTCCTTCTACATATAATTGAAAATCACTATAATGAGGAGCGTACTCTGTCGGCATATTTTTCCCGACTTCCATTTTTCTTCCGAGCGTAACGTCAATATGCATCCAAATTAAAACAAAAACGAAAATAGTAATTACAATAGAAGTAACTCGCAATATTTTTTTAATCATTTTGATTTCCTTCCGCTCATTTTCTTTCCACCTTTCTATTTTGTCATTCAAATTTAGATTTCATGCTTCATACAAAAAAGGATGCGACTTAACGTCACACCCTTTTCATATTAAACAAAGTTTCTCGCATCATTATTTCTTCCAAACTTATAAATAGCAATTAAGAAGAATGCTACCGCAAAGGCAAATAAGATTAAAATATTTAAATACAAATCTGAAATCGGAATTCCTTGTTGTAGTTTTGATACTGTGTCTAATAGCCATCTCTGTGGAAGAAAATCAGCTACTTTTTGCACCGCTTTCGGCATAATGTCATATGGAAAATAACATCCAGCCAGTAAACATGTCGGTACAATAATCATATTTTGCAGTGCATTTGCTGATGCTGAGTTTTTCGAAAAAGCGACAAGGACTAACGATATTCCAATCGCTATTAAAGCAAATAGCATGAGTACACCAATCATCACTATGAAAGGCATATTGATATTTATATGAAAAATATTCGTTAGGAATAAGATTGTAATCAGAATTTGTACTGTTAATAGCAGCATATTTACCCCGACATTAGATAATATGAATTTCTTCCCATCTATCGGCGTTGATAAGAGTCTAAAATACGTTCTATTTTCTTTTTCTTTTAAAATATAACCTGATAAGTTCGCTGCTGAAAATAGCATAAACATAATAAGGTAACCCATCGTTTGGTTTGTCATATCTTTATTTTTCGAAGTATCTTCTAGCGTCTCAGTTTTCATTTTAAATGAACCTTTTTGATATCCTGCGTACATAGTATCAAATGCACTTTGATCTGTTCCTGCTACTTTACTAATAGCTGCTACATTATCAATATAATTGTATAAATATGATTTTATAAATCCTGTTACTTGATCACCTTTAATCGATGCAATTTCAATATGATTTGGTTTCCCTTCTCGAACACTTTTTGAAAAACCAGAATCTAATGTAATAACTCCATCAAGTTTTTTGGAAGTGAGTTTATCTTCTACTTCAGATTCTTTAATTTTACTTACCTTTACATGATTTAATCCTTCTAAAAATTTCACCGTATCATTTGCTATAGATTGATTTTCTTTATTAATAACCCCGATATTTAACGTCCCTTGCCCCATATTCCCATACATCGAGAAGGAGATTAGTGTTCCGATTATCGGCAAACTAATAATAATGAATAACCCTTTTTTATTTTTCAAAAGGACAGATAACGTTTTTTGTATGAGCCATAAAATATCTTTCATACTATAGCCCCTCCCGTCTACGTAATGCAATAATTGCAATTAATAAAAAGAGTGCTGAAATGCCAAGGTTTAAACATATTACCGGTAGTGCTGCTCCTACATCATTTGCATAAATAATTTTCATAACAGCTGTGTTTGCCCACGTTAATGGTGATAAATTCGTAACGAAATTTTCTTCTATTACGAAATATGCACCACCAAAAATAGAGGCTAATTGCACAATAACCATAATAATCGCTCTAGATGATTCCGGTGTTTTTGTAATATATCCAATTCCTAAACCGAAGCTAATTGCTAGAAAAATTTGTGTTAATAAAATAAGAAATATGATTCCAAGATGGTCGCCCCAATTCGCTTGAAAAACAAATTTACTAAATAACATGACGAGTAATATGCACAGAGCATTTGCTACTAGGCTACCAAGTACTTTTCCAATGAATATTTCAGCCTTACTTATAGGTGCAGCAATGAGACGATCTCCTGTTTTACGTATTCGTTCTCCTCGAATTAAAGAACTCGCTCCCATCGCAGCATATAATGCAATCATCGTTGTCATTACAACCGCGTAGTAATCCATAGAACCTGGCTTTTGTGCAGCTTGTAAAGATGTTTCTTTTATATAATCATTATGATTTCCGCTTGAAATAACCGTGCCCACCTTACTAGGATCAACTTTTGCAACTTCGGCCGCTACATTGTACTTATCAATAAATGTTGTAAGCATGCCTTCCACAATACTTCCCTCAATACTACTTTTGTCACTTCCGTAAAATTTCGCACCATCTTTATTTAATTCTACATAAGCAGCATATTTATTTTGCTTCACTTCTTCTTTCCCATCTATACTGCCGGAAGCTTTTTTAAAATGAATACCCGATTTATCGACTTCTTTCGTAAATGCTTCGAACGTTTGAGAAAATGTGCTACTCGTTTCATCTTTGTAGAGCACTTGTATATCTTTAATCGCTTGACTATCGCTATCAAATGCATTCGTTAACGCTGTTCCTAACACAAGCATTAGTACAATCGGAAATGCTAACATAAAAACTAAAGTTCTTACGTCCCTGAAATCTCTTTTAATATGCATAACTGCAATATTGAAGATGTTCAATTGATGAACCTCCCTTTACCTTTTCTTCATTTACCTTTTATTTATCTCGTAAGTTTCTTCCAGTCAACGTAAGGAATACTGTTTCTAAGTTCGGGGCCTGCTCCTCTAACGAACGAATTTCAATGTCATGATTAATGAAATGCTGAATAATTTTATTTAAATTATTTACTCCTGCATCCGAGTTTACCTTGATTACGTTCTCTTCAACTTGAACAGCTTTCACACCGTTTATCTCTTTTAACTTTTCTACATCTAAATTTTCTACTGACTTCACTTCAACCCAAATGTCTTTCGTATCAGTAATAATCGCTTTTAACTGTTCTTTCGTTCCTTCTGCAATCACTTTACCGTGATCTACAATTGCTATTTTAGAACAAATCTCTTCTACTTCTTCCATGTAGTGACTCGTATAAATAATAGTACTTCCCATTTCATTTAATTTCCGAACAGACTGAAGGATATAGTTTCTTGACTGTGGATCAATTCCAACTGTCGGCTCATCCATAATAATTAACTTCGGTCTATGAGCGATCGCACAAGCGATATTCAGTCTTCGTTTCATCCCGCCAGAAAAGTTTTTCGGGTAACTTTTATGTTTATCACTAAGCCCTACAAATTGAAGTGCTTCCTCTACTCTCGCTTTTAGCTCAGCTCCTCTTAACCCGTACAGTCCAGCAAAGAATTTCACATTTTCATAGGCAGTTAACTCTTCATAAATCGCAATATCTTGCGGAACGATACCGATATTCATCTTCGCAAATCGATTATGTTTCTTTATATTTTTTCCTAATATGCTAATTTCACCTTCATTACTTCTTAACAACCCAGCAATCATATTTATCGTTGTACTTTTACCAGCACCATTTGATCCTAAAAAGCCAAATATCTCTCCTTCTTTAATAGATAAAGACATATTATCTACCGCGATGAAATCACCAAATTTTTTCGTTAAATTTTTAATTTCTAATGTATTCATCATTTCACCCCTATTTCGGTTTCTCTGCTTTTAGTATAAACAAAAAAAATGAACCTGCTCAGTGCAGAAGTTCATTCTTTTCACATGAGATTATTCACTTTTTTCATATGAGATGATTCATCCTCGTCATAATTTCCTATATGGGCAACAACATCGTTACTGAAAAACCACTTCTTCCGTCTACAATAATTTTTCCGTTTACTGATGCTGTTCGCTCCTCCATCCCCATAATCCCGAGACCTTTCTTAACGAGAGCTGCACCTTTTCCATTATCCTTCACTTGTACTTTCACCATCTTATTAAGTACATGAATATCGATTGAAATGACTGTCGCATCAGCATATTTCATCGCATTAGTTAATGCCTCCGTAACATTTTCACCGATAATCTTCCACTGAATCGGTGAAATCATATCTAAATTCCCTTTATATACGAAAGGAATATTTATTTCATGCTTACCGGCAAATTCCTCTATGAATAATTTCATACGATGAATGCCAATTTGCTCAGTTGGTGGCTTCATATTTTTTAATGTAACTCGAATACTTTCAATTCCATCTTTTGAAATATGAATTGCATTTTGTAATAACTCGGCAGATTTTTCTTTATCTATCCCCATTAATCTCTTTGCTGCTTCCATTTGAATTAGCGCCCCTGTCATCGAGTGGCCAATTTTATCATGAATTTCTTGTGACAACCGATTTCTCTCTTCTAACTTAAATGTATACTCTGATTGCTTTATGTACTCTTTATTTTCATGTAAACTTTTCGTCAACCGCTGCATATCTTTTCGCATCTTATCATTTTGTGATTCAAGCTTTAATACACGCGATATATACCGTTCTGCCATAGTTAGTACAATGAAAGAAAATGCAACAATTAATCCATATGTCATTCGAATACTTTCATCGGTAAAGATAATAGGAATCATCATAATGATAAAGATCAGCCATTTATTCTCTATATAACGAAATATAATTTCATATAAGTTCAATGGTAAAAACAAAATAAAAAACGGATGAATCTTCCATGCGAATAATATAACTATTCCAATTGACAGAGAAGTTAATATGTTTTTGTGCGTACCTTTTTTAAATATAGAGATTAGCACGTTTACAGAAAGATATAAAAGCAAAGCAAGTATAATCCATGGTAAGTTCGCAACATTTAAATAAATGTAACTAAACACAATATATATAAAGACAATTAATTTACTTACAATTAACCAAAATTCCATATCTTTAATCTACTTTCCCTGTTAAATAATAAATCGCAATTTGTGTACGATGTTCAAGTCCAGTTTTCCCTAAAACTGATGTAATATAATTAGCAATCGTTCCTTCTGATATGAAAAGTTGCTTTGAAATTTCTTTATTCGAGAAACCTTTCGCAATTAATGCGATAATACTAAGTTCTCTTTCTGTAAAAAGACTTGTATCTATTTTACATTCATCCTCTTTGCTCTCCATTAAATTGCTCTTAATTTTATCAAGCACTACATCTTGCATAACAGTTTGACCGTTATATACTCCTTTTATTGCATCACGAATACGCTCTGGATCATTATTTTTTAATAAATAACCTTTCGCCCCGTTCTTCACTGCGTCCAAAATATATTCATCATCATCGAACGTCGTTAAAATTAGTGGTTTCGTTTCCGTTTCTTCACAAATAAATTTCGTTGCCTCTACCCCGTTCATATTTGGCATACGGACATCTAAAAGAGCGATATCAACGTCGTTCTTTTTGCAATATTCCACCGCTTCCTTCCCATCATTCACAGTATCTACTACTTCGAACTCTTCATATGTATTTAAAATAATTTTCATGCCTTCTCTAATAAAAGAATTATCATCCGCTATTAATATTTTAATTTTCATGTTTGTTAGTATGGACCTTCCCCTACTAACATTCACATCCTTTCTTCACGTAACATTTCCCACTTGCTCATTATATACTTCTTTTTACCATTTTTTCACACCTTTTTCATATAGCTTCCTTCCTAAAAATATATTATTCTTTTTTTACAACATGTGTAGGGTGTCCAATCGTTTCTTACGTCTATATAATAGAATGCGTCAAAAAGGAGGGAGAGACCCATTGAGGAAAAACAATTAATTGAAAAAGCACAGCAAGGAAGCGAACATGCTTTTCGTATCCTTGTGCAAACATATCGTCATTATATTTTTCAAGTTATCTTTTCTATTTTAAGACATGAAGAAGATGCGAAAGATGTTACACAAGAAGTATTCTTAAAAATTCACGCCTCTCTCCCAAATTATCAATTTCGCGGATTAAAAACGTGGATGGCACGTATTGCCACCAATCACGCTATTGATTATAAAAGGAAGAAAGCTAGAGAAAACGAAGAACTCTCCTTATGTAAAGAAACTGGGGAAAATATAAAATCCTCTCATAATATTGAGGCTTTATTATTGACGAAAGAGCAAAAATTACTCATTGCTCAAAAACTGAGAGAACTTCCCGAAAATTACCGTGACGTCGTTCTCGCACATTACTTAGAAGAAAAAAGTTATCAAGAAATTTCTTTACAGGAAAACATCGAAGTGAAAACAGTCGAAATGAAACTGTACCGGGCAAGAAAATGGATTAAAAAACATTGGAAGGAGGAAGAGTTTCTATGATGCATTATTCAAAAGAGGATTGGCGCAATTATACTTTAGATTTTATAGAAAGCAATGGACGTGAATCTATGGAAGAACACCTTTATGAATGTGATCATTGTTTAGCACTTTATATGGAAAGTATCGATGAACAACATGAAAACCTTCCAATGATAAATGATGATTCATTTACGAACGAAGTTATGACGCAAATTAATTTTGAAACGCTACAACCTAATGAAAATATAAAAACAAACTCACTAAAGCGCACCATTATTCACTACATAATTGCGACTGCGGCTACAATTATTTTTATGGTAAGTGGTTTATTCCAATATATTTTCACAGCGACATCAAATTTCGAGAAATCTTCAAAACATAACGAGTCTTCTATCTCACAACAAATTGTAAACAAATCGGTAGACACATCAAAAAAGGACGGAGGTTCAAAGCATGAATAAAAATCCCTTTTTAGCACTTGTATTAGGGCTAATTCCCGGGCTTGGACATTTATATTTAAAGAAATTTGGACGGTTTATTTTATATAGCGGAGGGGCTGTATTTCTATTTATCTTTGCAGCATTTTGTACAATAGCATTAGGTGCGCGTGATATTGCTTTTCTTTCTCTATTTTTACTAGTTGTCTTATGGGCGATCAATTTATTAGATTTAGTTATCACTATTATTAACCAATCGAAAAAACAAGCTGCAGGAGAATTTACAGAGTCCTCTAAAGAAAGCGAACGATTTTATATCATTCTCCTATCCATCATCCCTGGACTTGGACATTTTCAATTAGGACTTATGCAACGTGGACTTACATTTTTAGTAGCTTGCACAGGAATCGGAAGTATGATTATTTTCGTTGCACTTTTAACATCGCAAGAAAGTTTCCTTATCTTCCTTATTACATTACCTGTTTTATGGATTTACAATTTCTTTGATGTTGTTCAGCAACTCCAGAAAAAAGAACGTGGCGAGCAACTAGATGATCGTACTATTTTCGAAGAGTTTGAAGAGCATCGTGAACAAGGAAAGAAGAATAAAACATTCGCTTCTATTTTAGCGATGTTCCCCGGAGCAGGACATATGTATTTAGGCTTACAACGCCGGGGCCTTCAGCTTATGGCAGCCTTTTTACTTTCTATATATTTACTCGACTTATTAAGACTTTCAGCGTTTTTATTTTTAGTTCCAATCATTTGGTTCTATAGCTTTTTTGACGCTTTACAACAAACTGCAAAGTATGGAAAAGAACGTGTACATGACGAACCTATCATTGATTATTTTACCAATCATCAAAGATGGATCGGTATTGGGTTAATTACACTTGGTGGTTATTATTTATTAGATCAAACAGTCCTTCCTATTTTGAATGATTACTTTGCAACTATATTTAACATTCATCTTAGCGAACTGTATTATCGCTATTTCCAAACATCTATCGTTGCACTCCTCTTAATTGGTGGCGGCTTTAAATTGTTAGTTGGAAATAAAGAAAACAAAGGTGGTACACAAGAATGAGAACATGGCGCGTTGGAACATTTTCAATGGGGCTTTCTATTATTTCATTAGGTTGCTTCTTACTATTTTCAGTTATAAAAGGTACTGAGGTATTAGATTCCTTAACAGCTTGGTGGCCTGTTTTACTTGTCATACTTGGCGTGGAAATTTTACTATACCTTCTATTTTCTAAGAAGGAACAATCCTTTATTAAATATGATATTTTTAGTATTTTCTTTATCGGCGTTTTAGGAAGCGTCGGAATTGCTTTTTACTGTTTATTATCCACTGGATTACTAGATGAAGTTCGTCATTCTATTCATACAACTCGCCAAACGAGTAATATTCCAAGTGAACAACTTGATATACCTGAATCTATCAAAAAAATCGTAGTGGATGCAGGGCATTATCCTCTAACAATAGAGGGAAATAATACAAATCAAATTCACCTTCTTGGAACATATGAAATGTCGACGAAAGCTAATGAAAAACTCAATTTAAAACAAGAAGATTTTCTTTCAGTTCAAACAGCTGGGGAAACGATGTATATCACTTTAAAATCATTACCAGTTCAACATACGTTATGGAATTCAGCACCACAGGTCAAACCGACACTCGTTCTTCCGCAAAATAAAAATGTAGAAGTTCGTGCTTCAAATAACGAGCTATCCCTTTATCCAGGTCAATTACAAAATAATTGGTTTGTACAAGAAAGTTCAAATGTATCTGTTCATTTAACGAAAGAAAGCGATGTATCTTTAATCGCCGTAACAAACAAAAAAGAAGCACATGGAAACACACCTTGGGAACAAGTTGAAGATTTAACGAAAAAAGAAAATAATTCTTCAGAAGAAAATCCAGAATTCAACGAGCAAGAACATTGGTATAAAAATTCGATTAAAACAGGAAATGGGACGTACAAATTAAATATTGAGAAAGCTTATAATATAAATATGAGTATTATTGAAAAATAAAAAACCTTCCACAATTGTGGAAGGTTTTTCTCATATAATCGCTTTAATTCCTTCTAATACTAATCCAATCATAAATCCGCAAACCGCTCCGTTTACTCGGATCCATTGCAAATCTTTACCGACGTTATTTTCAATCATTTCAATTAACATTTTATCATCTAACTTATCAAGATTTTCTTGTACAAGTTTTCCGATTTTCGAATGATTCTTTTCAACCAGTGTGACAACTTGTTTTTGTAACCACTCTTCTATTTTTTGAACAATCTGTTCATCTTCTTTTATTTTATTCATTTGTTTTTGTAAAAATGGCATAACATATTTATCCGTAAATTCTTCATTTTTCACAAAAGTAATTGCCCTTTGTTGTACTTGCTCCAGCATCTCTTTAATTTTGTCAGTAGCATCCCAATTGGCAATCCATTTTTCTTTCCAATTTTCTAATTCTTGTAGTAACGCTTCATTTTCTTTTACATTTATAATTTCTTGACGAATTTTCGCTAATATAAGTTGTCTTGTGCTATTATCTGCATCTTGTAAGCTGTTAATATTGCTAATAATAAACTTCTGCAAAATGCCACCAATTTTATCTTCATCTACAATATTCATAAATGATTTCAAAGTAAACTGTAAAAATCCATCTACTTTTATGTTTTCCATCGCCTTCATACCTAAGCTTCCGAGCTGATAACGCGCTTCATCTTGCGCTGTCCAATCTTTCACTTTTACTAAAATGTAATCAAGTGTCTTTTCATCATATTCTTGCACAACTAATTGATCAACAAGCACTTGTAATATGTTACTTGTATTAATGGTATGCAAATATGTTTTTAATTCTTTTTCAATAATAACCGCTAATTTTTCCGTATCTATCGTAACAATCGCTTTCTCCGCAATCGTTACAATTCCTTTTTTCACAGCGTCAGACTGCATTTCTCTTTCAGCAATTTGCAATACCATTTGTGCTAACTGCATTTCTTTTACTTTATTCGTAATACTTTCTTTCGTCAGCCATTCATTTTCTAACGTATGAATGAGCCCTTTCGTTACTCGTTTACGGTTTTTAGGTAATAACGCTGTATGTGGAATTGGAATTCCCATCGGATGACGGAATAATGCTGTAACTGCGAACCAATCCGCAAGTCCGCCAACCAATCCAGCTTCAAATCCCCCTTGTATAATCTCACCTGCTACCGTTCCTTGAAACGGGATAGAAGCCGCAAAACCTACTCCCATAACCCCAAGCGAAATACCCGCTATATATTTAGTCTGTAATGACATCGTATACACATCCTCTTATTATGTAAAATAATGCTTTTTGTTATATTTATTTGCTATTCGTTCTTTATATCTATACTATAATGAACTAATGCGAAAATAACAAAGAATTTATAATAATACATATGTCATATAAATAAAAAATGAGGCCACAATTAGCCTCATTTTTCTAATATTGTTAATGACTCACCTGTTTTATAATACCCATTCATCACATCTTCTGGAACCATACTACCGCCAGTTCCCCACACAATATGAGTACCTTTCTTCATCTTCTCCATTAACTGTTTCTTTTGTAAATACTCATCTTCTTTACACACTTTCACTGGCCCTATCATTCCCGCTAGCGCAGAGGGCTCTAAATAAATATTTTCCGTATCAGCTAGTTCTTTTAGCAATCTATATAACTCTTCATCACTTATTGTGTAATTTCCACTCAAAAATGGTTCCATCGTTTTACCGACAAATCCAGACGGTCTTCCTACCGCTAGTCCGTCCGCGTCTGTTACATTATCAATCCCTATATCTTGAACGGCAATTTTATCATGAAGTCCTGTCATTAAACCGAGTAACATACATGGAGAGTGCGTAGGCTCCGCAAAGAAACAGTGCACGTTGTCTTTATACAATAACTTTAAACCAAATGCGACTCCGCCAGGTCCGCCCCCTACTCCGCACGGAAGGTAAACAAATAAAGGGTGCTCTTCATCTACTACAATCTCTAACTCTTTTAATTGCTTTTGTAAACGCGATGCTGCTACTGCGTATCCTAAAAATAAATCATGTGAGTTTTCATCATCTACAAAATAACAGCTAGGATCTGCATCTGCTTGCTGACGCCCCTCTTCTACTGCTTTACTATAATCAGCTTCATATTCAATAACTTCTACACCTTTACTTCTTAATAAATCTTTTTTCCATTCTTTTGCGTCTGCTGACATATGAACAGTTACGTTAAAACCTAGTTTTGCACTCATAATCCCAATGCTTAGTCCTAAATTACCTGTAGAACCTACCGCAATTGAGTATTTCGCAAAAAACTCTCTACATGTATCACTGTCTAAAATGGAATAATCATGTTCTTCTGTTAACATTCCATGCTGCAAAGCTAATTTCTCCGCATGCTTCAGCACTTCATAAATGCCACCTCTAGCTTTAATGGATCCTGATATCGGAAGCCCGCTATCACATTTTAATAGTAATTCACCTAATATAGGTTTCCCGTAATTTTTCTCTAAAGACTGTTTCATAGTAGGTATCTTCACTAAAGGTGATTCTATAATGCCGCCCGTTTCTTTCGTTTCCGGAAAAACTTTCGCAATGTACGGTGCAAAACGCTTTAACCTCTCTTCCGCATCTTTTACATTCTCTTCATTCAATGGGGAATCTTTTATTGCCGTTTCATACTTTTCCATGTTCGGATTTACCCAAAACACTTCTTCTGTTGCGATTAATTTATTTAATAGTGGATATTCCTCGTTTAATTTCTCTATTCCCTTCATTTCTCTTCCTCCTCATAGCCTTGTAGCTTACGATTCAATAAATTATAATTAAATTAATTTAAATATAGTTTAACATAAATTATTCGCTTAAGTTAATTTTAATTTAATTTTTTTAAATATAATTTAATAATTAGTAAGGAGCTTTTATCATGGAAAATATAGATATCGGTAAAAAAATTGAAAAACAAAGAAAAGAAAAAGGTTTAACGAGTAAAGAACTAGCAACGATGGCAGGTATAACACCATCTATGTTAAGTCAAATTGAGCGTGGGTCTGCTAACCCTTCTATTCAAACATTAAAAGTACTCGCTAAAGCGTTAGATGTTCCAACATTTAGCTTTTTACTGGAAGATACAAATACAGACGATTTAATTGTACGTTCTCATAAACGAAAAAAAATGATTATCGATAATTTATCATATGAAATGCTATCACCTGATTTCACAGGAAATTTAGCAACAGCAATTATGACTGTTCCACCGAATACAGCTTCATCAGAAAATGTACTAGAACATAAAGGTGAAGAGTTAGCATACGTATTAGACGGGAAAATCACATTACATTTAAATGAAGAAAAATACATATTAGAAACGGGTGATAGCGTAAAAATACCCGCTTATTTAAAACATAAATGGATAAATCAATTCGAGAAAAATGCCATTGTTTTATTTTCTGTTACTCCTCCAATTTTTTAATATATAATAAAAAGATAGCCACGTACGGACACACTCCATACGTGGCTACCTTTTTATTTTTTCGGTATCAACAAAATTCCTAAACTAATAACAAAAAAGCTCATTATTTGCTGTGCTGATAAACCAAATAGAACCGAATTTTGTTCACTAACAAGTGAAATAATGATATGAGCAAACCCCTCAACAATTAGAAAAACACTTATATTCTTTCCATTTCCGAGCCTTTCATTTTTCATCCATAACAAGCCGATTATACAAAGGGCGAGAATGATCTCGTATACGAAAATAGGGTGATATAAAAATTTAGATTCATATATTTTCACACCCCAAGGCAATGTCGTTTGTACACCTATTTTGTGGTTGAATAGAAAATAAAAAATAATACTCATACATAGTCCGATAGGTAATGCATCAAGTAAAATACGAAGCGAAAATTGTCCTTTTTTACTTTTCCAAACAATGTATACACTCGCAATTACACATCCTGCTATAATATGCTGCATACTTCCTACAGCTAATAGTGCCTGCACTGGCGACCTAAAAGCCCATACTGGATTTAAAATTGCCGGTGCAAATTTCCATACAAATACGATGATAAGAAAAGCATTTGTTACTGCATCCATCATTTTTTCATATGGTACACTTTCGTTCTTCATCTTTCGTTTCATCAACATAAACCCAAATAGACTTCCAATTATAAGAGATACGGATTGTAACCTCACGATCCACTCCATCACTATGAAATCCCCTCTTTAACTCTCAATTAATTTCTTAAATTTCTCTTCTAATTGATCTGGAGGTAATACGCCTCGTACTTGCTCTACGATAATTCCATCTTTATTAACAAAAAATGTTGTTGGTAACGAAAATACTTTATAATCTAATCCAGCTACTCCGTCCATATCTAGTAAAACAGGAAACTTAAATCCGTGACGATCTGCAAATGCACTCGCTTCTTGTACTGGATCTCCAATTGTCGCATTTACCGCAAAAATTTCAACATCCTTTTTATATTTATCATACATACGAACTAAGTCAGGTGCCTCCATTTCACATGGGCCACACCATGATGCCCAAAAATTAATAAGATATGGCTTTCCTTTTGCATCATTTAACGAATACAACTTCCCGTCTAACCCTTTTAACGTTATGTTTGGCGCTTTAAATCCTACTTGTGGTAATACTTCTGTTTCTTGTAACTCCGCTTGTTTTGCTTTTCTTTCTTTTTCTTCTTTTTTTGTATTATAAAAATTAACTCCGGCCCAAATCAATGCCCCGGCCATTATAATCGCAATTAGCTTCTTCACTTTTCTTCCTCCTCATTTTTAAAAGCCTTTAAATCCACCGAATAGACGAATAAAGAATGCGGTAATTTTCGTCATTTGATTTGTATACAATAAAACCCCTGTTACAATCATCATTCCACCGCCAATTTTCATCATGACGTTGGCATATGTAACAATCCATTTTACCTTCCCAATAAAGAATGCCATCACGAAAAACGGAACCGCAAACCCAAGAGTATACGCAGTAATATAAAGAAGTGCCCCTTCAGGATTTGTCGCACCAAGCATGAGTACAGCTGAAAATATCGGTCCAACACATGGCGTCCAACCCGCTGCATATGTCATACCGACTAAAATCGAGCGAATATATCCAGTCGATTTACTTCTGTATTGTACCTTTTTCTCTGCCATAAGCCACTTAGGTTGAAACAAACCTGTCATAAACAGTCCCATCAAAACAATAAAAATCCCACCAATTTGTTGAATCAATTTTTGGTTAGATGAAAATGTTATTCCAATCCAACTTACCGATAAACCTAACGCATAAAATATAACCGAAAATCCGATCATAAAAAATACGGTATGTATAATCGCTGATTTTTGCATAATTCCACGATTCTCTTTTAAATCTTGAATAGACACACCTGTAATATATGATAAATAAGATGGATATAGCGGTAAAGAACATGGTGATATAAATGACAATACCCCTGCCCCAGCTACAAGCCAAATTGTTAAATCTGCTGCATTCATTTTATTCCCCCTATAGCACTACAATGAGTAGTGTTAATTCTTAAAAAAAGAGGCTATATGCACTCTCCGACAATAAGTACAATCGACATACAGAATAAACCTAATGTTACATATACCGAATTCGTATGCAACGGAATATTGAGCTTAACAACTTTTTCATTTAACACTTGCTCGATTCGTAAATTTATTGCTGTTTTTGCAAATGAAGCTGTCACACATCGATTTTCCATTGTCTTTATTTTAATTAATTTTAATAATGCACTACCTAATTCGAATGAAGATTTCATCTTTTGCATTGCATATTTATCTGCTGCTAGCTCCTGATACACATGATAGCGCTGCAATAACCCTTTTAATATCGGGATGTACACCATTCCTTCTGCTAATAACGTAAAACAAAATAATTTTAATGGATCTCGATTAGTTTGATGATATTCTTCATGGAAAATAATCGCATCCATTTCTTCATCTGAAAATGTTTGAAGCATGCCTTCTGACATGACAACTTTCGGACGAAATAACCCAATTGTAAATGCCGCAACTTCCGCGGTCGGCAATATATATATTTGTTTTCCTTTTCGAATGAAAGGGATAAGTACTTTTTGTAATTTTTGACTATAGAAAAATTGTCGCCAAATTCTTTTGCATACTATGAGTACTGTAAGTAATAGTAATCCAGCAATTATAATACGAATGAGCGATAATTCCTTCATATGTTGTTCTAATTGAAACAAGCAAAAATTTGAAAGAAAGAACGCCTTATTTTGAAACAGAAATGGATATGTAACGTAATACACTAACATACTGAAAAAGAGGGTACTAACAATTACCGCTAACAATACGATTTTACGCATTTGCCATTTCATTTCATTGATCCTCTTTTTTTAACTGACTCAATTTGTCTTCTAATTTTTTTATTAAAGTCGGATCAGCCTGCTCTAACTCATCTAGCATATGATTTACAACTAAATCTCCAAATTCCCCCATCAATTCCTGTGTCATCTTCTTCGTTTGATTGGATAAGAATTCTTCTTTTGTTTGTACAGTACGATATATGCCACTTCTTTTCACAGTCTGTTTTTCTAAGTGGAATTTCTCTACTAACCTGTTCATAACTGTCATGACCGTATTAAAATTCACAGGTGATTCTTCACTTAATTTCTGCTGCACTTCTTTAATCGTAATGCCCTCGGTGGACCAAACGATCTCCATAATTCTCGCTTCAAGTGGTCCAAAAAAGTGATTTAATCCTTGCTCATTTAACTTGTAGTTTTGAGTAAACATAATGTGGCTCCTTTCACACTACGAATTGTAGTATAAATTAAATGAAAGGTCAAACAAAAATGATATACACTAAAATTCACTACCTATAAATACGTAGGCCATTCCATTCATTTTAAACCTAATTTCTCTCCAAATGTCTCAAAGAGATACTGCTCTAATATTTGTACATTAAACTTCTCATTGCGCCCAAGTGCAAATAATTCCCGATCCTTTGCTACGATAGTATCTAAAGGAATAACGACATTATCCACTATTTTTGTAATTTCTATGATGTTACTTTTTACATTTACCTCTGTTTTAAATTCAATATTTTCTAATACGATATGTGAACGTCTTCCTGATGTAAAAAAAGTAAAATTAGGATTTTTAACAACGCCAATTTCAGCCTCTAACGCATATAAATAGTGAAAAATTATATCTCGATGTCCATCTTTTATTATTTTTTCATCCTTCTCATCATCTAAGTATTCTTTCACCTTCGCTGCAAACTCAAATCGAAAATCCACCTTTTTCACGCTCCCTTTTTGTATTTTTATATTAAATAAATATTTTGAAATAATTTTACCATATTGTAATACAACTTCCTATTAAAAGTAAAAAACGATTTGTGAAATCTCTATTATTTCCGACTCCTTTTTAAAGTATAAACACTAATTCAATTTGAATTAATGCTTCGTTATATCCATTTAAACATATTGTTTCCATATTTTGAAACAATAGTATGAAGTATTATATATCGATAAAGTGAAACTTTAATCAATGAGGGTTTTGTTCATCCCCACTGATTATCAGCCCTCACCAATCAGGCTTTTACGGGCAGCCCACAAATATCGGGGTAAATTGTTTCAAATTCATTTTTCTATAAAGTTCTCACTACCTTTACTATTCCGATATACTTAAACTATATTTTCTACTTATTCATTACATGAGAGAAGGAATGTTACTCTCTTCTATCGAATTTTTATATAACAAAAATGATTAGGTGGTGCTTTACTATGAAATTAGCTGTCATTGGTGGCGGTGATTTACAAGATTCAAATCACTCGCCTATTAATGAGCGACTTATAGAATTAACAAATAAACAGTATCCAAAAGTATTATTCATTCCTACAGCTAGTCATGATGATGAAAGCTATATAAAGCTATTTTTGGACACGTTCGAAACACAATTACACTGTGAAGTACAAATTTTACGTACTATAGCTGATACACCTTCTAAATATGAAATAGACGAAATGATTCAGTCTGCTGATTTAATTTATCTCGGTGGCGGGAACTATATTCACATGCTTACACAATGGAAAGAACATAAACTAGATGAAAAATTATTATTTGCTTTGCAACAAGGAACGCTCATTGCAGGCAATAGCGCCGGTGCTATGTGCTGGTTCACATCTAGCATCCGCTCAGATTATGAAGGTTCTGGTTATATAGAGTGTAACGGTTGGGGGATTGTTAACAAAAGGTTTTGTCCACATTATAATCAATTAAATAGAATGAACGCCTTCCATTCCTTTTTACAAAATCATCAAGGTAATATAGAAGGAATTGCACTAGAGGATAATTGCGCTTTATATATTACAGAAGAATCTTTTGAAATTATCGGTGAACCTGAAAAAGCGTGGGAGTTTTATATGAGTGATAACAAGCTCATTAGACAACATTTTGATATCACTTTAAAAAGCTATTTGTAAACCTACACTTACAAAAAATGTCCCTAAGTATAATAGCTTAGGGACATTTGCATGATTTAACTCACTAGTCGTGTAATTCGTTTCTTCTGCCATGAAAGCTTATAATATGCATACTGTAATATTAAGCTGACAATAAATGCTGCTGGGTACCCAATCCATATCCCTTCTATGCCAAGACTTGTATGGTAAGAAAGGTAATACGCTACAGGTACTTCAACAAGCCAAATTGATACAACACCGATAACAGTTGGCCATAATACTGTACCACTCGCTCGCATTGTCGCACTAATAATTTGCGCATGCCCGAAAATTAAATAACTCCATAACGTAATCATAACGAGGCTTTGAGCAATTTCAATTGTAGTTTGACTCGTTAAAAATAGTGATAGAATGTCTCTTGAGAACAAATAAATAAGAGATATTAGCACACCACCAATGACGTAGTTCATAATAATCCCGGCCTTCACAACTTTCTGCAGTCGATCGAATTGATTTGCACCAATTGATTGCGCTGCAAAAATAGAAACTGTAATACCAAGGCTAACTGCTGGCATTTGTACATAACTTGCAACCTGATTCACGACGCCATATGCCGCTGTTGCATCCGAACCGTAACGATTTACAAACGCGATTACCGCAATTTCAGATAATGAAACTAATATCATATTAATACTCGCTGGAATTCCGAGTCGTAGCAATAGCTTTAATAACTCCCCATCCATGCGAAGATATTTCCTTACCGTACTATCTAATTGTAGTGGGTGATTTTTCTTCTTTAAATACACTAACATGACAATAAACGTAATAACTGTAGATATAACAGAAGCATAGGCTGCTCCATACACATCTAATTTCGGAGCTCCTAACCATCCGAAAATAAGAATCGGTAATAAGATCATATTTAGCGCTGTACTTACAATTAAAAAGTAAAATGGCGTTTTAGAATCTCCTGTACCCCTCATAAATGTTGTGTATGCGAAGTATAAAAATAAGACTGGCATCGATATAAATAAAATACGCGCATAATGAACACTTATATCAATAATATTTTCTGGCGTTCCCATAAGGCGCATAATATCCATCGCAAAAATACTACCTATTATCGCCAACACAACTCCAATAATAAAGGTAAATGTCAGTGTCGTACCAACGATCGCTTTTAAACGATCTTCGTTTTTAGCACCAAACGCCTGACCAATTAAAATCGAACTACCTGAACCAATACCAATTACAAATGAAACGAGTAAGAAAAATAGCGGGAAGAATGCTGAGATGGCTGCTAAATCATTCACTCCAAGCCATCTTCCTACTACTACCATACCGAATAATTGTCCAATCGATTGTAGTACATTACTTAATAGTAACGGTACTAAAAACATGGACATCAACTTCCAAATCGGTTTACTCTCACTTTCTAACTTATGTGACTCCGCACCTTCTTTATTGTTATCTGTAGGTGGTTTCAAATTTCATTTCTCCTTTTATTAAAAATCTGTTTTTCAACTTCTATCTCTTTGTATATTTGTTATAATAATGTGCTTCTATGCATATTCTTTTCCCTATTATTATAACTTCACCCAATATTGACTTCCATCTGCTGTTCTATCTAAAAACCCATATTCGATTAAATATCTTCTTAAAGTTACAAAATCCGGATATACACTTTCTATGACAGTATTTACTTCTTTTTCAGTGTACTTTTTATTACTATCAAACTTCGTCACTAAATGGCGTAATATAATTAATTTACGCTTTTGCTTTTTCGGAAATTTAGAAAGCGGTCCATCTAATCCTTCTGTAAAGTGTGCTTTTAATACTTCATCATTTTCTTCTTCCGTAATATTGTAGCGATCATCTACCATCGTTGCTGTTCTATGAATGGGTACAAATTTCGTTTGTACTTTTGATTTTTCTTCTGATAGTTCCATTAACGCTAAAAACACTTTCGCTTGCTTCATTTTCTCTCGAAGTGTAAATCGATGATTTCGAATGGTCGAAGTACTTCCGCCATCCATCTCGTTTACAATCTCTTTATCATTCAGCCCCATATGGAAAAACTGAACCATTTTCTTTTGCAAATCAGTTAAACCAGTATACTTCTTATCAAGGTTTAATAAATAATCAAACATAGACGTATGTTCATTTTGCACATGCAATTGTACAAACTTCTCTGCTTCATACAAAACTTGATTATCTTGATAAATAACCCCCTTAATAAACGCTTCTCCACAAGCTAAACAAATATACTCCTCTGCTTCCGCTTCAAATACATACCCTTTCTTCAATTCTTCTACCGAAGCATCCCAAAACTTCTCTGAAATATCATTCACACTAAACACTCCTCCGAAACGTTTACTTAAAGACTAAACAAATCACAATAACGTTTATTATCACTTCACCATCTTAACATAACATAAATAAACATTTCAACATTCCGTTTACCCATTTTATAAACTTTTATAAAAAAATCTATTAAACAAACTAAAAAAAAGACTTAAAACAACGAAAAGCGAATGTATTTAATAAATGAATTACGATAGGATGTGAAACAAAACATGACTATTCTGCACTACCCTTGGTTTACTGTTAAACAAAATTACGGTTCACATCATACTCTCGGTCTTTCACCTGCTATATTGAAAGAAGTGAAATATGCTATTCAATATTTAAGTAATAACAACCTAGTTCAACATGGAACTGGTATTCACTCATTCCAAAACTTCAGCATTCAATTTTAAATACAAAAAAGGTATTTCCGTATACAGAAATACCTTTTATCCATTATATATTCTATTTACAACCTCGACTAAAGCTCTACTTACCTGTACGAATATATGCTTTCGGTTTCCATCCTCAACAAATTTATTAGCACAACTACCCATAATCATCATACAACTAATTATGACTAATGCTAACTTTCTATTTTTGCAAGTCACTTTATACCTCTCCACTATTGCAAAATTCCATTTAAATTTATCCCATCAGAAAATTTTACATGAATAATAAAACGTGTGAATATGCAATTATGCATATTCACACGTTTTATTAAGATGTTGTGATTTAATTTAGTTAGAGTACACGTAAACTGAGGTGACTAACTTGAAATTCAAAGCGAAAAAGAATCCATTTCACGTCATTTTTATTACATTATTTATCATTATTTTTTTCGTTTCGCTATTCTTCCAAAATGAAAATTCTATTTTTTTCACTCTCATGATGCTATTAAATATCGTCAATCTTTCTTCATTCTATTTCTCTCACTACAACGTAACGGAATCCTCTCTTGTTGTAAAACATGGTTTCATATTGCGTACTGAAATTCCATTTGAAGAAATTCGTCACGTTACATACTCTGGTAAAAAACTTCATTCAAAACAATGGACTAGACAGCAATTAGAAATCCATTACAATTTATTTGACTCTGTGACAACTTTCGTACCTCAAGAAGAAGAAAACTTCCTTTCACTCTTAAAAGAAAACTGTCCACAGATGAAAGTATTGAATATGCCTGCTAACAAATAATATATTTTGGTACTTGCAGTAATACAAATGGAAGACCTACAAATAAATATCAAAAAAGCCAAGATTCTAAACATAGAATCTTGGCTTTTTTATTACTCTTTCGGAGCAATCATTTTTTTCGGATCGACAATTTCATCAAATTGTTCTTCTGTTAGTAATCCAGATTGCAGTGCTGCCTCTTTTAACGTTAAGCCCTCTTTATGAGCATGCTTCGCAATTTTCGCTGCATTTTCATATCCGATATGCGGGTTTAATGCTGTAACAAGCATTAATGAACGATTTACATTCTCTTTAATTACTTCTTCATCTGCTTCAATACCAACTGCACAATTATCATTAAATGAAACAATTGCATCTGCTAATAAGTGAGCGGATTGTAAGAAGTTATATGCAATAACAGGTTTAAATACGTTTAACTCAAAATTACCTTGACTCGCAGCAAATCCAATTGTTGCGTCATTTCCCATCACTTGCGCTACAACCATCGTTAACGCTTCACTTTGCGTTGGATTTACTTTACCTGGCATAATAGAGCTTCCTGGCTCATTTGCCGGAATAATAATTTCTCCTAGACCACTACGTGGACCACTTGCCAACCAACGCATATCGTTAGCAATCTTCATTAAATCAGCTGCTAATGCTTTTAATGCACCATGCGTATATACAGCTTCATCATGGCTCGTTAATGCGTGGAATTTATTTGGTGCAGAAATAAATTGCTTACCTGTAAATTGGCTAATTTCCTCTGACACCATCTCACCGAATTTTGGATGAGCATTAATACCTGTTCCAACTGCAGTACCACCAATCGCAAGCTCTTTCATATATGTATTGCTCTCAGCAATCATACGCTCTGTTTTTTCAAGCATACGGTGCCATCCGCTAATTTCTTGTCCTAATGTTAACGGTGTTGCATCTTGTAAGTGTGTACGACCAATTTTTATAATATGTTCAAATGCAGTTACTTTTTCTGCTAGCGTTTCTTTTAATTTCGTAATTGCTGGTAATACGTGATTTTCTACTGCGATTACACATGCTACATGAAGTGCTGTTGGAAATGTATCATTTGAACTTTGAGACATGTTCACATCATCATTCGGATGAATATGTACGTCAGATCCCTTCTCTTTCAAAATTTGATTCCCTCGATTTGCAATTACTTCATTCACATTCATGTTTGACTGTGTACCACTACCCGTTTGCCATACGACAAGTGGAAAATGTTCATTCCATTTCCCTGCAATCACTTCGTCAGCTGCTGCCACAATTGCTTCTGCTTTTTCTTCTGATAGCTTTCCTAATTTTTGATTACTAAGTGCTGCACTCTTCTTTAATATGGCAAATGCTTTTACAATTTCAAGCGGCATTTGCTCTGTTCCAATCGGGAAGTTTTCTTTACTACGTTGCGTTTGTGCTGCCCATAATTTATCAGCTGGAACTTTTATTTCTCCTATTGTATCTCTTTCAATTCTGTACTCCATTTTTTCATCCCCTTGAAAATATAATACCTACATTTCTTATATTAACAGACTTTCAATCAAATGATAAGAATTCTCACTTATATATACAAATATTCAATGTTTTTTTAAAAATTCCTCTTGACCTAAACTTAAGTTTAGGCTGTATCCTTACCATTGTAACCTACTATAACACTACTGGAGGAATTTAAAATGAAAAAATATGCTTTCATAACAGGTGCGAATAAAGGGATCGGATATGAACTGGTTCGTCAATTAGCAGAAAAAGACTATCACGTATTTTTAGGTGCTCGTAATAAACAACTTGGACAACAAGCGGTAAAATCTTTACATGTTTCAAACGTTTCCTATATTCAAGTAGACATTTCTAGTGCTCAATCCATTCAAGAAGCAATCAAAAAAATCCATGAAACGACTGACCACTTAGATTTATTAATCAATAATGCAGGCATAGCACTCGACTTCCATACGATACCTAGTGAATTAAATATTGAAACTTTACGCCAAGGATTTGAGGTTAACTTTTTTGGAACATTCCAAATGGTGCAAGCCTTTTTACCATTATTAAAGAAATCAAGTAACAGTAAAATTATTAATGTAACAACTGACATGGCCTCACTAACAATGTTTGCTAGTGGTGAAACACACCCGATTAATACATTAGGATATAATTCTTCAAAAACAGCTATTAATGCTTTAACATTAGCTTTTAGCAAAGAATTTGGCACTAACGGTCCAGAAATTTTCGGAGTAACTCCTGGTTTTACAACTACTGACCTAAATGGAAATTCCCCAGGTGGCCATACGACTAATGAAAGTGCTAAAATTATTATTAAATATGCATTAAGTGAAACAAACTATAATGGTAAAATACTAAATAAAGATGGCATTATACCTTGGTAATAAAGGGATGAACGATATGTATTATACAATTGGGCAAGTCGCCAAAATGCACCTCTTAACTATTTCTCAAATACGTTATTACGATAAACAAGGACTGTTCCCTTTTCTTAAAAGAAATGAAAAAGGAGATCGAGTTTTTGATGAAGAAGCACTGAAATATTTAGAGATGATTTTATGCTTAAAAAACACCGGTATGCCCATTCAAAAAATAAAACAATTTATCGACTGGTCTATGGAGGGAGAATCTACAATCCTTCGACGGTTGGAATTAATGCAACAACAGGAGACCAATGTCTTACAACTCATTCAAGACACTGAAAAAAACTTAAAAAAGATACAACAAAAAATTGCTAAATATGAGGTCGAGATAACTTCTTCAACTCCTATTACAAAATAAAAAAATCACCTTCTACATATTGTAGAAGGTGATTTTTTATTTTATGATGCTTGCTTTCCTTTATCGGCATCATCTACATACCAAATAAATTTGCCTGTATATCCGTAAATAACTGCTAAAATTAATGATACGAAGCTTAACCACATAAATGGAACGTATGAGAATGTTGCTACACCTAAAATACCAGCCATAAAAATACCATTATCCGACCACGGAACCATACCAGAAGTTAACGTTCCACCTACTTCTGAGTTACGCGCTAATACACGTCGGTCTATTTTTAATTTATCATAGCTATCTTCCATAATTTTCGGTGTTAAAATTAGTGATACGTACATCGCACAACCAAATATATTAGCTAAGAATGCCACGATTAATGTAGACAATGTTACATTGCCTGCAGAATTTAATTTCTTCTCAAATTTAGATACAATCACTTTTAAAACACCTAGTTTTTCAAGTAATCCACCAAATCCTAAACCGAAAATAATAACGGCCACTGAGCCAAGCATACCGTTAATTCCACCACGGTTTAATAACTTGTCAACAAACTCAACACCAGATTGAATTGAAAATCCGTTATACGCTGTTCCAATCGCCTCTCCAAAGTTCATTCCTTGGAAAAGAGCTGCCCAAATTGCACCAATTAAAGCTCCCATTGCAATTGTCGGCATAGACGGCTTTTTCATCGCTAATAGAACAATAACAATGACCGCCGGAACAAGCATCCATATTTTAATATCAAATTGCTTTAATAAAGCTTCTTTTAAAAACTCTACTCGATTCAAATCTACATTATCGCCGCCATACATCCAACCAGCTACAGTAAACATAATGCTAGTAATAATATAAGCCGGAACATCTAATACGAGCATAGCTCGAACGTGAGCAATAACGTCTACTTTCGCCATAGAAGCTGCAAGAACTGTACTATCAGAAAGTGGTGATAATTTGTCGCCGAAATAAGCTCCTGAAAGAACTGCACCCGCAACAAGCGGAAGTGGTAATCCAAGTCCCTCACCAATCGCCATCATAGCAATACCCGCTGTTCCTACTGTTCCCCATGATGTTCCTGTTGCGATAGAAGTAATCGAACATATGATTAATGTTGCTAATAGGAATATGCTAGGGTGAATAAATTCTAATCCATAATAGATTAATGTTGGTACTACGCCACCAGCAATCCACGTTCCAATTAAAGCACCTACTGCAACTAAAATCAGTATTGCTTCTAATCCGTTAGAAATTCCTTTCGTAATTGCATCTTGCAATTCTTGATAACGAAATCCTAATCTTAATCCAAGCGCAATTACTAAAAACCATGAAATAAATAGCGCTAATTGAATTGGGAGATCAAAAATCGTTTGGAAGGAAAAGACAACAGCAAGAAATAGTAATAAAAGAACTATGATTTCTAGCATCGATGGTAATCTTACACTTTTCATTTTTTTCTCTCCTTACAAGTCGATAACATGACGTGTGTCGTCTTACATGTATGTAATATACAATTAGCGAAGACAAAACAAAATTTTCATATTATTTCGATTTATTTTTCCAGTATAATATAACACCTTTTCTATTGTAAAAGTAGATGTTACTTTTCGCAATGGAAAATATAAAAAATGTTACATTTTTATATAGAACAATCCATAAATAACTTTTTTAATATTTGTCATAACAAATTTTTTACTATTATCCTCACCTTTTAAGGACTACCATTTTTCCCCACAAAAAAGCACACATCATTAAAATGATGCATGCTCCACTTTTATTTATACATATTTTGTATTTCTTCTTTATTTTTAAGTATTTCCACAAACTTATCACTACAACCTTTCGGAAATAACACTCCGAGCCCATATGAATGCTCAAACTGAAAATGAGGGTACTTCGCTTTGACCTCATCCCAAAATTTATACACGCCGAAATTTCGATCTTTCACCTCAATATCGTGAAATAACACGATACCGTTATTCGCAAGTTTCGGTAACCATGTTTTATAATCATGAGAAACTGCTTCATACGTATGATAGCCATCAATATGCAACAAATTTATCGTTCCATCTTGAAACTGATCCACAGCCTCATCAAAAGTAGACCGAATTAAATTCCCTATTTGAGGATAACTCGTGCTCACGAATTTACTCACTATTTGAAAAACACCTTCTCCATATGGACCTGTGTGCTCATCTCCTGCCCAAGTATCTACAGCAAAGCATTTTGTAGATACTCCTCCATCTTTTACCCCTTGGCAAAAACTAAAAAAAGAAGCTCCTAAATGTGTACCTAACTCAACTAATATTTCTGGTTTTTCAAATCTTACTAAATCATAAGCGAAGTTTAAATGTCCCACCCACGCAGAGTTCATTCGAATATATGGACTATATTGATCAAATTCAAATGTTGGTTTATGAGTAACCCAGCTCATCACATTTCTCCTTCTACACATATTTTTAACAAACCAAATTACTCTTATCTTTATTTTTTTATCATTGTAATTATGATTTTATTTCATAAAAATATGAATTATTATTCCTTTCTTATTGCGGTAAAGCATCGTATACATACGGATCTGCAGGCGTATTAATTTTCTCTACTTTACTTACTTTTACAAGTGGAAATAGTGTTCCTTTATATGTCGTTTCGTCCAACAAACCTGTTATTTTCACCCATGTTTCCTGTGGGAGCTTTTTTACGTTTTCCCCTGCAACAATCATCCCCCAGACTGATGCATCCGCAATACAACAAGTTATGCCGTATCGCGCCACTACCGCTTTATCACCCGTCACATCCTTATCATTATATATAAACCCTGAGAATGTAATTTCTTTCCCTTTAAACCCTTTTACATCTTGGCCAATTATACTCATTGTTTGAACATAATCCTTATCCTCTACTTGTATTTTTCGTTGTCCTAACATACTTTTTTCTAATTGTTCTTCCACTTGATTAATCACTTTTAAATTCGAGGTTTCATCTTGATCAACTAATCTTTCTTTCCAAACAGAATTTGCCTGTATTCCCCCTTTTTCGTTCTTTTCCATACTTCTCGCCTGTACACTTTGATTCATACCTCTTTTTCCCGCTAAACTTCCGTCAATTGTTACACTTCCAAATAGAAAAGCACTAATAATCGGAACAACAAATAAAACATATACAAAGAAACTTTTCATCCCTGATTTTAATGCTGTATGATGCTTACAACAATTACAATCATCCCGTTTTTCTCCCCCATCTCTCCAAACTTGTAAAGAACCAAGAAGTAAAATCACTACAAAAGCTATATACGTAAATTTAATCATTTTTGGAGCGATAAAATTATAAATATTGCCTGTTACAAGTAGTTTAAATAAGAGCATCGCTAAACCAATTAAAATAATGCCACAAATATAGCGATGATAGGCCTTCTGTTCCTCCACTGTTTCCCACCTCCTATAACGTTGTAATTTGCACGATTGTGTACACCGATAAAATAATAATTCCAATCAAAAAGAATACAAATCTCTTTTGAAAATAAGCAAATAGCATTAATGTATTTTTCATATCAAGCATAGGTCCAAACACAAGAAATGCGAGAAGTGCTTTTACAGAGAAGACATGTCCAAAAGATGCCGCTATAAATGCATCAGCTGCTGAGCAAATGGATAAAACATAACCAAATCCCATCATAATAATTGGGGAAATTACTTCATTATGGGCCACTGCATCAAGTACATTTCGATCAAAAAACGTTTGAAATACGCTCGCAAAAAAAGCACCAATCAATAAATATTTACCCGTATCAAAAAACTCATCTACAGTGTGATTCACAACATTCCCCCAGCCCTTTTTTTCTTTTTTCTGAATCGGATCCTCTATATCTTTTAAAATATTGTTCCCGCGATAGAAATAATACACAATTAGCCCAACTAATAGCGCCGCACAAATCGTTATCCCAAAGCGTGCATATACAATTACATCATTTTTTTGAAATGCATATACGGTAGATAAAAGAACAATCGGATTCATAATAGGTGCACTCAATAAAATTACAATTCCTACATGAAGAGGGAGTCCTTTTTGAATAAGTCTTCTTACAATTGGTATAATGACACATTCACACATCGGAAAAATGATTCCGACAAATACCGCTGGAATCATTGCAACAATCTTTGATTTCGGCATTACTTTTTGAATCATATCTTCCGTCACAAACACTTGAATGAGTGAAGAAACAATTACCCCTAATAAAATAAAAGGTATTGCTTCGAATATAATACTTAAAAACACGGTATTCACATTCAACCATTCTTGTGGCATACTTTTGTGCAAATTTGCTAGACTTGTAAAATCTACAAAAAATAATAAAAAAAGAAAAATAGAAATAAGGGCTATTCCTATTAATTCTTTTGAAACTCTATTAAAGACCAACATTATCCCCCACTTTATTCATATTAAATTGTATACTTGTCCAAATGCCCTACACTACTACAGCACAAATTTTATAGTCTATTCCTATTCTTAAATCGTAATCATTATGATTTATTATTGATTTTTTCTTTTCTATCACTTAATATAAAACGTAATCATTACGATTTAAAGGAGAGATCATTTTATGAAAAAAGTACCTATCACTGTATTAAGTGGGTTTCTAGGAGCTGGAAAAACTACTCTACTACATCATATTTTGGCTAATAAGAGCAACTTAAAAGTGGCTGTTATCGTTAACGATATGAGTGAAATAAACATTGATGCATCGCTTATAAAAAAAGGTGGGTTTTCACGTACGGAAGAGAAATTAGTAGAAATTCAAAATGGTTGTATCTGCTGTACACTACGAGAAGATTTAATGATAGAAGTGAGTCGGCTTGTTGAAAACGGTGATATTGACTATATAGTTATTGAAGCTTCAGGTATAAGTGAGCCGATTCCAGTTGCCCAAACATTTACTTATACTGACGAAGTACTTAATATCGATTTAACGAGAAATTGTCGCCTCGATACGATGGTTACAGTTGTAGATGCAAATAAATTTTGGGATGATTTTGCAGATGGTGAAAGTTTATTAGACCGTAAACAGGCTATCGATGAAAATGATACTCGAGAAGTTATTGATTTACTAATAGACCAAATTGAATTTGCGAATGTCATTATTCTTAATAAAATTGATTTACTAGAAAAAGAAGATAGGGTAGAACTTCATCATTTACTACAAAAATTAAATCCCGATGCAAAAATTATTGAAGCTTCATTTAGCAATGTACCATTGCAAGAAATTTTAAATACAAATTTATTTAATTATGAGGAAGCGAGTCAATCGGCGGGCTGGATGCAAGAACTAAATAGTGAACATCATACACCCGAAACTGAAGAATATGGTATCAATTCCTTTGTATACCGTCGTAAATCCCCTTTTCATCCTGAACGCCTTATGAATTGGCTAGAAAAATGGCCTGTAGATGTTGTAAGAGCGAAAGGCTTTTTCTGGCTCGCATCTCGTAATAATATGATAGGGCTTCTATCTCAAGCAGGTTCCTCTATTACAATTCAAGGAGCAGGTGAATGGATAGCCGCATTACCTGAAACTGAAAGAAATCAAATTATTAAAGAAGAACCCGAAGTATTGAAAAACTGGGACGAGCGATATGGAGATCGAATAACTGAGCTCGTATTTATCGGTATTGATATGAATCATTCTGTGATTGAACAATCATTAGATGATTGTCTATTAACAGACAAGGAAATGGAACAAAAGTGGAATACATTTGTTGATCCTATTCCGGCTTTTACTTACACTTCATAATCTAAAATAAAAAGGCTTCCGTAAACAGAAGCCTTTTTATTTTATCGTTCTCTTATTTAACAAATTTTCTTTAATTTGAATAACACTTTACATTAAGAAAGAAATTTCAATTTATTAATGTTTCTTTCTGTGATATATTGCATATTGTATCCGATATATATTTTTAAAAGGAGGACTATATACAGTATGGATCCAAATCGTTTAAAAGGAATCATTATGGTTGTAATTGGTGCTTGTTTATGGGGCTTGTCCGGGACAGCTGCACAACAACTTTTTCAATATGAAAATGTTTCTACTGAATGGTTAGTTACAATTCGTTTGCTTATATCAGGCTTTATCTTGCTCCTTATTTCATCATTCAGAACGAGAAAAAAAGAAATATTCGGCATATGGAAACAAAGATCTGATGCTACTAAAATGATATTGTTTGGCCTATTCGGTATGCTTGCTGTACAGTACACGTACTTCGCTTCTATTAAAGAGGGAAATGCCGCTGTCGCAACATTATTGCAATATTTAGCTCCCATATTCATCACTGTATACTTACTTTTCAAATGGAACGTTCGACCATCAAAAATTGATTTCATTTCCATTACCCTTTCATTAGTAGGCACTTTTCTCTTACTAACAAACGGGTCTGTTCATAACTTGGCTGTTTCTACACCAGCTATTATTTGGGGTATTTTATCTGGATTATCTCTTGCTTTTTATAGTTTATATTCAAAGGGATTACTAGAAAGGTGGTCTTCCTCTGTTATCGTTGGATGGGGCATGATTATTGGGGGTATTGGCGTTACGATTCTACACTTTATTTCTACAAACGAATTCATTTTATTATCGACTATGAAATATGTAAAACTAAGTACCCTACCGCTCATAACATTTGTCGTCATTTTCGGGACACTGATTGCATTTTATTTATACTTAGACAGCATACGATACCTGACTCCGAAAGAAACAACATTATTCGGTTGTACTGAACCACTCGCGGCTATTATTTCTTCTGTACTTATATTGCACGTACCCTTTCAATCTTTTCAGTTATTAGGGGCTTTTTGTGTCATTGTAATGGTGCTCATCTTAAGTCAAAAACCGGATGAAGGGAAACAGGAATTAAAGTTTGTTCATGAGAAAAAAGAAAATATACAATGAAAGGATTGAATTCACTATGCCCATCCCTCAAAATTATAAAAAACAAGGAAGAGTTTCGGCAAAATCACTCGTTTTAAATCAATTACAAGATTGGATTATTGAAGGTGTTTTACAGCCTGATGAAAAAATTAATGATGGGGAATTGGCTGAAGCACTAGGAGTAAGCAGAACACCTGTAAGAGAAGCACTTCAAATATTAGAGCTTTCTGGATTAGTGGAAATGGTACCTGGGCAAAAAACAAAAATTGCTCCTATTAAGTTAGACGACATTCCTATCATTTATGAAACGATGGCTGGTCTTCACTCTATTATAGGAAAGCAAGCACTTCAAAACATTACAGACGCTGATCTGAAACTACTTTCTGAAATAAATGCTGATTTTCAGCGCTCTATAGAGAAGAAAAACGCAAAACAAGCTTTAAAACTAGATATACAATTTCACAATACAATTTCTTCTATTGCTAAAAACCAATATATTGAACCCTTTCTAGAAAATATGCAACTTCATGTTCTACGCCTTGAATATTTATTTTTCCAAAACTTTGTTCCAGCAAGTCAATCTATTGAAGAACATCACTCTATCATTCAAGCATTGCAAAAGCAGGACGAAAAACAAATGGAACAAATGATGTCTCAAAACTGGCTCCGTCCAATGAAAGAAATATCAAAAATAATTTCTACGAAATAATAATAAAGCTGGTTACACAAAATCGTAACCAGCTCACCTTTTACTAATCTATATAGCTATGCCTTAATATCTGCATAATCTTCCATATCTTCGTACTCTTTTTCCAATTCTTCTAAAGACAGCTCGTATAATTGTCGGTCGCGAATTTTAAACACACCTGCTCCAATTAACTCATCAATTAAATGCCTCTTACGATTTTCAACAGCAAAACGGAGTTGACTACTCATCTTTTAAAAAACTCCTTTCCACGATCATTGAAAATGATAATCTTTATCAATTACCACTTTTGATTATAAAAGATGACTCTTTATAAGTAAAGTAATTTCATGAAATATTTACCTTACAAAGTATTTGTGGCCACATTATATATATGTATGCCGTGCGAAAAATGTTATGACACATTTTCTTATCCTTTTTCTTTCATACTTTGCAAGTTGTCTCACTATGATTAAATTCACCATCTATTTCTACTTGAATGGTGACATGTTCTACATGAAACTTCTCCTTTAATACATCCGTAGCCTCTTTTAATACATTTTGCGTTTCATCACCTTTAATAATCAAATGGCAAGTTAATACTTGAAAATCAGATGTGACAGACCATATGTGCAAATCATGAACTTCTTTTACAACCGTAATATTTAATAATGTACTTTTTACCTCTTCAACATTTATGTGTTGGGGTGCACCTTCCATTAATATATGAACGGTATCACGTGTTACACGCCATCCGCTAATAATGACTAAAATAGACACAAGAATACTAGCAATCGCATCAGCAACAGTCCATCCGAAAAATTTAATAAATAGCGCAGCAATAATCGCTCCGACTGATCCTAATAGATCGCCTAATACGTGTAGGAACGCGCTTCTTAAATTCAAATTCCCCTTCACATCTCCGCCTCTCATTAATATCCAAGCTGATAAAATATTAATAAGCAGACCAAGTACAGCAATAATGAGCATCCCATTACTAGCAATCTCAACTGGCTCTTTAAAACGGCGAATTGCTTCAATAAAAATGTATACTGAAATGACAATAAGAACGACACCGTTACATAATGCCGCTAACATTTCGACTCGCTTATACCCATATGTTTTCGCAGTTGTTGCTGTTTTTTCTCCAAGCTTGAATGCAAGTAAACTTAGCGCTAAGGATACTGCATCACTTAGCATATGCCCCGCGTCAGATAATAGTGCTAAGCTATTCGTTACAAATCCCCCAATAACTTCAGCAATCATAAAGCTTGTCGTTAATAAGAAGGCAATTAATAACGCTTTTTTATTTTTTGAATGACCGTGATCATGTGAATGTCCCATACGAATGCTCCTTTAAGTGCAATATCTGTATGTTAGTATGAAACACATTCCCTATCTTTATCCCCCATTAACTGCCCATAAACGCCCGCTTCCTCTATCTACACACTTCGCTATTTTTCAAACAAGTCCTTTTTCTCAACAAAAAATAAGACTACTTCCTTTTCAGCTTCATATTGTTTACTAATGAAAGAATTTCTAAGGAGGTTACTAAAATGAAACGTTTATTTCTCTGTATGGAGCGTGAACTTGTTGTAGTGAAAGAACAATATGGTCACTTTGAAACAGCGTATCACTTACAAAATATGCAACCTACCTGTATTGCTGTTGATCCATTTCAAAAGAACCGTGTATATTGCGGCACATTTGGACGAGGTTTATGGTTAAGTGACGATGGTGGGGATTCATGGAGACCGATTGGAGATTCATATCGTTACTTTGATTTCCCTAAAGAAGATGGTATTTTACATTCTTGGATTACTTCTATAACGATAAGCTCAAATGAGCAAGTTAACGGCTATGGCGTCGTTTATGTCGGCACAGAACCGAGCGCTTTATTCCGTTCTGAAAATGGTGGTGAAACGTGGACTGAACTTAAAAATATGAAATCATTATTATCTTCTTATACGTGGGCTTTTCCGCCTAGACCTTTCACCCATCACGTACGCTGGATTACAGTTGATCCAAACACCCCAAATACAATCCATGTTTCAATTGAAGCTGGTGCTGTTATTCAAAGTAATGATAGAGGGCATACTTGGATTGATAAAAAATTTGGTGCTCCTATCGATGCTCATCAATTGCTTATGCACCCTGACGCTCCAAATCGCCTTTATGCATCATGTGGTGACGGATTTATGGGCGGACCTGATCGCGCATATCTTGAAAGTTATAACAGTGGAAACAGCTGGATCTCATGCAGTGAAGGACTTGAACATCATTATCTATATAGCATGGCTATCGATCCGGCTGATTGTGATACAATCCTCGTTTCTGCCGCACCGAGTGCTGACCTCGCTCATCATCGTATTCCTTATGAATCTTATATTTATCGTAAAACGAAAGATTCTCCTTTCCAGCAAGTGCAGCAAGGTCTACCATCTGCAATTGGTACAGTCATTTCAATGTTTGCAACAAATCCAGCAGAACCACATACGTTTTACACTTTAAATAACAATGGCATCTTTCAATCCAATGATAGCGGCGAATCGTGGGAACAACTAAACATTCCTTGGAAAGATGAGTATAAAACGCAGCATCCGCATGCGTTACTTGTAGCTAGTTCTTAACGAAAAAAGACTGCCTAACGGTTTTAGGCAGTCTCTCTTCTATTTCTTTAAATCAATTACGATATCATCTAGAACAATATCTTTACTCTTCGCTTCTTTTTTCGGCACTTCAATTTTCTTCTCTTTTCCATTCACATACTCCACTCCACCATGATTTTCAGGTGTATGAACTCGCAAGTGCACACGAGGTGTAACGATAAGCTTTGTGGCATTTTCGTTTAACTTTTGGAATGTAGCACTCCAACTACTTTTATGGGGTTCTGCTACTGTACTACTTCCGCCATTTCCTTCACCAGCATAATGATTTCCTAAATCATCTTTTATTTCTAACTCAACATCCGCACTATCCCATATACTTCGTAATGCCTTAGTTTCTTCTTGATTATAAAAAACGATAAAGGACATCGGGGTTACTTCCATTTTGTCTATATTTACTTTTATTAATTCATTTTCAGAAACCCTATTAACCTTTACTTCTTTACTATCCATTGCTTTTAAACTAAGCGCGAAATTCCAGTTCCCCTTTATTGCATTACCTTCATAATCCAACTCAATTGCCTCTATATCCCACCAAACATTTGCAACATCTAACCTTTCACTACCATGACCACTCATCGTAGTCATACCTACATACTTTCCCTCTCCAACTTTTGTAACGTCCGAACTACCTCCTCCGCCATCAAAGCCCATCACTTGCGGACTTCCAAATGGGAACGGTTTCTCTCCTAAATCTTTTTCGCTTTCAATAGAATATGTGATTGTAATTGTTCTACCATCGAACACAGCATCATTAATTGTAACCTTAACCCCATTACTCTCTCTCATCATATTCAATTCAGTCGAAAATTCTTTATAATTTTCATATAACCCTGTTCTACCATTATCTAAAAATCGGAATATGTCACCTACAATTGGCAATCCCCCGGCATATGTAGGAAACCCGATACCAAGCGTTGCAACTGATAACCCTACTAAAATAGATGCAGCAGCGACACTTTTTTTCCAACTTTTCATCTTTTTCTTCGTACGTATCGATTGTTTTACATTGCGCTTCGCTTTTTCTTTTTCAATTTCAGAAGCCTCAATTTCCTCAAGTTCTTTTTCATCTATATCAATGTCATTTAATAGTTCATAAATGTCTTTCATATTGCACTACCTCCAAAACTAATATTCGTAGCATTTTGTTGTAGTTTCTTTTTTCCACGGTACACACGATTATCGATCGCTGCCCGAGTTAACCCTAACTTATCTCCTATTTCTTCTGTCTTCATACCGAGAAGATATTTCATAATGAACACCTTTTGATCTAACGGTTCTAATTGATTAATAAGCTTCAATAACTCTTCCCTATCTTCCATAACGATTAATTCATCTTCCGCTGACTTTTCCGTACTAATATGAAACTCATCTGAAATAATTTCTACTTTCCTAGTCGCTTTCCGATAATAATCAATCGCCTTAAATTTCGCAATCGCCGCAATCCATTTTTTAAAGTCACTCGGCTCTCCATGAAATTTATTTGCGTTATTCCAAATGGAAAGAAATATATCGTTTACACATTCCTCTATGAGTCCATCATTTTGAACTGGAATAAGAACTTTGTGCGTTATTCCTTTTATGAGTGGTAAGTATGTATCGACAACGAATTCTAGTGCATCTTCTTTTTGCCGTTGTAATCTTTTTATAAAATTTTTCTCATTTGATTTCATGTAGCGATTCCCCTTATTTTTTTGTAAAAGCTTTTACACCCTATATAACGTCTTACAAAATATTTTCTCTCATCTTTTTTTATTTTTTGTATGTTATGGAATACTTTCCCTAAGCCATTGTCTCACATAACTATGTATTACAAGAAAATTTTCTCAAGTCTGCCCTTTAATTCATGTAGTACACTATTTATGTAGTGACTTTTTAACTTGATGTACATTTTATTTCATTAATCTACTATTTTAAATTAGGAGATGAGATGTGTATGTGTGGAATTACAGGTTGGGTCGATTGGAAGGAAGATCTTTCAAAACAACATGTTATTTTAGAAGAGATGGCAAATAGTATTCAGCATCGTGGTCCTGATGCTGAAGGATTTTGGTTTTCACCACGTGCGGCTTTTGCACACCGGCGTTTAATTGTTATTGATCCAGAAGGCGGGACACAGCCGAAGACATTTCGTGCTGGTGATTATACGTATGCTCTTACTTATAATGGAGAAATTTATAATTTCCGTGAACTGAGAGAGCAACTTCGAAAATGTGGTCATGCATTTGAAACGCATTCAGATACAGAAGTGTTACTACATGCTTATTTAGAATGGAAAGAAGATTGCGTACAACATTTAAACGGAATTTTCGCTTTCGCCTTATGGGATGATCAGAAGCAACAGTTGTTTTTAGCACGTGATCATTTAGGCGTAAAGCCACTCTTTTACACTGAAAGAAATGACAGCATTATTTTCGGATCTGAAATTAAAGCATTATTAGCTCATCCATCTGTTCCTGCTGAAATTGATGCAAATGGCATAAGCGAAATATTTGGATTAGGCTTATTTCGAACTCCAGGATGTGGCGTCTTTAAACATATTCAAGAAGTGCGTGCTGGACATTCTATAACGTTTACACGTGATAAAAAAGTAGTTAAGAAGTATTGGAATTTAGAAAGTAAAGTTCATACAGACTGTACTGAAGATACATCATCACATATTTTATCTATTTTACAAGATACAGTAAAAAGACAATTAATTGCCGATGTTCCTCTTGTCTGCATGTTATCGGGCGGGTTAGATTCTAGCGGTATTACTGCACTAGCGGGGAAAGAATTTGCCGCTGAAAATAAAACACTTCATACGTATTCCGTTGACTTTGTAAATAGCGCCAAAGATTTCGAGCTGACATTTGCTCGCACTGGTTTAGACGCCCCTTGGGTAAAACGCGTTTCTGAACATGTAGGGACATCGCATCATGACATTATTGTGAATGCTGAAGAATTAGCAAATCACTTATTCGTTCCTCTCCGTGCAAAAGATTTACCGAGTGCTGGCGAAATGGAAACTTCACTATATTTACTATTTTGCGAAATGAAAAAAGATGCAACTGTAGCTTTATCCGGAGAATCTGCTGATGAAGTATTTGGTGGGTACCCTTGGTTTCATCAAGAGGATTTACTATTTGTCGATAAATTTCCTTGGCTAACAAATTGGAAAAACACTTCCCCTCTTCTACTAAATGAAGTAAGTAACCAATGCAAATTAGAAAACTATATTGATACACGATTCCAAGAAGCGATACTTGAAGTACCTACTCTTGAAGGCGAAAATAAAAAATCCGCGAAACAACGTCAAATGTTTTATTTATTTTTAACGAGATTTCTCCCGTTTTTACTTGACCGTAAAGACCGTATGAGTATGGCTGTAGGATTTGAAGTTCGTGTACCGTTTTGCGACTATAGATTAGTTGAATATTTATGGAACGTTCCTTTCAACATAAAAAGCATTGATAATATTGAAAAAGGTATTTTACGTAGAGCACTGCAACCTGCTTTACCTGACGATGTACGCAATAGAAGAAAAAGTGCTTATCCAACTTCACAAGATCCACATTATTTACAAACAATCCGTCATTTATCACTCGACTTGTGCAGTAATAAAAACAATCCTATTTTCTCACTTATTAATCATTCCACATTACTTGCCATTGCCGATGAAAGTAATAAAGAAATTAACAATTTTGAAGCAAGAAGTGCTATGGAATATATGCTACAAGTAAATGAATGGTTGAAAACGTATCATATTCATATTGCTTAACAAAAAGGAGTTCAAGGATAAAAACCTTGAACTCCTTTTATATTAATTAGCACATTGTTTATTTTCAGTATCAATAGACCACCCAATAATTGTGGCACAATCTCTACCTTTCCACTGCAGTACATTTGTTAATACTGGCTCAATCTGTAAGCAACTTCCGTCGTGCAATATTTCTACTAAAGATTGATCATCATCAAATTTTCGTTTATCACACTCTAAAATACCGTCCGTTGCCATGACGATGTGATTCATTCCTTTTTCTAATCCCCTTACACCTGACGTAAAACAAGGTGTATTTGCTGCGAAAATATTTTTCCTACCGATATATTCGTAATTCTTCCGTTTATTTAACCGCCCTTTACTATTCTTCGTTTTCTCAGAATGGAATAAATATGCGAAGCAATCACCAACTGATAGCCAATATAAAAATTCACCTTTTCGTAAACAAATTAAGCATGCAAGTTCCTCATCATCTTGATCACATTTTTCAATAAACAGCTCATCTGTAAATAACGCTAATAAGTACATATGTGTATGATGAAAAGCTAAATGTATTGGGTATGAGAATAGCTCTTTTAGTTTCTCTTTTCTTTCTGAAATCGCTTCTATTATATAATTTATATTTTTTGTTTTGTGGTGTGTATCAAAAATCATAACAAATTCAAATTGTAATTCAGGATCCCACCAAGCAAGCACCGCATCTCCTCTTTCATATGCATCACTTTCTTGATTTCCCCCATATACGCCGACTGAAAGAGGACCACATTTTTCAACATGTATTTCATCTACATACATCTGTTCATGACTCATCCATTTGAATGTATTCACAGCTATCATCCTCTCTCCTGCTAAATGTATACCTTTACACATAGATTACCTTATATTTCAATAAAAATAAACTTTTTCAACATTTTCCATCCAAATAAAAGGATTTTATTTCTATTCTCACGAATATATCTTACTATGCGATATAAAAATAGGGGGATTTATCATTATGAAAGACATCAATCAACATTGGGAAAGTATTTATTATCACTTACGATATGAATATGAAGACAACCTTTCCCACCAAGCCATTCGTATTTTACAAATCGTTTCTCGTGAGAAAGATATAACAATTGGAAAAGTGGCTACTGAGCTTAGTCTCTCTCATAACACAGCGTCTGAACACGTAAAGCGCCTTATTCAAAAAGGATTTATCATGAAAGAAAGAAATAAACAAGATGAAAGGGTCGTAAACCTTACTTTAACGAAAGACGGCATTGAAGTATTAGAAAAGCATACTTTACTAGATAAAGAAAAGATAAAAATATTAGAATCACAGTTATCAAAAGAAGAACAACAATTAATTGAAAAAGCCTTTTCGTTATTAGCGAAGGAGGCACAATATGCATTTCCTCGTTAAAGTAATCGTTTCGGCACTTATTATCGGTGTGATTACTGAAGTCGCCAAACATTATAGTACGGTAGGCGGCTTTATTGCTGCCCTTCCACTCGTTAGTTTACTAAGCCTATTTTGGATTTCTTTCGAAGGTGGGAACAAACAAGAATTAAGTCAATTTGCTATAGGCGTATTATACGGATTTCCTGCATCCGCACTACTATTATTTATCGTCTATATTGGGTTGAAAAATTCGTTTTCACTTAGTGCATCTGTCCTACTCGGAATTGGGGTTTGGTGTATCGTTTTTGCTTGTCAAAAATTATTTCAAGCTTAGTTAGGAGGGTTTACTATTTATAAATTTGTAGAGGTACTGGGGCAAACTATAGAAGTATATATAAAAGGAAGTAGTAAACAAACGGTAGTTATTCAGACCGGAATGTGTTGCTCATTTTATGATTGGCTCCCTATTATAGAAAAACTTTCACAACATTTTACAGTCATTTCATACCATCGCCCAGGTTACGGAAAAAGTGAACTAGGAGATTATTCGCGTACTACAAGACAAGCGACAAACGAACTTCATATGTTACTACATAAACTTGCTATTCAGGAACCTATCATTCTAATCGGTCATTCCTATGGAGGCTTATGTGCACAACATTTTGCGATGTTACATGAAGATAAGCTGCAAGCACTTATTTTAGTTGATTCTACTTCTATGAACTTACACCGATTAGATGAACTTCATTTACCAATTTCTGACCAAACGGATTCGGATAATATGTGGTTTCAAAAATATATTACATACTCCAAAATGGATATAGATATGCTTTATAATGAACTAAAACCTATACTCGTTGATCAACCAAGACAGTACATTGAATTTTCTACCTCTCCTCTATTATATAAAGCGACAGCTTCTGAACTATGTGCGTGGAAAAATTGTGCTCGCTTAATAAAAGAGTTATATAAAACATTAGAAACACCTTTAATCGTTATCGGTAGAGACCCTCAATATTCTATTACTCAGTTGACTGAGGATGGCATGCCAAAAGAGGAAGCCACACAACTAGAAGCAATGTGGCAAGAACTGATTCATGAACAACTACAACTCTCAATAAATAGTCAATATATACTTGCCGAACATGCTGGTCACGGAATAGAAAATGATCGACCAGATATTATTATTGAAGCAATTCACCCCTTGCAAATAAAAAAAGGAAGCAACTAACGCTGCTTCCTTACTTATCTATTCATAATCTTCTTCATCATCGATTTCTTCATAATACGAATTCCCATTACTTACATATATAGGGCCATTCGCAACGTCAATACGTAATACCCATGCCCACGGCACAGCTAAACGCTTATGTATCGCTCGCCAAAAGCTCATTGATTTTCTTTCGTACTCCTGGAACTCCTGAAGTAACTCTTTGTAGGAGGAACCGTCTAACTGAATATTTGCTTCTAACAAACGAGAATGGGCATAGTACTGCAGCTCTAGTTCAGCAGCAATTTCCATTTCTTCTTCCGTTGCCATACCAATAATTGCTCCATCTGCTGGTACAATTTCAAATACGTTCTGAACTTCAATAAGCCCTTCTTTCTCTTTCTCAAACATGTAAACAGCCTCCTTTAACACAAATTTTTTATGTTACAAAGTCATACTTCTACAATAACTTCTCCCTTTCCTCTTTTTTTGATAAACTTTTACAAATTATTTATCTGATAATCTGTAGACTGTATTCTTTCAGCAGAACTGAAACAATTATTATCAAAAGTTAATTTATACACGTCAGGCATATGAAGGATTTTCCAAAACTGAAAATCATATTTCGAATCAAAATAATTCATTAGTAATACCATAATATTCCCATGAGTACCTATTACAATATTCTTACCTTTATATTTTTTTAATATACTTTGCATACATATTATAGCGCGTCTTTGTGCTACATCATTTGATTCTCCGCCTTCGTATGCATAATTCCAATCTCCCCACACTTTCTCCATAGCATCATCAAAATCCTGTACCGGCTCTGTACTTAATAACATTTCACGTAAATCTTCTTCTATTTGTATCGATATATTATATGTATTCGCGATTCCTTGCACAGTTTGAATTGCTCTTTTGTACGGGCTAGAGATCACAACATCGATATGTTTACCTTTTAACAAGCGTGTTACATTCTCTGCATCGCAATGCCCTTTTTCAGATAACGGCCGTTCCCGTTCTTGTTTTGTATATGTAGAGTGGGCATGGCGAACGAAATATATTGTCGTCATTTTTCAACTTCCTTTCTTATTTTCAATCTATATTCAATGAAACAAATAAGAAATCCTGTATTATAAAAAGAAAAGGACACTTTCTAAAAAGCGTCCTTGTTTACATAATAAAATTATTCCATTATAATTTCCTTCTAAACTCTTCATCTGTTATAGCATCTTGAATAAAATAATCTATATTATTTCTTAGCTTTTGATATGCAACTTGATCTTCTATACCATTAAACATAATTACAACTTCTACCTTATTCCCCTTCTTATCTGTACTATACAAACTTTTTGTCAATACGAATGCGGTAGATCCACCTTTTTGACCAGCAAATTCTAACTTACTATTATCAACTGTTCCTTTGAAAATATTCTCGATTTCTTCTTGCATTGATTTTGGAAAATACTTTCTACTATTTATCTTTTCCATTATACTCATATAATCTTTAGCGTTTGCACCCACTAATCGATCTGACCAAATTCGCTGAAATTCCATATCTACTTTTAATGGGATATCCCGTTTTTTCCATTCTTCTTCATCTTTCATCCATTCATGAATTTGTAACACATGTTTATTATACTCATCCTTTGACATGTTACGTATCATTTCTAATGATTGATTTTCTGGCTCATGAAGCTCTTTTTCTACATACCCTCTCATATATAGTGCAGCAGTATACGAAGAGAATTTGTCATGACTAGTAAGCTCTAATTCTTTTATACTTTCATTTACCCTTTCTATTCCAAGCTTATCTAACAAATATGTTGTATTTGCATTAGAACTATAATGAATCATCCCTTTAGCGACTTCTTCTAAGGCGATTTGTCCATTTTTCACTAATTCTCTCGCTTTGGCATCTTCTAACCAGTCAGGATGCGCTCCACCATCAGTGTTTTTAACGTAATATTTTTCTAACTCCTGCAATGAAATTTGTTCATCACGGCTTATCTTTCCTTCTGACACTTGCTTAGCAAATTCAACTGCTATTACGATTTTTGCCGTACTCGCTAATGGCAATTTTACATTTTCATTTATAGATGTTAATATTTTCCCATTTTTTCTAATTAGTAATGAACATGTTTTATCATCTTTATGTTCTTTTATGTACTTTAATACGTAATCAGGATCTTCTTTTGACAAATAGTACTTCATAATAACAAAGAAAGCTATAACCGCTACTATAATGACTCCTGCAACAATTCCTATAATCTTTAATATGTTCACAATATGCCCCCTCTATAAATCCCCTTCTATATAATATATTATAGCGAATCAAAATACAAAATTATACAAAATAGAGTAACTCTTCCTAAAAAATGAAAGAGTTACTCTATTTCACATGATGTTATTTGTCCATTTAACGTAACAACTATATTTGAGTCGTCACTTTCTTTAACGCTATTTAGTCGATTTGAGTTAGGAGGACCAATTACAACTGACTCCTTAATTGGCGAAAGATCCTTTCCTAATTTTTCTGCACTTACACCATATGCAGCTTGAAATACTTCTGGCGGTGTTAATCTAAGTATGTCTGATCCTTCTGCTGTTTCAAACTGATCGTTATTGAAAAACAAATGTAATTGTACTTCTTCTGTTATCGCTGTAATCCAATGCCACCATCCCATTGGAATAAAGACAGTTTGCCCCGCCTTTATATGATAATTTTGCAATTGATTCGTTTCGGGATTTAAAATGGATGTAACTGCTTCTCCTGATACAACAACATCTAATTCCCACGCATTCGGATGCCAATGCGGTTCCCGCATATGCCCTTTTGTCATAAATAAATCAACAAACGCTCCTCCTATCATCGCTGGTAACTGTGTTGACGTAACTTCATATGCAACGTTTTTATCATCCCTTTTAAAAAAGACATTTTTTCTCGAATCAAAGAAAAGGTTTGGAGTTCCTGAACTTTTCTTTAAATTTTTATTATCTGGAACATAACCTGAACTACTCATTTTATCCCTCTTTTCCACTCCGAACATTTCTACTTTCACACTGTATCCTATGGAAAAAATGTATGAATGTGCCTATCATTCACATAACAAAAAAACATGCCTTCATGATGAGAGCATGTTTTGTGATATTCTTCACATTGTTTAGTTAAAAAATAAACTTTTTACTTGCCATGATGTAACATTAAATCACTAAGTTCTTCTTCAATGTGATTTAATTTCGCAACGCCTTCTTTCCATTTATGAATATAACGTGAAACCCCGACAATAAATAAACCAATAATTGTAGAAAGAATAATACCATATACGATTGTTACAGTACTCATAGTTACACTTCCTTATAATTAGTAATGTTGTTAGTAGTTATATTTTTATTATAAACCTTTTTCTTTTAAAATACTTCGATTTCAACTTTTTGTAACAAAATTGATTTTTCTAATATTTCGTTCGTAAAAATGGCATATTTTTCACAAATTATACAAAACTTCACCATATGTACTATTACCATATGAGTTATATTGTTAAATAGGATAAAGTGAAATTTTAATCAGTATGGGGGATCTATCCCACACTGATTATTAGCCCGCACCAACCGGGCTTTTACGGACCGTTACTGTGGGATAAAGGGGATGATATACTATGACGACTTGGTTTATTGTAATGTTAATTGTATTTGGGGCATTTAAAATTATCGTTTCTAGCCTTCCCAACTCTGTTATTGAATCCATTATTAGCAAGTACGAGACACATCCACAACTTGAAGAAGAGAATGTGACTGTTACAATTAATGGAAACAACTTAGAAGGCGAACAAAAATCCAAAATTATTCATGATTTTAACGAAGGTTTATTTTTAGATCGCTATTACGCACCACCACACAATGAGGGCACGCCTTTAATTATCAATGAAAAACGTGGTAAAAAAGATTTTATCTTTTACATTTATAGTCATGAAGAGCATGTTGATGTTGTAAAGCAACATAAAAAGAAGGTAGTTGCTTATAGTTTACGCTCTAAAAACCTTCAAAATAATGATATGTTCGTGTCAGCTGATTTAGCTTAATACTCATATATTAGAAAAAGGAATCCATATATACGGATTCCTTTTTACTATTCACTGAAAAATAAGCTCTGTCTTCAAACTATCTTTCGGTAACAACCATCCTTTTTGTTCTAATCTCTTCATTAATAATTCTCTTTGTTTTGTTGCAATACTTTCCTCATTTGTTTTAAACGACACTTCTATTACGAAATCATCTTCTATTTTCCCTGTATTACTTAGTGGCCAAACTTCAATATTCGTTTTTATATTTTCAAACTCCCCTGTATACCTTTTCATTAATACAGGACCGTAAATACGAGAGTTCTTGAGCATTTCTTCTCCCCAATTCGTATACGACCATTTGTTCATTTTCCCTGGCAACTTTTCTATTAACATGTTTTGAGCGGCTCGTTCGTTCGGTAAATCAAGTACTCCATACCCTTTAGCACTGTAGGTTTTCTTATTTGAAATACTTAACGTTTTCTTCTCAAATCCCCAATCTATTTCCGCCTCATAGTTATCGGTTTTACTATCAAATCCATCCTTTTTAGCCACTTCTAGTGCATCTTGAATTACACCATTTTGAATAGGATATCTTTTTTTATATGTTAGCTCAAAATCTTTACTAAATTCTTTCTTTCGAATTCTCGCAAACCACCCTTCATTATTTAAATTTTTATTTGCTGTATCTAAAAATTGCACTTGTATTCTTTCATAATTTGTACCAGCCTGAAAATGTTCTAATATCTCTTGGTTCATTTCTTTGTTGTAACCTAATACTTGTTCTGGCTTTAATAATAACTTCACTTCAAAACTAGGTGTCATTGGACTGGCAGCAAACCCTTCCTTAACGTTATAAAGGAAACAACAAAATAAAATGCTTACGAATACAAATACTTTTTTCATATACCTATCTCCTTTGCATTTTAAATGACTTCTATACGTTCCATAGTAAGTGAATACACATTTTCATACCCTGCCGTGCTAAGCTTTTTCTGTAATCGATCCGTATCCCCTTTCAAAGCATGTACTAACACCGTATGTTCTGGTAATAATGTATTTAACATCTCTTTCACATCTCTTATACTTTGGTGAACTTTATATGGAACTCGCTTCACCCTACATTCTTTACCTACACGTTCTTTCAAAACTTTGTCTGCAAAACTCCCTTTAGCAATATGTCCAGTAAATATAATGGAATGTCGTTCTTCATATCGCAGTTGTTCATAATATAACTGCGCTCGTTTCGTTTGCATATTCGCATCACTCATTATAACTATTCCATAACTATTTTGCGTACCGATGTCATGATCCATAACGATTATGTTTCTTTTTAAACTCTCCAGGATCCGTTCAAGTTCTTCATTATTTTTGAGCCAATCTTTATATACGAACATTTCTTGGAATCCATCCAAAATTTCTTGATCTACTATAATGGGAAGTTCTTTATACTTTTCATATAAATACAATACGATATCTTGCGCTCTACCAAGCGGTGGCAATGGCAATAATGCTATTCCTTTCTTTTGCGCAACTCGTTCAATTTCTGTACACAGTTCATTTATTCGTTCATGTTGCGAAACATCATCAGTATGATAAGCGGCATCTACGATTGCGACTTTTATATCGCCGCGCAACTTCTCAGGTAAATTAGCTCGTAGTATGTTAGACTCTGCTGAATAATCGCCAGAATAAAATACATATGTATGACTCATGTCCACTAAAAACCAAACAGCCCCCAATACATGCCCACTATACCCCCATTGAAAACGCAATGTAGGTGTAATCTGTATCCATTCATTCGGATTACTAATCTCATCAATATATACATAATTTAAATCTTTAACATTTTGGTCGTTATAAGGTACATTCCATCCTTGCGTCAAATTATAGTTTCTCCATTTTTCATAATAAGCGGGAAGTTGCTCCTTCGTATAACGAGTCGTCCAAATTTTTTTCTTATATCCATACTTCGCTAATAAAGGTAAGCCCATCGTATGATCTTCATGAATATGTGATAAAAATACTGCATCTAAAAACGGTACAACTTCCCTATCTATTTTTGGATAACTATCCTCATATGATCGATTAATACCACAATCAAATACTATTTTCGTCTCTTTATTTTTTACGAAGTAGCAGGAACGACCGTATTCTCCCGCTCCTCCCCATACTTCTATCCTCATCATGCTACCCCTTTTCGTTTTTGCTCCATATGTTGCAGAAGTAATAAACATATTGTTGTAAGTCCAACGGAAACGACAGCCATTGCCATGCCAATAGATACTTCTCCTTGTTCAAACTGAGCAAAAATAAATGTTGCTGACGTTTCTACTGATGGAGGTAATACGAGAAGCGATGCTACTAATTCTCTTATCGAGATTGTAAATGTCATCGCCCATCCAGCAAGAATTCCCGGGATAATAAGAGGTAATATTATTTTTCTAAAAATATAAATATAATTTCCAGAAAAAATACTTCCTGCCTGTACAAGAGAATCATCAATTTGCCCAAGCGATGCTTTTACATACTGCACCGTATAAGGTAAAAAAAGAACGACGTACGTTACGATAACCATAACTGGTGTATTGTAAATTGACAGGGGCATATAGGGTGAATTCCAGAATAAAATAAGCCCTACAACCATCACGATTCCTGGTACCATATTCGGTAACATACCGCACATATCAAGCCATTTTTCAGAAGACTTTTCGCCCTTTCGGATCATAAGTGCCAAAAATACTCCAATCATAGCAGCAATAATCGCTGTTATAAGTGAAAAAAGAAAACTGTTCCATAAAGCTTCTAATCCTGGAGAGCCAATTGTAAATAATGCTTCATAATGGCTCGTTGTAAAGTTATTTACCTGTAAGCCGTCGCCTCTTAATTTCGATAATGAAGCAATCAGTATAGAAAAATACGGGATTCCAATTGATACGATTAATAAACCAATTACATAAACCCATGCTACAATGCGCGTAAATATAGACAATGTATACCTTTTAGATTTCACACCTTTTCCACTAACCATTGCATATGAGTACTTTCGATTCAAAACATTTTGCATATACCAAATGAGCATACATGCACTAAGTAATAAAGAAGATAATGCTGTTGCACTACTAAAATCAATCGGCCAACTTGAGATAAATTTATGAATCTCTGATGTTAACACATGAAATCCTATTCTTCGTCCGAATGTAGCCGGTGTTCCAAATTCAGCAATCGTCTTTACGAAAATGAGTAAAGCACCCATTACATAACTTGAAACTAATAATGGCAATATTATTTTTCTTAAACGGTAGAAAAAGCCTCCACCATGAACTGCTGCAGCTTCTTCTTTACTACTCCCAATTTGAAGTAACGTATTTTTCAACATGAAGTAAAGGAATGGGAATAAATGCAGACTCATAATTAAAACCATGCCGCCTAAACTAAAAAACGAAGATGAAATCGTCTTTAGCATCGGAAAAAACTGTTCGAAATAGCCGTTCGGTTGCATGAACAAAATCCAGCCCATCGATCCAATATACGGCGGTGTCATAAATGGAATCATAAAAATAATATCCAACTTACTATACTTTCCAACATCTGTTTTACTCATAATGAACGCTAATGGAAATGCAAATATAGTTGCTCCTATTACTACGAGTACACCTAAAAGCATCGAGTTTAGAAAAATCCCCGCTAATCCACCACTCTGCATCACTTCAAAAGGCTTTAAAAAATTCCAACTACTATTTTCGTATACACTAGAAAATAAAATGAGGAAAAGCGGAATGACGATTAACATCGCCACAAGCAACAACGCTACCGTCATTCCAACTTGTCTTACTGATACGAATCGATTTACCATGTAATCACCATCTTATTGAAATACTTTCTTAAATTGTTTTCCGATTTCATCTTGTTCTTTCTCAACTGTTTTCCAATCAATATGTAATACCGGAATCTCTTCTACATTCGGTCTATTTTCAGCTTTTATATCTGTTCTGCCTGGTAATAAGTACGCTTTAGCAACTTGTTTTTGCACATCATCTGATAATAAATAATCAATAAACTCTTTTGCACCTTCTACATTTTTACTATCCTTCATAATCCCTGCTGCACGTGGGCTAATAACTGTTCCGCTTTTTGGATAAACAATATCAACCCGTTCACCCTTTGCTTTTGCACTGTACGTCATATAATCAACACCAGCAATGACCATGTCTTTCGCACCTGTTACTACTGGATCTAACGCTTCTTGATTTGCCCCCGATACTGTAACTTCATTTTTCTTAAGTTGTTCAAATAAATTCCATCCATCTTTTCCATGCTTTTTCACATAACCTGTTACAAAGTCTAAAGCTGAACCTGATAGTGCTGGATCCGGAAGATTCACTTTTCCTTTCCATTCCCCTTTTGTTATATCGCTCCAATCTTCAGGCGCTGTCTTCACATTTTTTGTGTTATACACAATTCCTAATGCTGAAGCACTATATCCAAAATAATGTCCTTTATCATCCGACCATTCAGAACGAAGCTTATCAGCTTGTTTCGCTTCTTTATAAGCTAACGTTTGTCCATCCTTTTTTAATCCTTCCATCGATGGTAATGATGCAAGTACGACTACATCAACGACTGGATTTTTCTTTTCAGCTTCCATTCTCGCTAAAATCTTACCTGTTGTTCCTTGAAACATTTCTACTTTTATACCTGTTTTCTTTTCAAAATCCTTTTGAATCTTTTCTGCTAATCCTTTTGGTCCTGCACTATATACAACAATTTTCTTTTCATTCGTAGTTTTACTTTTTGCATCTACATTGCCTGTCTTTGAACTACACCCTGTTACTACAGCCGAAAATAATAAAGTACATACAAATAAAGACTTAAGCGAACTGAATTTCTTCATACGATTCTCCCCCTATATGATGAATACATTTTTTTGGCACATATAACGATACTGGTTTACCGATGCTTAATTTACTATTGTGATAAACTGTCCATATTCCAAGTGCACCCATGTTTACTTTCATTTCATATCGTTCTCCTACATATGTAACGTGCTGAATTTCACCTGTATACATTTCACACACTTCATTTTTCGTCCAGCTCACATGCTCTGGACGAATCATTTGTTTACCCTCTACAAGCCAATTTGCTTTACCAACAAATTTTGCAACAAATTCATGAGACGGCTTCACATAAATATCTTCTGGCGTTCCTTTTTGTAATACTTCTCCTTGTTTCATGACAATAATTTGATCTGACATTGACATAGCTTCCGTCTGATCGTGAGTGACATACAATGCCGTTAAACCAATAGAATGAACGATATCCATAAGCTCTAAGCGCATTTCTTCACGCAAAATTGCATCGAGTGCACTAAGCGGTTCATCAAACAAAATAAAATGAGGTTTTGTTACAATCGCTCTAGCAAATGCAACACGTTGCTGCTGTCCACCAGAAAGTTCGTGTGGATATCTTTTCTCCATACCTTGCAGACGAACTCGCTTTATCGCATCTTCTACCTTTTCTCGTAAGTGATTCGTTTGCTTTGTAGCCCTTAATCCAAATGCAACATTTTCAAATACAGTCATATGCGGCCATAAAGCAAAATCTTGAAATACCATACCGATATTACGTTCATGAGGAGATGTTTTTATTTTTTTCGCACCAGAATACATGCACTTATCTCCAAAATATATTTCACCTTTATCTGGCTCTTCAAGTCCTGCAATCATTCTAAGTAAAGTCGTTTTCCCGCATCCCGAAGGTCCTAAAAGTGTGGTGAATTCACCTTGTTTCATGACAATTTGTAACGGTTTTAACGCCTGCGTTTTTCCAAACTTCTTTTCTAATCCATGAATTTTAATATCCATCGTTTCACCTCTCTCCCCTCACTCTTAACCTGCTTTCATTCTATCTGGAAGATTTATACTGAATGTTAATGTACTGTAAAGATTAAATTAAAAAACTTCTAATAAACTATTTATTTCTATAGATTTTTTCTATAGTTAAAATAAAAAAGGCGGGCAATTCATAATGAATCTCTTAAAATTAGAAATTGTAGTGCTTATTAGGAAATATAAAAAACTTACACTTGTTGCAGAAAAACTTGGTGTTAAACAACCTACTATTACATTCCATATAAAAAGCTTAGAAGAGGAACTCGGTGTACCTTTATTTGAATTACGATCCGGGAGATATTTCTTAACGGAGGCTGGTGAGGCATTGCATCATTATGCTTGTAAAATAGATGCACTTATGAAAGAAGCTAGGCGGGTCACGCAAGAGTTTAAAGATTTTCATAAAGGCGCTATAACAATTGGCGCTAGTTATGTACCAGCGACTTATCTTTTACCAGAAATTATTCACCAATTTCAATGCGAATTTCCAAATATAAAAATAACACTCATGGTAAAAACAGCTCCTGAAATTCGAACGATGCTACAAAATCATGAAATTGACCTCGGGGTAATTTCTGCAGCACCGTTTGATGAATCCCTTTTAAAACAGACAAATGTAATGCCTGATACACTTGTTCTTGCTTTCTCCAAAGAACATCATTTTTCAAAAAAAGAAAATGTATCACTACAAGATATCGAAAAGGAACGTATATTATTGCATCGTAATCCATCTACAACGAGAGATTTACTTACAAAATGGACGTTAGCTCATAACATTACGTTCCAATCTGAAATTGAATTAGATTCATTAGAAACGATGAAACAAATTTTAAAATATGGTAATGGCATTGCTTTTATTTCTAAACTCGCTATCGAACAAGAAATACAACGAAATGAACTACGCTACATACCCATCCCTGGATTTGAATTTCAACGTAACATTTATACGATTCATCATGAGGACAGATGGAATTCTAAAATTATTTCTTTTTTACTACATAGCATCACTTCTTATGCCGCAAAAAATTAAAAGGCTGTCGTTATACACGACAGCCTTTCAAACTATAACTCTATTTATTTTTCTTCGCTTCAATTTTTGCTTGCGCCTCTTCAGCCTTATCTAATGCTTCTGAAACTTTCTTCTCTTTTTCTTTCACGTCATCTATACTATCGACCGCTTTAATCAGTTTATCAATTCCCTCTTCTTCTACCTTTCTCCGCTTTGCCACTCTTTCATTTACTTTCTTTTCCACATCTTTTGCTTTTTGAAGCATATTCTCTGCATTTGATGTTACAGCTGTTTCAAGTGCATCGTCTTTTTTCATTTGCAACACTTCATTTGCAATGTCTTTTGCTTCTAAATACTTACCATCTTTTAATGCTGTTGCTCCGTGATCCATTTTCTCGGCCATTTCTTTATATGATTTTGCTTCATTTCCTGACTTTTCTTTTTCCGCTTTTTCAAACCACATCGTTGCATCACTATATTTTTCATCTTTCAACGATTGCATACCTGTTTCTATATATGTGTCATAATTACTACATCCAGCCATTACGACTAACAGAAAAAGCATAACAAAACTTAATTTTTTCATGATGTTTTCCCCTTTTCTTTGCCTGCTCACTATACTGTAACATACATGAAAAAGAGTTTCAAAAACTAAAATACTAATTTGGTCATTTTTATAATGATAAGTCGAATTTTTATTATTTTCTTATTTTTAAGCCGACACACCTACTTGTTTTTTCCCCATATGTTGCTTTACTCCAACTAATACAACTAACAATAAACCTCCGCCTATCGTCATCATAACAATGCTAGTTGGTAACATATCTAATAATAATCCATATACAATCATACCGAGTGGTGCGATTGCAGTAGCAATTGTTTCAAGTAGGCCAAACACACGCCCTAAGTAGCTCGGATCTGTCGTTTTTTGCATATGTACTTGCATCGGAATATTTACAATCATAATTGCTATACCCGTTAACATCATAAAAGCAATATAGTAAATAAAACTTGCCCCTTTTGAAATGGTAACTACCAATGGGAAGACTGTACATAAACTTAAACCCGCAAACAAAAACAGCCCAGTATAAATAGAACGAAACGGATTATTCACTTCTTTACGCACCGATAAAGCAATCGCACCCATTAGCATCCCGACTGCTAACATTCCCTCTACGATACCGAGTTGCTTTGAAGATAAATGCAATGTATGGACGATAATGTATGGAAGTGCAACGGTTAGCCCACACGCAAAAAAGTTTACCCACAATGCTATTTTCATTAAACCATATATTTCATGCTGTCGTTTTACATATGAAAACCCTTCTTTTATACTCGTCAAGAAATCCTCTTTACTCTCAGCCACTTCTTTTTTATATAAATCAAATACAATAAATAATTGCAAAATAACTGCTAAAAAGAACGTAACACTATTTAACAAAAAAAACGACTTAATTGAAAAGAAACCAAATACAACTCCACCAATAATTGGCCCTAAAATATTTGATAAAGAAGCTGCCGTTTGATTTAAAGCACTCGCTTTTTGAATACGCCCCGCATCTACTAAATTAGGAATAGACGAAGTTAATGCAACAGAATAAAAACTTGCACAAATTGATAATAATGCTGCTGAAATATAGATAAAAAGAAGTGAAGGTCCAAATATAGTAGCAAGAATAAACATAATAAGCATCGTTACACTACTTAATAAATCCGTGCCAATGACAAGCCATTTTCGATTCACACGATCAGCTACAGCACCTGCAATCGGACCACAGATCATCCTTGGTAGTGATCCGCAAACGAGCGTAATAGCAAACCCCATCCCTGAACCAGTTGTCTTTAATACGTATAACCCCATTGCGAATGTATAAATACCTGCCCCTAATAAAGACGTCATCTTTCCAATCATCATCAAAATAATATTTCTCGTTGCAACTTTCATTCTTGTATCATGTTGTCCTATACTTATATCTCCCATAATGACTTTCTCCCCTTAAAAGTTAAATTGTGTTAAACTTATTATATAATCAACTTTCCAATTTTTACAACAAAAAGTTAAATACAATTTAACTTTTTAATGATAAAGGAGCAATAATATGGCAACTCTCGGCGAAAAAATTAAGGCATTACGAAAAGAAAAAAAACTTACACAAACAGAGCTGGCAGGTTCGGAACTGACAAAAAGTATGCTTAGTCAAATTGAAAACGGAAAAGCTACACCTTCCATGAAAACATTACAATATATTGCTGAAAAACTTGAATATGAAACGAGCTTTTTATTAGAGGAAGACGATGATGAAATTGTAGAACTCATTACAAAAATGGAGCAACTCATAAAGGAAAATAAATGTGATGAAGTATATGAAACTCTACTACCGATTGTTCAAAAAGAGCTATCTTCTACTATAAATACGGCTCGTTTATATAAACAGTTCCTAACAGGAGCAGCTATTATGAACGATTATAATATTGAATCTTACGTTGAAACCGCTGTTTCTATATTTGAAAAATATACTTTATATCGAGAAAGCACTGAAACGAAACTACTGTTTTACTATATGCTCTACAAACGGAAAAAATATAAAGAATGTTTACAGTTGATTACCAAAATTCGCGATGAATATAAAACGAAGAATTTAGAAATGGATCTTATTACACATATACAATTATATTTAAAAGAAGCAATTATTTTACTCGCATATGGCAATTATGAAAAATGTGAAAAAGTCATTTTAGATGCACTTGCATTTTCAAAAAAACACCAAGTGTATTATAAAACAGATGAATTTTACCGTATTTTATCTTATCAAAAAATCATTACAACTGATAAAGAAAGATATTTATATTACATAAAAAAATCTGAGCAATTTGCCATTTTTACAGAAGATACTTTATCCGCTGCAAATATACATATATTAAAAGCTTATTACTACAATACCGTTACGAATGAATATACAATTGCATTAGAACATTTAGAACAATTCCGAGAAAAACTAAAAGATGTACCAATTTTTCAAGACGATGGACTGTATTATATTGAAAAAGGAAAATCTTTGTATGGCTTAAAACGTTATAAGGACGCTTTGGAAACATTAAAACATGCTACTATACCAGATTATATGAGTCATCCACTTGATCAATCGTGGTTATTAACGGCTGGATCTTATCGTGCTCTTTGCTATATAGAACTTCAAGATAAAACAGCTGCACTCAAAGAAGCAAAAGAAGCAGTTCAAGCGATAGATAGCTATCCTGATTCCATCTTCTCTTCATTTATTAAAGGAACATTACAAATAATACAAAAACTTTAAGAATGTCTCGAAATGGTATATTATTCCTCTTTTTTAGCAAAGATAATAATGATGGGAGGAATATAAATGAATATTCAACGTGCAAAAGAGCTTTCTGTGTCAGCGGAGCAAGCTAATGTCAGTTTTCAAGGCATGCCTGTTACGATTCAACACGTCGACGAAAGCAATGAAACCGCCCGCATATATGAAGTTAAAAACCCAGGACGCGAATTAACAGTTCCAGTTAATAGCTTAGAGGAAATATAAAAAATGCCACTTCGACTTTTGAAGTGGCATTTTTCATCCTTTAGATTACTTATTATAAATTTCTTCTATCTTCTATTTTACATGGGATGAAAAAATAAGAATTTTCTACTTCTTTTCTTTTTGTGACCTGCTAGAATACAAACTATGGATTAATTATTTGTACTATACATTAAGGGGGAAAGACAATGAAATCTGATTTAGAAAAAAACAAACCTTATTATGCAGTTATATTCACTTCTAGTTTATCAAATGATACAACAGATTATAGTACCGTTGCCGAAACAATGGAGGAACTTGCGAAACAGCAACCTGGATTTTTAGGTGTAGAAAGTGCACGAGATAATTCGGGCCTCGGCATTACAATTTCTTATTGGGAATCACTTGAAGCAATTGAAAATTGGAAAAAGAACGCCTTACATAAAGAAGCGAAAAAAAGAGGCCGTGAGCAATGGTATGAAAACTTCCACCTGCGTATTTGCCTTGTTGAGAAAGAATTTAAGTTTCATAGAGGTACATTGTAACGATGGAGAAAAAATTAGCTCTCGTTGCTGTTCATGAAATTTATGGTGTGAACGACCATATGCATCACGTTACCCACCACTTCACTTCATCTCATATAGATGTATTCTGTCCTAATCTTCTACAATCGCAACATGCATTTCATTATAGTGATGAAGAAAAAGCATATCAACATTTTGTAAATAATATTGGATTTGATGATGGAAAAGAACAAATTAAAGAATTCATCAATACTCTTTCAAGTAATTATTCACATATTGGACTTATCGGCTTTAGTGTTGGCGCTACCATCTCATGGCTATGCAGTAACAATCCGAAAATAGATTTTATTATCGGATGTTACGGTTCCCGTATACGTGACTATATTCATATAAAACCTACATGCGCTACCTTACTTATTTTCCCTGAAAAAGAAGTTAGTTTTTCAGTATCCTCTTTCATTCAAACATTGCAGCAACAAAAAAATCCTTTATTAGAAATAAAACAACTACACGGTGAACATGGTTTTTTAAATCCGTACACTGAAAAATATAGAGCGAACTCTACAAAGCAGGCATACAATGTAATAGATGCATTTCTTGCAAAAACAATCTTATAAAGGAAATCCAAATAACGCTTACATTACTCTTACTTCTTTTCATATTCATTGCCTTTTTCGCAGCGCTAACTATCATTTTTATAACTGTAAAAAAAGGGGAGTTTTTCAAACGCCCCCACTTACAATCTATTATCGTTTGCATTTTATTTTTTACAAATTGGATCTTATATTCAACAACTTTTTATACGTTACCTCCCGAGAAAGTTAGCGAATTCATATTCTTGCCCATTTGGTTTCTCCTTTGTATTTTAGGATTTATCGTTTTCTGGCGCGAATGGAGAAATAATCGTGTGTTCTCCATATGTATCTGTTTTCTTTCCGTTATTAGTTTTCTATTTGAGTTATTGTTGTTAGTTCTTTCGGGGATGTAATAGAAAAAGGAAGAAAAGCCAACTTTCAACTTTTCTTCCTTCTATGTTTACCTTTAGCTTTCACTGTCACTGATTCACAAGGTGTATAATATATTTGAGGTGTCGCCTTATCAACAAACATCATAAACGTAATGAAGCCGATAATAAAGAAAATAAACAACGTTAACAAAATTGCTCCTATCGTTAAAAGTATCATAACACCACCCCTATATCTTTCATGTTATTACACCTTTCGCTATTATATGAGCGTAATCCTTTTTAGAAAAAGAAACGTAACAAAATAATCACAATCACTCCCGTTAATACTGTACCTAATAAACTACGAGTATATATCGCAACAAGAAATGTTGGGATTGCTGCGATAAGGTAATCCCACTGCATCGTCTCATGCATAAATAATACTTGGGCTAAAAGTGCTGCTAATATCGCAATTGGTATGTAATTTAACCATTTTAAACCCCAGTCTGGAATTTGTAGTTTGCTAAATACGAGTAGAGGTAAAATACGTGGCACGAGTGTGACAGCTCCTGCTGCTAGTAAAAGTAATAGTACGTCCAATCTCATTTCCATTTTTCAATTACAACTCCAATCGTCGCAGCTAGTAATGTTGCGATAATAACCGCTATACTATCTGGCATAAATAAGTGTGAAACGTATGCGATCATAATCGCTACAATTGCAACAGTAAGATGAATTGCTAGTTTCGGTTTACTACTTATGAGCTGAAGGACAAATAATCCGATAAACATTGCTGGTAATGCATAATCCATCCCGTACGTATGTGGATCTGGTATCCACTCACCAAACAGCCCGCCAATAATAGTAGCAAGAATCCAATTTAAATATGCTGTGACATTTAACCCCATCATCCACCTGTCACCTACATATCCTTTTTGCGCTGCGTGCTGCACTGCCACGCCGAACGTTTCATCTGTAATTTGAGAACCGATAATTACATTTTTTAATAGCGGAAGTTTCGTAAAGTATGGTGCAAGGGCAGCACTCATTAGAAGGTGGCGTAAATTAACAAAAAAGACGGTAAAAATAATTGCTGAAGCAGGAGCGCCAGCTGCATACATACCAGCTAATATAAATTGGGCAGAACCTGCATAAATTAAAGTGGACATAAACGCAATTTCAATGATTGAGAAACCTGCTGTTTTTGCAATTACACCAGCTGCTATACCGATACTTAAATAACCAAATACAGTTGGTAAACAATCTTTTACTCCTTGCTGAAATGTATCATCGCTCTGAAAAGCTACATGGGCCTGAGCTTTACTCATTCGTATCATCCTCCATTCCTTCCATCGTTCGTTTTCCTGTTACGACATGAACTAAATCTATATTTTCACGCCATAACGTATCTAACTTATCAGCCCCAAACTCCTTCGTAATTTCTTCAACCATAATATCGTGCCGCACATACTCTGTAGCAACGAGAACTAAAGCTGGGTCATACGTTGTAACGGCCCATGAAGTGCTATCATTTGAGAAGTTCGCAATTAATACTTCCTCTCCATCACGAGCAATAACGGTTAAATGACCACCCATTCTCTTTTCAACAACGTGGGGCGTCATATAATTATGGTGAAACGTCGCACCTATTTTTGTATTGGGAGCGCCAAATAAGATTGAAAATATATGTACACCTTCCTCTTCCTTTTGACGAATATATGGCTCAATTTCATGCACTTGATCTTCCCAAACAGAAATCCATAGCTCTTCCTTCGCCCTATTAATTATATTGCATATTTCTTTTACAACACGATCATTGGAGCGAATATGCGAAATTACATCTATTTGTCGCTCTTGTTCTAAACAATTTAATTTTCGGTCTAAAAATTCAAAGGAATTTTCAAAATCTTTTCGCATTCGATCCATTAACTCCGTAGCTGGTACTGGTACATATTTCACTGGTTCAGTAGGAACGATATGCACCGCTCCTTTATCCATCAATTTACCGAGTACTTCATAAATCATCGAACGCGGTACCCCTGTTTGCTTACTCACTTCATACCCGGTTACTGGGGAATGTTTTAATAGTCCAATATACGCTTTACATTCGTACTGGGAAAAACCTAACTTTTGTAATTCCTTTATAATTTCATCCATCAGCAATCCCTCACATTCTATATAACTCTCATCTCAAAACGATACATGTTTATTAGTAGTTATTAGTATACCTACTAATATAAAAAAACAGACCCACAAAGTCAATTGATAATTCTGAAATTTAACCCAAAAATAAAAAGCCTTCTTATGAAAGGCTTTTTGTACATAACACTCCTGTTATTTTAACTGCAAAGTTTTTGGCGACTTTCCCCTTAAATGCTCCCGTAAAGTAGAGCCTGTATACTCTTCCCTAAATACACCGGCCTTCACGAATAAAGGAATAACTTCACTAAAGAATAGATTTAGTGACTTTGGCGGTCCTCCTGGAATAGCAATAAATCCATCTAACGCTCCTGCCTCAAACCTATCCATAATTTGTTTCGCAACGTCATGCGCTGTACCAACCGCAACCCAATGAGCCGATCCAACAACTTCTGGTCGTTCTAGTATTTGTTCAACAGTTGGTTCATTTTTAATAATGTAGTTCCGTAATAATTCAGCGTGTGTTTTACTGCGAACAGTTTGATCACGGCTTGGCAACATCTCTTCCGTAATCTTACTTTCTAGCGGAATCCCTCTAACGTCTAATCCGAGAACCATTTCGAGTAACGAGTATCTTTTCTCTTTTGTGAGATGTTGATGTGCTTGCCTATGCATTTCTAACGCTTCTTCATATGTATCACCGATAAAGAAATATAATCCAGGTAATACACGTATATCATCTTGCTTTCGGCCATGCTGTTCTGCTCTTCTTCTTAAATCTTGACGCAGTTCAATTCCTGAATCTACATCCGGCGTTGCAGCAAAAATTGCATCCGCAACAGAAGCAGCGAAATTCCGGCCAGACTCAGAAGCACCCGCCTGAAATAATGGCATTTCTCCTGAAATATGCTGCGGAATATTAAGTGGACCTTTCACCTCAAAATATTTACCTCGATGTTCAATTGGCTTGACCATTTCTCTAATAACATCAGGATTATCTACTTTCAAAACTTCATTAGGGTGACTCCCCCAAAGTTTTCTTACTAACGCTGTACATTCTGCCGCTTTCGCGTATCGTTCCTCAGATGGTGGCATTCCTTCCTCTCCAAAGTTTTCAGCGCCGTCAATGGATGTAACAATATTCCACCCTACTCTGCCGTTACTAATCCAGTGTAAAGATTGTAATTGCCTCGCTAATATATACGGTGGATAAAACGAAGTTGAAGCAGTCGTAACGACTCCAATTTTTTCTGTTGCATAAGCAATAGCAGTAAATAGTAACGTCGGATCTAAAATGACATTCCCTTTATTACGAGCAATTAAATCTGGGTGCGCCACTAAATAATCTGCCTTAAAAACAAAATCTAACTTAGCCTTTTCTGCCTGTAGTGCCAACTCTACTTGTTCATCAATTCCTGAATCAAATATACAATCTTCTTTCTTTCTAGAAATTAAACATAATCCAATGCAAAGTTGTTTCTTTGTAGACATACACACCATCCCCTTATTTTTAATTTACCTAGTTAAGCAATGTTGCTATCATTATGAAATTCCATTCTTATGAAAAATGATAATGATATTGATAATCATTATCATTTTATGATGTAACTGTAATAAAAGCAATAATAAAAAAGACTTCCACTATGGGAAGTCTCTTATCTCAATATTTCATTCGCTTCTTTTTCATAAATTTTATCAAATGAAGTCATAACGCGTTGTGACGCTGAAATCATTTTTTGATCCGTCATAAGATCAGCCATCTCTTTCGTCATATCTACATTTGAATTTTCTAGCATATGGTTTTTTACTAAGCCTGCTCCGTTCGGTAAATCAGCAATGTTTCCTTCTGCTAATGTAAAGCTTTTGTTCTCTCTCTGTACGAGACGATTATTCGCTTCTGCATCTACTGTTTTTGTTTGCAGGCGGGCAATATTATTTTGTGTTACCGCATCATATAACGTACCGTCTGCTTGTACAGCTACTTTTGCTCCTTCTGGAATACGAATACGTTCATTATTCTCTCCCATTACGAAAGCGCCTGAAGTTGTTTGCAGGTAACGATCACTATTTAATGTAAAACTACCGTCTCTCGTTAAAAACGTTTCATTATTTTTAGATGTAACGAAAAACGAAGCTATGTCAGCAGTTCCATCATCTAAAAAGAAATCTGTATCACTATTTGTCATTTGTATATTTCCTTGTACTAAGTTCACATGCGTTGCGGCTGGTACTACAGCGTAATCAGTCGAACCGATATTTGTCACAGCCCCATCTCCGCGGCGATATGTGTCTTGTACATCAAATACTTTAGAAGTCATATTTTCTGCTTTAAATCCTGTCGTTTGAGCATTTGCAACGTTATTCGAATGAACATTAATGCGCTGCATGTAATTCATCATACCCATAGAACCTATATAAAGACCGTTCATAATCGTTTGAATAAGGCAGTTGCCTTATTCTTCACCTCTCTTCTATGATGTTTGCAACATTTGTTTCGCTAAATGTTCAGCTGTAGCGATATGTATATGTTGCTTCACGTCTTGTCCGTCTGTCATTAATACAATTGGAGCTGATGATACTGCTGGAATTTTCAATAATTCACCACTACTTGCTGTTTCATCAAATTTCGTAAATACGATACCGTCAATATGAATATCTTTAAAATTCGTAATGATTTCAATCATATCTTTACTTTTCATCGAAGCTGATAACGTTAAGCAAATATAATCTGGCTCTACTTGTCCCATCGTTTCAATCATTTCTTCTACTGTTTCTGACGCACGATAATTTTTTCCGGCGGTATCAATTAAAATATAATCGACGCGCGCTTCTTCTTTAAAATACGTAAGCGCTCTTGTCATTGCAGCTTCATCACGTACAGCGATTACTTCAAATCCAATTGTCTTGACGTAATCTTGCAGTTGCTGTACTGTTCCAATGCGCGAATGATCTGTCGTAATAAAACCGACCGTTTTGTTCTTATCGTGAAACTGCCATGCCATTTTCGCAAGTGTCGTCGTTTTTCCAACTCCAGTTGGACCGATTAATGCAATTGTTTGCACTTCTTTTTCAAAAACGTTTTCCGTGTTGAAATGAGATCTCATATCTTCCAATATGTATCCGATCACTTCTTCTTCTGTAATCATCGTCGCATTCTCAAACTTTACTTTTAACTTTTCAGCATATGCATGAATGAAGTATTGCTCTACATCGTTTTGTTCTAGCATCCGAATTACCTTTTGAATAATAAACGGTACAGATTCTTGCTTTTCTTTTTTTACAACAATTTCTTCTTTCTTGACCGGAACGACTTTTTTCACAGCTTTTTGCTTTTTCGTTACTTTCGTTTCTTCTGTCTGTTTTACAACGACGATACCTTTTTCAAACAACTTTAATAGTTTCTCTTTCTTTCTTCCCCATTCTTCACTATTTCCTGTTTGCATCGCTGCGTATGACATAGGAGTCGTCACGTTTTCTAAATTGTGTAGTACCGATTGAATTCCGTTCGCCTTCACAATTTGTTCTGAAGAATCATTTACAACATCCATTAATTGTTCATGAAATTGAGCTGTGCCTTCATTCACTTCTTCCTGTTTATCCTCTGGAAAAGCAACTAACATTTCATAATTCTTTTTCCAAAAAAACGGGATGTTTCGTTTTACACTTTCATCGACAACGTAATAATAATCTGTACCATATTGGTCAAATAACTTTCGATACAATTCATTTTTCGAAGCTGCTTTTATTCGCATTAACGCTTCTTTCTTTTCTGTACTTTCCATTACTTCACCCCCTACTATTCAATATAGGCAATTTGATCTACAACAATTTCTGGTGCTAATTCGCTAATACAAAGTACTTGCGCTTCTACTTGATAACGCTCAAGAAGTCTTACAATCGCAAATCTGAAATCTTTTCTACGCGTTAATAACACTGGCTCTCTTCCCATTAAACGAGCTTGTTTAAAGACACGCTGTACTTGTTCAACAACACGTGTTTCTAAATCTAAATCCCAGTTTAATAAGTAACCTTGGTATGAATTATTTACAACATCCGCATCTAACTCGATTGAATCTGAGAAGAGCGCCGCGTATATTTTACCGTCAGGATTTTTCGCATTTTCACAAATAACTTTTGAAATACATTCACGGACGAATGACGTTACACCGTCGACATGATTTTGATAAATTTCTTTTCCGTCAATAATACCTTCGATAATGGTTGGTAAATCACGAATAGAAATTCCTTCTTTTAACAATTGTTTAATAACATTTTGAACGAGTGATAAGTCGATTTCTTTCTTCTTAATCTCTTCTAATAAAACGCCGTTATCATTTTCAAGCGAGTTAATTAAGTCTTTTACATGTTGACGCTGAATTAACTCATGAAGATTACGTCTAACGACAACATCTAAATGTGTAATTAATATGCTCAGTGGCTCTAATACTTGATAGCCTTTCATTTGTGCATCTTGTACCATATGCTCTAAAATCCAATATCCATCTTCACCGAAAATTGGATCTTTCGCTGGTTCTGCATCTAAATCGGCCATTACATTCGGTGTTTTCAGTGCTAATAAATAACCTGATTTTAAAACACCTTCAGCTGCCTTCGCACCTTTAATACGGATAATGTAACGTCCGCGTGGTCTAAAACTCGTATTATCTTTAAAGTTAATGCCAGGAACGTTAATACCAAGGTCGGTAATAATCGACTTCCTCATAAGAACAACTTTATCACGAGCTGTTTCCCCGTTAATCTTCTGCTTTACAAGGGCTGCTAAATCTAAACCGAGTTCTACTATAATTGGATATTTATCTGTAAATACTCCGAATGAATCTTCCACTTGTTGCAGTTGCTCATCTTCGCCTTGAATCATTTCTAATTCTTTTTGAAGCTCGTCTTCTTTTTCTTTCTTTATTCGGTTTTTATTACGAATTCCTAAGAAAATAATTGTTCCACCAACAAGAGCAAACGGTAGAAATGGTAGCGGAGTGAAAATACCCATCGCAATAAATAAACCACCGAGCGCATATACAACAACTTCATGCGCTAATAACTCTTTAAAGATACCTTCTGTTACTGTATCCGCTGAACCATCAAATACACGTGTTACGATAATACCTGTTGAAATCGCAAGCATTAACGAACCGATTTGGTTTACGATTCCGTCTCCGACAGTTAGCTGTGTATAGTGAATAGCTGCGTCAGCAAAACTCATGCCCTGCTGCATCATGCCGACAATTAAACCGAAAATAATGTTTACGAATAAAATGACGATCCCGAAAATAACGTCCCCTTTAATGAACTTCCCGGCACCATCCATCGCCCCGTAAAACTCTGTTTCCATATTTAACTTTTTTCTTTTTGCCTGTGCATCTTTTTCAGTAATAATACGCTGGTTTAAATCCGCATCGATTGACATTTGTTTCCCGGGTAAAGAATCAAGTGTAAAACGAGCTGCAACTTCAGCTGTACGAGACGCACCGTTTGCAACGATAAACTGGAATATGATTAATACTATGAAAATAACGATACCAATTAATAAGTTCCCGCCAATTACAAACTGACCGAACTCTTCAATAACATGCCCCGCATTTCCGTCTGTCAAAATCGCTCGCGTCGTCGATACGTTAATCGATACGCGGAAAATCCCGATTAATAACAGCATCGTCGGAAATGACTTTAATTCATCCCACTCGTTAATACTTGTTGCTCGCATATAAATAAGCACTGACATACTTAGTAAAAAAACGATAACGATATCAAGTATAAATGGTGGAAGTGGAATTAAGAGCGCCACTACGAATGACGCTGCTAAAAAGATAGAAAAATAGGTTCTTGCAGAATCTATCTTAAACACAAGAGATCTCCTCCAACCGCGCTATTATACTTCAAGTTCATTCGTTTGAATTAAATAGCGCATAACTTCAATTACAGCTACGTATAAATCTTCTGGAATCGTCTCATCTTCCTCGACTTGATAATATAAAGAACGAGCAAGTGGACGGTTTTCCACCATTGGTATTTCTTGTTCGCGGGCGAGCATTCGTATGTATAATGCGAGCTCATCTTCCCCTTTTGCCACGACAATTGGCGCTGCATCAACCTGTTTATTATATCGAAGTACGACCGAAATATGAGTCGGGTTGTTTACAATAAACGTTGCACCATCCATCTTCTTCGCAATTGTCCCTTGCAAAATCGCATGCATAAAGTTTTTTCGTTTCCCCTTTACTTGCGGGTCCCCTTCATTATCTTTATGCTCTCGTTTTACTTCTTCTTTTTTCATCTTAATATCTTGTTCGTACTCCCATTTTTGATAAATAAAATCAATAATAGAAAGAACGATTAATATAATTAAAATAGCTAAAAAGATAAATTTAATTTGCCTAATAATTTCAGTAAGTGACGCAGTCCAGTTAAATCCAATCATACTAACGATTTTCTCTAAATTCTTTTTAAAAAGAACGTACGCAACGTAACCAATTAATCCCATATAAAATAGTGATTTCAAAATATCTACTAAACTTTTACGACTAAACAATCTTGTAAAATAGTTTTTCGGGTTAATACGTGACGCTTTCGGCTTAATGACTTTAGAAGAAAATAAGAAACCTACTTGAATCATATAATTAAATAAATGAAAAGCGTATACGAGTATTAATATTGGTGCTGATACTTTTAGTAGTAAAATACCCATTAAATAGAAATACTCGGTCGAATCTGTATTTTTTCCAATTTGATCAAACAGTACCGCTACAGAATTTGCAATCTCATAACCGAGCCAATCCCCGAAAAAGTAAACGACAACTGCTAATACGAGAATGGAAAATAAATTATTTAAATCTTTACTCCGGGCAATATTCCCTTCTTCACGCGATTTCTTACGCTTCTGCGGGGTGGCCTTTTCTGTTTTATTATCCTTTGCCATGCGCGTCCCCCTACTTCGTTAAGAAAAAGTTAAATAGTTTCGTATATTCTTCAAGCAATACATCCGTCATATTTTTAAACACATAACCGAGCATCGGTACACTCATCGCAATAAACAAAATACCACACGTAATTTTAATAACGTACGCATTCATAAAAACGTTTAATTGCGGAGCGTTTTTTGCGATTAAAATTAAAACAAAGTTAATGATGAACAAACTTCCCATGAGCGGAAGAGCAATTTCAACCGCTGATGTTATCGCAAATAATAACGTTGCGAGTAGACTATCTAAAAAACTAGTCGTCAGCAATTTTGAAATCGCCTCTGTATATTGAAACGACTTTAAAATCGTGGCAACGAAATAATTAATGCCGCCAAGTGAAATAAAAATAATGAGAAAAAATATATCAAAAATGGTTGATAGTAAAGTAGACTGTGAACCTGCATTTACATCAAACAAACTTGCCTGTGATAAACCGATATCAAAGTCTAAAATATGCCCAGCCATTTTCGGTATATTCCACAGCATCTCTACAATTTTTGAAAGCGATAATCCGATTACAATTTGCGTTCCTGCATAAGCTGCAACATCCCAAGTTGTCTTTATGTGAGAGACATCAACTTGATCGGCAACTGTAATCGAAAGAGCAAGTCCAACTGTAACCTTCGCCATTGCTGGAATGGATCGACCTGAGAAAAACGGTAAAAAATATAAAAATGAAGTAATGCGGCAAAACGCAAAAAACGTCGCCGCCCATAATTCCATATTCATTTCAGTTCACCTATCTTAGTACGAACGCAATAGCGATGGAATTTTATCAAATAAATCTAAAATAAGCGTCGTTAACTCTTGAAACATCCACGGACCTAAAATGATAATAACGAGCACAATACTCGCCATTTTCGGTAAAAACGTCAGCGTTTGCTCTTGAATTTGCATCATCGCCATAATGACAGCAATGATAATAACGACAATCATACTTACGCCGGCAATCGGCATTAAAATCATAACTCCTTTATAAAAAAAGGTTTGAAAAATATCTATAATTGGTGACGTATTCATTTATATGACTCCTATCACATAGCATCAAACGCTTCAGGCGACCGTTTTAAACATAATGTCGACGATTTTTGTATATCCACCTAAATATACGAAAACGAGTATTTTAAATGGTAAACTTAAAATCATCGGCGGTACCATCATCATCCCGAGGTACATTAAAAGTGTACTAATAATCAAATCTATAAATACAAACGCTAAATAAATGAACATCCCCGTTAATAATCCCTTTTGAATTTGCGTTAACGTAAAGGATGGTACGAGCGTAAATAAGGAAAGATCTTTCAAATCTTTCGGCAACTCTTCTCCGCGCACTTTCAGCATCATTTTTAAATCATGCTTATACGTATGCTTTGACATATACTCTTTCATAATCGGAGCTGTCGTCTCCGCAGCTTGACTTACTGTTATTTTCTCTTTCGTCATCGGATCCCACACATCGCTCTTTAGTTGCCCAAGTACAGGCTGCATCGTAAAGAGTGATAAAAATAATGCAAGTCCAACAAGTACTTGGTTCGGTGGTAAATTCATTACCCCAAGTCCTTGACGTGTAATCCCAAGAACGATCATAAAATAAGTAAAATGTGTAAATAATAGAACGATAGAAGAAGATAATGATAAAAGGGTAACGAGCGCAAATAATTGTACACTTGAATTACTCGTAAACTCTTTTCCATTTTCGAAATTAATAAAACCGTTCGGGGCCGCATACGCTGGATTTACAAAAATAATTGAAAAAACGATAGAAAATACGAAAATAACGGCTAATAATGATAACTGTTTCTTTATTCTCATGATGGATCCTCTACTTTTTTCGTTTCACTCTTCACCGCGTCTTCTAGCGCTTGTTGAAACTGATTTCCTGTTCCTGTTAATTGCACAGATTGTACACCGTTATTACTAATAACAGTGAACACTTGCTTGCCGTCTACTTCAAATAAAAAGGCACTCGTTTGATGATTTAAATACACGCCGTCCTTCACTTGAATATGGCCATTTTCACCTTGTTTAAAAAACTGCTGCTTGCGCGTCTTTTTCGTCATATAATATGCACCGTAGCCGAGCGCACCAAACAGTAAAATGACTTGAAATAAGGTCGTCATATACGACATATGACTCCTCCTCTACTCTTTATCTTGCATTTGACTTTGCGCTTTCATAAGCGCAGCTTGCTTCTTATCGGCTTCAATTTCAGAAATGATAATACCGAACTTCTCGTCCATTACAATCGCTTCCCCAATGCCGACTTTCATATTACTTAAATACACATCTACTTTATGTCCTAAGTTTTTCTCTACTTCAAGAACATCGCCAACTTTTAATTGCTTCACATCACCGAGCGTAATAGATGATTTCCCAAGCTTTACACCAAGTTCAATCGAAATATCTGAAACGGTATCAATATGTGCTTTATCTGCTTCATTTCGCTTCCCTGCAAAATCTTCTAATCCCATTAATGACACAGGAGATACTTCATGCTTCATATGGATCCTCCTACTCTACAAAACTTTTAAATAAGAGCGCCTTACGCGTTCCATCTTTTCCAATAAAACAATTAAATTTATGCTTTCCATCTACATAACCAAGTAATTCATCCGAAACTTTCGTATGAAGCGGAATAATATCGCCTTCTTCAATTTGTTCAATCTCACCCATTGTCATCTTCTGTTCACCAATCGCAACGTGAACAGGTTTAAACACTTGATTTACTTTCACTTCTACTTCAGACGTATACTTTTTACGCTTATCCGAAGAATGTTCGACAATATTTTCAGACGTTAACTTATCCATAATTTCTTCAACAGATAAGAACGGAATACCGATACGCACCGTCGTATCCCAAAAATCTGTTTTCATATTTACGTTCAGTAATGAAATGATATCACTCGCTGTCGTAATCTTTAATGCATTCGGATCTGTCTCCGTCGTTACAAATTTCGGTTCAATCGCCACAACACTTTCAAATGATTGCTCTAAATTTTTGCAAAGGAGCATAAAAATATTATCAAGCGTTAAAAACTCAAATGCGGTAAGTGGTCTGCGCATCGTAAAGTTACGCTTACTATCTCCGCCAAGCCAGCATTCATGAATGTAAATAACGAACGCTAAATCAATCTCAATAACAATTTCTCCAAGCTCTGGAAGACCAAGGTCAATAACGCAATATAAATAATAATCTTTTGGCATTTTCTCCACATACTCACTCGTAAATGGAACTTGCTCAACCGTTGAAGGTTCTAACTCAATCGGAATACGCATACGTGCTGCCAACGTCTGTGACGTCTGTTTTCCAAACGTAGAAGCAATTGCTTGCAAGCTACGTAAATGCTCAACACCGAACTTCTCCGGTCTATTAAAATCATACTCTTGAAATTTCTCTTGCTTCCCTGCTTCTTGTGCGAAAGCTGGCATTTCCTCGCCTTCATTTACCGCCTTCAGCAGGGCATCAATTTGCTCTTGGCTTAATTTTTCGCCACTCATGACAATCCCCTTCCCTACCTTTTCAATTCAACGATTTCAACGTACATCTTTCCATTCTTCGTCAAAATCTTTCCGGTTCCAATCTCTTCATTCTCAAGCATAAGACGCACCGTATTTTTCGTTGAATTTTCAAGACGATACAATGTACCTTTCGTAATATGAAGCAAATCTTCAATTTTCTTTTTCGTATTTCCGATTTCAAAATAAATTGTTAACGGAATATCATCTTGTAATTTCAAATCTAGCCAACTCCCATATCATGTTCACGAAAATTTCATGTTCTCTCTATATATGAAATTTCTTATTTTGAAACGTCGATATTTAATATTTTTTTAATATATCCTTGCGTTTCTTTAAATGGTGGTACGCCTCCGTACTTTCTCACATTACCAGGGCCAGCATTATAAGAAGCAAGTGCCAATACTAAGTCGCCGTTATTTTTCTTTAAATAACCGCTTAACTCTTTCACACCGCCCTCAATACTTTCAGCTGGTGAAAATGGATTTTTTATACCCATCTCTTTCACATTCGCTGGCATAAGCTGCATAAGACCCATCGCACCTGCATGTGACACCGTTTTCGGATTAAAATTAGACTCTACTTCAATCATTTTTTGAATTAACGTTTTCGGAATTCCGTATGTACGGCTAGCGCGATCAATAATATCCTCATACTTCCCCTCATTGGAAGAACGTATTTTTTGAATATTATACTTCTTCGTTAATCCCCACGTATCAGCAGCCTCATTTTTCGTTTCTGGAAAACGTCGTTCAAACTCTTTTTGTGCGACTTGCACTTCATCTACGTTCTTCGTTTCAGCCTTTTCTTCAGGCTTACTCGCTTCCTCTACTTTATTAATAGATTGTTCCGTTTTATTTACGACCGTTTCTATTTTCGTAGATTGTATCGGCTGACTCATATCCTCTACATTTACCGGCTGCGCAGTATCCTTCGTCTCCTTCGCAGGTTCACTCTGCAACTTCTCTTGAAAACGACTACTAACGAATGCTTGTGGACTACTTAACTTTTGCTGAATTTGTCCTTTCTTATATGCAAGCACTTCTTTTACTATATTTCCAACTAACATAATATCACCTTTTCGGTAAACAAAGATAATCTAATATTAGAGTTTTTTTTTAAAGTTTGCAATAATCCTTTTAATAATATTGTAATAAAAAAATGAATATATTGTTAAACTGTTATTTTTTTATATTTATTAATTCGAATTTTTAGTTGACACCCGCTATGACAGGGATTACAATAAATCTCGAAATTGATTTTTTCGCATATTACCGTTTTTCAATTTGCAGAAAAGTCAATATAAAAAAATGGGGGTTCTTAACATGAGAATTAATACAAACATTAACAGCATGCGTACTCAAGAGTACATGCGCCAAAACCAAGACAAAATGAATACAGCTATGAATCGTTTATCAAGCGGTAAATCAATCAACAGTGCGGCTGACGATGCAGCTGGTCTAGCAATCGCTACTCGTATGCGTGCAAAAGAGGGCGGCTTAATTGTTGGTGCTCGTAACACACAAGACGCTATGTCAGCATTACGTACTGGTGATTCAGCATTACAATCAATGTCAAACATCTTACTTCGTATGCGTGATCTTGCAACACAAGCATCAAGTGGTACAAATGGTACAACCGATGTTACTTCTGTTGGTAAAGAATATGCTCAATTAAAAGCGGAAATTGACCATATTGCTGAAAAAACAAATTTCAATGGTAAGGCATTCTTAAATGCAGATGCTGGTGGCGATTCTGATATCTCAGTTCAACTTTCTGACGCTTCAGGAGATACATTGGTAATTGCATCTCTAAATACAAAAGATTTAACAACTGCAAAATTAGGCGATGATATAACTACTAATGAACTGGCTGCTGCAGAATTAGACCAGCTTGACGACGCTATCCAATCAATTGCAGACGCTAGAGCAACTTTCGGTTCACAATTAAACCGCTTAGACCATAACTTAAACAACGTAACTAGCCAAGCTACAAACATGGCTGCTGCTGCTTCTCAAATCGAAGACGCTGACATGGCGAAAGAAATGTCTGAAATGACTAAGTTCAAAATCTTGAACGAAGCCGGTATCAGCATGCTTTCTCAAGCAAACCAAACTCCACAAATGGTAAGTAAATTATTACAATAATCCATTTGATTTCTACTAAAATACATCTCTCTCCTTACTGAGAGATGTATTTTTTACAATGTTAAAGATATACTCCTACGTTCTATGGTATACATTCAATTATTACAAAGGCTCTACCATCATATAAAGATAAAATTCATATATACTCAAAAATCAATTATATCGAACAAACTCCCAGATAGTTCTTCTACAAAAATAGATAATATACAAAAAAAGAAACAATACTTTACAATCTACTAGTCTCGCTAACAAAAGTGTCTGATTTCCCCATAAATTCTCTTAATAAAACACCTTTTAATCAAACAACTCACTTACTTATAACAAACTCGATCCAACAACAATCCCTATTATTCTCTTCATTAATTAAAGCTCCCACGACTAAAGTCTCAAGCCACACCCTTACGGATTTACGGGTGGGATTCTTGAATAACTAAACATTCGTAGTCCATTTCTGTTTTGAACAACCTTCAAGATGAGAGCATCTCATTCCCCCCTAAACCAGACCATATAAGCGCTTAGGCTGATTTTGACTGTTACCATCAATCACAGTTGCGTAGCGAATATTCATTGCCTCAACGATATCACGATGTGTCTCAAACCCACGTTGACACTTGTACTTTTTTTCGTGCTTTTCCTTGCTTCAATTATTTCAGATACAAGCATATTCATGAGTTTGATATACTCACGGCTACTTTGTTCCAATAAGCTAATTTTTTCTTTTGTGGGAAGCAATTTCACTTTAACTGTTATGGTCTGTGACATACATTTTACCCCTTTTTTTGATTTTCAACATATTATTTAATTGTCACACTTGATACATTTCTAGCAGTAGAAATAAAGTAGGCACACACCCATAAACCTTGCAAGTACATAAGATGAGGAGATTCCTCTCTCAAACGTTACGATGGCACTTCTTTTATTTTTGCCATTGTATCAGCAGGACTAAGTGTTGGCAGTATATTTAAAAACAAGTGAACGTGGTCTTTATCACATGCTATTGCGATAATAATGATATCAAGTTCTTTACATATCTCTTCAACCAACACTTTGAAACATTCTTCTACTTTTGCATTTAAAAAAATCTTTCTTCTGTATCGTGGACAAATTATAAAATGATTATAGTTACAATGTACCAGTTATTTTCGAAAAATCACAAAAAACACTCGAAGAAACTACCAATACTTTGGATACTTAAAGCACCACAAACCTTACGATTTTTAGTGACACTCCGTATCCAACCTCACTTTCATCCCATTTCTAAATGCGATGGGCTTTCTCGTTCGGAAAGAGCTGTAAAAAGGAAGCCTCTTTAGTAAAAAGGACTCTTAAAATCACAACAAAGGCTGAGGCTAGTAAAGCAATTACAAAAATAAATATTGCATTCCAAGAAATGCAACATCACCATACTAAAATGAATGTAATGATACAACGGCTTCAATTACATATTAAACACTCAAATACTCAAAACATATCCCTGTATTCTTTTTCACCTATAGATAGGTCTTATAAAGCCAAAAACTTTAGTGATTTTGTGAAATATAAATTATTATCATAAACAACAATAAGCAAATTTCGTCCCACAAACAGTTATAACATTACCAAAAATTTTTAAAAATTATATAACAATTAAAAAGGTATATTGTTTTTCATATAACAGCCAATATGCCTTCTTAAACCAAATTCCCTTACTATTTTTTCATTCATCTAGTCATTTTATATTCCATTAACCTTCTCTTATCTCACTTCTCTTTTAAGCACTCCTTTATTAAAGGGTATATATTTATAATCTCTATCTACCTAAAAATATAAATTACATGATCTAAAGTAACCAATAAAAAAATTAAATTACAAGTATGATTTAATAGAAATAATAATCTATGCCTAAATTTAAAACATCTTTATAAAAAAAAAAAAATAACATTAGGAAACCTAAAATATTTGCTTTCAGATACGCCTATGTTCTTCTCCATTATTCTTAATCATTCAGTTTCTTATTCTTTATAAAATCTCTCAAAGAAAATTAAAAAGCACCAGGTATTTTCTTTTCAGAAATGTCCCGATGCTTTTTTATCAATAATTATAAAAATTATTTATTCATTTACTCCGCAATATAATCTTTTGCTGTGCGTGCACTTTCTAGCTTATTATTCTTTGTGACAGTAACATAAACTTTTCCTGCCTGTTCCCCTAGTTGTTTGATTTTTACATTTACTGCTGTCTTTTTATCTCCTACAGTATTTGTGCCTAGTTTTTCCCCTTCTGTTAATGCGTCATAAACATTTACAACATCACCTGTAGCTAACCCTGTTACTCTTACAATATCATCTTCACCATCATTGTTTAGCACAACAATATTGTTTGCTTTTAGAGCTTCTGATACTTCTGTTGCGTATTTTACTGCTGTTCGGCTACTTTCATCTTTGTTTGGTTTTGTCACAGTTACGTACACTGTTCCACCTGTTGACTCTAATAAGTCTTTCACTTTAACTGTTGCTTCTTTTCCACCGTCAGCTACTGCTTCTGATGTTGCTTTTACTTCTCCGTCTTTCGCTACATTGTATACTTTTACAATGTCACCTTCTGTTAAGTCTGTTACTTTAATTGTATCTTCTGCACCTGTTTTATTGTTCTCTACCGTGATTGTTTTTGCTGCTGGCGCTGCTGATACTTCCGTATCATACTTCACTGCTGTTCGTGAGCTTTCTAAACCATCTACACCTTTTACGCTCACATACACTGTTCCACCTGTTGCTTTTAGAAGATCTGCTTTTTTAATTTCTACTTCTTGTTTCTCTTTTGCTACCGTTCCTGTTGCTAATTCATTTCCTTTTGTTGCTGCGTCATATACCGTTACGATATCACCTGCAACTAAACCTGTTACTTTGATTGTATCTTCTGCTGCTTTTTTATTATTTGCTACTGTGATTGTATCCGCCGCTGGCGCCGTTGTTACTGGCTCTGTTGTGTATTTTACTGCTGTTCGGCTACTTTCATCTTTGTTTGGTTTTGTCACAGTTACATACACTGTTCCACCTGTTGATTCTAATAAGTCTTTCACTTTAATTGTTGCTTCTTTTCCACCGTCAGCTACTGCTTCTGATGTTGCTTTTACTTCTCCATCTTTCGCTACATTGTATACTTTTACAATGTCACCTTCTGTTAAATCTGTTACTTTAATTGTATCTTCTGCACCTTTTTTCTTGTTTTCTACTGTGATTGTTTTTGCTGCTGGCGCTGCTGATACTTCCGTATCATACTTCACTGCTGTTCGTGAGCTTTCTAAACCATCTACACCTTTTACGCTCACATACACTGTTCCACCTGTTGCTTTTAGAAGATCTGCTTTTTTAATTTCTACTTCTTGTTTCTCTTTTGCTACCGTTCCTGTTGCTAATTCATTTCCTTTTGTTGCTGCGTCATATACCGTTACGATATCACCTGCAACTAAACCTGTTACTTTGATTGTATCTTCTGCTGCTTTTTTATTATTTGCTACTGTGATTGTATCCGCCGCTGGCGCCGTTGTTACTGGCTCTGTTGTGTATTTTACTGCTGTTCGGCTACTTTCATCTTTGTTTGGTTTTGTCACAGTTACATACACTGTTCCACCTGTTGACTCTAATAAGTCTTCCACTTTAATTGTTGCTTCTTTTCCACCGTCAGCTACTGCTTCTGATGTTGCTTTTACTTCTCCATCTTTCGCTACATTGTATACTTTTACAATGTCACCTTCTGTTAAATCTGTTACTTTAATTGTATCTTCTGCACCTTTTTTCTTGTTTTCTACTGTGATTGTTTTTGCTGCTGGCGCTGCTGATACTTCCGTATCATACTTCACTGCTGTTCGTGAGCTTTCTAAACCATCTACACCTTTTACGCTCACATACACTGTTCCACCTGTTGCTTTTAGAAGATCTGCTTTTTTAATTTCTACTTCTTGTTTCTCTTTTGCTACCGTTCCTGTTGCTAATTCATTTCCTTTTGTTGCTGCGTCATATACCGTTACGATATCACCTGCAACTAAACCTGTTACTTTGATTGTATCTTCTGCTGCTTTTTTATTATTTGCTACTGTGATTGTATCCGCCGCTGGCGCCGTTGTTACTGGCTCTGTTGTGTATTTTACTGCTGTTCGGCTACTTTCATCTTTGTTTGGTTTTGTCACAGTTACATACACTGTTCCACCTGTTGATTCTAATAAGTCTTCCACTTTAATTGTTGCTTCTTTTCCACCGTCAGCTACTGCTTCTGATGTTGCTTTTACTTCTCCATCTTTCGCTACATTGTATACTTTTACAATGTCACCTTCTGTTAAATCTGTTACTTTAATTGTATCTTCTGCACCTTTTTTCTTGTTTTCTACTGTGATTGTTTTTGCTGCTGGCGCTGCTGATACTTCCGTATCATACTTCACTGCTGTTCGTGAGCTTTCTAAACCATCTACACCTTTTACGCTCACATACACTGTTCCACCTGTTGCTTTTAGAAGATCTGCTTTTTTAATTTCTACTTCTTGTTTCTCTTTTGCTACCGTTCCTGTTGCTAATTCATTTCCTTTTGTTGCTGCGTCATATACCGTTACGATATCACCTGCAACTAAACCTGTTACTTTGATTGTATCTTCTGCTGCTTTTTTATTATTTGCTACTGTGATTGTATCCGCCGCTGGCGCCGTTGTTACTGGCTCTGTTGTGTATTTTACTGCTGTTCGGCTACTTTCATCTTTGTTTGGTTTTGTCACAGTTACATACACTGTTCCACCTGTTGATTCTAATAAGTCTTCCACTTTAATTGTTGCTTCTTTTCCACCGTCAGCTACTGCTTCTGATGTTGCTTTTACTTCTCCATCTTTCGCTACATTGTATACTTTTACAATGTCACCTTCTGTTAAATCTGTTACTTTAATTGTATCTTCTGCACCTTTTTTCTTGTTTTCTACTGTGATTGTTTTTGCTGCTGGCGCTGCTGATACTTCCGTATCATACTTCACTGCTGTTCGTGAGCTTTCTAAACCATCTACACCTTTTACGCTCACATACACTGTTCCACCTGTTGCTTTTAGAAGATCTGCTTTTTTAATTTCTACTTCTTGTTTCTCTTTTGCTACCGTTCCTGTTGCTAATTCATTTCCTTTTGTTGCTGCGTCATATACCGTTACGATATCACCTGCAACTAAACCTGTTACTTTGATTGTATCTTCTGCTGCTTTTTTATTATTTGCTACTGTGATTGTATCCGCCGCTGGCGCCGTTGTTACTGGCTCTGTTGTGTATTTTACTGCTGTTCGGCTACTTTCATCTTTGTTTGGTTTTGTCACAGTTACATACACTGTTCCACCTGTTGACTCTAATAAGTCTTCCACTTTAATTGTTGCTTCTTTTCCACCGTCAGCTACTGCTTCTGATGTTGCTTTTACTTCTCCATCTTTCGCTACATTGTATACTTTTACAATGTCACCTTCTGTTAAATCTGTTACTTTAATTGTATCTTCTGCACCTTTTTTCTTGTTTTCTACTGTGATTGTTTTTGCTGCTGGCGCTGCTGATACTTCCGTATCATACTTCACTGCTGTTCGTGAGCTTTCTAAACCATCTACACCTTTTACGCTCACATACACTGTTCCACCTGTTGCTTTTAGAAGATCTGCTTTTTTAATTTCTACTTCTTGTTTCTCTTTTGCTACCGTTCCTGTTGCTAATTCATTTCCTTTTGTTGCTGCGTCATATACCGTTACGATATCACCTGCAACTAAACCTGTTACTTTGATTGTATCTTCTGCTGCTTTTTTATTATTTGCTACTGTGATTGTATCCGCCGCTGGCGCCGTTGTTACTGGCTCTGTTGTGTATTTTACTGCTGTTCGGCTACTTTCATCTTTGTTTGGTTTTGTCACAGTTACATACACTGTTCCACCTGTTGACTCTAATAAGTCTTCCACTTTAATTGTTGCTTCTTTTCCACCGTCAGCTACTGCTTCTGATGTTGCTTTTACTTCTCCATCTTTCGCTACATTGTATACTTTTACAATGTCACCTTCTGTTAAATCTGTTACTTTAATTGTATCTTCTGCACCTTTTTTCTTGTTTTCTACTGTGATTGTTTTTGCTGCTGGCGCTGCTGATACTTCCGTATCATACTTCACTGCTGTTCGTGGACTTTCTAACTCTTCTTCATTTTCAACACTTACATATACTGTTCCAGTAGTTTTTGCATTTTTTGCAATTTGTTTGATTTTCACTATACCGATTTCTAGCTCAGAATCGCCCTTTACAATTGCTTTGCCTAGCTCTTTCCCTCCACTAGCAGCATCATAAACTCTTACTGTAGCCCCTTTTTTTACACCTTCCACTTTTACTTCATCTTCTACACTTGCTTTATTATTCACTACTGTTATCATTTTTACAGCAGGTGCTTTTGTTACTGGCTCCGCAGTATATTTTATCGCTGTTCGGGAACTTTCTTCCTTTTCTTTTTTCGTCACAGTGACATACACTGTTCCACCTTTTGCTTCTAATAAATCCTTCTTAGAAATTGTCAAAGATTTACCCTGATCTTCTACTGTACCCTCTGCTAATATCTCTGTAGATTTGATTGTACTATAAACTCTTACTTTATCCCCTGTTTCCAATTCACTTACTTGAATCGAATCTGTATCACCAGTTTTTTTATTTTCTATTTTTACATATGTCGCTTTTAGATCACCAGATTTCTCTACTGCTGCAAAAGCTGTAGCAGTTGGGTGAATAGCAGACATCAATAATATTGAACTCATACCAAGACCTGTTAAAAATTTCGTATTTTTATTTTTCATTGTTATAGCCTCCCAAATCTTATTTTTTATTTATAAAAATAATTTTATATTTTTATTTTACAATACTATATATTAACGATTTATATTATCCTACTTTTTTTAAAAATATGCTAGATAGTTAATTAAATTTTTTTATAAAAAAATTTAATTAACTATCATTTAAAGTATTTCTGAGAATTGTTTCACTTAAAATTTGATTTTCAAACTAGTGGCTAATAAAAATACAAGCAACTTTCATATATTCTCATAATCCCCTTATATGAAACCCAATATCGAATGAATACTAACTTGAAAATTTTAACAAAGAACTAAATGTTGTTTCTACTCGTCTATAGAATATCTTAATTACGAGTTGTGCTCATACAGGTATAAATATTTTTTAATTAGTTGCTCACCCTTCCAATGTTACCGCTTCAAAAAGAAACCGTGATTTGCATAGATAACGAGTTTCAAATATTAACAGAACAAATTATCTATATGGATTAAGCTATAGTACTCAATAATCGATTTTTATTTAGTGGGTAAAGTGTACAATACCAGTAAATATATTCCACCCTGCAATGGATAGAGAACATCTAACCTTGATGGATAGGGAAATAATTGCTCTTAATTATAATCTAGCTTTGCTCGTATAAATCTTTTACATGGATAGGTTTTAGAAAATCTTCTCCAGTAATGTTCTTTTTCGTTTCACGTGTGATTTTTCACTAAGTATCCAGGTGCGGATACTAGATTTTACCAATAATATTTTTTCTCTTTAATAAAGTTACTGTTGTGACACTTTCTAACCACATAGCAACTATATTAAAGAGAACTAATGTATCTAAGCTGGTAAACAGTTATCATTCTCTACTGATACACCACCAATTGTAATTAATATACCTTCTTTTACTTAACACTTTTTCACAACTGGTACTTCGCTGTAATCAAATGTAGCAAAGAAGAAATGAAATACCTAGATTGATATAAACTCTTCGTTTCCTAAAAATCATTCCTTTTCGAATATCTTCACCTCGGAAAGAAGCCTTATCTCTTTTTTAATTAAATGCTTCATTTTCACATATTCCCCCTTTTCCCGGAACGATTCCATACAAAACAAAAGGGAAATACATATAAACTATGTACCTCCCTTTTATTTTGTACCCAAATTTTATTACTGTGTTACAGTCATAACCTGTCCACTACGATCAACCATAATTTTCATTTTACCGTCTTGTGCGTTATATAACCCTAATTTATGCAAATCTTGTTTACATTCTTTTACGAAGAATGGCAATGTGCGAATTTGATCAATATCAGAGCTCGTAATGAAATGAATTAAATGATGCGTCATTTCTTTTATATCATGAACAAGCTCTTCCTTTTCTCGCTTGAGCCTTTCATTTTCAGCTCGTAATACATGTAACTCACCTTCAAGACCACGAGCATTCCTTTCACCTTTTGAACGCTCTGCAGCCATGCTAGAAAGCTTATAGATCCCATCCATGAACTGATGTAGTTCATGCTCTTTTCTTTCACTACACTGGCTAATCGTTTCAAAATTATCAACAATACCAGATATAACTGTTACAAGGCTTTTTTCGTTCTCTGTATTTGGAACTTCATTTCTTACTTCTTGTTTGTTTTCTTTTTTCATTTCAACAATCGGTTCTTTTACAGGCGTATATTTTCGCTTTCGTCCTGGTTTTTGTTTTTCAATATTTTCAAACGGTATTTCACATTTTTTTAATTTGTAATACGTATTTTGTAATTGACTTGCTGTTTTTGGAAAAAGATTTAGTTCTTTTTTACTAACGTATTTTGAAATATTAATAATGTTTAAACCGTGACGTTGTGAAAATTGATACACTTCATACAGTAACTCTAGCTCAGACTTCAGCCATGTAATTGTTGATTTTTCATATACCCGCATCCCGCCATGTTTTTCTATTTCTATTTGAAATAATACCATTCTATTATATAAATCAACTAATTCTTCATACTCTACTCGGAATTGTTTCTCTATTTTTTTTAATTCCTCTTCTAGTTGCACATCGTTCATTTTATTATTTGACATGTTTTGTAAAAGATTTAATACATTGATTGCTGTGTGGTGATACATAATCTGTGCCACTCCCCCCTCATCCTTTCACAATTCTCATCCGACTCCCATGTCATTTCAGAAAATAGCAATTTTTGTATATCCATATTATAACATTTCAAAATTATCTGTCAAATACTAAACATACAAAAATGTATAGAAAGTATAGAAATAGAAAAATTACTTTTGATTAATATGTATAATTACATATTAATTATATTATATGGTATTTCGGATATGTTTTCACCGAAAAAGTTTGCGTTACTACGCAACCTTACTAGCATATTCCAAAAATACGCTCTCTTATATTTTTAAATAAACAAGCCCGCTATTTATTTATTAAACGAATTGAAAATCTCGAAGTAGAGACTATTCATACAGCCACAAACACTCCAAAACGTCCCATCTTTCCGCCTATACAGAGTATAGAATACTAAAAAGGAACTAGCCAGTACTACTTACACATGGCTAGTTCCCTCCTTCCCTACTAAAAGAATAGAGTTGTATATCGGTTCTTCAAACCCTCAATTAAAGGCTCTATTCTTCTACTGACCTAAAACTACTCCATATCTCTGGTCTTAATCGTATAGGGCTCTATTAGGCACTGACCTCGCTAGATTCTCTCTTCCAGCCAATAAAAGCTTTTAAAGCACTAACTTATCAACTAAACCAATTAACTCTTGAATATCTGGCTTACTTACTTGCGCATTTGCTCCTACAGCTTCGCCTTTATGGAATAATTCATTTGTAATTAATGAAGAGAAAATAATAACCGGTAAACGATTCATTACTTCACTATCCTTAACAACTTTTGTTAAATGATGTCCGTCCATTTTCGGCATTTCAATATCAGTAATTAACAGGTGAATATGTTCAAACATTTTTTCACCTTGCTCTTTCGCTAACTTTTCAATTTGTGCTAATGCTTCTGCACCATTGCTGAAAAAATTCATTTTCGTATATCCAGCTGATGATAATGTTTCTTCTAATATTTGACGAAGCATCGCTGAATCTTCTGCAATATAAATAACTTTTTCAGCTCGATCTGTTTTCTGTTCTAACCCTGCAAGTGATTTATTATCATAACCAGTACCACTAATTTCGCATACAATTTTCTCATAATCTAATAATAAAATGATTTGCCCATCTAGCTTTACAATACCAGATGTCGTTTCTTCTAATCCCATAGATAATGAAGCTGGTTCATCAATTTGTTCCCACGAAATACGTTGAATACGATGCACTTCATCAACGCGGAAAATAACCTTCATTTGATTTAATTCTGAGATAATAAATTTCGTTTGATCAAGTGGCTTTGTCGATTTTAAATTAAGAGCCGTTGCTAAGTTAATAACAGGTAAAATTTCACCACGTACTTGAACAACACCTTCAACTGCATGATGAGATTCTGGCACAGTTGTAACAGGGAATGGATTAATGATTTCACGTACTTTCATTACGTTGATACTAAATAGGTTGTCACCAACAGTATATGTGACAATCTCTAATTCATTTGTTCCACTTTCTAATAAAATACTTTGTGCTTGTGACATAAAGGTGTCGCTCCCCTTCCATTAATTCCGTATATCTAATTATTAAGCTTTATTAAACCGAAAAAGTCAACTACCTATATAAAAAATATAGATAGTTGAACGATTTATTTATCCCGCTATTTGCGGGTAGTAAAATCCCCACCTCAAAAATTGGCTAGAGAAAAGAAGTTAGGTAGGAGATCACATTCCCGTAAACGCCCGATTGGTTCACCTCATAATTAGTGGGGCATGAACATCCCCCACTAATTAAAGTTTCACTTTATTTAAAAAGACGCTTAATCTTGTATAAATGAAGCAATTGCCTCTAATAAAACTTCTTGCGCTCCCACAATTTCTGTCGGCAGTGCTTCCCATTTTTTCGAAAGTTCCGTTTCTACTCTGATTCTTAGCTCCGGATTCATTTCTTCTAACACATATTCTTTCGTCGCTATATCAACATCCAATAGCGCGAGGGCATATAATTCTGGATCATTTATTTTTTTAAATAATTGTTTCAATATAGCTGGTGCTATATGTTTTAATTTTTCAATATGAATTTCCTTATCCGAAAATAGTAACTCATATTGAATAAACGTAACATTATCTTTAATCACTTTAAAATAACAATTATTTTTTTTATCATTTACAAAATAACCGTTTGGATCTGCAATAATACTCTCTACTTTACGAATTAAATCCGGCAAACTACTCGCCGCCATTACAGTCCGCTGCTCAACCTCACTTGGCGAAATGAATGTAACGCGATACTTATTTTGCGCCATCCTCCTCACCTCTCCTTTTATAGAAATCTATCATCACAAATAAACTTATTAGTCCATCTAACACGCTAAGACCACAGGTATTATTCATACTACACTTCATTTACATCTTCTTAAACTACTCTAGTAACAATGCATAGCTTTGTTCTTACATCAGTCGAGACTCTATTAAACAATAAGCGCCACCACACTTCGCTTACCGCTTCTTCAACTCCTCTAGTAAACTCTCCATATCTCTGTCCTTACACATCGGTCGAGCACCCTCATAGGTACTGACCGCGCTACCACATACCGCCAGATCCTCTCTCAAAACCTAAAAGAGGGCTTTTAAGAGCTTTTCAACAACTCGATGTTATTGAACCAAAATGCAATCTGCTGATCCGTTATTCCTGATAGTGTAATAAAAAACTCACGGCATTTCATCTCGTCCTTGAACAGTTGATACTTCCATTCTCCTTCGTTACCAACACTTATGAAATAAAACTCATGAATACGGCCAATAATTGTTTGCTTTTCACCAAATGAATATGCAGGTACTTGCTTAATTTCAAATTGATCAGGTAAATATATATGCTCTTCTCGTTCCATTTTTAACACTTGCTCTGCAAGTTCACGTTTTTTTTCGAAAAAAGGCAATTGTAAAATTCGCTCTTGTCTTGTCGTCATACGAATAAAAAACCCTTTCTACTACATTACAATTTTACTTTATGATATATTATCGAATTAAGTTTACAACTTCATTTAATACTTCATCTGAAACTTTAATTACTTTCGCATTTCCTTGGAATCCACGTTGATAAAGCATTAAATCAACAAACTCTACGGATAAGTCTACGTTTGAACTTTCTTTTGCTGACCCTCGTACATTCCCTGCACCATTCTCACCAGCAACACCTATTCCTGGAATACCCGCTGATGGTGTCGCAACGTAATTTCCATTCCCTGTTTTCATTAATCCACCTGAATTTGGGAATGTAGCTACAGCTAGTTGTCCTACAACTTTCATACTACCATCCGAATATTTCATCATAACGAAACCACCGTCAGAAATAGAGTAGTCATTTGCAATTGCAGCTGGACGCCCCGTTACTTCTGTTGTAGAAATAGTTTTCCCTGTGGGATAATTTGTTAATCCGCTTAAATCAAGTGTTAGACCATCACCAAAAGGAATTGTAATAGTTCCACCTTTAGTAATTTCACCAGTTACTGGATCTTTTTGTACAGGTTCATCTGTTTGCTTTAAATTTCCCAATGTATCAAATATAAGCGGTTTGTTGTCCGGCATGCCTTCAATAGGCTTAAATTCTTTTTCGTTTTTAGAATCATTTCTTACAGAAACTGAATATGTATATTCACCTTGCTTCGGCTTTTCAACTACTTTACCATCTACAGTCTCTGATTCAGTCTTTTGCTTAATATTTACACGTAACGTTAACGAGTTCCCTTCCGCATCAAAAACTGTGAATTCGTGGGATAATGCATTTTGGTTTCTAGGAAGGTTTCCGCCTATTGTCGCTTTATCTGTTTGAATCCCACCAACAGCTGATCCCATTGGAATATGAATTGGGCTTGGTCGTGAAGAAAAATCTACTTCTTGTGTTCCTGTTTTTACACCATAACCTAGTACATACTGTCCACCTGTATTTGTAACATAGCTATCTTTCGATACACTAAAAGATCCTTTTCTCGTATACTCTACATTTCCAGCATTACGATCACCAACTAAAAACAAACCGTTTCCTTCTATCGCTGTCTCCATCTTATCACTAGTTAAAGTAATAGAGCCATCACTAAAATCTGTAGATGTCCCACTGAACTTTACACCGTTACCAATACTCTTTGGATTCGTACCAGCATAAGCACCATCACCACGTGAACCAACCGTATTATTATATAGCAAATCATCAAAAATAGCTTTTTGCTTTTTATATCCAACTGTTTGTGCATTTGCAATATTATTTGAAGTAACACTTAATGCATTTTGTGCTGCATTCATCCCTGTAATACTTGTATATAACGCTTTAATCATAACCTTTGTACACTCCTTTTATTAATCTTGCTTAACCTCTTCATTTTTTTCTATATCATCTTTCTTCTCATCTTCCGGATTAGTTTCTGTTATCGGTTTATCAGAAACCCTTTCTATGAAACGAAGTGAGACAATTTGATTATCAACAATAAGTTGCACATCGTTATTTTCAGCAAGTCGAACTGTTTCCACTTGACCAGTCACTTGCTTTCCATTATTGCTTACACCTCTAACGTACTTTCCTAAAAACTTCATCCCTCCATCAAGAGCCGTCGAATACATCGTTGATTGCAGTTTATCTACTGCTTTCGTCATATTCTGTACTTGCTCCATAAGCGATAGCTGTGCTGTTTGGTTCATCATTTGGTTCATATCCATCGCATTAAACGGGTCTTGATGTTGAAAGCTTGCTAAAAAAAGTTTCAGGAAATCATCTTTATCCATAATACCGGGTGTTTTTTGAGTATTTGCTGATACTCCGTTTGCTTGTTGAGCTGTCGACTGTGCACCAGTAACAGATGCGTTTTTTGTTTGTGCTCCTGCTTGTAACGGAATATGATTTGTACTCGTTGTATTTAATCCAAATGTTGGCACACTTTATTCCTCCAATAATCCCGCAAATTCTTTTGAATGTTGTTTTTCATGTTTCGTACTTGCTAATTTTTGTTTTTGTCTTTGCTCTTGTTCTCGCTGTTCTTTTCGATTTTCATCTTTATCTGAATAGCTAATTTGAATATTGATTTCTTTTTCTTTTAACTTCAATCTCAATTCATCAAAAATGATTTCAACACGTTTTTTCGCATCGTGTTTTTCCATTTCTACGTGAACATCAATTTGATCTCCATGTTTTTTCATAAACACCGTTAATGTACCAAGTTTTTCTGGGTTTAACTGAAATAAAACACGCTCTTGTTTCACTACAAATTTTTGCAACGCTTCTACTTGTGCTTCCATTTTCTTTCCTAAGTCAGGTAACGTAACTTTCTCAGCGCCACTATTTGATTTTCCTATTTGATCCGTACCCGTTGCTTTATTTAGTAACTCCGCACCCGTTGAACTCGAATCGTTTAACACATCACCTTCAGGCAACTCTATCTTTACATCATCGCCCTCAGCTTTTGGAAGATCTACATCTAAGCCTTTGGAATCTTCTTGTTTCTTTGCAATATTACAAGTTTCTGTTTCTATAATTTTTAATGCTTGCATCGTTTGCTCCGGCATCTTCATTTTGTCTAATACCATTTGCATTGTATCTTCTAAACATATAGCATTTTTGATATTCATATTTGAAAGAAGCTCTTGCAACTGTTGTAATTCATTGGCGGGTAATTCGTTAAGTTTTATATTCCCATATTCTTTATATAGCTCTTGTATTTTTTGTATGTATTGATATAACAATTCCGGTTGCACACGTAATTGCTCAATTGCAACCATTTGCTCAGATACAGCTAATAACAACTGTTCTGTCTCTTTTTTTTCTTCTTTCTTTACAATTGGCTCTTCTTTCGTTACTGATTGTTTAGAAAGAATATATTCTTTTTTTTCTTCTTTTGGTGCTTCTTCTCGTTTCATTTTCTCCGTTTTCGGCTGCTTTTTATTTTCCATTCTCATCGTACGATCGAATGAAGAATCTTCACTTTTTGATTGTACTTCTAGCCCTTTTTCTTTTTGCGGAGGTAAACTTTGTTGCACCGGTAATACAGACTGTATCACTATATTCACCTCATCCATTCATACACATTTTCAAATCAAGAAGCATTTTTTCTTCCTGCTTTTCTCGTACTTTAGCCAGCTTTCTACAACCTTCTTGATACATCTCATCAATGACACGTTCTTTTTCTTTTACTTGTTCTAAAAGGCTTTCATTTTTTCGAATAAAATCTTCCGTTTTTTTAATTTTCCGATTCCATTCTTCTATTCTTTCAGGTGAAAACGTATGTGACGAAAGCATGCCAGCCATTATACGCTGCCCAGTTTGTACGACTTTACTACGCGATTTCACAACATATAAATCATATTCTTTTTTTTGTTCTATTTTTCTTTTTTCAGCTGTTAATTCATACACTTCTTTCAAAATCTGTTCTTTTTCTTGATTTATTTGCAATTTTATCGTGTCGTACTGCTGCTTATCCACCTGTTTTCATAGCCCCTTCCTATTATAACGTTCTCTTTTTCTATTATATAGTTTTTTTCCAAAAAAATCTGTGAAATATTAAAAAACAAAAAAATAAGACCTCTTGGGCAGAGGTCTTATACTGTATGGTGCATCGCTTCAACAATATCATCAAATTGGAAACTATCAGATCGACCTTGTTTTAAAAACGTATTTATACCTTCTACTTTGTTTTTACATTCAAAAATATAAGCATTTTCTGCATTTTCTTGAATCGTCCCTAATTTAAAATACAATTCATTTTCTTTATAAACAGATAAGATTTTTCTCATTTCATTTGCAAGTTGCCAATGAGTTGGCGAAACGATTTCTTCCATAATCCTACTCACTGAGTCTAGCACTGAAATAGCAGGGTAATGACTAAGTGTTGCAAGCTCACGTTTTAATACAATATGTCCATCTAAAATACCACGCGCTAAATCTGGTACAGGGCCGTTTAAATCGTCTCCATCGACGAGTACGGTATAAATACCTGTTATGGATCCCTTTTGTGTTTTCCCAGAGCGCTCTAACAGCTTCTTCATATAGCTTTCCATTAAGAGTGTTTTACCACCGATCGGCAACTCTTTAACGGCAATATCAACACTTCTACGCGCGTCAGCAAAACGAGTAACAGAGTCCATCATAAGAAGTACGTTATTACCTTGGTCTCGGAAGTATTCAGCGATAGATGTTGCAAGCTTAGCTGCGCGAAGTTGCATAAGGTGACTTTCATCTGACGTTGCTACGACAACGACGCTTTTCTTCATACCTTCCTCGCCTAATTCTTTTCGAATAAAGTCTTTTACTTCCCGGCCACGCTCTCCTACTAAACTAATAACGTTTATATCAGCTTTTGCATTTTTTGCAATCATTCCGAGTAAAGTAGATTTACCAACACCTGATCCAGCAAAAATACCAATCTTTTGACCGATGCCAATTGTTAGCATAGAATCAATAGATTTGATTCCCGTTTCAAATACATCGGTAATCTCTTCCCGTTCAAATGCATGAATAGGCGGAGCATCTAACTTTATTTTTTGCAATGGAATGTTTTCAGCGTTTTCATTTAACACTTCTCCATTTGCGCTTAACACTTTTCCGAGTAAATGATTCCCACGAGGTATGACAACATCTTCTGCAACTAATGTAACTGAATCTCCATAACATACTTTTTCTGTTTGCTCAAATGGAAGTAGCATATTGTTTTCTTTTTCAATCGCAATCACTTCACATAAAACATTATGTTCCCCAACGAAACAAACATCTCCAATTTTCGCCTTTGGCCCTTTCGCTACGAAAAACTGTTCTTGTACACTATGAACTTTACCGACTTTCGTATAAAACGGGGTTTCAATAAACGTATTCCATTTACTATGTTCGTTCATGAGCTTGTTATTCATACATTTTGCTCCTCAAATAACTTCCCCTCTTCCCATTTCTGGCGAAGTTTCGCAAATATAGGTGCAAATTTAAATTCAAAGAACTCTTTCTCTTCTTCCAGAACAAATTCACCGAACTGCAAGGAGAAATCATACTTCCATTCTACTAATTGTAGTAGCCAATATTCTTTCGTATTTTCCTTCTCTTCTTGAATACGTTCAAATGTTTCTGGATGTACTGTAATGACTAATTTTTCAAACGAAGTAGGCAACGTTTGAACGATACCAGTTAAAATAGGTAACACATCGAGCACGCGCGAATCTACTGCTTGATTTACAATTTTTTCTGCTAGTTGAAAAGATTGATCCCATAATAACTCTGTCCATTCATATGCTGTTTCTTGTTGTTCTTTTTGAAACTGCATACGTGCTGCTTCCATCTGTTCCATTTGTTCATGAATATGCATTTGAAATTGTTCTTTATCTTGCAATAGCTGTTGACGCTCTCGTTCTAACATTTGTTGTTCTTGCCTTAGTTGATTCATTTCCATATGTAACGATTCTTGTTGCGCGCGAAGTTCTGCGTGATCAACTTGTAATTCTTCCTCTTCTATATGAACTGCGGCTGACTTTGGAAATTGTAATTCATACGTTTCTTCAGAAAAAGAAACAGAATTCTTCGGAATTCTGTTTTTAAATAAGGACATCATCTTCACCTCTTTGAACGATAATTCTTCCTTCCTTCTCTAGCTTTTTAACTGTGCCTGTAATCGTTTGCTGTGCCTTTTCAGCATCCGTCATCTTAAGCGGTCCTAAGCCATCTAATTCTTCTAGAATCATCTCTTTACGGTTTGAAGACATACATGTAAATAATTTCTCTTTAATTTCTTCTTTTGCAATTTTAAGTGCTTTCGCAATAACACCGTTATCTGTAATTTCTTCTAATACACGACGAAGTGCAAGAGCTTCAAGTCCGAGTAAGTCTTCAAATACAAACATGTTTTCTTTAATTTTCTCAGATAACTCATAATCCATTTCATCCAGCTTTTGAAAGACTGTTTTTTCAACACCTCGTGAAACATTATTTAAAATGTTTACTATTGTTTTCAAGCCATCCGTTTTATTAATTGCATTAAATGCCATATTATTTAATTTTGATTTTAATAAATCACCAATTTGATTTATTAATTCACCATCAACTTGCTCTAGCTTCGCAATCCCCATTACCGTTTCTACTCGCTTATGATCTGGTAATCTCTCAATTAATTGAGAAGCAAGCTGCGGTTTAATATAAGAAGCGATAATCGCAATCGTTTGTGGCGACTCATCATTAAGTACAGTAAGAAGCGGTTCTAAATCTGCAAGTGAATTTAAGAATTCAAACGGATTATCTTTGTTATACCAAAGATCTTCCAATAATTTTTCTAGTTCGTCTTCTGGCATATTTTTAAATATGCGACGAATATATTCTTTATCTGGAGTCACTAGGTTTAATTCTTTTACATTTAATTCATATAAGAACTCCCCTAGTACATTTTCTAACGTTTCCGGTTTATATACACGAAACTTCGCGATTTCACGAAGTAATACTTCTTTTTCCTCAGCCGTCATATATTCAATGACTTTTGCTGCCACCCCTTCTTCTAATGTACGAATAAGGATGGCAGCTTTTTCTTTGGAGGAGATTTCATCTAACATCGTTGTTCCTCCCTTACTGTCCATTTAACCATTTTTTAATTACTTTTGCAGTACCTTCTACATGTTCTTTCGTAGCATCCTGCACTTGTTCATCTAACGTCGGTTCTGTCGGTCCTTCTGGTTCAGGTTTTGGTTCTGGTACTATTTTTTCTTCAGGAATTTCCATAATACTTTCACTACTTGCAGCAATTTCCTCTTCTGCTAAGTATTCTTCATATTCCTCTTCTTCTTTCTTTCTCTTACGTCTTGCTAATAGGAACCATACTAGACCACCAATCGCTAATAAACCAGCTGGAATTCCACCGAATAACCACCAGTTTATACCACTTTCTTCTGGCTCTTTCTTCTTCTCTTCTTTCGGCTGATCGAACTGAACAGTTACAACGTTAACTTGACCGTTTGTAAAGTTTCCATTCGGATCAGCTTGAAGCCCAGCAGCTGTGCCGATTGCTTCTTTGAAAGTAGTCATATCTATTTTTCGTTTTACTAACGTATCGTTGTCTACCCATACTACAACATTTGTTTTCGTTAATTCTGGGTGTTTCTTAATTGTTTCAACTGTTTTATCTATTTCATAGTTTTCAATTTTGTTACCATTTTTATTATCATAGACGATTTTACCATTTTGATTATTGTTCGTACCGTAATTTGGCACTTCACCGTTCGCTGTAATACCAGCGCCTTGTTTCGTCTCTGCTCCTTCTTGTGCAGTAGAGCTTTCTTCTTGCTCTTGTTTACTACGAAGTACACCTTTATCACCATATTTTTCTGACTGGCGTGTAACTTCATCATAGTTTACAGACACTTTCGTATTCACTTTATATTCATTCGGTTTAAACATCGTCATTAACGTTGCATCAATATCTTGCTTTAATTTACCTTCAATTTGTTGCTGCATCTCTACTTCTTTTTCATAAGAAGAGGAACTAGTAGAATGCGCTTCATCTGCTCCTTTTGAGATAATACCTTTTTTGCTATCAATCACACTTACTTCTTCTGCTTTTACACCTGGAACTGCTGCACTAATCATTTGCTGTATACCTGCAACCTGATCTGCAGTTAATAATTGGCCACGTTTCACACCTACAGTAATTGCCGCTGTTCCTTTTGCTTTTTCTTCATCAAAAATTGTCTCTTTTTCAGGTAATGTAATTTGAACATTTGCCGTTTCAACTGTCGCAAAGTTTCTTACGATATCTTGCTCCAATTGCTTTTTCGTACCGACAATTTGCTTCATTTTTTTATCTTGCTCACTTGAACCGAGCGAGCTTTCTAATAAAATTTCCTCACCGCTTTTAGAATTAAACGGTAAGCCCATCCCATTCATTTCTTTTCGAACCCATGGAGCATCATTTTTTTGCACACGAATCGAACCATCGGCTGCTAATTGATAATCGACACCTAACTTCGATAATTCTGCTGTAATCTCTTGCTTATCTGTATCATTTAAATTTTGATATACAACAACATATTTATCTGGCAAGGTGAAGTATAAAAGTGCTCCTGTTACAATCGCTAAAAGCGCAGCACCGATTACTAACTTATGCCACGTTTTTAATGATTGGATAACATTTTTTATCTTTTCCATTTAAACACACCCGTCCACTTTCCTAAATTTGCATATTAATTAGTGACTTATAATTTTCGATAAGATTATCACGTACGAGAGCAGCCGTTTTCATTTGGGACTCTGCCTTCTTCTGCTGAATTAAAACGTCATGCGTTTCCCCTACCCCTTTAGTTAGTAAATCGTATACTGCTGTTTGCGCATTGTTTTGCGTTTGATTCATATCTTCCAATAAATCAATAAACTTTTTCCCCTCAACTACAGATGTTTGAGACGTTTTCGGTGCACCAATTGACTGAATTGCTCCAAATGGTTGCGTATTTAACATTGGTTGGATTTTCATATTACTATATTCCCCCTTATCCTCTGCCAATTTCTAAATCTTTATCAAGCATTTTTTTATTCGCATTTAATACACTTGTATTCGCTTCGTACATTTTTTGGGCAACCATTACATTCGTCATTTCAGCAGTCACATCAATATTTGGATAGCGTACATATCCTTCTTCATTTGCATGCGGATGTGTTGGATCATACACTAAGTTTTCAGTTTTATCTGCTTCAATACTTTTTATTTTTACTCCATTTGTAGGAGACCCATCTAACATATTTGCAAAACTATTGTTTGATTCTAGCACTACACTACGACGCTCATATAAATCCGTCCCTGGAGCAGCCGTTGTATTTGCATTTACAATATTGTTAGAAGTAACTTCCATCCACTTTCTCGCTGTCGTTAGCCCTGAGCCACTTGCATTAATTGCCTGAAACATCGTTGTCTCTCCTTCTACTATTAACGTCCGCGTGCCGCTTGGTTAATTGCATATTGTGTATTAATCGCGTTAATTGAAATACCGTATAACTGATTTGCTTTCATTAAATCTAGCATTTCTGTCGTTACATCCACACTATTTCCATCTTTATTCGTTTGCATTGATTTTGTTTGCATCTTTACATATGTATTTTTCGCATTCACTGTCGGTAAGTGCATTTCATTCGTTTGATATAAATCTGGATTGCTCTTTAAGTCCGCAGCATTGTTTTTATATAATGCACTACTTTTATTCATTTGCTCAGCAAATGTTACATCTTGTGCTTTATAGCCGGGTGTATTCGCATTTGCAATATTACTAGAAACAGTATTTCGTTTCGTCACTAAATAATTCATATAATGGCCTACATCACTCACTAAATCTGGCATATTCCACACCCTTTCTTTTTTAACTTCATGATCCACTGATGGAAGTTTCACTTCATTATTTATTTTCTTATATGTATTTATTAAAATATTAACAATCATGTACCCTTACATATTTTATTCCATTTTTCCATTGTTGTCTTTATAAAAATATAAAAATATAAAAAAGAATACAAAAAAAACTGTATACAACCAATAATCTATGAAACATTTCAATATATAATCTACAAACTCAAGTTCATTTTCATATTATTTAAATTACTACTTTTTTTCATTACAGTCATAAAATGAAACCTCAATCAGCGGAAGTCTTTATTTAAACAAAGGAATGGATCCCCTCTTAAAAAGGGAACCCGTTTCTAAACTCTATCACTAAAATTTACCGTAAAATGAATTAGCTTTCATACGCCCATCATTTGTCATAATCATTTCTTCCAAAATCTTTTGCTTATCTCGAATATGCTGCGCCGCCTTAATAATGAATGGACTTACTTCTGCTGCAACTTGCGCACGCGTTTCTTCATCTAGTGTCATCATCCAACGATTTAACATTTCACTCTTCTCAGCAAACTCTTCATCTGAAACTTGTAATTCACCGATTTCATTAAAACAGCCGACAAACGTCCGATAAATATCATTGTTCATTTTCAAGTGCTCCGCGGTAACCGTCTATTAAATCTTGTAACACTTTCACAATCGTATCAATGTCTTTGGCTTCACGTGTTACTTTCATCGTTTGAATTTGAATGCTAATCCAATCGTATAAACCGTAAAGACTATCATATAAATCTTTCGTAATCTCAGGATTTAATTGAAGTTTTAATTCTTCAAAAATACGTTCTAACTTTTCAAGAAGTTCATCACCATCTTGAATTTTGAATGTATTTAAAAGCTCTTCCAATTTACGAAACTCGATAATACATTTTTCATAAATAAATATTGTATTTTTAATCGGATTACTCGTCATAATATCATTTTGCATATAACGTTGCCATGCTTGCATACAATCACTTCCTCAGCTTTCATTAGTCATCACTTTTTGTTTTTGTCATTGCTTGAATTGTCTTCAACTGACTATCAAGCAATGCTAACTGACTTTCTAATTTTGCATATTTATCAATAATTGTTTTTTGTTTTTCCTTATTAACTGTATCAATATCTTGAATTTTTCTCTCTAAATCAGTTACTTGCTTTTCAATACTTTTAGAACGTTTCCCAATAATTCCTTCATCTCCAAATATCCCGTCTAACTTTTTCTCTGTATTATGACCTAAGCCATTCAAGCCGAAGAAAAATTGTTTCGTAGATTCCGGATTCTCTTTAAAAGCTGTTTTCAATTTTTCTTCATCAAGAGTCATATTACCTTTTTTATCAATTTGAATTCCAAAAGAAAATAAATACTTATCATCTTGGGAAAAGTTAAAAATACTTGTCATTGCATTATTAATAGCAAATGACACATTATTCCCTTGCATTACTCCATTTTCTCCAGCAAATAAATCCAAACTTTTAACAGCCTTATTATACTCGTCTTTCATTTTTTTTATTAAGTCTATCGAATTTTTTATATCAGAATCTTCAATAGTTAATTTTATTGGCTCTGTAGTTTCCTTTTCTAAATTAATAGTTAATCCTGGAATTGTATCAATCTTATTTGTTTTACTAGTTCCTTTTATTCCATTTATTGTATACTCAGCATTTATTGCTCCTGTCACTTGATGTGCAACAACATTCGTTCCATCCGTATTTTTCGCAGAAGTAACTAGCCCTATATTTTGTAAAAAATCATTGGCGCCATCAGTTAATTTTAGCTCTCCAGCTTCTCCTGCAGTAGTCGATGTGAAAAATAGTTGATCCCCTAAAGTATATACTGATGCACCGTAATTCCCATTATTTATCTTATTGACAAGATCTTTATACGTCATATCTTTTGAGATTTTAACTTCTTTTCCATTTATCTGAAATACATCATCTACTCCGAGTTTTAAATCTAAACTAAATTGTTGCTCCATACCTTCAGGAGTTTTTGAAGGAGTAAGTGGAGCTGTAGTTACTTGATGTCTTTCAGCTACTCGTTCTACTGTAATTGTGTATGTTCCAGGAATTGCAGCAGCGTCAGCTTGTGCTTTCATAAAACCATCTTTGGATAGAGTTGTTTTCTTTTCATCACCTTTAAATGCGTATAGATCTTTGAACACTTGTACAAGATTTGCAAATTCTTTTTTCATGCTTGCATACACATTTTTTTCATTTGTTAATGTTTGTTTTTGTGTAGTATAGGGTGATTTTTTCATTTCCAATGCTTGTAACTCTAAATCGACTAACTTCTTTGTATCTATTATGTTATTTCCTAAATTCCATATTTGTTGTCTGCCACCATAATCAGATATTGTTCCTGCCATATTTTTCACTCCTTATTGTTTACATATAATCTAAAATACTCGTTTTACTCATCGTACTAACTGCCTTAAGTGTTGCTTCATACGTCGCGTTTATATAAGCTAAATCAGAAATTGCTACCGCTAAATCAACATCCTCAATTTCTTTACGGTTTTCTTGAAGTGCTAAATTTTGCTCGCTTAAAATTGTTTTAAACGTCTCCATTGTGTTCATTGTTGAGCCAACTTCAGTTGTGCGATTAATGATGCCATCTAAGTTTTGCTTATTTTCTTCTAATAACGGTTGTAACGCTTTTGGGTCACCGTTTTGCATCGCTTCGCTCATCTGTTTTAATGTTTTTATAACCGGGGATAATAATGCATCTCCGTTCCGGAACGCTTTGAATTCATAACCGTCATTTAGTTGCCAGTTCACATCATTTTTTCCACCTTGATACGTACCATCTTCTGTAAACGGTGGATTCTCTGCACTATCACCACCGAAAATATAACGACCTTGTTCTTTCGTATTCGCTAAATATACGACTTGCTTTAAAATTTGATCAATCTCTACACCCATAGCCTGCAATTCTTTTTCACTATTTGTCCCGTTTAATGCTTGTACTGTTAATTGGTCTGCTCTTGTTAAAGACTTCAACAAGCTTTGTAAAGTATTTTCAGTTTGTGTTAACACGTTTTTGGAATCCGTTATATCTTTTTGCATTTGCTCCATATTCGCCAATGAATGTTGAATTGCAAATGATTTACTTGCCGCAAGTGGATCTTCACTCATAAGAAGGTTTTTCTTCCCTGAAGTTACTTGATTTCGATGGTATTGTTGTTGCACATTCAAATCCATTAACTGATTCTTTGCCCAGCTTGCATTTTGAAATGTAGATACTCTCATTTCTATCTCCTCCTTATATATTTCCAATCAATTACTATCACTTATCGAATAATCGAAAATAGACTATCAAACACTTCATTCATCGTAGTAATTGCTTTAGAGTTTGCGACGAAATATTTTTGAAAGGCCATTAAATTAACCATTTCCTCTTCCATATTAACGCCTTCAACACCCATCTTTTCTTGCTGAATCCCCTCTAATAAATCCCCATGAATTTTTTGATAAGCATTCACTGCACTTTTATCAGATGCAACACCAACTACGAATTGGTCTAATGCTTGTTTATAAGAAAGACTTTCTTTATAATTTCCATCTGTAATTGCTGCTAGTTTATTTGCTGTTTCAGCTGATATTTTCATTTTCGAAACATCTTTTGCAAATTCAGGGTTTAATTTCATATCTTTCGCTTGATCTCCAACGAAGAACTCTTTTCCCATTACTGTGTTCACTTCATTCTTTACAGAGCTCATTAATTCTTCAAGGTTTTTCTTATAACTAGCAATCTTCGCTTTCGTATCGATCGCTGATTGGATTGCTCCACTAGTTAAAGGAATTTCCGAACCGTAAATTTCAGCAGTCATTGGTTCTTTTTCTTTATTTAATTGAAGTGGATATGTATCTTGTCCATTTACTGTTAAAACACCATTCATTCTAACACTCGCGATATTAGGATTCATAGATTCATAAGACACTTCTATATTTGCATACTTAGACATTTCTGTAATGATACGATCACGTTCATCCAAAAGTTGATTTGGCACTTGTGTACCTGCTTGTCCAATTTTTTTATTCGCTTCCGCTAAGCTGCCAGCAAGACGATTAAATTCATTGACATGCGCTTCAATATCTTCTGTCGTTTGTGCTGCTGCTGTATCTAAGCTTTTCGCCAGACGATTTACTTGACTTGTAAACTTCCCAGTTTCAGAAATTAATGTATCGTAGTAATTTGGTTGTTCTGGATTTTTTGCAACTTCACGAAAGGCATTAAAGAAGCCATCCATTAAACTAGATAATGAATTCTTTCCTGTCGTTCCAACCATAGATTCTACACGTGATAAAGTCGAATTCATATAGTTATAGTAAGAGAGTTGAGATAATTGATCGTTAAACTGTTTCGTCTTCACTTCATCTGTAATACGGTCAACACCTAACGTTTGTACACCATAACCTATTTTTTGTTCTGGTGAATAGCCATGACTTGCTCCAGCCGATCCGTAATTCACCATTTGACGCACATAACCAGGCGTATGAATGTTAGATAAATTTTGTTTCGTCGTTTGTAATCCCATTTGTGCCGCTAACAAACCCGATAACGGCGTATTATAATCAGATAGTCTCATAATGTTTCACTTCCCCTTTACAATAGTTCGTTCATAAAGATTTGTGAATTATTGTTTCGCTCTAAATTATATTCAGAAACGGAATCCACAATACTTTCTGTAGTTTTTAATAGTACGTTTAAGTAATATTGATTTTTCAAAAGAATCATTTTTACATTCTCTTCTAATTCAGCTACATTTTTTTGTAATTCTTCCATTTTTTCAATTTCTTCATGAGAAAAATACGAAAATAACGCACTTACGCGAAATGATTCCACGCCCTGTTCTTTACAAAACTGAACAACCATTTCTTCAAATGAACTTGATAACTTTTTTAAACCATCAATGTACTGCAATTGCTCTACTTGTAACTTTTGAACTGCATTTACATTTTTATGTTTTAAATTCTCATATATTTGTTCTCCAAGCGCTTGAATGTTTTCATATGCTTTTTGAATAATAACGAGCTTTTCATATAATTGTATGTACATATAGCTTCCTTCCCTTTTATAAGACTAAATTTACAATTAAACCGTGGATTTCTCCAATTTGATTTAACATTTCTAAATGTCCCGTTTTCGTATTAATTAAATTCATAACATCTTCTAACTCATTTAATCCCATTTCCGCTTGTTTCACAATCGTCATTTTCTGTGAATATCCGTAACGCGGATGACGAGACATGACATCTTTATATTGCAATACATTATCTACGTAAAAATTCAAAAATGATTTTACTGTATTTTTGTATTCCATTACATTATCAAGCGTTAATTCCATTTCAATTTTCTCTTTAATTTCTCCAATGTTATCGACAAATGCTTCCATTTGTTCTAACAATTTATCTTTTTTCGGATCTGCATGCAAATTATCCGAAAATGCAAGTCCTGTCCTGACATTTGCTTCTTTCGGCATTTGAGTAGCAGGCGGTATATGCGATAAAATTGGATTATGCGAGATCGAACGCAGCATATATATCACCTATTTATTTTTTTATTTCTTCCTAAACTTAATCGTAAAATCCAGTTATTTATAATTATACTCTGAACACTAATATTTTGCAGTTATTTTTTATAAAAGATATGTTACAATTTAGCATGAGGTGGCACAAATCTATGAATATTTTTCTTTGTGGTTCAAATCAATTAACAGCATTAGATCAAGAAGAAATAAAAAAATTTTTAACTGACTATGCTCACAAACATAAAATTTACATATTATGTTATAAATCTATCGAAAATGAGATTCTTCGTTTTTTCATCGAAAACGAAAGACTCGCTCAAAATTTATGCCTTTACACGCTACAGCCGTTACAAGCATTAACAGATGAATTTCAAGAGGTCGTTGATTACTTAAAAAGACATGGAGCCGAGTATGTTACTTTTGATCATCCTTCCGACTCCATTTACCGATCGGATTATATGTTTTTTGTAAAACAAATAATCGAAGATACCGATTTAGTTCTCTGTTTTTATAATGGGGACAAGCATACATCTGTCATTCCCGTTGACGTTGCAAAAGAAGCAGGAATGGATGCTGTTATTTATGATTTACCAGGTTTACATGAAAAACAGATGAAAAAAAACTTTGAACAAAAAATCCGTATGATGTAAAGGGGGAGGCACAATATCGTTATTGTGCCTATTATAAATATGATAATTGAACAAGATTACGATCATTTTATCGCGAGTTTTAAACAACAATTCAATATGGATATCGCTTCATATAAACAAGATAGAATGCGTCGTAGAATCGATGCTTTTATTTCGAGAAAGGGCTTTGGGAACTACACTAGTTTTTTAAGCAATTTACGTACCGATCAAAATTTATTTTTAAGTTTTATTGATTATATTACAATTAACGTTTCAGAGTTTTTTAGAAATAAAGAACGGTGGCAAACGTTAGAAACGAAAGCACTACCAAAATTACTCGAACAAAATAACGGAAAATTAAAAGTATGGAGTGCCGCTTGCGCTGCTGGTGAGGAACCATATACACTCTCTTTAATTTTATCGAAACATTTAGCTCCATTTCGTTTTGAAATCCAAGCAACAGATCTTGATTTTCACATTTTAGAAACTGCAAAACGTGGTCAATATACAGAACGTTCTTTAAAAGAATTACCTATCGATTTGAAAGAGCGTCATTTCACAAAAGAGAATGATATATATTCATTACATCAAAATATTAAGCAAAACGTCACGTTCAAACAACACGACCTGTTAATGCAGTCGTTCGATACAAATTACGACTTAATCATTTGTCGTAATGTAATGATTTACTTTACAGAAGAAGCAAGAATAAAACTTTATGAAAAATTTAGTCGCGCTTTACGAAAAGGCGGCGTATTATTTGTTGGTAGTACTGAACAAATTTTAACACCTGAACGATACAATCTTCAGCGCTTTGATACATTCTTTTACGAAAAAATATAAAAGAGGTCGTCACAATGTAAAGTGACGACCTTTTTATATAACTCGAATTAAAATAATAGCAACAATCCATACAAAGAGAAAAAGAAATGTCATAGACCATTTATGTTCTTGCATCGTTTGTTTCAGGGCCTGTGATAATTGTGTCATATTCATTTCTGCGAGCGCTCTCCATACACTTACATCCCGCTCTTTAGCAGTGCGATCTGTAACGCTAATTAAAATAGTTTCGTTAGACAATTTCGTTATGTAAGCAGTAATAACCGTTACCATTAAATTTATATTTCCTTCTGAAGAATCACTTTCCACTCTAGAAATGAGTGCACTTACATCTAATAACGGAATATGTACCTTTCTACCAAATGATAGTTGTACTTCTGCGAAATCATACGTTCCATCTAACAAAGGAAGTTCTTTTATATGCGCCTGCTTAACAAGCCCTAGTAAACTTCTCATTACTTGTTCAAATACTTTTTCTGTTTGCTTCCCTTCTCCAGATAACGTATGCAACTTTTTAAAGAGTTGTAACACTGTATCCATCTCTTTAGAAAGCATTTCCTTCATAACCTTTCCATCACCTAAACTCGCAAGTAAAATCCCTATTTCATTATTTCTCGAAATAATCTTAGACTGTCCAGTAAACACTAGATTACTATGCTTTCGTTCTTTCTGGATTTCATGTTCCGAAATAGCTGCAGGCTGTTTTAATGGTTGTAGCGTCTTATTTTCAATTGTCGTACGTTTAATCTCCATCTAAGCGCCTCCATTACTATGAAATAATTAGCCCCATTCTTTATTACTTTTTAAAACTAAAAACAATACGAATAAACCTGACATGATAGCAAATACATTAGAAGCTTGTATTCCCTGTTCACTTTTTGCTTCTTTCTTATCTTCTGGCTCTTCTTTTTTCTCTTTCTTTTTCGAAATGACTTGATTGTTATTATCTTTATCTTTTTGAGCCTTCGCTTTATTTACTTCCTTGTTGTCTGTGAGAGGCTCTTTTATAACATAAGTAATTTTTTCTTTCTCTTTCAATGGTTCTTTTATAAGATCGTTTACTTTCTCTTCTTTTTTCGGAATTTGAACAACTGGCAGTTTTTCTTCTGGAAGCGGGATTTCTACTTTCGAGTCTTCCTGCTTCTCAGGTTCTTCCTTAACTTCTAATTTATCTTCATTCTCTCGTTCTTCTATCTTTTTATTCTCTTCTGGTTTTTGCTCCAAAATAGAAACGATATACTCACTTTCCTCAACCAGTTTATTGCCGGCCGCATCCACTATCTCTACAAGTATTTCGTATGTCCCGATTGGCAACGCATCCGTTATTTCAAATACTTTTTGCCAATCCATGTCGCGCTTATTGTAATCTAATAAAAATGTAATCTCTTTATTTTCTTTCCCTTTTAATGTAACACGAACCTCTTTCACAACTGATTCTACGTCTGTCGCCTTCACTCGCACACGTATAGAATCGCCTTGTTTCCGTTCAATTAGCTTCTCTTTCGCCTCGTCAACAGTAACTTTATGCAACTTCGGCAGTTCTTTATCTATTGTTGGCGTGTCATTATTTATACGAATAAATGGGACTTTCACTTCATTTTCTATAAGCTCCTCTTTCTCAGTTTCTTTAGAACTTTGAATGAGCTGAAGATTCCAATCACCTTGCAAATCAAAAGTTTCGACCTTGTAGTTAGCAATCCATCGCTTTGTTTCCTCTTCATACTTAAACGATAGCATTCTTTCTTGTTCATACTGATCGCCGTTTTTTGGCAAGCGCAAAATACCTTTTATACTTTGAACATTTTGCTCTTTCGGCTCTACAATAACCCGCACTTCTTCGCCAACTTTTAATTCCGACTTATTTACTGTAATAACCCCTTGATCCGTCTCTATCTTTTTTTCGACCTCTTGTTCATTTGCTACTTCTTGTTGTTCCTCTTTACCTTGATTCAATTCCACTTGCTCTGGCTGCTCTTGAACTTCTTTGTTTTCTTCTTGTACATTCATTTCATTTAGTTTTTGATCTGGCTCAATTTGTTCTTCCGCCTGACTTTGCAGAGGGAAGAACAAATACATATGTATGAATAACCAGCTCATTAGAAAAAACTTTACGTTTTTCATCTACTAGCTCAAACTCCTATTTCAACGACTTATAGCGATTTCGTCACTTTTACTCCAAAAAATCCATCTACATTTACAAGTTCACCATACGCCACCAATACATCATTTACATAAATACGAATTGGCTCGTCAATATCCTCATCCAGTACAACCGCTTCATTCTCTTGTAAACTTAAAATATCTTGAATTGTTTTCACTGTGCTTCCAAATACAAATTTCACATTCATTTCTACATTTTGTAAGATGGATGTATCCATGTATACTGGTTCCATTTGTTTTACTTCTTTAAATTCAATAGGTTGCACAACAGGTTCTACAATTTTTTCTTCTTCAATTTCTTCCGTAACAATCTCTTCTTCCTCTTCCATCATTGGATATAGAAGTCTTCTTACCATTTCTTTCGCTTCTGAAATCGGTAAAATTTGATACATTTTCGATTGAAGCAGGTCACCAATTTCAAGGTTGAACGTAATTTGGACGAGTTCGTCCACTTTCATTGACTCTCCCAAATATTCCATTTCTTCTTTTAACGTTACGAATTTAACATTTGGTGGTGTCATGTCCATTTTTTCTTGAAACATTTCTGACATCGCCGTCGCAGCATGCCCCATCATTTGGTTCATGATTTCTTTAATGCCGCTCAGTTCTAATTCACTAAGCTCCTTCTCTGGATCAACTTCCCCTGTTCCCATCATCATTAAATCTACCATTGTTAAAGCGACATCTTTCGTAAATACAAATACATTCTCATTCTTTAGCCCTTCAACAAAATCAACATTTAAAATAACAAACGGAACTGGTACTCCGTCATAATGACGAACATTGATTGATTCTACATTGGGCGTACTAATTGTAACTGGCTGATTTAATAGTGTTGACAATACTGTTGAAGCTGAACCAATTGAAATATTTGCAATTTCACCAAGGACATCTTTCTCTTCTTGTGTTAAATGCTCTTTTTCAACTTGTTCTTCTACAATCTCCGTTTCCACTACTTCTGCTGGCTCATCTTTTCCTTCTACTCCACCAGATAATTGCATTAATTTATTTACCATTCGTTTCGCATGTTCAACTGAAACAATTTGCACAAGTTTAGAGTTTACAAGATTATCTATCTTTAAATCAAACGATACTTTAACAATCGTTTGATTCCCATCGATTTCAGAGATTTTCTCCATTTCTTCTGATAACTTTACAACTTTAATTGTCGGCGGAGACATATCTACTGTATCTTGGAAGAATTCAGACATAGATGTAGCTGCGAACCCCATCATTTGATTCATCGCTTCTTGTACAGCACTTAGCTCTAATTCACCAAGTTCTTTTCCGTCTTCCACTTCACCTGTCCCCATCATCATTAAATCAGCAATGGATAATGCAACATCTTGCTTAAGGACAAGAAGGTTTTCCATATCTAATCCTTTTGTAAAATGAATGTTTAATACAACGTGTGGAACTTCGACGTCGCTTGAATCATATAAATCTACCAATTCTATGCGAGGAGCAGTAATACTTACTTGCCTATTTAAGATTGTTGATAATACAGTCGAAGCTGAACCAAATGATATATTTGCAATTTCGCCAAGAATATCGCATTCTTGAGGCGTTAAATGCTCATTTTCTTTTTCTAGCACAATTGTGCTCGTATCCCCTTTTGTGTGTTGCTCAGGCATTTTCTCTGCCTCCTCATTTCTGTTTTTCTATCAAATGATATAAACTCTCATTTCATTTTAACAAACTTATTATATAAAACGTTAATATGTATTTATTCCCATTTTTAGATTCGTAACGATTAGCCAAAAAGCTCCCCAATTGTATACAAGTGGGGAGCTTTCCTTCATTCCTATTATAAACCTTCTGGGTTTAAAATGAGGACCACTCGTCCATCACCGAGAATTGTCGCACCAGAGAAATAATTCGAACTCTCTGCAAAGAAGTCACCTAATGACTTTAGGACTATTTCTCTTTGACCGATAATTGTGTTTACAATAAGTCCATAGCTGCGATGTGTATTACGAACAATTAACACAGGAACCATTTGACCATCATATGACGCAAACGCCTCATCTACTGTTTTCTCACCAAATACAGTACTTAAATGCTTCACTTCAATAATTTGATTACGGTAATTTAACACATCTTTTCCTTGTAAGGATTGGATGTCTTCTCTCTTAATCCGAATTGCTTCAACAATATTACCAAGAGGGAAAGCATAACGTTTATCATTCGTTTGAACAAGCATAGATTGAATAATGGACAACGTTAATGGCAGTTCAATTCTAAATGTACTACCTTTTCCTTCTTCAGAATCAATAATTAAATGTCCACCTAAACTATGGATTGTATGTTTCACTACATCTAATCCAACGCCACGCCCAGAAAGGTCGGATACAACTTCAGCTGTACTAAATCCTGGTTGGAAGATCAAATCAAATACTTCACGGTCCGTTAATTTATTTGCCTCAGATTCTGTTACAACACCATTTTTAATCGCTTTTTCTAATACTTTCCCTTTATGAATTCCATTTCCATCATCCGTAATTTGAATAACGACATGATTTCCACTATGAAACGCTTCTAATTTAATCGTACCTGTCTCATTTTTTCCTGCATCACGACGTTGTTCAACAGTTTCAACACCGTGATCAATTGCATTACGAATTAAATGGACGAGTGGATCACCGATTTCATCAATAACAATTTTATCAACTTCGGTGTCTTCACCTGTAATTTGTAAATCGATTTTCTTCCCTAAATCTTTCGCTAACATACGTACCATACGCGGGAAACGATTGAACACAGTTTCTATCGGTACCATACGCATGTTTAGTAGTACATTTTGAATATCTTTTGAAATATCGCCTAATCGATTTAAATGCTCAATTAATTCCTTGTTTTGAATTGCTTGTGCCAATTCATCTATACGACCACGCTCAATTACACTTTCTTCAAACATGTTCATTAATCTTTCAATTTTTTCTAATTGAACACGTATGGAACGATTTTCCACTTTACCATTTTTCGTTTTTGCAGCGCTTTTAGCAGGTGTAGCATTAGCAGCTTGCTTCGATACTTCTTTAGTTGATTCCACATGCGTAGCCGCTTGTAAATCTTCCTGCATAGCTTCTTGTGTACCCAATTCTTTCGAGACTACTTCTTTTAATGTATGTCCTTGTTTCACTTCTACTTTCTCGATTTCAGAAACATGAAGCACTACTTGTTTTAATTCTTCTTCACTTTGATCAGTATCCATAAATACTGTGAACTCAAAACCGAAAGCATCTGCTTCAATTTCTTCAATACTTGGAACTGTTTTTTGTACATTACCTACATTTTGCAGTGCTTCAATACACATAATTGCACGTACTGCTTTTAAAATAGCATGTTGCTCAACAGTTATATGCACTTCATGCGAAACTGCATCATCATTATTTATAGGTTCTTGCTCAATATATTCCGCAGGAGTTTCTACATTGCCATTCAATAATGCTTCTAATTTCTGCTTAGTTGTAATTACATCAATATTGCCCATTCCGCCTTGTTGCACATCTGCAACCATCTTCTCTAAATTATCAATGCACTCAAAAATCACATCAATAATCTCTGCATTTACAACTATATTCCCATGACGAATTTCATCTAAAACGTTTTCCATTTTATGCGTTAAATCCGCCATTTCCGTAAATTCCATACTCGCTGACATACCTTTAAATGTATGGGCTGAGCGGAATATTTCTCCCACAACATCCATATCAGTGGGATTTTGTTCTAAAGTTAGCACATTTTCATTTAGCGATTGTAAATGTTCTTCTGATTCCTCAAAAAATATATTTAATAGATCTGTTTGCATTTTCATCCCCTACCTGTCTAACAAACATTTCATTTATGTATAACAATTTAGTGTTTTAAAGCAAGAAAAAAGGGGGCCACACGCATATCCGCTATCAATGTTTAGATTCCTTGTGGCACCCCTTCTATATTAGCTGTTTGCTACTTTTGTTAAAGCTTCAATTACTCGATCCGCTTGGAACGGCTTTACAATAAAGTCTTTTGCTCCACCCTTAATTGCATCTAATACCATACCTTGTTGTCCCATTGCAGAACAAATAACAACTTTTGCACTTGAATCAATTTTAATAATTTCTTTTAACGCTTCAAGTCCGTCCATTTCTGGCATAGTAATATCTAATGTTACAATATCCGGTTGAAGTTCTTTAAACTTCTGAATTGCTTCTACTCCATTCTCTGCTTCACCAATAATTTCAAATTCAGAATTACTTTTTAATAAGTTTTTAATCATCGTTCGCATGAACATCGCATCGTCTACAACTAAAATTTTATGTGCCATTCTTTTTAATTCTCTCCTTCTATGTATAAATATATCTTAATATTTCACCTTATCATTCTCACTCATTATACAAAATAAAATGATAAAATTTAATATTTTTTTAAAAGAATTTTCGTATTTTCATTATTTTATTATTAAAATGATAATATACTATTCTTTTATGTAAATGACAACGCGACGGTTTTTCTCCCAATTTTGCGGTGAATCATTTGGTACAACTGGCTTTGTGTCTGCATATCCTACCGCAGCTAGCCTTTTATCATCCACATTATACACTTCGATTAAGTGGTGAATCATATTTGCTGCTCTTGCTGAAGACAGCTCCCAGTTAGAAGGGAATTTTTCATTATGAATCGGTCTACTATCTGTATGCCCTTCAACAACAATCGGATTTGGTACTGATTGGAAAAACCCAACTAATTGACTTATTATCTCTTTCGCTTCCGGTTTAACGTTCGCGTCACCCGTATCAAATATTAAATTATCTACTATAACGACGCTTACTCCCGTATCCTCTCGATATACATTCACTTGACTAATACCGTTATTATCTACATATGCTTTTAACTTTTTATATAATTCGTCCATTCTCTTTTTAGAGACCATTTTTTCATCATTTTTTTCATGCGAAATATCTGGTATTGTATTTTCCATTACTTTCGCATCTACTTGCTCCACGTCACTAAACTTTTCAAGCATCTTTGACAATTTTACTGCATCCTGCTTTGATGTAGCAACTAGTAATACAAAGAAAGTTAATAATAACATCGTTAAATCTGTAAAAGTCGTCATCCAACGAGGCGATCCCTTTTGCGGTCGTTTCATCATAACCATACCACTCCTTGAAATATTAGGCTGCTCGTTTTACTTTTTTTATCTTTGTTTCGTATACATATGTATCGAGTTTCAACTTTAATTTAGAAGGAATTTGACCGCGATATAATTCTGAAATCGCTTCAATAACAAACTTCTTCTCTGTATATAAATCTTCAATACCACGATACACTTTTTCAGCAAGAGGGATTGCAATCATATTTGCAAGTACTGACCCATACAATGTCGTTAACATCGCAACTGCCATCCCTGTACCAATTTGCGATGTGTCTTGCAAGTTTTGAAGCATAATGATAAGACCGATTAAAGTCCCTATCATGCCCCAAGCTGGAGCGAAATCGCCAATTTTATCTAATAATGCTGCCCCTTTTCTTAACTCATACACTTCCGTTTCAACATCTTTCATTAATACTTCTTTTAATTCATCTTCATCGTAACCACTTAACATTAATCGAATTCCTTTTTGAATAAAAGGATTGTCTACTTGCTCTCCATCAACTTCTAAAGAAAGCAGGCCATGTTTTTTAGACTTTTTCGAAAAATCAACAAATAAATCCGTTAACTGTTCTAAATTTTCTTCTTTTCTATGTAAAACAGTAAAAATGCTTTTCGTATATTTTTTTATTTCTCCAAATCGATATGCCACAACAATTGTCGCTGTAGTTCCCCCTATGACAATTAAAATAGATGAAACATCTAAAAAGTTTTTAAAAGCTTTTATTCCGCCGCCGCCAATCATAATTGCCGCTATCACTATGGCAAAACCTACTATAATGCCGACTGGGCTAGAAATGTCAAACTTCCTTTCTCTTCTTTGTGGTCTAGCAAATCCTTGATTTTCGTCTCCCATATTCCTGCCCTTTCCTTTTCATTTTTATAAAACATTTTTTTATTTTAATAATGCGTTTTCACATATAATAAGTATTATACGCTTATCATCTATTTATCGCAATATACTCATAGAATTGACACATTTTATTTCCATATTAGAATTACAGTATGGAAATATGAGGAGGATTACAATGGAACATAACATTTTACAAGTCATTGCACTAGCAGAAAAATTAAAATATGAAATGCGACATAGCTGGCTTTCTAACGGACGTCAAGAAAGTGTTGCTGAACATACGTGGCGCATGTCTCTAATGGCCATTTTGGTTGAGCCTTATTTAGATCAAAAAGTAAATATTGAAAAATTACTTAAAATGGTTATTATTCACGACCTAGTCGAAGCTGAAGCTGGTGATATTCCTGCTTTTGATACAATGAATAGTCATGAATTACAATTACAAAAACAAATAAATGAGCAAGAAGCCATTTTAAATATTAAACGAACATTAAAAGATTCTCTCGGTGAGGAATTATATGATTTATGGATGGAGTTTGAAGCGAAAGAAACGTACGAAGCAAAAGTAGCTAACGCACTTGATAAGCTTGAGGTGAAAATTCAGCATAACGAAGCTGATATTGATACGTGGCTACCAATTGAGCATAAAATGACATTCCAAGTAGCAAAGCATACAAACTTTGATTCTTTCCTATCTAAATTACAAAAAATGATTGAACAAGATGGCGAAAAGAAATTACTAGCTGCTGGCATTGACGTGGAAGCTTGCAAACGATAATGAAAAGACACTCAATATGAGTGTCTTATTTCATTATCGTTGATACAGCCTGCTTGTAAATCAGTTGTTGTTTTCCATCAACTAACATTAAAACGGTAAATTTGTCTATCGCAACAATTTCTCCTACTATTCTAACGCCACTCTTTAAAAAAATTGTAACAATACCTTTTTCTTCTTTTATTTGTTTATATAGCTCTTCTTGTAAATGTTCCAAATACTTTTCTCTCCTTTTTTACAAAATATCTTAATATAAAAAACTATAAATTATTTATTTGTGTACTTTATCTTTTACATTCATAAACTTATTAATAAGTATATCTAAATCTCGGCTAAATAACAAAACTTTATCATGATCCAATCCGTGTCTAGCAACAAGTTGGATTAGCTCTTTCTTTTTGTTTTCTATTTTATTGTGTAATTTTCCCATCTCCATCTCTTTACTAAAACTCCCTTTTCCCATAATATTACTTGTAAAATTATAGTACAAATCCTCTCATAAAAAAATATAAAAATGGTTTTTTTTACAATTTTTATATTTTTTATGAACAAATCGCAAAATATATAACGATTTCTTCACATATCCCTAGCACAATATACAATCAAAATAACCATACAGGCGTTTGTCTAATTACAAAAGAGACTGGCTCCTTTTCCATACAAAAAACATACTGTATATAGTAGTCCATGAATTATATAGATTAACTTACTCAAAAGGAGGAAAACATATGAGCTATGGTGGAAGTTGCGCTGGTTTCGGCGGTGGATTTGCTTTGCTTATCGTACTATTCATCCTTCTAATCATCATCGGATGTAGCTGCTGGGGTGGCGGCGGATACGGATACTAATATATCCTATCCTTAACAAATGAACGAAAAACTATACGAAAACAGCTCATATTTGAGCTGTTTTTTCATACTTTCGTATGAAGTGATATCCCTCCTTTTTGTGATTTCAACTAATAAAAAAACGTTTACTATGAAATAAGAAATATTTTACTAAGGAGGATTACAATAATTAAAGGTCTTTACGAAGCACATTTACCTGTCAGTAACTTAGAGATATCAATATCTTTTTATGAATCACTTGGACTGAAATTATATAAAAGAGGAGATGATATTGCTTTCTTTTGGATTAAAGAAAACGAAAGTTGGCTCGGTCTTTGGGAAGGCACAGCATACAAAGTTAATTATCATTTCTCTTTACGACACATCGCCTTTCAAGTAAGCTTACATGATTTAGAAGATGCGATTCATTGGCTAAATCAAAAATGCATTTCAGCACGAAAAGATTTTGGAATGGAACCAATTGAACCGATTGTTTTTCCAGAATTAGCGCATGCCGCCGTATACTTTAACGATCCTGACGGAAATAGTTTAGAATTGATTGCACAATTACCTATTGGACTTCCTACAGCAGAGAAAGTGTACTTAAGCGAGTGGAAAAAACAAGTTCAAGCATCATCATTACATAAAGATTAAATTTTATGTCAGTTTCTTATTCCACACTTCTAAAAACAAATAAAAACTTCAATAAACTATTTTACGGGCATACGTTAAGTGTACTTGGAGATTGGTTTCATACTGCAGCTTTATTAACATTCGTCTATAGCCTAACGGAATCTCCGTTTATGATTGCACTAACTTTTATAAGTAAAGGTTTACCCCAGCTTCTTCTTAGTCCTTTCATAGGCGGAGTTGTAGATCGTTTTTCTAAAAAGAAGATTCTGATTTTTACCGATATTTTACGAGGCATAATCGTCCTCACTTATTTATTTGCACTATATAAAATCGAGATTATTTTCATTTCTAATATATGTTTATCCGTACTTTCTTGTTTATTTGAACCAGCTAAACAAGCAACCTTAAAAAATGTCGTACACCAAAATCATTTCGTAACTGCTAACTCTCTTTCTAGTACAATGAATGGTTTTATGTCTATTATGGGGGCTTCTTTGGGCGGGATAATTGCACAATCTTTACATATTGAATTCGCTTTTTTAGTAAATAGCCTGTCATACTTTATTTCAGCCTATTTTATTTATAATATGAGTGTCCCTTCTCATGATACTTGTAACAAGAAAAAAGCATTTTTTACTGATATAAAAGATGGTTACACATACATATTACAAACAAAAATCATTTTAACGTTAATTCTTGTCGGCATTTCATGGGGCATGATTGGAGGCGCTTATCAGCTACTTCTAACGATCTATGCCGAAAAAATTTTCCACACCAACATTGGAATTTTATATACGGTTCAAGGGGCTGGGCTTATGATGGGAAGCCTTCTCGTTAATCTTTATATGTCTCATAATAAAGAAAAAATGAAAAAAGCATTCGGGTGGGCCTATCTCCTACAAGGAATTTTCTTTCTCGGATTTATTTTATCCAATCAACTTATTATCGGTATCATTACTCTATTCTGTATGCGCATAGCAGGAGGAATCATCGTTCCACTTGATACGACATTACTTCAAACTTATACGAAGGAAAATATGATTGGTAAAGTTTTTTCATTCCATTATTCCATTTACGGATCTCTTATTCAGTTATCTATGTTTTTTACGGGATGGCTTTTAGAAGTTCTTTCTCCTCAAGTTATTGGTACCTTGTTAGCTATATGCTGTATTTTTGTGAGTTTTATAAGGTTGTTCTTGTTTTATCGAGGGAAACTTAATGAAGAATCTACTATCACTTAATAGCATGTTTATGTACATGCTATTTTTATTTATGTCGAAATATAAAGGAAAAAGGCGATTTATTTCCCTTACGTTCTAATTTTTTAGAATGTACAATAAATTTAGATCATAAGAAAGGAGATATCATAATGTTTGACGATAGACTTACTATTTCAGCTGAGCAGCAGAAGCTCATTTCTAATGCAACTCGCATTCAAATTCTTCACCTTTTAAAAGACGAGGCACTCACTGCAAAACAAGTAGCTACTAAACTAAATAAATCTGCTGGTAGCGTTCATTATCACGTTCAAATTTTATATGATGGAGGGTTACTTGAATTAGTAGACACGAAAGAAAAACGAGGAATTATTGAAAAATATTACAAGGCAAAATCTGCTCATTTCTATATTGAAGAAAGCGGCACAGAAGGAACGAATACAGGCAGTCATATTGTATCTCATTTATTTTTAACTCCAGAGGAATTACAACAGCTTACTTGGGAAGTTACACAAGTGTTATTACGCTGGGAAAACAAAACCGCTCGTCAATCAAGCTCCGAAGAGGAATACGCTATTTCCTGCAGGATTAAAAAACAATGAAAGAAAGGTCCAACTGCTTATGAAAAATAAATTATTATTATTGTCGGGAACAGGAATTTCTCGTTTAGGTGATTTTATGTATCTCATCGCCCTAAACGTAATGGTGTTAAATAGCACAAACTCCCCTGCTGCTGTAGCAGGATTATGGATTGTAGGTCCAATTGCGACCGTTGTTACAAAAATATGGTCTGGTAGTATAGTAGATCGATTAAACAAACGGTCCATTATGCTCATCACAGATATAATTCGGGCAGCTCTTATTGGCTGTATTCCACTATTTAATTCTATTTGGGCCATTTATATTTTTATCTTTTTGACTCGTATTGCCACATCATTTTTCGATCCAGCTTCATTTTCTTATAAAACAATGCTCATACGAGCTGAAGAACGCGCTCAATTCAACGCTTGGAATAACTTTTGTACAAGCGGGGCTTTTATTATCGGTCCAGCCCTTGCTGGAATACTTCTCACCACGTACTCAGCATCCTTTGTTATTTACTGCAACTCACTTTCCTTTCTACTTTCTACTATTCTCATTTATTTCTTACCAAACATTACGTTACAAACAAAGCAAAACGAAGAAGTTGCAAATACTTTCGTACAAACATTACGAAGTGATTGGAAACAAGTTTTTTCATTCGCTCGAACTGAAAGTTACATTATTCTCATATTCGTTTTATTTCAAGCTACTACGCTTGTCTCTATGGCACTCGATTCACAAGAGGTTGTTTTCACAAAACAAGTACTGTTTTTATCCAACATGGAATATAGCATGCTTGTTAGTATAACTGGTGCTGCTTACGTTTTCGGTTCATTACTTGTTTCTCTCTTTGCTAAACGATTACCAATTCAACATTGTATCGGATTAGGTATGATTTTCACAGCAATAGGCTATGTAATTTTCGCCTTTTCAAATTCATTTATAGTCGCAGCGAGTGGTTTCATTTTACTTGGCATTTCTTCATCATTTGCTGGTACTGGCTTTATAACATTTTATCAAAATAACATCCCTGTACATATGATAGGACGTATCGATAGCGTGTTTGATTCAATAAAAAATTTCATCCAAATCTTTTTCATTTTAGCAATTGGGGCATCCGCACAATTCCTTTCCGTTCAAATCACTGTAATAAGCAGCTCATTACTCATTCTTTTCCTTTCCTGTTTATTAGCAATCCGTGTAATGACGCCTTCACGAGAAAAATATTTTAAAGCTACAGGGTCATCATTGGAATATTAAGTGCAATATAAAAAGCGGCTATTATGCCGCTTTTTTCCCGTATTAAAGGACAGTAAGACCCCCACTGATTAAAGTTTCACTTTATGTTAAAATATGTATTGGATCTGATTATGTAGGAGGGCTATTTTGGAGATTATATTCATTTTCATATGTATTATATTAGTAGCTTCTATTTTACAAACAAGTACAGGTTTTGGCTTTTCTATTATGGCAACACCTTTCTTACTCATGTTATTTCTACCACAAGAAGCTATACAAATAAATATCATTTTATCATTAATTATTTCCATATCACTCATTTGGAAAATAAGAATGGACATTGATTTTATTCTACTGAAAAGATTAATTTTCGGAAGTATAGTTGGTGTTCCTTTTGGTATTTTAATTTTCACTTCCATTAACATCAACACATTTAAATTAGCAATTAGCATCCTGCTCTTACTATTAACGTTGATGCTAATATGCAACTTTAAAATTAAATCAACAAAATCTAGAGATTTCTTAGTCGGTGGATTATCCGGTCTTTTAACGACAAGTATAGGTATGCCCGGACCTCCCCTGTTACTGTACTTTACAGGAACTGATACGAAAAAAGAAAAGTTGAGAGCAACTACTTTAGCTTTTTATCTATTTATATATTTCATTAGTCTACTAACTCAAATACTCTTTACTGGCACAAACAAAACAATTTGGCAATCAAGTTTTTATGCAATCCCAATTGTTTTTTTAGGTTTGTATATAGGTCAAATTATTTTCAAATGGCTTAATCAACGGATTTTTAAAATATTTACGTACATCCTTTTGAGTTGTACGGGTATGTATCTTCTTATTGAAAGTTTGCATTTGTTGTAAATAAGTTTCTCAAGATAAAGATACTTTAGATTGTGTAATAATATATAAATTTAAACGAATTTATATATTATTACGTGCGGTGAAGTATTTTACATCATAACTAAAAAACATATTTTAGAGATACAAAATCATAAATAAAATACTAACTAAACGATAAAAAGCGACTATTATGCCGCTTTTTATTTTCATATTAAATATTTTAAAACTAGAAGCCCACCTATTGCTATTACAAAAACATTGAAAAAAATCATCCAACGTTTTTCAAACTCCTTATATCTCTCTTCTTTCACTCCACATTGTTTTAGCTTTTCAAATAAAATTGTTAATTCTTGATTATACTCTTTACTTCCTAATTGTATATAATTGTTATTTATTTTAATTCCATATACATTTTTCATTTTTTTATGTTGCGAAACTGCTTGAATTGAGTTTACTAGTACATTGTATTCATTCAACTTTTTAAAATAACAATCTAACGCTATAATTTGTAACCTTGTATTAGTTAAAACAATGTAATAATAAAAAGTAGCACCTGCCGTGAATATATTCGGTATAACTTTAGAATTAACAAAGCCTCCTTCTTCCACTAATATTTCACACTCGATTTCTTCTCCTTCTTGCAACTCTTTCCGAACTGATTCTTCCAATATTTGCATCGTTAATTTCTTTAATAATTCCCCGTTTTTCACATAATACTTATCTATATTTATAGACTCATTCGCTTCTTTCTCTAAACGTGCAATTTCTTCCTCTGAATATTGGAGTTCATTTAACATAGATAATAATCTTTTATCCATATTACACACTCCCGTTCCACAGTTTTTAAATTTTTTTCTTCCCTCGAGAAATTCGATTGTATATATAATCCACCGTTACTTTTAATTCTTTCGCAATATCGTCAATAGAATATCCATCAATATACCTGTTTAAAAAGATATATCGATCTTTGTTATTTAAATCTTGAACTATTTCCATAATCTCTTCTTCTTGTTCTATTTCATACCTATCATGAACACTTGTATCTATTTCTACGTCTTTATCGATTTTATTCTCTTTATATACTTTCTTTTTATATTCCAATGCTTTTAATTTAGTAATACCAATCATCCAAGATTTTAAGTTTCCTTTTTCTGTATCAAATTGGTCGTTATGAAACCAAATGACAGTAAATACATCGTTATAACAATCATCCACATATTGTTTTTCAATAGGGGTACTTAATGATTTATGAATAATGTACAAAATTAATTTTCCATATTGATCAATCACTTCTTTCAAAGCATCTTGATCATGTTTTTTCATAGCTATAATTAAATCCCCTTCAGAATTGAAAATCATAAGTATCTTCCTTCCTCAGTTCCCCTTTAGCAGCTGCTTTTACTTACTATTGGCAGTTCATTCTCATTTTCTATCACTTTTGTAAAAAATTCTTAATTTTTATTTCTATGTATATAATAGCAAATAAAATACCTAAGTTCAGAAAGTGGAATCTACATTCTGAACTTAGGTATTAACAATCAAACTTTTCACTTATACTAACGTTTCATCACAAACCTCTGTTACATTTTTAAAGTATTGCAAGTTCTCCTTCACTTCAGCTTCGTTAAATAAATTGAGCTGCTTCATTATTTCAGCAGCAAATTCAACGTAAGCAGACCCTACCGCTGTTATGATTTTCCCATCAACGGTTACATCTTTATTTTGTTTATATTCCCATTCATGTAAATGTGCTAACTGTTTTTCATCTGATGTTAATGATGTTGAGAATTTCTTCTTATTAAGTACGCCTGCTGCATGTAGTAAAGATGTTCCTGCACAAATACCCGCTATCCATTTGTTCTGCTTATGTAATTCGTTCACGATCGATAACAATTGTTCATTTTCTAAATGGTCAAAAATATGTCCTCCTGGCACAATAAACACTTCATAGTCTGCTACTTCAACCTGCTCGATAGAGACATGTGGTTGACATAAAAAACCACCTTCTCCTTTAACTGTTTTTCCGTCTACAGTTGCTGTTATTATTTCGAATTCCTTACTTATTAAAAATAAACTCGCTATATTTACTTCAAATTCTGCAAATCCATCAAATAAAAAGATTAAAGCTTTTTTCATATTATCTCCTCCCTCCTATACTTATTCGAAGACAATCATATTTCTCCTCCAAAAAAGGCAGACCTGCATGCAGGTCTGCCTTTTTACTCATTTCTTATTAAATCCTTTTTCACTTAAAAACTCTTTCATATGCATTCTTTTCTCTTTGGACATAAACGAACTCATTGATTCCGTCCATGTTACGTTTTTCTTGTTTGCTAATCTTTCTTTATAGTACGAGCTCATCGTTTCATCGTATTCGTTTAATAATTCATCATATTTCTTTTCATCATATCCATTTTCATGAAGGATTGCCGCTACTGGTAAACGTGGTTTCACTCCATGATCTTCATCTGGTACACCAACTGTCATTCCGAATACAGGATATACTTTATCCGGTAAATGAAGCAATTCACTCACTTCTCTCGGGTTATTACGAATACCACCAATATAACAAATACCGTATCCTAACGATTCTGCTGCTAACGCTAAGTTTTGTGCGAACAGTGAAGCATCTACCGTCGCAACGATAAAGTCTTCTACTCCTTCATGCTTAATCTCTGTACCATGCTGTTCACATGCCATTTCAAGTCGTTTTAAATCTGCACAACAAACAAAGAATGCTGCACAGTCTTTCACGTGACGATTTCCGGATAACTCTGCTAGTTTAGCCTTTAAGTCTTGATCTGTTACATATATAACAGAATACGCCTGTACAAAATGTGAAGAAGCGGCATGCTGCGCAGCTTGTACCATTCTTTCTACTACATCTTTCGGAATTGATTCTTCTTTATAATTACGAACTGAAACGTGTTGCTCCATTTTATGTATGATCTCATTCATGAAAAACACTCCTTTTTTCTCTTCATATTGAAAAATTAACATATCTTTTTCAATATTCACAACTTATAAGCACAAAAAGAGCAATTCTTTTTGAATTGCTCTTTTTTAAAACGTCTATTAGTACGGTAAATGAAATTATATAGATGATTTTCCGAATATATCGACTTACCAACAAATACCGACAGGTTTACATCAAATTATTTCTTATCTTATTACGCTGTTTTCAAAACTTTAATACCTTTTACGATATTCCAAATGAAGTAATAAATCCCTACAAGAATGAACACCGCATATGTGATCATCATGCCAATTCCAGCGCCCTCAGATTGATTGAAGCTTAAACCGTATAGGCCTGATACTGCCAATCCACCAAATAAGATTGCATATGGGAATATATGTGACCAAAATGCTTTTTTCGCGTGGTATTTCACTTCGTCCTCCGCAATGAAGTACACGATAATTGGTAGTAAAAATGGTGCAAAAAAGATACTAAAGTAACATAGTGAAGATAATATATTATTTCCTTTCATCCGACTCACCTCTAAATAGTTTTTGTTATCTTCATTATGTCAGGAATCCATTCTAGAAACTATCGCTTTACCTTTCATGAACATGACATATTTGTAAGATTTCCCTCTAAAATAATCCCGCCTGAAATTTCAGGCGGGATTATTTTCTCTATATTCGATTCATAAACCAATATTGCGTAATGGCTAAATACTCTCGTAAATTCGATGAAATGACAATTCGCTTCGGTGTTTCGGCCGGAAGACCTTCTAATTGTAAACCTTGTTTTGCTGCTATTTTTTTCGCTCTAAACATATGGAAGTCGTTTGTTACGATCATTCCCTTTTTCATATTGTCCGGAATTAAAGGTTTTGAGAATTTAATATTCTCATCTGTACTCGTTGACTTATCTTCCATAATGATGCGGTCTTCTGCAATTTTCAGTTTCATTAATCCATTTTTCATTGCTAACGCTTCTGAAATATCTTCTCCTTTTCCTTTCCCTCCAGACACAATCGCAATTGTTTTCTCATGTGATTTTAAATACTCAGCTGCTTTATCAATACGATATTGCAATGAGTAAGATGGTTTCTTCCCGTTTACTTTCGATCCTAATACAATTATATAATCAGCATCGTAGGTCGCTTTCATATGCCCATGCTTATATATGTTATATTGTAAAAATCCTGCATAAACGGCGCAAACCATTATAATGCCTATCATATACTTAATTATTTTCTTCTTTTTCATATCCATATACTCCTATGTTCTTTGCTTCTTTCATGATAATATCCATTTATTTGTTTGTATACAGACAAATTCCAATTCAGCCTAATTTATCCTCTAGAAAGTAATATTTATATTTCTTTCGGGAACAGTAAGTACAACTTTGCACGAAGGAGTGTCTCTATTGCTTCTCTTTTTATGTAACGTATCGTTCTTTTTCATCTTATTTTTACTATCACTTAAATTGCTCGGTAAATCTGCTTTAGCACAACTAACGCCTCATGATTTTGGGGCTATTATCTTTTTATCTTATTTAGCTTTTCAGGCCATACCAGTCTCTGGTGCTTTGCAAGCTTTTCTCGGTATGGTCGTTATTACATGTTTACATTTGCTTCTTACAAAATTAAGCTTACTAAACAAACTAAATCGTTTTATTCTTGGACACCCCATTATTTTAATTAAACATGGTGACATTATTTTTGAGAACTTACAAAAAAGTAGATATCCAATTGCTGAACTACTGTCTAACCTTCGCGTTGCAGGATACCCAAGTGTTCACGAAATTGAATATGCTATTTTAGAAGCGAACGGAGCCATTAGCATTTTACCAAAGCGTGAACTTGTACCATTAACTCCAAAAGATTTGAACATAGATGTTACGTATGCTGGATTACCAATTGCTCTTATTGTTGATTCGCAAATTCAATACGATAACTTAAAGTTAATTCATAAGGACGAAAAATGGTTATATAAAGAATTAAAAGAAAAAGGCATCACTAATATTAAAAGCGTTGCTTTCGCGTCTGTTCAAGAAACAGATGGATCTTTTGCAATTAGTTTAAAAGAGTAAAAAAATCCCCTTACTTGCTCAAGGGGATTTTCTTCATTATATCGCTTCTTTCTTTCCTGTCATATTTAACGGAACAGGATGTTTCATACGATTCATCGTAAATACGATAATCGCTGTCAATACTTCAGCTACTGGCATAACGAGCCAAATTCCATTTATCCCAAATAATTTTGGCATAATCCATAATAATGGAATAATAAATAGTAACCCTCGGCTCATTATAATAAGCACTGATTTTGTCGTTTGTCGCACTGATTGGAAGTACTCTCCATACACAATGTTATAGCCTAAAAATACATATTGGATAAAGAACAAGCTAATACCCGTTAATGTTAACTCCAATAACTCTGGAGATTGGACATCAAATAGACCAATAATATATTTCCCGAAGAATAATCCGATAACTATTGCAATACCACCGAGTACTACCGCAATTTTTACAGCGAACTTTAATCCTTCACGCAATCTTTCTGATAAATTTGCCCCGTAATGGAAACTAGCGATCGGTTGTAACGCTGCTCCAACACCGAAGAATAGTAGTAATGTCATCGCATGAATACTGTTCACCATCGCATAAGAAGCGACTCCTACTTCTCCTGCATATTGAACGAATGCAATGTTAAAACCGATTGTTACAATTGCAACTGTGCTTTCTGCTGTAAAGCTCGGGAAACCAATTACCATAATTTGTTTAACTGTATCCCATTCAAAATGGAATTTCGTCCATTTTAAAATACTACTTTTTCTAAAGAAGTGAGTTAATAATACAAGGAAACCAATCGCTGCTGAAAGAATAGTTGCTGAGGCAGCACCTGTTACGCCCCATCCAAAGATGAAAATAAAGATATAGTCAAACACTATATTTAATACAGCCGTTACAACTAGACCTGCCATTGCTAAATTAGGATTTCCGTCATTTCGTATAAATGTACTTAAAATATTTTCTAAAACGTATATCATTCCAAATGTTAATAATACGTGTAAATAGTCTAAAGCATACGGTAAAATCACTTCGTTTGCACCAAATAAGTATGCTAAATCTTCTATTCTCCATAAGCAAATCGCTGCTAAAACACCTACGATAATTACTGCTACCGTCATGGATTGAGTAAAAATAGACCTTGCTCTTTCTAATTTATTTTCACCTAGTGCAATGGAATATAACGTTGCTCCGCCCATTCCAATCCATAATGAAATAGAGAAGAAAATTGAAAACGCTGGAATAGCCACGTTTACTCCTGCTAATCCGTTCGCTCCAACTCCCCGACTAATCATAACCGCATCAATCACAATATTAACTGACATTAATACCATTCCAAGAACAGCTGGTATTAAATAAGAAATAAATAAACTTTTTATTGGTTTTTCTCTTAATTTTTCTGTTGTTTCCATCATATAAATGCTCCTTTTTCAATGCTCTGTTCATAGTTTAAACCTTCAAGTTACTTGAAGGTCAATAGAGAATTAAAAAATAGGTAACTGAATTATCGTGTTTGATGCCAGTTTGTAATGATACGAGTCCTACATCTTATTGCTTTGTTTTTTCATTATAGGAATTTGAATTTCTGTTACTTGCTCCTCTGGATTTTCTGTTACAGACCAATCAATCAACCCAATCTCAATCGAATCTCCATTCACTTCGTAACCTTCTTTATCAATGTATGAAAGTAACTCCCTATACGTTGCATCTGTTTCTTCATATGGTCCATGGTGATAAGAACAAGCAAATAAACTTTCTTTAATTTCATCTGAAGTATGCACTTCATACGGCATATAATCCAAAAGAATAAACACACTGCTATATGCTTGAAATTCATTTTGCATGAATGCTTTTTTGGAAATTGTCACACCTATATCTCCTGAAAATAGACTATCATCCATTTGCTTCATATTTTTTTGAAGCGAATGAATATAGTAATCAAACATATCATCTGTCGTATTCGGCGCCACTGCAATCGCTGTTATTTTTCTTTTCGGTATCTTTTTAATAACAATTCGATCGGTTTCTGCTTTTGTCGCCTTCTTTATTAAATGAATTCTATGTTCCATTTTCGCCAAAGCATACTCAATGTCTCTTTGTTTTTTCAACATCATTTCTTGTTGTTTTTCCAGTAAATTGAGTGCGTATGCTGGATTTCTTTCATCAATATATTTCTTAATTTCCTTTAATGGAATATTTAATTGGCGTAAAAATTTAATCGTATCTAATAGTGAAAATTGATCGATTGTATAATAGCGATAATTTGTTTGCGGGTCCACAATAGACGGATGAAAAATCCCCTTTTCATCATAATAGCGTAAAGTAGATTCCGCTATATTATGCATTTTTGCCATTTCTCCAATTGTAAAACGTTTATTTAATAACATATATCCTTCTCCAATTCATAAAAAATGTAGCCTTATTTCTTCTTATTATATAGTGATTCCCTCCATACCTAAATCGAATCCTATCATGAAAATCTGCTATTTTTTCATTGATTTTTCATACATTTTATTATATATTAATTACAGGTTCAAATTACGAGTTCAAAAGAACTTGTAATCAGACCCTTTGTTTAATGTGTTTTACATATTTTCATTAGGCAAATTCCGAGAAATCGTATGATAAAAATAAAAATGATGAGGAGAGGATCCGATGGATTTCGAATTTTTCTTTCAAATTGCACTTATTTTATTAAGTACAAAGCTTGCTGGTGATCTTAGTGTTAGACTAGGTCAACCTTCTGTACTAGGTAAATTAATTGTCGGTATCGTTATCGGTCCAGCTATATTAGGTTGGATTGAAAATTCAGAGCTTCTAACACAATTAAGTAATGTCGGTGTTATTCTTTTAATGTTTATGGCAGGACTTGAAACAGACTTAGAGGAATTAAACGCAAATCGTAATTCTTCTTTAGCAGTTGCACTTGGAGGTATCCTTCTTCCATTCGTAGGTGGTTACGTTTCTGGTCTTGTTATGGGAATGGAACAAGGAAATGCTGTATTTTTAGGATTACTTCTATGTGCGACAAGTGTTAGTATTTCCGTACAAACACTTCGTGATTTAGGAAAGATGAAAACACGTGAAAGTACAACTATGCTTGGCGCAGCTGTATTTGATGACATTCTTGTTGTTATTTTATTAGCATTTGCAATGAGCTTCTTAGGTACAGACGATGTTAACTTAACAATGGTTATCTTGAAGAAAGTTGTATTCTTCGCTTCTATTATTTTAATCGGATGGAAAGGTGTTCCTGCAATCATGCGCTGGTTATCACCACTGCGCGTATCTGAGTCTATCGTAAGCGCGGCTCTTATCATCTGTTTCTCATTCGCATATTTCGGTGAATTATTAGGAATTGCTGGTATTATCGGTGCTTTCGCAGCTGGTATCGCTATTTCTCAAACGAACTACAAACATGAAGTAGAAAAGAAAGTAGAACCAATCGCTTACGCTATGTTCGTTCCAGTGTTCTTCGTTAGTATCGGTATGAATATTACATTTGACGGTATTGGCAATCAAATTTGGTTCATCCTAGCATTAACAGTAATCGCTGTATTAACGAAACTAATTGGTTGTGGATTCGGTGCACGAATGACTGGATTTGACGCTAAGTCTTCTGCCATTATCGGGGCTGGAATGGTTTCTCGTGGTGAAGTTGCACTTATCATCGCAGGAACAGGACTGTCTTCAGGTCTTTTAGCACAAGATTACTTTACAGCTATCGTTATCGTCGTTATTTTAACTACAATGATTACACCACCAATGTTAAAATACACTTTTGGTGCTAAAGATAAAGCAATGAAAGCAAGTAAATAAGCTTTCTACAATAAAAAGAGATTACTATCTTATAAGATAGTAATCTCTTTTTTCATTTTATCTTTAAACAATCTCGTTCTTTTTTAACCATTTTTCAAAAATAATTCGTGCTTCTTCATCATCCATATCATTACTAAATGAATACACCATAATGCCGTAATCATCTATATATTCACCTAGTTTCATTTCCTCCACTTTTTTATAAAAATCGTCTGCCTCGAAGTGCGGAATATAAGCATCCCAAACTGGTTCATTTATTCTTTTGTACGCCGTCACTTCTAAATCATATCCATCTTCATAATATCCGATGTGATAATGTTGACTAGGATCATATTTCTTCATAAAAATTCCCCTCCCTTTGAAAATGTATCATATTTCACATAATAAACAAAAGCGAGCCGTATTACGACTCGCTTCGTTCATTAAATGCGTTCCATCGCTGTCTTCAACGTTCCGACAACAAAGGCGATTTCTTCACTTGAAATAACAAGTGGTGGTGCTAACGTTAAGACGTTATTATATCCTGCTGTTGTCATGCCGTTTCGTCCTATAATTAACCCTTTTTCTTTACAAGCATTTACAACACTTGCAATTTTGTCGTTATCAATTGGCTCTTTCGTCTCTTTATCATTTACTAGTTCAATTCCAACTAGTAGACCTTTCCCTCTAATATTCCCAACAAGTGGATGCTCTCCAATTTCTTCTTTTAATTGCTCTAATAAAAGCGAGCCCATTTGTGCAGACCGCTCAATTAAATTTTCATTTTCCATAATCTCCAAGTTTTTAAGCGCTAATGCACAAGCCGCAGGATTTCCACCAAATGTATTAATATGACGGAAGAATTCATATTCTCCCTTCCCTTTAAATGCTTCATATATTTCTCTTTTCACAGCTGTCGCTGATAACGGTAAATATGCACTCGTAATCCCTTTTGCCATCGTAATAATATCCGGCTGAACGTCATAATTCATAAATCCAAATGCTTTTCCTGTACGTCCGAAACCGCAAATTACTTCATCGCTAATGAGAAGTGCACCGTGTTTTTGACACGTTTCATGAATAGCTTTCATATAGTCTTGTGGCGGCATTAAAATGCCTCCGCCCGTAATAATTGGTTCCATAATAAAAGCTGCAATCGTTTCACTTAATTCCCATGTCATAACGCGATCTACTTCTTTTACACATTCTACATCATAAATGTTCTCTCTTTCTATTTCAGGCATACGATAACAATCTGGCGGTGTTACATGTAAAAATCCTGAAGCAAATGGCTCATATTGATATCTACGCTGTGCTTGTCCCGTCGCTGCCATCGTTGCCATTGTATTTCCATGATACCCACGGTAACGTGACATAAATTTATAACGATGCGGTTCACCTTTTTGAGCATAGTATTGCCTTGCTATTTTAAAAGCCGTTTCGTTCGCTTCCGAGCCACTATTAGAGAAGAAAATAACATACTCCCCTCCAAGCCACTCATTTAATTTTTCTGCAAGCTTTATAGCCGGTTCATGCGATTGTGACATCGGAAAGTATGATAATGTTTGTAATTGCTTATAAGCCGCCTCTGCAAGCTCTTTTCTTCCGTATCCACTATTCACACACCAAAGACCACTCATACCATCTAAATATCTTTTCCCTTCTATATCTTCAACCCAGCACCCTTCTGCTTTTGCCCCTACCATTGTACTATTTGGACTAAAGGGACGCATTCCGTGCCAAACATATTGCTCATCTTTTGCTAATAATTCATCAGTCTGTTTCGTTTTCATCATTTCTTCCACCTTCCATAACAACTTATTTTTCACAAAAGCTGCGCTGGTGCCATGATGATTTAAATTTCTCCCTGCTTATTTTCATTCCACAAAATTAAGACAAAATCCTACTTACAATACAGTAATATTTACAAGAAAAAGGAGCTTTTCTTATATATCGAAAAGCCCCTCTTTTTTTAATGCGACGATGCTTCACTAACACCATGACCTGTATTAGATTTTACAAGAATCTCATCAAATTTCGCAGCATCTTCTTTCTTACTAGATAAAACTGTTCCTAAATATGCTGCAAGGAATCCAAGCGGAATTGAAATAATTCCAGGTGTCGTATATGGGAAAATCGCTTCCCCCACAAATATAGCTTTTCCAGCTACAGGGTTCCAAACATTTGGACTTAATGCTACGAGAACAATTGCTGATACAAGACCAACGACCATACCCGAAATAGCACCTGTTGTATTGAAGCGCTTCCAATATATTGTGAATAATATAACTGGTAGATTTGCACTCGCTGCAACTGCGAATGCTAATGAAACTAAAAATGCTACGTTCAATGTTTGAGCAAATAACGCTAGTATAATGGATAATACCGCTACCCCAATAGACGCATAGCGAGCCATTGAAACTTGCTCTTTTTCCGTTGATTTCCCCTTGCGAATAATTTCATTATAAAAATCATGTGCAAATGCTGATGCTGCTGTTAATACAAGGCCTGCCACTACAGCTAAAATAGTTGCAAAGGCAATTGCTGAAACGAAAGCAAATAAGAAATCTCCACCTAACGCTTTAGCTAATAAAGGTGCTGCCATATTACCAGCAGGGTTTGCTTTCATAATTGCCTCATTCCCTACAAATGCTGCTGCCCCAAATCCTAAGAAGATTGTCATAATATAAAATGCGCCAATTAACCACGTAGCGTACACAACAGATTGCCGTGCCGTTTTTGCATCACGTACTGTAAAAAAGCGAACAAGAATATGGGGTAATCCGGCAGTACCAAGAACTAGTCCTAAATTTAAAGACAGTGTATCAAGACCATCCTTATACTTTACTCCTGGATTTAAAAACGAATCTTTTAACGGAGTAGCAGTTTTCATTTGCGCGAACATTTCAGTCACACTAAAATTAAATTTTGAGAAAACGATAACAGAAATAATAAATGTACCAGCCATAAGTAGTACAGCCTTAACGATTTGTACCCAACTCGTCGCAGTCATTCCGCCAAAAATAACGTACACTGTCATTAATGTACCAACGATTAAAACTGATGTCGTATATTCGATCCCTAATAATAATTTAATAAGTGCACCAGCCCCAACTAATTGTGCAATCATATAAAAAATCGAAATCGTCATTGTATTAAGCGCTGCAACGCCGCGAACTTTTTTCGCATCAAAACGTGCCGCAATCATATCCGCTAACGTGTACTTCCCTAAATTTCTAAGCGGTTCTGCAACAAGGTATAGAACAACTAAATAAGCAACTAAAAAGCCGATACTATAAAAGAACCCATCAAACCCAGTTAATGCGATCGCTCCGGCTATACCAAGAAATGACGCAGCAGACATGTAATCTCCCGCAATGGCCAGACCATTTTGCCAACCAGTTAATCCTCCTCCAGCTGTATAAAACTCACTTGCATTTTTTGTTTTCTTTGATGCAAAATAAGTTATGACGAGTGTACCAAGAACGATGATTAAAAATAGTGCAAAAGCGGTTATATTCAAAGTCAGCCCCTCCCTTTTTGCATATCTTGTAGAATTTTTTGCGAGATTTCATCAAAGGATTCTGCTTTTTTGCTATAAATCATACATAATGACCACGTCATGATAAATTGCGCAAATGCAAACACCCATGCCCACGTAACATCCCCAAATGCTGGTGTATTGAGTACCTTTGAATACGATGTTAAAATAGGTAATGCAATAAAAAAGCTTAAAAAGAAAATACTCATCGGAACGATAAACTTCTTTTTCGTATTTAATAGCAATTGAAATTCTTCTGACTGAACAACCTCTGTATAATTCACTTCATTTTGTAACTTACGTGCTGACGTATCATCTCTTTTCATTCCCATTCCCCTCTCTTACTGAAAATACAATTCCCCCTTGCATACCTAAAGACTAAATTTTATAAATATTCAGAAACTTATTTCCATTTTAGACAATCCATACATTCCTGCAAAGATTTTTCGATAGACATTTTTCGGCAATTTCCCCTAAATTTTTAATATACTTTTTCAACATAAAAATTACGTACTTCAATCTCATACCAGTCAAGATTTGATGCCCATTAAAACAGAATAAAAAAGTAGTGCTTATCGCACTACTTCTGTCTTTTTCCCTTTTTCTAAATTACGAGCTGTTTCGCTTAATTCAACGTCCTTTCCATCTTTAAGCGTTCCAAATATGAAATCGAATACGGGATTTGAAACACCAAACCAAAACTTTTCATTTTTATAATGGTGTAATATGTGCTGTTTTTTGAGCCATCGCCCAAACTTAGTGAACGGACGAATTGGCTTATGTGCAATATAATGTTTCCATTCATAAACGAGAAGCATAATAATCATTCCAATTCCGAATGAAAGTGTAATAGTAACACTTTTTGTTATAGCGTATGATATAAGTAAATATATAGTAAAACTAGGTATACTAAACCATACAGGCAAAAATAATAGTTTTAAATCATCTGGATATACGTGATGATCATAATGTAATCTTCTTAACATTTTTAATAAAAATACGTTTTTAGGTGGCTTTAAGTGAAATAAAAATCGATGTGTCATATATTCGTTAAGCGTATAAAAAACAATCCCAAACAAACACGCGAACATACCGATCCATGTGAAAAATTGCATTTTTAAAATAATGATAAAAACAAATAAAATACTATACATAATAACGATATCATGTTGTAAAAAGAACTCTTTCCCCACTCTCTTCATCTTCCTTCCCCCTTTTCCAAAAAAACAGCCGCAACATATCGTTACGACTATTTCTTTTATTTTTTATTTTATTCTATTCACTTTACAAATTTGCCTGCTGCTCTATTGTCGAGAAAAAATTGTTCGATCCAAATATATTTTGCTTTGGAATAATATGTTCCACCGCAAACACTGTTACTTCTCCTCTTTGTACCTCTCCAATAATGAGCCCAAATATTTCATGATTTACCGCAAACGTCGGTTGCTTTGTTTGTAGTAATCTTGCTGCAGTATGAAATACCGCTTCATATAGTGGATTCCTATCAGTAATTTCTTTTCGGATTTTTGGTGCTAACGTAATAATAATTTCTTTTCCGTCAATAGTGGTTCGATACATAAAAATCTCCCCTTCAATCTTATGTGAACAACTGTAAAGCTTTGTATGCAAAATGGATAGAATATCCTACTAAAATAATACCTGCTCCGGCTGTTATATAGCCAAGTGCTTTTTGCTTTAATAAAGTTCTGCCAAAATGGACAGAAAAAGCAATATTTAAATTCCATAAAATAATGCCAACGATAATACAAAGACTGTACAAAAATGCTTCTTGTTTCGTTACCTTCGTAAGCAATGAGCTAAGTGTACTTCCGTATATACCAAACCAAAAAACAAGATTTAATGGATTGGATATCGCAATTAAAAAACCTGCCATAAACGATTGTTTCAGGCCACCTACCTCTTCCTTTTTATATTCCATATTCGTGTGGGAAATTCCTTGTTTTACACTTTGAAATCCTAAATAAAATAATAAGAAAAACCCTGTGCAATACATAAAAGCTTGTACATATGTATACATAAACACAGAAGATAAACCGAAGTAGATGAGAAGCATAAACAAAATATCTGCAGTCATCCCACCAATTCCAACAACCCACGCATGCCAAAAACCTCGTTCAATTCCTCGTTTTAACATTTCAATATTAATCGGACCTACTGGCGCAGCTAATGAAATACCTAATACAATTTGTTGTATAATCGCTCCAAACATCGCTCTATCCTTTCTACTTCCTTTACTATTAAGTAATGTTGTAATGATTAAAAATAGACTAGCTTTCATCAAAATATTTACTACTAAAATACCCTTTTTTATCCAAAATATACAAAAGAGCCATCTGGATGATGGCTCTTACTTTTCTAACTTATGAAGAAAAGGACATTTTCCTTTTACCACCTCTACATCGTCTCCTATGAAGTATTGTTTCCATTCGCGATGATCTGGATCACCATAATGACTAATATTAGGATGTTTCGGCAGCTGATCCCACTTTTCAACTCGATCTCGGACCGTTTGTCTTGAATATGCTCCTTTAGGGCGATCCCCTTCTAATCCATCAAAGATGGTGCGTGGTTGAAACCCAATAACGAGAGAATTTCCTAAATGCCTAGTTTTTCTTTGTTTATAAGCTGGCGCATTTCCAAATGCGAATATCGGTTCACCACCAAATGAAAATTCCCATAAGTAATGGTCTGGGTCTTCCGGAATTTGCTTCGGCCATGTTTGATCATCGTTTTCATGTAAATATTGTAGTACTTTCCAAAAGTAATCACGATAATATTCCAGTGATTGTTCCTCACATTCCGGTTCCACAAAAAGAAAGAACCCTCTTCTTACAATTGGGCGCTCTTTCATTAACTCTAAAAAAGATAACATTGTATGTGGCAAATGACTCCAATCATTATGAGAGAGAAATGAATAACGAAGTTCATTCTTTTTTAAAGCTGTTAAGCCGAAATAACACGGGAAAGTTGGTTCTAGCACGACACTCGAAAAATTTTGAAATTCTTTTGTAACCCAATTTGGTATGTCAGTTCTCGTTCTCATTCCTTCATTATCTAATAAATAAGACTCATTCATTCTTTCTTTCACCTCATTATGTATAGCATTCAATTAAGAATATTACATACTCGGCCTGTCCTATACCTATTTAAAAATTCGGCTGGAAAATTATTTAAAAATACAAAAAAATAAAATCGCTTACTTGACTAATTTCTACCAATTCGTGTATATTTAAATTAATCATTTAGCAGAATATTCAAGATTATAGCATTTTTAGTTTATATTATCTTTCAAATGAATTTCACTAAATGAAAAAAGCAAATGTTTTTAGGAGGAATTGTAGCATGCAAGGAAAAGTAAAATGGTTTAACAACGAAAAAGGTTTTGGATTTATCGAAATGGAAGGCGCTGACGATGTATTCGTACATTTCTCTGCTATTCAAGGTGACGGCTACAAAGCTTTAGAAGAAGGTCAAGAAGTATCTTTCGATATCACTGAAGGAAACCGCGGACCTCAAGCTGCTAACGTAGTAAAACTTTAATCCAACATATAACAGGAGGTTACCTTACTTGGTAACCTCCTTTGTTATTCCTTTGTATATTTCCGTTTTACAGAGCAAAAACTATGTGAAATGCGCAATATACAAAGGAGGAAGTAATAATGGGATCAGAAGTAAATGATTTTGAAGAAGTGAAATTCCGTGTAGAAACAGCACAAAAAATGGTAGGATCAGCGACAATTTCAATGGATCCAGATACATTAGAGCATGCAACTACTGCTGTAGAAGCCGCTCGCTCTCAGCTTGAAATTATGAAATCTGTTGCGACAGATTTAGATGAGCCATTTTTAATGAATGAGGAAAAGAAATTAAGTAAATGCGAGCATCAATTAAATGAAGCAAGACACTAAAAAACATCCAGAGAATTTTCTCTGGATGTTTTTTCATGATAACTGTTCTCCATACTTTTTCAATGTTTCTCCAACTGTACATTGTCGTATACAAAAGGAATGAGCATAATACTTACTATTTGTCTTTCGATTATGTTCTCGCAAAAAACATCCTTCACAATACGTTTCTAATAAGTCATTTACCTCTGTAATGAGTTGCTTTTTATCCACCTTTGCACCTCTCTATTCGGTTATTTCTTTATGACTATCAATGACTGTTCCTTCTAATGCTTGCGTAGCTAATTGATGCGCTTCTTTATTTTGTTTTCTAGATATCGGCTCACATACAAGTTTTAATTTCATTTGCTTCGCTTTTTGTTCAATTTGATCTAAGTAATGATTTAAATGCTCATCATAACACGGCCATTCTCCAGCCAATTGCTGCAGTACAACTTGAGAATCGCCGCGAAGTGTAACTGCTTCATACTTAATTCCTAATTCCTCGAGTATATTCATGCCATATAGTAATGATGCATATTCCGCTTCATTATTATCATATATACCTTCTATATATGCATTACGGCGAATTCGGTATTTTGTATTTCCTTTTTTATAGTATACACATATACCTACTCCAGCTTCTTTCGTCTGTACATCATAACCGCCATCAAAATAAACGAGTATTTCTTGGGGCTCTTCCTCCACTTGTTTACTCAGCTTTTTCATTTCCTTTAATGACCATTCTGCATCCATTTCATCATAAAATGATAGTTCTTTCACTCTTCCTGTTTTCTCGAAATCCTCTGCAAATTGCAATGCATCTTCTATGTTCATATAATCTGTCGTTAATTCCGTCTGTAATCCGCTCTTTGTTTTATACAACCAATGGATTTTATATTTCATACTAGATTCCCCTTATATAAGATTTCTTATATGTAGTCAGCTAATGAAAGCCTCACTTTATTTTATTATATTGTATCAAGAGTCACAGCATTATATTCAATTTGCTTACATACAAAAAGAGCTATCCCTATAGGAATAGCTCTTTCATCTATTGCATAAATCTTTCAAATTGTACTCGTTTATTAATCCAGTACATTACAGGCATACCAATCGCCATGACAACAAATTCACCGATTGCACATGTTAACCAAGTCAACATAAATGGTAAATCAAATGCAAGATGAAGTTCAGTTGCAATCATAAACATTGTAATTGTAAAAATAACTGTATTAAAAATCATACGAGCCCAAACACCTTTAATAAATCGCATAGAAATAATCGTTGCAACTAATGCAAGAATAGATTGCCCTACTCCAAATACTAAATCGTAAGCGATCATAGGTGAGAAAAAGAGATTTGTTAAAAATACACCTAATACAATTCCGTAAATTGCTTTCTTATTAAATACAACAAGATGATTAAACATCTCTGAAATACGAAACTGTACATTCGTAAAGCCAAATGGCTGAATCAGCATAGAAACAGCAATATATAATGCCGCTAAAATACCATTACCGACTAATGTTCTAATATTCATGACAAAATCTCCTTAGTTTTTTTACGTGGGATGGTTTCGAACCACGTTATTCGTTTTTTAAGCAACAAGATTATATTCTACGCAATACACACTCTTTCGTCAATAGATCCCTATCATTAACTACCTTTTTTCTTTTGGACAACGTATAATAAAACATATGAAAGTTTTAGGAGGTTTCACTTCATGACAGCAACAATTCAAAATGAAAAAGTGATCGTTTCCATTTCTGACAATGGTGCAGAATTACAAAGCGTTCGCTTAAAAGAAGATAACACTGAATACTTATGGCAAGGCGATTCTACTTATTGGGGGCGCCGCGCACCAATTTTATTCCCAATTGTCGGCCGATTAGTAGATAATACATACTACGTAGATGGTAAACCATATTCTTTAACACAGCACGGCTTTGCTCGTGATCTTACATTCTCTGTAAAAGAACAAAGTGAAACAAAAATCACTTACATTGTTACTAGTAATGAAGAGACATTAAAAAAATACCCATACGAATTCGAATTACTCGTTTCTTATGAACTAGATGAACAAATCGTTCATGTAACATATGAAGTAAATAATCCTGCTTCAAAAGAGATGTTCTTCTCAATCGGAGCACACCCTGGTTTCAACTTCCCCTTATTAGAGGGCGAATCATTTACAGATTATCATTTATCATTTAATGATTCTGAACGCTTAGAAACAAGCGTATTAGAAGGACCTTACCTTTCAAGTAAAAAACAATTAATTGCTGAAAATACGAATGAATTACCACTTACATACGATTTATTTAAAAATGATGCGCTTATTTTTGAAAATATGAATACGGATGAAATCTCTATTCGTTCTCATAAACATAATAAATTTGTAAAAGTAGAATTTGATGGATTCCCATTTGTTGGCGTGTGGACACCAGGCGAGAACGCACCTTTCTTATGTATTGAACCTTGGTACGGTATTGCTGATGAAGTAAATCCAGCAAAAGATTTCAAGGAAAAAAAAGGAATTCAATCTTTACAAGCGAATGAAACATTTACATGTCGTTATAGTATTACAATCGGCTAAGTTACTCTATCCCCTACTTCAAGGAAACATATAAGTAGGGGATCATCTTATAATATGGAGGTTTCTCATTTTGATTGAAGTATATATTGATGGTGCATCAAAAGGAAATCCTGGTCCTTCTGGTGCAGGCGTGTTTATTAAAGGGGTGCAACCAGCTGTACAATTATCACTGCCCCTTGGGAGAATGTCCAATCATGAAGCAGAATACCACGCTTTACTTGCGGCATTAAAATATTGCACGGAGCATAATTATAACATTGTCTCTTTTCGTACAGATTCGCAACTTGTCGAGCGAGCTGTTGAAAAAGAATACGCAAAAAATAAAATGTTTGCACCACTATTAGAGGAAGCATTACAGTACATAAAAAGTTTTGATCTCTTTTTTATTAAGTGGATTCCAAGTAGTCAAAATAAAGTTGCTGATGAATTAGCTAGAAAAGCTATCTTACAAAATTAACGGGGGGATGAGTGTGAAAAAAGATTGGATTGCTCCTCTTGCGTTATTATTCGTCTCTTTTATTTGGGGAGCTACATTTGTTGTCGTTCAAAATGCTATGTCTTTCGTTGGTCCATTTACTTTTAATGGTATTCGCTTTTTATTCGCTGGAATTATTTTATTATTCGTTCAAATGATTTTCTCAAAAAAATCTTCAAAACAAGATATAAAACAGAGTAGCCTCGCTGGATTAATCGTTGGATTCTTTTTATGTATTGGCTATGTATTACAAACATTCGGCTTACTTTATACAACTTCTTCAAAAGCAGGCTTCTTAACAGGGCTTAGTATCGTTATGGTACCAATTCTATCTTTTATCTTTTTAAAACAAAAAGCTACTATTTTTATCGTATTTGGTATTGCTGTAGCAACAGCAGGTTTATACTTATTAACAGCTGGTGATTCTTTTCAATTAAACATCGGCGATATACTCGTTCTCGGTTGTGCAGTTGCTTTCGCTGCTCATATTCTCGTTAACGGCTTCTTCTCTAAGAAAATATCACCTTTATTATTAAGCACGTCGCAAGTATTAGCTGTCGGTATGTTTTCTTCTATTTGCGCCTTTTTGTTTGAAGATTGGGAAAAATTATTTTCAGTAGCACTATGGACGAATTCTTCTTTTTTATTCGCTCTATTTCTAACTTCCCTATTCGCGACATCCATTGCTTTTTTCATTCAAACATCTGCACAAAAACATACGTCTCCAACGAGAGTAGCAATTATTTTCGCAATGGAGCCCGTTTTTGCTGCATTAACAGGCGTTCTCGTTGCAAACGAACAACTTTCTATTTCTGCTATTATCGGATGTCTATGTATTTTCCTAGGCATGGTTTTTGTTGAATTACCTTCCAAAACAAAAAAAGAAGCGCAGGCTGCGTGAAGTTACGCTTGTAACTTTCGCATAAAAGCCTTAGCGCTTTTTTTATCTGTAATTTCTTCTTCTTTCAATCGTTCTAATAACGCAACAAAATAACTTCCATCAAACTGTAATTGATGTTTAATTGTCGCTTCTATTGCCGCGTTCACAATACCATCAGATGCACCAGTATATCCTTGTCCGAACATAATAAATCCTTGTGCTTCCTCTGATAATTTAAATCCTTTCGTATGTAAGAATGAAAGATAATCTTCTACTGTTTGCATGTTATTCCCACCTACTCAAAAATTCTCCATCTCCTATCATACATGTTTTTACACGCTATGAGAATGAAATTTCTTTGACAACTTTGTAAATCTATCGTCTACTGCATAGACAATAGAGGATTTCCTTGTAATATGAATGAATATGTATAGTGGAACTTATTTTATATTAAAGGGGAGACACGATGAAACAAGCACTATTAATTATCGATGCGCAGCAAGAATTAATGGATGGAAATGAACAAGAAAAAGAAGTTTTTCGTAAAACCGAGTTATTATCTACACTAAATACAGCCGTACAGAAAGCGATAGATGCAAATGCCCTTATTGTTTTCGTAAGAGATATCGATGTTGCTTCTGGTAGTGGAGAAGGATTTGAAGTACATAATGAAATTAAAGTACCTCAGTCTGCAATCCTTATTAATAAAGCAGCAACAAACTCATTCTATGGCACTTCTCTACTTGAACTTTTAAAAGAAGAAAAAATTAATCATATCGTTATCGGTGGATGTAAAACAGAACATTGCATCGACACCGCAGTTAGAACAGCTACTGTACAAGGATTTGATGTTACATTAATTAAAAACGGTCATTCCACAACTGATTCTAACGTATTATCTGCAGAGCAAACTATTGGTCATCATAATAAAACTCTACATGGACATTATAACGTTGATCATTTTTCAATGGTTAGAGATGTCGAGGAAGACCTTTTTCAACCAACTCACGACCAATATCGTAATTAATAAAAAGAATCCTTCATTCAGAAGGATTCTTTTTCACCCGAAAATTTGCGCTGCAATACTATAGAGCCCATTATTCCGTTTTAATAATTGTTCACTATTTCTCATCATAATTGGTGGTGTATTAACCTTTTGAAAGCCAACAGCCTCTAATTGATTTATAAAATCTTTTTTACCCTCTGGTACATCAATTCTTACTTTACCATGATGTTCTCTTGCTAAATAATGTACAATTCTCATTGCCATCGCATCATTTTCAGCAACGACCGGACCTATTATTTTATTTTCTAGTGTTTGTATACTTAAACCGTAACCTAATACATTTTGTTTGTTGTCCTTTACAACGATGCATTGTTCACTTTGTATAATTCTTTTCTTTAAAAATACTTTTCTATTTGTTCCAAACGCATATTCATCTATTTTTATTATTTCTTCTAAATCAACCTCTTCATAATCCATCATACATTCTTCATTTTCTACACATTTATGATTCACATTGTATGAGTTGCATATGTATTTAGAAACATAGCTCACTGACTTGAACCCTAACTTTTCGTATAAAGGCTTTCCCTCATCCGTAGCAATAAGCATTATTGGAGTTTGAGCTGATACAGTCATAATGCATGAATTCGTTATCGCCTTTCCGATCCCACCTCCCTTATAAATCGGATGTACAATCACCATTCCGATAGACGCTAATTTCTCCCCATATAATATAATTGCCGCGCTAGCAATAAGTTCCTTCCTCCCATTCCACACACCGTATACAATACCTGAGTCAAAAATAGTCTCAATTTCTTCTCTGTTATAATCCCAGCCAATATAAGAAGATAATGCAACAATATCCTCTATATTTTCTTTTCTAAGACGATCCACTCTTATTTTCAATCCAATCATTCCCCATCCCCTTATCTAGACATTTAAATCATTATTATCAAATCAACTTGTACATGTTTCACTTTATCTGTCACACACATATCCTATTTTGACCAAGACTATATTGTAAATGAGGTGACAACATGCCCATTACGAATCGATTTTCTACCACCACTAACGGCGCACTCGCAATTACAGGTAATACACTCGGGTTAAGTAAAATTAGTAATCAAAACCGTGCTGGTACAATCGGGGCAATTGGTGCATTCGTAACTACGAATACTGCTTTACAAGTAACGACTTTTCCTGCTGGTACAACATTAAACTATACACAAAATAGTTCTACCGCTATTTTGAATATCCCTGCTGGTAGTACTATTCTTTACGCAGAACTCGTTTGGGGTGGAAACTATTTATCTCGTGATCAAAACATTACGAGTGTATTAGGAAACCCCGTTTCTTTTACAACACCTGTGTCAACATACTCAATTACCCCTTCGGCTGTTACAGCTTCAAATCAAACATTCGTTTCTGGATCTGTCACATTTGGATTTTACACACGATCAGCGGATGTAACGTCACTCGTTCAAGCTGCTGGATCTGGATCTTATACAACAGGTTCTGTTCCTGGACTTGTAGATCCTTTAGACGCTTCTAATGGAGCCATTAATTCTGCAGGATGGACGCTTATTGTCGCTTATCAAAACGGTTCCTTACCCGCAAGAAATTTAACAATTTACGTAGCTGGTAACCGCGTTTCTGTAGAAACCGGTAGTGCAGATGTATCTGTCTCAGGGTTTTTAACACCTGCCGGGGGACCTGTAAGCGGGAGATTATTTTTAAGTTCTACTGAAGGGGATGCTGATTTAACTGGGGATCAAGCTTTATTTGGACCAAATTTCAGTTCATTAAATGCATTATCTGGGCCAAATAATGCTGTTAATAATTTCTTCGGTTCTCAAATTAATAATGCTGCAGGGAACTTAGATACAACTGGGACATTTGGAACGCGAAACCAGAGTGCCTCTACAAGTACAAATATCTCCGCTGGAAGACAAGGATGGGACATTACTTCCATTGATATTTCTCCTTATTTAACAAATTCCCAAGTATCTGCCTCAATTCGTTTAACTACTAACGGGGATGCATATATGTTAAATACAGTCGGTTTACAAATCAATATAAACTCACCTAATATACAAGCAACTAAAAGCGTGAATAAAAGTGTCGCTACAATTGGAGATATTCTAACCTATACAGTTACTGTTCCTAACACCGGGCTTCTTCCTGCAAATAACGTTACTTTTACAGATGTTCTCCCTAACGGTACTTCCTTTATACCTGGAAGCGTAACGATAGATAACGTACCACAAACAAACGCAAATCCGGTCGCCGGTATATCTCTGGGGACAATTAATAATGGCTCTTCTCGTACAGTAGCTTTCCAAGCGACTGTCGTTTCTCTTCCAAGTCAAAATCCTATCTCTAACACTGCGAATATTACATTTCAATATACACCGATTGCCGGAGGAACGACTTTTAACGGTCTTGCAACAAGCAACTCTGCAGGAACACAAATTAATCTCGCAGATATTAATGGAACAAAATCAGTTAACAAAATCTTTACTGACATTGGTGAAACGTTAACTTACAGTATTGCCTTAGCTAATATAGGAAATATCGCTGCAACGAACGTTATATATACGGATCCAATTCCTAGTGGGACTACTTTCATTCCAGGAAGTGTAACTGTTAACGGAGTTATTCAAGCTGGAGCGAATCCCGCTAATGGTATATCCATTGGAACCATTGCTGCAAATTCTACTACTACTATTTCATTTCAAGTATTTGTTCCTTCTATCCCCCAAACAAATCCAATATTAAATAGTGGTACAACAACATATCAATACATTCCTGTGCCAAATCAGCCTGCAGTAAGCGGGACTGATACGACGAATATCGTATCTACTCAAGTGAATAACGCTACTGTAACTATGGCAAAAGCAGTAGATAAAAATTTTGCAGATATTGGTGATACGCTAACGTACACTGTTTCCTTTACAGGTACAGGTAATACGAATGCGAACAATGTTATTTTTACAGATGTCATTCCTACTGGAACAACTTTTGTTCTAAACAGTTTAACAATAGATGGAACGACACAAGTTGGAGCAAATCCTGCTAACGGTGTGAACATTGGATCTATCCCAACTGGCTCAACAAAAAATGTTTCCTTTCAAGTAGTAGTAAACACAATACTCGCGTCAAATGTCGTATCTAATGGATCAAGCGCTTCTTATCAATATACCGTCAATCCTAGCCAATCACCAATTACAAAAAATATCTCTTCTAATCTTGTTTCCACTCAAATTAACAACGCGAATTTAACATTAACAAAATCAACAAACAAACAATTTGCCACAATTGGCGAAACGATAAGTTATACAATCCTCATTACAAACAGTGGAAATACAGCTGCAACTAACGTGCAACTAACAGATCCACTTCCAAATGGAACGATATTGACTCCTGGTACTGTAACATTAAACGGAGTTTTGCAAAATGTAGATTCTCTCGTTGCTTTACCTATCGGCACAATTCCTGGCGGAGCTACTTTTACACTTTCTTTCCAAGTAACAGTCATCAATATTACCGCCCAAAATCCTATCATTAATAATGCTTTCGTTTCTTATTTATATAGTGTAAATCCAAGTCTGCCACCAACTTCAAAAACAGCAAATTCTAATTCTGTTACATCAACAATTAGACTAGCAAATCTTCAAGCTACTAAATCTGTAGATAAAACATTTGCGGAAGTTGGAGATGTATTAACTTATACCTTTGCTCTTACAAACGATGGAAATGTTGCGGCGAACAATGTATTACTATCCGATTCAATTGCGAATGGTACTGCCTTTGTACCAAACAGTGTTACGATTAACAATGTTGCTCAGCCAGGTGCTACACCAGCTAGCATCAATATTGGTAGCATCAATGCAAATACTACAATTACAGCTTCATTCCAAGTATTAATAACTAGCATTCCAAATCCTAATCCTATTTCAAATAGCGCTTCTATTTCCTATAACTTTATCGTGGATCCAAACGCTTCACCTGTAAGTAAGAACACTACTTCAACCACTACATTTACTCAAGTAAACGATGCAAATGTCATTTCAGCAAAAACAGTGGATCGAGCGTTTGCTACTGTTGGGGATGTATTAACTTATACTATTCTTTTAACGAATGCAGGAAGTGTTACTGCTGATAGCCCTACTTTCGTAGATACAAATCCAGATGGTACTACCTTTATTCCAAACACTTTCCTTATTAATGGTGTACTCCAAAATAACGCTGATCCAAACGTCGGTGTTCCGTTACCTTCCATTCCTGCTAACGGTGAAATTACTGTTTCTTATGAAGTAACCGTCACTGCTTTACCTACACAAAATCCAACAACAAATTCATCTAGTACACAGTATAGCTTTATTCTAAATCCAGGCGATCCACCAACTATAGAAACCTCTTTAAGTAACACTGTAAGCACACAAATTAATTTAGCGAATGTAGTTATTGTCAAACAGGTAGATTTAACTATTGCTGATGTTGGGCAACCAATCACATATACAATTGCTTTAGCTAACCCTGGGAATACTCCAGCGAATAATGTAGTCGTTACCGACATACTCCCTCCTGGTACGACTCTTGTACCAAATAGTATTTTTATAGGCGGCGCTTTACAGCTAGGTGCTGATCCAAGTGTTGGTCTTCAAGTTGGGACAATTCCCGCAGGTGGAATTACAACCATTGTTTTTCAAATTAGTGCAAATAGTTTACCTTCACCAAATCCAGTTCAAAATAGTGCTGCACTACAATATAGCTTTATCACAGATCCAAATTTACCTGCTGTTGTTAGAAATGCCACTAGCAATATCGTAACGACACAAATTAACACCGCAAATCTTGTTGCTACGAAACTAACAAGTACAAATTTCGCTGATGTTGGCGATGTCATAACTTATGCAACAATTTTAACGAATAACGGCAATCTCCCTGCCACTAATGTAACGTTTACAGATATCATTCCAGATGGTACCATCTTCCTTCCTAATACTGTAACGATTAACGGTGTCCCTATAGCAAATGCAAATCCTGCTAACGGCATTTTGATCGGTACGATTGGGGCAAATTCATCACGTACCGTTTCATTCCAAGTTTTTGTACCAACTATTCCTGCTGTAAATCCAATTACGAATCAATCAGGCACTACATTCCAATACACGTACGATCCATCCAAACCAACTGTCATGCAGATGGTGGTATCTAACACTGTACAGACAACTATTAATAACGCCTCGATTACCGCCACAAAATCTGCTGATAAACAGTTTGCGAACGTAAATGATATTATTACGTATACGACTACTTTAACGAATAATGGGAACACTCTTGCATCAAACGTGATTTTTACAGATGTAATTCCAAACGGGACATCGTTTATTCCTAATAGTGTAACAGTAAATGGGAATCTACTTCCTAATGTAAATCCAGCGAATGGAATAGCAATTGATCCAATAAATCCGAATGCAAATACGATAATTTCGTTCCAAGTGCAAGTAAATTCCATCCCGAATCCGAACCCAATCCCTAATCAAAGTAATACAGCATACCAATATGTCATAAATCCTAACTTACCTCCAACATCCGCCAATGCGTTAAGTAACGTAATAACAACTCAAATTAATAACGCTACAATCATCGCTACGAAATCAGTGAACACACCGACTGCTGCAATTGGAGATATCGTTACCTATACGATTGCAGTTACGAACACAGGAAATATCCCTGCTAGTGCTACAGTTTTAACAGATGGACTTGGACCAGGCGCATCCTTCATCCCAAATTCCGTTACAATAAATAACGTTTCCCAACCTGGATTAGACCCGTCATTAGGTATTCATTTAGACGATATTTCACCAGGAGGCACTACTTTCATTACATTCCAAGTGAAAATCCTCGCTATTCCACCTAGTGGAACTTTAACGAATAATGCTCTTGTAAACTACGAATATGCAGTGAATCCAACTGAAACACCAGCTGTTGGTAGTACCGTAACAAATCCTATAGTAACCAATAACCAACTTTAAAACTATAAAGAAAATGTATACTCGATTTCCATATACTTGTCCTTACTTAATGTGATTTTTTTAATTAGAGTTTTAAAAACCTCATGCATGTCTTTCTCTTCCTCGAGCATTGTAAAAGCTTTTTTGATTTGCTGATCCTCTTTATTTCTCTTATTTTGGTCCATTAACTTAAGAAGGTCTAATTCTTGCTCCTTAATTTCATTTTCAAAACTATAATCACGCTTCGAAAATACTTCTTTATCTATTAATCCTTCTACATATAAATCGATTAGTTTCTCTTTTTTATCTTTTAACAACTTAATATGCTTCTTGATTTCCATGGATTTATCTTTTCTTTTTTCACGTATTTTCGGATTGAAGTGTATCTCCAATTCTTTTTCTTGCTGTTTCAATCTATAAATGATTGCTTCCCGCAGTTCGTCATAATGAATTGGATCAAAATTAACGCATCGATTGAATCGTACATGATTACTGCATTTCATATACACCCATTCTTTTTTATCTTTCTTCGCATATTTGCCTGAATACTTTGCTATAATTGGCTCGCCACAATGATTACAAAATAGCATTCCTCTAAATTCATTTCTCATATCTTGTTTTGTTTTCTTCTTACTGGTGGTCCTATCTTTATTAACGGCACTCCATAATTCTTTTGACACAATCGCTGGATAATGATCTTCTGTAATTGTCAATCTCTCTTTTGGAGTGTATATCCTTTTCTTTTTTCCATCTACCTTTACAGTTTTATAGCTATTTAAAACTAGATCACCTTTGTACTTTCGGTTCTTTAAAACCTTACCTATAGTAGTATGCGACCATAATTGTCCTAATTTTGTATATGAACCTTTATCATTTAAAATTCTGGCTATCTTCTTAAAGCCAAAGCCATTCTTCGACAGGTTAAAAATTTCCCTTACAACTTCAGCTTCTTTTTCATTAATGACAAGCTTTTTATCAACTACATCGTAACCGAACCCCGGTTTTCCAATAAACTCTCCTCTTCTCGCTTTCGCTTGCATTGCAGCAGAAATTGATACAGATAAAGTTTTAGGCAATTGTGCAGCAAACATAGCAAACATTTCGAATTTTATATCATTGCCACCTTCATATAAGCTGTCGTAATTCTCCTCTATTGTAACTAAACGTATTCCATGTCCTATTAGGATTTCTTTAATTTCTAAGGCGTCCCTTAAATCCCTAGCTAAACGATGGATTGATTTAAACACGACCGTATCCAATTCATTTCGTCTTGCTTTTTCTAAAATTAATTGCATAGCATGTCGCTCTAACCACGCAGTCCCTGATATACCATCATCAAAATATACTGCATTTGAGTCCCATTCATATCCGTTTTTTTCTAGCCAGTATCGACAGATGTCTATTTGGTTTTGAACAGATGAAACCTGTTCATCTCTATCCGTTGAAACCCTTACATACACAGCATACTTCACAATTCCACCCACTTTTTTACAAATGATTTAATGAATAAATTATATATGTTTTTTTCCCTGTGGGCAATTTTTAATTATACATTTAGCCAATCATATAATGTGCCTTTGCATTCTCTTCTTCTTTCAACCGTCAATTTACTTTCAAGTACCCTATAAAAATATCCCTCAAATGTGTTCTTAATCTTATTGGATTTTTGTGCAAAAACAGTTTCTTTGAACGCTTGAATCGCTCTATCTATCACATGTTCAATTGGCTTGTCTATCTTGGAACGTTTATATGCGATTAATACTCGGTGGTATAGTTTATATATTTTGTTTGCGGATCTAAAGTAAGGTGCTACAGTATCTCGAAATTGATTCGGTACATTTTCAGGTGTGAAGGTTTCATCCAATTCTTCTAATTCAATTTTCTTGGATTCCCTTGGTGACGTTTCTTTTACGTTTAATTCGTTTTTAAATTCTTCTAGAGGGTGTGATTCAGAAAACTCTGCTTCCTTGTCCAATTTCGTGTCAGAAACCTTTGAATTTATAGGGTTTTCAGCGCTTTCCCCCTGTGACATTTCCGCTGGGACATTCGGTATGACACTATAATTTTTTAGAAGGACATAGACGTTGTGTCCATTCCCTCCTCTTAGTTTTCCTTCCTTTCGAATTGTTTTATGTCTAGCCAACACCTCGAAATCTTCTAATATCTTCAGCACCCTTTGAACCGTTCTGGCACTTATTCCTAAAGCTGTAGCGATCGTTGCTACTTTCAAAAAAGATACACCCGGTATTTTACAAGAATGTCTTGCTAAGTATTTCAATACATTGATTGCTGATTCAGATAATTCATGTGTATGTTTGTATAAAAAGGAGCGTATTGTTTCATTCATCTCATCAACCGATTGAAACGATTGCAACTCTTTGTATTGCTTATAGTTTGCTGAACTAAGCATCTCCTTACCTCCCAGTTATATAAGTACAATAATCATATTAATTACAATTAAAATCATAGAAACTGTGTAGAAACCATAAAACCATACAAGATCTGATTTGCTTTCTAAACCAAAATAATCATTTAATCTTTGCATGTTTGTTCCTCCCTTTAAGTTAAACTATTTAAGTTCAACTATTTAAGTTGAATTATAAACTTCTAAATGTTCAACGTCAATAGTTGAACGAAAAAAGTTTTACTATTTCCGTTTACTGTTGTAAAATGAGTACAAGATAACCAGTGCTGCGGAGGAGAATACAATGAAATTCACACTCGGAAATTCTTTAAATGAATTGGGGATTACTAAAAACAAATTATCTACAGAATCCCAAGTAAGGTACAACACAATTAGCGATTTGGTGAATGGTAATGCTAATGCTGTTCGTTTTGATTCACTTGAAGCTATCATCGATGCTTTAAATTCCATTGCTGCGGAAAAAGGTATTAATAAAACTTATAAAATAGACGATGTAGTACAATACATAAAAAAGAGCTAATCATTCGAAAATGATCAGCTCTTTTTTTAATACATGAAATTATACTTCCAATCTAATTTATTTATTTCAGCATGAAGATTATCTAAACGTATAAAATCGTTTTCTCCATATTCCTCTAAAGTTTCTTCACGATCATCATAAACTTTTCTTTCTAACCATTGTGACATCATTTCGATTACGTCTTCAGCACTCACATCATACTTACGCAAAATTTCATTTAACTCTTTTGTTGCTTCACTCATAATAAATCACTCCTTTTAAATTAATTTTTTCTTGATCCAACTTGAATAGAGATATCTTTTTTGGGTTGTTTAGGTGTTGTTTGGTTGAGGAAATCTTTAATTGATTGCGCTTGAAAGATACGGAAATTGCTACTAGAAACATCATATTTCCTATCAGTAAGAATTAAAATTGCGGGGAATATTTTTTTATTAGTGGGCTGCCATGATTCTTCTTGCCACTTCATACTGTAAAAATACATTTCATACCGTTTTATTTTCTCTTGCATAACAGCTTTACTGTATATTGATTTTTGTACTTCGATGAAAAAAGGAGCTTTCCGCCAAATCGCAAATATATCCGGTTCCATATATTCTTTTCCATACTTCGGCTCTACCTTAAAAACTTTTGGGTTCTCATGTTGAATCAACTGTTTATACGTGTCTACTATACCTAAAAAATGTGGTATTTTCTGACTCGTCTTTCTAATTGCACTAGGTTGAAGGAAATATACATATGGCTGGAATGTTGTGTTTACTTCTATATGTCCATCTCTACGTAATCTTTTTAACACTGTATTACATGAGGTTATCGGATTTTTCAAATGACTAAAATGTAATTCAGCAATATCATCTCTTGACATACAACGAAACTTCTTCAAATCCTTTAGAATGGCCATATCCCTATTCCTCATCATCTAACACCCCAAATAAAGGCTCTTCTTTCACTTCATCACTTACTTCTATTTCTCTTTTCCTTCTGAAAGGAGCCAATAGTTTCTTTGCTTTTTCTAATTTTAATTCTGGAGCTTGCACTTTCTTTAATCCCTTTAATTTAAAAATCATTTGTCCGGATTGCTCTAACATTTCTGCACCAGGGGTACCAATAATCCCTGCATTTAGTGACGAATCACATTGAAAGCCCATTCTGACCGTCATATTTACTTTTAATTTACCATCAATAACAGTTGCATCCGGACGTTGCATCGATAACAGTAAAAACACGCCTAGGGATCGCCCAACAGCTGATATTTTCCTAACAATCTTCATACTCTCGGTTTCATCTTCCAACATAGCTACTTCATCAATACAAATTACAATATAAGGTAATTTGTATTCTCTGGTTACTTTGTTGTATTCGATAACATGGTCCACTTCATATTTCTCCATGCACTTACGTCTTTTGATAATTTCCATCCACAACTGATTTAACATTAACTCCATTTCTGCTTCTTCCATGCACACTTTCTTTACATGCTGCACTCTTCTTAAAAAATGAAATTCTGAGTTCTTCAAATCACCTAAATAAAGCTGCAATGATTCTGGTGGTAAATGTTGAATCCATGTAGACAATATAACTCGAACCATACTGCTCTTTCCTGATCCGGTTTCTCCTGCTATTAATAGGTGTGGGCTATTGGAATCCGTCATATCATATACAATCCGTTTCCCAAATTGGTCCTTTCCTACCACTACAGGGATGCTATGTCCTTTTAGATGTGGTAACCAATCTGAATAGTTATACGAGTATGCTTGTAAACTTTTATTATGTTTGAACGAGTGAAGTACAAAGCGCTTGATATCCCCTTCAATTGCCAGTTCCTTTCCTAAGATTTGCTGAAAGCAAAACCATTTCTTTTCAATCGTTTGTGGATCTACTCCGTTCGGTAAAGTAAATGTATATCGAATAGAATCTTTTGTTTCTAAAACATTATGGATTTTAGGGAAAACGGGTAATTTACCGCCCCTTGTTTGATGTTCATAATAGATACCACTTTTTTTGAATACCTCAATTAACAGATTCTTGATAGCTCTTTTATGAAACCATTCCTTCATCAAGTTCATACACTCCCCTTTAAAACATCCTTACGATACGAATGAACACATATACAATGAAGCCAATACTACCTATCCGAAGTCCATGATACAATCCATCGGATACCAATTTACCTGCTGTAATGTGATCATTTTGAACTAAGTATCTTTCCAATAAAACGGCTCCAATTGTAAGTCCCCCCAATATCCCTAGCGCTACATATGTGTGTACAAGCGGTTGAGCCATATGAAAAAATGCTATAGGACTGATTGGTTCAATGCTTAATACCTTTGTTTGTTTTCGCTTCTTAAATGATCCATCCATAAATTCACGAAATGGTATGATTTCTTTTCGCTTAAACATAAAACCACTCCTTCACATGAACATTTTAAACATTAAACATACACACTCTAAAACCATCTGAGAAGTGCGCTTCAATAAGTCGATCGCATCGAATGGAACATTCGTAATGAATATCGCTAACTCATCCGGCAATTTCCTTATTTCGACTGCTGTGCTATCTAAAGGTTTGGTTACATACCAACTCATCCACCTATATAAAAAATCTGTGGTTTCCGATGTACTCATTGCATTTTGATTTAGTGCATCCCATTGACAAACTATCTCATTAGCAGAACTTCCACACCACTCATTTATTTCTTGAATGTTTCTAAATTTAGGTTTCGGAATTTGATTCCATCCTTTTGTTTGATCTTGATTTAAAAAGAACTTTATTTTATTTCCAATAACCTCATATCCATTTTCCATTTCCCTCTCCCCTTTATAAACAAAATTAGAAAACCCGCCATTATCATATTGCAGGAATCAAAACCATTGTAATCGAACCTTGATAGGTACATTGGTAATTACCTTGGTATCCTCTATTTGCTTACCATTGTTGCTACTTTTGTAGTAAAGTTCTCTTTTGTTGTGGCTATGCATGTTCTCTTACCTTTGTAATTGCTTTGGTATAGATATATGACTTTATCCCTAAAAACTTGTTTGTCCGACAATAAAAAAATAAAAAGTTCTTTCAAAAATATGATTGAATACTTTAAAAGGGGGAATTTTTATGAAGTGCAAATTGAAAGAGATTTTAGCCGATAAAATGATTAAACAATCTGCATTAGCAAGACGAGCTGGCATAACAGATCAAACGCTGAGCATGATAGTTAGAGGGAAAAGTGAACCGACACTTAGAGTTGCTATGCGTATTGCAAAAGCAATTAATATGCGCGTTGAGGAAATTTGGATTGAAGAAGAAAATGAAGGCAAATAAAAAAAACCGCCTCCACAAGGAGACGGGTTTTTTATTTAACTTCATACCAAAATTCTTTACGGCCAAGGTATTCTTTCATTGCATTTAATTGAGCATCTGACGTTGGATCAGAAATGAAATACGTTAATCCATCCGACTGCAATTTAAAATTAGCAGTCATTTTAACAGAAGTTAATGCTCCCATAACATCAGGAGTTTCATAAGGCGAGAAAGCACCTGATTGGATAATATTTTGTTTAGACGGTGTATTAGGTTGACTTGTACCAGAAGATTGAATAGGTTTCCCTACAATAACTTCCGCTACCGCTTTAGCCGCTTTATCAAAATTAGCACGGTATTTTTGCATATCCGTTTCATTATCGATAAAGCAAATTTCAGGAAGGAGCCCCGTTTTAGTTTTATTAATCCACCCTAATTCAGTAGAAAATTTGATTCCTCGATCTCTTAATCCGAATGCATCAGCCATTGCTTTTGAAATCTTTGCTGCTAATTCTCTGTTCCCGTATGAAGGATGTAACCATACTTCACAACCTGTCCCACCTAGAGTAGCATTTAAATGAAATTGACAATCTACATTACTATCTTTAACACGCAAGTGATTATTAGCTGCATTATTCCAAACATCATATTTTGTCGATCCTACTTCATCAGAACAGTTGACATATTTCCACCCTGCTGCCTGTACATATTTAGCAACAGCATCTAAGAAACGTCTATCCTCCACATGCTCGATTCCGTATTGACTATTTGCTCCCGGTACTTTTTGATTATGACCACCTGAACCTGCAAAACAACCCATTATTTAACCTCTCCTTTTAGTGTAAGTTATTTTTTTCTAATACATCTTTTTGCTGTAAGCCTTTGTTACTCAAATAGTTGTTTTTCCAAGCCATATACAAAGTGAATGCCCCCGTAATTACAGCGACTAGATCGTTTGTGATTTTGTCATCAATCGTTTGGTATCCCACAAGATTTAAGACACTATTAATTACAGCAATCACTAATACGACATAACGACTAATTGAAGCTGCATCAAGATTTTTCATGATTTCACCTCCTCTCATTTCAGGAAATTTAAAATGTTAAATAATAAAAGGACTGCCAATGACAGTCCTGAAATCCAAATTGATATATGCGCTTTTTTGTTAGCATCATTTTTTTCTTGTTCTTGTCTCAAATCATTAATTTCACGGTCTCGAAGTTTGAACATCTCGATTACTTCTGTACGACCTATATAATTGCTGTGATTGCGTTCTAAATTCTTTTCAATTCGCATCATCGTTTCGTTCATAGATTCGAGCTTTACTTCAAGTTTTGTTATACGCTCATACTCCTTTTGATCCACTACAATCACCCCACCTCAAAATAAAAAAGCGACTATATTTGTCACTTTTTCGTTATACAACCCATATTTTATTTAAGTTTGTTTTTCAAGATGTAATGCGCCTAAATCATCCACAACTAATTTCCATAAAGATCCATCCGGACTTTTCATAACAATACTTTTACTTGCATCACCAAAAATAAAATTTCCATAAACCGTGTTATCTGATTCTGCATTCACAAACGTTTTTGGGTAATCATCACCACTCGTAGCGAATATGCGATTGATTCTTATAAACTTATTATCATTATTGGAACCATAGATAGTAATTTTAAGTTTGTATGTAGCTGCTGACCTTGCAGCCACATGAACTACCGCCGCTGTATTTCCAGTTACATTAGCAATCTGTGTATACGCTCCATTTAATGTAGTCACTCTTTCAATTTTTATGTTTTTTGGTGTTTCTCCCCAAGCAAATGAAAGACCGATTGACTCCACATATGACAATGGATTTGAGCTACAATCTATCTCTATGATAATTGGAGCCTCTTGTGTTGGATCAGACCAGCGACAAGACTGTTCTCTTCTCATACTGAACATTCCCCATATATTTCCGCTCGTTCTTGTTGCCCCTATTGAGGACACTTTGTACCGTTTATCCGCCAACAATAATACATCATCTTGTTCTCCAACAATTCTCTTATCATTTGGTAACAATGGCGGCATATTTATATCGTTTGTTTCTTTAATATAATCTGTATAAGGAAGATATGCTTTCCCACCATCTTTAGCACTTGTTAGCATTACCCTTGAAATCCCAATCCGCTTATTTGATAGGTTACTTCCCCAACATTTAATTCTAATCTTTGTACACTTATCTACCGCTGCCCATGGCGCTGAAACTGCAATTTCTTGAGAGCGATTATTCTTTGTCCAATGGACACCGATCCATTGTTTACTCAAATCATCAAACATTTCCATTTCATAATTTTGCGGTTGACTTCCCCAACTTGACATAACTTGTAAAAATGACGCATACCAAATCGGATCAGTTGCCGTATCAATTTCAATTACAATTGGATTCTCATAAGTAGCGTTTGTACCATCGAATGTAATTCCTGATTCTGTGTCAAATGTAAGAATATCTGCTAACTCACCTGAAAGAAGTGGATGTGTTGAAACTTTTGTTACTTTGTATCCACGTTTATGCCCATTCACAATATAATCATCTTGGTTTCCTAAAAAGTTAGGTCTGCTCGGTAAACTAATTGGTAATGCGTTAATTCTTTTGTCTGATACATAGTTATTTGGGCTTAGAAAACTGTTCATATAACCGTTATCTATCCAACCTTCTGTTATTTCTTGCGCCATTGGGCTTACAATTTGGTTAAACCTTGCAGACTTCGTAAACTCATACGCTGCTTCTGTCGGCTTTAATTTGTGTATATCCCAACCGAATATATCAAAACGATTTGTACCACCTTCACAATAAATCAAACGTTTTGTTCCTGCTTCAGCCTGAAACTGGACTTGGTCAAACAGGTTTCCACCTACATCTCGTGGAACCTTACTGTCTCCCTCAAGGTATAATCCATATTCCACGTTCATTATTGTAACTTGATGGAAGAAGTTCGCATTTACCCAAGCCATATCGGCTTCTTTTGTAATACTTTTGTCTACTCGTAAATGGATGCCCTTTTGCATGTTTGTAATCGTAATGTTATTGCACTTTACATTATCGATATACGTCATAGGCTCCGTTGCTTCCATGAGAATCCCTGTACCTGTCCATCCTTCAGTTGCTCGTTTCCCAAGTATATTAATGTCCTTCAACATATGCGTTTGCTCATAAAATTGAAAGATATCGGATGCATTTAAGTAAATACCAGCCTTTGTAAATGGTATTTTCATCGTCCTCAAATCAATTGTCACACCTTCGACATACGCTTCCGGTTTTAATTGGATAACATTCACATCAGTTAACGGAACTAGTACTGCGTTCGGTGCAAATACCATTTTCACTTTAGGCGGTACTACAAGTGTTTTCGAAATACCATATACACCATCCGGCACATAAACTGTTTTTATCTTATTGGTATTTGCAAACATTTTTTCAAATGCTCCTATGTCATTGGACCCGTCACCCTTTGCACCAAAGCTTGATAAATCTAACCCCCGTTGATCTACCCTTTCTTGAATTTGTACAACTTGTTGTTGTGCCTGTTGTAATGCTGGAATATCTACTTTTTCAAATTCTTCAACCAATTTTATTCCTTTATCGATAATTCCTAATTGATTTTTCGATTCGAAATTCTCATCCGCTAAAAAAGATTGCCTTACTTTAAAATTAAAAGGATAAGAACTTCCTCTTTGTTTGATTCCATCCTCTTCTCGCTCAATTGAAATTTCACCAAATACTTCTCCTGACTTTGCTAAAGTCTGGGTGACCAACATTAAACTGATCTTCCCATTCGCTTTATCAATCACTTTTACTTCTTCTTGCTGGAGTACTGTTGTTCGATCTGGCTTTTTAAAGGCTACAATAATAATATCTGTATCTTTTAATACAAAGGCTTTTCCATCTTCTAAAACATGAATAATGAGTTCAGAAGTATTTAAACTGTTCTGCGAAAACTCAATATTATAGGACTCATTAGGTTTCCTAATGTCTACAGTTATTTCATATGAATTTTTCAAGTTGCTCACTCCTTTCTATAGAAAAAAGACCTGTTTACATACAGGTCTTAATTTCGGATGATGTTTTTAATTTGAGAAAGTTCTCTTTGGAGCAACTTGGTGATATCCATACGTTTCGTACCAAATGTTACTTTCAAATCCTTCTTATTGTTTATAGATATTTCTTCCACATTCGTTACCCTAGCATCCATTGTTACCCCAATCTTTTCATCCTCACATGTTACAATATCCCCAATTGTCCAATCCTTCTCATATTCCATACCCGGTTTCTCCGTTATAACACATGCAAACGAAACAATTTCATTGTATTCGCTCTCTAGTTTTTGTCGACCGCGATCTGAAAGCATTTGATTAATTTCCGATTCAGGTTTATCTTTTTTATCTTCTGTTTGATTACTTACATCTCTAGCATCGATAAATACTTCTTTTCTTGCTAAACCTTTGGCTTGTTCTTTCGAAACCTCTACAATCCTCCTCTCTTCTCCCTCACCTTGTCCGCCGACGTATGCTGTATTTTTATAGTTTGATATGTCTTTTTCAAATTCACGTTCCAGAACATTTTCAAATGCAATGGAGAAAATGACAGGTGGGTATGTTTGTTGATGTCTTGTCACGTTTCTCCCAGCAAAAACATCGAAAACAAATTGTCTAGTTGTTTCATCTAGATATACATCCCATCCTAACTCAGACGCCAAGGATATTTCTTTTAGTTGTTCTGCAAGATTTTTTAAACGACTCTCAACTTGGAGATATCCGCCTCTTTTTTGATTTACCTTTATAACGAGATTCGGAATTAATCGGTTTGAATCTGTTGGATATACCGCATGCCTATCTACATAATGTTTCATAACTGTTTCTGCATCTGCATAACGTCTATCATGAGTTGTATTTGGTGGCGGGGTAATGATTCGGTTACCCAAAATCTTTTTTAATTGAAATCCTTTTACCGTTCTATTATCATTTTTATCTATTGAATAATTTGTAATAACTCCTACACGTTTTTCATCTATTAAAATAAAGTTATCATCAAAGAGACCGATTGCATATTTGGCATCATTGGGAACTTTTAATTCAAAGGTTCCAACATCTTCCCATGAACGCCCAAAACTAAGGGATTCATAATCGCTAATTTCACCAATTTTTTGTAAATCTGGAGTATATATAATCAATTCTCATTCCCCTTCCTTATAGATGTGCATATTTTGTTGGATACGAAATACTAGAAACGTCTACCTCTCGATTTACCGGTACACTTTTACATATCAATTGTCCATCTGTCCACATAGCAAGATGACCAATTGCGAACCACCCATTATTGTCAATTGTAGTAACAGGTCTATATTGCGGTTCCAATGGAGCGAGATCGTCTGGAATCTTTAAAATAACACTACCATCATCTTTGAGCCCATTCATAACAGCCCCTCGAAAATGAATAATCCCAAACTGATCTAGAAAATAAGAAACCTTCCCATTGCTCCTTGCTGGTGTCCATCCGTTTTTAAACTCTGGTACAACCCAATCTGATTGTTTCTTCTTCGCATATAAACCTGTTTGTCCCTGTAAATCACAAAAATTACGATCATCGGTGATTTGCGTACCATCAATAAATGATTTCCCTTTTATAATTCGAACTTGGGCAATTGGCAACTCATATATAATACCTCCTTTGTTCATATTATCTTGTTGTAATGTTGGAGGTACTGGAAGCGCTGCTACCGCTCCCTTTTTTACCATAAGATTAATGCTTCTAGTTGCAAGATTTAACTGTAAAATAATCCGATCTATACGGTCTAACGTGGCATGTGCTGGGTCATGTGTTAAAATCCGTAATCCATCAAGGACATACCCTCTTCCGTATATCACCGCACACCCTGAGTTTACAGAGGTTTTCATACCATCCGATAAGGAAATTATATTCATGTTATTCAGATACCCTTTTACGACTCCAGTTCCGAAAAACATATCAAATAATTGAGCAAAGTCTTGAGAATTGTATAATTTATCTTCACCATCAAAGAAAAAAGAACGCTCACCTGCCATGCGTTCTCACCCCTTTCTTTTATTTTTATATCCCTGTATATCTATCTCTAAAACGGATAATAACTGTAGCGCTATCCCTACCTGCATTCGCACTATAATCTAATACATTTAGACCAACTTGCAATCTAAATTCATTCAACCTCACTCCCGGGGCAATCCAGTTATACGCATTTGTTCTCGTTCCATCTATACCTACAAGTTCAACGGTATTTTGACCATATGCTGTATTGATTTCAAGACGTTCTCCTGCAAGAATATCCCGATTGATTTGCACAGCTTTCATCGTTGTAAAATTCGTGATCCTTGGATTTGTACAAGGACCGTAAATATCTATTTTGACAGGTGTTTCCTCATCACCGTTATTGATTACGTTTTGTTGTTCACCTTTATATCCAAACTGTACCTTGGGTTTAAATGAAAAAGGAAAACTAAATTTTGGTTCCCATGATAATAAAGGAACTTCTATATCACTTTCATTTTTCCAATATGGATCTGGTGTAGTAATATGAAACAATCCTTGTTGTAAAATCAAAAACTGTTCATCTTCTACCCTGTATTTCGGCAAGTTTTCAATCATAATTGTATTTTGAAATGTACCATGTGGCATTTGTACAGTTATTGTAAATGGCCCTGATTTAGGATTTAATACACGATTTAACTTCCTGCGCAATTCAAACAATTCTTTTGAATTTGAAGCTTCAATATAAAATTCAATGGGATATTGCATCCCTTTCATTGTAACCGCTCTAGGAGTAAAACCATCTTGCATATATCCTTGAGACTGAACAATATCAGCTTCACTCCCTGAAAGGTCAATTGAAGTGAGGACGTATGGGCGTAATGGGCCGAATTCCACTTTTTCTTGTCTTTGATTTTCGATTATTACTCGCTTACTCATGATGTCCCTCCCCATGTGAAAGCTACTTCATTTAGCACTCTTTGCTGCTGCCTCATGACTTCAGAGGTATCTTGATTATAAAAATGATTTACAATTTGTGTTGGCGTCTTAGGTTGTATTGTTTTATTATCAACAGGCGCATGTTCGCGATTTCTATTGTTATTTGAAATAACAGTTTCCCATCCTCTTAAACGACCTATATCCATTGAGGAAAGATTTTCAAACCTTGCTATATTCCTTCCGATATTTGAAATAATTTCACGCATGTTACCCGAAAAGTTCCCCTGTAGACTAAGGAGTTGATTTGGTTTAAAAGAGCGGATTCCATCCATTGCACCTTCCACAGTATTTTGTAAGGCATCCCGAACGATTGAAGATTGGCTCTTAATACCTGATGCAATTCCTTGTGCCATTCGAACTCCTGCAAAAGTGTGTTCATTTTTATTCAACTCATTTACTAAAGCACTATTCGCTTGAAATGCAAGTGTACGACTTTCTTTTTCAGCCATAGATGATGACTGTTTAATACCTAAAGCAAAACCTTCACCAAATGGCATACCACCTTGATCTCTTGTAAGCTTAGATGGTGAGTTTACATCAAGTGTGGCTCTCAACGCAGCAAATGCCCCCTGTGCAAGACCTGAAGCAACTCTTGATACAATTGACCCTTTACTTGACATTCCATCTGCAAATCCCTGTGCGAAACTTCCACCCGCGCTATTTGCACTTACACTATTTAAACCAGATTTCCCACTTTCCGCAACACTTACACCGCTAGAACGTGCACTACCACTTTGGTTCCCTATTCCTCTAGCAAAGTCGCTACCAGCTTTTGCACCACCACCACCGTCCGTAGCACTTCCAAGTGTTCCTTCTACTCCTTGTTTCACACTAGATGCAGATCCAACTACATTACCTCTATTCCCACTAATCATTCGCTGCATAATGTTAGTTGAATTTGAACCGCCATTCCCATCCGTTGTACTACCTAAGCTGATCTCAACTCCCGATTTCACACCGGAAGCCGCTCCAACCACACTCCCATGATTATTAACAATATTGTTTCTCATCATAGAAGTTGAATTATTACCACCATTGTTATCTGTTGTGCTCCCTAATTGTTGTTCTACACCTTGTTTTATTCCACTTGCTTCTCCAACAATTCCCGGTTTATTTTGTGCCATGAATTGCCTCATAAGCAAAGTGGACATTGCCCCACCGTTTCCATCTGTGGTAGAGCCAAGTGTTCCTTCTACTCCTTGTTTCACTTCACCTGCTGCTTGAACAGGTTGACCGCCATTTTGACGAATTCCATCTGCTGTTGTTTGGGAGATGTTTGCTCCTTGTTGTGTTGTATCGACATTTGTCTTTGTTACAACCATTTGTCTGATTACTTCAAGTGCCTGATCGATACTGAATTGCCCTGTCTGTAATCCTTTCACAAGTGAAGAAATAGTAACTTCACCATTTGGACCAAGATTATATTTCGTTTTATCTTCGATACTAATCCCAAGCTTTTGCAATACATCTTGTACGCTAAGGAATCCCGTTTCCATCCCTGTTTTTAAAGTGGCCATTATTTTCGTGCCATCTTGGGACAAATCTTTTGCAGTTAGCTTAGATAAATGTTGTTGAAAAAAAATAAACACAGCGTCTATACCAACTGTGCCTTCTTTCAAGCCATTTACAAATTGTGTTGATGTCATTTTACCAAGTGGTCCTAAATCAACCTCTAAGTTCTTTTTGAGATCCAGATTTAATTTTGTAGCAATATCAGATACGTTCATTTGCTTTAAACCATCTGCAAATGTGTTCATGACCTTAATACCTTCTGCTGTTAATGGTTTATTCCCCATTTCAATCCGCATGGTATTAATAAGAGCAACTGCTACATCCTGAACCTTATATTTTCCCGTTTTTATACCATCAACAAATTCTTCTACCTTTACTACGCCTTTTTCCCCTAAATTAACAGCCTTTGTACCATCTTCCAAGGCATAAGCGATATCACTACCAACTTGCACAGCCTTTTCGCGTGTCGATTGAAAAAGACTATCATAAACAGTATTAGAATTCGCAATTAAAGCCTCACCATATCTTTTTACTTCTTCTGCACTTTTTTGACGTAATTCAGACTCTTTTGCTGATCGTTCTTGGAGTCTTCTAAAGAGATTGTCATTCTTGCTCTCAATCATTTCTGAATTCTTAACGTATTCACCAAAACTTCTACCTTGAATTGTAATTTTTTCTTGTTCGGCTTTTGTAATGCCTGATGTTAAGTCCATTTCAATTCCTTTAGACTTTAACACTTCTTGAGCATGTTGAAGCTGTTGTTTATAACCTTCTGTAATGAGGATAGACTGCTCTGAGTATTTCTTATTAATTTGCGCAATCGCAACTTCTTGTCCTTTGGTATCAGCTATTTTACTTTTCGCAAACTCTATTTCCTTTTGTCTTGCTTTATCTAAGTCATTATATAAACTTGTATATTGTTTTCCTAAATCTTTTACTTTTCCTTGAATCGTTTCAACAGACGTATTCTTGTTGAAATTATCCATTGCTTTGCCGATTTTTTGAATCTCATCTACACTTTTAGATGCTGATTTTCCAACTTCACTATCAATGGACTTTAAAGCTGCAAGAAATACAGACTTATCAGCTGCGCTCATTTTATATATCTGTCCATTATATTGTGTGAGTAAGCTTTGAATCTTCTCGTTCGCCTTGATAACTGCTTCTTCTTGTGCTTTAAATACTTCCATTTGATCATTAAGAATTTTGTCTTTTGCTCTTAATACAGCTGAATCTGTTTCACCCGAAAACCAACTATCTAAATGAGCCTGAAGCTTGCCTTTATCTTTATTTATTGCTTGAATAGCTTCGTCCGCTAACTTACCAAATTCATCATGTGCTCGCTGAACAGCTTCTTTCGCTTTATCTCCAGTAAGCACCGGGATTTCATCTAATGTTTTAAAAGCTTTTTCTTTTAAATTTACGTATCCTTCGAGTGCTTTTTTTGTACCTTCACTTACACCCTCACCATATTTACGGCTATCTTCTTCTGCTTGTTTCGCTTTTTTTCCTGCTTCAGCAAAAGCAAATCCTAGTGCTCCTAATCCAATTACAACCCCACCAATTGTTGCAACAATCGGGTTCGCTATAATTGCTCCTATAGCAAAAGAAAGCATTCCAAGAGCACTCACTACTCCTAATACTACCGGGGCTAATAATAATGATGTACCATATACTTTTTTCGTACTATCATCTAATCCGTTGAACCAATCTGCTACACCTTTAATTGATTCTTTTAATTCAGGTATGGCTTGTTTAGCGATATCTAAAATCACCTTGCCAAGTGGTTCTAATGCAATTTGTAATTCGCGAGTGACGGATTTCCATTGTTTTGCACTTGTATCATAACCGTCAACCATTTTATTCATTGCACCACTATAATCACCTAGCCCTGTTTCCATGTTGTTTAGTGATAACATAGTAGTAGCTTCGAGATCTTCCCATTTTGTCCCGAACAGTGAAACTCCAAGTTGGTTAACTTTAATTTGATCGTCACTTGACTTAAGTTCATTTAAAACCGCATTAAAGACATCTTTTACTGTCCCTTTACCTTTTAAGAACTCCTGCCATACTTTCTGTGTTCCTTTTGACATTTCCCCCATTGCGTCTGAAGTAGATTTTGAACCATCCTTCACACGGATTTGGAATTCCTTCATTACATCGTTCACATAGTCGAGATTATATGCTCCGTTTTTACTACCATTAATAAGAATTGTGAACATTTCTTCCGCACTAAATCCCATTTCATTAAATAACGGCCCATACTCGCTCAAATTATCGAAAAGCTCGTTTGAGTAATTTAATCCCTTTGCGGAACCTTGTGCTAATAAATCAAAAGCTTGTTGACCCGATAAACCAAATCGCCCCATTAATTGGGCTGCACCACGAGTTACCTCGTTTACATCTGACTCCATCGTCTCTGCTAAAATCTCACTATCGCGAGTCACTTGTTTTAATGTTTCATCATCATTTATATCTTTAATATTGCGCTTTACTTTAACTAAAGAATCGCTGACACTAGCTAAATCTTCCCCATAGCCTTCACGCCATACTTCTCTTGCTACAGCACTAACTTTTAAGCTTTCTTCCCTTGTTAATCCTAAACCAGCCTGTACTTTCTTGTTTGCCTCTTCAAATTGACTCGCGTTTACTACTAAAGCTCCAACTCCTGCCGCTACACCAACTGCTGCTGCTCCAAACCCTTGGCTAATTCTAGTGCCAGTTTCTTGCATACTATTTCCGACTTCATTCATGCGCTCACGCATTCTTCCAGAAACGTTGCTTAGCTGATCCATTCTTTCTTCTGTATCACCTAATTCATTACGAAAACGATGTAACGCTGCTGAAGCATTATTAAACGCTGTATCATTTCGAGAAACTTGTGCAGTCAATCGCTGTAAAGCTTGTGTACCTTGCTTATATTCTTGCTGTAATTGATTATATTGAGCTTGTAGGTCTTTTGTTTCTTGGGCATTTTTCCCGTATGCCTGAGTACTTTGCTGTATCTCTTGTTCTAATTGTTGCATAGATGTAGCTAACTGCTCACATTTTTGGCGCATTTCTTGTTGTTTTTGTTGTGAAGTCCTCAAAGCTTGCTCATAATGCTTCATCTTTTGTGTTTGCGCTTCAATCTTTTGATTTAGATGGTTTGTCTTATTTTCCAATTGATCCATCTCAGATCCAACACCACGTAGCTGTTCTGAAGTGTTCCGAAATTCAGCATCTATTCTTTTCAAACTTCTATTAATACCTGCAATGCCATTTTCAAATTGATCTGTATCCAAGCGGACACGACCACCTATTGTATTATCTCCTAGTGCCATTTAAATTCTCACCTACCTTTATAACCATGCTGGAGCTTGATTAGCTGTTGTCACACGATTTGCCTTTTGTTTTCTAGCCATACAGGTAAAGTAAAACGCAATATCCATCTCATTGATTTGATTTTGTGTCATTCCTGCATCCATAAGGACGTTATATATATCAATTACGATGTCCTCGTATTTGAACGTTTTCTTTTCGGCTTCATCTCTAGCTGTTTCATCAACTTTTTTTTCGCGTCTTCTACCGTTTCCATTACTTTTATTGCCTCATTTAAACGGCCCATAATTGTTAAACAAACAGAATGTATTGTTAAACTTAAAAACCATACATGTGTACCATCAACAAACTCTTGAGCTGTAAATTGATCTCCATATATACGAGCTATAAAATTAGCTGCTCTTTCAATTGTTTCTTTTGGTACAAGATCTGCTTGCAATTCATCAGCTAATTTAGACGCTTCAAATGTAGCTGAACCCGGGATGAACTGTGGTAAATAATAATCTTTTTGCCCCTCTGCATTCTGCAATGTAATTTTCATTCAGTTTTCCTCCTAAATTAAAATAGGGATAGCATCAGCTACCCCTTCAATTATTATTTTAAGCTGCTGTTGGTGGCGTTGGTACTGCCTTGAACCAGTTTGCTGCAACAGTTGGATCAAAACCAACTTCCTCTTCGTCTAAACGATGTCTCCAGTTGCCATCAGAACGTTGAATTGCTTTACCTTTGATTTTCGCACTTTGGAATGTCGGTTTGTCTTCTGCTGTTTTGTGCTCATCACTTGGAAGCTCAAACTTCATTTTGTAATAGCATACATACAGATTTTTTCCGTTGTCATATGGTAAACGATATAGTAAAGCTACATAAGGAGGTACATCGCTTGTATTATCAACAACTTGACCTTTTACAACCTTTTTACCTAACAACTCTGCATAGATGGATAGAGGTAATGTGTCAACTTCTAATTCAATTTCCGTTCCACCAAATGCACTTGCTGTTGCTGCTGGTCCACCTTCAGCATAAAAGGTTACTGATTCTGCTTTAGGTGCTGCTTTACCACTAACTGTTTTACCAATTCGTTTTGGTGCAGTGTAAGTAAATTTACCATCTGGTGTTTCTGTTAAAATCGCGTAATGTAAATCTCTAAAATCGATTGTCATTGCCATAGTTCTTTTTCCTCCTTAGTTCATGATTTCCGTTAAAAAACGAAAACCATACCTATAAATTTTCGTATCCATTTCATAATCTGGATAGGTGCTTAAACGCTGAAAAGACAGCTTTTTCATAGCTGCCTGAACTGCTGTTTTTAGTTGTGTTTTAATCGGTGACATTGACCATATATCCACTTGATACATAACATTTGAGGTTGTTTCTTCATTTTCCGCATAAGATCCTGGAGAGGTATTTAGTTCAGAAAATGTAATCCATATAGGTGTATTGTCATTACTTTTTACAAACTGATATATGAACTCTCCACCTAACTCAGAGGTAATAACCGCATCTTTACGTAATACATCGAACACATCTTTATTGAAATTTCTCATCGCCCTGTTACCCTACGCATAAATTCTCGCTCCATGGCTTGCAACACCTCTTTTTCACTCTGAACCAGTGTCTTCTCTACAAATCCTTTATGTGGTGGATTTGGATTTTTACTTGTTCCCCAGTTTTGAAACTTCATATAAAAGTGAGGTGTTCGATCGGCTTTATCCCACCCTATTTCAATAAAATAAGAGCCGCCTTTTTTAACAACCTTACCTTCTTCCACAGCATTTTTAGCATGTCTCCCATCCCACCAAGGTTGTTTAGGTGATGGCTTGTTCGGTTCTGGACCAACTGGAGAGTTAAACTCTAACTTCTGTTTAAATACTCCTGCACCCGCTTTTAATGCTTCTTTTGTGATTTTAGGTACGTCTTGACCTAAATTCTCTAATTCGCGAATCCATTCTTCTATTCCAAAGACCTCTAACTCTGCCAATTGGATCGCTCCTCACAGATTAAGCACAAATCTATGTGCTTTTCATCAATATCGATTGCTGATTTAATTTCAAACAGTTTCCCTCGATATCGTACCCGCATATCAGAATGAACACCTTTCCGATATGGAATCGTAAAATTTATTAACTTAATAACAAATTCTGCATTTCCCTTAAAGATTTCAGAATTAAACCCTGAACCTACAGGAGTTTCAGCTTTTGCCCATGCTTTAGAAAAAACTTCCCATCCTGCTGGGAGCGCGTTTCCTTCCTCGTCTTGTCTTTCGGTTTTATGTTCAATAACTATTCTTTTATCTCGTTTTCCCGGGTTCATACAGTTTCCTCGCTTAACTGAAGCTGTAATACCATACTTTTAATGGTATAACGCACTTTTTCATCAGCTTGACCTGAAAGATCACGATTGTCGTACCAATTCGTGACTAAAACCAAAGCAATTTTTTGCGCTTGCTTTCGATTTTCTTCAGTGGCATTGTAATGCTTTCCCACTGTTTTTTTCACATAAATCTCAGCATTATCGATTAAAAGTTGCAAAATATCGTCTTCTTCTGTATCCTCTTCTTCTAATCTCAGCCACTTTTTAGTCAATTGCATATCTAACAGCATAAAACCCCTCCTATTAAGAGGGGAAAAGCCCCTCTACCTATTAAGCAAATGTAATTTCACCAACAACGATTGCTTTTTTATCAACAGATTTAACATCTAAACGTTCACGCACTTTCATACCTACTAAATCTTTACCCCAAAGATCTAGCGCTTCCTCTGAAAACTCAATATAAAGCGCTTCTCTATCAAAGATAGTAATAGCCTCTTTAAAATCACCAAAATAAAGCGGTGCAGTTTTCTTCACTGTATCTGTTTTTAATGTTTTATTACTTACAACGATAATTGGATACTTACCAAACAATAACTTTTGTGTAGGCATTGTTGGATTTGGCTGAAGAATATATTTACCCTCGCTATCCTTTAATTTATCAAGAAAATTAAAAGCATCTTGGTTCATAAGTGCCTTAGATGTTGTTTCAAAAGCTGGATCAAGTTTTACGTTAAAAATATCTTTTAAATCGTCTACTGTTTTAACCGGAACTTTTGTAGTGCCAAAGTTATCGGCTATCGCCTTTAAAATTAAAGCATTACGAGTTGCTTTTGATTTTTTACTTGTCCATTTCTTAATGTAAGCTTGAATATTCTCTGCTGTATCAGCAAGTAATTCTTTAGAAAACTTCAAGATTCCGCCTTTTTTCTTTACAGCATACTGAATATCCTCAAATTTTGGCGCTTCCATTAATGGGAAATCAGCTGCTTCCTCCACATTGTCGAATGGAACATAATCGGCCTCTACTTCAATAATACGAGATCCTGTCAATGTAGAAACAGACTCGATATTCACATAATTTTCAAGTGCTTCAGGACCATTACGACGTAATTCTTTAATTGCTGTACGAATATCTTTAGGTACAGTTAAACCGCCATCAGCTGGAATCCCTTCTGTCATAGTAGTGGCATTCAATACTTCTTTTTCATCATCAGAAAGCTTGTGTTTTCCCACAGCTGCTTTCATTGCGTTAACAAAAGCATCACCCGGTTTTACTGTATTTGCTGATGGTTGAGGAATCGGATCATTTGGAATGTTATTTACTTCTTCTTCATACAAAGCTGAAACAATATCGAATTCTTTCTGTAAATCCTTAATTTCATTTGTAAGTTGCTCTGCTTCCTCAAGTTTTTTTTGATTTAAAAGTTCTCTTGCTGCTGCTTTCTTATTCTGAATTTTAGCTAACAGTTCTCTTAATTCTTTCGGCATTTTGTTTCCTCCTTAAAATTGAGCAATAAAAAAAGAGTTAGATCAACTCTAGCTCCCTCATCAATTTATTAATTTTTTCTTGTTCATTATTTTGCGGTGGATTTCTCTTCGGTTCTCTAAAAGCTTTTGGTGTATTCTTATACTCATTAAAAAGGTTACTTGTACAAGCGACTGCTGTATTTTCTGCTGCTACTTCAATATTAAAATAGTCGCTCGCCTTCAAGCCATTTAACCATGTCTCATTTTGTACCATTTCCCTGATTTCTTCGATGTCTACGCCTTCTTTTAGATTATCTTTATAAACATTGATAATCCCTTCCTCGATTGCATCTAAATCATCAGCCATTTTTCTAAAATCATTTGCATTACCATAAGTACCATTCCACGGCTTATGGATCATGAGATATGCATTAGATGGCACTATCAACTTATCTCCCGCAAATGCAATAACTGAAGCTATTGAGCCTCCAAGTCCATCGATGTGAACCGTTTTATACCCTTCATGGCGTTTAATCATATTGTAGATGGCCATTCCTGCAAAAACTGATCCACCACCACTGTTAATATAGATATTTAAGTCTTTCCCTCTCACACCATCAAGGATATTCCTTACATTCTCAGGATATTGATCTTCATCCTCCCAAGCGCCCCACCAAGAAGAGACAATATCACCATAAAAATAAAGTGATGGTGTATCTTCAGTTTGATTTTTAATCTGTAGCCACTCCACTTCCCTCACCTCCTTTCCCAACTGAAATTAACGGAACATAATTACCATTACACATTAATTGATCGCCACCTTCTTTACGTGGCATATCTACAAATTCTCGTGCTTCGTTCGGTGTATAAATGGCATTGTTGACACCTTTTGATAATCCTTCCATTTGTATCGCAAAATCAGCACGTAAAATGCCATTCACATTAAATTTACAGCAATAACCACTTTGAAATTCATCAGTAAGAAGAAGTTTGTAGCTCATTTCTTCTTCATAATGTTTCAAAATATATAAAAGGGTATCTACGTAAAATGAACGCTGCTGCGTTTCAACATTTGCATAGTTACCCTTGTCATAGTTATTTACTTGTGCGGGTTTAATCCCAAATGCTCCGGCAACCTGAAGCGCCGTATACTTATTGATTTCTAAGAATTGAGCATCAGCCATATTAACGTTTAACGGTGTAAGTTGAAATCCTAAGGGTAGAGGTACAATTCTCCCCGCATTTTTCAATCCACTGCTAAATTCTTCAATCTTTGCTGCCATTTTCTTTGCTTTTTCCTGATCTAAATCACCCGTGTACTGCACAACTGCTTTCCCCATTAAACCGTTCGAAAAGTAGTTACTCAGATACAAAGCCCCACTTTGTATGTTTTCAATTGAGACTTTTAATATGTCTTTTACAGCTAGACCAGAAATTCCATCTAAAGATAATGATGTTTTGAAATGCATGATCTGATCAAAACGAAATCTATATTGTTTACCGGATTTATTATCTCCCCAGATATACCAAATTGCATTTTCTTTTTGGAAAATCCCAGCATTATCTATCCAAATTTGCACTTGTTCACTTGGAAGAATCCATAAATCCTTTACTTTAGCCTTATCAGTATTGATATAGACATATGCATTGCCATGGTGATTTTTGTTTGCTTCGACTGTGGACCAAAATGTACTTGATGTCATATAAGGATTAGGTCTCATTTTTAAAAGTGTATATAAATTATGCTCTGTCGCCTTCTCGAGCCCTTTATTTGTATCCTTATACAATTTTAAAGGTAACTTTCCTACACTTTCAGATAGAAGCCTTAAACAAGTGAAATAGGTAATCTCACTTAATTTATTTTTATTTACACTTCCTATATCAATACCTAACATCTTTAAAAACTCTTCTGAATCGAAAGCCACAGAGTTCTGAACTTTCTTAGGCTTAGGCTTAATCTTATTTAGCCATTCCCACATATATTCACCTCCTTTACCAACCCAATTTATCAAGATTTTCATCAGTAACATATTGACTCAAGTTTAGTGCCGCTTCACCTTTCATTGCCATCTTATATGCATCGATAATAGCATCAATTGGGTCAATTCTTTTTTCCTTCAAGTGCTTATCAATTTTGATTTCACCGAAACTATTTGATACTGTCTTGGCATTTGCCACACTCCACGTCAACAATCGATTTTTACGATTATATTGAACGTTCTCCGCCTCAACTTCCAATCTGAAATCGGTTGTAGCATCGTTTAAGTTCTTCGCTGATTGAACAATCATAATGCTGTTATAGCCAAGCTCTTCAAGGTCATTCAAAAAGGCATCTGCATTGTGCGGATCGTATGCAATTACATTGATAATTAATTCATACTCTTCTACAATCCTTTTCAAATAAGCGATTATATATTTATAATCCGTTTTAATGCCACCTAGCGTCTCTGTAACGGTTAATAATCCATCTCTAACCCAAATGTCATAAGGAGCGTGATCTGTCTTTATATGCTCCGCTACACGATTTTTAGGGATAAAACTATGTGAGTGAATAAAATAATTCTTAACTTCCTCTTTTAAATACGGGAATATTGCCCCTAAACTCGTTAAATCACCGCCACTTGATAAATCAAGACCTATATAACACTCTTTCCCTCTAAAATCCTCTAAATCTAATTCTGAAGCGCATTTCTTCCAATGTTCCATGTTCATATATTGGCTATCTGTAAACTGCACCCAAATATTAAGGTGTTTTGTCATAAAGTTTCTTAATTCTGAGCCACCCATATTTTTTGCTTTTACAGCCATCGTTTGAAGGGTATTAACTCCTTCAGCTGTGCTACAAACAAGCGGATTCGCCTTTATCCAGTTTTCTGGATTCCAAATATCATCTTCTTCATCCATCTGAGCAATATAGACAAATTGTGTTTCATCCTCAAACGCACCTTTTAGCACATTACAACAGTATTCGTACAGCTCAAAACAAGGTGAATTCAAATCAAAACCTGCTGTTGTAATAACACTGATTAGACATTGCTTTAATTTACTTGTTCCACCTTCAAGGAGCTTATACATTTGGTTATCTTTATGAGCGTGATACTCGTCAATAACACCCAAATACGGACGAAATCCATCTATAGATTGTGTATCTCGTCCTAATGCTCTAATTTCAGAACTTGTGTTTAATGCTAATATTGTATTCTTGTACTCTTTAATCTCAAACAACTCTGATAAATCTTCATCGGCATTAATGAATTTTATCATTTCTTTTAAAACGATTTTAGCCTGATCTGCTTTTGTAGCTGTACAGTAGACTTGAGCGTAATTATATCCATCAAAATTTGAATAGTATGTGCCAAGAATACCGTTCTTCATTGATTTCCCATTTTGTCTTGCTAACTGAGTGTAACTAGTACGAAACCTACGATATCCAGTATCTTTATGAATCCAGCCATTTAACGAACCGAAAATAAAAACTTGAAAATCCGCAAGTTCTAATTGAAAAGCTTCGTCACCCTCTACAATGGTTAACGTTTCAGAATAATCAACAATGAGATTTGCCTTATCCTCATCAAAAATAAAAGGAAACTCCTCAGTTCCCTGTCTTTCTATATCGTTTATATGTCTTTGACAAGCAAGTTTAACTAAATTCCCAGCAATTATACGACCTTCCAATACATCCAGAGCATACTGCGTTACTCTATTCATAATACGACCTACATAAACTTATTAAATTTATTTTTAGGCTTTTCATCGGTCTGTTTTGGAACTACTAATCTGCATCTTGATGTAATTGTTAAACCTAAATCGCTGGAAGCTTGTCTGCATTGTTTGAAAAGTTTGTCTTGATTTATAAGTAAATCTGAATAAACGCCATTAGATATGGTATATCTATGCTCAGATATAACGGTACCTTCCTGATCTTTTTTTACATCCACCACTTCTTCTAACGGACTAAGCTCAAGCATAGCATTTGTAATTTCTATATACATTTTCCTTGCAATTAAAAATCTTGCTAAAGCATCAACATCAAGATTTGACATAATTTCAATCCTGATTAATTCATCAGATATCTTTTTAAAATCTCGCCTTAAATCTTTCGGAAGGTAAGTCGGTGCTCTGACTTTATCATGAGGCGCTTTAACTTCTTTCGCTTTCCGCCCTTCAATTTCAGCTTTCGTTAAATGTTTTTTGCCTTTCAGAACTACTAAGTCAACAGGTTCTCTTGGTCTAGCCATCTGCCTACCTCCTTTCCGAAATTTTCATTTAGGGAGTTTTTGCGAAATAAAAGACCACCCGGCGACTCGTCGCCCTCCTTGAAAAGTTTTTACTACCCCCTACCCTATCAAGGTTCTTAACATCTTCTGCACATTATACTTCTCCGTACTAATGTCATATAGCTTATGGACCTTCTGGTGGCATTTCTCACACAACGAAATTAAATTACTTCTTACCAAAGCTAACCGATCATTCTCTTCTAAAGGAATAATATGATGCACTGTGTTCATTGGTTTAACCTTGTTCTCACTCCAACACAGTTGACACAACCCATTGTCTCTATCCTTTACCCTTGCTCTAGTTACTCGCCAAGGCTTTGAGTTATAGAACTTCTGGTTGTCTGTATCCGTTCGCTTCGCCTTATAATCTCTGTGCCTTTGCTTCCTTCTTTCTTCAGCAACAGTAGCACACGCTTCACACATACCTTGTTCCATCGGTACTGTCCTACCACATCTACATATCTTTAGTAACATGTTATATCCACTGTATCTTTAACAATAGGATGATTGTGTTGAATGATCTTTGTGTTGCCACGTACTTCCTCCGGCTCCACATGTTCGATATGAATGTATGTCCCATCTGTAATCTTCTCTGTGTTCGTAACCCAATCAACACTCACACGTATCTTATTATCTATCGGCTTTCCCTTATATTGAACTACTGGTACCGAATCTATATCTGACAACGTAATTGATAATAACGGTTGCTTTTCCTCCATCCTCATCTCACTCCTCTCAATCTTAATCTATCAATCACCCATGTCTTACCTATCTTCTTTGCTACAATCTTTCCTTCAGCGCATAAGTTCTTAACGTGACCAGGTGATACATTAAGAATAGATGCCGCTTCATGCACACCGATTGTATTATGAGCAAATGTATTCTCATCCATATCAACACACCGTTCTTGCTCTAATGTGTTTAGGTTTACGATCCACCACTTGTGATTTCATTACCTTAACTGGCAAGTTACGAAAATGGATACGTTCTTTATATTCCAGTTCTTCCTCGTACAAATAAGAGGCATTAATCAATTCATTGAAATCTTCAATCTGTTTACGCATTTCAGTACAGGCTTCACATAGCACATCAAACGCTTCACCGAACATTCCTCCACAAGCAACAATAATCATTACCTTCACTCCTTATCAACAAAATAAAAGCACCCGAATGGATGCTTTGTTATGGTTTACTTATTTGTTTTTTCATTACGGTATGTGAAGTTTTATCCTTCTCTCAGCTAACAACCACGACAGACACTATCGGCAAACTTATCAGGTTTCCCTCATTCCATCTACCTAGGATGTTGTTAGCTCAAAGAAGAGCAAGAGCTCTCCTAATAACGGTATCATTCAATCATTACCATCTGCTGGTTTCGGATTTTATATGCCGTCATAATGAAGCCGTTTAGAAATTTAGAAACAACATAGTGAGTTGTGTTTTCCGCCACTTCTCACAATACAAATATATCACGTTAATTCCAAAACAACCGGCACATTTCCTGCCAAAAAGCGGTCACGACTCTGCCACTTTTTCTTCCCTTACATGGTTTATAAGCAAATCGTATGGTGTACTTCTCAATAGATTTGCTTTTAATCTGTTGTCGTGTGTCTCAAAATCAGCAGTAAACAACTTAAAGAACGCATCCTTTTGGCGTTTTGTAAAACTGCTCCATAAACTAGGTGCTACCACTACGTTTTCTGTGTAACTCGGTAAAAAATTATTAACATATGTTTTGAATTGCTCTTCTGTTAAACCTTCTAATTGTTGAATGTAATCCTTGAAATAATCATTATCATTCTTTATCCAGCTAAAAATGAAATATGATTTCCCGTTATTAGGAATAATGGTGAAGAATAATGCCTTTAATCTTTCTTCTTCCCTAGAATGTATATCATTCATTTTATTCCCTTTAATATCATAAGTTAACGTAACTCCTCCACAAGCCGCCATACTTATCTCGTAGTCGAACGTAAATGTTGTGGATTGAATCATATCATAGTCCTCATTAATTAAAGCTTTATCAAAGAACTTCTTGTATACAAATACATCATTTATAGCTAACTCTGTATATCTGTATTGTGCAATGAACTCAATTTCTTTCGACAAAGTTGGTCTTGCTTTGAATAGTTGTTGTATAGATTTCAGCGACTCTTTTTTCTTATGTAATTCTAAAGCGAATGCTCTATATGCAAATAAAAAACATTGTTTACTAGAAGTAACATCTATTTCTTTAGTTTCTATATCTTTAAAAACTAAGGTGTCGTGTTTATCACAAAAACCAGTAAAAGTTGTTGCTTTATTTTTACTCTCGTCTTTAACATCATAAATTAAATCATCTTTTCCGTAGTCTGTATTCAGGATTACTACATGACCATTCTCTGATATTTTTGATAAGACACCATTATTTTGTAGTGAATGAGCATTCTTTATTTTACCCTCACATTGTTCAGAATCTGGATATAAACATTCTTTGATTTTCGATTCTTTATCCAACCTATATGCGTAATTTTTAAATGCTCCCTCTCTTTTTTTATGAGGTACTTTTTCAAACGGTAACTCTTGATCTTTTCTATTAAAACAACAAGCTCTGTATTTTTTCCCACTACCACATGGACATGGCTCCGTCTTCGCAAACTGTCTAAATTTTATCGGTTCCATATGAATCACTCTCCCTTAAGTAATATTAACATACGACTTACCCATATGTTCTATTTTGTGTAACTAAGCCAAACGCTCCAGCCCTTGATATTCATAACTTCATAACACTTTCTTTTTTGAGTTACACAACACAATAAAAATGAGTAACTGTATAAAATTAAAAAGAATAAAGCAATGATTAGATTTTAAATCTAGTCATTGCTTTATCCATTGCATCTTGATTTACCCCTATATATCGTAATGTTACTCGTTGATTAGAATGGTTAAATATCTCCATTAGTAAGGCTATATTCTTTGTCTGCATGTACATATGATATCCGAACGTTTTACGTAGTGTATGTGTTCCAATCTCATCTAAACCAAACTCAGCTGCTGTAGTGCTAAGTATTTTATAAGCCATACTTCTTCCTATTGGTCGATTCTTTCCTTGCCTACTCTTAATTAGATATTCATCATCTTCCATATCTTCGATGTACCACTTTAACTCTCTTCTTAATGCTGCTGTAATTTGAATGCGTTTCTGTTTACCTGTCTTCATTTCACGCATTGAGATGTGGCTTCCCTTTAAATCTCCAACCTTTAGCTTTAGAATGTCACTAATACGTAAACCTGTATTGATTCCCATTACAAACAATATATAATTACGTTCGCTCTTTTCCCTTAAATGCTCTTTAATATGCTGTATTTGCTCTGGATCACGTATCGGTTGCACAAAATTCATTATTCATTACCTCCAGTTTCTTCAGTTTCATAAACTTCTAATCTAAGAGCAAAAGCAAGTTTATAAAATACTCTGGCCTTAACACGTCGATATGTACGCTCACTCATGCCGATTTCGTTATATACCATATAATCACATACATCTTCATCTTCTAAATAACGCTTAATGATGATGTTTCTTTGATCCTTTCCTGCACGTCCATTACCCAAACGACTAAGAAACTGGTCAATACGAAATGAAGTTTGCTTAACCCACTCTTCTCGCTTACTTTGTTGTATATTAGCCATCGCTACATCTTCTAATGGCTTTCCTACATCATTTGTAGGTCCGTGATATCTAATTTCATAAGAAGGAGTGACTTTCATTTCTTCACGCATCATTCCAAACTGTCTATATAAACGTACACTTTCGAGAACACCTTCTAATTTTTTCTGTGTTGCTGTTCTGTCGATTTTCGGTAAGAAAGATAATTGTTTAGTCATGTAAGACCACTCCTTTTTATTTTTAAATTACTTTTGTCTTAAAGCTCCACGTCTACGTTCGTAACAAGGTCTATGCATTCCCATTAAATCCTCAATTTCACGAGTACTTAATTTCTCTTTTCGTTTTTTCTTAGTTTTCTTTTTCGTTTGATCCGATTGCTTTTTCCATTCACGTAGCTGATCCTTTAACACCTTCATTTCTCCATCTCCCTTTTCAAAATAAAAAGGACACCTATTCTTAAAACAGCTTTAATAACTGCTCTAATGAATTGGTGTCCTCTAGTTTTCTAGCCGGACTGTATTTTGTTTGCGTTCACTTTAAAATACCAGCTTGTACAAAAATGTTTCTCCAAGCTTTATTGACTTTATGCTTTTCCACTTCTTTTGTACGACGAGCAATTGCTTTTCTAATTTTTCTTTTCTTCAAAGGTTTCATTCTGCTAACCTCACTTTCTATTAAAAGGATTATTTTATTAAGTTTTGATTCTCATAAATATTTCCCATAATTTCACCAACGCTTATATCAATCATTCTTAAATGATCATCTTCATGGTTATTTTTATCATGCATATAAAATCCCGTTTCTTCCTTGTCCCATTTAATGATGTAGAACCAACCATCATACTCTACGATATCGCCTTCATAAATTTCTTTACCATTTTTATCTTTAAACCCTGTGTATTGCATCCAGCTACTAAAAATAGCATCTTCTTTGTTATCATCTAACACATCTAATTTGTATAATCTCTTTGCTTGTTCCCAAGCCATCATTTTCTTTGCTTTCTTTTGGTATAACCTAAACTTAATTTCTCTCATTTTCCTCTACCTCCTGAATAAAACTCAATATTCCGTCAATACTATAGATGACACGGTAATCTTTTCTCCTTGTTCCCCCTTGGAGATGAGCAGTTAGCTTTTGCTGGCTGCTCTTTTAATCGTTCATTATTTCTCCGAATATAACGCTTGCTGTATAGTCGTAACAACGTTCGCATAACCACTCATTACGAGCTGGACTGTAACGAATCATTGTCTTTTCTTCATCGCATAAATCACATGTTCCGACTTTATCCTCTTCCATATCCATTCCTCCTCGAATAAATTTCTAAACCTTGTCCATACTATAAATACACTTGAGTTCTGAACTTCCTTCTTAATGCTTTTCTGGAGAGCAGTTAGCTTTTGCTAGCTGCTCTTTTATGCTAATTCTGAAGTAATTAAAACTGTTTGATTTTCATGACCATTAAAATCATTCAAATAACCTTGTAAGTTTTTCCCTTTATTTTCTTCTAAATAAGCGACTGCATTTAAAAATTTTCCAAATGCAATTTCCTTTGTGACCTCCTCAACTGCCCCTTCTTTTTGCACTTCCACAACCGACTCGCCCGCAACTTCTTCCGTATACACTTCACATGCCTTTATAACGTTATCCGCTGCTACTAATGCCCAGTATTCGTGTTTATTAAACTCAAAGTATTTCATATCCATTCCCCTTTTCTACAAAATGAAGTTTTTGTTTAGTTTTCTAAGCTTTATCTAAACTACTATCCCGTTTCGTTTTCATCTGATAAAAATCTTTGTATGTTAATTCTTTATAATCATCGACTTCGGAATGATAATCACATTCCATACAGACATACTCTAGAATTCCAAGAAGCTTTTCTTCTAACTCTTCATCGTATGCTTCCTTGTACTTCATGAACATAGAATCTAAGTTGTTCTTTTCTTCGGTTGTCATAATATTTGATGCATGTCCATCACAACAATGTGGACAAATAACTACATGCTTAGTTTCTAAAATCCCTTTTGATAGTAGCCATTCAATCAATTGTTTTCGTCTACTTTCATCCCTGACCAATCTCCAAAATGAACCTATATAATCTCCAACACGATATCTTACAAGCTCTTTATCTAACTCTATTTTCTGTTCCCCAGTCAGAAAATCTATTTCGTTTATGATTGGAAAATGATGTACACCTAACAATTGTGGGAATTCTTCTTTTTTCATTTCATCAGTCGTTTTGCTAATTTCATAAGCTAAGCTACGTAACTTTGCGTCATACAATTGGCCTTTAAATGTATTTAGTTCATGGCGATTAAATTGTTTCCGCAAATCTTCTATAGAAACACCCATTAGGAATTCATTGAACTCTTTGTATTTCGCTAAAATCTGTTCTCTTATATCCATCATTCATTCTCCTTTTCTAATAAAATAGCGTTTTTATAACAAATCATTTATCTTTGTATTCCATCTCCACAAAATCCGCTAATTCAATTTTCTTCTGCACTTCTTCTTCCAGATAATGAAATACCGCTTCTTCTCCACCTTGTTCTCTAACATAAGAAACCCATTTTTTCTGCGAATCATCTAATTCAAGTTTTATTGTTGCTTTAACAATCATTTGAATTTCACTCCAATCTATAAAATAACGACTTTGTTTTAAATCACGAACTTTCACTGGATCCAGTAGTGCTTTTTGTTCGTTTTTTCAAATAGAGATTTTGTATTATTTTTGCGCGCTCATTGCTTTTTCTTCTTTAACACGTTTCTGATTACACCAATAGCAAAGATTTGGGCCTTTATGACTCATTGATGGTCTATATAAAGTTTTAACTGGCTTGCTACATTTTGGACATTCTTGTTTATCATATTTCACGATTTCGTTCCCCTCTCAAATAAAGATTTTGTCTTAATTTCCTCTAACTGCATTTACGGCTGCTGCACAAACAGCAATTCCAAACTTTTCTTCAACGATGTAATCATTTTCATCTATGTTAACTTGCCAATTACCATTTTCATTTTTAATCCTCACTTCACGGTCATCTTCATCCAAACGATCTAAGACGATTGCCGCGTAGTTGATTGCATCGAATTTTTCTATTGGCATATCATGAAACGTTTTTCCATCTTTCCCCCAATGAGTTTCTACCTTTACCCACCCAAGCACTTCAAGAGCAATTACATCATTTAATTTTTCAACTTCATTCAAGTCTTCAAATGAAATCCAACTTTCTTCAAAATGAGCCACAAAATTTTCATCAATAGCGCTATACGTAATACATCCAATTCTCCATTCACAACCATCATGAGCTATTACAGAATCATATTGTTTTAACGATTCACCGTTCTTATCAACTGCATTTATTTCAATTGCACCTTGTTTCCACATTTCTTTTGCTTTTTCAATATTAGACATCTCTCATTTTCCCCTTCGTTTTAAAATAAGAATTTTGTTTAGTTTTACTGAACGTCATCTGATACGCTCTTTTATATCATTGACTCCATATAAATTACCTGTTCCTGCTCTATAGTCCGCAATTACTTCCCCTTCTTTATCTAAGTAAACCGTTTCCCATTTTGGATGACAGTTATGACTATGTTTTCCGTATTTTTCAGCATCTTCAAACACTACGTTTATATTCCCGCTTCTATTACCGCTTGTAACTCGCCCCTTATTCCCATCTACAACTACTTTCATTCCTCTTTTTAAGAAAGGCATATTCCGTGTTTTTGCGATGTCTTTAATCGATACAGCCATCTCCAACTCCCCTTTTCTCTCCAACAACACTTTGGTTTAATTTTTTTCTAAGAATCTACTCAATGAAATATGTCCAAAGAATTTTCCTATTAATTTAAGGTTTTCATCGTAAACATTAATATGTGCATCTTTCTCTTCCAAACCCCAGCCTCTCTCACGACAATTACAGAAATTCTGATCTCTTATGCCAATCAATAAGTTTCGTTGCAGATTAGCCAGTGACATCTTCTCACCTCGTTTTTTTACAAAATAACTATTTTGTTATAAAGCTACTGGCAATAATTCTTCCTTCAATGCCTCTTGTAATCTCACAAATGTTTCATTTGAGAATCGAACAGCTGCACTTGGATATTTGTATTGATAAAATCCATCATCGAATTGTATATGCGTTTTGTCATACCAATATTGAAACGCTACATCGTTTGAGTACTCATCCAAATCTTCCTGCAGTTCTTCAATGAGTTTCCATTCTTTCCTTGCATCAGCTTCTGTAAAACGTCCTTCTCTACGATCGTAAAGTAAGTTCTCTTTGATATATTTAATTGTTTCTTCAATATCAACTACATCTTGATTTGCGATTTTACAAAGCATCTGATCTGGTCTAGTACTAAGTAAGAATTCTTCTACACTTTCGTTTTCTCTTAATGAGAACCAATAAGCGAAGTTACCGAAGTCTGTAACTGCTGTGAATATTCCAGAACGGTCTAATAAGAATATCCCCCAACCTTCTCCATCTACTGACGGAACTGAGTAACGAATTGCTGAAGCTTTTGCCATTTTCATTTCCTCCCTTTTATATTCAAATAACGCTTTTGTTTAGTTTTCTTTCCAACTTTCACCTTTACGTAAATGAATATTCCAAGCTTGGCTATCTGTGAAACCCGCTTCTTTTAACTCTTTTATATTTTGTGGTTCTTCATAAGTGAAAGTACCACTGTATTCTTTGCCAAAATCAAAATCAGAATCAACTATCTTATCAGAAGCAATACTGACCTCTTGAACACCACTCTTTATTTCCACGCTTTCTCCATCAGGTGTTTCTATAAAGAATCTCACGCCTTCCATATTCATCCCTCACTTTTATACAAAATTCAAATTGTATTAGATTTCCTCCCCATCGTTCTTTATGGCCTTCAGTTGCTCCATTTCCTTCCTTACCGATTCATCTAACATTCTTCTTTGTATATCTGCTTTCTTGTTTTCCTCAGCTCTAAAACTAAAGTAAAGTAGTGCGCATGTAATAACAGAACCTGCCATATATCCTAAAAAACATCCTAACCAAAACATAAAATTACTCCTCCCTATGCATTAACTTCATAAATTTTTGACTTACTAATGCCCGAAGTTTCTATATTCCATTCTAGTTTTAAAAGAATGCTAGTTGCCCATCAGGTCTTTCTAACAATGAAACAGGTTCCGGTTCAGGTATTCCTTTAACTTCTTCTGCTTCTGATAGTTCCTCAAAATTAGCAAACCAATGTATTGGAAAACATCCACATATTTTTTTACATTCACGATCATGCCAGAAGAAACAATGATTACCTTTAGGCTTTATAATGTAATCCTTAAGCGGTTTATTTTTATAACCTTTTGTTCGCCAAATCAGTTGCGCTCTATACAGTAAACCTTTATCTAAATTAGACGTATTAACTTGAGGTTCTGGTGTCCAAACTTCTTTTTCCACCACTTGAAATCTCTCTGCTGGATAACAGCCAAAATGTGCTTCTTTACGATTACATTTGCTAACATAATAATGATCAGGTTTCGCTGGAAATAAAAAATATTCTTCATTAATTCCCAGTAGTGCAGAATGGTCTACATCTATGCATATCCCTTTCATTGCTTAATACCCATTATTCTGACGCTGATGATTCACTTCATTTTTCTTGTAATAACCTTGCTCAATTTCTACAAACGTGAACCCCAAGTTCTTACCTAATCCTAAGAAGGCATATAATAATTCTTTATAAAGCTCCCTATCTTGAGTTGCACGAAATTCTGATACAGCTTCATATACATTGTTAAATTGATTGACTAAAGAACTTACAGCAAAGACATTTGCTTTATGCTCTAAAAATTCCTCACTATATTCATCAGGATTAAAACCAATACCATTTCCTAATGAAGCTATAAAGTGTAATCCATCTACATATTCCATTAAAATAACTTCTTTTTCGCTTGGCACTTTATTGCTCCAATGCTTGAAACATCTAGTTTCATTTGCAAGTTCCCCAATTTCAACCTGTAAAGCAAGAATCATATTGTAAAATAAATTTTGGTCTTCCAATCCGTGCTCCTTGATGATTCTTGTATCTAATACCTTTTGCAACCCAAATATTCTAGTTAAGTTCATTTCTTCCACTCCCTCAATAATTTAATTAAGCAACCCTTTTTTTCGTATCTATTAAACAATTAATCATGTATTCTAAACCGAACTGGTCCAGTAATAATGTCGCTATTTCAATTTGATGCCTTCTTAATTTGTTCGCTATTTCCTCAATGCCGAGCTGCTGCATCCACAGATTCTTAAAAAGTTCTATATCGTCCTCATTCCAAATAAAATTCACTTCTTCTAAGGCGATGTAGACGTATGGTGGTATTTCTTTTTTCTTTTTATTCCGAATACTCTTGTCACCAATTTCCCCTAAACCTATTTTTCGTTTGTGGATTTTAAACTTATCCACTTGATCTAAAATAAGTGCCGCTACTTCTATTTGCTTTCTTTTAAACCTTTTCGAAATCTCTAAAAGTGTGTAGTTACTTTTCCACAACTCCCGGAATCGGAACACCTCTCTTAGATCCCATAAGAAATCCACTTCTTCTAAAACAATTTGAACTTTAAAAGCCGACATTTCAAACACTCCCTTTATAACTAATTAATTTATCTTTTCATTAGAGGTAGTTTTGATATGACCAACCTTACCGTTAATCCAAATTACAACTTGCTCACCAAAACCGCTTTCTGGCGGGTTGAATGAAAGGACTTCACCATCTTTTACCACAAGAAGTTTATTGTTTGTAACATCGATTTCTTTCTTCATATGTCCCTCTCCCTTTTACTACCGCATGTACTCGACAACATCAGGTTTAAAGCCACTTCCTAAATAAATCCGTACTGGAATAGTTTCTTTTTTATCTCTTGCTGCCTTACACAATTCTTCAGCTGTATCCCAATTAAAAAACTTATCTACAGCTCGTTGAAATCTCCAAATTGCCATTACATATTGTTCAAAGATGTCATAGCGATCATCTTGTTTAGTTGTGCGCGGTAATTCATCCGTACCCTTTGCATTTCTTGGGACTTGGACACGTACATCTGTATATGTAACGCGTCCAGTTCCTTTTTTCACATTGGCCTTCATTACATCAAACTCGCAAATCGATGGTTCTACATCGAAAATATTTAATTGCTTAGGCATTTGCCATCCCACTCTTTTGAATAATGTCCAGCAATTCACTTGCGCCTTCCTTACTCAAAAACATTCGACCGTCCAGCATTTCGATGTTGGATTCAGAAACTTCACCCGTTACAAAGCATGACATTTCTTGTTTCTTCAAAATAATGTTTTCTCCATAAACATGAAAGTCTAGTACAGTGCCTTCAGCAATTCCTAAAGTTCTGCGTAACTCTACCGGAATTACTACACGCCCTAGCTCATCCACTTTTCTTAAAACGCCTGTGGTTTTCATACCTTACTCCCCCTTAGTATTTTTATATTTGTTTAATATCTCATCAAAACGTTTCTTACTATCTTCGTGATCATCACTTAATATTTGCTGTGGTTGTTGCGTCGATTCAGGTTCTTCTTGTTGATGTAACCAGTCTGGTACAGCTTCCGTTCGATTAGCATAACCTTTTCCAATACGCTTTTTGTTTTGTTGTTGTCTTCGAAACCCCGCTTGTGCTGCTTCTACATCATGAATTGTTTTAAAACCCTGTTGATGCCAATCTTTTAGAATTCCTTTTGTATAAGACCAATTACGTGTATTGTTTTGTAATGTAATTTTCATTGCTTCAACCACTAATTCTTGATTTAAATCGTCTACCCAGTGATTTATTTCTTCTCCCATAAAAGGAGATATAAATCCGAAATTTTTCATATAAAAATCTACTGCAAGATTTTCTACTACTGGAGATATTTCTTCTTGTTGTAGTTTTTCTTTTTCTTTTTCTTTTTCTTTTTCTTTTTCTTTTTCTTTTTCTTTTTGTCCCCGTATCGCGGACGTATCGTTAGACGTATCGTCAAATCCAGCCATAATACTTATTTTTTTAACTAAAGAATCATTTGTAGTTCTATCCAATACAAGTTTTACTAAGGATAAATCTTTAATTGTTTTTATTTCCTTTTGAATACAATCTTCAATAGGTTTTCCGCCTTTTATCAGGTTATATTTGCCCCAATTTAGTATGCAAAGCTCTCTAGTTTCTTCGTTATAAATTATTAATTCATGGTGTTTCGTAAAACGGTCTAGTAAAGCTTTAGCGCTTTCTATGGAGTAACCTAATTCAAAGGCCATTTGCTTCCTTGTGATTGTATATACACCAATTTGTGTTGTATGTTCATTTGTCATTAGATACAAATAGAAATATCTATCCTCTGGTGTCATTTCTTCTGTAACCTTTGGATCTGACCAAAAAGTGGTTCTGACATGTCTGTATTTAGCCATTACTTTTCCTCCTCGTACAAACAGCCACTTATGCTTGTTTTATGAACAGTAAGCAATATGTTATAATAATGCTGCGTCATTTTTTCACAAACCGTTCTAGGGGTAGGGCGGTTTGTCTTGATTTCCAACTAACTCACCTCCTCTGAAAGGGTTATGCAATGAGCTCTTTCCACAACATCCGCATTAACGCCTTGACTCTTCAATCGCTGAATAATTCCTAAAATCCTCTTACGATCTCTTTCGCGCTCCACATCGTACTTTTCTTTCGCTCGATACATTGCTGCAAGTTCCCTTCTTGCAAGGCGTGCTTCTTTTATCCACTTATGTAATGACTTTTCATCATGTGCTCTTAATGCTTCGATTTGCATTTGTTCGCAATGTTTTAAAAATGAATCCAATGTTTGTTTATTTTGTATGTCTTTTTGTAAAACTGGTGCGGCGATACTCATGATTCTATCTCCTTTCGTAACTATTCATTTGACCAATATTTGATTACTCCTAAACTTATAAACTTGGAATTATACGTTTTTTATTTGTATAACGATGTACCAAATGCATTTGTTCATTCCCCTTCTTAAAAACTAACCAATTCTCAGGGGTCAGACTGTAAGATTTGACATGCATTTTTTCGCGTTTGGTTAACTTTTTACCGTTTTTCATAAAATCACCACCCTTCAAGCTTGTCCATTTTCCATCCGACCTCATTGAGTACTCTCAATGAAGTTTCGTACATTAACTAGCTGCACTGTTTCTTGTAGTTTCTACTTCCCTTTTTATGATCTTAACTTCAGTCCCATAAAATGACTCATATGCTTCCTTGAACACTTCCTCAATATTTTTTTCACCATAGGTTTCTTTGATTGTGAAGCCTTTATAAATAATTTCCGACATGGCTACCCCACCTCATGTTCCCTCAGGGAATATTGTTATTAAAAAAAATCGACTTGTTCTTCAAACAAATCAACTACACTCTCTTTTAATACATGTGCCATTTTAGATGCCAAGTTATATGATATTTTCTTTTTATAATTATGATTATTAATTAGCTTGTAACAATAACTACAAGATATATTTAATTTATCTGCTAATTCTTGATATTTATATCCTGATGCTTGAAATGCCAATTTTAATTTCGTTTCATTATTACTTTCATTCATGTTGTAACTCCTTTCTATACCTGTTTACATAAATTTAACATTCCCTAAGGGAAAGTTCAAGATATTTTTTTCCTTTTAATACTATAAATTTAAAGAAAATTCCTCTGATTGATTTTCCCTTTAGGAAATATTATAATAATCCTAACAAACCACTTAAGAGGTGATTATTGTGGAATTTAAAGATCGCTTACGTCAATTACGACAAGAACGAAACTTAACACAACATGAACTAGGACAAGCTATTGGTGTTACTGCTGGTAGTGTTTCTAAATTTGAAACAGGATTTAAGCCGGCATCCAGAGAGACCGTTGAGCGTGCAGCTGATTTTCTTGATGTTCCTGTTGATTATCTATTAGGTAGATCTGATTCTCGTGAACTAGATACTGAAATGAACCAAAAATACTTGAACTTAAAAAGCCGACTCGAACAACTACCTGAAGAACATCAGGAAATAGTCTTACAAAACATGCTTACAATGATGGAAAGCCTAGAAAAATTAAAAAGTACTTAAAAATAGTGATGTAGTACTACTCATCGCTATTTTTTATTGTTGGCTCGATATTAAATGCTACATCGATGAATTGCTGAAATTCCTCTTCTCCATTTGAACATGCATTCACACAATTTAAAAAAGCTTTTAGAATGCTCTCTTTTCTCATTATTATTCCCCCTCACCTGCTGTAATTTAATTATAACCTTTCCTCTAGGGAAAATTCAGAAAAGTATATCATTTTTCATTTTTCGTTTTTAGTTTACTAAAAAAAGGATTGAGAGATTCTCAATCCTTTTTCATCAGCCACCCGGTTTGATGGTTTCTTGCATATATAATGTTTGTTCATGTTTCTTGGAGTTGTCTTGTGTCTGTTCTGTAAATCCGCTCGACACAGTGAATACTGTTAATGCAACTAAGATTGTAGATATTAATTTTTTCATTAGTAAACGCTCCCTCTCCTATATTGCCTTTAAAGCCTACCATTGACTTAATTAATTCGGAACTATCTCCTCTTTTGAGGATCTCTTTTGCAACCAAACTTGTAAAAAAGTAATTTGATTGTAAAAGGAATTTTTGAAAACATTCATATATTCCGTTAGGCGATGTAGAAACAACACCTTCAAAATATACAAGAAAATCTTCTTCTGCACCATCGTATAGTGAATCTTGGAGTAGTTGCAGGGTAGATTGATCTGGCAAACTTTGAAATTGTTTCAAAAACTCATCTGAATCTTCAGGTAATATTTCATTTAAGTATATCTTAGCAAAATCTAGGTTGTAACGCACCTCTTTTTCATAAGTTTTATCACCAACTTTTTTAAATAACGCGTAACTATCCTCGAAATATTTTAAACTTTTTGTCTTGTCTTCTCCTAAATAGGTCATTCCTAATATGTATAAAGCATCAGAGATTGTTTTTTCACTTATATTAGCATCAATTATTACATGTGCAAATTGTCTGGCTAAATCTAATTGATTATAATGTAGATAAACAGGAGCGAATATCTCCGCTATTCTGTAAATGTAACATTCTTTAATATAAGACTTTCTATCACTATCTACAGTCATAACTTGTTGTTCAATTTCCTGAATTAATTCTAACATCAAACTATATTTCTTTAAGTGAAAATGATTATAGCACTTCATTATATCCACAAGTATATTTAAAACCTTATCCTTTGGTTGTCCTATTTTTTTTAGTTCATTGATAATTTCCGTCCCATGTGTTTCACCAATTATATATTTATATAAAATCCCATATACAGACACATATTCCCCAAGCGTGCCTGTTTCACTAGTATGTTTTACAAGTAGTTTGTGCAGTAAATTTATGTTTCTGGTTACGCATGCATATTCAAAACTCTGTTTTATTGCTTCTGTTGCATCTAAATCAAGGCACCATTCAACCATCGTCTCTTTAGAAGTTTTGTCTTTATCATTTATTACATGCGATAGCTTTACTAGTTGACAAAAACCAATTGTACCTGTTCTTTTAAATTTAGACATATATTGTTTTGATACTCCAATTGCACTGGCTACACTACTTGCTGTTATATCGTCCCTATCCTCAATTATCCCCATAATTTTTTCATGAAATTTCAATTGCCTATCCCCCTTCAATTCAATAAGTAACACATCATCCCTTATATTTACAGAATATTTTATCACATTACCAAGAACGTGTATTCTGCTCCATCCGAATATCATGTTGAGAAAGTTTTATGTCCTAAAAAAAACCAATAACCAACTAAATTTCTAAGGAATTTAGTTGGTTATTGGTTACTGTAATAAACACGACAGTTACACCGATTGTTGATGCTACTTTAGTAATAAATAAAAATGCTAGTACAACTTTTGCTACAATTGGAGATACAATTACATTCACTTCAGTTGTTACAAATACCGGAAATACTACTGCTAATAACGTTGTATTTACAGATACAATTCCAAACGGTACCGCTTTTGTCCCAAATAGCTTTAAAATAAATGGTGTAACCATCCCAAATGCAAATCCACAAAACGGTATTACTATTGGTAACTTGAATTCAAATGCATCGGTTACACTTAGTTTTCAAGTAAATATTACAACTCTTCCAAACCCTAATCCAATTCCTAACAAATCATCGCTTCAATATAGCTTTATTGTTGATATTAATGAGCCGCCTGTTTCACGAACAGTTCAATCCAATAAAACTTTTACACAAGTAAATACCGCTTCCGTTATCGCAACAAAAACTGCAAGCAGTGCATTTGCTGCTGTTGGAGATACAATTACGTATACAACTACCCTCACTAATAGCGGAAATACTACCGCAAACACACCTGTTTTTATCGATATATTACCACCTGAACTTTCATTCGTTCCTGATAGCGTACAAATTAATACGATCCCACAACTTGGATTTAGACCAGAGAGCGGGATTTCTTTAGACCCCATTCCAGTTGGAGGAACGACAACAATTAGTTTTCAAGTTATCGTTGGCTCAATACCAGCTACAAATCCTACGTTGAATCAATCCAGTACGACATATTCTATCATTGTGGATCCTACCCAGCCACCGGTGACAGAAACAGCTACAAGTAATCCAACTTTAGTGCAAATTAACGAAGCATTTATTCAAGCAACGAAAAATGTGGACCGTATCTTTTCTGACGTTGCACCAGGAAATTCATTTTTAACGTATACTGTTTTATTAGATAATATAGGGAACACGACTGCTACGAATATCATTTTTACAGATCCAATTCCAAATAATACAGTATTTATAGAAGATAGCGTTCGAGTAGGTGGGGTTTTATTACCTGGAGTAAATCCGGCGAATGGGATACCAATTGGGGATATTATTGCAGGAGATTTTATAAACGTCACCTTCAGTGTGCAAGTAGTTAGTATTCCAAATCCTATTTTTACAATCGGACCTGGAGGGCCAAATTCACCGGTTGTAAACGGTGCTTCTATTAATTATCAATTTATGACAGGACCTAATTTACCACTCGTTTCAAGAAGTACGACATCCAATCCTGTTTCGACACAAATAAATTCTGGGGAAATTGTGGCAATTAAATCTGTAGATAAAACTTTTGCAACAATTGGAGATACAATTTCTTATACAATTTCATTAAGCAATCCTGGAAATGTAACATCACAAAATGTGATATTTACTGATATGTTACCTGACGGAACAACATTTATTTCTGGAACTCTTATAAACGAATTAGGCACTCAACAAATTGGGAATCCAGCTAGTGGGATTCAGATTGGAAATATAAACCCTGGTAGTATGGTTGCTATTACGATAAGCGTACTTGTTACAAACATTCCGAGTATAAATCCAATTTCGAATTTTAGTTCTGTACAATTTGCACATGTGGTCGATCCTAGCCAACCATCCGTATCACAAACGAATGTATCTAATGCAGTTTCAACAACAATTAATAGTGCAATATTAAATACAACAAAAACTGTTGATAAATCTATTATTTCCGTCGGTGATACACTTACGTATACAACTACAATTACGAATACAGGAAATACACCTGCTACAAATATAACTTTTACAAGTACCATTCCTCCTAGCACTACTTTCGTACCAGATTCGGTCACAATAAATGGCATCCAACAGCTTGGTGCACAGCCAGCACTTGGAGTAACTATACCAAATATCGCTCCAGGTGAAACAGTAACTGTTACTTTCCAAGTAAATGTTATTTCTGTTCCCCCTTCAAGCTCGATTATGGGTAACGATACGATTTTATACTCTTATACTGTTGATCCAAACGGAACTCCTGCTACTACTTCTACTTCAACGAATATTGTTACAACCCCTGTATTAGATGCTATGATTACGATGATTAAATCAGTCGATCAAACACTTGTAACGCTAGGTGATACCATTACCTATACGACAACCTTAACGAATAGTGGTAATACAAACGCAACTAATATTACTTTCACTGACCTTATACCAGATGGTACAACGTTTATTACTGATAGCGTTACAATAGATGGCATCACGCAAATTGGTCTTAATCCTAATACAGGCATAACAATTGGAGCAATTGCTCCTAACAGCTCAATAGCAATAGCATTTCAAGTTACCGCTACTTCTACTCCTGTTCAAAATCCTATTGCCAATTCCGCTAGTTCTTCTTACACATTTATCACTGACCCTAATGCCCCTATTGTTTCAAGAAATGTTACTTCAAACACAGTGTTCACTACAATTAACACAGCTACCATTCTTTCATTAAAACAAGTCGATAAATCCTTTAGTCGTATTGGAGACACACTCACCTATACTGTTACTTTAACAAACAATGGAAACTCATCCGCACAAAATGTTATTTTCTCAGATACAATACCGAGCGGAACTACATTTATTACAAACTCATTTTCTATTAACGGGGTTCCTCAAAGTGGTGCGGACCCATCGAACGGTGTAAATATTGGGCCTATAACAGCTGGGTCTACAGTAAATGCTTCATTCCAAGTAAACGTGGCGTCATTACCAACCGAAAACCCAATTGTAAATTTCTCATCAACATCGTATCAATTAGTCTCACCGCCTGATGCAGAAACTTCAATTAGCAATCCTGTTTCAACTCAAATTAAAGAAGCTATATTATCCATGACGAAAAACGAGAGTGTATCCTTTATAGACGTCGGGCAAACTGCTTTTTACACTACTTCTATTTCGAATATAGGAAATACAGATGCAGCCAACATTGTATTCACAGATGTATTACCGAGCGGACTCACATTTGTTCCTAACACATTAACTGTTGATGGTGTTTTACAACCTGGCGCGAATCCAAATACAGGTGTATTACTTGCAGCACTTCCGCCTAATGAAATATATAGTATCGTATTTCAAGTTACGGTTAACAGCATCCCACCTATTAATCCTGTACCAAATACAGCATCAACGACGTATGAGTTTACTGTTGATCCTGTTAATCCTCCCGTTTCAAGTACAGCTAATTCTAACACGACGCTTCTTCAAATAAACAATGCAACTATTATTAGTACAAAAACAGCAAATCTTACTTTTGCGGATGTTGGTAATACAATAACATTTACACTTAACCTTCCTAATACCGGGAATGTGGCTGCAACTGATGTTACCGTTATCGATATACTTGATAGCAATTTAAGTTTCGTTCCAAACAGTTTCACAGTTAATGGGCAAACCATTCCAAACGCTGATTTATCTACTGGTGTAAATATCGGTTCAATTAATGGTGGAAACACATCAATCGTCACATTCCAAGCCATCGTTTCAACCCTCCCAATCAACAATCCTATTTCTAATTCGGCTCTTACCACTTACCGTTATATTGTTGATCCAGATCAGCCGCTCATTTCAACTTCTAATCAATCTAATACAACGACGACACAAGTTAATAGCGCTATCCTTACTGCACAAAAAAATTCAAATGTGGAAACAGTAGATATTGGGCAAGATATTGTCTACTCCGTTACGATTACAAATAGCGGAAATGTTAGTGCGACGAATGTTATTTTTACCGACCTAATTCCAGACGGAACTTCCTTTGAACCGAATAGTTTTACACTTAACGGAACTACCATCCCAAATGCAGACCTAATTACAGGCGTTCCAATTGGTGATATTGCGCCAAACGAATCTGTCATTGTAACATTTCATATTAGTGCCGATGAAATTCCGCCTATAAATCCAATTACCAATCAAGCTAGTGTTAGTTTCCAACATATCGTCAATCCAGCTAATCCTCCTGTTTCAAAAAACATTACTTCAAATATTGTTACAACAACAATTGAAAGTGCTATTTTAACTACTACTAAAATCGGAGATAAAGCTTTTGCAACGATTGGTGATACGATTACGTATACAACTACGATTACGAATACAGGAAATATTCCTGCTAATAACGTTATTTTCTCAGACCCGATTCCATCGTGGACACAATTTGTTGCAGGATCAGTTATTGTTGATGGCACACCATTAGCATCTGCTTCTATCATTGACGGTATTGGCATAAATACAATCATTCCAAATCAAACTGTAACAATCATATTCCAAGTTCAAATCGTAAGCAACCCAACAACGTTCACACCTGAACTCCAAAACTTAGGATTTGTGAACTTCCAATATAACGTAGGAAATGCATTACAGGCTCAGCCTGGCAATGTGGAAACGAACGTCTTCGTTACTTCTATTAATTCAGTAATACTTTCAGCTGTAAAAACTGCTAATACTGCCTTTGCAAACATCGGCGACACGATCACTTATACAGTTTTAATTCAAAATAGCGGCAATACAAACGCTACGAATGTAAATTTCTCAGATCCGATTCCAGCAGGAACAACTTTTGTTGAAAACAGTTTTACTGTAAATGGAAGTACCATTCCAGGTGCAAATCCAAATAATGGAGTGAATATCGGAACCGTGAACACCGATAGTTCCTTAACAGTTACTTTCCAAGTCATAGTTACATCTACTCCACCTTCGAACCCAATTACAAACGTTGCATCTATTCAATACGAATTTATAGTTAATCCAGCCTCTCCTCCTGTTACAGGTACAATAACTTCTAATAGTGCTTCCACACAAATTAATAACGCTACTGTTACAACTGTTTTAGAAGCAAATCGATCAATCGTATCTATCGGAGATATCATTACGTATACAGCAACATTAACGAATACTGGAAACTTCCCTGCAAATTCTGTATTACTCATTAACGGAGTTCCTGAAGGGGCATTATTTGTTCCAAATAGTGTTACGCTTAACGGGATTCCACTTTCAGATGCAAGTCCAACTCTCGGTATTCCAGTTGGTATTATCGCACCAGGTGATTCTGCTACGATTACGTTCCAATTTCTTGCAAATTCTATTCCACCGCAAGGAGCAATTATAAATCAAGCACTTACAAGTTACACTTATATTGTCGATCCAAGTCAACCTCCAGTTACAGCAACATCTTCATCTAATACGGTGAATACAGCTGTCGTTGATGCATCGCTATCTGTAATTAAAAATACAGATTCCCTCGTACAGTCTACTGACGGTACAATCACTTACACGGTAGTCGTTCAAAATAACGGGAATACAACTGCAAATACAGTTACTTTAACAGATTTGGTCCCAGAGGGAACTGCATTTATTCCGGATAGTGTGACCATTAATGGCGTTTTAGCTCCAGGTACTGATCCAAACGTAGGGATCTCATTAAACTCCATTGCACCTTCGGAAATCGTCACCGTCACATTCCAAGTTATCGTTCAATCCATTCCAAGCGTGAATCCAATTTCTAATACAGCACGTATTGACTATACTTTTATCGCCGATCCAACTGCTCCTATCACCTCTCGAACCATTACTTCTAATCCAGCTTTCACACAAATTTCGGATGCGAATGTTCTTTCTTTAAAAGCAGTCAATGCACAACAAGCAACAACAGGTGATATTTTGACCTATACGATAACGCTAGAAAATACCGGGAATATTCCAGCTACTAATCTCATATTTTCAGATACGCTTCCAGAAGGGACTACATTCGTAGAAAATAGTTTTACACTTAACGGAACAACTATACTTGGTGCAAATCCAAATGTAGGTGTTACTTTGCCTAACCTAGCAGCAAACGCTACTCACCTTATTTCGTTCCAAATTCTTATTAACGATCCATTCTCACAACAATTGATTACAAATCAGTCTAATACAACATATACAATTCAACCAGACCCAGGGCAACCGCCTATTACTGAAACATCTACAAGTAATATTGTCATTACAAATTTCGTGCAAGCACAATTGACAGTTACAAAAACGTCCAATCCAATAACTGTAGATATTGGCGGAACTATACTTTATATTTCTGAAGTGAAAAATACCGGAAATGTTGACGCAATAAATATTACTTTTACAGATTCTATTCCAGCTGGGACTACATTCGTTCCAGATAGTGTCACAATTAACGGTGTACTTCAGCCTGGTGCAAATCCAGGAAACGGAATACCAATTGGAACGATTCCACCAAATAGTTCCAAAACGATACTATTTCAAGTACAAACAAATAATCCACCTACTGAAACCGAAATTGTAAATCAATCATCTGTAAATTACCAATATGTAAGTATTCCTACAGCTCCACCAGTGAATCGCTCTGCAAATTCTAATATTGTTACAACATCACTTCAAAATGCAAATATTATTTCTGTTAAACAGGCGGATGTTACTTTCGTATCCATCGGGCAAAATATTACCTACACAAATACACTACAAAATATAGGAACTGTTCCAGCTAACAATACGGTGTTCATTGACAACATTCCAGAAGGTACTATATTCATTGAAGATAGCTTATCAATAAATAATGTGATTCAGCCTGGTGTGAACCCTGAAAATGGAGTAACCCTCGGCACGATACAACCAAATGAAACAGTCACTATTTCATTCCAAGTACAACTTACAAATATACCAGAGGGCAACACAGTCATTAACATTTCAGACACTTCATATGAATACCAAATTGACCCTAGTTCTCCGATTATTCAGCGTAGATCATTATCAAATGCAGTAAATACTGAAGTGCGTACGGCAAATGTTAGTGCAATTAAATCCGCTAACAGATCTATTACACGCATAGGTCAAATTATCACATATACAGTCGCAGTTACAAACGCTGGTACGGTACCTATTACAAATACTCTCCTAATTGACGCAATTGCTGCTGGTACAACATTCGTTCCAAATAGCATCCTTGTAGATGGCATACCAAGACCTAACGAAAATCCAATTACCGGAATCACCCTTGATATTATCCTTCCAAACAATACAATTATCGTTACATTCCAAGTAAATGTAGTCTCTATTCCTTCTCAAAATAACATTAATAATATCGCCGTCATCCACTATGAGTATCAGCCAGACCCAAGCTTACCACCAATTTCAGAAACGACATCTTCCAATACTACAAATATACAATTTATTGATGCTATTCTTATCGCTACAAAATCCGCTAATACAGTATTAGCAAATATTGATGAAACCATTGAATATACAGTGCTCATTCAAAATAACGGCTCCACTACAACTAACTCCATCTTTTTTACAGATACTATAGAGGATGGAACAGTATTTATTCCGGGAAGTGTAACAGTTAACAACACTGTACTTCCTGCAGCAGATCCGAATATCGGCTTTTTCATTCCTAATATCGCATCAGGTCAATCGACAACAATAACATTCCAAGTTTCCGTTACGAATTTACCTGCTGTAAACCCAACACCTAATACTGCAAACATCGTCTACGACTTTATTTTCAACCCTGACTTTGCACCAATTCAAAAATCTACTACTTCCAATACTACTTTCGTTCAAATTAATGACGCTGATATCGTTTCACTGAAAACTGTTGATTTGACCTCTGTAGCAATTGGTGACATTTTAACTTATACAACAACTTTAACGAATACAGGAAATACGGATGCTACTTCTGTTGTATTTACAGACAATATCCCTGATGGAACAACCTTTATAGACGGTAGTGTTTTAGTAAATAATATCCCTCAGCTTAACGCGGATCCAAGTACTGGTATACTTGTAGGAACGATTGCTCCTAACATTTCTATCCCAGTCACGTTTTCCGTTACCGTGGTATCTCTTCCAGCTAGCAGTCGTATCCAAAACCAATCAACTTCTCGTTATACAATTAATGGCGAGGAACAAATATCAACTAGTAATATTACCTTCACCGAAGTTATTTCTGCTAATGTACTCGCTATAAAAACAACACCTATCCAATATGCTGACCTACAAACGATTATCCCTTACACAATTTCCATCACAAACAATGGGAATATACAAGTAGAAAACATTATCGTTACAGATATCATCCCAGCAAATACGAGCTTTATAGAGAATAGTGTTATTGTGAATGGCATCGCTCTTCCAAATGACAATCCACTTAACGGGATACAACTTGATAACATTCCGTCTAATACGACAGCAACTATTCTATTCCAAGTACGGGTTACTTCAATTCCGCAAACAAATCCAATCTCTAACACGAGTACAATTGAATACCAATACACGTTACCAGATCGACCACCTATTACCGAGACTATTATTTCATCAGCTGCCGTAACAATAATTAATCATGCAACTTTGAATAGTAATAAAACTGTTGACCTAGCATTTGCAACAGTCGGTGACACGTTAACGTATACGATTACACTCAATCAAACTGGTAATGTTGCAGCAAATGATGTAGTCATTCAAGATATTATTCCTCAAGGTACTACGTTTATAGAAAATAGCGTCATTGTAAACGGAGAAACTCTTCCGGGAGTTAATCCAGTAAGTGGTATACCAATTGGTACCATAACTGTTGGCGGAAATGCTATCGCTTCATTCCAAGTGTCTGTGACTTCTATCCCAACACCAAATGAACTCAACAACAACGCAATTACTACCTTTAACTATATAGTCAACCCAAATAACGTACCTGTTACGAATGCAACTACAACCAATACCGTCACAACGACTGTCCAAAATGATAATGTCTTTGCTATTAAGTCTGTTGATGTAACGAATGCATTACCTGGTCAAACTTTAACGTATATAATTACGATTACAAATAGCGGTAATGTTACGATTGAAGACCTTCTTGCCATAGACACCGTACCAGTAGATACAGCCTTCGTTACGGGCAGCGTTACGATTAACGGAATCAATCAACCTAATGCAAATCCTGAAAATGGTATTACATTAGGAAATCTTGTTCCTAATGAAGCTGCTATCATTACTTTCCAAGTAACAATATCTTCTTCAACTCTTCAATCTGCAATCAATAACGATGCTTCTATTTCCTATACTGTTACCATTGATCCGAATGAACCGCCTATTACAATTACAAAGCAAACAAATACCGTTACAACAACAGTAGTTGATCCGATGGTTCGCATTGAAAAGACAGCTGATAAATCTATCGTAACAACAGGAGAGACCATAACTTTCACATTGGAAGTAATAAATCATTCACCAATTCCTACAATCAGTACTTCTGTCCTAGATATCATTCCAGCTGGTACAACATTTATAGAAAACAGCGTAACAATTAACGGTACTCCGGTTCCAAATGTTCGTCCAGACACTGGTATTAATATCGGCGCTTTACCTGCAGATGGAGTATCAACGATAACATTTAAAGTTCTCGTCACTTCTATTCCTTCAAACAATACAATTGTCAATTCCGCAACAGTTACAGCAGCTTTCCAATTGACACCACAAGACCCGATTATTACTTTCATTGTTAATTCAAACATTGTACGCATACTAGTTCAATTTATAACTGCAACAGTAGTAAAAAACGCTTCCGTCAACTCAGCTTATTTAAACCAATATTTTGATTATACGGTGCGTATTACAAATACTTCTGATATTTCACTTTCAAATGTTTCATTACAAGATACCATTCCACTAGGTTTACAATTCATGAACGGCACTGTCTTTATTAACGGCGAACGCTCTCCACTAGCGAATCCGAATATCGGTTTCCTAGTCGCTACTAATTTGGAACCAAACGAAACAATTAGCGTGTTATTCACAGTACAAGTGATAAGTCCACCTGTTAATAATGAATTTAAAAACACGGCGGATATTTCGTTACAACTTCAAGTCTCACCTACCGACCCACCAATTACAGTAACCGTTACAAGCAACGAAAACACCGTCAACTTTATTCCAAAAAATCCTGATGAAACACTTCCAAATTTCAATTGTTTCTTTGACGGCGAACATTTTATACGCATTACCCCTCGAAATATACGAAATTACTTTTGGACTTGGATTTGGTGGCGTTAATTTAAACAAAAAGAGATTGTAGTTTGGTTGAACCCAAATTACAATCTCTTTTTTATTCCCTTTATCGTACTACCTAATAACTCGTCCAAGCATTTACAACCAATCATCATCTCAAGTTATTTTAGTCGTAATAAGCTGGCCAGCCTCATTAATCGTTACTTTCCATTTCGCTCCACTAGCAGTCTTCATAATGATACCTTTACTTGCTTCTATTTCAATATCTCCAAACATTCTTCCGCCAGTTGTCGCTAACCAAGCATTCCCATTTTCCATCGACGATCTTGCAAACATACGATTAATCCGAAAACGCTTTTGGTCTTGAGAATAACCACTCAATGTAATTCTTACTTTATATAGTTGACTCGCCTTCATATTCGATATAATTGTATCGCCTACATTTAATGGAACATCCGATGCAACAACCCAATTTCCAGTTGCACTTAATGCATATTCGATTTTAATTTTCTTCGGACTCTCTCCCCATCCAAAATACATGCCAAAACAATTCAACATTTTGATTGGATTTTTCGTAAAATCTAGCTCAATCACAACTGGATTACTATCTGGAACATCGATATAGTTTACACTTTGTTCATCTATTAAATTAAAGCAATTTGCGAGATTCCCCCCGTAAGGTAATTTCCCACTTACTTGCTTAACAGTATACTTCTGTGGAGATTTACTAATATATCATCTTGGTTCCCTATTAAATGTGGTTTATTTAACGTAATCGGCAACTGAATCCGAAGAGATTCTTCATAGGTAGACTTACAAACATTGTATTGTCCTTTATCTACAATAGTTGTGGAAAGTAAATTCGAAAAAAGGTAGTTACGATGCGAATTAGAAGAAAATTCAATGACAATCTGTTCACTACTCATCCGGTACGTATCCCAAATCATACAATCAAATGTATTATAGGCACCCGTACAACGAATGACTTTTTTCGTTTGCTGTCTACATTGTACTTGAATATCATGAAACGTATTTCCTGAACTTTCATTTGGTAAATCACTGTTTCCATCAACTTCTATCCCATACTGACATCCATCAATAAATATAGATTGAAATACATTTGCGTTAATCCAGCAAGGTGTATTTATATCATCTATATATTCTGTCTTCAAATGTATTGCAGTTTGAAAGTTTTTAATTTGAATAAAGTTAACTTGAAAGAAACTAATATAATCCCATGCTTTTTGACAATAAAAGTGTATAGCCTTACCTTTATATGACGACGTTGCATTTACTATATTTATATTTGATATAAGAGAGTGATTAGGAACTTCTATTTGTTGTGAACCGGAAACATAAATAACAGTAGATTGAAACACTGGATTTATAACTTGAACTGTACCACCCGTAATAGATGCATTTTGTTGCAGTTCAAACGCATTAAAATCTCCATCAATTTGCAACGTAACAGTAGGATCTAGCTCTAACCTTACATTTGATTTAATAACAATCGGCTTTACAATTTTGTACGTATTTATCCCTGTAATTCTAACCGTCGAAATTCGGTTCGCTACACAATAATTTATAGCTTGCTGAATTGCTAATGAGCTATCATTCCCTGAATTCGGAACTGCTCCAAAACAATTAATATGAACGCTATTTTCTGGTACACAATCTTCTTGGGAAGAAATATATTCTGACAAAATAAATTCACTCCTCATATTACCTTTTTCATATAATATGTGAGTTTTCTCTTAAAAGTTTCTATAATAAAAAAAACAAACGACTTGCACGGTCATTTGTTTAATTCATATATACTTTTCGTTTCTTCTATCATTTTAGTTAATGAGAAATATCTCTCTGCTTTCTCTCGTGCTTTCAGTCTAATACCATTCACCTTTTTCTCATTTCCTTGTAGTTCCTCAAGCGCACTTGCAAATACCGATTCGCAATATTCAGATAACAAAACACCTGATTCCCCATCTATTACCGCTTCATTTATTCCACCAACATCTATTGAAACAATCGGTGTTCCTGTAGCCATTGCTTCAATTACTACCATTGGAAACACTTCACGAAAAGATAATAAAAGTAGGGCATCCATATTTCCTATAAACCTATGCGGCTCTGAAATATTCCCTAACATCTTTACACTTTGCTGCAATCCATACTTTTCTATTTCTTTCATAATAGATTCTTTCTCTGGTCCATCACCAGCAATATAAAACAAAAAGTCATCTCTTTTTTTCAACACATTTGCAATTTTTACAAATAACTGATGGTTTTTCTCCTTGGATAGTCTAGCTAATATCCCTATTTTATAAATAGATTCTTTCTTTTTCTGCTGGAATAAAAACTTTTCAATATCCACACCGTTATAAATTGTCTTTATTTTCTCTTCTGCTACAAGCATTGAAATTAAATTATTCTTTTCAAACTCACTTACTGTAATAATATTATTCACATATTTATTTATAAAATAACGAAAAAAAGTTGGCATTTTCTTTTCTAATATCGTTACATTATGTTTCGTATATACGACTTTTATCTTTTTTTTCATGAACTTTTGAATTAAAAAGGAATATAATACCATTCGAAAACTATTTGCATGAATAAGTTCTATCTTTCGTTTACAAATTTCTTTTCGTAAGTAATGAATATTTCTCAAATGATTCCATCGACTAAGTAACATGAAATTTTCTTTTCTAGTAAGAGATTCATATAGTTCTCCATCACCTGCAGCTGTATAAACCGTAAATTTCTCATCACGCAAATTGCTTTCCAATTTACAAAAATAACTCTCGGCTCCTCCAGTTATCAATTTATCTGTCATCAACAGTATATTCATAATTGCGTCTTCCCAACTACATTGATTTTATTTTTTCTATAGGCATGAAAAGCATACTTACTAAAATAGTAAAAGATTTGCACTGCATTCAGTCGTTTTTGTTCCCTTAATAATTTCCAATATCGAAAAGCCGCTTTAATTTTATTTCTCGAAACAGAATTTGCTACAATTCTATACTTCGCTAACACTTGCTGTATTCCTTTGGCTTCATGTCCTTCATCTAATAAGTTCAGCCATAACGCTGTATCTTCTGGCTGTACACTAGGCATTTCAATATGCGGAATTTTTTCACGATCAATCATTACTGTTAAACAACCGATAATTGTATTTCCTGCCAAACGATGATAGTCAACAAATTTTGGTACATTCACTTCTCGATTTAGTTCATTACTGTTTTCATCGATTAAGCTATACGATGCATATGAAAAAGCCGCATTCATTTCTTCCATAAATAACAATTGCGTCTTCAATTTATGTGGCAACCATATATCATCGCTATCTAAAAAGGAAATATACCTTCCTCTCGCCTCTTCAATCGCTATATTCCGAGCTTTAGCAGCACCAACATTTTCTTTTAATGATAATAATCTAATACGCGAGTCCCCTTCTATTATCTCTTTAATTTTTGCAAGAGATTGGTCAGTTGAAGCGTCATCAACGATAATCATTTCCCACTCTTCATATGATTGATTCTGTACAGATAAAATCGTCTCACCTATAAATATACTATTATAAGAAGGTGTTATTACAGAAACATGAGGCGCCTTATTATGTGCTGATAGACATTTTACCATCTACCTTTCCCCTTCCTTCATATATTGAAATGTACTTCACAACCATTGCTAAAAATAAAAAGAACGCTTCGTTAATAATGAGTGACAATGACATCATCTGAAATAAAAATGCAATCATAGTCAATAAAAGATACGGTTTTTCACGAAACAAAGTATACTGCGTTAACTTGAACATTAATATGAATAAAAAAGCGCTATATAACAGAAAACCAATTGTACCCGATTCAGACAAAATTTCTAAAAATGTATTGTGTACATATAACTTTTCATTAAATTGAAACTCATAATAATTCGAAAAATTAAATGCACCGATTCCGATATATGGATTGGATAAATAATATTTAAAAGCAGCTTCCCATAATGTAAATCTACCACTTCCATTATCATGCGAAAAATCAGAAATTCGTTTATTCAATATGTCATCCAATTGGCCACCCATTACACTATTCGATAAACTAAAAATCACTACACCAAACAATAGTAAACTCATTATTATTTTTATTTTTTTTGCAAAACTAGATGTACATACATATACAAAAACGACAAGCACAAGTGCCAATATTCCTCCCCTTGAAAAAGTTAATAAACTTGTCGTAACACATAAAATCAATCCTAAAATGTTCGTCATATTATGTAGGTTTGTCATATAATACATAAAAAATATTGTATTATAAAAAATAAAAATGTTAGGATCATCTAGCAAACCAATTAATCTTGGATACCCTCTATCAACTAATAGTCCAGCAAAAATTTCTCTCTCTTCTCCACCGTACAATCCAAAGTGCTGTAAACCGACTATATACAGTATTAGGCTTACAACATTAAATATGAATCCTACATAAACAATAGATGATTCAAGTGTTGCTATTTCAACATTTCCTAATAAATTTCTCATTATAAAATAACACCCTAAAACAAGTAGCACACCAAGAATCATACGAATACTAGCATGTAAATATATAGAAAGAATTCCACTGTAACAATAGATGAAATAAAATAGCAAAAATACAACTTCATGAAAATATAGCTTTTGAATATGAAAGTTTTTAACTGTTAAACAAAAATATATAACTAAAAAAATCATATATATCTTCAGCGAAAATCCAATATATATGTTGTATTTACTTAACATGACAAATAATATTAAGAGCATAATCCATTTCATCGATATCTTTATATTATTTTCCATAGGCTATATCCCCTGTTTCGTAATATAATCCTTTTTGCGTGTTTTTCTTATAAACGAAAGAAGAAGTTTTTTCAGCTCATAATCATATAGGAATATACCAACTACTACGATTAACGTATTCAGAACGAGCGCAATGAAATGATATGTGTGCAATATATATTGCACTCCAATAAAAGTTACGCCAAAATAAATTGTATACGGTATTACAATTTGGAATACAATTTTTTTCTTCACTACACTTACCGCTATATACCCAACTAAAGCCACAATTTCAAATAAAACCATAGCATAAGCCGCTCCTATCACTCCACCAATACTACTAAAGCTATAAAGTATAATCCCACCTATCACTAACGCTATACATTGCACAACCGTTCTTTTATTTTGACGTCCACTCGTTGTTAAGCCGTCAGCTATAGCAATATTTAAACTTTGCAGCACAATGAGAAATGATAATATTTGGAGTGGCTCTACTGCATTTCTCCATTCTTCCTGAAAAAATATAGAAATAAAGTATGGCGCTAAATGATATAAACCTATCGTCATACATATTCCCACAATCGCCATTGATTTTATTTGAAGTAAGTTTAATTTCGTATGCTCTTCTAAATTATTTTGATTATAATGCTTAAAGAGCACTGGATAAAATGCACCTGCAATCACCCCTGGCACTTGATATAAAGCTGCTGGCATCCGATACGCCACTGCGAAAACACCTACCATACTTAATGGCAATGTATAGTTAAGTAAGATAGGTGCTAATTGTGGCGTACTCATTATTAAAAAACCACTAATAATAAAAGGTGTCAATTGCCAAAATAACGCTTTATGAATTACGACTTTCATATTCATACTCGTCTTTCTTTTCATTACATATATGCTGAATACACCACCGATCATATAACCAAATCCATATAAACGAGCAGTTATATAAACTGGTAACTCTCCGAAAATACAAAAACATGTAATGATAATGACAATTGCCGCTGATACAACTTTAATAAGCGCTATATACTTCATACGCTCCGTCAGCTGAAAGTAGGCAATCCCTATATTTTGCCAAGTTAATCCTATTAACATGAAAAACATTACGTTTATCATCATATAAATCAAATTTCTATCCGCATACATATAATGAATAGCAATATAGCCGATTATAGAAATAAAAATAAGTAGAATCATCCTTACTTTTATATACGACGATAAAATCGTCTCTAAGTCTACTCCATCTTTTGCGCCTTCTCGAAGAAACGTATTTGTAAGTCCTAAATCTGTAAAAAATAACATAACAAACGTCACTGCTATAGCAACACTAAACATCCCATAATTTTGTGCATTAAAAAAATTTGCTAAAGCAATTAAACTCACAGCTTGAAGAAGATTAGCTAAAATTGTGCTATAAAATAGATGGATAATATTATTTAAAATAGATCTACCCATACCGGCTCTCCTTTGCAAGCAACCTACTTACATATATTTATCTTGCACCATTACCGTTCAATACTATTAAAACAGTTTTACATAAAATCCGAATGTCCATCTTAATCGTTTTCATTTCAATATACTCCATATCCAATTTCAACTTTTCTTTCGGATCAAGATTATATCCTCCATTTATTTGTGCCCATCCTGTTAACCCTGGCTTCACTATTAAACGATCCTTGAATTCTGGAATATACGTATCAAATTGTTTATAAAAATACTCTCTCTCTGGTCTTGGTCCGACAAAAGACATATCACCTTTTAAAATATTTAAAAGTTGCGGTAACTCATCAATTCTCGTTTTCCTTATAAACGATCCAACTTTAGTAATTCTTGAATCATTTTCATTTGCCCATTGTGGTCCATTTATTTCAGCATCTTTTACCATCGACCTTAATTTAAATACATTAAATTTCCTTCCATTAATCCCTAAACGTTCTTGAAAATAAATTGGAGCTCCTGCTGTTTCGAAAGTAATCATAATACAAAAGAACAACATAATTGGTAGCGTTAATAGTAACAATATGAGTGAAAATATAATATCAAACAAGCGCTTTATACTTCGATTCAAAATACTGGTCTTTTCTTGAGCCGGAATCGTATACAACTTGGCTTGGTTTGTTTCACGAATCATAGATCGTTACCCCCACATTCAAGAATATAAAACTATACCTATTAATTCACATTCTTTCTTCTTTATATTTGCTATCACTTTTTGCACCGTACGTAGGGAATCTTTTCTCTTTTTGACTGCTAAGACCACTCCATCGCATTTCCCTGCAATCATGTGCGTAGCAGGAAGCTCAAATACTTCAGAGGAATACAAGAAAATGTAATCAAAATCTTCTTTCCACTTCGCAATTACATGATCAAATTCATCCGTAGCAACTAAAGGCGTTCCGGTGTGTACTGTTTTTTGGGCAGGAATACAATATAAGTATTTAGATAAATTACTAGAAAAAGATTCATAACTACAAGGGGAATCGTTTATTATATCGTTCACTGTTTTCGTATAATTGCTTTGTAATAGTAGATGTAGTTTAGGATCAGAAAAATTCACATCGATAAGTAACACCTTTTTTTTCATCTCTGCAAACACTAGCCCTAGATTTACTATAAGCGACGCGATAACACCTCTATCCTTCGTTGAGGTAACTGTGAACACTTGTTTCCCCGATTTTTTCAACTCGTGATACACCGTATAAAACTGCTCTTTCATTAGAGCATCATGCGGATTAAATGGCAGCTTTTTCTTTGTCTTAAACATCGACATGTTCACCTCGATATATAGATGATTGCGCATCAACTTCTGTAGATTTCTTTTTTCTATTCGGTTTCATATTTATGTGACCAATAACAGATACTGTTGTTATTTTCTCTAAATCTTGTTCCACGTATATACGCTCATCAAAATACTCTCGAAATACAGCTAAACCTATCCCAACAAAAAAACTAACAATTAAAGAGATAGGAATGATAAGTTGCAATTTCGGAAACAACTTTTCAGCTTTTTCCTGTAACTCAGGGTCAGTTAATATTTTTATCCCCTGTACATTCGTATACTGTTGAAAGCTTTTTTGAGATTGTTCTGCCAATGACTTTACAATTTCTTTGACGATTGTAGGATCTGAATCTTTTACTGTAACAGTAACGATTTGAGAGTTGTCCATATTCACCACTGAAATTTTTTGTGCTAATTCATAAATTGATTGCTCTAATTTCAAATTTTTTTTAACCGTTGAAATAATGAGTGGACTTTTTAATATATCAACATACGACGTTACAAGTTGCTTATTTTCCTGTGTTTTATTCACTGCATTTTCTTTATTAAACCCATCTAAATTCCCAACGAGAATTTGCGTTGAATATTGATACGAAGGCTTTAATACATACATAGAAATAAGAATTAAAGAAAATGTTACACAACACATCGTCAAAATAATTGTTACTACTCTTCTTTTCAATAGCTGCTGAAAATCCTTCATACTAATTTCTTGCTTCAATTATTTCACCGCCTTTGTTTGAATAACATCCTGCAACTCACTTTCTACAGATAGTCTTTTCTTTTCTAAATTCGATTGCTTTGTTATATACTTTCCGATCCTGAATGCAAATTTTTCTACAAACAAATAAGAAATTATTGCTAGTATAAACGAAAGAATGAGCGATAACATTAAAACAATGGGTAACGGAAATATTTCATGAAGCATATACACTAGGGAAAATAAAGATATGGTGTGGTATAAATAAAGACTGTAAGAAATCTTCCCCAAATATAACAAGTATTTATTACGTAGCAAGGATGACAAAGTTGATACTGACAAGCTTAATATGACAAATAAACATGCACTTATCGCTACTACGTAGTCTCGAAATATAAAATTATTAAGCAAATTAATTTCTCCAACAAGCCCTTCATACATATAAAGTAAAACCGCAAATAAAAACCATGCAATTTTCTCATTTTTAGTACGATTACTATAAAAAACTATTAAATTATTTTTATATTTCGCAACTAGTGCTCCTAGTAAAAACAGCACTGTGTAATGCAGAGTTAATGCATAACTAGTTAATGTTAAACTTGAGTGAAATAAAAATAAAATCACGACAGAACATATACTAAAAATAAACAATGACAATAATGAATACCTCAACGTTTTTCGTAAACAAACCATCAAAACTAACGGAAAAATTATCGATATTCGCATTTCATGAACAAGTGACCAAATTACGCCGTTATATGCATCTGTATTATATTTCCCAATCAATAAAATATGTTGCGCTATTAAGCTTAAAGAACTTTCAATCGTCCATGAGCGATTAAACCATTCACTTAAATTAGAAATACCATATTTACTCATTGTATTCTGGCATAAAATAGCTATACTTATTGCTATGATATATGGAATATAGATTCTAGATATACGCTTTAAAAGGAATGATCCATAGCTATCGTAGTTTTTTTGAATGGATCTATACAAAACAAATCCACTCAAAACAAAAAAGATAATAACAGATTCGTTACCACTACTAAAAATTAGACGAGCAGGTGTTTCTTTTAATAGATAAATAACAAATGGTTTATTATCTTCATAACTGTAATTTTGAAATACTGAAAAAATCATTAAATGATGGCTAATCATTACTATCAATGAAGAAATTCCTCGTATAGAATCCAGTTCTTCATACCTATCCATCGTTTTACATCAACTCCTACTGAAATGATAATAATCATTTCAAAGCGACACCATTATTCATATTCCTCTCCTTTCTTTTCATTCCAATTTTTCATATTAAAATGATTTTATAGCGTAATTTTGAATGTATTGTAACATTTTTTGTAATATTATGAATAGCGAATCTTCAAAATTGATATATACCAATTACAACCTCGAAAAATGAATAATATTGACAGAAAAACACTATAAAAACATCTTGCATAGTTGCAAAATTAAAGAGAGGAATAAAGTTTTTTCAATATAAAATAAAAAAGATAGCCTTTAAAGGCTATCTTTTTTATTTTATTTAATTATTGGCACCACTATATGCTACATGTCGTTTCTCAATTCTCTCTTCAATTTCTTTCATATTTTCTTTATTATTTAATAGTGATTGTTTATTTTCAATTAATAATTGTTTAAAAGATTTTCTCACTTTTTTTCTCATTTCCATTGTCCTCCTTGGGGGATGGTTTATATAAAAGATAAGGAATTATCTGTGTGCCCTTATAATAATTGATTGTTGTGAATTCCATTTGAACTTCATATGAAAATTTCATTTATTTTCTGACAACTTTGTGAACATGCAAAAATGTGATCATCCTAAAACCATTTTGAAATTGCTTCATTTCATTATAAAAGTTGCTATTGTCATCAACTTCTATCCATATATTTTGTCGAAACATTTATATATTTAAAATTGAGTTCGATATAATTTTATTTACTACGATACTGTTCGTAAAAACAAAAAGAGGGATGTTGTATAAGTCAAAGTTTGACTTATACAACATCCCTCTTTCAAAACTATTTATAGCATATTTATTAATATTTCTGGTCTTCCCCAATTCATTTCTTCACAAACGAATCTAAGTTTTTCTTCATCCATTGTGTGTAAGCCTTCTTCTAATGAACATGAAATTGGAACTTCACAATGAATTTGTGCCAATTGTAATGAAATATTTAAGTTCTCTAAATCACTTTCAATCTTTGTACGCTGCGCTTTCGTTAATGTTGCTACATTTTCTAGTACAGTTGCTACTGTTCCGTGCTCTTGAATCAATTTATAAGCTGTTTTTTCCCCGATACCTTTTACACCTGGGTAATTATCACTCGTATCTCCCATGAATGCTTTCGCATGCACGATTTGCCACGGCTCTACGCCTTTTTCTTCCATGATTTTCTCTGGTGTGTAATATTCGTAATTTCCAATTCCTTTGCGCAAGAGCATTACTGTAACGTTCTTATCAACAAGCTGAAGTAAATCCGTATCACCTGTTAAAATATACACTTCCGCTTCATTACAGTATTGTTTTGCAAGCGTGCCGATACAATCATCCGCTTCATACCCTTTCATACCGATAACTGGAATAGACAATTTCGCAGTCATTTCTTGAACTAAATCAAATTGCGGAATTAATTCTTCAGGCGGCGCTACACGATTCGCTTTATAATTCGAGAACGATTCTGTTCTAAATGTCGTACTACCCATATCCCAGCATGTTACGATATGTGTCGGTTCAATTGCTTGCATAGCTGTTAATAAATGTTTCATATAACCATGAATCCCGTTTGTAGGGGTACCATCTTGTCGTTTCATAAATTGTCCGTAGACACTTGTTGCGTAAAAAGCACGAAATAATAGTGCCATACCATCAACTAATAATACTTTTTTCATAATCCCTCTCCTACCAAAAAAAATAATAACCCCACGTCATCACGTAAGGTTATATAAATAGATTACCATTCTACGTTTTTTCAACTTTGTCTATTATACATTGTTTTTGTATATTTAGCATCATTTACACATTAAGACGTTCTACTACAACAAGTATGAAGAATTCCTGTATACGTATTTTTTCCAGTCGAAACAACTACAGCCTTTGCATTTCCGCCAACAATATGAGTCCCTTTGAAACATACGTTTTCAAGTTCAAGTGGATTATAGTCTTTCATTCGTTTTAATGGAATAAATCGTTTACGCTCAAGGTGATAGCAACTTTCAAATTTCTCAATACTTGCATCTTTTCCTGTTAGCACGGATTCATTTACTAATAAATCATTCGCGTAAATGATACGTACATCTGCTGGTACTGTATCACCTTCTGAAAGAAAAATCATATCGCCAGGAACAAGTTCTTGTACTGGCACATTCATCATTTTTAATTCACCGTTTAAACCTGTTACACTAGAACATTCTACTCGAGACACAGTAATTTTCTCACATTGTAACCCATCACGCACATGTTGTTTTGAAAAACCTGGAATCATTCCACTTAGCTTCATCATTACTTCCGCAATACGCGCTCTTTTTGAAATTAATTCGTTACGGCCGTATACTTGAATGCGTTTTTGTGCCTCTTTCATAGATAATCCGTCTCTTGTTGTTTTAAAATACGCAAATACAGATTTTACATCTCTCGTTGCGATTTCAATTAATAAATCTTTATTTTTTTGAAGCATTGTTTGTTCTTTCATTGATTTTTTACTTAATTTATATGACGTGTTACCCACAGTTTTGTTTGCATATAACATATTATCGTCTCCTCCTGTACAACATAGGAAGAAACGCTTTGTTTCTCAATTTATCCACTTTACCGTAACAGTGTCTAGCGCTTAAACATGCATATAAACGCTACATTATGATAAATATAGAGGGAGGAACAAGTCGTTTCCTGCCTACATCATATATTTTTGATTTGAAGTATATGGGTAACGGAACCGAGTCAGAATTTGACATGCTCCTCACCTCCTCGTTTAATTTTATAGTTTATACTATGAAGTTACTCATAGCTTTGTAACAAAAAGACCCTTACTCCGAAAAGAGTAAAGGTCATGACATACACAAATAAACGATTCCTAAACAATTAGAAATCTACGGACCTCTCCCTCGCCGAGTTTTAGCACTGTATAGCATAGGTACATTACCAGCTACGTTAAGAAAAACCTTAATTCGATCATTCCTGTTGACCCATTGGCGTCTCTCGACATTTTTGGGCAGTAGCATTTCTCTATACAGGAGCCTCACCTAACAGAGACTTATTTTTATTACATAGAAAATGTTACTCTTATTTAAAATAGATGTCAACAGTAGCCTACAATTTTTTCGAAAGGTATGGCGAACTAACGTATATAAAATAAAAACCTTTACGTCTAAACGTAAAGGTTTTAATAAGTTATACAACCAGCAATTACAATCCCAATGGAAAGCGATAAAAACATAAGAAAAAGACCGACTGCTTGATTATCTTCTTCAAGACTTTTGTTTATATTAAAGCGTGGTGTAAGCCACTCAGCTAAATAAAAGACGATAATTTGAGCCAAAATCCCAACGGCTCCCCACGAAACCATATCAAGAAGTGAAATGGAATTAGCTGCTGTCGAATATAAAACAATAGCTAACCCAAGTAATCGTCCTCCAAGTACATAGCTTACCGCCTTATTTCCTTGGGCCATTAACTTAAATTCTTTTACTTTCGTTGTCACTTCCATGAGGATCAGACCAATACATAAAAGGCCCAGTGTTACTGCTAAATATAATAAAAAATTCATCATATACTTTCCTCCTTTTTTATACCTACCGGTAAATAGTACGATTCATTCCCCGTAATTTTTTCCCCAGCGCGAATACCGATACTACTCGCTTTTCCGGCAATTAAAAACGAACCAAACACATACGACAGTTTCTCCATCCCTTTCTCTGTTTCCAAAGATACGACTGGAAGTTCTGTATACTTTTGAAATATCGGCAGTGACGCTTTATACGTTTGGTGTACATTTTGAATCATAATATTTTCGTCCTTATCGCGAACGGTAATTGTGTCTCCTTCTCTACCAAATGAAGGTTTTTGAACGAAAGAGCCTTTTCCTAAAAATAAATCTGGTTCTAAATATGTAGGTAACATATATTCTTTAATCCACTGTTGTTCCTCATTTGTATAAAAGGCCTTTTCTTCTGCTAACCCCCAAATAAGACACTGAATTGATTTTGGCTGAAGCAAAAATGCTGACAAAGGATTTATTATAAAAAGCTTTCCGGCTTTTACAAGTTGCAACAGTTCCACACCTACGAAGTCTCCTGTTTCAGGATCTTGATCCTCAATTAAATCTTCTATCGGATATGTTTGGCGATATAAAATATCAATCTGTACTCCATCCCTATCCACTAAAGCATCTTTTGTAATTCTAAGTTCTGACATTGGCACTACTTTATTTTCAACATGGCATAACTGACTCAAATACATAGTCGTATTCCAATCCTCAATATGTTCATGATGTGCTGTAAAAACAACATTTGGGTTATCTATTCCCTTTGTCGCTTCCATTACAGCCTTTGTAACACCAGAAGATAGTAATCGTTCTTGCCCCAAGTTTGGATCATCATAGCCTAGTTTTCCACAAACTTTTCCATTCATTTGAAAGCATTCCATAATAAAAGTTGGTGTATCACTATTAAACTCAAGCATTTTAATTTGGTTATCATTTGTTAAAACGAAATCAAATCGTGAAATAACAGATTCAGGATATAATCCTTTCATTCTAATAAACGATAAGCTTGCAGGAGGATACCCAAGTTCAAGAAGCTGTTCGTCACTTAAATTCCGCAAAAGTTTAGCAGTCTTAAAAAATATCTTCCCCATTCGTTCAGTTGCTAATTGCAATTGTTTCATAGTCTGATTTGTTATAAAAAAAACATGAAACAAACTATACTCACATTCATATAAATCCGACCAAAAATTCGGATATTTCGAGTAAAATTCTTTTCGATCCCTTATGTATTGCGACATATGTTAGCCCCCAAATCCTCCCTTTGAACCGCTTCCAATTCCACCTTTAAATTCCGCAGACGATTGATAAGATTTAAACGCCGATGAATATTTAAAAGTGGATTTATTTTGATAGTAACTCCCACCATAAAAATAATGCCCACGATAACCTGACCTACTATCATCACACTGCCATACCCCAAGTTCATCATCCCAATCCCAATCTGAACAACTATTATCATTCGGTTTTGGGGGAAGATCTTGCTCGCAGCCAAATAAGGTGCCAGTCATTAAAGACGTTACGACACCACCTACTAGCCATTTCGTTTTCGTCACCTTCGCACTCCCCTTTTTAAATTCTATTCCTATTATATAAGATAGCATGATAAAGTAGAAGAAAAAGGAAGAAGAGGGATAAAATGCGCTTAGAATATCGACTTAATGATGAAACGAAAAGGTATCCTGCTTTATGGAACTACGCAAATATTTCTAATTCTGAAATCATCGCACGCATGACGTGTGAATATTTTATAAAAGATAACAAGACATATGTTGTTACTGCAACTTCAGTAGATCCAGACGGAACAGCAGTTATATATATTCAAAAAGAAGAGTTTGCAAATGACCCTTCAGATCCTACATACTCTCACATCGGTTTTGAGGTTAGAGAACTAAGTGAAACGAGTTCTAGCATAATAGATCGGAAAGATGTATGGAACTATGAAGAAATTTTGCCATCTCTTCATTCAGACCTTATATATATTCAGCGCGACGGCATGCATATGGAGTTCGCTTTAGATTCAAGAGAGATTGATGAAGATAGAAAGTGCTATATTTATTATGGAAACTTCACAGGTGAATCCAGATAAAACAAATATATTTATGCAACAAAAAAACCTTACGTATAAAACGTAAGGTTTTTATATAGCCCCACATATGCCGTTCTCTCTAGATGTCCATAAACCTGCTCTCACAGGTGGATGCTCTCACAAATGTTTGTAACTTCCTTCTTAAAAAGACGGCTTGTTAGCTACATTTAAATATTGAACTTCCATATTAAACTTATTGGTTTAAGACATGCATAAGCTACGTACACCGTAGGAATTTTATATAATGTTAGTTGAAATAAGACCCCCGCACGTGCCGCTCCTCGTAAATGTCCAAAAACCCGCTACTCGCAGGTGGATGCCCTCACAGTTACCGTACATCTTCCTCCACAAGGAAGGCTTGATGATGGTCGCTAAATATTGAGCTTCCGTATAACTAACATCGGTTTTAGACATAAATAAGTTACGTACACCGCAGGATGTATTATTTACTTGTCGTTATATTATCACATTGTTTCCAATGTGTAAAATACAAAGTTTTTCGAGCAATTTCTTGCTTGTGACCTTATTTTAATACAAATTATTTTTGCATGCAAGTGATTAATCTTCTTCTTTTGCAATTTGATTTTCTGGATAAGAAATCCAATCACTCCAGCTACCTGCATACAATTTAACATTTTGGAATCCAGCTAATTTCAATGCAAGGATATTTGGACATGCTGTAACACCAGAACCACAATATACAATTGTTTCCTTATCTTTCAAAAGATTTCGGAATCGTTCTTGTTGCCCAGCTTCATTCTTAAATTGTCCTGATTGTACAATTCCATCCTTCCAAAAATAGTTTACTGCTGTCGGAATATGTCCTGCTTTTGGATCAACTAGTTCCTCTACACCAGCATAACGTTTTGGCTCTCTAGAATCAATTAACGTAACATCTGCACCTGCATGAATATTCTCTCTCACCGTTTCCATCGTTACAAGCATATGATCTTGTACATTTGCTTTGAATGTTTTTCGTATAGCAACAGGAATTTCCTTTGTTATCGGTAGTCCATTCTCTTTCCAAGCTGGAAATCCACCATCTAATATATATACTTTCTCATGTCCTACATAGTTTAATAACCACCAGAGACGAGAAGCATTTGCACCCGCTTGACTGTCATATGCAATTACTGTCGTATGTTCACCAATACCAGCTTGTGAAAGCTTGTCTGCAAACTCCTCAATATTCGGCAATGGATGGCGACCACCATGTTCTGTTACAGGACTTGATAAATCTAAATTTAAATCAAAATATAACGCATGAAGAATATGTTCTTCCTCATACTTTTCTCTACCCCAATTAGGATTCGCTAAATCAAAACGACAATCGATTATACGGACATTCTCATCCTCTATATGCTCACGTAACCATTCGACTGTAACTATCATCTTTAACGACCTTCTTTCTCTTGCAAACGACTTACATACTCCATAACCATTTCTTCCGTAACAAATTTACGTTGCAGTGTAACACCATTTTTTGCAAGATCATTAATTTGCTTTGTTACAACATTAATGATATCAACCGAAAATTCTTTCCCCTTTGACGCAAGAGATACGGCTGCTTCAATAGCTGCTTCACGCTGCGCATCTAATTGTAAACATGCTTTTACACTTTCATTTTGTTTACGAGAATGTGCTGTAATTGCTTTATGTACTTCCATCTTCTCTTCCCCCTAAATAAGTTATACGTTCTTATTCAATTCCATTGCAAGCCGAATCATATCACGACATACAATCCCATTTTCAATAATCTCTTCTTCATAATGCTTTGAAAAGTAATCAAAATCAATAGAAAAAATACGAAATCCACATTTTTGATATAAAGCAAGTTGTGAAACACTAGAATTGCCTGTACCAACTTCAAGTTTTGACATACCATATCCTTTAGCAGTTTCTACGGCATGACTTAATAGCTGCTTTCCAATCCCTTTTCCTTGCAAATGCTCTACAACTGCAATATTCATAATTTCCATCGTCTTCGGCCTTGTTTCCAAAAGAACATATACACCGACAACTCTCTCCTCTTGCTTAGCTACATATGTTAACCCTCTTTGTACATATGCATCAATTTGCTGCTCACTTGGATCAGCAAGCAATAGTAAAGGTTTCGGTATAGCTTCTTTCGAAATATACTCTATTACTACACACATAAAAAACTCCCCTTTCTCTATTGTTCTAAACCCTCCTTGTCTACCATAAATAATAGAAAGGAGGGATTCACCATGGACAACAATGAGAAAAAATGCAACGTCATCTCTATTGATGGAAAGAAGAAGAAAAGCGACACGTATTCCTACCCAAAATTAGTAGTAGAAAACAAAACATATGAATTTTCTTCATTCGTCTTATGCGGTGAAACACCAGACGGCCGACGCCTCGTTCTTACTCATATGATTTCTACAGATGAATTTGCTGGGTTTGTCAAATCTTTAGATACAGTATTGCAAAAGAAAATCGAACGAATCTTTTTCTCATAACGACTATATCACATAAATTTCTTTTTCAATCTCTACTAACTGCTTTTGCAACTGTTCTTTACTTTGTTCATATAGTGATACATCAATTGTTTCAGCCAATGCAAATAATACACTTTCATAATAATTCATCACATCTTGCTGCATCACTTTTTGGAATAAGTTCCATTTCAAATCCCACTCTTGCTTATAATGATGAACAAATAAATCTTTTTCATCAGCTACATAGTTTGATACGAAGGGCTCTAATACAACTTTAGCCTCTTCTTGCATGAAAGCTTTATCATTCTTTTCAAAAAAGCTTTTTTCATTTTTAAAATGCGCTAGTGCTTTTTTGAAATCTTTTATTTCAACTGAAGGGAAAGGTTCTTTATGTGCAATATCTTTATATTTATAATCCACTGTTCCACTCATAGAAATTGATTCATTTTCTACTTTACAGTTCACCACAATTTCATTCTTTGCACGCTTCATCGCTTCATCTATCCATTTTTCAAGGCGTAATGATGTCGCACGCATTTCTTGTAATAAATCATGCTGAATAAATGCTACTAATTCCATAACGCACTGTTGCAACTGCACTTTCACATTCCCATCCGTTCGCAGCGATGCTGGATTAATAAATTCAGTAAACACATCGTTATAGCGTAGGAATAGACGCTGTTGCACGTAATAAAGCAATTCTTTCACTTCATTTTGCATCGCCTGCTCTTCAGCGAGCACACTATATGATGAAATAATATGAAGTAGCTGATCACGCTCTGCTTCATATTTTTTCGTTTGCTTCTCTTTCTCTTCATTCCCCTGCTTTGCACCGTTTATCATATTTACTAAAAGCTGATCTGCTCCTTGCAATGTACCATATAAAGCATGAACAGATACGAGCATTAAATCTCTCATCATAAAGGATGTAAATGATTCCTCGAACTTAACAATCCCAGAGTTTTGTAAAATACCGTACTTCTCTTTTTCAATATTCTTTCCTTGCTTCTCTTCAAGTGCACATAAACTTGAAATTGCAAATAAACGCGGACTTCTAATACCGTATTGCAGTAGCTGGTCTGCGATATAACCTTTTACCATTTCAAGTTCTTCTTCAGACTCTGCTAAATCGGCCGCATTTATTAAAAAGAACATTTTATCAAGTGCAAAAGTATCCTTTACACGACCAAGCTGGATTAAGAATTCACGGTCAGCACGAGAGAACACATGATTATAATACGTTACAAATAAAATAGCATCTGCGTTTTTAATATACTGGAACGCAACGTCCGTATGGCGGGCGTTAATAGAATCCGCTCCAGGTGTGTCTACAAGCGCTACTCCTTGCCTTGTTAAAGCACAATCATAATAAAGCTCCATGTACTCAACAAAACATGATTTTTCTTCATTCGCTACATAATCAGAAAACTCTTCTAATGTAACTTGTACCTGCTCGCCTAAATGAGCAGAAACCGTATCATACCCTTTTTGTACCGCTCGTAAAAAGCTAAATGTTGTTTTTTGCTTCCCAGTTGGTGAAGGATATTTCATAACTTTATCAATTTGTGCTAACGCTTCATCTAACGTAGTAATCTCATAATGAAACAACTTATAAACAGCTTTCATATCTTCTAATAGAGCTTGCTTTGATTTGAATTGAACCATTACTGTTCCGTGTGGTTTTTCCTCTGTAACCGGCAAAATTTGATTAATCGTTGCCGTCGTCGGATTTGGTGATACAGGAAGTACATTCCCACCAAGCAGTGCATTAGCAAATGATGATTTCCCAGCACTAAAAGCTCCGAATAACGCTACTGTAAATTGTTTCGTTTCCACACGACGCCTTTTTTCTATTACCTCTTGCTGTACATGTTTCAGCGCTGGCAATGGCTCTAATATCGTTTCAGCTTTCTTCACTTTCTCTAATATACGCTGAATATTTAAAGCTGCCGTTCCTTTTATCTCTTCCTCACGAGCCATTACGTGATCGTTTACGCTTTCCTGCTCTTGTAGTGTGAATTTCTCACTAACAATTTGTGTTTTACTTTGCAATATCTCCTCTATTTGCAAGCCTTCTGGTGTAGCAACACGCTCGTGCCAAACATTTTGCAAATAACTTTCATATGTCTCTAAATTGTTACTGTATTGCAATTGCGTTTCTTTTGCCGTTTGCAACATCGTATATTTTTCAATCTCTTCTTCAATGCGTGCAACTGCTTCCTTCACCTTTTGCTTTAAAACGACTGCACTTTTATCAAAAATTTGCTGCGCTTTTGTAAAATAACGTTTCTTCAGTTCATTCGCTACATCCGCTGTATAAAGAAGTAAGTAATCCCCTGTGAAACCTGCACCTTGTTTAATGACTTCAGCTAACATTTCTGGTCCAAAAGCAATTTCTAAAGCATATATGTCTTTCCCAATTTCCTCTGTGAACAATCCTTCTTCTTTTAAGAAGGCAACAATAAATTCTTTCACATGAAAATCAAGTTGCGTTTCAACAGTCTTTTGCAAAGCAGAATAAAAAGCATCTAAACGTCTCTGTTTTTCTTGCTCCGTCTTTCCTTTCGCAAACAGCAAACCGACCTTAAATTTTGTTAATTTCGTTTCTAAATACACATTTGCCAATTCTCTCATTTCAAATGGCATTAAATACGCGTTATCTAATATAGCTTGTAAGCCTTTTATAAATTCGTTTCTCACATGAGATTCTTTACTAGCCTCGCATTGTTTATTTTCCGTTAGCTCTTCTTTCTTTTCAACTATCTCTGAAATAGAAAGCGGCGATGCTAGCTCTTCCTCATATTTCAAAAGAGCTTTTTCATTTTCTGAAAGAATAAACGAGAAATGTTCCCCCATTAAATATTCTGTTTCTCGCTCCATTCCATCTCTTACATACTGCACTTTTTCTTTCATAATAGAAGTAATTAATGTTTCTAAGCTCCCAATTTCATTATGTGTATGGTTCATCATTCGCAATGAAGTATAATACACTCCATCTACTTCAATATCCCAGTTAGAGAACGATTGTTTTACACTATCTTTATAATCCTCAAACGATAATTCATTTTCTTTATGTTTATCTATTTGATTTACAACTAGATAAACCGTTTTATTACGTTGTTTCAATTCTTTAACAAATTGCAAATTCACTTCCGATTGGACGTGATTATAATCCATCATATAAAAAATTACGTCTGCTAGATGCAGCGTTGATTCTGTCGCTAATTGATGGGCATCATCTGTTGAATCAATCCCTGGTGTATCAACTAACATAACACCCTCAGGAATTGGCGCATCATTCCGATAAATATGAACACCAATTACCTCATCACCGTCTTTACAAATTTGTTTTAATTCTTCCGCTGAATATGCACCATCATATTCGTACTGTTCTCCAGATTTAACTGTTACAACAACACGATCCATTCCTTTTTCAATTTTGACAACGTTAGCGCTTGTCGGAATTGGACTTGTTGGTAACAACTGCGCTTTATATAGATGATTCATCATCGTTGATTTCCCTGCAGAGAAGTGACCGCAGAACGCTATCATAAGCTGTTCTTGTTTATATTTTTGAATCACCTCAAACAACTTTACACTATTCTCTGCATCGCCGTGTTTTTGCCACTCTTCATAAAAACAAACAAGTTTTTTCATACCGTTTGTCTGTACTATGTTTGTCATCCCCTTGTTCCCCTTTATCCAAGATGTATATACTTTTTCCCGCTATTTGCGAGCTCATAATCATCAGGAGATACATCCCCTCATCGATTACAGTTTCACTTTACTATCATACTAAATTTTCAGCATATTCTCATTAAAAATAAAAAATCCCTTTCATTCTTTTTACAGATGAAAGGGATTTTATGTCATATCACTCATTTTGCTGTTCCTACTCCATTTAAAACATACTTTGCAATAACTGCATATACAGCGACTGTACCTGCTACTAATGCGTATACCATACTCATGCACCAACCTTTTTGATAATGATTATCACTTTTGAATACATTTTATCATTAAAGAGAATCATTATCAACACTTTTCATAAAGAAAGCCCCTTATAAGAAGGAGCTTTACTGCCTGTTTTGAAGAAGGTTAAAACTTGTTGTGCACTCTTATTATATCTCATAATACACATCTTAACAGTTTTAAAAATTGGAAATTACCTATATACCCTCCTCTTTACATTTTGTATAATAAAAGGGAATTACTTAACAAGGAGGAAAATAATGACACAAAATATTTCACAAAGCGAGAGGATACACTCCATCGATATTATTAGAGGAATAGCTGTACTAGGTATTTTTCTTGTTAACTGGCCTGTTATCGCTGGAATTGACTCACGTGATCTTTCAGGAATTTATGAGGGGCTAGATAGCTATATCCGTCTGTTTTACGATATGTTTATTCAAACAAAGTTTTATACCATCTTTTCGTTTTTATTCGGCCTAGGCTTTTACATTTTTATGACTCGTGCTGAAGCGAAAACAGATCGACCAAAAACTTTATTTGTTCGTCGCTTACTTATTTTATTATTATTTGGTTTCTTACACTACGTTCTTTTATGGGACGGAGACATTTTACATACTTATGCAATCGCTGGATTTTTCTTATTTTTATTTTATAAGAGAGAACCTCGTACCATTTTAATATGGGCAATCGCTTTATTAAGTATTTTTCAATTTCTTATGCTAATTGCTAGTATTGGTATTGCCTTCATGCCAAAAGATGAACTTGGGTTATCCTTACCAATCATGCCACTTGAAGACTGGGTGTCACAAATACAAAATCGTTTCCATGCATTTTATGCTGATGGAATTGGACTAAACGCATTCATGCTCCCAGAAACAGTTGGGCTATTTTTACTTGGTTTATATGCCGGTAAAAAGGATATTTTCCGCCGTACGAAAGAGTTAGATCCAAAGCTTAAAAAATGGCAAATTATTATGTTCATTTTAACGTTGCCAATGTGGTTCCTCATGGTCCGCTATTTCTTATCAAAACCATCTTATGAACCAATTTATATGCAAGGCTTTACAATGTTTAGCGGAAAAACATTATTCATCTTCTACATTTTCACGCTTATGCGTTTATTACAGAAAGAAAAATGGCAAACATTATTACGACCATTCCAATATGTTGGTCGAATGGCGTTAACAAATTACATCTCGCATACAATTGTTACGTTACTTGTATTCGGACTATTGTTCAAAAATGATTATCTTGCTCCATTATGGGTAGGTCCTCTATTTTGCATTAGTTTCTATACGTTACAAATCTTTATTAGCCGCTGGTGGCTATCACGTTATCAATACGGGCCACTTGAGTACATTTGGCGTCTTGGTACGTACGGGAAAATGATGCCACTTAAAAAGAAAAGAAAGGTCTCATAACGAGACCTTTCTTTTTTTATGCTTCTCTTACTGCACTTTGCATCGGTTGTTCTAGTTGCAACATTTGAAGTAGCACTAAATAAACCATTTTAATTGATGTAAGGGGGCACAATGTAACTGGAGAAATATTAAAAGGGACTAGAGAAAAAATAACATGAGAGAACGTCACTTTATATTCCTATAAGAAATCACAATGTGCGATCCAATCATTTGTTTTACTATTTTTAGCAAAATAAATTCCACCGCCATGAATAATCTTTAAATGGGCTTTGGGATCGTCTGTTATTTGAAAAATAAATTCATAATCCGCAGGCCATTGGATACCTGATTGTGCAAAGCAAGCATAGCCTCCTAATTTGTGTATGTAATGATTTTCTTCAAAAATGTCCTCGTAGTAGTCAATCTCAATTGTGTTTTCAAGTTCAATAATTCTATCTTGCACGTTGTTAGGGAAATCTTCCGTATCCCATTGTGGAAACTCATCAGCTACTAATCTTGGTATTAAGGGAAAAGGTTTTAGATTTGGAAACGTAAGTGACATTTCATTCGGTACTAGTTCCTCTAAAGAATCATATTCTCTAACACAAAAATTTCCTGATAAATTGGACAAATCTTTAGCAAAGTTTGGAGAAAGAAATACTGCAATGACTTTCATATCTTTTACTGCTTCTGGAACAAAAGGTATTTGTGTTAAATTAAGCATCATAATCGCATACATTTTGTCTTGATAACGGTCGATTGGGCAAGTTTCATTTGGGAATGAATAGGGAATCTTTCCAATCCAACTTTCATTTATAGATGAATCAGGTCTTTTTCCGCCTGTTTGAAAGATAGTTGCTCTTTTTCTTAAGATATTCTTTATTTGATCTATTTCCAAAATATTTCTCCTCCTAAATATATATTTTGGTTTCTCCTTATTTTAACGGATAATTATATTCTAACAATAATGTACATTTTTTGTTATAACGTCCCTTTTGAAAGCTGTTGTTAAGCAGCAATTTCAAGGGTCTTTTTCTAGTTTTACTGTCGATTTAAAACAAATTTGTACTGTTTATAAAAAACATACCTTTTTGAATAAAGTTGCACCGTTTTGCATCATCAGGTAAAACTCCTGTAGTAATGAAGCTTTAGAATTAAAAGTAGATCTGGAAATTGAGACATTATAAACTTATTAAACTAGCTCAGTAATAAAAACGATGGGTTCAATTTGATTGGTATTTTAAACATCACTACAAATTAAAAACCTATCTCAAATGAGATAGGCTTAATTACATACAATTCGTATTGTGTCTACTTACTTTTTACGCTTCCCTTACTGCACTTTGCATAGACACTGCCTCTTCTTTTACTTTCACTTTACGCTGCGGCACCATATTAAATACGATATTTAAAAGTACTGCTGACGCACTTCCAAGTACAATTCCGTTATCTGTTAAAATACGAATGTTTTCAGGAAGTTGTGAGAATAATGTAGGAACAACTGTAACCCCAAGCCCAATTCCTACAGAACATGCAACGATTAATAAGTTTTCTTGTTTACCAAAATCAACGCTACTTAACATTTTAATACCATATGCCATTACCATACCGAACATCGCTAACATTGCACCGCCAAGTACTGATTTCGGGATAATAGTTGTAATAGCTGCGATTTTAGGAATGAATCCAAGAACAATTAACATACCACCACAAGTATAAATAATAACGCGATTTCTTACTCCAGTTAATTGAACAAGTCCTACGTTTTGAGAGTATGTTGTATATGGGAACGCGTTGAAAATACCGCCTAACACCATCGCTAATCCTTCTGCACGATACCCTTTTGTTAATTCTTTTTCACCGATCTTTTTATTGCAAATATCAGATAATGCAAAGTAAACACCTGTTGCTTCTACAATTCCTACGCAAGCAACTAAGATCATCGTAATGATTGGCGTCAATTCAAACGTTGGTGTACCGAAGTAAAACGGCTGAATACCATGGAACCAATCCGCTTCTCCAACCGCTTGCAAACTTACTTTCCCCATAAATGCTGCAACAATTGTACCGAACAATAGACCAAGTAAAATAGAGATTGAACGAATAAATCCGTCAAAGAAACGATACATAATGATGATAAATAGTAATACACCAAATGCTAACGCTAAATTTTCAAGACTACCAAAATCCTTACTTCCTACTCCTCCAGCCATATCATTAATTGCTGCTGGAACAAGTGTAACTCCAATTATAGTAACGACAGATCCTGTTACGACAGGTGGAAACAGTTTTACAAGCTTTCCAAATAATTTCGCAAAAATAACAACGAATAACCCGGCAGCAATAATTGCTCCATAAATAGAAGACACGCCGTATTGTTTCCCGATTGCAATCATTGGCCCAACCGCTGTAAATGTACAACCAAGTACAACTGGAAGTCCAATACCGAAAAAGCGATTTGATAATGCTTGTAAAATTGTCGCAACGCCACACATTAATAAATCAATTGAGACTAAGTATGTTAACTCTTTTTGATTTAAACCAAGTCCGCCGCCCACAATAAGCGGAACAATAATTGCTCCAGCATACATAGCAAGCATATGCTGCATACCAAGCGATGCGATTTTAAATGGATGTTGCTTCATCGTTTATTTCACCTCCGCAGTTTCTTGCTGTACAAATGTAACTGTGCCGTTATCAAGTGATGCAATTTCTGCTAGTGACTCAACACGAACTCCTTGTTCACGAAGCTTCTTTCCTCCATCTTGAAATGCTTTTTCAATAACAATACCAATTCCTGCAATACTTGCTCCAGCTTGCTCTACTAAACTCATTAAACCTAAAGCAGCCTGACCGTTTGCTAAAAAGTCATCAATAATTAAAACACGATCATTTTCATCGATATGATTTCGAGATAATGAAATTTCATTCGTTTCTTGTTTCGTAAATGAATGTACGTTTGCAACGTACATATTATCTTGTAACGTTAACGATTTACGTTTTCTTGCAAAGATTACTTTTACACCAAGCTCTAATGCAGCCATAACCGCTGGTGCAATGCCTGAAGATTCAATCGTCACGATTTTTGTAATGTTCTCTTCTTTAAAACGTTTAGCAAATTCTTTTCCGATCTCTTGCATAAGTACTGGGTCAATTTGATGATTTAAAAAGGCATCTACCTTTAATACGTCACCAGATAAAACCTTTCCTTCGTTCAAAATCTTTTCTTGTAATACTTTCATGTTTGTTCCCCCTCTTATGCAATAAAAAACTCCAAAAGCCGCCACCACTCGTTACAAGTGAGAGACGCGCTTTTGGAGTTTCGCAAAAAAGAATGCTAAACAAGCAAATATATTCGTCCTCACTCATAGTCAAAGTATTTACGGTACTTCGGTAGAAACTTGCAGGCCATATCCCCGCGATTATATGAGTGTAGCTAACTATTTATTTTATAGATGGATTATAACGCACTTTTTATACTTTGAAAAGCATTTCTTAATAAAACACGTACAAATTTTATAAAAACATCATTTTCGTTCGAGTTTTGTAAACTCTTACATATTATTTCAAAGTGTCGTTAAAATGATTGGCCCATCTTTTGTAATCGCAATTGTATGCTCATATTGCGCTGATAATTTCCCGTCCATCGTTCTTGCAGCCCATCCATTTAAATCTACTTTCGAATATCGCATACCTACATTGACAATAGGCTCAATTGTAATTACCATTCCTTCTTGTAGTTCAGGCCCTTGTCCTTGTTTCCCAAAATGAAAAATTGCTGGTTCTTCATGAATCTCTTTACCTATTCCATGTCCCGTAAAGTCTCTTGCGACAGAAAAACCTTTATTTGCTACATAACTTTCAATCGCATAGCCAATATCTCCTACATGATTACCGATTATCGCCTGATCAATTCCTTTATACAATGCATTCTCAGCTACTACCAATAACATTTCTGCTTCTTCAGAAACATTTCCAACTCTATACGTCCAAGCAGAATCTGAAAGACCACCATTTAAGTTTACTACCATGTCAATTGTTACAATATCACCCTCAGTTAAAGGAACATCCGCCGGAAACCCATGACACATTTCATCGTTTACAGATGCGCATATCGCATATGGATACCCGTTGTAACCTTTCTGTTCAGATGTTGCACCATGCTTTTCTAAATATGCTTCAACAAACGTATCAATTTCTTTTGTCGTAATACCTGGTTTCATCATTTGGGCAATTTCCCTATGACATGAAGCAAGTAATTTCCCAGATTCATGCATCAAATCTATTTCATTTTTCGTTTTAATTGTAATCATTCTATCTCTCCTTGCTAAACCTGCTATTTGCTACTAAAGTTCAATCATACACATCCTCTTCCAAAACTTCCAATTATAAAAGCAAACATCATTTCTTCTATTTTCCGAATATAAATTTTTATTTAATTCGTTTTTTAAAATATTACATCTAGTATTTTTTATTGATGTTTATTTATAAACAAAGTATATTGTTACTATACTATTAAAAGGAGGATTGTTAAAGATGATGCATGCAGGAAGACTACGTCAGCAACCTTTGAACACTAAGTAATTTAATATGTTCAAAGGCTCTGTTTTCATAAAGCAGAGTAAACGGGATTAGTCTGCACATTTTTAATAATCTTCATCGGAAGAGTACACTTTCCACATGAAGAAAGGCAGATATACATCTGTCTTTTTTTCGTATATTTTTTCATACAAAGAGAGACGTTTATTCATTATATCCTCGTTTACTCTTAACCACAGACAGAAGCCCGTCTGTGGTTTTTTTATGATTACATTTTCTTATATCTCGCTACTTTAAGCATATTGATGTAGTTAGAGACAAAAAGTAACAGAAAACGCATGAAAACATTGAAATTAGAATAAACATTTGGAGGAAATAAAAATGAATACACTTAAAGTGAAACAATTAGCAAATACGAAAGGCCTAAATATATTAGAAGATTCAATAGAAATCAATGAATCTGGCGTTGACTTTCAAGTAGCACACGTTAAAGAACAAAACGGGGATAAATGGATACTAAGAATTCCTCGTAGACCAGAATCTATGAGACATGCTCTACGTGAAAAAGAAGCATTAGAAATCATGAAAAAACATGCAGAATTCCAAATTCCTGATTGGTCTATATTTTCTGAGGAACTAATTGCTTATAAACAACTAAGCGGCGTTCCTGCCGCTACTATTGATATAGAACAACAAGGTTATATATGGACCTTTAACGAAAAGAATGTACCAACTGAATACCATACTTCATTAGGAAAAGTTCTAGCGAATTTACACTCATTACCTCAACAAAAATTTAATAATACAGGTGTTGAAATTCTTACTGCTAATGAATTAAGAACTTCTATGAAACAAAGGATGAATCGAGTGAAGGAACAATACCATATTAATCAAGACTTATGGGATCGTTGGCAAGCATGGCTAGCTGAAGATTCTTTTTGGCCATCTCACGTAGGAGTAAAGCACGGGGATATCCATCCAGGTCATATCCTGATTAATAATAAAAATAAAGTAACTGGCTTAATCGATTGGACAGAAGTAGGAATAGGTGATGTATCTATAGATTTCACATCGCATTATCTACTCTTTGGGAAGGATGGACTAACAAAGTTAATTCACTCTTATGACAACGCTGGCGGTAAAACTTGGTCAAAAATGGATGAACATATTATCGAACTTCTAACAACGAGTAGTATTACTGTTGCTGAATACGCTCAAGTTTCAGGTTTGAAAGACATGCATGAAATAGCTGTGCACATGCTAGCAACTGAAAGATAATGAAATTGCAAAAAAACAGAAGAACCCTCTTCTGTTTTTTTGTTATTTTTTACATATATAATTCATTTTCAAAAACTCAAAACAACTACCATTTGTTTTCTGTATAAACGTTCCAACAACTTCAAATCCTGCTCTTTTATACACTTTAATCGCTCTCTCATTACATGTCGCTACTGATAGTGTTATATACTTGCAACCATATTTTTCTTTACTAAAAGCTAGTCCAGCGTTTACGAACTGTAAACCAAATCCATTTCCAGTTATATCAGGTCTCATTCCAAGACCTATATCAAACGTTCCATCATTTATTTTACAAACAGTAAAAAAACCAATGAGAGTGCCGTTTTCCTTCACAGAAAATGTATGATCTCCTCTACTCTCATCATGTAAAAACTCAGCTAAATCTTCTTCATCTGCACCTATATCGTAAAAGGAATACCTCCCTTCATAATGCCAGTTATATGCAATTTCTTCTGCTTCTTCTTGCGTCATTACTGTATATGTATAAGCCATTCTTCTATCCCCCTTGAAAAAAAGAGCTGCAATTAAGCAGCTCTTTTTTATAACTCATAGATTTCTTTATACTTCGCTTCTAAATAATCTGCTAAGTAGTTTGCATTTAATCCTTCACCTGTCACATCTTCTAAAATTTCAAGTGGCTTTTTCGTTTTACCGTATTGGTGAATATTTTCTGTTAGCCATTCACGAATTGGTGTTACGTTTCCTTCTTCTAATAATGCATCAAAGTTCGGAATGTCTTTTAACATTCTTTGCTTAAATTGCGCTGCATACATATAACCAAGCGCATAAGATGGGAAGTATCCAAATGAACCACCAGCCCAGTGAACATCTTGCAATACACCTTGTGCATTGTTTTCCGGACGAATTCCTAAATATGCTTCCATCTTATCATTCCAAGCCTCCGGCAAATCCTTCACTTGTAATGTGCCATCAAATAATTCTTTCTCAAGTTCATAACGAACCATGACGTGAAGCGGATATGTAAGCTCATCTGCTTCTATACGAATGAACGATGGCTTCGATTCGTTAATCGCATCATAAAACTCATCTACTGATATATCATTGAATTGACCATCGCTATACTCTTTTAATAAATCATAATTTTTCTTCCAGAATGATTTATTACGACCGATAAAGTTCTCAAAGAATAATGATTGCGACTCATGAATACCCATAGAAGTTCCACTACATAGCGGTGTACCTTCGAATTTCTCTGCAATATTTTGTTCATATACAGCATGGCCACATTCATGAATTGTTCCAAACACTGCCATACGGAAATCTTTTTCATCATAGCGTGTTGTAATACGAACGTCCCCTCTATTTAATGTAATCTCAAATGGATGTACCGTTTCATCAAGACGACCTGCTTCAAAGTCATAATTCAATTGCTTTAATAACTCTAATGTAAAGTTCTTTTGTTTTTCTTTTGAAAAATATTCTGATAAAGCACTTGTCTTTAATCTCTTTTGTGACTCCGATATTTCTTTTACGAGCGGAACGATACGCTCACGAAGTTGACCAAATACGTGATCTAACACTTCTACTGTAATACCTGGCTCATACATATCTAATAATGTATTATATTTATATGTTTCGTAACCCCAATATGTAATGAATTTCTTTTTAAATTCAACTATTTGTTCTAAATAAGGACGGAACATTTCGAAATCAGATTTTTCCCGAGCTTCTTCCCACACACTTTCCGCTTTCGCTTCTAATTTCACATACGCCTCGTATTCCGCTTGTGGAATTTTCTTATTTCTATCATATTCTTTACGACACTCTTCAACCATTTTCTTCGTCGTTTCAGAAAGTTTATCTTCACTTATTAAAGCTTCAAGCTCTGTTAAATAATTTCCCATCTCATCTGAAGTCGACATGACAAACACTTCTGATGAAAGCATACCAATTACTTCTGAACGCTGGTCTACACCTTTTTTAGGCGCACCTGTTCTTAAGTCCCAAAACATTAAGCTTAATGCTTCCTCATAATTCTGTATCTTCTTCACATATGTTAAAAATTGTTTTTCTACTTCATATGTAGCTACTGTCATCGTATAAAACCTCCCTTTTCTACCTCAAACTTAATTCGACATGGAACTCTAAATCCCTTTTATAATAGAAAAAAAGCTTGGCAAGTGCCAAGCTTTCTCCTTATAATTCTTTACCTTCTACTGGTAGTACGTTTTTCACCGCTTCTATCACTTTCTCATCTTCTGTATCAGATAAGAAGATTGATATAGCACCTTTATCGTCGCTCGTACGAATTAAACGTCCAATCCCTTGACGAAGACGTAAAATCATATACGGTACATCTACATCCCAGAATGGATCATTTACATGTTTACGCTTCGCTTCAAACACAGGATCGTTTGGAGGGAATGGTAATGACCAAATAATAACATGCGATAATGATGAACCAGGAATATCTAAACCTTCCCATAAATGAACAGCACAAAGTACAGTCTCTTCTTCATTTTGGAAACGAGAAACGAGCTGACTAATTTCTTGATCCCCTTCATATAGGAACGGAACGGACATTTGTTCTTTACTTACATATTCTTTAAACGCTGCAAGTTCTTGTGTTGTACGGAATAATACAAGTGTACGTCCATTTGTTTTCTGTATATTTTCAAGTGTATATTGACACTTTCTTTCCCATTCATTTTCTTTCGTATGCGATAGTAAGTTTACTGCCATTTGCTCCTCATAATCAAACGGTGAGGCAACTGAGAATGATAAGTAATCTTTTACCCCTAGGCTATTTGCTGTAAATGCGAATGAATCGTTGTTAGATAATGTAGCAGAAGAGAAAATATACGGGATTTTCTTCGAGAATACTTTCTCTTGTAATACTTCTTCAACTGCACGTGGCATAATCACTAACGTGAAGGCTCCATCACCTTCTTCACCCCATGTAATTACATTTTTCTCGTGCATGAACAGACGAAGTGAATGTTCTAATACATCTAAATGTTCATCAACGATATTTAAATCATACGTGTTTACTGTATGCATTTCACTTTCAAATACTAATGCATCACCGACTTCACCAATTTTCGCATAAAGTCTATTCGCTTCAGCTGTTACTTTTTCTGTCACAGTAATTTCTAAACGATCAGAACCGGCGATTTCCTTTTTATTTTCTTGTAACACATCAAAGAATCGCTCTGTTTGCCAAATTGTTTCTTCTACTAAATGCGCAAACTCTTCACGAATATCGTTTTGCAACAATCTTGTTAAAAGTTGCTCCATCATCGTTTGCTTTAAACGATATGTTAAAGCTTTTTGAGCTGCATATTCTACAAGATGTCCTTCATCGAATACAACGCAGCTACTTTCAGGTAATAACGGAATTTGCCCTTCACGCTTACGAGCATCGTACGTCCAAATATGATCCATGTAGAAATCTTGAGAACAAATAATTAAATCTGCCGCTTTACGATAATGTTCACGAGAAAGAGTTTGACCACAACGATGACGAGAATCACAAGTGAAGCAATCTTGGAAGTAATCCCAATTTACTTTTGACCATTCCTCATCATTTAAAAGTGGAAATTCTTTTCTGTCACCGTAGTGGGTAAAGTTTTGCATCGTACCATGATCGAATACAAACTGTGGTAATTCGTAGTATACATCTTCAATTACTTCTGGAGCTCGTCCACTCATAACATCTTCAAGTTTACGTAAACATAAATAATTATCCATTGATTTCGCAAGTCTAACATCAACAGATAGTCCTAATGCTTCAGATAACTTAGCAATGTCCCCTTCTTCTTTCACAAGCTGCTCAATTAACGTTTCATCAGCACAAGCGATAATAGCTGGTTTTCCAGTATAACGCGCATAGCAAATTGCATATAGAAGATATACAATTGTTTTCCCTGTTCCTACACCCGCTTCTGCGAACATTACTTTCTTTTCTTGGAAAGCACGCTCTAATTGAAACGCCATAAAAATTTGTTCATCACGCTCTTCAAAGCCTTTTTCCGGAAGGATATCGTAAAACACATCTCCAATCCATTCATTCAACTTATCATAAAAATTATCTTGTTTCCCTACTTCAAATGGTAATCTCTTCTCAGTAAACATCCTTAGCCTCCAACCAAAAAGTTTTTCTATAAAAAGATATAGCAACTGCTACTCATATGTGTGCAGCCACTTTCCCCTGTTGCCATACATAGAAATACACGAAAAAAAATTTTCCTTTCGAAAAAGGAAAATTTTTTTCTATATTAATGACTTTAAATATCGTTTATCAATCGCTGTTTCGTGTGAAAGAGCTGACAAATATTCTTCTTGTGCTTTTTGTATTTCATCTACAATCGCACCTTGGCTATCCACTTCTTTCCCGATCTCATCATACGTACGATGAATAGCTTTTTGAATCATTGATAATTGGAAACTATCCATATCACGTCCTCCTTTACGCATTACATAATAGCCAGTATATGCGCGCTGGAGGAGTTTTATACTATGAATTACGCGGTGGACGTTTTCCGAAGTATTGGTAGTAATCTGTACGGATAAATCCATTAAATAGTTTACGTTTCTTCGATGCATCTTTTCCATAACACTTTTCAAATGCTTCGTAGCTTGTTAATACATACGCTGACCATGTGTCTAATGGGCGGAATACTTGTCCCATTTCTTTGTACAATTGTTCAACGAGTGCTTTTTCACTTAAACGTTCTCCGTATGGAGGATTCGTTACAACATATCCATAATCCTCTTTTGTCGTGAAATCTTTTACTTGCATTTGTTTAAATGTAATTAAATCACCTAAACCTACTTCTTCAGCGTTGTCTTGAGCAACTCGGATCATACGATGATCGATATCTGACCCAATGATTTGTAGTGGTTGATTATAATTCGCTAAATCTTCAGCTTCTTGACGAGCTTCACGCCAGTTTTGTTTACCAACCCAGCCCCACGCATCTGATGCGAAGCCACGGTTAAATCCTGGTGCAATATTTTGTCCAATTAATGCTGCTTCAATCGGAATTGTACCTGATCCACAGAAAGGATCCACGAAAGGACGATCCGGCTTCCAGTTTGTTAACTTAATTAAAGACGCAGCCAATGTTTCTTTTAATGGAGCTTCCCCTTGATCCATACGGTATCCACGTTTATGAAGTCCAACACCACTTGCATCAATTGTTAATGTTGCAATATCCTTGAGCATTGCGATCTCAATACGGAATAACGGACCATCTTCTTCAAACCAAGTTGTACGTTTATATGTTGTTTTTAATTTTTCAACGACAGCTTTTTTAACGATACGTTGGCAATCTGAAACACTGAACAACTCAGATTTTAACGATTTACCAATTACAGGGAACTCTCCGTTCTCTGGAATATAATCTCCCCAGTTTAATGCTTTCGTTTTTTCAAACAGCTCATCAAATGTTGTCGCTTTGAATTCGCCAACTTTAATTTTCACACGGTCCGCAGTACGTAACCATAAGTTCGTGCGACAAATCGCCTTTTCATCTGCTTCAAATGTTACTTTGCTGTTTTCCACTTGGCATTCATAACCAAGATCACGAACTTCTCGGGCAACTAACGATTCAATACCCATTGCCGCTGTTGCAATTAAAGTAACTTTTCCCATTTGCATTCACCTCTTATGTATAGTTAAACAATAATTAATAGCAATTTGTCCTATTAATCATTACATTTTACGAAGAATTTTCTCATTAACCATTTTAACTCATAATTTATAACTTCATACAAATAAAAAGCCCTCCTCTAACAAAGGAGAGCTGAGTTATTTCATAGTTGGTTCATAACGTTCTGTAAGCCATGTTCTGTTCCTTTGTACTGCAAACGGCCCACGCCTCGTACTCCGGTGGCAATCATCTATCTACAGGTTATACAACCTGTCCTTTCCCATCGTTCATTTCCTTGGAAAAGATTCCCCTACCATTATTTGGGTTTCTCGCTCGTGGGGTTTACCTCGTTCCACTCCTATCATTTCTTCAAGGACTTCGTCACTGTGGCACTTTAAAGGTAGTCAAACCATATCCGAAAGGACTTAGGTTTTTTCCCTGCCGTTAAACCAGCCTTACAGCCAGAATACCCTAGCTTATGAATTGGCTAGGCACGAACACTACAGCCATCTCAGGCCGTGCGAGCATGGACTTTCCTCTACAACGTTGGCGTTGCAGCGATTACCCAAACGTTATGACATCCATTAGTATAGTGGAAACAAAAAGATTTTGCAATGTTTTTTTCTATGTAAAATGCTTTAACCTTTTTACCACTAAAAATTATTCGTATAACTTACTTCCAAATACAGCTTTTTCTAAATTAGATAGACGTTTTAAAATGTCCGTATTCGTGTTGTTATATACAGGTTGTGCAACTGGTGTTTGTACAACTGGTTGTTGTGGCACTTGCGTTGCTACTAATTTTTGTTCCTCTAATTCACGCTTTAAACGAGCATTTTGTTGCTTTAATTGATCAAACTCCTTGTGGAAAGCTTCATAGTCTTTAATGATCATGTCAAGAAACTTGTCTACTTCTTCTTGTTGATAGCCTCTCATGCCTGTTTTAAATTCTTTTTCTAAAATATCTTTCGCCGTTAATTTAATTTTATCCGAAATCATTTTCTTCACCTCAAATTTTTGCCAAAACTTTCATTACCTAAATTTTTTCAGAAACAACGCCTTTTGTCAATCATATATACGAGTACTATATTACATATTACTCAGCATTATTCCACTGTTCCTCTTCTATTATATCTTGTAAATCAGAAAAAAGAATGAAATAACTGTGATAATTTTCTATTTCTCCTTTTTTCTTTGCTGCTTCTACAATATATTTGGGACTCCCTGGTTTTTCTTCATCATATACAGCTAAAAGTGCATCACTTTTTTCAATAAAAAATTGATTTTTTAATTTAAATTGTTCCGGGCTTTCGTACTTCCGTTTCGTAATACTATCAATATGGTCTGCTTGAGAGAGAATACATTCGTAATATTCACGGTTATCTTCCTTCCAGCTTTCTTCTTGTTCTAAAAACGGAGTAAATACCGCTAATTTTAGATTTGGATATTCTACTTGAATTTCAAAAACAACTTCAGCAGCCCATAATTCGACTCCTAACTGCCCACTTATTATCACCCATTCCAAACCTTCTTCTACAAAAGTAGTTAATTTTCGGTGCAATGCTTTTTTTATACATTCCACCCCTGGATGATCATTTTTAAATATACCAAGTTCAAATGGCTTATATCCCGTTACAGCAATAACTTTCATATCAACACTCCAATTACAAAAAAAGAACTAGCATTTCGCTAGTTCTAACATATCATTTACTTTTTAAATATTCCACCAACGTTTGGTCCAATATTCGGACCTACTGGTGATACATTGTTTGGTAAAAATGGTGATACATTTGGTCCGAATGGTGATACGTTTGGTCCAAACGGAGATACATTTGGTCCTGGACCAAATGGTGATACGTGATGTCCGTGATGTCCATGATGTCCATGACCACATGGTCCACATCCACCGCCGAATCCTGGATCGATTGGGTCTACAACATTTACATTCGAGTTTGTTTGTGGGAAGAAGTTTTGGTTTTTAATTTGTTGATGATGAACATGTGTTGTATGCGTTGGGAAAATGTGTGGCACCACCGTTGTTGAAAAAGAATGTGTTACACACTGTTTCGTCGGATGAATGACAGGAGCAGTTGTACAGATAGGTCCTACAGGCTTATGCCCTCCAAAACAAGGATGACAATGATGCATAGTTTTTTCTCTCCTCTCTCGTTAAAAAAATCTGACTACACTTTACAATATGAGAAAAGAGGGAAAGCCGTTTGTTATATATACCCATTTATTACAAGGAAATTTGTCTAGCCTTCTGCTTTATACGTAATGCTTTTTATAGACAATCCCCCAAGATTACTTACCAAAAAAACCTCCAACTTGCTTTACAATACCCGTCACTTGGTTCATCGCATTCATCATTTGTCCAGCTGTATTCATCATTTTATTTACATCATAGTTACCATCTGAGTTTTTAAATTGGGAAACAAAACTAGAAAATTGACTCGGTTGCTGTTGTTGTTTTTGTTTATTCTGCGTCGGGTACGGTTGTTTTGGTGGATAAAACATCGCTTGTTGATTTCCATAGGGAGATGGTGGTGGCATATAGTATTGTGAATTCATATAAGATTGCTGTTGTTGATCCATATAGGGCTGCTGCTGCGGTTGCGGTTGATTCATATAAGGTTGCTGTTGCTGATCCATATAGGGCTGCTGCTGTTGTTGCGGTTGATTCATAAACGACACTTCAAATGGCTGGTAATAATTTTGATTTCCATAATGAGGCTCGAAAGGATACATATTATACCGTAAATATGTATCCGTATTATATTGGTACATATTTTGCTGTGTATATGGATTAGATTGCTGATATACGTTTGGTTGTTGAAACATGCATTCTCTCCTCCTTCACATAAGTTTCTACATATATAATATGTACCAGTAAAATAATATGTGTGACGGAGTATCTGTCTATTTTTGTCGGAAGTTTAAATTTTTAAAAAATTAAAAAAGAAAACCCTTCCATGCTATGATAATAAAGAAGAAGATTCTCATGGGGGAGGAATCAACATGGTATTAGGGGATTTAAAACAAGCGTTTTCTCAAAAAAAGGGGTATTACACAGAGAATGTAAATGAATTGTTAGACTTTGCGAGACATTGGTATCTCGAAGGAAAAATATGCATTTCAGATTACCGAACATTAATAAAAGAATTAGAAATAAACGGTGCAACAAAACCTACAACAATGACAGAAGTATAAAAAACAAGAGGGTTTCCCCTCTTGTTACTTACATTGCTCAATTATATTTTGCAAAGTATACGAAATGGCTTGATGTGTTTCAAAGAATCGCTTACCTTTACCTTTATTTACAAAACATTGCAACACATTTGTCTGTAAATTATCGTACACTTGATCAATTTGCTGTACATGTATATACTTCGGTTTTTCTTCCTTAATCCATTTATAAGCTAATTCTTTCCACACTTTTAATTCCTCATCTACCATATCTACAAATGGTTTCATATCCTTATAAAAATCGTACTCAATCATTTCTCTTTTTTTCACATTCGCTTCATTATTATACTGCATGAGTTTTTCTGAAGATTGTATTAATGCTTCATACTTCATTTTATTCCCACCTTATTATGCACTCACTACGACGTTTTGAAATGCCTTCACCCAATTCCCTTTTTCTTCGTGATGCACTAATTTATTTTCCATATGCTCAATATGCATTTCTGTTATTTCTATTTTATTGCATATTTTTTCACTCGTATCCTTCAATGCATGATTCATTCTAATCCCTATATTCATTTCCAGCAAATCGAGAGAACTTAACATTTGATCCATTGTTTTCATTACATCTTCCTTCTGAACCATCGCCATATACAAAACGCCCCCTTCTTTGCTTTTCCTTTGTCATGTAATTTCGCCGAATGACTCTTCACTCCTGCTCACATGACAAAACTAGTTGTTATTCGTCAAAGAAATCATTTTGTATGTCATTTATAGAAATGGTAACAATACAAAAAGGAGGTGTATGAAAATGGCAAAGAACAAAAACGAAAAAAAGAAAAAACGAAACAAACAAAATAAACCCGAGACTGGCAACCCTAAGTTAGATGGTCCAAACTTCCCTGCTACATAAAGTGAAACTTTAGCACTTTTACAAAAAGCTAATTTCTAAAGCATCCTTAATCTCTTAATTAAATTTTTAGCATACAGGGCAGGATTACTTCACATTAAGAAGTCCCGTCTTCATTTATGAAGACGGGACTTCTTTTTTATTATATCACGAACTCATCCATCCTTTTAACAAAACGATTTACGATAGAAGCAACATATATTTGCTCCCTCTTTCTTTTATACCATTCTGTTATATCAACTTCCCCCTTATACTCTTCCAGTAGAAACAACTCATTTATTTCCGTATCTCTACAAAACCAATCTCTCATACTTATTTCCTTATGTGCAACGACAGGATAAACCTCTCTAAGGGCTGGCGTACAAGATTTTCTAGCTTCTCTTACATAATATTCATAATCTGCTCTTGATCCTGTGTGTATAGTTTGCAATGCAAACCTATGGAATGAACTTTTATAATTCGGATGAAACAGTAACTCCGCTAGTTTCTGCCCTAGTTCTATACGCTTTTGTAACGTTTCAAATTGATAAACTGAAAAACCATACATCCTCCCTTCCACAGTCGGAAAAATAACAGCACTAATATGAAGCATTTCTTGCAATTTAAAAAGTGCAGTATGGAATACATGTTTTTTAAAATATGTATTCTCAATAACTGGTTTTTGAATTTTATTTTGCTCATTTATAATAAGCGCTGTCATGAGCCTATTTATATCTTTTTTTTCCCAAAAATAAATCCATTCTTTTTCCATAAAAATTGATACGTTAAAATATTGTAACAAATAGAATAGTGGTACCTGCCTCCTCTTACTTTCTTCGTATAACAATAGCTGAGGAAATGCATCTAAAAAAATAATCCAATTCGCTTCTTCATAAGTCAGAAACAAATGTTTTTTTACTGTTTGAGGTAAAACAGTAGCATAATATATCCCTTTTAAATCAGTCATATTCCATCCCGCATTTCTCGAGACCATACTTGCTAAAAAGGCCCACCTAATTTCACTGTTCCTTACATAATATTCTTGATAAGAGTGTGTTCGAGAAATGTTGTCCATATTAGCCATTTCTATTTTCCCCTTAATGTTATAAACGATTGTTTTTTCTTCGTCTGTACAAACCATATTTTTACGATATTGTTTAATTTTTGCATAATCATTCCATGTAAACATAAATAAGTCATCATACCTTTCTTCAAAAAGGTCACATCTTTTTTCATTTTTTGTTATAATCACCTTTGTAAGTAATTCTTAGCAAGTTGGGAGTGGACACACTATGACCATTCGTTACCCAAACGGAAAACGGTACAATCAAGCTTCACAACCTCATAAAACACCAATTAAAAAACATACTTATAGTAATAGAGGTATGTCCCTTGAAGAGGAATTGAATGAAACAAATGAATATTACTTAACCCATAATATTGCATGTGTACATAAAAAGCCTACACCTCTTCAAATTGTAAAAGTAGATTACCCCGCTCGAAGTGCTGCAGTGGTAAAAGAAGCGTATTTTAAACAACCTTCTACAACAGATTACAACGGTGTATACAAAGGGAAATACATCGATTTTGAAGCGAAAGAAACAAAAAATAAAACCAGCTTTCCACTTCAAAACTTCCACCTTCATCAAATTGAACATATGAAGCAAGTACTCGCTCATGATGGAATTGCATTTGTTATTATTAAATTTACACTTTTTGATGAACTTTATTTACTAGATGCAAAACATATTATTGCATTTTGGAATCGTCAAAATACTGGTGGACGGAAATCGATTACGAAAGAAGAAATAGAAGAGCATGGATCTTTATTATCATGCGGTTATCACCCTCGGATTGATTATATCCGTGTACTAGACACGGTTTATTTTTCGTGATAGAGTCATCACTAAGGCTCTTTTTTCGACTTTTGGGGAGAGAATGAAAGGTAGGAGAAAGTATAATGTCAGATAATTATCGTTCTCGTACAGAACGAAATCATGTAAAAAATCAAAAGCAAGAAACAAATAAAGAGAACAAACCAAAGAAAAAAGGCTCCTTTTTAAAAAAATTCCTTATAGGTTGTCTACTTCTTGGTATCGTTGGTCTTGTAGCTGGCGTTTCCGCTTTCTTTGTTATGGTGAAGGACGCTCCAAAATTAGACAAATCAAAACTTGTCAATCCTTTATCAACAAAGTTTCTTGATAAGAATGGGAACTTTTTCTATGAATACGGTGCTGAAAAACGAACCCACGTTACGTATGATCAAATTCCAAAGGTAGTTGAAAGTGCATTCCTTGCAACTGAGGATTCACGTTTCTATGATCATAATGGAATTGATTTTAAACGAACTACAAAAGCAGTTATGGAAAATGTCACTGGAGGCTTCGGATCTCAAGGTGGTAGTACGATTACACAACAAGTAGTCAAAAACTATTTTCTAACGATGGACAAAACTGCGAAGAGAAAAGTACAAGAATGGTACCTATCTTACAAATTAGAGCAACAATACTCTAAACATGAGATCTTAGAAATGTACTTAAATAAGATTAACTTAGGTAACCGTTCGTACGGTATTGCAACAGCAGCCAAAAAATATTATAACAAAGACTTAAAAGACTTACAGTTACATGAAGCTGCAATGCTTGCAGGTTTACCCCAAGGTCCTAATATTTATGACCCAACAAAACAAGACAACGTTGAACGAGCTACACAACGTCGTAACGTCGTATTATCATTAATGAATCGACATGGTTATATAACAAAAGATGAAATGAATAACGCAATGAAAATCTCTGTAACTGAGGGTCTTCAACCGTCTTCAGAAGTAACTGAGATGAAGTATCAAGCATTTTTAGATGCTGTTGTAAAAGAAGTTGAAAAAGAATATCCCGATATAAATATCGGTTCAGATGGTTTAACGATTCATACAACACTTGACCAAGATGCTCAAGATTACGCTGACAAAATTATGGATGGCAATCTCATTAAGTATCCTAACGATCAATTCCAAGGATCATTCGTATTTATGGATACACAATCTGGAGAAGTTCGAGCAATTGGAGCTGGGCGTAAAGAAAGTAAGTCTACTTTCAAAGGTCATAATATGGCCATTGATCTAAAACGCCAAGTTGGTTCAACAATGAAACCAATTTTCGACTACGGTCCAGCAATTGAGAATTTACAATGGTCTACATACCATCAATTAAATGACTCAGAGTATACGTATTCCAATGGTAAAAAAATACGAAATGCAACAAATAGTTACAAAGGTGACGTTTCACTACGTGAAGCTTTGAAAAAATCATTAAACATCCCGGCTTTAAAAACAGCCCAAGCGGTGGGTCTTCCTAAGTCACAAGCGTTTGCTGAAGGGTTGGGTATGACATTTAAAGACGGCAAAACATATGAATCAACAGCAATTGGTAGTAACGATAGTTCTCCATTAGAACTAGCAGGTGCATATGCCGCATTTGGTAATGACGGTGTATATAATAAGCCTCACTTCGTAAAAGAAGTCATCTTCCCAGACGGGAAAAAGAAAAACTTTAAGCCGAAAGAACAACGTGCAATGCACGACTATACAGCATATATGGTTACTGACGTACTTCGTGACGTAATAAGACCTGGTTCTGGTGGTACAGGTCCAACAGCATACGTTTCCGGTATAGACGTAGCTGGTAAAACAGGAACACAAAACTTTGATGAAGACGTTATAAAAAAATATGGTATCCCAGCTGATGCAAACAGAGATAGCTGGTTTGCTGGATATTCACCGCAATATACAATGGCGGTGTGGACTGGTTACGAAAAAGATAGCTCAGAAAATTACATTGGCGATCGCTCTACTAGAATTGCGCAACAAATGTTCCAAGTAATGATGAGCAAATTCGCTACAGATAAATCTCGTTTCGAACGCCCTTCTTCTGTACAAGAATTATATGGTGAATTGTACGTAAAAGGTGCTAAGAAAGATGCGGTTAAACAAATTAAAGTAGATGCACCTAGTGGTCTTAATGTCGCTTTCGATGGCGCTAGCACAGTTACACTAAACTGGTCTGGACCAGCAGAAGTTGATGCGTATGCAGCAAGCTATAAAGCAACTGACGGTTCAAGTGGTAGCCTATCAATAAGTGGTACGACAGCTACTCTTGGTGGTATTAAACCAGGCGTTACTTACAGCTTCTCTGTAGTAGCGAAAAAAGGTAATGGAACAAGCCCTGCAGTTGGTGCATCCTTCACTGCACCTGGCGGAACTCCAGACCCGAAAAAAGCTGAAGAAGAGGCTAAGAAGAAGGCTGAAGAAGAAGCTAAGAAAAAAGCTGATGAGGAAACTCAGAAAAAAGCTAATGAAGATAAACTAAAACAAGAAGAAGCTAAGAAAAAGGCTGATGAAGAACAGCGTAAACAACAAGAGCAACAGCAACAACAAGAACAACAACGTAAACAACAAGAAGAAGCTCAGAAAAAGGCTGCTGAAGAAGAAGCCGCTAGAAAGAAAGCCGAAGAAGAAGCTGCTAGAAAGAAAGCTGAAGAAGAGGCTGCTAGAAAAAAAGCTGAAGAAGAACAACACAAGCAACAAGAACAACAACAAAATACCGGAGGAGATACACCTCACGCAGACGGAAATGTTGTTACAACAGAATCTTAATACAAAAAAAGAAGTCCTTTCTCTTAACGAGAAAAGGACTTCTTTTTTGTTATCATTTTCTTTACATATAGCTTTTCTATTTCAATATACAACTGCGCTAACTGAATGTAGGAATGATAATTATTCGGTTTCTTTATAATGAACGAATATCGCTCCATAAAATTAACTGGTTGTACTTCCAATTTACTCGTATAAGCTTCCATTTCATTCAAACTATGAACAGGTTGCTCATTTAACCAAAATACAATCGATAACAAATGTGCCGCCAAAAGAATCATTGGACCTTCAGCTTCTTGCTTATTTCTGTTTCGAAATAGTGTAGCAATGTCTTCATGCTTACTTTTCCACACTTTCAACAGTACAGGAATACTATTTTCAATTTCATTCCATGGCTCATATTGTCTTTCAATATCATGTATAAAGTAAGTATTTTGTATTATTTCTTCAAAAGATTGGTCTGTGTGATACGTAATCGAATTCGCACTCTCTTTAAAAAATGGTACGCACCGAAACTCTTTCGGTATTTCTATAACTCGCTCCATCCTTTATTTCCCCTTCATTCGTTTCTTTCCTTCGCGACATATTTCTAGTAATCGGCACTCTTCACATTGTGGTCGTTGCGCCTTACAGTAATAACGTCCAAAGAAAATCATACGGTGGTGTGTAACTCCCCACTCATCCATTGGAATTTTCTTCATCAATGTCTTTTCCACTTCTAACACAGAATCTTTCCATCTACAAATTGCTAACCGTTTACTCACTCTCTCTACATGCGTATCAACAGCAATCGCTGGAATTCCAAATGCAACCGAAACAACTACATTCGCTGTCTTTCTTCCTACTCCTGGTAGTTTCGTCAGCTCGTCCCGGTCTTCTGGAACTTTCCCGTTATAATCATCTAGCAACATCTGGCACAATTTTTGAATGTTTTTCGCCTTATTTCTAAACAATCCAATGGAACGTATATCTTGTTGTAATTCTTCTAAAGACACACTTAAATAATCCTCTGGTGTTTTGTATTTTTGAAATAAATTTTTCGTCACTTTATTTACAAGTGCATCTGTACATTGTGCAGATAATGCCACCGCGATTACTAATTCAAACGGATTATCATGAATTAATTCACAATGTGCTTCTGGATACATATCCGCCATTGTGTCTAAACAATAGCGAATTTGCGTTTTATTTAACATATACTTCCTCCTACATTACTGCTCCAACCAATTATAAAAAGGCACTTTCCCAGTAAATTTCGTCTCTTGTTTTGTCGTTTGCTGCGTTCGTTGTTGATTTGCTCTAAATTTCCGTCCTTGGTTTTGGGCTTGATCTACTGTTTTAATACCATTCTTTTTCCACTCAAATAAAATACGATCAATATATCGGAAATTAAGCTTACCACTCATTACAGCTTCCCTGAGGGCCGCTTGAATTAAATTCGGATGATGTTGATCTTGATCTTCCCACATACCCAACGTTTCACATTCAAACGGAGAAAGTGGTCTTCCAAATTCTTTTTCAAATACTGTATATAAATTTACTTGCAGTTGTTTTATTTCTTTTTGTTCTTCCTCTATTGATTCGTTCATTAAGAAATGCAATATTTTTTCCCATAGCGGTTGTAAAGAATAACTTTCACAAATCATCGCTTCTGATTTTTGTCCACCTTCTAATGATAAAAAACCTTTTTGAATCAATGTCTGAATTACTTCCATACATTTCATTTCAGTAATCGTCATCCGTTCTGAAATCTCTGACGGAGTCGGGAACGAATTGCCCGATTCTAAAAATGTGTGTACATGAAGTACAACCATAAATTCCACTTCATTTAACCCTAATTTTTTATAATGCATCATAAGTAATTTTGGAATTGCGATGCTTCCCTGCTCAAACCACTGTAACATCATTTTCTTTTTCATCACCAAACACCTCGCTCTCTAGTATAACACACCTTTCGCTATTTCTTTTTGTCACAATTCGTCAAAAAAACCTCCCTATTATGTAGGAAGGTTTTTTGTATTGCGTTAATAAAATATACAATTAAGCTTGCACTTTACTTTTCATAAACGTATGAATGCGTTCTAATGCTTTCTCTACTTGTTCAAGAGATGTCGCATATGATAAACGAACATTATTTGGAGCACCAAATCCTGTACCTGGTACAAGAGCCACTTTTTCCTCTTCTAATAGAGCTTTTGCCCAATCATCTACAGTTTCGTATCCTGATAAAGCTACAGCTTCTTTTACATTAGGGAATAAGTAAAATGCACCTTGTGGTTTAATGCAAGTAAAGCCAGGGATTTGAATTAATTTATCATAAATAATGTTTAATCTTTCTTCAAATGCTTGACGCATTGTTTCTACAGGTTCTTGTGAGCCTGCATATGCTGCAATTGCGCCGTATTGAGCGATTGAAGTAGGGTTTGACGTACTATGACTCGCTAAGTTCGTCATCGCTTTAATAAGCTGCTTATTTCCTGCTGCATATCCAATACGCCATCCTGTCATAGAATGAGATTTAGATACACCATTAATAATAAGTGTTTGTTCTTTTAATGCATTAGAAAGCTGGGCAATCGAAGTATATTCTGCTCCACCATAAATTAATTTTTCATAAATTTCATCTGAAACGATTAAAATATCGTGTTCTAAACATACTTCTCCAAGCTGTTGTAATTCCTCTTTGCTATAAATCATTCCTGTTGGATTGCTCGGTGAATTAATAATAACTGCTTTCGTTTTCTCTGTAATTGCCTCACGCAGCTGCTTCGCTGTAATTTTGTACTCATTGTCTTCCAGGCCTTCTACGTAAACTGGCTTACCTCCAGCAAGCTTTACTTGCTCAGGATAACTTACCCAATAAGGAGTTGGGATGATAACTTCATCTCCTTCATCAAGCAACACTTGGAATAATGTATATAATGCATGCTTTGCACCGTTACATACAATAATTTCAGATGGATCATACGCAATTCCTTGATCACGTGTAAACTTCTTCACAATTTCTTGTTTTAACGCTTGTAATCCACCTGTTGGTGTATACTTCGTATGTCCTTCTAACATCGCTTTATGTGCAGCATCCATAATATGTTCTGGCGTATTAAAGTCAGGTTCTCCTGCCCCTAATCCAATTACATCATGACCTTCTGCTTTTAATGCTTGTGCCTTTGCTGTAATTTCTAAAGTTGCAGATGGTGTTAAAGCAGCTACTCGCTTTGCTAATTTCATTTGTAGTTCCCCCTACATCTATTTTTCAATGCTGTAATGACCAGCATAAGCCCCATTTTGAAACTCTAAATAATAATACGTATAACGATCTTCCTGATCAATATATGTAATTTCCCACAACGGAATATCGTTTTGAGCACCTAATTTTACTTTTATAATTTCTTTTGGCTTTGGCTTCGGCTCATCGCCTTTTCCTGTAGCTTGTTCAGCCAACTTTTGCAAAGCTTCTTTTTCAGGAATACCTTCACTCTTTTTCTTCACAAGGACATTCCCTTTTTTATTTGGCACCCAAACAATAATTTGTTCTCCTTTTTCGTCTACACCTTGTACGACTGTATATGAAGAATTTCCGTTATAATAATCTACAGATTTTACTTTTGTAAGCTTTGCCTTTTCTTTTGCAATTTCTACAGATTTTTCCTCTTTATGGATTTTCTTTTCCATTGCTTTATTATAAACATACGCCCCATATATTCCGCTAGCAACGATTACGATAACGATTGCAAAGATCCACTTTTTCATTGTATCACTACGTTCTGTAAATCGTAAATACAGCTGTTTCTTTATCTTTTTCGTCTAATGCTAATCCGAACATGAGGTCCTGCTCTTTTAACGTACGATTCAAACTATCAACGATTTTATACAAATCAGACGAATATTTAAGACGCGTCGTTGATAGGACTTCGATTTTCTTATCCATGAAAAAACTCCTCCGTTACACAAAAATTTCTAATTATAGAAGAACGCAATACGGTTACAATAAGAGTACATTCTTTACAACCCCTGCTTCATCACCCATCTATTATAGCAGGACATGTACTGCAAAAAAAGGTTTCAAGTCGAAAACCAATACATTTTGTATACAAGAAGTAAGAAAAATAAAATTCCTCCTACCCACATTTTTTACGCCTGAAGCTTAAATGTACTTCAGGCGTATTTTTCTTCCAATTTTATTTATTTGGCCGTTCCTTTAATTGTTCTAATAATTCTTCTAAAGGGCCTTCATAAAGCGGAACAGTTGGGATTGATTGTAAAAAACGTTTTCCATAAGAAGCGCTTGTCAAACGACGGTCTAATACAAATACTGTTCCGGTATCTGTACTTGTTCTAATTAGACGACCAAATCCTTGTTTGAAACGCAAGATTGCTTGCGGGAGTGCTAACTTAGCGAATACGTCCTGTCCTTGATTTTGTAACCACTCTCCTTTTGCTTCCATCATCGGTTGATGCGGAGGTGTAAAGGGAAGTCGTACAATAACAAGACAACTAAGGGCATCTCCAGGTATATCTATCCCTTCCCAAAAACTACTTGTTCCTAACAAAATCGATTTGTCGAACTCTTGAAATTTACGAATGAGACGACTTCGGCTCTTATTATTCACACTTTGCGTTAATAATAAATACCCCTCTAATTCCTCATCATTTTTCAAATTCGTATACGCTTCTTTCAACATCTCATAAGAAGTGAATAAAACAAGCATTCTACCTTTTGTAGCTTTCGCTATTTTTGCAATATGTGCCGACACAGATTCAATATATTCTTCATTACTTGCTTGCTTAATAAAAGGCACATCTGTTGAAACCATTAATTTCATCTGTTCTTCAAAACGGAATGGTGACGGAACCTGTAATGTATTGGGAGCAAAATCATGTAAACCTAGCTCTTCTTTTATATAGTCAAATGAATCGTTTACTGTTAACGTTGCTGATGTGAAAATAACACTCTTTTTCTGTGTTAAAAATTCATCCGCAAGCCTTTCACCAATATGAACAGGCTGTGCATATAAAACGGTTGAATGAATTGTCCCCTTCGTTTCAGTCTCCATCCATGTCACGTATGAATTTTTTTCTAAAATGAGTAATTGTAAAGATTGTTCCATCTTTCTCAACAACTCAATTAAATGCATAAATTCACCTGTAACAACATGCATCTCCCATTCTAATTTACTTTGCAATATATCAACTTGCTTCTCAAGTGTAGTCAATAATTTTCTTACATCGTATACAAAACGATTTGTTAACTCGGTAATGCTATCCCATAACTTACCTTTCTCTACTTCCGTGTTATATCGATAAATGAGTGGCATATTGCTTATCCCTTGTTCCTGCTTTGTTTGTTTAAAGATGAAAGCACGTAACATTTGGAATAGCTCATCCGCATCAAATTTCAATTCCTTCAAACTATGACTCACCATACGGAAAGTCGAACGAGAGGCTTGCTCTGATTTTTTCATCATTTTATATACTTTAGAAAGTACATCATCTGTTTCTAGCGTACCAAGACGAGATAAAACTAATTGAAAATACATACAGGAGAACTGTTCACCTAATGTTCTACTCGCCGCTTCCTCGATATGATGAGCTTCATCAAAAATAATATGTTCACATGAAGCAAATAGTGGTTCTTCGCTTGAAAAATCTTGAAATAATAACGCATGATTTGTAATAACGATATCTGCAAATAATGCTTTATTCTTTGCTCGTTGATAAAAACAACGGCTATACCAGTTGCTTTGCATCCCGCCTGGACTATGTACATCACTACAAATACGGTTCCAAAGTAACTTTCCGCCCTCAGGAATATTTAATTCATCACGATCGCCAGTTTCTGTTTGCAATAACCACACTAAAATTTTTGCCTTTGTGAGCGCCATATCATAATTTTTCTCTTCCTCTTGCAAAGCATATTCAAATTTATGTAGACAAAGATAATGCTTTCTTCCTTTCAAAAGAGCTACTTCAAATGAAAATGGCATTATTTTCTGTAATAATGGAATTTCTTTTTCTAATATTTGTTGTTGCAGTTGTACTGTTTGGGTACTTATGATGACAGGTTCTTCTTTTTTCGTTGCAAAATAAACACTTGGAAGTAAATATGCAAGAGTCTTCCCTGTTCCTGTTCCTGCTTCAATTAGTGAAAACCTAGAATCTCTTAGTGCTGTATATATTTCCTTCATCATAATCTGTTGGCTTTCTCTTTTTTCAAACTTTGGCATATTCAATTCAAGTTTATCGATTGCCTTATGCAAGAAAGCATCAAATTTAGATGAACATGTTTCACTGAGATTTAAAGCATAATTTCGTTTTCGAAGCGCAATATTTCGATATACTTCATACCCCTCTGCCCCTTTTCTACCATGCATCATTTTCTTTAAAATATTTTCAGAAAGTACATCCGCTATATCACTTTGAAAAACATCGCTCAATTCATAAAGCGATTGCAAGGTGACAAGTGGCAAATTTTCAATTTCATTTAAAAATTGTAAAAATAATTCCGCTGTTGCAAGAGCATCACTATCCGCACGATGCGGTTGATCGTGCTCTAATTCATGTTGTTTAGCTAAATCACGTAATTTATAACTATCAGCCGTCGGCAAAAGAATTTGCGCCAACTCAACTGTATCAACTTTCGGACAATGTACTTCTGTATATCCAGCACGCCTTAATTCTTCTGTTAAAAAATTCCAATCAAAGTGAACGTTATGTGCAACGAAAGCTGCACCTTGCAATAGCTCAACAACCATCGGGGCTACATCTTGAAATAACGGGGCTTGCTTAACCATACTCTCATCAATCCCTGTTAATTCTGTAATAAATGGCGGAATCTCTCTCTTCGGATTAATAAAAGATGAAAAAATCTCTAGTATCTCTCCATCTTCCACTACAACAGCTGCGATTTGGGTAATTTTATCCTTCCCGTCCTTCCAGGAGTTCCCTGTCGTCTCTAAATCCACAACGACATAACGTTTACTCATATATGTAACACCTCAATTTCTTACCTATCAAACACAAAATTATATAATGTTACTATACCACGTTTTATCTCATCTTAATGAAAAGATGCACAAAAAAGCTATCTCCGTAATAGAGATAGCCTTCTTACTTATAATATCGTACCCGCTTTTTCAGCGCCTAACATTTGGATAATTTGATTATCATCGTCTAATACTGCAATTTTCGGCTCTTGGTTATGAATATTTTCTTCTGCCACTAAACCGTAGCAAATAATAATAACTTTATCCCCTGGCTGTACAAGCCTTGCAGCTGCACCATTTAAACAAACAACACCGCTACCTCGTTCTCCTTTAATAACATATGTCTCTAAGCGAGCACCATTATTGTTATTTACAATTTGTACTTTTTCATTTTCTACAATATTTACTGCATCCATTAAATCTTCATCAATTGTAATACTACCTACATAATTTAAATTTGCTTCTGTTACCGTAGCGCGATGTAACTTCGCTCTCATCATTGTGCGAAACATAGATGCTCCCCCTTATTTAACCGTTAATGTTATATTGTCAATTAATCGTACATTCTCAAATTTAACTGCAATTGCTAAAATCATTCGTCCTTCAATTTTATCTATTACTTGTAGTGAAGGATAGGCATATAAATCAGCATAATCTACAGTGCCTTTCGTATACGTCTCAATATACTCTTTCACAAGAGTTGTAATGATTTCTGCATTACGTTCGCCTGCTTCAATTCTTTCTTTCGCTTTACATAGACTGCTGTATAAATGAGGAGCCTCTTCACGCTCTTCTTGTGATAAATACACGTTACGAGAACTTTTCGCTAATCCATCTACTTCCCTCACAATATCCACTGGTACGATCGTAACCGGGATATTAAAATCAGCGACAAATCCTTCAATGACAGCAACTTGCTGTGCATCTTTCATACCAAAATAAGCACGCGTTGGCAATGTAATATTAAATAGTTTCATTAGTACAGTCGCAACTCCAGCGAAATGACCAGGTCTTTGTTTGCCACATAATACATCAGTACGTTTCACAACTGCTACTGTTGTCGTTTGTTCTGCTGGATACATTTCTTCTACGCTCGGATAAAATAAATAATCTACACCGTTTTCTTTTGCTACATTTTCATCTCTATCAATATCACGAGGGTATCGATCTAAATCTTCATTCGGCCCAAACTGTAGTGGATTGACAAACACGCTTAAAACTACAATTTCATTTTCTGCTCTTGCCTTACGTAATAAAGTCGCATGACCTTCATGTAAATAACCCATCGTTGGAACAAAACCAATACTTTTTCCACTTATACGAAGTTCGTTTGTAATTTGCTGCATCTCTTGCACTGTAGTTACGATTTTCATTATTGTTTTCCTCCGTATAACGCTAAGCATTCTTCCTCTTTCATTGTGAACGAATGTTTTTCTTCTGGAAATTGTCCCGTCTTTACTTCAGTAACGTATTGTGAAATCCCTCGCACAATCTCCTCTTGAACAGACGTATATTGCTTCACAAATTTCGGAACACGATTTACGCCGTATGAGATAAGATCATGATAGACAAGTACTTGCCCATCTACTTTTTTCCCTGCTCCAATTCCAATCGTCGGAATTGTTAGTTGCTTCGAAATTAATTCCGCTAACTGCATTGGCACACATTCTAACACAAGCGCTATCGCACCAGCTTCCTCACATCTCTTCGCATCTTCTATTAATTTTTTTGCACTTTCAGCATCTTTCCCTTGTACTTTATACCCACCTAGTACTCCTACAGATTGAGGAGTTAAGCCTAAGTGTGCCACGACAGGAATTCCCGCATTCGTCAAGTAATGAATAGTTGATACCACTTCCCCTGCACCTTCTACCTTCAATGCATGAGCACCACTCTCTTGAACAATGCGGCGTGCATTCACCATCGTATCTTGAGGCGACACATGATACGACATAAATGGCATATCAGTTACAATAAACGTCTCTTTCGCTCCTCGGCGTACAGCTTTCGTATGATGAATCATATCCTCTACTGTGACAGGTACTGTTGAATCGTAGCCGAGCACAACCATCCCAAGGGAATCTCCAACTAGAATCATATCAACTTCAGCTTCTTCTGCTAACTTAGCAGATGGATAATCATACGCCGTTAGCATCGTAATCGGCTCACCTTGCTCTTTCATCTTCAAAAAATCTGTTTTTGTTTTCAAAAACTACTCCTCCTTTATACAGGAGAGAGGAGATGGCCGAAATCATATAAAAAACCCCTCTGGCCATAAAAGGGCAGAAGGGTTGTGTGTTAGTCGGCATTATTCATCCCTCTGTCCCAGTCCGTTATTGGATCAAGGCAGAATCCAAGTTATTATTTTTCGTATTGCTTCGAATCATGGTGCAGTTCGCTCTGATACTGCCCACATTCGAACTAATTATAGCAAACTCCAAAAAGGAATTACTACATTTTTTTGAAAAAATAATTTTTTATTCCCATTACGGTATGTGAAAATTTCATAACTAACGAACTCATAGAAAGGGTAAATAGCTTTTAGTTTATATGCATTGTATAACTCGTGAACTAATGATGCAGGTTAATTGAGAAAAGTACTTACAAAAGGAGAATTGCGAATGTTTATGAACAAATGGTTATTTCCATCGACCGGTTTGCTTCTGATGATTGTAGTGATGATAACTTTTAGCTCCTTCCATGCATTTGCCTCAGTTAACGTCGTAACACAACCTATCGATTCAACGAAAGTAATTGAGGTCGAACTGAATGATGATTACTTTCATCCAAACGTCATCACCATTCCAATTGAAGAGTCAACAACATTGTTATTAAAAAACAAAGGTAAGAATGAACATACCTTTACAGTAAAAAAACTCGGCATTGATGTCGTAGTCGAGTCAGGAAAAGAAAAAAACATTACCGTGAAACCTAAAAATACTGGTACATATGAATTAATATGCCGGTACCATCTTCTTAAAGGAATGGAAGGCAAAGTAATAGTCAAATAAAAAGAAGTTCCTTTTTGGAACTTCTTTTACTTAATTTCGATATCTGCAGAATGAATGTGATGTACTTTCCCTTCATGGTCCTCCAGAAGCAATACACCATCCTCTGTAATTCCTTTTGCTACCCCTGTAATTGTCTCTCTCATCGTTCGAGCGGTAATTTCTTTCCCGACGCTCACAGCGTAACTTTCCCAAAGAATTTTAATGACAGAGAAACCATTTTGTAAATACTCTTCATATAATTTTTCTAGTTGTAAAAAGATTTGTTGCATAAGCTCTGCACGAACAATTGGCTCACCGGATTCAATCGCTAAAGAAGTAGCAATATGTTGAATTTCCTCATCAAAATGTTCTTGCTTTTGATTCGCATTAATACCAATGCCCATAATGACAGCATTAATTTTATCAGGATCTGCCTGCATTTCTGTTAATATACCTACAGCCTTTTTACCTTGAATTAAAATATCATTCGGCCATTTTATTCCTACGTTTACACCCGTGCACTTTTCAATTGCTTGTGCAACGCTAACAGCCGCTAATAAAGTAAGTTGTGGTGCATGATGAACCGGGATTGATGGACGTAAAATAATACTCATCCAAATTCCTGTTCCTTTTGGTGAATGCCATTTCCTGCTTAAACGACCTCTGCCAGCTGTTTGTTCTTCTGCAACAACAATCGTTCCTTCTTCCGCACCTTCATAAGCAAGTTTTGCTGCAATATGCTGCGTGGATTCGACAGTTTCTTCAAAATATACCGTTCTACCAATATGTTTCGTTTGTAACCCTAACTGAATTTCATTAGCAGTTACTTTGTCTGGCTTACTCGCAATGCGATAACCTAATCGACGCACAGCTTCAAGTTCATATCCCTCATTCCGAAGGTCCTCCATATGTTTCCACACAGCGGTTCTTGAACAACCAAGTTTATCACTAATCGTTTGGCCAGATACAAACGCGCCATCCGCTTCCGAAAAAACTTGCAATAACTGCTTTCTTATAGTAGATTGCATTCTTGCAGCCACTCCCTTATACACTCTTTCTCATTACCTACGTTTCCTTGTACGATTGCTTCCTCAATTTTTTGAATCATTTCAGCAACCCACGGACCGGGCTTTTTATTTGCCCAGTTTAATAAATCATTCCCAGTCACATTCATTTCTTGGCGACTCTTTATTGGCAATACTTCAAACAACATTTGTACTCGTTTAACAGATGTATGATCATAGCTTTCAATCATCGCTTCATATACTCTTTCGGCCATTTCAGCGATATGAAGTCCCGTTTTATAAAGAAGAACTGTATCCCAATCCTTCTCCTTTCTCGTACGAATTGTTAATAAAACTGCGACGATATCTTTTATTTTTTTATTCGAAAACTTCCATTGACGTAAAAAGACAGATGGATGCTCTTCCCCAATACAATATAAGAAGAATGCCCATGCCTCAATGTCCGTTTCAAAAGAATCCCAGTTATACTGCGTAGCTTTTAATAATCTCTCTTCTGACATTTGTAAATATGGCAGATGAGAAAATAGCTTCGTTTCTACTAATTCTTGCAAGCCCTTCACACAATATGTACCAGTTAACAGTTTCTCAAACTCCACTGTAATTCGCTCAATTGCAATATGTTCTAGCAAATGTCCATATGTTTCAATTGCTTGTTTCGTTTTCATTTCTAAAGAAAAACCTAACGTACTTACGAAACGAATACCACGCATCATTCGCAGGGCGTCTTCTTGAAAACGATCCGCAGCATTTCCAACCGTCACAACTTCTCTCTTTTGAATCGCTTCCTGTCCAGCAAATAAATCAACCATTTTGCCTTCTTCTGTCATCGCAATTGCATTCATTGTGAAATCACGACGTTTTAAATCCTCTTCTAATGAACGAACGAATTGAACACTACTAGGTCTTCGAAAATCTTCATATTCGCTCTCTGTTCGAAAAGTAGTTACCTCATAAGGTTCACCATTTTCTACCACAATTACAGTTCCATGCTCAAGACCAACAGGAACATGTCTTGGAAATATAGCCATCACTTCTTCTGGTAAAGCAGATGTCGCAATATCAATATCACCAATTGGCCTATCGATAATAAGATCTCGTACGCTTCCACCGACAAAGTAAGCCTCATGTCCTTGTTGCTTTAAAGTCTCAATAATAGAACTAGCTTTTTTAAATCTTTCCATTTTTGTCATCCCTTAGTACATCGTAGTAAATCGTTTCATATTGTGAGACGATTTTTTCAGAGCGGAACTGCTCGTAAACACTTTCTCTTGCTCGCTCTCCCATATTACGGTGAAGTTCTTCATCCTTTAATAGCTGAATGGCTTGATTTGCCACTCCTGTTGGATTGCCAACTTCACATAAATATCCTGTTTCACCATGTTGAATGACTTCCGGAATACCTCCAACCCTTGTTCCGATACAAGGTACACCACACGCCATCGCTTCTAATAAAACAAGACCAAAACTCTCCTTCTCTGAAAGAAGCAACATTAAATCACTCATCGCAAGTAGTTCTGCAACATTATCTTGCTTCCCTAAGAATAAGACGCGATCTTCAATATGTAGATTTTTCACTATCTGTAAAATCGTGCAAAATTCTGGTCCATCTCCAACAAGAAGCAACTTCGCATCTACTTCTGTAACAATTTTAGCAAATGCCTGAACAACATCTTGCACACGTTTCACTTTACGGAAATTTGAAATGTGAATTAGTATCTTTTCACTCTCACTTATACCGTATTCTTTCTTTAATTGAGACATATCACGCTTGAAATATACACGTTCGTCTATAAAGTTATATACCGTTTGAATGTTTTTATTTGGTTTTACAAGCTCATGCGTTTCGTTAATTAATGAATGCGAGACCGCCGTCACAACATCAGATTGCTCAATACCAAAACGAATTAAATTATTTAGCGAAGGGTCGGAACCTAACACAGTAATATCTGTTCCATGCAAGGTTGTAACAATTTTAATACGCTCTCCAATCATTTGTTTTGCTAAATAAGCACAAATTGCATGTGGTATTGCGTAATGCACATGTAAAATATCTAGGTTTTCTCTTTGTGCAACTTCTGCCATTTTACTCGCTAACGCTAAATCGTATGGTGGATATTGAAATACAGAGTATTGATTTACCGTCACTTCATGAAAATAAATGTTTGGATACACTTTATTTAACCGGAATGGTAAACCCGATGTAATAAAATGAATTTCATGCCCGCGTTCCGCTAATTGCTTTCCTAATTCTGTTCCAACAACTCCAGAACCACCTACAGAAGGATAACATGTAATACCTATTTTTAATTTCATTTACATCCCCCTATTAAATCAGCATGTAATAAAACCGGTTTCTTACTCATAAATCCCTCGGCATATAAGACTCCAACTTCTTTTCCAAACATTTTCTCTCGAGCGACCACAGTTTCAACATAACCTTCTGTTAACGGCGTTTTCACACCATCACTACTTGTTGAAAACTGACTTTCATATGCTTCTAATGCTTCCACTTTTATAGAAAGGTACTCACTTATATCTATACAAAAATTCGGTTTATGAAAACCATTAATCATATAATAATAAAAAGACTCCACACGATGTGGTGGAAGCTCTGGCATATATTTACGAATTCCCGCTGAAAAAATAGCTTCTTCCACAAGTTTTGCACAATTCGCATGATCTGGATGACGATCTTCATAATACGGCGCAAAAACTAGTTTTGGTTTATATGTACGAATCACCTTTACAATTTCACGTATATACTCTTCTTTCATATACAAACCACGGTCTGGCATCGCTAAATTCAGTCTCGTTTTTACTCCCATTATACGAGCTGCCGCCTTTGCTTCTTCTTTTCTCAATTCTATTGTTCCATTAGAAGAAAGATCAGCTTCTGTTAAATCACAAATACCTACTTCATACCCTTGCTTCGTATATTTAGCAATGGTACCGGCCATGCCGATTTCAACATCATCGGCATGAGCACCAAACGCTAATATATGTAATCCACTCATAATTGTTCCCCTCATTTTCTAAACTTACGGTAATCTAAATCTCCTCGCTCTAATGCGTGCATTAACATTTCAGCACTTGCCATGTTCGTTGCAAGTGGAATCGCATATACATCACATAGACGAAGCAATGCATTTACATCTGGTTCATGCGGCTGAGCAGTTAGTGGATCCCGGAAAAAAATCACCATATCCATATCATTTTTCGCAATCATGGCACCAATTTCTTGATCACCACCAAGAGGACCCGATTGATATCTTGTTACAACTAAACCAGTTGCCTCCATAATACGAAGTCCTGTCGTCCCTGTTGCAAACAATTCATGTTGTTCAAAAATTGGTTTATATGCGTATGCAAACGAAACCATGTCATTTTTCTTTTTGTCATGTGCGATTAAGGCAATTTTCATCCGTTGTCTCCCCTTTAGTCGATAATGTTTTCTAATCCGTACACAAGATGATCTAAATTCATTACTGTATCAATTGATAGTTTTACACCTGACATAAAGGATGCACGATTGAATGAATCATGGCGAACCGTTAACATTTGTCCATCTCCACCAAACATTACTTCTTGGTGTGCAATAAGTCCTGGTAAACGTACACTATGAATGTGAATGCCGTCTACATTTGCACCACGAGCACCTTCTAGTTGCTCTACTTCATTCGGGTGACCTTGCTGCTTTGATTCACGATTTTGACGAATTAATTCTACTGTTTTTACAGCTGTACCAGATGGTGCATCTAATTTTTGATCATGATGCAATTCAATTACTTCAACATCTTGGAAGTACTTCGCTGCCATTTGTGAGAATTTCATCATAAGAACTGCACCAATTGCAAAGTTTGGAGCGATAATTGTTCCTACTGCTTTTTCTTTCGCATTCTCTGTTAATTGCTTTAGTTCTTCTTCTGTAAATCCAGTTGTACCAATAACAGAACGAAGTCCACGCTCAACTGCTAGTGTAACGTGTTGTTTTCCAACTTCTGGCGTTGTTAAATCTAACAACACATCTGCTTCTACTTCCTCTAAACAAGTATGTAAATCCGCGTAAATTGGCGCTTGTAACGCTGGCATGCCCGGTAAATCAGAGATTTTCTCTCCACCATGCTTATAATCCACTGCTGCTACTAAATTAAAATGTTCCGTTCTTTCCATAAGAAGGACTGCTTCATGTCCCATACGTCCTCTTGGTCCAGCGATAATTACTTTAATTTCTTTCATTATTCTTTCTCTCCCTCATCAATACGTGTCCAGCGATCTTTATCGCGAGTATTAAATTTATTCATTACAATGTTATGTGCCGTTTCTAAATCAATATTTAAACTATTTGCCATACAAATCATAACAAATAATACATCTCCAAGCTCTTCTTCAATACTACGTTCTGTTTCAGTTGTTTTCTTCGGTTTCTCACCATAATAATGATTAACCTCTCTTGCAAGCTCCCCCATTTCTTCCGTTAAACGAGCCATCATTGCAAGTGGACTGAAATAACCTTCTTTAAACTGACCAATATATGCATCTACTTCTTTCTGCATATCCTTCATCGTTTTTGCTTCCATACAATTCACCTCTAATCCTTCCTCTTTCATGTTAGCCAATTCATCGCGATTTGACAAATATTATTCCCCGCAAAACACCTATTTGCGCCCCTTTTTTGGATAGACTATAATAAAGTGAAACTTCTTTTGCATGCTTTTCGCAAAAGATTAGTTGAACCAATCGGATTTTTTTAGCCTTCACTATTTTTACTAACAACTAGAAATTACTTATCATTATGTTTTACCGTTTCAGCGGAGCAATGCAATCTACATAATTAGGGGGATTTCTATATGACATCAAATTTGAAGATTCGAAATATCATTTTCATTTTAATCGGTTCCGCTATTTTTTCTTTCGGTATTGTGAATATCAATATTGAAAATCACCTTGCGGAAGGTGGATTTACCGGTATTACACTATTATTGTATTTTCTATTTAAGTTTGACCCTTCTTACTCAAACTTAATTTTAAATATCCCTATATTTATTATTGGTTGGAAGTTACTTGGAAGAACGACATTTTTATATACACTAATCGGCACCTTTAGCGTATCTTTATTTCTATGGATTTTTCAGCGTTACGATGTTCTGAACTTACATTTAAATTTACAAAATGATATGACACTCGCGGCTTTATTCGCCGGGGCATTTATTGGTATCGGTCTTGGAATAATATTTAAATATGGCGGGACTACTGGCGGTGTAGATATTATCGCGAGACTCGCTCATAAATATGTTGGCTGGAGTATGGGGAAAACGATGTTTATGTTTGATGCTATCGTCATTATCGTCTCGATTCTTACATATTTATCATACCGCGAGGGCATGTATACGTTAGTTGCTGTTTTTATCGGTGCTAAGGTCATTGATTTTATGCAAGAAGGAGCTTATGCGGCGAAAGGAGCAACTATTATCTCAGATAAAAACGATGAAATTGCTGCCAAAATTTTATCTGATATGGAACGCGGAGCTACTTTTTTAAAAGCTGTTGGATCGTATACAAAAGTGGAACGGAACGTATTATATTGCGTTGTTGCTAAAAATGAAATCGTGAAATTAAAAAATATTATTACTTCTGTAGATCCTCATGCTTTTGTTGCAGTAAGTGATGTACATGATGTAGTTGGTGAAGGTTTTACGTTAGATGAAAATAAAAATCCGTTACATACATAAACGCAACTAGAAAAGCTCTCTAGCTTTTCTAGTTTTTTATTACATGTTTTTTAAGTTTCTCTAAATCCTCATAAATAAGCTCCAATAAACTCCGATTATAAAAAATGGACGCAGGATGAAAAGTCGGGAAAATATGATATTCTTTCTCTGACCATGTAAACTCTGCACTTTGCATATCCTTTACTTTTTGAATAGGCTGTTTTAATAATTGTCCGTGCACATCAGTTATTTTTTTATTTTTTCCTGTTAAACGTTGAAGGCCGATATTTCCAAGTGTGACGATAAGATTCGGGTTTATTTTCTCTAATTCATAATCTAACAAAGGTGCATGGGCAAGTATTTCTCCTTGATTTGGCGTTCTATTATACTTTTTCTGTATGATTTCACCATTTCGTTCTCTTTTCTCTCGCCACTTATAAGGTCTACTCCGAACAGCGCTCGTAATATATACTTCTTCCCTTGTAACGTGAATCCGTTCTAAAAAAACCATTAATTGTTTTCCCGCTCTCCCGCTAAACGGAATCCCATTATGAATTTCTGTTTCACCAGGCGCTTCTCCTAACAGCATAAATTTTGGATTTTCAGGACCTTGTCCACTTAAAAAGCCTTCTAACTGATAAGAAGCGCTTTGTTCTTTCACTTGTTTTACTATATGACTTGGATATTTCACTTCCCCCACCGCCTTTCCGCATTATTTCTATTCCTTCTATTATTTCTATTTGCAATACATTATATAATTCAATCCACAAAACAAAAAAGACTATCAAAATTGATAGTCTTTAGTCGTCGCTACGCTGCATACCAGTATACATTAATACGAGACGTAATAATTCAAATACCGCTACAGCTGCAGCCGCTACATATGTTAATGCCGCCGCATTTAATACTTTACGAGCTTGGCCATATTCATCTGTTGATACGATACCTAACGCTTCAATTTGTTGCATTGCACGCTTTGATGCATCAAACTCAACTGGTAATGTAACGAGTTGGAACACAACACCTGCTGCCATTAAAATAATTCCTAATAACAATAGTTTTGACATTGTCGCAAATATACCAATCATAATAAATACCCATGATATATTCGATCCAAAATTCGCCACAGGCACTAACGAATGACGAATACGCATAAAGTTATAATCTTTTGCATCTTGAATTGCGTGTCCTACTTCGTGTGCTGCCACTGCTGTACCAGCAACTGAATGACCGTAATAGTTATCTGTTGATAATCGAACTGTTTTGGCAGTTGGATCATAATGGTCTGATAAATGACCTGGTGTTTCTTCTACAGCTACGTTGTATAATCCATTTTCATCTAAAATCTTTCGAGCCACTTCCGCTCCTGTCATACCTGATGTTGAATAAACTTGTGAATACTTGCTATAAGCACTACGTACTCTTGACTGTGCATACAACGGTATGATCATTATGATCGCGAAGTAAATTAAATAAAACATCATGAACCTCCATTGAAGTTTTAATTATAGTACTTCTCATTCTATTTTCTTCTGTCATCATTGTCAATGAATAAACCTTACAATCCATATCTTTATTTATTGCATTATCTATTCTTAGAGTGTACATTACTTTTTCTTTTTTCTCTCTCTCCTTTATACTTTCTCCATCCAACATAAGTTAATGTGAATAAAATAAGACCTCCAGTAATTGTCATAAACCAAATGAGAGAGGGTGCAATTTCATCTTTTTTTACTGTGTGAAATATTTTTTGCAAATCCCCTTTAATGATTCCTACTTGCAGTTGCCCCCCTTTCGTATTTAACATAACGTTACGAAATTCATCCAAATAAGATAAATGGGCATTTACACGCTGCACTTCATTTTCTGGCAGGGCGATCATTAAGCTTGGATAAATAATATTAAATTCATGTAAAAATGTGTTTAACGTTTGTTGAAACTGTCCCGTATCTTCTTTTTTCATCGCTTTTTCCATTTGAGAAAAGGCACCCATTACTTTTCTTTCTCTTTCCATCCAAAGTGGTTGATATTTCGACACTTGCGCATCAACAGCGAGCTGCAGGGCTAACACATTATCAATTTTAACTTGTTTACCTAAATCTGTTTCCGAGAGAGATTGTTTCGCCTTGTCGTAAGCTAAAGAAATAACTCTAACTTGATCTGGCGTTACTTCTTGCTTCTTTTCATTCCCCTTTATAACAAACTGCTCGGAGAAATGTTGTAATACTTGTACTGCTTTTTCATCTTCATTACGCTTCACTAATTGTAATGAGTCGTCTAACAACCCTGTTAGTTCACTCCACTCTTCAGCATATATACGTAACGGAAACATTATAATTAGAAATACTATTAATCCAATTAATGTTCTCTTCATCACGGTCCCCCCTATAACTACTAGTACAAAATATGTTAATTTGGACAAGAATAGAACAGTACTGGACCGAAAAATATATTATCGTTTTACAAACAAAAAAATTCTCTTTAAACAGAGAATTTTTCCTTTGAAATCCTTTTCTTTTTTACGAAATATCTATACAAGCTGTAACAAAGTATGCTGCCGCATAAAATAAATAATAAAATTGCACACGCAGCATGCATAAAGAATTCTTCTGGTAGCATTAATATAATTGGATCCGTTTCAATATCAAACATCCAATAATCATTACTGAATAAAAGCTTATGGAATAATACAAAACTCTTTTCAAAATTAATAGCGATCGGTAACATGAGCGCGATCGGTAAGATAATTGTTAAAATTGATCCGTGCAGTAAAAACTTTTCATTTTTCTTTTTTAATAAATAAATGCCGCCTATTATTGCAATCATAATTGTCGCATACATTACATATTGAATCTTTACTAAAATATTTTTAACATCTACAAAATGAATACGGCCATTTGTAGACATATCTAATGTTGGCAACTGCAATGCTCCATCATAAAACGGCGATAAATATGTAATAAGCACATCATAATTTCTTTTAATATCATCCTTCGTCATATCCGCTAAATCTGGAATGTTTAAAAAATCAATTTCAAAATAATATAGCCATTTTCCGTATACAACCGCCGTTGTTGCGAGTGCAAATATAGAAAATGCTATGCTATATGAAACAACTATAGTAATCAATCGATCCAATATTTTTGTACCACTCTTATTTTTCTTCATTTTCTCCCCCTACATGTTCTAACAATCATAAAGAAAACTGTTTTCGATTCTCACGCAAGCAATAATAATATGTAATACATAGTGTGGTGATACTTAGCCAAAACGTAAAGTAACCAATTTCTTCTACAAACAAATGCATAATTCCATATCTCGGCATTTGCCAAAATAAATAATCAATTGCATCATTATGTAATGTCCATATAGCCGCTACCGCAAAATGCCATTTTTCTATACGGTAAAACGGTGCATATAACAATCCTTGTACTGCCATCGCAAAATGCGAAAACATTAACAGATATCCGATAAGACCAATGGGACCTTTTACATAGATCATAATTGCATTTACAACAACAGCCCATATACCATATTTTATTAAAGTAACAATCGCTAACGCCTCTATTAACCCCCAATTTCTCTTTCTTAAAAAAGCAATTAAAACAAAGACAAAAAAGAGACTCGCCATCGGGCTATCAGGTACAAACGGCCAAAATATAGGTGAGGTCTCTTTTAATTGATTTCCATACCATATAAATCCGTATATTGTACCTAATATGTTAACAACTAATAAAAATAATAATACAGAGCGTTGTCTTAACATTGCATACAAATAAACCAAGCTGCATGTCCAACACCTTTCAAACAAAGTCATTCTTTCCTCAAACTCTACTCTATTATATAGTAAACTTTCTTTCATCAAAATAAAAAGCTGACTACAAATTTTGTAGTCAGCTTTTTATTATTTTTTATTATACTTAGCAATGAATTCCGAAAGCTTCTTCAATTCCTCATCCGTACCTTTAAATACGCCTTTAGGCATTGAACCTTTTCCATCTTTCGCAATTTTAGCAATTTCTTCTGGCTTTAAAGTTAAATTTTGCAGTGCCGGTGCTGCTGCCCCGCCTTGTAAATTGTCACCGTGACACGTTAAACAAGTATTTTTTTGCATTAATTTATAGCCGTCATCATTTTTATCAACTGGTGCTGTTTTTACAATTGCTCCTTGTTTTTTTGCAGCTTCCCAGTCGTGGTGTGCTACAGATTCCCAAGTTAAAAAGATAATTGATGCAATGGCTAAAAGCATAAATCCAGTTGCTACAGGACGCTTTAACGGGCGTCTTTCTGGTCCTCGATCAAGAAATGGAGCTAATAGTAATGCGCCAAACGCAATCCCTGGCATAATAAACGCTCCAATTACAGTAAATGAACCAGAAGCATAAGAATACTTTAATAACTGATACAAGAATAAGAAATACCAATCTGGAAGTGGTATATATCCGGCATCAGTTGGATCCGCCATTCTCTCAAGTGGTGACGGATGCGCCACTGTTAAACATAAATAACCGATTAAAAAAACTGCACCAACCATCCATTCTTTTAACAAGAAGTTCGGCCAAAACGCTTCTGTTTTTCCTGGGTATTCAGAATAGTCTTTCGGAATATTTGGTTTCCTAGCTACTGGTACCCGAGAATCTCCTACAAACTTCATCCCTTTGCCGCGATGCATAATCTCCCTCCTTTAGTTCTTTCCCCTTTAATTTAGCAATCTCTTATAGCGGACCGGAAATACCTTGTTTGCGAATCATGATGAAGTGGAAGGCCATTAAACCTAGAAGTGCTGCTGGTAAGAAGAAGACGTGAATAGCAAAGAAGCGAGTTAATGTTTGAGCGCCAACAATTTCGGAATGACCAGCGAGTAATGTTTTAATATAAGGACCAATGAGTGGCGTTTGCTCTGCAATTTGAATCCCTACTTTCGTAGCAAATAATGCTTTCATATCCCACGGTAGTAAATATCCGGTAAAACCAAGACCTAACATAACAAAGAAAATAAGAACACCAACAATCCAGTTTAACTCACGAGGCTTTTTATACGCACCCTGGAAGAAAACTCTAAGTGTATGTAAAAACATCATTACAATGACGAGACTAGCGCCCCAGTGGTGCATCCCACGAACAATTTGCCCATATGCAACTTCATTTTGTAAATAATAAACCGATTCCCAAGCATTTTTAATATCAGGCACATAATACATCGTCAAAAACATTCCTGATAAAATTTGAATTACAGTAACGAAAAAGGTAAGTCCTCCAAAGCAATAAACGAATGCAGAAAAGTGATGTGCCGGGTTTACATGTTCAGGTACTTCATGATCAGCGATATCACGCCATATTGGTGTAATATCTAACCTTTCATCTACCCAATCATAAATTTTATTTAGCATCTACTTTGCACCCCCTTTTGGCTTCGCTTTTCCTAAATACAGCGTTCCATCTTTTACTTTGGACTCGTATACATCAAGCGGAGCAAGGGGCGGCGTGCCTTTAATGTTCATCCCGTCTTTTGTGTAACGGCCCCCGTGACATGGACAAAAGAATTGATTCGGATGTGCTTTGTCCGAATTCCAGTTAACTGTACACCCTAAATGTTTACATACCGGAGAGAACGCAATAATGTCTCCGCTTTCATCTTTATGAACCCAAGCTGATTTTGGCTCTTCGGACTTGTACCAACCATCAACCTGCTTCACCTTAAAGTCGAAACGTTTCGGCTCTGTTGTAATATCCTTTACTTGTGCAACAGCAACCATATCCGTTCCCGCTTCTTTTCTTAACACCGGATCAAGCGCAAATCGCGTCATCGGCATTAAAATACCCGCTGCCATAAAGCCTCCTACCCCTGTAAGGGTGTAATTTAAAAACTGTCTTCTTGATACACGATGTTCTTTCTCGCTCACGAAAATTTCCCCCCTCTATCAGAAATTGTCCCCTCGTGATAAATTATATAAAAAATAAAAACTAGGACACTATCATGATATAATACGCTTAGGTACAGGTCAATATCATACTACTCATAATAATAAGAACTTTCTGTTTATTATTACTTTCCCCATTTTTCTTCTAACATCACCATTATATTTTTTATATGTGCATGAATAACTTCTCTTTTCGCTTGATCACTAAATTGTTCTAACGCTAATGAAGGAAACCAAAATAAATCTCCTTGTAACTCTTGCATATCTTCTTTCCATGAAAAATCACTTGTAACATAAGCAATATGCTTAAAACCTTGCTTTTGCAAATGATTTGTCCATTCTTGCAAACGACCTTTTTCATTTTTTTGACTTTCTACTAAATACGTAAATGCAGGTAGTAAAAGTACTCTTCCTTTATATTCTCTTTCCAACTCCATACTCAACAATTCGATAAATTCACCTTGTTCTACTACCATTTTCATTTCTTTTGCTGCCGAAATTGATAAAAGTGGTATAACACCGGTATCTACATACTCTCTTGCTTGCTCAAACTGCTCCACATCTTTTACACTCCATTTCAAATGTCTTCCCTCCCTTCATCTACAAATTACAGAACTTTCACTTTATATATATTAAACCATACTAAAAGAGGTAAAAAAAGAAAAACTACCTATATTAAGGTAGTTTTTCTTAAAAAGTCTGAAATTTGTAAAATTTTATGAATCCAAATGAATTCTATAACATCTTTAACTCAGCTGTTAACTTATGAAACGCTTCCTTATCTTGCTTATCCAGCGCTTCATCAATTTGTTTCAAAAGACGTTCTCTTCTAAAAGAAAATACACTTTCTTCTAAAAATCTTTCTGCAAGTAAACGATCTTTTTCATTTACTTCAATATGCTTTGGTAAATACGGGTTTTCTTCTAATACAGCTACATAATTGGCATTTTGAAACGATGATTTAAAATTGAGTTGAATATAAATATCTTCATCTCGATTTAAACGAATATCATGAAACGATTTTTCAGCATCTGTTGTCATAACATTTTGTTTAAAAAAGTGAAATGGTGTGTCCTTCACACAATTCGCGGACATCACTAAACCACGCGGACAATATTTTGCATGCTCTACGAAGTGGACTTTATGCATCAATTGGTCATGACTCATTAAATAATTCAAAATCCATACGCATTCACGCTGTTTCAGTTGGTAATTATTCAAAAACCATTTTACAAAATCCTTCTTCTCGTTTACAGAAACAGGGGTATTCATAGCAATTAAGTCCCTCCTCTGTCTTTCTCTTTTCTTTTTAGATTCAAGAAGCGGCATTCAGTTTCCTTCCAACTTATGAAAAATCCTCTAAATTATATAACAATTCTTCAATATGAATTTGTGTCGGGTCTAGTTGTATTAACTGAGTAAATACTTCTTTCGCCTCTTTTCGCATACCTTCTTCCAATAAGAAATAACCGTACTCTTCCAAGAAGTCTGGATGATTCTTAAAAGAAGTATATGCACTTTCATAGTGTTTTAATGCATCCGAATACATTTCTAATTGTTTTTTTGCAAACGCAAGATCCCAAAGTAGTTGTGTATCTGGTTCTCCGCTATCAATCGCACGCTCTACAACTGCAATTAACTCTTCATACTTTTCTTGTTCTTTTAAGATATACGCATATTTTAATATCGCACCTAAATGTCCTGGATCTAACTCAAGCGCTTTTTGAAGCACTTCCTCTGCTTCCGCTATTTTTCCTAATTTCGCCGCAATGTTCGCTAATTCTACATAAAATGGTACAGAAAGCTCATCTACTTTAATTCCTTCTTGAAGTGTTTCATAGCTTTCTTGAAGCATTCCTTCTTTTTCATAGCTTTTCGCCAAATACATGTAAAGCGATGCATACTCCGGATCTAATTCTTTTAGTTCTTGCCAAGCACCAATTGCTCTTTGGTATTCTTCACCTTGGTATAATGTGAAGGCATATCCAAATAATGAGTGGATATCTTTTTGTTCCTCTAAACCTGCTTCGTAGTAAGAGATCGCTTCTTCCCAATTCCCAATCGCACTTAACGTTTCTGCGAGGCGAAGTGCAATGACAACTCCACCCATTACTTTATGTTCCGCTAATAGCGACTCATAATGAGTGATTGCCTTTTGTTCTTCACCTTTACTACTATATAACTCTGCTAATCCAAACGTAATAACAGGTTCGTCAGGCATCATTTCTTTCGCCTTTAATAGTTTTTGTTCTGCTACATCATCGAAACCTTGCATTTGGAATAAATCTGCAACAAGTAATAACGATTGGACATATAAATCATCATTTTCTGGAATATCATGAAGCACTTCAATTGCTTCATCTTCTTTGTCTAGATCAATATATAATTCTGCTAAAAATACAGTGAATTCACTTTCTTCCGGATACAATAAACGCAAGTCTTCTGTAATCGCTAACGCTTCATCCGTAAATCCAAGTGTATGATAGTAACGAGCAATATCATATTTCTCTTCATCATTCGCAACTTTTAATTGCTCTTTTAATAATTGTAATCCTTTTTCCGCTTCACCATTTTCAATATATGAAACAGCTTGTTCAAACTTTTGCATAAACGTCTCCTTTAATTCTAAAAAATATTCTTTTCTGTTCATTTACCCCCGATTGGTGCGGACTAATAATCAGTGAGAGAATGAGCATCCCCTCACTGATTAAAGTGTCACTTTATCATAAGCAACTATGTGTACGAACGCAACCTTTAGAATGAGCATACTTCTTCTTGTACTTTCACTGATAACATTCGAATATGACACCGATACCGCATTACTACTTTCTATTGTACCGTTTTCTTTCATTACCGTGCAAATAACTTCCCTTATTAATTATTAACACACACGGATCAAGCTTTACAGGCCTTCTCCACTTCGATCTTTATTTAAATAAAAAGACTCCTATATAGGAGCCTTCACACACTCTTAAGAGTATGTTTCTTCTTTCTTTACTTGCTCGTTTACAAGCTCTTTCAATAATTCTATAATTTCATCATTTTCTTCTTTCAAACCTACAGTAATACGAATACCATCATGTATACCAAATGCAGCACCAGAACGAACAATATAGCCTTTTTTCATTAATCGTTCGAAAGCTTCATTACCAGGAACACCGAGCTTTAAGAAAATGAAATTTGTTTGAGATGGATAATAGAATACGTTATATTCCTTACAAAATGCGTAATATTGATTTAATCCTTCTTCATTCTTTTTCACACATTCTTGTAAAAACGTTTGATCTTCTAATGCAGCGAGTGCTACAGATTGCGCTACAGTCGATGTATTAAATGGTAACCTTGCTACTTCTAGTTGCCCAATTAACTTCTCATTACCAACCGCATATCCGATACGGAAAGCAGCTAAACCATATGCTTTTGAAAACGTGCGTAAAACCATAAGATTTTCATACTTTTCAAGAAGTGGTAATGTTTGCGGATAGTCTTCTGCTCCGGCATATTCATAGTATGCTTCGTCCATAATAACGAGCGCTGACTTAGGAATTGATTCTAAAAATGAAAGTAATTTTTGTTTCTCTACATATGTACCTGTCGGATTATTTGGGTTACAAATCCATACAATCTTCGTTTTATCATCTACTTGCTGTAACATCGCATCTAAATCGTGAATGCCATCTTTTAGTGGTACTTCACGAACTTCTGCTCCTTCAATAACAGCATGGTGATGGTATTGCGAGAATGTTGGATTCGCCATTACAACATTTGTTCCTTCGTGTAGTAATGCACGGCTAATCATTTGAATGACTTCATCTAATCCACTACCAAATAACAGTTGTTCTGCTTTGACACCTAACTGCTCTGCTACTTTTGTCCGAAGTTCAAATGCATATCCATCTGGATAAAGAGCGTATTGACTCGCTAAAGAAGTTAATGCTTCTGTTACGCGTGCTGAGCAACCGAATGGATTTTCGTTCGATGCTAATTTCACAATTTTTGATAATCCATATTCCCTTTTTACTTCTTCAATATTTTTCCCAGGTACATATGCTCTCAAAGTTAACAATTGCTCTTTCACTCTCATTTTTCTTCCCCCAGTCATTTTATTCAATTACAATACGGTTATAATCCCTTACTATAATCGTTTATCATTACCGTCACTATTACGAGAATACATCTAAACAAGCACTTCGCAACCTCTTAAGCCATATCCTTTTGAAATGCCTCTAACGCAAGATGAACAGTCTCATCTGGAATAGATACGACGTTCACTACCCCATATTCCTGCATTAGCACCATATGAATTGCTCCAGCATTCGCTTTCTTATCCTGTTTCATCAATTGAACGAGGCGTTCTACATTCAAATCACTTGGCATTTTTGGATAGCCGTACTTTAAGAACCACTGCTTCATCTCTTCATAAGAAAGATCAACTTTGTACACTTGCTCACTTAAAAACAAGGCAAATAACATTCCAACCGCTACTCCGTCACCGTGAGTAATATTTCCATATCCTAGTTCTTTTTCAAGAGCATGGCCTAACGTATGTCCAAAGTTCAAATGGGCACGTACACCTTTTTCTGTTTCATCTTGTGATACAATATTTGCCTTTACAGGAATTGCCTTCGTTAATATATGGATTAACTTCTCATCACGAAGATCCGCTAATGTTTGCACTTCTTCTTTTAGCCAATGATACAGCTTTACATCACCAATAAGAGCATGTTTTATCACTTCTGCATAACCTGAACGCCACTCTTTTTCAGGAAGTGACTGTAAAAACGGCGTATGATATACAACTGCTTCCGGTTGATGGAATGCACCGATCATATTTTTACCTAACAGATGATTGATCGCTACTTTCCCACCTACAGCGCTATCGTGAGCTAATAAAGTCGTTGGAACTTGAACGAAGCGAATTCCACGCATAAACGACGCAGCAACAAAACCAGCTAAATCTCCAATCATCCCGCCTCCAAGTGCGATAATTAAAGAATTTCTATCTAATTTATTTTCAAGAGCTGACGTATGAGCCGCATAGAAATTTTCAAAAGACTTCTCTTTTTCACCACTCGGTACGACAAATGAAAATACGTTTTGCTCTATTTGCAATGCATCTACAACTGTCTGTAAATGGAAAGATGCAACAGCTTCATCTGAAATGATCATGATATTTGATACAGATGGCTGCATGTTTTGAATGATTGTTGTCAAATGTGACAACGATTCTTTTCCTACATGTACATCATATTCTTTTGATTTCGTTTGAATATGTATGTTTCCCATTAAAATCCCCTCGCATATTCATTATGTTTCTCAATATTTTCACGAATAAGGTCCATACGATCTAATCCGAATTGTTCTATTAAAGCTGTCGCTAATTCCCAAGCCACAACCGCTTCTGCAACGACACTAGCTGCTGGCACAGCACAACTATCTGAACGTTCAATGCTCGCTGTAAAAGGCTCTTTCGTTTCAATATCTACACTTTGAAGAGGTTTATATAGTGTAGGTATCGGTTTCATCACACCTCGCACCACAATTGGCATTCCAGTCGTCATACCGCCTTCTAATCCACCTGCATTATTTGTTCTTCGTGTATATCCATGTTCCTCGTTCCACAGAATTTCATCATGAACTTCACTTCCCGGTCTATGTGCTGCTTCAAAACCAATTCCAATCTCGACGCCTTTAAAAGCATTAATGCTCATAATTGCGGCTGCTAATTTTGCATCCAGTTTTCGGTCATAATGCACATAGCTACCGATCCCAATTGGCATTCCTTCCACAATCACTTCAACGATTCCACCGATTGAATCACCATTTGCTTTCGCATCATCAATTGCTTTCATCATTTGGTTACCTGATTCTTCATCTAAGCAACGTACAGGTGATGCTTCTGTAATACTTTTTAATTCTTCAATTGAACTATACGTAATTTCCTGAGCCTCAACACCGCCAATTTCAATTACATGGCCAGCCACTGTAATACCAAGTTCTGCTAACACTTTTTTAGCAACCGAACCAGCAGCTACACGCACTGTCGTTTCGCGTGCTGAAGAACGCTCAAGTACATTTCTCATATCTCTATGACCATATTTAATCGCACCATTTAAATCAGCATGTCCAGGTCTTGGTTTTGTTACTTTCCTTTTCATTTCTTTTTCTTCTTGTTCCGTTAAAGGCTCTGCGCCCATAATTTTTGTCCAATGTGCAAAATCACGATTTTCAACAACAAGTGCAATTGGAGAACCTAATGTCTCTCCATGTCTAACACCACTTACAATTTGCGCTTGATCTGTTTCGATTTGCATGCGTCTACCACGCCCATACCCCTTTTGCCTTCTAGCTAACTCTTCATTTATATCATCCGCTACTAAAGGCAGTCCTGCCGGAACACCTTCTATAATCGTTGTAAGTTGTGGACCATGAGATTCACCAGCTGTAATATATCGCATACGTTATTCCTCTTTTCGTATATGTATTTATCCCGCTATATTAAGCAATGATATTATCTTTCCTTACTCTAAAAATATGAAAGAAATTATATATTTGATCAGCCATTCGCTTATTCTCCGATAGGCCTTTTACTTTACATATCAATATATCATAACAGCTCTAACTTCGTAACTAATTGAAATAAAAAAAGTGCAAGAAGAATACCCCTATTCTCCTTGCACTTTCTACTATTATCACAGTGATTAAAGCGTTTACAAATTATTTCAAAATAATTAGTAAATCCATTCATTCATTAATTTTGAGTAGTCAACTAATTCTTCTTCCTTAAAGAAAATAGCAATCTCGCGCTCTGCACTTTCTAACGAATCAGAACCATGGATAATGTTTTTCGCAACAGTTACACCGAAATCTCCACGAATTGTTCCAGGAGCTGCTTCATGTGGTCTTGTTTTACCCATCATGTTACGAGCTGTATCTACTACACCTTCACCTTGCCATACCATTGCGAATACAGGTCCAGATGTAATAAAGTCAACTAATTCACCAAAGAAAGGTTTTTCTGTGTGCTCAGCATAGTGTTGTCCAGCAATTTCCGGAGTGACTTGCATTAATTTTGCACCAACTAATTGAAAGCCTTTCTTCTCAAAACGAGCTACGATTTCCCCAATGAAGGCACGTTGTACACCGTCTGGTTTTACCATTAGAAATGTTTTTTCCATAAAAAATCTCTCCACTTCTGAATTATGTATGTAATTGTATATCCCCACACACATATTAACACCCTTATCACAATTGTGCAATAGTTTTGAAATAGAGAGATTATTTTATTTTTTAGAAAAAACACTAAAATTTTCGTTTTCCAATATACTTTGCTACATTTTGTAATGCATACTTCGCTTGTCCACGTGGGAGTGGTTTTATAATTTCTAATGCTTTATGTAAATAACGTTCACTAAACGCAAATGCTTGATCAATAGCGGTACTATTCTTTACAGCCTCAATAATTTCTTTCATTTCGTCCGCTGTTGTATTTTCATGTACAGATATGATTTTCTTACGAAGCACTGGATCTTCCATAGCGTATAGGGCAGGAAGCGTAATATTCCCTTGTAGTAAATCTCCGCCAGCAGGTTTTCCAAGCTTCTCTTCTGTGGAAACGAAGTCTAAAATATCATCAATAATTTGATACGACATTCCTACAAAATACCCATACCAAAATAGTCGATTTACCGTATCACGATTAGCACCAGCAGCAATCGCTCCTAGTTGACAACTCGCAGCAATTAATAATGCTGTTTTTCGCTTTATTCTTCTTAAATACGTTCGTAAATTTTGGTCATAATTGTATTTATCTTTAATTTGTTCAATTTCACCTTTACACACTTCTAAAATGGTATGCGATAGCGCCTGATGCGCCTCTGGAATTTCAATATTTGTAATACATTCAAGAGACTTAGCGAACAAATAGTCCCCTGTATACATTGCAATACGATCTCCCCATTTCGCATTCACAGTTGCACTACCACGTCGTAAAAATGCAGCATCAATAACATCATCGTGAACAAGAGAAGCCATATGAATAAGTTCTAACGCAACAGCTACATGCTTAATTGCATCTAACTTATAATCTCCAAATTTTCCCGCAAGCAACACAAATACAGGACGAATTCGCTTCCCACCAGCTTCAATAAGTTGTAATGCCGCCTCTTCTACCAATGGCTGTTCAGAAGCAACTGTCTTTTTTAATTCTTTTTCTATCACATTAATATCCGATCGTAAAAAAGAGTACATAAGTTGTAACTTCATATTGTTCACCTTAACCTAAAACTTCTTTTTTCTTTTTTTCTATTTTGATTCTGGTTTCATACCTAAATGCATCGCTGCTACCCCAAAAGTAAACGGCTTCACTTGTACATGTTCAAGTCCAGCTTTTTCAAACATATGAGCCAACTCTTTCATACCTGGGAATGTACTAGCAGATTCTTGCAGCCATGAATATTCTTTAAAACTTTTCGCAAATAACTTTCCAAATAACGGCATGATATATTTAAAGTATAAAATATACCCTTGTCGAAAACCAATCATTGTTGGTTGAGATGTTTCTAAACAAATTACTTTTCCACCTGGTTTTACTACACGTGTCATTTCTTTTAATACGTGCATATAATCCGGTACGTTACGTAAACCAAATCCAATCGTTACATAATCAAATGTGTTATCTTCAAATGGAAGCTCCATTGCATTCCCGTGTAAAAGTTCTACTTGTTTTAATTGTAACGCCTCTACCTTTTGCTTACCGACAGATAACATATTTTCACTGAAGTCTAAACCAACAACCTTGCCCTGTTCACCTACCGCCCCAGCTAGCGCAATTGTCCAGTCCGCTGTCCCGCAGCATACATCAAGAGCTTTGCTACCTGGTTTTACATCCATAATGCGCATCGTCTCTTTACGCCACGCTTTATGTCTTTGAAAACTAATGACAGAATTCATCACATCGTATTTATCAGAGATTTTCTCAAATACATCATGTACTCTTTCTTCTTTTGATTGTTGCATGCTCGTACCTTCTTCCAATGTAAAATTGCTTATGTCTTCGATTTATCTCTTAACACAGAGTTTATTTCGCTTATATCTGTGTGGTTTTCCAAATATTGATTTTCTTTCTTTCTGAGTTCCATCATCCATCCATGAATAACTGTTTCTACCTCCGCTTTATCCTTCATAATCCCTTGAACTGCTTGAAAAACAGGTGAATGTTGTTTATCAGCGTGCAGTTCACATTCTTTTTGAAGACGGTTTTTTCCTAGTACATACGTTATAAATGGTTTCCAATGCGATACATGAAAATGATCACATGTTTTTTGCAAGAGTGCAGACTCAATCGTTACTACACTTTCCATTATGTCATCCATCGTTTCATGCGCTTTTTGATATAACATTATTTTGTGTTCATTAATTTCTTTAATTCCTTCAGCAAGCGCGCGAATTAAAACAATATCACGATTCATAGACAATAAGTAATAATATAACCCACTATAGTAATCACCAGCAAGTACTGTTAACTGGCGACGTTTATGCGATTCAACCGCTTCTTCCCCTGCTTTATTTGATACTCTTTCATGTGTATCAAGCGCAATTTGCACAAGCATAATCGTTACTACATAATGCTCAATTTGTTCTATATGTAAATTTCCACTTTTTAAAGCACCATATAACAATGCTATTTTTTCTTCATCAATAAATGGTTCTTCAATATAGTTTATAAAATAAGGATGGCGTAATTTCTCCATCAATTTCTCTCTTATACCCGCATACCCTCCGTAGATGTCACACACAAAAATCACCCTTGTTTTCTAATTCATAAAATTTATTATAACACATACATTCTATTTTCTATAACCAAAACTTGACTACTCTTTCCAAACTTCCACCGAACTAAATAACATCTTCCATTCTTTTTAGTAGTCTTTCTATTCTCACTCTGCCTTGCTAAAACTATATCATTTATTTACATAAAAAAAAAAGAAAAGCAGTTTCCTACTTTTCTTTACTTTGTTTTAATAAAAGATAAAATTTCACTACGTGCCGCTGCATCATTTTCTAACACACCACGTACTGCTGTTGTTACAGTTTTCGCGCCCGGCTTTTTCACACCACGCATCGTCATGCACATATGTTCCGCTTCTACTACTACCATTACACCATGCGGCTCTAGTACTTCCATAATAGAGTTCGCTACTGTTGATGTAATACGTTCTTGCAGTTGTGGACGACGTGCAATTGTATCTACAGTTCGAGCTAATTTACTTAACCCTGTCACTTTTCCGCCTTGCGGAATATATGCAACGTGAGCAACTCCATAGAATGGAACTAAATGATGCTCACACATCGAATAAAACGGTATATCTTTTACTAATACAAGCTCCTCGTGATCTTCTCCGAACACTTTATGCAAATGTTCTTTCGGATCTTCATGCATACCCGCGAACACTTCTGCGTACATTTTTGCCACACGCTTTGGTGTATCAAGTACTCCCTCACGATTTGGGTCATCTCCGATTGCCTCTAAAATAAGGCGTACTGCATGTTCAATTTGTTCTAAATTAACTTTTGCCATCCGCTAGCCCTCCCGAAAACCTAAAAGTGATACGAACACATTCTAGCATATTTATGTTTTTAAAAGCAAAAAGAAGAGTTCCCAAAAAGGAAACTCTTCTTCCCTGTTAATATGTAAGGATTATTTAACCGCATCTTTTAACGCTTTACCAGGTTTGAATGCAGGTACTTTACTTGCAGCGATTTCAATCTCCTCACCTGTTTGTGGGTTACGACCTTTACGAGCCGCACGCTCACGAACTTCGAAGTTACCGAATCCGATCAGTTGTACTTTATCACCTTGTTTTAAAGCTTCTAAGATAGAATCAAAAACAGCGTCTACTGCTTTTGTTGCGTCCTTTTTAGAAAGGGAACTTGCTTCTGCAACAGCATTGATTAAATCTGTCTTGTTCATGCCATTCACCTCCTCCCAAAGATAAGACTGTATAATGATCATAAAATGAGTCTTACTTTCATTTGTAGGCAATTTTTACAAATTCTATACTACAAAGATGTAGATAAATCATTATCAACGCCTATATTATACGATTCTCCTTTATAATTCAATATTTTTAAGGAAATTGTTACTCTTAAAATGTGAAAATCTGATGAAACTTGACAATTTACAACAATATATTAGATAATGACTGTTTATTTCTCTATTCTATACGCGAAAATCAAAAAAATCCCTCTACGATGAGAGGGATTTTTTCTTATAATATAATCGCAATTAATCCGCCAGATCCTTCATTAATAATTCTTTCTAGCGTTTCTTTTAATTTATATCTCGCATTTTCTGGCATTAAAGATAGTTTCGCTTGAATGCCTTCTCGAACAATAGAGCTAAGTGAACGTCCGAATATATCAGAATTCCAAATTGATAATGGGTCATCTTCAAAATCCTGCATTAAATAACGAACTAATTCTTCACTTTGCTTTTCAGTACCAATGATCGGCTCAAACGTTGACTCCACATCTACTTTAATCATATGAATAGACGGAGCTACAGCTTTTAATTTTACACCAAACCTTGAACCGTGACGAATAATTTCCGGCTCATCCAAGCTCATGTCAGCTAACGCAGGCGCTGCTACACCATATCCTGTTTGCTTTACCATACGCAGAGCATCCGCCACTTGATCGTATTCTACTTTCGCATGAGATAAATCGAGCATAAGCTTCAATAAATGATCTTTCCCTCGAATTTCTACTCCTACTACTTCTTTTAAAATTTGATCATATAATTCATCTGGTGCATATAAATCAATCTCTGCTACACCTTGCCCCATATCAATGCCAGCTAGGCTCGCTCGATCAATAAATTCATACTGACTAAACTGCCAAACGACACGGTCCACATCACGAAGACGTTTTATATCCTTCACAGTCTCTTGAACAGCTTCTTGATAACTTTGGCGTAACCAATGTCCTTCATTTAACACCATCACCCAGCTCGGAAGGTTAACATTCACTTCTAAAACAGGGAACTCAAATAAAGCTTCTCGAAGCACATTGTACACATCTGTTTCCCTTAAACTCTCTACACTCATCGCAATGACTGGGATATCATATTCTTCAGATAAACTTTGGCGCAATTGCTCTGTATCTGGATGATACGGCTGTACAGTGTTGATGATCATAATGAAAGGTTTTCCGACTTCTTTTAACTCATTTACTACGCGTTCTTCTGCCTCTATATAATCTCTTCTTGGAATTTCACCAATCGTTCCATCTGTTGTAATTACAACACCAATTGTGGAATGTTCTTGAATTACTTTACGTGTTCCGATTTCTGCAGCTTCATGGAATGGAATAGGTTCTTCATACCAAGGAGTATTAATCATGCGTGGGCCATTCTCATCTTCATAGCCTTTTGCTCCTGGAACCGTATATCCAACGCAATCTACCAATCGAATATTCACTTCAAGACCTTCATCTACTTCGATAGAAACCGCTTGGTTTGGAACAAACTTCGGTTCCGTCGTCATGATTGTACGACCAGCAGCACTTTGAGGCAGTTCATCCTGCGCCCTTTGACGGTCAGACTCATTCTCAATATTAGGAATAACTACAAGTTCCATAAATTTTTTAATGAATGTTGATTTCCCTGTTCGAACAGCTCCTACAACTCCAAAATAAATATCACCGCCTGTGCGTTCCGCAATATCTTTAAAAATATCTACCTTTTCCAAGTGATTCCCTCCCTCAATATTTTTGGGAATAATTCCACATTTATAGTCAACTAATACCTTCTCTAACGTTGCCTATAATATCTGATATAATATAATGGTATTCTAGAAGTTCGGACAATATATCATATAATTTTGTCCAATTTCATATGACTATTAAAAAATACCTTTTGTTTGCATCGCAAGTTGTGTAACATAAAAAACCTTTCTTCTAGAACTTATTCACTAAAAGAAAGGTTCATGACTTATGATTTTAAAAAAATTGGTTCTCCATTCTTTACCGTATACGGTAAAGAATACGCAGGTACAAATGGAGAATCTTTCGAAAGTATATTCCGAATATCTTCCCCCTCCTTAAATTGCCCTTCATTTTTTTTCAACGCTTCATATAAATCGATTCGATAATCAACATAAATTTCTCCCTTTTCATTGATTACAAAAGGAAGCCCTTTACCAGAATACGGACTTGTCACTTGCGGTACATCTTTATATCCTAGTTTTTTGAAATCTAATTCATACACACCATCTGAAATTACCTTTTTAAAAGGTGGATATTGATGTTCATCTCGATACATCCTAAGCTTTAATGATAATTCCTGGATTTGTTCAGCCATCCTAACATCAATTAACTTTACTGTCGGGTTTGTTTCAACGTCTATTAATACGTATTGGTATACTCCTCCACTTTCATACGCATTTCCTGGCGCTTCTTGTATGTAGCGCGGAGCAATCTTTTGAAAATCAATTGGATACTTTTGATAAATAGGCGTACTCATATCCCGCGTCTTAATTGGCAATATACCCTCATTTTGCTCCTTAAATGTCACTATAGCTTTTTGAACAACCTGTATCTGATCTTCATAAGGAACGGCATTTTGTTTCATATTTTCTTTCGGATACAGACATCCTGTTAAAAGGCTCATACAACAAAATATTAAAATAATATGGACTTTTTTCACTAGCAATCACCTTTTCATACTAATATAACTTGCTCCGTATGTAGCATTTTCGAGACCATTCCCTTTACTGCTGTACAGGTCCACTAAATACAACAAGAAAAATAACAATTCCTGACACAATCATAAGGGTGTACGCTACTAACGCTGTAATCCCTTTCAAAAATTTATTCTTTATTTTGTATCTACTTAGTAAAATAAAACTTACTGCAAAAAACATAAATCCAATTGCTCCTAAAGCAAACCACATTTTTATGAGCCCTTCTGACATATACACACCCCTTTTTATCAATCTATTTTTATACTATTTTAACAAATTAAAATCTTTAAACAAATACAAAAAGAACATTTTACTACAAATTACGAATATATAACTTTAATCAACAGGTTTTTTCGCATCTTCCACTAATCTAGATAAAAATAAAACCGAAGCGAGTATATCTCTCGCTTCGGTTGACCAAATATGCCCAAAACAGCTCTATTCCCATACTTTCATGGCTATCATATGCAATCTACAAACTCTTTGTTTCTTATATTTTATTTTTTAAACATTTTGCTTAACGAGCCAAAATCAGCGGGCATATTATTGTTAATGATCGCTTTTACAATTTGATCCTCTTGTTCTTTCGGCACTTCACGTCCTGCCATAAGAGCCACTTGATGAATCAATTGACGAAGCACAGTCTCATCACGTAAATTCGCATTCTGTACAGATGATGCTAATTTAAAAATATCTTCTTTATTCACTTTCGCTTCTTTTTCAATGTTATTAAAAATGTTATTATCCATTCTTTTCACCCTCTCCTCAAGTTACTCTTCATCCTATGCAAAATTAAAAAAATGGTGAAAAGACCCATAAAAATAAAAAGCGACAGAAGTACAAATGTACTTCTGTCGCTTTTCTTTAAAGTAAGTCAGGTATAGCTTCCACTTCATGTTTTCGAACACGTCCCATTAATGAGCCTACTGCATCTTTCACATTATTCCCATTGAACAGCACGTCATATAAAGCAGCTGTAATCGGCATTTCAACTTCCATTTTCTCTGCTAATTCGTGAGCAGCTTTCGTTGTTCTTACACCTTCTACAACCATACCCATGCTTTCTAACACCTCTTCTAAAGAGTGTCCTTTTCCAAGCATATTTCCAGCGCGCCAATTTCGGCTATGAACACTTGTACAAGTTACAATTAAGTCTCCCATACCAGTTAGACCAGCAAACGTTAATGGATTTCCGCCCATTTTTCTTCCTAAACGAGCAATCTCCGTTAAACCACGTGTCATTAATGCCGCTTTCGCATTATCACCTAATCCAAGTCCATCAGTTATCCCAGCAGCTAATGCGATAATATTTTTTAACGCACCACCAAGCTCAACCCCAACAATATCCGGATTTGTGTATACACGGAAGTAACTATTCATAAACAAATCTTGTACTTCCTCAGCAGCTTCCATACGCTTTGCTGCAGACGTAACCGTCGTCTCTTGACGTAAACCGACTTCTTCAGCATGACTCGGTCCAGACAGTACAACAACGTCTTTAATCAAGCCCTCTGGAATTTCTTCCTCAATCACTTCTGAAATACGTTTTGACGTACCAGGTTCAATCCCTTTACTTGCATGAATCCAAGTAGTCGGACCCGCTACATATTTCTTCATATCTTGTAATACCTCTCTATACGCTTTCGTTGGTACTACAAGAAGTACTACATTTACATCTACTAATGCTTCTTCTAAAGAAGAGTAGGCTGCGATTGTGCTTGGCAATGTAATTCCTGGAAGGTATCGACTATTCTCATGTTTTGTATTAATCTCATCCATAAGTTCAGAACGATTTCCCCAAATACGTACATCATGTCCATTGTCAGCTAATACCATCGCTAACGCTGTTCCCCAGCTACCTGCTCCAACTACTGTGATTTTTGTCATAAAATCACATCCTCTCCATTAGTCTCTTGCTCTAGCGATAATGTGAATCGGCGTTCCTACAAAACCGAACGCTTCACGTAAACGATTCTTTAAGAAGCGCTCATATGAAAAGTGCATTAATTCTGTATCGTTTACAAATATAACAAATGTTGGTGGTTTTACCGCAACCTGTGTCGCATAGAAGATTTTCAGACGGCTACCATTATGAGTTGGTGTTGGATTCATCGCTACCGCATCCATAATTACATCATTTAATACGTTCGTTTGAATACGGATACTATGACTTTCATTTACTTCATTAATAACTGGTAATAATGTTTGTGTACGTTTTTTCGTTTTCGCAGATAAGAATACAATCGGTGCGTACTCTAAAAATTGGAAATGAGCACGGATGTTTTCTTCAAATGCTTTCATTGTTTTTTCATCTTTTTTCACTGCATCCCATTTGTTTACGACGATAATAACAGCACGTCCTGAATCATGAGCATATCCAGCAATTTTTTTATCCTGTTCAATAATTCCTTCTTCTCCGTCTAAAACGACTAAAACAACGTCAGAACGTTCAATCGCTCTAAGCGCACGAAGTACACTATACTTTTCTGTGCTTTCGTATACTTTCCCTTTTTTACGCATACCAGCTGTATCGATGATTACATAATCTTGACCATCTTTACTATATGGCGTATCAACAGCATCACGTGTCGTTCCCGCTATATTACTTACAATTACACGTTCTTGACCAAGAAGTGCATTTACAAGTGATGATTTCCCTACATTTGGACGGCCAATTAAAGAGAAACGGATTGTTTCATCATCATACGCTTCTTCTTCAATCTTTGGAAAATGATTTGCAGCTTCATCTAACAAATCACCAAGTCCTAAACCGTGTGTACCTGAAATCGGGAATGGCTCGCCAAATCCTAATGCATAAAAATCATAAATATCACTACGCATTTCTGGATTATCAACCTTATTTACCGCAAGTACAATTGGTTTTTTAGAACGATATAAAATTTTAGCAACTTCTTCATCTGCTGCAGTTACACCATCGCGACCATTCGTCATAAAAATGATAACATCTGCTTCATCAATCGCTACTTCCGCTTGTTGACGAATTTGTGTCAAGAACGGCTCGTCTCCAATATCAATTCCACCTGTATCAATAATGTTAAATTCATGATTTAACCATTCTCCCGCACTATAAATACGGTCTCGTGTTATACCTGGTATATCTTCTACGATTGAAACTCTTTCTCCAACAATTCTATTGAAAATAGTAGATTTTCCTACGTTCGGGCGGCCTACTATTGCTATTACTGGTTTCGGCATATACTTTCATCCTTTCAACTTGCTTCTGTTTATTATGTAAAAAACCCTTCTTTGTGCAAGAAGGGATTTGCATTCCAGAATATTTCTCAGCGTATCAAAACACCTCACATTATACCACACGTTACTAATGTTTCACAATAATATATACATTCTCTTGTAAGCGATGCGCAATACCATCTAAAATTGCCTCTAAATTATTTGCAACAAATTCTAACTCATCTGTCGATTCACAAGTAAACAAAGGGGCACCACCAGCAAATTTCTCCGGCGTTGTTGTAATAACCGCGAGAATCACACTTTCTAACCTCATCTTTTATCTCCCCTTCCTTTCGGGGCTTCCGATGACATATGAACAGCACTTTCTAACGTCGGCACATTCCCTATGACACCTATCGCTTTCTCTGCATCTTGATCTTGTGGCAAGACAAAAATCCCAACCCTACCATCTTCTAAATCACGCTTTGCCAACGGCACAAGCGCTGGCGTACCAGAATCTCTATAAATCCCTAAAGCAACAGAAACATCATGTAAAATAGCTTGTCGTTGTCCTAAGTTTGAGATTGTCACCATCGCATCAATTGTTTTCGGCCTTAAAATAAAGCCCATTCCATATTTCATAATTTCCTCTTGCCTTGCTGGCAATCCAATATTCATAATGTAAATGTTATCAATATACAGCCCCGCTCCTTCAAAACGAAGTGGAACATGCTCGATATCAACAAGATCATGTAACCTTCTGCCAGACATTAATTTTTTCGCGATAATAAATGCGATTATAGCCATAATTACTCCAGCAATCCACGAATGGAATCCTATATACGCAAACGTCGTTGCAAACGACGTTAACATCGCCAAATAGTTTCGACTTTCAAAAACTAACGCAATCCCTTCAATATATGTATTTCCACGCGGTACGAGCTCATATCCATCTAATTGTTGAAGGGTATTTCTTTCCATATTACGCACATCACGAAACTGTGTTGCTGCTAATGTAAGAAATGTAATAGCAGAAAAATCTTTTTTCAAAATTGACGGAATCGCAATCGCTCCTAAAGCCGCTGCAATTAACCCCATCGCAACGTGAATAATTTTTCCGTGGAGCCTCGTCGGATATTGACGCGTATCTGTCCGGAGCATTAGCACTCTCGTTATTGTCCCCGCTATTACTCCGCATAAAATGGCCGGTGTATATTCAATCATGTATTACCCTCGCCTTTCTTTTACGTGCTTTCCTCTTGAACTGTTCCATGTATACTGATGCTTTTGCAATCCAAAACAAAATTGCCATGAAAAATGTAGCAACGGCGACGATATCAAAAAACGCTAAACTTCCGTAATCATAAGGGAAATGTAGTTTTCGAAAAATAAGTGTCACTAACAATTCCCCCTGTAACATTCCTATATAAAGAGAACATAATCTCAATATGCGATCCTCATGCAATAAAACCGATGCATACACAAGAGCACCACTTAACAAAAACAACCTGTCCACCACAATCCAAATCGGATCATATACTTCTAACAAATGAAAACTTGTATATAACATTGCAATAATAAGTGCCGAAAGTAAGCTATATAATTTTTTCCAAATAGAATATAGTGCGATTCCTATAAAAGCAACAATACAAAGCAAAAGTGCATTTACTGATACCGTGAATGAAGCAATCGTTACATGTAACGGAGAGCAAATAATAAAAATCAATATACAAACGCTTATCTTCCAGCGCATAGAGTCTTTTTTCATAAAAAAAGTTACAACGATCCACCCTATCCAAGCTAAAAAATAAAAAGTACTCCCTTCCATCATTTCACCTCCTATGTTTTCCATTATGGGAACTTTTTATGAAAGTTAATCCACTTTCTTCGCGCATAGTTTTTTCATATAACAGCAACACTTTTAATAAGGAGGTGCTATTCATTATGGGTAAAGATCGTCAAGAACGAAAACTAAGAGAATCACGACGCGTTGAATCTGATCGTGACCAATCACTACAATATCCGGGTGCAACTGGACTGGATACACCAGAGCAAGCCCGAAAACAAAATCAGCACTAATGAACACAAAAAGACGGTTTCGATATTGTACGAAACCGTCTTTTACATAATTATTTTAATGATTTTTACTTATATCAAAATAACATTTAACATCCGAATTTTTCTATGGTTTATTTTTATCTCCACCTATTTTTTCCTTTGCGAAATTAAACCCTCCCCAATAATTCAGTAGCAAACTATCTACATTTTCCAGCCTCTTTTTCAGTCGCAACTTGCACAAGATAGTGTTTATATAGGAATAATTTTATTTTGATAGAATATTAATTCCATTCCTCACCTTATATTACTAAAACGAACAAAAAACAAAAAAATCAACCAAACGGTTGATTTTTTATCTTCTACTATAATGCGTCGTATCAATACCACGCTGCGTTAACCAATGATACGTTTCGCCCTTTACAACAAGAGGTACAGCCTGTAACTCTTCTATCGTCTTTGCACCAAGAGCTGTCATAATAAATTTCAAATCTGTATGTAAAAGATCAATTTCATCCACTAACTTCTCGATACCATCTTGCATTAAAATACGTAAAAAATATCCAGCAAACGCAGTTGTATTCGCCCCTAATGCGATTGCTTTCGCTACATCAAGCGCTGTTTGTATACCCCCAGATGCAATAAAAGAGAGGTTATTATTTGTAGAGGTTGCTTCAATAATCGAGGTTGCTGTTTGTATGCCCCAGTTATTAAAATAAGAAAGCATTCGCTGTCTTCTTTCATTTTCAACAGCAGCAAAATTTGTACCACCTTGTCCACCAATATCAATTGCCGTTACACCTATGCTCGCTAACTGTTGTACGGTTTCCTTACTCATCCCAAATCCAACTTCTTTCACAATGACAGGAACTTTACTATTTAATACAATTTTCTCAATGCGCTGAAGTACACCAGTAAAGTCACGGTCTCCTTCTGGCATCGTTAACTCTTGTATGACGTTTAAATGAATTTGCAATGCATTCGCTTCAATCATATTAACGGCACGCTCTGCTTGTTCGATAGTTGCCTCACTACCTAAATTAGCAAAGAAAACACCATTCGGGTTTACCTTTCTGATAATCTTATAAGAAGCAGCCTCACTTTCATCTTTTAACGCCGCCATTTGCGACCCTACAGCCATAGCAAGATTATGATGTTTCGCTACATATGCTAATTGCTCATTAATATGTAACGTTCTCTCTCCCCCACCACCAGTCATCGCATTGATAAAAATCGGCGAACTTAGTGAAAGTTCGCCGATTTTTGTTTCACATGTTATTGAGTCATAACTTGAATTTGGCAATCCTTGATGCACAAAATCAATATCATGAAAGCCATGCGTACGAGACTGACCAGTAGAAAGAGCGTATTCAATATGATCTAATTTACGTTTTGCCCTTACCACTTGTACCCCTCTTTATTTCTTTAATTTTTTCAGTTGTTCACCAATAATATCACTTAATTGGAAAGTAGCAGAATCAGCATTTGGTTCATACTGACTGTAATCCTCAATTACATTATTTTCCTCAAGCGTTTCTTTTATACTTAAAGAAATACGTTTCTCTGCAACATGGACTTCAAGCACTTTCACTTTTACTTCTTGTCCCATTTCCAATACTTCATTTGGATTTTTCACGTGACGATTTGCAATTTGAGATACATGCACAAGACCTTCAACGCCAGGTAAAATTTCAACGAATGCACCGAATGTAACAAGACGTTTTACTACTCCCTCACGAATATCTCCAGCTTTTATTTCGCCAGCAACATTCTCCCAAGGTCCTGGCTGAGCTGCTTTAATTGATAAAGAAATACGTTGTGTATCAGCATCAACAGATAATACCTTTACCTTTACCTTTTGACCTTGCTCTAATACTTCAGAAGGTTGCTCTACACGTTCGTGTGAAATTTGTGAAATATGAACTAAACCGTCCACACCACCAACGTTAACGAAAGCACCAAAATCCGTTAATCGTTGCACTGTTCCTTCAACAACGTCTCCTTCTTTTAATGAAGAAATCGCTTCTTTTTTCTTAGAATCTAGTTCTAATTCTACTACTGCTTTATGCGAAAGGATTACACGATTTTTTTCGCGGTCTAATTCAACAATTTTCACGGCTAATGTTTTGCCTTTATAGTCAGTAAAATCTTCTACATAATGTACTTCTACAAGTGAAGCTGGGATAAAACCACGAACACCAAGGTCCACAACTAATCCACCATTCACGATATCTTTTACAGTAACATCAAACACATGACCAGAAGTAAATTTCTCTTGTAATTCTACCCATGCTTTTTCTGCATCAACAGCACGTTTAGATAAGACAAGATCATCTTCTTCTAATTTAATAATTTTCAATTCTAGTATTTGATCTAATTCTACAACATCGCTTGCTTTTTCAATATGAACGTTAGCTAATTCACTAATTGGAATTACGCCATCTGTTTTGTATCCAACATTTACAAGCACTTGTTTCTCTTCAACTTTCGTTACAGAACCTGTAACAACGTCACCAACTTGTAATTCTTTTGAATCCATAACTTCTTCATTCATTTTCTCTACCATGGAAATACCTCCCTACAGAATTGACAAAGCATTTTTATGTATATACGAAATGAAAACATATGTTTTCATTTGCATGTTTAAGAATTTATCATCACATACTCAGTTTTCATACATTTCACTAGAAAATATATTAAACCTATATAAATAGTATACAGCAAAATCATCTTGAAGAAAGTATGTTTTGAAATATAATAGCGAATATATTCTGAAAGTTTTATCCTTCTTTTACTAACTTCTTACAAATCCGATCATTTGTCAAGGAAAGAGACTCACAATTCACGCATCCTTTACATTGCTATATAAACAAAAAAGAAAGAGGTTATCCCCTTTCTTTATTTCGCAAACACTCCTGAAACAATACTCATAATTTTTTGGACAACTTCTTCAATTGATAAAGAAGTTGTATCTAATTCCAATGCATCATCAGCTTTCTTTAGAGGAGAAACTTCGCGTTCTGAATCTAATTTATCACGCTGAGCAATTTCTTTTTTTAACTGCTCTAAATTAGAATCGAAACCTTTATTTATATTTTCTAAATGTCTTCTTTCTGCTCTTTCTTCAACAGAAGCAAGCATAAAGATCTTCACTTCAGCATCTGGTAACACATGTGTACCAATATCACGGCCATCCATTACAACGCCGCCTTTTTCCGCTAACTCTTGTTGACGACGTACCATTTCTTCACGAACAAGGCGATGTTTCGCCACAATAGATACTCGATTCGTCACCTCAGGTGTACGAATTACTTCAGAAACATCTTGTCCATTTAAAAATACAAGTTGTGTATTTTCTCCTTGCTGAAACTCAATATTTACATTCTTTACAACTTCCATTAACTTCTCTTCATTTTCAATGTCCACTTTTTGTTCAAGGGCTGCATATGTAATCGTGCGGTACATTGCGCCTGTATCAATATAAACGTAAGAAAGTTTCTTTGCCACAACTTTTGCAACCGTACTTTTTCCAGCAGCTGCTGGACCATCTATAGCAATTGAAATTCGTTTATCCATTGTAACACCTCATTTTTTCACTTATAAAACAAAACGAAAAGCAGGTATTCTCCTGCTTCTTCTCATTTGCTTCACGTCATTAAATCCTCAATTATTGTAGCATAATCCTCCATAGAAGAAAATGAAAACTACCTATTCACCTGTAAGATTTCTGCTTTGTTTTTTACCATGACACCTTCATAATAAACAATTTTAGATAAATATTTCACTGATGACTTATGTATAAATAACAATTGCACAACAGAAAGACAAATGAATTGTATTACTAATATACGAATAAAAATTTTCTCCATCTTTTTCAATGTAATTGCTCCCTCCTATCCTACATTTACACATTTCGTTTCGTGATTTTATACATCGTATATATAGCAGCTAACTTTATTGTCATTTTCGAGGCATACTTTTATACATTTCCATTGTCGAATTTACTCAAAACATGTTATGTTCTAAATGTATTTTTCAACTTGAAAGGGGTATAAGCATTGAAAAGAATCCTAGTTTTACACACAGGTGGAACAATTGCAATGGAGGAAGATAAAGAAACTGGGGTCGTACAACCAGGTGAAAAAAATCCTCTTTTAAAATTTATTCCTGATTTAGAAGGCGATGTTGATTTAATCGTTGAAGACGTGTTCCATCTACCATCTCCTCATATGACACCGAGCGAAATGTTACAATTACAAGTCATCATTGATGAAAGAGTAAAACAAGACAACATTCATGGCGTAGTCATTACGCATGGTACGGATACATTAGAAGAAACAGCCTATTTCTTAGATTTAACAGTGCAAGCAACTATTCCAATCGTTGTAACAGGTGCAATGCGTTCTAGTAATGAATTAGGTGCTGATGGTCTATATAACTTCTTATCGGCTGTAAAAGTAGCTAGCTGTAGTGAAGCTGCTGAAAAAGGTGTTTTAGTCGTATTAAACGACGAAATCCATTGCGCTACAAATGTAACGAAAACACATACAAGTAACGTGGCAACATTCCAGAGTCCACAGTATGGACCAATTGGTATGGTAACAAAGCGCGGCGTTGTATTCCATCACGCTTTAGTACACCATGAAACATATTCAGTAAATAAGGTTTCTAAAAACGTAGTTGTTCTAAAAGCATACGCTGGTATGGACGATACATTGTTAGGAGCAATTGAAAACCTTCCAGTAGATGGGATTGTTATTGAAGCACTTGGACAAGGTAATTTACCTCCAAGAACACTTCCTAGTCTAGAACGATTAATCGACAAAGGAATTCCTGTCGTATTAGTTTCTCGCTGTTTCAATGGCATCGTGCAAGATGTATATTCATATGAAGGTGGCGGCAAACAATTAAAAGATATGGGTATTGTATTCACATACGGTTTAAATGCTCAAAAAGCACGTATTAAATTATTAGTTGCATTAGAGAATACAAATTCTCATGAAACAATCCAAAATATGTTTATGCACAATTAAAAAGAAGCTGTCGAAGTTTATTTCGACAGCTTCTTTTTATATTTCCCTTGACGCAATGGTTTGCGCAATCGCATCCCCATGAAATCGACCGTTCTCAATAAATATTTCATTTGCATTATTTCCAGCAGCAATTACACCTGCAATGAAAATATTTTCAGCGTTCGTTTCCATTGTATCCTCTGCATAAATCGGACGTCCTGTTTCTTCATCAATCCGAACACCCATCTTCGTTAAGAAACTATGATCAGGATGGTAACCAGTCATCGCAAATACAAAATCATTTTGGATTGTATATGCCTCATCATCGACTGTAAACGTTACTGTATGTTCAGTAATTTCTTTCACGTGAGCCCTGAAATGCATTTGAATTGTGCCGCTTCGTACTAACGCCTCAAACTCCGGCAAAATCCACGGCTTAATGCTTGGTGAATACTCACTTCCGCGATATAAAACCGTTACACGCGCACCGGTTTTAACAAGTTCTAACGCGGCATCTATACTCGAGTTTTTCCCACCTATAACTACTACATCTCGATCAAAATAAGGATGTCCCTCTTTAAAATAGTGAGCTACTTTCTTCAGTTCCTCGCCAGGAACATTCATATAATTTGGATTGTCATAATATCCAGTTGCTACAACAACATATTTCGCTATATATATTTCTTTACTTCCGTCACGCTTTGTTGTCTCAACATGAAAAACTTCTCCATCTTTTTGTACTTTCTCCACTCGCTCAAAAGCATTTACACGTACAGATTTACGCTTTACTACTTCACGATAATACGCAAGCGCTTGATTTCGAACTGGCTTACGATTTTCTGTAATAAAAGCTACATCACCAATTTCTAATTTTTCACTAGAAGAGAAAAATGTTTGATGAGTTGGATAATTATAAATCGCATTTACAATGTTTCCTTTTTCAATTACTAACGGATTTATCCCTACCTTTTGCAACGAAATTGCTGCTGCTAATCCGCACGGACCGCCTCCAATTATGATAGCTGTTTCTTTCTGCATACTCAGCTCACTCCTAGTCTTCTACCAATACGCTATTTATAAAAACAAGAAAAAACCTACTTACAGCAGTAGGCACCTATCTTTATTGTATTCATTTTTCATATATTTGTCATCTAAACGAAACGTACATCCGATAGACATCTGCTAAAAACTGCTGAAATTTAATACCTTGTTTCCCTAATACATTTTCAGGATCAATCTTTCTAGCTGGGTCAAGTGTTTTATGTGATACGATATCTTTCTTCGGATTCAAGCCGAAGTTTTGACATAAATACGCATGATACCACGTAAAACGGGTATATGCTTCCCAAAAGTTAACATCACCGCCATAACAAAGTTCCACTCCAATGGCAGCCTTATTGGCATCATAACCATATAAGTCATTATCTGTCGGCACACCATATCGAACGTGATAGGCAACTTCATTTATAGGAACAATTTCCAATATTGTTTTATCATCTATAAATGTATGTGCCGAAGCTTTCGGTTGTATTTCATTAAAATAATCCCGATTCCCTATCGCATTGCTACCAGGGTTCCCCGTATCATGACTTACAATAAACCTTACTTTAGAAAGAGGAATTCCCGGTCGTGAACTTCCATACCCAATATAGTTACGCTCTATAGGAAACATCGCCATTACTACCAACTCCCACTTCAGAAGATTACCTTACTTCTTTATATATGTATTCGGTAGCAATGTCCTTATCGCATATTTCTTACGCGAAGAGAAAATCGAAAATATTTGATGTGAACACCATAAATAATAAAATACTTACAGCAACTCCATAAAAACCGTAAAACCAAACACAATCTTCTTTCGTATCTAAACCGAAAAATTTATTTACAGATTGTAATAATGTGCCGCGCTTACTTTGTTTGTTTCTTAATACTTCCACTCGTTCTACAACATCTGCTGGCATCATAAATCTTTGGTCTACTGTCATTTTCATCATTTATCTCTCCTTAAAATCATTTCCGTTTTGTTTATCTAAGGAAAGTATAGCACGTTTGTTCGTGCAGAACAAGCGTTCTTTTTTGTTTTTATTTTATTTTTCAACAATCCAAGTAAGAATCGAGATTACAAAAGCGATAATCGGCCCTACTACAACTGCACCAAATATTAAAAACAGTAGTCCTTCTCCGAACATCCGAACGTTACTTGTTTTTCGGCCTTTCATCGTTCTTGAGAGTTCTCCCTCTAACCTCTTAACCTTTTCTTCTAATTGTTCTACTCGTTCCATCATTTCATTTTCCATATACAACACCTCACACTAATACTTCAACAAAAAAACGTGATTCCCTCGAAAGGAATCACGTTTTCTCACGATATAATATTATACCCAACCTCTGAAGCGACTTGCTTCAGCCATTTTACGAACACCGACCATATACGCAGCTAAGCGCATGTTCACTTTACGAACTTGTGCTGTTTCATAAATAGAATCAAATGATCTTACCATTACTTTTTCTAAACGTTGTTCTACTTCTTCTTCAGTCCAGTAGTAACCTTGGTTATTTTGTACCCACTCAAAGTAAGATACTGTCACACCGCCAGCACTTGCTAATACGTCTGGAACAAGTAAAATTCCGCGATCTGTTAAAATTTTAGTTGCTTCTAATGTTGTTGGACCATTTGCAGCTTCAACAACGATTTTCGCTTTAATATTATTAGCATTTTCTTCTGTAATTTGGTTCTCAATTGCAGCTGGAACTAAAATGTCGCAATCCAGTTCTAACAATTCTTTGTTTGAAATTGTATTATTAAATAGTTTTGTTACTGTACCGAAGCTATCACGACGGTCTAATAAATAATCAATATCTAATCCGTTTGGATCATGCAATGCACCGTAAGCATCCGAGATTGCAATAACTTTCGCGCCTGCATCATGCATAAATTTAGCTAAGAAGCTACCAGCATTACCGAATCCTTGAACAACAACGCGTGCACCTTTAATATCAATGTCGCGTTTTTTTGCAGCTTCGCGAATACAAATTGTTACACCTTTCGCCGTTGCTGTTTCACGTCCATGTGATCCACCTAATACAAGTGGCTTACCTGTAATAAATCCTGGTGAATTAAATTCATCAATACGGCTATATTCATCCATCATCCATGCCATGATTTGAGAGTTTGTGAATACATCTGGAGCTGGAATATCTTTCGTCGGTCCTACGATTTGGCTAATTGCTCGTACATAACCGCGGCTTAATCTTTCTAACTCACGGAATGACATTTCACGTGGGTCACAGATAATTCCACCTTTACCTCCACCGTATGGTAAATCAACAATACCACATTTTAAACTCATCCAAATTGAAAGTGCTTTCACTTCATTTTCTGTTACATTCGGATGGAAGCGAATTCCACCTTTCGTTGGACCAACAGCATCATTATGTTGTGCACGATATCCTGTAAATATTTTAACAGTCCCGTCATCCATACGAACTGGTATTTTCACTGTCATCATACGAATTGGTTCTTTTAATAATTCATATACTTCGTTTGGATAACCCAATTTTTCTAATGCTTCACTAATAACAATTTGTGTCGAATTCAATAGTTCAAAATGTTGTTCCCTTTGTTGTTGTGTTTTTGTTTGAGTTCCCTTTTCGGCTACCATAGTAAGTAAACCCCCTGTAATTTCACTTGTTTAGTAAACCTTCATTGCCTAGTATACACCGTTAAATTTGGAATGCAATAGAAAACGCTAACAAATATATACAAACTATTTCCTGTTGCAAGCGTTTTCACTATCATTATAGTCCTTTTATCGCTTTTAGAAAAGTAAAATACTTAAATATTTAAATATTTTTTATTTTACTTATATATAACAACTTAAGAAGATATTTTTAAGTATAGTAAAGAGCACCCAAATATTTATGATTCCCGCTATACCATTAATCGTTTTGACATTTTCAGACCAACATTTTAGGTTTCTCCAAATAAAAAACAAAACCTTAGCTTTGTTATATTAGCTAAGGTTTTGTTTTTTCACAAAGTAATTGTGTATTTGTTCAATTGCTTGAGAAGCCATTAATTCTTTACCATACTCCATTAGACGATAAATAGTTGCTGTAGACGGATTACCATATTCCGCTAAAATAGCTATAAAATCTGCCTTCAGTAATTGAACTTGCTCCTCTTCTTCCATCCAAAGATAGAAACGCCCATCCCACGTATATAGTTTTCCGCCAGTTACATCAAGGTTATATAAACGATTCGACAGGTTAATTACGTCATCTAGTGTAGCAAACTCATAAAGTATATGCTCGCTTTCATCTAGAGTCACTTGCATTTCAATAAACTCGTCACGGAACTCATCATCTGTATCCACATCTTGATGTTCTTTCGTTACAATTACGACCATTCCTTGCGCTTGTAGAGAAAATACTTCAACTGCAATCGGGCCATCCGCTTCAAACCCTAGTTCCTTATTTGCTTCTTGCATCATATCACGAAATAATTGCTGTACTTTCGGTGCATTTCTCCACAAATCTTCTTTTGTTAACCCTCGTTCAGATAAATCATCAAATGTTAAGAAAATTTTTATCTTATTGTAATTTAATCGTTCCAGCCTCATCTCATACCCTCCCTACGTAACCAATGAATATAATTTTTATTATATGAAATAGAAAATAGATGGTTCTTTTCGAACAACTATTCTAACATTTTTAACCAATCATCCCATTCTTCTTTCGTATCACCAATTAGGCATGTTTGAATGTTCAACTGATCTCGAGCACCTATTTCTCCTATAAATCCAACAGAAAGTTTCTCACTTTTTTCTTGCAACAAATTCATGTCTTTCATCGCGTTCTTAAGTTCTCGTTCCTCATTAAAAGAGACTACTACATATGTAGGTTGTATTTGCTCAACAGCTAACAAAATACCATCTTCCACTAATCTTGACCTAATATATATCGCCTCATATCCTTTTAAGCGTAAATACGTTGAGAAAACAAACCCTTTCAACATATTATTTTCTAACACGACAACTTTGTGTATAGAAGAAAATGATGATGCATTATGATACACCATTCCTAGACGAGTTTGTAAAAATGATACGACATATTGGAATTGCACCATTGTAACTTCATTATTATTTTTTAACGTTAACAATTTATTTGACACTTGAAGAACAATACTTGCTATGACTTTTTCTGTTGCATAAATACTGAAAGCCTCGTTTAACAATGCAGAAGTTGTAATTTCATCAAATTTTAACAAAGCTTGCAGTAAATCGTCCACTAAAACAACTTCTCTATCGTAATGTATTTCTTTTTGAACATTACTCTGCAAACGATTCTCTTCTAATAATTGAACTGCTTGTCCAATCATCATGCCGGAAGAAACCTTGTCCATTAACCATTTCAAAATTTGAATATGTTCTTCTGTATATAATCGATGCCCCGCATGATTCCGCTTTGGGGCAATAATTTGATATCGTCTTTCCCATGCACGAAGCGTACTCGGCTGAATTCCAATTATATTCGAAACAGCTTTTATGTTATATTTCCCGTTTAGAGTTGGCATCATTTCCCTCCGCATAACGTAATAATATGTGTTTGAGCAGGTGCTCGGAAGCGAAGTGGAATCAACGTTGTTCCATACCCATTACTAACAAAAAGAGTCATATTTGAATGCTTATATACGCCACCTTTTAAATATTTTTTAGATGGGAATAATCGAATCTGTCCTCCATGTGTATGTCCACTTAACACAAGTGAAATTTGTTCTTTTCCAGACATTTTATTTATTATATCAGGGTTGTGGCTAATTAATATGCGAAAACCATCTTCTTTGCAATCAGCCAACGCTAAATCTAAACGATCACGCTTCAAACCAACATCATCTATACCGAGTAAACAAATTTTTTCTCCTAGTTCAGACTCAAATACAACTCTTGTATTATCTAAAACTTTCACATTATTTTCTAATAACAAAGCATCTAATTCATGATATTCAATCTCATAATCATTATTTCCCCATACAAAATATACAGGAGCTATCGCTCTTAACTTTTGTATATTTGCAGAAATTTTCGATAAAGGGACGCCTCTTTCCGCTAAATCACCGCCAATAATTACAAGGTCTACTTTTCCTTTTACTTGTTCAATTAATGAACTTGAAATGACCCTTCTATGAATATCAGAAATAAAAAACACCTTTACTTTTTGAAAACTTTTCGGAAATTCTTCAAAAAGTAAAGTATGTTCTAACACAGTATTACGCATCGCTTCTGTATACATTACAAGAAGAAATATAATACCAATACATATGAGAGCACTTAATAAGATAATCCATATCATATATTTTTTACTCCCTTCCTCATAAAGATAATCCTCCGTTTTTATAGTAGGTATGTTACTAGCTATCCTGCTTTGCGGACTTATCTTTTATCGGAATTTTTATTTCTTGACCTACATTCACTTCATCTTCTTGTAAATCATTATACTTTTTAATCACTTCAATCCCAGTTTCATCTGAAAAATATTGCTTCGCTATACTTTCTAAAGTTTCTCCTTCTTTCACTGTATGCGTTACTACTTTCTCAGATGTTGCCTCAGAATCAGATTTAGCTGAATCAAAGAAAATGACCTCAAACGCACTTTTCCCAGCGTTATTACCATCACTTTTCACCTGAATATATTTATCTGTATACCATAAGATACTAATTGGTAGTAATATGAATAGAAATGTTAAAACTCGGACGAAAATATGATTCATTTTAAACTTTTCTTTTTTCTCTTTATTTCTATGAATTTCACTACGCGGCGGTAAACTTTCTTTTTCTTCCACTCGCTCAACTTCTAATTCCTCTTCGAAATCAGGAATTCGTTTTCTCATGTTGTTCACCACCACCTTCCATTTATTTTCTTAATTGGAGTCCCATTATAAAATCAACAAGAAAGTGTGCAAAGATTGTTATAAACAAATTCCCTGTCCATTCAAATACATAACCAAAGACAAAACTAATGAAACAGACGAAACAAAACAAAAATGGCTTTGTTATATACCGAATATGTAACACTGCAAATACTAAACTGGCTATTACAATTCCAAAGTGCGTCTGCACTACACCTCTAAATAAAAATTCTTCTGCAAAGCCGATAATGAACGTAATAACGAGTAGGTGCATAACTGACATTCCTTGAAACATCTTATCGTTAATACCACCATCATCAAACCAAGACTCTGGAAATACTCGCATTGCAACATAATCTAATAACACAATACCAATCGCCAACAAGCCACCTATTATAAGTATAGACACCGGTTCCCACTTCCACAGACTATACACCGATTTTATATCTCGGAATAATATATATGCTAGTAAACAACCGATACCGATAATAATGAACTGTGTGATATACAGATTCAGCCTTATTTCTTTCGGACTCATATCTTCAATATTATGCCTTTGAATGTTCATCATTCCCCCATCTTTTCTAGACCGAAAAGCTTTTGTAACTCTGTTTCCCAATTATAGTCGAAATCCGATTGTTGCGCTTGTCTTTTTTTATAATCTGTTTTTGTAATACCACAATAGTCACAGCAATTTTTCAACTCGTTCTCTTTTCTATAACCGAACTGTTGCAACAAATATTCACGCCTACATTCTTTCACTTGTATCCACGATTTCATGTTTTCTAGCTCACTATATTTATTACGTAGCCTTATTTCTACTTCAGCTATTAATCTGTTCATAATTTCATCTGACAAGCTCTCTAATTTTAATTTTCGCTGTTGTATGATTCCAAGCTGTTCGAGATGATAGCGGATGAAACGCCAATACTGTTCATTAAATCTTGCTGCATTATAACAAATTTCTTCTACCTCTTCTATTGGTAATTCTTTCGTTGGAAACATTCTTTCTTGTAGTAAAGAGAATAAAAATTGTATTTGCGACTGACTTGGCAATTCATCTTCAATTATTGAAATTGGTAAATCGTGATCTAACGGACTACATAGTAAGATAGCTATACTCGGTTCACCGTCTCTTCCAGCTCTTCCGATTTCTTGTAAATAGGAAGCTACATTAGTCGGATAATGAAAATGAATAATATAGCTCGTATTCGACTTATTTACTCCCATACCAAAAGCACTTGTACATATTACAAGCTGCAACTGGTCATTCATAAACTGCTGTTGAATTAACATACGCTCTTCATGTTCCATACCACCATGATAAAAAGCGACACCAGTCACGCCTTTTCCTCTTAAATATTCCGTTAAACGTTCTGTCCACGCTCTGCTTGAACAATATACAATCCCTGGCCCTTGTAAATACATCACCTGGTCCAAAAGCGCTTCTTTCTTCTCTTCTATCGTCTCCACAAATTGTACTTCCATTGCGATATTTGGACGATCAATAGAGTATACATGCTGCGTCACTTTCTTCAAATCTAAACTTTCTGCTATATCCCGGAGTACATCTTTTGTCGCTGTTGCCGTTAATGCTAGCACCGTAGGAGACCCGATATTCTCAATGACTACATTTAGTTTTTTATAGTCTGGTCTAAAATCATAACCCCATTGTGAAATACAATGAGCCTCATCCACAACAAACAATGAAATATGAACTTTCTTCAATTCTCTTATTAACACTTCCGACTGCAACATCTCTGGTGAAACAAAAATAAATTTATATGAAGCTAATTTTTTCATCGCTTCTCTTTTTTCATGTATTGTCCGAAAACTATTAAATGCTATTACTCGGTTTTTCACAACATACTTTAATTGTGTAACCTGATCTTCCATCAAAGATAATAATGGTGATACAACAAGCACGGTTCCTTCTTGCATTAACCCAGGAAGTTGATAGCACATAGACTTCCCTCTTCCAGTCGGGAGCATTGCTATAACATCTTTTCCTTCTAACAAATCTGTAATTACCCCTTTTTGTCCTGGACGAAATTCAGAATATCCAAACCATCTATATAAATATTCCTCAAGCTTCATTTATACCCTCCATCCGCGCCAATACAAGACGAACTTCAAAATAAGAGATACCCTCTCCAACCGCTTGTTTCAACTCACGCAACTTACGTGTTTGTAATGCCTCAATTACTTTTGTCACTTTATCTATTTTGTCTTTTTCCATAAACATCTCGATTGAAAACTCTTTTTCCCGCAAAGCAATTTCAACAAAATGATCTTCTATCGTTGCAACCTTTAAATTTCTAATTGTCGCTATTTCATCTAAAGAGCGTCCTTGTCTCCAAAAATTATATGTTTTTTTCGTTGATAAACTAAATAATTCAGCTCTCTCATTTGGATAAGAGATAATCTCAGCTAATAGAGGAAATTCATTTTCTTTATCGCGAACTTCTTGTATAAAGAAGTGAATTGTACCCCAAAATAAAAAATACACCCGGAATATATCTTGTTTCGTAATTTCCGCTAATTGCTGCAATGTACAACCGATACGTTCATATCCTGTTAATCTATATGTTACAATCGTCGCTTCTACCACATCACCTTTTCCTAAAAGATTATGTATTTCTTTCCATAATCTTTTAGCCAATTCACTTCGCCTATATGGTATACCTGTTAAAAAACGTTTTACCCACATCATTATTTCTGTATCTTGTTGAATGGGAATAAACTTCGTGTTATTCTGTTGTAAATTAGATATAGTTTGAATAATTAATGATAATCGTTTCCAAAATGTTTCACCTAATTCACCATAGTGTAAACCATGTAAATGCGCGGGAAAAGCATACACTTCCTCCCATGTATGTAACTGCATTTTACCTTTAGATGTTAACAAATATGTATTTTCATGTATTTCTCGAATCAAATCTACTTGCAACAACTTTGCAACTTCCCGATCATAGTCTGTTCTATTTAACGATTTATATATTCCAAACAAAAATGAAATTCGGAACATATTTCCATCTTGTAACGTTTGCGAAGATCGTTTTCCTTTTAATAAATAATAAATAGAAGAAACGGTCCTTTCACCATTCAATTGTTTTAAACAATACAATAAAGTATATTGTAGTTGCATTACCGCTTCCACCTTTCAATCTAGCTTAATTACTTTTTAGTATGATTGCACCATTCTATGTTACTCATTAAACTTATCATATCGGCACTATGTACTTGTATATAGTATATTGTACCAAACGAAATAACATTTACGTATTTTGAAAATCTTATGACATAATGCAAAAATTAGTTGACACTCTAATTGATAAGGATTATCATTATAATTTTATGTTGAAAAGTTTTAAAAACCGTTTTACAATAAGGTTATAATTTTTATGGCGAGCTTTTCACATACATATTATCAGGAGGGAAAAAAGATGGCAAAATATACAATCGTTGATAAAGATACTTGTATCGCATGTGGTGCTTGCGGCGCTGCTGCACCAGACATTTATGATTATGATGATGAAGGTATTGCATTTGTAACGTTAGACGATAACCAAGGTATCGTTGAAATTCCAGATGTATTGATTGAAGATATGATGGATGCATTCGAAGGTTGTCCAACTGACTCAATTAAAGTTGCTGATGAATCATTTGATGGCGACTCTTTAAAATTCGAATAGTCTTTTATTAACTTCAAAAAATATCCCTCATTAATATGAGGGATATTTTTTGTTTTCTATTTTCATTCTACTTAATAAAAAACCACTAGTAGTTCCATACTACTAATGGTTTTATTTTATATTTTATGCATTTTTCATTTTTGCAAACACCCATACTTTCAGGCGTGAGAATAACGCTACAAATACAATTGTCACAACAATTCCTTTAATCAAATTAAATGGTAAGATTGCCGTTACAACCGTTGTTCTTATAGCCTCGCTAGACATAGCTGGTGAATTTAAAAACCAAGTGTAAGCTGGGAATATAATGATGTAATTTAATACACTCATAATGAGCGCCATTGTAATTGTCCCTAGCATTAATCCTGTCGTTAAACTCTTAACAGTACGATACTTTCTAAATAAGAAAGCTGCCGGTCCAATAAATAAACACCCTGCAATAAAGTTAGCAATTTCTCCAACTGGCACTCCCGTTAAACTCCCTTGAATTCCGTAATGTAAAATATTCTTTATCGCCTCTACAATTATCCCTGCAACTGGCCCGAAAATAATTGCTGCAATTAGAGCTGGTACATCACTAAAATCAATTTTTAAAAATGGCGGAAGCCCTGGAAACGGGAAATCCAACATCATCAGTAAATATGCAATACTACTTAGCATCGCTACACTCACCATCTGCACTACACTGTTTTTTTGTTTCATCTTTCTCTCTCCTTTTCCATCGATCTTCTCATGGAAAGTGGAAAGGTTCTGCTATGCCTACTTTTTCATAGAACGAAAAAACCCTTTGTGTTTTACACAAAGGGAGAATTTAAGGCACATCAAACAGACGTTCAAATCCATATCTTTTTTGAACGCTTGAACCTCCATCTTCTCCCATCCAGACTATACTGTCGGCTTTGGAATCACACCAAATCCTGCCTTAACGGCTCGCGGGCTTAGAACAAAATTACATACTGTTCATCACCGCCGGTCGGGATTTTCACCCTGCCCCGAAGATAGACCGATATTCTATTTTCCACTTTATTATACAACAACATAATCGTATTGTGAACAAAAAAAGTGTAACTTATTAAAAATAAGTTATTAATTTTATATAATCAAAACCAATCACTATATTTTACAATACACCCCAGATTTTTTAGTATTCGGCATTTCCCCTATGAATCCCCTAGTCATATATAATGAAAAGTGATAAGATGTTGAATTGTTAAGATAAGAACATTTTCTGGATTATGGAGGAAATGTCATGAAAAAAGAAAAGAGACACTCTATTCGAGAAACAATGAAAAAAAACTTAAGAAAAGAATACTTTTACTTAAAAAAAGAATTACTTTTCTACTGTCCAATTGATTTAGGCACATTCTCAAGCGAGACATACTATGCTGCTTTCGATGAAGATGGCATCAGTATTTATCAGTATGATAAAAAAACAGAGAGTAAATTAAAGCTGTGTGAGCGTCACCCGTGGAAGAGTTGGAATAAAGTGAAGGTGGATCATTATTTGACAACTTCTCAATTTATTTTTCAAGGTGAGCGAAACTGGATACTATCCCTTTTCCAAAAAGGAAAAGAAGCTCAAAAAATAATTGAAGAGCACACATCTTTACAAACTGAAGTTGTTTCCCGTTCTTTCTTGAAAAAACTTCCAGGGTTCCGTTCTAATGCACCGTTGAATAAATACATCGGCAGCATTTGCTACACTGCACTTATTGCATTTTTATTAAAATGGATGATTCCATTTCAAGCGCCACAAATCGCCCTGTACTCCATTTCAATCGGTTGTATGCTTCTTGGTTTACTTTGTTTGACAATCGGTTTAATTGAACCAACTATTGTACTATTTCGAACGAACGAAAAAACAAGAACGAAAGTATTTTACTTATATAGCTACTTAGCTATTTCTGGATTTATATGTGTCTTTATTTTTTGGTAAAAAAAGAGCTAGTTAAACTAGCTCTTTTTTTACTTTACGTATAATTGTTGATTTGGATAAATTCGATCTTGCTGCAGTCCATTTTTATCTTTAACTTCCTTAACTGACATACTAAATTTCCGTGCAATACTAACTAAAGTGTCCCCTTTTTGGACGACATATAAGGATGAGGAAACAACTTCATTTCTCTGTTCATTTAGAACAAGCAATGGATTCATCGCATTCTTTTTCGCCATCGTCCATCTTCCTTGATGAACTTCTAAATGTAAGTGTGCACCTCTCGATTCTCCTGTATTTCCTACTTCTCCAATTATTTCTCCTTTTGAAATATAATCCCCTTGAACTACATATCTCTTATTTAAATGCGCATACACGGCCTCATATTCTCCATGTTTAATAAATACAACGTTTCCATAACTACTTGAATAATAAGACTTTGTTACCTTACCTTCTTGAATAGCTGCCACAGGCGTGCCAATCGGTGCCGCTATATCTATACCGTAGTGTTTTCCATGCCTTGTCCCAAAATAATCACTTATCTGCCCTTCAACAGGCCATGTCCATTCATTTCCCTCTGCGTACACATGTAATTGAGATAAAAACAATACCATCAATAACATGACGCCATATTTTAACACTTTCATATACATCCTCCGTTTTCTAATTAACACCATACCTTCTCTTATTTTGGTATATTACAGAAAAAAGTATACAAAAAAAGAAAGTGAATCACTCCACTTCCTTCTCGTTTTTATCACGAAAAACGATTGCACTGCGATTATACTCCACATCTTTTACTTGTAATCGAGCGTTTATTACTCTAGCTACCGCAAACAAATAATCAGATAATCTATTTACATACTTTAGAACAACTTCATTTATTTCCCCTTCTTTTTGCAAGGACACTACACATCGTTCTGCTCGCCTTACAACTGTACGTGCAATATGAATAGCAGCTGCCGACTCGCTTCCACCCGGTAAAATAAAACGCTCTAATGGCGGTGCTTCTTCTATATACGAATCAATCCTTCTTTCTAAGCTTTCAACCATTTTGATCGTTACTTTATAAGGTATTTTCCCCTCTACTATCGCCAAGTCTCCCCCGCAATCAAATAGTTCATGTTGAATATTTTCAAGTTCATTGTAAATATCTCCAAAAGACCCGCCTTGTAGCTTAGTCATTGCATATCCAATATGAGAATTCGCCTCATCTATCGTGCCATATGCTTCAACTCGGATATTATCTTTATCCACTCTACCGCCTATTACACTTGTTGTCCCTTTATCTCCTGTTTTCGTGTATAATTTCATCACTTCACGACACCCCTCTTATTATTCTTCATTCGACTGAGATAGAAAAAAAGTTCTACTATTATTTATTTAATTGATTTTACAAAAAAATAAAAAACAGTAGAACTTTATTCATTATCAACTTTAAAAACGTATATCTAAATTATACGATTCGGTAAATATACAGAGAATGTAGTTCCCTCTCCAACAACACTTGAAACAGCAATTTTACCATCATGGCCTTGCACAATGTTTTTTGCAATCGCAAGCCCGAGCCCTGTTCCACCTTTTTTCCCACGTGTTCTTGCTTTATCAGCTTTGTAGAAACGATCAAATAAAAATGGAATATCTTCTTCTGGAATACCAGCGCCCGAATCTTGTACTTCAAAAGTAAGACCATTATTTTTCGTATCGATTACAAGCGTTACATGTCCGCCTGCATTCGTATGACGAATTGCGTTATCAATTAAATTCGTCAATACTTGTTCCATACGATCTGCATCAAACGGGTATTGCTCAATTGGATTTTGGAAATCAACCGTTAATGCGACTTCTTTGTCCTTTGCAATCCCTTGGAATTTACGACCTATTTTTTCAACGAAAGGATGAATATCAACTTCACCTATATGTAACTCTACATTACCACTTTCCATACGCGCTAAATCTAATAATTCATTTACAAGTTTACCTAAACGAACGGATTCATCATAAATGATTTGAACAAACTCATTAATTTCTTCTTTCGTTTGCACAATATCATCTAAAATCGCTTCACTATACCCTTGAAGCATTACCATCGGTGTACGAAGTTCATGTGATACGTTCGCAATAAAGTCTTGACGCATCTTCTCAAGACGGCGTTCTTCCGTCATATCACGTAATACAGCTACAGCACCGCGAATTTTCGTTTGGTTGTACAGCGGAGTCATAAGAACTACATAGTTCCCTTTTTGTAAATTAATTTCAACCACTTGTTGTTGTTCGCTTTCTACAACGAGATGGAATAGTTCAACAAGTTCAGAAGGTAGTTTTTTACTGAGCTCGACTTCCTTTTCCTCTTGCCAAACTTGTAAGAAATGTTCAGCCGGCGGATTAATTACAACGACTTCACCTTCTTGATTTAACGTAATAACCCCATCTGCCATACTACTTAAAATACTAGCTAACTGTTCTTTTTCTTGCTGCAGGGCATTCATATTAAACTTCAACTGTTTCCCCATTTGATTTAAGGCCGTTGCAAGCTCACCAATCTCGTCCTGAGATACCATAGGAGCCTTCGCATCAAACTTCCCACGCGCGACCTCAAAAGCAACCTCACGCATTTTACGGAGTGGTGCTGTAATTCGAGTAGATAAGAAGAATGCAAAGAACGTTGTTAATATAATCGCTATCCCTGCTGATAAGAATATAAAATCAGTCGTTCTCTCCATACCTTGTATCGGTACTTGTAAAGATTCGTATACGAACACTGCACTTTGATTTTTTGAATGCATTGGTTTTCCGACAATCATAATATCATTTTCAGTGTTTTTATTCTTTCTACTATTAGAGGCTTTTCTAATGTTATTCTTAATTTCTTTTTTGTCTATAAAAACAGCCGCTAATTCTTTATCTTCTTTCAAATCATCCATTGTAAGAGTGACTAATCCTTCTTGTTTCGGCGAAGAAGATATTTCTTTACCATCTTCTACAATAATGATCCTTGAAAGTGGATCAGAGAATTTGTACGCGATATTCTCAATCGTTTTTACATCGGCACCTTCTTCAATTAACTCTGAAACACTTGTTGCAACTTTTTGAAGCCTAGCTTCACTCATATCAACATAATATGTTCTAAAAAACTGTGAAAGTAAAATCGCAACAAATCCAAGCACAAACGAAACGAGAAGTAATATGGTCATCCATAACTTCCCTACTACACTTCTCCAAAGCATCAGTCGTTCACAACCTCAAACTTGTAACCTACGCCCCAAACGGTAACAATCATCTTCGCAGCATCTGGTGATTTTTTGCTTAACTTCTCACGTAAACGCTTTACATGCGTATCAACTGTACGTAAATCTCCAAAGAATTCATATTGCCATACTTCTTTTAACAATTGCTCACGATCAAATACCTTATCAGGCGCTTTCGCTAAGAATAATAGTAATTCGTACTCTTTCGGTGTTAAGTTTACTTCATTACCATCTGCTGTAACACGGTGTGCATCATTATCAATTGTTAAATGAGGGAACACAGTAACATCTTTTGTCGTTGTATCTTGTGTAAAGAACGTTGTTGGTACAGAACGGCGTAAGACCGCTTTCACACGAAGCACTACTTCACGTGGGCTAAATGGTTTCACAATATAATCATCAGTTCCTACCTCAAACCCTTGTACTCGGTTTACTTCTTCACCTTTTGCCGTCAACATAATAATTGGCGTCGCTTTCTTCTCACGAACCCCTTTACACACTTCAATACCATCTTTACCTGGCATCATAAGATCTAATAGGATCAAATCGTAATCATTTTGTAACGCCATTTCTAAAGCTGTATCACCATTGTCCGCTTCTTCAATTGTGTATTGTTCTCTTTCTAAATACATTTTCAACAAACGACGAATACGATCCTCATCGTCTACAATTAAAATTCTTGATTCATTTTCCATTTCTACCCGTTGCGTACTTTTACCACAACGGTTTACACCTACCCTTCTACACTAGTATGTTGCGCTATTCTCGTTTATTTAAGCAATCTTCTAAATGTTTCACTTCCCATATTATGCTTCACAAGAATAATAAAGTTTGTTCATTTTTTTTCCAAAACTATGTATTTTTTTTGAACAGTACATAATGTCCTCGACATCATTTTACAAAATCAACCGCTACTTTGTCATGTTTTTCTCAAAAAAGAAGAAAAGTTGACAAAAATAAAATAGGAAAGTGACATTCACTCTCCTATTTTATTTCTCTATGCGTATGAATGTAAACCCGCGATAATTAAGTTTACTACAATAAAGTTAAACATAATGATTGCAAAACCAATTACCGCTAACCACGCTGACTTCTCTCCGTGCCACCCTTTTGATAAGCGTAAATGTAATACCGCCGCATAAAAGAGCCAAGTAATAAGCGCCCAAACCTCTTTTGGATCCCAGCCCCAAAAACGCGTCCACGCTATTTGTGCCCAAATCATGGCGAAAATTAATGCACCTAATGTGAAAACTGGGAATCCAATTGCAATAGAACGATATCCGATTTCATCCAGTAAATCACTATTTGTATTCTTTACTAACGGCTGAAGTGCTGCCGATACTCGTTTGCGTAAAACAAGTCTTAATACAATATAAAGTAATGTCCCAACTAACACTGACCAAATAACAGTATTTAATTTTTTCGCATTTACAATCGCTGGAACTTCAACTGTCGGTTCTAATTTATTTTCTGTCAATAACTTTCCTTCGTGCGGTCCTACTAAAGCCGGAAGATTGTACTTCATTTCCACTTGTTGTTCATTTTTATCAATCCATTGAAACTTCGCTTCATATTTCATACTAGAAAATACCGTTGTCACTGCAATAAAACCAACTGTACAAACAAGTGTGAACACTACCGTTTCTAACCAAAATGTACGTTTACTTCTCGTTGATTGATCTACATTTTTCAATAAATACATAACACCCGTAATAAAACTAATTGCTAAAATTGCTTGTCCTGCTGCTGCAGTCGTCACGTGAATATGTAACCAATTACTTTTCAAAGAAGGAATAAGCGGAGATATTTCCCTCGGAAACATACTTGCATAGGCAATTAATAAAAGCGCAACTGGTAATGCAAAGAGTCCGATTATACTTACGCGATACATAAAATACATGACAATAAATGCTCCGACAAGCATCATGCCGAAAAACGTACCGAACTCAAAAAAGTTACTAACTGGTGCATGTCCTGATGCAATCCATCTCGTAACAAAATATACTGTTTGTGCAATAAACCCTAAAATTGTAATCGTTATTCCTATATTTGCCCATTTATGACCTTTTTCTTTAATTGCTCCCCCGAAAAATAGAGTTGCAATTAAATATAAAATAAATGCGGTAAAGAGAAAGTTACTACTTATTTGCACCATATCGTTTCCCCACCTTAACTAATTTTTTTATCCACTACTTTATCGCTTGGCTGTGGAATTGCTGTACCTTCTAGTACTCTTTCAATATCTTTCTTTAAACCGAACCAATTTTTATTCGTATGTCCTGCAATCCACCATTCATCATTAACGCGTTGTATCCAAATACGGCGATGATTCCAATACATCCCTTGAATGACACCAACCATAAATATAAATCCTCCAATACCGAGAATCCAAAGCGTTAAATCTTTCCTTACAGTAAGTGCTGTTGCATTTTGCATTTCAACACCTGCAAAGGACATTTTATATTTGTTATTCCCATCTGGTTCTATATTTTGCTGAATACCAACAAAACTCACTTCACCATCTGGTGTTTCAGGCGTAAACATTTTAAACACAAATGCAGGGTTGTTTGGTAATTTCGTTCTCGTATTTGGTCTTCCATTCTCGTCAAAATAAAAATCAGGGAAATAGCTTAATAGTTCTAAAGAATAACCATTTCCTAAATCAAATTTTTCTGTAGGATTCGTTAAATCTACTTTAATCGGTCCCCACTTTTGATTATTTTCTTTGTTTTGCAAATGGAATGACATGCTTTTAAATTCACTTTCTTTGTAATCCACTTGATATACAGCAAATTGATCAAATTTCAGCGGTTCATTCACTCGAATTTCCGCTTCTTTTACTTTTTCTAATTTCGGTTTTTGTCCTGCTATATTTTCGCCGACCGCTTTATATAATACAGCATTCGTTTGGAAGTTTTTCGCAATCATTTTATCACCTACACGGTCAATTGCTTCATCAAAAACTTCCTTGTCCTTACTTTTATCATAAACTTCCTTTATAAATTTCTCGTTTTTTAAATAGTATTGACCATCCGTTCCTGGTATTTCTTTCGTTTCACCATCACGTAACCAAAGCGCTTCGTCTACGTACATACTCGGTAAAAAACGGAGCATTGCACCGAATAAAAAGATAATGAGACCGATATGATTCACATATGGACCCCAGCGTGAAAACCGTCCCTTTTCAGCTAAAATGTTACCGTCTTCCACTTTCACATTATAGTTTGCTTTCTTTAAATTCTTTTGCACTCTTTCCAAGTCACCATCTTGTGGTGTACCAGTCCCGTATAATCTTTGTCTCTTTAAAAAGCTAGGGTGTCTTTTCACCCCTTGCTTCTTTAAAGCTTTATAAAGTGGTATAACACGGTCTAAGCTACATATCACCAGTGAAATACCTATTGAAGCAATTAAAATCATATACCACCACGAACCGTATAAATTATTAAATCCTAATTGATAGTATAATTGCCCTAAAAACCCATATTCTTGCTTATAATACTCAGCTGGTGCAATCCCTGGAGTTATGTACATTTCTTGCGGAAAAATAGTTCCTATCGCTGATGCAGCTAAAGTGATTACAATGAGCCAGACACCCACTTTTACAGAAGAGAAAAAGCTCCAAATTTTATCGACTATCGTTTTTGTTTGTGTGAGAGATCTCCGAGCACTCCCCTCATAGCGCATATCCAATAGTTTTATATTTTCATTACTTTCAAATGGTTTCCCACATGCTTCACAAAAAACAGTTCCTATTGGATTAACATGTCCACATTCACACTTAATTTCTTTCAACACTCTCACCGCCCCTATATCTATATGTACTATTGTATATTCTAACCTCAAGTTACCGCAATACTCAGAATTTTTAAATCAGAGGCACTATAAGTATGCACCTCATATGTAAAGGCTTTCTTTATTACGGAGTAATTTTCTTTAAATATTCTTCTAACTGTTCTTTCGTTTGTTCACCTATAATTTGTTCGACTACTATTCCATCTTTATCAATCAAAAAGCTTGTCGGTAATGGTCCTACCCCATATGTGCCTATGATTTTTGTTCCTTTATCAATAGCAACTGGGAATTTCAAATCATATTGTTTCACAAAGTTCTTAACAGCAATATCTGTTTCATCTGCATCTAACGCAATGATTTCAACGCCTTTTTCTTTATACTTTGGATATAATTCGTTCATATAAGGCATTTCTTTCTCACACGGTTTACACCAAGTGCCCCAAAAGTTTAAAAATACACCTTTTCCCTTTAAATCTTTCAGTTCAATTTTCTTTCCTTCTAAATCTGTCACAACAAAGTTAGGTGCTTCTTTTCCAATTTGCATTTTCTCTTTATCAGCAAAAAATCCTTGATAAAGTGTAAATCCTACAGCACCGCTTAAAATGAGCAGAATAATAACGCGAAATAATAAGCGATTTTTTTTCATATTGTCTCCCCTCTCTTCGACGAGTGATAAATATATGTATTTTTTAATAAATCACCAGCGGAGCATTCCACTGGTGAAAGTTTCACACTATCGATTAGCGCGGCTTTGTAGAAGCCAATGCACGTAATTGTTTCACCTCATGTGGTGACAATTCTCTCGCATCACCAGGTCGCAAGTTACCCACTTCTAAAAAGGCGTAGCGTTCACGCTTTAGTTTCACTACTTTACAATCTAACGCTTCAAACATGCGGCGTACTTGACGATTACGTCCTTCATGAATCGTTAATTGTACAATCGCAGTCTCTTTACGCTTGTCCCAAGAAATAATTTTCACTTGTGCTGGTGCTGTTTTCCCATCTTCTAATGCAACACCTCGTTCTAACATGCGAATTTTCTCACCTGTTAATGGCCCTTTAATTTTTGCAACATATGTTTTTTCAACTTTATATCTCGGATGCATTAATACATTTGCAAATTCCCCATCATTTGTCATCAATAATACGCCAGACGTATCATAATCTAAGCGTCCGATTGGGAATAAACGTTGTCTAATTTCAGGGAAAAAGTCTGTTACAACACTTCTTCCTTTATCATCTGATACACTTGAAATTACGCCAGTTGGTTTATATAGTAAAAAATAAACAGGTTCTTCTTTTTCAAGAGGGATGTTATTTACTTCTACTTTATCTTGAGGAGTTACTTTCGTTCCTAACTCCTTCACTATTTTTCCATTCACTTTTACTTTTCCTTGCTGAATTAATTCCTCAGCCTTTCTTCTCGATGCAATACCTGCTTGCGCAATCACTTTTTGTAATCGTTCCATTTCTTTTTTTCACCTCGAATTTATCTTACCTTACATTAGAAAGACTTGGCAACCGCATACGCTTGACGGCTTTTCGCTTCATCTTACTTAAACAACATAGCGATGATAATAAACATATAAAGGGCAAATCATGTTTTTACCTTTTATTATTGTCCATATTCTTCATATTGCTCACAATAAAAGTTCATCATTTTGTCAAAAATACCGCATAAAAAAACCACTATTAAGCAACACCTTAATAGTGGTCGTATACGTATTATAAGCGAAATAGCATAAAAAATGAATAGCCGCCTTACTTAAACATTAAAGAAACAAACACAATTGAACAAATAATCCCGATTAAATCGGCAAAAAGTCCTACTTTTAATGCATCTCCCATTTTTCTAATTCCAACAGCTCCGAAGTATACTGTTAAAATATAAAAAGTCGTATCCGTACTCCCTTGCATCGTAGAAGCCAATCTTCCAATAAACGAGTCTGGCCCATATGTGGCAATTAAATCGGTCGTAATACTTAAACCAGCAGATCCTGAAATAGGGCGTATAAGTGCTAGTGGAACAATTTCTGCTGGGACATGAATTAAATCTAACATCGGCTTCATTACTGATATCATTGCATCTAATGCACCTGAAGCTCGAAATATAGAAATAGATACGAGCATTCCAACCATAAACGGTAAAATGGAGATTGCAATTTGAATTCCTTCTTTTCCTCCCTCAACGAACGATTCATAGGTTGGTACTTTCTTTATCGTGCCATATAAAAGGATAAAACCAATTACAAAAGGGATTACCCATAATGAAATTGTATTTACAATACTCATTTTTTCCGCCCCTTCCTACTCCTTCTTCGGTAAAAATAGCGGTCAATCCAAATCGCTCCGATCATAGAGAGTACTTGTGCAATGAATGTTACCCCAACAATTTCAGTAGGATTCGCTGATTCATACGTCATTCGAATCGAAATGACAGTAGTAGGAATTAAAGTAATCGCTGATGTATTTAACGCGAGAAACGTCACCATAGAACGGCTCGCCGAATCCTTTCCTCCATTTAACTCTTTCAATTGTTCCATCGCTTTAATACCAAGAGGGGTTGCTGCATTACCTAGCCCAAAAAAGTTCGCCATCATATTCGATAAAATAAATCCCATTGACGGATGATCTTTCGGTATTTCTGGAAACAACCTTTTTACTATCGGCATAAAAAGTGCCACTAACTTTTTTAACAACCCTGCTTCCTCTGCAATTTTCATTAAACCGAGCCAAAATACCAATACACTAATAAGTCCTATACAAATTGTTACTGCGTCTTTGGCTCCGTCAAATACGGCTTTATTTATTGCTTCCATCGTCCCATTTATCATGGCATATACAATCCCTATGACTGCCATCGCTACCCATACGAGATTAACCATCGCTCCCAACACCTATCATATGAGAAAAAATTTCTTTCACATTATTCCAATACATTCCCGTCGTAGCTACTAACTTTCGTTTACTATAAAATAAATTCCGTTCTCCAACTTTCTCGTTGCCAACATAAATTTCTGTCTTTCCAACTTTTACTCCATCCTTAAGTTTTGCACTTTTATCGAGTTCAACTTTTAATATGACATTCTTTCTTTCTTGCTCAGTTAAAGGCACCGCAAAACTATTTTTCATATAAACATGATTGGCATATTTCTTTTCTGTTATTTCAGCAAGAGCTCCTTGTCCTACAACGTTCGTTTGCTTGAAACGTTCAAAACCTTTATCAAATAAATTCATATGATCATCCCAATCGCTAGAAGCGCTCAAAGTTACGACAATTAGATCTAGTCCATCTTTTGATGCTGTTGTAACAAGTGTCCGCCCTGCTTTCTTCGTAAAACCTGTTTTTCCTCCTGTCGCAAATTCATAATAAGACGTCACGAGTTTATGTTTGTTTTTCCACGGATAATCCCACGAATCTGATTTATACGTTTTCGTCCCAAAAATCTTCTTAAAGGTTTCGTTCCCCATTGCATACTTCGTTAAAAGTGCCATATCATAGGCTGATGAATAATGGGATCCATCTCCATCCAAACCATGTGGGTTTGAAAAGTGAGTATCTTTCATTCCAATTTGTTTCGCCTTTTCATTCATTAAATATACGAATCCTTCTATACTTCCTCCTACATTTTCAGCAATTACTTGCGCTGCATCATTACCAGATCTAAGCATGAGTCCATATACTAAATCCTCTAACTTTACTTTCTGTCCAGGCTTTAAATAAATTGCTGATCCTTCTACTCTCACCGCTTCATTACTAACCGATACCATTTCTTTCATTTTTCCTGATTCAGCAGCTAACAAGGCTGTCATAATTTTTGTTATACTAGCAATTTTTTGTGGCTCATGTTCTGCTTTTCCGTATAATACACGACCGGACTGTTGCTCCATTAATACAGCATTTCGAGCACTGACATTACTGTTCATCTTTGCATATGTAGGAATTGGCATAACGCTTGCGTACATAATAAGAAGCGTGATTATTACACAAATTCGTCTCATATTTCCCCCCACGTCCTTTTGGCACTTTTTGTACAAGTGTATGCTTGGCCTTTTAAAATATGAACGAAATCTCTTTCTCTTTCTAATAAAAAAGACGCAGAGAACCTGCGTCTAATACGGTGTCCATTCAATTTGTTTCGCACTTTCAAATCTTTTTTCTACATCAGGCCAATTTACAACATTCCACCAGTTTTTAATATATTCATCTTTTCGATTTTGGTATTGTAAATAATACGCATGTTCCCACACGTCTAGTACGAGGAGCGGTATCGTATCCCATTGTGTAAATAATTGATGAAGTGTACTCTGCAAAATTTCTAATCTTCCAGATCGTGGTACCCAAACGAGAAGCGCCCAGCCTGATCCTTCCACTTTAGAAGCTGCTTCTGTGAAATGTTTTTGAAAACGTAAAAAACTCCCAAAATCTTGTTCAATCTGTTGTGAAAGAGCCCCTCTTGGACTTCCGCCACCATCTTTTTTCATGTTATTCCAAAATATCGTGTGTAAGTAATGACCTGATCCATGAAAAGCCGCTTCTCTTTCCCAATGCTTAATTAAATCAAATTGATTTGTTTTTCTCGCTTCTTCCATCATCTTCTCTGCCTTATTTAATCCTTCCACGTAAGTGCGATGATGTTTATCATGGTGTAACATCATAATTTCTCTAGAAATATACGGTTCTAACGCATTATACGGATAAGGTAATGGTGGAAGTGTATGCCCTCCAATTGGAACAGCTCGTTCACTATCCCCTCTTTCATATAGTTCATATTCCTCTTCTCCCTGCACGAATACTTCCTGCAAATGATGCTGAATATGTTCTACATCATCACTTATTTCATACATAAACTCTGCATCTGTATCATACTCATGCTCTTTCATACGATCTAATAACGTTTGAATTTTATAAGCAAGCATATGGACATCATACACTTCCATTGCACGGCTATCCAATACGTGAAGAACACTTTCACACCAGCTTTCTACTTCATGAAAGTAATCTGTAAATACACCTTGCTGACTCATGTTACACCTCCTTAATGCTATCCCCATAAATATATTCAAAGGAAATCCCTTATATAACTTTACAAAAGGAAAAGAAGCTAAGTCCCCTTAGCTTCTTTTTCGCAATTAATATTTGTGTAACATCTTTGTTTGGTAATCCGTCTCATAATATTCTAGTTCTTCTCGCATCAATTGAAATTTACCTTCTAAACTCTTCATCACTTGCTCTATAGATGCTGGTGGCGTTTGTTGAAAAACGATGGAGTTTTTCCCTGTATAGGCAGACCGACTATTTTCATACCAATGATCACTCTTTGGTGAGAAAAACTCTGCAATTACTTGATGATAAATTTTATATAAAATTTTCTCAGCTGCTGTTTTTCGAAATGGCTGGCTATTTAACAAAACAAAACATGCATCATGTCCTTCTTCACAAAAAACGAGAAGACGTCTCATTGATGCTAATAACCCTTTATAATATTGCTCGTTCCCTGCTGGTGTTTCTTCTAATAAAGAAGGCAACGTATGATAATTTACATAATTGGTTATCAAAGTAATAACATCTTCTAAAAACATAGAAACTTGTTCTGTTTGATTTTCAACCATCAGATTAGACATTTTTTCCCTCTCCTTTGCCATTTCACGCTATTTCTACTCTTTTATTTTTATGTAATTCAGCCAATATTTCTTGTACTTTCACCACTGTTCCCTCATCAAAATATTGTTGGAATGCTTCTATATTATTTAAATATAAACGTTTTTGCATGCGATGCTCATTCTCTTTCAATAAACAACATATCGCTACAATATCTCGTAAATATATGTCTTGTTCTTCTACTTTACATACTGGATTTCCTTCAAAAGGAGTAATTTCTTGTAAAATTTCTTCAAAATATCGAACGTATAAAACGGAAAAAGTTCTTTCTTTATTATTTAATATATATGTCACTTCAGATCTATTAAAGAAATCTTCTGATGTATTAGGTTTCGCTTTCTCTAACTCATATCCCGCATAACCTATTATAATCATCTACTTCCCCTCTCTTCCTTCTTTCAATTCATTTTAACTTAATTTTCTGACAAACGAAATACTCTTTTAAATATAACCCATATAAAAAATAGCTTCCCTATACAGGAATTTACCTTTTTATTTTTCTTGAAGTTTGTCATAATAATATTATTGTCTCAGTTTTCTTATACAAGGAGAGTTGTATTTATGTCGTTTTCATGGAAACGTTTCTTACAAATCGGGAAAATTATCTTCCCATTTGTTGTATTAACAATTGTATTCTTTCAAGCAAAAAAAGAATTAGCAGGCATTTCTTTTTTAGAAGCAATCAATACAATTAAAAACATTCCAACCGGAGGAGTTTTTTTAGCAATTACACTTGGTGCATTTGCCGTATCAACAATGTTTTTTTATGACTATGTTATGCTTCGTTATTTAAAAGCTGATATACCAGTCCAAAAGATTTTTCGTATCTCATGGATTGCTAATACTTTAAATGGATTTATTGGGTTTGGTGGTCTCGTTGGAGCTGGTGTACGCACAATGCTTTATCGTCCATACATAAAAGAAAATGGCAAACTTATTAAAAGTATTGCCTGGATGACAACCGCTTTTATTAACGGACTCGCAATTCTTTCTTTCCTCGGTCTTATTGGAATATTAGACACAAGTTTTATTTTGCATGAAAAACCGTGGCTATGGCCTGTTCTTATTTTCTTCGCCCTTTTCGTCCCTATATACATTGGCTTTTCTAAACTAAAAAATAGAAAATCAAAGCAAACCGAAGAGCAAGAAGAGGGGGAAGAAGAGAAAAATCCAACTGTTTTATACTCATTAGTTTCATTAGTTGAGTGGGTATCTGCCGGTATTGTTATGTACGTCATACTAATATTATTTGGTATCGATATCGAATTTCAAAAGTTTTTAGGTGTGTATGTAATTGCTGCTTTAGCTGGTGTTGTTAGTCTTGTTCCTGGTGGACTTGGTTCATTTGATCTTGTCTTTTTAACTGGGCTCGGACAATATGGCATTGATACAGGCGTATTACTACCTGCCATGTTATTATATCGCCTCGTCTATTACATTTTACCTTTCTGCCTTGGTCTTATTTTTGCAGCTTTTGAAATGACAGGCGTGGCCATTAAAAAGTTTGAAGATAAACCTTTTATTGCGCCTGCATTAGAAACAACTGGTGTTATATGGACTTTGCAGCGTGATTTTCTAGGAAAACTAGGTTCATGGGCCTCTGCTGCTTTAACAGTATTTGCTGGATTAATGGTTATTTTATCGACCATTCTACCGACAAGTATAAACAGAGCACACGCCTTACATATTCTAGCTCCAAAACATCTTATTCAATTTTCTTTTAGCTTATCACTAACATTTGGTATTCTCCTCCTAATCCTTTCACGAGGCATATATTATGGAACAAAACGTTCTTACTATATGACGATTATTTCTTTAATCGGAGCAGCCATCTTTAATACGCTAAAAGGGATTGATATTGAAGAGACGTTTATTTTATTAATCGTACTCGCTGTATTATATATGCTTCGTAAAAGATTTGTACGCGAGAAAATGGAAGTCTCACTTTCTGATATGGTAAAAGTTTTTATATTCTTACTCATCACTTTATATTTATATAAAAACTTAGGTATTTTATTTGCAGGTGCAAAAGAAGCTTTTAAACCTGATTTTGTCGTTCGTAATATTACGCAAGTGAAACGAAGTGCATTAGCAGCTGCCTTTTTCGTTCCTACATTTTTACTGATTGGCTCACTCATTGCCAATCGTTATCGAAATGAATTTCCCGGGCAACCAGCTAATGATAAAAGATTGCAAAACTTTTTAGATGAACATGATGGTAATGTACTTAGTCATTTAGGATTTTTAGGAGATAAACAATTCTTCTTCAGTAGTGATGGGAAAGCGCTCCTTCTCTTCTCTATAACTGGAAAACGTCTCGTTGTGCTAGGTGATCCAATTGGGGCTCCTTCCTCCTACCGTACTGTGTTACAAGAGTTTTTAGCTGAAGCTGATCGATTTGGATACATTTGTGTATTCTACCAAATAGAAAGTAAATGGATGAGTTTATATCATGATTTTGGTTATAACTTCTTTAAACTTGGTGAAGAAGCTGTCGTTGATTTGAACACATTTACAATAACAGGAAAAAAACGCGCCGGTATGCGAGCAACTTTCAACCGTTTTGAAAGAGAAGGCTATACATTCTCTATTCACCAGCCACCGTTCTCAAACGAATTATTTGAAGAATTAAGAAAAGTTTCAGATGCGTGGCTCGGCGGAAAAAAAGAGAAAGGTTTTTCCCTCGGATATTTTGATCGTGAATATATTAGCCGTGCTCCTATCGCTACATTATGTGATGCGGATGGAAAAATCATTGCATTCACGACCTTTATGCCCGTATATCAAGACGGATCATTGTCTGTTGATTTAATGCGCTATTATCCAGATGCGCCTAGCGGCATTATGGATGCAATTTTCATCCACCTATTCCAGTGGGCAAAAGAAAATGAATACCACTCCTTTAATATTGGTATGGCCCCACTTTCAAATGTAGGTTTATCGACACAATCTTTCTGGTCTGAACGAGTTGCTGCTGCCATCTTTAATAATGTTCGTTATACGTATAGTTTCAGCGGGCTACGTCATTTTAAAGAAAAATATAAACCAGCATGGAGCGGTAAATATTTAGCATTTAGAAAGAATCACTCTTTACCAATTACAATGCTCTCTGTAACAAAATTAATAGGAAAACGAAAAAACAGCTAAACATTTAGCTGTTTTTTCGTTTTTGAACTTGTACAATAAATTCTTTTTCATATTTCTTACCATTTATATAGAAATCTCCCCATATTTTATACGTTCCTTCTATAGGAAATGTAATACGATATTGTAATTGCTCATCTGTATCAACAGGTATTGCGTATAAAAAGTTTTCTCTCGTTTCGTCCACGATATAGAGCGCCTCTACTTCTCCTCTCTCTGAATGTAATTTCAATTTGTCACCCTTTTTCGCTTGGAATTGAAATGTTAACGTCGCTGGTTCATTCGGATGCAATGCACCAAATAAAAGAGAAACTTCATACTCCCCTATTTTTTTTGTAAGTACACTATCGATTGGAAACTTTACTTTTTTCTTATTTTTCTCCTCTATTTCTCTCCCAAAATCTTTCTTCGCAAATGATTTCACAGATTTATTTTTGTCTTCATATAAAAATATTGTATACCCTTCATCTTTCGCTATTTTGGAAGATACCTTATAGGATCCATTTCCTGCAAATGTAGGTTTCATTTGTTGTACATGCTTTAATTGTCCGTCTACAATAACTGCCCGAATTTGATCATTCACACCACGAACTTCGTTATTTTTATTATTTAGTAATTGAAACAAAATATCTACTTTCTCATTTCCTTTTCCATTTGACACATCCCATTTTACTTCCTGAACATCACCTACAGTCTCTGTAGTTTCCTGATACTTTTTTATGTAAAATCCTCCTACTACAATAAATAGCAAAGCAACAAGTCCAATGACAAGATTTTTCAAAACATCACCTACCATTTTTATTGTCTCTGTTCATACAAAACTTCTTACATATATATTCTAGATTATGATTTATGAAATCCTCCTGCTTTGCACATATTACAAATAATTAAAAGATTTTAATTGAAAGGATTGATAGTGTATAATGCAAATGATATTGATTTCTATCGATACATTATAAGGAGGACTTTTCATGAGTGTACATATTGAAGCAAAACAAGGCGAAATTGCTGAATCTATTCTATTACCTGGTGATCCATTACGTGCAAAATATATCGCTGAAACATTTCTAGAGGACGTTACTTGCTATAATAACGTGCGTGGTATGTTAGGTTTCACTGGAACTTATAAAGGAAAACGCGTATCTGTTCAAGGTACAGGTATGGGTGTTCCTTCTATTTCTATTTATGTAAACGAATTAATCCAAAGCTACGGAGTTAAAAATTTAATTCGCGTTGGAACTTGCGGTGCGATTCAAAAAGACGTAAAAGTACGTGACGTTATTATTGCAATGACAGCTTGTACGGATTCTAATATGAACCGTTTAACATTCCCAGGTTTTGATTTTGCACCAGCTGCAAACTTTGACCTTTTAAAGAAAGCTTACGATGCTGGAACTGAAAAAGGCTTACACGTTCGTGTTGGTAATGTTTTAACAGCAGATGTATTTTACCGCGAGAGCATGGACATGGTTAAAAAACTTGGAGATTATGGTGTACTAGCAGTAGAAATGGAAACAACTGCTCTTTATACATTAGCGGCGAAATACGGTGTAAATGCGTTATCTGTATTAACAGTAAGCGATCACATTTTCACTGGTGAAGAAACAACATCTGAAGAGCGTCAAACTACATTTAACGAAATGATTGAAATCGCTTTAGATGCAGCAATTCAACAATAATACATTAAAGAACTCGTCATACGTCTGTCGAGTTCTTTTTATGTGACTTTTTACTAAAAACTACTTTCGGAAGAGACAGATTTTCTCCTCTACTTTTTTGTAACGTTTGTTATAATAAAGAAATCATTTACAGTATTTCTCACAAGAGGTGACGCAGTGAAAAACAGAAGTATCGTCTTTAAACTATTTTTATTAACATCAACATTATTTACAATCATATTCCTCCTTTTTTTCTTAGGACAATCTCTATTTTTAGAGAAATTTTATATTAATAAAAAAGTAAAAACAGTTCAAACTGCTTTTGAAAAATTCGTAGCTAATTATGAAAAAAGCGAAAAAGACCCTGAGGAAGTTAGAAAACTAAAACAAGAATTTCATGATAAAACAAATGCTGATATGCAATTTTTAAATTCTGAGGGCATTATTAAAAGTGACAACAATTACTACATTGATGTAATTAATCCTAAAAATAATGAAACATATTTCATTCCACTCAATAATCTTTTAACGCCTGAAGAATATAAGAAATTCGAAAACTTAGGATTGAAAAAAGATGGCATGATAAACGTCGTCGGTTTGGTACGAGGGAAAACAATAACACCACTAGAATTGACAACAAATTATAATCGATGGCAAAACGAACGTTTCAATTCAGATTTTCAATCCATTAATGGCAACTCTTCTAAAAATAGACTTACAAACCGCTCCAAAACTGTGACTCAAATTGAGTTTACTGGTATTGTATCTAAATTACAGCTTCCATCAAAAGCCGAGGTTCGTCTTGCAAATGATTTTGAAACATTACAAGCCGTTCAATATTTTGCAGACATTATTAGAAATGGCACTGCTAACTCGCACCAATTAAACACTTATATAATAGATGGTGGAGAGAATATAAAAAATAGTATCTTTGTAAAACCTATTGTGGAAAATGGAAAAATTACAGAATACGCTTTTGCCATAGCGTCTTTGCAACCTGTTAATGAAGCAATGCTCGTTTTAAAGGATTATTATGTCTATGCCTTAATCATCGTTTTTCTCGTAATTATTTTATTATCCTTCTACTATTCAAAAATCATTGTGAAACCATTAATTAAAATGAATCGCGTTACAAAGAAAATGGCCAATTTTGATTTTAGTGAGAAATTACCTGTAACAGCAGACGATGAAATTGGTGGGCTTTCCGGCAGTATTAATACGTTATCTGTAAACTTAAAAGACCGAATCGATCGATTAAATGTCGCCAATACAAAATTGCAACAAGATATTGAACGTGAACGTCAATTGGAAAAAACGCGAAAAGAATTCATTTCTGGTGTATCACATGAATTAAAAACACCACTCAGTGTAATTAGAAGTTTCGCAGAAGGAATTAAAGATGGCGTTAGTAAAGATACGACATATTACACAGATGTTATTTTAGAAGAAACCGAAAACATGAACAGACTTATTGTTGAAATGTTAGAATTAGCAAAATTAGAATCAGGTACGTACAAACTAGATATGACGACATTCTCAATCGGTGAATTAATTCAACAAGTCTATACAAAGTTATTATTTAGCATGGAGGAAAAGCATTTACAAGTGAACATAGATGTAGACTCTTCGATATTTGTTAAAGCGAATCGTAGTCGTATTGAGCAAGTAGTTGTGAACTTACTTAGCAATGCAATTCGCTATACGCCAGATGGAGAAAAAATACAAGTCTCCGTTATAGCAATGGAAGATACAGTAAAAGTCGAAATCGAAAACACAGGAAACCCTATCCCTGAAGAAAGTCTTGAAAAAATTTGGGATCGTTTCTACCGTTTAGATGCATCTCGTAGCCGTCATACTGGAGGTACCGGTCTCGGGTTATCTATTGTAAAAAACATTTTAGACCTCCACCATGCCGAGTACGGTGTATATAACACGACTAATAGTGTTGTATTCTACTTTAATTTACAAAAAGTAAAAGAAGTCAAATAATTTGTCTTAATTTCACTAGGAGTTCACATGAAATTCACACTCTCCCTTTATAGTAAGAAACAAGTTAATCCTTTCCTTTACACACATAAAAGAGGAGAGTGCGTGAAATGAAACAAGCAGGACAACCTATTCAAAATGAAAAACAATTAGAAACTATCAAAAATATACTTTTACAATCTTCGAAACGTGATGGCTTATTATTCGTATTAGCTGTAAATTCTGGCTTAAAAGTAAGTGAAATCTTACAATTAAAAGTTAGTGATGTAATTGATGAAAATGAAAATGTTCGCCATTCCATTTTATTTTACAATGAAAAAGTAAAAAAACATAAATGGTTTGCTGTAAATGAAGACTTACAGCACGCGATCGAAGACTACATGAAAGAACGTAAAACTTGGAAACGTAATGAACCATTATTAAAGTCTCAAAAAGGAACGAAATCTATTACGAGACAACATGCATGGTACATTTTAAACAAAGCTGCAAAAGAAGTTGGATTAGAAGGGATTAGCTCACATACACTTCGAAAAACTTGGGGATATTGTGCATACAAATCAGGTGTTGATATCGCATTTTTACAACACTTCTTTGATCATAGTACTCCATCAAAAACTTTAAAGTATATCGGTATTGCTTAATAACTCTTATACATAAAAAAGGTTACCATTTATAAATGGTAACCTTTTTTATGTTTCACATTCTCTTTTCTTGTCTTGTCTCTCCTATATTGTAGTGGTACTCTAATAGTAAGGGGGAGAAATTATGAACACATTAACAATTGAATTACCGAAAGAAACGGCTGAAAAACTTGATTTATTAAAACAAGCTTATGAAAAGAAAACAGGTGCTTCCATTTCTGAGAGTACTCTTGTTCAAACACTTATCTCAAAAGAGTTTATCCAAGCGATAACTCCTTTTGATTTACAACAATTCGTCACTGGAAAAGAACAGCATTAATTGCTGTTCTTTTTTTTGATACTCTATCAATGATTTACTGGATACCCCGAAAAACTTCTTTGCATCAGCCACACTTTTTTAGAAATCTATCTACTTTTAATGTCTCATAAAAAGTTTTTTATTTATTTTTCGGAAAACTATTGACATTGATAATGATAACCATTATCATTTATTACGAAGCCAACAATTGATGAATCAACCAAACGCTCAGTAACATTGTTACCCCTCTTTTTCATATAGAAAGGCACTGTACATTCCCCCTGTTTGTACAGTGCCTTTCTTGTTTATTATCATTCAAATAAATTTAATTGCTCGGGCTTCGGCTCACCATATGTAATGTCCATCATTTTCATAAGTTGTTTCGCATTATCCGCTGCATCTCCGCCCGAATTATTGTTAAATAGTACATATATGTCCTTTGTCTTCTTTTTTAATTGCTCTAGTCTTTCTACCCATTCTTCTAATTCTTTATTGTTGTAGCGATATAAGCAACGAACCGCTCTCCAATTTTCTCCTTTATCAAGCCAGCCATGAACATTTCGACCATGAAAACGTATTAACACCATCTCTGCATTCGTTACTTCTAATACGAGCGGTACCGAACCTGTTCCGGCCTGTGGCTCATCACAAATGGTATGAATCCATTTCTCTTGTTCCAAAAACTGTAGCGTCTTATCTCTCATTTCCGGATAAAACCATGTTTGGTTCCGAAATTCTATAGCACACGGTAAACCTTCCATTTTTTCTTTCGTATATCGAAGAAAATCCACATTTTTCTTTTTACAATCAAACCATGGTGGATATTGAAATAAAATCATTTTTAATTTATCAGCTTCTATTAAAGGCAGAATAGATTGTTTGTACACATCAAACATCTCGTCGAACGTAGAAAAAGGGATTTCACCTTTCATATGTCCGGTCATCCCTTGATATGCTTTTACGACAAAAGAAAAACCTTTCGGTGTCTCCATTGCCCATTTTGTATAGTTTCGTGCAGGTTGCATCGCATAAAATGAACTATCTACTTCCACAATAGGAAAATGCTCACTATATGTTCGTAATTTATTTCTATTTTCATAGGGATCTATATATAAAGAATCATGATCTCCCCACCCTGTCACTCCAATGAAAAGCAAATATATCCCTCCCTTTTTCACTTCACCTTCTATTCATTCTACTCACTTCCCGAACACTTCAGCTAATCAATTTTATTAAGTAGCCTCTTCTTTAAGAGTATCCGTATAAAAATATGATATACTAGATGGAAGAATTTTTAAATTGAGGGGTTATTTATTTATGCTTCCAAACGATGATATTGTATCTCATGAAAAACGAATAGAAGAATTAGAAAATAAAGTACGTTTTTATGAAGAACTTGTGAATCAATTACCACATCATTTCACATACAAAAATCCACATATTGGTTTACAAATAAAGAAAACGAGAACGACTCATTCCATTCAAAACATACAAAAAGAGAATAGAGAGGCTGATTTTCAACTTACTTGCGATTCATTATTTTTATTTAAACAACTTGAAACATACTTTGTTCATATTTTTGATGCTTTTTCACATCATGTAACCTTTGTTGATAATAAAGGAAATATAACATTATGTAATCAAATTGCAGCAGATGATTTTGGTGTAGTACGAAATGATATAATCGGAAAGCCAATTCAACAATTACTACAATTACCAGAAGAAAAAATTAAAGCTCTTGAAACATTAAGAACGGGAACAGAAATATATAATGAAGAAGTTTTAGACAAAAACTATGGCATTTTAAATAACCGAATTATTCGTGATTATAACGGAGAGATTTTTAGAGTTATTAGTGTCTTTCATTATTTAAACACAGAACGTGATGCAGAAAAATTTTCGTTAGCAGGACGAATCGCAGCCGGTATTGCACATGAAGTACGTAATCCTCTTACAACCGTACGAGGTTATTTACAATTTTTACAAGAAACTGTTTCTCCATCTAATAAAGAACTATTTAAAAACTTACTTATTCCTGAATTAGATCGTGCAAATAGTATTATTACAAAATTTTTATCTATTTCAAAAACACGCGAATTTACAAGAGAACCGTTTCCTATTAATACATTTTTACGTGAGTATATTCAACAGTTACTAGCTAGTGAAGTATTTTTACATAACATTTCAATTGATTATAATTTTTCTACCGAATTAGATGATGTATTGGTCCATATTGATCGTCACGAACTTGTGCAAGTTTTTTTAAACCTATTTCAGAACGCTTTCGATGCCCAAGGTGAAAAAAAACTTTCTATCCAAATTACTAGTTATCGCCTAGATAATTTTGTTCGTATTACTTTCACTGATAATGGGATTGGTATTCCTCCAGCCATTCAAGAATACATCTTTGATCCATTCTTCTCAACAAAAGATTCAGGTACAGGGCTTGGCTTGTCCGTAACGAAGAAAATCATTCAAAATCATAACGGTACATTAAAAATGACTAGTACTGAAGATGGTACAACTTTCACTATTTCAATTCCAATCTTACCTAAAACAGCCCTTGAAAAATTAAATCAATGCAAATAAAGGACCAAGCCACAAACTGCATGCCAATTGTTAAACACTCCCAACAATTGGCATGCAGTTTTTTATGTTGCACGTTTCTTCTTTACATTATATAAACCCTTCTCTATATCTTACTTATTTTTGCTAGATGGGCCAATTTCTTATTTTTTTAGAAATGGTAGTTTGTCCATCACGAATTTAGTATGAACTTCATTTTAATATATAGTAATGACTATTGATTCTATGAAAGAAAGGAATGAAAAGATGAACAATAAAAATAAAGGAAAAGTATTTTATGGGAATGATTGTTGCGAAGTCAGAGCTTGTAGTCATATTAACATTTCTAAGTCCGAACTTACAGAATTCGTTAGACTTCTTCAAGCTCTTGGCCAAGCTATTCAAGCTGTCTTTCAAAACCCTTCTCAAAATAATATCGATAACTTAATCGCTGCCCTAAATAACTTACAAAAATTCCTCAATTGCTTAGATTTATCTCCAGCACAAAAACAAATTGGAAATTCTATTATTGCTAATCTATTAACTATTTTAAGAACAACACCTTTCTCATGCGGAGCATTGTACGTTGAACTACAAAGCCTGCTTAATTATTTATTGTATATCGCTAAGTTATTCAAAGTAGATTGTTGTACGATCGACAAATTAGTTAAACTCATAACAGAGATTCAAACTATCCTAGTTCAATACGGATCAGGTTGCCTTGGAGGAGGAGCAACAGGAGCTACTGGACCTCAAGGTGCTCAGGGACCAGCGGGTGCTCAAGGCGCTACTGGACCTCAGGGAGCTCAAGGTATTCAAGGTCCAGCCGGCGCTCAAGGTGCTACCGGTGCTCAAGGTCCAGCCGGCGCTCAAGGCGCTACTGGTGCTCAAGGTGCTACCGGTGCTCAAGGTCCAGCCGGTGCTCAAGGTGCTACTGGTGCTCAAGGCCCAGCCGGTGCTCAAGGTGCTACTGGTGCTCAAGGTCCAGCCGGCGCTCAAGGTGCTACTGGTGCTCAAGGTGCTACCGGTGCTCAAGGTCCAGCCGGTGCTCAAGGTGCTACTGGTGCTCAAGGCCCAGCCGGTGCTCAAGGTCCAGCCGGCGCTCAAGGTGCTACTGGTGCTCAAGGTCCAGCCGGTGCTCAAGGTCCAGCCGGTGCTCAAGGCGCTACTGGTGCTCAAGGTCCAGCCGGTGCTCAAGGTCCAGCCGGTGCTCAAGGTGCTACTGGCGCAACAGGACCAGCGGGTACTCCAATTCCTGTAACTATCGCTGCAATTGGAAACTCCAATGCTCAAACTATATCACCTGGAATGAATATCCAATTCAATCAAGTTTTTGAAATAAATAATATTAATTTTAATGACACTACAGATACTCTAACAGTTTTAGAAACAGGCGTATATGATATTAGTTTCTCAGCGTCTACAACTTTCCCAGGATCTTCACCATTTGGATTCGGTATTTCATTCAATGGTCAACCACCTACTCGTAATTTCTCAACTAACGTTATCGGTAGTGCTGTTTCTTTCTCTACAATCGTTACTTTACAAGCTGGTACAACGATTTCTATACAGCCTACAGCAAACACTATTTCTATTCCTAACACAGGTGATACAACTGCAACACTATCCGTATTCCGAATTTACTAATTTTCAATCAATAAATAGATTTATACTAATATGTATCGTTTAACCGTGCATTAAATCTCTCTTTATATAGAAAGGAGCACTTATTTGGGAGGATAAGTGCTCCTTCTTTACGTTTCTTTACCTCAAATTTACTCTGTCTTAATCCTCATTTTGTATGATAAATAGTGAAGTCAAAGATATGAAAGAGGGATGAAGATGAGAGTTATGTCACTAATACGCATTTGGTTTGCTCTTATGGTATGCATTATTTTATGTGTAGGATTTTTTTTAACTCTAAAATATTCCACTATATCAAAAGCAGAGAGAAAAACTGTTCCATACAAACTTTTGTATAAAAAACAAAGCAACATCCCTTATTCCAATACCACAAAGAATGAAAAAAAGGTTATAAAAGGAATGCTTATTACGAAAGCTTCTAGTTCCGAAGCGTTACTTCAAATTGCTGAAACGATTAAAGATCAGTATACAAATAAAAAAATCGATGAAATCACACTTTCTATCCACAATGAAAATAATGGTAATTACGAAGAAGAATTACTTTACGAGCCTATTAGTAAAGGAAAAATAATCATCACATACGATTCTCAATCCTTTGGCAGTACAAATGTTACACTTAACGAGTAATACTATTTATCCCAATTGATATGGGCTAACAACTCGTAGAGATAGATACAGCTCCTCCCACCGATTAAAAGTTCACTTAATTTCTCATACGAAAAAGAGGCGAATTTCGTTATTCGCCTCTTTCTTTTACCAAAATGAAGGAATCCATTCTTTCACTTTATCAATCCACTCTTGTTGCTCTTTTTTTCTTTGTTGTTCCTCTTCTTTTCTTCTCTTCTCTTCTTCTTTTCTTCGTTTTTCCTCTTCTATTGTATTCAATTGTTTTTTATAATCAGCCTCAGATATGAGCGATAACTGGAATGCTTTTTGAGCTGGATTGGCATTCGCTTTTTTCATAATATCCCGGAACATTGTCGTCGTAATTTGACTTCCCCCCGGAACATAATGATCACTATCTGTTTTATCATATCCTACCCAAATCGCACCTACTAAATCTGGTGTGTATCCAACAAACCATGAATCCTTTGCACCGGTGCTTGGTCCATTTACAATTTGAGTCGTTCCTGTCTTACCAGCCGTATCAACATTATTAACTTTCGCCTTTTCGCCCGTTCCCTTTTCGACAACACCTTTTAATAAATATGTCATCTTTTGAGCAATTTTCTCGCTCGTCACTCGTGTCTCTTTCTTATACCACTTTCCAATTATTTCACCTTCAGCATTTTGTATCTCTCTAATCGCATGAGCTTCCACTTGGACACCGTCATTTGCAAATGCACTATACGCTTGAGCCATTACAAATGGAGATGTCCCCACATGCATACCGCCTAAAGCGATCGGATACGTACGATCTTCTGGCACTAATGGAATACCAAATCGCTCTAAAGATTTCAATCCCTTATCCAATCCAATTTGTTCTAATAGCCAAACAGCCGAAACATTGTACGACTTTGCCACAGCTTCATACATTGTCACATCACCGTGAAAAGTGTGATCGCTATTTTGTGGTTTATATTCTTTAATATTAAATGGTTCATCTTTCAATATATCGTATACTTCATACCCTTGCTCTAACGCTGGTACATATACAGCCAAGGGCTTTAAGGTTGAGCCAGGTTGTCTTTTTAATTGAGTTGCATGGTTAAACTGTAAAAACTGATACGGCCCTCTTCCTCCAACTAAAGCTGGTACGCCACCTGTTTTTGGATTCATAAGAACTACACCCGTTTGCATAAGCTGGTCTGAGCCATTATCTTTGAAATAACTCTCATTATTCACAACGTCTTCCACAGCCTGTTGTTTTTTCGGATCAAGCTCTGTATAAATACGATAACCACCCGCTAAAATTTCATTTTGTGTTAATTCGTACTTGTCCATTGCTTCTCTAACAATATAATCTACATATTGAGAGTATTTCCCCTTGTATTTATCATCCACACCACGTTTTAACACAAGACCGCTCTCTTTTTCTTTATTATACTGTTCGTCAGAGATATATCCTTGCTCTTTCATTAAACTTAATACAACATTACGTCGTTCGATTGATTTATTAAAGTTTTTATAAGGCGAATATGCAGACGGTGCTTTAATCAAGCCAGCAATCGTTGCAGCTTCTGAAACTGTTAAATCTTTTACATCTTTATCAAAATAAGATTTAGCTGCCCTTTTTATGCCCCAAGCACCTTCACCAAAATAAATTTGGTTCATATACATTTCAATAATTTCATCTTTCGTATACGTACGCTCTATTTTTTTTGTTAAAAAATATTCCTTTATTTTTCGAGAGTATGTGCGGTCTTGTGTCAGAAATACATTTTTCGCAAGTTGTTGTGTAATTGTACTTCCCCCCGCCACGACTTCTCCTGCTGTAATATTTTTAAAAACTGCACTTATAATTCCACTATAGTAAATACCGTGATGGTTAAAAAATTCCTTATCTTCTACTGCAACAATTGCCTGAACCATAATGTCAGGAATATTTTTCCTTTTAACACCTTCTGTTTTAGAAGAAGCTAATTTCGTCGCAACTTCATTATTTGCATCATAAATTAAGGTCGGTTGCGGAACAGCTTGTTTTAATTCAGATATGTCTTGAATAGAAATTATTATATTTATAGCAATAAATAGAGTAGCAAGTAAACTTCCTAATACAATTAATGAATTACGAAGTTTCTTCCTCTTGTTGAACCACTCCCGCATTTTTTTTAAGTGAGTGTTCTTCAATTTCATTCGTTCACTTCCTTCGTTTGTTTACACTCTTCTTTTCAAAAGGAAGAATATACCTCCTTTTAAATTTATTATAATAACGTAGTCTTTCCTGTAGTGTAAAGCTTTTCTTTCACATTCATACTTTTTGCAAGAAAAGGACATTCTACAAGTAAGATATTCACTATTGATTATTAATATTATTAATACAACAATGAGAGTTATGTTAAGTTTTTGTAAACTTTTCGATAAAATGTTTTAAAAAACGACAGTTTTTTGTTAGAATTGACTAGCCAATATATTTTACATATATTACTTTTGTGGGGGTAACTAATAATGGTATTTAAATCAAAAAAAGATAAATTTTCTGAAATGTTAATGAATGTTTCCGAAAATTTAAAAGAAGGCGCGCAGTTTTTCGTGGAGTATAAAATTAAAAATGCTAGCGATTTAAAAGAGTTTTCTATGCGCATGAAAGAGTATGAGTCAAAAGGTGACTCATTTATTCACGAAATCATTATGGAGCTAAACAAAGCGTTTATTACTCCAATTGAACGTGAGGACATCCTACAACTTGCAATGAGTATGGATGATGTATTAGACGGATTAGATCATAGTGCTGGTCTATTCGAAATGTATTCTATTACAGAAGCTGATGAATACATGATTAAATTCGTTGAAGCAATTAATCAATGTGCGATTGAGATTGCAAATTCTGTTGAACTACTGTCTAAAAAGAAGTTAGTCGACATTCGTACGAACGCGATTAAGATTAAGGATTACGAATCACAATGTGATGATATTCGCCGTCATGCGATTAAGCACTTATTCTCTCGTGAGAAAGATCCGATTAAGATTATTCAATACAAAGAGATTTACGAAGAGCTTGAAGAAGTAGCGGATAGCTGCCAAAGCGTTGCAAACGTATTAGAAACAATTATTATGAAGAACGCGTAAGGAGTTTGATCATGGATACACTCTTGATACTGACCGTTTTAGTAGTCATTTGCGCTTTAGCTTTTGACTTTATCAATGGATTTCACGATACAGCAAACGCTATTGCAACGGCTGTTTCAACGAAAGCTCTAAAGCCTAGACATGCAATTATTATGGCAGCTATTATGAACTTTTTAGGTGCGATGACATTTACAGGTGTAGCAAAAACGATTACAAAAGATATCGTTGATCCATTTGCCTTGCAAAATGGTTCTCTTGTAATTTTAGCTGCTTTACTTGCGGCAATAGCTTGGAATTTAATTACTTGGTACTACGGTATTCCAAGTAGTTCTTCGCATGCAATTATCGGCTCAATCGCAGGTGCAGCTATCGCTGCTGCCGGTATTAGCTCATTAAATCTTAAAGGGTTCATAAAAATTCTTGAAGCTTTAATCATTTCACCGATTATCGCTTTTGTTATTGGTTATATCGTATACAGTATTTTTAAAGTAGTCTTTAAAAACTTTAATTTAACGAAAACGAACAAAAACTTCCGTATATTCCAGATCTTCACTGCAGCATTACAAGCTTATACACATGGTACGAATGATGCACAAAAAGCAATGGGAATCATTACGATGGCTCTTATGGCCAATAACTATCATACTTCTGACGACATCCCGTTCTGGGTACAATTATGTTGTGCAATCGCAATGGGTCTTGGTACTTCTGTCGGCGGATGGAAAATTATTAAAACTGTCGGTGGACAAATTATGAAAATTCGTCCTGTAAATGGTGTAGCTGCTGATTTATCATCATCACTTGTTATTTTCGGCGCAACATTCATTCACTTACCGGTTAGTACAACGCACGTTATCTCTTCTTCTATTTTAGGGGTTGGTGCTTCACATCGTGTGAAAGGTGTAAAATGGGGAACTGCAAAACGTATGTTAATTACATGGGTTATTACACTTCCTATTTCAGCTTCGTTAGCTGCATTATTTTACGCTTTATTACACTTAATCTTTTAATTAAAAGTCGTCTTCCTTATTTTTCTAGGAAGACGACTTTTTTGTGAACAAACCTTTTTCTTATTAAAAAGCGTGTATAATAATTGGTGGATAAGTTATATAGAGGAGTTGGAAATTTTGGAATACATCATGTTACTTTTCATCGGGTTAATCGCCGGGACAGTCGGGAGTCTAGTCGGGCTTGGTGGCGGAATTATTATTGTTCCGTTATTAATTGGATTACACAGTCTATCACCACAACTTGCAGTAGGAACTTCAATGGTAACAGTCGTTTTTACAGGACTATCTTCCACCCTTACTTATATGAAGCATAAACGAGTAGATTACAAAAGTGGACTTATTTTATTTATCGGGAGTGGCCCTGGTGGTATCATCGGCTCGTGGGCAAACAAATTTTTAAACCAAGATACATTTTCTTTATATTTTGGGATTTTCCTTATTTTTGTCTCCATTCTTCTTATGTTACGAGACAAATTAAACCCCCTTTCTTTATCCAATATGACGGTAATTAAGCGTTCTTTTACAGATAACGAAGGAAACACTGTACACTATCAATTCCCACCGCTTCTCGCTATCTTTATCGCCTTTATAGTTGGTTTTATATCTGGATTATTTGGAATTGGCGGCGGTGCCTTACTTGTTCCAGCAATGATGCTACTTTTTGCATTCCCAGCACATATTGCTGTAGCAACTTCGATGTTTATCGTATTTTTATCAGCAATTGTAAGTTCTGCAACTCACATCTCCCTTGGAAATGTCAGCTGGGTTTACGCATTAATTCTTATTCCTGGTGCATGGATTGGCGGAAAAATCGGGGCTTATATTAATACAAAATTAAGTGGTAATGCCGTAATTAATTTATTACGTATCACATTAATTATTCTCGGAACTAGATTAATCATCACTTCTTTTTTATAACGCGTTCTTTTTAGGATGCGTTTTTCTTATACACATGAATATAAAAATCCTCCTAAGAGAACAAATAAAATTAAACAAACACATAATAACATATAATTGGAAATATGTACTTTCTTCAAGTTGACCACTCCTATAACTGCGACTGTTTATCTTTATGATAGCGAAAAAATAATTCACTTGCAGTTACAAAGTGCTAACAATGCAAAATCATTTATTACAAATTTTATCCTTATATTTCATTTCTTTGTATATTCTATCGTTTTAATAAAAAAAGATGTCATATTGACATCTTTTTTAGTGAAGAAGTGACCATCCCATAAAATCCTCATGTACTTGGCACGCCCTCTTATCGTTTCGATCATATAATTCAGCATAACTATCTGTTTCTTCATCATAAGCCATCGTATAAATAATTTGGCCGTCTACTTCAACGGATAACACGACTCCACCTTTCATCTCTTCTACATGAATGATAGCATTCGCCGGAATTCTCATATCCGTCATTTTTATCGCATCTAACAATATACTAAACCCCCTACAGCGTATTCATTGCTAGTACTATTACACACTAAATAGTATACTACTGTAATAGCATATATTTCGTCAATGAAATTGCTATTTAAAAGCATATTGTCTTTATACATATACGCTAAAATAGAAGAAATAGAAATGTTTAAATGGGGGGCTAACATTGATTCTACACAAAGGAGATGTACTATTCCGTCAAGGCGAGGACGGTCCTTTATATTTTATAAAAACAGGTTTATTAAAAGTAGTACGGATAGAAGAAGATGGAACACCATTTCTATTCAACATTATCGTTCCAGGTGAAACGATACCTCACCATTCTTTAATTTCACCGAAGGAATATCACGGTACAGCAATCGCTTTAATGAAAACAGAAGTTGAACCTATAATTAGTAATGAATGGTACGATCAGCTTCAGGCAAATCCTGCATCATATGCAAATATTGCTATGCAACTACAATCAAAATTAAGAATGATGCAACAGCGTATCGATCAATTGACAACCGTCTCTCCGAAAGAACGTCTACATCGTTTACAAGAATGGTTCACACTATATTTAGGTGACATTCCTATATATGAAATATTAACACAAACTGAAATCGGTCAACTCATAGGTATACGCCGTGAAACGGTAAATCGGCTGTTACGAGAACAAATAAAAAACGAGGTAAAATAATACCTCGTTTTTTTACTTATTTCAAACTTCATCTATTGTAAGCTTGCTGCTGGACCGAAAAATTCATAATGAATATGCTCTTGTTCCACACCTAAATTAGTTAGTGCAGCATTTATATGCTTCATAAATGGTACGGGACCACAAAAATAAAATTCTGCTTCAGTTGTCGGAATAATAGTTTGTAACCATTCAGCTTCAATGAAACCTTCTTTATCAAAGTTCTTCATTTCCAAGTCTTTTTCAGTTGGTGCAGAATAGCAAGTGTACGCTTTAACTTGTTCGTATTCATTATCTACTGCCTCAACGTGTTCTTTCATTGCATGTGTATTACTATTTATCGCTGCATGAACAAAACATACATTACGTTTTGAGTTTTGTTCAATTAACGTATTTAGCATACTCATCATTGGTGTAATACCTACTCCACCACTAATTAGCACAACTGGTAATGTTGAATCCATATTTAATACGAAATCTCCTGCTGGTGCACTTACTGGTAACATATCCCCTTCTTCTACATGATCGTGTAAGTAGTTAGATACTTTACCGTCCGGTGTATCTACACCTTTTTCTTTCTTTACACTAATACGATAATATTCTTTTCCAGGAGCATCTGATAAACTATATTGACGATTATGTGTATACGTTTCACCTTCTATGTTTATTTGAATCGTTACATATTGTCCTGGGATGAATGAAGAAACTTGCCCTCCATCTTCAGGTTTTAAATAAAATGATGTAATAACGTCGCTTTCCTTCACTTTTTTAACAACCACAAAGTTACGGAAATCTTTCCATCCACCTTCTTTATGTGCCGCTTCTTCATACATCTCTGCTTCAATGCTAATGAATGCATCAGCAATGACACCATAAGCTTCTCCCCATGCATTTAAAACTTCATCAGGTGCACCTGCGACCTCTTTAATTGCACGTAGTAAACATGTACCTACAATCGGGTAATGCTCTGCTTTAATACCTAAACTTCTATGCTTATGACCAATTTGTTTTACAACTGGAATAATAGCTTCTAAATTATCAATATACGTTGCAGCTGCATAAACAGCATTCGCTAGCGCTTGTTGTTGTCTTCCCTTTTTCTGATTTGTATGGTTGAAAATATTCAATAACTCCGGATGTTCCGAAAATAAAATTTGATAAAATCTCGTTGTAATTTCAACGCCTTTTTCTTGTAATAATGGTACTGTTGACTTTACGATTTCAATTGTTTTTGCACTTAACATTGTATCCCACTCCTCTATTTCCTTAACTGTTTTTAGTTTAACTGAATTGTATAGTACATATTGTGATTTTAATCACTATTAACACGGTGTTTTTGTGAATAATATATGAACATTGCACTTACAAAAGAAAATAAGCCAACTAGAATTCTAGCTAGCTTATTATTTGGACTGTATAGCTTGTTCAATTACCCTTATATCTTTCCCCTCTCCAAACTCTGTATACCCCCAGATGTTCGTTTCACCTCTATATTTATTTACAATAATATCTAAGTCATGGTATACACGATGTGCATAAACTACATACTCAATATTTTGAAGTTCCACACCTTTTTTTACAATTTCATAGCTTCTATTTACATCACGTTTTATTTTTTCATTCTTTATTTCTGTATGTATATTTTTTAAAGACGATTCTTGTTGTTGAAACCATTGTTTAAATTGGTTCCAGTCCCCTTCTGTATAATTCTCTGCTTTACCGTAATTTAAGAAATTATTATAACTTTCATGCGTCATACGAATAAAATCTAGCACTTTTGTCTCTTCTTGCACATCTTCTATTTGAGCTATTGTACTTACCTCAGCAGGCTTATTCGCATAATGTAATAGCAATTTCATAAGACTATAGCTCGCAATGATCATTACGATAATACTCCCGAATACAATTAACAATTTCTTCATATACAGAACTCCTTCTCTACTAAAGATATTACAATGTATAACTATACTTGTAACATTCTCTCGTAGAAATATAATTCCTGTATAAATTCTTCCTATCATTTCGACAATATTTTTCTATACATTTCTCGTTGGTAAATGTTCTTGTAAAACAATGTACCCTTCATAAGCTGTGTAACCGAGTATAGCCATTAATCCGATATAACAAGCAAAGACTGTCCATTTTGTTTTCATATCAACTTTATAATAGTTTTCCTGTTGTCTCTTTTCTGTCTCCCATTCCTGTAATTTTCTTTCTGACATTTCAAATGCTTCTCTTATATGAATTGTATGCGTTTCTTTTTCATCTTCATATGGAACGTAATCAAGCGGCTCAAACTTTGGTAAAAGATGCTCTAACACTTCAATCTTTTGAAGTTCTCCTACTTTTAATTCTTTCTCTCTTTCTTTTTGCCTTAATATATTTATTTCATGTTGCATCATATATATATTTCGATGCACCGCACCTGTTTCTTTTAACTCTTCTTCAAGCCTTGCAACATATTCTTTCATTCCATCAATTCTATATCCTAATTCCTTAATTGGCTCATCTCTCTTTATTACTCTATATAATTCCATACAGCCGATAATAAAAATAAATCCTCCCAAAATACTTTTAAAGTAAATGGAATAACCGAGCAATACAATAAGACCCGCTCCCCAAATCTTTGTACTTACAACTGAGATAATTCGTCCACCATCTAATGGAGAAACCGGAATCAAGTTAAAGAAGTTAATCATACTTCCAAGTAAAATAATTAATGCCCAAAATGGCTCTTTCGTTATTATATAAAGTGGAATCGCAGGTAAATATGACAACAATCCGAAAAGAGGTCCCATATAGGCGATATAAGCTTCATCTTTTGCATTTTTTGGCATCTCTTTCATCCCAATAAGAGCACCCATAAACGGAATAAATATTGCTGGCGATGTTGGTATCCCCTTTCTTTTCGCAGCCCATAAATGGCCCATTTCATGAATAAACAATAAATAAATGAGCGCTACCCCAAATTTCCAACCATATATAACTGCGTATGCACCAAGTGATATAAACATACTAAATACCGTTGAAAACTTTGCTAATTTAAAAATTGCAAATACCCACTTTAACTTAGAGAGTAAAAATAGCCCTATTGCAACTATAATTCCCCATAATCCTTTTTTATTATTTTTCATATTTCTCTCCTTTATCTCTCATTAATGAATCATATTCATTCATCAAAACTATTCTTTTCTCTATTATGACATATTTTTTTCTATCGTTAGAAATAATGTTTATTTAATCCATTTTTAGCCAAAAATATAAATATAAGGAGGTGTTTGCAAATGAATTTACAATCTCTCATAATAGGCGCTCTATCGTTTTTAGCTTCAACTCTTATTTTTTATACTGTTAGTTACGTATTATTATTAGATTTGTTGCCCAATCACGTATTTATTGCCCTTGTCATCCTTTCCGCTCTTATGATTTCTTTTCTTATTACACGAAAATCAATGAATGAGCCATCTGCAAAAGCAAAATAATAGAGAGGGGTGTTTTCCCCTCTCTATTATCATTTCCTAGGAAAGGTCATATAGACTTTACATTCATCCCGATCCGTAAGGGCTAATTAAAGTTTCATTTTATCTTTGTAAATCCATTTTTTCACCATACTCTTTAACAATTTGAATGATATTTTGAAAAACACCTATTTTTTCTTTTTTACTATTTAATATTATCAAATCATAATTTTCATAATATGTTTCTAATGACTTTAATTGTGATTCTGAAGCATCTTTTACCTGCACAGTAGCATGCAATTCATATTGTTTATACCCTTCCTTTACCTTTTCACCTGAAATTTTTTCACTCTCTTTTGCTCCAATTAATTTTTGAACTTTTTCTGGGAAAACGACTTGTAAATAATATTCTTGTTCCTTCTCTAACTTGTTGTATAGTGATTGTGAAATCGTATAACGCACCGTATAATTCACTTTTTGATCGCCTGCTTTAATATGAAACGCAGTAATCTGCAAATCTTTTTTTGTTATTTCCGTTAAAGGACCTACCTGCATCTCATCTTCTTTTTGTTCTGAAACATTTGGAAATATAGCCAAAAGCTTTTCCGTATCTTTTTTATTCAGCATATACATAGCTTTCTTATATTGTACCCATCCTCGTCTGTCTTCTCCTCTTAGCCATGCATAATATGTTTCTTTTTTTCCATCCCTATTAATTTGTATTTCATATTCCGGTTCACCAAAACTACCTGTTACTTCTTGTTTTTCCGCTTTATCTATAATGTCTATTACTAACTTAGCTTCTGATTCCTGTAACTTTTTCTCTTTATGTTTTTTTTGTATAACGGTTGCCCCTATTGTTTCTTTCACTTCATTCACCGTCTCTTCCACTTTTTTTGTTTCTTTTTTTTGCTCTACTTGACCACAAGATGCTAGTAACATAGCAAATAACAACAATACATATTTCCTTTTCAACTTAATCCTCCTCTTACAATAAGAAATTCTTATACTCTTCATATAAAAAACAAAAACGTGACACACTATAAAATACGCTATACTAAGTATTGAAAGGAGGTCTTTTTCATGTCCATTAATTTTCACGATGCAAATAATAAATACACATACGCACAGCGAAACGCCCATATTTCTTGGGGAGAAATGATAAAAAGTATTACAAATATACAAAACAAACAAATAATTGATATTGGCTGTGGTGGCGGGATTTATACGAAAGAACTTGCTCTTATGGGGGCAAAAAATGTCATTGGACTTGATTTTTCAAAAGAAATATTACAAGCTGCAAAAGAAAATTGTAGCGGCTTTCCAAATATTTCATTCATTCACGGTGATGCACATAGCGTCCCATATTCTAATGATACATTCGACATTGTTATTTCGCGCGCAGTGATTCATCATTTACAAGACATTCCTACATTTCTACGTGAAGCTTCTCGTATATTAAAGAAAAACGGTGTACTTATTGTACAAGACCGAACCATTGAAGATTGTACAATTCCTGGAAGCCCCGAACACATTCGTGGATATTTTTTCTCTATCTTTCCAAAACTCATTGAAATAGAATCAAAAAGGCGGCCAAAAACCACCACGATACAGCAAGAATTACAAAAACATTTTCTTCACGTGTTCCCCTCTCAAACACAATGGGAAGTACGAAAAATACATGATTCTGTAGAAGCATTGCTACAAGATTTATCACCTCGAACAGGTCGATCCATTCTATATGAATTAACAGATCATGAACTTTCTCAACTTCTACAACAAGTCCAGACCGCACTACAAAGCATCTCTCCTATTATCGAAAGAGATCGGTGGACAATTTGGAGCGCCATGAAATTGTAAGGAAGGAAGCCTCACAACATAATGTGAGGCTTCCTTCTTTCATAATCTAATTTTGCAACACTCTTGATAGCCTCCACTTCTGGCCTGTGCACTTCCACACTTCGGACATACTAAATATCTAGACTGATTTGTCAACAAACTACCTTTTTGAAAGAGTAAAACTTCTGCTTGTTTAAACGAACGCGAATAATATAACCACATAAAACCAATTATAGCAATAATGCCAAATAATACTCCCATCGCAAGCATTTCAGTCACCTCTTTTGGTTTGTTCTTTCCAGCAAGTGGATTGTTGTATTATTCTCTGTAAATTCAAACAATACCTTCTTTACTCCTATAAATATCAACTTTCTCTACAAATTTTACAATTCTCTACAAATTTTCACTCCCGTTTTACAATCCACCATTCCCTTTACATCAACGAATATCACATTCAATATTTCCGTATATACATATATCTTTCAAAAAAATATTGACTTTCAAAAAAAAACATGTGACAATACTTTCAGAATACTTGAATAAAAATTCATTGACGAGAACGAGTACGTTATAGGACTGTCCCCCAGAGAGTTGGCGATTTGCTGAAAGCCAACGTTCAGTGCGTAGCCGAAAATCATCTCCGAGAAGTAGAACCGAATGTCACAGTAAGTTCTTACCGGCTGTCCCCCGTTACAAGGAACACGTATCATGTTGTACGTTGTAAAGCCGTATACATATAGACTCATTTCTACATGTATAAATTAGGGTGGTATCGCGGGTAAATATAACTCGTCCCTTTCTTTAGGGACGAGTTTTTTGTGTTCTTACAAATGAATTTAAAAAAGGAGGAAAAACAATGAACACTGTATCAAAAAAACATATTTTTTTCACGGGTCTTATGCTATTTTCTTTATTTTTTGGGGCAGGTAATTTAATTTTCCCTCCCATGCTTGGACAAAATGCAGGTGAAAACTTTTGGCCGGCAATGATTGGATTTTTACTAACAGGAGTCGGTTTACCATTATTAACTGTTATTGCAATTTCTTTATCAGGAAACGGTATGCAACAACTTGCAAGTCATGTTCACCCATTATTCGGAATTTTCTTTACTGTAGTTGTATACATCGCAATCGGTCCTTCTATGGGAATTCCACGCGTTGCAAATGTCGCTTATGAAATGGGTGTTAGTTCTTTCTTACCGGAAACAATTCGCTCTAGTAACCTAGCTCTATTTTTATACACGGTCATCTTCTTCGCTATCGTATTTTGGCTTAGTTTAAATCCATCTAAACTTGTCGATCGCATCGGAAATATTTTAACACCTATTTTATTACTCTCTATTTTCTTACTATTTGTTAAAAGTGTATTTACACCACTCGGGCAATCAGGACCAGCAATGCAAGAGTATCAAACTTCTCCAATCTTCAAAGGCTTTATGGAAGGATACTTAACGATGGATACCATTTCTGCGCTTGCATTTGGAATTATCGTTGTAAATGCCATTCGCTCTAAAGGTGTGAAAGATCGTAAATCCATTGCTATCGCAACAGCGAAAGCAGGACTTATTGCCGCTACTGGTCTCGTACTTGTATATGGTGCACTTGGCTGGCTCGGTGCAACTAGCGTCTCGCTCGGATATGCACAAAATGGCGGACAATTACTTACTGTTATCGTACAGCAATTATTCGGTCCATACGGTTTACTTCTATTATCTCTAATCGTTACACTCGCTTGTCTAACGACTTGTGTTGGACTTGTATCTGCGTGTAGTCAATATTTCTCAACATTATTGACTACATTTTCATACAAAATGTTCGCGATTATCATTTGTGCGTTAGGATTATTAGTTGCCAACTTAGGTTTAACGAAAATTATTGCCATCTCTGTTCCAATTCTACTTGTTGTATATCCAATTGCAATTGTACTCGTTCTCCTATCATTACTTCATAAATATTTCGGTGGATATCGCTCTGTTTATGTAGGTGCTTTAATTGGAGCAGCAATCGTAAGCGTATTTGATGGATTAAAGCAAGGTGGTATTTCAGTTTCATTTATCACACCATACTTTGAATTTATCCCTTTATATAAGGAAGGAATAGGCTGGTTAATACCAGCATTAGCCGGGGCTATTATCGGCCTTACAATCGCTAAGTTAAGCGGTGCGAAAAAAGTTCCCTTAATAACCGATTCCCGCGAAGTAAAAGCATCCTAAAAAACTCCCGAAAGGGAGTTTTTTTACTTTTGATAAGCAGTATGATTAAAACTGCTTATTTTATACGCTTTCGTATAATATTCGATATTTGTATCCACTGTTTCTACTTTGACAACATCGTAGCAATCTTCTTGCTTTACTAAAAATAAATAGTACTCTTCTGTCGCCTCAACAATTGCAATTTTATCTGTTTCAACATTATATTGTTCACAAAGCGCTTGTAATGCGTTCACATAATCCCCTAATTTTTTAGACTTATCCATGCCAAATATCGTTTGAACTAACATACACTCTCTCCCCTTTGTATGTACTGTTAACAACTTAATGATAACGCTTACATTTATTAACGTCAATAAAAAGATTTGGCGTTAACTAATAATCAGTGGGATAGCCCCCACTGATTAAAGTTTCATTTTATCATTTCGTCAATTGATGTCTAAACGCATAAATAACCGCCTGTGTCCGGTCACTTACATTTAGCTTATTTAAAATATTACTCACATGTGTCTTTACTGTTTTGAGGGCAATAAACAATTCATCTGCAATCTCTTGATTACTTTTCCCCTCTGCAATTAATAACAAAATTTCAGACTCTCTTTCTGTTAACTCCTCATGCAAAGGCTGTTCTTTCTTCTGACGCATACGAGACATCATTTTACCAGTAACTTTTGGCTCTAATACCGTTTCTCCATCATAAGTAGCTCGTACAGCGTCTGCTATATCACTTGCTCTTGATGTTTTTAATAAATAACTTGTCGCTCCAGCCTCAATAACAGGGTACAATTTCTCATCATCTAAAAAGCTCGTTACAACTACAATTTTCGCTTCTGGCCATTCCTGAATAATAGCACGTGTTGCTTCAACCCCATCCATCTCGTCCATGACAAGATCCATCAAAATAATATCTGGTCTTAATTGCAGTGCTAACTCTGAACCTTTTCTTCCATTTTCAGCTTCTCCAACTACTTCTATATCTGGCTGCGTTGATAAATATGCTGATACACCCATTCGAACCATTTCATGATCATCGACAAGTAACACTTTTATCATGATTCTCCCCCTCTCTCAATCATAATCGGTACTTTTACTTCTATTTGTGTCCCTTTAGCCGGGAAACTAAGTACTTTTAATGTCCCACCAATCTCATGAACACGCTCTTGCATTGATCTTAAACCATATGAACCAGCCTTATTCACTCCGACTTCAAATCCAACGCCATCATCAATAATTTTTAGAATTGCATATTGATCAATTTTCCGAAGACGTACTTCCGTTTTCTTCGCTTTCGCATGTCGTAAAGTATTGGATAAAGCTTCTTGCACAATACGAAATAAATGATCTTCTACACCTTTTTTCAATTCTATTGGCTCGATTAGCCATTCAATTTTCATATGTTGCTTTCGCGATAATTCCGTTAATAATTCCTCTATACCTTGTGTCAGTTTCTTACCTTCTAATTGTACAGGCCGTAAATGAAGAAGCAATGCTCTCATTTCTGATTGTGCATTTACAACCATATTTTCAACGAGCTGCAACTGCTTTTTTGTCGTTTCTGGAATTTCAGCTACTTGTTCATTAATAGCCGACATCATCATCGACATTGCAAAAAGCTGCTGACTTACAGAATCATGCAGCTCCCTCGCCAATCGATGCCTTTCTTGGGATATCGCTTCTTGTCTCATCTCTTCATTCCAATGAGCTCGTTCATTCGTTACTTTTTGAAAGAGTCCAGCTTGCTCCTCTAATCGACGAGCAAGACCGATTACTTTTCGTTCTACTTCATGAAATTCATCATCTGCAGTAAACGAAACATCGCTCGGAAAATTCCCTCGCTCCACTTCAAATAGAAAAGTATTTAACCCTTGTATACGCTGCTCTATATAGTAACCGATTGCATATCCTACAATTCCCCCGATAAGTAAACTTGTAGTCATAATAAACAAGCCAATTGGAACAGAAGCGATGGATTCCTTCCATAATAAATCATACACTTGTTGCTCGCTTTTCCATACGTATACAATTGTACAAATGAGTGCGATACTAACAGAAGACAACATAGAATAACGAATATACATCCACGAAATATTTTTTTGTTTCTTCATTATACTTTCCTCACTTCCGTATCGCCTACGACAAGCGAAGAAATAATTTTAATACGACGAGGAGCTTCTTTATACTGCTCTGTTCTAAATGTAACATTGCGGTTAAACCCTGTCTCTTCATGACCTGGCAGGATCACACGTCCAACAATAACAGAATGATTTAAAGACAGTTCAATATCATATGGCACATATAAACGAATATTACCAACGACACCTCGAATAACAATTACCGTCTCCCCTTCTGGGATCATAGCAGTTGTTAAATCTATTTCCACATCACAAGCACCATATTGAACATTAATATCCTCAAGTTCATAAATATGATCCATCATTCGTATATTCCCTACAAACATATTTTTTAAATATGGTTCTGTGCGATATATTTGCTTCTCTTCGTCTATAATCCCTTTTTCTTTAATTTCAACCTTCATTGCTTTTTGCTGATGTCCTTGTTGAATCAGTTGATAACCAACTAAAGCTAAACAAGCAAATACGACAAGAACAAATGCTGCTGATGAAAATAAGAAGAATAGAAATACGATACCACCAACAAATAAAAATACATTTCCCCGTACGTAACGATTCTTCTTACGATAATGCCTTCCAAACATAAGCATAATAAATGCAAAAATGAGACCACCTGGTTCAAAATGTCCAAGTATCATATCAAGAAAAAGACCGAATCCAAATATGATGAGGAGCATCCCCATTAATTGTGTTTTTGAAAAATGCTTCTTCATTTCAGCTCCCCCCTTCTTGTCACATATACATAGAAGAAAAGGCATTGCTTTCCAACACCTTTTCTCCTATCACTATATCATAAGCCTGTTTTATAATATACTACTATTATTTTGTTAACTCTTTCGTTAACGATACATCATTCTTCTCTTTCATTTCACGCTCAAGCTTTGCAATCTTCATATCAAATGTGTCACGTTCATGCTCCTCATTTATACGAGATTCTAAGTCGCGAATATGATCTTCAATTTCTTCAAAGCGTAAGAACGGATTATTTTCATCCATTTTATGCATCGCTGTATTCATACGACGATTTGCATGTGCCATATTTTCACGTGCCATTAATTCCATACGTTTTGCATGCATTTCTTTTAATTTATTTTTCATCTCAGCAAGACGACGCTCTAACTCATCAATTTGATCTACAACACCTGCATACATTTCTTCTAATCGAGTTACTTGCCCTTCATAATACGCTACTTCTTCTAACGCACGCTCATGTAGTTGTAATTCGCCTGCTTCTTGAGCGACGATCGCTTGCTTTGATCTTTTATTAACGAAATAACGTGCTTGCTCAAGCTCACGAGCGAAATTAGATTTTAATGTTTTGTGGCGCTCAATTAACTTCTCAATTTTTATTATTTCACGCTCACTATCGCGTAAATATTGGTTTAACATCGCGATTGGATTCTTTCTTTCTTTCTCATCTAACACATTATGAAAATCTGCTAAAATTGCATCGCGTACACGTCCGAATAAAGATTGTTTCATTATAATCTTCCTCTCTTCTACTTTATCAATTTGATTTGGTTTTTATTAATTTTTTATTAGTTTTTTATTAGTTTTTCATTAACTTGTTCCACTCATCTTCAAAGTTGCTATATGGTTTAGAACTTTCTGGTGCAGAATCAACAACTACATTTTTTTCTTTTTTCCACTCACGGTATCCGTAGTATAAAACTACTAATGCTGCGATACCGATTAATGCTGGGGAGTGCGAAAGTGCGATGGACAAGCCGATCAAACCTACAATACCCCAAGCTAACTTTCCAAAAAATGATTGTGCTCGCACAAATGATTTATAGCTCCAGTACACAACTCCTGCTCCGATTGCGAATCCTACAATACCAGCAAGACTACCAAGAGCAATTAAAGCCAAAATAGCGGCCGCGATAAACGCTAGAAATTGTTTCATCTTGTGCTTGCCTCCCTTCGATTTGATACTCTTATCTTAACTATTTTTTCACTTTTCCATAACGAGCTTAAGAACCGTTTTCGACTCAGACTTAAGACTGAGTTGCATTCAGCCTTTTGTAAAAATATGCGGTAGGATAGGATGATTCACTCTTTTATTGCACATAAAAAGCCGTACAGAGAACATTCTCTGTACGGCTTTCGTTACGATTCATAAACTTCATTTTAAATTATGCTGTTTTGTGATACTCTTTCTTTCCCGCTACTTTAGAAAACCTCGGGAAACCAATTAATATAGAAATGATTCCACATACTCCAACTAAGATTGGATAAAACGCATATGGTAACAATTCAATCGGAGATAACGCCGCAAATCCTGCTGCCGTTAACATTTGCGCACCATACGGAATTAATCCTTGCACACAGCATGAGAAAAGATCTAATACACTCGCTGATTTACGAGGGTCAATTTCATATTGATCTGCAATGTTTTTCGCAAGCGGACCTGTAAAGATAATAGAAATCGTATTATTCGCTGTACACATATTCGTCAGACTCACTAAGCCAGCAATACCGAACTCTGCTCCTTTTTTCGAACGAATGTTACGCGTTAAAAGATTCATTAAATATTGAATGCCACCGTTATATTGAATCAGTTCGACCATACCACCAATTAAAATAGCAAGTAATACTAACTCCATCATACCGCCCATTCCAGACGTTACACTTTTAAAGAAACTCTCTAACGTGTAACTTCCATCTAAAAGACCGATAACGCCAGATAGTACAGTTCCACCAGTTAACACAATAAGTACATTCCAACCAAGCAATGCTGTAATAAGTACTCCTGCATACGGTAAAATCTTTATCCAGTCAAAGCTATGCGCTTTAATCTGCGTATCGCTTCCTAAAGTAATGATTACTAATAGTACAATTGTAATAATAGCCGCTGGTAATACAATTAAAAAGTTCGTTTTAAACTTATCTTTCATTTCTGTTCCTTGCGAACGTACAGCTGCGATTGTTGTATCTGAAATAAATGATAAATTATCACCAAACATCGCTCCGCCAACAACGGTAGCCATCGTAAGTGCAATTGAGATATCAGTTTGCCCACTAATACCTACAGCAATCGGTGCTAATGCAGCAATCGTTCCCATTGAAGTTCCCATCGCTAATGAAATAAATGCCCCTATAACAAAAATTCCAGCTACGATAAACCCTTGCGGTAAAATTGATAACGCTAGGTTAACTGTAGAATCAACGCCGCCCATCCCTTTTGCCGTTTCAGAAAATGCTCCTGCAAGCACAAAAATTTGAACCATAATCATAATATCTGGGTTCCCTGCACCTTTAGCAAATCGTTCTACTTTTACATTAAAGCTTTCTTTACGATTCATTGCTAAAGCGACCCCTACAGCAATTGAAATTGCTACAAGTATCGGCAATTTATAGAAATCACCTGTAATAATTCCAGAACCAATAAATAGCGCCAAAAATATCCCAAGCGGTAATAAAGCCAAACCATTTCCTCTCGTTTCTTTCAAAGTACCATCTCTCCCTAGTTTCAACCTTTTTCTAATGAATAACAAAAGACCTCTTCCAATGAGAAGAGGTCTTATACATCTATAAGAAACACTCTTCTCATCTTTCAAGCACATGCTTGCTGGATTTGGCACAGCACTCTGAAATCGAGTCCGCTGCCGAGGCATCGTAGGGCCAGTCCCTCCGCCTCTCTTTATAAGAAGGTTTCATATTTATTTTTTAATAATAATTTCTTCCCTAACTTTACTCGCTTACAAAACAAAAGTCAATTATTTTTTGTATAGATTTTTTTGGTAATTATGCAAAAATTTGAATACAACAATCATTTTAACTTTTTGATTTCTTCTTCCAATATTGAAATCCAATAATATTCATTATTTTTTATTGCATCTATTATCCATTTCGTAGTGTACCAAGCTAACTCATACTCTTCTTTTGTAACATCGCCACTTTTATAAGCATCCTCTAGCTCATCTTCATCCAATATATACATTTTACCGTTCGGTAATAACACTACATCTAAATATAAATCATCAAAATACGGTAAACCACGGTCGTCAATTTTATATTCTTTCGCCACATCGATATAATATTGCACTAATTTTTTCTGATCATCTAACATAGCTGTAATCGCAAAGTTTTTCCCGTCTATGAAATATTGAATCCACGTATATTGATTCCCTGCGATACAAAGTTCTTTACCATCATATTCTTTACAACTAGGTTCTCTTACCTTTTTTATTTCTAATATTCCTAGCATTCCTTCTTCTACTTGCTTAACCGTATAATTCTTCTCTATTAGTCGCTTCCACGAAGAACCGTCACCATATTTACGTTTCATTACGTCCGCTCCCCTTCTATATAGAAAAGCCCCCACATATTATGTGAGAGCTTGTTCAAATTATAATTAAGCTGCTTGCTTATTAGAAATTTCTTTCAAGTAGGCTTGTCCTTTTTCAGCGTCATACTGACCTTCCCACTTAGACATAACTACAGCTGCTAAAGAGTTACCTACAACGTTAACTGCTGTACGAGCCATATCTAAAATACGGTCAATACCAGCGATGAATGCTAAACCTTCAGGTGGAATACCTACTGTACCAAGTGTCGCTAATAATACAACGAATGATACGCCCGGTACGCCTGCGATACCTTTTGATGTTACCATCAATACAAGTAATAATGTAATTTGTTGTGTAATAGATAAATCAATACCGTACATTTGCGCTAAGAAAATAGCCGCAATTGCTTGATATAAAGTTGATCCATCTAAGTTAAATGAATAACCTGTCGGAATAACGAAAGATGTAATTGCTTTCGGACAACCGAACTTCTCCATTTTCTCCATGATTTTCGGTAAAACTGTTTCTGAACTAGCTGTAGAATATGCTAAAATCAGCTCGTCTTTTAAAATCTTAAAGAATTGGAAAATGTTAATTCCAAATATTTTCGCTGTAAGTCCTAATACGACTACAACGAAGAAAATCATTGCTCCGTATACTACAATTAATAATTTCCCTAATGGAATTAATGAAGCGAGACCAAATGTAGAAACTGTAACTCCAATTAGCGCAAACACACCAAATGGTGCAAATTTCATAACCTGGTTCGTTACGTAAAACATTGCATCAGCTACACCTTGGAAAAATTGAAGAACCGGTCTTCCTCTTTCACCAATTGCTGCTACACCTAAACCAAATAGTACAGAGAAGAAGATAATAGCAAGCATATCTCCGTCAGCTAATGACTTCATAATGTTCGTTGGAACAATATTTACAAATGTATCTGCAAATGAATGACTTTGCACTTGCTCTGTCGTATGTGTATATTTCGAAATATCTGTCTTTGTTAACTGCTCCATATTTACGCCTTTTCCAGGTTGGAAAATATTCGCAATCAATAGACCGACAATAATTGCAATTGTTGTAATAATTTCAAAATAAAGAATTGTTTTTCCGCCTAGTCGACCTAATTTTTTAACATCGCCAACACCAGCAACCCCAACAACAATACTTGCTACAACAATCGGTACAACGATCATTTTAATTAATCGGATGAAAATATCACCAATTGGTTGTAAGTAACTCACCACTGCCGGATTGCCAAAGAAAATCGCCCCAACTGCAATACCAAGCGCAAGTCCTATTAATATTTGCCATGCAAGTCCTATTCTTTTCATATTTGTTGTAACCCCCTCTTCGATGTGTCACTCTATCTCTCATTCTATCTCTATAAAACTCGAAATTAAGAGTATTACATATTATTCGACAATTCACTACATTTTGTCCCTGTTAAAAATCATAAATCAAAATTTAAAATCTGACAACAAAATAACTTTGCCCGAATGCAAATAATTTTCTTGACAAAAACAAAACCCATGTCAGAAAACCTCACATGAGAACGATTCCTTATCAGTGTTTCATTGGATTCCTGTCTACTATTTTACTATATAAAACAAATATATTTTTCCTTTATTTTACAACAAAATTCAAAAAATACATCCTTGTTGAACGAATAAAAAAGCGCATCCAACATGACAATTATCATTAAAAAATGATAATTTCCGACAAAACTTAGCAATTTTATAAAATTTTCTTTACATTATGGTTACAACGATAGACACTCTTCTTCTTATGATATATAACATTCATAGGGAAAGGAGCCAGACAACTATGAAAAAGAAATTTGCGGCGTTTAGTGTTTTAGCAGTAGGAACGATTTTTGTTTCTCCACTACTTTCACCCGTATACGCTGAAACGAATCAAGATAAATTATCTAATATTCAATCTGAATTAGAAGGAAAACAAAATGACTTACAAAATAAATCAGCTGAGAAAGAACAAATAGAAAAAGAAATTCAAGAATTACAAAAGAAAATTGACGACTTAACTACTTCTATTAATAAAAACGAAGCTGAATTAAACGATACAAAAAAAGAAATTAACAAAACACAACAAGTAATTACTGAAAAAAAGAAACATATAGAGCAATTACAAACAAACATAGATACGCGTCAGGAAGTTATTAAGCAACGTTTACAATCTATGCAAGAAAAACCTCGTACAAATATCATTACAGAGGTAATAACAACTTCTACAAACATTGCTGATCTTGTTGATAATATGTACTCTGTAAGTTTAATTTTAAACAACGATACTGATATTGTGAAAAAACAAACAACTGATCAAAATGCTGTGACGAAAGAAAAAGAGGCTGTTGAGAAAAAAGAGCAACAACTAAAAGACGCTGAACAGAAATTAGTTCAAAAACAACAAGAGTTGCAAACGAATCAACAACAACAGCAAACATTTATTAGCGATCTACATACGAAAGTAGCAAAAGTAGATTCAGAGATTGAAGGGTTAGAAGAATCCAAAGGTATTCTAGAAAATCAGCGTCAAGCTGTTCAAAAAGCAATTGAAGAAGAAAAGCGTGCCGAAGAGGCTCGTAAAGCTGAGGAAGCTCGCAAGGCAGAAGAAGCTCGTAAACAAGCTACTACATCTGCTCAAACAGCTCAAGCAGCTCCAACACCACACGATACAAATATTGGCGGATTTATTAAGCCAGCAGCTGGATCAAAAACTTCTGGCTTTGGTGTGCGCTCTATAGATAACCATAAAGGAATCGATATCGCAGCTTCAGGAACCGTTCCAATTATTGCCGCCGCTGACGGCGTTGTTATCCGCTCGGAATTATCATCTAGTTACGGAAACGTTGTGTATTTATCTCACCGTATAAACGGAAAAACATATACGACAGTATATGCTCATATGAGTAGCCGTTCTGTATCAAATGGACAAACCGTAAAACAAGGCACTCAACTTGGATTTATGGGGAACACTGGCCAATCATACGGACAACATTTACACTTCGAACTTCACCTTGGAGAATGGAATGTCGGCAAGACAAATGCAGTTGATCCATCTCCTTATATCGGATTATAGAAAAAAACTCGGTGCACACCGAGTTTTTTCTATACCCTTCACACAATATAGGCATTCCACATAGACTACAACTAAACGCCTATATTTTACGGGGTGAATCATGTGAATACACAATTACAACAAAAAATAGAAGAGGCTAGAGAAACTTACATCGGCCGGCTATTTACATTTGGCGGCTCAGCATTATTTTTAATCGGATCATTTATCGCAGTCGTCACAGCCTATAAAGCATATAATCGTTTATTAAATACACCTACAACATAATAAAAAGACGGAGAAATCTCCGTCTTTTTATTATGCAAACATTTTAAATACGCCTATCGCATTTAAAAATACAATAATTACAGTTACTGGAATAACATAACGAAGCAAGAAGAACCAAATATTAAATAATGTTTTACCTTTCGTTTCCGTAACTTCTAATTCTTTCATTAACATCTCTTTACTCATTTTATTTGGTACGAATAGCGAAATGGCTAGTACTCCGAGTGGCAGCAATACATTACTTACCGAAAAATCGACGAAATCAAAGAATGTCTTACCAAATATTTTCACATCACTCATAATTCCAAACGATAATGCTGACGGGATTCCAACTGCAAAAATAAGAATACCAATTAATAATGATGCTGACGGACGCTTTTTCTCATTATCTTTCGCAACAGATGCTACTACAATCTCAAGCATGGAAATAGCAGATGTTAACGTTGCAAAGAAGAATAAAACTAAAAACATAATGAAGAAAAATTGTCCAAATGGTATTTTCGCAAATACTGCCGGAAGGACGATAAACAGTAGTCCTGGTCCTTCAGTCGGCTTAACGCCTAATGCGAAAATCGCCGGGAAAATTGCTAATCCTGCAAGTACTGTAACAAAAACCGTTAAACTTACAATAGATGTTGCTGATTTAGCTAAATGTTCTTCTTTCTTCAAGTACGAACTATACGTGACCATTACTGAGGCACCTACTGTTAGTGAGAAGAACGATTGTCCCATCGCGTATAAAATCGTATCTGCTGTCAGCTTTGAAAAATCTGGTTTCAAGAAGAACTCTACCCCAGCAAAAGCACCATCAAGTGTTAAAGCACGAACTATGATTGCAATAAACAAAATAAATAATAGCGGCATCATATACTTACTTGCCTTTTCTATTCCCTTCTCTACACCTTTACTTACTACAAAAATAGTACAAAGCATAAAGATAAATTGCGCTCCAATCGCACTTACTGGATTTGAAATCGTTTCACCAAATAATTTTCCATAATCAACAACACCATTCCAGAAGCTTCCTGTAACACTATAGTATAAATACAGTAAAATCCATCCACCTACAACACTATAGAAAGAGAGTACACTAAAACAAGTTACAACTCCCATACGACCAATCCAAGGATATACTTTACTATTTGGTACTAGTACTTTATAAGCTGTAACCGCCTCTTTTTGAGTGCTACGTCCAATAACAAACTCCGCTAATAGTAAAGGCATACCTATAAATAAAGTTAATAGTAAAAATACAAGGAAGAATGCGCCTCCCCCACCATTACCTGCAACATATGGAAATTTCCATATGGCACCAAGACCTACTGCGGCTCCGGCTGCTGCGAGTACAAAGCCTATTTTCGACGTCCATTGCTGTGTTTCTTTCATCATAAATTCTCCTTTTCTGAATATTTAAACTTTTATTAATTATACACTTTCATTTCATACTCGCACACCTCCTTTAGAAAATAAAAAAGTCCCCTACACGCAAATATGCATGTAGAGGACGATATATGTAATGTAAATACCGTGGTACCACCTCAATTGGATTGATAAATCCCACTTGTTCAAGTACAGGAAAACTCCGATACTCTATCCTTTTAACGGCGGAACCCGGGTTGCCTACTACAATGTTCAACATACCTCTCGCAAGCCCATTCTGTATATTTTATCGTACCGGGCTCCCACCTTACCCCAGCTCTCTGAACGTATCAAATATACATACTCTTCTTGCTCATCGATTTCATTTATTGAAGTTACTTGTGATTATAAATTATATTTTTATAGTTGTAAAGTACAATTTATTCATTATCCTATATGAACTCTTCTCTCTAATTCTTGTAAAAACAATTTTCTTTTTTGTTCATTTTGAACATATATCGACTTTAATACTTCTTGCAACAATGTATTTCTCTCTCTTTTCTCTATTTGTAATTCTTTCACTTTTATTCTAACTTCGTATAAAAAATCAAGATACGATTCATACGCCTCATCATATTTATTTGCGAGATCATCACGGATTTTTTTTGCCAATTTCGGACTTGCTCCTCCAGTAGAAACAGCCACATTCAGTAATCCACGATGAATCGCCGCCGGAAAATGAACATTGCCACTTTCCGGGTTCGTAATAACATTTACTAATTGATTTTCTGTGCTATCTTCAGCAATTTGTTCATTTAATACGGCATCACTACTCGCTGCAACAACTAAAAAAGCACCTTGAATATCACTTTTTTCATACTCCCTTTGATACCAACGAATTTGCTTTTCTTCCACTAGTTTCACTAAATTCGCATCCAATTCAGGACTTATCACAATTATATCCGCACCTTGTTTTAGTAAAGGAATAATTTTAAATCCCGCGACTTTTCCTCCACCAATGACAACAACACGTTTCTTCTCAACTCGCACTGTAAGTGGATACATATTGATCTCCCTTCAATAATTTCTTCGTTTTCTGAATTAACATATATTGAAACGCTTCATTTTTTCCTAAATACGGACTTATTTTTATCTCATCCGACTCATATTGGCGCACTTCTTTTTCAATATGTTTCATAAGTAAACCTGTAAATAATAAGTAAGGCAATACAACGATATTCTTTTCTTTTCGTTCAACAACTTCCTTTAACTTCTCCTCAAATTTTGGCTCGGCAGCCGCTAAATAACAAACCTCTACTTTTTTAATTTTCTCTTCATGTTGAAATAAAGAAGCGATCCAGTTTATATCTCTTAATACGTCAGGATCACTACTCCCTCTTGCAACGAGAAGTAGCGTTACTTCATCCTTATCTTCCTGTTCAATGCCACTTCCGCTATACACCGATTTAACAAGTGTTTCTGATACACCAAACGGGTTACCGTAGGTCACTTTAACATTCGAAAATTGATTATTTAACTTTTCCAATTCAAACGGTATATCTTTTTTCACATGACCTGCCGCTAATAAAAAAACTGGAATAACAATAATCTCTGTAGCACCACGCTTCACACATGTACGGAACCCTTCATCAATCGTTGGACTCGCTAACTCTAAAAAACAAACTTCTTGAATACTTGCCTCTACACGGTTCATGCATGACGTAATAAATGCAACCGCTTCTTCTTTAGCTGCTTTCAAACGACTTCCATGACATATATATAAGATGGCTTTCATTTTATAACACTCCGCTTACTTGATACGTACTTTCTGTCTGTTTCTCAAACCAATGGATTTTTTCTCTAAAACGGACCACTTCTCCAATTACAATCATGCTCGGATTTTGAATTTGTTCTTTTTTCGCAACATCTACAATTGTTCCTAACGTCCCAACAACTGTGCGCTGCATTGATGTCGTTCCCCGCTCAATAATAGCCGCAGATGTACTTTTGTCTTTTCCATGCTTCATCAGTTGTTCACATATGTAGGGTAAATTGCTAACCCCCATATATACAGCTAAAGTCTCTACACCTTTCGCTAAATGTTCCCACTTCACTTCTTCTTCAACACCTTCTTTCCTATGCCCTGTCACAATAGCAAAACTTGCACTTGCATCACGATGTGTCACTGGAATGCCAGCATAAGCAGGAGCAGCTATTCCAGCTGAAATACCAGGAACGATTTCAAATGGTACACCTTGCTTTGCTAACGCTTCAGCTTCTTCGCCTCCTCTACCAAATACAAATGGATCGCCGCCCTTAAGCCTCGTTACAACTTTTCCCTTTTTCGCATATTTAATAAGAAACGTGTTAATCGTCTCTTGCTTCATCGTGTGATAATTTGGTAGTTTTCCGCAATAAATTAAATCTGCTTCAGGCTTTGCGTATGAAAGTAACTCTTTATTCACGAGACGGTCGTATAAAATAACGTCTGCCTTCTCAATACATTTCAACCCTTTCACAGTAATTAAATCTGGATCACCAGGACCTGCACCAACGATATAAACCTTCCCCATCATCTCTCCTCATTTCTACTATTAAAGTGAAACTTCCATCCTTATATACGAATGGAAGTTTTCATTATTTCCTATTACCTGTTCCCTACTCATGAATAACAAATGCCGCACCTTTTCGAATCTTCTTTTTTTCAAATAGAGAAATCTCCTTTACTTCTGGCAGCGGTAAAAAATGCTTTTCAAGCTCCATCTCCGCGAGCTTAAACGCCTGTTCTTCACTTTGAGCAACAACAACAATCGGAACAATACTATTTACTAACATAGCTTCAAATCGATATAAATCCATATTGTCCCTCCTAAGACGCTATTACTTCTTCTAACACGGTATTTAACACTCTTTGTATTGTCTCTATACCAACACGACCGACAAAATCATAAAACGTTTCGGCTGGTAATTTATTCTCTTTGAAATAACTTATAAATGATGCAAGTACTTCAGGTAGGTCCTCACCATCTATTTTTCCTTTTAGCTTTTGATTGTAAGCCCCTCCATCTAACAACGTTCCACCTACATATATTTCAAATGCTTCAACAATTCCTTTTTCCTTCGTTTTCATTTTCACCCCTTGTAATCCAATGTCAGCAATTTGACGTTGACCACATGAATTCGGGCATCCTACCATATGAATACGAACTGGAACATCGAGTGCAATTTGTGTATCTAAGTATTCGGCAATTTTTCGCAATCTTTCTTTCGTTTCTACTAAAGCAAGATTGCAATATTCAATACCAGTGCAGGAAACCGCATGACCAATAAATGATTTCGGGCTTGCTGATATTGCTTCAAACAACGGCTCATTCAGTAAACCCGTTACATTTTCTGGCGGAACATTCGGAATAATGAAATTTTGAGAGTTGCATGTACGAATCTGTCCATTTCCATACCGCTTAGCAATTTTTGCAATCTCAAACATTTCTTTTGCATGTAAACGTCCTACCGGCACATTAAAACCTACATATTTAAGTCCATCTTGTTTTTGATCTTGAACACCATAAAAGTATCCAGCATTCCAACCTTTGAGAGCACTTTCTCCTTTACTTTGCAATGGTCCTGTATACTCTATTAGTTTCTCTTTAAATTTCTCTGCTCCCCAGTCTGCAACTAGAAATTTCAAACGGGCTAAATGACGTTTTTCACGGTATCCAAAATCACGGAATATCGTCGCAATCGCAATCGCTACCGTCTTCACTTCTTCTGGTAAAACGAATACATCTAATTCATCAGCTAAATATGGACGAGCTGATAATCCACCACCTACTTTTATATGAAAACCAACTTTTTTCTCACCATCTATTTCTTTCGTAGCAGGTGTAAATGCAACACAGTTAATCTCTGCGTTTGCTGAATTATAAATGTTAGAACTAATAGACATTTTAAATTTACGTGGTAAGTTAGAAAACTCCTCATTATGTTGGAAATAGTCATATACCTCTTTCACAATACCAGTTGTATCAAACAGTTCATTTGCATCAATGCCAGCAAGTGGATTCCCTGTAATATTACGCGTTATATCACCACACGCCCCTGCTGAAGATAACCCAACTCTTGCCAATCTTTTAAAAATATCTGGAATTTGATGAATTTCTAACCAGTGAAACTGAATCGCCTGTCTTGTCGTAATATCTATTACGTCACGTCCATAATCCTCAGCGATAGAAGCAAGCACCTCTGCCTGTGTATTCGTAATAATCCCTGAAGGAATATTTACACGCATCATAAAATAACCAGCTTCTTTCGGTCTTTGTAAATATAACCCTGCCCATTTGAATGCGTCCCACTCTTCTTTCGGAATAGATTCGAAGCCATTCTCTGCATAGTAAGGAATATCATTAAAGATTTCCAATCCATCTTTTTTTAATTTATTTTTCTCAGTCTGATTTAATTTTTCATTGCTAGCCCATACTTTTTCATAACTCATTTTTTATCCCCCTATATAAAACTACGCTCTTGTAAGTACTTCACGATTTGTTCTGCACATTCTTCAATAGAATACTTGTGCGTTTCTACAATTAATTCCGCTTTCTCCGGTTCCTCATACGGTGAATCAACACCAGTAAATTCTTTAATATCACCTTGTCTTGCTTTTTTATAAAGCCCTTTCGGATCACGCTTTTCACACTCTTCAATTGGACATTTTACAAACACTTCTATAAACTCATCTGCTGCTAATAAATCTCTTACTTGTTTTCGGTCTACTCGAAACGGTGAAATAAACGCTGTAAGAACAACAGTGCCTTGATCTACGAATAGCTTCGCCACTTCGCCAATCCTTCTTATATTTTCCATACGATCACTTTCAGAAAAACCTAAGTCTTTATTTAAACCGTGGCGTACATTATCCCCATCTAGTACATAGTTTCCAATATTCTTTTCAAATAGTTTACGAGCAACCGCGTTCGCCACCGTAGATTTACCTGAAGCTGATAGACCAGTAAACCAAACTACAAAACTATGATGCCCATTTCTTACTCTTCTCTCATCTTTTGAAACAGATGCTGTATGCCAAGTAATATTCGTGTCCATGTCATTCTCTCCCTATTCTGTTACTACTTCTTTTTTCAAACCTTTAATTAGCACTTCCACTACTTCTTTACGACTAAATGTACTTGGCGGAACCTCACCGTTTCGTAATAGTTCTCTTACTTTCGTACCCGATAAAATAACATGATCTTCTTTGCCGTGCGGGCATGTTTTCGTCGAAGCCATCGCTTCACATTTCGTGCAGTAAAAACTATGTTCAAAAAATAACGGTGTAATTCCTAACTCTTCCACTGTAAAGTTTGTAAAAATTTCTTGTGCTTCATACGTACCGTAATAATCTCCTACCCCTGCATGATCGCGTCCTACAATAAAGTGAGTACATCCAAAATTCTTTCTAACTAATGCATGGAATATTGCTTCCCTCGGTCCTGCGTAACGCATTGCTGCAGGAAATACCCCTAAAAAGACACGCTCTTTCGGATAATAGTTTTGAAGTAATACTTCATAGCTTTCCATCCTTACATCAGCAGGAATATCGTCCGACTTCGTTTCCCCAACTAAAGGGTTTAAAAAGAGACCATCTACAATTTCAAGAGCAGATTTTTGAATATACTCATGAGCACGATGTACCGGGTTTCTCGTTTGAAATCCGACTACTGTTTTCCAACCACGTTTTTTAAATTCTTCTCTCGTTTCAATTGGATCTAAATGATAAGAAGGAAACGGATTATTTTCAAAGCGTTTTGTAAGAATAATAGCTCCACCGACATAAACGTTCGGTCGCTCATATAACTTCTTCACTCCTGGATGAGCCTCATCCGTCGTTTTATATACAAGTAACGCTTCTTTTTCTTTATCTGGTACAAAAATATCTTCTATTTGAATGACACCATATATATTTCCATCACTGACAAGCTTTACTTCCTCTCCAATTTTTAGACTCTCTGCTACTTCTTCTGTTACCGGTAATGTAATGGGGATACTCCAAACGCTCCCATTAGCTAAACGAATCGTTTCTACGACCGAATCGTAATCTTTCTTTCCTAAAAAACCTGTAAGTGGGCTATATCCCCCTGTCGCTAATAGCTCTAAATCACTTAATGCAATGTTGTCTAGTTGAATTTCTTTTTTAATTTGTGATACGTCATATGTCTCGTCTATTCGATTTATTAATTCGTTTCTTGTACTCATTTTCAGTACCCTCTCTTAGCTTTATTTTCAAATTCATCTTATTGGTAATGAAGACCACATTCTGTTTTCACTTTCCCGGCCCATCTACCATCTCTCGAATTGCCACCCTCTCCTACAGGTAACGTACATTTCTCACACCCAATACTTGGATATCCAACATCATGCAGCGGGTTATACGGCAAGCTATGTTTGTATACATATCGCCACACTTCTTTCCACGTCCAATGAATGAGTGGACAAACTTTAATAGATTGAAAGCGATGATCTTGATTTATAAACTTTGTATGCTTACGTGTTTCTGATTGTTCCCTCCTTAAGCCCGAAATCCACGCTTTTTCCGCTGCTAATGATTTTTCTAACGGTAAAATTTTTCTAATTTTACAACAAAGGTTCGGATTACTTTCCCATAATTTCTCACCATGTAACTTCGCTTGTTCATCAAGCGTAAGTTCCGGCTGTTTTTCTATAATATTTAATGAAGGAAATCGTTCCCGCACTTTTTGAATTAATTCATACGTTTCTCGAAAATGAACATTTGTATCTAAAAATACAACTTTAGCAGATGGATTTACTTGGTTTATAAGATGCAGTAATACCATCCCTTCCACTCCGAAGCTACATGCGTATACAATTTCACTTTTATATTCTTTATAAGCCCAACTTAATACTGATAGCGCGCCTTTCGTTTCATCTTCTTCTGAAAATGAAACATTATTTTCTTCCCACGTTTCATACGTCAACATGTTCTTTCCCCCTGTAAAAGCAAAAAGACGGTTTTAACCTAATATAATAGGTTAAAACCGCCTCTAGTTTTTCTAGTCAGCGCTTTTTACTTTAAACGTACCTTTTCACTTTTCTCTAATTGAATGACTTTCCCATCTTGCACAACAATTGTAATTGAACCATATTTCATATCAGCAAGCATCGCTTGAATTTTCTCAGATACTTCCTCAAAATGTTCCCGTACACTCACGCGAACAGCCCCCCTTTTTATTCATAAAAAAAATCTTTCCCATTTCGAAAAGACTGTTCGGTAATATATTTTACCTTATCTTTCAAAATGGATTCCATTTTGCTGGATTTAGCACCTTGCTTTCTATAAGCAGGTTGCCGAGCTTCGTCGGGCCAGTTCCCTCCGCTTCTCTTGATAAGCTTTGTATTTGTATTTTATCACAATTCTGATTTTTTTCAATCCTAGTTTTCCGATATATTTTAATTATTTTATTTTATAAAAAAGGAATTGCCCATCCGAACAACTCCTTTTTCCTCATTTAAACAAGTTCTTTAATACGTATGCGATCGTTCCCAATAATATTTTCATATGTTTCGCGCTCTACAACAATTTGTGATGTGCCGCCTTTCGCGAAGACGACAGCTGGTCTACGAATCCGATTATAATTATTCGCCATCGAGTACCCATATGCCCCTGTACAAGAAATTGCTAGTAAATCGGCAGCAGCAACTTTCGGTAGAGTAATATCCCAAATTAACATATCTCCACTCTCACAGCACTTCCCAGCAATCGAAACAAGTTCCTCATTCTCATCATTCCCTCGATTCGCTAACATCGCTTCATAACGAGCGTTATATAAAGCAGGTCTTAAATTATCAGTCATCCCACCATCCACTGATACATATTTCCGAATACCAGGAATGTCTTTCACAGATCCGACTGTATAAATTGTCGTTCCAGCATCCCCTACAATACTACGGCCTGGTTCAACCCATATTTCTGGAAGCGGATAATTACATACCGTAAATTGTTCCCTCACCGCACTTGTTACAGCTCGCACATATGTCTCAAGAGTTAATGGTGTATCTGACTCTGTGTAGCGTATTCCGAATCCTCCGCCTACATTTAATACTTTTACTACATAGTTCGCGCGCTCTCTCACTTGTTCTAAAAATTGATGAAGAACTTCAATCGCTCGAACAAATCCAGCCGTTTCAAATATTTGTGATCCGATATGTGAATGAATTCCTAACACATTATAATTTGATTTTTGTAAAGCAAACTCAATTGCTTGCATCGCTTGACCATTTGACACGCCAAATCCAAATTTCGAATCATCTTGACCTGTTGTAATATATTCATGTGTGTGCGCCTCTACTCCAGGCGTTACACGGATTAATATGTTCACAAATTTCCCATGTTGCACTGCTAAATCATGCAAAATTTCTAATTCTAAGAAATTATCTACGACAAAACAACCAATATTCGCCTGCAGAGCCATCACGATTTCTTCTTCTGTTTTATTATTGCCGTGAAAATGAATGCGCGATGCTGGAAATCCTGCTTGAAGCGCAGTATATAATTCTCCTCCAGAAACAACATCTAATGACATATTCTCTTCACGAGCTACTCGGCACATCTCCATGCACAAGAACGCCTTGCTTGCATATGCTACTTGATAAGAGAAACCACTTTCTTTAAACGCACGATGAAACGCACGGCACTTTCCTCGAATTGACTCTTCATCGTATACATAAAGTGGTGTTCCGTATTGTTTTGCTAGCTGCGTCGTATCGCACCCTCCAATTTCTAAGTGTCCTTGCCCATTGATTCGGCTTGTGCCGTGTAAATACATTTGAATTCCTCCCTTATTTCCTCTAAAACTCATAACCCCAATCTTCTATTCATTGCAGCACGCTTTTAGATAGACAAAAAACGCGCGGAACAATGTTCACACGCGTTTCTTATTAGGAAAAATATATAGAAAAAATAAACGAGTTGTTATCTCCTCAAAATAAGAAACCGCATCAACATCTCCAAATAGCTCTCCATAAAATAAATATTATGACAGTACTACATTTATTCAATGCAGTCCCAATATATGAATAAGGTGGTTATTCATATATTTCGGCAATAGTCCCTTTCAACCTATGATCACAGATTCCATTAAATCTCCCATAGCTTACTCTTTCCTATCGCGGCCTCTACCTTTGAGAGTAGATGAGGTAAGTCTATTTAATTTTCAAACATCTAATTGTTGCTATTAACAATACCAAAGGACCATTTTATTTGTCAAACAATTTTTTATATTGTTTTTTTACAGTTTAATTTCGTATCATTTGGTAAGCGCTTTACTGAAATCTTTGACACTTCCCATTCGCCTTCTTCATTATTAAATGTAATCGTTACCTTCTCAAATGGTGGAGCAATTTTCCCAGCAACTCGTTCATACTTCGTTACTTCAATACTTGCTTGAAATAAATATGTACCGCTATACACTTTTTTTAAACTAATAATTTTAGGACATTGATAAGGCTTCAAGCTCCCATATTGTTTTTCAATTGCTTTATTTATTTTCGGAAATAAAACAGAATAAAGGGCATCTTCCATAAGAGGTGCATCATATTGGGCTACCGACACACTCGGTGAAGCAAAAAGTATAACACTACTGCATACTATAAAATATAATAATTTTCGCATTATAACCTCCGTATTATTACACGATTCTTCTGCGCACGATAATTATCATACATAGAAACTCCGTTTTATTGTCTCCCACTGCCCTTTTTCTACTCAATTATTATAAAAAAGTCCACAACTCTCTTTTATTTTCGTATAATGATACTCATAGTATAATAAACATAATAACAAAGGACTGTTCGTATATATAAAATGAGGCGCTAATCAAACCGGCTCACAAGAACTGTCATGCTTTTTAGGAGAGGAGTATATTATGCTACAACGTCTGTTTCCAAAACTGCGATTTGCACTCGTTGCAGTCGTTTTATTATGGATAAAAACATATATTGTGTACAAGCTAGCATTTGATATTAAAATTGATAACTTCTTTGAAGAATTTATGCTTTTTATTAATCCACTAGCTGCGTTACTTTTATTTTTCGGTTTTGCTTTACTTGCATCTAAGCACCGAAACCGCATTATAGTTGGAATCAGTTTTATACTGTCCTTTATTTTATTTGGAAATGCAATGTTTTATGGGTTTTATAACGATTTCGTTACGTTCCCAGTTTTATTTCAAACAAATAATATGGCTGATTTAGGGACAAGTATAAAAGAACTCTTTACGTACAAAACATTACTTTTATTTGCAGATGCAATTATTTTAATGTTTCTTTCACGTAAATTCCCAGCATTTTGCGACAAGACGCCACTTTCTCGCTCTGAGAAGCGAACTTTCTTTAGCGGTGTAACAGCTCTATTAGCACTACAAATTGCCGTTTCAGTTATTTATAAGCCGCAAATGTTCTCACGCTCATTTGATCGTCAAACTGTCGTGAAAAATTTAGGCTTATACACATATCATCTATTTGATATTACACTTCAATCTAAATCTTCGGCTGAACGTGTATTTGCAAGTGGTGACGGGTTCTCTGAAATTAAAAACTATACAGACTCAAAAGATAAGCAAGTTGATAAAAACTTATTTGGAGCTGCAAAAGGTAAAAATGTCATTTTGATTTCAATGGAATCTACACAAAGTTTTGTTATTAATAAAAAAATAAATGGAAAAGAAATTACTCCATTTTTAAATGAATTTATTAAAGATAGTTTTTATTTCGATAACTTCTATCATCAAACAGGACAAGGTAAAACTTCTGATGCTGAATTTATCGTTGAAAATTCACTTTATCCGCTAGACCGCGGTTCTGTATTCTTTACTCACGCAACAAATGAATATACAGCTACACCAGAACAATTAAAAAAATACGGATATTCTTCTGCTGTCTTCCATTCGAACGATAAAACGTTTTGGAATCGTGATGTAATGTATCCTGCACTTGGATATGATCGTTACTTTAATTTAAATGATTACGTAGGCACAGAACAAATGTCTGTCGGTTGGGGATTAAAAGATAAAGAGTTCTTTGAACAATCGATTCCAAAGCTAAAATCTTTACCACAACCGTTCTATACAAAGTTTATTACTTTAACAAACCATTTTCCATTTCTTCTAAATCCAGAAGATCAATATGTTGATGAGTTTAATTCGGAAAGTGGTGTTGTAAACCGCTACTTCCCAACCGTTCGTTACACGGATGAAGCTCTGAAATTATTTATTAAACAATTAAAAGAGGAAGGACTGTATGATAATTCCGTTATTGTCATTTATGGAGATCATTACGGTATTTCTGAAAACCATAATGCAGCTATGGCTCAGTTCCTTGGGAAAGACGCTATTACACCGTTTGATTCTATGCAATTACAACGCGTCCCTCTCATTATTCATGTACCTGGTCAAGAAGGAAAAGTCATTTCTAAAGTATCTGGTCAAATTGATATTAAACCAACGCTACTTCATTTACTTGGTGTTAAAACAAATCAATCAGTTGAATTTGGAACTGACCTATTTGTTAAAGAAGAAGATCCACTTATGGTAATGCGTGATGGTAGCTTCGTTTCGGAAAACTATGTTTATACAAAAAACATGTGCTATAAACGAAATACAGGTGAAGAAGCGGACATTTCATTATGTCAACCAAATATTGAAAAAGCAAAAACTGAATTGAAACTCTCCGACAAACTCATTTATGGAGACTTATTACGTTTCGACCCTAACAATCGTTATAAAACCGGAACAATGACCACGAAATTTGAATAGCACCAGAAGCAACTTTTATAAAAGTTGCTTCTTTTTTTACTTATTTTTCAAATCATTCCGCTATGAAATCTTTCACAAATTGGGAATTTTTTTCGTATGAGGAAGAAATTTATGGTATGATAAAATAAGTAAAATTTCATAAACTAATTAAGAATTTATTACAGAAAGCAAGGGATCAGATTTTGTATAGAGCAGCTATTCCAAACTTATTTACGCTCGGAAATTTATATAGTGGATTCTTATCAATCGGCTATGCATCTTTAGGATATTATAAATCAGCTGCTATTTTAGTACTTATCGGGATGATGTTAGATAGTCTTGATGGACGTGTTGCTCGTTTATTACGTGTTGATTCACAAATGGGAAAAGAGCTTGACTCGCTGGCGGATGTCGTAACATTTGGTGCAGCACCTGCTGTTCTCATGTATTACACATCTTTCTCCAATTACGGAATCATCGGACTATACATAGCGGGACTATTCCCTCTTTTCGGAGCATACCGTTTAGCACGATTTAATGTAACACCATCTTCTACTTCAATGAAATATTTCACTGGCGTACCGATTACAGCAGCGGGAGGGCTTGTTGCTTTCTTAACATTATTTTCACATACCATTCCAAAAATCGTTCTTATTACAGTATTTGTAACGTTCGCATTTTTAATGGTGAGCCGCATTCGTATCCCAAGTTTAAAAGATGTACCAATTCCACGATATAGCATCATTATTACACTATTTCTAGTTGGAATCATTATAACAATGTACCAAACAGGGTTCGGTAATTTTTCTGTTTTCTTATTCATTGCTATTCCACTATATATTTTGTATATGCTATCTCAATTTCTCAGACAAAGACCGTCTAAAAGAGCAAATAAAGAAAAATAAGAAACCTTCCGATTCCGGAAGGTTTCTTTTTATTTTGTAACTACTACTTTTTGATTTACAGGTGTTACAGGCTCTTCCCCTTTTAATACGGCTAAAATATTTCTTACTGCCATTTCAGCCATCGCATCACGCGTTTCGAACGTTGCATTTCCTACGTGAGGAGCAAGTACTACATTCTTTAATCCTTTTAGCTCTTCTGAAATTTTCGGTTCAAATTCAAACACATCAAGAGCTGCTCCTTCAATTTCATTCGTTTTTAATGCATGAGCAAGTGCCGCTTCATTCATAATTGGTCCACGTGAAGCATTTACAATATACGCTGTTTTCTTCATCATTTTAAACTGTTCATCATCAATCATATGATGCAATTTCGGATTATAAGCACAATTAATTGTAATAAAGTCTGCTGTTTGTACTAATTCTTCCAATGTTACATATGTTGCTTCCAGTTCACTTTCAGCTTCAGGCTTTCGATTTGGTCCTGTATATAAAACATTCATTCCAAACGCTTTCGCACGCTTTGCAACTGCCTTTCCGATTTCTCCAAGGCCAATAATTCCAATTGTTTTACCGTGTACTTCACGGCCTAAGAAAAATAATGGTGCCCATCCATTAAATCCAGTTGTACGACATAATGTATCGCCTTCAGGAATTCTACGTGCAGCTGCTAAAAGAAGTGCAAATGTTAATTCTGCTGTCGCTTCAGTTGATACTTTCGGTGTATTCGTTACCGCAATCCCTTTTTCTCCGGCATACGAGTAATCAATATTATCGTAACCAGCACCGTAGTTTGCAACAATCTTCAAATTAGGTGCCGCATCAATAACTTCTTTTGTCACCTTTGTAGAAAGTAGGCTTAACAATGCATCTTTATCTTTTACACGATCTGTTAATTCATCTAAAGAAATTAACGCATCTTTATCATACATTTCTACATCATGATCCTTTAATAGTTCTAATCCGATTGCTGGAATTTTCCCTGCTACTAATATTTTTGCCACTACTAACACCTCTTCTATAAAAAATAAGATATCTCTTATCTTTCATTGTAAGAAATCCACCTATAAAAACCAAGGAATTTGATCATAGTTTTGAAAATCGACATTTTTTCCCCATAAGAAAAGAGGAGATCCATCTCTCCCCTTTTCTTACGCTTTCTCTTGCGATTCTTGTCCAAGCTTTGCATCGATCGTTCCCTCTGCAACTGTATCGCTAATTTGTTCCTCAATAACTGATTGAGATGTAGCATTCGTTTCAGAAGTATAAGCTTGTTGCTGTGCACCTTGTACATCTTGTACATTTTGTTTATTTTGTTGTTTCGCCATTTCTTACCCTCCTTCTTATTCTTTCTTATTTTGAACAAAAAAGGTGGTTTTCATCAAAAAATCGTGATCATTTTGAAATTGTTACTTCTTTTTCCAGTAATCTCATCGTTCTTACTCGTTTCGTAAATGTAGCTATGTGAGAAATATCATGATTACGTAACGTCTTTATATTCTCTGCCACATATTTTCCTAAATCATTCGGATAATGAGCATCTGAGGAGAGAGTAACTGGAACGCCATACTTAGCTAATACTTGTAAATATAGCGGACTTGGACACATTTCGCGTACAGGATAGCGATAGTACAATCCTGCATTTATTTCCGTTGCCGTATTTGTTTCTACTAACGCACGCGCAATTTCCTTATAATATGAAAGTTGTTCATTTTCATCTAACCGATAATTAAATACTTTTATGTTATCAAGATGAGCTATAATATCAAATAAATTAGAGCGAACTGTACACTCAACCGTTTTGAAAAACGTATCATATAAAGCATATAAGTCATGTTCTTTAAAATATTCTTTCGTATCTGGATTATCAAATCCCCAGCCATTTAAAAAATGAACAGAACCAATTACATAATCAAAATCTCCTAATGCGAGTAAAGATTGTAATTCTTGTTCACCACCAATAAAATAATCCGCTTCAATTCCAAGTTTTAGCATCACGCCTCGTTTACTCCATCGTTCTTTCGCCTCTTCAATTGTCTTTGTAAAATCATGCAGTGACGCTACCCTTACTTGACCTAACCATTCCTTCTGTAAACGACCAAGCCCTGAATCACTTATATCGACATATCTTTCATAGTATTCTTTCGCTTCATAAAAACGGTATAAATGATCGACAATACCAACTTCTTTTATACCTTTTCGCAAAGCTTCTTCTAAATATAAATCAATCCATTTCGTTGTAAATGGCCCTTCTTTCACACGTCTTTGCAGGTGTTCTTGTGTTTTCACAAGCCATTCCATAGAATGTTTTTCTTCTTTAAGCGGTTCATAATGTTGCAATGCTTCATTTATTTTAGCTAGCCATCCTATTGAATATGGCCCTTCTTCTAAATGAATGTGATAATCCACCTTCATCTACATTTCCCCCTTATAATGTATCTATTTCACTTCTGTCCCCTACTCGCGAAAGCTTCCCATTTCTTTCTGTCACTTCCTCCATAACATCTTCTAATGATATATTTTTTTCAGCTAATAAAACAAAGCAGTGATACAATACATCAACCATTTCTTTCACTAATTCTTTTTTGTCATTATTTTTAGATGCGATAATTACTTCCGTGCATTCTTCACCAATTTTCTTTAAAATTTTATCTTCTCCTTTTGAAAATAAATAATTTGTATACGATTCAGGAAGTGGATTTCCCTTTCGTTCTTCAATTGTTTCAAATAGTAATTTAAAGGCATTTTCCATATGTATCCCCCTATATAATTTTGTAGTGAAAACATGTTTTCTCTCCTGTATGACAAGCAGGTCCCACTTGCTTTACGACAACAACAATTGAATCTTGATCACAATCTAAATAAAGAGATTGCACATATTGGACATTTCCTGATGTTTCTCCTTTATTCCATAACGATTGTCTTGAACGAGAATAAAACCATGTTCTTTTCGTTTCTAGCGTTTTTTCATATGCTTCTTCATTCATATAAGCTAGCATTAAAACTTCTTTTGTCCCTTCTTCAATTACAACTGCTGGTAATAATCCTTTTGAAAAGTTAGGTTTCATAACCGCACCTCAACATTTGCATTTCTTAATTTTCTCTTTACGTCCTGCACTGTCGCCTCACCATAATGAAAGATGGATGCCGCAAGTGCTGCATCAACTGTTGTCTTTTGAAAAACTTCTATAATGTGATCAACATGACCACATCCGCCTGACGCGATGACTGGTACGGAAACGCTTTTTGAAATTTCTTCTGTTAAACGAAGATCATACCCGTTTTTCGTTCCATCTGCATCCATACTCGTTAACAAAATTTCGCCTGCCCCTAGCTCGGCAACGCGTTTTGCCCATCCGATTGCATCCATACCCGTATCAACTCTTCCGCCGTTCACATAAACATTCCACTTTTCTTCTGCTACTTTTCTAGCATCAATTGCTACGACAATACATTGTGAGCCAAAGTGTTCTGCCCCTTCTTCGATTAGCTTTGGATTTCCCACTGCCGCTGAGTTGATTGAAACTTTATCCGCTCCAGCTCTTAGTAAATTGTACATATCTTTAACACTTGAAATCCCCCCGCCAACTGTAAGAGGAATAAATACTTTCGAAGCTGTTTTTTCTACAACATCTATAATTGTTTTTCGTCCTTCATGCGTTGCCGTAATATCTAATAATACAATTTCATCTGCTCCCGCCTCATTATATAAAGCGGCTATTTCAACAGGATCACCGACGTCTTGTAACCCTATAAAATTTACACCCTTTACGACTCGGCCCTCTTTCACATCTAGACATGGAATAATGCGTTTCGCTAACATAACTTTGTTACCTCTAGCACTTCTTCTAAATCAATCGTTTTCTCATAAAGAGCCTTACCAATTATGACGCCGTATATATTCATATCATTTAATTTTTTCACATCTTGAATAGATGCCACTCCTCCAGAAGCAATAAGACGAATGCTCACGCTTTTTTGTAGTAACTCCAATTGCTCTAAATTCGGCCCTGCAAGTGTCCCGTCTTTCGAAATGTCTGTAAACACAATCGTTTGAACACCTACATTCTCCATTTGCTTCGCTAAATAAATGTAAGAAATTTCAGACACATCAAGCCAGCCTCTCGTTGCTACGAAACCATTTTTCGCATCAATTCCAACAATGATTTTCTCTTTATATAGAAGAACTGCTTCTTCTAAAAATTCCTTATCATAAAGAGCAGCTGTTCCTAAAATCACTTTATCTACACCTACTGACAATAACTTCTCTACCGCTACAAGTGATCGAATTCCGCCTCCAACTTGCACAGGAATACGTATTGCCTTGCAAATTCTTTCAATAACGAGCAAATTTACTGACTCGCCAGCAATTGCACCATCTAAATCAACAATGTGCAACTTTTTCGCTCCCAATTTTTCGAATATAATCGCTTGCGCAACCGGATCTTCATTCATTACTGTTTCTTTACTAAACTCTCCTTGATAAAGTCTAACGCATCGCCCCTCTTTTAAATCGATAGCTGGGAAGATTTCCATGCCTCTACCACCCCTTTGAAATTTTTCAACATTTGCATTCCAATGTCACCGCTTTTTTCAGGATGAAACTGTGCGCCGTATATATTTCCTTTTGCTACAAAACCAGGTACTTTCACTCCATATTCACTTATCCCATACACAATTTCATTTGGACAATCTGCATAATAAGAGTGAACATAATATACGAAAGAACCGTCCTCTACTCCATTCCAAAGTGCTATTTCTCCCTCTTTCTTTAACTCATTCCATCCCATATGTGGAATTTTATAAGGAACCTTTAACTTTCGAATAACACCTGGCAATAAACTTAATCCGTTACAGTCTTGTAGTTCCTCACTTTTTTCAAATAAAAGCTGCATCCCTAGGCAAATGCCCAGAAGCGGTTTTCCTGAACTCCCGACTTCTTTTAATACACGCACTAAATTTTTTTCTTCCAATACATCCATCGCTTTCGGAAATGCACCTACTCCTGGTAAGATTACTCCATCACTTCTAAAAATCTTTTCTTTATCACCCGTTACGATGTACTCTGCTCCAATATATTGTAATGCTTGTTCCACACTGCGAATATTTCCCATTCCATAATCTATAATAGCAATCAATTACAACATCCCTTTCGTGGAATTTACACCAGTAATGCTGGCATTTCTTTCGACTGCTTCTCTAAGCGCTCTACCAAACGCTTTAAATAACGCTTCAACTTTGTGATGTGTATTGCTTCCGTATAAAATGCGAGCGTGTAATGTAATATTGGCAGCATGAGCAACTGCTCTAAAAAATTCTTCTGTTAGTTCTGTATCAAAATCCCCTAGCTTCGGATTCGTTAATTCTCCTTGAAACACAATATATGAGCGCCCGCTAATATCAATTGCGACAAAACCTAAAGATTCATCCATCGGTACATATGCGGAGCCATAACGGTTAATCCCCTCTTTATTTTGCAATGCTTCTTTCAAACAATTTCCGAGTACAATTCCAACATCTTCAACTGTATGATGCGCATCAACGAATACATCGCCTTCCGCCTCCACTTGTAAACCGAATCTTCCATGCCTTGCAAATAAAGTTAGCATATGATCAAAAAATCCAACTCCCGTTTGTACAGAAACGTTCTTGCCTTCATCAAGCTGTAAACTTAATTTTATTTTTGTTTCTGTCGTCTCACGTATTTGACTGCACTCACGCATTATTCTTCCTCCTCAAATCTTATTTGAATTGCTCTCGCATGCGCATGTAACCCTTCTTTATTGGCAAGTTCTACAATATGATGTTGTACATCTCTTAACGCTTCCTCCGTATAAGACAGAAAGCTTGATTTTTTCACGAAATCATCGACTGATAACGGTGAGAAAAACCTTGCCGTTCCACTTGTCGGTAACACGTGATTCGGTCCTGCTAAATAATCACCGAGCGGTTCCGGTGCATATGAACCAAGAAAGATAGATCCTGCATGTTTCACATAAGCTAGAGCATTCATCGGTTCTTTTATATGTAACTCTAAATGTTCTGGAGCGATTTCATTCGATAATTGTAGCGCCTCATCTAAAGAAGGAACGATAAAGATAGCTCCATTTCTATTTATCGATTCACGTGCAATTTCGCTTCTTGGTAATGTTTCTAACTGTCTTTCTATCTCTCTTTCTACTTCTTTTGCTAACTCTATATTCGTTGTAATACAAATTGCTGTTGCTCTCTCGTCATGTTCTGCTTGCGATAATAAATCAGCAGCGATATATTTTGCATTACCGGTTTCATCAGCAATAACTACAATTTCTGACGGTCCAGCAATCATATCGATATTTACTATTCCGTATACTTCTCGTTTCGCCAGAGCGACGTACAAATTTCCTGGTCCAACTATTTTATCCACTTTTGGAATCGATTCCGTCCCATATGCTAAAGCAGCAATTGCTTGCGCACCACCTATCGTATAAATTTCATCTACTCCTGCAAGGCTTGCAGCAACTAAAATATGTGGATCAATTCCCCCTTGCCTTGGTGGTGTTACCATTACAATTTTTTTCACACCTGCGAGTTTTGCTGGCAATACATTCATTAATACTGATGAAGGGTACGAAGCCGTTCCGCCCGGTACATATACCCCTACATTTTCTAAAGGCCGAATGATTTGTCCTCTAATGATACCTTTACTCGCGCAATCGAATATAGATTGCCTTTTTTGCTTTTCGTGATACGAAATAATGTTTTTCTTCGCCTCTTGTAACGCTTCTAAAAATGAATGTTCTACAAACATACCCGCTTGTTTTATTTCTTCTTCACTTACACGAAACGCTTTAGTCTCCACACCATCAAACTTTTTTGTATAAAAAGATAGAGCCTCATCCGTACTCTTCCTTACATTTCGAACGATTTCACTTACACTTCTTTGAACAGTTTCTTCTATTATATTAGCGTTTTCTCGTAGCAATTTTATTTTCGATAACGCCTTTTGAAAATCTTCACAAACTATCTCCATTACAAGTCCCCCTATTTTCCTGACAAAATTTCTTGCTCCATCATATTTACAATACTGAATATTTCGTCTTTTTTAGTTTTTAATGTAGCCTTATTTACAATCATTCGAGCAGATATAGAACACATTTCCTCAAATACAATGAGCCCATTTTCTTGTAATGTTTTTCCTGTTTCCACAATATCAACAATTGCATCTGCCAATCCAAGAATAGGAGCAATTTCTACAGAACCTTCTATTTTGATAATTTCTACATCCTCCCCTTTATCATGAAAATAGTTAGAAGTAATATGTGGATATTTCGTCGCAATGCGTTTCTTTCGGTAGCTCTTCGGATTATACGTAGGAATAGAAGCAACACAAAACTTACACACACCCACTCCTAAATCCAACATTTCGTAAATATCTTTCTCATTTTCCATTAAAATATCTTTTCCAACGACCCCAATATCAGCTACTCCATGTTCTACATAAGTAGCAACATCTACTGCTTTCACTAAAATAAATGAGATATCTGTATTTTTACTTTGAAAGACAAGCTTTCGTCCTTTATTTTTGAGCTCCGAACAATCAATCCCAATCTGCTCAAAGAGCGGAATCACATGTTTTTCTAATCTTCCTTTCGTTAACGCAATTTGAATGTTACGCATGAAGTTTCTCCTTCTTTCTGGACTACCCATTTCTCTTTCCATACATATTCCACTAATGATTCGTTCTTTGCCTCAACGACCGTTACTATTTGATTTTTTCTTGCAAATTGAAAGGTGTCGTTTACATTAGAGAATAAGGATAGCTCTACTTTTTTTCCGTTCTTTTGAAGCAAATTTCGTAATCTTTCCGCTTCTGCTAATCTATTTAACTCATAATGAATAATAATATCTATTCCTTTTCGTTCATATGGTTCTTGTTGCTCTTGCAGCGCCTTCACAATTTGATTGACTTGCACCGCGAGTCCAACAGCCGGCAGCATCTCTCCAAAATTTCCAATTAACTCATCATATCTTCCGCCACTAACAATTTCTTCTCCAATTTCATATATATACCCTTTGAAAATAACTCCCGTATAGTAATCTAAATGTTGGATCATACCTAAATCAATTGATATGTAAGATCCATAGCCTAGTTTTTCAATTGCTTCATATATTTCTTTCACTCTTGCAATCGCCATTTTCATTTCATTACTTGAGGCGAGTTTTTCTGCTTCCTCAATCACTTCTAAATTCCCAAATAGCCTTGGTAATTTCTCAAGTAATCTTACTGTTTCATCACATTGATCTAATTTCTTTTCTCTAATAAAATTTGATAGAGCCGCATAATTTTTACTTTCAATGTATGTCCTAAGTACTCTCTCTTCTTCCTCATGAATGGAGAGTTTTTTTACAATACATTTATATAACTGCACTTGCCCAATCTCTATTGTAAAAGATTGCACCTTCACCTTTTGAAGTGATTGAATGACGCTTATGACGCATTCAATTTCAGCTCTTACGTTATCAATCCCTATAATTTCAATACCACTTTGTACAATTTCATTATATTTTCCAGTAAGGGACTCATTCGCCCGAAATACATTCCCGCCATACGTCAGTTTAAGCGGCGTATCCCACCTCTGCGTTCCCATCACTCTCGCTAAAGGAATTGTCATATCTGGACGTAACACGATAATCCGTCCTTTTTCATCAAAAAATTTATACATCTTTTCTTCATCTATCGGTCTATTTTGAAAAGCAAAAACATCATAAAATTCAATTGTAGGTGTCCTTATTTCCTCATAACCTCGCCCTAAAAAAGTACGTCTTAATTTTTGCTCCACTTCTTCAATTAACGTACATTCTTCGAATAAATAGTCTCTCGTTCCATTTGGGTTTGCCCGTTTCCATTTTGTCATCTAAATTCTCACACCTTTCCCTTTCTAATGTATGCCCATTTCATTCACCTAAACCGAAAACAAAAAGAGCCTTGTAGACAAAATACCTACAAGGCTCTTTAGTAGAGTGTAGGTACAACGGGAATAACCCTTGTGCCTACACGTTTTCACGCTAGGTTCAAGGGCTTTATGTATGATGATGTAGTTGTGTAAGCATTTTAATAGATTGCATGATATTCATAATACTTACTCCCTTTCTCCTCTGATTTTTACATAGTATATAATACTTAATTCTGAATGTAAATACATTTTGAACATTCCGTTATTTCTTAATATAAAGTTACTTTCCTTTCATACTCTACAATTTCTTGTTCATATTGCATCGTAATACTAATTTCGTCTAGACCATTTAATAATTTCTCTTTCCACATTTTCTCGATCGTAAAATGAAATCTGTGCGTACTCGTTGTAATTACCTCATTCTCTAAATCTACTTCTATTTGTTCTCTCGCATCCGTTTTGGCAAGTTGTTCTCGCATTTCTTTATCCATTACAATTGGTAACATACCATTTTTCATACAATTCATATAAAAAATATCTGCAAACCCGCCGGCGATAATAACGCGAAAACCATAATCAGCAAGCGCCCACGGAGCATGTTCTCTTGAAGAACCGCAACCAAAATTATCACCTGTAATTAATATACTTGCTCCTTTTCTATTTTGTGCATTAAGCGGAAAATTAGGGTTTTCATGGCGGTTATTATCATAACGCCATTCATCGAATAAATATTTTCCAAATCCCGTCCTTTCAATTCTCTTTAAGTATTGCTTCGGAATAATTTGATCTGTATCAATGTTATCATTCATCAGTACTGCAGCAGTACCTTTATGAATACGAAATGGCTCCATCATAACTCTCCTTTCTAGTATCAACAAAATGACCGTATAACGCAGCTGCTGCCGCCATTGCTGGGCTAACTAAATGTGTTCGTGCCCCTTTTCCTTGTCTTCCTTCAAAATTACGATTTGAAGTCGAAGCACAATGTTCTCCTTCAGGTACTTGATCTGGATTCATTCCAAGACACATTGAGCATCCAGGTTCTCTCCATTCAAATCCAGCTTCTTCAAATATGTGATGTAGCCCTTTTTGCATCGCAGCTTCCCTTACTCTTTTCGATCCAGGTACAACGAGCGCTCGCACACCTTCTTTTACCTTTCTCCCTTTCACAACAGATGCAGCAATTTCTAAATCAGAAAGCCTGGAATTTGTACAAGATCCAATGAAAACATGCTGAACAGGAATGTCATACGTGCTTTGTCCAGGGCTTAATCCCATATAAGAAAATGCTCTTTCGTCATTTGCATCCTGCTTTTCTGGCAATTTTTCATCAATACGAACACCCATACTCGGGTTGGTTCCCCACGTAACGTACGGTGCTAAATCCGTCACATCTATCGTAATATGTAAATCATAAATTGCATCTGAATCTGTATAAAGTTCAGACCATTTCTTCTCGAATGTTTCAAAGTCATTCGGTGCATATTTACGTCCTTTTACATAAGCAAATGTTTTTTCATCTGGTGCTATAATACCAGCCTTTGCTCCTCCTTCAATTGCCATATTACAAAGCGTCATTCTCTCTTCCATCTCCATAGCCTCAATCGTCTCTCCGTAAAATTCCATTACATATCCAGTTCCAACTGCTACACAGTACTTTGAAAGGAAATGCAAAATAATATCTTTTGCGTAAACACCTTTCTGTAATTTTCCTTTTAACTCAATACCCATCGCTTTCGGCTTTCGTTGCCATAACGTTTGCGTTGCCAATACATGCTCCACTTCACTCGTACCAATGCCAAATGCTAGCGCGCCAAACGCACCATGCGTTGCTGTATGACTATCACCACAAACAATTGTTTTTCCTGGTTGTGTAAGTCCAAGTTCTGGTCCGATAACATGAACAATCCCTTGCTCTTCATCCCCGATATCCGCTAACGGCACCTGAAATTGTTTACAATTTTCCCGGAGTGTATCTAGTTGCTGTTTCGCAATGCGATCGGTAATATTCCAAACATCTTTCGTTGGAATATTATGATCCATCGTTGCGAATGTTAAATCAGATCTGCGAACCGTTCGATTTGTAAGCCGCAAGCCTTCAAAGGCTTGCGGTGACGTTACTTCATGAACAAGATGAAGATCGATATATAATAAATCTAATCCATTTTCGTTTGTCGTAACTACGTGTCTTTCCCAAAGTTTATCTAGCAGCCTTTTTCCCATTATCTCCCTCTCCCTACTAACGCTTGCTCTTCCATCTCTTGTATAACTGCCTTCGTAAATGAAGTTGTCGTCTCATCTCCTCCGATATCTACTGTACATTTTCCTAATTTAAGAACTGCAGATATCGCAGATTCAATTGCATTCCCTTCTCTCGTTAATTCAAATGATTGCCCAAGCATCATTGCAACAGAGCGCATCATTGCAATTGGATTCGCCTTATTTTTTCCGGCAATATCCGGCGCTGATCCGTGAATAGGCTCGTATAATGAAGGTCCCTTTTCTGCATGACTTGCTGATGGAAGCATTCCTAATGATCCCGCTAATACTGAAGCTTCGTCACTCAAAATATCCCCAAATAAGTTTTCCGTTACAATTACATCAAACCGTCCTGGATTCCGAATTAACTCCATCGCAGCTGCATCTACTAAAATATGTTCTAGTTCAACGTCTGGATAACGAAGTGCTACTTCGTCCGTAACAGTTCTCCATAGTTTACTAGATTCTAAAACATTCGCCTTATCAATAGATGTTACTTTTTTCTTCCGCTTACTCGCTAATTGAAAGGCATAAGAAACGATCCGTTCAATTTCATGTCGATGATACGTAAGTGTATCTGTTGCTACTTCGTCCGTTCGTTCTTTCGGATAAGAAAAATAAATCCCACCTGTTAATTCACGAACGACAACGAAATCAATTTCATCAGCGTTTTTTAATGGCGATAAATGTGCCGTTGCGCTTTCTACCGTTACAGGGCGAACATTTGCAAATACTCCAAGCCCTTTTCTTAGAGCTAATAATCCTTTCTCCGGTCTTTCCTTCGCGCTATCCCACCTTGGTCCACCAACCGCTCCAAGTAAAACCGCATCACTTGCTAAACAAGCGGCAAGCGTTCGTTGCGGTAATGGTTGCCCATTTACATCGATAGCACTCCCGCCAAAATACTCATCTTGCAAATGAAAATGATGCCCATATAACCTCTCTACCATATGCAATACTTCCTTCGCACTTTCCATAACTTCTGGGCCAACACCATCACCAGCTAAACAAACGATACGTTTTTCCAATTTCAACACTCCTTTTAACTGAATTTTCAGAACTTTAATTTGATAGGTGAGGAAGGCTTCTCTCACCTATCAAACACTTATTTCACAAGCTGGATAAAAGATTTCAATTTCCCTGCTGCATGGACATATGCTCTCGCCGAAGCTTCCAATACGTCTTGTGCAACACCAAAACCTGATACTTGATGCGTTCCTTCTTTTAATTCAACATGAACATGAGCCAGTGCATCTTGACCTTGTGTAATAGATTGTATGCGATAATCCGCCAATTCACATTCTAATCCTAAAATTCTTTGGATTGCATTATAAATCGCCTCAATACTACCAGAACCAGTGGCTGCATCTTCGTATACATTTCCTTCTTCGTCTTTTAGCACAACTGTCGCGCATTGTGTACTATTTGATACAAAATGTACTTGTAGTTGCGTAATGTTATATTGCTGAGCCGCAAATGCTGATTCCCCAAGCATAAGTGCACGTAAATCTTCCTCAGTAATTTCCTTCTTACGATCAGCTAATTTTTTAAAGGCTTCAAACACCGCATCTCGTTCTTCCTTTGTAAATTCATAACCAAGCTCTTTCATTTTTTCTGTAAACGCGTGACGTCCAGAATGTTTTCCAAGTACGAATAGATTTTGAGATTCGCCTACTAGCTCTGGTTCAATAATCTCATACGTTGTCACTTCTTTTAATACACCATCTTGATGAATTCCTGATTCATGAGCAAATGCATTCGCTCCAACAATCGCTTTATTTTTCGGTACAACCATACCGGTTAATCTGCTTACTAATGTACTCGTCGCTTTAATCTCTTTTAGCGTCATAGAAGACTCCGCTTTATAGAGATCTTTTCTAATATGAAGAGCAACTGCGACTTCTTCTAACGCCGCATTCCCTGCTCTTTCTCCAATTCCATTAATTGTTCCTTCTACTTGCAACGCTCCGCCTTCAACCGCAGCTAATGAATTCGCTACTGCCATCCCAAGATCATCGTGACAATGACAAGAGAAAATTGCTTTTTCATATGAAGGAACGGATTCTTGTAAGTATTTAAAAAGAGAATAATATTCTTCTGGATTCGTATATCCAACTGTATCTGGAATATTAATTACATTCGCTCCTGCACGAATTGCAACTTCAACTGCTTCAACTAAAAAAGCTTTTGCTGTTCTTGTCGCATCTTCTGCTGAAAATTGTACTGTCGGAAATAATGATTTCCCGAGTGTCACCGAGCGGTGAATACTATCTAATACATCTTCTTTTGACATACAAAGTTTATATTTCATATGAATATCACTTGTAGCTAAAAATACGTGTAGACGAGGAGATACAGCACCTTTCACGGCTTCATATGCTCTTCGAATATCACTTTCTTTCGCTCTAGCTAAACTCATAACTGTAGCATTTTGAATGGTATTTGCGATGCGTTTTACCGATTGAAAATCCCCTTCGGAAGCTGCTGCAAAACCAGCTTCCATGACATTAATACCTAGTCTCTCTAATTGCCTTGCAATTTGCAATTTCTCTTGTTCATTTAAATTCACTCCTGGTGATTGTTCGCCATCACGTAGCGTCGTATCCATGAACAAAATCTGCTTCATATTATTTAACCCCTGCCTTTACTCGCGGCTGTACAAACGGCATCATTTCACGTAATTTACGTCCAACTACTTCGATTTCGTGTTCATTCTCTTTCTCATTTGTCGCATGGAAATTTGGTTTTCCTGCTTTATGCTCTGCAATCCAGCCTCTTGCAAATGTACCATCTTGAATTTCTGCTAGCACTGCACCCATCGCTTTCTTCGTATCTTCCGTAACAACGCGTGGGCCTGATACGAAGTCGCCCCACTGCGCTGTATCTGAAACTGAATATCTCATATTTTCAAGTCCGCCTTCATACATAAGGTCAACGATTAGTTTTAGTTCATGTAAACATTCAAAATATGCAAGTTCCGGTTGATAACCGGCATCAACTAACGTTTCAAATCCAGCTTTTACTAGTGCAGTTACTCCGCCGCAAAGCACAGCTTGCTCTCCAAATAAATCTGTTTCTGTTTCTTCTTTAAACGTCGTTTCTAATACACCGGCTCTCGTCGCTCCAATTCCATCAGCATAAGAAAGTGCCTTTTCAGTCGCAACTCCTGTTGCATCTTGGTATATTGCAAATAATGCAGGAACAGCTCCGCCTTCAGCAAATGTACGGCGCACAAGATGCCCTGGACCTTTTGGTGCTACTAGAAATACATCTACATTAGTTGGTGGTTTCACTTGATCAAAGTGCACATTAAATCCGTGAGCAAAAACGAGAGAATTTCCTGCCTTTAAATTTGGCGCAATTTCCGCTTCATATACTTCTGGCTGCAGTTCATCCGGTAGTAGAATCATTACTACATCAGCTTTTTCCGCTGCTTCTGCTACTGTATATACAGAAAATCCATCTTCTTTCGCTTTATCCCAAGAGTTCCCTTTTCTTAAACCTACTACTACATCAAATCCGTTATCACGTAAGTTTTGTGCATGTGCATGACCTTGCGAGCCATATCCAATGATTGCTACTCTCTTTTCTTTTAATACATTTACCGTTACATCTTTCTCATAATAAACTTTTGTCATTTTCATTTCCCCCTATATTTAAATGGTTATTGAATTAACATAACTTGCTTATCTTGTTTTTTCATACTACGCGTAAACGCTGTTACACCTGTTCTAGCAATTTCTTTCAAACCATACGGACGAAGTAATTCAATTAATGCTTCTACTTTCTCCTGCGTACCAGTTACTTGCACAACTATGGAATCCTTCCCAACATCTATTACAGCGGCTCGAAACGGTTCAATTAAACTATATAATTCTGCTCTTGCTACTGATGTTGCTACTTTAATAAGTGCAAGTTCTCTTGCGATCATCGCTTCTTCTGTAATATCTGATACTTTCAGAACATCAATTTGCTTATGAAGTTGTTTAATTAACTGTTCCACTTGCTGTTCATTTTCAACGTGTACAACAATCGTCATCCGCGATATGTCCGATGATTCCGTATGACCTACTGAAATACTTTCAATATTAAAATGTCTTCGTGTCATAACACCCGTAATTCGGTTTAACACACCACTTTGATTTCGAACTGTCGCTGTAACAATTCTCTTCACCTTTTTTCCACTCCCTCCATTTGGTGAACACCTTTCCCTGGCGCAACCATCGGCATTACCTTTTCTGATTGAAGTACACGGCAATCAATTACGACTGGTTCTTGTAATTCAATCGCCTGCTGTATTTGCTTCTTTGCAAGAAGTGGATCATCTATACGAACTCCTTTTATGCCATACGCATTCGCAAGAGCGACGAAATCTGGTTGACACGACAGTAAAGAGTGCGAGTATCTTTGATTATAAAATTCATCTTGCCATTGTCTTACCATTCCTAAAGCTTCATTATTTAAGATAAATACTTTAACAGGCAATGAGTGTTCTTTTAACACACTTAATTCTTGCAAGGTCATTTGAAATCCAGCGTCACCTACAATTGCAATAACTAATTCCTCACGCTTTGCAATTTGCGCACCAATTGCTGCTGGAAATCCGAAGCCCATCGTTCCTAATCCTCCTGAAGTTACCCATTTATCAGGAGTTTTGAGCGGATAATATTGGGCTGCCCACATTTGATGTTGCCCAACATCTGTTGTTACAATCGCTTCTCCTTTCGTAATTTCATATAACATATCAATTGCGTATTGAGGCTTAATACTTTCCGAATTCCTTTTATAAGATAGTGGATACTTTTCTTTTCTACTCTTTAATAAAGAGAGCCACTTATGATGATTTTCTTTCCTTCCTTCTGGTTGAAGTAATACTTCCAGCGCTCGCTTAGCACTTGCAACAATTGGAATCTCAGTCGGCACATTTTTTCCGATTTCGGCTGGATCAATATCGATATGCGCAACAGTCGCCTTTTTAGCAAAATAAGCTAAATTCCCAGTAAGACGATCATCAAATCTTGCACCTATATTAATAAGTAAGTCGCATTCATATAACGCCATATTGGCTGTGTAAGAACCGTGCATTCCTCCCATTCCTAGAAAAAGTTCATCATCTGGCGGAAACCCACCAAGACCAAGTAATGTATGCACAACAGGAATTTCATATTTACGAGCAAAACTTGTTAACTCTTTCGAAGCCTTCGCATGCAATACACCTGCTCCAGCTAAAATTAACGGCTTGTTTGCAGCCCTAATTGCTTGTAATAATTTGTTTATTTGGAGTAAATTCGGTTCATAATTAGGATTGTATCCTGGTAAATCCATTTGTACGTCATTACATCGTTCTCCTTGCTCTACTACCATATCTTTCGGAAGGTCAATAACGACTGGGCCTGGTCTTCCTGTTCTAGCAATATGAAATGCTTCTTTAATAATTCGAGGTAAATCTGAAGCCTTTCGCACTTGATAGTTATGTTTTGTCACTGGCATCGTAAGCCCCATAATATCCGCTTCTTGGAAAGCATCACTTCCAATTAATGTCGTTGCTACTTGCCCTGTAAATACAACAAGTGGTAATGAATCAATCATCGCATCTGCTAGGCCCGTAATAACATTTGTAGCACCTGGCCCACTCGTTGCAATGACAACCCCTGGATTGCCAGTAATTCTGGCATACCCTTCCGCGGCGTGAATAGCTCCTTGCTCATGCCTTGTTAAAATATGCGGAATTTCACAGTCATAGAGTGCATCATAAAGAGGTAAAACAGCACCACCAGGATAACCGAAAATTACTTCTACTCCTTCCTTTTCTAACGCTTCTAACAATAGCTGTGCACCAGTTGCCAGTTTCTCTTCCGTTTTTGAAGACATTGTTCTTATAAGCCCCCTTTTTGAAAACTTTTATCAATAAAAAAAATCCTACGTCCACACTCCAGCTATGTGCTGAAGGGACGAAAGATTTCGCGGTACCACCCTTCTTCGCAAGAATACTCTTGCCTCAGTGACCCATAAATGAGTCTAGCTAATAACGGAGCTACCGTCTAAGCCTAGACAAATGCTTCAGCTTAGCACTCAAGGGCGATGTTCGTCGACGTGAACCATCGGTTTTCAGCAACCACCGACTCTCTGTGAGGCTTCACAATCAACTACTCCTCCCTCTCAACGCTTTCTTATTGTTATAAAGAGTTGCTATCCAACTTTATTTTCTTCGTAAATCTTCTCTCCATCTTCTACAACTAACTTTCGGAATTCTTCTAATAAACGATTCGTATGTAGACCTGTTTGCCCTAAACCAATCGTTCTACCATCTACTGTCGTAACAGCAATTACTTCAGCAGCCGTTCCTGTTAAAAATACTTCATCAGCTACATATACATCATGTCTTGTAAATAACTCTTCTCTAACGTCATATCCAAGTTTTTCACCGATTTCTAATATAGCGTTTCGTGTAATGCCTTCTAACGCTCCAGCAGAACTTGGTGGTGTAATTAATTTATTTCCTTTTACAATAAACACGTTATCTCCCGATCCTTCAGCTACGTATCCTTGATCATTTAACATAAGTGCTTCTTGTACTCCAGCTAATTTCGCTTCAATACGAACTAAAATATTGTTTAAGTAATTTAAAGATTTTACTTGAGGCGACAAAACATCTGGACGGTTTCGGCGCGTTGCAACTGTTACAACCGGAATCCCCTTTTCATAATATTCTTGCGGGAATAAAGATAGTTGTTCTGCAATTACTACTACATTCGGTTTCTTACAAGAATCAGGATCTAATCCAAGATTTCCTGCTCCTCTCGATACAACAAGGCGAATGTATCCATTAGATAATTTATTTTGTCGAATCGTCTCAACAACAATATGCGTTACTTCATCTAAAGAATATGGAATTTCTAACATGATGGATTTTGCTGATTCATATAACCGGACAAGATGCTCTCTCAAACGGAAAACATTACCGCTATATACTCTAATTCCTTCAAATACTCCATCGCCATATAAATAACCATGATCATATACTGAAACTTTTGCCTCGTCTTTTGGAACAAATTCTCCATTTAAGAAAATCCATTGCTCGTTCACTGGAAAGCGCCTCCTATGTTCTATGAATTTTTTATTGTTTCCTAGTTTACTCTCCTTTCTAAATAAATCAAGTAAATTTTTAGAAAATTTTTAATTTTTAATCGTACATACATCTTTGATTATATTGATTTAACAGCATTGTTAACGTTTACAAAAAGTCAAAAAATTTTTTTCGTCAATTTCCCCTAAAAAAAATATTTGTTTAAAAGAAGGATTTTCATCAATTGATACGAATCTATTGTATTCAATAAACGGACGTCCGTTTTTATAAATTCGGGAATATATAACGACTTTTGCTGAAAAAGGGGGAAAATAATAAAAATAACGCTGTCTAAAAATAACATTCATATTTTTCGTTTCGTAATCATAATCCTATTTTTAAAAAACAATTTGTCAAAATGAAGGAGGAAATCAATATGGCGTGTGTACAAATTAAAGGAACGAGACAAGAGGTAGTAGAAATGCTTCAACTATTTGATCTAATGGATACGAAAGGTTTTTGTAAATTCGATAATTATGTAGAGGTAGAACCAAATAATAAAGAACATAATAATTTTATTGCTTCAATTGACATTCATTCAAATACTTCTTCTGCCCAAGATACTTTAAACGATCAATTCGTAAGTCAAATGCTTACTGGTGTATATAACGACTAAATAAAGTGATACTTTAATCAAGCTATCCGTAAATAGCAGGATAAATATATGCTTCCTACCGTCTTTGCATAAATATATACGATGTACTAGAGCATACTAGCAACTAGATGGTAGGAGGTGAGAATTATGGCTAGAATTGGCGTTGAAAACTCATTAACAGATGTTCAACAAGCTCTTCAGCAACAGGGACATGAAGTTGTTACCCTGGGCTCAGAACATGATGCACAAGGGTGCGATTGTTGTGTTGTAACTGGGCAAGATTCTAATATGATGGGTATTGCAGATGCATCAATTAAGGGATCGGTAATTGCAGCTCATGGTTTAACAACAGATGAAATTTGTCAGCAAGTTGAGAGCCGCACTTAAAAAAGAAAGAGGACTCCTTTTGAAAAGGAGTCCTCTTTTTTATATTCACCTAACGGGAAAGTAACATATACTGGATGAAAGCCCTACCTCTCTCTCATCATTACGGTTCCACTGACCGCTCCTTGATTCACTAGTATACATATAAAGCCTACAATAATAATTTATAGGGTTTGTTCACAAAAGTTGTTGGTAAGACTACCCGATCTTTCGCAAACTTTTCGTATTACATTTATAAGATTTATTTACTTTATACTAGCTGTAACCGAGACACGAATTAAAATTTTAACACCAATACAATAACTTGTCAACATTTTTTACAAATTAAAAACAGACAGTAACGGTTTGTCTGTTTTAGAATGGAGCTTTTTCTTTTATTACATATACAACAAAACCGCTTACTAACATACATAAGCCAACTACTAAGTTTTTGATATTAATCATAAATTCCTCTCCCTTATTCCACACATCATATATATTTACAGTTCAATTATTCCGATCATCTTAAAGCGCACTTTTTCTAATATATCATAATTCCTAAAAAATGCAAGTTCACTTTTGGCGACCATTTACAAATTTATCTACAGTGCTTGGTACCGTATTTAAAGCCTTTTCAATTAAATGTGTACTACTATTGAGGTGTAATACTTGCACACCGTTAGAACCGACTACTAAAAAAGCAACTGGGCTAATAGAAACCCCAGCCCCGCTTCCGCCTCCAAATGGATGACTTTGCTTGTGCTCTTTATGCTGCCCTTGTCCGTTATTATGTTTTTCGGAAATAAAATCACCTTTAAAGTCACTTCCACCGGCACCAAAACCAAAAGCCACTTGAGATACTGTTAATACTACATTTCCATCAGCTGTTGAAACTGGACTTCCAACAATCGTATTTACATCTACCATTTCTTTTAAATTTGTCATTGCTGTTTTCATTAAATTTTCAATTGGATGTTCCATTATGTATTGCACCCTTTCCTCATTATTCTTTTTTATACTTTCCAAAATAGAGGAAGTCATACTAACTTTTCCTATTTCAAAAAAATAATTCCACTCTTCTAAGTGGAATTACGCCTTGTACAAGCTCGGATAAAGTAAAATTTTAATCAATGAGGTTTTGTTCATCACCCACTAAGTATTAACCCTTACCAATCGGGCGTTTGCGGGCCACAAATAGCGGGATAAAAAAGAAAAAGAGATGCATACTACTATTGAACCTTGTTATGAAAGGAGTCATGACTTTGACTGAGAAATTTGATGAGTATAAAAAAAGAGATAGAATAGATAGTGATTATAGTGACTATAAAGAAGAATATGCAGCTGAGGTTGCACCACAGCGCATTGATTATGATTACGATGAGAAAGATAATAAAGATGATGTAAGATCGTCCGCCGCTGGATCAACTGCTGGCTTTATCGCTCTTGCCTTATCTATCTTATCACTCTTTACCTTCCCAACATTATTTGGTCTTGTTTCTGTATTACTAGGAATTTACGCTTATAATCGCGGAGCTACTGTAACTGGTGGTATCGCTGCGATTGTCGGCGGAATTGCAGCACTCATTGCAATTTTATTCCGAGTAGCACTTGTCGGATTATTGTTCTCCCTTTTTTAAAAAGAAAAAGGTATCTCGCTTATGCGGGATACCTTATCCTGTAAATACATCTTCCGATGGATATTTGATTTTTTGTTTTGCTGGTCGCGCTAAAGAAAAAACAAGTGTTAACGGTCCAATTAATCCACAAAACATAACAAACATAATAATACATTTTCCAAACGCTGATAACTTTGCAGTAATCCCCATCGTTAACCCTACTGTTCCAAACGCTGAAATTGTTTCAAATAGTAACTGAATAAAACTAAAGTTTTCTGTAAGCATTAATACAAATACTGCTGCAAAAATGAGTATTTGACTGGCAACAGCAATGGCTAACGCTCTCGTTACTGTTGACATTTTTATAGTGCGCTGAAATAAAACGATTTCCTCTTTTTTTCTAAAGAAAGAAAGAACGGATGTAACTAAAATAACAAAAGTTGTTAATTTAATCCCTCCACCTGTTGATACACTTCCTGCACCAATAAACATTAAAACCATCGTAAATAATATAGATGATTCTTCCATTCCCCCGTAGTCAACTGTATTAAATCCAGCAGTACGAGGAGTAATACCTTGGAAGAAAGAAGCCCATAACTTTTCATTTAAAGGTAAATTCCCTAACGTCTTCACATTATTATATTCCAATACAAAAATCACAATCATTGCTATAACATTTAACGCTACTGTTCCAACAATCATGATTTTAGAATGAAGTGATAATTTTCGAAAGCTACGACTATACCATATATCAATTAATACGGTAAAACCGAGACCACCTATTACGATTAAAGAGCAAATCCCAATATTAATAATAGGATCTCCTACATACCTTGTTAAATTATCCGGCCATAGAGCAAATCCAGCATTATTATAAGATGCAATAACGTGAAAAATACTATAGTATACACCTTTTCCAAAGCCAAACTCTGGAATAAAGCGAAACGATAAAAAGATGACTCCAATAAGCTCAATACAAATTGAAAATATAAAGACACGCTTTACTAATTTTACAAGACCACCTATATTTGTCTGATTAAATGCCTCTCCGATTAATAATCGATGGCGTAACCCGATTTTTTTACCTAATACCCAAACAATTAAAATGGCAATTGTCATAAGACCTAAACCACCTGTTTGAATTAAAAACATAATAACAATCTCGCCAAACATCGTAAACGTACTTGCAGTATCTACTACCCCTAATCCCGTTACAGTTGCTGCTGACGTTGCCGTAAAGAAAGCATCTACCCAACTAATATGTACTTTCGTTGCGAATGGTAACTTTAATAACAAACCGCCAACCACAATTAAGCAGAAAAAACCTAATGCTAATATTTGTGGTGGATTTAATCGTATAAAACGATTATACAGCCCTTGTCTTTTTGTTACTTCCATATTCACTAACTCCCTTTTCCCCTCATAACTAAAGGCTTATAAGAAACCTTACATAGCGGGATAAACCTTATATTCTTATAATATAGTTGAGCATAATCCTTTTTTTTAAAGATTTCAACTTTTATTTATACTCGAACTCCACTTCATTTTATGACAAGAAACTTTCTATTATATTTATTCGTACTCTACAACTCTCGCAACAATCATTTTATATGTATCATTTCTCAAATTCTCATACCTTTCACTCTATGTTCACACCAAGGTCACTTCTATCTTTTATAGTATATATATCGAAGTTGTTCCTCCCTAATTTATAAGACATTCCCCAGTGTCTTGAACAACTTCCATCCCTAATTAAATTGACATAAATTGTCCCCTTCCTTGACCATCTCTTATGTGATGGTCTTATTTTTTATTTACTCTACCTCTTATCTAAAACTCCCTCTCTCTTTCACTCTATGTTCACACCAAGGTCACATCTATCTTTTATAGTATATATATCGAAGTTGTTCCTCCCTAATTTATAAGACATTCCCCAGTGTCTTGAACAACTTCCATCCCTAATTAAATTGACATAAATTGTCCCCTTCCTTGACCATCTCTTATGTGATGGTCTTATTTTTTGTTTACTCTATCTCTTATCTAAAACTCCCTCTCCCTTTCACTCTATGTTCACACCAAGGTCACTTCTATCTTTTATAGTATATGTATCGAAGTTGTTCCTCCCTAATTTATAAGACATTCCCCAGTGTCTTGAACAACTTCCATCCCTAATTAAATTGACATAAATTGTCCCCTTCCCTAGACCATCTTATGTGATGGTCTACTTTGTTTTCTAACTAGATTCCCCAACTTTTTTGCTTACTTTAGCAAAAGCAATCTATATTTAAACACAAATTTTTATACAAAATATTCAGAAAATAATGTCAAAACAAGTAGTTTTTCGGTACAATTAATGTAGAAAGCAATTTCACAAAAATAAGGGGGGTTTTATTGAAACAAACAAAAGCAATCTTAATTGCATTATTTCTCGGTTTAGTTGTTGGACTCACTTTAAATTTAGCTGCACCATCCATTTTTGAACCATTAAACCAATATGTGTTCAATCCACTTGGTCAATTGTTTATTCGCCTCATTAAAATGCTAGTTGTTCCTGTTGTATTCATTTCTATCGTGCTCGGAGCTGCTGGGCTTGGAGACCCGAAACAACTTGGAAGAATCGGCTTAAAATCAATTTCATTCTTTCTTGTAACTACAGCCGTTGCTATCTCTATTGCAGTTACATTTGCACTGATTATTCAACCAGGATCTGGCGGTAACTTTAAAACAGAAGGGCTTAAATATGAAGGGGCAAAAACCGAAACATCTTTCGTGGATACATTGCTAAATATCGTACCAGATAACCCAGCAAAAGCGATGGCTGATGGAAACATGTTACAAATTATTGCCTTTGCCGTATTAATCGGACTCGGTATAGCTATTTTAGGAAAACGGGTTCAAGGTATCCATTCATTACTTGAACAGGGCAACGAATTAATGATGTATCTTGTTAATCTCGTTATGAAATTAGCGCCAATCGGAACATTTGGATTGCTCGCTTCATCCGTTGGTAAAATGGGTCTTGCAGGCGTCGCTGCGATGTTCAAGTATATGATTGTCGTTATGCTAGTACTTATTATTCACGGCGTCTTCGTCTATGGCGGATTATTAAAGGTATTAGCAAAAGAAAGTATTGTCCGTTTCTTTAAACATTTCGGACCGGTAATGGCAATTGGATTTAGTACATCTAGCTCTAATGCATCTCTTCCGTTTGCGATGAAAACAGCACAAGAAAAACTTGGCGTTCCAAAAGCGATAAGTTCTTTTGTACAACCACTAGGTGCAACGATTAATATGGATGGTACTGCCATTATGCAAGGTGTAGCAACTGTGTTTATCGCTCAAGTATACGGAGTTGATCTTACTATGTCCCAATTAGCTGTCGTCGTATTAACTGCTGTACTAGCTAGTATCGGTACTGCCGGTGTACCAGGTGTTGGACTTGTAATGCTTACGATGGTTTTAAATCAAGTAAATCTACCAGTAGAAGGTATTGCCTTAATTATCGGTATTGACCGCATTCTAGATATGTCAAGAACAGCTGTAAATATTTCTGGTGATGCAATTTGTGCAATGATCGTCGCAAAATCAGAAGAAAAATATAATACAGATCAATCTGCAGCATCTTAAATCAAAAAAGGAGTGAAATGATTCACTCCTTTTTTGATTTACTTCCTTTTTTCGAACGATATTCTTTTCCTTTGTTATCATTACCAGTATCAAATTCCGCACTAAACTCTTGCTGAAATTGTCCTGATTTTGGTGAGCCTTGATTTCCGCTCCCTTTACTACCATTTCGATTTGTCATATTTTTGCCCCCTTCCTTTACTAGTAGTATGTTACATATTTTCTTTTTTATAATCTTTTACATACGAAAGAAGACCTTCCTCATATAAGGAAAGCCTTCTTCTTCAATACGTAAGCGTTTTCTTACTTGTAATGACTTAAATAAGTTTTTTAGAAATAGATATCATTATATTCATTTCTTCTTCTGAAAGCGCGGAGAATCTTTCTTGTAAATATTTCTTTTTCTCCCCTTCCATTTTTGCAACTAAATCTTTTCCTTGCTCTGTAATCTCTAAATATACAACTCTGCGATCTGATGTAGAACGTGAACGGGTTACAAAGCCTTTATTAATTAATTTTTCTGTAACAGCTGTAATATGACTATTCGACACATTTAACTCATTGGCTACACGTGATACCATTTCTTTATTCGTACGATTCAATATTCTAAGGACGATGAACTCATTCCACGGTATGTAACCACCAAATATCTTTCCAATATCATTACGCAACGTGCGGAACATAGCAAAAACATTTGTCGATAGTTCTTCCATTAATTGCTCTCGATTTTGAGACAACTTTGACAGCCCCTTTTATTTCATTTAGTTAAATAAAAACCTTATTAATAATTTTACATGAAATCTTACTTTTTGTCACCTTATTTTCCCATAATTCGTAGTTTTTTAATAGACATTTCATGATACAATAAAGTTGATTTTCCAGAAAAAGGGGATGGAATAATGAATGAAGAAGACAAATTTTCTAATCTCAATCTAAAAGATAAGACTTTGATTATTGGTTTTGTTATTCTGTTTCTCATTATAATTTTTGCATTTATATTCTTTGTATATGTAGGAATCTTTCATATTACAGGTATAGAATATTCATCAAGAACAGCTCTACTACTCTTTTTTTACTTATTCTTTTATTAGATGGTATTACATATTTTATATTTATTTTCTTTAAAGTGCTCTTTCATCCAATGATGATAAATATGCCCAATTGGCTCTCAATCGCTCTGCTCTCCATAATTGAAATTACGTTAGATTGGTTTGTCATACATACCGCCGACGACTGGATAGAGAGTGTACAAATGTCCAACATAGCTGAACTATGTGTCGCACTATTCCTTTACACACTCAATAAATTATTTAGTGATAAGAAAGAGTAAGAATACAAGCTTTTCTATATAAAAATTGGTACAATGAAAACAAATCATACTAAAGAGGTGTTACTTATGAACTTACAACAATGGGCTGATAAAGGTATGTCCTTTGATACATATGTGAATGAAATGAAAGTAAATCAATACGAGCTACTGCACATTTACAATAACTTTTTAATTCCAAATGAATTACTTCCTGTATTAGAAGAACGCCAAAATGATGGCTGGCGTGTTATCGTATTAACAGCTGATTGGTGTGGTGACGCTCTTTTATGCGTACCTGTTATGAAACGAATTTCTGAAGTTGCAAATATTGATATGAGATTATTAATTCGCGATGAAAACTTAGAATTAATGGATCAATATTTAACAAATGGAACAGCACGTGCCATTCCAATCTTTATTTTCATTGATAAAGATGGAAATGAACAAGCCGTTTGGGGACCACGCGCTCCAAAAGTACAAGAGTTAGTAACTTCAATGCGCGCTACATTGCCTGAAAAAGAAGATCCAACATTCGAAGAGAAACAAAAAGAAATGTACGCTAATTTCCGTGCCACATTAGCTGATGATACTTCTCTTTGGGAACATGTAATGGAAAGCATGATGGAAAAAGTAGTAAAATAAAAAAACTGCCGAACTCGGCAGTTTTTTTATTACATAATGAAGAAGAAATAGAATACCGCAGCTAAAATGAAACGGTAGTAAGCGAACGGTGTTAGTTTTACACGACCTAATAATTTTAAGAATGAAACAATTGCAAGCATCGCAACAACGAATGCTGTAATAAATCCTGTTGCAAATAATGGGATATCAGCCGTACTTAATATATCCCAGCTTTTAATTAAATCTAAACCACTTGCAGCTACCATCATTGGTACTGCTAAAATAAATGTATATTCAGCCGCCGCTGTATGTGACACGCGAGCTAATAAACCACCACTTATTGTAGAACCAGAACGAGAAAATCCTGGCCAAAGCGCTAAACATTGGAACATTCCAATTGTAAAAGCTTGCTTATATGTGATTTCATCTAATGTTCTTGCTGTACTTGGTTTCGAAAACTTCTCAGCAACAATCATTAAAATACCACCAGCCACTAAACTGATGACAACTGGGCCTGGCCCAAATAAAACTTCTTTAATCGCACTATGGAACAATACGCCAAGTACGCCGGCAGGAATCATCCCGATAATAATATGTAATAAATTTAACGATGGTCCCTCGGTTACTTTCCCTATACCTACTAAAGACCATAGACGCTTCCAAAATATAACAACAACTGCTAAAATCGATCCCAATTGAATAACAACTTCGAAAACTTTCGCTCTCTCGTCGTCAAATCCAAGTAAATGACCTGTTAAAATCATATGTCCTGTTGATGAAACTGGTAAAAACTCTGTTAAACCTTCAACAGCCCCCATGATTATTCCAATTAACCAATCAGCCACGAGTAGTGCCTCCTTAATAACGAATATGTAATTTTTCACACCTTATCATAATACCTTATCCCCTTTTAAAGTGCATCCTTTTTTTATTGATTGTACATGTTGTATGCGCATATTTCTTTTCTATTTTTTGATTAAATTGTATGATAGTAAGAGTTTGTTTTTTTAGCGGAAAGGGGATTTTATGAAAGAAACTAATTCATTCTCACAAAAATTAAAGCAATTTGTATTACTATTTTTCCCGATTTTCGTAACGCAAATGTCATTATTTGCAATGAGTTTTTTCGATACGACAATGTCAGGGCACGCAAGTCCTATTGATTTAGCGGGTGTTGCTATCGGAACAAGTATATGGCTTCCCGTTAGTACCGGATTAACAGGAATTTTAATGGCTACCACTCCAATTGTTGCACAGCTCATTGGATCCAAGAAAAAAGAGGATGTTCCCCAAGTTGTCATACAAGCAGTATATTTAGCAATTTGTGCTAGTTCCTTGGTCATCCTTATCGGTTTCTTCGCTGTTTCACCTATTTTAAACGGTATGCGCCTGGAAGAACCTGTGGAACGTATTGCGGCAAAATTTTTAAGTATTATTGCAATTGGAATTATCCCTTTATTTACTTACACTGTTTTACGTGGGTTTATTGATGCATTAGGAAAAACTCGCACAACGATGATCATTACATTACTATCATTACCAATTAACGTAGTATTAAATTATGTATTAATTTTTGGTCATTTCGGTTTTCCAAAACTCGGTGGTGTTGGGGCGGCAATTGCTTCTGCAGCAACCTATTGGTGCATTTTAATTATTACCGTTATTATTATTCGTACGAAAGAGCCTTTCGCATCTTTCAATATCTTTAAACAATTATATCGTCCTTCTCTTTCAAGTTGGAATGAATTCTTAAAACTTGGCGTCCCTATCGGATTTGCTATCTTTTTTGAAACGAGTATTTTCGCTGCAGTGACACTTATGATGAGTAATTTTAGTACGACAACAATCGCAGCTCATCAAGCAGCTATGAACTTCGCTTCCTTGTTATATATGACTCCTTTAAGTTTAGCAATGGCAATGACCATCGCTGTTGGATTCGAAGTTGGAGCAAAGCGATTCAATAACGCAAAACAATATGGATTTATCGGGATTGGCTTAGCACTTGCATTCGCCCTATTATATTCAATTCTTCTCTATTTCTTTGATGATGCAATTGCTTCTATTTATACGACAGATATACAAGTTCATCATTTAGCAAAAGAATTTCTTATATTTGCGATTTTATTTCAAATTTCAGATGCAATTGCAACTCCTGTACAAGGGGCACTACGTGGTTATAAAGACGTAAATGTTTCCTTAATTATGACATTAATCGCTTATTGGGTAATAGGTCTCCCTCTCGGTTACATATTAGCAACTTACACTGACTGGGCAGCAAAAGGATATTGGATCGGTCTTATTATCGGTCTAGCATTTGGCGCCACCTTCCTTCTTGTCCGTCTCTTTCAAGTTCAAAGAAAATATACAACAGAAAACCACCGCTCACGATAGAGGGGTGGGTTTCTTTATGCATATTTTTTCTTTGAACGTATAACATAATGAAAAAGAAAGGTGGATACATATGGACGAAAAAGAAAAAAAGCAATCATTCGATGAAGAATTCGCCCCTGAAATTTCACCTGCATATCGGCAAGATGTACATAAGACACCTAAATATAAAAACACTTCTTTTTTAATGGGCATTACCATTTTTGCCGCTGTGTTACTCGTACTCATCATTTTCGTTTATTTTTGATGGAAGGTGGTCTATTATATGAAGAAACAAAATTCCAATCGTTCAAAAAAAACTGTGAAAATAGAAAAAGGGTATGCAGGTGATTCTGTTCTTACTCAAAAACAAGTCGAGCAAGGAAATTTATATATTGCTCAAAAAGAACTTGGTCAACAAAATGAAAACCTTTAGAATCCCTCAAAGAACTGGGGGATTTTTTTATCCGCTATTTGTAGCACTGATTCATGTTTCACTTTATTGTACATACTGTTTTTGTTCTAACACCTTAAATATATTATTAACCTTTACAATTTTCATTTCATAATTCAATTTCATTTCGCTTCTCTTACCATTTTCAGTACCCGCAACGTACGCTGCAGTTTGATAACGAAAACTTTCATCCGTCACTTCACGTATGTCCTCGTTTATAAATTTATACTCTAAATCCCGAAACCGATTTGGATAATAATTTCCTATTAATTGTTCATATCCTCTATTTACAAATAGTTCTTCACCTTTTCGTTTCACATCTTCTTTATTATTAAGCCCAAACACTGATAATTGCTCTGTCACAAAATGTTCTCCTACCTTTTTCATTTCATTATGAGTTAAAGTTTCTATACTTTTGTTCTTTAATTCATTATTTAATCCGTACTGATCAATCAGTTTAAAGCTAGCAAAAACCTCTTCTTTATATGACCAAAACAATCCAAAAGCGATACATAAAGAAGTGATGAATAGTCTTTTCTTCATAATACTCCCGCCCCTCTTCATAATGATAGGTATATTTTAACATATAGAAAGAAAATTCTGATATCATAAAGTGGAATAAGTTAACATAGAAATGAGGAACAATTATGGACTCTTACAAACAATATATAAAAGAAGCTTTGCCTAATCTTTCTATACATTCATATAAACAAAATGAAGAAGGATGGGATAATGTAGCGGTTATTATCAATGATGAACTACTGTTTCGTTTCCCGCGAAAACAGGAATATGCAATGCGAATTCCGTTAGAAAAAGAACTGTGCACACTTCTCTCTTGTTCACTACATGAAATTGAGGTCCCACAGTATCACCTATTATATAGCAATAATGCTGATGCGGTTCCACTTTGTAGTTACTATACACTCATTCATGGTGAGCCGTTAAAACCAGAAATAGTTACTACACTAGAAAAACAAGAGCGGGAAGCACTTATTACACAATTAGCCACCTTCCTTGCGACTCTACATAGTATTCCTTTAAAACAAGGTACAACGTTAGGATTCCCTGTTGAAAAAACACTTACCTACTGGAAAAAGCTACAAACTAAGTTAAATCAGTATGTTACTAATAGTCTTACTTCGTTCCAGCAATCATCTTTAAATCGTTTGTTCGAAAATTTCTTTACTTGTATCGATACAACCACTTTTCAAAATACAATTATTCACGCTGATTTTACACATCATCACATTTTATTTGATAACCAAAATAAAGATATTTCAGGGATTATCGATTTGGGTGATGCTCAAATTGGAGATCCCGCCTTTGACTTTGCTGGGCTATATTATGATTTCGGGCATGAATTTACTACATCAGTATATGAACAATACTGTACACTTACTTCACACCATGATCCATTACTCATTCACCGCATCACGAGTTTTTATCGGTACAGCCCTTTACTACATAATATTATTTATAACTTTGAAACAAAGAATGAACTTGAATTCCTAGCAGGTACTAAAAAACTGAAACTAATACTACAGGGATGAGATTATATTCTCTCCCTATACTCTCTTTCCTCATACATCATTAACTTTTTATCCATTTCAACAATGACTTTATACAGTTGAAATGCTTGTAAAATTTGTAGTTGAATCCCAAAAGGAGCATTTTGTTCTTTTAACCATTGAAATACTTTCATTTCATCTTCCATTGATTATTCCTCCCTTTATTAAAATCTGCTACAAATATACGGTAAATGATGAAAAGCTTTTCATGTCAATAACAAAAAAGGATGCAAAATTGCATCCTTTAATGTACGATATTTTTCTTCTGCTTCGCTTCTTTCTTTACTTCTTCCCCTTGGCATTCCCTACGAAACGCACAACTCATACACTCAGAACGAAAATGACGCTCTGTATAATGCTCAGGTTGTTGCAACATTTCTTTCATTCTAGATAAATCAGCCATGCCAGTTATAATATCTTCCTGTTTCGGAATGTACTCATACTTAGTTCCTTCTATTAAATTAATAACTTCAATTTTTCCGGGAAGAATTCCGAAAGCTTTATAACTGAATACTGTCATTAACTTTTGACAAAGAGCAAGCATTTCCTCATCCGCATCGACAACATACTTTTTAATTACAAACGACTCAGTACTCCACTCACCAACTTCTAATGTCAATGACATGTGGACACCTAACTCTTCCATATATGTTTGAAATTTTTCATATAAAAATAACGGCGGTGTCTGACTATCATCTCTTTCAACAAACTGTAATAAGTGATCCGTTAACTTCGCTAACACAATATAATACTCCGTCTTTGAAGCAAACATATTAATCCTTACTTTTTTCCAATACTTTTCTATTAATATTAAAAGTACGATTTTCGTTTGTTGGCCCGCAGGTAGTGTGTAATATTCATTAATAATTCGATTCACAATCATTTGTGCGATTTGTTGCCATTCAAATGAAGAAGGTTCTCTTCTTTTTATATGACGGAAATAAAATTTATGCGGACAACGCATAAAATCATACAAATGATAATCTGTCATCGTTTTGATTGCGATTTTCTCATGCACTTGCTCTTCATCTCCCTTCTGCCATTAAGAAAGGTGTTTTACAAATTCAGCTCCAAACTGTAAACATTTTTCTACATCTTCATCTTCTGGCGTTAATTCTACTTTTAGTCCTTCTAACACAACTGCAGCTCCGCGCTCTTGTAGCTTTTCGATTAAAATGTCAACCGCCACGCCGTATTTCGGATAAGCCGAATCACATGATCCGAATACTGCCGCTTTTTTCCCGGTTAAATCAATAGAATCCATTGCATCATAAAAATCTAAGAAATCATCAGGAAGGTCACCATCTCCCCAAGTGTAAGCACCTAAAATAATTCCATCATACTGTTCTAGTATAGAAGCTTCTGGTGAATCCATAATATCGATAACTTCAATTTCATTTTCTGTTTCACGAATTGCACCCGCAATATGATCAGCCATTTCCTCTGTATTTCCACTCATACTTGCAAAAATCATTACTAACTTACTCAACTAAATCTCTCCTTTTACCTTGTATCTCTTTTTCTGTTGGAAGCGTACTCTTCTCATCTACATATTCAGAACGAATTACATTTCGTTGCCATTCCATATGCTGATCAACATCTTTATTTTTATCTTTTAATCCCCTCCGCAGAAGGTGAAATTTTTTTCTCATTAACATGTCTCATCCATCCTATTGATAATAATTATCAATTTCAACTACCCTTAGATTAATTGACAGTGATTATCAATGTCAATAACTATTTTTTAAAAAATGATTAAAATGTACAAGCTTGTCCGTTAGCTATTCATATACTATAAATGAGCATAGTTCTTTCTCAGCCCTCTCTGACGGAAAGAAATAAAAGCAACTGCGATAGAGCGCAGTTGCCTTTTTTTATACTTTTCTATGATTTTAGTAGTCTTATCGCTGTCTCTAAAAATAATTCCACTCCATAAATTAAAGCTGATTCATCTACATCAAATTTCGGATGATGATGCGGATAACAAGTATCTACCTTTTCATTCCCCGTCCCCAATTTAATGAAGCAACCCGGTGCCTTTCTTAAATATGCTGAAAAATCTTCTCCTCCCATAGAAGGTTCAAGCTTCACAACACGCTCATTCCCAAACAAATGTAGTGCACTTTCTTCTACTACTTTCGTAATATATTCATCATTAATAACCGGATCATATCCGTATCGATACGTATATGTATACTTTCCTCCATGTGCCTTTGTGATTCCTTTCACGATTTTCTCAATTTTCTCTTCTGCTTCTATTCTTAACGCTTGATTAAAAGAACGCACAGTTCCCATTAAAGTTGCTGCATTAGGAATAATATTATCAGCCATTCCCCCATGAAACTGCGTAACTGAAACAACTCTTTGCATGAAAGCACTTGTATTTCTTGATACGATATGTTGTAAATTTGTAATAATCTGCGCTCCGATAGCAATAGGATCTATCGTTTCTTCTGGCCTCGCCGCATGCCCTCCTTTCCCTTGAATTTCAACTGTAAATACGTCTGGTGCCGCCATCATCGGTCCATACGCAATTCCGATTTTCCCGCTCTCCAATCCAGACATAACATGTAAACCTATTACATAATCAACACCATCCATCACGCCTGCCTCAACCATTTCTTGTCCCCCGCCAGGATACACCTCTTCTGCGTGCTGAAAGAAGAGACGAATCTCACCTACGAAATCTTCCTTTATATTTGATAGCACCTCCGCTGTACTTAACAAAATAGCTGCGTGAGCATCATGCCCACATGCATGCATCATTCCTTTATTCGCAGACGTATAAGATTTCCTTGTCTCTTCTTGAATTGGTAAAGCATCTATATCAGCTCGAATCGCAACTACTTTCCCTTGTCCCGTCCCTCTTTTAATTGCTAGTACACTATACTTCGTCGGTCTCGTTACTTCAAAAGAAGAAAATGAACATAATGTATCATATATAAATTGTGAAGTTTCTTTTTCATGAAATGATAATTCCGGATATTTATGAAAATGCTGTCTCCACTTAATAATGTTTTCTTCTGAAATAAGATCCTTCCACATCCTCTTCATCAGAAATTCCTCCTCTTATGAAACTTTAACAATTCATACATTAACTATGAAAAACTCAAACAAATATTACATTTCTATACATTCTCCCAGACCACTTTTATACATTCACACAATCCACTTCCTATTTACATGTCAAACCCATTACAAATTCATACTGAATGTAATATAATTGCTAAGTTAGGGATTTTCTTTTTTAGTATTTAGTGCTAATATCAGAAAAGAGCCTTTTGACTTATTTTTACCTAAAATGTGGAATTTTGTTTTTTTCACAATAATGTAGGACATGATACCTACAAAGAGCTATCATTTCATTAAGAGAGGGAAAGACATGGAAAGATTAAAAGAGATATGGTCTCGACCACTCACACAATGGGTTGCAAAGACGGTTTATTACCTTGCAATTTTATTTGCATTGCTTTGGTTGTATGGATTCCATGATACAAACACAAGTACATTTATTTACAACGAATTTTAGGGTGGGAACGTTATGAAGTTATTAGAACAAATTGAAAAGTGGGCTATTGAAACGCCTGATCAAACTGCTTTTGTTTGGCGAGATGCGAAAATTACGTACAAACAATTAAAGGAAGATTCTGATGCGTTAGCACATTGGATTTCTTCTGAGTATCCAGATGATCGTTCACCAATTATGGTGTATGGCCATATGCAACCTGAAATGATTATTAACTTTTTAGGATGTGTAAAAGCTGGGCATGCTTATATTCCTGTAGATTTATCTATCCCAGCTGATCGTGTACAACGTATCGCTGAAAATTCTGGTGCGAAACTACTTTTATCAGGAACTGAAGTAACTGTAACTGATTTACCAGTTCGCATTGTAAGTGAAGACAACTTAAAAGATATTTTCTTTACTCATAAAGGGAACACTCCAAATCCTGAACATGCGGTAAAAGGTGATGAGAACTTCTACATTATTTACACATCAGGAAGCACAGGTAATCCGAAAGGGGTTCAGATTACTTATAACTGCCTTGTAAGCTTTACAAAATGGGCTGTAGAAGATTTCAACTTACAAACAGGACAAGTATTCTTAAACCAAGCACCTTTCTCATTCGATTTATCTGTCATGGATATTTACCCATCCTTAGTAACAGGTGGTACACTTTGGGCAATCGATAAAGATATGATTGCACGTCCAAAAGACTTGTTTGCTTCTTTAGAGCAATCGGATATACAAGTATGGACTTCAACACCATCTTTCGCAGAGATGTGTTTAATGGAAGCATCTTTCTCTGAGAGTATGCTACCGAACATGAAAACATTCTTATTCTGCGGTGAAGTGTTACCAAATGAAGTAGCTAGAAAATTAATTGAGCGTTTCCCGAAAGCGACAATTATGAATACGTACGGTCCAACAGAAGCTACTGTCGCTGTAACAGGTATTCACGTTACAGAAGAAGTGCTTGATCAATACAAATCACTTCCAGTTGGCTACTGTAAATCAGACTGCCGCCTTCTTATTATGAAAGAAGATGGCACCATTGCACCTGATGGTGAAAAAGGTGAAATCGTAATTGTCGGTCCAAGCGTAAGCGTTGGATATTTAGGAAGCCCTGAATTAACAGAAAAAGCATTTACTATGATTGACGGTGAGCGTGCCTATAAAACAGGCGATGCTGGCTATGTTGAAAATGGTCTTCTATTCTATAATGGTCGTCTTGATTTCCAAATTAAGCTGCATGGTTATCGAATGGAATTAGAAGAAATTGAGCATCACCTACGTGCGTGTTCTTACGTAGAAGGAGCAGTTATCGTTCCAATTAAAAAAGGTGAGAAATACGATTATTTATTAGCGGTTGTTGTTCCTGGCGAACATTCATTTGAAAAAGAATTCAAATTAACATCTGCAATTAAAAAAGAACTCAATGAGCGATTACCAAACTACATGATTCCACGTAAATTCATGTATCAATCTTCTATTCCAATGACACCAAATGGAAAGGTAGATCGCAAAAAATTATTGAGTGAGGTTACAGCATGACCGCATATGGATCATTTTATTTTTTCGCTATAGTGGGCATTTTATTAATACCTACTATCATAGCTGGATTAAAAGGTAAAATGTTGCGTAAATATAATGCCGTTTTAACATTAGTCATGATTGCTATTATCTTCTCGGATAAACCGAAGCAAGCGATTATGTTAGCCGCATTTATTATTTGGCAATATGCCCTAATTAAAGGCTATTTAATTTTAAGAAAACAAAAGAATAGTACATTCATGTTTTGTATAGCTGTTATTTTATCGATTTTGCCACTTATTTTGGCAAAAATCGCACCATTTGTACCTGAATTACATTTTATTGTTTTCGCAGGTATGTCTTACGTAACATTTAGAGCTGTACAAATGGTCTTTGAAGTTCGTGATAATTTAATTAAAGAACTTTCCTTCTTTAATTTCTGGGAGTTTGTTTTATTCTTCCCTGCGATTTCAAGCGGACCTATCGATCGTTACCGTAGATTCCAAAAAGATATCCAAAAGCCACCTAGCGCTGAAGAATATCAAAAGTTACTATATACAGGGCTTAACCGTATTTTTCAAGGTTTTCTGTATAAATTTATAATCGCGCACTTGATAACAACATATCTTGTAAAGGCAGTATTCGCCAATCAAGATACACTTTTATCTAATACGATTTTTATGTACGCTACTAGCATGCAATTATTCTTTGACTTTGCAGGTTATAGTGCGTTCGTAATTGGTATCAGTTACATGATGGGAATTAAAACTCCTGAAAACTTTAATAAGCCATTCCTTAGTCGTAACATTAAAGACTTCTGGAACCGCTGGCACATGAGTTTATCATTCTGGTTCCGTGATTTTATTTACATGCGTTTCGTCTTTTTTGCAACGAAGAAAAAGTTAATTAAAAACCGCTACACAATTTCGTATATCGGTGCATTTTTAAACTTCTTCATCATGGGAATTTGGCACATCCAAGGAAGCGCTGTTGCGCAGTATGTTATTTATGGTCTATATCATGCCGCACTGTTTATTTTATTCGATATTTTCGAACGAAAAAACAAGAAGCATAAGTTTTGGCCAAACAATAAATTTACACATGTCCTTGCGATTGTAATTACGTTCCACGTTGTATGTTTCGGTTTCCTAATTTTCTCTGGACACCTTAACAGATACTTTTAATGCACCCTTCTTATACTAGTAAGAAGTTGCACATATAATATATTTCGGATATAAAGGAGATTTTAAAAATGGCAGAATTCAAAGAGCAAGTATTAGATATTTTAGAAGAAGTATGTGAAAACGATATTGTGAAAGAAAACTTAGATGTTCAATTATTTGAAGAAGGTATTCTTGATTCTTTCGCTGTAGTATCTTTATTAGTTGAATTCCAAGAGCGTTTAGATATTGAAGTTTCTATTTCTGATTTTGACCGTGACGAGTGGGCTACACCAAACATGGTTATTAAGAAGTTGGAAGAAATCCGATGAACAAAGCAAAATTCGGTCCGATGCTTTTAGCATTGGCCCTTTTTGCTGTATTCTTACTTATTCCAACGCGCTTCCTACTTCCACTTTTAAGTGATGAAAAAGTAGAACAAGCTGCCACTTCTTTAAAAGAAGAAAAGATTCAAAGTATGATTTTACAGCAAAAGATGTTAGCAGACCCGAAATACCTTCCGATGTACGGTTCATCGGAATTCGCACGTATGGATGCTTTCCATCCATCAAATTATTTCAAAGTAAAGCCTGAAGGGTTCACACCATTCCTGCTTGGACGCGGGGGAACACAAGACCTTGTACATGTGTTAAACTTTGCATCTACTATGGATCAATTGAAAGATAAGAAAATGGTATTCGTTCTTTCTCCGCAATGGTTTGTACCACAAGGTATTGATGAAACACACTTTGCACCTAACTTCTCAAAACAACAAGGCTATCACTTGCTTTTCAATGATGACTTAAAGCCTGAAATGAAAAAGCAAATCGCAAAACGTTTATTAAACTTTGAGATTGTTAAGAAAGAAACTTTACTAAAAATTTCGCTTGAAGGTATCGTTTATGATGATACAAAGCATAAAGTAAAAGCACTTGCTGCTAAACCTTTCGCTTATATTTATCGTAACATTTTAGATCGTAAAGATTTATTTACAGCAATGTTTAATATTAAACCGCATAAAGAAAAACTTGACCCTTCATTAAAACAAATGAATTGGGACGAGGCTCGTAAACATGCAGATCAAACGGGTGCAGTAGAATCAGGATCTAACGAATATGGTATCGAAGATGATTACTTCAATAGCAAAATTAAGAAGAAATTAAAGCAACGTGAAGGCTACTTAAAAAATGATGCTTATGATCAATCGCCAGAATATGAAGATTTAAAAATTGTACTTGATTTATTAAAACAATCTGGTGCAAAACCACTCTTCATTTCTGTTCCTGTAAAAGGTCCTTGGTACGATTACGCTGGATTCCCGAAAGAACGTCGCGAATTGTACTATAAGAAAGTTCATGAGCAAATTGAGAAAGCTGGCTATCCAATTGCCGACTTCTCGAATCATGAGTATGATAAATACTTCTTAAAAGATCATATGCATTTAGGTTGGAAAGGCTGGGTTTATATCGATGAGGCCATCCAACAATTTTATAAAGCAAACTAATGAAAAGACCACTTGAATTATTCAAGTGGTCTTTTTCTATATATATTTTGTAATTGTTCGATTACGTTCTCTGCTTCTTTCATAACTCGCTCCACTACATGCTGAGCTGATTCTATTCGTGCTAATGATGACGCTTGCCCTGCCCAAAGCGACATGTATTCTCCTTTATTTTGTTTTGCTGCTTCTTGGCGTATTTTAGAGGTTAATACATTTTGCACTGGATACATCGGAAGCCCTTCTTCTTTCCCTTCATGTCTCTCTATAAATTCATTACGAATACCCCGCGCATATTTCCCGGAAAACGCACGGGTCACAGTTGTACTCGTATCTGTACTATGTAACACTGCTTCTTTATACACATCATGCGTAATACTTTCTTCACTCGTTAAAAAGGCTGATCCCATTTGAACAGCTTCTGCCCCCAGTGTAAATGCTGCAACAAGCCCTTGTCCGTTCATTACACCACCTGCTGCAACAATCGGGATATGCGGGACTGCTGCTACTAACTGTGGAATTAATGCAAACGTACCAATCATAGCGTCCTGTTCTTTCCCAATAAACGTTCCTCTATGCCCTCCTGCCTCACTACCTTGACCGACAATAATGTCTACTCCTAATTCAGCAAGCACCCTCGCCTCTGTCACATGAGTAGCTGTTCCGATAACTTTTATTCCTCTTCTTTTTAAGTCACCTATTTCTTCTTTTTCTAACGTTTGAAATGCAAAGCTAACGACTGGTACGTTTTCTTCTATTAACACTTGTAATTGTTCTTTATAGCTTTTGGGGAGCTTTATCGCCTCTTCTTCCCCTATACCGAATTCTCTATTCATCCCGCTAAGTAATACCTTTGCCAAGTTTACTTTCTCTTCTTCTATCTGTATCTCTTTCGTTAACAGTAAATTAACACCGAAAGGCTTATCAGTTCGTTCCCTTATTTTATAAATTGCTTCACGAATTTGCTCAGGGCTCATATAGCCTGCTCCAAGCGTTCCTAGTCCTCTGCTATTACTTACAGCTGCAACAAGCTCAGGCGTCGTAATCGCACCTGCCATACCTGCTTGAATGATGGGATACTTAATTTGTAATAGATCTATTACGCGACTTGTAAACATCATTTCTCCTCCTATTCCCCTTATATCTTCTTTATTTGACAAACTTTCCCCTTCTTTTACAAGGGTTGAACTTCATAGGAAGCGAATATATTGAAAGGGAAGGAGGCTGAAAACAATGATATATCCAAATGCGTTACAACAAGGTGATACAGTAATGATTATTGCACCGTCCGGCCCACCAACAATTGAAAATGTATTAAAAGGGGTAACCCTATTACAAGAAATGGATTTATCTGTAGTAATCGGGAAGAGTGTTTATGAGAAATATGGATATTTAGCTGGAAGTGATCAAGTTCGGCTCGATGATATACATGGAGCATTTACAAATAATGAAGTAAAGGCCATTTTCTGTGCACGAGGTGGTTATGGAAGTGCCCGTCTCCTCCCTCACATTCAATATGAAATCATTCAGCAGAATCCAAAAATCTTTTGGGGATATAGCGATATTACAGCTTTACATACTGCCTTTTCACGTTATGCAAAGCTTGTTACTTTTCATGGTCCAATGGTTGAAGAATTAGGTAAAGGTGTAGATTCTCTTTCTTTATCTTCTTTCAATCAACTATTCCATCCGTATTCAAACATCTTATCTGCTTCAGAATGTATCGTACCTACCTCTCCATGTACAGTTACAGGCACATTGGCGGGAGGGAATTTAACTGTATTAACGAGTATAATTGGCTCACCCTATGAGATAAATACGGCTAATAAACTTTTGTTGCTTGAAGACATTGGGGAAGAACCGTATCGCATTGACCGCATGTTAAATCAGCTACTTTTATCTGGCAAGTTTAATGAATGTAGCGGTGTTATTTTTACAAGTTGTCACGACTGCACTCCTTCTAAACCATCTCAATCATTGCAAACAATACTATATGAATATTTCGCACCATATCATATACCTGTCCTATTCGGTTTACCGATTGGACATATAAACCCAAACATCGGGATTCCTCTTGGAGCTACAGCGACAATAAATACAAATAATAAAACACTCTCTATTTCTTCTGGCGTAGCCAATCCGTATTCAAATTAAAAAGGAAAAGCGATTCCGCTTTTCCTTTTATTTATAATAATTAAAAATTCGTCCAGATGCGATATCTGCAACTTCTTCTGGAATAAATGTTTTACTTATATCAGTGCCAACATTTAATACTGCTGTAGCATCTTTCTCAATGCTACCAAATAATTCTTTTCCACGTATCGTAATAAGGGGCGTTCCTTCTGGCAACACGTCTTTTACAAATTCCATTTGTGTAAAGAACGGAACGATCCATCTACCCTCTCCTTGGAAATGACGCAAGCGAAGTATTCCTTCTGTTGCCCCGTCCTCTGCTTCTAGTGAACCAGCAACATAAAACTCAGTAGATAAGAGCAATTCATAAAATTCCTTTTGCTTCTGTTTATCGTCCCCTGCTACAACAAGTACTTCTTCTATTCTCTTTACCGGAATTTGCTCCATATGATGCCACCCCTATTTCAAAATGATTGTACTTAGATTATACGAAATATTCTTATTTTTTTCTACATAATTCGCAATTATTTTCTTAAAATAATTTTAATACTTCTTTTTTCGTTACAATCGTAGCAAATTCATCATGTAAGTTTACAAGTGTCATATTGTGAATGTCCTCTGCACTATACTCTGCCCCGTCCAGACCTTTACGATTGAATGTAGCCGTCGCATCGCTCACTAAATACGTTGTAAATCCTAAATTACCTGCCATTCGTGTTGTAGTCTCCACACAATGATTTGTCGTTAATCCTACAATCACTACCGTATTACATTTTTGCTCTCTTAATTGTTCTTCTAAATTTGTCCCAATGAACGCGCTATTAACGGATTTCCGAATAATTATTTCATCTGGCAGTGGTTTCACTTCTTCTTTAAAGTTTACTGTTTCTGCTTGTTGATAAAACATCGACTGAACATCTTCTTTATTTACATGTTGAATATGAAAAACTGGTCGCTTCCTTCTTCTCCATTCTTCTAATAAATTTTTCATATTTTCTTCAGCAAAAAGATTATTTCTCTCACCCCAGTATGGTAATTGAAACGCCTTTTGTACATCAATTATGATAAGTGCTATTTGATTAGTCATCATTTTCTCCTTAATTTGGTTGTAGTTGAAATACAAAACCAAGTTGCTGCGACGCAGTAATAAAACAAATATAAGCGCAAAGTTCTACAATTTCTTTTTCCGTCCAATATTGTTTTAATACATGAAACATATTATCATCTATCGCCTTTCGATCATGAACAAATGTATGCGCAAAAGTAACGGCTACACTAATCTCCTCTGCCTTTTGCACATCATCAGGTCTTCCCTTTGCCATGCAGTACGGACATTCATTCCCATACGCTAATGTTCTTCTCACTTGCTCCTTCAACTCTGCTGAAAGTGTTCCTTTATTGTACAGTGTATCCTCTAACGTACTCCACGAATGTAATATATCCAGATTATGGCCTAATAAATTTTGAAACTTTGTATCTCCTACATTTGATAATGAAATTCTCTCCATCATTTTCCCTCCTATTTCCTTCTGTTTTATTGTAAAATAAATGAAGTTCACTTTACATTTCATATGAATCTTAATTCATATTTTTTCTTTACAAAAATCATTATTTTACTGGAGGTATATTTACAAATGCAACTAGACCGTGTCGATCGAAAGATTTTAAATGAATTATATAATGATAGTCGCCTTTCCATGCGTGAATTGGCGAAACGAGTAAACTTATCTGCTCCGTCTACTGCAGAACGTGTTCGCAAACTTGAAAGTGAAGGCGTGATTCAAAAGTACACAATCGATATCGATTATAAAAAAGCAGGACTTGTTTTAGATTGTATTTTAGAAATCACTTTAAAAAACGGTGATACAACACGTATGCAACAGTTTATTCAGTCTTATCCATCTGCAAGTTTTTGTTACCGAGTAACAGGAAGCTTATGCTACATTGTAAAAATTTCTGTTCCTTCACTCGTTGAACTTGAAGATTTTATCAATGATGTTTCTTCATATGCAACGACAGTTTCTCATATCGTATTATCAGAAGTATCTCTTACTCCTGATATTGAACATATCTTCCCAGAAGCTTAATTTATTTTTATTCATAAAATACAAAAAAACCCCTTACAATAAGAATAAAAATAATATATTATGTATTAAAATACATAAAGTTCGAGAAAGGGGCTTTACATTGAAAATCTGGTTTTATGAAAAAACGGCACAATTAGACGACTTGCTTGGCATTTGGGATAATGTTCCCACTATCCCTCGAATTGGTGAAAAAGTGGAGATTTTAAAAACAGTCCGTATCGTTACAGATATTAAATATGTAAAGAACGGTAATAATTTTCGTGTAGAAATTATTACAAATTAAAAAGTAGCTCTTTAGGAGCTACTTTTTAATTATCTATCCTGTGCTTTCTTTATAACAATTTTATCTTCTTCTACAGATACTGTTACATAATCATTTTCTTCTAATCGAAGCTTATTTACAGCCTCATCTGGTAGCTCTACAGCCATCAGTCTATCTGTTACAATTACTTGACTATACACTTCATTTTCTTGTGATGCACTCACTACTTTTTCCTCATTTATAAAGCGTACTGGTGGCACACCTACTTCTTTTACTGTACGCCATTGCTTCCAAACGTAAGGAATTAACCAAAGTAACCCAACAACTGTAAGACCGATACCGATCCATAAATTACTTTGTGTTTGTAATTCAGTAATTGAGATTGCGCTACTCTCTTCTCCACCGACAAATTGCATACTTGTTGCAATTAAATTATTTAGAGCGTGCACAGCGATATTCGTCCATATATTTTTCGTCTTTATGTATAAAAGACACATTACAACACCAAACATGAACGCACCAATAACATCAAAATGTCCTAGACCAAAAATAAGTGAAGATACGATTACAGCTTTTTTAATGCCCCATTTATAAGCCATGCGCTGTAAAAAGAAGCCTCTAAAAATAACCTCTTCCATAATAGGTGCTAATACACATGCTGAAATGAAAGTAAATATCGTCATATATACGTTACTCGTGTTAATAATATTTCCGTCTTCTAACATAGTAACTAAGAAATTCGGTAACGTATGTGCTAATATGTAAAATTGAATATGAGATATACCAACTGAAAAAATCATTCCCATTATCGTTGCTAATACAATTAATCCCCACGGTAAACGTCCTGGCTTATCAAAAAAACTGTTAAATACAACATTATTTTTATTTGTTTTTACGTATAACCAAAATAACGGAAATACAAAAAATAATGTTATTTGTGAAATAACTTCCATCGTATTCTCAGAAACATTTGATAGACCTAATGGAATCATCGTAAGGAACACCCCTATAATCATCCATCCAAAAAAGCTACGTAGTCTTATACGTGAAAATGCATAGTGCATATAGAACACCCCCAAAGATAGTAAAATAAATGGTGTGATAACTAAATTATAATATGAATATAGTTGAAATTCTTCCTGTTTGTCTCAAACACTTTTGAACAACATATATAGTAATCATTCTTTTCTTTCAATTGAAATCTACGAGAAAGTTATGTAATAAAAATCCCCGTTTTTACAAGCGGGGATTTCTTCTATTATAATACGTCACGTTTTTGGAATAATGCACTTGATGCTACAAGTAATACAACAAAGTATGCAGCTACAAGTAATAATGAAGTTGTAAATGTAAACTCTGTAAATGTTGGTTCCGTTCCACCACTTACTAGTTTATTACTATCGTACACACTTAAATTTAAATGGAAAAACACTACAAATTTAGCTACACCTTTTGCAAACATCATCAGTACCATATTAATTGGTCCTTGTAAGAAGAAGAGGAACATCGTAATAATTAATGGTAATACAGACTTTCTAAACACGTTTGCTAAGAAAAATGCAAGTGTCGCAAAGAAGAACGGTGAAAGTACTTGATATAAAGTAGATTTCATTACGATTCCTACCGTTAATTCTGTTTTACTACCATCCATTACAATTCCGCCAACAATCATTGCAATTAACGTGCTAGCAAATATGATAAATACTATAGTAAGTAACACTGTAATATATTTAGAGAATAAAACTGTAATTCGTTTTCTTGGACGGATTAATAACTGCTTAATTGTACCTTTTTGGAACTCATCAGTAATCATACGAGAAGCAATCGTAATCCCAAAAATTGTTGCAAACAAAGTAATTAAACCAATCTCTGAACTTGCAAAATCTAAATATGATCCTTTAAATTCACTTCCGTCTCCCCATTTCAGCATCGCTAAAACTCCCAAAATCTCCAATACTGCAATGACACCAATTAAAATATACATACCTTTTTTCGCATGTAACTTTAAAAATTCATTTTGAATTAATTTAAACATTACGCTTTCACTCCCCCTGTAATCGCTAAGAACTCATCCTCTAACGTTTTATTTTGAACAGTAACTCCGTATACAAGAACATCGTCATTCACAAGTTTTTTTACAAGTTGTGGGATTTCTTCTTTCATTACAGATACTGCAATTACATTTCCTTGCGTCTTACCTTTAATGATTTCATTTGCTTTCTGTACTTGATCTACTTCAAACGCTACAACTACTGTCTCATCATGTTTCGCTTGTTCGTGTAAGTTGTACTCTTGCACAAACTCACCTTGCTTAATAATAACGACGCGATCACACATGAGTTCAATTTCACTTAATAAGTGACTTGATACGATTACAGCAATATTCTCTTCTTTCGCTAAACGTTGTAAATAATCACGAATTTGGCGAATACCAGCTGGATCTAATCCATTTGTCGGCTCATCTAAAATTAAGATTTTCGGCTGATGAAGTAATGCCTGTGCAATTCCTAAACGTTGTTTCATACCAAGTGAATATGTTTTCACCTTTTTATGAATCGCGTGCTCTAATTCAACAAGCTTTACAATCTCAGCAATGCGCTCTTTACTAATTGGTGTAATTGCCATGTTCGCAAAATGCTTTAAGTTTTGCATTCCAGTCATATAATCATATAGTTCAGGATTTTCTACGATCGCCCCAATTTGCTCTAGCGCCTTTTCACGCTCCGTGCGAATACTATGACCGCAAATTGTAATATCGCCCTCTGTCATTGATATAAGACCTGTCATCATACGAATTGTCGTCGTTTTACCACTACCGTTCGGTCCAAGAAACCCGTACACTTCCCCTTCACGAACTTCAAATGATAAACCACGGATAATTTCCGTTCCACCAATCTTTTTTCGAACATTCTCTAACTTTACTACTACATTTCCCAATGCTGATTCCTCCTTTAGACTTCTAGTTTTTTATCAATTATGCGACCTGTTATATAAACAAGTAAAACAAATATACCGATTGAAAAAGCAATACTATATAAATTCATAAGACTTTCTGGATATAGTATAAGATTTATATCCACTGATTCATCTATATAAACTAACTTCCTAATAAAAGTAGATGTAGGTGCAAGTCGGCCTAGCATTTCATATATCATATTGATTGCTTTCGTTACTAATAAAAATAAGAAGAAAATAATTACATACTCCATTTTTTTCTTTTTCAAAGAAAATACTTTAACACCAGCTACTGTGAAAAGTAAAACCAACAATATACTTGATAAATTAAATACATATAACACACTACTAAATACTTGTTTTACTATATCTAGCTCAATTGTACTTTCCGTAAATAACATTCCATAGAGTTCTGTACCTTTTATTACTTTCATCGAAATACTATAGACAAATATAGTACCTATCACTTCAAAACACATTAAACTAATTGCCGCATATGACAATATTGCCAAAACAATTTTTTTACCAGATATCGGTGTTAATCGAAATAATGTACTTTCGGTCATTTTGCCAAATGCAGACATCGCCTGCAGCAATACAAGTACCGCAAAAATTATATAAACTAAGAATACTAAGGCAATCGTAATCATTTGCCTTACTTCTCCTGATTCTTGTTTAATATAATTTCCCATACTTACAAAAGCGACAGCTACAATAAATATGAATGACAATAACAAAATGAAAATTTGTTTTTTATTCGCATTGTACATATATATTAAACTGGCCTTCATCTACTAAACACCTCCTTAAACACATCTGTGACAGCTTTTCCTCGCTGAAAGCGTAACTCCTCTACATTTTCATGTAGTACACTCTCACCATCTTTTAAAAAGATTACTTCGTCAAAAATATTTTCCACTTCTCCAATTAAATGTGTTGCAATTAAAATGGTACAATCTTCACGATAAAACTGTAAAATAAGTTCTAATACGTGTTCTCTAGAAACAAGATCAATTCCGCCCAGCGGTTCATCTAGTACGTATAACTTTGCTTTCCTCGAAAATGTTAAAATAATTTGTAGCTTTTCAACCATACCTTTTGATAAAGCTGTAATTCTTTCTTCTAACGGTATTTTAAATTCCGCAATTGTATCTACTGCTTTTTGAATGTCGAAGTCTTTATAAAAATCTCGATAGAAGAATAAAGAATCTTTTACCGTCATCCAATCATCAAATACTGGTTTATCCGACATAAAAGAAACAATTTCTTTCGTTTCTAATCCTACCTTTTTACCAGCGATTGTAATACTGCCTTCGGAAGGATGCTGCAGACCGGCAATCATTTTCAATAACGTCGTTTTCCCACTCCCGTTATCTCCAACGAGTCCTATAATTTTCCCTTCCGTAATCTCTATGTTTAATTCACGGATCACTGCTTTTAATCCGTATCTCTTCCATAAGTTTTCTATTTTTAATAACTCTGTCATTCGCTCTCCTCCCTCTTCTCATGTAATGAAGAACGAAGGATTGTAAGAATTTCTTCTTCTGAAAAACCTAAATTGTCCATTCCATCTATAAAAGAATGAAGTAATTCTTTCGCCATCTCTTTTCGCAGCTCCATAATTTTCTCCCCTTCATTCGTTACATATCGTCCCATTCCTCTACGCGTTACAACAACCCCATCCCGTTCTAGCTCTTGAAATGTACGCTGAATCGTATTTGGATTTACTTGTAATTCACTCGCTAATTCACGTACAGAGGGAATTTTATCACCAGGCAATAAATGTCCTGTTACGATTTCTTTTTTTATGTATTCCATTACCTGAATGTAAATTGGTGTATTTGGAGAAAACTCTATTTTCATTTCTTCCCTCCTTTTGTATCGGTGTACTAGTTAAATAATACACTAATACAAATAATTTGTAAATACCCATTTAATTACAAAAAAGTTCTATCCCTTTGCTGGATAGAACTTTTTAAACAGAACTCGTTATACGAAAATAATAGTGTTATGTAAACAAATTCATAAAGAAAAGCTGTCTTATCAATGAATAGGACAGCTTTTCTTTATAATCGTATATTAAAAATTAAACACGAAGTCATCGTCAGATAACTTTTCAACGTTCGTTGCTTTTACGTAACCATTCCCTTTTACAGAGAAGAAATCATGGTTTTTCGTATCTGTACGTAAACCATTTAAAACGATTGGGTTAATTTCTTCTTCTTCAAACTTCGGCTCAAGTCCTAAGTTCATAAGTCCTTTATTCGCATTGTAACGAACGAAACGATTTACATCCTCTACAAGACCGATAGAAGTGTAAATTTCTTCTGTGTATGCCATTTCAATTTCATATAATTCCATTAATAACTCTTGTGTTTCTTTTTGCACTTCTTGTTGATCTTCTGCAGAAAGTTCTACGAAGAGTTGTTGTGCTAAAATACCGACGAATACGCCGTGAATTGACTCATCACGAATTATTAGGTTAATAATCTCACCACTTGCCGTCAATTTACCTTGACCTGCTAAGTAAAGTGGGTAGAAGAATCCACTATAGAATAAGTAACTTTCTAAGAATACACTTGCTACCATTGCCATGTATAACTCTTTTTTCGTTACTTCAGGCTTTAATAAACGACGATAGTAACTAGTAACAATACCAGCTTTTTTCTCAAGTAATGGATGATTGTCTACCCATTCAAAAATATCATCAATTTCTTCTTCAGTAGCTAACGTTGTGAAAATATGACTGTAACTCTTCGCATGTACTTCTTCCATAGCTCCCATGAAAGCTAATACACTTTTTGCTTGTAAATTTTCAAGATGAACAAGTACAAGAGGCATCCCTTCGCCACCTTGTTTCGTATCTAAAAGTGTTAAACCACCTAATACACGCTTATAAGCAACCTGCTCTTCTTTTGATAATTGTGCCCAAGTATTTTTGTCAGAAGATACCGCGATTTCTTCTTCTGTCCAAAACTGAGCGATGTTTTGCTTCCAAAACATTAAACTAAAATCATCTTCTTTTTTGTTCCAGTTTACCGCACGCATTCAATCGCCCCTTCTCTAAATAAACATGAAAAATTGATAACTAAGCATGAGCAGGGTTCAGAAAACCCTGCTCATGCTGTCTCAATTTTTATATTAAACGGTACAAGCTACGCACTCTTCCACGCTTAACTTACGTGTTCTCGTATAATAAAGACTCTTTAAACCTTTTTTATGTGCATAGATGTAGTAACGTGCTAATTCACGTGTTGAAATATCACTATTAACGTAAAGAATTGTACTAATTCCTTGGTCAATATGTTCTTGGATTTCTGCGATTAAATCAATTAATTTAAACTGATTCATATCGTAAGAAGATTTATAGTACCAGAACGTATCTTTTGATAAATACGGCATTGGATAATATGTTGTCGCATTCGCATATGTTCTTGATTCGATTTGACTTACGATCGGCATTACGCTTGAAGTTGCATTTTGAACGTAACTGATAGATTGTGTTGGAGCGATAGCAAGACGGTATGAATTATATAATCCATTCTTCTTCACTTGCTCTTTTAAACTTGTCCAATCTTCTTTTGTTGGAATATGAATTCCTTCAAATAGTTGCTGAACTTTTTCAGTTACTGGGCTGTAATCTGTCGTTTCGTATTTTTCAAAGTATGTGCCATTCGCATAATCAGACTTATCGAAGTCTTTAAATGTTTCGCCTTTTTCTTTAGCGATTTCCATACTTTTCTCAATAGAGTAGTAATTTAACATCATAAAGAATGTACGAGCAAACTCTTTCGCTTCTGCACTTTCATATGCGATTTTGTTTTTTGATAAATATCCGTGTAAGTTCATTGCGCCAAGTCCAACTGAATGAAGCTCATCATTTGCTTTTTTCACAGTTGGTGCATTCGGAATAATCGTCATATCAGAAACAGCTGTTAAAGCTTCCATTCCCGCATGAACGGCTTCACGAATTTCTTTATTTTTCATTACATTTACGATATTTAACGATCCTAAGTTACAGTTAATATCACGACGGATAATATCCTCTGTACCGTAATCATTTATTTCAGAAGTTTCTTGAAGCTGGAAGATTTCTGTCTCGAATGTTCAACCGAGTCCGCTACTCCTCAGTCCGTTGCTCATGCAACTGCTGTATGTCACCATACAGGACAGACTATATCATCACCTACAGCATTACCTGATTAGGTGCTCCGCTTTTCGAACGCCAATCGCTTGCGCTCTACTCCCATAAGGGATAGTCGTTAGGCTTTTACTTATCTTAATCTTTCAGAAAGTCTCTTATTACTTTATGTTGTCCCATAACTCTGCTATACAAAATAATAAGATACATTCTGAACTTTTATATTTTCATTCTAAGATAAGATTTAGCACGGTAGGTTACCTCAAATTTGAGGCTTTCCCCGTTTAACGGAGTTTTCGACTAGCATTTCTACTAGAAGGTGCTACATATTTAACACAAGTTCGACATCTTCACAGTTCCAATATCCTTCAGTGGATGTTGGTTATTTGCATTTGATTTAAACATTAAGTATGGGTAACCAGACTCAAGCTGAATCATAGCAATTTTAATAAGCATATCACGTGCACTAATATCTAGCGGCTTCTTCTTCACTTTCGGATTGCTCATTAATTCATCGTACATTTCATCAATGTCTATATCATCTAAATGCTTTCCGTATTCTTTATACACCGTATAAGGCGCGAAAACATGGAAAGGTTCGTTTTTCTCAGCAAGCTCAAAGAACTTACTTGGAACGATAATTCCGATTGATAGAGACTGAATACGGCTCTTCTCATCGGCATTTATTTTTTTTGTATCAAGGAATTCAATAATATCCCAATGGAAAATGTTTAAGTATACTGCGCCTGCACCTTTTCGTTGCCCAAGTTGATTCGCATATGAAAACGAATCTTCAAGTAATTTCATAACAGGTACTACACCACTTGCAGCGTTATCAATACCTTTAATTTGCTCACCGCGTGCACGTAGCTTAGACAAGTTTAAAGCTACTCCACCGCCGATTTTTGATAATTGCATTGCAGTATTAATGTTAAAGCCGATTGAATTTAAGCTATCGTCCATCTCTAACAAGAAACAAGACACCATTTCTCCTCTTCTGCTTCGGCCCGCATTTAAAAAGGTTGGTGTCGCTGGTTGGTAGTTTTGTTTTACAATCATGCTTGCGAAGTGTTTTGCCTTCGCAACATCACCGCGTCCTAAGTATAATGAAACAATTGCTACACGATCTTCATAGCTTTCTAAGTATTGTTTTTGATCATTTGTTTTTAACGCATAATCTTTGTAGAACTTAGATGCTGCCATATAAGATTGGAACTCGAAGTTTTCACCATAAGCGATGTTATATACCTCTTCTACTTCCTCCAAGCTATACTCGTCCAGAACGTTGTAATAGTAATCATGTTCTTTCATATACTCCATTCGCTCTGCCACGCTATTAAAATGAACGGTATTCTCTCTAGCTTCTTCCATAAAGACTTCTAATGCCTCTTTATCTTTATGAAGCTGATAAAAACCGTCCTGCATTTGCGTGATTTCATTATTCAGTTCAATGTGTCGCAATCTCCCGCACCCTTTCCTTAAAATATTCTACATCGTTATTTGTTCCTGATAACTCAAATTTTGATACAATAGGCACTTCATATTTAGCAGAAATTTTGTCAGCACTTGCACCGAACATGTCTCCCCAGTTACGATTGCCGCTTGCAGATACGCCTTTTAATTTTTCATTATTGCGCTCTAAAAATTCTAAAACACGTTCTGGTACATTGCCAAAACCTGTTGTATACGTAATTAAAACAAAGTCTTCATCTATTACTAGATCTTCACCAATTTGAACGGCCGGCATATTTAATTTGTGAATGAAACGCTTCACGTTTCCTGTCATAGAATCATATGCAACTATCATTTCCGACCCTCCCTCTCCAATCTATACTCTCTGTATGTTGTTTCTTGATTTCTCTATATATTGTATTACGTTTCAAAATAAGACACAAGATATATGTATAAATTCTTTCTTTTTTTAAATTTTACTTTTCGACAAGACAGTCGATTTTTTTCAATACAATGACTATGAAACAACATTCTAAAACTCATGTCAATAAAGTGCTTTTCAAAAAAGTTGTCAACGAATTTAACCTTATTTTAAAAAAAGTTACCAATATATTTTGTCATAAAACGGCAAATGCTGGAGGAATATATTTCTCCAGCATCACGAAAAAAAGAACAGACATGAAACGATAATCTGTTCTAAAAAACGATTACATTTATCAATTTTACTTTATTAAATATTATACATATACTTTCGGTTCGCGTTACATACTAAAAGATAACTATTATAGAAAAAGATTATTATTATGGAAATTCAATTTATTTATGAAAAGATTATTCAGAGTGCTCAATACGCAAAATATCTTTTACAAATATATGATGTGGATTTTCATCTTTATCAATGATTGTACATACAGGAGCTTCTTCATCAAAGTACACAATCATTCCTTCTACGTACTGAAATGTATGTTGAACTTGTACAGTTACTTTAATTTCTACAGCCTCTTCATATGCTCTTTTTATTTTCTGAAGCATTTTTGCCGAACACTTTCGTTTCTCTGGGTACATGACCATCCCCATAAACCTATTGCCGGCTCTATCTTTCCACATATAATCCCAATGCGGTAATATGCCTTGTTTAAAATCGCCCATAATTCTCCTCCCCTATATTCTTCTAGTTACGAACGTGGCGTTTCTGAATATGTATAAATTACTTGTCCGCCGCGCTGCGCGTTTCCAATAATATGTTTAAAATCTTCACGCCCTACTACAACTTTCCTAAACGTATAAAATACATCTTTCGTTGCAACATACTCCTTTATTTCACCATTTTTCAGCTGATCCAAAATTGTATTTGCTAATTGTTCATCCATGTATTTCACCTCTATGCAATATTTTATTTTATCGTATATTCTATAGGTCAACAACTGTAAAATTATCCAGATGCTATACCTTCATTTTATTTTCATTATTCACAAACGATATCACTTTACTATATGTCCACTAAATATCATATACTAACATAGCTACTTCTCTATATCAAACATTTCGACATTCAATTATGCAAAGTTCCATACCACTATGCTACAATATATAAATAGAACTAGGAGGGATACTATGATTCGGAAAGCAAAAAAGACAGATGCGAAGGCAATTGCGCCTTTATTGTATAACGCTCTGCACGAAATTGCTGAAAAAATCACAGGTAGCACTGTTGAAACAGAAGTATTACTAGGACTTGAAACATGGTTCTCAAAAGAGAGAAATCGACTGAGCTACGAAAACTGTTTTGTATATGAGCAAGACGGGGATGCAGTTGGAGTTATTGTCGCTTATCATGGTAGTGAAGCAACAATGCTTGATGCACCAATTGTACATCACTTAAGAGAATTACATAAAGATGAATCGATTACGTTAGAAAAAGAAGCTGAGCTTGATGAATATTACATTGATACATTATCAGTTTCAAGTGCATATGGCGGAAAAGGAATTGGTTCTCAATTAATTGAAGCTGCTGAAATCCATGCAACTGAAAAGATGTATGAAAAAATCGCATTACTTGTTAATTTAGAAAACAAACGTGCCTATTCACTATACGAAAAACTAGGTTATAAAAAAGATCAAATCATTATGCTCGTAGGCGAACCTTATGCACATCTCGTAAAAACATTAAACATCAAAGTTTCTGTATCTTAAAAAGAAAGCACACGATTTATATAAATCGTGTGCTTTTATGTTAAATTCGTATTCAATACATTTCCATTCATCGCCTCGTGAAATGTATATGTTGTACATCCCCATGGCTCTCTGTGCAAAATAGGCGTACCAGACCATCCCATCGCTCTCAGCTCCGCACCAACCATTGCGTTAATGTAATTATGACCTACAAGAGCAATACTTCCATGTACGAGAGCATAACGGTGTAATACGTAAGCCGCTTGCCTTGCCCTCTCTCTTACTTCCTTATAAGACTCAACATCTTTATGGTAACCAAGTATCCATAATGTTCGCCCGATAAACATCCATACGTTAGGTTTACATTTCAACCATGTTGGAGCATAAAAACTCGTCGGAATTTCAGCTTCCCTAAAAAGAGAATTTTGCATAAAAGATAAAGAATTCATTAATTCAGCTGCTGACTGTATAGCACACCTTTGATCACTCGTTACAATCAACTTTGCTGCTTCAACCGCTTCCATTGTTTCCATTGGTATAGGTGCTTTTTCTGTTATAGTATGTAAGTCATATCCTTTCATCCATTCATGAAAGGATGTAACCGTCATTGGTTCTATAGTACGATCTAAGCGACCATGACGAATAAAAGAAATCTTCATTCTTTCCACTCTCCATTCATCACTTACGAACTCTATTATGTACTATTTTTAAATATCATACCACGCAAAAAAAGAAAGTTATACACCTTTACATATCCTCGCCACTCTCATGTGTGACCCCAGCATGTATACCATCCATCCCATCAAAATATGTAGTCGTTTCATGATGACGAATCTTTTTTAAATTTATATAAGAAAATACAAATAAAGTTAATGCTATAACACTCCCCACAAATTCAAACATCATTTTACCGCCTCTAATTTATCCCACTTTAGTAGGTTATTGTATATTTTTCATTATACCCCTATATAAAGATGCACGCATTTAAACCGTTCTTTTTTTCTAATAACTTGGAGTTCTTGCATATTTTCTTACAAAATGTGAATATTTTTCGAATTTTTACTTTGGAAACATTTACAAACTAGACAATATGGTTCAAAATAAGAGGAAATAAAAAAAAACCAAAATTATTCTTTTTTTGGAAAACTGTAACAAGGAGAGTTGCTTATGCAGATCGCAGAAACTGGAGATATCATTGAATTTAAAGGTGGAATGCAAGGCCGTGTTCAAAAAGTAAATCAAAACTCCGTTATTGTAGATATAACAATTATGGAAAATTTTAGAGAACTAGATATGGAACCTCTTACAGTTGTAAGTCATAAAAACTATACTGTCATTAATCAAAATGCATAATATAATAGAAAGAAAGGATCTGTATGTTATACAGATCCTTTCTTTCTATTATATATTAACGATTATCAATTGTTTCTGGATATAGATCATGGTTCATCATGCGGTAGTCTGCCATTTTTTCATACTTCGTGCCTGGGCGACCGTAGTTGCAGTAAGGATCAATTGAAATCCCTCCACGTGGTGTGAATTTCCCCCATACCTCAATGTAACGCGGATCCATTAATTTAATTAAATCATTCATAATAACGTTCATGCAATCTTCGTGGAAATCACCATGATTGCGGAAACTAAATAAATATAGCTTTAAAGATTTACTCTCTACCATTCTTTGTTCTGGAATGTAGCTAATATAAATTGTTGCAAAATCTGGTTGACCTGTTTTCGGACATAAGCTTGTAAATTCAGGGCAATTAAATTTCACAAAATAATCACGGTTTGGATGATTGTTATCAAATACCTCTAAAATTTCTGGGCTATATTCAAATAAATATTTTGTATTTTGATTTCCTAATAATGTTACATCTTTTAAATCTTCATCTAATCTTCCTGCCATTTTAAACATCCCTTCTCATTATACTCCGCGTTTATTTCCCCATACTAACGCATGAAGCTGCGGCAATACTTTTGCATTATTCATTTCTTTACAGTTAACCGCTTTTTCAATAAGCCACTCATATTTATCTAATAATTTTTTAATCAACATCGCATCATCCACAGTTTTTGTATCATCATTCCCTACTTGTAAGAAGAATGGAACATCTGGATAACGTTCGTGCATCTTAACTGCATACTCAAAGTCATAATCGTCAAATACTACTACCTTTAAACTAATATCTTTTCCTGCTAGTTTCTGAATAACAGCATCTAACTTCTGAAAATCAGTATTCATCGTCGAACTTGGTGGTTTTGGAGAAATCGTTATCTCATCAATTTGAAGTAACCAATCTTGCCATTTACTCCCTTGCGTTTCGATTGCCGTCCGCATTCCATTCTCTTTTAATATAGAAAGAAGAAACTCAATATTTTTCAACAATGCTGGATTTCCACCTGAAATCGTAACATGAGAAAAATTTTCGCCACCAATTTCCACAAGCTCGTTCCAAACGTCCTCTGCTGTCATCTGTCTAATTTGTTCCTTAGCCGATCCATCCCACGTAAAAGCAGAATCACACCATGCGCAGCTATAATCACAGCCAGCTGTACGGATAAACATCGTCTTTTGTCCCACAACCATTCCTTCACCTTGAATAGTCGGACCAAATATTTCTAAGACAGGGATCTTACTCATCGAGCATCCACTCCCGTCTTACTTCCGCATAACTAGTCGGCGTCTCGAAAAGACGAACAAATTCAACACGAGCTCCTTTATATTCGTTCGCACGATTATCTTTTAGTAATGCTTCTGCCATCTTTTCATAAATCCAAACGACCATGTTTTCAGCAGTCGTATTCATTGCTGGTAACGTTTCGTTTAAATAACGATGGTCTAAATAAATTTCTATTTCATTCTTCCAAATTTCTTTTATATCTCCAAAGTCAATCGCAAGACCTATTTCATTTACATATCCACTAATCCCAAATACAACTTTATATGTGTGACCATGTAAATTTTTACATTTCCCCTCATAACAGTGTAAATGGTGTGCTGCATCAAATGTAAATTCCTTGCTGACCATTACTCTTTTATTATGATATTTAAGCTGTTTACGCTGAATATCCTTGTCCATTTTTTGCAAATTTTCTACGATGCGAAATCCAAAGAAATTATCCATTAGTTATTTGCTCCTTCGCGTTCTTGTAGGTACGTATCTAATCCTGCTTTACGAAGCTGACATGCTGGACATTCACCGCAACCATCACCAATGATTCCGTTATAACATGTTAATGTTTTTTCTCGAACAAACTCGAATGCTCCAAGTTCATCTGATAATTTCCATGTTTCCGCTTTATCAATCCACATAAGTGGTGTATGAATTACGAACGGATAATCCATGGATAAATTTAAAGTAACGTTTAACGATTTCACAAACACGTCACGGCAATCTGGATAACCACTAAAATCAGTTTCACATACACCCGTTACAATATGACGTGCCCCAACTTGTTTTGCTAATACAGCAGCAAATGATAAGAATAGTAAATTTCGTCCATCTACAAACGTCGATGGCAATTCACCTTCTTCATGTGTAATCTCCATATCCGTTCTCGTTAACGCATTTGGAGCAAGTTGATTTAATAGACTCATATCTAGTACCGTATGTTTAATTCCTAGTTCTTTCGCAATTTCCGCTGCACAATCAATTTCTAGTTTATGACGTTGATTGTAATTAAACGTTACAGCTTCTACTTCTGCAAACTGCTCTATTGCCCAAAATAAACATGTCGTACTATCTTGTCCTCCACTAAAAACAACAACTGCCTTTTCTTTTTTCATTTCACTCATTCTCCTTCTCTACTACGAATAAGAAGAAAGAACGTTCTTGAACTGTCACAATAAAAAAACAAAACAATACCTAAAGATATTGTTGTTTCCATAGTTTTTTATAGAGGGAGTTCGCGAACCTCTCCCGCGCATCGCACGGAATTCCTTCTTTCATTGACAAAGCTTATTGTAACATATTGTATACTACCAGAAAAAATTTCTGATTTTTCCGCTATTTCTCATTTTATTTCTTTCATTTTATAGTATGATTAATTTAATGTGAGAAGAGAGGAGGCATCCCACTGAAACCCTTTATTATTTATCTCTTTTTAAATATATTATTCATTCTTGTTACAATGCTCGTATACCATTTATTTTGGAATCAAAAAGGGAAACGTTCTCCTAAATTAAACTCAGCTATATTTATTGCATTATGTTGCCTCGCAACCATACTATGTATTACTTTCGGAGCAAAAACAAATTATGGATTTCAATTTGATATGCGCCATATCGTATTAATTGTCGGTACATTAACAGGAGGTCCTATTGCTGGTGGATCTATATTAGTTGTATTAAATATATACCGCTTCTTATTAGGAGGAATCGGTGTTTTCCCATCGCTTATCGGTTCTATCCTTCTATTTATTGTCCTACTATTTACATATAAAGTTTTCAATCGAACTTCTAATCGTATAAAAGTAGCACTTGCCATTATCTACAGTCTCACATACGGATTTAGTTGGATACCTTTCTTCCTTTCAAAGGTTACAAATAAGACTGATTATATACCACATATTATTGTGTATGAGTTATGTACGATACTTGGTACGATACTTATTTTATATTTACTACACATATTACAAACTCAAGTTCGTCTTCAAAACGAACTTATGAATGCTGAAAAGTTTCATTTAATTGGAGAAATGGCAGCGTCCATTTCTCATGAGATTCGTAATCCATTAACTTCAACAAAAGGCTTTTTACAACTTTTGCAGTCAGATACATGCACTGAGCAAGAGCGAAAATTATATATCGACATAGCCATTAACGGAATCGAACAAGCAAATCACGTTCTTACAGATTATTTAACCTTTGCAAAACCAAGTATTGAAAAAGAACAAACATTACAGTTAGAAGAAGAACTACTACACGCATTAGCGTTAATTACACCTCTTGCTAATTTAGCAAATGTGCGTACTCATTATATAAAGCAAAGCACTTCTTTTTTTATCGCGGGAGAAAAACAAAAACTAAATCAATGCTTGTTAAATGTTTTAAAAAACTGCATTGAGGCCATGCCAAAAGGCGGTGATCTTTATTTCTCATTAGTTCCTGATCATAAGCATATTCAGTTATATATAAAAGATACAGGAGTTGGTATGGATCAAGAACAAGTAAAACGCCTTGGATCCCCTTTCTACTCAACAAAAGAAAAAGGTACTGGTCTTGGAATGATGGTCGTATTCAGTGTTGTGCAAGCTATGAACGGAAAAGTTGATATTATAAGCGAAAAAGGTACAGGTACAACCTTCTTATTAACTTTTCCACTCATACAAAAAACGTGATGAAATACTCATCACGTTTTTTCTGTTCCTTCAACTAATTCAGCAAAGGCTTTCACTTTACCATGTGGTTTTTGATTTTCTTTACGTGCTTTCCACGCGCGCTCTTCTTCTTTCTTTTTCTTGGACATACATTTCAACTCCTTCTGTTCTTTCTCCATGTAGTATTCCAAAATAAGAAAGAAAACTATGCACGCATCAAAAAAGAAGTGGTCTCCCACTTCCTTCTAATTATCGTTGCAAAATTGCGTGTTTCGCCTCTTTTAACTGCGTAAGATGTCTTTGTTCATGCAAATCAAGAAATTGAACCCACTGATACAAATTCAAATCATTAAAAATAGGATGCTTTAATCCATTTTCAAATAAATCTTTTTCATCTATCACACTATGAAGCGCGTGTAATAGCTCTTGTCGTGAATGTTCTAGTAATTGAATTCCTTGCTGTTTTTTCATTAACGTTTCTGTTGGTTGCATTTGCTGAGGAGCTTCTCGTTTATATGTGCGATCAAGCGTAAGTTGGAGGTCTTTAAATGGAGTCGTGTTTCTTTCATTTTTTTGTAAAGCATATACAAGGGCAGACGTAACTGATTGTTCAACTAAATGCAAGTGATGCAAAATTTGAATAATACTCCATTTATCACGGCGTGGCTTTACATTCACTTCTGTATCATTTAACATTTCAATTTCTGATAATAGCGTGCTTCGAGTAGACTGTAATGAGTTCACCAAATTTTCTAAACTCACATCCATATTTGATTGAAGCATACTTCTTTCCCCCCTTTTTGTTGGTGAAAAGAGGTGCTCCTTATTAGAAACACCTCTTTAGTATTCTGAATTTTCTTTTATTATCTCATCATTTTCTCATTATGTCGATGTTAAACATGTGAAAAAAAGCGCATGTTTTTTACAATTTTGTGTCGTCAATCGCATGTAGCCACGCTTCAATTTCTGTAATGACACTTTTCACACAGCCTTCAGCAAATGGTGATGTTAAATTTGCAACTTCTACTAATTCCAAGAATGATTTACTTCCACCTTGTTGGCACAAATTTACATAATCTTCCCACGCCTCTTGTCTATTATCTCTTGCACGTTTCCAAAATTGCAGTGCGCAAATTTGTGCTAATGTGTAGTCGATATAGTAGAACGGCGAGCTATAAATATGTCCTTGACGTTGCCAGAATCCACCGCGCTCTAAATAATCATTATCTTCATAATCACGATGCGGCAAATACTTTTTCTCTATATTACGCCATGCTGTCTTACGCTCTTCTGGTGATGCTTCTGGATTTTCATATACATAATGTTGATATTCGTCAACAGATACACCATACGGTAAAAACAGAAGTGCTGAACTTAAGTGAGAGAAATAATATTTATCTGCATCCTCTTCAAAGAATGACTTCATCCATGGCCATGTAAAGAATTCCATACTCATAGAATGAATTTCACATGCTTCATACGTTGGCCAATTGTATTCTGGAATTTCAAACTTACGGCTTTCATATACTTGGAAAGCATGACCAGCTTCATGTGTTAATACATCAATGTCGCCAGATGTTCCATTGAAGTTTGAGAAAATAAATGGCGCTTTATAATTCTCAATATATGTACAATATCCGCCACCAGCTTTTCCTTTTTTCGCAACTAAATCTAATAAATCATTATCTAGCATGAAATTGAAAAATTCATCCGTTTCAGCCGATAACTCTTTATACATCGTTTTCCCATGATTAACAATCCAATCCGCATCTCCTTTTGGAGTTGGATTACCAGTAGCAAACTCAAAGTTTTCGTCGTAATACGCTAACTTCTCTACACCGATACGTGCTTGTTGTCGTTTTCTTAATTCCGTTGTAACTGGAACGATATAATCAAGTACTTGCTGACGATAATTCGCCACCATTTCCGCATTATAATCTGTACGGTACATTCTTGCATATCCAAGTTCAACAAAGTTTTTGAAACCTAAAGATTTGGCGATTTTCGTTCTCACTTTAACAAGCTCATCATAAATACGATCTAACTCTTCCTCATTCTCAGCTAAAAATCCGTAATATGCTTCACTTGCTACTTTACGTTCACTTCTTTCTTTCCCTTGCATAAATGGAATAAGCTGCGATAACGTTCTTTCTTCTCCTGCAAAGTCAATTTTTGCAGATGCTAATAACTGCGTATATTGTGAAGATAATTTATTCTCTAATTGTAAATCTTTCACAACTTCATCAGAGTATGTTTTCAAATCACACTCCGCTAAAGCAAATAATTGCTTTCCATAATACGCTTCTAATTCTTCACGGAATGGAGAATGAATTAACGCATTATAATACTTTGTACCATAACCTTGTACAACTGGAGAGAATTCATCAAAGAAATCTTGCTCGTCCTTATAAAAAGCATCTGTCGTATCAACAGAATGACGAATGTAACAAAGATTCCCCATTGTACCGAAGTCGTTGCGAATTTCGTTAATTGAATTGATGACTTGTTTTTGTTCTTCTACAGTTTTAGCGTTATCAAACTTCTCTAAAGCAACAGTAAACTTCTCTTTTAATTCTTCAATATTTGGCCGTTTATATTCATAGTCTTTAAATGACATGAACGAGCCTCCTCTCCATTATATGCATCCTTACTATAATTCAATGCTTACTTACAAATCTCCTCTTATTCTTCAGCAAAATACGGCATATTTTGTCATAATTACATGTAAACAAAAAAGCCTTGGATTTCTTTATCCAAAGCTCCTTTGGAACATACTATTATTTTTCATACTTTCCAATCTTTTTTAATAGATCAAGTAATTCATCCTTTTCCTCTTTCGTTAACATTTCAAAAGACTGATGTATAACTTGCTCATGCCCTGGAAAAATAGAAGCAATAAAGTTCTCTCCAGACTCAGTTAATTGTGCATAAATAACACGTCTGTCATTCGGGCACGGAATTCTCTTTACTAGTCCCTTTTTCTCTAGCTTATCTACAACATATGTAATGCTGCCACTAGCAATCAAAATACGCTCACCAATTTGCTGAAGTGGTTGACCGCCTTTATGATATAGCAGTTCTAATACAGCAAATTCAGTTGGATTTAACCCGTTACTTTGTATAGATTTATTTGTAGTATCCATAACAGAACGATGTACACGAGATAATGCAATAAATACTTTTAGAGATTGAGAAATATCTTCTCGTTCATTATTTGATGTCATACAACTTTCAACCCTTCACTTAAATTCTCAGTAATAAAAAGAAAAAACAGCTTAGTACTTCATGTAAATTCCGAATGAGTATTCACTCATTCATTTCCTCTCCCCAAATATATTACGAATGATTCTTGAATAAAAACATGACAATTTTAACATAGTTTATATATAATGATAATAAAAAAGAAGGAGTACCAAATTTGAAAGTCAAATTCCACAGCATAGTTTTATATATATTACTTGTTATCCTACCAACGATAGGGATTGGTGCTACATTTTATTCATATCATTCGTATAAAATGAAGCAGGAAAACAAACTATCTGCTCACACGGTTCTCTTTTTATATAGAGACTATTTAGATCATCACCTTGGTGAAGCAATTTCCGCATTAGAAATGCTCTCAAAGGTCATAGGAACCGAGACTGGAAATATAAATGGAGTTAAACAAATTGTACATGATACAGATGGAAACGATGCACGTTTTTCTGGTTTATACTACGCTACACCAGAAGGAATCATTACAATCGCATCCGAAGGCGACCGACCACCTGTTGATGTCTCAGATCGCAAATATATTCAAGACGTATTGCAAACGAAGAAAACAACTGTATCATCAGTCATTACAGATCGTGTTCTTGGACATCAAGCTATTATGATTGCTTCTCCCATTTTCAATAAACAGAAGGAAATCTCAGGCTTATTGTTAGCAAGTTTACGCTTTGACTACATTTCATCATCTTTAAATGCCATTAAGCCACAATACCATTTTGAAGTAACTGATAAACATGATGTAGTTTTTCTCACCGATGATAATAACGAAACAAGTGCTGCGCATTCTAATATGCTTACTACCCCACTCAAAAGATTAAATTGGAAGGTCTCTGTTTCTCCTTTGCCTATCCATCAAAAAACTTTATATCAGTGGGTTGCAATAGAGTGTATAGCTACTTTATTTTTAATGTCTATTTTATTTTTACTTGCTCAATATATGTTGTTAAAACGTCAAACAAAACTGGAAAGACAACAAAATGAACTACAAAAAATTGAATTGGTTGGAACTTTTGCAGCTAGTACAGCCCACGAAATCCGTAATCCTCTTACCGGAATTAAAGGGCTCGTCGCTCTATTAAAAGAGAAATATAAAGATGAACAAGATCAGTTTTATTTTTCCGTCATCGAACAAGAAATAGAACGGATTAATGAAATTGTAAGCGAATTTCTTATTCTTGGAAAGCCAACTGCTATCATTGAACAAACATATGATGTGAGAACTATTCTAAATGAGGTATCATTAATTATTCAATCTGAGGCGAATCTACATAACATTGTATTCCATTTACATTTGCCAGACCATCCTATTCATATCCGTTGCTCAAAAGACCATATGAAACAAGTGGTTTTAAACATTACAAAAAATGCAATTGAAGCCATGAATTCTGGTGACACACTGACCATTTCCGTAACAAACAATGAAACACACGCACAATTGAGAATTACAGATACTGGAAAAGGGATTCCAAAACATATTCAAAAACACCTCTTTCATCCGTTCTTTACTAATAAAGATACTGGAACCGGTCTTGGACTTGTCATATGTAAACGAATTGTAGAGATGTACAATGGGCATATTTTTATTGATAGTATAGAAAACGAAGGAACGACAGTTCATATCGAAATTCCGTTACACCTAGTATAATTATCCTTATCCCAAAAGGGTAATTATACTTATTTCATAAAACCAGCCACAAGCATTCGCCAAAAATTACTTGATTTCCCTTCATACCCAATTTGAAAAATAGGTACCTTAATAATTGATAGCCATTTTGGTGTTTGTTTTTCTTTATAACGCTGGTACTGTAAAATAAGCTTGTCCAATTCTTGACTCACTTGAATTGTCTCCATACTATTTAACCCACTTGTTAAACCTAATTGAATCATTTCTTCACGTTTCATATGAATATCACGTGAAAGCTTTTCTAATGTGTACTTCCTTTTTACGGTAAACATTCATATCCCCCTTATTATACTTCCATGCTTTCAACTTTACTTCTCCATCGGCCTTTTAACTACTTAATCATATTTGAATTTGAAGAATCAGAAAATTTAACATTTTCTCCCTGTAATTTACAAATCTTTACCCTCACTTTGAGAATTATTACAAATTATTCTATCTTTGTAAATACATTCGCAATAATAGACATTTTTTTCATCTTCTTTTTTTACAAATACCAATTAAATAGCGGATTCTCTATTTTCTATATACTTTTCTTCGACATTTTTTGTTTAATTTATATAAAAACGCAAAACATAATGATGATTGATAAAGTGAAATTTAATCATTGGGGGATTTTGTTCATTCCTCACTGCTCGCAAATAGCGGGAAAAAATAGAAAGGAAATATTTATATGCGCAAATATACGATTGCATTGCTTATATTTACTATGTTCTTACCATCCTTCTTGTTTCCTGTTCAAGCAAAGGCCCATACAAACAAAGTCGCTATTGTCATTGATGACTTCGGCAATAATATGAAGGGGACTGATAAAATGTTATCACTTCCTATTCCACTGACTGTTGCCGTTATGCCTTTTCTCCCTTCCACAAAGGAAGATGCGATAGCGGCTCATAAGAAAGGGCACGAAGTTATTATACATATGCCAATGGAACCGATTAAAGGTAAAAAAGAATGGCTTGGACCAAAAGCAATTACAACTGATTTAAGCGACGAAGAAATAAATAACCGACTCGAACAAGCGATTCAAGAAGTACCGCATGCAATTGGGATGAACAATCATATGGGCTCAAAAGTGACCGCGGACGAAAGAATTGTACGACTTATACTTGCAGCTTGTAAAAAACACGGTTTATTTTATTTGGATAGCAAAACAAATCCTAAGAGTGTTGTCCCAAAAATCGGGAAAGAATTAGGAGTGCCTATTATTGAAAATCAATTATTTTTTGATGATGTGTATACAGCGGCACATATTTCAAAACAAGCCCAATTACTCATTAAAAAGCTTCAAGAAAAACCGATTATGGTAGCTATCGGACACGTTGGACCTCCAGGTGAAATTACATCACGTGTTATAGAAACTTCTATTCCTAACATTCGCGCACATGCAGATTTTATTTTTTTATCTGATTTAGCATTATCTCCACCTCCTGTTTCAAAATAAGATTCATTACTCGCACTAAAAAAGGTACCAATCTGCATATAGCAAATTGGTACCTTTCCTTTTCACCTTAAATATAATCTACATGACTCACCCTGAATCCTTTTTTCTCTATTTTTTCGATTAATTGCTTTAATCTTTTTTCATTTAACTCATCTGCTATATTTACGATAACGCGGCGAATATACTGATCACCGTTATCTAGCGTAAATAATCCACCGATATTAAATGCTTTCAACAATGTCCCAAGTTCTTTAATCGTTCCCTTACAATCTTGTGTTGCAATTGTTAATATATAACCACCCGTCCGCATACCGAATGAATCTTCAATAACATCAAATATATTGGAATGCGTTAAGATACCGACAAATTCATTATAGTCATTTAACACAGCTAAAAATGGAAGTCGACGAATAACATAAAATGCTCTAAAAAAAGAATCCTTTTCAAAAATAAATGCAGAGGAATCTTCCAGCATATGTTCCGTGCTTAATTTCTCTAATCCGCTATTACACTTCTTTTCTAAAAGGTCTACTTTATAAATAATCCCTATGAATTTCTTTTCATCTTCTGCTAATACAGGGATTGCTCGAAATCCCGTTTCATTCATAATGTGCAAAGCCTCTTCACCTGAATCGTTCATTTTGCAAAATGTTACTTGTTGTTTCGGCAGAAAATGGTATTTAACTCGCAAAATATGTTCCTCCTTACATGTCAACATGTAATCTATATATAATAAGGAGACCTATATTTTATGAGTAAAATTACATTTAAAACGCTTTCATTTTTTATTGACTTGTAACGACATCACAAACATTTTATATAACAGAGCTCTTTGCACCTTTTATCATTAACAACTTTACATGGTAATTCATTAAATATTCTATACCCTCTAGCCATTTTTTCGCTTCTTCTGGAGTTTTCCCCCACACAATCATGCCATAATTATGAACAAGAACTACTCCTCCACCTTCAATAAAATTCGGTACATTATTTTCTAATAAATCAGCGAATTTTTTCTCATCTTCTACAATAGGAATTGTCATTTCTGTTATACCTTCTTTTCCAAAAACACGTTCCACGCTACGTTTATCGAATGTTACTTCCCCTGTTTCTCCATATAACTCTGATATTAAATGGCTATCTACAGTCTGCACTTGTAAAATACATTCTGCACTACTTTTTTTATAAATATCCGCATGCATAAATGATTCTGCAGCTGGTTTTTCTTCATTTTCAAATACTGGCTCACACATACAATTAACAACAATAAAGTCTTCTTCTGAAAATAACCCTTTATCTCTTCCCTCAACGTTTACTAAAAAAGTTAACGGCTCTTTTGACGTACAGAGTGATAAACTAATTTTTGTACCATAAAACCAATCACGAAGTGCCAATTCAGATTTCACATCTTTTAATTCATTCCATTTTTTTAGAAAAAATAACATTTCGTCACCCCCGGCATAATATTTATATAATGTTCGAATCCTTTCTATGTAAAAGGAGTATTTTTTGATTATTCTAAAAATTTAATTGAATTATCACATGAGAACGCCTTTTTGTCAATATAGTTTCACAGCTCTTCTTTAAAATGGGCCATTCATATATCTATACTTCTGTCTATTCCCTACTTCATTTTGTACATAAAAAAATACGTTATTCTTTTTAAATCAAAGAATAACGTATTTTCTCATCTTTTATTTCTTTATTGCATTATATAAAAACTGTGCATATTGTTCACGTGTTACGAAATCATCACCTAAAAAGTTTCCTTTTCCATTACCTTTTGATATATTATTATCCGCTAACGCTTTCACATATCCTTCTGCCCAATGACCAGTCGGTACATCAGTAAAGTTCACTTTATTATTTCTATCTTCTTTTAACTGAAATACTTTATATAATACTACAGACATTTCGTATCGAGTTAATACTCCATCTGGACGAAACTCCCCAGTACCATCTCCTTGCATAATTCCAGCTTGCGCAACTGTGGCAATATCTTGCTCAAACATATGCCCTTTCGTATCTGTAAATCTCTCTTTCTGCTCTACTTTATTTTCTAATTTCATGTACCTTTGTACTAAAGACGCAACTTGCCCACGAGTAATACTATCCCCAAATCCAAATTGTCCATTTCCATATCCCTTGAAAATATTTTCTTTCGCTAAATAATGAATTGCTTCTTCTGACCAATGTCCTTTTGGTACATCTTTAAATTCTACTACTTCTACTTTTTCATCTTCTTTAGAAGTATTGTCTTCTTTAGAATTGTTGTCCCCTTTACTTTCTACTACATTTTGAATTACAGATCCTGTAAAAAAGATTCCTGTATCCGCAAATGGATCTTTCACTCCAAATTCATATACTTTCTCACCTGGTGTACTCCATTTCACTACACCATTACTATACGTACCACCATCACTCTTCAGACGGATTTTTGTAGATACCTCGCCGTCTTTTTCGTATATAGGTACTTTTACTTCTTTATTTACTTCTGTATCCTCTAAAAAGACTTTTTGGTTTTGAACATTAATATAAGCTTTCTTACTTAGTTCTATTACTGGTCTAACATCGCGAATTTCATTTGCAACAAAACTTAAATATACTAACTTATTCAACTTACTAACTGGCGATAAGTCTGAAATATAATTTGCTTCTAAATCAAGTTTTTGTAAGTTTACTAGATTTGATAATGGAGTAATATCCTTTAACTCATTATTAGGTAAATCTAATTCTGTAAGCTGAGTCATTTTAGCAAGTGGTGTCACATCTTCAATTTGATTTTTACCGATAAATAATTTATTTAATTGATTCATTTGATCAATACCCGATAAATCTTTAACTTTATTACGCGTTAATACTAAATCTTTTAAAGGTAATGAATATAACGGTTTAATATCTTCAATTTGATTACCTGCTAAAGTTAAGTATGTTACATTTTTCAATGCGCTTAATGGAGCAACATTCGTAATTTTATTATTTGCTAAATTCAAGTAATCTAGTTGTTCCATTTTCGCTAATGCTGTTACGTCTTCTATTTGGTTGCCTGATAGATATAAACTTTTTACATTTTTCATTTCAATGAGTGGTGCAACGTTTGTAATTTTATTATTACTCAAATCAAGAGATGCTAAATTATCCATCTTAACAAGTGGTGTTACATCTGAAAATTCATTACCACGCAAAGCTAAATGATTTAATTGCTTTAAATTCGCAAAGAACGATGGATCTGTTATCTTCGCATTCGCAACTGTTAAAGATTTTAAATTTGGCATATATTTTAATGCACTATAATCAAGAATCTCATTCGTGTTTAAAAACAAGTCCTTTACTTGTAATAACTCCTCTTTCGTAATTGGTGTATTTAAATCTTTTCTATTAAATACTTTTTTATTAACAAGTTCTCTTAATTTGTTATCTGTTATCATATTTTGACTATCAATTGGATGATCCGTTTCCGTATTGCCTGAATTAGCGTTATCATCTGGTTTCTCTGTTTCTTTGTCACCTACAGTTGGATCTTTAATTTCAAATTGAACTTGATATTTGTGATCATATCCGATGGCCGGAATAAGTATATGCATTTGCATATTATGCTTCTTCTCAAATTCGCCAATTTCAAATTGGACTACTTTCGTTCCATTTTTCCTCTTATCTTCTGATAAAACTTTCACATCTTGAAATACACCAGGTTGGTTTTTATCCTCTATTCTAAGATATTGAAAATAATCGCTATCTTGTATTGTTACAGTAACGATTTTTTTCCCATCTTCAATTGCTACTTTAGGATTTTTTATGTACTGAGAAACCATAGATGGCTCATCTTTTTGATCCTTATATATTTTAATCTCAGTATCGTATGTACGTTCACTAGCTGCTGCCACCGACTGGTTTGCTTCAGCTTTTAGTGCTGCTAATGCTGGAGTAGAGTATGTAGCAAATGGAATTGCTAATGTTGTGGCTACTACTAGCGCCTTAATATAACTTTTTTTCAAAATAATATCCCCTATCATATATAATTTTTATAATTGATAAATGTTATCAATTACTTACAAAATAAATGATAATGAATCTCATTATCATTGTCAATGATAATATTACATTAAGTTTATATTTCCAAAGATAAAAAATAAAAAACCCTTTAATCAAAGGGCCTTTTTACCTAGCGTATGAAGAATTTCACTTTTTTCTTTTTCATTAATAAAACCAATTTTTTGCAAAATATTTGCATACAATACAAGTTTATTATATATCCGTTCTGACATGCTTCTCCCTTCTTTCCTTCGACCAACTTTTTTTGTATTGGTAAATTATATGAAAGAGATGAGAAAATGTGTCCACTTTTTGCATACATACAAATCTTTTATCCTGCTATTTGCGGACAGTAAAACTCCCACCTCAAAAACAGGTGGGAGTTCAATTTATTTAGCAAATTGTCCATTGAATATTATGCTTTTTGACTTCCTCTTCAAAACTATAGGGCATTTTCTTATCACAAATTACATGTTGAATACGTGAAAATGCTGCTATTCGGTAATTTCCTTTTACCCCTACTTTTGTATGATCACATAAAATATATGTTTTCTCCGCTAATTTCAGCATCGCTTCTGACAGTTTCGCCTTTTCTAATTCAAAACTAGAAACCCCAAAACCAGGTAACAATCCATCAATCGAAACGAATGCTTTATGAAAATGAAATTGCTGGATTACTTGCTGCGAAATAGACCCTGACACACGTGAATGCTTTGGAGACACTTTTCCACCAATAAATAAAACTTCACCGTGAAACATCTTTTTATTAATAGAAGAAATTAATTGTGTAGCTACTGGAAATGAACTTGTTACAATCGTTAAATTTTTACGATGAACAAGATATGGCACCATTTGAAGCGGTGTACTTCCATCATCAATCGCAATCACATCTCCATCTTCCACAAACGTTGCTGCTTTATACCCAATTCTCTTCTTCTCTTCTATATGCAGCATCTCTCGTTCTAGCATTGGTGCCTCTATTCCAGCTCCCGGAAGTTGGACGGCTCCACCATACACTTTCTTCAACTTCTTTTCACGATCCAATTCTTCTAAATAACGACGAATCGTCTCTGTTGATACAGCAAACTCTCTCGCTAACTCTGAAACTTTTACTTTCCCTTTAAACTCTACCTTCTCAAGAATGGTTCGCTTTCTTTCTTCACCTACTACAGACATAGCTTCACCCCATTGATTTCTACCTCATAAACTGCCTTACTTATACAAAGTTATAACTTTCTTTTTCAGTGAAAACTTCTTCATGAATATGAATACCACGCTTTTTTAGTTCATCAAAAATGATTTGTGGATTTACAAAAGCTTCCTCAGGTGTCACAACACCAGCTTTATTTACATTCCCTTTTGCGATTAACTCTGTAGCAATCCCAAATGGAATACCGACGTTTCTCGTATAAGCTCTTAATTTTTCCCATCCTACAACAGAACCATCAGATAACGGGTGTGTATGATATAATACGTGCCTTTGTTTTTCATTATTTTTCACACCTATTACTTCTACATGAAGTGCATAACCGTAAATTTCTGTTTCTTGCCCTTCTTTCGATTGCAATAAATACTTCGAAATACAATCCATAATGCCAATTTCTTTCCCATTTATGTCAACCCGATCATTACGCAATATACCATAATCATATAAAGCACGTACGAGCTGCATATTTTGCTTTGGCCAAGTTCCTCTCGTCTCTATCAGCTTGACGCCTTTATTTTCTAGTGCTTTTGCTAACGTAATCGTTTCAGAATGCGGTATTATATACTGCGTTGCCTTACCATAAGGCGCCGGTAATTCAATTTCTCTTGGACGCGCAAACGGCGGTACTTGCTTAAACTCACCATCTTCATATACTGTACGCAATCGTAAATGTGGATCATATTCATATGTCGTTGTTTCTGTAATTGATGCAGAAAAAGCAATTGGACGGTACGAGCCATGACTTACACGTACTGACTCTACAGTATCTAGCTGATTTGCTGCATGCATTGCCATCATTTGCGTTACACCTGGCGTCATACCAAAACCAGGTAAACACGTTTTTTCATTTTGAGCAAATATAGAATGAAATTCATTTTCTTCACCAAATCCATTCAAATTCACACCGTGACAACCTGCTTCTGCAATACATCGAGTAGACAATCCATTTAACTTAATTGTCGTACCGTCCATTACAATGTCATAACCTTTCATTTTTGCAACCGTATCCTCGTGATTTGTTACATCTACTTTCACAAAATCAACACGAGGATCGTTGAGCCATTCTACTACTTTCAGGCCCTCTTCTTCATTAAAATCAGCTACTGTAATCGCCTCAAAAGATGAAAATTGTACTAAATCTAAAATTGCTTCACGACAAATTTTACCTGCTCCACCTAAACAAAATACTTTCATCCTATAGCAACTCCTTCAGCTATACTATTTACTAAACGATTTATGTCTTCCTCATGTACGTCACCGATATTTCCAATGCGGAACGTATCTACTTTCGAAATTTTACCAGGATAAATAACAAATCCATATTGCTTTAATTCATTATATAGCTGTTGAAATTCAAATCCTTTTTCTGGATAAATGAAGGATGTAATAATAGGCGATTGATATTTTTCATCTACTAGTGGCTTAAATCCGATTTCTCTCATTCTACTCACTAATAGTTTTTGATTGTTATAATATCGATTGTAACGAGCTTCTACTCCGCCCTCTTTTTCTAATTCAAGTAGTGCTTGATAAAAAGCGTGCACAACATGTGTAGGTGACGTAAAACGCCATTTCCCATTTTGATTTTCCATTGTTTCCCACTGATCGTATAAATCTAATGATAATGAACGTGCCTGTCCCTTACATTTCAACAATTCAGCACGCTTTGCAATAACAAAGCCGAACCCAGGAACACCTTGAATACATTTATTCGCACTACTAATTAAAAAATCAATTTGCAACTCAGCGATATCTATTTCAATACCACCAAAACTACTCATTGCATCAACTAGTGTTACTTTTCCATATTGCTTCCCTAATTTACATACATCTACAATTGGATTGATAATACCTGTTGTTGTTTCACAATGAACAACTGCAATATGTGTAACCTCTTTATCTTGTTGCAATATCCTTTCTACTTCTGCAATATTAGTAGGCTCCCACTCTTCTGTTTGACTGACCACCACATCTATATGTAACATCTCTGCCATTTGTACAATTCGCTTACCGTACGCACCATTTGTACATACGAGCAGCTTTCCGTTTTTAGGAATGACAGATCCAATCACTGCTTCAACTGAAAACGTACCGCTTCCTTGCATTAAAACAGTTGTATATTTCTCCTCTTCTTTCGTTGCTAACGATACAAGTTTAGCTCTTACCTCTTGTACCATTGTGTTATATTCAGCATCCCACGTACACCAATCGTATAACATAACTTCTTTTACTGTTTTGGTTGTTGTTAATGGTCCAGGCGTTAATAATAAATAGTGATTTTCAGTCATGATCCTATTCCCCTTTTATGAAATAATAAGTTCTTGTTTCTCGATATGTTCCATTACGTTTTCGAGTTCCTGCATCGTTTCTATCGTAAAGTGCGCCCCATTTTCAACGAAACGATTGCGAACTACTTCTATTTTTTCACGAAGTTCTACCGGATCCATATTCTCCACTTCCTCTTCAGTTAAGCCGAGTTCGCTACTGCCGAGAATTACACCTACTGTCCACATACCAGCATTTCTTCCCTCTTTCATATCTGATACTGTGTCTCCAACTTTTATCATATGATTCATTGGATATACACCAAGCTCCATCGCATTTTTATAGCACATCCACGGATACGGACGACCTGCTGGAACATCATCTGGTGTTACAAGAAAATCCGGTTTATACCCTTGTAGTGCTGCTTCTTTTGCTACAATGTCCATCATTTCTCTCGTATAACCAGTCGTTGAACCAATTTTAATTCCTCTTTCACGTAAAGAAGCAATCACTTCTTTTACTCCATTAATCGGCGACGCATAGCGCGGTAAAATAGCGAAGAGAATCTTTTCGAATTCTTCATACATCTCCTGAATGTCTGCTTCTGTTGGTAATTGTCCGAAAATACGATTCCACTCACTTGCAATACGAGTCATCTCAGTTAATGCTCTAACATGATCAATTTTCAATAATCCCATTGGCTTACGGGCTTCTTCTGCAGTAATTGCAACACCGCGTTTATGGAAAATCTCCATAAATACTTCCAGTGGTGCAAAACATCCGTAATCAACTGTTGTACCTGCCCAATCAAAAATAACTGCTTCTACTTTCATTCAATCCATCACCCTTCTTATTTATCTTTTTTGCCATTGTGACGTTCGGTTACGAAGTGCTTTCGTTCCCCATTCATATACAACTCTCACTACAATATTTGTAACAACAATAAGTACACTCATTGCAGCTGCTGGTGCTACATTTCCTGCATCATCCATATTTACAATTGATACGGCAGCTAGTTTAAAATCAGCTGCATACAGGAATACAACTGCTGAGACAGTTACCATTGAATTTACGAAGTAGTACATTACCATTTCTAAAATGGCTGGTAAACACATCGGTACCGTAACTCGAAAGAATGTTTTATAAAACGGTATCCCCATCGACTGTGAAACAAGTTCAAACTCTCGATCTAATTTCTTTAAAGCTGTCGTTGCCGTAACAAATGTTACAGAATAAAAATGAATGATATTGACTAGTACTAGCACAGCAATTGTTCCGTATAGAGAATGGAACGGGTTCGTTACGGAAAGTCCAAAGATTTGTATTGTTGGTTGACTAAAGAAGAAGACGTAGCCTACCCCAAGTACTAAACCTGGTATCGCTAAAGGAACGATAGAGAAAAAGTAACCTGCTTTTCGGAAAAATTGTAGCTGATCTATTTTCTCAATCGCATAAGCGAACATAAATGTTAAAACCGCTCCAATTACTGCAGTAATCGCTGAAACAATTACGCTATTTTTAAATGCTCCAAGTCCATCTCCTGTTAAACTGGAAAAATTGAAATGCTCAAATGTAAAGCTCATATTATATGGCCATACTTTCACACTTGCAGCAATACCAACTGCCACAAATAATAGAATGATCATAAGCGTTACTACGCTACAATATACGAATGAAATAACATCTCTTTTCTTATTATTTATTATTCTGTAAGGTACTGATTTGGAAGATAAAAGATTCGCCTGCTTTCTTTGCGTAATGCGATCAACTGCAAAGGCAAATATAGCTGGGATTAATAAAATCATTCCGACAGTTGCACCCATCGGCATATTTTGCTGCCCAATTACTTGCTTATATACGTCAGTAGCAAGTACATTATATTGCCCACCAACAATTTTTGGTGCCCCAAAATCAGTGAAACTAAGTGTAAACACAACGAACATCGCACTAATTAATCCGTACTTTACACTAGGTAAAGTAACAGTGAAAAATTGCTTTGCTTTACTCGCTCCTAACATATTAGAAGCTTCATATAAACGATAATCAGAGCCTTGAAAAGCAATTAATAATATAAGAAATGCTTGCGGAAATGTATACATGACTTCAGCCATTACAATTCCTACTGGTCCATATAAAGGGATTTGTATCCCTTCAAACAAACCAAACATTCCTTTCGTTACTAACCCTTGATTACCAAATAAATATGTCAGTGCGATACCATGCATCATCGTAGGTGCGAATAATGGTAACAACGCAATATATTGAAATACACGCTTTCCAAACACATTCGTACGAGCGATCGCATAGGCGTAAGCGAAAGCGAGTGTCACTGCAATAATTGTTGTCGCGCCCGAAATCCATATCGTATTTTGTAATGATTGAACTAGCGTTGGTGTTGTGAAATATTTACTGAAATTCGCAACACCAATGAAAGCTCCATCTTTATCATAAAAAGCTTGTGTAAACAATTGTAATAAAGGTAATACAAGCATGATCAAAAACGCGAGAAGCATACCAATAATTAATAGTCTTTGTATCCACTCTTCTTTACCGATACGTCTCTTAATCTTTTTTTTCGTACTTTCTACCTTGAAATCTTCTAACATCTCCATCTATACAATGACCTTCTTTCCATATGACAACATATGATTTTCTGAGAAAGAGATTTGAATCGGCTTTCCTTTTCTAATTGCGGTTGCTTCTACTTCTGATGCCAATATATCCACTACAATTTTCTCGTTATAAAGATGTGCTTTTTCTTCTACGACTCGCACTTCCGTCCGATATACAGATCCGCGAAATTCCATGTTTTCAACAACCGTTTTAATACCATCCTTTTGTACAACTGTTACATGCTCAGGACGAATTGCATGTTCTTCATTGTTTTTCGAAAAGAAATTAATAGAACCAATAAAATCTGCCACAAACGGATTGGCTGGTCTTTGATAAATCTCCTCTGGTGTGCCAATCTGCATAATTTCCGCATGATTCATTACAACAATTTTATCGGCCATCGTTAATGCCTCTTCTTGATCATGCGTAACCATAATAGTTGTTACTCCTACTTTTTCTTGCAAATCACGCATTTCTCTACGTAACTTTTCACGCACTTTTGCATCTAAAGCAGATAACGGCTCATCGAGTAACAAAATATCCGGAGACAGAGCGAGCGCACGTGCAAGTGCTACTCGCTGCTGTTGTCCACCAGACATTTGAGCAGGATATTTATCTTTTACATTCAGCAAATCTACAAGTTCTAACGCCTCTAACGCTTTCTCTTTTACTTCTGCTTTTCCATATTTTTTTGTCTTTAAGCCGTATTCAATGTTTTCAAGTGCTGTTAAATTCGGAAATAATGCATACGATTGAAACACCATTCCGAAATTCCTCTTTCCAGGAGGTAATGCTGTAATATCTTTTCCATCCACAGCTATACTACCTGTTGTTGCCTCTTCTAGCCCTGCTAAAATTCGAAGCAATGTTGTTTTCCCACAACCACTTGGGCCTAATAAACATACAAACTCATTTTTTTTCACAGTAAAAGAAATATCTTTTAACGCTGTAAATGCATCAAACTTTTTTTGAATGTGTTGAATTGATAAATATTCGCTCATTTTTTCTCTCTCCCACTCACTTACTTACTTTTTCGGTTCTGCTTTTTGGCCAAAATCTTTTTCCCATTTTTCTAAAATTTTGTCACGATTTTCTGCTGCCCACTTAAAGTCATTCTTTTTGTATAACTTTTCTGTCACATCTTTAGGGAATCCATCTGGAAGTTTATAATCATTTTTAATTGTCGCAAATCCATTTTTCTCGAAGTATAACTTCATTACATCATCAGTAATTGCCCAATCCAAAAATGCTTGCGCTAATTTTTCATTTTTTGCATTATCTTTTTTAATAAGTGCGTTCGCTTCTACTTCCCAACCTAATCCTTCTTTCGGCAATACAACTTCAACCGGTGCACCTTTTTGTTTCTCTTTCAAAGCACTATAAACCATTGATACGCCAACTGGATATTCACCTGCGCCTGCTAATTTCGCTGGTTTTGAACCTGAATGAGTATAAGTTGCCATATTATCATGAAGTTTCTTCATGTAATCCCAGCCTTTATCTTCACCCATAATTTGTAACCATGCAGAAACTGTTAAAAATCCTGTTCCAGAAGAAGCTGGATGTGGCATAACAAGCGTTCCTTTATATTCTGGTTTCGTTAAGTCTTCGTATGATTCTGGCATCGGTAAATTTTTCTTCTTTAATTCTTCTTTATTTATAGCAATCCCCGTCATAAATGCCGTATTACCTACCCATTTTTCTGGTTGCTTATCATCTTTAAATTGCGGAAGAACACGATCTGCGCCTTTTGGAGAGTATCCTTTTAACATATCTTTTTTATCTAAAGCTAATAGACTAGACGCTGCTGTTCCCCATACAACATCTGCTTGTGTATTTTTTCCTTCAGCTAGCAATTTCGCTGTAATAACTCCAGTTGAATCACGAACAATGTTCAGTTTCACATCTGGATACTTCTTTTTAAAAGAATCAAGATAAATTGGTACAAGTTCTTCTTCAATCGCTGTGTAAACAGTTAATGATCCAGATAATTTATCATCCTTTACTTTTGCCCCAGCACTTTCTTCTTTCTTTGCACCACACCCCATTAATAACGAAAATACCATTCCAGTTGCTACAGCTTTAAAGATTGTTTTTTTCACTGTCTCTCTCTCCTTTTATAAATCTTATGTACAACTCAAATATAAACAACTAGTGTAAAAGCAGTATTAAACCAACATTAATCTTTTGTTTGTTGTTTGTTTTTGTGTAATACGTTGCTATTTCTATGTTTTTTCGCATTTTTCTGCCAATAATGAACACTAAATTTACAAATAATTAAAAAAACCTTTATAATCCCACAAAAAAATGAGGCGTTTGTAAAAAACGCCTCATTTTTGTTTACCTTTTTTTGAATTACGATTTGCATACTTCGCGCTATTTTCTCCTTCATACTCTAATGCAAATTCTGCATCTGGTAAGCTTTCTTTCGGAGTTTTATTATTGTTGATTGCCGCATTTTGTTTCACTTTTCTTTTTACCAATACATTCACCTGCTCTCAAAAATTCACTTTCTACTCTAGTTTGAAGCAACATTAAATAATTATTACTGGCAAGTGTTAACAAGTACATAAGAGCCGCTAGATGGAAATACTACCTATGAAGAAAGTATTATAAAAGGGGCGATTATTTTGAAGAAGAAAGATAAAATTCAGTCACCAATTTTAGATGAAACGCTCCCGCATCAAATGAATTTCCCATCTTTTAAAGGAACAGGAAAGAAGATGCAACAACCTTTCATAAATCAATATGACGTCGTAATCGGAGACAGTAAATATGATTCCGAGAATAGTCCACTTCACAATTGGACTGATGAAGTAGACCCTGCCATTATGGCTGGAGAAGAATGGATTCATCCTACAAATGATATTGGGTGGATTTCAGAAGAAAATCAAGAGTTGCTAAAAAAAGAAGTGGATAATAAGAATGACGCTTTTATGCATCCGCAATTTGGCATTAACGACTAAAAAACCATTCTACCTCACATAGGTAGAATGGTTTCATACTATCCAATAATAATTCTCTCTTTCGGGTATTTATAGCGAGGTGGCTGTTCTCTTCCCCCACTAGCCAGTATAAATGTTAAAATACCGACACGCCCAATAAACATAAGTACAATGAGTACAAGTTTACCAACAGTTGTTAAATCTGGCGTAATACCTGTCGATAGCCCTGTCGTCCCGAAAGCAGAACACACTTCAACAATTAAACTCATAAGCGGTACATTTTCCGTAATAGATAAAATAAAGAGTGCTGTGGCACATAATAAAATCCCCATCGTCATAACGACAGATGCTTTTAGCACGTCCTCTTCATGTAACTGACGTTTGAAGACTCTGACCGTTCTTCCACCTCTTGCAAAAGTGTATAACGATAATATACTAACAGCAAATGTTGTTGTACGTATTCCGCCCCCAACCGAACTTGGAGATGCCCCTATAAACATTAATATACTCATAAATAAAAGCGTCGGTTGTGACAATTCACGTATATCCATTGTAGCCAGTCCACCACTTCGCGTCGTCACAGATTGGAATAATGTATAAAAAACTGTTTCATGCCATGACTTTCCTGCTAAAAACTGATTTCGCTCTAGTAGAAAAATCATAATTGTTCCAACGATAACGAGTGCAAAAAATGTCGTTGTCGTCAATTTTGTAAACAACGAAAAGCGGAATAGTTGCTGTCTCCTTTTACTAAAGAATTGCTTTACTTCCATTAACACCGGGAAGCCAATCGCTCCTAAAATAATAAGTAACATATGAATCATTTGCACAATATAATCTTTTTTGTACGGAATTAGTGATTGTCCAGTTAAATCAAATCCTCCGTTCGTAGTTGCACTAACAGCGGCAAAGAAACCGTGGAAATAAGCTTCTTGCCAAGTTGGAAAATAAAGTAGAAATCTTGTACCTAATAGTATTGCTCCAATAAGTTCTATCGAAATAATTACAATTAAAATAGAACGCATCAATTCTACAAGGCCTGATAAATTCCCTTGATTATGGTCTGCCATAATGAGTCTTCTTCTCTGCAAACCGATTTTTTTCCCCGTTATAATCCAAACAAATGTACCAAGTGCCATAATTCCTAAGCCGCCTAATTGTAAAATAAGGGCTAACATAATAATTCCTGCCGTAGTAAATGTATCTGAAATTGTAACAACAGACAGTCCCGTAACACTTACCGCACTAACAGATGTAAAGAGGGCATCGATAAATGTCCATTTCACACCAGCCTTCGTAACAAACGGGAAACTAAGCAATATCACCGATACAACTACTGCTAATAAATAAAACAAAACAATAAGTTGTACAGGACGTAATTTTTGTAAAAACTTTTTTATATCTCTCATTCCATCACTTCGCTACCTTTTTTCTATCGATTAAATAAAGAAAAATCTTCACTTTCTTTATTTGTAAATAACTGCTCAAATAATTTGGCAAATACCATTCCATACACAGTTCCATTACCTCCATACGGCAATGCGTAAAATAAATTATGTATCTCTTTGTCTTCTTTTAAAATAGGGAGACCATCATGACTACCGCCAAATGCTGCCGCCCAATAGTACTCTGCCTGTATATTCTTATACTGCGGGAACATCTCTTTTACAATGTTAATAAGGATATCACGCTTATGCAATAATTTCGTATCACCGATTGTTTGAATTTTCATCGCTTCATCTAATCCGCCTACAATAATACGGTTTTGATACGTTCGAAAATATAAGTAAGGCCGTGCTGTTTCCCAAATTAATGATTGTTCATGCCAGCCTTCAAATAAATCTACCTTATTTGTCACCACTGCATATGATGTTTCCACTGTTGTATTTTTTTCTTTCTTTCCGAAAAGTGCTTCATATCCTGTCGCCATAATAATATTCTTTGCTACAATTTGATTTCCTGTTTTCGTGTAACAAATTAAATCATTTTGGCGTTTTTTTATATGTATGGCCTCTGTATGCTCAAGTATAGTAGCTCCCATTTGATTTGCTTTATGCAAAAGGCTATGCGCTAATAAATACGGATTCACTTCGGCATCACCATGCGTATATAACGCTGCTTGTTTTATAAATGAATACTTCTTCTTCATATGTGAATCGGTAAAATATTCAACCGGGAATCCATAATGGCGTAACGTATTATATTCTTCTTGTAAAAACGATACATCCTCATTTCTACTTGCATAATACAAACTACTTCGCGGAATAAACTGGGGATCAATATCGAGAGTCGGTACAACTTGCTCCATTGTTCGTAACGCTTCGTAACATAGCTTATATGCTCGTACCCCTTTTTTTTCACCAAATGTATGGATAAGTGAGGTTAGCGGTTTATCATGAAGAAATTGTAGTAAACCTGTATTAGCAGCTGTGCTACCACATGCGATTGCTCGTTTTTCAATGAGCGTAACACGCATTCCAATTTTCGCTAACGAATAAGCTATATGAGCACCTGCTTCTCCGCTTCCGACTACAAGCACATCACATATCATATCATTTTCTAATGATGGATAACAAGGTATAGAAACTCCTGTATTCCAAAACAACTTACCAGTCATAAGTTTCATAATTATACTCCTAAAATATAAATTTCTCCTTTCTATCTTTTGTTATTTCCCATAAAAAAATCCAACTAACATACGCTAGTTGGATTTTTTATTTTTAATTAGAACGCTCCTCCAGCCAATTTCCAACCGTCGGATATGTTTGTTTTACCGCTGTTCCACCGTAAACGATCGACATATGTCCCGTTGGTAAACATACATATTGTTTATCTGTGCTAGAAATATGATTTAGCAAAGCTTCTACTTGGCAGGGCAGGGCAATATGATCACGTTTCGCAGAAATATTTAAGACATTCGCCTTAATATTTGCAAGGTCTACCTTTTGTCCGCGAATAACGAGTTCACCTTTCACTAATTTATTATTTTGATAAAAATCACGAATCCATTGTCTATACGATTCACCTGGGAATGGAATACCGTCACCAACCCACTTTTGAACTAATTTCCAGCTTTCGACGAAGCGCTCATTTTCTGAACGATCGAGTAAAGCAACATATGGACCTACAAAGTTTGTAATTGGTTTTAACATCTTATTTCCGAAATCAATCATTTCTGGCGGAATATTTCCGAATGTATCAACCGCTTTATCTAAATTGAAGTATTTCTCATCTAATAAAGGACCGTATAATCCTGTTTCGGAGAAATCAAAAGGACTTGTCATAAAGATTAAGTTGCGAATTGGCATGTGCGGATGAAGTGCTGCATAAATAGAAGTTAGCGTTCCACCCATGCAATAACCAAGTAAAGAAATCTCGTCCGATTTCGCAGTTCTCATTACTTTCTTCACTGCTTTTGCAATATAATCAAACACGAAATCATCAAATTTCAAATGACTATCTTCTAAACCAAATGTGCCCCAATCAAGCATATACACATCAAAACCACGATCTACTAAATATTCCACTAAACTATTTCCTGGAGTTAAATCCATAATATACGGTTTATTAATAAGCGCGTATATTAATAGGATTGGAACTCTCTGTGTTTTTTCTTGTTTTGGAATGTAACGATACAGCTTCGTTTTATTCTTCGTCCAAATAACTTCTTTCGGTGTTAAACCAACTTGTGGTTCTGGTTCGCGTAATAAAACTTCGCTCGCTCTTTTCACACGGCGATATGCTTTACGATATTCTTCTGGGTACAACTCCAATTGCTTTTCCCATTCCGTTACGAATGTAGTCATTTTTCTATCTCCTTTTCGGTCGATTTATTTCTAAAAAAAGAAGTGCATTCCTGCTATGGATATGCACTTTTTTCTTACTTCATTACATGTATAATCCGCCGTTAATGTTTAATTGCTGACCTGTGATATACGCACCGTCACGGCATAGATATACTACACCTTTTGCAATTTCATCAGCTTGACCAAAACGTTTTTTCGGGATTTTCGCAACGATTTTTTGACGCACTTCTTCTGGTACTTCTGCTACCATTTCAGTATCAATAAATCCTGGGCAAATTGCGTTTACAGTTACATTTGTTTTTGCAAGCTCTAATGCTAATGATTTTGTAAATCCTAACATACCTGCTTTTGCTGCAGAGTAGTTTGTTTGTCCAAATCCACCAGCTTGGCCAATAATAGAAGAAATACTAATGATTCTTCCTTCTTCTGCTTCCGATATGTATGGAAGTACCGCGCTTGTTGTATTAAATACACTGCTCAAGTTCACGTCAATTACGCGCTCCCAATCTTCACGATTTAATTTTTTGAATGTACGATCTCTTGTAATACCAGCATTATTAACAAGAATATCAACTTTACCAAAATGATTCACAGCTTCTTCTACAAGTCTGTTTGCATCTTCTACTTTAGAAACATCCGCTTGAACTGCATAAACGTCATGTCCTTCTTTTCCTAATTCATTTACTAAGTTTTCAGCTGCTTCTTTACTGCTGTTATAGTTAATAACTACTTTTGCTCCCTCTTGTGCTAATGCTACTGTAATTGCTTTTCCAATTCCTTTTGCCCCACCTGTTACGATTGCTACTTTGCCATTTAATTGAACCATTTCTTTTCCCCCTTAAATGAATTTGTGAACGATTGTTATGAATCATTTTGGTACTCATATGAATAGAGTCCATATATTAATTATGTTTCGTTGTTTATATATGAAAAAGAGATTCTCCCTTTCCCTTTTGCACGTTATAAACAAACGCTATTATCATTTTTTATTTTCCGGCTTATTCGCAGGTTTTACTTCTTCTTTTGCAGGTACTTGTAGTTTCTCTAGTACTGCATTTTGCTTTTCTAGTAACTCTAAAATTTGATCAACTTTCGTTTCTAGCGTGCGAATATCTTGTTTTACTTTCGTAACATCACGCTTTAATGTAGGAGCTTGTCCTAATGAATCCACTTTCTCTTCTAGAATTTCCTCAATGTTATCAACTTTATTTTCTAAATTGATAACAAGCGTAGCTACTCTAGCGATATCCTCTCTCGTCGGCACATTCACCTGTTCTAAATAATTTTTTGTCGTATCATTTAATGCTTTTTGATAAAACAAATTCAAATCTAGAACGCTGCCCATCCAAGCAGAATATTCTTCTGTTTTAATTGTTTCATTGAGCGCTTTTCCCCAAAATGTTTCGGTTTGTTCATAAGCATTTTTCCATGCTTGCAATGGATCGAATTTTTGATCAATCACTTCGCCTACACTCCCTTTTTCGTTTTTGAAACAATTCAACCTATTCACTATTTTCTAATATTCTGAATAAAACTTCAAGTCTATATTTTATTTTTCTTTATTTTCCAATAAATGTGTTGACATTAAAAACAGATAGGTGTAAATTGCACTTATAAGCAAAAAATTCCATCTAACTGATTCATGAGGTGATGCACAATCATGCTACATAATGAACCAGAACACCCAGAAAGTTTGGAAAAAAACCAAGCGAAACAACCAAACTCCATGCCAAAAAACTTCTTAGTTCCTTTCTTACTTCTCTGTCTAAAAGACTGGAGTCTTCATGGTTACAAACTCATTCAAATGCTAATGGACATCGGCTTTTCTTCTGTTGACCAAGGTAATGTGTATAGAACACTACGCAAATTAGAAAAAGAAAACCTTATTTCTTCTACTTGGGATACAAGCGAAGGCGGGCCAGCGAAACGAATTTATTCTTTAACAGAATATGGAGAGCAATATTTAACAACATGTGCGACTTCTTTTGAACATTATCAAAATATGTTGCGGACGTTTTTTACGTTATACACCAATGCATTCTTTCCATTTTCTACTTCTCCAGAAAAGGATGAAAAGGATTCTTCATCTTCACCTGGTGGTACAGCAGAGTAATCTGCGTTCACAATATGCAAAAAAACATTTGGAGGTCAAACAATGGAAACTAAGCCATACGAATTAGTCGATGCATTTTGGAAAAACTGGTCTCAATCTCTTTCCCTCTTCTCTTCAGCTGGGAAACAATTAGAGCAACTTACTTTAGAAACTTTAAAACAACAACAAGACGCTTTGCATAAATTAACATCAGGAGTAGATGAACTAGAAAAAGAACTACAACAATTCACTGCTCAGTTCAATAACCAATATACAGATTACGTGAAGCAATTAACTGGAAACTCCTTAAATGATCAAATTAACGAGTGGCAAGGAAAATGGAATGAACTTTCTACTCAAATGCACCAACTTACTGTTTCTCCTACGAAAACATCTTTGTCTATTCTTACTCAAACTAGCGGTCAATTTGAAGAAACAACAAAACAATTTATCGAACAACAACAATTACAACGTGACGAGGTTCAAAAACAGTTAGATGTTTTTTTGGGAGAGTTCAAGTCCAAACAACTAGAACTCGCAAAGCAGTTCGAGGAAAACTCAAAAAATTTATTTACTTCCATCAAGTAAGAAAGATGTGGGAGCTAACTGCAGCACAAACAAAACTCTTTCTTCCTCCTACTACATCAAGATGGCTGGCATTTTTCGATATGGAAAAGAAGGAGGCCAAAATGAATCCATTTCAAGAAGCACAAACTGTTCCGGAGCTTCGTTATGATGAGATTCAAGTCGGTGATCAAGCATCCCTTACAAAAACTATTACGGATGAGGACGTTATTAATTTCGCAAAATTAACTGGAGATGTGAATCCTATTCACATTTTAGATTCTTTTGCAAAAACGACAATGTTTAAAGAACGTATTGCTCATGGCATGCTCGTTTCCAGTTTCATTTCGACGATTCTTGGAACGAAACTCCCTGGCAAAAACACGATTTATTTATCTCAAAACGTTTCATTCCGTGCTCCTGTCAAAATTGGTGATACACTTCGCGTTGTGGCAGAAGTCATTAAAAAACGAGACGATAAAAAAATCATTACGTTGCAAACAAACATATATAATCAATCCGGTGATATTGTCGTGGAAGGTACAGCGACAATACTGAAAAAAGAGTAGCAAATTTGCTACTCTTTTTTCTATCCAATAACTTCTAATCACACCGATTACTTCCGCGTATGAGTACGTCGTTTCCACATAAAATAACGTTACCAGTTTAGATAGGTACTTAGCTGAACTGGACTACTTATAAGGATGTGTATCAACATGGTAAAAACAAACAAATTACTAGTTCCAGGTGCAGAACAAGCGCTTGAACAATTTAAATATGAAATCGCACAAGAATTCGGTGTTAGCTTAGGTTCTAATACAGCATCTCGTTCTAACGGTTCAGTTGGCGGTGAAGTAACGAAACGACTTGTTGCTTTAGCTCAACAACAATTACGTGGATAATACTATACCATATGGCTTAGAGGCAGATATTCTCTGCCTCTTTCTATTTTTAACATACATAATCGTGCTTTTTCACATACTAGTAAGAGCAAACTGAAAGGAACGATATGTAACATGAAACGGATTAATATTAGCATGAGTCCTCCCCGTGTTCTTACTTTGTCTTTTATTATGTTATCAATTATCGGTACATGCTTATTAAAGCTACCAATTGCTACAACAACGTCTATTTCATGGCTCGATGCTTTATTTACAACCGTTTCTGCTTGTACGGTTACAGGGCTTGGTGTTGTAGACACAGGAAAAGTATTTACCTTATTTGGCCAATGTGTCATTTTAACGCTTATACAAGTGGGCGGACTTGGCATTATGAGCTTTGCCGTTTTAATTGCGATTATGCTCGGCAGAAAAATTGGTCTTCAAAACCGAATTTTACTGCAACAAGCGTTAAATCAAACGAACATTGGTGGCGTCATTCGTCTTGCCAAAGCATTATTTTTATTCTCTTTTACAGTCGAATGTATCGCTACTTTAATTCTTTCTTTTGAATGGGTACCAAAATACGGGATTGCTAAAGGGATCTATTATAGCTTTTTTCATTCGATCTCTGCTTTTAACAATGCTGGTTTTTCTGTGTGGAGCGATAATTTAATGTCCCATTCTCATAGCATTCTTGTCAATCTCGTTATTTCCTCCCTCATTATTTTAGGTGGAATTGGTTTTACAGTAATCGTAGATATAAAAAGAAAGAAAAATTTTAAAAACCTTACATTACACTCAAAACTTATGCTCTCTTCTACTCTAATCGTCAATATTATTGCGACTGTTTTTATTTTTATATTCGAGTTCCACAATTCCCTTTCTATGAGAGAATTTACCCCATTTGAAGAAGGAATGGCCGCTTATTTCCAGGCGGTTTCAACTCGTACTGCCGGGTTTAATACAGTTGATATTTCTGCATTATCAAAGCCTTCCCTACTATTAATGATGCTCCTTATGTTTATTGGCGCTGGTAGTGCTTCAACCGGTGGTGGAATTAAGTTAACAACATTTTTAATCATGTTTTTTGGGGTGTTTAAATTTTTACAAGAACAAGATGATATTGTCGTTTTTAAAAAATCTATTAAAGATACTCTCATTGTCAAAGCATTGACCATCACTATTATTTCCATTTCATTTATCTTTTTTGCTATTTTAATTTTAAGTATTACTGAGCGAGTTCCTCTATTGATGAGTGCTTTCGAAGTATTTTCAGCATTTGGGACTGTCGGTCTCAGTATGAATTTCACACCACACTTAACTATGATCGGAAAAGCTATTATCCTCTTTATGATGTTTTTTGGGAAGATGGGACCTTTAACATTGGCTTTTTCATTTGCACGTAAAAAGAACCGAAAAATAAAATATCCGAATGAAGATATTTTAACAGGTTGACAACCGTATAAATTATCCATATAATGAGAGTACAATAGCATATCTCCAAAGGGGAGTAGCGTCCAAGAATATTTCTTGGAAACAAAGTCGTCATTACGTAGAACTTAGTTCTTCCGGCTTTGTTGGCATTTTCATTACATATGTCTAGCAAGACCTTTGCCTATTAACGGCAGAGGTCTTTTTTGTATTAATTTCCAAATTCTTCCAAAGTTAATAGGCAGGAGTATGGGGAAACTAAATAGTGGGGAAATTCTTCACTTATTTAGTACTTATAGAAATGAGAGGAGAATGTACATGGATGTATCATTATTATTGGAGTATGGTTGGGTATTACTCATCCTAATTGCACTAGAGGGGATTTTAGCGGCTGATAACGCTCTCGTTCTTGCAATTATGGTAAAACATTTACCAGAAGAAAAACGAAAGAAAGCACTATTTTACGGATTAGCGGGGGCATTTGTTTTCCGTTTCGGATCGCTATTTATGATTTCGTTCCTAGTCGACGTATGGCAAGTGCAAGCAATCGGTGCCATTTATCTTATGTTTATCGCTGGTAATCACTTATTTAAAACGTATGTTAAAAAGAATTCGGATGAAGACACAGAAGAAAAAGAAGCAAAGAAAAAACAAGAGAACTTTTGGTGGACTGTATTTAAAGTTGAGGTTGCTGATATCGCCTTTGCAGTTGATTCAATTTTAGCTGCTGTTGCATTAGCAATGACTTTACCAAAAACAGGCTTAGGTACAATTGGTAGTCTTGATACTGGGCAATTCGTTGTTATCTTTGTAGGTGGACTTATCGGATTAATCATTATGCGATTTGCAGCAACTGCTTTCGTACAAATATTAAAACGTAAACCAGGACTTGAAACCGCAGCATTTTTAATTGTAGGTTGGGTTGGTGTGAAATTAGCAATTTATACATTAGCACACCCTGCATTAAATGTAATTCCGCATTCATTCCCAGAATCTACGCCATGGAAACTTACATTCTGGATTGTATTAGTTGGAATCGCAGTTGGTGGCTGGTTCTTCTCGAAAGAAGTAGAAGTAAAAGTAGAAAAGAATTTAGACGAAAAAGCGCTGTAATTACAGCGCTTTTTTTTCCTTCCCCCTCTCAATGTCCAGAAAAAATTCAATTATACTATCTTTTGTAAACGTTTTCTTAATGTATGTATGTCCTTTTTGTGAAACATTGCACAAACTTATTGAAACTAAGAACAATTCCATGTACTTTATTCATATAAGGAGTATTTATAGATGATGTACTAAAGGAGCGTATTACTCATGCTAGAACAAGGATTAGATTATGTTGTCAAACTGGCAAAGAGCAAAAAACAAATGCTAGATACAAACCCGATGCAATATTTCATTCGTGCCGCACTTGCGGGTATTTATATCGGTTTTATTATTGTACTATGTTTTAAATTAGGTAACTTTTTTCACATTGCAGATTCACCAGCAACTTATTTAGCTGCTTCTATGTTTTTCGGAATTGCTCTCGTTCTTATTATATATGGCGGTGCTGAATTGTTTACTGGAAACACAATGTACTTCACTGTAGCAACTTTAAGAAAAGAAACAACGATTTCTGATACACTTCGTAACTGGTTCGCTTGTTATGCAGGGAATTTAGCTGGAGCTTTATTCTTTGCCTTACTATTTTATGCAACTGGAATTTTCGAAGCAATTGATCACGGCCATTTCATGAATAAAGTAGTAGAAGGAAAAATGAATACACCTACAATGCAATTATTCTTTAAAGCAATTTTATGTAACTGGCTTGTATGTCTTGCGTGTTTCTTACCTTCTCAAGTTAAAGGTGATACAGCAAAAATTATGATGATGATGCTACTCGTTTTCACATTCTTCTTATCTGGTTACGAGCATAGCATTGCAAACTTATCACTGTTTGCTCTATCTTTAGTTTCACCGCATCCGGAGACAATTTCTTTTGCAGGTGCTATTCATAACTTAATTCCAGTTACAATCGGTAACATTATTGGCGGGTCCGTCTTTGTCGGTATGGTATACCATTACTTAACAAAGAAAGTACCTGACGTGAAACAAGAAGAAACTGAATTAGTAGCAGCTCAACAAGAAGAAATCATTCCGTTACAAGCACATATGAAACATTAAAAACTCCAAAGTTTTACTTTGGAGTTTTTAGCTCCCCACATATTTAACAACAAGGTGCGGATTAATTTCTCCTTCTTCCTTTCCCTTATTAATTCTCTGTTTCATCTTGTGCATACCGATGACATCATTCGTATGAAGGTGAATTTCATTTACATATAAACCCTCTTTACAAAAAGCCTCTAGAAAATCTAATCCATTTCTTTCCCCCCATCCCATATTAAAATTAAGGGAAAGAATATTCACATCATAATCCCGAACCATGTGCAAAGCACATTCTACTGTAGTGGCGGGCACCTACCCGTACGGACAACTTCTTTGATCATCCATATATACATTCATTTTCTATCCCCTCTCTATTTTATATACGTGACCAACATGTAACATATTGCTCCAAGACTAATAAAAGGACCGAACGGAATTTGGCTCCTCATTTTCATACGTTTTAATACTATACCAACTCCAAAGAAACAAAGACTAAAGCAAGATGCTAAAAATAAGATCATAAAAATCCCTTTCAGTCCCACTATAAATCCAAGTAACGAAAGTAATTTTATATCCCCTTCACCAAGCCCCTCTGGATATATCTTTTGCATGCAATATAACAAAATGAATATAACGCCACTACCAACTATACTATCTGTCCAAGTCACTAACGGTACAAAAATACATTCTAAAATGAGTAAACAGGCAAACCAAGCTAAAATACGATTTGGGATTAACATATATATGTAATCTGTAACTGAAATAATAAGAAGTAGCGAAAATAGCGATAAAATGATGATAAGCTCTCGTTCCACCCCAATCATATATACAGTAAGAAAAAATATCATTCCGGTTACAAGTTCAAATACTACGTACAAAATTGAAATTTTCCTCTTACAATTCGTACAACGTCCCCGTTGTATACAAAATGAAATGATTGGGATCAATTCTTTTGGCTTTAGCACATACTTACAATAATGACAATGTGAACGAGGGGTAATGATAGACTCACCTAGCGGCACTCTCATCGCAATTAACATAAAAAAAGAACCAAACACCATCCCCACTAACAATGCATATAAATAAGTGAACATCCCTTCCTCTCCTTTCCAGAAGAACATAGCAAAAAAAGGAGAGAAATTCTACTTCATATTATTTCTATTCTATTAAAAAAGCAGGCCATTTTCTGGCCTGCTTTCCCCTCTTTTATACGATGAAATATACTGCTTTTAATGGTCCGTGTACTCCGACAACAAGATTCATTTCAATATCTGCCGAGTTACTAGGTCCTGTAATAAAGTTAATACAAGATGCTACTGCCTCGCCATTTTCTACACGTGTGTTCATATCCTGAACAGCTTGTGTAATACGAGGCACAAGTGTTTCACGTGGAATAATAGCAAAGTAAACAGTTGGTAAAAAGTGTAAAGAACGACCTTGACCTTTATGACTTTGTACAACAATCGTACCAGATTCAGCTAAAGTATAATCACTAAATGCGATTCCAATATTCGCTCTTTCTGCGATACGCATATTCTCTTCTTTTTTCTCAGGATCCCATACATTCACTTCAACATTTTGCTTTGGAAGCTCTTCTTTAAATAAAGAAGTCAATCCATAAGAATCAAAACGTTCATCTGCCGATAACATAATAGGTCCCCCGCCGTTTTCCACGATTACTTTTTGAATATCTTCACGTAAACGGTCGTTTGTCGTTTCCACTACAGTTGTATGAATGTTTGTACATTGATTTTTAAATACTTCTAACAATTCTTCTTGTGAATAATCTTTTAGCGTTTCTACATTCACATTACTTTTCCATGCTGGGCGCTTTACGCCTTCCGTTTTCCGCTCACGTCCAAGTTCTTTTGCAATATTATCTAGAAAGGACTCACGGTTTTGAATTAATCCTGTCATTATTTGTCCCCGCCTTTCTTATGATCTTTATACCAATCACGGAATCGTTCTTTACTTGGAGCCGGGAATTCACGAATATCTGTCCAGTTTTTAAGTGGTCCAACACCTTTTAATACACGGTTGCCAGATGTAAATGGACTCATTGCTGCTGGCGCCATTTTTGATCCCATTTTATATAAAGCTGCTGAAGATGCACCCATACTAAACATTTTCATTGCTAATTTTTCTGCAAGTGGTGCACGTCCTTCTTGCTCAACAATTACTTGACGATGTTTTAATAATAAATCATGCAATGGTATTTTTACTGGACAAGCTTCTGTACACGCTCCGCATAAACTAGAGGCATATGGAAGCTCTTTGTAATCATCATATCCGCCTAAAAGTGGTGTTAATACCGCACCGATTGGTCCTGAGTATATAGAACCATACGAATGTCCACCAACGTGACGATATACAGGACATACGTTAACACAAGCAGCACAACGGATACATTGCAATACTGAGCGGAATTCAGATCCAAGAATTTGAGAGCGGCCATTATCAACAACAACTAAGTGGAATTCTTCTGGTCCATCTACTTCCTCTTCTTGAATTGGTCCCGCTACAGTTACATAACTTGTTAATTTTTGCCCTACTGCACTACGACATAGTAAACCAACTAAAACATCTAATTCTTCCATTGTCGGAACCATACGTTCCATACCCATTACTGCAATTTGAGTTTTCGGAATCGACATAACAAGATCGGCATTACCTTCGTTCGTTACTAAACAAAGAGAGCCAGTATTTGCAACTGCAAAGTTACAACCTGTCACACCAATTTCTGCATCCATAAATTTCTCACGAAGTTGTTTACGAACAAACTTTGTCATTTCATATGGATCATCAGAATTTTCATAGCCAAGCTTTTCTTTAAATACATCACGAATTTGCGTTCTGTTTTTATGAAGTGCGGGCGCAATAATATGTGAAGGTGGATCGTTATCTACTTGCAAGATATACTCTCCTAAGTCACTTTCTAACACTTCACAACCAATCTCTTCAAGGGCATGATTCATACTAATTTCTTCAGTTACCATTGATTTTGATTTTACAACTTTCTTCGCTTGTTTCTTTTTTGCAACGTCTTGAATATACTTTGCTGCTTCCTCTTTCGTTTTCGCAAAGTACACATGTCCGCCTCTTTTTGATACATTTTCACTTAACTGCATTAAGTAATAATCAAGATTTTCTAACGTATGTTGGCGAATTTGTTCACCTAGTTCACGCCACTCTTCCCAGTTTCCTAATTCGTCCGCTGCTTTTAAGCGATTCGTATATAAGCGCGTTTGCGCAGAAGATACTGCTCCGCGCATAAAAGAATCTTGAATTCCATCGCCAACGCGATCATTAAATTTTTTCTCACTGATTTTCATAGACATAGCTTATGTTCCCCCTTCATGAGCGACTATTTAGTACCTCAGCAATATGCATTACTTTTATTTCTTTTCCTAAACGCTCAATACGTCCGCCAATGTTTAACAAACACCCACAATCTGCACCGATTAAATAATCAGCACCTGTTTCCATTGCACTATCTACCTTTTCATCTACCATTTGCTCAGAAATTGGAGTCATCTTCACTGAAAACGTTCCCCCAAACCCACAACAATTTTGTTCGTTTGGCAGTTCTCTCACAGTTAATCCTTTTACGTTTGATAATAAAATTCCTGGTGCCTCTTTTACTCCAAGCAGGCGTGTCATATGACAAGATTTATGAATAGTTGCTATCCCTGGTAAGCTTGCACCAACATCTGTCACTTTTAAAACATCTACAATAAATTGTGTAAATTCATATGTTTTATCGGCAACCTTTTGTGCACGTTTAGCCCACTTCGGATCATCTTTAAAAACATGCGGATACTCATGAAACATTGTCGCACAAGAACCAGATGGTGTAACGATATATTCTGCATCTTCGAAAGTTTCAATCATATGTTTCATCGCTTCTTTTGCTGCTTCTACATGGCCGCTATTATAAGCAGGCTGCCCACAACAAACTTGTGCTTCTGGAAATTCAATTTCACAACCTAAACGCTCCAACACTTCAACTGTTGCTTTGCCGACGTTTGTTTCAAACATATCGACTAAACAAGTAACAAATAAAGTAACTTTCATAATTATTACTCCCCCTTTTTACAACTCCACCAACAAACATATGGTCATCAGATGACTAAGGAAAGAAGAAGTAGGCTCAACCATGGCCTACCCTCTCCCCCTTCTAAAGAAAACGCTTACTTAATCTTTCTCTATTTTATCAAAAAATTTGATTTTTAAAAGATTAAATTACGAATTTATATCGTTTTTACCTGTGACAATATGTTCTACATTTGTTAAATGATCTAGCATTGCTTGCTGCGCTAATTCTACATCTTGCTTTAACACTGCATCATATATAACTTGATGCTCTTCTATAAGTCGTTCTGATGTTGTTTGTTCACCATATAAAATAATGCGTCTTGATTCACCAATCGTTTCAGCAATCATCTCTGAAACGTGATTCATGAGTTCAAGCAAAATGTTGTTATGCGAAGACTCCGCAATTCCCATATGGAACTGAAAATCTGCTTTTTCGCCAGCCTTTTCATCTCCAATGCTCTTTGCCATTTCATCTAACCAATGCTTCATATTTTGCAAATTATCTTCCGTACGTTTTGCCGCAGCTGCTCGAACTGCCCCCACTTCAAGCACCTTTCGTACTTCTAATAAGTTCAAAATATCTTCTTTCTTCATTAATAATTTATTGTTTAATGATTTTGTTAATGAAGAAGAATCGAAATTCTTCACATATGTACCTTCTCCTTGTTTCATCTCAATTAAGCCCATTGCTCTTAGCGCACTTAGCGCTTCACGAACAGCAGATCTACCAACTTGAAACTGCTCAGCTAATTGATGTACAGGAAGTAGTTTGTCACCAGGTTTTAACGTACCATTTTTAATCATTGTTAAAATAGCTTCAGATACTTCTTCGTAAATCTTTTTCGGTTTAATAGATTTGTACTCCAGTTAAATCACCTCAGTATCTTCCAAACAACAATTGAAACGATTTATAAGAACTTTGCATCATAACTATTTTAGAACGAATTGGTAAGAAGTACAAATGTTTTGTTCATAAAATCGTCAAATTTTTAATATTTATTTGATATCAATTTATATGTATTCCTCTATTCATTTGTACTCATGAAGAAAAGCATGTCCTTCACGTTAGAACATGCTTTCTTCAACTTGTATTTTCAATTTAATACTAACCGTCGTTCCATGCCCTTTTTCACTTTCAATTCGCCACTGTCCATCATGTATATGAACAATTTGTCTGACAATGGCAAGGCCTAAACCTGTTCCACCATGTTGACGACTTCTCGCTTTATCAACGCGGTAAAAACGTTCACCAAGATTTTCTAAATGCTCTGTTTCAATACCGATTCCTGTATCTTTTATGTTTAATTCACAGTAATCATCTATCTGCCTGAGTGTTATCATAATATCCCCGTTTTGGTTTGTATACCGTATCGCATTATCTAACACGTTATGAAGCACTTGTTGCATGCGATCCTCATCAATCATTACAATGATTTCTGGATTTAAATTTGTTGAAATACGAATTTTCTTTTCTATAAACTTAATCTCATACGTATCTAACACATCTTCAATCAGTTGTGAAAAAACGATAGGTTGTTTCTTTAGCGGAAAATGTTCACCTTCTAATTGTGCTAAATCTAATAAATCATGAACGAGACGCTGCATACGACCCGCTTCTTTATGAATGAGCTGTGTTACTTTTTCCTGTTGTGGTCCCTTCGCTACGCCATCTAAAATAGCTTCACTATATCCTTTTATATAACTAAGCGGTGTTCTTAGTTCATGCGAAACGTTAGCTAAAAATTCCTTACGCTTTACGTCTTCTGTCTCTAAAGAATTTGCCATTTTATTAAATGCTTTTCCTAATCGTCCAATTTCATCTTCAGAAGAAATTGTAATCCGTTCTGAGAAATCTCCCGTAGCCAAATGATTGGCAACTCGTTCCATTTGCGAAAGCGGTCTCGTAATAGCAATAATAATCTTTCTACCAATCCATATTGTCAGTAAAGTCATAGCAAGTGCTAACGGTGCTAAAATAAGGCCCATATCATATATTAAGTCTTTTATACTTTTTAAAGGAATATAAGAATATACAATGCCAACTAACTTTTTATTTTCTAAAACAGGGATGACAACCCCCATAATATTTCGGTCAAAATGTTCCTCATACCCTATCTTTGTCACAGTTTTTCCATCTAATAATGCTTGCCTGTCCCCTTCACTTATAAGAGAATGATGATGCACATCAAAAGGTAAACACGCGCTTAAATCACGCGGATTAGATACGAAAAGAACATCTGAACTAGATATTTGATCAAATGCTCTTACTTTCTCTTCAAAAGTTGCTATTCCTTCACTCTTATCATATTGCGCAGCAAGACGCTTGCCTTCCATTACTAATGAATCTTTTAAATTATCAACGTATAGTTTTTCATACGAGTATAAAGATACAAAATAAAGAAAGGAAACTGTTACACATACTGCACATACTACTGTAAGCCAAAGCTTCTGTACCATCGTAAACATACGTTACACCTCAAATTTATAGCCTACACCCCAAACCGTTTGAATGTAGTTTCCACTTTCTCCAAGCTTCAAACGCATCGTTTTCACGTGCGTATCCACTGTTCTTGTACTTCCCGCATAATCATATCCCCATACCTTTTCCAGCAATTGTTCCCGGCTAAATACTTGTCCCGTATGTTGGCAAAGAAAATAGAGTAAATCAAACTCTTTTACTGTAAGAGAAATCGGCTCACCATCAGCCTCAATCTTCCTACTTTTTTCATTAATAAGGATCGGTCCAAACTGAATCTCCTCTTGTTGCTCTTGCTTTGTATACCGTCTTAACACAGCCTCCATACGAGCAATTAATTCTCCAGGACTAAATGGCTTTACAATATAATCATCTGCTCCCATACGTAAGCCGTTCACCCTATTCCACTCTTCACCTTTTGCTGTTAAAAATATAATTGGTACATCCGACGTTTTTCTAATTTCTTTACAAACTGAAAGTCCATCCATCTCTGGCATCATAATATCTAATACAACGAAATCATAATGATTCGTCTCTAATTTTTTTAGCGCCTCTTTTCCATTTTCAGCTTCTCCCCACTCGTATCCAAAATTATCTAAGTACATTCCAACAAGCTGCCTCATATCACTTTCATCATCTACAACTAGCACCCTATATTTACTCATTGTCCTTCCCTTCCCTCTCTATGAGTTGAAACGGCCCTTTTCCGACTTTAATTGTTTGTTTTATTTTCAAACTCTTCATATCCATGACGCACACTTCATCACTATCATAGCTTGCTACGTATCCTTCTGCTCCGCTCTTCAAAAATGCAAATGGATTCGATCCTACTTCTACAGAAGCAACCTCTTTATACGTGCTAACATCAAACTTTCTAAGCGTATTCGAACCGTGACTTAATGCAAATACATACTTATTATCCTTCGTTATATTCACAGGCATAAACGGAGCATGTAAAGAACGTACCATTTCTCCGCTCTGCAATGAATACACTAATACTTTTTCATTGACTTGATTTCCATCACCATGTCCGCCAATCCATATTTCTTTCCCATCTGGGCTAATTGTCGCTCCCGTTGATGCTGGGGGAATCATAAAGGATTGTATCACTTCTTTTTTCTTTGTATCAATGGTCGTTAGCTTCGTATCATAAAAGTTTAATACAGATAACTGGTTATCGTGCTCTACCATCGTTATTGGTCCTTTTCCTGTTGATACACTCCCTGTCTCTTTCCCTTTTATCGTAAAGAACCTTACCTTTTGAGCAGTTTGATCGGCAGCAAATAATTGTTTTTTATCCTCGGATACAATCACATTTACAATGCCTTTTCCAGTTTTATATTTGTCCACTTGCCTTCCTTCTGCTAGTGAATATACATACATGTACTCTAACTGCTTGCCATATACAAGTATGTCCTCACCGTTTGGAAGTAGTGCAACTCCTGCCATTGGTTCATTAAGTTCCCATGTCGTAATTAACTTTTTAGTTTTTTCATCAACAAAACTGATACTACCTTCTTTTATATTCGTTGTTATAATAACACTTTTCTCTTTAGCAATCGGTGTATATGAACTTCCTTGACACCCTACTAATAGAAATAAAAAACAGAGAAGAAAAACATACTTTCTCAAAAGATTCCCTCCATCTTCGGATGATTTCGTTATAATTGTAAAATAACAAATAAATGTGTGGAAAGTGTGAAATTTCCCTTTCTTACTGCATTTACATATATAATGTACAACAAATAGAATTTGAGGTGTGCAAATTATGCTTTTTCCTGATTTAGCGAATAAAATTGTACGAGAAGTACGCAGACTAATTAAAGAAAATATTATTATCATTAATATACAAGGTGTTATTATCGCGAGTACAGATGTAGAAAGAATCGGCCAATTTCATGAAGGTGCACTCCGATGCGCGAAACAAAAGAAAACTGTCATTATTACAAAAGAAGATGAACGACGTTTGCAAGGCGTAAAGGCGGGTATGAACCTCCCCTTACTATTTCATGACGAAGTAATTGGTGTCATTGGAATTACAGGCGAACCTGAAAACATTTCACAATACGGGGAAATATTACGTAAAATGACCGAACTACTCATTCACGAAAACTACTTTTTAGAACAACTAGAACTTGAACACCGTTCTTATGAAGCATTTGTCTTTGATTGGCTTCAAAATACAGACTGGTCTTCAAGCTTTCTCGATCGTGCAAAAACACTTGGTATTGATTTATATAAGAAGAAACAACTTATTTTGTTCTCTATCGATCAAAATGACACGATGCTTCAGCGTAAGATTTGGCAACACGTACGCAATCTATTAACAAAGGAGCATCTATTTGTTCGTTGGGGAAATGATCGATTCATTTTATTTACAGCCACAAACTCCAAAGAGCAAACGTATCAATTTTTAAAAAGATTAAAACAAGACTGTGAAAATTCGTTTTCTATTCCTTTATATATTGGGATTGGACAATCCGTTACACCAAGCAATATGAACTTATCGTACGAGCAAGCATTACAAGCTCTTTCCGTATCACTTGAAACGAAAAAAATTGTATTTAATGAAGATTTACGTTTAGAAATGTGCTTACAAGATATTTCTGCTGAAACGCGGGAACAGTTTCTAAGGCGCACCATCGAAAACTTACTATCATCTCCTGAGCTTATGCACACTTTACGCTTATTTATTGATTATAACCAATCCTATAAACAAACAGCTGAACAATTACATATACACATTAACACATTGCATTACAGACTTAAAAAGATTGAGGAGCATACAGAACTTGACCCGAAACAATTCAAAGACTTAAACATTTTATACTTCTCGCTCCTCTTATTAGATAATCATACAAAAAATAATGATAAATTAGATTAATCCTTAGATGATTATACATAGAAAGAATCCCCCAATTTTTTTATCATTATAATGAAAGCACTGTTACAACGTTTTTTATGATAACTAAATACGTTAACAGTTTGAGGGGGATTTCCAATGTTAGAAAAGCAAATTATTCATTCATTCGTATCCATTGTTGGCGAAGATAATGTAGATACATCCAATATGGGGCGTTTAACGTATAGTTATGATGCCACTCCAAACTTCCAAGCAATGCCTGATGCAGTCATTGCTCCTCGTAATACAAATGAAGTAGCTGAAGTGTTAAAAATATGTAACACTCACAACATTCCTGTATATGTTCGTGGTTCTGGAACAAACCTTTGCGCGGGGACATGTCCACTTGAAGGCGGTATCGTCCTTATCTTCCGCCATATGAATAACATTTTAGAAATTGATGAAGAGAATTTAACAATTACTGTACAAGCTGGTGTAATTACACTTGATATTATTAAAGCAGTAGAAGAAAAAGGTTTATTTTATCCACCTGATCCAAGCTCGATGAAAATTTCTACAATCGGCGGTAACATTAATGAAAACTCAGGTGGCTTACGCGGATTAAAATATGGCGTAACACGTGATTATGTGATGGGTCTTGAACTTGTCTTACCAAATGGCGATATTATTTGCACTGGCGGTAAATTAGCAAAAGATGTAGCTGGTTACGATTTAACTCGTTTATTTATCGGTTCTGAAGGTACACTTGGCGTCGTAACAGAAGCGATATTAAAACTTGTTCCTATGCCTGAAACGAAGAAAACGATGCTTGCACTATATGAAGATATTAATGAAGCTGCACATGCTGTTTCTTCTATTATTGCAAATAAAATCATTCCAGCAACACTTGAGTTTTTAGACCAGCCGACAATTGAAGTAGTAGAAGAGTTTGCACAAATCGGTTTACCAACTGATGTAAAAGCAATTTTATTAATCGAACAAGACGGTCCGCCTGAAGTTGTCAATCGAGATATTGAAAAAATGGCTAACGTTTGCCGCTCTATGAATGCAGTCGATGTTCGCATTGCAAAAAATGAAGCGGAAGCAGATGCGCTTCGGACAGCTCGCCGTAGTGCACTATCAGCACTTGCAAGATTAAAACCTACTACAATACTAGAAGATGCAACGGTACCACGCTCACAAATAGCTCCAATGGTTGAAGCGATTAATGCAATTGCAAAAAAATATAACATTCCTATTTGTACGTTTGGGCATGCTGGTGATGGCAACCTACACCCAACTTGTATGACAGATGCTCGTAATGAAGAAGAAATGCACAGGGCTGAACAAGCTTTTGCTGAAATATTTGAAAAAGCAATTGAACTTGGCGGCACGATTACTGGTGAGCATGGTGTTGGTGCGATGAAAGCTCCGTATTTAGAAATGAAATTAGGTAAAGAAGGTATTGCTGCTATGCAAGGAATTAAACAAGCCTTCGATCCAAATAACATTATGAATCCAGGCAAGATGTTCGCGAAAGACACTCGCAAAAGAGTGGTGGTTGAGCGATGACAACATTAAATAAAGAAAACATTCAAAAGGAATTTAAAGAACGATTAAGTGAAGATGAACTACTAAACTGTATGCGATGCGGTTTCTGCTTACCAACTTGCCCTACTTACATCCAATCTGGATATAAAGAATCACATTCACCACGAGGACGTATCGCATTAATGAAAGCGGTCGTTGACGGTTTAATTGAGCCAGATGAAGATGTTGAAAATACATTGAATGTTTGCCTTGGCTGCCGTGCTTGTGAACCTGTTTGTCCATCTGGTGTAAATTATGGACATTTATTAGAAGAAACTCGTGATATTATAAATCAAAATAAAAAGTTCTCGATGCCAGTGAGAGCCGTTCGTAAAGTCGTTTTTGAAGGGCTCTTCCCGCATCAAAATCGAATGAGAACATTAACAGGGTTAATCGGATTTTATCAGCGTTCTGGTTTACAAACGCTAACACATAAAACAGGGATTATGAAGTTATTCCCTGAAACACTTGCAACGATGGATCTTGTTTTACCAAAAGTCCCTAAAATGAAAGCAATGAAAGATCGTCCTGCATTTTTACCTGCTGAAAGTACGAAGAAGAAACAAGTTGCATTCTTCACAGGCTGTTTAATGGATACGATGTTTTTAGAAACAAATAACGCAACGATGAAACTTCTTCAGTTAGCTGGTTGTGATATCGTTATTCCGAAAACACAAAGTTGCTGCGGTGCATTACATGGGCATGCTGGTGAAAAGAGTGGAGCGAAAGAATTAGCGAAACGAAATATAAAAGCATTCGAAGATTTAAACATCGACTATATTATTACGAATGCAGGTGGTTGCGGAGCTTACCTCGTAGACTACGATCATCTTTTAAAAGATGATCCACAGTGGGCTGAACGCGCAAAGCAGTTTGTTTCTAAAATTAAAGATATTACTGCTATTCTAGTAGAACTAGATTTCCATAAACGGAATGACTTACGACTTCCATCGCAAATTATTACGTATCAAGACTCTTGTCATTTACGAAATGTTATGCGAACATCTTCAGAACCTCGTATGTTACTAGAAGCAATTCAAGGCGCAACATACTGTGAAATGAAAGATGCGGATCGCTGCTGTGGTTCTGCTGGTATTTACAATATTGTTCATTCAGAACTATCCATGGAATTTCTAGATTATAAAATGGACTGTGTACATGAAACAGAAGCAGCAACTATTGTTACTGCAAACCCAGGTTGCCTACTACAAATGAAATTAGGCATTGAACGAGAAGGACTTTCTCATAAAATGAGAGGAATTCACATTGTAGATTTATTATTAGAAGCAATTGAAACCAACTCGTAATAACTCGTAACATACGTAATAATAGGAAAACGGCTATCTCCTTCGTCTATGTAAAGAGATAGCCGCTTTTTTGTCCGCTACAAGATTAAGAATATGTTACTTTATTATAAAAAAGAACAACAGAAACATTACAGTTGTGTAAAAATCAATCCAGTATATTCCTCGAAAAAACGCTCAAATCATTGATACAATAGGATTCTTCATTTTCAATATAGGTACATTTATCCAAAAACCCCCTCTTAAAACGAAGTATAAAAATGCTGAAAATTCCTTTTATACTCTATGTTTCTCTTATTTTTTCCCTTTTCTTCAATTAGGATAAATTAGGTAATTTTAAAGTCTATGAATTTTTTTCCATCTTTTTTCTCACAAATTGTATGCTACGATGAATTTGTCAGTCAGACAGGCTGTCAAAACAAATCGTGTGAAAACAAATTAAAACTTTATATAGGGGGACACACATCATGAAAAAGCGTGTTTTATTATCTGTAGCTGCTGCAACAGCTCTTACTTTAGGAGTATCATCTTTAGATGCACAAGCTGCAACTGTACAACCATCTAACATAAAGGTTCAAAATATTCAGCATTCAAAAGTGATGATGAAGCAAATGAACCAACAAGAATTACAAGCATTCTTACAATCTATGGGCGTTGAGTCATTAGCACAATGGCAACAAGGAAATTTCCAACCAAACTGCTTCATTCCTGGTCAACAACCAACTGAAAATGTTGTAACTGAGCAACCAACAGCTAAGCCAGAAACTCAAAAGCCTGCTGAGCAAAAACCAGTTGAGCAAAAGCCTGCTGAAGAAGTTCAAAAACCAGAAGCTCAAAAACCAGCTGAAAACAACAATACTCAAAAACCTACTGAACAAAAACCTGCTGAGCAAAAGCATGCTGAAGAAGCAAAATCTTTAAGCGAATTCGAACAACGTGTTGTTGAATTAACAAACGCTGAACGTGCAAAACAAGGCTTACCAGCACTAAAAATCGATACTGAATTAAGCAAAGTAGCACGTGTTAAATCTGAAGATATGCAGAAGAATAACTACTTTGATCATAACAGCCCTACATATGGGTCTCCATTTGACATGATGAAGAAATTTGGTATTTCTTATACATCTGCAGGTGAAAATATCGCTCAAGGCCAACGTACACCTGAAGAGGTAGTACAAGCTTGGATGAACAGTGCTGGACACCGTGCAAATATCTTAAATAACGGCTTCACTCACATCGGTGTTGGCTATGTAGAAAGCGGCAACTACTGGACACAACAATTTATTACGAAGTAAATAGATTAAAAGAGTCTTCTCATAATGAGAAGACTCTTTTTACGTTTCATAACTTTCTATTATGTATGAGTACAATATGTAGAACATAAACAAAATAGAGCCACAACTTATTACACTAAGTAACACATAAAATCCCCATTTCAAGTTCAAAAACAAGGAAAACCATATACTACATGCCATCACTTGAAAAATCCGCCTACTCACTAAACGAATTTTTTGTAATTTGACTGGGTCCTTTTCCGTACTCTTAACTTTTTTAAATCCTTTACTAAGCATAAAAAGAAACAAACTAATTCCAATTGTTAGTCCTGTCTGAAAGGATATCATGCTTCCAAAATTAATAAAGAGAATGAGCAGATGGATAAACAACATAAATAAAGTAATCGTCTTTAGAAATCCACTTATAATGACATGCTCGCCTTCATTAAGCTTATATACATAATGTGAAATAATATACACGAATCCATGTAAAAAAATAATAAGACAAGGAATAAATGCTATAACAACTTGTTTACTCATAAACTCGTTTGGCTCACCATTTTCATTCCAATGTACTGCCATAAGGTTTGGTAAGTATGAATAGAGGCATAGAGTAACTAAAAGACAAGCGAAAAATATTCCTAGTATATATTTATATTTGACCAAGTAATTCTCACCTCTCTTTTCTCTTAACGGCTTCGCTTCTTTTAGAGAAATTCCTGCAAGAATCTATTTTTCTCAAATTTAAACTTACACTTTATGCATTCATTCTTTGAAATTCTTTCATTGTATTATTTAATTTTGTCGGAAATGGTACATCCACTTCGATCTCTTCTTTCGTAATTGGATGCAAGAAATGAATTTTCATCGCATGTAATGCTTGCCTGGATATATATTTCGTTTGTCCACCGTATAATACATCTCCAACTAATGGATTACCATGATAGCTCATATGAACACGAATTTGATGTGTTCTACCTGTTTCTAATTGTAACGTTACGAACGTAGCATTTTGTTTTTTAAAATACTTCTCTACTTTATAATATGTGATTGCTTGGTCCCCCTTTGGAGAAACACGTCGTCTCGTCGCATGATGGCGATCTCTTCCAATAGCTGCGTCAATTGTTCCTTGCTTACCTTTTACTTTCCCTTCCACAAGCGCTGCATATGTTCTTTTAATTTTTCGTTCCATTAATAAACGATCCATAATTGCACCAGCAATTCTATGCTTAGCAAACACGACACCACCTGTCGTATCTTTATCTAACCGATGAATATGACGAATCTTCGTCTCTACACCTTGCATTTGAAAATGAAAAGCAACAAGGTTTGCAAGTGTTCCCGTTCCACCTTTTTCCGCAGGATGCGTATCCATCTTCTCAGGCTTATTTACGATGAGTACGTGATCGTCTTCATATACTACATCTAATTCACCATATTCAGGCTCTACATCGTATTCTTCTTCCATAAACATATGCACTTGTAACTTATCGCCTTCTTTTAAAAGCTCATTCCATCTTCTCTGTTCTCCGTTAACGGTAATACCTTTTTCCATACGAAGCTGATGTAACAACTTTTTCGGTATTTCCCATTCTATTTTTAATAACGAATCAATACTTATGCCATTCCATTTCGCTGGAACAGTAATTTCGCACCATTCGCCCTTCTTCTTCGTTTCCATACTGTATCACCTTATTTCTATTGATTCTCTCATTGTAACGGAAAACACAATTTGATGCACCGTCAAAAATAGAGGACAGTCTTATAGTAGACTGTCCCCCTCACGCTCTACGCCGTTTCATTTCCTGCAATACTTCTTCCGCTTTTTGCTCATACGATAAATCTTTAAAGAAATCCGCCAATCTTTTATAATCATTATACGTATCTAATAAGTCATCAATTTTTTCTACTTTCATCACTTGTTGTTTTTGCTTCATTTTTACTGGATAACGATAGCCCGATACTTCTTGTATTTTGTAATACTCATCCTCTACTTGAATGACCTTTACAAGTTCCTCCTCTTCCGCATCCATCGTATACCCATCAAAATCTCTCAGCAATTCATAAATAATATGAGTCCATTCATCTTTTGGATAAAATCCTTTTTCTAACCGATAACCGACAATGCGATACATATGCCCATCGTTTTCTGCAAACTGTACTGTATCATTTAGCTTAAACTTAAAATAACGAAACATTGCCTTCACCTACTTATATGTAATGTTCTTATCACATACTATTTGCAAAATGTAGGTCTTGCTATTCATAAAAAAATACTCATCTATAAGATGAGTATTTTTTACGATGATTTTTCTCTTTTCTTTCGAAATGGTAACCACCAGTTCCAGTCTCCAAACAATTTCATTAAACTTGGTACAAGCATAAGACGAATAATTGTCGCATCAAGGAATATCGCTAATGCAACGCCAAGCCCCATTTGCCGTACTGGTAAAATATCAGTAAAGGCAAACGCACCAGTTACAACAATCATAATTAACGCAGCTGATGTAATGATTCTACTTGTTGACACAAGTCCTTCTAACGTCGCTTGATCGTTATCTCCTGTTTCTTCATACAGTTCATGGATACGTGAAATAAGAAAGACTTCATAATCCATGCTAAGCCCAAATACGAGACCGAAAATGAAGATTGGTAAGACAAATAGAACAGGACTCGCTTCTAAACCAAAATGCCCACCTTCAAATAACCAAACAACAATTCCTATTGTTGCACTTAAACTAAGTATATTCATAATAATCGCCTTAATCGGAATGAGTATAGATTGGAATGCAAATAATAATATAACAAAGGTAGATCCAAATATAACAGACATACCAATTGCAACTTTATCTTTAATTTCATCTTCTAACTCTTGTTGGAACGTCGTCATCCCACCTAAATAATACGTAACATCTGTTTCTTTATAATTTTGTTTAAAATTACGAACCCACTGTTTAGCAGTTTCAGTACGTGGTTTTGTTTTCAAAAAGATTTCTATCGTCGTCTTATTTCCTTTCGTATATGCTTCAAATATAGGAGCTAGTTTCGCAGCTTCTGGCGACTCTAACATTCCAGCAACTTGATCTGCTTTCATACCAGTTAACCCGTCGTATAAGCTTCTCACTTCATATACTTTCTTATCATCTTTTAACTTTTGAACGACTTCTTCTATCTTTTGTAAACTTTCTTTTTCTTTCATATCTTTTTTCGTCTCTACCACTAACGTAACATCAGCATGTTTTTTTGCCGTTTTATTAAATGCCTCTTCGTACTTATCATATGCAATTCTTGTATCACTTTGTTTAGGTAGAGCTTCTACGTCAGGGAACTGCAAATTAGCTGTACGTAACGGTAATAAGCAAATAACAATAAATGTTGTAACAACAATAATCATCGCAATTGGATGTTTCATTACAAATTGTGCAAACTTACGCCACGCCTTTGCCGGCGTATGCGCTACTTGATTCTTTTTTAATATTCGTTTCCCAATTAATGACAATAACGCTGGAAGAAGTGTGAGTGAGAATAAAATACTCATAATCACAACAATCATTCCACTAATTGCGACAGACTGAATATAATCGATTTTAAAGAAAAACAAGCCGGATAATCCAACAAATACACATAATCCTGAAAATACGATAGCGCGCCCTGCTGTTTGATATGTAATTGCTATCGCTTCTTTTACCGTTCGCTTTGCAACTTCCTCTCGAAAGCGATTTACAAATAATAGTGCAAAATCAATAGATAGCGCAAGTCCAATCATCGGTGCAACATTTAACACAAAGATAGATAGTTCCTTATCACTACCTATAAAGTATAATATGCCCATCGTACTAATAACACTAAGTGCCCCATTTACAATTGGTAAAATAGATGCTAAAAGGCTACCAAATGAAAATAGTAATACGAGAAATGCAATCGGTAACCCAATCATCTCTGCTACTTTTAAATCATTTTGCGTTCTTTCATTAATCTCTTTATTAATTTTTGGAAACCCTGTAGGCGTTACTTTTAACGCTGCATTACTTTCCTTTTCGATTTTATCAGCAAATTGTAATGTCTTTTCCATTCGTTCCTTATTTGTTTTCCCGGAAAATAAAATTGTCGCATAGCCGATATCATCTTGTAACATTTCTTTATTTTGCACTGGGTGATGGAAAGATTCATATGTCTCTTTCTCTTGTACATTTTTTACAATTCCCTCTACTTGCTTTTGAAATTCCTCATGTGAAGCACCCTTATTTTTTTCAAAAACGAGTAAAAGTGTATCTTGAGACCTCTTAAAATCTTTATCTAAAATTTCTTTCGTTTTTTGATAGTCCCCTTCCGTTTGGAAACCGTCACCACCTAATACTCCTGGTAGCTTTGGAGCAAAAATACCAAGTGCGATCGCAAGCAATAGTAATGCTACAATTACTGTATAACGAAACTGATACAAAAAAGCTCCTAACTTCCCCCACTTATCTACTTTATGTACATTTGTCTTCACACATTTTCACCTACTTTAAATAATTCAATTGTCATTTATACTGTATCACATCTTCGTACAAACAAAAAACGTCTAGAAACACTATAATGATAGTTTTTCTAGACGTTTTTTTATCTCTCTTTATTAAGCCCCAATCTCTCGGTAAGTAAACGATGACAGTAAATCGCTATAATTAACAAAATACCACCTACGCAATAACCAGCTAAAATATCAGTTGGATAATGTACATTTAAAATAACTCTACTTAATCCAATCGATACAATTACGATTCCCATCAAAATCGTTATAACATATTTCCCCGTTACACTCTTCAAATTTGCCGCAATGATATAAGCAAGAAATCCGAATGTCATAATAGATAACATTGCATGCCCACTAGGGAAGCTATATCCAAGCGCATCCAACGCTTCATTTAACGACGGACGCTCTCTTTTCACAATTTCTTTTATCCCTTTATTAACAAGATGTGTTATTAAAATGCCCATTGGATACACGATCATCGCAGCATAATAACGTTTTCTCCAAAAAACAAGTAAACTTATAGCCAGCGTAGTTACAATCCCGATAGCAGAACCTAATTTTGTATAGTGTGAAAAAAATGTAAGCGAACCTTCTGTTTGTAATCCTGTTACTAATGCTCGGACATATGTATCCATCACTGTAACGCCACCCGCATGTACGCGCCAAGCAACAATGCCAAATACAGCAAGTAATAAAACGATACATACTACCTCATATTGTTGCAACTTCTTTTTCAAGCGATTTCCTCCTACTATGAAAAAATGCGATTTCTACTTTAGAAACCGCATTTCCTTACTTATTTACCTTTTGTTTTTAACTCTGTCCAGTAACGATCATAGTCTTTTAGCTTATCGTCTACATCAACAAGCCATTCCGTACGATCTAATTCTTCTTTCGTTAAGAAGATCATATGATTATCACGATATTCTTTACTATGAAGAGGATGAGCTTTTTCATTAGGATTACTGTATCCAATTGACTCGTAGTTTTTCACACTTACTTTTTCATCTAATAAGTAGTTCATAAACTTCTCTGCAAGCTCTTTGTTTTTCGCACCTTTTGGAATTGCTAACGTATCAGCCCAAATTGTGCCGCCTTCTTTTGGTACAACGTACTCTACATCTTTATTATCTTTTGCGATAAATGCTGCATCTCCAGACCAAACTGTTCCGATCCAAGCATCTTCTGTAATGAATTTTTGTTTAATATTATCTGTATCAAATGCTAATAAGTTTGGAAGCAGCTTCTTTAAATCATCTGCTGCTGTCTTTAACTGTGTATCGTCTTTCGTGCTGTTTGAGAATCCATGCTTTTTAAGACCCATTCCTAACACTTCACGAGAATCATTTAATAAAGTTACATGCCCTTTATATTTTTCATTCCATAGGTCAGCCCAGCTTGTAGGAGCTTCTTTCACATACTTTTTATTGTATGCAATACCTGTTACACCCCAAGTATATACTAAAGAATATTTATTCTCTGGATCAAACGCCGGTGTTTTGAAGTTAGAAACCATATTTTCGATATTCGGGATATTCTTTTTGTCTAACGGCGCTAATAAATCCATTTTCGCCATTGTTTTAACCATGTAATCAGACGGCTGAATTAAATCATACTTCGCGCCACCTGCTTGTAATTTCGCAAGCATTTCTTCATTACTTGCATACTTATCATAGTTAACTTTCACGTTATATTTCTTTTCAAAATCTCTTAGCACTTGCTCATCAAAATTGTCAGCCCAGCTATAAATATTTAACTCTTCTTTCTTTTCACCACAACCAGCAAGTACACCAGCAACAAGGCTAAAGCTAATTGCTGCGCCGGCTAATCTTTTTATTAATTTCATCGGTTTATTACCTCCTCGTACTTTCTATATCGTTCGTATTATAAAGGAAGGTGTCCTCCAGAGTTTTCTTCACCATCTGCACCTTTGTTACGGAAGATTTCAGATAGAACCATTAATCCTACGATAGCCACAATTAAAATTGTAGAAAGTGCATTAATTTCTGGTGATACTCCGCGCTTAACCATACTGTAAATGTATAATGGCAATGTTGTTGATCCTGGTCCTGATACGAAGAAACTAATTACAAAATCATCAATTGATAATGTGAATGTTAATAATGCGGCTGAAACAACTCCTGGTGCAATTGCCGGGAACGTTACATAACGAAATGTTTGCCACGGCGTTGCTCCTAAATCATTGGCAGCCTCTTCTAAATCACGTCCCATTCCAGAAAGACGTGCTGCTAAAATAACGACAACAAATGAAATACTAAATGTAATGTGCGCAATAATAATTGTTGTTTTGCCAAGCTCCATACCTAATTGACTAAATAAGATAAGTAAAGATAATCCCATTAAAATATCAGGAATTAAAATTGGTAAATACACAAGACCGTTAATAGCCCCTTCATAACGATATTTATAACGATGTAATGCAATCGCGAAAATCACACCAAGAACTGTCGTTACAACCGTCGTTACGATCGCAATCGTCATACTATTTACAAACGCATCAATAACATCTTGCTTTTGAAATAAATCTGTATACCAATGGAATGTAAAACCTTCCCATTCCGCATTAATGCGAGAATCATTGAAGGAATATACCATTAAAACCATCATTGGAAAATACAAGAACAATAAAATTAACCAAGAATAAGAAACTAAAAACTTCTTCATCTTTGCCTATTCCCCTCCGTTTCCATCATATTTATATACTTTCGTTGCACGATAATATAAGTAAATTAACAGAACAGAGAATAGAACAACAATCATAGATAACGCAGATCCAAACGGCCAGTCACGCGCTCCTAAGAATTGATTTTGAATTACGTTTCCGATTAATGCTACTTTCGATCCACCCATAACGTCTGATACAACAAACATTCCGATAGAAGAAACAAACACTAAAATAGAACCAGTAGCAATCCCTGACATCGTCATTGGTACTGTTACATTCCAAAATGCCTTTGCTGGTGTTGCTCCTAAATCATAAGCTGCTTCTAGCTTACGCTTATCAAGCTGCTCAATCGCTGCATACACCGGTAAAATCATAAATGGTAATAAAGAATAGACCATTCCGAGTATTACAGAAGGTGTGTTATATAGTAAATTTAAAGGTTCACTTATAATACCTAGTTTCAATAGCAATGTGTTTACAAGACCTTGTGAACGTAAAATAACAATCCATGCGTATGAACGAACAAGGAAGTTAATCCAAAACGGGATCGTTGCCAATAATAAAAGAATGGAACGGTATTTGCGATCAACAATTGTAATTGTATAAGCAAATGGATAACCAATTACTAAACAGATTACTGTTGTAATAACTGCAATCTTAACAGTTTCCCATAACGTTCCCATGTATAGTGGATCAAACACACGAGCTATATTCTCTAACGTAAATTGCATTTCCACTGTTCCATATGCCCCGCGCTGCATAAAGGCAAATGCCAATACAAACAGAAGGGGAATTAGGAAGAAGATTAACAGCCACGCGACTGTCGGTAGTGCGAGTAATTTCCCTTTTTTCAATTTAAGGTCACCTCGTCCTCTTGCTCCCAGCCTACGTATACATTATCTCCAATGCTCCACTGCGCTGCTTCTTCAGCAGTTTGATATGCCATTAGTAATTCTGATGTTTTCTCGTCACGTACATACAGCTTTTCCATATTTCCAACAAACTCAACGTCTTCAATATGTCCAAGATGGTATTCTTTTAAAATCGGCTCTTCAACCGAACGTACCTTTACGTTTTCAGGGCGAATTGCTACATAGCCTTCCCCGTTTTTCACAATATTATTTTCACCGATAAATGTCGCAACGAACATTGTTTTCGGCTTATTGTAAATTTCTTTCGGCGTTCCAATTTGCTCAATATGTCCTTTATTCATAACGACAATACGATCACTCATGCTCATCGCTTCTTCTTGATCGTGCGTTACGTATATGAATGTAATTCCTAAATTACGTTGTAAGTTTTTTAATTCACGTTGCAAATCTTTTCTTAACTTAAAGTCTAACGCCCCAAGTGGCTCATCTAGTAATAATACACGCGGGTTATTTACAATCGCTCTCGCAATTGCTACACGCTGTTGCTGTCCACCAGAAAGCTTTGCAGGTTTACGATTACGGAACTCAAGTAACTGCGTTAAACGCATTGCCTCTTCAGCACGCTCTTTCTGCTCTGCTGCCGGTACTTTCTGCATTTTCATACCGAAACAAATATTTTTCTCCACATTCATATGTGGGAATAGCGCATAATGTTGGAACACTAAGTTCATATGACGCTTATATGGTGGCAAATCGTTAATCTTTTCATCATCTAATAAAAGATTCCCTTTAGTTGGCGTTTCAAAACCTGCGATCATGCGAAGTAACGTTGTTTTCCCGCAACCACTCGGCCCTAAAATCGTTAAAAATTCCCCTTCTTTAATGTCTAAAGAAAGAGGTGGGATAATCACTTGATTTCCAAAATGTTTTTCTACTGCTTCAACTTTAATAATCTTTTTCATTTTCCCGTCCTATCTACCTTAAATTTTAATTTTTATATTCATGAATAAATATTTATGTTCTATAGACTATTTTTTGTTTCGATCCAAACAAAAATGGTTGTTTAGCAGCGTTCTCTTCTATTCTTTATGTAGTATGTTTGATTCATTTTTGCATGATACATATGTCGAACAGAAAAACCCCTTCCATTGCGAAGGGGCTATTATCATACGGCTACGCCTACTGATAAACACCATCATCATTTTAACAACTTTCGTATGAATTTTAAAGCACTTTTTGTAGAAGAGTAACGAATTTTCATATCGAATGCCGTAGATTGGGCTAAAATGCTTTTATAATGTGAAAAAGTCCGAAAACTTTCTTCCCCATGATAACTACCTAATCCACTACTTCCAACACCACCAAAAGGTAAATATGGCGTTGCAAGATGATAGACAACATCATTAATACAGCCTCCGCCATATGAAATATTACTCGTCACTTTCTTTTGTACTTCTTTATCTTCAGAAAATACATATAACGCTAACGGCTTTGGTTGTTGCTGAATTGTTCCAATTACCTCTTCTATGTTGTCGTATTCTACAATTGGTAAAATCGGACCAAAAATTTCATCTTCCATAACAGTACTTTGCCATGTAACATTTGTTAACACTGTTGGTTCTATATGTAAAGTTTCTTTTTTATAGTTCCCGCCGATTACCGTTTTACCATCTTTCAAAAATGCACATAAACGTTCAAAATGACGTTCAGTCACAATTCGTACATAATTGTCATTGTTTAGTGAATCTTTTCCATACTGCTCCGCAATTTCGTGTCGTAATGCCTCGATTAACTGTTCTTTCACCGAAGCATGCACATACATATAATCAGGTGCTACACACGTTTGCCCTGCATTTAAAAACTTCCCCCACACAATTCGTCTTGCTGTTACATCTATTTTTGCATCTTTATGTACAATACATGGGCTTTTTCCCCCAAGTTCTAACGTGAGTGGCGTCAACCGTTTCGCCGCTGCTTCCATCACAACTTTTCCAACACCGACACTACCTGTAAAGAAAATATAATCAAACGGTTCCTTTAACAATTCCGTACTCTTTTCTACACCGCCTTCTACTACCGCTACAAGCTCTTCTTGGAATAATTCCTCTAACATCCTCGTAAGCACTTTGGAAACGTTTGGCGTTAACTCTGATGGCTTTAAAACAATTGTATTTCCAGCCGCCAACGCTCCTACAAGAGGTGCAATTGCTAATTGAAATGGATAGTTCCATGGTGCAATAATAAGTGTCACACCGTACGGTTCAGGAACTACTTTCCCCTTTGATCCAAAATGAGTGAGTGCTGTTCGAACCCGCTTCGGTTTACTCCACGATGAAATATGCTTCAATTGAAAGGAAATTTCTTTTAATACATATCCAACTTCCGTTGTAAACGACTCATGAACTGACTTATTTAAATCTAATTTCAATGCCTGAAATATTTCTTCTTCAAAACGCTGAATGCCTTCATAAAGCTTCTTCAAATTATTCTTTCTCACTTCTACACTTCTTGTATGGCCATTATAAAAATATGCTTTTTGTTTATTTACAATAGAAGAAACACTCATTCATTCACCTTCTCCCACTATTTTTATCCAATTCTTTCATTATTTATATAGACTTCATATATAATAAATTTCTATTCGTAAAGTTACATTATATATAATTTCTTCTTTTATATAAAATTCATTGCTCACAAAAAAACTACCGAAAGAAAATCTCTCGGTAGTTTTACTGTATTAACGATATAAGCGAACAGCACCTGCAGAATTATCATCAGCTTGTCCTACTACTTCAAACTTTAGGCCAAGGTTCGGTAAAATACGTCCTGCATCTGGAATCTGTTGATTAATATACGTTTTTGAATCATCAAACTTCGACACACCTGCTAAGCCGTTATACGTATACGTTCCACGAGTTGGAGATACAACTTTCCATGCTGGCGTTTTATCGAATGAGAACGCCGCATCAGCGATTTGGAATCGTGTACTACTGTCAATTGTCGGTTTACCATTTAAAGTTCCTACAATTGCTTCTGGATGAGAGTCAACTACACCAAGGAAACCATGTCCTGGATGTAAACCAACCCAGTTATCTGTGTAAGCTGAGTCTGCATACCATACAACCATACCAGAGTTATATTCTGGACCGCGAGCAAATTTCAATGCGCTATCTGATCCAGTATGATTTCTCCACTCTACATAGTAGTTATGTTTTTTCTTCTCAGTTCCGTTAGAAACTGCGAAACCATCTAGTTTAAATTGTGGTGTACCTTCTGCATCATCAGAGAATACTACTTTGCCATCTACTGTTAATGAAGCATTATCAAGTAGGAAACCGTTTAATGCTAAACCACCATCTGTAATGTATTCAAATGTTAATTTTACTTTCTTACCTTTGAATTGGCTTAAATCATATGATTTATCAACCCATTTTCCATTTGTCGAATGTGCATTTCCACTATTTGCTTTCTCACCAAGTTTTTCAATTAGCGTTTTTTGCCCATCTTCTGTTACAGCATGTACTTCAAGGAAATCATACTCTGCTTCAATTTCATATAACGATTTGAAATCAAATTTCGCATTCGTTGCATTCGTTAAATCGAACAATGGTGTTTCTAACGTTGTATGAAGATTGTCACCTTTTGTGCTGTAGTAGTACTGCTTACCAAATGCTGGAGCAATCGTTTTTATATCTTTATCAGGTAAGTTTACACGAATCATACCTGGACGGTTCGTTTTCGTAACACTTTGGTCTAAATATGTTGCTAGACCGATACCTTTATTTAATTTCTCGTAATCTACTTCTACGATATTCGCCCAGTTACCACCAATTGTTTTTTGGAAAAACTCTTTATTTTGTGGTGAGAAACTCGTTGGCGTTGTTCCTGCAATCTTACCAGCCCAGCTTCCGCCACTCATAACAGACCAAGCTTGAATTGGCTCACCATGACCAGTATAGTCTGTATCATACTCATCTGGAAGGCCTAAATCATGACCATATTCATGCGCGAATACACCAACTGCGCCATCTTCTGGCTCAATTGTATAGTCGAATGCCGCTATCTTTCCGCCCCAATATGGAACTTTCGCTTGTGTACCTTCAATTGGGAATGGTTTTGGTCCAACTGTCCAGCGATGTGACCAAATTGCATCGTCACCTAATTTACCACCGCCTGCTTCTTGTCCAACACCTGCATGAATAATCATTAAGTGATCAATTAACCCGTCTGGTTGCTTTTGATTTCCATCACCATTTACATCGTATTGATCGAACTGATCAAACTCAGATAAATCAATACCGCTATCTACAGCTGCTTTTAATGCATCTTTTACTAAATCACGTGGTCCTTTTGGTCCTTTATTATCATGACCTGTAGCAGCATCCGCACCGTAATCAGCAGCTTTACCAGGAACTGTTAACCATTTTGTAACCGTTCCGTCTACTGTGTAACTACCACCAGATTGCTCTTCATAATATTGTTTAAACGTTTCGATTTTGCTTCCATCCTCTAACGCAAATGGCTCATTACCGAATAACATTTTTTCATAATGTTCTTTGTTAAAGTCTTCCGAATACATATAGCCAGGCTCTTTATCGATATTGTTATGTTTAAAGTCAGCGTACTCTACAAGTAAAACGAGTACTTTATCTTTACGAACTTCACCGTTATATTCTTTTCCCTTTGCTGGAGATGTTGGTACTTTACCATTTAGACCACCCTTAACTGGGCCTGTCGCTGCAGGTGTTCCTGTTGCTGGTTTGTCTAACTTTTCTTTCGTATCTGCTTTTGCATCTTTCACTTTCTTTAAAAAGTCAGATGCTTCTTTCGTAAGTGGGTCCCCATTTGTTACTTCTTTCCCAGGATTTTCACCCTTTTTGTTCTCTACGTATTTTTCGACAGCTTTCTTTGTTTCTTTCTCTGAAGCCTTCGAATCAATTACCCCACGTTTTTTTAGCGCATCCGCTAAACGTTCTTCTGGAATTAAATGATCATCAACTGGGCTCGTAGCTGTCTTATTCACAGGCGTTTCAGCATATGCAGATTGAGTACCAGCTCCGAACGAAAGACCTAATACAGCTGTCAAAGCGATTGATGACAAAACTTTGAACGGTTTCTTGTTCATCCCTTATTGCCTCCCCTAATAAATAATATGTATTACAAATTGAATTTTATTAAAAATTCAATATTTTTTCAATATTTAGTCATATTATGTAATGTTTTTAATATATTTGTAAAAATTCCATAGTTAGCATACGAATATATCACAATTCAACAATGTTTTCTGAAAATATTGAAAATACTTGTCAGAAACTTTATAATTTCCATAGAGGGAATTTAATGGGGATTTTATCTTTGTTTTATCTACAAAATATTTGATAATTCACTATATAAAACACAAAATGCGATTGCATTATCATATATTCTGTAGCAGCAGTTATGACCGATAATTAGGGAGGAATTACATTTGTACAAAGATAAGACTGACGCACTGGACCAAGAATGGATTGATTTAATACTTGAAGCTCTAGATGCTGGTATCGCCCTGCAAGATATCGAACATTTTTTCCAACGTATGAAGCCATCCAGTCAGGCTCAATAGGCTTGTTCTTTTTAACGAAGTTTATGTTATAATAATGACATCATAAGACGACTACATATTGATAGAAAGGTGCGCAAATATGATTGGAGAACGTATAAAACGCCTTCGCTTACAAAAAGGTATTTCATTAACTGAACTTGCCGAAAAAGCTGGTGTTGCTAAATCTTACATTAGTTCTATAGAACGAAATTTACAAAAAAACCCTTCCATTCAGTTTCTTGAAAAAATTGCAGCAGTTCTACAAATTCCAGTTGATACTCTACTTCATGATGAAACAGCAAAGGAAAATCACTTAGACTCCGAATGGACACAACTCGTTAAAGATGCGATGAGCTCAGGTGTCTCCAAAGAACAATTTCGTGAATTTCTTGAATTTACAAAATGGAAGCACGATCAAAAATAATAAATAGAAAGAAGTGCTTACAACCAGCACTTCTTTTTTCTTTATAAAAAAAGCGGGGAATCCCCGCTTTTTAATTATTTTTCTTCGCCAGCTTCTTGGTTAGCATTGAATGTCCATTCTAAATTCAATGAATCACCTTGGAAGATATTTTGTTCTTTCCCATTATCTACAAATTCAAATTGTACCCACAGATAATCCTCTGTGCCTGCTTCTAATCCACCCTTTTCTCCCCACTCAGGAGCAAAGATGTCTTTAGCTAAAAGATCTGGATCAGCATTTTGTAAATCTGCTAAAGTTGTTTCATATACAGGCTCACTTTGTTTATCCCAGTTCCAAAGGAATTTCACTTTAACGTGCTTACCAAAGTCTTCACCAGCATTATCGCCTTTTGCATCTTTCACAGTATACTTTGTTGCTAGTTTAACGTCTTTAATTGTTAATGTACCGCTATTCTTTAATAAGAACTCTTTCTTAATAGAATCCCCTGGTTTTAAATCTTTAATATCTACAAGCGTTTTAGGGTCTAATGTAAGATCTAACGTCCCAGCTGCAAATGTATTGTTAGATACTTCTTTATCGCTAAAGTAAGCGAATGTTCCTCCACCAATTAAAGATAACCCCAATGCTGCTGATGCAACTCCCATACCTAATTTCTTTTTCAGACTCACAATCAATTCCCCCTAGCTGTTTTTTATATTTTTATTGCTATCTCTTATTTAAAATAAGAGATGTAACTAAAACTATATTAGCTTAGCTAATATTTGTTCTTTTTTAAAAACCTTATGTTCATTATAACGAACAAACCTATATAAATACAACACATATTTATTAATATTTTCAGTTATTTTTATTTCTCAATATTATTTTGATTTTTCAGTAAAATATCAAGAAATCAAGAAAAGATTTTGTTGATTTCTTGACCTATCTCCACTAATTAGTATCCCTCATCCATCTAACTACCTCTAGGTGGCTAAATAAGATGAGAAGGATACGAAAAATAGGCGAGTGATAGTGCCCTCCTCACCTATTTGTTTTATGATCCCTATTTGCTCTGGAATGTTACTATATTTTACTTGCTATCTTTATTTTTCTGTTCTTCTTGTTTCTTCTTCTCTTCTAGCTTTTTCGCTTCTTCTTGTTTCTTCTTCTCTTCTAACTTTTTTGTTTCTTCTTGCTTCTTACTCTCCTCTAGCTTTTTCGCTTCTTCTTGTTTCTTACTTTCTTCTAACTTTTTCGCTTCTTCTTGTTTCTTACTCTCTTCTAACTTTTTCGCTTCTTCTTGCTTCTTCTCTTCTAATTTTTTCGCTTCTTCTTGTTTCTTACCCTCTTCTAGTTTTGCTGTTTCATCTACTAGTAACTTCTCAAAATCTTGAATTTGTTTATCAATCACCTGTAACTTTACCTCTTTATCAACATACTCACAATTGTCTTTCACTATATGGAAGCCCGCATTCACATACGAGAATACTTGCTTATTCGATTCGGTTGTATTACTTTTTAACTCTTCTTGCACTTGATTATAAGGACTCTCTATTGATACATATACTTTTTGTAACAATTCTCTTTCCGCAACTATTTTCTCACGCCCTTGCTTCCACGTAGTAAGCACCTGCTCTAACTCTTGAATGGAAGTAAAGGTTAATTTCAATTTCATCCCTTCATACTCACGCAAAATAACTTCCTTATGTTGCTTAGCTTGTTCTGTTAATTGATCAACTGTTTTTGGAAAAATACTTGCTGTAGAAATGGTAGCCGTTACTTTCGTTTCATGAACGAAAGCTGCTTCTGTATAAGTCATCATTTGAGAGCCTAAATAAAAAGTAATAGAACATAAACATGGCAATATAAGCATCTTTTTGAAATTGCTAGGTGGCTTCAGCATTTTAATCTCTCCTATCGAACAACTTGTTCTTTATCAAGAACTATATCTTTATTATAATAAAGTGAATTATAAAATGATATAAGAAATTATGTTTCTTTTTACATTTCACTTTTAGCAGAAAAAGAGACTATCACTTTTGATAGTCTCTTTTTATTGTCCTTATTATTTTGCTTCAGCATCGCCTTGTTGTGCATCAAACGTCCAAGTTAATTGTAGTTTATCACCTTGGAATTCATTTTGATCTTTTTTATTATCAACGAATTCAAATTTCACTTTGAATTTATCAGATTTACCTGCAGAAATACCTTTTTCATCCCAGAACCAAGCAGCTAAATCATTATCTACTGCTGTAAGTGTATCACCCTTCAATTTATCTAATGTAGTTTGTTTCACAATCGTCTCATGCTTATCTACATTTTTTAAGAATGTTACTTTAATATGTTTACCAAAATCATCTTTATTATCTTTCTTCGTATCTTCTACACTATAGTCTGTTTTTAATAGAACTTTTTTAATATCTAATGTACCTTTATTTTCTAATTTAAATTCTTTTTCAACTGTATCACCAGGTTTTAAATTCGATACATTAACAACTGTTGATGGATTTAATGCTAAATCAAGCGTACCAGCCGCAAATGTATTGTTTGATACTTCTTTATCGCTAAAGAATGCAAATGTTCCTCCGCCAACTAATGCTGCTCCTAATACTGCTGATGCAATACCCATCCCTAATTTTTTCTTTAAAGTCATGTCCATATCCCCTTAATCTATATATTTGTCAACTTCCTAAACGGAAAGTATAACCAAAATAACTAGACGGATTGTTCTACTTTTTTCTCTTTCTTTTCTCCGTCAATGCTACGAATAGCGCTAAAAATAGAAATCGCGGAATACCCTAGCAAAAAGACTCCTGGAATAATAAGAAGCAATGCCGCTCCCGCTTTTGAATTCGCATAATTTAATGCATACCCTGCATAAGGTACTGTTATATCCGCATATTTACCAATAACATTGTCCGCAAGCACCGGTTCTAAGTCTGGTCCGTTGTTGTTATCCCCTTTTGTTTCATACATTACTTTTCCATTTATATCTTTCACACCGATAATACGGTGGGTGATAATTTTTTCATCTTTCTCTTTAAAAGTAATAACATCACCTTTTTGATATTTAGAACCATCTTTCGTCGGCTCTATTGCAATGATTGATCCTGTTAAAAATGTTGGTTCCATTGATCCTGAAAGTACGCTCTTAAATTGATATCCCAGCACTGTTGGATCACCACCACTCGCTTTTGAAGAAATAACTATAAAAGCTAAACAAACCATCAACGCAAATAAAACGAATGAGATAACGTTGCTAATCACCTTCCAAATTAATTTCATCGTCTCTCTCCCTCTCCGTTGTTTTATATTATTTGAAGTATGCAATATTCACTATCGTTCTTTAACAAGAACACAAGTAAATAATATAACGAACAAAACGGAAATGCAATAAGAAAATTTACAATTATTAGTTATTTTTAATATATAAAAAAAGACTGTGACAAAGTCTCTTCACAGCCTTTTAACTAGTAATTTATTTTTCTTCTGATTTCATTCCTGTTGTATTTCGGCGTAGCACTACAAATAAAATAGCTCCAAATAATAGAGCGGCACCTATCCCAATGCTTATTATTTTCACATTTGATTCGTTTACTTCAGGCGTAGCCGTATCTTTTTTAGGCATCGCAAAAGTAACATCTTCTTTGGAAAGAACATTTATCGTCGCAATTGTTTGATTGTTTTTCGTAATATCAACTGCACCAACTACCTCACCACGATGAATTCCTTTATGATACAAAGAATCTTTATCTAATGAAGCTGTACGGAAAATCGTCCTCACGTTTTTCCCTTCATCTTTCTTAAGCATAAGTTCTGCACTTTTTTCAAGTTCGCTATCAATATTTTTATTTAAATACGTTGTCTTTTGGTGCCAACTATGTTTATCTAGTACAGTTTGCTTCACAAATTGACCGAAAGAATAGTCCGCCATCTGCTTCAAATCTTCATAAATTTCAGGTCTTTGAGAAGCCATCACTACATTTATAATACGATTTCCATCCTTCTCATTTAATAAAACGAGCGTATTGCGCGCTTCATTTGTAAAACCCGTCTTTCCACCAATGCTATATGGGTTTTCAAAATAAGTAGACTTGTTAAAAATAGAAACCGTCTGTCTAGATGTCGTAACTGTCGTTCTTTTCGTATTCATTGCTTGCAAAATTTCAGGATACTTTTGTACGCCTCTCGTAATCATAGCCATATCAAATGGCGTTGTATAATGGTTCGGATCATGCAATCCATTTGGCGTTACAAAGTGACTATCTGTAGCACCTAATTGCTTCGCTTTCTCATTCATCAGATGAGCGAAATTCTCAACACTTCCCCCAATACGCTCCGCAATCGCATGCGACACATCATTGGCACTCAGTACCATTAAAATCATAAGCGCAGTATTTCTATTAATCGTCTCACCAGGTTGAAATTCAATTTGATAATTACTCTTCTCTTGATCTAATGCTAATTGTGAAAACGTAAATTGATCCTCTGGCTTCGTATGCTCCATAAGTAAAATCGCCGTTAATACTTTCGTCATACTAGCGGGAAATGCACGATGATGTGCGTTTTTATCATACAAAACATCTCCAGTTTTCGCATCAATCGTAGTTGCAAACTGACTAAAAACATTTGGCCCTTCCTTAGGTGGTGGTGCCACTTGCTCCGGATTCACTCCAATATTCGTCTCAGCACGTAACGTCATAGGTGTCAAAAAAAATAAACAAATAACGGTAATAAAAGCCAAAATTTTCTTAAAATTTACCATATGACTCTCCCTTTTCCTATACTCTCACAGTCTAAAAACTGAATCTACCAATCCATACGTAATTTGTATTAAATTGGAAGAATATTCACTGTTTTTTACTATATCATACTTTTACGATAAAGAACATAAATATACAATAAAAAATAAGAAAGAATTATTCTTTCTTATCCTTCTCATCAATTAATGAATCTATTAAATTTTGACTAGCTTCCTCAGGTGTAATCTCATCTGTCATCCCCATAAATGACCAACCTTTAGAATCGACCCACTCAACAAACTCTTGTAAAAACTCATCATGTGTAACATCCACATCAAGAATTGATCCATTAATCGAAATCGTTCTATTTCTAGATACACGCATCTTGAACGTTTTCCTTACCATTACAATAATTCTCCCTCTACTCTTGAATATTTATAAAGTGAAACTTTAATCCGTGGGGGTTTTCTTCATCTCCCACGGATTATTAGTTGAACCAATCGGGCTTTTACGGGCAGTTAATCTCCCACCTAACTTCTTCGCTTTCGCTGAATTTTGAGCAGGGATCTTACTGCCCGTTAATGCGGGGTAAAATAATCTTGTATCTCTGTTATACATGATTTTAAGTAAATTGTAAAAAGGATATATTGGCCAGTTTGCATATTGAATCCAAAAACCTATCATCCTGCAAAAATATCAAACGATATGTAAATGATCATAAATGACTAAATAAATTCACATAAAAATAAAACAACTTACCTTTTATCACACCAAATACAAATGACTTTCGTACAATAGAATGGAATATAATGGTAGAAAACTTAACGTGAGGAGGAACTCTATGGCGCGTTGTACGTATTGTAAAACGAAGTGGACAATAAAAGATGTATGGTCAATACTCGTGACATTTGAAAAAGATTGTCCGTATTGTTTCGGAAGGCAGTATCTATCAAAGAAAACATTGAACGCTATGCCAGAACTTATTAGCTTACCTTTACACTTCTTATTCCCTTTTCTTGTTGATTTAAGTGATGAAGGTCCTTTAGATTGGTATCGAAAAAAATAATATAACCACTTTATTCGAATCGACTTTTCATTACATTCTCTACTTATATATTCCTTAATACACGACTAGCACCATTCCAACTACTTTCCCTTCAAAAGTTTAATATAAAAATATTGTAAAATTTCAGTCAATTATATATAATTACTTTAGCATAAAGATTAAAGTTGCTGGTACATACGCATTTTTGAAGATCCCGTAGCTCAGCAGGGAGAGCGCCACCTTGACAGGGTGGAGGTCGTGAGTTCGAGCCTCTCCGGGGTCATAAAACCTAATAGTATCAGGGCTTGAGAGGATATTCTCAAAAGCTAAAACTGTGGGGGTCTCCATCAGACACCACAAGTTAACAGAGGACTACTTCTAGTCAGCAAATCAGCTGGCTCTTTTTTGTTTCTATAAAACCGAGAAAGGACTGACAAGAAAATGCTACTTAAGTTTGTATAGTAATTAAAATTATAGTTTTTACACTCTTTGAAATCAGTGAGATAACTCTTAAGACTACTGTTTATTTAACTCAGATTCCCAGTTTCACCTACAGTAATCCCCCTCAGATATCCTAATTTAACGATACTCTACTTAGTAATTCTATACAAAAAATAAAGCAAGGATTTCTCCCTGCTTCTGTTAGCTTCTTTTATTGAGAAGATTAACCACCAATATTCTTATCTGCCATTCTATACAGTTTATATCTATTTTGCCCTCTTCTTTTTTCGATTTCTAAATATTACCTCTAACACTACTACTGCGATGAATCCTACAGTTAGTTGTAAACCTGTAAACAGAAGTTTAACATTTAGAGGAATGTCAGGTGCACTCCACATTAACGCTGGAGGAATAAGGATACCAATAATTACAACAATTCTCATTACCTTCCCCATTTTTTTCTCCTATCATATCTTTAAGATTTACGTTTCTTTTTACAATTCTACTAATTTCTCACGTAGAGCCAATTCACTCTCAGTCATATACCCTCTCATTTCTTCCACAATCTTATCGTGATTAAAGCATAATACTTTTTCCTCACCCAAATAGCCAACTGGATAAGGAACACCTATATAATTGAACTCACGATTATCCGCTGAAATAACCATTCTTCCAATAATCATCACAAATTGTTCTATATCTTCTAGCTTCACAACTGTTCCAATCGGTAAAAGTTTCATTTATTTATTCCCCCTTTTTTTATTGACTTTTTCCATAAGATTTATAACAAATGAGTTCCACACTAGAGAAAATCCAGTAAATATAAGAACAGCCAGCGAAATAACAATTTTATCTTTCCACGTTTCTCCATTTATCATAGCTAGTATAATTAATAGTACCGCTGCAATACATATTACTACTTGTGTGACTCTACGCATTTTAACCCCATCCTCACTCTTCCTTCTTAAATTTAAATGAGAATCCTCCACCATAACCATTAGGTGCTGTTGCGGAAAATCCTGATTCTTCACCTGCACGGATTTTATAACCATATCCACCCAGTATGATTTCACCTTTAACATCTATATCATAGTCACCTAATACAGGGATATAATCAGGGATCTTAATCTTCGTAATTTCCGCTTCGTATACTTGTAAAGCTATCATGCTTTCACTTTTAAAAGAAAATCCCTCAATCCCCTGTACATAAGAAGCTACTCCTTGTTTGCTAGTAAGAGTTAATTCCTCCCCAAAACCTTTAGAAGAATTATATTTATAGGCTATCGTCTCTTCTGCAACAGCGCCTTCTATTTTTAGTAGTTTTTTTACTCGTTTCGATTTTCTTCGTTACTTCTCCGAGCCTTTGCCCGACTTCTTCTGCTTTGACAGGTTCATTCGTAACATAGTATTCTTGATCCTTCCATACTAACATCGGTGGCACTTGTTCTCGTTTGTTACATATTATATAAGTAATACTAGCTATAAGTAGTAGGCATGTTAATAAAAAGAAGATAGTTTTTTTATTCATATACTATGCTCCCTACCTATCATTTTATTAAATTATATAATACCCATTATATGTAGTAAATGGATATAGTGGGAATTTTCGGATTTTATATCAAAAAGAAAAACCTTACTCAAGTAAGGTTCATTCTATAGTGACTGATTTATTAAAACGATCATTACGATAATCGCTATAAACATAACAACTAAACAGCCGATCATTTTATAAAAGCCTCGTTTCGTTAACGTCCCACCTTGAACGTCTTTCCGAATAAATAAGAATACGGCTAAAAATAATACAATCCCAATGCCAAAAGCATACATCATTTGCATATATTAATCTTCCTTTCTCTCTTCCATCTTAATATCTTTTCGATAAAACAACAAATGAGATAAAAACTGTACTCATCGTAAGTGCCATTAGTATGTTTAATAGTTCAACCGCAGATAGTGTAATTACGTGTAGATTTAAACCGAAAGAGAAAAGAAGGTAATATGCCGTTAGCGCAAAAAAGCTGAAGAACATTCCTTTATAACGAATGAGTTTCATTCGCTCATCTTTTTCTTTAAATTGCGGATGTAAGTAACTTAAGCAGAAACACATAATCATCATCGCAAGTACTGTATACGTTGGAGCCGGTGGTGCGGAATGCGTCATTATGCCCGCTAATATCATGGTTCCACTCATAATACAGAAAATAATTCCCATAATTAAAAAGTACTTTTGTGAATAATTCATCCCTATTCCCCCTCTTCTTTTCCTTCATAAATAAATACATGTTCTATCGTTGTCTGAAATTTTTTTGCTATTTCAAATGCTAACGGAAGTGATGGATCGTATTTTCCCTTTTCAATTGAAATGATGGTTTGTCTGGAAACTCCAAGTTTCTCAGCCAATTTTTCTTGAGATAGTCCAAATTTTTTTCGGTATTCGACCATTTTATTTTCCAAGGAAATTTCTCCCTCCTCCCTTATCTCGAGTATATATGTAAAGTAAGCTTTACGTCAAGTTTCCTTTACATGCATTTCAGTTTGTTTCACTCTATTTATATAGAAGAAACTTTTTCATTTTCAGCACGTCTATTTTAAAATGAAATATGGAACACTGTAATGAACCTTTACTATATCTCCTCCTCTCTATTTTTAAAATTTAATATCTCCCTATTTGTTTTATCCTTTTAAAATATTTCATTCATCTCTTTATTCCACGAAATGCGTTATTGGTTTTACGGTGTTTTTCGTCATATTTATAGAAACTAACTGTTTATGAAGCATTTTTTATGTTTAGCAACTTTTTTTGTAGAAATCCTTCACTTTCCTTTCAATATTTAACACTATCTAAATAAAGTTTACGATAAATTCATAATTTTTTATTTTTTATACTATATTCCGTTATATTGTTGTATAATATCAATGAAAGCGCTTATTATTTCAATATACATAATTCGAACTCATTTTTATCGAAACATTCCAATTATTATACTTATATTTACATGCAACAATTTTAGTTATTCGTGTAGGTATACCAAATATATCCACCCCATTTTTCTGTAAAATTACTTTATAACATGAAAGATTAACTTGGGTGATAAGTTATTGTGAATGTTTTTTTACAAAACAGATAAGTAATAGTGTTTGGTATTATGTAAATTATTGTAATAACATAAGAGTAAAGAAAACATTTACATTGATTATTGGTTCATCAATTATTGAAAAGAGCAAAATGCACCTTTTGTATGGAAAAAGGATTATATGCATTGGGAGGTTTAAACAAATGACGAGGAAGAATACAACGACAAACCCTTGGGCCAAGTTCCATGGTCCGAACCTTGGTTATGTTATTGAGCAGTATGATCTTTACGTAACTGGAGCAGGTTCTGTTGATCCGGAATTACAAGAGCTTTTTGAAATTTTTGGAGCTCCTTCGTTTCAAGATAATGTCGTAACAGGGGACAACACAGCAACAAATTTTTCTCCTCAAAACACAGGGAACATTGAAAAAATTCTTAAAGTCGTTCAGCTTGTTGAACAGATTCGTTCATTCGGGCATACGTTGGCTCACATCAATCCGATGGAAGATGTTGCTAATGGACAATCTCTTCTTGAGAAAGCAATGAACGAACTGAGCGATGCTGACTTGAAAGCGATTCCAGCAAAAACAGTATGGCAAGATGCACCAGAAGGTATTCACACTGCACTTGATGTAATTCATAGATTAAAAGACGTTTATACAAAATCTTTAGCTTATGAATTTTCTCATATACAAGATAGTGAAGAACGCGCGTGGTTGCATCAAATGGTGGAATCAAATTCATTGCGTCAACCACTACCAAATAAAAAACGAACTGCTCTTTTAAAACGTTTAACAGCTGTTGAAGGTTTCGAGCAATTCTTGCATAAAACATTCGTTGGGCAAAAGCGTTTCTCTATCGAGGGCGTTGATATGCTTGTACCTGTTCTAGATGAAATTGTTCTAGAAGGTGCAAAGGGCGGCGTAGAAGATGTCATGATTGGTATGGCTCACCGCGGTCGTCTAAGCGTACTTGCACACGTATTAGAAAAACCATATAGTCACATGTTTGCTGAGTTCAAACATGCAAAAATAGAAGGCGCAGTGGCAAATTCTGGCTGGACTGGCGACGTGAAATACCATTTAGGTAGAGAACAAGTCGTTAGTAACGAAGAAGTTAGCACTCGCGTTACATTAGCAAATAACCCAAGTCACCTTGAGTTCGTTAACCCTGTTGTAGAAGGTTTTGCACGTGCGGCTCAAGAGAATCGTAAAAAATCTGGTCTTCCAGAACAAGATACTTCAAAATCATTCGTAATTTTAGTTCATGGTGATGCTGCATTCCCTGGTCAAGGTATTGTATCTGAAACGTTGAACTTAAGCAGATTGAACGCGTACCAAACAGGCGGAACAATTCATGTTATCGCAAACAATGCAGTTGGTTTTACAACTGATAGCTATGATTCTCGTTCTACGAAATATTCAAGTGACCTTGCAAAAGGTTTCGATATTCCGATTGTTCACGTGAACGCTGATGATCCAGAAGCTTGTCTTGCTGCTGCTAACCTTGCGATTCAATATCGTACATTGTTCAAAAAAGACTTCTTAATCGATTTAATTGGTTACCGCCGCTACGGTCATAACGAAATGGATGACCCAGCAGTTACGCAACCACAAGTGTACAAAAAGATTAAAAATCACCCAACTGTAAGAGCGATTTATGCAGATCAATTACAAGCTGCCGGTGTTCTAAATGCAGATGAGGTTGAAACAATGACTCAGTTTATACAAGAGCAATTAAAATCTGACTATGCACAAGTACCGCCAGCTGATACGAGCGCTGCAACAATTCACGTTAAAGTGCCAGATGTTGTTGCAAAAGGCATTCAGCCAATTGATACTGGTGTTGAGATTGACTCACTTCGTGCAATTAATGAAGGTCTACTATCTTGGCCAGAAGGCTTTAACGTATATCCGAAAGTGAAGAAAATTCTTGAGCGCCGTAAAGATGCTCTTGAAGAGAACGGTAAAATTGAATGGGCACTTGCTGAGTCATTAGCATTCGCTTCTATTTTACAAGAAGGTACGCCAATTCGTTTAACTGGTCAAGATTCACAGCGTGGTACATTCGCGCACCGTCATATCGTATTACACGATACTGATACAAATGAAACATATTCACCATTACATCGCTTACCAAACATTAATGCATCCTTCTCTGTTCATAATAGTCCGTTATCAGAAGCTGCTGTTGTTGGTTACGAGTATGGTTATAACGTATTCGCTCCAGAAACTCTTGTTATGTGGGAAGCGCAATATGGTGACTTCTCAAATACTGCGCAAGCATTATTTGATCAATATGTTTCAGCAGGAAGAGCAAAATGGGGTCAAAAATCTGGTTTAGTTCTTCTATTACCGCACGGTTATGAAGGTCAAGGACCAGAGCATTCTAGTGCACGTCCAGAGCGATTCTTACAGTTAGCTGCTGAGAATAACTGGACAGTTGCAAACTTAACGAGCGCGGCACAATACTTCCATATTTTACGTCGTCAAGCATCTATCTTAGGAACAGAAGCTGTTCGACCATTAGTATTGATGACGCCAAAGAGTTTATTACGTCACCCACTTACGCTTTCAACTGCTAGTCAGTTAAGCGAAGGACGTTTCCAACCTGCTCTAGAACAAGAAAACCTTGGTACAAAACCAACTAAAGTAAAACGTCTTGTTTTAAGCACAGGTAAAATGGCGATTGACTTAGCAGCAGAAATTGAGTCTGGTAAACATGAGTATAACTTAGATGAAGTTCATGTCGTTCGTATTGAACAGCTTTACCCATTCCCCGCTGAGAAAGTTCAATCTATTATTAAACGCTTTAAAAACTTAGAAGAAATTATTTGGGTTCAAGAAGAACCTCGTAATATGGGCGCATGGCATTACATGGCTCCAATTCTGTTCGAACTTGCTGGAGATAAAGTGAAAACAGGTTATATTGGACGCCCAGATCGCTCTAGCCCATCTGGTGGCGATCCATTCGCTCACAAAGCTGAGCAAGAACTAATTGTTGCACACGCTTTAGATGTGAAATATAACTTCCGTCAAGATAAACAAGAAATTGAAGTTTTCAGCAACTGAAAGTAACAATGAAGGTTTCTAGCCTGCTCCCCGGACAGATATTCTGCCCGGGGGCAAGCTAACAAATGGAGATTACCGAAGACAAAAGAAGAAAAAACACACCGTTAGGCAAATAAGGGGAGGACATTTAAAATGATCGAAATTAAAGTACCTGAGCTTGCAGAATCTATTACTGAAGGAACTATCTCACAATGGCTTATCAACGTAGGCGACAAAGTTGAGAAAGGTGGCAGCGTTGTTGAGCTTGAAACTGATAAAGTCAATGTAGAAATCATTGCAGAAGATTCAGGTATTGTATCGAAGTTACTAGGCGAACCTGGGGATACAGTTGAAGTTGGTGCAACTATCGCAATTTTAGATGCAAACGGAGCACCAGTTGCAGTAAGTACACCTGCACCGGCTGCTGAACAGCCAAAACAAGAAACAACTGAAGCACCGAAAGCTGCGGCACCAAATGCTGAGCAAACTACAACTTTACAAGGTTTACCGAATACGAACCGTCCTATCGCATCACCAGCTGCTAGAAAAATGGCTCGTGAATTAGGTATCGACTTAAACGATGTACGTAGCACAGATCCACTTGGACGTGTGAGACCACACGATGTACAAGCTCATGCTGCCGCACCAAAAGAAGCACCAGCTGCTCCAAAAAGTCCAGCTCCTGCTCCAGTTGCAAAAACGGAATTCGAAAAACCAGTTGAGCGCGTGAAAATGTCCCGCCGCCGTCAAACAATTGCAAAACGCCTTGTAGAAGTTCAACAAACATCTGCAATGTTAACAACATTTAACGAAGTTGATATGACTGCAATCATGGAATTACGTAAAGAGCGTAAAGATGCTTTCGAGAAAAAACATGATGTACGTCTTGGTTTCATGTCATTCTTCACAAAAGCAGTTGTTGCAGCATTAAAACAATTCCCATTATTAAATGCTGAAATTCAAGGCGACGAGCTTATCATAAAAAAATTCTATGATATCGGTATTGCAGTAGCAGCTCCAGATGGATTAGTTGTTCCAGTTGTACGCGATGCTAACCAATTGAACTTCGCTGAAATTGAAAGCGAGATTCGTAATTTAGGTATGAAAGCACGCGATAACAAACTTTCATTAAAAGAGTTACAAGGTGGTACATTCACAATTACAAACGGTGGTGTATTCGGTTCTCTAATGTCAACACCAATCCTAAATAGCCCACAAGTAGGTATTCTAGGAATGCATAAAATCCAAGTACGTCCAGTTGCGATTGATAACGAGCGTATGGAAAACCGTCCGATGATGTACCTTGCACTATCTTACGATCACCGTATTGTTGATGGTAAAGAAGCAGTTAGCTTCCTTGTTGCTGTTAAAGATATGCTTGAAGATCCAAAATCATTATTATTAGAAGGTTGATAGATTAATAATCTATTAAAGGCTGTAGAATGAATTATTCTACAGCCTTTTTTTATTGCATTCATACGGGACAAATTTCATAACATAAGCTAATAATGTATGCCTAAAACGTAAGGAGGATTAAAATGAATAACCTTCCAATTGATGCAAAACTTAAAGCAAATAAGGATACTTTTTTCCTTCCCGACTCAAACGGGGGTGTCTATTTTCGAAATAATGCCAGTTCATTTCGTATGGACGGTGATGGAATTTACAACTGGATTGAAAAATTAATGCCAATGTTTAACGGGAATTATTCTTTAGCAGAAATAACCGATGGTCTCCCTCTCCCCTATCAAAATCGTGTATTTGAAATTGGAGAGATTTTATATGAAAATGGTTTCGTTCGGGATGTAAGTCAAGATGCACCTCATGCATTAAATAGCGCATTACTTGATAGATACGCTTCACAAATTGAATTTTTAGAAGCTGATTCTCATTCAGGCGCTCTAAAATTCGAAACGTATCGCGCGGCAAACGTCCTTATAATTGGTTCTGGAGATATGCTTACTTCCTTAGTTTCTTCTTTATTAGAATCAGGATTACCTACCTTTCATTACCTTGTTACAGATTATGAGGAAACAAATTACGATCGCATTCATGAGCTAGTAGAACTTGCACATGAAGTTGATGATCATGTCCTTGTTCAGGAAATAGATACGACAATTGATCGTCCCCTGCATGAAGTGTTCGAGCCTTTCGACTGGATTTTGTATGTTTCTCAAAATGGAGATATTGAAGGCCTAAGAGCAGTTCACACGATTTGTAGAGAAGTAGGAAAGAACTTCATACCTGCCGTCTGTTTATCAGCACTTGGTATAGCCGGCCCTATCGTAATAGCTAATCGTGAAGAATGCTGGGAATCCGCATGGCATCGGCTACATGAAACGACTTTACAAAATGAACATTCATCAGCATCATTTTCACCACTTCCATCTGCAATGTTAGCAAATATAATCGTATTTGAATTACTTAAACGTGTCGCTGATGATTCTTACCGGGAAAAAGAACCACAATTCTTTTTATTAAATTACGAAACACTCGAAGGAGCATGGCATCCTTTTATAAAACATCCTCTCGCAACTGATGAAAGTTTTACAATTGATACGATAGAAAACCTTTCTGAACAACTTGAGCAGCGTTCCAACCAACATACCTCAACTGATTTATTCCGCTTTTTCGACTCATTAACTTCTAAAGAAGCTGGTTTATTCCATGTATGGGATGAACAAGATTCATATCAATTACCGTTATCACAATGCCATATTCAAGTAGCTACTCCACTATCAGATGGCCCTGCTTCCCTCCTGCCTCTTATGACTTGTGGTGGTTTAACTCATAATGAAGCGCGCCGAGAAGCTGGTTTAGCAGGAATTGAAACATATGTAGCGGAAATTATGCACCGCCTTATTCCTGAACATAATGATATCGGTATTGGCGCTGGAGAAACGATGACAGAAGGTGTATACCGGGCGCTACAACAACATTTAAATAATAAATTGTATGAGCGGCAGTCACATATGCTAGAAGAAATTACGACGATTGATTTAACTGAAATTCATGATAAACATTGTAGATTTTATTACGATGCTCTCTCTACAATTCATGAAACACCTAAAATAGCAGTAAGCGAAGAGATTCTCAGCTTCCCTGTCGTTTGGGTCGGTATAAATGATCGATGGTACGGTGCATCTAATATTAATATGACGTTAGCCTTACGAAACGCACTACAACTATCACTTCTTCATATTCAAAATGAAGAGACTCCTTACAGAGCTAATATCTTGCCTGAATCCTCTATTATTTTATATGACACGGATTCTTTTAGAGTGGAAATACAAGCGGAAGAAGAAGTTCCAGGTGTGCAATCTGTGCGGCTTGCCTTGCAACATTTAGAAGAACATAATTTTTATCCATTCGTGTTTGATTTAGCCATTGAATCATTTTTGAAAGAAAACTTAGATGGTGTGTACGGTGTATTAATTGCAAAGGAGGACAGTCTATGACTCAAAATATATTGCTTATAGGAGATGGCTTACTTGCAAACTATGCACATGATCAACTATGCAAACAATATTCTATCATTCGCCAACATAGCCTTACAGAAGAACTCCCTGAAAATATTCATCTCGCTCTCGTATTACATGATGGCTCTCCTTCTACTATTCATCATGATGCCGAGCTAATGTTTCGGTCAAATCATATTCCATGGCTACGTGCATTCACTTCATTTGGTGAAGGTATTATCGGTCCTTACATTCATCCTCTTGCAACTGGCTGTTCCAACTGCTCTGATGGACGCCGCTTTATCGCCGGCTTTGATCAACAAGAAATGTGGGAACTACAGCGGAAATATACGTTAAAGGCAGATAATGTAACAAGGCGTGATGTACGTGCCACCCAAAATGGTATGTTACAAATGTGCCATCTTATTCGTGCAGAAACAGAGAAAATATTAAATCATAGCCATTCTTCTTTAGAAAATGAACTCATTTTACTAAACTTACAAACACTGCAATGTACACGGCATTCTTTTCTTCCCGATCCGCTCTGCCCTGTATGTAGCAATTTGCCTGATGATACGGCGGATGCAGCAGCGATTTCGTTACAACCGAGCTTAAAAGCAAGCGAAGCAGCATATCGCTGTCGTTCCATTCATGAACTAAACACATTTTTAACGAGAGATTATTTAGATTATCGCGTCGGTATGTTAAACGGAAAAATGCAGCACTCTTTATTACCATTTGCTGACGTTATTATAAACATGCCATTAATGTTTGGAAATGAAGGTGTTGCAGGCCGAACTCATTCATTTGCAATAAGTGAAGCGACTGCTATTTTAGAAGGTTTAGAACGATATTGTGGTATGTCACCTCGAGGAAAAAAGACAAATGTACACGGCAGTTTTCATGAGTTAGAGGATCATGCACTTAATCCCCTCTTACTCGGTGTACATACAAATGAACATTATAATCGTAATAGTTTTCCGTTTAAACCGTTTGATCCTGACTATGAACAAAACTGGGTATGGGGCTATTCTTTATTACAAAACCGACCACTTTTAGTTCCTGAATCAATTGCTTATTATAGTCTCGGTCATCGAGATGCTTTCGTGTATGAAACATCAAATGGATGTGCAATTGGTGGTAGTTTAGAAGAAGCAATTTTTCACGGCATTTTAGAAATTGTAGAGCGTGACGCCTTTTTGCTCACTTGGTATGCCGAATTACCTCTCCCCCGCCTTGATCTTAGTTCAGCAAATGATACGGAATTACAATTAATGATTCAGCGACTGTACACGATTACTGGGTATGAGTTACATGCTTTTAACGCAACGATGGAACACGGTATCCCAAGCTTATGGGTAATTGCGAAAAATACGCGTGAAAATGGAATGAACGTTGTTTGTGCGGGAGGCTCTCATTTAGATCCTGTCCGTGCTTTAAAGAGTGCCATCCATGAAATAGCTGGCATGTTACTAATAGCAGACGATGAACTCGAACAAAAAAGAGAGCACTACGAAAACTGCTTACACGATCCTTATCTCGTTAATAAAATGGAAGACCATAGTATGCTGTACGGATTGCAAGAAGCAGAAGAACGGCTTCACTTCCTTTTACGTGACGATGCCCCTGTGCAATCGTTCCAAGAAATGAATGCATTACAATCAGTTAATATAGATTTAACATCCGATCTTCATCAACTTTTAAACCGTCTGCAGCAATCTGGACTTGAAGTAATCGTTGTAGATCAAACAGTACCTCTTATAGAAAAAAACGGATTACATTGTGTAAAAGTCATTATTCCAGGCATGCTCCCGATGACGTTCGGTCACCATCTCACTCGGGTTACAGGACTAGATAGAGTGTATACTGTACCGATGACACTTGGATATAGCGCTGAGCCTTTAACGAATGCACAATTAAATCCACATCCGCATCCGTTTCCATAGTAAAGGAGGGGATTCTATGCAGCTGGATACTTTTTTACATCATCTCCATTTTTCTATCGATGAAATTATGCCGAATCATGAAGTGGACTGGGCAGATGCACCACTTCCTTATAAATTATATCGAAATGTACCTGTCATCCCTCTCTCTTTAGAAATTTCATTATCTTTACCTAACTCTTCTACTACACCTACTTTAAAGAAGATTGGTCATTACCTTGGGTACTCATTCGGTTTAACTCAGTTATGTCAGCTAAATAGCGAAAAAATTTTATTCCGAAGATCTATCCCTTCAGGTGGTGCTTTATATCCGAATGAATTGTATATATATTTAAAGATTGACGATTATCCAGACGGCATTTACCATTACGATGCCGCGCATCACCGGCTTGTTTTACTTCGTGAAGGAAATTTCGATTCTTATCTTTCGGAAGCACTTGGCAACCGTTGTAACATACAGTCTTGTTTTGGCGCTGCATTCGTATCCACTATGTTTTGGAAAAACTTCTTTAAATACAATAATTTTTCGTACCGGCTTCAAGGCTTAGATAGCGGTGTTCTCATCGGACAATTACTTGCATGTGCCAAACAATTTGGCTACACAAATGGCGTATATTTTCAGTTTTTAGACCGCGCAATCAATCATTTACTCGGACTGCCAGAAGGCGAAGAAAGCGTGTATGCTGTTGTTCCTTTAAGTACAGAACCGCAAACTGGTTGGTTTCACAATGATTACCATGAAAATAAAACAGTTACTTCTCATGAGTTGTTGCAACAAATTCCGCCGTTAGCACACGAACATTTCGTTCGATCAAAGCAAGTAGATAAACATCCTATGATAACCAAAATAAATGAAGCTTCTATGATCGAATCGACAGCACACTTCCACACACTACATCATGAAGAGCACTATCAACATCATGCGCACGCTGTACAGTTGCCGCAAGTAGAACGGTTATCGTATGATTTCTTACAACTTTGTAAAGAACGGTATTCCCCTGATGCTGACTTTACTTTCACGAAATGGGATGCAGCCGAGCTCGCTACTTTACTACAAGAAGCGAGCCTCTCCTTCCCTTATTACAACGACCTTGATGGTCAGTATGTAAATGAAAATGCGCGCGTCTCCTTATATGGATGTTTTTATAACGTAAAAAATATAGAAAACGGTGCTTACGCTTATAACAGTAAAACGCATTCCATACAACCACTTCGATATGGAGACCTTCGTTATCCCCTTCAATCTAGTATGACGATGGATAACGTGAATCTTTTTCAAGTACCGCTTTGCCTACATGTAGTCGGAAAGAAAGATTACTATACACGTGCATTAGGCTATAGAGGGTACCGTATTCACCAAATGGAAGCTGGCATACTCGTCCATAAACTCGTTTTCGCCGCAACCGCGATGGGGATGGGCGGTCATCCATTACTAAGTTTTGATACAAATTCATGTGATCAGTTATACGGGATAGATACTGGAAATGAAACGTCTCTTATTCAAATTCCTGTTGGGGCGTATCGAGCGCGGAATTGGTTAAAAGGGGATTTGCGTAATTAGAAGCACGCCGGTGGACGGCGTGCTTTTTTACTAGATTAATTTAAAAATACTCTTAATTTGTCTAGCAAATAACCAATTTTTCGTACCGTAGTTATCATTTAAACTATCTAAATTAATAGATTGTCCGTTAGCAAACTTTAATTCTAACGTTGTATTTTTGTCATTTGTTTTTAAATTACTATTTGTAATGGCATCATACTTTAATTTTTCAATCTCAATATATTCGTCTTTTTCTTGTCCGATCACGACATGGTCTTGGAAGAAGAAAAATACTTCTACTTTTTTACCGAAACAAAATACATTTTTCGTATAAATTAATGTCGCGTTATCAAGTCCGACACATACTTCTTTCATTTCTTCCACAACATGTCCAAAGTCTTCTTCATGTCTTGTATTTGATTCAACAATCCATTCTTCGATTGTTTTCATATTAATTGCCATACTGCGCCCCCTGGTTCGTTCAATGCTTTATTAAAAAATAAATACTATATGAAAATATAAGCGATAAGTACTATGTTTTCAAGGGTGAACGGTATATTCAAAATAAAGTGAAACTTTAATCAATAGGGGTCTTCATCCCCACTGATTATTAGTTGAACCAATCGGGCTTTTACGGGCAGTTGATCGCCCACCTAACTTCTTTGCTTTCGCTGGATTTTGAGGTGGGGGTCTTACTGTCCGCAAATAGCGGGATAAAGTTAAATTTCAAATTAATATAAAAGGAACACCAATTTCATTAAATTTTAAACGTGTGAACGAGGCATTCTTCATCATCAATTAACTGCTCTCTCTCATCAAATTCAATGTTCAGTTCTTTATATACTTTCTTCCAAAACGACACTGCTGGTACATTTTTTAGAAGTTCGATAACGAAATACTGCCCTCGTTTCTCTTTTAGTACATTCGCAATAACTTGTTTACCGATTCCTTTCCCCTTGTACTGATTCAATATGAAAATGTCATTTATACCAAAGTCGTTTTCCTTCTTCAAAAAAGGACGTTCCAGTAGTAATAAAAATCCTACAATCTCATTATCACTTTTAATAAAATACGGAGTGATTCCGTCATTTTCCCAAAACATGTGCAAATCTTCATATTCAAAAAATCCATTTGCCCCAATCTTTATATTAGGAGTGAATGTAGAGAGATCATGAAGATATAGTGCGTACAAATTACGTAATATTTCTTTTTCAGATTCTTGAACGGTTTGAAGTGCTACAAACATTTTTAATAATCCCCTTCCCTATATGTAACTGTTTCTCCCTCTTTATTATTCGCTAAAAAAGTTTACCTACCTTTGCAAAAAAAATAGCACTTAAAAAGTGCTATTCTGCTCGCCTTGCCGCTTGCTGAATTGGATCCCAAACGCTGTTATATGGTGGTGCGTAACTTAAGTCGACATCTTCTAAATCGTGAATGCTCATTTTATTGAAAAGCGCCATTGCAATCACATCAATCCGTTTATCTACACCTTCTTCTCCAATTACTTGTCCGCCTAATAATTGTTTCGTGTCAGAACGATATAGTAATTTCAAATAAAGTGGTTTCGCATTTGGATAATAGCCCGCCATATTTGTTGAATCTACTTTGACTGTTTTATATGGGATATGTAGCCCTTTTGCTTCTTTTTCATTTAAGCCTGTTCTTGCGAGCGTCAAATCCATAAATTTAATAATACCTGTACCTAACGTACCCTTAAATGCTCTTCGCTTATCAAGCATATTCAGTCCAGCAAGTCGCCCTTGTTTATTTGCAGTCGTTCCGAGCGGGATATGATCATGAATTTCCTTTATAACGTGGTAATGTGTTGCGCAATCACCAGCTGCATATACGTCCTGCACATTCGTTTGCATATATGTATTTACTTCGATTGCTCCTTTATGATTTGTACGTATATTTGTTCCTTCAAGAAAATCAGTATTCGGCTTCACTCCAACAGATACTAAAACAAGATCCGCTTTATACGTACCTTTATCCGTTTCAATTTGTTCCACTCTTTCGTTTCCTTTAAACGCTTTTACATTTTCATTTGTTAAAATTTCAATATGATGTTTATCTGCTTCTTTATGTATATACTCCGCCATATCTGCATCATAAATTGTACCGATATGATCATTTCTCTCAATCATTCTTACTTTCTTACCAAGTTCGACGAATGTTTCTGCCATCTCAAGTCCAATTGCACCGCCGCCAATAATCGTTACATCTTCAACTTTATTCGTCTCTAACGTTTTTAATATGCGCTCAGCATCCGGAATTGTTTTTAAAAGATGAACGCCTTGTAAATCTCGTCCTTCCCATTCCGGCATAACAGGGCGTACTCCAGTTGCAACTAGTAAACGGTCATATGGAAATTGAAAAATATCTTTCGTCTCTGTATGCTCTGCGTACACCATTTTCTTTTCCGTATCGACTTTCGTTACTTCATGACGCACTTTCGCATCAATTCCGTATTTATCACGAAACGCCTTTACATTGCGCGCGATTAATTTTTCTGTTGAAGCGATAGCACCACTAATGACATACGGTAATCCACACTGCGCGTACGAATAAATTTCACCTTTTTCTAATGTTACAACATTTGCATTTTCATCGTTTCTAACAATTTGCATAGCTGCACTCATACCAGCTGCATCTCCACCAATAATGACATAGTTCACTTTACCACTCCTTATTTTTTACATACTCTTTACGTTTTCCATATTTTATAGAAATAACACCTACTCCCATTGTAAAGAAAGAGAATTCCATCTTCAAATTTGGTGCACGAACCTATGCCTTAATAGGTAATCGTCGTGTCTTAAAAACAACATGTTTAATATGCTATAACAGTTACTATTGAAAGTAGGTGAAACATACATGTGCGCCGGCCTTCTCGCCCAGCTTCCAGAGGAACCACAAGAACCAAAAGAACCGAAACCCGCTCTCTCACTTGACCAAGAATTTTCCATTAATGCAACAATATATAGTGCCCGTGCTTGGTTATCTAACGATGATACGTTTGCGCAAGATATTTGGAAAGCTACCCAATTCGCTTCAGCATCACATGCTGGCAAGTCCATCTTTCCAGTCGGTTCTGTTAAAATTATGAACTTTTCTGATGATACAATAACCGTTACTGCCTCACCAGAATCAGATCATGCGCTCAAAATAGTCGTGCCACCCCATTCCGAGGCAGCTCTAACGTCTGGTCCTTTATCCCATATACAAGCTAGTACATCAGGAGGATCAAGCAAAGTCACATTTCTCTTTCACATCTTTTTCTCAAGGGATCCTGGTTCAGATAAATAACCATAAAAAAGGTACAGTTATGCACTGTACCTTTTTTCACGTGTTCTATTCTCTTGATTTGATGAGTTCAACATTATAAGATTCAATATCTGTTAGCTTTCCTGTAAAATACGGATTTTCTCTATACCAAGACTGTTTTGAGAAATACGCTTGCATATCTTTCGTTTGAAACATGTGTCCATGTCTTGCGTATATTTCATTTCTCGCTATTTTCAATTGTTCTTTCGATAAATATGTTAAGTCTGCACTCGTTAGTTTTCGAATATCACTATCCGGTAAGATGAAACCATTATATACATACCGAGTCGCGGAGGGAGGAGTAACATTATAAACAACTGTTTTTTCTGTACTCTTCTTGTGGAATGGAAGATTATAAGACGGAAGTGCCGTTACCGTTTCTACCTTCGTCGTCTCCCTTCCATTTTCTCCATTTCGTTCTAAATAAATCGTCGTACTTCCATCAGTTGCTACCGGTCCCCACTTAATTTCTTCTCCAGCCAGAGCTGTAACTGGCTTTTGATTCACATACAATGTTGCACCAGGTGCATTCGTTTGGACAGTAATATATTGCCCTTGCAACGTTAAATCTATCGTTACATTATTTTGACCTTGTTTTATAAGTACAACCTTTTCTTCACGTGATAGTTTTACATAGTCATTTTTATATTCTGCTTGAAACACTTGAGCCCCTGGAAGAAACGGTCCATATTGCTTCTCAAACTTTTTGTCATCAGACTTATCAATTTCTTTTCCGTTCATTTTTAAAGATGTACCTTTTTCATTTGTAAGCACCGTCGTATAATACGTCTTCGCTTTCAATTTATACCGATCAAAGATAAAGAAATACTTTCCGTCTTTCGTTAACGAAAAGTCTGCTCTTTCAATTCCATTCCCTTGTTTTTCACCTATCCTCAACTGTTCTTTCAATTCATTCAAGTAAGATGGATTTTCTTTTATATACGAAAATAGCGGCATTAGACTCTCTCTCGTTGCAATAACTGATGGATCATCTGCCGTGACGATTTCAGCTAACTTCTCCCCGTCCCTCTCTTGTACAATAGTAATCATTCGATCTACTTGTGCCGCCTGCTTATAATACGATGATCCGTACAAATACAGTCCCACAATCACTACAGCAAGTAATGTTAAGAGTGTAATGCCAAATTTTGTACCGCTGCTCATTGTCTTCTTTACTACAAGACTTTCCCTCTTCTGACCGCAGTTTTGACAAAATTGCACACCGTCTTCAAAATGAGTCCCACAATTTGTACATACATTCATCCATTCAACCACCTTTTCTTTAGAGGCCAGTTAATCCCTGAGTAATGGTTTGAATTATCGTGCTAATGTAAGACCAAAGTACAATGAATGTTGCGATTCCAATTAAAACATTTGCGATAATAAGTGTGTAAACAAGATCTAATCCGCCGTTGTCTAATTTTAATATGGCAACAGTTACACTAATCCCTATATAAGTTGTAGCTACAGATAATAATATTGGTAAGAAAAAGATTAATAGAAAACTAAAAAGAAAAGTAAGAACTAATATAGCGATAGCCGGCGTTGCTATCGTTCCCCATACGCCAAATACTTCAAGAAATGAAAAAGAAGATTTCATCATCTTACCACTTACAAAAATAATAAATCCGACAAACAAAGTTAAAATCAATAAAAAGAAAAAGACCGTTACAGCTTCTCCAAAAAATGTAAGAGTAGAAACATCTGGCACTAACGTTCTCGTAACTGCTGCCCCAGCACTCATCATTCTATAAAAAATACATGCCCCTAAAAAACAAATAAGAACAAGACTTACAATTCCATTTCGTACTTCAACCTTGCCGCTTTTCATAATCGCTGTCGGTGCTTTGAAAGCATGTTTAAAGAACTGAAAATAGCCACTTGCAAACCGCTTCGCTTGCTCTACTGTTTCATTTTGTCGAGTTTCCTTTTTTGGTGCTACGCGTGCTTGTTGCTCACCTTCTTCTTGTGCACCACTCGCTACTGCTTCCTCCGTCAACGAATGTCCACACTTTCCGCAAAATTTTGCCTCTGCTGCATTTTCCGTCTGACACGCTGGACATTTCATTCTCTCATTCCCTCCTTAAGCAGATACCATATAGGGTGTTACAAGTTCAATATATGACTTTGTACATAAAACATGACTACAAGAAAAAGATTATGAAATCCTTCTTTCAAAAGAAATATATGTGCTAGCAATCTTGAAAAATAATGCTATTATGAAACAGAACAAATAACATTTTTAACAGATTGGATGACTGGCAATGGAATTGGTAAACTCAATTTTTCAAATACTCCTTACAAGCGTAATCCAATTATTTTCTTTAATTGGCGTTATCATTGTAATTGGATTTCTATTAGGCTATTTAGAATCTCTCACACGCATGTATTGGTCGAGAGCTTTCGGAAGAAAAGGATTCCTTTTAACGGCGTGGATCGGTGTTCCTATTCATGAACTTGGACATGCCATTATGTGTGTACTATTTCGTCATAAAATTGTAGCAACGCAGTTTTTCCCAACAGATACAAGTCAAGGTGCTTTAGGCTACGTACAGCATCAATACAATCAAAAAAGTGTATATCAACGAATTGGGAACTTCTTCATTGGAATCGGTCCTATTATTTCTGGTATTACTGCACTAATCCTTTTAATGCGCTATTTCGTACCAAATTCATATTTCTTATTTAGTACCACTCTCGAAAAAACAATCGCTTCTACTTCTATTAATATAGAAATGGTTCAAAACATGCTCTTGTCGACGTTCGTATTATTGAAAAGCTTATTTACAATAAGTAATTTATTGAATCCTTCCTTTTGGCTATTTTTATTTATCGCCATTTGTATTTCTGCACATATCGCTTTAAGTAAACCAGATATTAAAGGATCAATAGACGGTGTCATCGTCATGTTTATCGTATTATTTTTATTCAACATAATCGCAGGACTATTTCAGTACGACAGTAACCAGCTAATCGGCAAAGTGATAAAGTATAATATGTACCTCATCGCATTTTCTAGTGTGGCACTACTGTTCTCTTGTCTTTCTACACTTGTTAGTTTTGGGTTTTATAAAATAAGAGGAGGGCGTTCTTTTTGAACGCCCTCCTCTCATCACTTATTGTTCTTATAATCACAATGCTCAACCGGAACACGAGCGTGCCCATCTTCATCTGTACACCATGACTGCGACTGGAAGGCAAGAAAAATACCGATCCATGATTCTTCCTTTTCGAAGTGAATGAGTATACCTCCGTCTTGCCATATACCATTATCACCTTTCCATTTCTCTACATTCCCTTGGTTCATATGAATATCGTGTATACCGTTTCCTGGTTCGAAATGGAAGTAAGAATCCGGTGTATTTTCTTCTGGCCCCCATCTTTCACCAAATGCGTAAATAATCGCTTTTTCTTCTATCGCTCGTTTTATATAACGTTCTATTTTTTCATTTAAATCATTATCAACACCTGCTTTTTCAGCAGGTAAAGGAATCATTTGTTTCGATTCAAATACATTACCTCTTACGTAGTCTAAAGCTACTTTCGGTTCATTGTTTTTTATTTCTGTAAAACCGAATGGTAATGTCGGTAAAATATTAATTGCTTCTGACCGAATATTGTCGCTCGCAAAATATAAAACTTCTGACGGATAACTTTGCGATTTGACGTTAATTGCAATACGATAATCTACTTCTGCTTCACCTTGTAAATGAACTTGATAATGAGGTGTTTTCCCTTTTCCAATCTTTGATTGTATAACTGTACCTTTTAACACGCCGTAGTTTTTTAGGGGCATACATTTCATCTCCTATTCATTTAGTAGAAGCTTTTCATATTTAAAACATTATCCAATCATAAAGAAAATCCTCCTATGTTAGGAGGATTTTTAATTTCTCAACATATACCAAACAATAACCTCTACCACTACTAGCAAAATTGCACCAAAGATCATTAACGTCGTCTTCTTTAACAATTCATTTTCACGATAAGGAATGTTACATAAATACGCCCCTAGTGTAATCCGTGACGGGCAAGCGATTGTCGCTACTGACGATGCGGTGTTTTGCAGTGTTGTGACGTATTGCCACGGAAGCGCTACGTTTTGCGCAGTTTGCATTTGTAGTTTTATAAACATCGCATTTGATCCGGCGTTACTACCTGTTAAAAAGCCACCGATTCCGCCGATAAACGGGGCAACGAAAACGAAAAACGTTCCAAATGTTTCACCAGCTGTTTTTGCCAGTAATGAATGCATGCCAGATGCACCCATTAGTTCTGAAATGGCGATAAACATCGTCGTTGTAATCGCAAAAGGAATCCATTGTTTTATCGTTTGCGAGAGTGATTGTTTAATAATATGAGATGGAATACGGAAGAAGATAATAGTAAATAAGCATGTCATACCGAGCCAAAATCCTGGTGAATATAGTAGCTCTAGCTTGTAAGAGTATGATTTCAAATCAAGAACGGCATATGATCTGAATACATCATGTAATGCTGGTACGAGGCGAGAAAGCAAAATACAAACAGTTAAGAATATATAAGGGCTAATAATTTTTATAATAGATACTTCTCTCTCCGTTGCTGCAGCATGTTCTGTTATTAAATTTTGCTCACTTTTTCCTTTTAATTTAATGATAAGAAAGCCAAATGTAATTGTAACGATAGAACTTAATATACCTGCTAGTTCAACACTTACGTATGCGTTAGAAAGATAGATTCCGAGAGAAAATAATAGAAAGAAACCGAATCCTTCTTTCCACTTTTCAATTACGGCCCGCCAGCCACCAACAACGTGTAAAGAAAGAATGACGAAATAAGCAAACATCGGAATACTTAGTAGTGCCGTATTTGCACCAAGTGTTGTAAGCGGCATATTTATTAGCTGCGAACCGATAATCGTACCAGTTGCCATTGCGCCCCACGAACTAGCTAGTAAGCCGATAAATGAAAGCAGTACAGCCTGAAACGGTTTATAGCCCAATGATAGAAAGATAGGTGCTGCAACCATGAAGCCAATTCCGAACCCACTTACTGATTCGATTAGCGGACAAATACCAAAACACATAAGGAGCATTTGTAATAAACGATCGTGCGTCACTTCTTCTAAAAAACGCGCTACTTGATCGATGTACCCCATTTTGTTCATGAGGTGAAATAAAAAAATACCGAAAAACAAAACGTACCCAACAATAAAACAAATTAACCAACCTTTAATCGTTGCGTGCACAGTTTCACTTATCCCTAGTTGAAACGTTGGCGAGAGTAAAACGATTCCAACAGACACAACGTAAGCAATTAAAGAGGATCTTAATGACGTTTGTTTAAATAAAAATAAACAAATGAAAATCATCATAATTGGGATAAGTGCCAACAATATGGCCATGTTATCATCTCTTTTCATTAAAAATACAATTTTTAACTATTATATAACAGATGTCATAATTTTCAATTGTTTTTACAACAGGTTCAAAAAAGGAGCCAAATGGCTCCTTTCACTCCCATTTTCTTTTATCCTGAAAAACGCTCTGCTGTCCGACTATTTTATCTAACAAAACAAACACAATATAAGCACATATTACTTGCAATACAACATTTCCAAATTTCATTAATTCAAATGAATGGATCCATCGAAATAATTCGTTTAATAATACAATCGAAACGATACTAAATAGTTCTATACTAATCGAAAATATACATATTTCTAAAATAGATTGCTCTTGAATGCGATTTAAGTTGGAAAAGATAAATACATATCCTATAAATAGAGCCATCAATTCTATTTTCGTCATGCTAATGAGCCAAGCGTATAGTGGTACAGTTAAAAGAAGATATAGTAGTTTTCGTCTTAGCATGCTTTCTCACCCTCTAAGTTATATGTATTTTCTGTATATTTTAACATTTATTACGTAAAACAAAAAGAAGAGACTTATGCCTCTTCTTTTTGTTTTGTTGCCTGTATTAATTCACATATTTCTTCTCGCTTTTCATTTTCTAACAGCTCAATGACTTTACTTCCAACGACTACTCCATCACATATTGTAATCATTTCTTCTACATGTTCCTTCGTTGAAATACCGAACCCTGCCACTACCGGTAAATGCGTATGTGATTTTACTTTTTCTAAGTAACTATGAATCTCACCTTTAAAGTTTTGACGTACTCCTGTTACGCCTGCTACTGTAACGGCATAGACGAATCCTTCTGATTCACTCGTAATTTTTTCGATTCGCTCAATTGGGCTCGTTACGGTAACGAGTGGAATTAGCGCAATGTTTGCCTCTCGAAGTAACGGAGCAATAATATTTTGCTCTTCATACGGTAAGTCTGGAACGATGATGCCGTCTACACCTGCTTCTATACAGTTTTCGATGAATCGTTCTTTTCCGAATGCGAGTACTGGATTTAAATATGTCATGAGTACAAACGGAATTTGCACTTCTTTCCTTACCTCTATCAATGCTTGAAAAATACCTTTTACTGTTACACCGCTATCTAGTGCTCGTTTCCCTGCTCTTTGAATCGTTGGACCGTCTGCGACTGGATCTGAAAACGGGATGCCAATTTCAACGATGCTCGCTCCTGCTTCATCTAGAAAACAAATTCTTTCTTTTAATTTTTCAAGGCCACCATCTCCGCCCATTACGTACGGAATAAATGCTTTCTTACCATTTTCAAACGCTGCTTTAATTTTTTCTACTCCCATTTTTTACACCTCTTCCATATAACGTTTTATACTCTCTACATCTTTATCCCCGCGACCAGATAAACAAATGACAAGTCCTTTGTCTTTCTTCATTTGCGGCGCTAATTTTAATGCGTATGCGACAGCATGTGAGCTTTCTAACGCCGGAATAATCCCTTCTTTTTTCGTTAATAATTGAAATGCTTCTAACGCTTCTTCGTCTGTTATTGAATGATACGAAACGCGTCCAATATCTTTTAGCAAGCTATGTTCTGGCCCAACACCTGGATAATCGAGTCCCGCTGAAATAGAATGCGCTTCTTGAATTTGTCCTTCTTCATTTTGCAGAAGGTACATCATTGATCCGTGTAAAACACCAACGCTTCCTTTCGTTAAAGTAGCTGCGTGCTTTTCTGTATGAACACCTTTCCCAGCTGCTTCTACGCCGTAAAGAGCGACTTCTTCATCGTGTAAGAACGGATAAAACATGCCCATCGCATTACTACCACCACCAATACATGCAACGACTGCCTCTGGTAATTTCCCTTCTAACGCTTCATATTGTTTTTTCGTTTCTTTCCCAATTACACTTTGGAAATCACGAACAATTTGCGGGAATGGATGTGGTCCAAGAACGGATCCCATAATGTAGTGTGTATCGTGTACATGTGAAACCCAGTAGCGAAGCGCCTCGTTTACCGCATCTTTTAATGTACCGCTACCTGCCGCTACGCTTTCTACTTTCGCTCCGAGTAATTCCATTCGGAACACATTTAATTTTTGACGTCTCACATCTTCTTCTCCCATAAAGATGACGCATTCTAATCCGAGTAGGGCACATACAGTAGCTGTTGCAACTCCGTGTTGTCCTGCTCCTGTTTCAGCGACAACTTTTTTCTTGCCCATTCGTACTGCAAGTAGTGCCTGACCGATTGTATTGTTAATTTTATGAGCTCCTGTATGGTTCAAATCTTCACGTTTTAAATAAATCTTTGCACCGCCGCAATACTTCGTCATATTTTCAGCGAAATAAAGCGGTGTTTCTCTTCCAACGTACGTTTTTAAATAATGATTTAATTCCTTTTGAAACGCTTCATCTTGCATCGCTTCTTTATACGCTTCTTCTAGTTCTAATACAGATTGCATTAACGTTTCTGGAACGTATCGTCCTCCATATATACCGTAGTGACCTTTTTCATCTGGATATGCGTAGTTCATTTGGAACACTCCTTCGCTTTTATAATAAATTGTTTTATTTTCTTTAGATCTTTCTTTCCTTCTGTCTCTACTCCGCTACTTACATCGACCATGTATGGCTGAATAGTTCGAATCGCTTCTTCTATATTAAGTGCATTTAATCCACCAGCTAATATCGTTTTCTCTCGCAACTCTTTTGGCATATGCACAAGTAGTTCCCATGAAAATTTCTTTCCATTTCCTCCGTGAAACTTTTCTTTCGGGCTATCAAACAATATATAATCCGTTTCATATGTTTGAGCATCTTTCATATCGTCCTCCGAAGTCACTCCGAGAGCTTTTATAGACGGAATATTCAATCTTCTGATTTGGTGATTATCTTCATCCCCATGTAGTTGCACATGCGTTAACCCGCATTCATCTGCAATTTTCTGTATTTCTTCTACTGATTCATTTACGAAAACACCGACCTTTAACACGTTTGCTGGAATCTCCTCAATGATTTCTTTCGCTAGCCCTGGAGTGATTTTCCGCTTACTTTCTGCAAAAACAAATCCGAGTGCATCTGCTCCGTATTCACAAGCACGCTTTGCTGTTTCAACATCAGTGATGCCGCAAATTTTCACTTTCATATGTTCACCTTACAGTCTTCGAAAAAGGTACTTATAGAAGATGATGTCATAATTGCTTCTCCAACTAATACACCTTTTGCTCCCGCTTTTTTAACACGGATAATATCTTCCTTTGAATGGATCCCGCTTTCACTAATCCAAAGTAATTTCTCCTCGTTTAATCGTTTTCCAAGCTTTTCTGTTTGGCTTAAATCAACTTCGAATGTTTTTAAATTACGGTTGTTAATACCGATAACGTGCGGATTTAATTGGATTGCAATTTCTAATTCCTGTTCATCATGAACTTCAACAATCGCTTCTAATCCTTTTTCTAGTACGTAGCTGTACAGCTCTTTTAATTTTTCTTTCGTTAACGCCGCTACGATTAGTAAAATAATATCTGCACCAGCTTCATACGCTCTATCAATTTGAATCTTATCGATTATGAAATCTTTACATAAAAGCGGAATGTTACTTTCTCTTCTTGCCGTTTGTAAATCATGAAACGATCCTTTAAAAAATTGACCGTCTGTTAAAACAGAAACTGCTCCTGCGCCGCATTCTTCATATGTTTTCACTTGTTTTCGTACATCAACGTGTAAATTAATATCTCCTTTTGATGGTGATGCTCGCTTTACTTCTGCAATGACAGTAAACTGCTGTAACGCTTCTACAAGTGAATGTGTCTTTCTAATTTCTTTTAATGGTGTATACGTTTCATATAATGCCGCAACTTCCTTTTTCTTTTGGTCTACAATTTTGTCTAAAATCGTCCCCACTTTAATTCACCCTTTCTAATTTTTCATTGCTTGCTGCAATTAATAAGTTTAGTTTGGCTAATGCTTTTCCAGAGTCAATGCTATGTGCCGCTAGTGTAATTCCTTCTTCGATCGTTTCTGCTTTTCCATTTGCGAAAAGGGCTAGACCTGCATTGAATAAAACTGTATCGCGGTAAACACTCTTTTCTCCTCTTAATACGCCGAGCGTAATCTTTGCATTTTCTTTCGAATTCCCGCCTCTAATCTCTTCATTGTTCACTATTGAGAAACCGTATTTCTCGGGTTCAATACTCGTTTCTACTATTTCATTATCTTTTAAAATGACAACATGATTTTCTCCTTGCAATGATGCTTCATCTAAAAATCCACTTCCGTTTACAACAAGCGCCTGCTTCCTTCCTAGTTTCTGTAATACTTGCGCAACTGGTAGTAACATATCTCGTTTATAAATGCCGACAAATTGTGTTTCTAAATTCACCGGATTTGTTAAAGGGCCAATTAAATTAAAGATCGTCGGTACATTTAATTCTTTTCTTATTTTCATAATGCGCCTTAATGCTGGATGCATAGCTGGTGCGAATAAAAATGCAATGCCGACATGCTCTAATAAATAATCAATTTCGTTTGGCGTACTGCTAATATTTACACCGAGTTCTTCTAATAAATCGGCACTTCCTGTTTTACTAGATACAGCACGGTTACCATGTTTTGCAACCTTTACGCCAGCTCCTGCCAGTACAAATGCCGATGTTGTACTAATATTAAACGTTTGTGCACCGTCACCACCCGTTCCGCAATTGTCCATTGCTCCTTGTATATGGTTCGAAAACGGTAATGCCTTTTCGCGAAGAGCTCGAACAAGGCCGTATATTTCTTCTGCTGTTTCACCTTTCGCTTTCAGTAATACTAAGAAGGCTGCAATTTCACTTTCCAATATGTTTTCATTTAATAAAAGAAGCCCTGCTCTATACATTTCCTCTTCTGTTAAATGTTGTCCCTCCACTAATTTACGAAGATAGTTATTCATACTCTTTCCTCCTCCTTCACTTCTGTTAAAAAGGCACGTATTAACTTTCCGCCTTCTTCTGTCGCGATTGATTCTGGATGAAACTGTAATCCGAATAGCGGATAATAATTGTGACGAACTGCCATAATTTCTCCGTCGTCCATCGCTGTCGCTAGTATGTCAAAACACTCTGGCAAACTCGTTTGTGCTGCAACAAGGGAATGGTAGCGCATCGCTGTTAGCGGCTGGGTCACGTATGAAAAGATTGACGTTCCATTATGTTTCACACGAGATGTTTTTCCATGTTTAATGCGCTCCGCTCTAACAATTTCTCCTCCAAATGCTGATATAATCGCCTGATGTCCGAGGCAAATACCTAGTATGGGAACGTTCTTATAAAAATGACGAATCACTTCGATACAAATGCCAGCATCCTCTGGTTTTCCTGGTCCTGGTGAAAGCACAATTCCTGTTGGATTCATCCCTTCTAGCTGTTCTATCGTTATTTGATTATTTCTTACGACTACAATATCTTCTTCGTATTCACCTAACAGCTGATACAAGTTATATGTGAATGAATCATAATTATCAATTAGTACAATCATTTCATTACCTCCAATAGCGCTCTCGCCTTATTTAACGTTTCTTCATATTCAGCTACTGGGTCTGAATCATAAACAATTCCCGCTCCTGCCTGAACGTATGCTTTTTCATCCTTTACGACCATCGTTCGAATGGCAAGTGCCATATCAAGATTTCCAGAAAAACTAACATACCCAACTGCACCGGCGTATACATTTCTTTTTTCATTCTCTAGCTCATTTATAATTTCCATCGCTCTAATTTTCGGAGCACCTGACACTGTTCCTGCTGGTAGGCAATACGCTAATGCATCAAATCCACTCATTTGTTTTCGCAATATTCCGTAAACTTCAGATACAATGTGCATAACGTGAGAGTATTTTTCTACTTTCATATATTTATCTATCGTCACGGATCCAATTTCGCTCACTCTGCCAATATCATTTCGCCCAAGATCTACAAGCATCATGTGCTCCGCTCGTTCTTTCTCATCTTCTAACAGTTCTTTTTCGATTTCCGCATCTTCCTGCTTTGTTTTCCCTCTCGGCCTCGTACCCGCAATTGGATTCGTCATCACCTTATCTTCTCTAACTGATAACAAGCTTTCCGGCGAAGAACCGAGTACAATATAATCTTGAAAATCGATATAAAACATATACGGTGACGGGTTTGCAATGCGAAGTTTTCGGTATAGCGCGAAAGGATCACCAATACATTCACTTTGCAAACGCTGTGACAGTACGACTTGGAATATGTCCCCGGCTCTTATATGTTCTTTCGCCGTTTCTACCATCTCACAAAACTCTTTTTCCGTTATAGAAGAAGTGAATGATAATGTTGACCTTATTTGAATTACTTCCACTGCTTCTCCCTGTAACACTTCCTCTTTGTATACTTGCAACCTTTCATATACTTCTTCATAAGAAGCTGAATCGTCTTCCCTGCATACATATACAAATGATATTTTTTGGCGTAAGTGGTCATACACGATAAACTCACGGTACAGTAAAAGGTGTACTTCTGGAATATTCAATGGATCGTGTAAATCTGTTCCAATGTTTTCATATTGCCGAATGACGTCATAACCAATATAACCAACTGCTCCTCCGCAAAATGGGAATGGACTGTCTACTTGCGCTGACTTGATTACTTCTTCTAACACTTGTATTACGTTACCTTGCAGCTTTTCTGTTTGGCCATAAATCGTTCGTTCCACTTCCGTACCAACGCTTTTCACTTCACCATACGGGTTACATCCTAAATATGAATAGCGTCCTTTATCTTGATGAAGCTGGGAGCTTTCTAATAAAAACTTTTTCTTTCCCTTCATACGTCTATATAAAGAAATTGGCGTAATGCTATCTCCTTCTTCTTCAGCGATTACTACAAATGTTCTTCCCTTTTCTTTTTGCTTCATAAATTCCTCTTTTGTCATCATGCCTTTCACCTCAATCTGAAAAATAAAAAAGTCCTCTACATATCGAAAATATGTAGAGGACGATAAATTTACCGTGGTACCACCTCATGTTGGACGCAAAAGCATCCGCTTTATTCAGGTACAAAATATATACCTTATCCTTGTAACGGCGGAACCCGGGTTGCCTACTGAAAATAATTGTTCAGCATACCTCTCGTAAGCCCATTCCGTATATGGCACCGCACCGGGCTCCCACCTATCCCCGGCTCTCTGTAACGTCTCCAATATACGTACTCTTCTTACTTCAACGATTTCATTTATTTAATTTTTTGTACACAAAAAGGGAGTACTCATCCTATAGAAAGGACGGGTACTCCCGTGGTGCCACCTTAATTCGTTACAAATGTAACGCACTTTACCGTATCAAAAACAATACGTGTCTCTTGTATCGATGAGATCATGTCGCCAAAGCCTACTTCTTTCGTTTCGGTTTGGAAGCTCCGAAGCCCATTCCACATCAATCCCATACTGATTCGCACCAACCATCAGCTCTCTGACATGTTCATCATGTGTACTCTTCTTCATCAACGCTTGCATTTTTTTAAGTTGCACTCATTATAGACCTAACTTTTTTCATAAGTCAATACTTTTAAAAGAATTTTATTTTTCTCTCCTTTCAATATTATATTGACAAAACAACCTCTTTTTATGTAAATATAATAAATACTCTATTAAAAATAAGGTTTTTTGCATGAATATTATATATTAAAAAAGTAAAATGATGTCAAAAAAACGCTTACATTTCTGAAAATTCATATTTCTGTATGGATTTTTCAGAATAATCATGATAGATTATAAATATGCATAACGCATCAAAAGACATGACAAAAGGAAGGGGAACTACATGAGTACGCAGATGTTAACTTTAACTTCTATCTCTATTTACATGCTCGGGATGTTAGTAATTGGCTATTTCGCCTACAAACGAACATCCAACTTAACAGATTATATGCTTGGCGGGCGTACACTAGGCCCCGCAGTAACAGCATTAAGTGCTGGAGCAGCTGATATGAGTGGTTGGCTTTTAATGGGATTACCCGGTGCAATGTTTAGCGTTGGATTAAGTAGTAGTTGGATTGCGATCGGCCTAACATTAGGCGCATACGCAAACTGGATCTATGTCGCTCCTCGCTTACGTACCTACTCTGAAATTGCAAACAACTCTATTACTATCCCAGAATTTTTGGAACACCGTTTCCACGACAAATCCCATATGCTACGCCTAGTATCTGGACTTGTTATTATGATATTTTTCACGTTTTATGTAGCTTCAGGATTTGTCTCTGGCGCTGTATTATTTGAAAATTCATTTGGACTCAATTACCATGTTGGTCTTCTTATCGTTGGTGGAGTTGTCGTAGCTTACACATTATTTGGTGGTTTTTTAGCTGTAAGTTGGACAGACTTCGTGCAAGGAATCATTATGGTAGTCGCTCTTATTCTTGTTCCAGTCGTAACAATTATGCACGTAAATGGACTTGGTCCAGCATTTGAAACAATTAAATCTATCGATCCGGCATTATTAGATATTTTTAAAGGTACTTCTGTATTAGGAATTATTTCATTATTCGCATGGGGCCTTGGTTATGTTGGACAACCACATATTATCGTACGCTTTATGGCAATTTCTTCTGTAAAAGAAATTAAAAGCGCACGACGTATTGGTATGAGCTGGATGATTTTTTCTGTTGTCGGAGCTATGTTTACTGGCCTTATCGGTATTGCATACTATTCAAAAGCAGGTTTAAAACTTTCTGATCCAGAAACGATTTTCGTTGAACTTGGCACTATTTTATTCCATCCACTTATTACTGGATTTTTATTAGCAGCTATTTTAGCAGCGGTTATGAGTACAATTTCATCTCAGTTACTCGTTACTTCGAGTGCTATAACAGAAGATTTATATCGTACATTCTTTAAACGTTCTGCTTCTGATAAAGAACTTGTATTTGTCGGTCGTATGGCTGTTCTTGTTATCGCTTTAATTGGATGTGCATTAGCACTTAAACAAGATGATACGATTTTAGCTCTTGTTGGATACGCTTGGGCTGGATTTGGTTCTTCATTCGGACCTGCTATTTTATTAAGCTTATATTGGAAACGTATGACGAAGTGGGGCGCACTTGCTGGTATGATTTCTGGTGCCGCTACAGTAATTATTTGGACTCAATTCAAATTCTTAAAAGAATTCTTATATGAAATGATTCCTGGTTTCACTATTAGTTTACTAGTAATCGTAATTGTTAGTTTACTAACACAACCTTCAAAAGAAGTTGAAGAGCAATTTGAGGATTTCGAAAAACAACATAGTCATAATCTATAAAAAGAAAGCTCTGCTGTTATGATAACAGCAGAGCTTTTTTACAGTTCGACAATCTTCTTCTCAAATTTAACAAATTCTTTATGTTTCGTTAAATTTAACATAACACTACTCCTTTATAGTATGAATATCAGCACTTATACAGAAAGGGGACTTCAACATGTTAGCAGCTTTTCAGCGACAACACACACGAAAATTTTCACCTATCACAAATACTTCTACCTCTTGTTTGAACATACAACCTAATCCACCTAAAATTTCAATTGCTCCTTCTGTTATTTCAGTCATCGGTGTTCATATGGAAAAAAATAAGTTAAAGGTAAGAACTGGACAAAGCACTGAGCTATCAGCTTCCGTTTTACCAATGCAAGCGACGAATAAAGAACTTATTTGGACAAATATGAATGCTGATGTTATCACAATGTATCCAAAAGGTGATACGGTAACGATTACTGGAAAAAGTGCAGGAAGAGCAGTAGTAATTGTCACAACTACTGAAGGAAAGTTCCGTGACCTATGTATGATTCATGTACAACCTTATATGACAAATCCAAAGTAAAAGAGTGGCTTCCTAGCCACTCTTTTACTTCATTTCAATGTTTGAATTTTTACTTGTAACAAGATTGATGAATTGGTCTTTATCTTTAGGAGAAATAACTTCTGTTTTATGTGCACCGTAAACAATTTCAAGTCGTTCCAATGACAATGCATGGGCAGCTATTGGATTTTTCGTATTTGAAATTTGTTTTATATCTCGTATAAATATGCGTTTTTTAACGAGACCTGATCTAATTGTAATTGTTTCTTCTCCGACGATGTATTTTGTCGAAAACCAACTCCACATAAATAATATTGCTAACGGAATTGTAAAAAATAAAAGAAAATACTCTTTTCCTGCAAATAGAGGAGCAAAACACGCTCCAATGACAACGAAAAAAATCGGATATAACCATATATCTTTTTTTGATGGAAATTCCATTAAACTTCCCCTCTCTTGATTTAAGTCAATGAATCTCCTCCTCTTCCCTATTACAATGAAAACAACATTAGAATAGGAGGACGTATTATGACTGAACGAAAGTATGCTTTATTTGCTGGCTTTTCTCTTCTTGTTATGGCATTCATTGCATTTTTTTCTTACGGTTTTGTTCATGGAAATCTCGTTGTACAAGAAGATGCGAGCGCGACATTCCATAATATCCAAACTTCAAATTCACTTTTCAAAGCGGAAATCTTCGGTTGGATTATCATTTTCATTACTGATATTGTCGCCGCGTGGGCTCTTTATTTCTTTCTAAAACCAATTCATACTAGCCTCTCATTACTAGCTGCCTTGCTTCGTCTTATGTATACAGCGATACTTGGAATCGCCATATTCAATCTAATATTGGCATTGCTACTTTCAAAAAGTACGATTGCGAATCCAGAAACATATGTGATGTTGTCTCTCAGTGTATTCGAATACATTTGGTCTGTAGGATTAATCATTTTCGGCTTACATCTTTTCTTTTTAGGTTATGTAGCTTTTCTAGCTAAACATATACCGAAATGTATTAGTATACTACTATTCTTCGCGTCTATCGGTTATATCGTAATTCACGTCATGAATACGATGTTTTCAATCATACAAACACTGTTCCAACTGCCAATGATTGCAGGTGAACTCGGATTTAGTATATGGCTATTGATTAGAGGTGGAAAAAACGCTACTGTTTGAGTCTTTTCTTAATTCTACTTAATGATTCTGGCGTAATACCTAGATAACTTGCCAATTGATATTGAGGAACACGATTGATTAAATGAGGTCGTTTTTGTAATAATGATTTGTAGCGCTCTTCTGGTGTCGATGCAATAAATAATGAAAGTTCTTCTTGTATCTCACCGAAATTGTATTCAATCATTTGGCGTGTCATTTCTTCTAATTGTGAATATTTCTTATACACGTCCTTTTCACTATGCAGGTCGCCAATTACAACTAGACAGTCTTCTAGGCACGTTAACGTATGCGGGGATGATTTATCTTGTTTATGATGATTAAAATTTGTGATTGCTTGTTCTTCTGTATAAAAATTTGATGTAACCTCTTTCCCTGTTTCATCTATACGATGTTGCCTAATGCATCCCTTTAATACAAAATAACATTTCGAAGGGACATCTCCTTGCCTTAGGAGCACTGTTCCTTTTTTATATTCTCCAATTTTTAATTCACTGAGAATCATGTGTTGCTCTTCTTCACTTAGTGTTGTAAGGTTTTGCATATACTTCTTTAATATTTCTTCCATTCCCTTCCTCCCCTATATTTCTGTAAAACAAAAAGAGAAGTATCACAACTTCTCTTTTCTTCTCTAACATTATATTTCCTGTGTATACGCCGGCTCGTTTACTACATTTTTTGCTGTTCGTTTTTGTTGCTGTAGTAAGAAAACAGATACACCAAACAATACGAGCATGCTACCGATAATTTGCATTACATTTAGTCTTTCACCGAGTAAGAAGAACGCTAGTATAGATGCTCCAACGGGTTCTCCTAAAATACTCATTGAAATTGTTGTTGCATTTACGTAGTTTAATAACCAATTATTAATGACATGTGACACTGTCGGCACAACTGCAAGTAAAAGAAAAACGGTCCAGTCCCACTTCGTATAACCTGTAAAAGGCACTTGCAATACTATATTATAAATCCCCATAAAAATACCTGCGAATGCAAAAACTGTAAAGCTATAAATCCAGTGTGATACTTTCTTTACTGTTGTTTGCCCGATAAATAAATAACCGACAACCGCTATGACACTTAAAAAGGATAATATATCTCCATAAATTGCTTGTTCACTTAGCCCTAAATCTCCCCACCCAATACACATGACGCCTAGTATTGCAATTCCCATTGTTGCAATGGCTGAGTATGTTGTTCTTTCTTTAAATAAGAAAAAACCTCCAACTAAAGATACAATTGGTTGAAGCGCTAAAATAATCGTCGAACTAGCAACTGTCGTATGCTTTAAAGATTCAAACCATAAAAGAAAATGCAGCGCTAAAAAGAAACCAGATCCAATTAAAAATCCCCAATCTTTTATTTGAATCTTACTAAACTCTTCCCGTTTTTTCCAAACGATAGGCAGCATAATAAGTACGATAATCCATAATCGATACATACTTAATATGGAAGATGGTGCTGAGGACATCTTTACAAAAACTGCTGCGAATGAAATGGCTATAATGGAAATTGCTAATGGTAGTGCGATTGATCTTTCTTGTTTCAAATTCCGTCTCCCCTCTCACCTGTCAAAAATCCCACTTCATTATATCCGTTTTCTTTCACAACTTAAATACTAATTTTTTAGATTCTTCGTACCATTATGGTAAAATAGAAACGAAAGCACCTATTAGTGAATATTTCTTTCTTTTTCACTACAAGCGTCGCTCTTACAATCATTACAGTAAATTTTTATTTAGGGGGATCTACATGAATCAAACAATAGGGAGAATTGAAGAAATTTCATTTTATAGCGCATCACTTCAAGAAGATGTTACACTTCTTGTTTACTTACCGGTAAATTACACACCACTGCACAAACATACAGTTGTAATTGCACAAGATGGTAGAGATTATTTTCAGCTTGGTAAAGCGCACCGTGTAATTGAGCGCCTTCGTGAAACTGAAGAAATTGACCGTACAATTATTGTCGGTATTCCATATAAAAATGTACACGATCGTAAAGAAAAATATTTTCCAAACGAAGTGAAAAACGCTGCGTATATTCGTTTCCTTGCTCATGAACTTGCACCATATATCGATGAAAATTATCCAACTTACCAAATGGGAAAAGGTCGTGTGTTAATTGGTGATTCTCTTGGCGGGACAGTTTCCTTCATGACTGCACTTATGTATCCGCATACATTCGGTAAAGTCATTATGCAATCACCATTTGTGGATGAAACAGTGATGAGCTTAGCAAAAGACTTCAAAAATCCGGAGGCGCTAGACCTTTATCACATCATTGGGACAGAAGAAACAGCCGTAAAACGCACTGATGGACAAGTTTCTGATTTCGTACAACCGAACCGTGAGCTCAATACGCTTCTGACAGATAGAAATTTCATCACGCATTACGAGGAGTTTGAAGGTAACCACACGTGGAAATATTGGCAAACTGATTTACCGAAAGCTTTCTCTCATATTCTATCAATGAAATAATAGAGAGAAGTATTCAGAATAATTTGATATAATAGATTAAGAGATTTATTTTCTCAAAATCTAACTAGACTTACAAAGGGAGGAATTGGAACATGAAATTAGGCATTGTAATTTTTCCATCTAAAATGATTCAAGATAAAGCGAACGGATTGCGTAAACGTTATGATCCGCACTACGCATTAGTTCCGCCACATATTACATTGAAAACACCCTTTGAGACGCAAGATGAACAATTAGAATCGATTGTAAAAGAGTTACATACAATCGCAAGTAAAACGAACCCTTTCACCCTTCATGTCGGAAAAGTTGGTTCATTCGCACCTGTTAATAATGTTCTTTATTTTAAAGTAGAAAAAACACCTGAACTTACTTTCTTAAATGAGGAAATGCATAGCGAATTCTTTATACAAGAACGCGAGTACGCTTTCGTACCTCATTTAACAATCGGACAAGGCTTATCAGATGCAGAGCATGCTGATGTATTAGGTCGATTACGTATGAAAGATTTCTATTATGAACAACCAATTGATCGCTTCCATCTTCTATATCAATTAGAAAACGGAACGTGGACTGTATACGAAACATTCCACCTTGGAAAGGGGAACAACTAATTTGCACGCACAGATCGTACAAACGGACGAACAACTAAGAGATGCATTCTCTGTACGTAAGCAAGTATTTGTGAATGAGCAACAAGTTTCTGCTGACGAAGAGTATGATGAGTTTGAAGAAACTTCAACACACGTTGTTATATATGATAATGATGTTCCAGTTGGTGCTGGTCGTTTTCGCATACTGGATGGAATAGGAAAAATGGAACGTATTTGCGTACTAGCTTCCCATCGTAAAAAAGGCATTGGAAAAATTGTTATGGATGCACTTGAAGCATATGCGAATGAAAACTCGCTACCAAAATTAAAGCTGCATGCCCAAACACATGCTGAAGATTTCTATAAGAAACTTGGATATGTAACGCATTCTGATGTATTCATGGAAGCAAATATTCCTCACATCGTTATGATAAAAGAATTGTAATTTGAAAACAGGAGGTATCCCCTCCTGTTTTTTACATTGCTATTTTCTTTTTCTTCCGCTAAAGTTAAATGTTGATGCTATAGTTTTGAAGGTGAATATATGACACAAGAAAAATTTTCACAAAAATCATTAACGCACGCTGATATTCCGCGTGCAACATACCATATTCCAAAAACATCTACCCATTTAATTATGGAAGAAGATGCTGATGCAGCGTATTTCCGCGCTCTCGAGCAACAAAATGTATTTTTAAATGAGAAACAATTAGAGGCCGTGCGAACGACAGAAGGTCCTGTCCTTACATTAGCTGGTGCCGGAAGCGGGAAAACCTCTGTTTTAACAACCCGCGTAGGTTATTTAGTAAATGTAAAACAAGTTCATCCACGCAATATTTTACTGCTTACATTTACACAAAAAGCAGCTGAAGAAATCCGAAACCGTGTAGCAAATTTACCTGGTATGAATCGTGCTGCAAGTAGCTACGTTGTTGCTGGTACGTTCCACTCCGTCTTTTTAAAATTGCTTCGTAGTCAAGGATATAATCAGCAAATTTTAGCAAACGAAAAACATAAACAAATTATGATAAAGAAAATCTTAAAAGAGTTACGCTTAAAAGACGATTATGATGCTGAAACGATGCTCGCTATGATTTCACTTGAGAAAAACAAATTGAATCGTCCGAAAGATGTAAAAGCAAAAACACCCGTTGAACAAGAATTTAAAGAAGTATACGAACGTTTTGAAGAAGTGAAACAACGATATAATTATATTGATTTCGATGACATCTTATTAGAAACATATTATATGTTAGAAAATAACACTCCTTTGCTTACCCAATTACAACAACGTTTCCACTATATTGAAGTAGATGAGTTCCAAGATACATCGTATGCACAATATGAAATTGTAAAATTGTTAGCCACGCCAAGAAATAATTTATTTATCGCAGGTGATGACGATCAGGCGATATATGGCTGGCGAGGAGCAAGTCACCAAATTATTTTATCTTTTCCAAAAGAATTTGATAACACTACGATTATCGCACTTAATACGAATTATCGATCCAATCCTTTTATCGTCGGACTTGGAAATGAAGTTATCAAACTAAATCAGGAGCGTTTTGATAAAGAGCTATATTCTGTGCGCGAAGAAGGTGTACAACCTTTTTACGCAAGACCTGCTACGACTCTTGATGAAGCAAATCAAATTTTGCAGCTCATTCAAGAAAAAGTAGATAGCGGCGAACGCAACTATAAAGATTTTTGTTTACTGTATCGCACACATTCTGTAAGCCGTTCGTTACTCGATCAGCTTACAATTCACAAAATCCCGTTTATTAAGCACGGGGCGAGTCAATCATTTTATGAACATTCTTTAATTAAGCCTGTATTAGATCATTTAAGACTGGTGATTGAACCGTTTCGACTAGAATCACTTTCAAATATATTGCCAACGATGTATATCGGGCGTGATGATTGTATTTCATTTATTGAACGTGAACAATGGAAATATGGTGAGGGGCGGTTCCCTTCTCTTCTTCATTTCTTATTATTAAATCCGAGCTTAAAACCTTTTCAAGTGAAAAAGGTAAATGAGCGTATCGATTTTATTAAATTTATAAAAGAATTAGAACCGAAAAAGGCATTAAAAGAAATTATTCATGGTAAAGGAAAGTATTTAGAGTACTTAAAAAGTAACGATCGTTCTTCCTTCACGATGCATAAAGATATACAAGAAGAAATGTTAGAAGAATTAATGGAGTCAGCAACTCGTTTCACCGATATTCCAGCATACTTACAATTTATTGATGAAGCAATTCAAGGTCAAAAAGAAATGGAAGCATTAAAAACAATGCCGGAAAAAAATGCTGTCTCGCTTATGTCTATTCATAACGCAAAAGGCCTTGAATTTCCATGCGTTTTTTTACTTGGAGCGAGCGATGGTATTCTCCCCCATACTTCTTCTTTAAAAGATGCGAATGATCGTGTTACAGAGACTTCTGAAGCTTTAGAGGAAGAACGCCGACTACTTTATGTCGCAATTACACGTGCGAAAGAAGAACTTTACATTTCCTCTCCTCAATTTTTTAGAGGGAAAAAATTAGATATCTCTCGTTTTTTATATACTACGCGAAAAGATTTACCTGAAAAGACATCCACTAAATAAGGATGTCTTTTTTTCATATTGCATTATGTACATCCCTCCTATATAAATTCCATGTTCTTATCATAAGAATTAACGTAATATCAACCATATCCCATTCATATTGTAATAGTGTATGTCAGAACTCACGATAAGGAGTGAACATAATGAGCTGCAATTGTAACGAAGACCATCATCATCACGATTGTGATTTCAACTGTGTATCAAATGTCGTTCGTTTTATACATGAATTACAAGAATGTGCAACCACAACCTGTGGATCTGGTTGCGAAGTTCCATTTTTAGGAGCACATAATAGTGCATCAGTAGCGAATACACGTCCTTTTATTTTATACACTAAAGCTGGAGCACCTTTTGAAGCATTTGCACCAACTGCAAGCCTTTCTAGCTGCCGATCTCCAATTTTCCGTGTCGAGAGTATAGACGATGATGATTGCGCTGTATTGCGTGTATTAACTGTAGTATTAGGTGATACTTCTCCTGTACCACCTGATAATGATCCAATTTGTACGTTTTTAGCTGTACCAAATGCAAGATTAATATCGACCAACACTTGTCTTACTGTTGATTTAAGTTGCTTCTGCGCTATTCAATGCTTACGTGATGTTACGATTTAAAACTAAATAATGAGTTAAGCATGGATTGGGTGGCAGAATTTTCTGCCACCCAATCCATGCTTAAAAGGTATTATTATGTATTTTTTATAAAATTGGGAACTTGTCTAGAACATAGAACCTGTCCTTTTCATTAACTGAAAGTAGAAACAGATAAAGGAGTGAAAAACATGTTCTCTTCTGATTGCGAATTTACTAAAATCGATTGTGAGGCGAAACCAGCTAGTACACTACCTGCCTTCGGTTTTGCTTTCAACGCTTCTGCCCCTCAGTTCGCTTCATTATTCACACCATTACTATTACCTAGCGTAAGTCCAAACCCAAATATTACTGTTCCTGTAATAAATGATACAGTAAGTGTCGGAGATGGCATTCGAATTCTACGAGCTGGTATTTATCAAATCAGTTATACATTAACAATTAGTCTTGATAACGCACCTGTTGCACCAGAAGCTGGTCGTTTCTTCTTATCATTAGGTACGCCAGCTAACATTATTCCTGGATCAGGTACAGCAGTTCGTTCTAACGTTATTGGTACTGGTGAAGTAGACGTATCCAGTGGTGTTATTCTGATTAACTTAAACCCTGGCGATTTAATTCAAATTGTACCAGTTGAGTTAATTGGAACCGTAGACATCCGTGCGGCAGCATTAACAGTTGCACAAATTAGCTAGTAAAAAGCGGTATTTCTTCCTTAGAAATACCGCTTTTTATATTTATAATAAAAAACACTCACAGTAATATGAGTGTTTCATTCTTCATAATGTTTTATTGTGTTCTTCTTTTTCCCGCAATTACATCCCTTTTTCTTCACAAATCCTTGTTGTTGTAATTGTTCTTGGTATGCCTGTTGTTGTGCTTGGTGTTGTTGCTGTATATGATACCATTGCTGCAGGTCATATGAATTTTGCCTTGGACTATTACTCACAGCAAACATCTCCTCTACTGTCAATTCTGTCTATTTACTATATGAACAACTCTTTATTTCCGTTCCCTCATTCTTTTAAACTCCGCTTTTTCTCGTATTATGAAAATATATTATTCTCCTATAAAGTATCCTGTAATCGTTTCAATGATTGCTGCTGCTCCTGCAATAGCTAATAATGCAAGTAACGGCTCTGCAACGATAGGAATCCAATTATATAAAACTAATAAAAAAGCACTAACCCATACACCTGTACACCAATAACAGCTTAATAATTCTCCAATCCACTTTCTTAATCCTTTACCTTTTACTTTTGTAAAAGTTGATACACTTCCATCCGGCTCTGTAATCTCTAATTCATCAATAAACGGTCTTCGCAAAAAAGCTGTAATTTTATCATAAACAATTAAACGGGTGAGCCTAAAAGCAGCTAACGCGAAAATGAAAAATAAAAGCCAACTTGTAAACAGCATGATTCCACCTTCCCTTATCTTCTTTCGCCTATTTAAAAAAAAAGCTCTTGAGATTGTGACCAAATCTCCTCGACTCCAATATCTTATTAATGTAAATACAAACAAGAAGATAAGGAGTGACATTAATGAGTTGTAACGAAAATAAACACCATGGCTCTTCTCATTGTGTAGTTGACGTTGTAAAATTCATCAATGAATTACAAGATTGTTCTACAACAACGTGTGGATCTGGTTGTGAAATCCCATTTTTAGGAGCACACAATAGTGCTTCAGTAGCAAATACACGCCCTTTTATTTTATACACAAAAACTGGAGAACCTTTTGAAGCATTTGCACCAACTGCAAGCCTTTCAAGCTGCCGATCTCCAATTTTCCGTGTGGAAAGTGTAGATGATGATAGCTGTGCTGTATTACGTGTATTAACTGTAGTATTAGGTGATACTTCTCCTGTACCACCTGATAATGATCCAATTTGTACGTTTTTAGCTGTACCAAATGCAAGATTAGTATCGACTAACACTTGTCTTACTGTTGATTTAAGCTGCTTCTGTGCGATTCAGTGCTTACGCGACGTTTCTATCTAATAAGTGAAGTAAACTAAAAAACTATTGGGGTGGTAGAAGATTTCTACCACCTTTACATATTTAAAAGCCGGCCATACTAATCGATTGGATATCATCTATAGACAACTTAATATCTCTCATACTATTTTGCGGCATAATGGATACAATGCCATTACGATACGATATGATTGATCCAATATAAGAAACTGTAGCCGTTTTTATTCTGCACCTTACTTTCGGAATGTAATGAGGACGGTTTAATAAGAAATGAATTTTCTCATCATTATTCATATCCTTAAATGATTTATTATACGGAACAGTTCTCACTGGCTCTTGCTGTTCTTGTACTTGTTCCTCTTCTTCTATTTTTTCTTCTACTTGTTCTTCTTGTTGCTCTTCTTGTTGTTGTTCTATTACTTCTTCCACAGCACTACTTACAGCATTTTCGTTTCTATTACTGCGCTCTTTTCGATCCTCATTTTCAAAGTTTGTTAAGATAATCCTTTTTATTTTCGGTGCAGCAAGTTCCAAATTTACTTGCGCAATATATAACAACGGTTTTCCAACTGTTGAACTTTTATTTTTATTCTTCACACTCGTCCCTCCCACTTCCATACGTAGCTGAATAAATCGTGTACTATTATAGTTATATTCATAACGTGGTAAGAACTTTCGTTAAAAATCATTCTTTCTAAGAACAAATAAAAAGGACAATCTCAACATTTAGAGATTGTCCTTTAAAAATGAAAATTATATTTATCCTAGGATATGATACCCTGAATCAACGTGAATGTTTTCTCCTGTTACGCCGCGTGCTAAATCACTGAATAAGAATACTGCTGTATCGCCAACTTCTTCTGGAGTTGTTGTACGACGAAGTGGTGCGCGCTCCTCAATTTCTCTTAAGATTGAGTTAAAGTCGCCTACACCTTTTGCAGACAACGTACGAATTGGTCCTGCAGAAATAGCGTTAACGCGAATGCCGTGTTGACCTAAATCGTTAGCTAAATATTTCACGCTCGCTTCTAATGAAGCTTTCGCAACACCCATTACGTTATAATTTTTCACAACGCGCTCGCCGCCAAGGTATGTTAACGTTAAAATATTTCCGCCTTCTGTCATTACTTTCTTCGCTTCTCTTGCTACAGCTGTTAAAGAGAATGCACTAATATTTTGTGCAAGTAAAAATCCATCGCGAGAAGTATCTACAAATTCACCTTTTAAATCATCACGATTTGCAAAAGCAATACAGTGTGCAACACCGTGAATTGTACCAACCTCTTGCTTAATTGTTTCAAAGCAAGCTGTAAGTTCTTCATCATTTGTTACATCACAAGGTAATACAAGTGATTCTTGTCCTTCTAATGTGTCCGCTAATTCACGAACGTTTCTTTCTAAACGTTCTCCTGCATATGTGAATATTAATTTTGCACCTGCATTATGCAAAGAGCGAGCAATTCCCCACGCAATACTTCTTTGGTTCGCAACGCCCATAACAACAAATGTTTTCCCTTGTAATAGTTCCATGATATATCCTCCCAGAATTGCTTATACTTGTTATTAGTACCTGATACTATAATTATAGTACCATAAAACCTCTTAAAGGCAAACAAAAAAGTCATTAACTTAAATTTTGTTAATGACTTTTTGTTTCTATAAAAAACCGCTCTAATCCTTCTTCCCAAGAAGGCATTTGTGAAAAACCATTTAATCGTAGCATGTTATGTTGAAAAACAGAATATTTTGGTCTCGCTGCCGCTGCTCCAAATTCTTCAGTTGAAACTGGTAATACATTCACTTTCATATTTGCATACGCAAATATTTTTTTTGCAAATTCAAACCAAGAACATGAGCCTCTATTTGATACATGATACGTACCATATAAAGAAGTATGAATGAGCTTATTAATCATCACATTTAAATCCGCCACATAAGTAGGAGAGCCGATTTGATCCGCTACAACAGACACTTCTGTCCTGTCTTTCCCTAATCGCATCATCGTTTTCACAAAATTATTTCCATGCTTACCATATAACCACGATGTGCGAACGATAAAATATTTATTATGTAACTCTTTGACGAACTGCTCTCCTGCATACTTAGAAGCTCCGTATATATTTATTGGCGACGGATTCTGAAATTCATCATACCCTTCCGGTCTGTCGCCCTGAAATACATAATCAGTACTAATATAAACTAACTTTGCCCCTACTAATTGTGAAGCAACCGCTACATTTCGAGCTCCTATTGCATTTATTACATAAGCAAGATCTTGTTCTTTCTCAGCATGATCAACCTTCGTATACGCTGCACAATGAATAATTATGTGTGGCCTTACTTCTTGTACCACTTGCTGCATTTGGGATATATTTGTTATATCTAGTAACTTTTTATCAAATGGATATATGTCATATTCTTCAGGATTTAACTCTTCTTGTAGTTGCTTTCCTAATTGACCGTTTGCTCCCGTTATGATAAGCCGTTCTTTCATTTCTATGCCCCTTACTTTTCTTTTAGTGGTGTCCACCATTCTATATGATGTTCATACCATTCCACAGTTTCTTTTAGCCCCTGTTCAAACGTATACTGCGGTTCCCACCCAAGCTCATTCTTCATCTTTTGTGCATCAATCGCATAACGACGATCATGCCCTAAACGGTCTGTAACATACGCAATATCTTCTTTCGTTTTTCCTAAGAGAGAGATAATTTGTTCCACAACATCTAAATTCGTTTTTTCATTATTTCCACCTATATTATATACTTCTCCTATACGTCCCTTATGCAGAACAACGTCAATCGCACTACAATGATCCGTTACATGTAACCAATCTCTTACATTTAATCCATCGCCATATAACGGTAGTTTTTTTCCTTCCAGCGCATTCGTAACCATTAATGGAATTAATTTTTCAGGATATTGATACGGCCCATAGTTATTGGAGCAACGCGTTACTATAACTGGTAATTGATATGTTTTATAATAAGATAAAGCTATCATGTCGGCGCTCGCCTTGCTTGAAGAGTATGGACTATTTGGAGCTAATGGGGTTTCCTCGGTAAATCGCCCTGTTTTCCCTAAAGAGCCGTACACCTCATCTGTTGATACTTGCACGAGTTTGATATGTGGATATTTTTTTACTAATTCTAATAAGGTGACTGTCCCAATTACATTTGTATCATAAAAAGGGATCGGATTTTCAATACTACGGTCCACATGTGATTCAGCTGCGAAATTTACAATCACATGGACGTCTCGCTCTTTTATGACATGCTCTAGCAGCTCTCCATTTTGAATTTCCCCTTTTACAAAAGAGTAATTCGGATGCCCTTGAAGAGGCTTCACGTTATTTAAATTCCCGCTATATGTTAATGCATCGAAATTAATAATTTTATATGTTTCATATCTTTGTAACATGTAATGAACAAAATTACTTCCAATAAATCCGGCCCCACCTGTTACTAATATATTCATATAACAACTCTCCTACTCAAAAGCTATCTTCACATTCCTGAAGTAACGGTAATATTCGATCTTTATCAGACAAAATAGGACTTGTTACCGGCCATGGAATTGCTAATTCTTTATCGCTCCAAAGTAACCCTGAGTCATGCTCGGCGCTATAATATTCATCTACTTTATACATAACAATCGTATGCGGAACAAGTGTACAAAAACCATGTGCAAATCCTTTTGGCACTAATAATTGCCGGTAATTATCTGCACTTAAAATATATCCTCTCCACTGTTGAAACGTTGGGGAATCTTTTCGTAAATCGACGATAACGTCATAGATTGCTCCTTGCATAACTTGAATAAGTTTCGTTTGTGCTTTCGGATTTTTTTGAAAGTGTAATCCCCGAATCGTTCCCGACCTAGCTGAATAAGATACGTTATCCTGTACAAATGAATAAGTAATCCCTAATGTTTCTAGCACCTTCTTATTATAACTTTCTGTAAAAAAGCCACGCTCATCTCCAAATAACCTCGGTTCTAACAATTTTGCGTCGGTAAAGTTTGTTTCTACAACTTTCATATTCTCACCTATTCTCCGTTAAACTGTTTCCCAAAGTTTATATCCCTCGCTAACGTATTCGCCTTTTGAAGAGAAACATGAGTTCCCGCATCTGTCCACCAACCGCTCATTTCATTATAAGTAAGTACCCCTCGTTTTAAATACCAATTATTAATATCTGTAATTTCAAGTTCTCCCCTTGCGGAAGGTTTTAATTCTTTTATATAAGAAAAAACTTTCGAATCATACAAATAAATCCCTGTAACTGCATAGGAACTTTTCGGCTCTTTCGGTTTTTCTTCAATTTCAATTATTTTTCGGTTTTGAATATTTGCTACACCAAATCTCTCCGGATCATCTACAGATTGTAGCAGTACTTTCGCACCCTCTTTTTGACTTGCAAACTCTTCAACATACGGACGAATATCATCAGAAAAGATATTATCGCCTAATATAACTACCATACGATCGTTCCCGACGAAACTCTCACAGAGCCCTAATGCTTGTGCAATTCCGCCAGCCTTATCTTGCACACGATACGTAAAAGACACACCAAACTCTTGACCGCTCCCTAAAAAACTAACAACATCTCCCATATGTTCTTTACCTGTAATAATCATAATATCTGTAATTTCGCATTGTTTTAGCTTATATACCGCATGATATATCATTGGATAACGTCCAACAGGAAGCAAGTGTTTATTCGTTACTTTCGTTATAGGATATAATCTCGATCCAGTTCCACCTGCTAAAATAATTCCTTTCATCCTGCATCTCTCCCTTATGATGGAGATAGTATATCTTTGTAATGTTCTACAAACACTTTCCGATCCTTCTCATATGTATCCGCATCAAACTCATCCCCGTTGTAGTGAATACACCATAAATTTGCTTGATTAGGGATACCAATTAAATAACCCGCCTTTTGAAATTCTAAAGACTGCGACACATCATAAAAGTGGAATCCTTGAAACAAGTCTTCTCGCCACGGAATATCATATTGTGTGGCCATTAATAATCCATCAATTGCTTGAACTGACATAAATGATTGATTCCCATAAAACAGCTGATCTAAATTTAATAATTGATAATTCTGTCTTCTGTACTCAATCACTTTCCCGACCAAATTTTTCCCTTCCCACCATATCCCGTTACTCGGTAAAAACTGAGCACCAGCTACGCCAATTAAACCAAGTTTTTCGTTATCTTTAAAAAGTGAAATGAGTGTATAAAACATCTCACGATTAATAAGATAAGTATCTTGATGTATATAAACCTTATACTTCGCGGGATATGAAAGTGCTCGGTTATATGCACTTGCCATACTTTTCGCATCTCGTATCGGAAAAATTTGTACGACATAACCAGGGGGAACAAAAAGGTTTCTTATTTGTCTCTCACATTGTTCAAATAGCTCTTCATTATTTATACAAACAACGACTAATATTGTATGATCTTTCATTTTGTAGCCCCTCTATTCGTCTTGATTTACATCTGACATATAGTGCTCCACAAATATTTTTCTATACTTTTCATAGTTTGTCATATTCACATCAATATGATAATGAATGCACCACGCATCACGCTGTACAGGAACCCCAACTGTATAGCCTGCTTTTCTAAATTCAAATGATTGAGACACATCATAATAGTCAAATCCATCAAACAAGTCTTCCCGCCACGGAATATCGTATTGCGTTGCCATTAATAATCCGTCAATACATTCAACTGGCATAAATGTTTTTGAGTCATGATACGGCTTTTCTTGACTCGCCATATAAAATAAATCATTCATATAACCAATGACTTTTCCAACAACTCCTCTGCCTACATTCCATATTCCATTTGGAGGAACATATTGGGCTCCAACCATACCAATCATTCCAAGATGTTCATGTTCCTGAAACAATTGAAGTAATCCATATAAAAATCCTACATTTACAATGAAAACATCTTGATGTATATACACTTTATATTTTGCTGGATGCGAAATTGCTTTATTATATCCACTCGTCATACTTTCTGCGTTTCGAATCGGCATAAATTGTATCGTATATCCTGGAGGAACTGGCAATTGTAATATATGTCGCGCACATTGTGCATACATTTTCCGATCATTTATACACGTAACAAATAATATTGTTTTATCTGCCGCACTCATAATTGTGATTTTTCTGCTTCAATAATATATTGAAATACAACCGTCTCAGCCATGAAGCCACTTCCAAGACGATATTTTTTACAAATTCCATATAATTCCTCAATAAGCGGTTCATACATTTTATGATCAACATATACACGATCTACTTTACTAATTGAATAGCCTGCTTTTAAAAACATTCGTAGCATTTCATTAAATGTAAAGAAACGAATATGTGTTTTATCTAATAAACCATATTCTGTATACGTCCAATTTCCAGCGAGTAGGGGCGCTAATACTGAAATGTGAGAAACGTTCGGGATACTAGCCAAAATTACACCATTTTGCTTTATATATGGTTTTACTTTTTCTATTACAGCCCACGGATCAAATAAATGCTCTAGTACGTCACCAAATATAACGCAATCAAATTGCTCCTCCTCATACGGCATATCCATTGTTTCTATATCACCTAAAACAACATGATCTAGTTTTTCTTTTGCTTGTTCTGCCGCCTCTTGGAATGCCTCAATTCCTGATACACGTGTGCCATTTTCTTTTATGGCAGCTCCCAATGCACCACTCGAGCAACCGATATCAAGAACTTCTTTCCATTCCTTTTTTATATGCTTTAATAAATTCGGATTCACTGCATTATAATAATGCCCGGACTTTTCTTCGTATAAAGAATTTTTTGGGGAATTCATTTTACACACTCCTTATGCAAATTGAATTTGAAATATAAATCTCATCTAAAGTCTATAGATGTAACCAGTACTGGTTACATTGCCGATACTTTACTATATAGCCAATCTATTAGAGTTAGAATCGTGCTACATCATTTCTAGAAAAACGCAACCTATAACGATTTATATTGTTTATCAAAAACACTCCGAAAATATTTACGGTTATATTCAATTGCAGCATTATTTGGAACATAAGAAGCTGCTAATTCATTGTAATAATAAGCTTTATCTTGCTCGCCTAACTTGCTATAACAAATACACATTTGTAAATAGGGAATCCATGTGTAGCTAGCTGGACTGTGAAAAGGACTCTCTGTTGCCATTGTCACTTCTGTTGCAAGTTTAAACCAAAAAATTGCTTCATTGTATTTTTGTTGATCCATATATATATATCCTATTCTTGTACAATTCTCTCCTCTAGGGACATCATACCGAAATGACTTTACACAAGATTCAACTGCCTTCTCCCACATTCCAAGCTTTGCATAGCAATCTCCTAATTTACCACATGCATAAATTTTCTCTTCATACCAACCTTCATCTTGATTAAGAAATGTTTTATAAAGTAAAACTGCATCATCATATTTTTGATTATCCATAGATTCATTCGCGTAATAAAACAAATCTCTCGGACTCAATTCTTCTCCAGCTGCTACAGCATCCTGAAAAATTTTCAAATTGCGGTTCGTTACTTTCTTTTCTTTTTTATGCGTAACCGCAACATTACTATTAAAAATCTCACCAAAAATAGCTAAATACTCATGCACCTTTCCAAACCATTGAAATTCTTTTTCACGCTTTACAAGCCGATATCTTTTTGTACAATATAAAGGTTTCCCATTAGAATCCATTACAAGATGATAAGGCATCGAAACAGCATCCACATTAGAATCTAATTCTTTTTTTAATAGCTTCAATGCCTCTTGAGCATCTTCTAATAACACATCATCAGCATCTAGCCATAATATATATTCTTGCGTTGCTTTTGAAAAAGAAAAATTTCTAGCTGCCGCAAAATCATTAATCCATGGAAAGTCATATATGTTAGAGGTATATTGAGCTACAATTTCTTTCGTTCGATCAATGGAACCTGTATCAACTATAATAATTTCATCAACGATTTTTTCTACTGCATCTAAACATCGACCGATTGTATCTTCCTCATCTCGAACAATCATACATAGACTAATTGTAATTCCTTGCTTGTTCAACATAATCACCCTCTTCCAAATCAATCATATGTTATACATACAATAAACTTTCCACTTTTTTAACTTGCACAAGCAGTTTAAGATTTCTTTTCAATAATTCAAATGTCCGTGTCATTTTCTTCCGGTTTTGCATCTACTATATAATGAACGCTTTATGGAGGTGAATTTATGTCAAATAATAATTATTCAGATGGATTAAATCCCGATGAATCTTTATCAGCTAGTGCATTTGACCCTAATCTTGTAGGACCAACATTACCACCAATACCACCGTTTACCCTTCCTACCGGGCCGACTGGACCGACTGGACCAACTGGGCCGACTGGGCCAACTGTACCAACTGGACCTTCTGGACCGACTGGACCAACTGGGCCGACTGGACCGACTGGGCCGACTGGGCCGACTGGACCGACTGGACCGACTGGACCGACTGGGCTAACTGGACCGACTGGGCTAACTGGACCGACTGGACCGACTGGACCGACTGGACCGACTGGGCTAACTGGTGCTACTGGGCCGACTGGGCCGACTGGACCGACTGGACCGACTGGGCCGACTGGGCCAACTGGGCCAACTGGGCCAACTGGGCCAACTGGGCCAACTGGGCCAACTGGTGCTACTGGACCGACTGGCGCTACCGGACCGACTGGACCAACTGGGCCAACTGGGCCAACTGGGCCGACTGGGCCTTCTGGCTTAGGACTTCCAGCAGGATTGTATGCCTTTAACTCAGCTACAGTTTCTTTAGCTCTTGGAATTAATGATCCAGTACCATTTAATACCGTTGGATCTCAGTTTGGTACAGCAATTTCTCAAATGGATGCCGATACTTTCGTAATTAGTGAAACTGGTTTCTATAAAATTACTGTTATTGCTTATACAGCGGCAGTAAGTTTATTAGGAAGTCTTGGAATTCAAGTTAATGGAGTTAATGTACCAGGTGCGGGCACAAGCTTAATTTCACTTGGAGCTCCTATCGTTATCCAAGCCATTACACAAATTACTACAACACCATCACTCGTTGAAGCAATTGTTACAGGAATTGGATTATCACTAGCTCTTGGTACAAGTGCATCAATTATTATTGAAAAAATCGCTTAATTTTGTACTTAGCAGTAAAACTGATATCAGTTTTACTGCTTTTTCATTATTAAATTCAATCATTAAATCTTTCTTTTCTACATAGTCATAATGTTGTATGACATTCCGCGGGAGGCACTTATATGGAAAATAAATCAGCTGTTCAGCTTTATCTTGAGCTATTAAAGAAAACAATTTTATTTGAAATATGGTTAGAATACGAACCATACTTACCTGCTTCGTTACATATATCTAAAGAGCTATCCTATGAACCAGTTACAGTTCCGCTTCCTTTATTTCTCAAGCAATACGTAGAAAATCACAATTTGAAAATCGTTGATCCTAACGTTTCAAAAAGTGAGCGTCAAGGTGGAAAGGATTGGCCAAGAGCAGCACACAGTATGGTTGGTCGAAAACGTATGAATCAATTACATGAGGCTATGGAAACTGTTGTAAGGGAAAATATAGAAGGTGATTTTATTGAAACTGGTGTATGGCGCGGAGGATCATGCATTTTTATGAATGGTTTTTTACAAGCAAACAACATTACGGATCGTACTGTGTGGGTTGCCGATTCGTTTGAAGGTCTGCCAGCACCTAACTTAGAACAATATCCGAAAGATTACGGTGATTATTTACACACATTCGATTACTTACGGGTTTCTTTAGAAACAGTACAAGAAAACTTTAGAAAATACGATTTATTAAATGATCAGGTGAAATTTTTAAAGGGTTGGTTTAAAGATACATTGCCTTCAGCACCGGTAGAAAAAATTGCAATTGCTCGCCTTGATGGTGATATGTACGAATCAACGATGGATAGTCTTGTAAACTTATACGATAAAGTTTCAACAGGTGGCTATATTATTATTGATGATTACGGATTGGTAACATGTGCAGAGGCTGTAATTGATTTCAGAAAGGAAAGAAACTTACAAGCTCCTATTACTAAAATTGATGATTTCGGTATTTATTGGCGAAAAGAATAGAATATAACTTTATTTTTTGAGGGGTCCTATTACACTACTTATTTATAAAAACTAATTGTGTAAAGTTCCCCTCACTATAAATGATTAACTTATATATACAATAGAAATCCCCTACTTTACTACAAGGACGGAGTGAATGTATGAACGAAAACGAGAAAAAAATCACATTAATTCCACCACCAGAACTCGTTCAATATGTAGGTGGTAATTTTGAAGAAGTTGGAAAAGAGTTTATGCAGTATTTTATTGAAATTGGCAATTTAAAATCAAATGAAACAGTGTTAGATGTAGGCTGCGGCATTGGCCGAATGGCGGTTCCATTAATGAACTATTTAAGCGATGAAGGTACTTATTATGGATTTGACTTATTCAATGCGGGAATTACATGGTGCAAAAATAACATTTCTACACGCCGTAACAATTTCCATTTTGAACATGTCGATATATATAATCAATTCTACAATCCCGATGGAAAAGAAGATGCTTCCCAATACAAGTTTCCATATGAAGATGAATCATTCGATTTTATTTTTTTAACGTCTGTATTTACCCATCTCCTTCCGAAAGAATTAGAACATTACGTATGCGAGATCGCACGAGTTCTGAAAAAAGATGGGAGATGTTTTATTACTTTCTTTTTAATTACCCCTGAATCATCCTATTATTTAAATGCAGGACTAAGTACGTTAGGTTTTTATCATCAAATTGACAATTGTTATGTTCTAAATAAAGATATCCCTAATTTCGCAGTTGCCTATCCTGAGGAAGATATTCGTACCCTATTAAATAAATATGGGCTAGAAATACAGTCCCCCCCTCATTATGGTTCATGGTGTAGCAGAACTGAACACACAAGTTATCAAGATATTATTCTTACACAAAAAACTTCTGAAAGGTAGTTGTATATGAATAATATAAAAAATCCGCCTCTCGTTTCCATCCTTATTCCCACCTATAATCGACCACATTATTTTAAAATTGCTTTAGAAAGTGCATTAGCACAAACGTATTCAAATATTGAAATTATTGTAGGGGACGATAGTACAAATAATGAAACAGAAAAATTAATATACAGACATTATTTACATAAGCATAAACATATAACATACATTCGAAATGCCTCTACTCTAGGACAATTTCATAACGCCCTTATGCTCTTAGAACAGTCAAATGGAGAGTACATAAATTTCTTAATGGACGATGATACATTTTATAATAATAAAATCGAAAAAATGATGTTTTATTTCCAACAAGACCTCAATAAAAATCTCGCACTTATCACATCCTATCGCACTTGGATTGATGATAATGGAGATATAATTGAACAACATCCCTCCATGAAAAAATTATATGAGGAAGATACTCTACTAAATGGGAAAGATTTTGGAAACCGTATGCTTATGGCAGGACAAAATATTATCGGTGAGCCTACAATCGTACTCTTTAGAAAAAGCCTATTAACGGAACCTTTCGGCACTTTAAATGGCAGAAAATATGGTTGTAGTGTTGATATGGCCTCTTGGATAAGTTTACTTTCAAAAGGTGATGCAATGTATATAACTGAGCCCTTAAGTTCATTCCGTCTCCATACTGGACAGCAAGTACGTCACAAATTCCTTGAGGGCTGTGAAGATTTTTCTCAGCTCGTTTTAACCTCGAAAAAGTATGGTTTCTTACAAGACGCCAAGTATTATAAAAAAGGTTTGATAAGAGCTTACGGATGGTATAAAAATGCGACCAAATTTTACGATCTATTTCCAAACCTCATTCCAGATAAAAATACACATGCACGACTTTCTTATTGTTTAAATATCATTACAAAAGAGCTCCGTGCAATATAGTCCATCACAAGGGAGGAGCTATTCCTTCCTCGTGATGTATGACTTCCCACAAATAGTGGAATAAATGTATGCATAGTCTGCTTGTATATTATTTTTATCATGAAATGATCCATATACTTACTAGGCAATAGAAAGGAATACATACATTGAAAGATCCAAATTCTCAATATCAAATAGACTACGTATTACTATTCATCTTATTTGCCATTGGGACTGTTAGTTGCTTTGCAATTGCAAGTGCACAAGCCTCTTTACCACCATTTTTGCAAAGCGTAAATTTTGTATTAAAGCAAATCCAATGGTACTTCATTGGATTTATAGCCATTGGTATGATTATGATTATTGATTTCGATCGTTATCAAAAAATTGCTTGGTATTTATATAGCTTTGCATTGGTACTACTTATTGGACTAGAACTTCAAGTACCAGGTGCTGTTACAATAAAAGGTGCTACCGCTTGGTACAGGCTTCCCGGCCTCGGAAATTTCCAGCCGTCTGAAATTATGAAATTGTTTTTAATTATCGTCACTGGACGAATTATAGCAAATCACAATGAGAAATATTTTTTCCGGACAATACACGGCGATTTTTTATTACTCGGAAAAATATGTGCAACGAGTTTGCCACCCCTACTACTTATTGCAAAGGAACCTGATTTAGGAAACACAATGGTAATTTCAGCTATGCTCGCAGCAATGATACTAGTTTCTGGTATACGTTGGCGGTTTATTTTCGGATTAGTTTCCGGTATCTTTGCTGCTGGCGTTACATTAACGTATATTTTTTTTACTCATACAAAATTCTTTAAAGCACACATTTTACAAGAATATCAACTAAATCGCTTCTACGGCTGGTTAGCGCCATACAAATATGATGCACAAGGCTATCAATTAAGACAAGCTTTCTTAGCTACTGGATCAGGGGAAATGCAAGGAAAAGGTTGGGAAAATGGACAAGTATACTTTCCAGAACCACATACAGATTTTATTTTCACCAATGTCGCTGAGCAATTCGGATTTTTAGGCGCAAGTGTCATTATTTCACTTTTTTTCTTACTTATTTTCCGCATGATTCATATAGCTTTAGAAAGTAATGACCCTTTCGGTAGTTACATCTGTGCTGGTACAATCGGAATGTTTACTTTTCAAGTATTTCAAAATATCGGGATGACCATCGGATTACTACCTATTACAGGAATCACATTGCCCCTTATGAGCTACGGAGGAAGTTCCTTACTCACATACATGATAGCGCTTGGATTCGTTTTAAACGTTCGCTCAAGAACGAAAATCTTTATGTTTAAATGACGTACAAAAACAGTATATTTTTATCTCTATCCTTTTTTAGATATACTAATGAAAAATATGGTGGAGGTTTAAATATGAAATTTGACATTATAGGGGATATTCATGGATGCTTTCAAGAGTTTCAAGATTTAACGACGAAACTCGGATACAACTGGAATAGTGACCTGCCGTTTCACCCTGACCAACGTAAGCTTGCATTTGTTGGTGATATTACAGATCGCGGCCCTCATTCATTACGTATGATTGAAATTGTATGGGAACTTGTCATAAATAAAAAAATAGCTTATTACGCTCCGGGAAATCACTGTAATAAACTATACCGTTTTTTCCTTGGGCGTAATGTGACAATCGCTCATGGACTCGAAACAACTGTTGCCGAATATGAAGCACTGCCTTCTCATAAACAAAACATTATAAAAGAAAAATTCATCACACTTTATGAGCAATCCCCTTTATATCACGTACTCGATGAGAAAAGGTTAATTGTATGTCACGCTGGAATTCGGCAAGATTACATAGGAAGACAAGATAAAAAAGTACAAACCTTTGTATTATATGGCGATATTACAGGAGAAAAACATGCTGACGGCTCTCCTGTCCGTCGCGACTGGGCAAAAGAATATAAAGGAAAAGCTTGGATTGTATATGGACATACACCCGTTAAAGAACCTCGCTTCGTAAATCATACAGTCAATATTGACACTGGCGCTGTATTTGGTAGCAAACTAACCGGACTACGTTACCCTGAGATGGAAACCGTGTCCGTCCCTTCCTCCCTGTCTTTTGTCCCTGAAAAATTTCGCCCAATTTCATAACTATCCTTATTTCAGATACCATTCACAAATTACGAGGATTACCGTATCATTTAGGCTGTTCTCCTATAAAAACTAGGTAAAGTAATAAAAAAAAGATGCAATAAAGTGCATCTTTTTTTAATTACACGGCATATACTGTCGCAGGAGGTGACAGAATGAAGAAAAAATCTTCTAAACAAAAAAGAAAATGCCCGCCTTTTTATCTACCCATGTACGGAATTAACAACTGGTGCAGCATTCGAGCTGCAGCTTTAGAAGAACCGGACGGACAAGGGGCTTCCCCCAAAAACAAAGCTAAACCAAAATATGTCTCTTTAGAAAATGCTGTAATGAGCCGCATAATCGATAATAGAAAAACAAAGATGCAGCAAAAAAATAAACCTCTCTCTACTCACCCTGAACAGATTGTGCCTTCTGAGCAAACAGAGAAAAATACAGAAGAAGACATCCCTGTAGCAATTAATAAAAAAGCAGAATCAGAAATTCCAGCTGCTATTATAAATCAAGTGAAAAAAATGAGAGAAGCATTAGCACCATCCAATGATATACAAACAGAAAAAACGATCATAATTCAAACTCCTACACCTGAAAATACAAAAGTAAAAAAAGGCGGACGGTATGCACATGCAGAGGGGCTTCACTCTAATGCAGAGGGTACAGCTTCACATTCAGAAGGGCTTCTTACACACGCAAAAGCTTCTTTCTCTCATGCGGAAGGATCAAAAACGAAAGCAACTGGACATAGTTCCCATAGTGAAGGAAGTGAAACGACAGCAGGTGGCTCTTATTCTCATGCAGAAGGTAAACATACAATCGCTTTAGGCGAAGCAGCACATGCAGAAGGAACCGCGACTATCGCTAACGGATTCTCTTCTCATGCGGAAGGTAATCATACATCAACAGCTCATTTTGCGGGTAGCCATATTATGGGGCGCTTCGGCATAGCAGAAGAATCTTATTCTTGGTTTATTGCAAACGGCACAAATGAAACCGATCATAATATCGGTGCAAAGTGGCTTGCTCATAATGGGGAAATGTATATTGATGGTGCTTCTTACAATGCAAGTGGAACTGATTTTGCACAAATGTTTGAAACAGCAGACAATCATTTTATTGATGTAGGTTATTTCGTTACATTTAGTAGCGAAGAAAAAATTCGGATCGCTACTTCAAATGATTCATTCATTTTAGGAATATCTAGTGCAACCCCTGCCCTTATAGGAAATAGCGGTGCTTTAAGTTGGCAAAAACGCTATAAAACAGATAACTTTGGAAAACGCCAATATGTACGTACGGAATCGCAAGACATACAACCTCTTTTAAATACAGAATGGGATCCAACTTGCAAATATATAGCAAGAAAAGATCGTACCGAGTGGCTTCCTGTCGGATTAATTGGACAAATGTTAGTACGCGATGACGGCACTTGCGAAACGCATGGATATTGTCGTCCAAATAACGATGGCATTGCTACAAAATCCGAAAGTGGCTTTTTCGTTATAAAGCGCACGGGTGAAAATCAAATTTTAATATTATTCCGCTAAGAAAAAAGGGAACAAAATTCTTCGTTACATAAGAATTTTGTTCCCTTTTTAAGTATGCCTTAATACCTCTTCCATATCGCTTGGAATCGTTGTAGTGAAAGACATTTCCTTCTCTAAAATAGGATGATAAAACGTCAAAGATGTACTATGAAGTGCTTGACGTTTTATCACATCTCTTCGTCCTCCATATAAATCATCACCAAGTAACGGGTGGCCTATATGAGCCATATGTACACGAATTTGATGCGTTCTTCCGGTCTCAAGCTCAAGTGATACATGTGTCTTATGATTGGCGCTATCCATCATTCTAAAATGAGTAACTGCTCTTTGCCCATTTTCACAAACGGTTCGCTCAATAATGCTATCCGATTTTCGTCCAATCGGTGCATCAATCGTTCCTTCTCGTTCTATCATCTCACCGTGAACAATTGCTTCATATGTTCTTTTCACAGCTTTTTGTTGATGCTGTTTCGATAAAAGATGATGCACGAAACGATTTTTTGCAATAAGCATAAGCCCTGAAGTATCACGATCTAATCTTGTTACGATGTGCACCGTACTTGCAAGATGCTGCTTATCATAATAAGATAAGAGCGCATTCGCAACACTCCCTGCCGGATGTTCTCTAGACGGAATCGTTGACATGTTCGCCTCTTTGTTTATGACAAGAACCGCATCATCTTCATATACAATACTTAAAGGGATATCTTCTTTAATCATCCCTTCACTTCTTTCTTCCACTGGAAAAAAGACACGTAATTCTTCACCAGCTTGCAACTGATGACGAACACTCGCATGTTGATTATTTACTTCAATAGCTCCGCCGCGAAATTTTATATCCGTTAAGGCGGCTTTAGAAATCCCTTTTGTTTTTAAAAATTCTCTAACTAAAGTTCCCTCTTCAGCCGATTCTATATCCCATTTCAATGTAAATCTGTTCAAATATATAAACCCTTTCTATTTATCTGCAACAAACGAGTCACGAACTCGTTTCCAGAACGGGAATGGACGGAAACGAACAAATCGTACTTTCTCGTTTGCAACGCGATACTGGATTGATTTCACATCTTGATGAACCATCGTTAAATGGTCCACCGTAATTTGTAAGTTCATTCCTGCAGCCGGCTTCAACACACATGTATGATGCTTCGGCAATACGAGTGGCGAGCCTACAGTACGAAACACACGGTTATTAATAGATGCCATTTCTGCAATTTGAATCGCTTCAATAGAAGGGTGAATAATCGCTCCGCCAAGCGCCTTATTATACGCAGTACTTCCCGAAGGAGTAGAAATACAAAGACCATCTCCGCGGAACGTTTCAAAGTACTCTCCGCGTATTTCTACTTCTGTTACTAATGTACCTTCTGCACTTTTTACAGTTGCTTCATTCATCGCCAAATACTGTGATTCTTTACTCCCATTCACATAGCGAATAATCACTTCTAAAAGCGGATATTCCACCACTTGGAATGGTGTTTTAGCAATTGCAATTACTAATTTCTCTACTTCTGTCGGTAACCAATCTGCATAGAAACCTAAATGCCCTGTATGTACACCAACAAATGCTGTTTCATCCAATCGATTATAATAACGATGAAACGCGTATAAAAGCGTTCCATCTCCCCCAACAGAAATTACAATATCGGGTTCCTTTTCATCCATTATAAATCCAAAATCTAGCAAGTATTCTTTCATCGTGCTTGCCAGTGTATCTGATGATTGATCTCCCTTTGACATAATTGTAAATTTCATCGCCCAACACCCTTTAGTTTATGATTCGGAATCCTTCGTTTCTTGTTTTCTTGAAAAAGCTTTCTGCGCTTCTTGAATCTCAAGACGAATAGAAGACATTTCTTCATCTAATAAAAACGCCGCTTCCGCTGCGCGTTGCAAGCGTATTTTAATATCTTCAGGAAAACGTCCACTATATTTATAATTTAAAGAATGCTCAATTGTTGCCCAAAAATTCATTGCTAACGTGCGTATTTGGATTTCTACCAATACTTTTTTTTCTCCCTGAATCGTTTGAACGGGGTAACTAATGACAACGTGATAAGAGCGATAGCCGCTATCTTTCTTTTGCGTGACATAATCACGTTCTTCCACGATTTCAAAGTCATTTCGTTTTCGAAGATATTCTACAACAGGCTTAATCTCATCAACAAATTGACACATCATTCGAAGGCCCGCGATGTCTTGCATATCTTCTCTGAGCCGATCCAGCGGTACATTTCTTTTCTCCGCTTTATCAATAATACTAGCAACCGACTTTACCCTTCCTGTTACAAACTCAATTGGAGAATGCTCTGTTAACATTGCAAATTGAGTACGCATTCCTTTTAGTTTCACTTTCAGCTCTGCCACCGCTTGATGGTAAGGTGCTAAAAATTCTTCCCAATTTCGCTTCATTTCAACCACCACCAAAATCAATCCATTTGCTTATAGAAATACTTTTTCTACAGCAGTTACTAGTTCTTCTCCGTAATTTGCATTACCTTCAATATTTTCAACTAAATATTCTACTTCTTCTTTTAAATTTTCTAATTCCATTTCAACGTCATTCACACGAACGAACATTACTATATCGTTATTCATCGCTTCATGCATTGCTTCCCAGCATGTGTGCGGAATACTTACATAAATGAAAGATGATTCGTTTTCTAAAATATATAAAAATGATAAATTGTCTGAGTCGACAAGTACGTGATTACGCGCACTTAACTCCTTTACCTCTATTTCATTATTTTCCGCACAAAAAATAAGCGCATTCTCTCTCTTTTCTACGCTCTTAACTTGAATTTTATTTTGCATGCTCTAACTCCTCCATCTCAACTTCCTGTCTTACTTAACAGTATTATTGTATCATAACATGGACGCAAACAAATAAAACATTGAACCAAATTTATGAAAAAGCGATAATGTGTAAAGAATTATTTTTTAAAAGGAGCGCGCATACAATGACACAAGAAATTGAAATTGAATTTAAAAATATTGTGACAGAAGAAGAATTCGATACATTATGTAAATCATTCTCTATTGAAGTATTTACGAAACAGGTGAATCATTACTTTGAAACACCAGGCTTCTCATTAAAAGAAGCTGGCTCTGCACTTCGTATTCGTCATAAAGGCGAAATTTATACATTAACATTGAAACAACCTGCAGAAGTCGGCTTGTTAGAAACGCATCAAGTCGTAACAGAAGACGAAGCAAGAATGATGATGGAAACAAACGTAATCATTCCAGGGACTGTAATGGATCAACTACACAAATTACAAATTCCTGTTTCCACTTTAACTTATATGGGTAGTTTAACAACTGAAAGAGCCGAAACACTATTTGAAGGCGGAACGCTTGTCTTTGATCATAGTTTCTATTACAATCACGATGATTATGAAATTGAATTTGAAGTGCAAGATGAAGAAACAGGAAAAGCTGCATTTATTCATTTATTAAAACAGCACGACATACCAATCCGTCATACAAATAATAAAGTAAAACGCTTTTTCCTTGCCAAACAAAACAAAGCACGCTAAAGTGAAAATTCCACTAGTGAATACGTTCTACTAGTGGATATATCTCACTTTTTAAAAGGAAAAGATTCTTTTACATTTGAAAAATAAGCAAAGAACGTTATGAAGGCTGTTTATTTGCCCTCTAGAACATTCCATTGCTACAATAGATATACATTTCATGGAAAAAGGAGTTTATAAAGGATGAGCAAGCAACCGATGACACCATTTGAAGCAATTGGCGGTGAACAATGCATTGCAATATTAGTAGACACGTTTTATTCCTATGTCAGTAAACACCCTGACCTATCTCCCATCTTCCCGGATGATTTAACAGAAACCGCTAGGAAGCAGAAACAATTTTTAACGCAATATTTAGGTGGTCCTAATTTGTACACTGAAGAACATGGTCATCCTATGTTAAGAGCACGCCATCTTCCGTTTGAGATTACTCCAAAACGAGCAGAGGCTTGGCTATCATGTATGGAGCAAGCAATGGATGACACAGGAGTGCACGGTCATATAAGAGAGTTCGTTTTTGAACGTTTAGCGTTAACCGCTCAGCATATGGTTAATACTCCAAACGAAACAGGTGAAGTGTAATGGATAAGCAGGAAGCAAAGCATATAAATATGCCATCTCCTTCCGCATGTGAGCATAAGTCTGTAGAAGCATATTTATTTATTGATCCACTTTGTAAAGATTGCTGGGAAATTGAGCCCTTTATTATTAAACTATGGCTTGAATACGGGAAATACTTCTCTATTCGTCATATCGTAACAGGAAAAGTGGACGGAACGAACGCTTCCTCACACAAATGGAATAAACCTGCTAATATTCGATTTGTGTGGGAAAAGACAACAAGTTTACAAGGTTTTTCATGTGATGGAAAGGTACATATGCAAGAAGCATCGTCAACACCATATTTAGTTTCGATGGCAATTAAGGCAGCGGAGTTACAGGGCCGAAAAGCAGGTTCGAAGTTTTTACGAAAACTCCAAGAATACATTTTCCTTGAAAATGTATCAAACCCTGACTGCGAATTATTACTTGCCTGTGCAAGAGATAGCGATATTGATGTAGAAGAATTTAAAAAAGACCTACATTCCGCTAGCGCAAAAAAAGCTTTCCAATGTGACTTGAAATTTACAAATGAGATGCATATTACAGAAATACCTTCTCTCGTATTCTTTCATGCAAATTCAGATGAAGAAGGTATTAAAATCGCTGGAACATATTCCTACGACGTATACGTACAATTATTGAAAGAACTTGTAAAATGTGAAATCGAGCCAGAACCATTACCACCTTTAGAAGTGTTACTAGAAGCAACGCAATTTATATCTTCAAAAGAAGTAGCATTTATATATGACTGCTCGCAGCAAGAAATCGAGCGTGAACTGAAAAAATTACAACTGAAACGAAAAGTACAAATGATTGACGTAAAATGTGAGCGTTATTGGAAATGGATAGCAAAAGAAGAAGACCTGGTGTAAAACACCAGGTCTTCTTCTTTACGGCTTATAAAAATATTAAAGGGGATGGGAGAAATTTTCACGTTCAAACAAAGGGGTATATGTTTGTATGTGAATTCGTTCACGCTTATTATATTACAAGATTCGACGTCAGATGACAACCCTTTTTGTCGAATTTCACACTTTTGTCACATTCTAAACGTTTTCATTTCTGAATAAGCTATAAAAAAGCTATTTTGGAGGTGTTCTGTATGAAAAAAACATATATTTTACTTATCTTACTAGCTGTCATCGTTTCTTTTTTCTTGTACATCCTCTCTCTACTACAAGCTTTTCCTAAAATTATTGCCTTCCCTCTTTTATTTGGAGTCATTGTCATCGCTCTCTCTTATTTCAACCATAAAAAACGATTTAAAGGGTTTTAACTACAAAAATCACCTGTAAAACTGCCTTCTAATTTAGAAAAAAGAAAGAAATTCACCTTATTCTTTCGACAAATATCGACAAAAATATTTAAAACAAAAAAGACGAGGGAAATTCCTCGTCTTTACAATTACTTCTCTTCAAATAATAATGCTTCTAATTCATTTAATTTCTCTTCAAATACTTGTAGCGCTTCTTTTACCGGTTCTGGAGATGCCATATCTACTCCAGCTTTTTTCAGCACTTCAATTGGATAATCTGAGCTTCCTGCTTTTAAGAACTCATTAATGTAACGTTCTACTGCTGGTTGCCCCTCTTCTAAAATTTGTTTAGATAAAGCCGTTGCTGCACTAAATCCTGTTGCGTATTGGTATACGTAATAGTTGTAGTAGAAGTGCGGAATACGAGACCACTCTAAACCAATTTCTTCATCGATTACTAAAGCATCACCGAAATATTTCTTATTTAAATCATAGTAGATCTCCGTTAACATGTCTGGCGTAACCGCATGTCCTTCTTGTACTTTCTTATGAATAATATGCTCAAACTCTGCGAACATCGTTTGACGGAATACAGTACCACGGAATCCTTCTAAATAATGATTTAATAAGTATAGACGCTCTTTCTTATCTTCTGTCGTTTTTAATAAATAATCGTTTAGAAGTGCTTCATTACAAGTTGATGCTACTTCCGCAACGAAGATTGAATAATCACCGTATACGTGCGGCTGCGTCTTTCTTGTATAGTAACTATGCACGGAATGACCGAACTCATGAGCAAGTGTATATAAATTATTTACATTATCATGCCAGTTCATTAAAATATACGGATTTGTTCCATATGCACCAGATGAATATGCTCCGCTTCGCTTTCCTTTATTCTCATACACATCTACCCAGCGATTTTCATATGCTTCTTTTAAAATGTCAACATACTCATCACCAAGTACATTTAAAGACTTTAATAACATGTCTTGTGCTTCTTCATACTTCACGTTCATTTTCACTTCTGGTACAAGTGGTGTATATAAATCATACATATGAAGCTCATCAAGTCCTAGTGCACGCTTACGAATATCAATGTAACGATGTAGCAAGTGTAAATTATCATGTACAGATTCAACAAGTTGATCATATACCGCTTCAGGAATATTATTATTACTTAATGCCGCTTGACGTGCAGAATCGTATTTACGAACACGCGCATTGAAATTATTACGTTTCACAGCTCCGCTTAACGTACTTGCAAATGTATTCTTATATTTTCCGTACGTTTCATATACAGCTTTGAATGCATCTTCGCGCACACGACGATCATCACTTTCTAAAAACTGAATGTAACGACCATGTGTAATTTCCACTTCTTCTCCATCCTCACCTTTAATAGATGGGAATTTCAAATCCGCATTATTCAACATACCAAATGTATTACTTGACGCACTCATTACTTCAGATGCTTCTGCTAATAGAGCCTCTTCCGCTTCAGATAATACGTGCGGGCGTTGACGCGTAATTTCTTCTAATGCATGTTCATATACACTTAAGTCTCTATTTTCTGTCAAGAATGTTTGCAGTGTATCTTCTGAAATCGATAAAATTTCAGGCACAATATATGCTGTGCTACTAGATACTTGTGAATATAAATTTGTTGCGCGGTCATTTAACGCTTGATACACAGAGTTTGTTGTATCTTGATCGTAACGCATATGTGCATATGTATATAGCTTACCTAATCGCATTGAAATTTCGTCTTCATATTGCAATGCTTCAAGTAAATTGTTCGCAGAGTCACCAAGTTTCCCTTTAAATTCAGTTAACTTCGGTAATAGCTCTTTAATAGCTTGGAATTCTTTTTCCCATTCTGCATCTGTTTGGAAAATATCTTCTAATCGCCACGTACTTGATTCTTCAATTTCTTTGCGATCTGGTAATGTTTTTACTGTGTTTTGTTCAGACATCCTTTAAGCCCTCCTTTAAATATCTCTACTTACATACAATTCGATTTTTTCTTATGTAATTCCTTCACGATCAGTCTTTATTATATCCCCTTTTCCTTCTCTCATGTTGTACTTTGCCTCAAATAAAGATAAGGCATACGCTAAGCAAATTTCATCATATTTCATAACTTCCTCCTCTGTTTTTAACATAACTACCTCTCTTTTTTTCCGGTACTTATAAGTCCCTACTTTCTGCAATACACCTGTATAACATAAAAATGTCATATATTCAGCAACTGCTACTTTCCATATATGCCGTGAAAAGTACGGGAGCATGCGCCTTTTCACATACGTTTTCACATAACTACATACATATTGAAGGGAAATACAATCCCCTACCGCAAGCTCACCTATACACTTTATATATAGAAAAGCTTGCCATATAAATGGATTTGTTTGAAAAGCAAATGAGGACGGGAGTGGCACACCGATTTCAGAAGGAAAATTTGCTGGGGTACATTTACATTGATATAAGAGGCGTAATAGTGACTTATGATTGTAATTCCAAATCGGCAGCGCATTTTGCCGAAAATAGCTCTTTCGCTTTTTCCATTCCTCACCTAATGTTTTTTTTCGGAAAGAGACGGGAGAAAAGAGCATTTCAAAAGTAGTCGTTTCAGTTGGTAAGTAGATAATATGTGAGAAAGAGACGCTTGTAGAAAATGAAGTGAGAAACGCGCATTTCATAAATAATTTTTGTTTCGAACAGAAGAAAATAAGAAATGGCTGAGGATAAGATTGTAAGGAGAAAGCCATAAGTGAGGAGAATTTCATCCAATATGCTGATTGCCTTTTCAATTGATTTCCACCAATGATCCAAATGACCTGTATACCAGCTCGCCAATACGAATAGGTTCGTTTGTACAGCTGCTCTATAGAGAGATTAGCGCATTGATATTCAATCGCAATTGTTCTCCCTGCTCTCTCTATGAAAATATCTGGTCGTTGCTGAATTTCCGGAAGATAGTGCTCTATATACACAGGAAAGTTTTGACGTTTGAACCACCTATATAACAATTCTTTACCGTGCATATGATACATAGATTCTGCTTCATAAAAGGCAAGACACGCGTCCATTTTCTTATGAGCAAAATGCCAACTTTTTTGTTTCCCTAATTTCATTTGCACTTCCTTCCCGCAAGCTATGCAAAAGAAACTTTCCATTTTACGCATACGATGTAAAAGCTCTTCATCATGATGATAGAGTAGATGAATTTTTTCTCCGTTTTCTCTTTTGGCGATAAACATCGGAATCACACCCTTTCAGCTCCTTATATTCTACAATTTATTACAAATTCCTTTTAAAAAAGAGATGTCCCAATTTCGGACATCTCTTTTTATAATAAAGGTGATAATAATCGATACGTCGATTCAACAATTCGTCTATGAAGACGCCTTTTATGAAAACGATCGACATGAATTTCACTTGATTCTTCTATATCCTCTTTATAATCTTGAACAAGTTTTCGAATGCTGTCTGTATCATATAAAAAGGCATTTACTTCAAAGTTCAAATGAAAACTTCTCATATCCATATTAGCAGTCCCAATTGAAGCTAAATCAGAATCCACAATGACAACTTTACTATGGAGAAAACCTTTTTCGTATTCATATATCTTTACCCCTGCATCTAAAAGCTCTGGGAAGTACGATCTCGATGCGTAAAAGACGGTGCGCTTATCAGGCTTACTTGGCATTAACAAACGGACATCAATACCAGCAAGTGCCGCTACCTTTAATGCGGATAAAATATCATCATCCGGAATGAAATACGGCGTCGCAATCCAAATGGATTTCCGCGCAGAAGCAATCATGGCAAAGTATAAATGTTTAATTGTTTCCCATTTATTATCTGGTCCACCTGCAACGAGCTGTACGCCTCCCCAATGATCACCCTCAACTGCTTTCGCTTGTAAATATTCAGGGGCCAGCACAGCCTCACCAGTCATATAAAACCAATCTTGAAGGAAAATAAGTTGCAAGCTTTGAACAGCTTCACCACGCAAATATAAATGCGTGTCTCGCCAAAAACCGAAATATTTATCCTTTCCTAAATATTCATCACCAATATTTAATCCACCGACAAACCCTTCGTTTCCATCAATAATAACGATTTTCCGGTGGTTTCGATAATTAATCTTATCGTTTAAAATCGGAAAGCGCACAGGGAAAAACGGAATCATTTCTACTCCTGCATCATTCAATTCTTCAATATATGAATTCGATAATCTAAAACTTCCAACCGCATCATATAAAAAACGAACGACAACACCTTCTTTTGATTTCTGTATTAAAATATCTTTAATTTCTGTTCCAAGCTTATCATCACGCACAATGTAATATTCCATATGAATGTGGTGTTTCGCTCGTTTTAATCCATCTAAAATGGCCTGAAACGTTTCATCTCCATTTGTTAATGTTCTCGTTTCAGTTTGAAATGAAATATTTAAAGCGCCTAAGCGGTCCGCTAAACGAAATAACAGCTCTTGATGCTTATGATTGCGCAAAATCCGTTCTTCGTAATCTTCATGCCCCTTATATTGTAAAAATGCTTGTTCATCGAGCAACGCCTTCTTTTGGAACATTCTCTTCCTCCGAAAGTTCTGTCCAAATAATAAATAAGCGAAGAATCCAAATACCGGAAAAATACCTAACACAATGAGCCATGTAAGTGTTTTAGACGGATGACGGTTCTCTAAGAAAATAACGCAGCCAATTAAAAATGCAGACACCGTAAATAAAATACTAATAATACCTAAAATCGAAACATCTTTTATCCCAATTACATCCGAATAAAATGCTACATCAATAAACATACGTAACGAAACAAATAATGCGAACAATAGTAGAACAAAGAAAATCAACTTTAATGTATTTTTCATCTCTTACCTCCTTACTAAGAAAGCTTTCCTATTCTTCATATAAAAAGCCGATTTCATACTACAGAAATCGGCCTACGTTTTAGCAGGAAAATTATTGCGAATTGTTTCAAGCGCACGCTCTTTCACAATTTGTTTCCCATACTCACTTACACGATGAATTGTTAAAGTTGATTCTTCTCCGTATTCTAAAACAATACTTAAAATACGATCAATTTCTTCTTCATCATGTAGCACTTCATCGAATTCCACATATACATAATAGCGGTTCTCAAATGAATACAGCTCATCTTTTATATCTTCAAAGATAAGACGGTGGCTTAATGAAATGACATCTTCAAAATCATTAAACTTAATTAAAAAGCCAAACGTACCATCTTCGTTAAAGTTTGTTCCTGCTTGTTCTTCTACCTCTTCCACTAATTCTTGCTGGAATAATGATTCAATGCCTTCATCTAGAGGAATGTCTATAATTTTATCTACACCTATTGGTAGTTCTAGCTTTTGTCCATCCTTTGAAAGCTCTGCTTTCGTTACAAGTACTTCAATCCCTTTATCGACTGCTTGCACTTGAATCCATAACGGTCCATCAATAAAGAAATCATCATGATCACGAGCTTCGTCCATCATCTCCCAAAAGAGCTCTTCACTTCGTTCTCGGTCATACCAAATTTCTTCACGATTAAACCCTCTATCCTCTATATCAATGTACGTAATAAAAAATTTCATCGTATGGTCATTAATTCTTTCAATATCCAAAATACAACTCTCCCTTCCTGCTTAGAATTGTTATGAAGGGATTCCCCACTCATATGACAAATCAATAGATTCTTGTACTCTCATTTTATGATAAGATTCTCCAGAATGGAAATAAAATCGATTTATTTTACAAAAATAGTTATATGCCTATCTTCATTCGACCACCTACACAAATATATCATTATAGCGATTTCTCACTTATGAAAAATTTGGACATACATTTCCACCCTCCCCCGTACACTGTAATAAAGTGAAACTTTTATTAGAGAAGATTATTTAGTCTCTCTTCACCACATACATACAGTTCGCTTATTAAAACTTCATAAATGGAGGCAGACGAATGGACTTAGAGTTTTTAACATCTGTACTAATGATTGTCGGTATCGATGTTGTATTAGGTGGTGACAACGCAATCGTCATCGCACTAGCTAGCCGAAATTTACCTGAATCGAAACGAAATAAAGCCATTTTGATTGGTACTCTTTTAGCAATCGTACTAAGAATTATCCTTACTATACTAGCTGTCTATTTACTCGACATTCCATTTCTACAACTTATCGGGGGCGTTTTACTTACATTAATTGCAGTGAATTTACTAACTGATAATAGCAACGATCTTTCTGCTATTCAGGGGAAAACAACTTTATTTCAAGCTGTGCGTACAATTGTATTCGCGGATCTCGTTATGGGGTTTGACAACGTTATTGCCATTGCAGGTGCAGCTCACGGAAGATTTTTACTCGTAATAATCGGCTTACTCATTTCTATCCCGATTATTATTTGGGGTAGCAAACTTATTTTAATACTTATGGAACGCTTTCCATTCCTCATTTATTGCGGAGCAGCGATTCTCGCCTATACAGCAGGAAAAATGGTTACACATGAAGACAGGCTTGCAACGTTCTTTCATAATAATCCAAATTTCACCACAAGCATGCCTTTCTTATTCATTTTCACTGTTCTATGCATCGGTATTATCGTGCAACAAGTTCGATTACGAAACGTGAAACATTAAAAAAAACCTTCTACTATATAATAGGTAGAAGGTTTTCATATTATTATAATTAATTTACAAGACGCTGTGCTTCACGTAATTGGAACGTTCTTACTGTACGTGGTAAGAAACGGCGAATTTCGTCTTCATTGTAACCTACTTGAAGGCGTTTCTCGTCAATCATAATTGGACGACGTAAAATCCCTGGATAGTCACGAATCATCTTATATAAATCTTGAAGTGGTAAAGACTCTAAATTTACATTTAATTCTTGGAAAACTTTTGAACGAGTAGAAATAATCTCATCCGTTCCGCTTTCTGTCATACGTAAAATCTCTTTAATTTCCTCAATCGTTAATGGATCTGAGAAAATATTACGTTCTGTATAAGGAATATGATTTTCCTCTAGCCATAATTTCGCCTTTCTACAAGACGTACAGCTTGGAGAACTATATAATGTTACCATACAAAGCTCACTCTCCTTAAAGAGTACAAATTCTGTACTAATTACAGTTTAAATTTCTAAATTCAGCAATTTTTTACGATACCTTGTCTTATAACAAAGTGCAAAAAATCGCATTTCATGTAAGCAACAACTTTTAGCAAACAACAATTACTTTTAATAAGTAACTTCTATAATCATTATACAATAGATTTTGCAAGAAATATACAGTAAATTTCCTTCTAATTGAGAAAACTCATCCGTGTATTCCACTGCTATGTAACATAATTACACTAACTTCAGCTGTACTTGAACAATAACCTTCAACCATCTTAATACTGGCTTGTCATAGATTTTTCATGTGATATACAGTTATTTCCCCATAATCTTCTCTATGAAAAAGAGAACGTTTTCTTACCTTTTCTTGATAAATCAATTAAGAAATGTAAGACTATACAAGTGAGAATCAAAAGGAACACTTGTTCTTATTTTAACAAACATCCTCATCCATGTCTATACGATTTCTAAAATAAATCAATTATTTTTCTGACATTTCTTTCTTTTTTATCTTTTATCTCATACAATAAACATACAGACAGACAGGCAAAGGGGGAATTTTCAAATGATTGCTTTTTTTATTGATTTTGTCACTGTTGCTGCCCTCATCATCGGAATCACAGCATTGATTGGTGTCATTACAAATAGCATTGGTGAAAAACTCTTTGGCGGAAAAGAAAAGATGAAGTTTGTTAATAAAAGTTTGGATGTACAATCCGGCTGGAACCAAGTTGGCGGGAAAGGTATTTATAAGAAACGTACGTATTAAAAAAAGCAGGTAATCACCTGCTTTTTTCTTATTTCTCTACTGACGCCCATTTAAAGCTTAAATCGCCGCCATATTTATGGTTGTACATATTTTTAATTGATTCTCTTTGTAAGTATGCTCTACCACGTTGATATACTGGAACAATCGCAGCATCATCAAGTAACATTTTCTCTGCTTCCAGTAAGTTTTTCCAACGAGCATTTACATCACTTCCATCTTTCTTCGCTTTCATGATAATTTCATCATATTTCGGATTAGAGTATTTCATTTTATTTTGTGATCCGTCCGTTACGAACATATCAAGGTATGTAACTGGATCTGGGAAGTCTGCACTCCATCCAGAGAATGACATCACATAATCGCCCGCATCTTCTAGTTTTAGTTTTTGCGCAAATGGTTGTTGTTTAATTTTCACTGTTAAACCTGGTAAATTCTTTTCTAATTCACCTTTTAAATATTCACCTGTTTTCTTCGATAATTCAACATCTTCATTTAATAACTCTAATTCGATTTCATTTTTACCAAGCTCTTTTTTACCAGCTTCCCAATATTTCTTCGCTTCTTTCACGTTTGGTTTTACAATATCTCCATTTACAGCACGGAAGTCTTTCTTATCTGGCCCTTTAATGAAGTTATCAGGAATTAATCCTGTTGCTGGCTTAGAACCGTTATTTAATAATGTATCAACGAACGGCTTACGTTCAAAAGCAAGTGAAATTGCTTTACGAATATTTTTATTTGCTAAAGCTGGGTCTTTTTGATTTAAACGAAGGAAGAATACAGATGTATCTTCTACTGTTTGGAAATCTGGTTTTCCTTTATATTTATCGATGAACTCTGCTAATAACGTCGCTCGATCGACTGCGTTTGTTTCATATAAATTAATTGGCGTAGACGTATCTTTTACAATATTAAAGTTTACTTCCTCAATCTTCACTTCTTTATTGTCCCAATATGACGCGCTCTTTGTCATTTTAAAGCTACGTTCATGTTGCCAATCACTTAATGTAAATGGCCCGTTATAAAGTGTTGTATTCGCTTCCAAACCAAACTTCGTACCTTGCTCTTTCACAAACTTTTCATTCACAGGATAGAAGATTGGATATACCATTAAATCTACAAGGTATGGAATTGAATTGTCTAATTCCACTTCTAATGTATGATCATCAATCGCTTTTACGCCTAATTGATCTGGACTCATCTCTTTTTTATTAATTTTCTCTGCATTTTTTATATCATACATAATGTACGCTGATTTCGCAGCTGTATCTGGGTTAATCGCTCTTTGCCATGCGTATACGAAATCCTTCGCCGTCACAGGTTCACCATTTGACCATTTTGCGTCTTCACGTAATTTAAATGTATATTTTTTACCGTCTTCTGACTTTTGGAATTCCTTCGCTACACCAGGAACTAGCTTATCATCTTTTCCTAAACTGTATAAGCCTTCCATCGTATTAGTCATTACTCTTGAAGAAACTGCATCAGCTGATAACGCTGGATCCATCGTTGGAATTTCTTGTGTTTCAATTAAGTTAATAACTTGCTTTGCACCGCTTTTCCCGCTATCCCCTTTTGCGTTCGCTTGCGGCTCATCTTTTTGGTAGCTACATGCCCCTAACATCATGCTCATCGCTACTGTTGATACTACAAAAACTGGCATCTTTTTTTTCATACTTCCACCCTCCACAAAAAATGTTAGCCCTTTCATTTTCAAACAAAAAGAAATATATATATGTTCTAATAATTCATATTATACACACAAATATATTTTTTGTATATTTATATTTCTATTTCATTAAAATTTTCTGTTAAAAAATAAACCTTTGTAAACGTTTCATATTGCCGTTTTTCCTTACTTAAGTGTTAAAAATAACTATTTTTATATTTTTCTAAATTATCAGAGAAAAATATAATTTATATCTTATAATACTTTAAATTATCCCCCTCTTTTTATCATAAAATAGCGCTACCTTCATATTAAAGATATGTAGGTTAAAATGAGTGCAAAGGATAAGAAAGTATGTTACGATACACTTTGCTAAAAATAGATATCGGTAAAGAGGGGACGGGACATGACAGCAATTCAAGCAAAAAACGGGCCGACAGAGAAATTAAGTTTATTCTTATTAACATGGCCTATTTTTCTAGAAGTTTTTCTATTTATGTTAATGGGGATCGCTGATACTTTCATGTTAAGTGCATTATCAGACGATGCTGTATCCGGGGTTGGTGCAGCGAATCAATACCTCCATATCGCTATTTTGGTACTTGAAGTCATCGGGAACGGCGCAGCTATCGTCGTATCTCAATACCTCGGTTCCAAACGTTTTATGGAAGCATCAAAAATATCAGCTTTAGCCGTCACATTAAATTTAGTGGTCGGACTCATTATAAGCGCTGGTTTTCTATTATTTTCAAAACATATGATGATGGCAATGAACTTACAAGGCGATGTACTCATGTATGCGCAAGGCTATTTATCCATCGTCGGAGGCGCTATTTTCCTTCAAGCTATTATTAATTCATTAGCCGCAATTATCCGCGTACATGGCTTCACAAAGCAAGCGATGTTTATTTCACTTGGAATGAATATTATTCATATCGCTGGAAACTACGTACTCATTTTTGGGAAATTTGGTTTCCCAGAGCTCGGTGTACAAGGGGCTGCCATTTCTTCTGCTGTCAGCAGATTAATCGCACTTATCGTTTTCTTCTGGTTACTATACCGCGTTATGGAATACCGTGTGAAATTACAATATTACTTCACCTTATCTAAAGAATACATCGGGAAAATTTTAAAGATCGGGATTCCATCTGCATTTGAGCAGGTTATGTATCAAGCTTGCCAAATTGTCTTCTTATACTATGCAACATACTTAGGAACGGAATCATTAGCGGCTAGACAATACGCTACGAACATTTCTATGTTCACTTATTTATTTGCTATTGCGATCGGTATGGGAACAGCCATTATTATCGGACGCCTCGTTGGCGGTGGCGAAAAAGATGAAGCGTATGAACGCGTATGGAAAAGTGTGAAATGGGCTATTGGCGTCACTTTATGTATGGTCGCTCTCGTTATTACATTCCGCACACAATTAATGGGGCTATTTACAGATAATCCGCACATTATTACATTAGGTGCGTCAGTTCTTTTACTAAGTGTCCTACTAGAAACAGGGCGTACAATGAACATTGTCATCATCAATTCACTTCGTGCAGCTGGTGATGCAAAGTACCCTGTTTTAATCGGTGCATTCTCTATGGTATTAATGAGTTTGCCACTCGGTTACTTTTTCGCCTTCCATTTAGATATGGGGCTCGTTGGTATTTGGCTAGCGATTGCTATCGATGAATGGACACGTGCCATCATTATGTTCTTCCGCTGGAAAAGTAGAGCGTGGGAACGTTATGCACTCGTTAAACCTGCAGAACAAGAGGAGAGTGTTTCTGTTCAGGCACAGTAATACTCCTTTAATTAAGGTGTATTCATTGGTAAAGGAAACTTATATCTGCGATTCTTTAAATATATCGACTTACCAAGAAATGTTGACAAATCTATTATATAGTAGAAAAAAAGCCAATCTTCCGTAACGGAAGATTGGCTTTTTTATTATTGATAAATCTCTTTATATTTCTTATACTCTGCTTCAGAACATAATACGAAATGTCCTGGGCGAATTTCACGCATTGTTGGTGCTTCACTACCATAATCATGTTGTGATGGATCGTATACGATACGTTTACGATTGCGCTCATAATCTGGATCTGGAAGCGGAATTGCTGATAATAGTGATTTCGTATATGGATGAATTGGATTCGCATATAACTCTTCACTTGTTGTTAGCTCAACGATTTGACCACGGTACATTACGCCGATGCGATCACTAATGTATTTTACCATTGATAAATCATGGGCAATGAATAAGTATGTTAAACCTTTTTCCTTTTGTAACTTTTTCAGTAAGTTTACAACTTGCGCCTGGATTGATACGTCAAGTGCTGAGATTGGCTCATCGGCAATGATAAATTCAGGTTCTACAGCAAGTGCACGAGCAATACCGATACGTTGACGTTGTCCACCTGAGAATTCATGCGGGAAACGGTTTGCGTGCTCTTTATTTAAACCAACTGTGTTTAATAATTCATGAACACGGTCCATACGCTCTTTTTTGCCTTTTGCTAGTCCGTGAATATCAATACCTTCTGCAATAATATCCCCTACTGTCATACGAGGGTTTAATGATGCATATGGATCTTGGAAAATCATTTGCATTTTACGGTTGAACTTCTTCAGCTCTGCGCGAGATTTTTTACCATGTACATTTTCACCATCGAACAACACTTCACCAGCAGTTGCATCATATAAACGAATAATCGTTCTTCCAGTTGTTGATTTACCACAACCTGATTCTCCTACAAGACCAAATGTTTCTCCGCGATAAATATCAAATGAAATATCATTAACCGCTTTGACAACACCACCACTCACGTCGAAGTGCTGCTTTACATTTTTTACTTCAATTAATTTCTCACGTTGTTTAGTCATGTTGTTCACCTGCTTTCATTTGAAGAATGCGTTTTTCAACAACTGCCGGCGGTCTTACTTCTGGAGCTTGCTCGTGAAGTAACCAAGTTGCCGCATAGTGTGTATCACTTACTTTAAATAAAGGTGGGTCCATTTCAAAATCAATTTTCAGTGCCTGTGGGTTACGTGGTGCAAAAGCATCTCCCTTTGGCGGCTTTAATAAATCTGGAGGCGTTCCAGGGATTGCATATAACTCTTCTTCTGAACCATCTAAACTTGGCATAGATGCGATTAAGCCCCAAGTGTACGGATGTTTTGGATTGTAGAAAATTTCATCAACCGTTCCAATTTCAACAACTTTACCAGCGTACATAACTGCTACGCGGTCCGCAACGTTTGCCACTACACCTAAGTCATGCGTAATGAAAATGATTGCCGCTTCTGTTTTTTGCTGAATGTCTTTCATAAGCTCTAAAATTTGCGCCTGAATTGTAACGTCTAGCGCTGTTGTCGGCTCATCGGCAATTAATAATTTTGGGTTACAAGCTAACGCCATCGCAATAACTACACGCTGTCTCATACCACCTGAGAATTGGTGAGGATATTGTTTTAAGCGCGCTTCTGGATTTGGAATACCTACAAGGTCGATTAATTCTAACGCAACTTTACGTGCATCTGCTTTACTCATCCCTTGGTGTTTAATAAGGCCTTCCATAATTTGATTTCCAATTGTCATCGTTGGGTTTAATGATGTCATTGGATCTTGGAAAATCATCGCGATATCTTTCCCGCGCACTTGTTGCATTTCTTTTTCTGTTAATTTCGTTAAGTCACGACCTTCAAATACGATTTCACCGTTTTTAATACGTCCTGGAGGATTCGGAATTAATCCCATTAACGCTTTAGAAGTAACTGATTTACCAGAACCAGATTCTCCTACAATCGCTAATGTTTCTCCTTTTTTCAAATCAAAAGTAACACCGCGTACAGCTTGTACTTCACCTGCATGTGTATCAAAGGAGACTTGCAAATCTTTTACCTCTAGCAATGTTTTCATTTTTACTTCTCCCCTCTTTTACTTACGCATTTTTGGATCTAACGCGTCGCGTAATCCGTCTGCCATTAAGTTGAATGCTAAGATTAACATACTGATGACAACCGCTGGGATGAACATCATATGTGGATACGTTTGAATTGATTTATAGCCATCGTTTACAAGAGAACCAAGTGATGCGAATGGTGGCTGAATACCTAAACCGATGAAGCTTAAGAACGCCTCACCAAACACTGCTGTTGGAATTGTAAACATTGTCATTACGATAATTGGTCCCATTACGTTCGGGATTAAGTGTTTTACAATTAATTGTGTGTTTGTTGCACCTAATGTACGAGATGCTAATACATATTCTTGATTTTTTAATTTCAGGATTTGTCCACGAACGATACGCGACATCCCTATCCAACCTGTAATCGCCATTGCTAGTGTAATTGACCATATACCAGATCCCATAATGATTACCATTAAAATAACGATGATTAAGTATGGAATACCGTTAATAATCTCCATAATACGTTGCATAATATTATCTACTCTACCGCCATAGAACGCTGAAATACCTCCATAAGCAACCCCAATTACTAAGTCAATCGCCGCTGCTAAAAGAGCGATATATAACGATACGCGTGTACCTTCCCATGTTCTTGTCCATAAATCACGTCCAAGATCATCTGTACCAAACCAGAAATACTCTTTAATGTCACGTTTTTCATATTGGTCAACACCATATTGATCTGTACCGTCAAATGGTAGCCAATGAACATTTTCAATAACAGGAATTTTCGGTGGTAATTTCGCACGACCTAAGTCTTGTTCTTTATAAGAATGCTTACTTACCATCGGTCCTAAAACTGCTAGTAGTATAATAAACGCTAATAAAATGAAACCGAACATTGCCCCTTTATGTTGGAACAAACGTCTTCTTACATCTTGCCAAAACGTTAAGCTTGGACGGGCAATGACTTCATTATCAACATTATTTTGATTGGCTTGTTGAAATAAATCTGGAGATAATTTTTGTACATCTTTCATCATTTTTTCCCTCCCGCTAAACGAATACGAGGATCAATAATTCCGTATAAAATATCAACAATGAAAATAACTAAGATGAAAATCGCACTATAGAAAATTGTAGTTCCCATAATAACTGTATAGTCATTCACTGTAATAGATTTAACGAACTGTTCCCCCAGTCCTGGTACAGCATATATTTGCTCAATAACTAATGTCCCTGTAATTAATCCTGCAACCATTGGTCCTAGAATTGTTACAACTGGAATTAATGCGTTACGAAGCGCGTGTTTAATAATGATAACGCCTTGGCTAATCCCTTTCGCTTTCGCTGTTAAAATGTAGTCAGCTTGCATAACTTCAATTAACTCTGCACGAGCAAAACGTGCGATTGTTGCGATAACTGCCATCGATAAAGCGATTGTAGGCATTACTGTAAACTCTGGTCCTTTCCAGAATGCTACTGGGAACCATCCGAGTTTTACCCCTACGAAATATTGTAGTAATGCAGCAAATACGAACGATGGTACCGACATCCCGAGTACGGAAATAATTGTCGCCCCATAATCGACCCACGTGTTGTTACGAAGTGCCGCAATGATTCCTAAAATTAAACCGATAAATGTTCCTAATATAATCGCTTGTAAACCAAGTTGCGCTGATGGTCCAATACGATCCACAATCATATCTGTTACTGGACGGTTATCATATTGGAATGATACCCCTAAATCACCTTTTGCTAAGTTACCTAAGTAACGTGCATATTGAACTGGTACTGGATCATTTAAACCATATTTTTCAAGAATGATTTCTTTTTGTGCCGGTGATAGTTTCTCCTGGTTTTTAAGCGGAGAACCCGGAAGTAATTTCATCAAAAAGAAAGTCAGTGTAGTAATTAAAAATAATGTCAAAGCCATGTACACGAAACGTTTTAATACATAACGTCCCATAGTCAAGCACCTCCCCGTTTTTCTCAAAAGCAATAAGATAGTTTAAAATATTCTTACTTTTATTTTTTTAAAATAAGAGCATATGCCCATCATAGGCATATACCCTTATTCATGATGGAAACCATTTTTAGTTTTTGAGTTCAACCCACTTATAGCTAAATTCTCCGCCATATTTATGTTCTAATAGGCCAGTAATTGAGCCACGTTGTAAATAAGCTTTTCCTGGTTGATATACTGGAGCAATCGCTGCATCTTCAAGCAGTTGTTTTTCTGCTTGTAATAATGCATCCCAGCGAACTTGTACATCAACTTCTGTTTTCGCTTTTTTAATTAAATCATCATACGCTACATTTGCGTAATTTACTTTGTTTTGCGCATTACCTGTCGTATACATTTCAAGGAATGACATTGGATCCATATAATCTGGACTCCATCCCGCGTATGACATTGCGTAATCTCCACTTGCTTCAAGTTTTAATTTTTGTGCAAATGGCTGCATTTTTGTTGAAACTGTTAAACCTGGTAAGTTCTTTTCAAATTGGCCTTTTAAATACTCTCCAATTTTTTTAGCATCATCAGTATCAAAGTTTAATAGCTCTAACTCTACTTTGTCTACACCAAGTTCTTTTTTACCAGTTTCCCAGTATTTTTGAGCTTCTTTAGTATCCTCTTTTATAAGCTTTCCGTTCTCTTCACGGAAGTCTTTTCCATTCGGACCTTTTGCTAAGCCTTTCGGAACAAAACCATATATCCCCTCTGAACCATCGTTTAAGATCACTTTTCCGATATTTTCACGTTCAAAGGACATTGCAATTGCTTTTCGGATATTTTTATTTGCTAAAAATTTATTCTTTTCATTTAAGCGAATAAATTGTGTAGATGGTCTCTTAATCGTTTTAAAGTCAGCATCTGATTTGTATTTATCTACAAACTCTGATGTTAACACGACACGATCAATCGCTTTCGTTTCATATAAATTTATAGCAGTTGAACGATCCTTAACAATATTGAAGTTTATTTCCTCAAGTTTTACTTCTTTATTTTCCCAATACGTTGGATTTTTCTTAAGTTGGAAACTTTGTTCATGCTTCCATTCATTTAATACGAATGGACCATTATAAAGTGTCGTATTGGATTCTAATCCAAATTTTGCTCCTTGTTCTGTTACAAACTTCTCATTCAAAGGATACAATGTTGGATAGACTGTTAAACTTACAAAATAAGGAACAGGGTTATCTAATTCCACTTCAAGTGTATGATCATCAATTGCCTTTACACCAAGTTCTTCAACTGGTAATTCTTTTTTGTTAACTTTCTCCGCATTTTTAACATCAAATAGTATGTAAGCAAACTTGGCACCCGTGTTTGAATCTACAGCTCTTCGCCAAGAATAAACGAAGTCTTTTGCTGTTACAGGTTCACCATTAGACCATTTCGCATCTTCACGTAACTTAAATACATACTTTTTGCCATCCTCTGATTTCTCATAAGATTTAGCGACACCTGGAACAAGCTTATCGTCTTTACCCAGACGATATAATCCTTCCATTGTATTATTCATGATGTTAGAAGATGTTGCATCTGTTGATAACGTCGTATCCATAGTTGGGATTTCAGCTGTCTCGGTTAGATTTAAAACTTGCTTGTTTGAGGATTTTTCTTTTGCGCCTGCTTTATTATCCTCTTTTTGGTAACTACAAGCTCCTAACATACTGACAGTCAACGTCGATGCAAGTAATAACGGTATCTTTTTCTTCATGTTGTGTTGCCTCCCCTAATTGCACTTCCTGTACCCTCACTTGTAAAAATGTAGAATTGAAAGAATAATCTCCAAGTTTCTACAATTTTCATTATACATATAATATAACAATTGTGAATATAGTTTTTTGTTTTTTTGTTAAAATTTTTAATAAAATGTTTATTTTTTTATTTTTTTGTAAAGGGATACGTTAACATTGCTACCATCATCTTGAAATCAGACCTTTAATTGCGTATAATTTTCAAAAAATTAATTCTAGTACATATTATAGCTTTTATAGTATAATAATTCTAGTAATATTTTGACGGAGGGGAACATTTTGAATAAAGTTTTTTTTCATACTTGTATACTAATTTTCATAGCGATAATTGCTTCTAGTATTGGCGCATTCCTCGTTTCATCGCAATTTTTGTTGAATTTTGTCAATATATCGTTTTATGTCGCACTATTTTTTATTCTTATAGGCGGTTTTTTATTCATATTTCAAAATGGATTTTTTAACGTAACAATTTACGCCTTCCAAAGAGTATTTGGTACGAACAAAAAAATTGAGTCTTTAATTGAAGAAGTAGAGGAACCTGTCGATAAGAAAGAACGTATTTATAAAACATATTCATTCAAATGGACGTATCCAATTTGCATTACCGGTATCGTTCTTGGGTTGTTCTCGACCCTCATTAGCTTTACTATTTTGATGTAGTTTGCAAACACTATCCCATATGATATAATAATCAGCAAAACATTTTGTTATAAAACTTTAGTTCTTTCATATTAAAGGAGCTTAGGTAACAATAAATACATTTATATGTATGCGATGATAAAGAAGAGTACATATTGAGGCAATTTCAGAGAGCTTGTGGCTGGTGTGAACAAGTAATTGCGCAGTATGGAATGGGCTTTTGAGCACCAAACCGAACCGAAAGTAGTAGGCTTTGGCGTTATATCCAAACGTTATTATGGATTAGAGAGATTTCACAGTAGTGAAATAATTAGGGTGGTACCGCGGTCCATTCGTCCCTATAGTTTTTGGGATGAATGGGCTTTTTTGTTTGCCTTCTCTTCCCCATCACGCATTCAAATTTAGGAGGAATTACTTATGTCAGTTATCTTTTCTGGTATTCAGCCGAGTGGAACGATTACACTTGGAAACTATTTAGGAGCTATGAAGCAATTTACAGAGCTTCAAAATGAACACGACTGTTATTTCTGTATTGTAAATCAACATGCGATTACAGTACCTCAAGATCCCGTACAACTTCGTAAAAACATTCGCAGTCTTGCTGCACTTTATGTAGCATGCGGCATCGATCCTGAAAAAGCTACTTTATTTGTACAATCAGAAGTACCAGCACACGCTCAACTAGGATGGATTATGCAATCAGTTGCTTACGTTGGAGAATTAGAGCGTATGACGCAATATAAAGATAAATCTTCTGGTAGAGATTCAGTTCCAGCTGGATTACTAACGTATCCACCATTAATGGCTGCTGATATTTTACTTTACAACACTGAAATCGTACCTGTTGGTGATGATCAAAAGCAACATATGGAATTAACACGCGATCTAGCAGAGCGTTTCAACAAACGCTTCCGTGAAGTGTTCACTGTTCCTGAAATTCGTATTCCAAAAGTAGGAGCTCGCGTTATGTCATTAACAGAACCTACGAAAAAAATGAGTAAATCTGATCCGAATCCAAAGGCAATGATCAGTATGCTTGATGAACCAAAAACAATTGAAAAGAAAATTAAAAGTGCTGTAACTGATTCTGAAGGTATCGTGAAATTTGATAAAGAAAACAAACCTGGAATCTCTAACTTATTAACAATCTACTCTTCATTCTCTGGAAAAACAGTTGAAGAAATAGAAGCAATGTATGAAGGAAAAGGATACGGAGACTTCAAAGGCGACCTAGCACAAGTAGTCGTAGAAGCAATTCGTCCAATTCAAGACAAATATAACGAACTAATCAACTCACCCGAACTAGACGAAATTCTAGACAAAGGTGCAGAAAAAGCAAACCGTGTTGCATTCAAACAACTACGCAAAGTAGAAAATGCAATGGGGTTAAGTAGAAAACGTAGGTAATGTATAAAGCGGAGGCGACTGTTTATCCCTGAAGGCTAAGGTTCTTTCCCACAGAAGGTGCTTTTTACCTTCTCGTGGGGAAGGTTCTTAGACGCGAAGGGCTAGGAGCCGGAGCTGGATTACTACCAAAAGCGGAGGCAGCTCGTTCAGAATGTTCGCTGGATCTAAGTTACAACAAATTAAAAAACCGCCAATTGGCGGTTTTTTAATTTACCTTTTGCTCGTTTTCCATTTCCCATAACTTTTCAAAAAATGGCTGTCCTTTTACGAGACGCTCGCATAATTGTTCGTGCTTCTCAGACCAGCCTGTTTTCGCTTCATCATACAGTTTAGCCCAAATATCTTCAAATTCCATATGTTGAACCATTCCGTATGCTGATGGATCCCACTCTGTGAACCAATAGCGAATTTCTGCTGTGTTTTTCGTTGTATGTAATTGATCTAACGCCATAAATAATAATTGTTTAAGCTGTCTTTCTTTACGAGTTAAGCCATTCATAATGAAAGGTGATGGTGATAAAATATGATGTTCTTTTTCCATTTCTTCTACTTGGAACTCATACTTTTCTGCTTGTACGTTTTCTACCATCTCATATACCATCTGCTCTTGGCGCGGTATAAGTCTGCTCTTTCGAATTGGTACATTGTAACCAATTGTGTCAATCGCAATAATTCCTTTTCCATCTGTAACAACAAAGCAATACTCTTGCTGCAAACGTTCATGATTTTTACGAATATATGCCTTATGATGTACGTCTTCCAACAATTTTTGCGGAAGCTCTAACAATTCGTCCTCGATGTAATGATATAATGTGGCATCTACTTTTAATAATGGCACTTGATCTAATAGCTCAATCGTATCATCTTTCCGCCATTCGTAAAAATGACAAACGTTATACCCATTCTCTTCACCTTCAAACCAATTTACCCATACATCATGTAGATATAACATTCACTACCCCTCACTTCACTACTGTTTGTATCAATCATTATGTTCAATTTTTCTTAACTTTATTCCACCTAAGGAAATATATTCTAATTATTATTTTTTCTTCTATTAATACTAAAAAAACAGGAAATAGAGCTCCTGTTTTTTATATATGAAATGTATTTGCTTTATTCAATATTTCTTTTGCATCTATAGATAATAAAGAAAGTGTATCTTCTCCTTCCAATGTTACACAATCTTTAACAATATGAAATCCAAGCGCATAGCCAAGCATCTTTGGATAAGAGTGAAATCCATTTAATAAGATGTCGTGCTCCCTTGTTCCTCGTTTTATACTTATTCTTTCATGTACAACATTTTTCCAATAATAAATAGCCTCTTCTTTTGAAAGATACATCGTCCACGGTGCATTGTTTTTTTCTGAATATCTTTCCGTTACCGCTTGCTCAGCTAGCCCTTCCATAATCATCGTATCAAGTAATGTATATTCTGTTTCTTTCGTCTCAATTTGATGTAACCTGCATATGTGATGATATTCATGCGCCAATAACACCTTTAATTCTTCCACCGAATTCCGTCCACATACGAATAAGAAAATAACGTGACGCATAGATAATCCAGCCCTACCGTTATACTCTTCTTGTACAGTTCGATTATAGGAATCTGATAATAAAATAAAGACAGGGACATCTGGACCGTTTAACCAGGTTTTCAGTTTCTCATACTCCGTACGTAACTCTTTCCAAACTTCCTTTTTCTCTAACTCTTTAACTTCTTGTTCTCCTCGTATAACTGGGCGGTACATACCTTTAGAAATTAAAAAGCGATACAACCTTTCTTTTGGCAACGGGATATACTTCGTAAACTTTTCACACAGCTTTTCTGGCCGTCCATAATATAGATGTAACCACTCAGCAGTTTCAATAATCCCCATCTTTATCCCTCCTTTTTCTTATGTATATGCAAAAGGAGAAAAAGGCGTAAAAATAAATAAGGAGTTTTTTCGTAATATGCTACGAAAAAACTCCTTATTTCATCTATTATTTATACGATTTAAATACTAATACTGCGTTATGACCACCGAATCCTAGTGAGTTACTTAATACTGCATTTACTTCTTGTTGTCTCGCTTTATTTGGTACGTAATCTAAGTCACATTCTGGATCTGGTGTTTCATAGTTAATTGTTGGAGGGATTACTCCGTCTGTAATTGATTTAATTGAGAAGATCGCTTCAACAGCACCAGCTGCTCCTAATAAGTGACCTGTCATTGATTTCGTTGAGCTAATTGCTACTTTGTACGCATGCTCACCGAACGTTTCTTTAATTGCCATCGTTTCATACTTTTCATTCGCATCCGTACTTGTACCGTGCGCATTAATGTAATCAATATCTTCTGGCTGTAGACCTGCATCTGCTAAAGCTTGACGCATTGCACGCACGCCGCCTTCACCACCAGGAGCCGGCATTGTAATATGGAATGCATCACCAGTTGCACCGTAACCAGCGATTTCCGCATAAATGTGAGCACCACGAGCTAATGCATGCTCTAATTCTTCAAGAATTAAAATACCTGAACCTTCACCCATTACGAAACCGCTACGGTTTTTATCAAATGGACGGCAAGCTGTTGCTGGATCTTCATTAAATGTTAATGCTTTCGCTGAACTAAATCCTGCAAATGCCATACTTGTTAACGGCGCTTCAGCTCCACCTGTTATCATTGCATCAGCATCACCACGCTGAATTGCTTTAAATGCATCACCAATTGAGTTTGCACCAGATGCACAAGCTGTTACAGAGCAAGTGTTAATTCCTTTTGCTCCTGTTGCGATCGATACTTGACCTGCTGCCATATCTGGAATCATCATCGGTACGAAGAATGGACTCACGCGGCGCGGACCTTTCTCAGTAAAAATCTTAAATTGTTCTTCGTATGTTTCCATACCGCCAATACCAGAACCAATCCATACACCAATTCGAGGTCCGTTTTCTTCTGTAATTTCAAGCTTTGCATCTGCAACTGCCATTTTCGCTGCTGCTACTGCATATTGTGTAAAGCGATCCATACGGCGCGCTTCTTTTTTATCAATATATTTCTCGACTTCAAAGTCGTTAATTTCTGCTGCTACTTTTGCTGGAAATAGTTCCGGATCAATTCTTGTAAGTCGTCCGATTCCAGATACACCCTTTTTAATGTTTTCCCACGCTGTTTCAACATCTGTTCCGATCGGTGTAACAGCTCCTAGTCCTGTAATTACGACCCTCTTTTTCTCCATACAAAATACACTCCTTTTTTTCTCTCAGTCCTTATTTACCCCAACGAAGAGCAACTGCTCCCCATGTTAATCCGCCACCGAAACCAACAAGTATAATTAAATCACCATCTTGAATACGTCCATTTTGCAATTCCTCTACCATTGCAATTGGAATTGAAGAAGCTGATGTATTACCAAACTTTTCAATTGTCATACTCATTTTTTCTTGTGGTAAATTTAATCTCTCTCTTGCAGATTCCATAATACGAATATTCGCTTGATGTGGTACTAAAAAATCCACATCCTCTTTCGTAAGTCCCGCTTTTTCTAACACGCGAAGACAGGAATCACCAAGTTGGCGAACAGCAAATTTAAAGACTTCTCTGCCGTTCATCATAACATACTCGTCTTGATAAAGATGCTTACCGCCACTTCCGTCTGCTCCTAATTCGAAAGATAGAACGCCTCTTCCTTCTGAAACAGCCCCCATTACGATAGCACCGGCTCCATCTCCAAATAGTACTGCTGTATTTCGATCATTCCAGTCTACAATTTTAGATAGTTTATCACTACCAACTACTAATACATTTTTATAAGTTCCCGTTTGAATAAATTGCTGCGCTGTAATCATTCCGTACATAAAACCAGCACACGCTGCACTTAAATCCATTGCGGCTGCGTGTTTTGCGCCAATGGCTTCTTGAATGACACAAGCTACTGCTGGGAATGCCCGATCTGGTGTTACTGTTGCCACTAAAATCAGATCGATATCCTCTCCGCTAATCCCGGCATCTTCAAGTGCTTTTTTAGAAGCCTCTACCGCCATATATGAAGTATCTATTGTATCATCGGCAATGCGTCTTTCTGCAATTCCCGTTCTCGTACGAATCCATTCATCAGATGTATCTACGATTTTCTCTAAATCGTGATTTGTGACTACTTTTTCTGGCACATATCTTCCGATTCCTAAAATGCCCACGTTCACATCGCAGCCCTCCGTTTTATATCAATTATTATGACTTGGTACTAATTTTAAAACATAAATGTATTTTTGTCTAGAATATATTTCAGCTCAAACATAAATCCAGCATTATTCACTTTATTGTTTATTAAAAGAAACAGAAACATACCTTTCCTGTTTCTTTTGAAATATAAAAAGGCCCGAACCGCTTCTATCCGCGGTTCGAGCCTCTCTTCCCTTCCAAAAAAGAAGGTTTTATTCTTTATCTGCTTTCCCAAGCTCATATGCTTCGTTCATAACTTTCATCAATAACTCTAATACTGGTTGTGCTTTCTCCATATCAAGCGCAATTCCATTATCATCTAAAATGGCCTTTGCTTCTGGTAAATGCTTCATTGCGATTTGTAAAAATTGCATGCTTTTCTCATTCATATTATGTTCTTCCTCTCCATTAAAACTTTCACATACATAGTGTAACACGCTCGCTATCCTTCGTATAACTCTTTATATTTTTTCATATGTGCCAATTGTTTATTTAAACCGTATTCTAACGGAGTATTTCTTTTTATCGAAATAACCTCGACAGTATCATCTCTTTCTTCCTCGCTCTTTTTATGCACTTTATCCGCTGCACGTAAAAGGTTCATACCTTTTTTCCATAATGACTTTTTACCACTAAGTAAATTGTATATGCCGAGATGCTCCTCGTTCATTCCATTTTCCCATAAGTATTCACATACATCTTCCACGTACAATAGATCACTTCCATTTTCCTCACTCGCATAATAGCACTCTTTCTCATCCAGTTCTGATAAAATGAGCTGATGATACATCATAAAAGATGGTTGCCATGGCCCATATAATGTAGGAACTCGAAATACACTATATGGTGCCTCTCCTTTTTTCAATCCTTCTTCCACTTTCGAAAATAAACGTTTACTTTCAGATTCATCTGCGTTTCCTACTTCAATAGAAGAAATTAGATTTAACTTTACTTTCTGTTCTGCACACAGTCTTATAATCCGCTTTAAATACTGTAATATAACTCTTTCATTCCGAAAGCCACTTTGTTGATTTGGCTCATACAAGCAAAAGTAAACCGTATCGAACTTCTCTCCTTCTACTGATCTCCATCCATCTTCATCTCTTATCGAATAATACGTAAATAACGCATTTCGTCCAATCAACAATAACTTCTCTTCATTAATTTTTGTCATGTTCTCGAATTCATCAAAATCAAGACCGTACACTTCTACTTCTTCTGCAATCATTTTATTCACAAGGTGATAACCTACAAACGTAAGTGCACCAATAATTAGCACGCGCTCCATACCACCAACCCTTTCTCCTTGAAACAAATAGCTCCTCATTTATGTATATGGGAGCTTCACAATTCTTCTTCATATTTTTTAAAGAAATCAGTCGTTTGCCTAACCATTTTATATTTCACATCTTGCAGATGGAATAAGACAGAAGTATCGCATTGATTGAATTGCCTCATTTTCTCATATTTACGTAACAACTGTTTTCTTCCTCTTTTTTCTTGTGTTGATACGAAAACTTTAACAGGTACACAAGACGGAAGAAGCGTAAATGATTTCTTATTTATTTTAGATTCTAATTCTTCTTCTTTGGAATCATACGCCAAACTTAACTCCTTCACTAATCTTTTGTAAAAAAACTTATGCTCTTTTTCAAACTCCACATATTCTGGTAAATCTAAACACGGATTTAACATAATGACAGAGCGTATACATTCAGGGTATTTGTTCATCATTTCAAGTGCTACAAGTGCACCCATACCATCTGCCATAATGTGCATTTTCGCATTTAATGTCTCTTTTCTCAAAACAACGTCATATAAGCGTTTTGCTAGACGAATAGATTGGTCGTTTCCCCAATGTCTTCCATATAAATTAGAGGAAAAGACCGTATAGCCTTCCGCAATAAGGCCATGTAAAAAATAAGACCTTCCTGCATGCTGTGTCCATAAACTTGTACCATTCTCAATAAAGTAGTTGTAATCACCGAGAAGCATAACAGAAAACCCATTTGGCTTCTCCGGTAAATAAATGACACATGGTTCTTTTTCTAAATAAAAAAAACGTTCCGTAATACTCATTTTTCCCCCGCCTTATTTTCTAAACGTATAAAAGTACTCTTCTATAATGTATGAACGGAATGCAAATTTGCGTTGAAAAATCTACAAATATTTTTCTATATTCTTTTTTCAATTGTGTTACAATAAGGACAGATTGAACGAATAGAGGTGTAAAATATGCGTTTCATTTGGGCATTAATTTGGTCGTTCGCGCTTGTACATATGATGAGCTACGTAATCGGCTCTATGACTGGCGGTACATACGATTTTAACCAAGCGTCTATTTTCTCAGTTGTTCTTGCGGTATTAGTACTAGCAATTTCAGCTACAATTCCAAACGAGCCAGTAGAACAACACTAAAAAAAGAGTCCGGATTTTATCCGAACTCTTTTTTATTTTACTTGACATGAACGACTAATTCGTTATTTTCTACATCAACAACTACGTGACTGTTATCAGTAATCGTTCCTGCAATTAATTCTCGTGCTAATTTCGTCTCAACTTGACGCTGTACATATCGTTTTAATGGACGAGCTCCGTACATCGGATCAAAGCCAGCTTCTACAACAAACTCTCTCGATGCGTCTGTTAATTCTACCGTAATATGACGGTCAGCTAAACGACCTTGTAATTCTTTTACAATTTTATCAACAATACCTTTAATTTCATTCGTTGTAAGAGGTTTGAATAAAATAATTTCATCGACACGGTTTAAAAACTCTGGTCGGAAATGTCCTCTTAATTGCCCCATTACAAGTTCTCTTGATTCCTCTTTAATGGAGCCATCTGCTTCTAATCCATCTAACAAATGAGCAGATCCTATATTTGAAGTCATAATAATAACCGTGTTTTTAAAGTCTACTGTACGTCCTTGAGAATCTGTAATGCGTCCATCATCTAACATTTGTAATAAAATGTTGAATACTTCTGGATGTGCTTTTTCGATTTCATCTAACAAAATAACTGAATACGGTTTACGTCTTACCACTTCTGTTAATTGACCGCCCTCTTCATATCCAACATATCCAGGAGGCGCACCAATTAAGCGTGACACAGCGTGTTTCTCCATATACTCAGACATGTCGATACGAATCATTTGCTCTTCACTGTCAAATAACGTTTGTGCTAATGTTTTTGCAAGCTCAGTTTTACCAACACCTGTCGGTCCTAAGAAAATAAATGAACCAATTGGACGATTCGGATCTTTAATACCAGCGCGCGCACGAAGAACTGCGTCTGATACAAGGCTTACCGCTTCTTCTTGACCGATAACACGCTCTGATAAAATTTGCTCTAAGCGTAGTAATTTCTCGCGTTCCCCTTCAACGAGTTTTGCGACAGGAATACCAGTCCATCGTGAAACAATATCCGCAATCTCTTCTTCACTTACTTCCTCACGTAATAAACGATTTTCCTGTTTATTATGTGCGCCCATTTCTTCTACTTCTTTTAATTCTTTTTCGATAGCTGGAATTTTCCCGTGACGAAGTTCTGCTGCTTTATTTAAATCGTAATTTCCTTCTGCTTCTTCTAACTCACGGCGCAGACGCTCCAAATGTTCACGTAAGTCACGCACTTTATGAATGTCTTCTTTTTCTTTCTCCCATTTCGCTCTCATACCACTTGCAACTTCTTTTAAATCCGATAATTCACGTTGCAACGTTTTCAGGCGTTCTTGGCTACCAAAGTCCTTCTCTTTTCCAAGAGCCGCTTCTTCAATTTCTAGCTGCATAATACGACGCGTTACTTCATCTAATTCTGTTGGCATAGAATCAATTTCTGTTCGAATCGTTGCGCACGCTTCGTCAACAAGATCGATCGCTTTATCTGGTAAGAAACGATCCGAAATATATCGATCTGATAAAACGGATGCTGCTACAATCGCGCGGTCATGAATATTTACACCGTGATAAATTTCAAAACGCTCTTTTAAACCACGTAAAATCGAAATTGTATCTTCAACAGTTGGTTCTTCTGCTAATACTTGTTGGAAACGTCTTTCTAGCGCTGGATCTTTCTCAATATATTTACGATACTCATCTAACGTTGTCGCCCCGATACAATGCAGTTCACCACGCGCAAGCATCGGTTTTAACATATTTCCTGCGTCCATCGCACCTTCTGTTTTACCAGCGCCGACGATTGTGTGAAGTTCATCAATGAATAATAAAATGCGTCCTTCGCTCTTTTTAATCTCATTTAATACAGCTTGCAGACGCTCTTCAAACTCACCACGGAATTTCGCTCCAGCTACAAGCGCACTCATATCTAATGCGAAGATTGTTCTATCTTTTAATCCTTCTGGTACATCCTTCTTCACAATACGCTGTGCTAATCCTTCAACGATTGCTGTTTTACCAACACCGGGTTCACCAATTAAAACCGGGTTGTTTTTCGTTTTACGTGAAAGAATGCGGATTACACGTCGAATCTCACTATCTCGACCGATAACAGGATCAATTTTCCCTGCTCTCACTTCCGCCACTAAATCACGACCATATTTTTCTAACGCTTCATAAGTTGCTTCTGGATTTTGACTAGTCACTCTTTGATTCCCCCGAACTGTCATTAAAGACTGTAATAAGTTATCTTTCGTAATATGAAATCTTGTAAGTAATTGATTTATATCGCCTTTTTCTTCAGAAAAAGCAAGCAGTACATGTTCAACTGAAATGTAGTCATCCTGCAATTTCTCTGCTTCTTTTCCTGCTCTTACAAGTAGTTGTTGCAGAGCACCTGTTATATATAATTTCCCTGCTTCTGCACCGCTTCCCGTTACAGAAGGTTTTTTCTTAATTAAACTTTCAGCGCCTTGCTTTAACGCTTCTATATCGACATTCATTTTTTGAAAAATACGTACTGCTAACCCATCTTGCTCTTCTAATAATGTAAACAAGAGATGAACAGTATCTACTTCTTGATGATGATGAGATACCGCTAAAGATTGAGCACTCATAATCGCCTCTTGTGTTTTTGTTGTCATTTGATTTAAGTCCATCTTTACAGTCCTCCAAATGTTTGACTTTCTTTGACCTTTGATTTGATTATACGCCAACTGACTTTTTTATACAATAATTTTGCTTATGTATTTTCAAACTTATTATTGGAAAAAGAAAAAAGGAACATTCATTATACAGTTGAAAAATATACGGTAAATGAAATTATAATTTGTAACGACAAAAAAGCCGCAATAATGATTGCGGCTTCTGTTACGGTTTTCTTTTATATGTCCACTGACGGTTATGATTCGCGTTATCTGGAAACTTTTCACCAGCAGTTAATTTCACCATTTGCGGATCTTTTACCATACTTCCTGTTTCACCAATTTCTACGTAAATACCATCGTTTGGCGCTTTTTGTCCAGAACGAAACCTGCGATTTTGTCCCATTTCCATTCTCCTTCCATGACGTCTTTGCCTCATTAGTATATCCATTTTAAAAGAAAGCTTTTCTGTCATGTTTAGGAAACAAGTACTACATTTCGTTCTTGTACATATACATGAATGACACAAGCTTAGGAAGGGATTTCTTTCCTATTTGTAGAAAAAAAGAAACCAACCTACTATAGGCCAGCTTCAAAGGAGAGTCAAACATATACGAGAAGATTACATGTTCATTATAAGCCTCATCATACGAGCAATGTAACCCTTTTCACAATTTGTACATAATGAAAGAAACATTGTTTGAACTTTCTAAAAAGATGTTGACTTTCCCTAATTTCCAGCGAGAAATAGTAGACACCGTAGCACTTTGCGACGTAAGATGGATATATAGTGAACTTTCCATCTTTGGTGTTCTCACCCAGTTTAACCTCTTATTTCTGCATATTAAAAACGGAAATACAGATAGAAACAAAAAAATTATTATAAGAGGTGAAATTATGAATAAACAGCATTTAATCGCATTAGACTTAGACGGCACTTTATTGACAGACAACAAAATAATTTCCACTCGAACGAAACATACAATTGCAAAAGCAAAGGAACAAGGACATATTGTCGTTATTTCAACAGGGCGTCCATTCCGTGCTAGTTTTGATTACTATAAAGAACTTGGTCTGAATACACCAATCGTAAACTTTAACGGCGCTTACGTACATCATCCTCTTGATTCAAAGTGGGGAACACATCACTCTCCCCTTGAGCTAGCAACAGCCCAAGAAATTGTCCGAGCTTGCTTTGATTTTGGCGTGAAAAATATATACGCTGAAGTAATGGATGATGTGTATGTTCGTGAAATTGATGAAGATAAAAAACATATTTTCGAATTCGGTTCTCCAAAGATTTTTACAGGAGACTTATTAAATACTTTAAACGATCATCCAACTTGCTTATTAATTGACGCACATGATGAGCATTCTAGTGCAATTCGTCAACATTTAACTGATATGCACGCTGAAGTAATCGACCATAGAAAATGGGGCGCACCTTGGCCAATTATTGAAATTGTGAAAAGCGGGTTAAATAAAGCTGTCGGATTACAAAAAATTTCTAGTCATTACAACATTCCACAAGAACGAATTATCGCTTTCGGTGATGAAGATAACGATTTTGAAATGATTGAATTTGCTGGTCATGGCATCGCAATGGGTAATGCAATTCCTGAATTAAAATCACTCGCAAATCATACGACATTAACGAATGAAGAAGATGGTATTGCGCTATATTTAGAAGAGGTTCTTGGATTATAATCTAAAAATTCCCTGCTTATAGTTTCTCGCCAAACGCTCATACTATTATTAGACGCAAAAGTCAGCGCGTCGATTGTTTTCAGCTAAATAAAGGGGGTTTTTCGAATGGGTAAAAAGAACAAATCAAAACGTTTTATCCAACAAGGAGCCGATGCTGTTATGAAGCATGATGCAAGATTCCCGTACAGAGGTACATTAGCTGAGGCAGAAAAAGCGAGAAGTAACTCTTCTTTTGGAGGGGTTTAAATGGGGAACTTACTATTCCAACAAGCTAGAGATGCCGTTGCAAATGCCGTATCTTGTTCAAGCGGTACTGAGCAACAAGATCTCGTATATAGGGCAAAAAATGCTTTGCACTCTGCTTATGCAAACTCTTCAACAGCTGAAAAAGTTCAGCTACGCGAAATGCAAGAGCAGTTGCAAAACATTACGAATTTACATTAAAAAAGAGGACCAGCTTTGGTCCTCTTTAATCTTTTCGAAATAATCCAAACACCCCGACCGTTTGCAGTACGTTTGTAAATGCACCTGGGTCCACTTGTTTAATAACCCTCTCTAATTCATACAGTTCATAACGAGTAATAACAATCATTAACATTTCCTTATTTTCATTTGTATAAGCACCTGTTGCTGGGATAGTTGTAATCCCCCTCACTAAGCGTGAATGAATCGCCTTTCGTACATCTGTCCCATTCTTCGTAACGATTAATGCTGTAATCTTCACATGCCGCGTATGAATCGCATCGATAATTCGAGTTGAAACATACAAAGTCACCAAAGTATATAATGCTTTTTCCCATCCATACACATAGCCAGCGGCGATAATGATCAGTGCATTAAAGAAGAAAAAGTACGTACCGACAGGCTTGTCTTTAATCTTTGATAAAATCATGGCGATAATATCTAAACCACCTGTAGAAGCCCCCCACTTCAACGCAATTCCTACTCCAATCGCTGAAATAATCCCGCCAAAAATCGCATTCAATATGATATCGTTCGAAACCGCCCTAACCGGGATAATTTCTAGAAACAAAGTCATAAATATAACGCAAAGAAAACTAAAGAAAGTAAAGGCCTTTCCAACCTTTTTCCACGCTAAAATAACGACGGGAATATTAAACAAACTAAACAACACCCCCGTTGATATGTGAATAGATAAAAAGTCACCTAATATTTGTGATAACAATTGAGATAATCCCGCAAAGCCACTCGCGTACACTTTCGCTGGCGTTAAAAATAAATTCATTCCAATCGCGTTTAACAAACCAGCGACGATTACAACGATTAACTTCTTTATAAGTTCGGTATAATTCAACTTCAAATCCATTTCTAATCCACCTTTATTATTCATGAATGCACTGCTATACATAGTCTTTACGAAAAAGGAAATGATAAACGTACAACGTTTAGAAATGGAGTTGATACATATGCCACATACGAGTGATAACGACAAAAAGGCACGCGATAATAACGCAAAGCGTACGCAAAAAAATGAGCAAGAACAAAAAAATATTCAGCAAGGGAAACGTGCCTATTCTAAAAAGACCGATCACCTTTGATTCCATCGTACATCAACAGTATTGTTGATGTACTTTTTTTTACATTTCACAGGAAAAAACATTAAAAATTCACTTCATGTTCACTTCTATATTCTACAATAGCGATAACATATTCGGATGAGGTGTTGGCATGAGAGGGAAACACATTTTCATTATTACTGCACTAATAAGTATATTAATGCTAGCTGCTTGCGGACAAAAAAATAGCTCAGCTACAGTCGCTACGGCAACAGACTCAACCATTACGAAGAGCGACTTCGAAAAACAGTTGAAAGATCGTTACGGAAAAGACATGCTATACGAAATGATGGCACAAGACGTTATCACGAAAAAATATAAAGTATCTGACGATGATGTAGATAAAGAAGTACAAAAAGCGAAAAATCAATACGGAGATCAATTCACAGCAGTACTAGAAAACAATCGTTTAAAAGATGAAGCTGATTTCAAAAATCAAATTAAGTTCAAACTTGCTATGAATGAAGCGATTAAGAAAAGTGTTACAGAAAAAGACGTGAAAGATCACTATAAACCAGAAATTAAAGCGAGTCACATTTTAGTAAGTGACGAAAATGAAGCGAAAGAAATAAAGAAAAAATTAGATGCTGGTGCTTCATTTGAAGAACTAGCAAAACAAGAATCGCAAGATCTACTATCAAAAGAAAAAGACGGAGACCTTGGATACTTCAATTCAGGCAGAATGGCGCCTGAATTTGAAACAGCGGCCTATAAACTAAAAGTCGGACAAATTAGCAATCCCGTTAAATCAACAAACGGTTATCATATTATTAAATTAACTGATAAAAAAGAGTTAAAGCCCTATGATGAAGTGAAAGACTCTATTCGTAAAAACTTAGAAGAAGAACGTATTGCCGATCCTACATTTAGTCACAAATTACTACAAAAAGAATTAAAAAAGGCAAATATTAAAATAAATGATAGTGACTTGAAAGATACGTTTACTCTTGCGCATGAGCAAGAGAATTAAAAAAGCACCGCCTTATTTTTACAGCAAAATAAGGCGGTGCTTTTTATTTAATTTACTTCTTAAAATACGTCCAACCTTCTTCTTGATAAATCTTTTCTTCTTTCATCAACTTACCAAGCGCGCGCTTAAATGCAGCTTTACTCATGTTGAAGCGTTCTTTAATGTCTTCTGGGTGGCTCTTATCCCAAAACGGCATTGCTCCGCCTCGTTCTTCCATATATGCATAAATTACAGCAGCATCATCTTCCATTCCTTCTTCTTTACGAGGAAGAAGTGAAATGTTAATTGTACCGTCATCTTTCACGTCAATAATACGGCCCGTTACACGTTCACCGATGCGGACTTGTTCTTTTCTTTCAGTATGGTGTAAGAAAGCACGGAAATGCTCATCAGTTAGTATGAATGAACCAACTTGAAGTGAACGATACACACGTCCATTTACGTTTTTATTACGCATAGATGGTGTCGCATCTACGATAATCTCTTGCATATCACTGTCTCTTGCCGGAAGAGCGATAAGTCGATCACGATTCGTTAATTTTAACGTGCAATATAATTCGTCTCCAACTTCAGGCCATACTGGCATATAAATTGGGAACTCGTCAGCTGGGATTAGTATATCTTTTGATACACCAATATCAACAAACACACCTAAACTAGGGATAACTTCTACAACTTTTACCCAGTTCCAATCAAAAGTTGTAATAAGTGGCTCCTTCATTGTTGCTGAAACACGATTTTGATGATCAAGGTATAAGAATACATCAATCGTATCGCCTTCTTCAATTTCCCCAACTAATTCGTTTTTATGTAGGAAAATTTCTTCTTCTTCATTCCCAACCATATATCCGATTTCCGTTTCGCGTAAAACAGTTACCTGTTCAATCGCTCCTAATTGTAAATACATATTTTTTAATTCCCTTCTATATATATAAAATTAACTTTTTATATTTTTATCATTCCAAACAAAAGTTAATTATAACACGATTTTTCCTTTATTTGTCCAACTGCCCAAAATTCACTATAATAAAATGAGGTTACATAAATATAAGTATGAAAACACTTAAGTCCAGACTCGTTTTCAGCTATACTTTAGTATGTACAGTACATAAAAAGATTAGAAATTTATTTGGAGGTGCTAACTATGGCAAAAGAGAGTTCTTTTGACATCGTTTCGAAAGTAGAATTACCTGAAGTAACAAACGCAATTAACATCGCATTAAAGGAAATCCAAAACCGATATGACTTTAAAGGAAGTAAAAGTGATATTAAATTAGAAAAAGAAGTACTAGTTTTAACTTCTGACGATGAGTTCAAATTAGACCAAGTAAAAGACGTTCTAATTGCTAAACTTGTAAAACGTAACGTTCCAATTAAAAACTTGGATTACGGAAAAGTTGAAGCAGCGACTGGTAACACTGTTCGCCAACGCGCAACACTTCAACAAGGTATCGATAAAGATAACGCGAAAAAAATTAACAACATCATTAAAGAAATGAAATTAAAAGTAAAAACACAAGTACAAGATGACCAAGTACGTGTTACAGCGAAAAGCCGTGATGACTTACAAGCAGTTATCGCAGCAGTTCGCAGCGCTGACTTACCGATTGACGTACAATTTATTAACTACCGCTAAAAAGAAAAACTCCTCTAATTAGAGGAGTTTTTCTTTTTGTCATATAGGAACAATATGACAAGGACAAGAGGGTATTTACGGTGAAAATTACTGAGCGAACAGAGTCTATTCATACGAATACCTTACAGGTGACCGCGTAGTTAGACTAGGTCTCATTGTAGAATTTTTTTATACATGGAATTGAGCATGCCCTTTTAAAAATAAGGAAAAGACTTCTTAGGACGTTTCCCTTCAACTTGAATCACTTTCCTTATCAATTGAATCCCAAACCAAAGTCACCACAACTACCTCCATAAACCAAAATCTCTCTCCCTAATCAAGCGTAACAATTTATGAGTATAAGAATATTTTCCACCCTTCAATGTAATGTAAAATTAATAAGGGATCTTATTTTGTGAAAAAAAGTTAATTATAAAAGAGTTAGAAGTGGTTATTTGAAGAAATTAATAATATGTTTTTTATTGGCTATATTCTCTCTAAATATTAAAGGATGTTCTAATAATATGACTACACTAAAGGATAAATCTAATTGCATTCACAAAGCTTGGTACAAAAAACCTATGTTATGTAATAATTTAAAGAAGCACTAAATAGTTGATGATAAAGGTCATAAAAAAACACTTTAAGTTGCCTTCCTCTTACTTGAACCATCTTAATTGTAATATGGAAGGAAAAGAAGTATAAGGTGTTAATAAGGATGCAGATTTCAAAATAAAAAGTACGTTAAGTAAACTTTCATTCAAAAATTCATATTAAGTAATAATATTTTAGAATCAAGTTTATAAAAAATATTAAGAGGTTTATAAGTGTAAAACCTACGGGAACTTTTCCTGTGGGTTTTATTGTACTATAAGTATTTATTTAGCAATTATGTTTTTCGAAATATTCTTCTTTAATTATTTGTAATTTTTTTTCGTTTTTTGTTAATTCAAATATAAATAACGCTTTTTTCATGTTATTAGCAACTTTTTCTTTATTAGATTGTTTAAGCTTTAATAAATTCGAACCTTTTTCATAGTATAGTTCACCCAATAAGTATAAAGTATTTAGATTAATAGCTAATTTGATACCCTTATCAATGTATTTTTTTGCTTCTTCGTATTGATATGTGTAACTTAAACATTTTGCTAAATTATAAATGATTTTTAATTTAATTTCTTTATCTCTAGGAAAATCTAGCTTATTAAAATTATTTAAACATCTTTTTAATATATTAATACTCTCTTTATATTCTTTATTTTCTGCATGAAATATAGCCATTGTCTGCATAATATCTATTTCTCTCTCTGTTAAAAAATCAATATTCGTTACAGTTATTTTTAATGCATTATTTAAAAGAGTTAAAGCCGTTTTTATTGAGTTATTCACACGATATATAGCAATTGCTTCATGCCATATTAGAAATTGTTTATCTTCTTTTATTCGAAAATTATTTAAGTTTTTTTCTTTTGTTACTATTTCATAAAGCTCTTTATATTGATGTTGTCTTATGCAATCCTTCATTACACATTTTACATTTTCTATATATTTAAATTTTTTGTTTTGAGTTAGTGCAAATATATTATTTGGATCAATACCAAGTCTTTCTGATAATTGATATAACAATATGCTAGATGGATAAATCACACCTTTTTCGATCTTGCTAATTTGACTTTGTGAACATATTCCATGACATAATTCGGATTGTGATATATTTTTTTTCATTCTAAGTTCTTTAATGGTAATACCCAAATCGTAAAATTCCATTTTTCCTCCTCAAATATAGCTCTCAATGAGTATCAGAATATTTTTCACCCTTTAATGTAATGTAAAATTAGTATAGTTGCAATTGTTGTTTGTTCTATAGGTCTTTTCACTTCTTTGCTCAGCTGCATTTCAAGGCGATAGCACTCCACACAAAAACAGGCTAGGGAGAAAGTTTTCTCCCTAGCCTGGGAATACCTCTCATTAGAGGCCTTTTCATACTCCTTAAAAGCAACGCCTTACCTTAAACTGAAGACGAGCTACTAAAGAACAACGCGACTCATTTCCGTCTCTTTTTAACCGCAAGTGAACTACCCACCACTTAATACCTCTTACGAGCTTACCCCGAGTGGGGGCTTCTCGGTTCATCGCTACTTTTGATAGCTAACGAATTTGTCCTAGGACAGCCGAGCTAACTCCCTTGTTCCAAAGGTTATTTTGTTACTATTTATGCCAACACTAATAAGCGAATGGCTTCCTTTTTGATATTGATCGCTGCATTATAATCACGGCCAATTGTGAGTCCACACAAACACGCATACATGCGTTCACATAATGGCATTTCTTTTTTATTTCCACAATTACTACACATCTTTGTAGAAGGAAACCATTTATCTATTTTTACAAGCTGTTTCCCTTGTTCTTGTAGCTTATATGCTAAAAATGTCGTGAACATCCTCCAACCGTTGTCCGCTACACTCTTACCAAATCTAAATGCTCGTGACATTCCTTTCATATGTAAGTCTTCGATTGCTACAACGTCAAAACTCGTAGCTAATTCCTTAGACTTATGATGAAGAAAATTTTTACGTTGATTGGCGACCTTTTCATGCAATTTCGCTACATGAATGCGTTGTTTCTTCCAGCGCTCTGAACCTTTCACACGTCTTGCTAATACTCGTTGTGTCTTCGCTAATTTCTCTAACCTCTGACGATAAAAGCGAGGATAATTGGCTTTCTCATCTTCGCTACTCACATACAATTCAGCCATTGCGAAGTCTAATCCAACTACACTTTGTACTTCTTTTTGTACAATCTCTTTTTCATATTCAGTCAAGATGGACACATAGTATTTACCAGTAGGTGTCATCGAAATCGTACACGATTTGATGATATGTTTTGGCGGGATTTCTCTATGTTGCTTCAGTTTCACCATTTTCAACTTTGGTAATTTGATATAACCATGAAATAACATAATATTTCCGTTTACTCGATTCGTTGTATAGGATTTTCTACTCTTTTTACTTTTGAATGTAGGAAAATCACTTTGACCACTAAAAAAATTCTTATACGCAGTTTGCAAGTTTAATTGCGCGTTGGCCAATGCCAATGAATCAACTTCTTTCAACCATTCATATTCTGTCTTATATTTTGCAGGAGTAGGGATTTTTTTCTTTAGTTCTTCCTTGTCCTCTTTATATTTTTCATATACTTCTATTCGTTCAGCCAGCATTTTGTTATACACAAAACGTACACACCCGAATGTTTTTCGTATGAGATGTGCTTGTTCTTCTGTTGGGTACAGACGAAATTTATACGCCTTATTCTGCTTTGGCATATCCATTCACCTCATTTTCCATAAGCTATGACGGTGATCACACAACCTGAACACTACAAGATTATTATCTACTTTCATTGTTATACCAAAATTCCCCTCTTATAAGACTGATTATATCAGAGGCAAAATAAATAGGAAAACCAAATGTTTGGCTACGCCAAACCGAAATTCATCTCCCACCTGCCGCTAGACTATCGTCTTTCACGCGCCTGAGGAAGGAGACTTCTTTCGGATATATGTTAAAAACGCAATAAACAATACGTTCACACCGACGATTAAAGAGATAAATAACCAATTCACACCTGTTTCTCCATTAACTTTATACACATTTGATTCTTCGCGCTTTAGAACGAGATAAAACTTTCCTTTTTCTTCTCTTATAATTTCATCTTCTAACAATCCTTTTAACTCTTGTTTTTCACCAATCACACTTACAGGTAAAGCAACTTTTTGTGTTTCTTTCGTATTATTAATCGCTACTACTGTCACTTCATCTTTATACTTTCGTTTTAGTACACTCATTCCATCTTTATCATACAAAAGCTCAAACGTACCGCGTCGTAAAGACGGTCTCGTTTGTCTCAGTTCACCGAGTTTCGTTATGTGTTGCATAAATTTCTCATCTGATTTGAAATCCATTAATCGTCTATTATCCGGTGTATCTCCTCCATCTAATGCAATTTCAGTCCCGTAATAAAAATTCGGAATGCCTGGTGCTGTTAATAAATATGTAAGAGCTAGTTTCAAACGAGATGGCGGATAATTCATATTCTCTTTTGCAATACGGGCAAACCTTTTTGTATCTTGATTATCTAAAAATGTAACGGATTCCCCTTCTTTTTTACTCACATCATATAAAGGTTTCACCGATACATCCACTTTAGAAAAAGATTCTACTATTTTTTCGTTATATTCACTATCTTCCTCTGTCATAATACGAAAATCTTTCTTTATCGCTTGCATATCTTTTTGCACGTCATCCCAGAAAGAACGCGACATTTTTTCACTATGCATCACATAGCTTCCATCTAAATCAACTTCTTTGATCCACCATTTCATCGCGTCAATGACTTGTTGTTCGTTTTCTCCAAGCGGAAATTGAAGTACAACTTTTATTCCTTTTGCGTGCGCTTCTTGTACAAATTCTTTCACATCATTTTCTGTTCCAAAATGTTCATTTACCTTTTGAAAATTGTGCACGTCTAACCCATCGTACTTTCCACTTTCAAAAAGTGGAGAAAGCATAACAGCGGTAAAGCCCATTTCTTTTATGTAATCCAGTCTTTTTATAGTCCCTCTTATATCTCCGCCCTGATATCCTTCTAAATTACCAACTTCTAACTGCTTGTCATTTTTCGGTTCTCCATTATTAAAGCGATCAATCATAATGGAATATATAACTTCGTCTCTCCACTCTCTTTTTCCGTCTGCAAACGTATGTATTGGTACAAATAAGACGACAGCTAAACAAAAACAAATGAATAGTTTCCTAGTCCGTATTTTTCCCACACGCATCCCCCATGTTTTTTAATTATAAGAATATTATACCAATTTTCCGAACAAATCGCATATGTTGATTTCTTTCTCCTCAAAATACTTCATGTTAGATTTTCTAACATGAAGTATAAATTTTCTGAATTTTTAGTTGATTTTTCATTTCATTTCGAATATGATATGAAACATAACAAGTTGATGTTATTATTTCTAACATTATAGGAGGAGAGAGAATGAATATGGGAGATACGGTTTTTATGTTTGTAACGACAGTAATGGTCATGTTAATGACACCAGGATTGGCACTTTTTTACGGGGGCATGGTTCGCAGTAAAAACGTACTCAGTACGACAATGCATAGCTATAGCGCAATGGCTATCGTTTCGATTCAGTGGATTGTGATCGGCTATTCTTTATCATTCGGACCAGACTGGCACGGACTTATCGGTACACTCGATTGGTTCGGTTTAAACGGCGTTACCTACGCACCAAATCCAGACTACTCATCTACTATTCCTCACAATTTATTTATGATGTTCCAACTCATGTTCGCTATTTTAACTCCCGCTTTAATTTCAGGTGCATTCGCCGAAAGAATGCGATTTTCTGCTTTCCTTATTTTCATCCTTCTATGGACAACAATCGTTTACAATCCTGTCGCTCATTGGGTATGGGGCGTTGGTGGATGGCTAAGAGAACTTGGCGCGTTAGACTTCGCTGGTGGTAACGTCGTTCATATTACATCTGGCGTGGCCGGCCTTGTATTAGCCATTTTTCTTGGAAAACGAAAAAATATAAACGGTACTTCTCCTCACCATTTACCATTCACAATGTTAGGCGCAGGCTTACTATGGTTCGGCTGGTTCGGTTTTAACGTCGGAAGTGCATTATCTTTAAACGACGTAGCTTTAACTGCATTTATTAATACAAATATAGCCGCTGCTGCCTCTGCATTAACTTGGATGCTTTCAGAATGGTTCTTCCAATCAAAACCGACTGCGATGGGAGCTGCTTGTGGTGTAGTTTCCGGTCTAGTCGCTATTACACCAGCTTGCGGGTTCGTTACACCTTTCTCCGCTCTTCTTATCGGAGCAATTGGCGGCGTATTATGCTTCGGCGCAGTCTTCTTCTTAAAAATGAAATGCGGATACGACGATACACTTGATGCATTCGGATGCCACGGTATCGGCGGAACTTGGGGCGGTATTGCAACAGGACTATTTGCAACTACTGCTGTAAACAGTGATGGCGCGAACGGATTATTTTACGGAAACGCCGCTTTACTGTTCAAACAACTGGTAGCAATCGGCGCAACATATGCATTCACGATCATCATGACGTATGCCATTATTAAAATAATTAACTTCTTCCTCCCTGTTCGGGTAGATGAACACGAAGAACATATGGGACTTGATATTTCGATGCACGGAGAGAAAGCTTACGAGTACACTGAGCGGGTGAACTAAAAAAGAGATGCAGTCTATTAGTAGTAGATTGCATCTCTTTTTATTGTACTTGTCAGCGTTAGATACCCCACCTAGTATTCCAGTGAATATATCGACGATTTTTTAAATATATCGATTTACCAATAAATTCCTACATGACGAAACTGAAGAATACTCCGGTATAACTTACGAATCACCATACTTACTTTTATTCAAACTTAATATAATAAGAAACGCAATCGCTATTACAGCTAAAAAGCGAACTGGATTAAACAGTATTCCTACCGTTTCATTAAAACGATGATAAATAAAAGGAATCACCTCAAGTACCATTAGCCCCATCGCAATTTGAAACGTCTCAGCCATCGCTTTATTTTTTATAAACGCAGCGCGCTCATCACCTTGTTTCCCAATCGCTATAAACATTTTTATAATAGCAAACACTACAAATAAAAAGACGACCGCTTAACAGTCGTCTTTTCCTATTTATTTCGGAGCATTTCCCACATATTGCGTAATATCAACATTTAAAGATTGTGCTAAACGCATTCCGTAATCGTGATCTGCACGGAAGAAGTTACAAATAGCTAGTAATTTCGTGCGCTCATTTACGTCTTTTAAGTCATTTGTTAAGTTTGCAATTAAATTGTCTTGCTCTTCTTTAGAGAATGAACGATAACGCTCACCTGCTTGTTTGAAATCATTTGGTTTATCAATTTTTTCACGAGATACATAACCTTCTACTTTCATAGTTGAATCGCGGTAAGTCGGGTCTTCAACTGGATTTTCAGTATGACGGCTCGGTTCGTAGTTAATTGTAGATGGATTTTGATTTATTTGCATCGCACCATCACGTTGTTGGTTATGAACAGCTGCGTACGGGCAGTTTACAGGAATTTGTAAGTAGTTCGCACCAAGACGGTAACGCTGTGTATCTGGATAAGAGAATAAACGACCTTGTAATAATTTATCTTCAGATGGTTCAATACCATTTACAGTTGCACTTGGAGAAAATGCCACTTGTTCTACTTCTGCGAAGAAGTTTTTCGGGTTACGATTTAACGTCATCGTCCCTACTTCCATTAATGGGAAGCGATCTTCTGGCCATACTTTCGTCGGATCTAATGGATCGAAATCTAAAGAATCCGTTTCCTCTAGTTGCATCACTTGTACGTGTAAATCCCACTTCGGATAGTTTCCTTTTTCGATTGCATCGAACAAGTCACGAGTTGCATGGTTGAAGTCTTTTCCTTGTACTTCTTGCACTTCTTTTGCACTTAAGTTACGTACACTTTGCTGTGGTTTCCAGTGATATTTAATATAGACGATTTTACCTTCTGCATTAATCCATTTAAATGAATGGACACCGAAACCTTCCATTTCGCGATAGCTTGCTGGTGTACCGTAATCAGAAAATACCCACGTCATCATATGTGTAGATTCCGGACTTAACGTCATGAAGTCCCAGTAACGATCTGGTGTTTGAACATTTGTATCAGGTGCTGGTTTTAAAGAATGCACCATATCAGGGAATTTAATTGCATCACGAATGAAAAAGACCGGTAGATGGTTCCCTACGATATCGTAATTTCCTTCCTCTGTATAAAATTTAACAGCGAACCCGCGTGGATCACGAGCTGTTTCCGGAGAACCTTGACCATGAATAACCGTTGAGAAACGAACAAATACAGGCGTTTCAGTTCCTTCATTTTGTAAAAATGCTGCTTTCGTATATTGCTTCATGCTGTTTTTCGTTACGAATACACCGTGAGCACCTGCACCACGTGCATGCACAACACGCTCTGGAATACGTTCACGATCAAAGTGAGCCAGTTTTTCTACTAAATGATAGTCTTCTAATAATACCGGTCCACGGCGACCTGCTGTACGAGAATTTTGGTTGTCTCCAACTGGAGCACCTTGGTTTGTTGTTAAGCGATTATTTGGATTCATCTAGGGGGATCCTCCTCTTTCTTTCATAGTAATTATTATTTATTTAAAATTATTATAAACTAATTATTATTCAAAACTAAATTCTTGTCAACTATTTCCTTCATTTTTTTGGAAACAACTTCAGCTAAACAATCGATAAATACAGGTTGTGAATTTGGCATATTTGGTCTAAAATATGCCAAATTCAACTCATCAGTTACAACTTTACATTCGTAATCATTGTCATATAAAACTTCTAAATGCGCTGCGACAAAGCCAACTGGGCAATATATGAAAGATTCATATCCATGCTCTTCATATAAATCTCTCGTTAAATCTTGCACATCTGGACCAATCCATGGATCAGGCGTATTTCCGGCACTTTGCCAACCCGTTGTATAGTTTTGAATATTGGCAGCCCCCGCAATTAAATCTGCTGTATGCTGCAATTGCTTCACATAAGGGTCCCCTGCTGAAATAATTTTCTCTGGCAAACTATGTGCTGAAAAAATTACGACTGCTTTCTCTTTATCTTCAATCTTTGTAAATGTTTCTTTTATTTGATCTGCCCAATAGGAAATAAATTTCGGTTCATCGTACCATTGTTCAATTGGTTCAATAACAGGGCCACCGATTTCTTTTGAAAGACGAATAGCACGGTCATTATACGCTTTAATGCTAAATGTAGAATAATGCGGCGCTAATACGATACTAATCGCTTGCTCAATTCCATCTTCTTTCATCTCTTCTACTGCATCTTCTATAAATGGAGCGATATGTTTTAAGCCTACATAACAAGTAAATTCATACTCTGTAAACATATTATTCATTGCATCTGTTAATTTATGCGCTTGCTCTTTCGTAATTTTTGCAAGTGGTGAAATTCCGCCAATCGCTTTATAGCGCCCGATTAAGTCTTGGAGCGCTTCTTCTGAAGGTTTACGCCCGTGGCGAATATGTGTGTAGTATGCTTCTACATCATCTAATGATTCTGGCGTTCCATACGCCATTACGAGTAAACCTATTTTTTTCTTTGTCATCTATATAACACCTCAATTTTATAAATGAGAATCTTTTTCAAGAACATTTGTTTCCAATTATAACAACTAATAATAAGTACGTCAAAATAATTATTCTAAATAAGTATTCTTTCTAATATGATTTTGAATTTTATTTGACAATTTATTTAATAGAAAAGCGACTTACTTTTATGTAAGTCGCTTTTCTTCTATTCTTTAATATTTACCCCATACTCTTTAAACCAAACATGAATTTGCGCTAAATGAGCTAAAAGCTGCGGACCAGTCATTAATTGACCGAACCAAGGGGATTGAAATGCACTACCACCTGACTCAATTAATCCGCGCAGCTGTTCTTTATCAAATAGTTCGTGTAAAATTGATCCTTTATCCGTTAATAAATCTTGTAGCCATACTGTTACCACTTTCGTATAGTGCGGATTATGCGTTTTCGGATATGGGCTCTTCTTTCTATATAAGATGTCATTTGGAAGTAACCCTTCTAATGCTTTACGCAATAGACCTTTTTCGCGGTTTTTATACATTTTCATTTCCCAAGGAATATTCCACGCATATTCGACAAGTCGGTGATCCGCAAATGGAACACGTACTTCTAAGCTTGCCCCCATACTCATACGGTCTTTTCTGTCTAATAATGTTGTCATAAACCATACCATGTTCAAGTAAAATAATTGTCGTCTCTTTGCTTCAATTGGGCTTTCTCCCTCTAAAACAGGAACTTCTTGAATAGATTCTTCATAACGCTGCTGTACATATTGTTGTAAGTTTAATTTATTTCTCCATTCTTTCTTTAGCAGTTGTTCACGCGCTTCTGTAGAGCGCATCCACGGAAATGCACTCGATTGTAAATCATCTTCTCTATAAAACCACGGATAACCACCAAATATTTCGTCTGCACATTCCCCAGATAAACCGACGACAAAATCTTGTTTAATTTCGCGGCAAAACCATAATAATGAGGAATCGATATCTGCCATACCAGGCAAATCACGAACGAGTACCGCTTCTGTTAAATACTGTGCTAATTGTTCATTTGAAATGACGCAGCGATGATGGTTTGTTTGAAACGTCTCAGTCATCAAATGAATAAATGGCGCATCTGAATTCGGCTGAAACGCATTCGCTTTAAAGTATTTGTCATTATCTTCATAATCAACAGAGTATGTGTGTAATTGCCCTTTTCCTGACCTTGCGTATTCTTTCGCAGCAATTGCTGTAATTGCACTCGAATCTACACCGCCTGATAGAAAAGTACATAGTGGTACATCAGAAACGAGCTGCCTTGTAATCGCATCTTGTAATAAAAAGCGTGTTTTCTCTACTGTTTCTTCAAAGGAGTCTTCATGTTTTTTGCTTTCTACATTCCAATATCTCCATATACATAAACCGTTCTTTGAAAATGTCATCGCATGACCTGGGCGTAATTCTTTTATACCAGCATAAATGCCATGACCAGGTGTTCTAGACGGCCCAAGACCGAATATTTCAGATAACCCTTCTAACGTTACTTCCGCCTTCACATCTGGATGCGCTAGTATCGCTTTTAACTCTGAACCGAATAGTAATCGTCCACTATCATATTTATAAAATAGCGGTTTTACACCTAATCGATCTCGCGCAATAAATACTTGTTCTTTCTGTTCATCCCATACAGCAAACGCATATATACCGTTTAAATGATCGACACATTCTTCTTTCCATTCAATATACGACGCTAATAGCACCTCCGTATCAGAATGACCTTTGAACGTATATCCTCTTCTTAATAATTCCTTTCGAATATCTTCTGTATTATACAATTCACCGTTATAGCAAATTGCATAATTCGTCTCATCTTTTAAACAAGTCATCGGTTGTTTACCACCCTCAGGATCAACAACGATTAACCGTTTATGCCCAAATGCGACATTGCCTTTAATCCAAACTTTATTATCATCTGGGCCACGTTTCGCTAACGTCTCAGCCATCTTCGTAACGACGTCCCGTTCTCCTTCTAATGAGCGTTTATAATCCACCCATCCTGTAATTCCGCACATACGAATCATCCTTCCATCTTATTTCTTTTCCTAAACGAGCAGTAATCCCCACCCTTAGAGGTGCGGATCAAAAAATGAAAAACTTGACGATAACCTACCATCCACATACGGAATAGCATTTTCACTCAGTAAAACGTGTTTTATTGTATGCCCACCTATGTCTAGGTGTGTCTAGTTATAAAGAATGCACGAACTGTCTATAACAGAAATAACTACTTTTCATAAAGGAGAAATCATGTATGATAAAACGTAACCATATTTTATATAACCAGCCTCGCGCTCATACAGTCGGTAATGTAGAATATATAAACAATGAATGGGTGTTCTTTGATGATGAAAATGATGAAGCATTTTTATTAGAAGATATTGCCGAAGATGGCTTTGAGATTTTATATAACAACAACTGGCTACCAGCTCGTTTCTATGAACAAGATGTATTACAAATCGCCAATGAACAGCATCATTTGCAAAACGGAGAAATGATACGAATTCGAAAAAGATTACTTCTTAGCTATACGGAATGGCTCGAGGAATTACCTGACTCTGTCTTTACGTTATTAACCGAATCATTGCAATCGCTTCACTACTCTTTATATGATTGCATGTATTGTCATAATTATTTATCTTTCTTACCGAAAGAGGAAGCTTGCGAAGGAGTAAATATTCTTTTGTTCGATAACGAAGAGATGATTTGTGCGCTGCAGCACCATTTCGTTCGTCACGCTACGTCAAATAAAAACATGTTTCGTTTTACGAAAGTAAACGGAGAAGAGTTGCATATCGATGCGACCTAAAATAAAAAACCACCTTATCTCCCAAACATTTGAGATTATAAGGTGGTTTTATTTTTTATTAGAATACTTGCCAACCAATTGGTAATTTCAGTCCAAGGTAAAATACTGCTACTAGTGCAACAATAAATAATCCCCAAACTGCCCCTGTTGCTTTGTTCTTGCTCATTTTCACAAGAACCATTTCCATTCCACCGATAACTAAAATACCAGCTATCATTTTTAAACCATACCACATGTGCATGTTACTTGTTGCAGTCTTCATAATACCCATGTACAACATGAAACCTGTCACAATAATGATAATGTACATAAGACGAAGCCCCATATGTACACCTTTACCTTTTCTTCCTGCTGAATAAAGTGAATACGCAACGAAGAATAAAATTAAACCTAACGCCCATGCTGTAATATGCATATGTACCATCGTATCCCCTACCTCCTCTTTTCACACTTTTTCACTCTATATGATAACATGTTCATTTATTTTCAGGAAATGTTTCGCTTTTTTACATTTAAATGCTATAATATTTAGAGTATTTACAAACTTCTTGTAATAACAAAAGGGGGAACAATCATGATTCAAACTAAGGATATTATCGAACTTACAGACACATACGGGGCAAATAACTATCACCCACTTCCAATCGTTATTTCTAAAGCAGAAGGTGTTTGGGTAGAAGATCCTGAAGGAAACCGCTATATGGACTTATTAAGTGCATATTCTGCAGTAAACCAAGGTCATCGTCACCCAAAAATTATTAACGCTTTAATTGACCAAGCTAATCGTGTTACGTTAACTTCTCGTGCTTTCCATAGCGATCAATTAGGTCCTTGGTACGAAAAAGTTGCGAAACTAACTAATAAAGAAATGGTACTTCCAATGAATACAGGTGCAGAAGCTGTTGAAACTGCAATTAAAACAGCACGCCGCTGGGCTTATGACGTGAAGAAAGTAGAAGCAAACCGTGCTGAAATCATCGTTTGTGAAGATAACTTCCACGGCCGTACGATGGGTGCTGTTTCTATGTCTTCAAACGAAGAGTACAAGCGTGGATTCGGTCCAATGCTTCCTGGCATTATCGTAATTCCTTACGGTGATTTAGAAGCGTTAAAAGCTGCAATTACACCAAATACAGCTGCATTCATTTTAGAGCCAATCCAAGGTGAAGCAGGAATTAACATCCCACCAGCTGGTTTCTTAAAAGAAGCTCTTGAAGTATGTAAAAAAGAAAACGTTTTATTTGTAGCAGATGAAATCCAAACAGGTTTAGGCCGTACTGGTAAAGTATTTGCTTGTGACTGGGACAATGTAACTCCTGACATGTACATACTTGGTAAAGCACTTGGCGGCGGCGTATTCCCAATCTCTTGCGTAGCAGCAAACCGCGACATTTTAGGCGTATTCGAGCCAGGTTCTCACGGTTCTACATTCGGTGGTAACCCACTTGCATGTGCTGTTTCTATCGCAGCTCTTGAAGTGTTAGAAGAAGAAAAATTAACAGAGCGTTCTCTTCAATTAGGCGAAAAATTAGTTGGGCAATTAAAAGAAATTGATAACCCAATGATTACTGACATTCGTGGTAAAGGCTTATTCATCGGTATCGAATTAAACGAGCCAGCTCGTCCTTACTGTGAACAACTAAAAGCAGCTGGTCTATTATGTAAAGAAACACACGAAAATGTAATTCGTATCGCACCACCTCTAGTAATCTCTGAAGAAGATTTAGAGTGGGCGTTCCAAAAAATTAAAGCGGTATTATCGTAATAATAGAGAGGTTGTCCTACATGTTGGGACAACCTCTCTATTATTATATTGATTTATACTAAAATAAAATTGCAATTTTCTGTATTTTATTTTAGAAAGCAGGTACGATATGTTATTACGATATGGTAAACATATTAACTATTTAGCTACATCTTTTATTTTAGTTACATTCTTTGGCTTCCTCCTTTCCGTAACATTGCTTAGTCACTACTCAACTTCTACTACATTCACACTACTGAAAGCATCATTTTGGACTGCTGTTACCCTTACTATCATTGGTTTTGGACGAGAAAAAAGCGCACTTACGGTTATACTATTTGGTATTTGTACACTTGCATTCGTTGGTCTTTACACTTTTTCGGTTATCGATTACCTCTATCACCCAAGACCATAGAAAAGAGCTATCTTTTCACAAGATAGCTCTTTTTTCATTTCACTACATTTCGCAAAGTACCAATTCCTTCTACTGTAATGACCACTTCATCACCAGCATGCAAAAACTTCGGTGGTGTGAAACCTTTTCCGACACCAGCCGGCGTTCCTGTTGCGATAATATCGCCTGGCTCTAACGTCATTCCTTTACTTATCGTTGAAATGATTTCTTCTATTGAAAAAATCATTTTATTTGTATTTGAAGTTTGCCTTATTTCCCCATTTACTACCGTCTCAATGTGTAACGCATTTGGCGTTTCAACCATTGATTTATGAATTAGGTACGGTCCCATCGGACAAAATGTATCGAAACTTTTTCCAAGGAAAAATTGTTTATGCTTCCTTTGAATGTCGCGAGCAGTTATATCATTTATAATGGTATAACCAAAAACATGCTCAAGCGCTTTTTCTTTTTTTATTTGTTTCCCTCGCTTACCAATGATGATAGCTAGTTCTCCTTCATAGTCTAGTTCATTCGTTGCGTGGGGATGACTATTAATTTTTTCATCCATTCCAATAACTGTCGTCGGCGCTTTCGTAAAGATCATTATATTTTCTGGAATTGATTCTACTCCGCCCATCTCTATCGCATGCTCACGATAATTTTTTCCAACGCAAAGAATATTCTTCCTTGGCCTTGGAATTGGCGCTAATATTTTCACCTCAGTTAACGGATAATACGCCGCCCCTTCATTTTCCTTCGCCCAATTTACAATATCACATATTTTTTCAAAGCATTCGGTTCCTCTTTCAATACACTCTAACATTGTAATCGGAATCGTAACCTTTTCCCCTTTTTGTCTTTGCGCTTCTCTTACATGCAATACCTTTTCTTCCTCTTCATCCACAATACCTACAAATACCTTTTCATCTTTTTTCGCCGTTACCAAACGCAATATTTCCACTCTCCATCCTAAAACTCATACCCTTTAATTGTATTCGCATCCGTAAGAAAAAAACCTTCTCATGCACGCTAATTTTTACAATATTCTTCTCATATCCTATTCGTTACTCCTTTATATTTGGCATAAAATGTAGAAATTTTACTTTTTTTAGCGAAGGTATTTCTTTTTTATGGGTTTTTTGTATAATATGTACTACATATATACTAAAAATTTCATTTAGAGATGGAGCCGATTTCAATGTTTGAGCAAGCGATTGAAAAAAAACGTGAAAAAATGATTTACTTTGCTGAACGCTACGGAATGACTTCTCAAAAAACAGTGGATTGTAGCCAAGAACTGGACAGGCTCTTAAATGTAATTTGGCATGTACATACGGATTTTCACCCTAATCAAACACTCAATACACACACGCAATAACGTGTGTGTTTCTTTTATAAAAAAAAAACACATTTTATTGAAAACGCCCATACAATAGTAGAAAAGAAAATTTTAAAAACGAAAGGTGTTTTGTATGCCAGCTATGGTCGGACATATTCGTATCGTCAATATTGGATCAAGTGGTATTTTTCATATTGGAGATGTATTTGCGATTAGGCCTATTAGTTATTCACGCGCTTTCGCCGGGGCCGGCTCTTTTAATGTTGGAGATAACGTTTCTGTCTACAATTATCAAAGCGCAACGACTGTCAATGATTCAGATGTAATTGATCAAGCGATAATTGGTTCAACTTAGAGGAGGCGATTGCATTGAATCTTTATGTAAACCAAAGCATCATCATTAATAGCATTAAAATTGATAGCATTACAACCTCTTCTGTATTCCAAATTGGTACTGCAGGAAGTATTAAAGCTCTATCTAAATTCTCAAATAGTGGTGGATTTACAGAGCCCCTTCGCCCATTGCAGGCGAAAGGACAAATTATTTCTATCAAACCATCAACTAGTTCTTCTTAAGACATCCTTGTCATAAATATATAGCAGGAATATTTTTACCCTCCCTACTGAAAAGGAGGTTTCACAAAATGAATCAAGATATATATACTTACTTACACCAACTTCAACAAGCTCTTCAAGCACAGCAATCAACCATCCTTCATCTAGAAGATCAAGTGCGCCTATTACAAGAAGAGCTTACCGAATTAAAAAATCGCCCCTCCTCTTCTGTAGGAAAAGTGGAATACAAATTCGATCAATTAAAAGTAGAAAATTTAAATGGCACTTTAAATATTGGTTTAAATCCGTTTTCAGCAAAAGGACAGCAAATTGAAGATTTTCAAGTGGATACAGAAACGTTAAAAGTAAATCCTGAAACAGATACAAACCCAGATTTTTACCAAGGTATCCTTCAAGAAATGCATCGTTACTTAGATGAAGAAGCATATAATCGAATTCTCCATTTTGAACAAGAAGAGAGAACGCCGCTCGATGAAATGTATCGACAAATGATGGTTGATGACATAAAAAAACAGATGGAGCATAGGCTTCCTTATTATTTATCACAAGCACAATCATACGAAGATTCTTCAACAAATCCAGATTATTTACGCGATATCATTCTCCAAGCAATGAAACATGATATCGACAACGCCTTTCTATCTTTTATTCAACACATACCGGGTAATTTCCGAAAGGAGTAAGTATGTATGAATGTTAACGTTGTAAATCGCGAGTTAAAAGTCGGACAGATTAAAATGAACGGTGTATCGTCATCCGCACTCTTTTTAATTGGGGATGCAAATTTCCTCATACTATCTTCTATTCTCGATACACCATTTGAAACTGTTACAGAGGGTCCATTTGTACCATTAGTCACAGATGTCCCTCCTACTCCAGGTTAAGGAGACTGAGAAATTATGTTACATCATGTGTCTGTTGTCCAAAATGTTTCTATTATTTCTTTGGGGATTACTGCTGTATTTCAAGTTGGAGATGCAAATCAAATGGAATTAAAAAGTAGAGCTCTTGCCGTCCACAGGGAAATTCCTTGTTATATAAAAGACGAAGGCCGCTTAGACGCATTTGAAATCTTTACAGATGAACACATTACAATCCCAAAACGAACGACAGATGTAAAATTAAACATTGTAAATGAATGCCCTTTTATTGAAGTAAACAATGTTGAATTGCGAACACTTTTAAATTCTGGTTGCTTTCAAATTGGAAATGTTGATTATGTTTTTAATAACTCTCGTATTATGCAAATTCGCCAATATATTACGGATGAACCTTCCGCACAATAATTCATATAGTAATTAAAAAGCTTAGTAAAGTGGGTGGATAGTATGCCTTCTGTTGTTGGAAATCTCGTCGTTCAAAACAGTAATGGTTCGTTCAATTTAGGGGATTTTTATAACGTGTCTCCAAAAGAAAATACGAAAGCTTATAATGGATCCGGAGCTTCCAATGTTGGATTTGTCGTGAACACTTTTAGCGGTGTTAGTGCAACAAATACGTTTGATTCTGATGTGGCCGATCAAGATCAGATCGGAACAGCATAAAAAAAGTAGGAGATATTCTCCTACTTTTTTCTTTTATCTCATTCAAGATTATCAAAAAAACACTGTTTACTGTTTCATTTTATTTAAATGATAATCCGCTCTCCTCCAAAGCCTTTCTAAGCTTCGGCAAAGATGCTGGTCCCATACCATGTAGTTTTAAAATTTCTTTTTCACTATACTTTGAGAGTTCTTCTATCGTGTGAATGCCATGATGTTGCAACGCATTTCGTGCTGGTGATGAAAGAAGTGAAAGAAACCCTGTTGTTGGTTTCTTTTCTTTCTCACAAGCTGGGCAAGTTGGACAATCGCTACTTTTATAGTATTCATGTCCTTTTTCACACGTTCTTAACGTTTTTTCCGTTGCCATTTTCAAGTCCCTCTATTCTTCAATTTTCACAACATGATTGCCATCAAAGAAGTATAAGCATTTCTCTTTCACGGGATGTTGCAAGCTTTTTTCAAGTGCCTTTGCATATAACGAAAGCTGCACTTTGTATCGATCTTCTAAAATTGGTTTTGCTTGATCGAATCCACCTGGGAACTTTCCTTCAATCGTATCCGTTTTAAAATCAATTAAAGTGATACCGTCTTCCTCTTCAATCATGCAGTCGATAACCCCTTGGACAAGTATTGTTTCGTCATTCTTACCTTGCCAATCTTGATACGCCTCTTCTGCTGCAAGCATCATCGTAAATGGTACTTCACGCTCAACACTTTTCGCCGCTAATACCCTTTTACCTAGGTCACTGTCAAAGAATGAAATGACTTTTTCAATTGCTATTTCTTCAGCTTGTTCGAATGTTAATAACTCCTTATTTACCATTCCGGCAATTTGCTCTCGAATCACTTCTTCTGTAATCGGCTTCTTCAAATCAACATGCTGCATAACAGCGTGAACTGCCGTACCTCTTTCAGCATACGTTAATCCTTTTTTCTCCATAAAACGAGGGCGTGTTTTAATTGGTGCACGCAGTTTTTTAATAAAGGCATTATCGCTACCTTCTTCTGATTGGTAGTTTCTCTTTATTTCTGTAACAGACTGTTTCGCACGGTGAGACGTTGCTTCCTCATATCCGTACTTCCACATCAATCTGTCGTACACTTCTTCTTTCCGTTCACTTTGTAGCGGAACAGCTTTTTTTTCACGAAGTGCTTCTAACAATTCTTGTTTCTCTTCTTGAACCGGTTCCGGTGCAAGTAACGTTTTGCCGTCAACAACTTCTACTTTCCAGCTCGTGTCATATCCATAAATTTCACCCGGAATGCTTCCTTGTCCTAATTCAAGAAGCATTTCACTATCACGATGTCTATATAATGAAGGTGCAATCCAGTCTAAATAACAAGACGCTCCGGCACGTATATGGTCTGGTAATAACCATTCACTATGCTCCCTTGCATCGAGCCATTTTTCCATTTCTTTATTGGCATCTTTAACCGTTCCAATTAAAATTAACTTCTCTTTCGCACGCGTTAACGCTACGTATAACACGCGCATTTCTTCCGCGATTAATTCCATTTTCATTTTACGCTTAATTGCTAGTTGCGATAATGTCGTATATTTAATTCGTTTACGAGGATCGATAAATTGTGAACCGAAACCGAAGTCTTTATGCAGTAAGAAACGTTTCATTAAATCTTGTGTATTAAAACGACGACCTAGTCCCGCTACAAATACGACTGGGAACTCAAGTCCTTTACTTTTATGAATCGTCATAATACGAACCACATCTTCTTGTTCACCTAAAGCTCTCGCTGTTCCCATATCATCACCGCGTTCTAAAATACGCTCAATAAAGCGTAAGAAACGGAATAATCCTCTAAACGATGTTGCTTCATATTGTCTTGCACGGTCATAAAGTACACGTAAGTTTGCTTGCCTTTGCTTTCCGGCTGGTAAACCGCCGACAAAGTCGTAATAACCTGTCTCACCGTACACTTTCCAAATTAAATCAGAAAGTGACTGTTGACGCGCGAATTCACGCCATCCTTGCAGTAAGTTATAAAACCACTGTAATTTATCATGTAATTCTTGTTCCTCTTCAAGCGGTGCCCCTTTTAAGAATGAGCTCATTACTTCATAAAACGAACCTTTCTTTCCGTGAGCACGAAGTGTCGCAAGTTCTTCATCATTTAGTCCAACGATTGGTGAACGAAGTACGGCGGCAAGCGGGATATCTTGCATCGGATTATCGATCACGCGGAATACGTTCATCATAATATTTACTTCTGTCGCTTCAAAGTAACCAGTCGCAAGATCAGCGTATACTGGAATTCCTTGCAGCTTTAACTCTTCCATAATTTGCGGCGCCCACGGCATAGAGCGAAGTAAAATAACGAAGTCACGGTATTGTACAGGGCGCATACTATCCGTTTTACGATCATACACTTCATAACCTGAATCAACCATCGCTTTAATACGCTGCGCCATAAGACGAGCTTCAAGTTGTGCTTTTTCTACTTCTGCACCTTCTTCACCTTCTGGCACTTCTTCTTCTGTTTGCTGAATACATAGTAGTTCAGCCGCTACATCTTCACCTTCTGGATAGCTAGCACCTAGCTTTAATTCAGCATCAGCATCATAATCGATTTCTCCGACTTCTTCGCCCATAATTTGTTTGAAGATAAAGTTCGTACCCGCTAACACTTCATGACGACTACGGAAGTTTTTCGCTAAGTCTATCTTCATTCCACCGTCTAATCCTTCTTGTGTGAAGCGTTTATACTTCCCTAGGAACAGGCCTGGTTCTGCTAGTCGGAAACGATAAATCGACTGCTTCACGTCACCTACCATGAATAAGTTTCCTTCACTCTCAGAATCTTTCGTTACAAATTTAATAATGGATTCCTGCACAAAGTTCGTATCTTGATATTCATCAACTAGTACTTCAGCAAATTTATTACGATATTGAAGCGCTACTGCTGATGGATTCATTTCACCGTTTTCATTTTGTTCACTTAAAATTTGTAAACAGAAATGCTCTAAATCTGTGAAATCAACCATTCCTTTATCTCGCTTCATCGTTTGAAAACGCTCTGTAAATACTTTTACAAGCTGTACGAGTTTTTCTAATACAGGATGCATATCTTGAAAATCTCGTAAGAAACTTTCAGGTCTACGGCTAAATAACTCTTCTTGTAATTTCTTCACTTCATCTTTCGCTTTATTACGAAGTGAGTCTACTTGTTTTACAACATCCTCGTTGTAATCACTTTTCTTAATGCGCTTTAACGTTTGCCACGATACATTTTGCATCGCTTCATATACACTTGTCCATGACTCACAAGCTGATGATGATAACGTTCCAAGTAAAACTGCATCTGCTTGCAGGGTTTCAACGCGGGGCGCCGGACCGTCAGGAAGCATTGCAAGTTCCGTCGCTTTACGAATATGTGCCTCTGCTGTTTCAAGCTGGAATTTCACATCTTCTAATAAGTAAGAAGCATACACTAAATCTTCAATTGTCTTTCCTTCCACGTCGTATGCTTCTACTAATTTATCGAGCCATTTTTCCGGATTTGGATGCGCTCTTGATTCTGTATGAAGCGCTAAAATCATACGCTGTAAGTCATCATCACTACGGTCACTCGTATAACGATCAACGAGTTCAAAGAAAATACCATTATCTTCAATTCCGTACTCTTCTTCTAATATGTCATCTAATACTTCTTCTTTTAACAGTTCATTTTCCGTTTGATTCGCAATGCGGAAACGAGGATCCACATCAAGCATGTAATAGTATCCTCTAATTACTTGTAAACAAAATGAATGGATTGTCGAAATAGAAGCTTTATTTAATAAGCTAAGCTGCTTTCTTACATGCTGCGAGCCTGGCTCATCAATTAATACTTTTTCTAGCGCTTCCCCAATTCTGTTTTTCATCTCTTGCGCCGCTGCATTCGTAAATGTTACAACGAGCAGGCGGTCGACATCGACTGGGTTTTCTTCACTTATAATCTTTTTAATAATACGTTCAACTAATACTGCTGTTTTCCCTGATCCAGCTGCTGCCGCGACTAATATATCACGTCCGTTCGCTACAACCGCTTTCCACTGGTCATCTGTCCACTGACTACCTACTGGTTTTTTAGGCCAATTTCCAATCATTCTCCGCCAACCTCCTCTCTAATTTTCTCCATCGCTTCGCTATCTTTCATATCTTTTAGCGTACGGAACTGGTTATCTTCAAGTGATTCATCGAACTGACAAACAGATTTGAAGTTACAGAACGTACACGCCGCTTTATTCCCCTTCTTATAAGGAGCAATATCAATAACGCCTTCTGTAATGTCTTTTCCGATATTTTCAAACGTATGGTGTACGTATTTTTGAAGTACGTTAAACTCTTGTTCACTTGCAATACTTGAACGCGCACTAAAGCTACCGTCTTTTTTCAAACCAGCAGAAATAATATCAGAACTTCCTGTTGAAAGTTTGTTATCCATTAAACGAACAACATCAGCGTCTCCTAGTACGAGCCCTTTCATTTTAAATTTCTTTAAAATTTCTTTCTCAATTTCTGCTTCAGATGCGTCACCTTTCATCTCAACGATCGGGTTATGAATATGGAAGTACAGTACACCAGCCGGTGATGCCGTGCCGCCTTTTTTCATCCACGTATGTGCATTTGAAGTAACAACATCTAAATACGTTAACATTTGAAGTGCTAATCCGTAATACACTTCCGTTAAATCTAACGCTTTTGAGCTTGATTTATAGTCAATAATGCGTAGGAACGTTCCGTTTTCATCTTCCGCCTTATCAACACGGTCAATACGACCAACTACTTCCATCTTCACACCATTTGGTAATGAGAACTCCATCGGCGGAAGCGACCCTGTACCGCCCATACCGAATGGCACTTCTAAATCAACTGGTACGAAACCGCTTGACTTCGCATGTTCACGAAGAATGATTGATGTACGGAAAATGATTTGTTGTAGTTTTTGTTTTAAATAGAAATGACGATTTGAACTTAATAAAATTTGTCTTTGTAATAACGGTGCAATCTCTTCTATTACTACAGTAGAAAGATGCTCACACTCTTTTATTGATAAATCCGCCCAAGTACGGTTTTCACGTAATAGCCTGTCCGCAATTCTCTTCAGCGCTGCATGGAATAGTTCCCCGATATCGGGTGCATCCAGTTTGAAAATATCACGCTCTCTTAAGGATAAACCGTGCTGCGCGAAATGAGCATATGCGCAACGGTTAAATAGTTCCATACGAGATACGCTTCCTTTTATTTTATCCCCGTATAAATCTCTACTTACAACTGTACTTAGCTTTTGCGCACGATTTCGGTAGAATAAACTTGATAATACGCGGCTACTTTTTTGTTTCCATTCATCTGAAGTTACGTAGAAGTTATATACATCCCACCAAAAATCTAAATTCCCTTCAAATCCATATCGCTTCCACGTTTGAAGTTGCTGCATAACATATGACAACGTTACTTCTGGCGTTGCTACGTATGAAATTTGTTCCGAACGTGATAAATCATTTACGTCATTTGTAATAAATGTATCTTTCACATCAGGGAACATTCTTTTTATTTTCTTAATAAAGCTAGACGCAAGTAACGTCTTCCCTTCTTCATCTGCAAGAGGGCATGAAATATATAATTTCTCAGTTGCTCTCGTTACCATTTGATACATAACGAACTGTTCTTCTAATAAGGTTTGTCTCGTCGTTGGTGCTAATTCGATACCTGCAACGCTAAGAACATCTCTTTCCTCATCAGAAAGCATCCCTTCATCCATTGGTGCTGCCGGAATAACTCCTTCATTCACGCCAATGACAAATGTTGCTTTCACATTTGATAATCTTGAACGATCAATATTAGCAATTAACACTTGGTCTAATGACGGCGGAATGTTTGCGAATTGAAGCGCCTCAAGACCTGTCGACATAACATCTGCGAACATAGAAAGTGACATTTTCTCTTCGCCAAGCATCTCAACGAACGTATCAAGAAGACTCATTACTTCTTCCCATACTTGCTCATGATCTGTCGCAAATAAGAAATCTCCGCTCTCTTCTGCGCGAATACGTAATGCTTCTAGTTTTTTCGGAACGTCTAGCTCTTCTAAAAATAAGTAAACCGCTTCGCACATTTGCATAACTGTTCCCGCACGCTTCAGCCTTTTTTGCATACGAATAACAGGCGTTCTTACAACATCGCGCAGTCGATTTATTCTCTCTTCCATTTCCCGTTCACTGTCTGTAATCATCCCGTCCGTATCGTCAAGAGAACGATAGCGGCGATACATCCACGGATCCTCAGAAGTCCATCTCTTCCCTTGTACACCGTACGCTAAACAGTAGTTTTCAAACTCATCCATCTCTTCGCGCATCGTTTCTTTTCTTACGTCTAGTGGATATAAAAGCTCTGTTTTCACGCAGCGGAACACTGCATCATAACGCCAATTTCCGCTAATAATCTCGAGTGCAGAACGAATGCATTCTACTAGCGGATGATGTGACATCGGGCGTTTTTCATCGATGAAATGCGGGATATTATAATCTGTAAATAGCGTTCGCATCACATCGTAATAACTTTCCCCGTTACGAAGAAGAACTGCAATATCTCGGTAACGATAGTCTTCATCCGCCACAAGTCTACGAATTTCACGAGCAACACCTTCTACTTCAGCCCGTAAATTCGCTGCTGTACTAATCGTTACACTTGCTTCTCCGTGAAACTTTTCATTTGGACGTGCTTCATAATGCGTTTCTAAATGCGCTAATGCTTGCGAATGAAAACGCGGTTGTTCCATAAGTGGAATCGTTTTTTCAATTTCTATCTTCTCTTCACGCGCCACTTGCTTTATTTTTTCATACGTTAACGTCGTTTCATAAAATAAATCTAGTTCATTTACTGGCTGCGCTAACGTTTTTTCATCTATCGTTAACGTGATCGTAACTCTCGCTCCGCAAATCATAAGCTGTCTTAAAATTTCTAGTTCTTGCGGTGAAAATGAATGAAATCCATCTATATAAATTTCAGCCCCATTTACATATTCAGACTGTGGAAGCTTTTCGACTAGCAATTGTAGGTAGTCTTCTGAATCCAAATATTTTCCGATTAAAGCACGTTCAAAATCATCATATAATAGTTGTAAATCATACACTTTATTCGCTAATAGCTTTTGTTCTGCACTGCTACTATGTGCGTCTAATTGTTGCCACATTTCATATACGTTAGATGGCGTCACATTGTAACGTTTAAACTCCGCAATCATACTACCAAGATGTTCAAAGAAACCGTTTTGCTCCGCTGCTTTTTGGAACACCGATAATCCCTCTTTACGAGACTCAACAATTTTACGAAGCAACATATGTACGCCCGCTTCATCAATGTGAAGACGACTCGCTCCGCCAACTTCTTGCAGCACCTTCCACGCTAATCGTGAAAAACTAAAAACTTGTGCCCGAATAGAACCTCTTACATCCTCACTCCCGATTAACGCCTGCTGCGTTTGGAATGTCATCTGTTCTGGCACAAGATATAATATTGTTTCCCCTCTTGGGCGTTGCTTTAACTCTTCCTGCACTTCGTGTAAACAAAGTGTACTTTTTCCACTTCCCGCTCTACCAATCACAAATCGAAGTGACATGTAACCCCACCTTTCACTTACATAACGAACGTTAGTTTGCTACTATAATTGTATTATAGGACACGAAAAAAGACAAACAGAGTAGTTTGTCTTTTTCTATACTTCTACCTATTATATCAACCTTTTGAAAAATTCGTTTGCACCTCTTGAATTGGCCAATATCGTAAATCAACTTTACCGACAACTGTATCAGCTTTTACAAATCCAAAATGTCTACTATCCCAGCTCCCGAGGCGATTATCACCTACTACAAAAATATATCCAGGTGGCACCGAATTTTCTTTCGTTAACTCTTCTAGTTTAAAATCACCCGTTAGTTGTCGTCCATTTACCTCTTTCTTATACGTCTCTAAATAAGGTTCATCTACGAATTGTCCGTTTATATACAGTTTATCATGCTTATATTCAATTTGATCCCCAGGTAGACCGATAATTCGTTTTACGTAGTCCTCTTTTTTATTCGCATGAAACACAACAACATCAAACCTGTTCAAGTCCCCTACTTGATAACTCACCTTATTTACAACGAGCATATTGCCATCTTGCAATGTTGGCATCATTGACTTCCCCTCTACAACGTACGTTGAAAAGAAAAACGTTCGAAAAAATACAGCTAATAATACACCAATTAAAATTGTTCGTATCCACTCTATGCCTTCTTTTTTCAAAGTTTTCTTCATCCGCTTCTCCCCTTACCCTTTAATAATGAAGCCTGCATTTATAAAGAAGACTATTCTTAATGTAGTTCTAACTTTACTTCGATTTTCTTACCGACATACCATAAAATAAAAATACCAATTGCTACAATGACGGATTTCACCGGATTATGAATAAATGACATTAAATCATGACCGATATACGTTAAAATAAAAATCATCACAAGCTTTCCGAACGCGAGCGCAAGTCCAAACTGCTTTACACTAATGCGAGATAAACCAGCGACAACATTTATAAGCGCAGACGGTGTAAACGGAAAACAAAATATGACGAAAATTGGAGCAAACCCTTTCCTTTCAATCCACCCCATTGCCTTTCGTACTCTCTCATGCTTATTTACAAAAGAAAAGAAACGACTTCGGCCAAAATGGCGGATTATGAAAAAGACAAGTAAGGCGCCCATTACTGATCCAAGCCAAGAATAAAGAAAACCGAGCCAAAATCCAAATGCAACAGCATTCGCCAGTACAAATACGATGAGCGGCAATGCCGGAATCAACGCTTCTATCATCGGTAAACCAATACCAAGAAGTGGTCCGAACGCTTTATAGCTTTCAACAATATGATCCATATTTTCTGGTGAAAAATACTCTTTGATTGTCTGAAAATCCATTCTACACTTTACCCCTTTACTCTAAGTACTACCTCTACTGTATCATCGCTTATATGAAAGAGGAAATGGTAGATACGTCATATGGAGATGTAATTATTAAGTTTCCATATCTCTCATTAGAATTCCTTCATTATTACGCTATGATAATCTATCAATATTCGACAGAATGTTTTGCGATTTTGGAAATAATCCTTTTGTTTTAATTGCAAATTCCTCCGTAACTGAAATTATATCGGCGGTTTTCTGAATATATCGATTGTAACTCGCATTTTATCAGCGATTTTTCAAATATATCAACCACAACTCGATTTTTATCAGCGATTTTTCGAATATATCGACTTACCGACAAAAGCTGACAAATAAAAAAAGATGGGGGTTCCCCCATCCTCTCACATTTCGCCTTCCTTAACAAAATACACTTTCTCATATGCTGGTTTTAATCTAGATTCCTCATTTTTATCAATTAATTTAAAGGAAGGATTTCCTTGTTTTTTTCTACGATCTTCATATTCAGTACGCAATTTCGCTGTACGATTTTGTTGATTTTCAAAACTACTTTTTGATATTTCTAATTTCACAGCAAAGCCATTTATAAATCTAACAATAACATTTCCATCTTTTAACTCTTTATTACTTTCAATATAAAAATGAGACAACCAAGCGCACTCTTTTCTAGAGTAAGAATACGTAGGGAAAAAATAAAATTGATCTGCCGGACTAATCGCAATCGGTGCTTTATGTGTAATATGAGTTAACTCTTTCGTTCCTTCTTTTCTGCCTAAGAAACTAGAGCCATGCTTGCGGCAACTTCTTTCTATAATATCTAGGGGCTTTTGAAACACGAAAAAAGAATCTTCCATCTCAACAACTCGTGTAACAATTTTCTTTTCACTTAGAATAACAGGAAGTAAGGCCATTGTATTTTTATTTACCACATAGTTTTCGACATAGCGTTCTACTTTACTTTCCATATTCTACTGTCTCCTTTTTTACATTTATATTAGCAGCTGCATATATAATTTTAGCATCTATGAAAAGGAAATGGTTTACAGATTCCGATTTTTTACAATAATTTATCATTTATCAAATATCTTTTAAATTATAAATTAACACTATAGTGATTTCATAATAAAAAGCCTATATAAAATGTATTTATAATACCTATAAATATTTACAACTACTTCCTCATTTCGCATCATTACGACAATTAACTTTGCTATAATTAAAAGGAAAATCCAATATATGGAGGTCCACTATGGAAGAAAAAGAAATGCAACCAACGATTCAAATGAAAAATAGTAGCATTGTAATCGTGAAAAATTCAGCTAGTATTATATTCGGTTTGTTTTTCATTCTACTATTCTTCGCAAAGCCTTTTCGTAAATCGAAATGCTCTGAATGTAAGAAACGCGAGAAGAAAAAGATTGGAAAAGAAGAGTAAAAGGCCTTCCATTTTGGAAAGCCTTTTACTCTTCTTCGTCCTCAAAAAAAATGACTATTTTTTCTTATTCATCTAAAACGGGCGAATAAGATTTCTTCAATCGTATTGTGTAGATCTTCTTTATTCCCGCTACGAACATCGAGTATGACTTCATTTGTATACTTTTCCCCAAACTATAATCATTATGCTCGTATATTACAACAAAAAAGGGATGGCAGCAGCCATCCCTTTTTTCCATAATAAACTATAAAATTATAGTTTGATTACGTTTTTAGCTTGAGGTCCACGGTTACCATCTTCGATTTCGAAGCTAACTTTTTGACCTTCTTCTAGAGATTTGAAACCTTCAGTTTCGATTGCAGAGAAATGTACGAATACATCGTTTTCGCCTGGAACTTCGATGAAACCGAATCCTTTTTCGTTGTTAAACCATTTTACTTGTCCTGTTACTGCCATAATTATTTCCTCCTAAAGAAAACACAATTTATTTTAGTCTTCCTGTATAAAAAAAGAATCCACACATTATCAAACACGAAACATAAACTAGTTCTCACATACTTTTTCTCGTTCGTTTTTCGGCACTTGATAATATATGGATTGCTTAATTTAACTATTCAACTGACTTCATCATAGCATACTTAAAATGAAATGTACAATCTTTTTTGAAAATAACTGACAAATTAAATTGATTATACATTCGTAAATAATTGATTTTAGTATGTGTGGATTTCACTATAAAGTGAACACAAACATCATTTGAACGCGATTACATCCCTTGTTCTGAAGTGTTACAATATAATCGTACAGTCGTTATATTGGAGGGGATTATATGTCAAACTACACCAACGAAGAAAAGCTTACAGGTGGAAATGTATCAAATGTGTATCGTTCTGAAAATACTGTTCGGCGAGAATTAAAGCCAGGCAGTGCAAAAATTCATACATTATTACAGCACTTAGAAAACAAAGGGTTTCATCATGCTCCAAAGTTTTTAGGTGTAGATGAAAAAGATAGAGAGATTTTATCCTTTATTGAGGGAGACGCTGGGAATTATCCTTTAAAAGAACATATGCGATCTAATGATGCTTTAAAGGAAATAGCAAAGATGCTCCGCCTTTATCATGATGCGGTAAGTGACTTTCCCTTATCAGATGAATGGCAACCGATGGATCTTACTCCAAATAACATTGAGGTTATTTGCCATAACGATTTTGCTATATATAACATTATTTTTAATGACGAGAAACCAGTAGGTATTATTGATTTCGATGTTGCTGCTCCTGGTCCAAGAATTTGGGATATCGCTTATACGCTTTATACTTGTGTACCTTTAAGTAGAGTGTATTATACAGAATCGGGTGAGGCAGTTCATTATGAATCGGTACAACATGCTAGCCGTATGAAAGAAAGAGTGAAATTGTTTGTCCAGTCCTACGGTAAAAGTATGGACGAAGACTACTTAGGAATAGTGTTACTACGATTAGAAGCATTATGTACATATATGAAAAGAAAAGCACAAGAAGGCGACTTGAATTTCAAAAGAATGATTGATGAAGGACATTTAGAGCATTATGAGAAAGATATGAAGTTTATTCGCGATCATAGAGCTGAGTGGATTTAATAATATCGTCTTTTTTGTCTGTAAGTCGATATATGTGAAAAATCGTTCCGAAAATAAAAAGGGGCACCCTTCAAAAAGGGGCCCCTTCCTTTTATTTCGTAAACTGTGCTTCTTCTGTAGATCCTTTTAGCGCTGTCGTCGATGAAGTACCACCTGTAATAACTTGTGCTACTTCATCAAAGTAACCTGTTCCTACTTCGCGTTGGTGACGAGTTGCAGAGTAGCCGTGTTTTTCTGCTGCGAATTCTGCTTGTTGTAGTTCAGAGTACGCTGCCATGCCGCGCTCTTTATAGCCACGTGCTAATTCAAACATGCCGTAGTTTAATGAGTGGAATCCAGCTAGTGTTACGAACTGGAACTTATAACCGTAAGATGCGATTTCTTTTTGGAAGCTTGCAATTGTTTTTTCATCTAATTTTTGTTTCCAGTTGAATGAAGGTGAACAGTTATATGCAAGTAATTTCCCTGGATGCTCTTTATGAATTGTGTCCGCAAATCGTTTTGCATCTTCTAAATTTGGTTCAGATGTTTCACACCAAACGAGATCTGCATAAGGAGCATATGCTAAACCACGTGCAATTGCTTGATCAAGACCTGCTTTCGTACGGTAAAATCCTTCTGGAGTTCTTTCTCCTGTAATAAATGCTTTATCAACCGGATCGATATCGCTCGTAATTAAATCTGCTGCATCCGCATCTGTTCTTGCAACGATAATTGTCGGCACTCCCATTACGTCTGCTGCAAGGCGTGCCGAGATTAAATTACGCACCGCTGTTTGCGTTGGTAGTAATACTTTTCCGCCTAAATGGCCGCATTTTTTCTCTGAAGATAATTGATCTTCAAAGTGCACACCTGATGCACCCGCTTCAATCATACCTTTCATCAGTTCAAATACGTTTAATTGTCCGCCAAATCCAGCTTCTGCATCTGCTACAATCGGTACGAAATAATCTGTATCACCACTTCCTTCCATATGCTGAATTTGATCCGCACGTTGAAGTGTTTGATTAATTCGTTTTACTACAGCAGGTACGCTGTTCGCTGGATATAAACTTTGGTCTGGATACATATGTCCAGAAAGGTTCGCATCCGCAGCGACTTGCCATCCACTTAAATAAATTGCTTTTAGCCCAGCTTTCACTTGTTGCATCGCTTGGTTTCCTGTTAATGCGCCAAGTGCGTTAATATAATCTTCCGTATGAAGCGATGACCAAAGCTTTTCAGCACCGCGGCGCGCTAATGTATGTTCAATATCAATTGACCCGCGCAAGCGAATTACATCTTCTGCCGAATATGGACGTGTAATCCCTTTCCAGCGCGTATCTAGTTCCCAGCTCTCTTGTAATTTCTCGATTCTTTCGTTTTTCATTTGTTCCATCCCCTTTTTGTTTTTTATAAAATTTCATAACCCGGTAATGTTAAAAATGGTACGAATTCATCATTCCGAACGAGATTTGTAAACAACGTTGTCGCCTCTTGGAATCTCCCTTTCTTAAAGGCTTCTTTACCAATCTCTCTTTCTATTTTTGCTAATTCTTCTTCTTTTAGCTCTTCCATCAATTCAAACGTAATATTACGACCATCATTTAGCTTTCCACCTTCATGACGAATCCATTGCCATACTTGTGCCCTAGAAATTTCCGCTGTTGCAGCATCTTCCATTAAGTTATAAATGGGTGCTGCTCCCCGTCCGCTTAACCAAGATGCAATATATTGAATACCTACGCTAATATTTAGGCGAAGCCCATTTTCTGTAATCGTTCCCACTGGTACTTCTAATAAATCCTTTTCTGTAACATGTATTTCTTCACGTTTTCTAAAAATTTGATTCGGTGTTTTCATAATGTGATTAAATACTTCCATCGCGACTGGTACAAGTCCCGGGTGGGCAACCCATGTCCCATCATGACCGTCTAAAGCTTCGCGCTCCTTATCTGCACGCACTTTTTCAAAAGCTGCTTCATTCGCTTCTGGATTGTTTTTAATCGGAATTTGTGCTGCCATTCCTCCAATAGCTGGTGCATTACGACGGTGACACGTTTGAATGACTTTCAAAGAATACGCGCGCATAAATGGCGCCGTCATCGTGACTTGCGCTCTATCTGGAAGCAAAAATTCATTATGATTACGGAAACTCTTTAGAAAGCTGAAAATATAATCCCATCTTCCGCAATTTAACCCAGCAGAATGATCTTTAAGCTCATACAAAATTTCATCCATTTCAAACGAAGCGTGAATCGTTTCCAGTAACACCGTCGCTTTAATCGTTCCGTTTGGAATACCGATATATTTTTGAGCAAATACGAAAACATCATTCCATAACCTTGCTTCTAAATGGCTTTCCATTTTCGGTAAGTAAAAGTATGGACCGCTTCCTTTTGCTAAAAGAGCCTTTGCATTATGGAAAAAATAAAGTCCGAAATCTACTAAGCTACCAGACATATTCTTCCCATCAACTTGCATATGTTTTTCTTCTAAATGCCATCCTCTTGGACGCACAATTAATACTGCTGTTTTACTATTTAAACGATATTCTTTTCCGTTTTCATTTTTATGTGAAATCGTTCCCCGCACTGCATCTCGTAAATTTATTTGACCTTCAATCGCATTTTCCCAAGTTGGTGAATTCGAATCTTCGAAATCTGCCATAAAAAGATGCGCTCCTGAATTTAAAGCGTTAATAACCATCTTTCTATCCACTGGTCCAGTAATCTCTACGCGGCGATCCTCTAAATCTTTTGGCAATTTGGCAATTGTCCAGTCCGCTTCACGAATGTGCTTTGTTTCTTCTAAAAACTTCGGAAACTTTCCTGCATCAATTCTCTTTTGTTTCTCCGCACGCTTTTGTAAAAGTTCTATGCGGCGCTCATTGAAATTTTCATGTAGTTCCTTCAAAAAACTAAGCGCCTCAGGTGTCAATATTTCATTGTACGCTGGTAACATTCCTCCGGGCAATGTAACCCGTGAAGTTTGCGTCGACATATTAGCATCCCCTTCTTAAACTGTTTTATAACAGATTTGATTTTATGTTTTATATTATATAACAAATCTTCAGAAAAGGAAGTTTTTTTTGAAAATTTAATCGTTTTTTTATAAAACTGTATTCTTTTACCGGTATTACACATAAAAAAAGAAGCCAATGTTATACAACACTAGCTCCTTCTTTATTATTTATTTAAACATTGAATTAAATAAGAACTGCGCATATTGTTCACGTGTTACTTTCATGTTCGGAGCGAAGTTACCCTTTCCATCTCCTACTGAAATACCATTTGAACCTACTGCATTAATCGCATTTTCTGCCCAATGTCCCTTTGGTACATCTTTAAATGTTGCTGTTCCTTGTACTTGTAATCCAAATGCTCTTGTAAGAACTTGCGCCATTTCTGCACGTGTTAACGTAGCTTTTGGTCTGAAGTTTCCATTCTCGTCACCTGTAAAGATACCTAATTCTGTTACTGCTAACACTTCAAAAGGAAACATCGTTGAGTTATCATCAACAATATCATTATATGGGCTTTCTAATACCTCATCTTCACCAAATTCTTCATCAAGATCTAGTGCGCGATAAATTAAAGCGGCTACTTGTTCACGATTTACGTTATGTCCAAAACCGAACACACCATTTCCGTAACCAAGCATAATTTCATGTTCTGCTAAAGTTTGAATTGCTTTATAAGACCAATGTCCTGCTGGTACATCTTTAAAGATAACTGGACTTGCTTGTTGTGGCTTTGCAGCTAATTCAGCTTTTGCTGTATTCCCCTCAGCACTAAATGCTACTCCACCCATAATTGTTAAAGCTGTTGCTACTTTTAAAATTTTTTTCTTCAAAGTATTCTCTCCCTAAAAACATATTTTTTTCTAATATAAAGAATTAACGAAAGCGTAACAATACAATTCCCATGTGATTTTTGTCTAATTTATGAACTATATTTCATATACTTTTATTTACACTCTATTAATAATAAAGTTACTAAATCATATATTTAAGCAAGAAAAAGTTACTTTATTCAACCTCTTCTTATCCACTAAATTCCAACAAATAAATTATGAACAGAAAATCGATATACTTATAAATAATATAAAACAAGAAAAAAGCGTGGGATTTCCGCGCTTTTTTCTTGTTTTATATTATATTGATATATTTTAAATGTCCTTATATTTTAACTTTTATTCATAATCTTCATCTTTTACAGGAAAATAAAAAACAGCTTTATTTAAAAACGTTGCATATTGCTCACGTGTTACAACTGTATTCGGTTCAAATTTCCCATTTCCTGTTCCTACTATGACATGATTAGACTGCAGTGCACTAATCGCATTTTTTGCCCAATGATTATTTGGTACATCTTTAAATGTATGGTTTTTCTTTACCTCAAATGTAAATGCCTTCGTAAGAATTTGCGCCATTTCTGCACGTGTCACAGGTGCGACTGGTCTAAAGTTTCCTTTTTCATCACCTTCAAAAATACCATGCTTTGTTAATACTAAAATTTCATCTAAAAACATTGTTGCCCTCTCAGAAATATCTTTGTATGGATTTTTTAAAGGTCCTTCTTTTTTCAAATTCAATGTACGATAGAGTACTGCTGCTACTTGTTCTCGTGTTACATTATCTCCTACACCAAACTTACCATTTCCATAGCCTAACATTACTTTATTGTATACTACGTCCATTATATCGTCATATGCCCAGTGGTTTACTGGAACATCATCAAAAACAATCATTTCTGGATATTCTTCTGCTTTTACGTTTGGAACATTTGTACTTACAAACAAGCCGCCCATAATAGTTACCGTTGCCATTATACGTAACATGTTCTTCTTCATTGCCCTCTCCCCTTTATCTCCATTTGAAAAAACGGAAAATAATAGACTGCAATCCTTTCCAATATTACATATGTTGCCTTCGCACCCATTATGCAATATATTACATTTAAAAAATCTATTATTGTGAAAATCACTACTAAAGGAGAGCCAATTCGCTCTCAATTTCAATTTTTATACCGAATTGTACGCAAATCATTTCCCTTTCCTATGGTCATTTAAAGGTGTTTCTATACATTAAATATTCTACTTTCTAAAAAAGAAATCCTTCACATTTTAAAAGTTCATTTTCTAGACAAAAAACGCAAATATATGTTGTTACTCCTTATATATCGACGTTTCGACAAAGAATATCCACTGGACTACAACATACGAAAATAAGAACCTATCTATTAATAAAAGCCCATAATGAGCGAAGGATGTCTCCTCTACAAATTATGAGCTTTCTCTTTATCTATTCCATTTTCCCTGGAGAATTATCAATTGATCGTTGTAAAAACTTCGCAAATTGCCCGCGTGTAACGAGCATTTCAGGCTCGAACTTGCCATTTCCCGTTCCTATCGCTACATTATTAGACTGTAATGCGCTAATTGCATCTCTTGCCCAATGGTTTTCTGGTATATCTGTAAATGTATGTGGACTCTTTGTTTTCAACTCATATGCTTTCGTTAAAATTTGTGCTAATTCTGCACGAGTCAGTGTATCTTTCGGACGGAAATTTCCATTTTCATCTCCTTTAAAAATACCAATATTCGTTAAATGTAAAATTTCGTAAGGAAACATTGTCGATTTCCCACTAATATCTCCATATGGATTTTCATTAAACACACTACGCTTTAAATGAAGTGCACGATGTAATACTGCCGCCGCCTGTTCGCGTGTTATATTATCTTCTGTCCCAAACTTACCATTTCCATACCCATACATAATGCGATGATATACTAAATTCGTAATTTCATCATATGCCCAATGACCTGTTGTTACATCATCAAACTCTATCATAATATTAGGACCAGATTTTTCGATAACATCTGTATTTGCAGACACGCCATTTGCACCTACAAATATTCCTCCCATTAAAGTTAACGATGTCGCTACCTTTACTAGCTTTTTCATCTCTCTCATCTACCTTTTCCTTTATTTTCCTATCTTTTATATTGTACAAAAAATAAAAAAATTTCCAATAGAATACACCTAATTATTTACAATTAAGAATACAAACTTTCTTTTACCGCTATTTTTTCGTCCTTTGTTTTTCGAAAAGTAAATGCCATTCCTACAAATATAAGAACAATCCCTACTACTTGCATACTAGTTGGTCTAAATCCTGTAAACACTGTATCTAATAGGATTGCAACCGCAGGATCTAAAAACACCAATACAGAAATTAATCTCGTCGATAAACCTCTTAAACTGTCAAAAAATAAGTAATATACAAATCCCGTATGTATAAGTCCTGTCGCTGTGATCATCATCCAGTTCATCTCTGTTAACCCTTGAAACTTGCCAAAATCTACGAATGGTAGCAATAAAAATATACCTAAAAATGTTTGTAAAAAGGTCATTGCATATGCGCTCGTATGCTGAATTCCTTTTCCTAATAAAGTAGTAAAAGCATAAAATAAAGCTGCAAGAAGTGCCCATACCATTCCAGACGACATCAGTTTTTCGAGCGATAGACTTCCATCTATTCCAGCTACTAAAACGGTACCGATAAAACAAATGACAATGGACATAACCGCAAACACTGTAAGCCTTTCTTTAAATACAATACTACCAATCATTAATACGATAATGGGTGCAAGATGATAAACTGAAATCGCAATTGTAATCGACATCACTTCAAACGCTTTAAATAAAAATACCCAGTTAAAAACGAGAAATACACCGCATGCTAATATTTGCATTACTTCTTTTTTATTCCATTTCTCACTTTTATACTGTCCTGTTACGAGCCAACATAATGCTAAAAATATAGTCGCACAAATGCAACGAACGAATACTAATTCAAAAGACGGTAAACCTGTTTGAACAGAAAAAAATCCAATTGATCCGAAAATAGACATCGAAAGGATCATTTTTATAGCCGGCATTGATTTTTTATTGAACACCCTTTCTCTCCTCCTATAACCTACCTTTTACAAACGAAAAATCTCCAAAACATTACGTATTATTATATATTAGAATTGGAAAATTGTAAAAAATTAGAATATACAAAATAGTACCCGCACAAAATTCCCATAAAAAAATCATCCTTTTTTACATAGGATGATCTTTTTATTCATTGAGAAGAATTTTTCCATATTAAAACTTAAATATACTACTACTTTTGAAGAGTAAATTGGGCAACTATTTGTTTTAATCCTCCGGCTGCATTATGCATATGTTCAATTGAAACCGAGATCTCTTGAACAGATTTTTCTTGCTGTTGAATAGACTCTTTTACCCTATCAGTTCGGTCAGATGATCTTTGGGAAATTTGAGCCATGTCTTCTGCAGAAGCCGAAATCTCTTCACTACTCGCTGCAATTTCATCTGTAGACATAGATACCGTTTGAATTTGCTCAGATACTTGCTGTACTTTTTCTGTAATTTTTCCAAATACTTTTTCTGTATGCATTACTACTTGTGTACCTGCCTGTACCTCATTATCTACTTTCCCCATCATATGTACCGTATGGTTCGTTGTTCCCATAACTTGAGTAATAAGCTTCTCAATTTGTTTTGCAGAATCACTAGATTGTTCTGCTAATTTTCTTACTTCATCTGCCACAATTGCAAATCCTCTACCACTTTCCCCAGCACGTGCAGCCTCAATTGCGGCGTTTAATGCTAATAAGTTAATCTGAGAGGTAATACCTTGCATAACATCAATGATTTTAACAATTTCTTCTGATTGTTCTTTCATAGTCTCTACTTGTTTCACACCGCTATGTACTGAATTTTGGATTGTATCCATCTGTTGAATCATTTGTTTCATTAATTTGTTACCACTCTCTGCATCTAATGCTGATTGAGCAGACAATTCATTTACAGAGGATGATGTATTCACTATGCTCTGCATTCCTTGTGTCAACTCTTCCATCGCACCCGCAGTTTGCTCCATTGCTTGCATTTGACTCTCTGCGCCATTTGCAACTTCTTCAATATCTATAGTGATTTTCTTCGCTGCACCACTAGATACTTCCGATGCAGATACTACTCCGTCTGCATGTTGGAATAAAAGCTGAATATTATTCTCTATTTCTTGCATATTCGTTCTTAGCCCTGCAATCATTTCGTTAAAATCACTTACTAATACACCTAATTCATCTTTAGCATTATACTCACCATGTACAGTTAAATCTCCTTCTTTTGCTCTTTCCATCATACGACTAACCGTTTGTAAAGGAGCAACTATAAGCTTGCTAATAATATAGCTTACTATACATATAATGATTGTAGTAACTACTACAAGAATGATAAAAGTAATAACGGACCGATCTATCATTTTTTGAGAATCTTTAAATACTTGGTCAGCTAAATTTGAAACATACGCTTCTAGATCTACAGCATAACTAGCTAACTCTACTCCCTTCGGTTTTAATTCCTTATGAAATTCGTTTACCATTTGAGATTCATTTGTTCCCTTCGCTTTGTCAAACAACTTCTTATATGTCTCCATATAACTTGGCAAAGATTTCTTCATCTTCTGAAACAGTTCATCCTCTTGCTTACTTAAATTGAAGCCATCATCATATTCTTTTAATAAAGAATCATATTTTTCAAGATCCTTTTCAATATTACCAATAATCCCCTCTTTATTTGTCCCCTCATTTGGTGACGCTGTAATTAATTCTAGTAAGTTATACTCTAGTGAATTTTGTGTACGAAGCATTCCTTCTAATAAAACTACAGAATGTTGATAATCATCTACTACAACCTCTGTATCATGCTTAATCTTGTTAATAGAATTAATTGCTACGCAGCTCATAATTACCATGCTCAATACTGCTAATGAAATAAGCGATAATAATTTATATTTCACTTTTAAATTTTTTAAAAAATACATTTTTTCACCTTTATTCCTTTATATATAGATTTTTAGAATTTTATAGCTTATTATTTACAAAATCACAATAAAAAGCAATGATAAATATTCCCAATACCAAACTTATATTTCTATAAAAAAGAAGTAGCATAATCGCTACTTCTTGTTTTTTTGTTTCTCATATTGTTCAAACGTATGAATTCTTTCGAAAATCGGTGGATGTGTGTATAAGAAAAATTTTACTAACGCAGGTGGATTCACTTGGCTTAAGCTTGTTTTTGATAAATATTGAAACGTTCTCACACCAGATTTTCCATCTTTCGTCATATTTAAAGCATATTGATCTGCCGCTCGTTCTTCTATTCGTGAAACGTAGTTTGTTGCTGGTTGTGATGCAAAAGAGAATACAGAAGAAATTAAGAAAAATAAAGGTAAAATTGAAAAACATGCTACTTTTGAAATTTGCAGCGTACCTCCCCATTTTCGAATACACATATTTATAATACGGCTAATGAGATACATCCCTATAAACGATAGCAACATATAACTCGCTACGCCCCAATATATATGTTTCATAACATAATGTCCCATTTCATGGGCCATTATAAATAAAATCTCTTTATCTTTTAATTGCTTAAGCGTTGTATCCCACATTACAATACGGGCGTTAGGGCCAATTCCTGTTACATATGCATTTAACGCATTCGTTTTTTCCGACATATTTACTTCATATACATGTTTAGCTGGAATATCAGCTTTATCTGCTATCGCTAAAATTTTCGTTTCTAATTCTTTATTTTGCAGCGTCGAGAAGTCGTTATACAGTGGATCAATAACGACAGGCTGTATGAATGTTAAAAAGATTGTAAATGGAACAGAGAGTGCCCATCCTGCTAGCCACCATCTCTTCGGAAATTTACGGATAAGCCATAGAAGAACGGCAACTACAATTAACATCGTCGCATAACTTTCCCAAAAACCGATAACGTGATCTTTTATCCAGCTTTGTGTACTTTGCGTTGAAATGCCATAATCAACGGACACTTTTCGGCTAATCCATTGCATCGGCAGGGCAAGAACTGTTGTGAGTAGTGATAAATAAAAGAAATAAATCGCAACTTGCAGGACACTTATTTTCGTCGTTTCCTTCGACCATTTCTCAAACTTTCTTGAAACACCGAGCACAAGTACAAATAATAAAATAATCCATTCAAGAGGCGTCGCTAAAAAGTACAGTAAATTTTTCACGCGCGAATAATCTTGGCTTAGCGTAAGCTCTCTTGCATTCATAAACGTTTCTGGATCTGCACTCGTTCCTTTATACATGTCCGGAATAAGTTCATGATTCCATCCAAATAAATACCAATATATAAGCAATGCAAACCCAACGTACAAAAAAAGCGACCACCCAATAACCTTCCTCACGCTATTCCCTCCTCTATGCTGCCTGTCTATTATTATTGTAAGTTCGTACATGCTAAATTAGAACAAGCTTATTACGCGAATTGCTCGAGAGCCTTCTAGTTATATAAAAAAACTCTTCTACAAAAAGAAGAGTTTTACCTACCTTTAGACACTTTCTTCGGTTCATAATCTGGGATAAGAAATATACTTACAACCCAACATATGAAACCAGCGCCTTTTATATAGCGTATATATTCATAGTCCTGAAAAAATAACGTCGTTACAATAAGCGTAAAAAATCCAATTAAAACTAGTACGTATCCTATTTGCTTCTTACATAACATAACGTGCCCCCTTAAGGAAGTACATCCATCAATAGACTAAAATCTTGTAAAGAAAAAGAACTATATTTCATAATACCTTGTACAGCTAAAAGTAAAATTAGACCGGTCACACACATATAATTAATGCTTTCTTCACTCTTTTTTTCAGCAACTATTCCGCCGCTTATACATAATATTCCTAACAAATGGAGTGCTAAATACATAAAGAAATAAGCTTCCTCCCAGCGAAGAATAACATTGACTGTCGTTATCAGCACAATACTAAGCAAAATCAAATAAAAAAACTTATTTGATGATATTGTTTCATTCATATAATTTTATACATCCCTTTCAATTGCCTTATTCATCTCATTTATCCCGCTATTTGCGGGCAGTAAAACTCCCACATCAAAATTCAGTTGGAGCAAAGAAGTTAGGTCAGAGTCGAGCTGTCCGTAAACGCCAGATTGATGATGGCTAATTATAGTTTCACTTTATCCCCCACTACATCTGAAAAACTCTTTTCTTGCTCTACATATATAGCTGGCATTTCTTTACTCCAATATTTGCGGTTAACAAATAAAAAGATGAGTACTAAGTTTAATCCCGTTATAAAAATAATTAGTCCTGGAAAGAACGTCGTATAATTTGAGAAATCTGCAAAACTCATTATCTCTTCTTTATTTATTAGAAAAGAAGCACCGATTACAAATGCATTGTTTAACATGTGAATAGCAATTGGCATGAGTAAACTATTCGTACGAATATATACGATCGATAGTACAACGCTAAATACAACTGCGCCTAGGAAATCAACATGTAGCAACGCAAACAACATCGCTACTACAATGATCGCTATACTCGTTCCCCATTTTGCTGCAAAGCGTTGCAGTAAAAATCCGCGAAAAACAAATTCACCAATAATTGGTGCGATGAATACGACCATAATAACTTGATATACATAGCCCCCTGTACTATCTATAATCGGTTCACGTAATGCGTTCATAATAAATTCCGGTGTAATCCACGCAAAGCTATACATGTACAAAATAAGATACCCGTAACTAAATACGCATAACATAATCGCAATGTATAAAACTTGCACCAGGTTAAATGTTTCATTTTTATTAACAAATAATGAAAAGGAAACACGGTGTTTTCTATACTCATAAAAAATCCATGTAATCGGAAGGATGTAGAATATAAGAATATTTATAAAAGCAGAATTTTGCATATGAAATGTATTTTCTATCAATTCATTACTGACTCTTGCAACTAAAGTTAATAGTGCAAATACAATTAAAAAATATCTAGCTCGCATCGTTTGAAACGGATTCACACTCTTCTCCTCCCCTATGTTACTTTTATCATATCATTTGATTCTTAATTTTTTGCGAAAGAAAACCTTAAAATTTCCTTAAAAATTCCATAAGTTACAGAAAGATGATATGATATTCGAGGAAATTAGGAGGGATTTTTATGTATGAAGCAAATATTTTGCTCGTTGATGATGAAACAGCAATTTTACAATTACTAACTACCATTCTTGAAAAAGAAGGTTTTTCTCATATTACAACTGCAACATCCGCTGAAATAGCTTTATCTCTCACCGAGCAAAACGATTACGATTTAATTATTTTAGATGTCATGCTTCCTGGACAATCTGGTTTTGATATTTGTCCAATCATTCGCCAAAAAACCGATTGTCCTATTTTCTTCCTCACAGCCAAAACATCTGATTTAGATAAAATATCTGGATTTTCACACGGTGCAGATGATTATATTACGAAGCCATTTAATCCACTTGAAGTAGTCGCTCGTATGAAAGCACAACTCCGAAGACATATGAAACAAGCAGTACCACACGAACAAAAAGCAAACTTCAGTTCATTTGGTAGATTTGAAATTGATCGATATTCCGCAGAGCTTACAGTAGGTGGACATGTTGTCGAATGTTCCGCCCAGCTATTTCAGCTACTACTCTTCTTTTGCGAGAATCCGAACTACGTATTTTCGAAAGAAGAAATATACGAAAAAGTTTGGGGAGCACCTGCCTATAATGGCGATGATAATACCGTTATGGTTCACATTCGAAAACTACGTGAAAAAATTGAACAAGACCCAAGTAAACCAGAATATATAAAAACCGTTCGAGGACTTGGCTATAAGTTCATTACAAAGTAGGGTGACGATATGAATTTTAATAAACGACTTATTATCCAGTTTATCATGCAACACGTATTTGTTTTAGTTACATTACTGCTTGCTGTAGTAGCTGCTTTCACTTATTTAATTTTCCTTGTTACTAGTACTTCATACGAACCGAATATTCCAGATGCTGATAATTTTATGATTTCAAAATATATCTCTTCAGAAGATGGCGATATTTCGTTAAAAGCTGAAGTAAAAGACCTAATTAAAGAAAAAAATGATTGGATTCAAGTTGTAGCGGAAAACGGAAAAGTTCTCTATCACTTTAATACGCCGATTGACGTACCGACATCTTATACGAAAACATCTTTATTCTCGTATATACAGAATCATATAGAAAGCCCTTATACATTTACATATTGGGAAATTGAACTAGAAGAAAAGAACGTACTTGTTATATACGGCGGTATGTTAAAAAGCAATGTATTACTGAAAACAATCCAGAAAGAGCACCCGTCTGTATCTACGGATTCGTTCACATTAACAGAAGAAGAAAAACAGTTACTTTCTAAAGAAAAAGCAGCACTTCAAATCTTTAATAGTGATGGCGAAGAAGTATTCTCCTATCCAGCTGGAAAGAAAAAAACGTTTTCTGCCATACAAGCTGCTCTTAGCGAAAAGGAACCGTGGAATCATAAAGAAAACACGTCTAGCTTTTACGAAACAAATAGCAATCATCTTCTTGTTGTAACTGCCAAAAATGAGTACTACTATCCAGATGATGAAATAGACGATGTATTTACTAAAAAGTTTCTAATCGGATGCGGATTAATCCTTCTTATCGTATTTGTTTATTTAGTCATTCTTTCTATTTGGTACGGTAATAAATTTGGAAAACCGTTACTCCATGCGATGCGCTGGCTTAAAAATATAGCTGGTGGAAAGTACGAAGAGCCTGTTAGTAAAAAAGGGAAACCTGTCAGGTTCCGGCGATCTGGGAAAGAAAAATGGTCATTCCGCTTATTTAGTGATGTAACAAATTCACTAGAGCACCTTTCTATTACACTCAAAAAAAATGATGCAATGAGGCAAGTACTGCAGCAAACACGTGAAGAATGGATTACCGGTCTCACACATGATTTAAAAACACCACTTAGTTCTATATATGGCTACGCATTATTACTAGAATCACAGCAGTACAACTGGACTGATCGCGACATTCAACAATTCGGCAGCGTTATGAAAGAGAAATCTCAATATATGACGACATTAATCGATGACTTAAGCTTAACGTATCAATTAAAAAATAACAGTCTTCCTGCGCAGCACGTAAACATTGAAATGAATCAATTCGTCCAAAAAGTATTATTACAATTTATTAATAATCCAACACTTCAAAATCAAAATATTGAATTCGTACCGAGCTCAAATAAAATTCAATATTTCATTGAAGAAAAATGGTTCCAGCGTATTATCGAAAACTTACTCGTAAACGCTGTAAAACATAATAATGAAACGACAAATGTGAGCGTAAAACTTTCCCAAAACGCTACTTCATTTACACTCTCTATTTCAGATAATGGAAAAGGAATGGATGACAAAACGAAAGAACTTCTATTTGAGCGATATTACAGAGGAACAAATACAGAAGAAAGCAACATCGGAACGGGGCTTGGCCTCGCCATTACGAAACAGCTCGTTCATGCTCATAACGGAACGATTTCTATTGATAGCGAACTTGGAAAAGGAACAACGATTATACTTGTGTTCCCGTTTCATTCGTAGAAAAGACGCTATGTGGCGTCTTTTTTTTGGCGGAGTTCAGAGGTAAGTGAAATTATATCGGTGATTTTTCAAATATATCGGAGCAACTCAAAATATATCCGCGGTTTTCAAGATATATCGACTTACCGACAAAAATCATCAAATATAGCAACCTATATGAAAAAAGCGAACCACTCAGCGGCTCGCTTTTCCTCCTATTATTTCTTCTTTACCGGTATCCAAAGTTCAATTTGAGCGAACTCACTTTTATCTGCATGGGAACGCTCATCGTATAGTTCAAATTCATTAACGCCGCAATGTTCGTATCCTGAATGCGGGAACCATTCTGAAAATACCGCATTCCACGTTTGGTGGATAGACGATACCATTTCGTCATGAGGAACTTTCGGCGTTGTAAATACAGCATATGTCGCCGCTGGGAAAGTACGCTTCGCAACTTCATTTGGTACATTTTCAAAGCTTGTAACTTCCATTCCGATAATATAAGTGAAGTCGCCCGTTTCTAAATTAAAATCAGTACATAATCCAAGCTCTACCCATTGGCTCGTATCTTTACGATTCGGAATTGTTGTTCCAAGATCTTTCTGTAAATATTCTTGCCAAAATGCTGGGATGTCTTGATGGTTTTTCCCTTCTTTACTTGTCGTCTTCAGTTCATAACCCGCCACTAAAAATTCTGGTTTATTTACAATACGATATTCCATTTGTATGCCTCCTAAATACGGATTTAATTTTCTTTGTTTTACATTCACGCTGTAATACATCGGTGTTTCAATTTCTTGTTTTCGATATTCACTTGGTGTCATCTGAAATATTTTTTTAAAGGCTCTCGTGAACGTTTCGTGAGATTGAAAGCCATGCTCAAACGCGATATCAATAACTTTTTCATCCGTATGAGAAAGTTGATAAGCTGCCCGGGCTAACCTCCTCTTTCGAACATACTCCATTACTGTATCACCTACTAACGCCTGAAATACACGATGAAAATGCGACTCAGAAAAACCTGCAATACGTGCTAAATTACGCAGCGTCTGTTTTTCCATTACATCTTCCTCAATATAATCAATTGACCTTTGAATTTGTGTTTCATAGCTTTCCATCTCTGTTCACCCGCCTTATATGTATTATGATAAAAGAGAATCCTATCCAATTCTTGACGTTTTTTACTATAATTCCATAAAAAATTGTAACTTTTTTATATGTATTTCGTTGTTATTTATGAAGGGAGGGAAATGTAGTGAAACGCAAACAATCATTAGAAGAAATTTACTCCGAACATATGCAAGATTTATTTCGCTATCTTCTCTCCCTAACCGGAGATTCCCACTACGCGGAAGATCTCATGCAAGAAACATTTTATCGAATGCTCGTCCATATTGACTATTATAAAGGAGAAGAAATTAGGCCTTGGTTATTTACGATTGCCTACAACGCCTTTATCGATTGGTATCGAAAAGAAAAAAGATATAAAACAACGACAATTGCAGAATTCCATTTACCAAACGTACCAAGTACAGAGCACTCTTATTTCGTAAAACACGAGATTGCTAGTTGGTTAGACAGTTTATCTGCTCTTCCTCTTGAAAGACGCAATGTGTTACTACTACGAGATTACTACGAATTCTCGTATAAGGAAATAGCCGAAATGACTGGTCTCTCACTAGCGAAAGTAAAAATTGAATTACACCGGGGACGAAAAGAAACGAAAAGCATAAAGGAGTGATAGGGATGGGTTGTACAAAGTTTAAAAAACTATGGAAGAAGTACGAAAATGGAACACTTACGCATGATGAACAGGAAGAGTTAGAAAATCATATTGAGACATGTGAAGAATGTGAAGCTTACTTAGATGCGTTGCTTTCGAACAGTGAACCGATAAAGAAAAGACTACCATCACGAAATCTTAAAATCTCATTTTGGAAAATAAAATGGAAACAGCGTTGGCAAACCGTTAGTTTTGTCCTTGCCGTTTGTATAGCAATCTATTTTATTGGTCATTTTTCATCTTCTTTTTACTTCTATAATATGAAAAACTTAGCTGAAGTAGATGAGATTCCAGCACTCGCACTAGAAGCAACAATGCCAAATAGTCGTTCCGCTGGAGGAAATACGAAGGTTAAACCCTTCTTCCGTACAGAGACTGAAATGAATTTATATAAAACAATCGGCAAAAAAGAATTTTCAATTGGTACAGTAACAATGAGTAGTTTCTTATCATCTGTAACTGTCACAAATCAATCTTGGGAAAACAGAGCCTATTCAAAAAAACTTTCCTTTGTTCATCCTAAAATCAAGGAAGATGCTTCTTTGAAAGAATCATCTAAAAAAGTGTGGGATACACTTGGAAAGGTACATGAGGGAACCGTTGCAGAAGTAGCGCTATCGTTTGACAAACCTTACGCTTTACAAGAATTAGAATCAATTCTATATAGCGCATTTGAAGCACAAGAAATGCCACCGACTCCTATATGGTACGCTTTAGACACAGGGCAAGAAAGAATAAATGAAAATGATTTTATCCTGCATCGCGGAGAAATGATTGGATTTCCAGAACATATAAATCTCCCTGATAGTGAAGCAGAACAACCGAAGACAAAAGAAGATGAAGTAATCGAAATGATGCGTATTCTTTCTATAAATAAAGAAACTGTGAGTGAAGCTACTCGGACTCGTGAAAAAGATCTGAACTTAGATAAGCGCTATCAGTATGTAAAAGATAACGGTGTAAAAGTATACGGCATTGTCATTACTGGTCCGTCGAAAGAGTTATTAAAATTACAAAACTCACCGCACGTGCGTTATGCGACTCTTGGAGATATTGAGGTTTGGAATTGGTTTGATTATTAATGAGAAAAAGGAGAGCAAAGTGATGCTCTCCTTTTTTAATCCGAAATCACTTTCACATACATCCCTCTCACCGCTTTTTCATAAGCGACCTCACTCATCTGTTTTATTTTTTCCGATACGACAGATGATGGAACAACTTCGCCTTCACGAAGTAATGGAGGATTAATAAGACGGACTTTATTTTTCTGATACAAATCATAATCGTTTCTATCTTCTTTTACTTTTACATTCGGATGAACTTTGCTTAATAAAGCATGTACTTCTGGATCACTACATTGCTGCAATTTCGAAATAAGCTCATCATCTTCAAGAAGGAAATCATCTGCATGAATAATCGTTTTATGAAGAGCTAACTTTAACGTTTTCGCTAACATATCATTTCCGTAAATATTCATTGGCTTCATAAAGAAATCGATTACTTCTTTGTAATACGTTTCTGTAAACCACTCAGCCATTTTGATACTTTGAAGAACCATTTTCCCATCTACAGCGACGACATCCTCTAAAAAACTGTGAACTTCTTCTAACGGAATATACCCATATGTATACATATCTCGTAACGTATAATCCACTCGGTCTGCACATAATTCTGGTGCTGACCTTTCCAGTAACGTCCACTTCGAATCATCTAACAAAATATCTTCATAGTTATAACCATACTTTGAAAGAATCGCTGGAATTTCTGAGTTTTTCACAACAGAACTAAATATCTCCTCATGATAACTTTCATCCTCATTATGAAAAACGTAATCAATCACGTGGGAAAAAGCAGTATGTGATACGTCATGCAGTAAACCAGCAATTTGTTCTTCTACTGAACCACCAAGTTTCTTAATTAACAACATAACGCCAACTGAATGATCAAAGCGCGTTACATTCCATTTCTCGTTCATTAAATAACTTGCACCGGCTTGATGAATACCTTTCAGCCTTTGCACAGACTTACTTAAAATTAATTCTTCTACTACTCGATCTACTTCAAACTCACCGTATAGTACATCTGATATGATCACTTATAATCCCCCTTTATTTCAGCCTAGTCTTATAATCGTACTTCTTTTATGAAATCAACATCAATATAAATATTAAATCCAAATATATTGATGTTTAGTTTTTAATATTGTATATTATACATGTCTGTTATTTCTGTTATTTCTTTTAATTCATTTTTTATTGAGTGCTCCTTATATGGAGCCTTTTTTTATTGAAAAATATGGGGACTTTCATTCCAAATCGTGAACAGGACGCTAGAAATAGAAACGTACATATTCCGGCGATAAAAAGGATAACATTGCCAGTTTTATTCTTCTTTGATTTAATACAAGTATGGCCGTTAAGGGAAAGAGGGGAAACATGAAAAAGGTTTTCTTCACCATTCTATTCATCATTATTTTATTAATTAGTTTAGGATATTGGAAATTCTTCACTTTATCTGGGGTTTCAGGCGGTGAAAAGATTCAATCCATACACTCGCCAGATAAAACGTATACTTTACATATATACAGGCATAATGGCGGCGCAACGACTAGTTTTGCTATAAGAGGAGAGCTTGTAGCAAATAATAAAAAATTTATGAACACGAAAAATATATACTGGAATTATCGTGAAGAAGATGCAACTGTACAGTGGTTAGACAATCATACAGTGATGATTAATAAACATAAATTACATGTAGAGACGGACACGTATGATTTTAGAAAAAACTAGTTTTACAGTTATAGTACGAAAGGTCGGGAATCTATGGACAGTTATTTTCCAAAAATAGGGCAGTTAATTGGTGGATTATGTGTACTTGTCATTTTGCTTTCATCCCTTTGGCTTATATGGATTGGCGAAACAAATATTCGTTATAGTGGAGATCATAAGGACACGATGCCTTTTTGGCACAAGTGGGTCCCTGTTATGATCGGTATACTCCTTATCCGTTTCTTACCGTTTCATCATAAAAACTATAATCCTCTTCAACAGTTTGAACAAAGGCGCATCATGATTCAAGCTATTGTCTTGTTCTTGAGCGGATCCCTCTTCACAATTAGTCTTCTCACCACGAACTTTGAAGGGATGGCATTACAATTTTGGTTTATGATATTTAAAATCATTTTATTATTATTCACCCCATTCATGCTTCTTTTGTTTTATAAAAGTAATCCCCAAAAAGAGAGACTGAAATCTATGAAATCAATAGAAAATCATAAATGGTATCGTTTTACACCACTTATTGTCATTATAATATGGGGGTACTTCAACTTCTTTTCTACATTCTCTACACCATTTGTTTCGGCTAAAATGGAACCCATAGTTTTAATATTAATTTTACTTGTAGGCTTTCTTATAAATAGTGTACTGGAAGAGTTTTTTTATAGGGTTTGGTTGCAAACACGTTTGGAATTATTACTAGGCACTTGGCCAGCTATTCTTCTTACATCATTGTTATGGGCGAGCTGGCATATCGCATTACATGGCTCTGGTCATTGGGATATTGATACAGCTACAGTTATTGTGAACCTTGGTATCGTAGGTCTATTCCTCGGATATTTGTGGGCACGTTATCGCAAAGTATGGGCAATTATTATTGTCCATGGACTAATTAATGCACATCCACTACAACTAATTGAAATTTTATTTAAGTAACGGGCGCGGTTGCGAAACAAAAAAGGATTATACATATTAGTCATGTATAATCCTCTTTTTACACTTCAAATTCTAGTAACGGATGAAATTTTCAGCTTAATGCGTATGTGATTCTACTTCTAAATAAGTAAAATTTTATAACACTATTCAAACGTAACTTCCACCTGTACAATCTCTGATCTACTGCCAAGTCTAAGCGGTGGTCCCCAGAATCCGAAACCAGAAGAAACAATTGCGTGGAATGCACCTTTTTGTGCGTATCCCCAGTCTAATTCGTACATTCTTCTCGTTACAATATGATTCGGCGCCATTTGTCCGCGGTGCGTGTGGCCGGATAATAGTAAATCGACGCCAGCATCCGCTGCTTGTTTCAACTCAAATGGTTGGTGATCCATTGCGATAACTGGCATAGATTTATTTACCGTACTCATTAAACTTTCAAAGCTTTGACGATCACGCTCTGTTTTATCTCTTCTTCCAACGATATAAAAATCATCTTCAATTGTAATCACTTCATCTAACAGAATACGAATATCAATCTTATCCATCTCTTGTAAAAATTCAGGAACCGCTCGTCCGTAATATTCGTGGTTTCCTAACACACCATATACGCCTAGTGGAGCTTTCATTTGTTTCATAATTGGTCCCATATTTTTTTGAATGAACACACCTGGATGATCATCGATAATATCTCCTGGCAGTAAAATAATATCAGGCTCCATCTCATTTACATGACGGACAAGTCTTTTTAAATGCGAAACGCCAGATAATTTACCGAAATGCATATCCGAAGCCATCGCAATGCGTAAGCTTTTACGTCCCTCTACTTTTTTCGGGATGTGCACCTCATATTTTCTTACTACTGGGCTATATGCGTTGAATACTCCATATGCAAAAATGAAGATGAACGCAAGTAACACGGCCGTTCCTGTCCAAATAATTGCGGTCTCTTTCTCCATTGAAAACTGTAGAAGGAAAACTGTAATATCAGCAAGTGGCAACAACATAAGCGCGTATTGTATGACCGCAAACCAAATTGAACCTATTGTTCGTAGAAATGGCAAGAACTTAAACACTTGCACGAGAATGTACGCATATGAAATAAAACCGACTACGAAAGCGTAATATCCCCAAGATTCCCAGCCAAACACCCTACTAAGCCAAACCCAGCCGTTCCAACCGATGTAAAACATGAGTAGTGTGTATACAATTAAAATAGTAAATATATTGAAATAACGAAATTTTTTCACTGCTAGCCTCCTTAGTAATTTCTTCTATTATATCTTGTTATGCACGTTTAACGTAAATATTAAGCACAGCAATCTTCACAATAAAAACCTCTAACCGCTAGATGCAAACCTAACAATTAGAGGTGCAATTCAAGTCAAAATTACTTTTACAGATTTTCGTTATAGAAACTTGTTAATTTTTCAACTGTAATTTTTACTGGTTCTGGTTGGTCGTATAAATCGTAATGACTCGCACCTTTCACAACAAGTAAATCTTTTTTCTCTGATGCTGCTTTCTCATAAAGCTCATGACCATCTTTATAAGAACCGAATGCGCCTTGCTTGCTGCCGACAATAATTTGCAACGGCTGTGTTAATAATGTATCTGCTAAATGGAACGCATCAAAACCAATTACCGATCCCATACTCGTAAAGTTTAACTTATTTGGAGAGTTAACACTTTGCCCTCGCGGTGTTGTATAGTACTGAACTGCTTCTACAATATCTATATCCGTCATACCTGCTGCCTTTAATTCCTCCTCATTTTTAGGAATCCAGTTTGTAATCATCGCCTCTGCTCCGCGTGCTTCAGCAGTACGTTGTTTACCAATTGCCTCTAACACCCCAATTGGATCAGCTTCACGATTTAATCGGCCGATATTTGCACCAACGACCGTGCCAACTGCTTTAATACGGCGCTCTGTCATCGCAGCACTTACCGCATATCCTCCGCCCGCACAAACACCTAACACACCGATACGTTCTTCATCTACATAAGGAAGAGTAGTTACATAATCTACCGCTGAGCGAATATCTTCAACGCGCGCAGCTGGTTCTTCCATATATCTCGGTGCACCTTCACTTTCACCTTGATACGATGCATCAAACGCAAGCGTTACATAACCTTGTTCTACTAATTTCTCCGCATACAATCCTGCTGTTTGATCTTTACAGCTACTACCTGGATGCACACAAACAATCGCTGCATTTTGTTTCTTTTCCTCAGCACCTACAGGAATATTTAAAATACCTGCAACTTGTAATCCTCTTGCATAAAAACGTACATTTCTCTTCGTAACTGCCATATATAAAACCACCCTTACTGTATTTTAAATTTACACTTGTGAGAGTTAATACTCACGTATATATTTATAATAAAGCGAGCAACCACTTGTTTCAATGACCACATTTGCGCATTTGGGTGATAATACACACATAACGAAATATGTGTATCAATAACGGAGGAACATTATATGGAGAAAATCGATAGAAGAATTATAAAATCACAAAACGCCATTCAATCCGCATTTATCGAAATGTTAATTGAAGATGGCTTTGATGAAATTACAGTAAAAAACATTACAGAAAAAGCAAACATCGGCAGAAAAACTTTCTACCTACACTACCTAGATAAATACAATTTATTAGACAAAATTGTGGACGACCATTTAAATCAATTAAGAGAAATATGCGATATAAAACAAACAAAAGGCTATATAGAAGGAACTGTCATATGGTTTGAATACTTCAAAGAACACAAACCATTTTTCGCATCGTTATTTAGAAGCAACAGCACATTATCGTTTCAGAAAAAGTTCCTAACGTTCATCATGGGGGAACTAGCGAAAAAACTAAACACGAATACGTCAGTAAATAAAAACATTGATACACACATCGTTTTAAAATTTTTAGGAACAGCTGTCATGGGCATTTTGGAATCTTACGTATTGGATGAAATTGATAATGATATTGAGTATGTTGCGACGCAGGTTGGGGAGTTAATGAAGAGGAATATATAACAATGCAAAAAAGGAAAATTTGAACTGCAAATTTTCCTTTTTTATTTATGCTAAATCTAGTATACGTTTCAATTTATTTCTTCAACTTATCCGTCTTCGCAATAAATTGTGCTGCTTCTGCGCGGCTTACTGCTTTATCTGGAGCCCAGCCATTATCTGTTCCAATTGAAATATTTTCTTGGATTAAAATATTGGCATACTTCGCACCCCAATGATTGTTTAAGTCAGCAAATTCTTTTGGTAGTTTCATATTTTCATTTCTTTCTAATTTATATGCATTTACTAGCATAGAAGCCATTGATGCACGGTTAATTAACCCGCTCGGATTAAAGTTACCCTTCTCATCACCTTTTACAATACCTGCTTTTTCAACAGCTGCGATGTACGGTGTAGCCCAGTGATTTTGTGCATCACGGAATGATGGCTTCGCATCTTTCTTAATTTCTAACCCTAAAACAGTTGCTAATATTTTTGCAGCTGAACTACGATCGATATTTTCAGCCGGAGCAAATGTACCATCTGGCTTACCGTTCACTGCTCCTTTATCTACTAAATATTGAACTGACTCTTGTGCCCAAGCTGGTACATCTGGGAATTTAGATTCCTTTTTAATTGTACTCGCATCAATTTCAAACTGCAGTTGATATTTATGATCATATTTAATTGCTGGAATTAATATATGCATTTGCATATTATATTTTTTCGAGAACTCCCCAATTTCAAATTGAACAACTTTCGTACCGTTATTCGTTTTATCTTCGGAGATTACTTTTACATCATGGAATGTCCCTACTTTATTTGGATCTTCTACTCTAAGATACTGAAAATAGCTACTATCTTGAACTGTTAGCGTAACGATTTTTTTATCACCTTGAATGGTTACTTTTGCATTTTTTAAATATGTAGACGCAACTGATGTATCATTCGTTTGATCTTTATAAGTCTTTAAAATAACGTCATATGTGCCATCTGCTAGTTTGCTATTTACTTTCATTTCTACTGCCGCTTCTGCTTTCGCAATCGGTGCCATAATACCACTGAATGGAACTGCTAAAGTTGCTGCTATAACGAACGCATTAACATATTTTTTCTTAATCATTATCAATACGACATCTCCTTTTATATGAATATACCCAACATAACTATCATATTGATAATGATTATCAATGTCAAATAAAATTAATAATACTATTTCCTACATAAGTACGCCTTCCGCTCGTTATTAAAAAGTAAATAATGCGCCGTGTGAACTTTTCTTTCCAAATAATCAATAGAATACGAGCTTGATGGATCGACTAAATCACCTATTGCACCTGAAAGATGATCGATTACTTGCTGCAAAATTTCTAAGTTTTTCTTCTCATTTTCAGAATTCATTTCATCCATAATGTCACAAATAAGGTATTGAACTCTCCGTAAACGTAATTCCTTTTGCTCCACGTATATCTCCTCCTTATTAGTCATATTACGGTTTAAATATATGGGGTTATAGCTTAACCAATTCTAAAAAATACAAAGGCAACCATCTTCATAAAGATGGTTGCCCCTATTTTTATACTTGTATCGCTTTTTCTCTCAAAGCTCTTCTTAACAATTTACCTGTCGTATTCTTTGGTAACTCTGTTAAAAATTCGATACTCATTGGCACTTTATATTTCGCTAAATGTAACTTGCAATAATGCATAAGTTCCTCTTCTGTTACGTTAGCTTGTTTTAGAACGACGTAAGCTCGCACTGCTTCTCCTAAGTTTTCATCAGGAACGCCAATTACGACAACTTCTGCTACAGATTCGTGTGTATATAATACTTCCTCTACTTCACGAGGGTATACGTTATAACCGCCAACTAAGACGATATCTTTTTTACGATCAACGATATAGAAGTAACCTTCTTCATCCATTTTCGCTAAGTCACCTGTATACAGCCAGTCGTCTTTCAATGTCGCAGCTGTATCTTCCGGCGCGTTATAATATCCTTTCATAACGTTAGGTCCGCGAACGATTAATTCACCGACTGCGCCAACAGGTACTTCTTCCCCAAGTTCATTCACAATTTTATTTTCTACATGCCAAATATTTGTACCGATTGATCCAGGTTTACGCGGACGATCTAGCGGGTTAAAACAAGTAACTGGTGATGCTTCTGATAAACCGTATCCTTCTGAAACAATTACATCAAATCGTTTTTCAAAGTTTTGCAGAAGAGCAACAGGCATTGATGCACCACCTGAAATACAAAGGCGAAGCGTCTTCACATCTTCTGCGCTTGCTTCTTCAAATAAATATAAATAATTGTACATTGTCGGTACACCAGCAAAAATCGTTGGCTCGTACGTGCGACAAATACGGAATACTTCTTTCGGACTAAATTTCGGTAACATTAAAATAGTTGCTCCGTTCACAATTGGCGCATTTACTGCTACTGTTAAGCAAAATACATGGAACATCGGCAGTGCCGCAACGACGCGATCATCAGCCGTATATTGTAAATACGACGCCACATCGCTCGCATTACTATATAAATTTTTATGTGTTAACATAGCGCCTTTCGGTTTTCCAGTTGTGCCTGAAGTGTATAGAATAACCGCTACATCTTCTTCATCTAGATCTGGGCCTTCGTAAGTTAAATCTCCAGCCCCTATCATTCTCGTAAACGTTTTCATTTTTTCGGTTTCTGTATGGTTAAAATCTGATGAGGTTTCGCATATGATGATGTTTTCAAGTGAAGGAAGTCTTGTTGTAAGAGATTGTATAACAGGTAGAAGGACGTCGAGTACGATGATTGTTTTTACATCTCCATTTTGTAAAATATAATGCATTTCGTCTGCTGTATAAATTGGATTAACTGGAATGACAGTTGCTCCAGCTTTCATTGTTCCGTATAAACCGACCAAAAAATGTGGTGAATTTCCAACAACTAATGCGACATTGTCCCCTTTTCCAATGCCCATTGCTGCTAAATTGCTAGAAAACCTTGTGACCATTTTGTTTAATTGGTCATACGAGACCGACTGATCCATAAATATATAAGCCGGTTTATCCCCCTTCTTTTTCGCCGTTTCAGCCAAAGATTGAACGAGATTCACACAAACCCCACCTTTATAAAATTTAGAATATTTAAAAATTCTAAATTAATTATATTAAAAGAAAATTAAAGTAGCAAGTGATATTCCATTAATTGCATATACAACGATCACCTCCTGTTGATTCACTTTGGAAGGATACGGGAATTTCGTGTGTTAATAAATTATGAAACGAAGGCTAAAATCATTTCAGGATAATATGCACTCATCTTTTCACTAAGTTTTTCTAGTTCCTCTTTATTCAAGCTCGTATACTCCCCATACAAGTTGATTGCATCCGCTCCATTTTCATGAAAGAACAATGTAACATATAACGTTGGCATTCCTTTATTGTCCTCGTCTATCGACAAGACAAGATCTGGCGTTTTATTCACCGTACTAAACGCTCCATTTCTTTTCCATTCCTTATTTTGAAACATAGTTCGTATATCATCTATCTATCGCCTGTTATCTGTATGTGTAAAATATATGACATTATCTTTCGCTGGTTTTCCAATAGATAAAAGTGTGCGACTTGAGGACGTTTCATCGTTACACGCTGTCATTCCGATGACGAAACTGAGTAGTAATACGACGTACATTACCCTTTTCATTTCGATCCGCCTCCTTTTGGATATATATATTCCTTTATGAGGGGCAAATGTCCTGTGATTTTATGGTGAGTGAAATTGTATCGACTTACCGACAATTTACGCCCAAAAAAGAGGCTGCCAGTTACGGCAGCCTCCCTCATTTTTAGAAGAATAAATGTAAGAAATCTTCTGTTGTAATATTACCGAAGTAACGCGCGATATCTACGCCTTCTAAAGCTACAGTGAATGCATCTTTATCAAATTGTACACCTGTTAGACGCTCTTCAATGTCATGTACATCTAGTGAGCCGAAGAAGTCACCGTAAATTTTACATTCTGTTACTGTTCCTTTTTTCACTTCAAGACGAACGTCAACTTGGCCAACTGGGAAGCGGTGTGAATGTTGTAAGTTGAACTTTGGAGATTTTCCGTAGTTCCAATCCCAATTTTGATAACGTTCTTCAGAAAGTTTGTGGATCTCTTTCCAATCATTTTCTGTTAATTCATACGTTGGAATTTCTGTTTCCCCTTCGAAAATTGTTTCTAGAAGAAGTTGTCTAAACTCTTCTGTCGTCATTTTTTCGTTTAAAAATTCTGTAATGTTCGCAACGCGGCTACGGATTGATTTAATTCCTTTTGATTGGATCTTATCCATTTTTACTTTTAACGCTGATACGACGTGATCGATTTCAGAGTCAAATAGTAACGTACCGTGACTGAACATACGACCTTTCGTTGAAAACTGCGCGTTACCTGAAATTTTTCTACCTTCAGCTAAAATGTCGTTACGACCACTTAGTTCTGCATTTACGCCTAATTTGCCAAGCGCTTTCGTTACAGGCTCTGTGAATTTTTTGAAGTTGCTGAAACTGTCTCCATCATCTTTCGTAATAAAGCTAAAGTTTAAGTTTCCTAAATCGTGATATACTGCGCCTCCGCCTGATAGACGACGAACGACATGGATACCTTGTTCTTTTACGTAATCTGCATTAATTTCTTCTACTGTGTTTTGGTTTTTACCAATGATAATAGAAGGTTCATTAATATAGAACAGTAAATATGTTTCGTTAATATCTAAATTCTTCACACAATATTCTTCAATCGCTAAGTTTATTCTAGGATCTGTAATCCCTTTATTATCAATAAATAACATCGTATCACCTCATGAGTTCCAGATGTAACCACTATGCGCTAGCGTAATATGGCCACTGAAAATTTGTTTTGCTTCTGTTACTAAATCAGATGGGTTTCCTGTATGCGGTAAGTGCGTTAATAAAAGTTCTTTTACATTCGCATCTTTCGCAATACTTGCTACTTCTGTACTATTCATATGCCCTGCTTTCGCCGCCTCTTGATGTGCATACATATTACACTCACAAATGAAAAGATCAACATCTTTTGTGAATGGAATAAATTCAGGAATATAACTGGAATCCGCGCTATATACGACAGCGTCACTACCAGCTGTAATACGCATCGCAAAACAGGTAACAGGATGAACAGTTTTTAAAAATGAAATCGAGAACGGTCCAACTTGAAGTGTTTCTTCTGGATTGTACGCGATTCCTTTCGTATGCGGTTCATGTGTTAAAGAATGGAAGCCATTCTCGTCAAACGTATGACCGTATATTGGTAATTCCGGTAGTTGTCCCTTTGTCGCACTTGTAATTAATCTCGCATATTGCAATACCCCAATGTCTGCAACATGATCATGATGATAGTGTGACAGTACAACTGCATCTATATCAGATGGTGTTATATATTTTTGAAGCTGTGCTAGTACACCACTACCACAGTCGACAAGTAAACGAAAACCATCGTGTTCAAACAAATACCCCGACGTTGCTTCTCCCGCTTCTGGAAAGCCGCCCCAAAAGCCGACAACAGTCATTTTCATATGTATCCATCCTTTCTAAAACCGAGTAGGAATGCATGTTTCACTTACATTCTACATTGTTAACTATAATCCATTTCCTAAACTTTTTCATTAATTTTCATTTTGTTATAAAACAGTTGTTGACTTTTGTTTTTTGTACTAATACAATGATAGTGAGAAATGGAAATGGAGGGATTGACATGATCGATCAACCAATGGAGTTTTTCAGAAATTTACCGACGAAAACTTGTGCGCACTGTGGGAAAGAAATTGATGAGCAGCACGAAGCATACCATAACAAATGTGATGACTGCGTTCACGAAGAATAGTAATTTATGAACATAAAAAAACCTAGCAGACATAGTCTACTAGGCTAATAACATCGTATCCTTCTTCATCGTTGAACCTTTCACCAAGAGCTCCAATTCAAACTCATACAATTCTTTTTGTCGATAATTTTTCGTATGGATTTTATCCATCATCAGGTCGACAACTTTTCGGGCCATCTCATCGATTGGCTGTTCAATTGTCGTAATACCTGGCTCAGTAATCTGTGATAATATTTGATTATCAAAACCGATAACAGCGAGATCATCTGGAATGCTCCAGTCATGGCGTTTTGCCTCTGAAATGATTCCAGCTGCAACCTCGTCGCCTCCTGCCAAAATCGCGGTAGGATTTTTTTTGTCCTTTAATACTTCATGGAATATTCTCTTTCCATCATCCCAAGCGAAAGCGTTTTCAAGAAAATCGATCGCTTCTACTTGGCGGCTCTTCTCAGTTATTGCACGTAAAAAGCCCATTTTTCGCTGCTGGCTAACCACTTTGGTTTCGTTACCACGACAAAAAATAAGATTACGATATCCTTGTTCTAACACATGCTTAGCAGCTATGTATGCTCCTTGCGCATGATCAAACTTCACTGTTGGAACATTTGCTTCCTCAATATATTCATTACATAACACGATTGGACCGTGCTGTAAGTATGGCTCTACATCTTCCCAAGGATTTTCTAGTGAACATAGAATAATCCCATCTACTTGTTTCGTAGATAATAATTGTAAATACTCCATCTCTTTTTCCGGTAAATATCTTGTTTGACAAATAATCAGTTTATATTTATGTTCAGAAGCAGCAATCTCGATTGCTTCAATAAATCGACTGAAGAAAGGATTTGTAATCCTTGGAACTAGCACCGCAATTGTTTCCGTCTTTTGTTTACGAAGCCTTCTCGCCGCAGAATTAGGAACGAAACCTAAATGCTTCATTGCTAATTGAACCCTTTTTTTCTTCTCATCTGAAACATATGGATGATTATTAATCACCCTAGAAACCGTTGTCCTTGATAACCCCGCTAATTTCGCCACGTCCTCTATAGTCGACACGAAATTCTCCCCCTTTGCATGAAAACGTTTTCTTAAACTGATTATATAGTATATTATTGGAAACTGCAATATGGGTTGTTATGATTTTACTATATTAATATTATACATAGGGAAAAGTCTGTTAATGGGAGGAGAGTTTATACTACTTTTAGAAGTTTACAGTAGGCATAAAAAAAGATGTACATAACATTACGTATATACATCAGCTTATTAATACGTCCTTTATAAAATCAAATTTTAATCTATATAAAAACCCATCAATACGTCATCTCCATACGATCCATCTTCATATTTAATTTGTTTTCTTTGTCTTCCTTCTTCTACAAATCCCATACGTTTGTACACCTTAATCGCTCTATCATTAACAGAAACTACGCCTAAACAAATTTTCTCTAAACCCTTCTGCTCTTTAGCCCAACTAATAAGAAATTCAATTAGTTTCGTACCAATGCCTTGATTACAGTACGCCTCCCTAATCCCCATTCCCATTGTACCTGCATGTCGTAAGCGTTCTAGTTCATATCGATTGAAAATTAAAAAGCCAACCACTTTTTTATCTACTTCATAAACTATGTAAAGATTACCTTTTTCATTACTTTTCCGTATCTTTTCTCTTTCTGCATTCATATCATTTGGTAATTTCTTTGGAGATACTATGAAAAACTTTGTAGTAGTTTCCGATAATATAATTTCTTTTCTAATATCTATAATTGATTCTGCATCAACCTCTTTTGCTAACCGTATCATTGAATCACCTCGTACTTTTTCTTTTTAAAAATAATATTACAACTATAAAACGCTCAATATGCAATATTACATATTGAGAATTTTTTTACTCTTGATACAATATTCATATATCGAAATAAAAGGAATGTATACAATGAATCCAATTTTAACAGCTGCAAAACAACTATTACATAAAGACGAAGTTATTATATCTACTTTAAATTGTTCACTTACTGGCTATATGATTACGCATAAAGTTCCGCATCCAGGCATGCTACTGGCTACTGATAGAAGGCTTCTCTTTTATGGAAAGTCTAAAAATACATTCATTGCCGAATTCGAGTATAAAAAAATTGTATCTATAGAAACGAAGAAAAGAATCTTTGATAAAAAAATAATATTTTACTATGAAGATGAATATATAACGTTGGGATACATTACAAGTTTAAATATTGAAGAGTTCTTAGACTTACTAAAAAAAAATGCACAACTAGCTTAAACTCGTAATCAGTGGGGATTTCCCCGCTGATTCATTATTTTAACTCCTCCCACTTCGTCCACACTTCTCTCCCGTTTATACGGTACATATTATCCTCTCGATCCATAAACCCATGCACAATAAACTCGCGTCTAATTGTACAAAAATCATCATGATATTGTTTTATAAATGTATTAATTTCTGTTTCTGTATATTGATTTTCAGTATTTAACTTGCTAACTAAATGATCTAACAATACTAGTTTTTTCTTCTTTTGACCTGGAATCGATTTTAGACGGTCCTCTTTATCGAAAAAGTTACGAATCGTCGTATCCCTGAATTTCATTTCACTTTCGGTCATTTTGTTATCCTCCATCTGTTTTTATGTACTAAAACTTTTTATTTGTCTTTACCGTTTTTCTTCATTCTTTCACTTATAACATCCATAAGGTAATACCCGCTAATTAGCACATAGTAAACTAAAAGTATTCCTAGTGCATCTTTCATATTTATATATTTTTCTTTGTGAAACAAGATAGGTGAAAGGGCGTAAACAAGAAAGATGATTAGCGGATTTACGATGAAATAATAAGTAAGATTTCCTCTCATCATATCAGCTCCTCTACCCTATGTTTCTCTGTAAATTGTTGTAATTCCTTTTCACTTTTAATCCTCTCCTCCACACTTTTTTAATTTATTCATCATCTTTATACTTGTAACTTATTATTCAAATCAATAATTTCATATGGTAAATTATGTTATAATTAACTTATACATACTTTGGAGGGTACATAGTGAAAAAAGCTATTATAGTATTAAGCATCCTATATCTGATTTTAACTGTACATACAGGAGCTGTTCTTTTAGGAAAAGAACATTATAGAAGTGCTATCAATACATTAAAAAAAACGGAAGAAGTCTCTTCATTTCAATCTGCAAAAGACGGTGTAATTTTATTAAAAGGGACGTTAACTACTGCGCAACCTATTACAGAAGAAAAACTTCAAAATAAAGAATTCGCACTCCTTGAAATTAATACGTATAAACGCCGAAAGGCAAATTGGATAAACATTGATACTGAGCAGCATATTGCAAAGCAACTCTTATTAAACAATGAAACTCTTCCTACATTAAAAGAAACCCGTTTTTCAATGGAGCCAATTACACTGTTAGGAAAAGATATTTCTGCCGAAGATTACTCACTAAAAAAGGATGATACTCAATTAACAATTAAAGGTAAGGGCTACCGATATACAGGAATAGAAAACAAATCAGATACTCTTATTTTTGGTATAAAAAAAGGCGATACACTTGAAGGCTATAGTGGCTCAGAAATTCTAATAGGAAAAACAAAAGAGGATATTGCCAGGAACATGAAACTATATACTTTTGCTGAAAGGTATGGTCCATTTGTTTGGATTGTAGCTACTATTCTCCTCATAAGTGTTGTTATACACTTGTTCCGTAAAAATAAAAAAACAAATAAAATTTCTCATCCAATAAAATAAAACCGATAAAAAAGGCACCTTTTCAGTGCCTTTTTTATTGGTCTTATTTACGCTTCAACCGATTGGTTTTCCGCAATATTTCTAAATTGTCGTTTGTGCATCCAAGTTAAGGATGCGATTGTTCCAAGTGATAATACCACGATGAAAATCATGAGTATTCCTACGTTTTGCCACATGAAGTTAAAGTCTCCACTTGATACGACTGCTTTCAATCCTGATACAGAGTATGTCATCGGCAACCAAGCATTGAATGGTTGTAAAAACTTCGGAATCAATTCTAGTGGGAATGTTCCAGCACTTGTTGTAAGCTGAATAATTAATGTGATGATGGCAATGAAACGCCCTGCATCACCGAATGCTGTTACTAAACATTGAATTAATGCGATAAACACTAAACTTGTAACGATGCTAAAGAGTATGAAATACGGAATACTTTGTACTTCTACACCTAATCCGAATAGTAATATAATATCTGCTACTATCGCTTGAATAATACCGACTGATAGTAAAACACCGAACTTACTAATAAACCAACTAAATCCTGATTTTGGAACGCCAACTGTATCACGTAATGGATATACGATTGATAATAGTAATGCCCCAACAAATAAACCGAGTGATAAGAAATACGGTGTAAATCCAGTTCCGTAGTTTGGAACTTCCGCCATTTTCTCCGTCTTCACTTTTACAGGACTTGCAAACATATCATACGTTTTATCCGTCCCTTTCACTTCACCAGTTTTCTCAGCCCCTTCGCCAAGTTTCTCAGCAAGTTCACCTGAGCCATCATTTACTTTTACGAGGCCATCCGTTACTTTACCAGATCCGTCTGCTAGTTTATTTACGCCGTCGATTAGCTGGGTTGAGCCAGTTGATAATGCACCTAAGCCTGTTGTTACTTGGCCGGAGCCATTTGCTAATTGCGTTATTCCGCCTGACATTTGGCCCGCTCCTGCAGATAATGTACCTAAGCCGCCTGTTACTTGGTTTGAGCCGTCTGCTAATTTGGATACTCCTACAGATAATGTTCCTAAACCGCCTGTTACTTGACCAGAACCATCTGCTAATTTGGATACTCCTACAGATACTGTGCCTAAACCGCCTGTTACTTGACCAGAACCATCTGCTAATTGATTTACTCCTGCAGATAATTGCCCTAATCCTGCTGTCACTTTTCCAGAGCCACTTTGTAATTGCGTTACTCCATCAATTAATTGAACTGATCCATCTTTTAATTTATCGGCACCTATTTTTGCATTATCTAATCCCTCACCAAATCCATGAAACTTACTAACAAATTCATTTTGTGCGCTCGTTAGTTTCTCAATACCACCTGCCAGAGTTTTTATCCCTGCTGGATTTGGTAAGTTGTTTTGCAATCCATTTGTTTTTTGATGTATTTCACCTTTTACTTGTTTTACTTCTTCATTTAATTTATTTGTTCCACCTGCTACTCCGGCAGCTTTTTGCTGAACTGTCGCTGTACTTTTTACAGCACTTGTTATGAATGGTTGTAACTGCTCTTGATATTCTTTTGGTAAGCTTTCAATTTGCTTTTGTAAATTCGCTACATCTTGTGCTGCATTTTTTGCATCTCCTGCTGTTGATTGCGTAAGTTCATTTAACTGATTTACATTCGCCCCAGCTCCATCTATTTTCTCATTTACTGTATTCAATATAGAAGGAACTTTTAACTGCATTTCCTCTAAGCCTGCAGCTGACTTTTGTACGTTACTATTTAAATCTTGCAAACCCTTTTGGATCGCTTGAGAACCTTCCTCTAATTGACTTTTCCCTTCAACAAGTTTTCCCATACCATTTGATAGGTCAGTTGTTCCTGCTTTTAATTCACCGGATTTACTTACTAATTTGTTCAAGCCACCGGTCACTTTCTCAGATCCATCACGCAATTCACCCGTTTTGCTATTTAACGTATTTAAACCGTCTGTTACTTTGCCCGAGCCGTCTACTAATTTCCCGATACCTGCATTGCTATTTAGTGCATGTAAACCATCTGTTACTTTGCCCGAGCCATCTACTAATTTTCCGATACCTGCATCGCTATTTAATACATGTAAACCATCTGTTACTTTGCCCGAGCCATCTACTAACTTTCCGATACCTGTTTGCATCTCACCTGTTTTGCTGTTTAACGTATTTAAACCTGCTGTTACTTTCCCAGATCCATCAAATAGTTTCCCTACACCTGTCTGTATCTCTCCAGACTTCCCTTGAAGTGTATGAAGGCCATCCGTCACTTTACTTGAACCATCATGCAGCTCACTTGATCCGTCGTGTAGTTCATTTGCTCCTTCTGCCCCATCTGCTAACCCTTTTGAGACATCTTGAATGGAATCAAACATTTTCTCTGCGTATGTTTTCGTTAACGTACTTGATACTTCACCTTTAATTTTTTCAATGGCTGTTCCGCCAATTTGTGAAGATAAAAAGTTTAAGCTTTCGTTTGGAATGTATTCTAAGTTTAATGGTTTTGGATCATCTTTTAATAACGTTGTAGCGTTACTTGAGAAGTCATCTGGAATGCGTACTAACATGTAATACTTTCTACCTTCCATTCCTTTTTTCGCTTCTTTTTCACTTACAAATTCCCATTTAAAACTTGTATTATCTTTTAAGTTATCAACGAGGCCTTTTCCGACCTCAATTGGTTTACCATCAAATACTGCACCTTTATCTAAATTGACTACCGCCACTGGTAAATCATCTAACTGTTTATACGGATCCCAAAAGGCCCATAAAAACATACCTGCATATAAAATCGGTACGAATAAAACCGCGATAATTGGAATTAATATTTTTTTACTTTTTATAATTTCAGTAAACTCTTTACGAAGTAACTGATTCCATTTCATCATTTCTCCCCCTTTTCTAAATGACTGAATTGTTCATTTGGTCATTTTCTCCCAAATAAAAAGGCTATACTTATTCATACATATGCCTTATCCCCGAATTTATACTATGCAACTGTTCCTTAATATGAAGTAAATATTTATATTATCCCTCCTAAAATAAATGTATGACTGTTTCGTTCAAACAGTCACTTTTTATAATAATAAAAGGATTATCTTAGTTTGACAATCCTTTTAATAAATAAAGTTCAAATAATTCTGCAATTTTTTCTTTTTCTAGCGGTTTATGATTTTTTTCCCAATCAAAAATAAGAGATACGTATAAGCGAAGCATAATAAATGCTGTAATTTCTGGATCACATTTGCTAATTTCACCTTTTTCAATCGCAATCTTTAAATACGATTGAATGACAGAAACGATTTCCACATCTACTTGTTGCATCACTTCTTGTACTTCTTTCGTTCCCATATCACGCTCTTCTTGAATTAACTTAATCATGAGCTGATGTTCTTTTCTGAATTCTAATATGCTATATAATGCTCTATGTACATTTTCAAAAAATGAAACATCTGAACGAATTGCATTTTCTGCAACTTGCTTCATTTCTGTAATTAAATTAGAAATAATTTCACCAAATAGCTCTTCTTTATTTTTGAAAAAAGTATAAATCGTTCCTTTTCCTACATTCGCTAACTTCGCTACTTGATCCATCGTTGTTGCTTTATAACCGAACGCTGAAAAAGACTTTGTTGCAGCTTCAATAATAGAACGTTTTCGATCTATCGCCACATCGTCACCTCCAAAAATGACCAATTGGATAATATAGTCAATCAGTACATCTTTGATATTACCACACGCTTACATTCTATACAAGTTCTCTTTTTTATTATTTCCAGTATAAAAAATTCCAGTCAAATTATATAATACTGTCCATAGTGTATCAAAAAGAATGCTTATATGGAAAGCAAGAATATATTCATAATAATTGCTGGCTAAATCCCACTAGAAATTTAATAAAATAGTCAGTGTTCTTAAAGCAAAAAGTTTAAGAACACTGTCTTTTATTTTGACATAGACAGTAATATTTTCTCCATCTCTTTCTTAGTTAGATCATCATCAATTATCTCTTCGTATATCTTTGTATCTCTTGTAAAAATATCATTTACTATTACAATTTGATACTCACTATTCTTACCTTGTGCTGGTACAAACATTTTGAGCCCTTTTAACTTACTCTCTCCTCCAGAATATTTATTATAGACCATTGTTTTTCCGTCTAAGCTATAATTTACTAAATTCTCTTCTCCAGGCATCATATAGTGTAGTGGATCCTTACCACCATTAACATTACCATCCATATACATCCTTGACTGATAAATTGTAAAACCATATTTCCCTTTTGTATATTCTGATTTAGTAACTAATTCTACATCTCTTCCAAAATATGAGTCAGCCCATTCTCTCTTTAATTCATAACCTTCAGGTATATAAGTCGGCTGCTTAATTTGAAACGGTACATGTTCTTTTGCTTCTTCCATAGTATATGTTAAAGACTTCTGCAATTTATCATTAAAAGGGTTTAATTTCTTCTGAATACTAGCTAATTTTTCTTGATCAGTTTTATTCAAACGTTCAAGATTAATTTCCTTTGTATCTCCATCATAATTCTCAGGCACATTTTTCTTAACCATTGCTTGTTTCTGAATTTCACTAGCCTCTTTAAATAATTGGACATATTGTTCAAATTCTTTTTTTGTAAAATTCTTCTCTGCCAAATACAAAAGATCTGTATCTCTTTTATATGACTTTATCGACATACCCCATTCTCTACTTGCATTCTCTGGTGTACCATATACGGTTTCTATCGCTTTTTCAAATGCCGCTTTAGATTGCTTGTTTTCTACAACCTTTTCCTTCTGTCTTTCATCTCCCTCAGTTATCCTTGCATTTAACAAAAAACCGCCTGCTATAGCTGCTATAGCAATAACGCCAAGTAAAGACAGACGATACGATTTCTTTTGGAACTTTTTAATCATAACGATTCTCCTTTTTAATGTTCGTTTATTTCTACTTAAATTTGCTAGGCTTGGTACTTGATAGGAATAATGTTCTAAAAGGGTAATAATTGTATGGCCGTATGCAATTTGCTCCTCTTTATCTATAAACGTAAGCGCATATGCATCGCAGGCTAATTCTTGATCTTCTCGCATACAGAAATAGGCGTACCAAAGAATCGGATTGAACCAATTTAATAGGAGTAAACTGTACATAATCCAATTTACAGCTACATCGCTTCTTTTAATATGAGCTAACTCATGGTAAAAGACATATTGTAATTGTTGCTCATTTAATACTTTCATATGTTTTTTTGATAGTAATACTTTCGGGCGAAAGAAACTAAAAACCGTTGGACTTGCAATCTTTCCTGCAAAACGTAATGAAACTGCCTTCTTCATTTTCATAGACTGCTTACAGTGATTAAACACTGTAGCGACCTGTTCATCCGTAATATCCGGTTGTTTCTTTATGTAAGAATACAAACGTCTATTTGTAATAAACGTCATGACTACTAATATGATTACTCCAGCTAACCAAACATATAGAGCAACTTTGTATACAGACAATGTAGCCTGTCGTTCCGAACTCACGTTTACTTCAGGTTCGCTATTTTTTGTCACGGTTTCAGCATTGGATTCTACTTCTACTGTCTGTTTTATCTCGTTATTCACTGTATTCTCATGTAAAGGTGTATTTTTTTGAATAACTTCCGATACACTAGAACTATAGGAAAATAATGAATAAATGCTATAAGAACTATCCGGTGACCACGGTAAAAGGAGTCGTATCATTAGTACGATCCACAGCATATATTGCCACCGGGGCGTTAACTTATTTCTAAATAAAACTTTTATACATAAAATAAATCCAACTAGTATACTCGCCATAAGTGACGTTTCTATAAGCCAATCAAAAAAATGAGGAAGGTATACATTTATAAGCATGTCTTTCATTGTTATCTATCCTTCCTCTTATTCTCCTCTGTCTTCTCATCTAAAATGCGTTTCAGTTCATTAATATCTTCTGAAGACAATTTTTCCTCTTTTAAGAAATTAACAAGTAATGGCTTAAACGCTGCGCCGCAAAAACGCTTTAGCAAAGATTTCGTTTCAACTTGTAAATAATTATCTTGTGATACTAACGGATAATAAGCATACATACGCCCTTTATCTTGATGATAAGAAACTGCTTCCTTTTGTACTAACCGATTAATTAATGTACGGATTGTTTTCGGTTTCCAGTCCATTTCATCTTCTAGTACTTCTATAATTTCATTCGCTGTTTGTGGAGAATTAGACCAAAGTACTTTCATAATTTCTAATTCCGCTTCAGATATTTTAGGTAATTGATTTGTCATAGTATATTTCACTCCTTAGTATTACATTTGTAATCTACAATTAAGATTACAAATGTAATACTAAATTGTCAACCATATTTTAGAAAATATAATTTCCGTTAAACCTTACTTAACGACAACAAATTTCCCTTTTTTCAAATAATCAAATAAAAAAACAAGAAAATCTTTACATTTAATAGTAATATAGAAAATAGACAAGTTTATCAAAATAGTGGAGGCTTTTTCAGTCATGATGCGTGCGCTTCGTTTAAATATAAAGCAAGCTTTTTGTAGTCGTATTTCTTTAATTATGATGCTTAGTGGATTCGTTCTTATTTGCATTTATCACTATTATTATGTACTTCGTTATTTAGGAGACGCTGCGAGTGGACCTATTTCAACAGATATAAAATGGATCGGATTTCGCGACAATGAAATGGATGTTTATTTATTATTAATGCCAGTTATTGCGAGTTTTCCCTTTAGTACAAGTTACAATTCGGATAAGTCAGATGGTTTTAAACCGTTTGTGAGTAAGGGGATTTCTTTATTTCCTTATTCAGTAATGAAATATATCGTTACGTTTTTTTGCGGAGGATTTCTTTATACGCTTCCATTCATCTTATCGTTATTATTTTGCAAATTAACCATTCCAGACGGAACACCTACGATTGGTTCAGGCATCATAAATGCTGATGGAATGTTCGCAAACCTATATTTTGATGCGCCTCTCGCTTACATTACTGTATATATCGGAATTAATTTTTTATTTGCGGGTTTAATGGCTCTTTTAGGACTTGCTGCATCTGTATGGTCACAAAAGGACTATATGGCAATTCTCTTTCCATTCGCAGCCGCCTCCATTCCGTATGTCCTGCTAAATACAATATTTCCTTCAATTGGGGGAGCACCTTTTCATTTATATGATCCGAAACAACCATTGCAAGGCATGTCACCATATATTTTAATGTTGCAATGTACTTTCTTCTTTTTCGTTAGCTCTCTTATGTATATACAAGGAGTAAGGCGGGATAGAAAAAAATATAAAAGAAGACTGCAAAAAAGAGATCGGTGTAGAAAAGCATTTCAAGCAATTTCAGACTAAATAATTGAATGAATAAGAGCGTAATTCTCTAAGTTATCTTAGAGAATTACGCTCTTATTCTCATTACTCATATAATCATCCTCCCCTTTACGGCGTACCTGCCAATCCCCATAAAATAACGACCGCCGCAAAATAAATCGCTTTAATACCTACAACTGAACATAATAAAATAATTGCATATGTACTTAATTCTCTTCTTGCACCTATTAAAGTAAAAATCACTGCCAAACTAAATGTTATATAAGAAACTGCTGTATGTATTAAGTTATACGTAATGTCTAAATTTTGAGTAAGTCCTGTTACATCAGCCACAAATTGGAGCATGACGATTGTACTAAAAAAAATCGCTAACTGATTCATTAGCTTCCCATTTATTTGTGCTGGCATCGTTGCCCTCCTCCCGAAGACTAAATATTCAATTAATTTTATCACCAGATTATAAAAAAAGGAATCATCTCGTACCATTCTATGACGCTACAAAAACAAAAAAGAACGCTTAGTTTCCTAAGCGTTCCCCTCATTTAAGAAGCTTTCTTCAAATCGATTTGAGCAAGTACTGGGTCGTGATCACTTACACGTCCATGTTCTTTCATAATGTTTGAGTTTAAGTGTACTGGATCTACAATTGTGTATGGTGCGATGTTGTTTGTTACTAAAATATGATCTAACACTTGTGCATTTCCTTCATGAATGTACGTGTAGCGGTTCTCTTTCGGCACTGTGTTTAACATATTCTTTAAGTTTGTTCCTTCTAGTGCTTTTAGTGGTTTAGCAAACTCAAAATCGTTCATATCTCCTAACACAACAACTGGTGCATTTGTGTTCTTTTTCTGAATTCCTTGTACAAATTGATTTACTTCTTGCGCTAACTGAATTCGTTTTTCTTCACTCTTTAATACGAGCGGCTGCACTTTTCCAAATGGCGTTGCATCCCCTATTTTTGAGTTTAAGTGATTTGCAACGACAACAACGTTTTGTCCTTGGAACGTAAATTCTGCCGCAAGCGGTTTACGTGTACTTTCAAATAATTGATTTTCGTCTCCAATGCGAACGACATTTTTATCAAGTAACTTCGGTACTGCTGCTAATTTCACGCGTGATGGATTGTAGAAGAAACCGACGCGAATATTCGCTCCTGGTGCTCCTCCGTCTAGATTATTGTTCGGAGCAATTTCTACATACTCATACTTTGGTCCACGAATTTCTAAAACTGCATCAATGATACGTTTTGCGCTTAATGAAGCATCTGTTGTACCGTCATTAATCGTTCCGTTATTATCTTGCATTTCCTCTACACCGATAATATCTGGCATTTTTAAATTGTATTTAATAGAATACGCTAACGCTTTTACTTTTTCATCTGTTGTTTCTTTTTTATTCGCCGAGAAGTTTTCAATGTTATATGTAGCAACTGTTAACTTATCAAGACGAGGCTGAATATTTGCCCCTACTTGCTTAAATCCACCGTCCACTACTGATGGTAATTCCGTTATTGGCGAAATGCGGAACGAACCGTAATCATATCCGACTACCCCTGTTATATCTCCAGTGAAAGTATCTCCTACTTTTGCTACATAATCACGAGGGACCTTTACAGAAAGACGCTCTGGATTTAATTGATTTTCATCTAATACAGGTGTGCCATATTTCGTTACGACTTTATCTCCACCATTTTCTACTGTTACATATAAATTCCCGTTTTTCTGAGGTGCAATAATTTTTGGCGTTGACATCGTGACACGCATACCTTCTACACTTTCATAAAAATCGATTGCATCTTCATTTGGATCAAATAAACCGAATGCATCATTATCGATAATTTGATCAGGGATTTTCACACCGTTTTCTCCAAGTACAATCGGTGCTGGTAAAGGTTGATTTTTTGCGATTACAGCAACACGGCTCGCCTTAATTTCCGTCGTCGTTAAATCTGTGTCAAACCTTTCTGCATATCCAGGACCAACATATTCTTCTACTTCTCCATCAACTTGAATAAGATCTCCTACTGCTACATTCGCATCTTTTTTGTATACGTACATACCTTCTGAAGTAGCTGGATCATTATCCGGCTGATTATCTTCTATATAAAAACCATTTTTATCAAGCGCTGTTACAACGCCTTCCACATTGTATACTTTCTTTCCTTTGTAGGGAGAAATATGTGATTTCCCTTGAATATCATGAATACGAACTGGTTCATTATTTACGATAATAAATGAAAATGTTGAAATGGCTGAAGAAGTAAGCCCTTCTTTCTCTGCAATTGCTTTAATCACACTATTTTCATTCACTACAATTTGTCCGTTATAACGAACACTCTTATTTGTAGGGTTAGAGCCATCTAACGTATAGTAGATTGTTGCTCCTTCTGTATTCGTTGTTAATGTTACCGCTGTTCCCTTCGCAACTTCTCCGCTACCAGGCGAAGCTACTACATCGCTAACACGGTTTTGTCCTTCCCCTTGAAACTTATGAGCTGTTACCGATTTTAAACCTGGGCTACTAAAATATAATTCAAGCGTTCCTGTTAAACTAACTTTCTTCCCGATATTTTCTGGATGATCTTTCACGTTTACTGCCGCTCTCACATCGCCTTTTGGCAACTGAACAGGCATGATTTTGTCTGGATTCGTTTCATTTGGCGAATCCGCAATTGCTACGTTTGTATCATCAAACTTAGCAGGATCTTTCGTGTATTTAGAAGGACTTTGCGTATATCCAACGATGTATCCTTCCACTGTCCCCTTCGTTTTCCCTTGCTGCTTAAATACTTGAATTGCTTTTTCTACTGACATAGAAGTATTTTCTTCTGCTTGTACTAAAGTTCCAGTAAATGAAAGCAATAGTATGAATGATAAAAAGACACTTAACAATTTCTTCACAGTCATTTTCCTCTCCCTATTTCATATTTTCTCAGCATTTCTATCATATCAAATGATTCGTTATATAGAACTATATTTCGACAAGTTTTACAAAAAATTTATTTAATTTACAAGCTTTCAAACTATAATACAAAATAATAATTTTACACCTTCTACGAATGCACTCTATAATGTTAGAGAGAGAAAACAGAAAATATCGAAATTTCATTGGCATGTAAAATGGATTCATTTGAATAGGAGTGATTGGATGGAAATGCAAACAGAAACATACCGCGCAGCTATGAATGGAACATTAGAACGTCATTTTTCAGATATGATTGCCGTTATACCAACTAGAATTACAATTGAGCAGTTAAAACAGCGGCTAGAAACAATCGCTACTAAAGTTGACGAATTGAAAATTGTTTATAGTGATGAGACAAGCATTATTGTTGAGTTACATATGGATGAAAAAATTACACCGTATGAACTGCATATTGATGAGGCGAATGACCCAGAAGAATATAAAATGTACAATAGACAAGATTCTACACTCGTAGATCGTAATTTTGAAGATGCTGCTTATGGAACTGAAATTTTCACTCGTACGCTATTTGTAGGCGATGTGCTGGACTGCTTTTTCCAGCAGTTACAGTTTTTATGGAACCTCGCTCCAGACTTGTTATTTGTAATCGATTCAAGTGCAGCAATGAAAGTAATATCTAGAAGCTATATTGAATATCACGTTGAAAATGAATTATTACCTGACATTCCTGACTTGTACATTATTCATTCTGTTTATGAAGACGATAAAGAAGGTGCGCCTACGCAATATTGGTTTCATACACATGGCCTTTTAAGAGCAGGCGTAACAGAAATAGAATTAATTATTCCAAATCGCATCTCTTCCTACTACGGCATTGGCGATCTTTTTCAAACATTTGCTAATAATGCCATTGAGAATGGACAAGTCCCTATGAATGAGCCTATCGTTATCGCGCATAGTCAGCAAGGTTCTATACATACAGTAGCTGTTCCATGGGAAAAGGGATTATCTTATATTGGGCATAAAACGAGCATGGATCAATTATCTTCAATCGAGGATGAAGAAGTGAAACTACAACCAATAGATGCGCAAAACACATTCTTAGGCGGTATGGATGACCGAGATGAATACCATCAATCTCCATCCGTTCTCTTATTCAAATGTAATACTTCAGAAGAATATATTGAAAGCTTTTTCCAAGAACACGAGGAAGCTACAGGGCTCATGTTCTATAAAACAAATAGTGAAACCGATCGTATGGCTTACAATGCGAAGAATACTTTCGGATATTTCAGCAACATTTTTCACATTGAACAATCGAATGAAGATTTTCGTTTCCTCGCTAAGTTTGGTGTCTCCTACGAAGAAGGAAAAAGTGAACATATGTGGTTTGAAATGCAAGAAATCACGGAAGATTTCATTCAAGGAATACTCATTAATGAACCATATTTTATAGAAGATATGAGTGAAGGAAATAGTTATCATTTAGAGTTTGAAAACTTAACAGAGTGGGTTATTTATGCAGAAGATGCCGTTATAAAGCCAAATAACTTATATATGTTTATTGGTGAATAAGTAACAAAACGCCTTCAATGTGATTGAAGGCGTTTCACTTTATTGTGCAATTAATTCGGTATCCATTACTTTCTCCAAATGAGAGAGTACACGCTTTGCAGCTTTCTCACCTTGATCAATACAGTCCGGAAGACCAGAACCAGCGTAAGAACTACCTGCCAAGTATATACCTGGCAACTCTTTCTCCATAAATGTTGTGAGTTTCTTCATTCGCTCGTTATGGCCTACTGTATATTGGGGCATCGCTTCTTTCCAACGACTTACGACTGTAAATTCTGGATCCTCTGTAATATCCATCGTCTTTCGTAAATCTTCTAGTACAAGCTGAACGAGTTCCTCTTCTGTTTGTTCTACAACTGCTTCATCACCAGGGCGTCCAACGTAACAACGAAGTAGCATTTTTCCTTCTGGCGTTGTATGTGGCCATTTTTTATGTGTCCACGTACATGCTGTAATTGTGTAGTCGCTATTTCGAGATACGACAAATCCTGTACCATCAATATCGCGCTGAATGGCTGATTTCGGGAAAGCCATTGCCACATTCGCAACTGATGTGGACGGAATGTTGCGGAAGAAACGAAACTGCTTGTACTGCGCAAACATAGATGGCAATACTTTATGTGAGCTTGCCACTATGACCGCGTCCGCTTCTATTTCTTTTCCGTTACTAAGAGCAATCGTATAAGCATCACCAAGTTTTGCAATTTTTTCAATGCGGGTTCCCTTTATTATCGTACCTTCATGCATCTTCACTTCGAGAGATTCTACAATAGATTCTAAACCTGTTTTCACTGTTTGGAAGATTCCTTTTTTCGGTTCAGATGTCTCTTTTTTCGGAGCAAGTATACGCATACCGAGTGAAATACTGCGATGCTTCTGCTCAATTTGATACATTTGCGGAAATGTTGACATTAAGCTCATTTCATCAATATCCCCTGCATAAATACCCGATAGTAATGGTTCGATTAAATTCTCAACCACTTCATTGCCGAGGCGATGTCTGAAAAACTGCCCGAGTGATTGGTCAGATACTGGCTTTGATCTCGGCATTAACAGATCAAAACCAGCTCTTAGCTTACCAATTGGGGAGAACAGCCCGGAAAATAGAAACGGCGTAATTTGCGTTGGAATTCCCATCATCGATCCGCTCGGCATTTTATGTAACCGATTGTTTACGAGGATAAATGATTGACCGGCCTTATTATTTACAAGTTCATCGCCAAGACCTAATTCTTTCGCTAATCTAGCTGCACTTTCTTTTCGTGCTAAGAAAGAATCCGGTCCGCGTTCAATTGTAAATCCATCTTTTCGAACGGTTTGAATTTTCCCGCCAAGTTTACCCGATGCTTCTATCAGTAATGTATCGATCGGCAAGTTCTTGTCATGAATATCTTTTTGTAAGTTATACATTGTTGTTAATCCTGTGATGCCACCGCCGATGATTACAACTTTTTTCCTCAAGCATGCTCCCCCTTTCTTTTTACAATACAGATTCTTTTTTCTTTAATACAACATCTGTTAAGCAATCAATAAATGCGTCCGATGCATTTGGCATTTCTGGACGATAATATTTTGCGCCAATTTCATCTGTCACAACTTTACACTCAAAGTCATTGTCATATAAAACTTCTAAATGTTCCGCAACAAATCCAACTGGTGCGTATACGAATGAACTGTATCCATACTTTTCGTTTAGTTCTCTCGTTAAATCTTGTACATCTGGACCAATCCAAGGATCTGGCGTGTTTCCTGCACTTTGCCAACCTACTGCATAGTTTGCTACTTCAGCACCTCTTGCAATATAGTCAGCTGTTTCATTTAATTGGTCTGGATATGGATCGCCAAGTGCAATAATTTTTTCTGGTAAGCTATGTGCAGATACGATTAATACTGCTTTTTCACGCTCTGCTTCTGACATACCGTTATATATACCTTTCACTGCATCAACCCAGTACTGGATGAATTTCGGTTCTTTATACCAGCTATCAATGCCGTGAATTGTTAAGTTTCCAAGTTTCTCAGCTTCTTCTTGTGCTCGTCCTACATACGATTTCACGCTAAATGTAGAATAGTGCGGCGCAAGAACAAGTGCTATTGCATCTTGTATACCGTCGTTATGCATATCTTTCACTGCATCTTCAATGAACGGTTCGATATGTTTTAAGCCAAGATACATATGGTACTCTACTTCATCTTGTACTTCATTTAAACGCTGTTCTAACTTTTTAGCTTGCTCTAATGTAATAGTAGCTAAAGGAGAAATGCCACCAATTGCACGGTAACGCTCTGTTAAATCTTCTAGCATTTCAGGACTTGGCTTTCTTCCTCTGCGAATATGTGTATAGTAACGTTCAATATCTTCTTCTTTATATGGCGTTCCGTATGCCATTACAAGCAAACCAATTTTCTTTTTCATACAACAATTCTCCTTTACTTCGCTAACTGCCCTTTAGAGTATTCATGAATAAATGTAGTTAAACGTTTTAATGTATCTGGATTTACTTCTGGGAATACACCGTGTCCTAAGTTAAAGATATAACCAGGCTCTTTCATCCCTTGATCTAAAATACCTTTTACATGTTCTTCAATAACAGACCATGGCGCAAGTAAGAATGAAGGGTCCATATTTCCTTGTACCGCCTTATGAACGCCGCGTGCGCGTGCCTCTTCGATCGGTAAGCGCCAATCTAAGCCTACTACATCAAGCGGTAAGTCGTGCCATTCATTTACTAAGTGTGCAGCTCCTACGCCGTGCATAATCATCGGTACACCCATCGGGCGAACTTCTGCAAAAATACGCTCCATTGCTGGTTTAATAAATACGCGGTAATCTGCTACATTTACTGTTCCAACCCAAGAATCGAAAATTTGAACTGCTTTTGCTCCTGCATTAATTTGCGCTTTTAAATATGTAATAACCATATCTGCTAGCTTATCCATTAAAGCGAACCAAGCTTTCGGCTCTGCATACATGAACGCTTTCGTATTATGATAATTACGAGATGGACCGCCTTCAATCATATAGCTCGCTAGTGTAAATGGAGCCCCTGAAAAACCGATTAACGGTACGTCTAGCATTTCTGTCGTTAATAAACGAATCGTATCTAATATGTACGGTACGTCATCTTCTGGATTGATTTCCCCTAGTTTTTCTACGTCTTGTAAAGAACGAATTGGATTATCAATAACTGGGCCAATACCTGATTTAATTTCTACATCCACACCAATTGCAGGTAGTGGTGACATAATATCTTTATACAGAATTGCTGCGTCTACGTTATATTGATCAACTGGCAACTTTGTAACGTAAGCACATAACTCTGGATTATGTGTAATTTCAAATAAAGAATACTTTTCTTTTATCTTTCTATATTCCGGCTGCGAACGACCTGCTTGACGCATATACCATGCTGGTACATAATCAGTACGTTCCCCCCTACATGCTTTTAAAAATGTCTCATTTATAGTTCTTACCAAGACCCTTGCTCCCTTCCTTGCCAATGCTTTTGCTCTAAATACGTTCTATTCCGATATTTATCTTTTTTTACTATACAGCTTGTAAAAACAAAATGCATAACATTATGTACGTTGTTCATGAAATTGACACAAACATTCGTAAAACCGCTTACTATTTTCACAACATTCTTATTATAGCACAGAGAAAAACTATGGTTTAGCTACTTTTGACTTTTCTCCTTCGCGATTCGTTTGTGTGTTATATGGTACAACGTAAAAACTCGGTTTTGAAAAGATGTTAACGAACTTTTCCTCATATTCCCCGGCACCATTTACAGTGCCTACATGCGTATGGACTCCATTTTCCACTCTATAAATGCGATACATAATTCTTTCATCTGGAAGTGGTGTCCAGCTTAATTTCGCTTTAAATAAACCGAAAGGGCTAAACGCTAATTTCACTTTCACATCTTCAATCTTGCGCAAACGAATCGGAGTACCGATTGTTTCCACACCTTCTGGTTTCATAAACTGCTCTTTCTGTTCTACATTTGCCTTCGTTAAAATTTTCTTAAACAATTTCGTTGCTGACGCACTTTCTCCTTGCAACTGATGCTCTTTATCCGTACGGTCATAACCAATCCAAACAGCACCTACTAAATTTGGCGTATAGCCAACGAACCACATATCTCTAGCTCCATTATCGTCATTTGGTAAGGAAGTTGTACCTGTTTTCCCAGCTAATGCACCGCTATATATGCCTGCTTTCGCTGTCCCTTCCTTCACAACCCCTTCTAACATTTTCGTCATATACCATGCCGTTTGTTTCGAGAAAATTTTCGTTTCTACTTTTGGCGATTCTCCAATGACTGTGCCGTGTCTATTTAACACCTTTTCTATAACGTGCGGCTCAATAATAGCGCCATTTGCTAAAAATGCACGATACATTTTCACAAGGTCAAATGTTGAAACACCATTTTTCAATCCGCCAAGCGCTGTACTTAAACCAGCATCCGCAATAGGAACATTGCCTTTCTCTAAATATTGCTTTCCTTCTTCTACCCCTAGCTCATTTAATAAAGAAACTGCCGGTACATTTGCTGACTCTAAAATCGCATCATACATCGTCATTTCTTTCGTATATTGACGATTGTAATTTCGAGGTTCATAACCTTCAAAAGAAGTTTTTTCATTCTTTAATAAAGAATACGGATTATATTTTTTCGTTTCGAGTGCTGGTCCATAGACAATAAGTGGTTTTAGCACAGATCCCGGCTGTCTTTTTGCAAAAACACGATTAAAGCCTCTCGGGACATACTTTCTTCCCCCAATCGCTGCTTTAATTCCGCCCGTACGATTATCCATTAATAAAAAAGCACCTTGCGCCCCCTCTTCTTTACCAGGGAAATTCCTCGCATCTTGAAACTGGTTATACGCTACCTTTTGAATCTTTTCATCCATCGGAACGACAAACGTATATCCTCCTCGGAGTACTTCTTGATGAGATAACCCGTATAAACGTGCTGCTTCATCTATGACCATATCAATATACGGCATATATGCGAGTTCATTCTCGTCTAGGTTTTTGTAAAGAGCAATGGTCTTTCCTTGATAACGTACGCTCTCTTCGGCAGTCAAATAGCCTTGTTTATGCATCAGTGACAATACGAGATCACGGCGCTCCTTACTCTTCTCTGGAGAGAAATAAGGTGAATATCCGTTTGGTGACTTCGGAAGACCTGCAAGCATTGCTCCTTCTTCTACTGTTAAATCTTCTACACTTTTATTAAAATACAACTTTGCTGCTGCTTGAATACCGTATGCCCCATGGCCAAAATAAATATGATTCATATACATTTCAAGAATTTGTTGCTTCGTATATTTTTGCTCTAATTGAAGGGAAATTGCGACTTCCTTCAATTTACGCGTAACTGTTTTTTCACGAGTTAAAAAAACGTTTTTAGCGAGTTGCTGTGTAATCGTACTACCACCTTCGACCTTTTCTCCAGCTAACGTATCTTTATAAAGAGCCCGGAATATAGACGGGTAATCAATTCCTTGATGCTCATAAAAACGAGAATCTTCCACCGCAATAAACGACTGCTGCACGTATTTTGGAATTTGCTCGATTGGTACGAGATCTCTATTTTCTACGTATAATTTCGTAATTTCTTTCCCTTTCTGGTCAACGATACGTGATGAAGAGTGAAAAACGAGTTGCTTTTCATCCGTCATATAGCCACCAGCTAACACAATAAGTTTATAAAATACAATCGCTAATACGAGCGTTGCTAACCCACCTAATAAAGTCCACTTTACTTTCTTCATACATCGGCCTTCTTTCCAAATGATGGTACATTTATTATTTGAAAAAGAAGTATCTTTATGTATATAATCTTCGAAGTTTTTTACGAGAGTTGATATAATAGAAACAAACAATTAAAGGGGGCATTAAAATGAAGGCTATTATTTCATACGAAACACCTCTAGAACAAGCACATTTCACTGCAAAAAATAATGAAAAAGATATGTTTTATAAAGAAAATACAGAAGAATCTGTAGAAGGTTCTCTTCAGTATGACGTACTAGACGCTGTTGGTGAATTTAAAGGACAACCTGGCTACATCGTTTGTAACAACATTTCTGTCACAGACGAAGGTCGCCCAGTATTTGAAAATCGATTCAAAAACCGCGCAGGCCTTATCGAAAACGAACCAGGATTCCAAGTGATCCGCGTTCTACGCCCATTAAGTAACGATACATATGTCATCTTAACGATGTGGGAAACGGAGCAAAACTTTAAAGACTGGACAGAATCACGTTCATTCGAAAACGCTCATAAAAAACGCCCTGCACAAGCAGAAGGACAAGCTCAGGCTCAGGCGCATCCACATGCGGAACAGCAGAAAAGTATTTTCTCTCGTCCATCATTTGTGACTACTTTTGATGTGCTAGTTTAAGGGGTTTTGTACTATCGTTTCTCCAAGGTTGCGGTACATGAAATTATATCGACGATTTTTCGAATATATCGGCGCAACTCGAAATATATCAGCAATTTTTGAAATATATCGACTTATCGACTTATCGACAAACCACAACACAAAAAAAGGAAACACCATTACGCACCGGTGTTTCCTTTTTCTTTATACCAATTATATATGCGAAGCGCGTCTTCTTTTCGCATATGCTTCACTTTATATCTATGCCCCGCTACTGATACGGCAGCTGTACATAACTCGTCTTTCTTTTGAAAATACGATTGATTGTACCCTACTGCTTGAACATGCCTTTTTCGTATGATTCCTGTATATTTGGCAAGGCCGCGGTATACCATGACTAATTGATTGTCTCGTATCAAATATCCGCCACTTTTATACCGAGCGTATGCAAGTAACGTAAATGCGATAAATAGTGGTATTAGCGTGAATAACGCATTATTTTGTTTGAAATATATACTCGCACCGATGATTGGCAGTGCGAGCATAGCACTTGTAATCCAGCCCATTATGACGTAACGACGTAATGCAGCCTTCGGTAAATGAACGATTTCCTCTTCCATTTCATACGGTAACTGCAAATATGTAAGTAACTGCTGGACATCTTTCTTTTTCATAAAAGGATGTAACATCACTTCATTTCCAGCTGCTTCTATACTTTGAATAACTTCTACTTCGACAGAGCAATAACCGAAAGACTCGCGGAGAATTCCTTCTTTCACCGTAATTGCTTGAATGCGATGTAATTTTAAAACAAACTCTTTCTTATCAAATAACCCTTGCACGATGCGAATTTCATTTCTGTTTCGCTCAATTTTAAAGTTCGCATATTTTAACGCATAGCCAGCTGTCGAAACGACCCACGAAACCGCCATTAAAATCGCGGCCATAACGATTAATTCATATACACCGTTATCCATCACATACGCTTCCACTTTATTTATGAGCCATTCTGGAAGAAATTGATTAAACTCTGTGTAAATAAGAAGTAATCCTGAAAAAACTAATCCGAATCTACCAGACGTAATGGAAGCTGCTAAAATCTCTTTCATCGTTAACTGATAAATCGTCTTACTTTCTTCTGGCATGGGTACTTCTTCACTCGCAGCGCTTCTTTTTTTATTTAATAAAGCAATCAGTTCCTTCGCTTCATCTTCTTTAATACCAGCTAACATCACTTCTGGCTCACTACCGCCGCCCGCTACTTCTATATTTAATTTCGTCAGTCCGAGCACTTGATAAATGATGTTAGAAGACGTACTAATATTTTGCACACGTTCTTTATTTAAGTAGCTTTCCTTCTTAACGAACACACCATGCTTTATATGTACAATATTATTTTCAACCCAGTACACTTTGAAATACCATTTTATCGCTGAGAAAATTGCCATAATAAATAATATGGCCAAAAGAACAAGATGAAAGACATACCAAGGTTTTACTTGGCCATCTGATTGAAATAGAACAAGAAAAATAAAAGGCAATAAACCCGCAATTCGAATCCCGAATAAAATCGTAATCGGATGTTGCCTCTTATGCATCCTCATCACTCACTTTCGCAAGTTCTCCAATTTGTCTTTTCAGCTGCTCTGCTTCTTCCTTCGTTAAGCCTGGAATACTATGAGAAGTTGCCGCTGTTGAAATATGTAATTCTGCTAAATTATACTTTCTCATAATTGGGCCCTGTTCAATCGTTACGTGCTGCACACGCATCATCGGAATAAGTACGCGTTTTACAACGAACATTCCCTTTTGAATCTCAATCTCTTCTTCATTTAATCTGTAACTATAATAACGTTGACGTAAATTTGGAAACACAAAATAATCAAGCGGGATAAATGTAATAGCTCCTGTTACTAGCAAGCCAAACAACCAGCCCCACCAATTAAAATTGATCATAAAAAAGAAATATGCAATTACGACTGCTAGTATAACTGCCGCCCCAATTAAAGCGTGGATTCGCCACACTTTCAGCATATTAGAATGAATCTCCCTTTCTAACGGTTGCATTTCATCACTCCAATTATATGAATTTATTAATTATATATTAGTTGGTATATACATATTTGTAAAATTATAGTTTTTATATCGTATCCATCATTTCTTTAAAATTCCCTTCATTAATTGAATACACTTGAAACTGAATGTAATCTATTTCATTCGTATTCGGACGGACATATGGCAAGATGGTAAATTTAGAAGCTGATCTTCCTAACATATCTACAATCATTAAAGAAACGTCAATATATCCGAAGTCTACACGGAATACTACTGCTTCTCCTGTAAATTCATAATCTTTAATCGCATCATAAGACTTATTCGCACTAATTAACATCACTTTTAATAATTGGTTCAAATTTTCTGGTTTAAAATTAATCATATACACAGCTCCTTTTTTAATAAAACACTATGAAAACAGTGTAATCTTATCGTTTCATAGCTTTACACATCAAATATATAAAAAATAAAGCTAGTTTTTTATATATTTTTTGATATAATTACATACGGGAAACGGGAAGAAATTTGTCTTCCCTTGTGTTTTTATTTGCATCTAGTACTTTTGCTAGATGCCTTTTTTTATGCTAAAAAAGGTACCCTCACATACTTTGAGGATACCTTTTTCATCGATTTATTGCATTTCAATAATTGTACCATCTTCGAATACTTTGAATACGCCAGTAAATCCTGCTCCAGCTGCGCCTTCTATTTTATATGTCGTACGCACTCTAATTTGATAATACTTCTTTCCATTCTCTACTTGCGTATTCTCTAGCGTGTAATCATATTCTTCTTTATATTCATTTTTAATATATTCTTTCGCTTTCTCAAAAGTAAATGCATTTTGATTCTTTCCTGTCTCTACTTTTTGGTTCTTTTCTGCCTCAGTTTTTTGAGTCTTTTCTGTTGCTACTTTTTGATTCGTTACTACATTTGTTTTTTGTGCCTTCGCTGCCGCTTCACTCTTTGCAGTTTTTTCCTCTTCATTCATTTTAGTAACTAATCCTACCGCTTTTTTATTATATTCTTCAAGATTCTTGTTATCTTTTGTTTCTGCAACTAGCTTATTTACTATCTCTTTCGCTTCTGCATAATTTTTCTTACTTATTAACTCTTCACTTTTCGCCAATTGCTCACTATACTTCTTTTTTTGTTCTAATACAGCTAGTAATGCTGTTCGTTCTTCCTTTGCCTGCTTTATAAGTGTATTATTCCCATCCTTCATGTTCTCTACTTTTTCAAATGACTTGATTGATTCTTCTACCTTTGTTTCTTCTTTTAACTTCACTGCTTCAATCATTATTTTCGTTTGTTCTACAAGCACCATTACATCTGAATCGTCTTGTTTCTCATCTAGCGCTTTTTCAAATGATGATAAGGCATTTTTATATTCTTTATTCGTTAACGCGGTCTTCCCTGCATCCATTTCTTTTTCAAAATCTCCATTACTACATCCAGCTAACATTAAAAATGTAATTCCAATTACCGTTAATAACTTCTTCATTCTTTCTCCCCCTATATGTTCCTAAAACAATAACTTCATATGTATAAAGGTCTGTGTAGTAATTAGACTGAAAATAAAGATGTACTTTGTGTGTGGGAAAGGAAGTACATTTCATTTACTATCATTACTTAAAACTCCTAAATAGTTGGTTTTCTTCTTTTAAGACAGAAAGGAATTTTAATCATGTGCGTAAAGTTCTCACCAGGCTCTTTACTACACACACTCTTATACACATAGAAAAACTATTTTTAGTTTGCTATTTTTTCAGCTTTACATATTCTTGGTTGATTGGATACGAACCACAATTCGTAACATACCGAAAAACAAAAGAAAACAAACTGTAATATAAGTTACCTTTCGTAACTCCCCTGTAACATAAATGTAACATAAGGTTTTTATACATACAATAGTTTTTTTACATTATTTTCCCCTATCTACATTTTAAGGTGTTAATACAGTGCTAAAACGAGTTTCATCTCCCACCTGCTATTGGACTATCATCCTTTGAATACTTTAGGAAAAAGCCCTCTTTCTTAAAGTACTCAAATTAATTACATAGATAACTCTTTTTTCACCCAAACATTACGAAGACCTTTAACCTTTTACTTTCACATTAAATATATATAGCTAACTTTTTTGATATAACCGCATTAAGAAAATAGGACGAACTTTGTCTTCCTTTTTGTTTTTATTTGTATCGAGTTCTTTTGGTGCTACCCCATCGCTATCAAGCTAAGCTTATGCAAAGTCAATTTTAGGCGAGATTGTTTCTTTTTCTAAAGGGCAAGTGTAGGTGATTGAAAGATTTGCATACGAAATAAACCCTAACGGGTTTCACTTTTTTGAATTAAGCGGCTTGATTATCAGACATGGTACAATTGTAAACGACACCTAATATATCAAAGACCGTTTTTTTCTCATATCGATGAGATTTCCGCCCGTTTTGCTGTAGGAGATTGAACAGGCGGAGTAACACCTTTGATAGCTCTTGGGTGTTTTTTTGTATAGTTTGGAATAGAAGAAGAAAATAGTCTTTAATCATATATATGGCTTTATACTCACTAAGCTCTCGTTTTTTCTTCATGAGGAGCAATTGGCGCATTTGAAACATGATAGAAGAACAGAGTAGAATGGCAATCAATTGGCCATATAAATGGCACTCCAATCGTTCTGATTTTATCTTTTTACAATGATGGATTTGAAAGAATGACTTCCACGTTTTAAATAAAATTTCGATTTGCCAACGCAAAGAATACCAGTCATGTACCTGTCCCATCGGGACAATATCTGTAGAAGTGTTTGTCATATATACATTGATACCACTGAGTCGTTTACTACGAGGAGAATACTTCATTCCTTTCTTTTTTTCTCTTACAGCTTGATCTTGTAATCGTTTTTGTTGCTGTTGTTTTGTTAATCGATGGACAATTACACGAGCTGACACTTTATCAATCATTCCTACATAAGCATTAGCTATTTCCCATGTTTGTCCTGGCTGAAGGGAGTTCATTACCGTCTCCATATCTAACTGTATATACTCTGTACCTTTCTTAATTCTTCCATCTTGAAAATAATCAGGGTTAGGATTTTTTTGATAAATACGTGTATTCGACTTGATACGAGAAATATAGTAGGCCTCTTGATCTTGTATATATTGAAGGTCTTTTAAATGAAAATAACCTAAATCTCGGATACATAAATCATTCGCTGCCACAGTTGGGGCACACAGAGAGCCGTAAGTGCGATCATGTTGTTTACCTGGACCTGTATGAATATGTAGGAACTGTCCGCTTAACAAATCATACTCAAGCTGAATTTTTATCCCAGCTGTATGGCTGCATCCTCCTGCACCTGGATAAACCGATGAAAATACATCCGGGAGTTGAAATGCAGTTGAATCTAAGATACGAATACGCTTGAAAATAGAAGTATATGGAGAAGAAATTAGCTTAGCTGAAGATAACTTTTGGTTTAGAAGTTTGGCTAAAACTTGTTGTAGAAACTGGACGGCTGCGGCGTTAAATCTTTGATTTAGTCCTTCAGGACTGATGAGTACTTCTGTTGATACTTCTAAACAACTACATAACTGGGTTAAGGAAGTTTTTGCTACACTTTGGCTTAGCCATACGCATAAAGCTACTAACTCTTGTGCTTGATACTTACTTGTTCGCTGTACAAATCCAACATCTCTAGCTAGATTCTGTAAGGTATTTGGGGATAAAAGACTCTTTATCTCCTGTGCAAATAATTGTAAGTCGTCAGATACAGAATTAGACATACAAAAAACGCCATCCTTTCCTATAATTCTACAGTAAGAATAACGTCTTTTTTGCTTAATGAATAGTGTGAAACCTTAGCTTTATGGTAATGTGACCGTACCTCATGTAGTCACAGTTTTTATTTGTATTAAGACATTCGAAATGATTTGCCACGTAAAGCTGCTATGTAGCAAATAATAACTACTAAGCATAGGCTAACCATCACCAAATACAATTGTGGTGCAAAATGGATAATCAACCAGCCACCAAGCACTGGGCCTAAGAAGCCACCTAAGTTTTGAAATTGCATAAAACCAAGATATGTTGCTTTTTGATGCGCGGGTGCAATCATTTCGACTATAGCACTCGTCATTGGGAAAACAAAAATTTCACCAAGTGAGAACACAACCATACCGACAATAAAAAGTGTCCAATTATCAGCGAAGTGGAAGATTAACATACCAAGTGCTAATAGTCCGCCCCCGAAAATAAGACTTGTTTTGATTGCTACTTTTTCGCTTAAAATGCCGAGTGGCAATTGAAGAATTACGATTGTTGCAGCATTAATCACAATTAGAACTGAATATAATGCTACTCCGTCTGCCATAGTTAAATTAAGCAATTGTGGCATTGTTGCCTCTGTTTGCATATATACGAAATTGCAAATAACACTCGCAATAATGAGCAACATAAGTGTGCTATCTTGTAAAAGAACACGCATCAAGTCGCCAATATCTTGCGTAACATTGACCGTATTCTGCTCCTCTATACGTCGTAAAGTGATGACTAAGAAAATCGCATACAATAAGTACATCGTTGCAGTAATAAGGAATGGAAAACTTATTGATGATGCTTTTGAAATGACAATACCGAGCAAAAGGCCGATCACAGCTGATAAATTGATGGCAGTATATCGAATTGAAAATAGGCGACGACGCCTATCTTCGTCAGTATAGTCAATCATCAAAGCTTGTGAAGCTGGTTCAAAAAATGCACGACAGATACCGTTGAGAGCATTGCATAGAACGAATATCCAAACAGAGTTTGCGAATGCAAAGCCATAAAAGACTATACTCCAACAGAACATCGATATGATGATAATTTTTTTTCGGCCAAACCGGTCAGTAAAGAAACCACCGAAGAAGCCACCAAATGTCGCAGTCAATTGTGAAATACCGACTGCTAAACCAATCATAATTGGTGAGGCATGTAAATCATTTTGTAAATAAAGTGCTAAAAATGGTATCGTCATAAAGCTAGCTGTGCGGGCGAAGGTCGTACCACCGAGCAGCTGCCAGACGAGGGGGTGAAAATAATCCATAATAAAAACCTCCTGTATTAACATGCGTTTGCTTATGCTAGTATGAAGTGTGGAGTTAGTCTATAGTCAAGAGGAGTTTTTAACTTGGAGAGAAAAAACCTTAAAACCTTAAGTACAGGAGAATTTGCTAGTTATTTTGGGGTGAAAAAAGACACCTTGTTTTATTATGATAGAATCAATCTTTTTAAACCTGCCGGTAAACTTCCCAATGGTTATCGATATTATACCTACGATCAAATTAATACATTCTCAACACTCCAATCTCTTCGGAAAGTGGGAGTTTCGATTGAGGAACTAAAAGAATATCTTAATTCTCCCAACACTTACAAACTTGTTGAAATGGCAAAACAGCAGACAGTTCTGGTGGAAGAAGAAATTGAGAAATTAATTCAAATTCGTCGTTTCTTTAAGGGTATTATTTCAATGGAAGAAGAAAGAAAAAACGTTGAAGTTGGGAAGGTTTATATCCAAAAGACACAGAAAAAATCTATTTTCTTAAGCGATGTAAATTCGAAAAATAGCATGACCGATTTCGATTGGGTAAAACATTTTAGCAAGCAAATAGGCTTGTTTGTTCCTGCTCCTATTGGATCTGTGATAACAAGAGAGAGCCTGATTCAAGAAAGATATGAGGAGGTAGATCACTTATTTTGTTATAGTGATTTAGAAACAGGTCAATCAAAACCAGGAGGAATTTATGTCATATATTATCACCAAGGATCTTATAAAGATATTGAATCCGCATACCACAATATCACGGAATTTATCAAATCAGAGGGCTATGTTATTGAAGGAAATGCCTATGAAGATTACTTCTACAATCCATTAAGAACTAATAATAAGGAGGAATATCTTACTAAAATTAGTATACAGGTAACAAAGTGTTTAAAGAGTTAAAGCTATAATGTTATCTTTGTTTAGTAAAAATTAAAAATAGGAAAAACAATTGCAGCGAGTACTTTTAAAAAAAGTGATAAAAAGAGAATCGAACTTTATGTTTAGTAGGGCATACCCCATCATCAAGTTGAAATTTTAAAATACCCCCAAAACGAGAAAATTGTACGTTTTAATCTGGAGACGTCAATTTTCTCATTTTCGGGTATTTGCTTTTCTTAGCTTGATGGTGATGTGGTGCTACCCCTTATTGAAGAATTAGATTTTACACATCTGATATAGTACGTGAAATTATATAATAGGGGGCACTATACATACCCATCAACTTAAGAACGGAAACAAGATAAACTTTCGTTCAAATAAACTACAACACTCTTGAAACACTTTTTATTCTTAAAAATGAGCATGCCAAATAAACCTAGGTAGGTATCATTTTTAAAGATTATGCAGCTTTCTTTTGTTTTCTAAGTCCACTATACTCATAGACAACACCCATAATATCAAAGACTGTTTTCTTCTCATATCGATGAGATTTCCGCCCATTTTTCTGTAGTAGGTGGAATAGACGGATTAGAATCTTTGTTATTTCTTGGGTGTCTTTCTGTATAGCATGATACAAAAGATATAGATAATCTTGGACCATTCCTATCGCTTTATATTCGCTTAATTCTCTTTTCTTCTTTTGCAAAAGAAGTTGGCGCATTTTAAACATAGTAGAGGAGCAAAGGAAAATAGCGATTAGCTTTCCATATAATTGGCACTCTAATCGTTCCTGTTTTACATTACGATAATGGTCTATTTTGAAGAGTGATTTCCACGTTTTAAAGACAATCTCTATTTGCCAACGCAAAGTATATAACTCATGTACCTGTTCCATCGGAACCCATTCCCAAGGTGTATTCGTCACGTACACGTTTAATCCCGCTACCATTTTACTTTTCTCCGAGTACGATCTATTTTGGGATTTTTCTTTTTCCGAAATTTTCGCTCGTCGTTTTTGAAGTTGTTTTTCTGTTAATCGATTAAAAATAACACGTGCGAACAGTTGTTGTTTATCACCAATATAAGCATTTTTTAATTCCAATGTTTCTCCAGGTTGTAGTTGGTTTAAAATTTGTTTCACATCGATTTGTATGTATTCCGATTGTTTCTTCATTGCACCATTTTTAAAGTATTCTGGGTCTGGATTTTTCACATATACATTTGTATTTAATTTCAAACGAGAAATATAGTATGTACCGCGTTGATCCATTTGATCTAAGTCTTCCAATGAAAAATAACCCAAATCACGAATACATAAATCTCCTGGTTGTAAGGTATCTAAGCACTCCGTACCAAATGTTTTGTCATTATTTTTTCCTGGTCCAACTTGAAAGTTAAGAAATTCCCCACTGTGTAGATCATATTCTAATTGGATTTTGATTCCAGCTTTTTGAGCACATCCTCCAGAGCCTGGATATACATTCTCTAAAGCATTTGGCACTTGAAATACGGTGGCATCTAGGATACGAATTCGTTGGAAATAAGAGAAGAAATGGTTAGAAATTTGCGTTTGTTCACATACTTTTTGTTGTAACAGTAAAGAAAAAATATGTTGTAAAAACAAAACTGCTTTTGTATTTAAGCGTTTATTTAAGCCCTCAGGGCTGAGTAGAGTGCCTGTCGCTGCATGAAGCCTACTACATAATCGAACTAAGGGAGCACTTGCCACCCGTTGACTCACCCAAATACAAATAGTAGCTAAGTCTGAGCCAGAAAACTTGCGTTTTCGTTTTACAAACCCAAGTTCTTTTGCTAGTTCTTCTAAAAATACAGGTGTAACATATCGCTGTAATTCTTCCGCAAATGGTTGTAGTTCATCTTGAATCGAGAGATTCATAAGAAAACGTCATCCTTTCTAATCTAGCTTGTTTAGAAAGAATAACGTTTTTTAGTACTTAAGAGTATTAAAATCTCTTAAGTTTATGGGCATGTATGGTGACCCCTAATGCATAAAGAAAAGACACCCAAAGGTGCCTTTCTTCAATTCCTTCATTACGATTATATAAATGTATATAAGTTGTAAGTTATATGTCCAATTATTCCTGGGATTATAGAGTTAGTTCTTTTATAAAGTAACCCATCAATTATCCCTGATAAGGTTGCAAAAATAATGAATACAAAGTCATAGTCATGGGCTAAACCAAATAATAAACTGGATATAATTAACCCAGTAAAAAAAGAATACCTGATTTCTAAAAATCTAAGAATAATCCCACGATAAAAGATTTCTTCAAAAACAGGTCCCAATAATACAATTGATAATATAGCAATCATGTATATTGTGAAAGATTGTTCGGGTAATGTTTCTATCCCTAAATTTGTTGCTTGTATATTTGCAGAATCATTTGAGATGAGATTGGTTGCATTAGCCAATAGAATGGTACTTATATTTGCGATCAAAATATATAAATATGTCTTACCTTGATTTAGGGATTTAATGTTAAGTGTAGATAATATTAGATTATAAAAAGGGTTATATTTAAAAATAAAGTAAAGGGTAACTAAAAGTATAGCGAAATCTAATGAAAAATTTTCCAATATCTCCAAACTAGAATTATTGAATGATTGTTTAATTGCATGTGATGAGAATACTATTTTTAATGAAATTCCCAAAATCATTGGTGCAAAAAAAGATATTAATAGTGATCCTAAAATAAATTGCTTCCATGAAATTAGACTTTGATTATGTAAATTAGTCATAGATGTTAAGTCCTTTATATTTTATTGTAGAGTTTTGAGAAATTTGATGAATAATAAAAAAACTATGTTATGAATGTTCATTTTGAATTTTTAGTTATAGTTTAATTATAACTTAAGGTTTGTAAAAATAATAAATTTTAATATTATCTTATATTAAAATTTTCTTCCAGGTGCACCATGTTTATTCCGCATTTTCCTGACGGTACCCCATCGCTATCAAGCTAAGGTTTTGAAGTACCCCCAAAATGAAAATTTTCTTGCTCTGCAGTTAGTTATTTGGAAAAGTCATCTCTTTTTGGTTTTGGGGGTGTTTATTTTTCTTAAGTTGATGGGCATGGGGGCACTATACCTAAAAAAGAAAATTGTATGTTTAGACATAAAATTGACACCTTTTGATTTGTTCCCTGTAAGTTAAGGAATTAGTTTGTATATTTGAGGAGATGTACGAGACAGGTGTGAATTTAAGGGAATCCAATATTTTCTATTCAAATATGATAGAATAGAAGTATATCCAAAACGGAGGAACAACAAATGAACTCAAACACAAAACAGTTTATTTATGATATCCAGCAAAGAAAAAACAATTATATGGAAAATGTATTAAAGGCAATACAACACCCTAAAAAAGAGCATTCTGAACAGGTCATTCAAAATATAGTAGACAAGATGGATATGATGATCAGTTTAGTTATTACTTACATCGCTATTGAATCAGAATCTATAAAAGAATTAAAAGAACTTCAGGAAGAACTTATTCATGCCCAAGCATATATTCAAAAACGGAAATTTGAAGAAACACAGAGATAAAACACTGTGTTTTTATTTGGTCGTCTATGACGCCAATCTGTTATAAATCAAATTAAGGGATTGGGTACACTTACCATATTTTGTTCACTAAAGTCATTTCCCTCCAAATAACTCATTCTATAAGACTTCTTTCTCTTACTATATGATATAAATCTATAAATATGCTAGAAGGATAATTCATTATATGAACGAAAATAACATTTTAATAAGTTACGTTTTCTATTCCTAAATTATTTATATACGATTCTTTTTTTACTAGTTAATAGGTAATGATATAGGGATACTTTGCATGTACATCTAGGTTGTTCCTTTCAGGCTATGTATCATTTTAAATACGCCCTTTATTAGAATAGTGCTCATACTTTTTTTGAGATTCTTTCGTAATACGTGCGTTAAGTAAAATTGCTAACAACAAAAACACTCCATATGTTCCCCCTGTCGCTCCTATGATAACCACACTACTACAAACAAGTACAATTAGTAGTAGTAACGAAACTAAATAAATATGTTCATAGTTCTTTGACATCTTCTTGTATTTTATGCGTTCTTTCCTTGCATCCATCTAAATTCCTCCTTTACATTATCCATTTCACTATCAAATAAATCTCGCCCTTAAAAGGGAAAGAATATATCTTTTTAAATAATCAGCTTATTTTTTTATCAACTAATTTATATAACGTAAAAAGAAATCCTACCAATATTAAGCTTTCCACCATGATAATCCCGACCCTCTCCTTCCGTTTTAACTCCAACACATCAGATAAAAGTAGCAAACAAAAAGGATCCTCCCTTCTTTTAAAGGTTGATCCTTTTCTTCATGCATTCAACTATTCTTGATTAATTAGAATAACAGCTGGTCCATCTACACGAATGCCACCAACTTCGATTTTTTCATAAGGCTCAACTGTAATAGAAATGATCCCTTCCCGCTTCTTTAATTCATTACTTAATTCTTTTGTTAACATTTTTTTCATGTGTGTACTCCTTTTTACTGCTTAATTTATTATTGTTATGTAAATGAAGTTAAAAATGGTTTCCTGGTCTGGAAACCATTTTTTTGTAGTTGACCATATGGTGTTACCAGTTCGTTTATCAATTTTACGTAAAGAAGAGATAAACAATTACCTATTCACTGTCTCAGTAGATATAAGGAATTCTTAAAGAGATAGCGGTGAGATCGATTGTTTTTTCTTCTAGAAATAATGACCTAGATAATATATTACCTAAAACAATGAAAGCCCTACCTCTCTTTCATCCTTACGGATCCTTGTCCGTGCCAGTGTGAATCAGGATTGCAAAAATCAAGTGACTATTTAATCGAGTTATTTGATGAAACTTCGAATGTTCGTAAAAGAAATTTAAAAATAAAAATGGATTAGATTGAAGTAATAACAAAAGAGGTTCCTACTCTAAAAGTGAGTTGAAGAAGTTGAATGTCTTTGAAATGATTTACTTTTAATAATCATCATATTCCCGAAAAATTCAGGATATTTTCGGGGGATGTAATACATTATCTATAATGAATCCTAACAGAAACTTTTTATTTGATTTTCAGTGATCCCTTTAATTAATCCTAGTTCACTAATCAAAAATTCATGTGCGTTATCCAACATTGTTTTTTCGCTTGTATTAAGTGCCTTTTCTTTCTTCATACGCATTAAATCACGTACAACTTCAGCACCTTCTTGTATTTCACCCGTTTTTATTTTGTCCGTGTTCACTTTATACCTTTGTTTCCACGTTAATAATCTATCTGATTCTCCATGCTGAAAAATGTGTATAATGTGTTTTAATGCAAGTATATCAGTAACCGGGCGTATACTCGAACTTAATATTTTCCCCATAGGAATCATGACTTTCATATTACTGATTGACATTTTTATAACATAATACTGTTGTTTTTTTCCTGAGAATTCTTTTTCTTCTATGGCTTCAATTATACCTGCTCCGTGCATTGGATAAACAATGTTATCGCCAATTTGAAACATATAATCCACCTCCATATATGGTAACCTTCTTAACTTTAACATATATGTGTTTTTTTATCAAATATTTAATAATATCATAAAGATATTTTTGTAGTCAACTACTTTTTAAAAAAATTAAATTAAGTAAAAAAGACCTCCAAAAATGATAGGGAGTGTGTCAGATTCCCCATAAAGGGAAGAGGAATTTCCCCGCTTATATTCTGAAATCTCTACATTTTATGTAGGGATTTTTCCATAAAGAAAAGACACCCTAAGGTGCCTTCCTCCGACTTGAACCACTTTAATTTTAATAATATGTATTGGACTCCCATCCAATTATTATTTTACCATGTTAAGTAATGTTGTGCATTGAGAAATACGGTACATTTCTTTATCTAAACGTAAAAAGCCCTAGAGGGGACTAGGACTTTTTGACAGAATGAAAATGATTCAAAAAAGGACTTATATAACGTAACATACGAATGTTTCATAAATGTATCGTAAAAGTGAACAAAATCTATATTGTACATACTGTCATAGTTCCAAAAATAAGAGGGATGATTCTTTATATAATCTTTCCATTCATTACTATATGTACCTTGTTTTTTTAAATCTCCTTCTTCACCGAATGCTGCTGCAACTTCTTCGTAAGACATACCGCGACGTAAATTATTGAAAGTATCCATCATACGCCGCTGTCTAGCTTCTTCTTTTCGATTTTGTTCTTCTATCTTTTCTAACCTACTCTCTTCGGCAGCTAGCTGTTTGGCTTGTTCTTTTTCCATTTCTATAAGTTCTTTTTCGTAATCTGCATGAATTTGCGCACGTTCTTTTTCGTATTTGTAATCCGAATACTTATTCCATCCCATAACTCCAAAAGCAATTAAAATTAAACCACCTATTATAAAAATAGGCTTCCTCTTCTTTTTTACGATTCTCTTCTAATTTTTTCAGCTCATCAGCTTTTTGTTGTTCTTCTTTTTGTTTAGAAGCACCTTCTTTAGGTGTATCTTCTTTTTTCACCTCAGTGTTAGCGATTTTAGCTTCATTTTTATTGATTTCTTCTTTCGGAGACAGTGCGTAAAAAATCATCATTAACACAAAGCATGCTAATCCGGAAATGAAATACCTCTTTTTACTTTGGTTTTTCTTAGAAGCTTTAGTCATTAATATAAAAGAAACGACTGTAGCTATAAAGAATAATGACATTAATATTTGCATGTAATTACTTCTTTCGGTTGTTAAAATGTAAGATTTCTTATCTCATGGTAGCAAACAAGTTATTTGTATATTGTCATATTTTGTCGAATGAAAATTAGAAGGATGCCTTTTTCTCTGATTAAAAGTTCAACTAGGATTTACAAATATTGAATAATGTTTTGTATCAAATCTATAGGAATATATGTTTTTACTGTGGATGGGAGCGTGTATCAAAAGGTGTACCTTTTGGGATTGTTGTTGAAGAGTATCCAATGTCATTATAAAAAGTGTATATTGGGGTAGCACCACATGCCCATCAAGCTAAGGATATCAAGAGGGTATATGTGAGTGTATTTTTTTGAAATTTCTACGGCTACACTAAAAATATGCATAACAAATAAACCTACCAAAAGGGTGTTTTGAAAAATATTATGCAACTTTGAAACTCTTTAACAACGTACACTCATACATAACGCCTAGGATATCAAAGACTGTTTTCTTTTCGTAACGGTGAGATTTCCGTCCGTTTTTCTCTAAAAGATTGAACAGACGTAGGAAAATCTTTGATAATTCTTGGTAAAACAATAGATAATAATTCTTTATCATATAAATGGATTTGTATTCACTTAACTCTTTCTTTTTCTTATTCAAGAGTAACTGACGCATTTTAAACATGGTAGATGTACAGAGTAAAATGCTAATAAGTTGCCCATATAAATGGCATTCTAAGCGTTCTTTCTTAATTTCTTTACACTTGTGAATTTGAAAGAAAGATTTCCATGTTTTGAACAAAATTTCAATTTGCCAGCGTAAAGTTTCGCTAGAAATATAGTCTAGGATAAACAGTGTTTTTTCAATGCGTCCCATATATCCAGTTATATATATTCAAGTGGCTTTTTTCACAAAAGAATCATAAAAAACTCTATCTATAGATAGAGGGTATTCAAAAAAATCATCTTTCAGATAGATGTTCTAAAATATTAGGGATGTTACAATCCTCCAGTAAGTAAGCAAATAAACAATAAATTTATACTTTATGGGGGGTTTAATTTGAATACTCAAGCTTGGATAATGATTGGTGCATTTTTAACAATTGTATTATTAACACAAATCGGAAGGAAAGTATTTACAACCACAAAGGCTGTATTGCCATTTATTCTTTGTGGTATAAGTGTTTATTTATTCGTCGAGGAAATACCTACCTCAGGTTCAAATATGACCGCACTCATAATCATGACAATGGTCGGCATGATCATGGGAGGGCTAATGCTTTTTACAGTGAAAGTAGAATATGGTTCTGACAATAAAGCGTACGTAACTGCTGGTATTCCTTATTTATGTTTATGGATTATTGGACTTGGATGGCGTGTCGTATTAGCTTATGTAGCGACAGACTGGTATCCACAACAATTTGTAGATTTCATGGTATCGAATCATTTGGATTTTAATGTTATAGCCCCTGCTTTCGTATTTTTTACAATTGCGATGGTAGTTATTCGTACTATTGGAATTGTGATTAGGATACAAAGATATAGAAAAAATCTAAAACAAATTAAAGAAATAGGTTAAGAAAAACAACTTCTTTTGCATAATGAAGTAGGTAAAACAAACACACTATACTAACTACTTCATTATTCTTTTAATTTCAGATTTTAGATGATATGCATTAAAGGAATTTAACTCATCTATGAACTATTATAATTGGGAGTTGTAAATTTCCAGCCTTTAAATTAAGAAATTGATATTCATCTATAGCCAAAAAATATAGAAACTAAACAGTAAGGTTGGGAGGGAATAAGTACATGGAAAAAGTATTTTTAAAAATTATTGATAGTCATGCAGGAAATGCGATAGGAATCATCTTATTATGCGTATTTTTTTATCAAGGTTTCGCACCTCATGGTACCTTTGCAATATGGGTTTGTAGCGTTTTTGTAACAATTTATCTATGGATGTTGTATTCACCAAAATCTTGGTGGAATGCAAGGAAGTACGCTTTATTTACGAGTATATTAATAAGCATATCATGTGTATTATATTTTTCTCATCCAAATTTTCCGAATTATGCGTTATGGCCACTCATAGTTTTTCTTGCCGCTGCAGAACCAAAGTGGACACGAGTAACGACAATTTTAGTTGCTATAACAGGGATAGTTATTATTCTATTTATACATGCGAATACGTTTCCTTATCAAGAAACATTAATTATTATCGGCCTCTATGTCTCGATCCGAAGTACATCCAAGCTAAGAGACGCATATCAAAAAAATCAAAAACAACTAAAAGAATTAGACGAAGCACATGCTGAACTACAAGAAACAACGGTATTTTCTATGCGATATGCAGCTTTTACGGAAAGAACAAAATTAGCAAGAGAGATTCATGATGGACTTGGACATCAAATGACCTCACTTATTATTCAATTACAGGCTCTTAAGATTATGTTAAGGAAAGATCCTGTTGCTGCCCAAGTTCATGTTGAAGAACTTTTAAAGGTGGCACGAAAAGGAATGGAAGAAATCCGAGTTGCTGTTAGAGAATGGACAAGTGATGAAAAAGATCTCGGGCTTACTTCATTAAAAGGATTGATTTCACAGGTTCAAGCGAATTCTTTATTACAAATTGAGTTCATTCAAGCTGGAAATATAACAGAGTGGACGATGGAGGAAAGTACAATTCTGTATCGCATTCTACAAGAGTCTTTAACTAATGTCTTACGACATTCTAATGCAGATTCTGTTATTGTAAACGTAACAGAAATAGACGGAGTAGTAAAACTCACAATTGATGATAATGGTATATATACAGGGGATAAGCCATTAGAATATGGCTTTGGACTCAATGGTATGATAAAACGCTGTAAATCAGTTGGAGGTAATTGTTCCTTTTTTCTAAATGAACCAAAAGGACTTCGAGTTGAAGCCACTATTCCAATTCAGAAAAATGGAGGAGAAATATGACAGAAAAGATTCGTATTGTGCTAGCTGATGATGAACCATTTGTTCGAAAAGGCCTATGCTATATTATTGAAATGCAAGATGATATGGAGATAGTTGGGGAATGTAAAGATGGGAAGGAAGCAATTAAAGTTGCCTTAGAAACTGCACCAGATATGGTAATTATGGACATTCAAATGCCTGATTTATCAGGTATTATGGCTACCCAAAACATTATGAGTATATTACCAAATACAAAAGTTGTTCTATTGACGACTTTTGATGTACAACAGTATGTCTTAGACGGTATTCGAGCTGGTGCAGTGGGTTATATATTAAAAGATACTGAAACGGAGGAAATGTTAGATAGTATTCGATCTATGAATAAAGGGGCAATGATTTATAATAGCACGACAGCAAATCAAGCTTTTACACAATTTATAAAACACGATAATAATGATTATAATTTAGTTAGCGAAGAACTTGAACATACGGAAACTCTAACTAAGCGGGAGATTGATGTTTTACAATTATTAGCTTATGGAAAACAAAACCATGAAATAGCTAAAATCCTTTATGTTTCCGAAGGGACAGTCAAAACTCATATCCACAATATTCTTCAAAAACTAGATGTAACAGATCGTACACAAGCAGCTGTAATGGCAATTCGAAAAAAAATTGTAAAGTGATATCTGCTGTATGTAGTAAAAAGAATAAAATTTTAAATTAACATAGTGTTTTTCTAATTGAAATTAAACAGATCATAATAAAAAAGAAAGAGAGTATAGCATGGATAATACAACTGGTCTTATTATTTTAATTCTTATAATTCTCCTTCAACTAAAAGAAAGGGAATTGAAATTTCAACGAATGTGGATTGCTCCTGTATTAATCGCATACTATACATTTACTCATGTATTTAATGATCTCACATTAATCGAAACTGGTTTATTTGTAGTATTACTTGCTCTTGGAGGAATTGTAGGAGCTGTGCGTGGTTCTACAACTATAATACGAATCGATAAAAGTAATGGGAAGGTTTATGCTAAAAGTTCTTATATCGCCTTAGGTATATGGGTTGTTGTATTTATTTTACGTTTTATCGTAACGTATATTTTTAAAGGTTCAAGTCAGTATGCGCTAGGCTTAGTAACGAATGGTATTTTTTTCCTTATTGCGGCGAGTGCGTGTATAAAAAGAGTGATTCTATACTTAAAAGCAAAAAGTTTGATGCATTCAAAACATTAAGTATTGCTAAGGGTAATTTTTGTAGTGTAGCAAATTTCATTGTTTTTCTAACACCAACACATTGCTATCAAGCTAAGAAAAGCAAATACCCCAGAGCGAAAATTTTGTGCATTTTGCTCGTACTTATTGTTTTGGGGTAATTCGTACTTTTAGCTTGATGGGCATGTGCTGCTACCCCTTTTGCTAAATGTTTTTTTATGCCAAATAAAAAAGGTATCCTCCAATACTTTGAGGATACCTTTTTCATTTTTATTATCTCTGCTGTTTTCTACCTAATACGAGCAATCCAAAACTCATCATAATAAGAAGTGCTCCCATATATGGTTCCACAGGCATTTTCTGTCCTGTCTTCGGTAATTCTTTTTCAGGCTTCTCTGGATCTGTTGTTTCTGGTTTTTCTGGATCCGTTGTTACAGGTTTCTCTGGATCCGTCGTTTCTGGTTTCTCTGGATCCGTTGTTTCTGGTTTTTCTGGATCCGTTGTTTCTGGTTTTTCTGGATCCGTCGTTTCTGGTTTCTCTGGGCCTGGTGGTGCTAAAGAAGTCAATTTGTTTAATACTTCTAATTGAACTGGACTTATCATTCCTTTTGTAATTTCAAATGGAATTGGATTAGTTAATTTTTCATAACCCTTTGGTGCTTCTACTTCTACAAGTGTGTAGTGACCTACAGATAAGTCTGAGATTTTCGCTTTTCCTTCTTTATCTGTTTTTACTTTCGTTACTACTTTTCCTTTTTCGTCATGAACTTCAAACACTGCCCCTGATAATACATTCTTACTTTCAGCAGCCATTTTTGTAATTTCTACTGAACCTTTATCTAACTGTTCATTCTCTACTTTTAGTAATAAAACTTCTGTCATACCTTTTTTAATCTCAAATGATACTGGTTCGCTTAGCTTTTTGTAACCTGGTAAGCTTTCCGTCTCTACTAATTTGTAACTTCCTACAGATAGATCTGAAATTTTCGCTTTTCCTTCTTTATCTGTTTTTACTTTCGTTACTACTTTGCCTTGCTCATCTTGTACTTCGAAGACTACGCCTGCTAATGCTTTTTGACTATCTTTATCTACTTTTGTAATTTCTACTGAGCCTTTGTCTAACTGTTCATTCTCTACTTTCAATGATAAGACTTTTGTCATACCTTTTTTAATTTCGAATGATACTGGCTCTGTTAATTTTTTGTAGCCTGGTAAATTCTCTACTTCTACTAGTTTGTAACTTCCTACAGATAGATCTGAAATGTTTGCTTTTCCTTCTTTATCTGTTGTCACTTTCGTTACTACTTTTCCTTGCTCATCTTGTACTTCGAAGACTACGCCTGCTAATGCTTTTTGACTATCTTTATCTACTTTTGTAATTTCTACTGAGCCTTTGTCTAACTGTTCATTCTCTACTTTCAATGATAAGACTTTTGTCATACCTTTTTTAATTTCGAATGATACTGGCTCTGTTAATTTTTTGTAGCCTGGTAAATTCTCTACTTCTACTAGTTTGTAACTTCCTACAGATAGATCTGAAATGTTTGCTTTTCCTTCTTTATCTGTTGTCACTTTCGTTACTACTTTTCCTTGCTCATCTTGTACTTCGAAGACTACGCCTGCTAATGCTTTTTGACTATCTTTATCTACTTTTGTAATTTCTACTGAGCCTTTGTCTAACTGTTCATTCTCTACTTTCAATGATAAGACTTTTGTCATACCTTTTTTAATTTCGAATGATACTGGCTCTGTTAATTTTTTATAGCCTGGTAAATTCTCTACTTCTACTAGTTTGTAACTTCCTACAGATAGATCTGAAATGTTTGCTTTTCCTTCTTTATCTGTTGTCACTTTCGTTACTACTTTGCCTTGCTCATCTTGCACTTCGAATGTTACGCCTTCTAATAACGCGCCACTTTCTTTGTCTACTTTTATAATTTCTACTGAACCTTTATCTACTAATTCGTTCTCTACTTTTAGTGATAAAATTTCTGTCATACCTTTTTTAATTTCAAACGATACTGGTTTCGCTAGTTTTTTATATCCTGGTAAGCTCTCTACCTCTACTAGCTTATATTTCCCTACTGATAAATCTGAAACGTTTGCTTTTCCTTCTTTATCTGTTGTCACTTTCGTTACTACTTTGCCTTGCTCATCTTGCACTTCGAATGTTACGCCCGCTAATACTGCGCCACTTTCTTTATCCACTTTTGTAATCTCTACTGTTCCTTTATCTAACAGTTCGTTCTCTACTTTTAGTGATAAAACTTTCGTCATACCTTTTTTGATTTCAAACGATACTGGTTCTGTTAATTGTTTGTAACCTGGTAAGCTTTCTTTCTCTACTAATTTGTATTTTCCTACAGATAAATCTGCAATTGTTGCTTTTCCTTCTTTATCTGTTGTTACTGTCGTTACTACTTTTCCTTGCTCATCTTGTACTTCGAAGACTACGCCTGCTAATGCTTTTTGACTGTCTTTATCTACTTTTGTAATTTCTACGTTACCCTTGTCTAACATTTCATTTTCTACTGTTAAAGCAAGAGATTTTGTCATACCTTTTTCAATTTGGAAAGCAATCGGATCTACTAATTGCTTATATCCTTTTGGTGCTTTCACTTCTACTAGCTTATATGTTCCAACTGATAAATTAGTGACTTGTGCTTGTCCTTTTTTATCTGTCGTTATTTTAGCGACTACTTGTCCTGCTTCATCTTGAATATCAAATACTGCATCAGCTAAAGCATCTTTATTTTCTTTGTCTACTTTTGTAATTTCTACATTTCCTGTATCTACTAATTCATTTTCGACTGTTAGCTTTAATGCTGTTACTCTGCCCTTTTCAATTTCGAATGAAATTGGCTTTTCAAGTGGTTTGTATCCTACTGGTGTTCCTACTTCCACCAACTCATACTTTCCAATAGATAAATCTGAAACGTTTGCTTTTCCTTCTTTATCTGTTGTTACTTTTCTTACTACTTTTCCTTTTGAATCACGTACTTCAAATACAACATCTTTTAATGGTGCTTTACTATCTTTATCTATTTTTATTATCTCTACATTTCCAGTATCCATCATTTCATTTTCTACTTTTAATGATAGTATCTTGGTCATGCCCTTTGTAATTTCAAATGATACTGGTTTTTCTAGCTTTTTATAACCTGGTAAACTTTCTATCTCTACTAATTCATACTTGCCTACAGGTAAATCTGCAACATTTGCTTTTCCTTCTTTATCTGTCGTTACTTTTTTAACTTCGTTACCTTTTTCATCTTGGACAACGAACGTTACTCCCGCTAGCAGTGCTTTATTATCTTTGTCTATCTTTGTTATCTCTACATTCCCCGTATCTACCATTTCATTTTCTATTTTTAATGATAAGATCTCGGTCATGCCTTTTGTAATTTCAAACAATACTGGCTCTATTAATTTCTTATATCCTGGTAAGCTTTCTTTTTCTACTAATTTGTACTTTCCTACTGATAAATCTGAAATTGTTGCTTTTCCATCTTTATCTGTTGTTACTTCTTTTACTACTTTATCTTTTTCATCTTGTACTTCGAAGACTACACCTTTTAATACTTTCTGGCTGTCTTTATCTACTTTTGTAATTTCTATTGAACCTTTATCTAACTGTTCATTCTCTACTTTCAATGATAGGACTTTCGTCATACCTTTTGTAATTTCAAATGATACCGGTTCTTTTAGTTTCTTATAACCTGGTAAGCTTTTCGTCTCTACTAATTTGTACTTTCCTACTGAAAGATCTGAAACGTTCACTTTTCCTTCTTTATCTGTTGTTACTTCTTTTACTACTTTATCTTTTTCATCTCGTACTTCGAAAACTACGCCTTTTAATGCTTTCTGGCTGTCTTTATCTATTTTTGTAATTTCTACTGAACCTTTATCTAACTGTTCATTCTCTACTTTCAATGATAGGACTTTCGTCATACCTTTTGTAATTTCAAACGATACTGGCTCTGTTAGTTTCTTGTAACCTGGTAAGCTTTTCGTCTCTACTAATTTGTACTTTCCTACTGAAAGATCTGAAACGTTTGCCATTCCTTCTTTATCCGTCGTTACTTTTTTTACTACTTCACCTTTCTCATCTTGAACTTCAAATTCGACACCCGCTAATACTGAACCGTTTTCTTTGTCCACCTTTGTAATTTCTACATTACCTTTGTCTGTCATTGCATTTTTTACTGTTATTGGGAATATGCCGTCCCCTGTTACATTTACTTCGAACTCTGTTTCTTTTAATTGGTATCCTTCAGGCGCTTTCGTTTCTTTTAAAATATATTTCCCTGGCGCTAACGGTTTAGAGATTGCCTTACCATCTTTATCTGTAACAATATGCTCAACTACTACACTGTCTTTTACTATATCAAACTCTGCATTTGCTAATGGTTTTTCACCATTTTCCGAATCAATTTTCTTTAATTCGATTTGACCCTTTTGCAAAGTATTTTTGACTTCAATGGCTTTTGTTTCACCAGCTTGAAGCGTAACCTCTACTGGAATTGTTAATTTTTGATATCCTTCTGGTGCTACTGTTTCATAAATTTTATACGTCCCAGGAGCTAAAGTTTGAGGTATTGAAAAGCCGTTTTCGTCCGTTATCAGTTTTGCAACAACTTCATTTGCACTATTTCGAACTTCAAATTCAGCACCTTTCAACCCTTTGTTCGGATTCTCAGCATCTATTTTATGAATCGATACTGTACCTTCTTTTGGAGCTTCAGGCGGCGTAACAATTACTTCTTTCGATGTTAATGTTTTATCATCAAAATGTAATTCCGCTTTATTAGGAATCTTCTTATCTACGTAAGAAGATAAATCTGCATTAGCTTTAATTTTCGCCTTAATGCTGAGGTTAATTACCTGGTTTTCATATGACTTATAGTCAAAATTCTCACCAAACGTAAATGTTACTTCACTTCTTTGTTTATCTATATTTAACGTTCCTTTAGAAGTAATATCTTGACCATTTTGATCATATACTTTTGCCTCTAATACTTCTAAAACATCTTCTAAATCATCACTAATTACCATTGACGTATAATTAGGTGAATTTTTCGGTATATGTGTACCAACTTGGTATTGAATAGCTTGATCCATTTGTGTTAACTGCTGATTCTCTACAAGCTTACCATTCTCATCTACTATATTTTTTTCAATGCTAGGTGGATTATCGTCACCTGAACCGGTTCCTCCCCCACCACTTACGAATACTTCTCCCACTTTTTCTTCAGTTACAATATTTTTACCTTCTAATTTCACTGTATTTTTATGAGGCTTTGCAGCAGGATTAGTAATCTTTGTTTTATATCTTAAAATATAACCTTTTGAGCTGTCTGGAAATTCAATTGTAAATCCAGTTTTCATCGCATTAATTTTAATTTTAGATAAATCTGCTGGCTTAACATTTGTTGGTGCATAGCCATCTTCAAATACAGCCTCTTCTAATACTAAACTATTTGTAATTAATTCATGCCCAGGTCCTAATGTGTCTGTTAATTTAAGATCTTGCATTTCTGTTCCAGTTGCATTTACATATACCGTCCAGTCTGCAATTGAAGGGTCTTCCTGATTATAAGAACCCCATTTCAATAGATTATCTGTATTGGGCTGTGGCTTCGGTCTCTCTGTTGTATTATTTACACTTACTTCTTTATTTACGATTTGACCATCAACGTTAAATTCTAATGGGATTTTTTTAATACCATCATATGCTTCTAGACCAAAATAAAATTCTACGAATAAAGAACCTTTAATGTTATTCTTTCCTTCTACGTAATCACCCATAGTACATGTCAATAGACCCTTTTTCATCTCACATGTACCAACTGTTTTTCCTTCAGCATCTTTTAAAGGAAAACTCATATTCATAAGATCTTTTCTGAATTCTTTTGGCATATCAATTGTGAATTGATCTCCACTTTTTATTTTTTCTTTAGCTGACCACTTCACTTCTACTTTCATACCATCTGAGGCTTGATATGGTTCAGACGTTGTACCATCAGTACGGGAGATATTAATCTCGTCCACTGGATTTTTTATCACAGCGGCTTGAATAACTGGAGCCCACACATTTAGTACTGAAAATAATACTAGAAAAACTAATGAAACCATCGAAATATGCCTTTTAGTACTTTTCATTTGCATAATTCCCTCCTATTTTTTATATTTATATAACAAAAAAAGACCGTCCGGTTGCATCAAAAATGTGCAACCAGACGATCTTAGTAACCAATATGTATTACCGTAGACTCTAAGCTTTGCGGCCTATCCTTTCGAATAGTGTGCTAAAAATATTTTTTATTCTTTTTTTGTTTCATTTTCCTCTTAAACCAAATATTACTATACCGTCTGGACGGTTATAATTCAATACTCTATAAAATTGTTCTATTTTTCTAATAAAAAAAATAATTCACCAGTGCATTAAATAAGCAATGGTGAATTATTTTACATTATATAGTTCGTATATTCTATTTATACGAATTATAAATAAGAGCTTGAATCACTTTTTCTCTTAATTCGGGGCTTAGTCTTCCAACCCCTAAATATTCTGAATACCATAATCCATCTGCCGCTAATCTAATAATTGTGGCACAAACTGAATCTATCTCATCATTTTCTATTTTATTTTGCAGTTGCTGAAATGATTGTTGTAACGGTTCAAGTAATTCAGGTTTTAGCATTAATGCTGCCATCATACTACTACCTAGCTCTTCTACTCTTCTCTCATTACTTAATCTTTCCTCTACAAAAGAGCGTACCCACCTTCCTTTCTTCTCTAAGTCCTCCGCTACTTTATTGTGAATAGCATCTTGATACTCCTCCGTCCCTTTGAGTATCATGCCCTCTATTAAAGCTTCTTTAGTTGAAAAGTGATACAACAATCCACCTTTACTTATCCCCGCCTCTTTTGCTACCGCTTCTAAAGTTAACTTAGCAACCCCTTTACATTGCACAATTTGAGAAGCGGCTGCTAAAATCTTTTGCCTTGTTATACTTATACTCATTCCTTTTTAAAACCCCCATTTCTACTAAATTTATATAAATACGTATCTTATTTTTAATATTGCTGAGTAATAATAAATATTTTCTGTATACAACAAAGGCTTCACTACCTTTGAATTGTTCGTTGCTTCTTCTATTAAAAATTTCCATATCATTCAATATGATAACATCAAACACTCACAATTGACTATACATCTATACATTTATATTCGTTGAAAATATATCCATAAACAAGAAATGCATACAAATTGATTATCCTTATATATTTAATCTATAATTTAAAGAGGTTTATATTTTCATAAAAATAAAGTGAAATTTTATAAGGATGATTCCATTGAAAAAATTTTCTATTAGTTATTTAATATGCTTACTGGTTTTTTCTATCATTGTGAACGTTTTACAGTATACACTAGTTCCAAATTATGCTGACTCCTGGGGACCGATTTGGGTATCTATTATTATGTTTTCAATTCTTGGAAGCATCCCTGTTCTTATCGGTTGTTTATTAGGTGAATTTTGTTATAGAAAAATAAAAAGAAGTCACGAATTAAAGATTGGAATTCCTTTATTTATATTGTTAGGTATTTCCTACAGTCATTTATTCTTTATGTGGTTTAACGACAGAGATTTTCTATCCTTTACTTTAGAAACCTTTCTGAATACTGGCCTTCCTATTACTGTATCATCTTTAATGTTTTATCTTATAAGACGGTGTTAATTCTTTCATCATTGCATAAAAAAATGTTATTACTCCTGATAAATTGAGTAATAACATTTTCCTTACTAAATTTGCTTCCAACTAGCATCCTTCACATCTTCACTAGTCGGCTTTCTAACTGATTTCACAAAGTATTCCTCGCAAGCACCAAATGCAATGAAATTTTTCTGTGCTTGTCTTAACGAAACTATATTCGCCCCGCCTTCAAAATCAGGATCGTTAAACTGAACCTCATTATCTTCCCAATAACATATATTACAAATTTCATATGTACCTGGTGGTTCTTCTTCTATTGTTCTATACCCGCAGCACGGACATGTGTATTTCATTCTGTCACTCCATTATTCATTTCTTTTTTCTCCCATATATTCCGGCCCACAAAGAATGTAATAGCGCAAATCATAGTTATTCCCATGAAAGAAACATTAGAATCTTCATATGTAGTTGGAATCCCAACCGTTACGGAAACAATACTACAAGCTAAAAGTAAATATAGTAATAAAGATATAATATAGCTGAGTTTAAATCGTAAAATGATACCTCTAAACAATAACTCACCAAGTAGACAGCCACCTAAAATAATAGGTACTCCGAAATACAATGTAAGGACTCCCATTTGCGCAGTAGATTGAATTATCTTACCAATTATGTTCGGCGAAACCAGCTCACTATTGTTTCCCATCCTATCATATAAATCAAGTGCTGTTGCTGAAATAAAGAAACTTAATATAGAAAATGAATACGGAATTAAAAACTTGCTCACTCTCATTCACCTCGCTTTTTTGTTTCACATATATTATTCATTATTTTCACATGAAAAAATAGCCCTCTATGCTAAAACATAGAGGGCCGAATTTTTATATAATAACCTATACCTTATCCTGAAGTGCTCCCCATAAACAGAACATCTAAACTATCTGTGCCTTATATTCTTTAGGGGATAGGTGGTTATTAGAAAGTAGTGTCTTCTTTTTTATAATATTCTTTTGAAATCTCTTCATAAAATGCAGCTGATGTCGTGTAGAAATACGGTACTAACCATAAGAAACCGATTCCTACAGTAAGAATACTTAAAATGAACCAACCTAAGAAGCTTAAGCATAGTAAAAAGTAATCCATTTTATGTCCATTCATCATACGACGACTTTCAGTAATCGCTTGATTCGCTGTATATTCTGGATGATCATTCAAAATAAAATATGTCATAGAATAAGAAAATGATTTAATAATACCTGGAATAATAAGAAGTAATGTCCATAGAATCAAGTACACATTCATTAGTAAATATGTTAAAAACGATTTCATAAACTTACTTCCATCGTTAAACCATCTAAATATATGACCGATACGAGCATTAGTCCCACGAATTACATTTAAAACAAAATAAGAAGCACCCACTGTTAACGGACCGATAATAAACATTGCAATAATAGTTACTGTAAGTGACTCATTTGCTTCTTCCCAACCCCAAAACATCGAGAAAATACCTGTGGTTAGCATTTCAACAGCTCCAATAAGGATTCCGACTAATAAGGTTGCCCCTACCGCTAACCCCCATTTTCCTTTTAATGCATCAAGTGCTGCTCTTTTTAACTGACTTATCATATATAGCCTCCTAATATTTTTTCTATATTAGTATACCATTTATATGAAAAATTCCACAGATTTCCCTGAAATAGAAGTATACTACTTTTTCGATATATGTGCGCTGTAGCTGTACTAATATATGGATTAAGCCCCTCATTTTCCTATAATAAAAAAAGCCTGCCTTTCATAATAGGCAAGCTTTTTCAAGTTAATTCTCACTCATTCTCTTCTTATACCAATTCTGCATTCTCTCCGCATCTTCTACTCTCGTATGCTCTAGTTTATAATTCGATGATGCGTTAGAGAACTTATACGTACATAAATCCGCTCGGCGCTGGAAATATGATTGTGTTTTTTCCATTGATTGGACATGTCTTCTTCTAACAAGCCCTGTATATTTTCCGACGCTACGATATACAAGCGTAATTTGCTCCCCGTTTACACTGTAACCATTTGTTTTAAACGTTCCGTATCCAAGTGTAAAGATAAGGATCGCGAGTGGAATCAACGCCCACATGATGTAATACTTTTCAAAGTATATACTTATTCCAGTAAGCGGGATTGCTAGCATTGCGAAGAATATAAAACTATCAATTAAGTAACGACGTAATGCTGCTTTTGGTAATGAAATAATGTTTGTATTCAGTTCGTATGGTAATTGTAAATGTGCAAGTAACTGTTGTACGCGATCTTTTCGAATGATAGGATGCAGTGTAACTTTTTCTTTCTCGTCACCCAGTCCTTTACTTTGAATGACTTCTACTTGCACAGCACAATAACCGAATGGCTGACGTAAAATACTTTCTTTTATCGTAATACCTTGAATACGATGTAACTTTAGGACGAGTTCTTTTTTCTCAAGTAATCCTTGCAAAATGCGGACTTCATCATTTCTTCGATTCACTGTGAAATCTCCATGTTTTAACGCATAACCGATTGTGGATATCATCCAAGAAATGACAAGTAAAATAGCTACCATGTAAATCCAGCCGTATATATCATGATCCATTACATATGACTCTACTTTATTTTTTATCCATTTCGGAATGTATTCATCCACTTGATTATAAACGAAGAATATTAAAGAAAATAGCAATCCAAACTGCCCAGATGTAACAGATGCTAATAGAATTTCTTTCCAAGTTAATTTGTATTCTGTCGCTTGCTTTTCCTCTGTAACGATTTCTTTTTCTACTACTTCTTCTGATATTTCTTCTGCTTTCAATTCTCGAGTTGGCTCATTTAGCATTGCGATAAGCTCGGTTGCTTCTTCTACTGTAATGCCAGCTAAGCTAACTTCTGCATCATCGCCCCCACCAGCTGTTTCAATCTGAATTTTCTTTAAACCAAGCATTTGATATAGCACGTTAGAACTTGTATTAATCGTTTGCACACGTTCTTTATTTAAGTAGCTCTCCTTCTTCACAAAGAGCCCTTGTTTCACATGTAATACGTTATTTTCAACCCAATATGTTGTGTAATACCATTTTTCAAACGCTGAAAAGATGGTAAGTAAACCGAATGCAGCGGGAATTAAATACCAAAACGGGAACTTTCCGTTTAAACTAAACATAAAAATAATGAGTGGTATAAAATCTGTTATTTTTAATTCTAATAACATCGTAATGGGATGCTGCCTCTTATACATCCTCATCACTCACTTTCGCTAATTCTGCAATTTTCGTTTTCAACATTTCTGCTTCATACATCGTTAAGCCTGGGATGCTGTGAGAAGTTGCCGCTGTTGAAATGTGTAATTCTGCTAATCCATATTTCCTCATAATTGGCCCTTGTTCAATCGTCACGTGCTGCACACGAATCATCGGTACTAATACGCGCTTTACGACGAAAAGACCGTGCTGAATTTCAAGTTCTTCTTCATTTAGTTGATAGCTATAATAACGCTGACGAAGTTTCGGGAATACGAAGTACTCAAATGGTGCTAGTGCAACCGTTAAGCCGATTAACACGTACAAAATCCACGCCCACCAATCAAACTTTATCATGAGGAAAAGGTAAGCTAAAATGACAAGAATACCGATCCCTTCTTCAATTACAGCACGAACTTTCCACACCTTGACCATGTCAGGATGAATTTCATTTTTCAATGGATCCATGTAACCACTCCAAATCTAGTAATCTAATATACGAATACTCTCAAACTATATTTTACATAACTTTACAGAAAATTGTAATTTAATTATCTTTCTTCTCAGGGATAAAATATCCGAACCAAAGTAACCAAATGAAACCGATTAACTTCAGCCAACTTCCATCCGCTTGAAAAGCCTCTATTATACCTGGTATTTTATAAAGTGAAACTTTAATCAGTGGGGGTTTTGTTCATCCCCCACTGATTATTAGTTGAACCAATCAGGCTTTTACGGGCAGTTGATCCCCACCTAACTTCTTTGCTTTCGCTGAATTTTGAGGTGGGGGTCTTACTGCCCGTTAATGCGGGATAAAGCCCAATGAATCCAAGAAAACCGAGCCACCAGTTTTTTTGCATTTTCACTTTTATTCCTCCTTCATTACATTTTTCACATTTCGAATCCAAATTTCTTTATACTTTAACTGGAATCCCATTAACATGTAATTACTCATATTATCGATCACGAGCGCTAACGTATGTGCATTTTCTTCCGTTGCCTGTTGTGACACAACGTCAAGTTCCACACCTTTCTTCAATAAATCGTGGAAACCATTTAAAAAATCTTCTTGTATTTCAAATAAGCGTTTCTGATACTTTTCATTTCGCGATGCAGTTACGATGAATTCATTTATGACGCGTAGTATGCCTTCTTGTCCTTCATACTCAGAGAGCATATGTAAACCATCAGCGATTAACTTTTCTGCAAAATTTTCTTTCGTATATTGTTCTTTATTGAAATAACTCACGAAATGATACCCAGAAAAAATTTCTTCAAATAAAAAATCAACTAACGCTTCTTTAGAAGAAAAATGATAATAAATAGCCGGTTTTGAAATACCTACCTCTTTCGCAATCATGGAAAGGCTCATCTTCTCAATGCCGTGCTCTGCCATGAGTTTAAATGATGCTTCTACAATGTTTTGCGATGTTTGTAAATTCTTTGTCATACTGTACCCCACTTATTTTTACTTACCGGTCGGTAAATAAATTATAAAATGAAACGAAATGATTTGCAAGTTAGTTAGAGTAACAGAAGGGGTTTATTGGTAAATGCAGAAAAGTATAAAGTAAAAGCAACCTATAACAATAAGGAGGATATTCCTATGGGAATTGGCGGTAAAGGCGGTAGTGGTGGCACTGGTGGCGGTGAAGCTGGACAAGATGGCAAGAGCGTTAGTAGTGGGTATATAGTACTCATTGTGCTCTTTATCGTATTGATTGTAGTCGGAGTTGGCTATAACGGCATTAACTTCTAAAAAAAAGCATCCTAAACCACAATTTAGGATGCTTTCTTTTTAATTTCTATTCAGTAATCGCATACGATAACAATTCATCGTCACTTCTCCGAGTCTTTGCAGTAGTTGATAGTTCGCATATGCGCCGACTGGGGCACCGATTATTGGTACGAGCTGAAGCATTTTTGCTAAATCGATATAGTCTCGGTACTCTGTTTGGAACTTTTCCCAGTCCATATGATTTTCTTCTTCTGTATCCCACGTTTCGATTGCTTTCCATATTTCTTTTCGGTAATCGTCACTTGAAAAAGCAAGTTGGAAAACGTGAAGGATAAAAAGGCGCTCTTCTTTATCGCTCGTATCAAATCCGTACAACGTTGCTGCATCGAATAAAAATTTAATTTTAATGCCAAGTAAAAGCGGAAAATCAGCAAGACCAAGGAGAATACCGCCAGCTCCCGTCCCTGCTCCTTCTGCCGCTGCTATTTTTTTGTACTCATCCATTTTTTTACGTACTTCGTCGTCTCTTCTTTGCAATGACCAGTTCGTCTCTTTTAATTTTGGCTTTATAAAGTTTGATCCGGCACTAATTGTTTGCACCATCATCCGAATCGTTTCTGTTAATACTTTTTGCACTTTCGCCGGAATAAGCTGTTGTACTTTCGTCTGCACTTTCTTAGAGAACCGTGTCATCATCGAAGAATCTTTCATGAATGTAGCTTTCCACTGTTCCAATTCTTTTATAACCTTCTCTTCGTATGTAATCATAGGTTCATTCCCTTCAATTTAAACGCTCAATACGTTTCACCCCGTATTGATAAACGAAACCGATACTAAATACTATGCTTACGACTAGTAAAATTCCCGTCATCATGAAATTTTTCGTCGCAAAGGCGAATATAACTGTAAATACAACGCTGCCGGTAATAAGGATCGTATTTAATAAGACAAGAAAATCTTTCTTCTTCTCTTCTCCCCCGACGGGATACAAATCAAGCCAAATCTTCATGCGGTGATGCTTCCATAAAGTTAATAGCTGATAACCGATTAAATATAGGAAAATAAGGCTTACGATAAATCGTCCATATAAAAATGGAATGAAGTAAAGAATAACTCCTCCAAGAGCGAGCAAACGCACATATAAACCGAAATAGTTACCAGATCGTAAAAACGTTCTTGTATATAAGTATAAATATGTACGCTTTTCACCAATCATTGAAAGAATGAAATCAAGCCATTTTCTACGTGCTACTCTTTCTTTTAATGCAGGTACATCAACGAACATATTCGCGATGCGGTACAGCAGCATCATCTTCTTACCTTCTTCAGAAATTAAATACTCCCAGTTTAGCGGCTTTCCCTTCACCATTTGATGTAGTACTACAAGGTATAACATCATGAGAAGGACGATTCCGCCAACAAAAATGACGGAAGTACGCTCTACAAGGAAGTATACAAATAATCCGTTTAAAATAAAACGAATGAACCAATCAGCTCTTTGTATATTTTGGTCTGTTAAAAATGATTTTTCCCACGCGACGAATAAGTTCCACGCTTTTACAATGACAAACGCGAGTACAATCCATATGTAAGCAGCTCCTGTTTGCTTCATTTGCTGGAAGTATAACGGGGCAAGCGCTGCCGCTACGATTGCGATTATGTATAACTGAATCATAAACGTAAAGAGAAATGCCTTTGTAAAATAAGGTTTTAACTTTTGTTCAACTGGCAGCAAGTAAACGAGATCCGCTTCTTTTAATAACGTTTGTATCGATCCGGCCGTTAATACGAGTCCAAGCAACACTGCCATAACGAGCGCTGTCGGAAACGACGGTGTTAACGTTTGTAACCATTGCTGGTAATAATACGCTCCGGCGCCGATGATGAATACGAAAATAAATTTCAAATGATCATTAAATACGTATTTACTATATGTACGAACTTCTTTTAGAAAGTGACGAAATCGTTCTTTCCATAATGCTGTGCTATTCATAATCTTCTTCCTTCGTTAATGCAATATAAATATCATCTAGCGTTGCACCTGGCATATTAAAATCGGATTGCAGTTCAGATAATGTCCCCTTCGCTCTTACTTCGCCTTGATGCAGAATAATAAACGAATCACAATAACGCTCTGCCGTCGCTAAAATATGTGTACTCATTAAGATTCCTGCACCGCTCTTTTTCATTTGATCCATCATTTGAAGAAGTGATTGAATCGCTAACGGATCAAGCCCAACGAAAGGTTCGTCCACAATATAAAGAGATGGTTCCACTAAAAACGCACTCATAATCATTACTTTTTGTTTCATCCCTTTTGAGAAATGAGATGGAAACCATTTTAAACGATTTTTCATGCGAAATTCTTGTAATAGTTGCCCTACACGTTCTTCATATTGTTTTTCATCGACACCGTACGCCATCGCTGTTAACTTCAAATGTTCTTCTAGCGTTAGCTCGTCATATAATACCGGTGTTTCTGGGATGAACGAAAAACTAGAACGGTACGCTGTCATATCATCACGAATTGTTTTCCCATTAATTGTGACAGTTCCTTTTTTCGGTTCCATTAAACCGATAATATGTTTAATCGTCGTACTCTTCCCGGCTCCATTTAAACCGATTAAGCCGACAAGTTCGCCTTTATTCACAGAGAACGAAACATCTTTTAGTACAGGTCGTTTCGTATATCCTCCTGTAACATTTTCTACACGCAATAACTCGCTCATACGACACCACTTTCTTCATTAGTATTCATTCTATATTCATCTTACCAAAAATAGCGCTGTACTACATAGTATCGATGCCCTCAAAAAAAATTTAAATTTGTTCGCATATATTTTTACGAAAGCGGACATCATAATTAGTGAAGAAGGAACACATTGAAAAAGCGACCACCAATTGATGAGTACAACAACATAGTGAAGTCATCATGAAATGGGGTGTCCATGTTGGACAAAGAAATTTACACATAACCAGATCATTTGTTTCATTTTAGAAACGGGGTGTCTCCGAAAGAGCATATACTGTTTTAAAAAATAAACAATTTCCTTTTATAAAGATTGCAATTCATTTCACTTGAAAATGGGGTGTCTACGGCAGAAACTTTAGCCGATTTACCGTGCATTTCTTAAATAAATGAGGTGTCTGCGAAACGTAAATTACGATAATGCTTTTTCAATCCCTCTTCAGAAAACAGGAAGCTGACTCAGCTTCCTGTTTTTCGTGTTTGTTCTCTTATATAATTATGGTAAAATACGGCTAAGGCTACTTGAAAGGATGAGATCAATGAACCATACAGCGGACAATTGTATTTTTTGTAAAATTATTGACGGGCAAATCCCTTGCTCAAAAGTATACGAAGATGAACATGTGCTTGCATTTTTAGATATTAGTCAAGTAACAAAAGGACATACTCTTGTTATTCCAAAAGTTCACAAACAAGACATTTTTGCGTTAACGCCAGAAATCGCATCACACATTTTTTCTGTCGTTCCGAAAATCGCAAATGCGATTAAAGCAGAGTTTAATCCAGTTGGCTTCAACCTACTTAACAATAACGGTGAAAAAGCTGGACAAACTGTGTTCCACTTCCACCTTCATTTAATTCCACGCTACGGTGAAAACGATGGTTTCGGTGCTGTTTGGAAATCACATCAAAATGAATACACAATGGAAAATTTACAAAACATCGCAAGTACAATTGCAAATAGTGTGAAATAATGACACTATAATAAGAAGTAATACATAACAAGCCACTTTCCTAAAGTGATTACATATTGCACGGCTTGTTTCTCCATTCAAGATACCAGGGAATGTGCATTGCACACTTTTCTTTCCCTCGTCTTAAAGATATGCATATTTTTTCACATCATGAATACGAACAAAAAATAAGGAGGTTTCCTTTTATGTCAAAAGCTAAATCCTTTATTACAGGTGTCATTTGCGGCGGAGCAGTTGCTGGATTAGCCGTTCTTTTCTCTACTCCTTCTTCTGGTAAAGCTATGCGCGGTAAGCTGAAAGAAAAAGGAACTGATATTAAAAAGACTTTAGCTGATATTACAGCTGATACAAAATTATTAAAACGTCAAATCGTTGAAACTGCTTCGGAAGGTAAAGAAGTGTTTCAAGAATTAAAAGAAGATATGCAAGACACGCTTTCTAACTGGAAGCAAGATATTTCTCAAAACAAACGACATATTGAGCAAGAAATTTTGGACATTCAAAAATCAATTGAGAAACTACAAGAAGCTGTTCCGGAAAAAGCGTAAACAAATTCCTGCTTAGTTTTTTGCATATAACAAATATTTTTTATATAAATTGACCTTAACACGGCATATCACACAGATATGCCGTGTTTTTATGCATTTACAATATATGTTATCACTTAACATGTAAGGACAACACATGTATTCACGACTCATAAAACGCTTCCATGCTTATGCATGATTTGTATAGAATGTCATTTTTCCGAAAAATTTTCACAATTCTCACAAAAAGACTTTATTAATTTTTACTTTACTGGCATAATAGATAGTAATGAAAAAGAATGTTAAAGTGGGTGAGTAAATGAAAAGTGGAGAAAAAGATTACTCGGTAAAAGAAGCGATGATTTTCAGCCAACGCATTGCTCAATTATCGAAAGCGTTATGGAAATGCGTAGAGAAAGATTGGCAACAGTGGATTAAGCCTTACGATTTAAACATTAATGAGCATCATATTTTGTCAATCGCTTATCATTTAAAAGGGGCTTCTATTTCTGAGATTGCTAAGTTTGGAGTTATGCACGTATCAACGGCGTTTAACTTCTCGAAAAAGCTAGAAGAACGCGGCTATCTTGTGTTCTCGAAAAAAGAAGATGATAAACGAAATACGTACATTGAGATTACAGACAAAGGGGAAGAATTACTACTTCGCTTAATGGAGGAGTATGATCCTGAAAATAACTCTGTATTTAATGGGGCTCTTGCACTTCGTAATTTCTATGGTAAGTTCCCAGAAAATATCGAACTTATCGCTATCTTGCGCAACATTTACGGACAAGACTTCATCGATATTTTTGAGAAATCATTAGAGAATATTGAGGAGAATTTTACGGAATCCGATCAGAAGTTAGTTAAGAAGTAACCTATTTATTTATTCTCAATCATGCTTAAGAATTCATTCATAAGCGGCTTAAATAAACCTTGTTTTGCTAGCGCTTCCGCAGTTTCGTGTACTTCGAGCTGATGTGGAAGCGCTTTTTCAAATTGCTCTAACAGCGCATCGAACAAAAGAAGCCCTTCTGCTTTCTCCACTACATATTGCTCGTTCAGCATTTCACAAAGATGTAGTATACGTTCAACATCTTTTTTGCGAGCTTTTTTCTTTATGATTAAAGAATAAAATGGACACTTTTCTTCATCAATCATTTTAAATAGTAGGTCTACGTAGTATTCAGCTTGTTCTAATCTTCTAACAACGTCCATTTTCTCCCTCACTTTCTAACACAAAGTCTTCTATTTCTGAATTTTATAACACGAACAAAATATCGTATGATACAATATATAAAGTATATGTATTTTAGCCAAAAGGAGGTCTCGCCTCATGACACTTATAACAGTTGTTTTTGTCGCATTCGCACTTCTTGTTATATTTTACACGAATTTTATGACACATACACTGTGTGAACGAAAACAAATAGCTGCGAGCCGCCAACCCGGTGTCTTTCGGGTTATCAATGTATGTATAACAATTTTATTAATTTCTAGTTATATAGAAATTATATTTCATGGAAAGTGAGGAAGGAAGCCCCTTCCTCACTTTTTTCCTCTATAAGCAAATTATACCTACTATAACCAATAAAATAAACAGTACAAGTAATAAAATAAGTTGAGAATTCATCCCCATCCCCTCCTCTTTTCTATATATGCGGCATGCGCCCAATACGGAACACCTTCAAAATCTGACACGTACTGGTTAAATTTTCTTTATCAATATGAAATTGAGTCGAAATATGATATATTAAATTTTGTACATATTGCTTATACTATGAAATAAATGACACGCATCTTAACTTTATCCTCAGCCTCGGTAAGCCCTGTTAAGCGCGCTTTACCAACGAAAAAAGCAAAAGTATCAGTGAGACTTAATCGGGCTCTTATGAACCAAAATTCATTGGTGTAGGATAAATTAAAAATACATAATAGTAGGAGTGTTTATCGAATGAAGAAAGCTATGCTTGCCTTAGCCGCAACAAGTGTAATCGCATTATCAGCATGTGGAACAGGATCATCATCAGACAAAATCGTTACATCTAAAGCTGGTGACATTACAAAAGACGAGTTCTACAATCAAATGAAGACACAAGCTGGTAAACAAGTACTAAACAACATGGTTATGGAAAAAGTACTTATTAAAAACTACAAAGTTGAAGACAAAGAAGTAGACAAAAAGTTCGATGAAATGAAAAAACAATACGGTGATCAATTCGATACACTATTAAAACAACAAGGTATTAAAGAAGAAACTTTAAAAACTGGTGTGCGTGCTCAATTAGCTCAAGAAAAAGCTATCGAGAAAACAATCACTGATAAAGAATTAAAAGATAACTACAAGCCTGAAGTTAAAGCAAGCCACATTCTTGTAAAAGATGAAGCGACTGCAAAAAAAGTTAAAGAGGAACTTGGACAAGGTAAATCTTTCGAAGAGTTAGCGAAACAATACTCTGAAGATACTGGTTCAAAAGAAAAAGGTGGCGACTTAGGATTCATCGAACATGGTAAAATGGTTAAAGAATTCGAAGATGCTACTTATAAACTGAAAAAAGATGAAGTAAGCGAACCTGTAAAAACACAATTCGGTTACCACATCATTAAAGTTACAGACATTAAAGAGCCAGAAAAACCATTCGAGCAATCAAAAGCTGACCTGAAAAAAGAGCTAGTTGCGAAGAAAGCACAAGACGCTGAATTCATGAACGATCTTATGATGAAAGAAATCAAAAAAGCTGACGTAAAAGTTGACGATAAAGATTTAAAAGATCTTTTCAAAGAGCAAAAAGCTGACGATAAGAAAGAAGAAAAGAAATAATGAAGTGAAAAAAGCTTGGGCTTCGGCCCAAGCTTTTTTTGTATGCTCTCTTCTCGTGATACATTACGTGTAGATTGGATAAATGAAATTATATGATTACTTCCCCGATTCTACAGAAAGGTTAACATCTTTTTCGTTTTATGGATCGTGTAAAATCTTAGTTACTTATATATTTACATAATCTTCGTTAACAGAAGTTGATTTTGTCATTCATTTAACTAAAACCATCTTTTATGCATTTCACTTAAAAACATTTCTGTGATTTTAAATCCAGAGCTCTCTCCGATAATAGCGTCAATCCCACAATGCGGACAAACTGCTGTGTTATCATCATCCCACCACTCTGTAATTTTGCCTGGATTGAAAATTTCCAAACAATAAAAACAACCACATACAACATCTTTTTCTAAATGTTTTCTATTACGAGAACAAAAGCGATGCGCTTCCTCAAAATGTTTTTCCATCAGTATCCCCTATTCCTCATTTTCTTTTATGCTTTACTTAAGTTCTCCTCGACAAAATTTCAATTCTTTCTTAAAGAAAAACCAAAAACCTTGATTCCATCACACACGGAACCAAGGTTTATCTTATTATCATTGATTAAATTAAAAAACTATGTTAAATTAGTACAGAAACACGCTTTAGAAAATATACAGAACGTATTTATCCGTATCTTAATTGTACACCAAAACACATCTTCAGTCAACCTCTATTTTTCACTTTTAAAGGAGTGCTTACCGTATGAACAAAAAACTTGATTTAGAGCAAAAACGATTGGATACCGTAATAGAAACGATTACGGCGCAAATTGATAAACTGGAAAACGAAACTGGCAGACGCCGGGCAGAAGTAATCCATATTCGTAAACACTTTTGGGATGACGTAAAAGTGAATACTGATACTTTTGATGATTATCTTGAAACAGTTATCAACTTAAGACAACAAGCTCAGTCACTAGCTGTCACACAAATTACCCATAAGCACACCTTTAATCGACTTGCTGCACTACGACGTATGCATAAAGCACCTTACTTTGGACGAATTGATTTCAAAGAAGAAGGAGAATCTGCTGCGGATCAAATTTATATCGGCGTAGCTACACTTACTGATGCAAGCGGAGAAAACTTCCTTATATATGACTGGCGCGCACCTATTTCGAGTGTGTACTACGATTATCCACCAGGACCGGCTGAATACAGTACACCAGGTGGCGTAATCCACGGTAATGTGGAGAAAAAATTACAATACATTATCCAAAATGGCGAGATTGATTCTATGTTCGATACGAGTCTTACAATTGGCGATGAAATTCTGCAACAAGCGCTCGGAAAAGGTACGAACAAACATATGCAAAGTATCGTTGCTACGATTCAGCGCGAGCAAAATGAAATTATTCGTCACGATGAAGGCCGACTACTTATCGTGCAAGGAGCTGCTGGTAGCGGGAAAACGTCAGCTGCCCTACAACGAATCGCCTACTTACTATATAAATATCGCGAATGGTTAAAAGCGGATCAAATTATTCTCTTCTCCCCTAACTCTATGTTCAACAGCTACGTTTCTAACGTACTACCTGAACTCGGTGAAGAAAATATGCAGCAAGTGACATTCCAAGAATATTTAAACCATAGACTAAGCAAGTCATTTGACGTTGAAGATCCTTATGAACAATTAGAATATATGTTAACTGAAACGGATAGCCCTACCTATAAAACGAGAAATGCGAGCATTCGATTTAAAGCATCCACCCAATTTTTCGAGATGATTCGAGCGTACAGACAATCTCTTGAATCTTCAGGCATGCTATTTAGAGGAATGAAATTTAGAGGAAAGTTAATTGCTTCTGCTAAAGAAATTACAGAGCAGTTTTACAATACTGACTCCTCCCTCCGCTTCCATAATCGAATTGAAAAGTTAACGGATTGGCTAAATAAACAAATAGATGCAATTGAAAAAACAGAACTGAAAAAGCCTTGGGTAGAAGAGGAAATTGAATTACTTAGTAAAGATGAATACCAAAAGGCTTATAAATATTTACAGAAAAAAGGCGAGTTTGACGACAACTCCTTTAATGATTTTGAGAAAGAAACGAAAGTACTTGGACGTATGATTGTCCGTAAAAAATTGAAGCCGCTTCGTAAAGGTGTTCAAACATTGCGCTTCATCAACTTCACAGGCATATATAAACAACTCTTCACAGATGCATCATGGGTTGCTGAGGAAAAACCGAAAGAGTGGGATGACATTTGCTCATTAACAGTAAACATGCTCGATGAAGGAAAGCTATATTATGAGGATGCGACTCCATTCTTACTTTTAAAAGAATTAATTGAAGGCTTCCAAACGAATAGATCGATTAAACATGTACTCGTAGACGAAGCACAAGATTATTCGCCGTTTCAATTTGAGTTTTTAAAACGTCTCTTCCCTGCTGCAAGAATGACTGTACTTGGAGACTTTAACCAAGCGATATTTGCCCATGCGAGTGAAGCAGTGAATTTCAATACACTTACTAGCTTATACGGACCAGATGAAACGAACGGTATCAACTTAACTCGTAGCTATCGCTCAACAAAACCGATTATTGAATTTACACGTGCTCTCGTACCGGAAGGAGAGAACATTCACGCCTTTGAACGTGACGGTGAGAAACCTACAGTGACGAAAGTATCGAATGACAGCGAACTGCACGAACATATTACTGCCAAAGTTGCTGAACTACAAAAAGAGCAGCATAATACGATCGCAATTATATGTAAATCTGCAGCTGAAAGCGCCGCTGCCTACGAAGCACTTAGTCATATCGAGAATATTAAACTCGTGAAAAGTAACTCAGCCGAGTATGAGCAAGGCATTGTCGTGATCCCTGCTTACTTAGCGAAAGGTATCGAATTTGATGCTGTCATTATTTACGATGCTTCTAAAGATGTGTACAGCGATGAGAGCGTTCGTAGATTGTTCTACACTGCTTGTACGCGCGCGATGCATGAACTGCAACTTTATAGCGTTGGCGAGGTTAGTCCTTTTATACTTCGGGCTGATTCGGAGAGTTTTGAGCTTATAACGAAAACACCTTGATAATTATCAAGGTGTTTTTCTCATGCTAAACGACATATCTTTACGTCGATATACACTTAACACGATCCCTATTAAAAGCGCATGGAATACAGTTGGTGTTAATCCATAACTAATAAAAGGCAACGATATAGAAGCAATCGGTAATAAACCTAAAATCATGCCCACGTTATAAATAAACTGGACTACGAAAAGAGTCATTCCTCCAACGAGAAGCAATTTACCATATCGGTCATTTATTTTATAAGATATGATTACTAATCTTGCTACAAAAAGAGAAAGAACGGAAACAAGAATTAGCGCAAGCACATACCCATAATAGTAAGTCAAACTTGCAAACACAAAATCAGTATCCGCAGCAGGGATGAACTTTGTATCTCCAGATGTACCAAACCAACCAGCCGACGACATTACCTCTTTTAAACGTATATACATAAATCCTGCGCCACCTGCATCACTCTCAGGATTTAAATACCCTAAAACTCTATCTAAGTGGTATCCTGAAGACCAGGATACCGATGCCTTAATAATAAATAAACAAATGGGTACAATCGTAATAATCAACGCCGTTTTCTTTCCTAACTTACTCCACCAAAGCATAACGAATACCATTGTCATATAAACAAAAATTGACGAAAGGGTGGATACAATTAAAAATAAATACAAAGAAAATAAATATAAAACCACAAGATGTATAACCTTTAGCCTATTATTATTGAAAAAAGAAGCCCAAGCTAGAAAAAAGAAAGGTACTGCCATTAAACAGTCAACTGCAATTGGACCAATTTTTATTAACGGTTCTCCAATCATTGAAGCGTTTGGAAAACAGTATAGCATTAACAGGACAACTACTCCGATTGTGTAAAACAACAATCCCATTCTCTCTAATTTCCGATAATCAAGTAACATCATCCCAATCGCTGTTATAACACCGAGAATAACAAATATCACCTTATTCATTATTACATCATTCGTATATTCAAAAGCTAAAACTGGCAAAAACCCTAACCCCATAGCAGCCACTAATAAAATAAGTAAGAACCAATCCACCTTTGGCTTATGTAGTTTGTTAAGCTCCTGCCCTAATTTAATCGGACTTCCCATTTGTTCCACAGCTTTATTTTCAGCGACTTCCTCACTTAATCCTTTTTCTATCCATGTGTTCTTCGCCTGTTTTAAGTGAAAGTCTAGTTCAGTTGCTACAAAGCTCTTTGCTTCTTTTGATTTAATATGGTTCGTAACTTCGCTTACAAAACGCTCCCCTTTTTTATTCAATTTCGCCTCACTCCTGTACTAAGCCTTTTAATATAAATTGTACCTTCGTAGCATTTTTCTCTGCCTTTCGCAGCATCTTTCTTCCTTTATCATTTAATTGATAATATTTCGCTCCTTCATGATCCCAACTTGATTGAATAAAACGATTCTGTTCTAGACGATGTAATACGGTATATAAAAACCCTTCATTTCCTTCGAATTTTCGAATCCCTCTCCCTCGTAGTAACTGTGACAATTCGTATCCTGTTTTTTCATTACTGAGGAGTTGTAAAATTGCTAAAGAGATGTCCTCTTCCTTTTCGTTTAAAGCATTGATTTTTTCGCGCACCTGCTTTCGATGTTGATCGGAAAAACTCAAATGTTTAAACGTTGTATTCTCCATTGATTTTCGCAGGCCTTTTAATCGATCTTCCATTTGATTACTCCTCCAATCCTTTCTTCAAAAGCTCCTTCGCTTTTTTCAGTCTCGTTTTTATCGTGTTTTCTTTCACGTCTATTACAATGGCAATATCTTTAATTGGTAATTCTTCATAATAAAATAGATAAATGACTTCTCGATATTTTATCGGTAAATTCATTACTGCAGAAGCGAGCTCACGGTCCTCCGCATTTTGAATGACAGTTTGTTCGACACTATCATTTTGAACCCCAATATAAGCCGATTCATCCTCTGTCACGATCACCTTTTTGTTATACCAACTTTTTACATAGTCCTTACATTGATTAATCGCAATTCTCCATAACCACGTTTTCACATTCGACTTCCCTTTGTATGTATGAAGAGATTTATAACATTTCACAAATATATCTTGCGTTACATCCTCAGCAACCTCTTTATTATTCACATATGAATACACAAGCTGTAAGACTTCTTGTCCATACTTATTCATGATTTCATCGATAAGGAGTTCCTTATCTTCTATTTCAAACGCTTCTACCGTTAATTCATCCACACCATTTCCTCCTCCCCATATATTAGACGACGCACCGTATGGAAAAGTTTTATTAATTTATAAAAAAATACGGATGATAGTGTCCGTATCGTTTTTTAACTTTAATTTTTCTTCACTAAGAGTAAACCTTTTATTGTGATACAACACTTTAATCGAGACTTTAGCACATTCATAATAAAACAAAAAACCACCTAAAGGCTCCCCTTCAGGTGGTTCTCTATTTTACGCTAATGCAGCTGCCTGCTCTTGTTGATCTACAGGAATTACAGCGTCTGTTAATGCTTTTTCTAGTTCAGCTGTGTATTTCATTTGCTCTTCTTTGCTCCAGCCTAGTTTCGCAGCCATGTAGTTGATTACTGCTTCTTTCCACTCATATACCCAGTGGATGTTGAAGAATACAGCGCCTCTACGGCGTACGAAGAAGTCAACTGGTTTTGCTGTCATTTCGTAATCCATTGCGTATACAAGTGGGATTAGAACGTCTAGTGGCATGTTGTATTCTTTCGCTTCGTCTTTATGTTTTTTCGCTAAGTCGAACAGTACGTCTACGTTAGAGCCGTAGAATTTCGCGAATTCTTCTGCTTGTGCTTTCGTTAAACCAGATTTCGTACCTTCGTCTGCTTTTTTCGCAACGAATGCTGGGAATCCGTGTGAACCACTTACATGTCCACCAGAGATTGGCATATGTTTCGTGTCGCTCTTCGGATATGCACTATGACCTTCTTTTTGTAATAGGTTTGTTACGTAGTCTACTACCATTTCAGCCATTTTACGGTATCCTGTTAATTTACCACCTGCGATTGTAATTAAGCCAGATTCAGAAGTCCAAATTTCATCTTTACGAGAAATTTCAGATGCATTCTTACCTTCTTCATAAATTAATGGACGTACACCAGCCCAGCTTGATTCTACATCTTTTTCTGTAATTTTTACACTTGGGAACATGTAGTTAATCGCATTAATGATATATGTGCGATCTTCTGTTGTCATGTGCGGTACAGCTGCGTCTTTATCATAGAACGTATCTGTTGTACCTACGTATGTTTTTCCGCCGCGAGGAATCGCGAACACCATACGTTTATCTGGTGTATCGAAGTAAATAGCTTGCCCTAACGGGAAACGTTTTTGGTCAATTACTAAGTGGACACCTTTTGATAACTGAAGTACTTTCCCTTTTTTCGAGTTATCTTTTTCACGAAGTGTATCTACCCAAGGGCCAGCTGCGTTTACAATTTTCTTACCGTACACTTCATATACTTCGCCATCTAGTAAATCGATTACACGTACACCGCATACTTTTCCATCTTTATATAAGAAACCGTCTACTTTTGCGTAGTTAACAGCTTTTGCACCGTGTTCAATTGCTTCTTTCATTACTTCAATTGTAAGACGAGCATCGTCTGTACGATATTCTACGTAGTAACCGCCGCCTTTTAATCCTTCTTTTTTCACAAGAGGCTCTTTGTTTAATGTTTCTTCACGGTTAAACATTTTTCTGCGCTCGCTTCGTTTTACGCCTGCTAAGAAGTCGTATACACGAAGACCAATGGATGTACTGAATGATCCGAACGTACCGCCTGTATGGAACGGAAGTAACATCCACTCTGGTGTTGTTACATGGGGACCGTTCTCATATACGATTGCACGCTCTTTCCCCACCTCTGCTACCATTTTCACTTCAAGTTGTTTTAAATAACGTAGACCACCGTGTACAAGCTTCGTTGAACGACTTGATGTACCTGCTGCAAAGTCCTGCATTTCAAACACAATTGTTGATAACCCGCGTGTTGCTCCATCTAATGCAATACCAGAACCAGTAATACCTCCACCAATTACGATCACATCTAACTCTTGTTTATTTACTCCGTTTAATACGTCTTTACGTTGTTTACTTGAAAATTTCATGGTAATTCCTCCCTTTGATAACGAAAAAAGAGACCACGAACTCCGCTATAGATTTCGCCTCTATAGCGTGTTGTGGTCTCTCCAAATCTCCTACCGAATTATTAACTTGTCACCATTATAACACTGTTTATGATTATTTGAAAGCTTTTGTTGCTTCAATTGCTTTTTTCCATCCAGCATATAGCTCTTCGCTTGTTTCCGCTTCCATCGTTGGTTCAAAGCGTTTGTCCATATGCCACTGTTCTTTAATTTCATCTTGGTTTTTCCAATATCCAACTGCAAGACCAGCTAAGTACGCTGCCCCTAAAGCTGTCGTTTCATTGATCACCGGACGCTCTACAGGAACATCTAAAATATCACTTTGGAACTTCATTAAGAAGTTATTTTTAACTGCTCCGCCATCAACGCGTAATGTTTTCAGTTCAATACCTGAATCTGCTTCCATTGCGCATAATACATCTTTCGTTTGGTATGCTAAAGATTCTAGCGTTGCACGAATGAAATGCTCTTTCGTCGTACCGCGCGTTACACCAAACATAGCGCCGCGTACTTCACTATCCCAGTACGGTGTACCTAAACCTACGAATGCTGGTACAACGTATACACCTTCAGTTGATGCAACGCGTGATGCGTATACTTCACTTTCGCTTGCATCTTTAAACATACGCATTCCGTCACGTAACCATTGAATTGCAGAACCTGCTACGAAAATACTTCCTTCTAATGCGTAGTTTACTTTACCATCTATTCCCCATGCAATTGTTGTTAATAGACCATGCTCAGAAGCTACTGCTTTTTCACCTGTGTTCATTAACATGAAGCAACCAGTTCCGTACGTGTTCTTCGCCATACCTTCACCGAAACAAGCTTGTCCAAATAATGCTGCTTGCTGGTCACCGGCTACGCCTGCAATCGGTATATTTTGACCGAAGAAGTGATAGTCGATTGTTTCGCCATAAACTTCAGATGATGGACGTACTTCTGGAAGCATGCTCTTTGGTACTGTTAACATGTCTAGAAGCTCATCATCCCACTGTAAGTCGTGAATATTAAACATTAATGTACGTGATGCATTTGAGTAATCCGTTACGTGCGCTTTTCCACCAGATAGTTTCCATACAAGCCACGTATCAATTGTTCCGAATAATAGATCGCCGTTTTCTGCTTTTTCTCTTGCACCTTCAACGTTATCTAAAATCCATTTTACTTTCGTACCAGAGAAGTATGCGTCAATTAAAAGACCTGTTTTTTCGCGAACCGTTTCGCTATAACCTTTTTCTTTCAACTCATCACAAATTTCAACTGTTTGACGAGATTGCCATACGATTGCGTTGTAAATTGGTTTTCCAGTCGTTTTATCCCAAACAACCGCTGTTTCACGTTGGTTCGTAATACCGATACCAGCGATTTGTTCTGGTTTTACATCAGCTTCGCTTAAGCAAGTTGCGATAACTGCTAAAATAGATCCCCAAATTTCTTGTGCATTATGCTCTACCCAACCTGGCTTTGGAAAATGTTGTGTAAACTCTTTTTGAGCTGAATGAACAATTTCACCTTTTTTATTGAACAGAATTGCGCGTGAGCTAGTTGTTCCTTGGTCTAAAGAAAGAATATATTTTTTCATATCGGTTTCCCCCTATGCTACTTTTCTACTATTTGTATTGCTTTCACTTTTTTTACTTGTCATATAAGAGATTGCTAGTACAATCACAGTTGCAATAATCACATAAATAAGTGCTACATTTTGTTTTCCTTCAAATACAACTTGATGGAATAATCCTGCAAGTGATCCACCTAAAATTGGACCGACTACTGGAATCCATGCATACTTCCAGTTTGAACCGCCTTTTCCTGCAATCGGAAGGAAGAAGTGTGCGATACGCGGACCTAAATCACGAGCCGGGTTAATCGCGTATCCTGTTGTTCCACCTAATGATAAACCAATACTTACGATTAAGAAACCTACGATAAATGGATTTAAACCATCTGCAAATTTATTTGCTCCAATTGCTAATATACCAAATACTAAAACGAATGTTCCAATCATTTCACTCAAAAGGTTTGTAAATGTGTTCGGAATTGCTGGACCTGTTGCAAATACACCTAATTTTGTTCCTGGATCTTCTGTTTCTTTCCAGTGTGGTAAGTAATGTAAATATACAAGAACTGCCCCGATAATTGCCCCAATCATTTGTGCTGCGATATAACCTGGTACGTCACTCCATGGGAACGCTCCCTTAAATGCTAGTCCTATCGTTAAAGCTGGATTCAAATGTGCCCCACTAATTGATCCAACCGCGTACGCTGCAACTGCTACCGCTAAGCCCCAGCCCATTGTAATGACAATCCAACCTGAATCTTTTGCAAACGACTTCTTTAAACTTACACCAGCGCAAACGCCGCCACCAAGTAAGATTAACAATGCAGTCCCTATTAACTCCCCTAAAAATGCTGACATAAAATCCCTCCACAATCAATTTAAATGCGTTCAAATGTGATAGAGGTAAAATGAATGGCCATTCGTTTTTTCAAAAGAAAAAGATCCACAGCTTACATGCTTCTATATAATATATAGAAACAATAAAATGTGGATCTCTTCTTTTCTCCGTCACGTTTATTAACTTGTCTATAATGTTAACCTTTCATGAAAGCGGTGTCAACAGAATTTTTTCACATTTTCGTCACTTTTTTTGGTAATGTTTCCATAGTTCTTTTTTTGATGTCGTAATTGCTGTCGCACCAGCATTTAAAGCTCTTTCAACACCTTCCACAGTACGAATGAAACCACCCGCTAAAATCGGGACACCAGTACGCTCTTTCACTTCAGCAATCACATCCGTTAGCGCACCAGGAAGCACCTCTATATAATCCGGCTTCGTCTTTTCTAGCAAATTACAGCTCTTTTCCATCGCGCTAGAATCAATTAAAAAGATGCGCTGAATAGAGACGACACCCTTTTGCTTCGCCTTCATAATCACGCTCGCCTTTGTCGAAAGTAACCCGTACGGTTTATATTCTTGGCATAAAAACTCCGTCGCATGCCCATCACTTTGTAATCCATGGATCAAATCAACATGTAAAAACACCTTTTTACTATGCTGCTTCGCAAGTGACACAACACTCTTCAATTGACCAACATGAATATCTAAAATAACAATATACTCATACGAACTATGTAATAGCTTTTCCAAATCTTTAATTTGCCTCACTGCCGGCAAAATCTTCTGTTCATGAAATTCCATTCTAAATGTCCCCTTCTTTATGTCATCCTATCCTTTATAGTACACAATTTGAGTAGAAAGAACAGCTAGTGCGGTGGAATTATTTCCTCTATCTATATATTTTCTTCAACTTATCAGAAGCCGTGCCACCTATAACCATTAGTATGAGGGGTAAAAAATTCATTACATATGGTGCATCTGCTACAAGTGTAATGCTTGCTCCGGCAAACTTATTTAACATCCATAAAACGATTTTTGTAATAAACAAAAATACGCCCATCATAAATAAACTATCGAAAAACACCTTCCATTTTGGATATGCTAACTGTTTACTATCTTCAATTACTTTCTGCGTCAACTCTTCGTCACTCCTTAATAATTCATCAATCGTAATACCGAACAGATCGCTTAAATGAATAATAATTTCAATGCTCGGATAGTTCTTTCCCGTCTCCCATTTCGAAACAGACTGCCTACTTACATGAATTTTTTCAGCCAAATCATTTTGCGACCAATTTCGTTTCTCTCGTTCTTGTTTTAAACGTTCACTAAAAATCATACTGTGTTTATCACCTCTCTACGTCTAGTATGGTCAAATAACTGATGAAGAGTAAAGCGAGTTGTCGTTGCGTTAGCTGTGCAACTTTTACGTTACAGGTTGTAATGGCGCTATGTAGTGTGTATATTTCATATGATATGCTCCTATAATAATTTCCCGAACAATAATATAACGAACAGATACTAGTTAAGACTAGATTAAGCATAAAAAATACGCCATCCTTTCTTATCATTCTCCAGAAAGAATAACGTACAGTTTCATTTTTAAACATTTTCATCACAAAGAAAAGAAGCTAACCATAAACTGTTAACTTCTCAGCTGAAAATAAAATATTATCTTTCCTTATCTTCTAATATCTAGGTTGTGATTGAATATTTGTAAGATGAACATCAAACATATCAATGATTTCAAGAAATCTATCAGCTTCACGGAAAACATGGTCTGCTAATAACGGATGAATGATACTCTTTATTTTACATTGCTCAATTAAATCACGCGCTGTTTTCTTAAAATCCCGAAGAGATGTAACCGACACACGATTTTGATCTAAAAATTGATCTAAAAGAGGGACTGTTTGGGATTGTGGCTTCATAGATTCTAAGTCAATTGCTTGATACATCAATTCATCAAAATCATTACTAAAATTCCGAGCTGTATCTACAAGCTTTCTTTCCGATGGATCAAGAAGATGACCAATAAATTTAGCGTGATCTGCCATAATCCTTAAAAAGAAAACATTTTCTTTAATAATAGCATCAGGAAGAGCATCTAATTTCCCTTCATTTAATTGTATTAAACGTTTTCTAAAATAATCAGCTTCCCTACTTGTATGGTCAACTAACAGTGGAAAGTTATTTTGTCCTGGCAATTTACACGTGAGAATTAACCCTAAAATTTTTCGTTTAAATCCCCAAATATTAGTTGCGGCTTGTTGTACTTCTGAATTAAATCTTTTTATTTGCTCAGGATCTGTTTCATTTGTATAGGAATGCGCTATTTGTTCGATATGTTCAAACAATCGATAAAATTGATTAGCCTCTTCGATTAGTTGCGTATCCTCACATCTAAACCCTAAGCGAAGAAAAAAAGAATGCTCCTTCATGATTCTAGACCAAAAACGAATTTCATTTAATGAACGCTCAACAAACATTACAGATGTAACACCTGTATCAGGATGTAATGTTGTTTCATCCCCATGCATTGTTAATCCCCCCTGTAGATACTGCGCTATTTCCATTCTTATGAGTGAACATATATATAAATACCATCAATAAAAGTTCATGATGAATATCATATACATGTAGAATTAAGCTTATATAAGCTTAGCTTGATGAACATATACTGCTCCAAAAAAAGAAAAAAGGCTACCACCTAGATGTAAAGTTCTCCTAGTTGGTAGCCTTTCAAAATGTCTATTAAAGCAATACCGAATCTTTATCACTATCCTGATTCCGTTTCTCTCGCTCTTCTTCTAAACGCTTCATATACACTTCGCCTTCTTTTTCGATAAACTCATTATCCATCTCTTGCTCTTTTTTTGAAGTATATAAAACCATGTAGCCACTTAATACGATCCCGACGATTACAAGATACACCCACCATGGTAAAGTTTCCACTGTACTTCATTCCTTTCCTTAGACAAGCCTTATTAGTTTCACTGTATGAGGAAAGAAGTGGATTTATGCTTAAAATTTATTGCGGATTCTTCGCGAAGAACGCTTGTACATATTCCATAAACTCTATTGGTTCCTGACGAAACGGTGCGTGGTATCCTTTTTCAATGATATGAAACGTACTATTTGCAAATAGCTCATGATACAGTTCACCATTTTCCCAAGAAACGCTCTTATCGTGTCGTCCCCATATAATTAAAGTCGGCACCTTAATTTTATCGGCTTCCATCGCAATGCGGCGCTCTCTCATTTTCGTCAGTTGATCATAATGCTCTTTATCATCGCGACTATTTTTCACTGCATTTTTATTATAATCTGTAATCTCTGTTACAGTTTGTAAGTCCGTTGATAGCGGTGGCACTTCATAGCTTTCTTTTTGCTGGAAAGACTCTATCCCTGTAGAATCCGCTAAAACGAGATGCGTTACTGCATCCGGATATAAATACGCTAAATTTAGAGACATCTCTCCGCCCATCGAATGACCCAGTACTGCGAATTGATCGTATCCGAGTTTCTTCATTAACTTATAATATAAATTCACTTGCGCAGGAAACGAATACTGAAAATCAACCGGCTTCGAAGAACGTCCAAATCCTAAAATATCAACCGCGATAATCGTATGGTCCTTTACAAGTTCCGGATAAATATCACTAAACCCATCTGAAGAACCACCAAACCCGTGAAGCATAAGTAAAGGCGGCTTCCCCTCACCAATTTGCTTAAAGTAAATCGTCTGCCCATCAATTTGCGCCATACTCTCTTTCGTATGCAGCTTCATCACAACAGTATTTTTCACTTCTCCAACCTTCGCAATCGGCTTATCAACGAAGTTACATACAATTAACAAAACGAGCACAATACCGCTAATGAAATAAAATTTAAACCGTTTCAAAATTCCCGTCTCCTTTCTCAAGTTGCTACTTAAAGTTTTTACATTATTTGGTTGTTTTATGATTATTTTTAACTGTAACCACGATAGTTACAATTATACTAAAAAAATATTACTCATTGCCATTAGTGATGGTTACTTTGTAACTATTATAGTTACATATTTAAAGTAAGTCAATTCTTTTTACGACCAAAAAGAAAAGGGACCTCGTTATGAGGTCCCTTCACTTTATTATTTAATTTAAAAATGGTCAGCGTGTGAGTCTTGCTTGCTAATACCGCCACCGTCACCTTTATTGAAGTTGGCCGGTGCTCCTCCATCGCCTCTATTATCTGCTGGTGCTCCACCTGTCTCTCCAATGTTAACGTAGTCTGGTCTTGCTGGTGCTGGAACATCACCGTGCTCCGCTTGTTGTACAAAAGAACTATTTAAACCGACAGATACAATACCAACTAACACTATACCAGTTACAGCCATACCTATTTTTTTAAACATTATTTTAATGCTCCTCTCTCTATCTTCTTCTCTTTTGCCTGTAATGCTTTGTAAAAATAATCACTTGCTTTCATGTAATTAGCATCCTCACGAAACTTTATTGCAAGTTTTTCCACATATTCCTGAGTGTAACTATATAAAGATTCTTTATCAAAATAAGTAATTCCTTTAAGGATAATCTGCTCTAATTCTTTAATAGGAACATTACCATTTACTGCTTTTAAAATACTAAAATGATGTATATACTCTTCATTTTCTAACTCCATACAAATATTTAATCCTCTATCAATTAATTCTTCAGCAATGTTTGTTTCTCCCAGTTTAAAATGTTCCCTAGCTTGTAGGAAAATCGCTTTGAAATGTGCTGGGAATTTCTCTGTTACTTCCGAAAGATGTCGAATAGCTAGTGCAGAAAGGTTTTGACTTGCGTATAGCCATCCTAAATTATGACGTACCCTTAAAAGCAATATAGCGTTATCCTGTTTTTGTAGAATATCTATCGCTGAATTTAGACACTCTTCTGCTTGTTCATATTGCTTTATTTGTATGGCAGTTAGTCCTAAAAGATTTTGAGATAAAGCAATATTCATATCTTGTCCTGATTGTTTTGAAAAAATTTCTTTAGCTTTATTTACATATTTCATTGTATTCATTGGTTGCCTTGTATTGTAGAAAAATGCAGAAAGACGATAACAGAATTCCCCATATTCTAATTCATCAGGAATATATTTTATTAGTGTTTTGGCCTTCTCATAACATCTACTTGCATCATTGTAATTTGATATTAGAGTTGCATGCATTGCCTTAAAAAAATAATAGTAATATGACAAACGATTTTCAGACGTTTTATAAATTTCATCAATTTTATCAAAACTATTTTTAGTAATTTGTAAGCCATCCGCCAGCACTTTATATCTAAAATCTAATAAAGAGTAATATAGCCATAAATCCCCATCCTCTTTTACATTAGAAAATTCACTCTCAATATCTTCCTTCATTTCCCTAGCTTTCTCTATATCTTGCTGCAACATTACACGATACCAATCATCTAAAGGATGTTTCATTTGCTCCCGTGTTACTACATCTGCTCCCATACACTCGCATCCCCTTTTCTCCAAACTTACAAAATTAGGATATTTATACAATTATTCAAATTGTATATCACCACCTCTTTTCTATGTATTGAAAAATAATTGTCAGAAAATTTATAATTTAAATGAATTATACCAAATATTTCTATTTATAAAATTTGAGAAACATTTTTCAGAAAATTTTATAGCCCAAATAAAAAAGCAAGCAGTTCCAGCGATCCGCTAAAACTACTTGCTCTCCTACTTATTATTTCTATTTTACTCTTTAATAAATTCCTTCGTACTTCTTACTGTATCAATTGGACGAACTAATTTTTCAATTTCTTCACGCTTTGGCTCTAGGAACGGAGGTAATGATAACTTTTCGCCAAGTGTTTCGTATGGCTCATCCCCCATAAATCCTGGGCCGTCTGTTGCAAATTCAAATAAAATTTGTGGTGCTACTCTTGCGTATAATGACTCGAAGAAGTGACGATCTACATATCCAGATGACGGAAGTTGGGCGCTACCGATTCTCTCAATCCACTCTTCTAATACAGCGCGATCTTCTACGCGGAATGCAGCATGGTGCACTGTACCAAAGCCTTGTTGTGCTTCCGGAAGAACCGTATTATGTTCTACAATGACAGAAGCACCGTTTCCGCCTTCGTTTACTTCAAATAAATAGAATTCTCCTTCTTGCGCAATCTCTTTAAATAATAGAACTTTTTCTAACACTTCTTTGAAGAAACTAAAGTTTGCGATACGAATAAATACAGGGCCTAAGCCAGTAATTGCATATTCTAATGGAACTGGACCGTTTTGCCATGGTGTACCTGATTCGATCCCTTTATCTAATTCATCAGAGATTAATTGATAGTGTTGATCATCGAAATCAACGAAAGAAAGAGTTTTCTTACCAAATTGCTCTTTAATGCCTGTATGTTCTACTTCAAGACGGTCAAAGCGTTTTACCCAATATGCTAACGCTGCATCAGTTGGCACTCGGAATGAAGTTTTTGAAATTTCATTTGTACCGTGTACTCCTTTTGGAATACCTGGGAAGTCAAAGAATGTCATATCTGTTCCTGCACTACCTTTATCATCTGCAAAGAATAAATGATACGTTTGAATATCATCTTGGTTTACTGTTTTTTTAACTAAACGCATTCCTAAAACGTGAGTGAAAAACTCATAGTTCTTTTCTGCACTACTTGTAATTGCTGTAACGTGGTGAATTCCTTTTAATTGGTTCATTTTATATTCCTCCAATGGTTTTTAATTTTATATTTTCTCTTCAATAGGTGCTAATTTCGCTTCAATTTCTGCTCGCTGATCTTCTAAGAACGGCGGTAAATCAAGTTTTCCTCCTAAATGTTCTACATCTCCATCAACTGTAAATCCTGGTCCATCTGTCGCAATTTCAAATAGGATTCCGTTTGATTCGCGGAAGTATAAGCTTTTAAAATAGAAACGATCGATAATGCCAGAAGAATGGAAACCTTTTTGTATCACCTGTTCTTCCCAATAAGCTAGCTCTGCATCGTTTTTTACACGAATTGCTAAATGGTGAATGCTACCGCGGCCCGGCTTTTCAGTAGGACCATCTAAATATTTCACAACGATTTCTCCGAAGGCTTCTCCTTTAATAGACTGGAAAACCGCTTCTTCATCGCTTCGGCTAACTTCTGTATAACCAAATATATCTGTTAATGTATTCGCCAGTTTATCAAGTCTACGCACTGTCATTTCCACAGAACCCATTCCTTGAATTTGATGCTGTGCAGGAACTTCGGATTTCTCCCACGTTTCCCAGTGCTCTACTTTTTCTCCGTTTGAAACGAGTAGTACGAGACGAAGACCTTCCGCATCCTCAAATTGCAAAGCAGGACGATTTGCATATGTTGTCATTTCACTATGTTTCACATCAAACTTCTCAAATCGTTCTTTCCAGTAACGTAAACTTTCCTCTGAAGGAACGAGTAATCCAATTCGAGTAATTGCATTCGTACCACGATACGTTTTTCCTACTAAAGGTATTTCAAAAAATGATAATTCTGTACCTGGACTTCCTGTTTTATCTCCATAAAATAAGTGATACATTGACGGATCATCTTGGTTTACTGTCATTTTCACACGACGTAAACCAAGTACATTTTTATAAAAATGGTTATTCTCACTTCCGTTTTTTGTAACCATTGAAATGTGATGATGCCCTTTAATTTCATACATTGATAATTCCTCCGTTTCATTTTACTAGTCAAGTGATAACTAAAAAATAATATGCTTCTTAGCTTTTCAATTTATTCTCATTATGTTTTTGTAAATTCATCTTAGTTTTTACTGAATAAGTTACTTCGTTTTTTTTAATCAAAAGCAACTGAGTGTATGTTTTTCATATGACTCAATCGCTTTCGTTACTATCACTTTACAACTCAAGTGATTAAAAAGCAAGAGAATAATCTCGAATTTGAGATATTTTTTTATTGCATAAAATTTCGGACTAAAAACACAAGAAATTCTTGGTTTGGAGACATTATAAAATTCATAAGTTGATGGATGTAGGATATCGCCAGCATTCAAAAAACACGCTAAGAGTATGCAAGGTTTTTTACAGTTTTTCAGCTAATTCAGTAACAAACAAAAATCTTAAAATCCCCTTCAGGATAGAAATGTATAAAAAAATGTATAGATTCATAGAGCAGAAAAAGAGGGTTCCCTTGTGAGAGCAGGCTTCTCCTTTTTCCTTGCTACCGATAATGAGACGTTATGTTAACCTCATATGTATAGAATATACAGTTAACTAAAAATGAACAATAAAAAACAGTAGTGTATAAAATCACTACTGTTTTTTATTGTTTCTTATAAGTGAATTATTTGTATTCCTGTCTATATAATTTAAACGAATAAATAGCTCCAACGAAGAATACAAAGGCTTCAAATAATATAAAGATTTGACGGAAATTCTCGATATCTTTACCAACTAAAGAAATAAATATGCAATTCATTAGAATTTGAGTAGTAAACATACAAGAAATAATTTTAAAATAAATAGCATTTGTTCTTTCATCTGGTTTACCAATTTTTTTATAAATAATAATAAGTGCAATTACTGAACCCAAAAATAGAAGTGCTGTAAGTCCTACAACGATATTGAAATTGCCTGTACTTTCTAACATCCATTTGTTTAATAGATCAATCATTATTATCTTCCTTTCCTACATAAGAGAATATTTCGTTCTTCTTTTTCACTATAATAAAAAAAGAAAAAGGAAAACATCGAACTTTCTTACAAACATTCGTGTATTCTTACAGTTTTGTCATTTTGTAAATATATTCACCGCCTTGCCTTTCGCTAACTGGCGGTTCAGCTTGGCGAAAGCTAAAAACCCGCCGAAAATAAGAGCCAGGAAATGAAATTTATATTGCCTAATGCTTAAAACTACTTCCTATATCGAAAATTATGTAAATAAGCTGCCCATATGGGCAGCTTATTGTATTTTTTGCTTAGCATATTTTTCTGAAATGCTGGCGGTACTCACCTAAAAAGTTGCTATGCTCCCATTCTAGTGGCAAGATATGTTTTATTAGTTCTTCGTTACACCCATGCGTACTTCTTAACTATTTTATTTCATTTTCAATAAAAAACAGCCTCACTAAGCTTATTAACACTTAATGAGGCCATTTGATTCACATTATTAATTATGGAACGTCGGTTTATAGAACGAACGATTATCAAGTGCAAAGACACGCTCAGTGTATTCGCCTGGTTTTGTGCGTCCTAATGCGCGGTCCATCATGTTCATTTTTGCATCTAAGTTATCGATGTAGTGCAGAATTTCTGCTTCTTTTACTAATGGTGGTTTTGGGCTACCCCATTCTGCTTTTCCGTGGTGAGAAAGGACGATGTGCTGAAGGATTAATACTTCTTCTGCATCGATTTGCAGCTCGTCTGCTGCTTTCCCAATTTCGTTCACCATAATAGAAATGTGGCCAAGTAAATTTCCTTCTAACGTGTATGTTGTGGAAATTGGACCAGATAATTCGATTACTTTACCAAGGTCATGTAAAATAACGCCTGCATATAATAAGTCTTTATCTAACGATGGGTATAAAGCCGCAATAGCTTTCGCTAAATCAAGCATCGATACGACGTGATAAGCTAGTCCAGATACGAACTCGTGATGGTTCTTTGTCGCTGCTGGATATTCTAAAAATTCGTTTTGATGCTTATTTAACAAATGTCTTGTTAGACGCTGAATGTTTGGGTTTCTCATTTCAAATATGTATTGCGTAATTTTTTCGACCATATCTTCTTTTTTCACTGGTGCTTTTTCTACGAAATCTGAGATGTCCGTTACTTCATTTTCATTCGCAACTCGGATTTGTTTCACGCGTAATTGAATACGTCCTTTGTAGTTTAAAATATCACCAGCTACTTTAACGATTGTTTCTGCTACATATTGTTTCTCAACTTCTGGTGATACGTCCCATAGCTTCGCTTCAATATCTCCACTTGGATCTTGTAAGATTACTGTTAAAAACGGCTTTCCATTGCTTGCTAAACCTTTTGTCGCTGTTTTAATTAACAAGAAAACATCGACTTGTTCACCAACTTCATATTCTGCAATTTTCTTTTTCATTCGAATTCCTCCACCAAATCAATTACTTTTAGTATAGCATACTACAACTCATTTTCTTTACGCTTATGCGTTAATTTTATAATCTGTTTTTCTGTAAAATACGTTAGTAAATGCACATGGCATGTAAAGAAGATTACTTGTCTATCTTGCGCAATTTCCTTTATTAGTTCAATTGTGCGATTTGTCCTTACCCCATCAAAATGTACGAAACTATCATCAATAATAAACGGATAGTCATGCTCAAATGTTTTCGCTAATGCAAATCGTAACGATAAATATAACTGCTCCGCTGTCGCTTGGCTTAGTTCATGACTGTAAAAACGCATACCGTCGTTACGCTCAACGATGAACGGTTCCGCCTCTGACGGTGAAAAGATTTTACTATATCGTCCGCCTGTTAAATAGACGAAATACTCTTCTGATTTTTGTAAAATACGAGGAAGATGTACTTCATGATAATATTGCTTCGTTTTCGTTAACACTGTCTTTGCGGCCGCATACGCAGCCCACTTCTTCACTTGTTCACGTACTTGCGCTTTTTTCATTTCCCATTCATGCAATAAATCACCGTACGTACTACCTTCTTCTAAATTCGCAATTTCCATACGATGTTTCGCCATGCGCTCTGTCAGTTCTTTCTCTTTCGTAAGACAGTTTTGTGCAACTGTCAGTTCTTGCTTTAATTTTTCCTCATAACCGTCAGCCTCATAATGTTCAGCTAATGATAAACTCGTTAAACGCTGTTCTAACAAATCAATTTGCGGTAATAAACGCCCTACTTGCTTCTCAGCATCTTCACGTTTTTCCGATAGTTTACCTGCTTCTAAAAACATCTCTTCATCAGTTGAATGTGCGATATGCCATAAACTATCTCGCTCTACTAACAGTTGTTTCAATTGCTCTTGCATGAACTCATATTCTTCTTGCCATTCCGTAAGCTTCTCTTTTAACTGCTTACAAGTTTGGCGCTTTTCTTTCTCATTTTGCATACGGCTTTGTGCCTCGTGCAGCTTACTATACTCCGCACTACCGATAACAGTTTCTAGTTTATGTTCAAATTGCGAAATCATTTCATATAATGAAGATTTCCGAGCGCTTTGTTTCTCTAACTCACGATATAATTGCTGCATTTTTTCCATACGTTCAAACGCTGGCAATATGTGTGCATACGTATAAAATTCAGGGAACATATAGCGCATTTTATACACATCTACTTGTTCGCTAGTGCGGAACGTTTCTCTCTCCCATTCCTCATACGATGAAACGACTTTATCATACGCTCGTTCCATTTGTTGTAACTTATACGACTCGCGCTCAAATAGCTTCCGAATCTCTTCATCTTTTTCTAACTGATAGCGAACAGACATCGCTTCTTCACTTTGTCTCCCGCCAGCACTTTGCTGAAGAGTAAGAAACTCTTCTTGTAATCCACTTGACGGATCTTTATATAAAACGAGGGCCAGAACAATCCCTACAAAAATAATGACACTAATAAATAAGAGTAGGCGGTTATCTATAAATAAACTCGTGAATAAAACAAGCGTGTTAATAATAAGTAACAGAAGACAAACTCTTTGCCACTGCTTTTTCTTTTGCATAGCTGCTCCTGCTTTTTCCTCATACTTGCGCTTCATTCTCTCTGCGCCCATACCGATAAACGCCGCATCTTGGAACGACTTCTCTTTCTCCGCTAACGTATTTCGCTCTTCCTCCGCTAACATTTGTTGCTTAATCTGTCTTATGTTTTCTTCTTGTTCTTCTAATTGCTCCTGCGCCACTTTAAAACGGTCATCGAGCTGCGCTTTTTGCGTTTCTAGTTCGCGCGCCTTTTGCACTGCTTGGTTAATTAACTCTTTCGTTGCCAAACTCATATCAAACGAAAGAACTGTTTCTTTTTCAAAAGTAGCACCGATTTGTTGCTCTAGCTCCGTAAGTTCTTCTTTTATATTCGTAATCGTTCCTGTCATATCACGCATTTCTTGGCGTGCATTTTCGTAAGACATGTGCTGCATACGAAGTTCTTCTACATAACTTTCTTTTTGTAAAAACTCTTCATCTATTTGAATCGATTCCATTTCCGATTGCACATTCTCTATTTTTTTATAGAGCGAATCAACTTGTAATTGGAGCGGCTCCATCTTCGCCTTAATCGCTTCATAACGCGCCATCCCGTTTACAGGAAATTGCCCGCTCTCGTTTTGTAACACTTTCTCATGCGCACGCTTTTCAATAACGAGAGGCTCAAGCGCAGCTAATATTTCATAATCTTGCTTTCGCTTTTCTGCACTCTCTTTTTCCACGCGAACAGCAGCAAGTTTCTCTTCACTTTCTTTTAACTGCTCCACTTGCTTTTCATACGTGCCAATTTTCCCTTGCCACTCTTTCATCTTCTCTTCAAGCTTCTTCATCTCTTGCAGTGACACGTTAATTTCTGGTTTACGACCACTCGGCTTAAAGCGCTGATCCATTTCTTTTTCTAGCTTTTTATCTAGCTGTAATAACGCATCACTTCCGACTGCACTTGCCGAAAATAAATAATTGCCGATATCCGCTTCGCCTAGCTGGTGAATATTTTGAAGACCGTGCATATCAAATGAAAAGACAGATTCAAATAAACTTTCATTCATCCCGCTTAGTATGTCCTGTAAAATTTCTTCGCCGCCCGTTTTTCCGTCTTCAAAATAAACGGTCACCTCACCAGCTGCCGTCTTTGGCAATCGTTCAATTTTCAAACGACCGTACTTCTCTGTTTGCACAGTCATCGCACCGCCATACTTGCCGCCTTCTTTCGGCTCATAACGGCGCTGTCCTCTCGTCGGAAAACCGAATAAAATACTTTTCATAAACGAGCGAATTGTCGATTTCCCCGCTTCATTTTCACCGTACAGCACCGTCAGCATTGAAAGATCCATTTCCACATTTTCTAATTTTCCGTACCCATAAATATGGAGTTTTTCAATTCTCATTTTTTATCCCTCTCTTGCTGGAATAATTGCTCTAAAATAATATTTTCCGCTTCCTTTTGAATCTCTTTCTTCTCTTCTTCTGTAAAAGATTCAATACTATTACGCGCTACAGGAGATGTCCAAATCGTGCGCAACACACCGTCCATATTAGTGAACGCTTCTAACTCTTTTAGCACACTACCGACGAAATGATTTTCTTCTTTCAAACGCTCGATTTCCGCAAAAGAAACCGTCTCATTTTTCCACTTCATCGCATATACGAAATCTTTTCGCTCTTCTCCCGCTGCTAAAATATGAAAAATCTCTTCCGCGCGCTTGTCATCACGTAAATAAGGAGAAAGTGGGCCCTGCCCTGTAAATATGACAGTTAATAGTGTCCCTTCTTCTTCTCTTCGGCATTCATTCATCATGGTTGATATCACCGTCATAAGTTCATCAACAGTTTCCAGTCCATCGATACTCACTTCTACCTCATCCCACACAACATCCGCTGTATGGAAAAATGAACATTGCGTTCCCTGTTTCGTAAGTTCAATAAGATACGCGCCCTTCTCTCCAGTTTCCTTACGATGACGCCCTTGTATATTCCCTGGATAAATAATGCACGGCTCTTCTAATAAAATTTCACGTTTATGTATATGACCAAGAGCCCAATAATCAAACTGCTTTTCTTTCAGCTCACGAATTTGAAACGGTGCATAGCGATTATGCTCTGCATCTCCTTCCACACTTCCGTGAAGCATGCCAATATGAAAAGGCGCATCACTCATTTTCATATACTGCGCTGTCATATTATCCGTTACCGCTTGCTGTAAATAACTAAACCCGTAAATAGAAGCGAATAGCTCACCATTTTTATAAAATGATTTCTCTTCTACATAAGGCTCCGTAAACACATGAACATTTTCCGGAAACTCAATTGCTGCCCAGCTTCCCCCTAAATGATCGTGGTTACCGTGAATAATAAAAACAGGGATATCGTACTGCGACAGTCTCTTCATTTGCTCGCGCACAAACACTTGCGCCCTCAAACTTCTCGTCTCCGCATCATACAAATCCCCGGCTAGTAATACGAAATCAACGCGCTCTTGAATCGCTTTATCAATAATACGTTCGAACGATTCAAACGTACTTTGTTTCATTCTCTCCCAAACAGACTGTGGTACATTCATCTCCATCCCTTTAAACGGACTATCCAAATGCAAATCAGCCGCATGTATAAACTTCACTTGTTTCACAAATAACGATCCTTTCTATATTTCAAAAGTTTCATTTTATCAATATTAAAATTGCTGAAAACTTTAATAAGTAGGCATGAATAGACTCCCCAATAGTTACAGTTTCACCTTACCCCGTATTAACGGGCAGTAGACAAAGAAGCTTATCTGAAAGTTAACTGCCCATAAATACCCGATTGGTTCAACTAATAATAAGCAGGGGATAAAAAACTCCCCTGCTTATTAAAGTTTCACTTTATTGTAACACGCAATGTCATATATTTCTTTGCATATTCTAGTGATTTATGCCAAAATAGTTATAAGATTCTGATTTTTATTATTGGAGGGAATTTTCATGGGAGTATACGTTCTAACAGTCTTTGAAAAAGATGGTTCAAAAGCATTAGATGAATCATTCGAGGCGGCAACTGAAAAAGAAGCGAAAGCAAAAGGTGAATCTATTTTACAAGAAAAAGGATTGCACGAAAAAACACATCGCTGTACATCTTCTGCAGGTAAGCTCGTTTTATTCCAGCGCTAAAAAAGAAGCGTCATCCGCTTCTTTTTACTCTACTATATCTTCGTCACACCACGTAAACACCACATCTAGAATGCGATTACCGATACGTACGCGCTTATTCCATTTTCCTGTTTGGATCTGATGTTGCAATTCTGCTTTCATCTTTTCCGTCCAGTCGTGAATCGTTTCACTACCGGCGTACGGATATACGCTCGGAAACTCTTCCTGCAGTAGATGCAAGCTCTCTGCATCAAAATGAAAATGGAAGAAGTAGTTTGCTGTAAGCGATGGTTCTTGCAATTGTAAAAAATGATCATCAACTTGCTTTCTATTCCTATAGAAAGTAAAGATATTCACTTTACCGCTCGTAATTTGGTCAATTTGAATTTCGTGCTTCTCTATAATCACGTCTTGTCCACCTCGTTATATACTATCCTTAGTATATATGTCTTTTGCAACAAAGTTAACCATTTTCGCGCGAAATTCATTTCCTTCATTAATACCCGTACCTCCAAGTATGATCAGAACAAACAAAAAACAAAGTTGAAGGGGAGCGATCACATGTATTTCGGAAGCAAAGGTTGGTATGTAAAAGAACTTAAAAAATTAGGTATTCGTACTTACGAAGGTAAAAAACTAGAATCATATCGTACGCATGTGTTATCTAGTTTACTTGAGAGAATGAAGAAGGCTTCGGCTTAATTGATGTAGGAAGCAACTACGGTTGCTTCCTTTTTATTTAGTAAATAAAAAGAAAATCATCATACCTTAACTTATTAACTTTACCGTTATACTTCCTTGATAGAAACCACCCATTATCAACTGAATCTCTAGTACCAAATACTCTTCCAGATAATCATTTGTATATATTTTAAATTCTCCATACTTATTAACTCGTCCGCTTCCAACATACATATCACCACTTGTTATGATAATTGTTGAATGAGGTTCTGCACGGCCCCATATACGACTATTACTATAGTCCAAAGCATCCACATTTATTTTTTGATGAATATTATTAACTGAATCTCTACATTTATTTTCACACAAATTAACATTGCTTTCTTCCGCCCTCGAAAGTGCTCGATTCCTGCTAGTCTTTTCTGAAGAGAAAGCAACATTCCCCAGCCAATTAAACCTATCAAATATAGTAATAGGTAAAAACATCTAAGTTAACTCCCCCCATTCTTCCAATACGTTCTTCTCATTTTTATGAACTTATAACAATACATTTTATGTTGGGATAAAAGAAAACAGCTTTGATTTCCTATTCAATTTCGCACTGTTAATTTGTACAGAACACATAGAATACTGTTTTTCACCCCAGATGCCATGACAACACTACATAAAAGAAACCACGGTCCATTAAATGTAAATCCATCTTCAAATATATTAATAATAATTATGTTGCCAATTATTAAGAGAATCCATGAAATGGAATACTGTTTTCCATTTGTAATATATAAAATTCCATCCTCATAACAGACTGTAATTCCCCCACCTTGCCAAACACCAATAGCGAAAGAAAAAAGCATAACTGCCAATAACTCTGCTTGTAAATCTCTAGTCATTGGTTGCGGCGCCGTATAAGTAATAATCCCTATCATCATGAGAAAAGTAATAATATGTATCCAGTTTAATTTTGTTTGTTTGCTTTGCAGCCAAATAAAGAAAATTACTACAGAAATTAAAAACAAAGTTGCCATTTAATTATTCTTCTTCCTTTCCCACATTAAAAACGTCTGTGTAACGCAATTAGAGCGTTCTTAAATCTCTCATACTTTCTAAAGCATAACATGAGAAAGAAATAAAAAAATCGTACAAAAGGGCAAGCCTATAATGTACGATTGGGCATATATAATGTTTTAAAAATGAATTAATTTCCTTTCAATAGATACAGCTACTGCTTCTGACCTTGAATTAACACCTAATTTATTGTATATATTTGTTAAATACGCTTTTACCGTTCGCTCAGCTATTCCCATATCGAATGCAATTTCTTTATTCTTATTTCCACGCGCAATAGCTTTCAACACAAACAATTCTTTTTCTGTTAAGTTATTTTCTTCAACCATATTAGCATGTATTTCTTTCCTTTTATAATTCACTATCTTTTCCATAATATTGGGTTGTAGTAATATCTCACCTCGAATAGCCGCTTCCAATGTTCGAAACAAATTCTCACGATCCGTATCTTTTAGCAAATATCCTTTTGCCCCTAACTCAATTCCCTTTAACATTAATTCATCTTCGTTATAAGTAGTTAATATAATAATCGGCGTATGGTTTTGTTTTTCATTCAAAGCCTCAATTGTTTCTAAACCACTCATTTTAGGCATATTCAAATCCATTAAAATAACATCAGGTTTCTTTTTTTCTATGAAAGAAAGGGCTTCTTCTCCGTTTGCAGCCTCACCTATAATTTGAAATGAATCACTCGTTTCTATTATTAATTTCAGACCTTCTCTTACAACGAAATGATCATCCACAATTAATACGTTATACTTCATGGCTATCTCCTTCATGATTGATAGGTACTTGAATATACACTTTCGTACCCTTCATCTTTTCACTCAATATATGTATTTCTCCATTCATCAATCGAACACGCTCATTTAAGCCAATTAAGCCGTAATGTCCAGGATTCTTACCGATATCTCCAGTGTCAAAACCAATTCCATTATCTTCAACTTCAATAGTAAGTTTTTCAAGATCATCGATATATTCAACTTTTAAATTTACCTCTGTTGCCTGCGAATGTTTTGCGATATTCGTTAAACATTCACTAATTACATATAAGCAGTGCTCTTTTACTACGCTTGAAATATGCGGAGGGCTTTGAATAGTAAATCTCACGTGTATAGACGTAGCCTCAGAAAAACGTTGAACTTCTTCCTCTACTGCTTTATTAAATGAATTGGTAGTATGACGCAAATCATCAATAACCAGCCTTGCATCATGTAAAGTTTGTCTCGCTCTTATCATAGTTTGTTTCATAATCTCTTGAGATCGCACTGTATTCCCTTTTTGCATATGGGCATCTATTGCTTCCAATTGCATAATTAAGCTCGCTACACCTTGCGCTAACGTATCATGTAAATCTCTTGCCATTCGCTGTCTTTCATTAGCTAATGTCAATTCTTCCACTCTCATATATGCAGACTCTAACTCTTGAATATAACTCTGTATACGATTACGTGCATCAAATTGCTGCTTATTAATATAAGAAAAAGGAATAATAATTGCTAACACTAAAAGAAACATAGAAATAAGAATAGCTAATTTATTCACACCATAATTTATACTAATTGCAGTACAAAATATGGCGTACATAAGAGTAAAAACTGCTATTACTTTAAATATATTGTGATAAACATATAGACTTTGGGCAATTAAAATAGGTGTTAATCCAACAAAAATTGCTATCGAAGCATTTGGTACAATAAATGCAGCCAAAAACACAATGAAAAGTTGTACAAAAAAGAAGTATAACAATTGCCTATTCCTTAATGAACTAGCATACCAATGAAAAACAGTATGAATAACAATGACTATTGTAAAGAAGAAACTATCCATTGAGAGAATACTATTACGAAATTCTAAAAGCATTGAAGCTATATATACGAGTGTAATCCATAAAATAATAAACCTTCTTGGAATAAATACCGCTTCCAATACATTTTTATCCAAATCTATATTTGAATTTATTTTTTTCATATTCGACCTCCACCATTATATTATACAAGATACAGCTTACATTTTGATAAAGTGAAGGCTTTTACATACAGCCCGACTCCCACAAATAGCGGGATAAGTCACTTATTCCTCTTCATCCTCATTACCAAATACAAATATTAATTATTGCATATCGAAATGCATTGATATTTATGTAAGATTATTATTCAGCAATGCTACATAATTAATGTATATTTTAAAAGTTTGCACAATCAAAATCTCCTCAAAGTATAAACGACGACTTTCTGTTCCCTTTTACTTAGTGCTAATGAAATAATCATTTAAACTGAAAATGCTATAATAAACCCAATCAAACTAAGGGGGCACATTTATCTTGCACGGAAAACACATTCGATTTCATGAGTTTGGGAACCCAAAAGATGTATTACAAGTTGAATATAAAAATATAGAACCATTAAAAGATAATGAAGTTTTAATCCGTATGTTAGTTAGACCGATCAATCCATCTGACTTAATTCCCATAACCGGAGCGTACGCTCATAGAATCCCTTTACCTAACATACCTGGTTATGAAGGTGTTGGTATTGTCGAAGATGTAGGTACGGGCGTTACTAGAGAGCTTATCGGTAAACGTGTTTTACCGTTACGAGGCGAAGGTACTTGGCAAGAGTATGTGAAGACATCAGCTGATTTTGTAGTCCCTATTCCTGATTCCATCGATGATTTCACAGCGGCACAAATGTATATTAATCCACTTACGGCATGGGTTACATGTACAGAAACGTTAAACTTACAGCGTAATGACGTTTTATTAGTGAATGCTTGCGGATCCGCTATTGGACATTTATTTGCACAGTTATCACAAATTTTAAACTTCCGATTAATTGCTATTACAAGAAATAATAAGCATACAGAAGAATTACTACGCCTTGGTGCTAAGTATGTAATTGATACTTCCACTGCCCCGCTTTATGAAACAGTTATGGAATTAACAAACGGGCTCGGTGCGGATGCTGCGATTGATTCTATCGGAGGACCAGATGGAAATGCATTAGCTTTCTCCTTACGTCCAAACGGGCACTTTTTAACGATCGGTCTTCTATCAGGAATACAAGTGAACTGGGCAGAGATTGTCACGAAAGCAAAAGTGCACGCGAACATATTTCACTTACGACATTGGAATAAAGAAGTGTCACCATATAAATGGCAAGAAACGTTTCATCACTTAATTCGTTTAGTAGAAAATAAGCAATTACGTTTTATGACGGTACATTCTACGTATGACTTAGCGGATGTGAAAGCAGCAGTTGATGTCGTGCAGTCTGCTGAGAAAACGAAAGGGAAAGTGTTTTTGACGAGTTATTAAATGCAATTGAAGAAGTCTTTTTGATTGACCTTTTAAATAGACTAAATAATACGTTTAGAAACATATAATTATAAACACCTGGTATAATTCCATTAAAAGGTAAAAGGAGATTTTCACATGTGGTTCATTTCGGCAATCGCGCCTGTTGTAATAGTTGGTGGAATTGTAGTATTTGTAATGAAAAGATTGGAACATAAATATAAGAACGGAAAATTAGGTAAGAAAAAATCTCAAAAAGCTCAACTGTTATTAAATAGTTTCATACCTATGGGAATGCTTGTTGGCTGTATGATCGGTTTGATTTTCGGTATGTTTTTCCCGGACTTCTCCCTGCTTTCAGTTAGTTTAGGGGCCGGAATAGGCTATTTATTTGGTTATTTCGCCTATGAAATTTATAAGTAAGACAGGAGATAATTTTTCATAATCCAAAAAGAATAATCAGGACAGTACATAGTAGTCATATACAATATGTACTGTCCTTTACTTTTGCATCAATGCTATCACCTTGCCTTTCACATCCTATACACCTTTTTTATTGATTTTCCTCTCCTCCCTCTTTTGTATATCCACTTTTTTATTTTCATTGGATCTATACCCATAGTAAAGTAGAGCACATGTAATAACTGAACCTACAATATATCCTAAAAAACATCCTAACCAAAACATAATGTGACTGCCTCCAATGCTTTATAAATTTTATGTAATACAACGCCTTACATGCTCAATCGTTTATTTCTATAAACTATACACCCTCTAAAGTTATTCATACCATTATTTCTCCCCTTACCTCAAATAACAATTTTATTATTTATCATAAAGTTGACACTCTCATTATACATATATATAGATTGTTGTACTTCTTACTTTTCTCCTTGAAAACAATATATACTACATTTGAAATAAGCGGGTACGTCTGCTTATTATCTAAATTCCCGTGCAATATCCCCTCACGAAATGCTAGGAGCAATCCTAGCATTTTATACAATAACGTTTGACGAAAAAGTTTTGGCCACTTTAAACATATGTAAATTATAGTTTCTTTTCAACTTTATCACTTAAACGGTTATATCATTTGAGTAAGCTAGTACATTCGCCCTCATCTTATTTTTTCCACTTATAAAAATCCATCCTCTCTTCTTCATTTTAACTTTAATCATGAAACAAAAAAATCCCCTCAAAGCATCAACTTCAAGGGGGAGCCTGTTTTTCATTTACTTATATACGTACAGCTGTACCACTGACAGCAACCATTAACATTCCATCACGAACAACCTCGTAATCTACGTCAATACCAACGATAGCGTTCGCACCTTTTTGTTTTGCAAGTTCTTTCATTTCATCCATTGCGATATCACGAGCTTCTTTTAGCTTGCTTTCGTAAGAACCAGCACGACCACCGACAACATCACGAACGGAAGCGAATAAGTCGCGGACAATATTTGCACCCATAATAGCTTCACCATTTACAATATCAATATACTCAATAATTTCTTTACCTTGAATTCCAGACGTTGTTGTTACAATCATGACTGACACTCTCCTAATAAGTTGTAATTTTTTAATGCGCTTTCTTATGTCTTTATTATGACACGGAAAAAGTATCTAATCTATTGAATTACCTTACAGGAGTGTGACAATTTTGTAAGATTAAAGCGCCTATTATGCTTAATAAATTGCTTTAACATTCGGATACATAAATGATTCTCTATTTTCTTTCCAATCCTTTTCTACTTCTTTAAAAGTTGGTCGCCCTACTTCTTCCTTGTTTTTCTGTTTATGAAACCATTTCTTTACATACTTCTCCCCATTTTGATTTTGAACTGTACAAAGGAAACTATTACTACTATCCTTTACTATTTTTACAATCACGAAAAGACACCTCTTCCCTTTTTAATATCATAATAGAACTTGATCTTTTACTATAAGCCCTTCCTCTCTTATAGTCATACGACTCCTCGGCCGCGCCAAAGTTGTAAGATCAAAAAACGATATTCACTATGTTTATATTTTGCATCATTGATATGTGAAGTAAATATTATTTAAAGAAATCAGAGTTATAAGCATTATGCTTATCAAATATTTTATAGATTTCTAACTTATCATCTAATTTTGCATCTACTAAAATTAATATATTTCCATCGTAAATGTATTCTTCATATTTCTTAGCATGTTCTTCGGGAATTCCTAATCCGATAAATGCTCCTATTAAACTTCCAGCTCCTCCGCCTATACCGGCCCCTCCAATAGCTGCTGCGATAGGTCCCGCTGCTACGATTGGACCCATTCCAGAAACGGCAAGTATACCAAGACCTGTTAATAAACCACCGAGTCCGCCTGCTACTCCTCCTGCCACAAGCCCTGTCGCTGAAAAGATATCCGCTTTATGTGCAGTTTCATGATTCACTTTTTCACCCGATTTTTCTTCCAGATGTTCAATTTCCTTTTGATCCTTCGCAATAGCTGAAATATTATCCGCCGAGTATCCTTTATCATTTAATTCATTAATAACACATGCCGCATCATCAATTGTTCTAAAAACACCTACTATTTTTCTATCTACATTCATAACTATTAACCTCCTAAAATTTTATATAGTGTATCTTTATCTTTCTTCATTTCTGTATACACTAATCTTCTTATTAACATAACCATTTACGAAAAAAGCGAATAATAAAAGGATTACAAGCGAACTACTTAACAAGTAAATTAAATCAAATGTAATATCAATCATCATTTCATTCATGTATACCAGACTCCTTTTTATTTAAAGCAAAAGTATATTTTTATAGACTAGAAATCTTATAATTCATCTTCAGTCAATCTCTTTGTAGTATATGTATACCCTTCGTAACCCTTTCTAAACCTAAAATACTATAATTATATTTTTTCTTATTTATATGTTTAACATTTTTTAAAACGGGTATGTTTATATTGTTATGCTTACTATATGGAAGGGAATATTTCGATGAATGCAATCCAATCTACTACTATTCTTTATAATGAAACACCTACAATAACGCAGATTCATCATTTTTATGCTTTAATGACAACATTTCAAACTAATTTATTTATAAGTAAACATGGAACACTTACTTCTATTAAAAGCTTAAGCACATTAATATCCTTTTTCCTTACTGTAAAAAAGAGAGAGCTTGTATTATTTATCTTTGAAGGAATAGATGCAAAAAAAGCTTTAAGCACACTCTTTCCTTCTTAAAAGTTTTATTATCCCCCGATTCCCTCGATCGTTACTTTTCATATATGTTTATATTTCAAAATGATTTCCTCTATTCAAAACGAGACCCCCTTATACAATAGGGGGATTTCTAGTTTGGCCTTATGAAAACTGATATAATATATATTACGTTTTTCATTCTTTACAATAGAAAACTTTTAATAACCTTGAAGGTAGGAATTTTTAATGAAATCGAAAGCAAAATTTAGTATTCGCTACAAAATTATGGCTGGTTATTTAGTTATGATTTTGTTCTTACTTATTTCTTTCATTATGTTAAACAATGAGATTTCCAATCTACAAAAATCTCGTAATTTTATTATTGATCACGATTTTAAAGTTCTTAATTTAACGAATCAAGTGGAGAAAGAATTGCTAACAATTGAAAATAAAGCGAAAGGATTTATTACTTCTAATGATGCAAATTACGTTCAATCCCTTAACACTGCGGAAAAGGATTACGAAAAACATTATCAAGATCTTTTTGCTCTATTAGAGGATAACCCCTCTCAGCAAGAAAAATTAAAACAGATTAATGAAAACATCAATAGTTGGATTAATAAAGAGATTCACCCATTCATTACAAATCACAATAGTAATAACATACAAGCAATCGACACGACTCAAATTCAGTCATTACAATCGCAGATAACTAACTTCCGTGGTGTAGAGGAGCAACTAACGAAAAAAAGAGCTGCACAATTAGATACTGAAAATAATAAATTAGAGATTTGGTTATACAGTTTATTGTTCTTACTTTCTTGTATTTCTATTATCATTTCACTCTATATTTCGAATTCCATTACAAAAACGATTAAAAATGTAATTCAAGCTATTAAATCCATTTCTTCTAAAGAAAAAATTACTGAAAGAATTCATGTAAACACGCGGGATGAAATAAAAGATCTTGCTCATACAACGAACCACCTACTAGACGAAATATCTAAAAGAGAGTGGTTACAAACCGAGCTTGCAGAATTAATTTTAATGTATCAAGGTGTACCTTCTATTGAGATGTTAGGTAAAAAAATTCTTAGTGGAGTTATACAAAAAACGCAAACCTCTTGCGGTGCATTTTATGTACGTGAAGAAATTGAAGAAACTGTCTACTATGTGAAAAAAGCTTCTTTCGCCGATCAAGGTTCTGATGTCGGAAAACAATCCATTAAAATGGGTGAAGGTTTAATTGGGCAATGTGCTTTAGAAAAACAAATCTTTATTCTTCGAGAAATACCAGAAGAATTTCGTTATGTCACTAGCGGCCTATTAGAAATACGCCCTCAAAACCTACTAGTCATCCCTATCTTATTTGAAGATGAAGTGATTGCAGTAATGGAGTTAGTAAGTGTAACTGAGATTTCAGACTTACATCAAGATTTAATTCAACAAACTGTTGATAACCTAGGTTTAACGATCCATAGTATTATGGGACGTATGCGAATTCAAACTCTTTTACATGAATCACAAGCAATGACAGAAGAGTTACAAGTTCAATCAGAAGAATTGCAAACGCAAGCTGAAGAACTACAAATGCAAGCCGAAGAATTAAGAACAACGAATGAACAACTAGAGTCTAGAACGGAAGAGGCCGAGCAAAAGACAGCTGACTTACAAATTACTAAATCAGAATTAGAAAAAAAAGCAAGTGAGTTATTACGTAGCTCAAAATACAAATCAGAATTTCTAGCAAATATGTCACACGAATTACGCACACCGTTAAATAGTATTTTACTATTATCTGAAATGTTAAAAGAAAATCATGATAATCATTTATCCGATGATGAAATTGAATTAGCGACCGTTATTCATTCATCAGGGAAAGATTTACTTACTTTAATTAATGACATACTAGATTTATCTAAAGTAGAAGCCGGAAAACTAGATGTGATTTTTGAAGCAACGAACATAAGTGACATGGCAGCAAATATGCAGCAAAACTTTTTACATATAGCTGCACAAAAAAATGTTGAATTTATGATTGAAGACAGTGATACGATTCCTGATTTGTTTTACACAGATGCAAAACGGATTGAACAAATTATTAAAAACTTATTATCCAATGCATTTAAATTCACGGAAAAAGGATCCGTCACTTTACATTTCGATTCGATAGAAACAACTAATTTGAGTCATGATATGCAGTATATAAGTAAAGATTGGATGACAATTTCAGTAAAAGATACTGGTATTGGTATTGCAAAAGAACAGCATCAACTCATTTTCGAAGCCTTTCAACAGGCAGATGGGGCAACGATTCGAAAATATGGTGGTACAGGCTTAGGGTTATCTATTTGTAAAGAGTTTGCTAGATTATTAGGTGGTTGGATTACGTTAGAGAGTAACGTAGGAGAAGGCAGTACTTTCACCGTATATATCCCTAACCTTCCAAATGGGTTAACTGATATACAAGTATCCAATTTAGAAGTCGCAGCAACGATAGAAGATGTTATTCCTGCTGAAGTTATTGAGGAAACTATTGTGACGGCAGAAACAAATAACGTCTTCCAAGAGAAAACTATTTTAATTGTCGATGATGATCATCGAAATATATTTGCATTACAAAATGCATTAGAAAAACAACATGCCAACATTATTACTGCACAAAACGGCATAGAGTGTTTAGAAATACTAAAAAACAATACAAATATTGACCTTATCTTAATGGATATTATGATGCCGAATATGGACGGTTATGAAACGATGGAACATATCCGAATGAACTTACGGTTACATGAAGTACCTATTATCGCACTAACTGCTAAAGCAATGCCAAATGATAAAGAAAAATGTTTATCTGCTGGCGCTTCAGATTATATAAGTAAACCATTAAATTTACATCAACTCTATTCAGTAATGAGTGTATGGTTAATAAAATAAGTGAGGTTTAGTTTAAGTGGAAAATAAGTATTATAATTTTGACCCATCTGTAGATATGGATAAGCGCACGAACTTAGAAATTGAATTACTATTGGAAGCGGTATTTAAACTATCTGGCTTTGATTTTCGCCAATATGCTCGCACATCTATTTATAGAAGAATTTGTAATAGAATGCAGCTCTCTAATATCCCTACCATTTCAAAATTAATTGAAAAAGTAATTCATGAGGAAGGGTTTTTAGAACAGTTATTAAATGATTTCTCCATTAACGTAACTGAAATGTTCCGTAACCCTGCTTTTTTTAAGGCACTAAGAGAGCATGTGATTCCTGAATTAAAAAAGTATCCTGAAATTAGAATTTGGCACGCTGGATGCGCAACCGGTGAAGAAGTATTATCAATGTCCATCTTACTTCACGAAGAAGGATTAAGTGAAAAAGCTGTTATTTACGCAACAGATATGAATACAAATGTGTTAGAAAAAGCAAAACAAGGCATCCTTCCGTTAAATAAAATGCAAACTTATACGAAAAACTATTTACAAGCTGGCGGTACACAAGCATTTTCTAACTATTATTCAACAGATAGTCGTTTTGCTTATTTTAATCCATCCCTGCTACAAAACATTATTTTTGCGCAGCATAATTTAGTAACCGATCAATCTTTTAACGAATTTCATATTATACTTTGCCGTAACGTTTTAATTTACTTTACAGGTAAACTTCAAAACCAAGTACAGCAACTATTTTATGAAAGTTTAGGCCACAATGGATTCCTATGTTTAGGAAATAAAGAAACTCTTCGTTTTTCACATATAATGCCGCATTATATCCAGTTTAATCCTAACGAACAAATCTATCAAAAAATACAATAAAAAGCGTATGAAATCCTCTGTTTGGATTTCATACGCTTTTTATTTCGCATTCGTTTGTATCATAATTAGGCACATATCATCTGATTGTGTTTTCTTCTGTTCTTCCTTATAAAACCCTTCTATCTCTTCTTCTAAATCTCCCCATTTTCTTTCTGTAAAAGCACGTAATTTCTCTTCAGACTCAAATTCATCATTTGCAATTGCTTCAAGAACACCATCTGTAAACAATGCGATTTGAGCGTTCTTCTCAAAATGTATAACTGTCTTTTCAACTTTTATTTCATCAAAAAATCCTACCGCACAACTCCCGCGATTTAGTTCCACTACATTCGCTTCATCAACTAAAACGTACCCAGAAGGATGTCCTGCATTTACATATTCAATTGTTCTCTTTTCTGTATCCACTACTAAGTATATCGCTGTAAAATAATATGGGATATTGTCATTTTCATTATGTAAAAGGGTCATATATTTATTTAAGTCTTTAATGACAAGTTCTGGATCGATTAAACATTTAATCGATTCACGTAATGCAGACGAGATAAACATACAAACTAATGAAGCAGATACACCATGTCCCATCACATCTAATAATATAATACCATAGCGGTTTTCATCGGTTTTATACCAATAATACATATCTCCAGCTAGTTTGAATGAAGGTAAGTAACTTGCTTCAATTTTTATATGATCTTCTCTTAATGGGCTACTTAATAAGTTTCTTTGTACTTGTGTAGCTAAATCTAATTCATTACGAAGGTTTTCTTCTTGTTCTTTATGCCAATTTAATTCCGATTTCAAGCGTAATGCTACACGCATACGCGCTAACAATTCAACTTTATTTATAGGTTTCGTAATATAATCCATTGCGCCTATATCAAGCGCTTCAGCTAATTTATTCGCATCTTCTAAAGCTGTTACAAAAATAATAGGAATATCTTTACACTTCTCCTCATTTTGTAATCGCCTACAAACTTCAAGTCCGTCAATTTCAGGCATCATAATATCTAATAGTATTAAATCAATTTCATTATGCCTGGAAGAATCTTTTCCAAAATGGATGTATTCGAAAAGCTCTTGTGCAGAATTAAGCGATACAAGATCCTGATATCCGGCTTGTTTTAAAATTTTTTCAATTACAAAAATGTTAACCGGATTATCATCGACAATTAAAATGGACACAAGTTATTTCCCCTTTTCTTATTTAAAATGTAAATCTATTATCATTTTCTATTTTTCTAGTATTGCATACTCAGTTACAAAATGAAAATTTCCTACTCAAACATATTTATACAGCAAAAGAACAAACCCCCTAGAAATGAGGGTTTGTTCTTTCACTCTATAAAGTGAAACTTTAATCAGTGGGGGTTTTCTTCATCCCCCACTGATTATTAGTTGAACCAATCGGACTTTTATGGGCAGTTGATCCCCCACCTAAATTCTTTGCTTTCGCTGCATTTTGAGGTGGGGGTCTTACTGCCCATTAAAGTGGGGTAAATTTCCACTATTAATTTAACACCATCGCTTTGTCTTTTAAAAGACGATCTAATTCTTCCATATGATTTGTTTCATCTGCGATCATATCTTCTAACTTTACAACTAACTCTGTCATATTTAATTTCGCTGCCTGTTCTTTTCTCGTTTCATAGCGCTTAATTGTTTCATATTCTGCTTGTCTAGCTTCTTCTAACATTTCTCTAACATCTTCTACTTGTTTCACTGGTAAAGGGATCGTAGTAGGTGTACCACCTAGCGTCTTAATTTTCTCCGCTAAATATAAGGCATGTCCTTGTTCATCACTAATTTCAGATTCAAAGAAAGGTTTTAACACTTGTCTATATATACCAGAAACTGTAGCTGCATTATGGTTATACATTATAATTGCCGAGTATTCTCCTGCTAAATCTTCGTTCAATCCTTCGATTAGTTCTTTCACATCGTGTGACATTTTAATATCTCCTCCTATACTTAATAACTACCCCTTTTCTCATGTTTTAAACATAATTTTTTAAAATTTTTATGTATCTAAAAACGCTGCTTGCTTCAATTTATTTATCGCTTGTCTTTTAATACGAGAAACGTGCATTTGTGAAATACCTAACCGTTCTCCTGTATCCTTTTGATTTAAATTTTCTCCAAATATATAATGAATGACACTCTTTTCCGTATCATTTAATACGTTAAAAATATCCTTTAAAACGAGACGTCTTTCTGTCTCTTCATATCCTTGCTCTACTTCACCTACAGATTCAATTCTCGCTACGGAACTTCCATCAGATGAATTTTCAACTACATCATCTAAGGACGATACTCGATAATTATTTTTTGCATCCATAATTTCTAGCACTTCCTCTTCGGATAATCCTAAATGATCTGCAATCTCTATAATCTTCGGTGAACGTTGCAAATGATCTGTTAGCTCCTCTATCGCAAGTTTAATCTTCCCGCCTAAATCTTTAATTCGCCTTGGAACATGAATGCCCCAAGTTTTATCACGTAAATACTTCTTTATTTCACCTACTATCGTAGGTATTGCAAATGGCTCAAAAGCATTCCCTATCGAATAATCATACCTTCTTATTGCGCCTAAGAGCCCTAACATTCCTACTTGTATAATATCCTCATGCATTGGCCCACCTTTTGAATAGCGATATGCAATGGAATATACGAGATTTTTATAATGATTAACCAATCTTTCCTGCGCTTCATCACATTGGTTTTGTTGGAATTCTGCAATTAGTTTAATAACGTCTTCTTTAGTAAGATTTGTAGGTTGAGATTGGATTTCCATCATTCTCCACCTGCTCTCTTTGTATATATTTTGTCATTAAAACTGTCATGCCCTCATCATGCATAATTTGTATATCATCCATTAACGTATTTATTAAATATAAACCTAGACCATTTTCCGGCAAATGTTCTACTGGTTTATTAATATCATACGGACCAACTTTCCTTTTTAAAGTGCTAAAATCAAAGCTAACTCCATTATCCGCAACCATAATTTCTAATCGATCTTCATATAGACCAAAGACAATTGTAATTTCTCCAATGTCTTCCTTATACGCATGTTGTACAATGTTTGTACATGCTTCACTAATAGCAATTTTCATATCCTCTATATCGTCATAAGCAAAGCCCATTCGATTCGCAACACCAGCCATTGTTAAACGAATAATAGCCACATATTCTGCTTTTGCAGGAATTTTCATTTCTATCTTTTCAAATTTCTCCATCATCCCTAGTCACCTTCTTTCTACTTTTTCAAAATCGGAATTCAAATTTAATATTTCTGTTAGTCCTGTAATATCAAATAATCTTTTTAGTCTTTTAGAGACACCAATAAATTCTAGCTTGCCATCATTTTTCTTAATTGTTTTTAAAAGAGCTATAAATACGCCTAAGCCTGTACTATCCATATACTCTACCTCAGTAAAATCTACTACAATATGAACCTCTTTTTCGCTTGCAATAGGCATTACCTTATTTTTTAAATCTGATGCCGTATACGCATCAATCTCACCATTAAGTTGTACTGTATAGCCTAAATCACTTTGCAAAATATTTATTGCCAAATTCATCATTTCCGCCCCCTTATCTCAAACTACTACTATTTAATTACCCATAAAAATTAGTTTTAAACATATTTTTTCATTTTAATTATAAATAAATTTTCTACACCTTTCTCAGCTTAACACTAAAAAAAATACTACCAAATGTTTAAACCTTATAAATTTGTGTATGTATAATGTATAAACATTATTTTTAGGGGGATCTATCTATGGAAGAGCACAGCTTTAAAAAGGGAGATTTTGTTCAATTTTCTTATCGACACGATCATGCTACAAAATTAATTGGTTCCATTATTAACATACTAACGAATACAATTGTAGTTGATATAGGTAATAGCGAGGACTTATCTCATATAGAACCAAGGCAGGTCGTAAGAATAAATAATTGTGAAAAAGTAACAATGGTTTAATACATATTAGAAAGTATAATTTTAATGAGTGGGGGTTCTTCATCCTCCACTCATTTTTATGTATATTTATCAGTTCGTTAACCTTATAGCTATATATAACAAAATTAAGATTACTATTCATTATCATACTTACGCTTTCCGTAGCATTCTAGAAAAGAATGTAACGATTAAAATAAAGACGATTGCACCTAATAAAGCTGGAAGAATAAAGATACCTCCCCATTCAGGGCCCCAGTGACCAAATAAGGCACTACCTACCCAAGATCCGATTAATCCGGCAATAACATTACCAACTATACCTAAAGGAAAGTCTTTTCCCGTAATCATTCCAGCTAATGCACCAATAAGTCCACCTACAATACACGTAATAATAAGTCCCATAATTAGACCTCCTATATTATTTTTATAATGGATTTATCAAGCTTTGGCGTTTAACCAAAGCTTGATAAACATGTATTATTCTTTGTTATCCAATCCATCACTTATCTTTTGTTTCACTTTTCCGACTTTTTCTTTTACAGTTCCCTTCGTCTTCTCCCACTTCCCTTCATTTTTCAACTCTCTATCTTCTGTAACTTCACCAATTCCTTCTTTTACTTGCCCCTTTTTCTTTTCAACTTTACCGGTAATTTGTTCTTTTAGCCCGCTCTCACTCATATTTCCAATCTCCTTTTCGTAATAGATTTATAGATTTAAAGGATACAAATTTAAATAGAATACGTGCATCTTCTTTCTTGTAACCATTCACCGATTCTTTCTAAATCCTTAACGAATAACAAGATTTTTCCTTCATCCAGTTTTTCTTCATAAAAGTTAGCTTCTTCCTCATTAAGTCCTAACTCTTGCATCTTATTTCTTAACTGATCTCCCGTTTTTTGAAAGACGTTAATAATGCTTGTCCCAAGTCCCTCCTCTTTTATTCCAATTGTATTCACGTCTGCATTGTCTGCGATTCTATCTGTCCTTTCTTTCTCATGTGTTAATACGTAAATATCTTTTTGGTCTATCCCTTTCTTCACTAGATCATTCGCCGCATTCATGACCTCTTTCTCCGTAATAAATTCATATACAAAAGGTTTACTATACTTCGTTTCCATCTTTAACTTCCTCCTCTAAAATGAATTATTTGTTATATTATATGTAGTACACCCATTTTCGAAATGTTAAACATAAAATATGAAAAAAGTTATGTGAATTTTTTCTATCCTAAAACTAGTAGAACAAATCTACTTACAATAACTACCTAAATTAACAGAAAATTGTTATAATTTAAGGTGAAGGGGGATACTATGAAAAAAATCATATCTATATGCGCTCTAACCGCTCTATCTTTCACTTTAATAGGATGTACAAGCACCTCAGCTACAGATAAAGCTTCACAAGCTAAGCAAGAACATACACAAACTACCTTTCAATTAAACTCCGCAAATATTATAGATATTGAAATACTTAGCACAATAAATAACAACGTTTCAAAATCTCAAACAGACAACGAAGAAATGATACAATCTATCGTTTCAGCAGTTCAAAAAGGCACACCTAAAACAATCACACTAGATCAAAAAAAAGAGAGAATCAGCACATTCTACTATTACCGTTACATATAAAGATGACGCAAAAGAAGAGTTTCTTGTGTGGGTTGATAATAAGAAGCAAATTACGATTGCTAAAGATGAGAAGAAAGATAAGGTTGAAGGTGTGATGTTGAATATTGAAGATGTTAAAATGATGAAGGATTTTTTTAAGAAGACATCTTAGAAGATGTCTTCTCTTTGTACATTAAAAAAGCCCACCTATTTCCGTAGGCGGGCCTTATCTTTATTACACAATAAGAAAGTATACTCTCTTTTCCTCTGAATTTTTATGTAATTATACATATTCACGACAATGTATGTGGTAAATTCTAAATTGTAGGCATGCTCTATAAAATTGCTTCTTTTAAAAGAAGCAATTTTTATTAACTTTAGTCATAGTCACTATACATAAAAAGTAAAAGAGGAGTGAAATTTCACTCCTCTTTTTAATTGTGGATTCTAACACGCATTAGATCACTACTAGAATTTTGCTTCTCTACGCTTATATCTATTTTAAGATTGTTTTTATTTATATCAAAGTTTGATTTTATACAGTTTGACTGTATATGTAAAATGCAGGAACGACTTTATAACCCATAACAAAAACGCTACCTTTTTAAAAAGATAGCGTTTTTGTATTACCCTTGCTTATTCTTTGCTTTCATTTGCTCTTCATAAACAAACTTTGCGGTCATAAAATCGTTAGGAAAATCTCCCAATGCCTTCTTCATCACGTTCAATTCTTCTTGTGATTTGATCTCTACTCCGTTTAAGAAATCAAATGCTTTTGATTGTTCATCCGCAACAAAGTTTTGCGTCATATAATCATCTTGAAAGTCTTGCTTCGCTTTTTCTTTCACTTTGTTCATTGCATCTGTTTTATTTATACTTTTCACAGGGTTTGCGAATGCCCCTGTAGGCTGTTCTTGTTTCGGCTCTTCTTTCGTTTCCGGCTGTGGAGCTGGGGCTGGTTGTTGCTTAGGTTGTTCTTGTTGAACTGGCTGTTGTACTACTTCTTGCTCTTTTTTCGCTAATTCATCTTTTAACTTCTTAACTTGCGCATCAAGAGATTTTTTTTCAGTTTCTAATACACCCATATCACTTTTTAACTTTTGCATTTCTTCATAATGTTCATCTACTAATTTATTGTATTCTTTCTCAGTGTACATTTTTTCACTAGTTGATGTCGTTTTTCCCTTCGCAATAACTACATTAATAATTACAAGTAACACTATGATTCCTATTAACGCAGCTAAAATCTTCTTTTTGTTCATTATTAATCCTCCAAAATGTAAAATTACCAAAGTCATCATAACAGATGTAGCTATGTTCCTTTGTCATATTTTGTCGAACTAAAATAATAAAAAAGCATCTGAAACAGATGCTTTTTCTCATTCTCACTACATAAACGTAATCGTCACTAAAGAATATCCTTCTTTCGCATTATACGGCTCAGCTTTATAAGAAACACGGTTCGCCCCTTGCGGATAACCAATTTCTCCAATTACTTTTTTCACATCTTGCAATGCGCCATCCATTGATTGTTTATAAAGAATTTCAATCTTTGGTGACTTTTCGTTATAACGTTGCTGCATTTTATTTTTGAATTCATTATAGTTGTTTGCGATGTATTCATTTCCTAAATAATTTAACTTTGTATCTTTTAATATTTGCTGATATGCAGGGATTTTCGTACTACCTGCCGCAATTTTATTTGTTAATGTACTATAATAATTTGTTGTAGCTTGCGGATAATCACTTCTGTTCCACTCATGATTTCTTGCGATTTGCTCATCTGATAAGTTGAAATAAGAATATGTTACGCGGCCTTGTTCATCTGGTATCGGATCATCGAATGTTGTATCAAGGTGATACCATTTGTTTTCGATTTTCACTAAATTCCAAGCATGAGGCTGACCATCTCCAGTTCCTACTACAAAATGATTCTCAACTCCAGCTTCTTTTAATAATTGATAGGTTAATAGTGCGTAACCTTGGCAAACTGCAGAACGATTTACGAGTGCTTCATATGCTGTGTAAGCTTTATAAGACGTATCATAAGAAATATGCTTTACGACATAATCATGAATCGCCTTCACTTTTTCGTGATCATCCATTCCAACTTGCGTAATAGAAGAAACAATTGCCTTTGCTTGCTTCATTACATATTCCGTTTGTTCTTTCGTTTCACGATATGTAATCTTTAACGTAAACGTATAATTTCCAGGTGATCCAGAAATTCCATATGAAACATTCGATCTATTATAATTTGTATACTCATTTTTACTTGCGACTTCTTTATAGGCGTTGAAAAGTGTCTTCATTACTTCTTCATGATTACTATTTTTCGTTTTATATGGAAGTGTAATATTCGTTTCATACGCATTAATACGCTTTTGCACTTCATCTTTAAAAGCCGCTAATAATGCCGCATCTCCTGTATTTTGCACCGCAACTTCAGGCTTTTTATATTTCAAAGTATTATATAAAAACTGTGCATATTGTTCACGTTTTACCGTGCTATATGGCTCAAATCCCCCTTCGCCTGTACCAGAAGCAATCCCGTTTGATTGCACCGCACTAATTGCATTTTCACCCCAATAACCACTTGGAACATCATTAAATGTATGCTTTTGTTTCGCAGAAAGATGGAAAGCGTTTGTAAGAATTTGTGCCATTTCTGCGCGGCTAACAGAGTCTTTCGGTCTAAATCCACCGTTTGCATCACCTTTAAAAACCCCTAATTTCGTTAACGTTAAAACCTCTTCTGGAAACAATGTTGAACCTGAGCGAATATCTCGATACGGATTATTTAAAGTAGATCCATCTTTTAATACGTAACGAGCACCTTCATTACTGAACGTACCACCTTGCTTATTCGGTACTAACACACGATAAATTAAAGCTGCAACTTGCTCTCTCGTCGCAACATCTCCAAAACCAAATATTCCATTTCCATAACCGGAAATAATATTTTTACTCGCTAAATCTTTAATCGCGGGATACGACCAATGCGATGTAGGAACATCAGAAAAAATACCTGCCTCAGCAGCTTTCACATCACTGCCATTTGTATATAATAAAGCGCCACCAATAAGTGTTAATGATGTAATTGATTTTAATAGTTTTGTGTACATAATTCCTTCTCCCAATACGTTCTCTATTTTTATATTTTGTCGAAAAATCTAAAATAATATGACAAAACATATTATACTATTAAAATTTTTTGAAGGATATATTAAGTTTCGAAATATGCAAAAACTCATATTATTATATTTTTCCGTATTAATATTATGTTGTTTTACTTGCGGATATATAAAAGGGTCTATTGTATCATGTCGAAAATATCATTTATAACCAAATTGCTTTACTTCTATCCTAATTCTTTCTGTAGAATCATAGGAAAAGATGGCGTTTTTGTATGTCTATTTCTGTATCTGATGAATTACAACTATTTGCTCAAGAAGTACCACATCAAAATCTGTATATTCTCTTCTCCTCGGGCTATTGATAAAGAAAAGGCATTCTTATGAATGCCTTTTCTCTCTTATATATGCTCTTCTTAATTTAATTTGTGATAAACCACTGGACATTTAATTATAAAAAAGTACCAATAACAAAAAAAGTTAAAAATAATGATACATATCCAAGATACATAAAACGTTTATCGTGTGTTTTAAAATATAACGTAATACACAGTAAAGTGACCAGTAAAAAAACTGCTGTAGACACCATGAACATCAATGTTTTTTAATTCCTCATTACTTTATACTGCTAAATTAGGCATTTCTTTTTTTAATACTGAATTCGTAACGGTATCTATTATTCTTAATTTAATTATATTACGTTTAAGTAATATTAATTTTATATTAATACACCTTTTGAAAAAATTCTTTTTTCTTGATTAAATTCCATTTTTCACTCTAAAATACAGCAGAACCCACCCACTTACCTACAATGTAACCAATATAAATAAGCAGAGCCCCTGTTAAGATATAAAAACAAGATTTAAAATACATACTCCTTTCAATCGCATCACCAATTTTATGAAACATGTTTGACATAAAGAAAACACCACCTTTTTATAATTATTAGAGTAAAACACACAGAGATATTATCAGAAAATAACTAATTAACACAACACTTATTGGAATAATAATATATAAAATAATAACATTCTTAGCAAAAAATTAAAATTTATGAAATGAATTACTTTGGAGTTAATATTTAGAATTCAAAAGGTTTATTAGGTAAAAAACACTTTATATTACCACTAATTATTTCTATTTAATAAATCCCCTAGCCTTTATGACAACGCTTGAACATACCTTTCTATAAAGTTGATTAATAATAGGATTGAATCATATTGCTCAATGTCCCATATTGTTTAACATAATAAAATAATATTCAATCGGAGGAAAGAACCTTTGGGTGCCTTTTTTTTATGGAGAATCAGTTTAAAAACTAAAAATAAAAGAACCTCAATAAATGAGGTTCAAAAAATCTACTATTTTAAATTACCTTCGTAAAAAGCAACTCCATTTTGAACATGTTTTAAATACCACGTAATCGTCCCGTCACAAACATTTTCATTAAAACTATTAGCATATACTCCATTTGAGTAATAAAGAGTTCTTTTGAATTTACCATTAGAATACTCATAAGGAATTGAGCATGCTGCTTGCTTCGGAGAGTTCACAGCTTTTTGCGTATCAGCCGAGGCTGCCCCAATTCCTCCTGTTAATGCAATACCAGTTGCTAATGCTCCCACTACTAATTTCTTGAACATAATAAATCCCCCTTTAATAGTTTTTATAGCTTACAACTTAAATGTATCACTTTTGTAATTTATGTAAATATCTTGAATATGTAGAAATATTTATTTGTTTTTTGGTAATATTGGGATTTTATTTTATCAAATGGAAAATAGAGGGAATCAGAAAAGTATGTAACAATGCATAATAAATCAATCGGATATTATGATATACTCACAAAGAGCTGATACAAAATTTCTTTAGATTGGAAAACTAAAGTCTTATCTACCTAACAGGAAGGCGCCTAATGGTGTCTTTTCTTTATTTTCAAAAGGACCTGCTCAATTCATTCTTTAAAACATAAGGTAAAGTAAACCCGTTAAAATCTATGGAATGAACCCTAGTTTTACCCTCTTATCTAAAGGAGGCACTATTATTATGGGATATGGTGGTAGTTGCGGCGAAGGCTGCGGTTTCGCTGGAGGATTTGCTTTACTAGTTGTATTATTTATTCTATTAATCATTATCGGATGTAGTTGTTTCTGCTAAAAAACTATTAGAAAAGGTACCTATATATGGGTACCTTTTCTTTATGTGTCTTATTCATTATCTAGTTCCAAACTTTTATCACGATTGGATTCGTGTTTTTCATTTTTCGCATTCGTCATACCTCAAATATGAATCGATTTAAGACATGAGCTTTTAACTAAAAGAATTTGGGACCATTTTCTCCCACAAAGGAAATACCTTGTTGAAAAACTCTATTATTTTTAATAAAAAATAAGTTCATATAGATGCTATTTATAATATCCAAGAATAGATAATCGTATAAAAAACACCATTCCGGTGAGGCTCTTTTTTAAGTCAGGAATAAGTTTTTACTGCGGTACATATGAAAATAAATCATCTGATTATAAAATAAAAAAACGCTCATTTGAGCGTTTCATCTATATAATACCTAATAATTACTTTTTCTTCACTTTGATCTAACAACTCTTTATACTTCAATATTCCATCAGCCCCACGGCTCTCCATGCGTATATTGTATAACGTTTGTTGTATTAACCTTTGATTGGTCTGTTGGAGCATTTACTCCATTTAATAGTATGACCGTAATTATTAATCCAATTGAGCTGCTTATGATTCTTTTCATTTTAAAGCCCCTTTCTGAAAACCTTTTTCTTTTTCTTTATATCCTAAATAGAAGTATTCACTAGATTTTATTGAATTTCCTTCTTTATGATATTTAACCGCTAACTTTTCAGCATATTCCTGGACATATTGCCATAAACCTACTTCATTAAAGAAAGAAATTCCTTTAGAAATAGCTAACTCTAATTCTTCAGCAGAAACATTCTCATTCATTCCCTTTAGAATTTTAAAATGATGTTCATATTCTTTTTGTTCTAGTTCATTACAGATTACTAATCCTTTTTCAATTAAAGACGCTGCAAGCTTTGTTTTTCCTAACTTTAAATTCTCTCTAGCTTCCAAAAAAATCGCTCTAAAGTGATTCGGGATTTTTTGTGATACTTCTGATAAATAACGAAGTGCTAAATCAGATAGGTTTTGCTCTGCATACATAACCCCTAAACTATGTCGAACTCGTAACATTAGCTCTTCTTCATTTTGCTTTTTCAAAATATCCAGAGACGACATAAAATAAACCTCTGCCTGCTCAAATTCATTTAGTTTTACACATGCTAACCCAAGAACATTGTCACATGCTGCGACCTTCCTACTATACCCATACAGCCCTTCAAATGTATTTCTTGCTCTAGTTGCATATTGAATGACTAAAATAGGCTGGCAAACATGATAATAGTAGCTGGATAGCTTAAAGTTAAATTCTGCTTTTTCGATTGGATCCTGAATATTTTCCAACAAAGATTCTGCTATTCCATAATGCTTTTCAGCCACTTTAAAATCACCGTTTACCGTAGCATGAGAAGCCTTAAAGAAATGGTAATAATATAATAGAGATTCATCTGATGGCGCTTCATCTAACTTCATTTTTCTTAGATCATTCTTAGATATGTCAGATTGATGGGGATAAAACTCTGCACTCAACATTTTAAATCTAAAATCTAAAAGTGAATAAAACTCTGTATTCTTTTGATCTTCTTCCATACTATTAATTTTTGTATCAATACTTTGTTTTAATTCCTTTGCCTTAACGAAATTCTGTGAACGAATTTCTCGATACCACTCATGTAAAAGTAAAGTGATTTCTTCCTTTTTTATTACGTGTACACTCATATAGATACTTCTCCTTTGTCTATAGATTACTAACATAATAACAAAAATAAACCTATAAAACATTTAATTTTCTGAATATTATTGTTTCAAAAAAATTTCTCAATACACTTTCACCATTTCAACTCTTTAAACTTATAACTTTTTCTGTCCCTTATTCGTTTCTATATAAAAAATAAACATATAAATCAAAGATACTATAATTTTTTATAATTCTTGATTTCTCACTCTTCATTGCATGATAAATTTCCCCATACTAATTAACAACTAACATTAAAACTATTAATCCAATAAATCCTTAGAAAAAAATGGTTATCTATACACAAAATTGGTTAAATATGGATATTTCAAAAAGAGATAAAAAGAACTAATCCCTAAAAGAGATTAGTTCAATATATCCAGAGTTATTATTATAGTACATAGTTTTATGAGCAAACGTTATATAATGTTGTATGGGATACATAACCTGTCATCCCTTTATATGTAACTTTTAACCACTGTTTAGAATTACTGTAATGACCTTGAACATATTCACCAGTTACCCATGTTCCAGTAATTTTCGCACCATCATTAAATGTATGTAAGACAGGTGATCCAACAGTGTAACCACTGCGCATCTTTGCACCATATACACCTACCGTACCTCCCTTTGCACAAGCTGCTACTACAGTTTTATTTTCAGTAGTATTCGTAGCCGCAAAAGCAGAGCCGTTAAATGTAAACAAAGTAAACATAAAAGCTGTTAATAAAGTACAAATAGATAAGCGACGTAACAAAATAAATTCCCCCTTTTTTTATAATATATTGCTTCATAAATGATTATCTTAAATATTCTAACTATTTTCAATATATTAATGTTGAGAAATATTAGTTGTAGTTTTGAAATAAGATTTTATCAAAAATATTAACAAACTCATATTTTACAGAGAGAGCACCGAAAGAAATGTTCTACATATAATCAACCAACTATATAAAAGTCCCTCCAGCTTAAGGCAGAGGGACTTTCTAATTTCTATTTCAAACTACCCGCAATCTCCGTAAAGATAACCCCAAGCGCATGTGCACCTGCATCTGGATAGCCTAAGCTTCTTTCACCAACTGTACCGGCGCGGCCCATGCGAGCAACGATTTCTTTCGTGTACTCTGCTCCTTTAACTGCTGCTTCTGCTCCTTTCTCAAAGGCAATTTTCATATCTTCTTCGTTTGAAGCGCTAGCTAACCAAGAGTCTACACATGGAGCAAGTGCGTCAACAAGTGTTTTGTCACCAACTACTGCTCCTCTACCGAATGATCTTTCACCGATAGATTGTATGCCTTGCAGTGCTGCTTGCAACATTTCAGCGAATTCTTTCACTGTTAACTCACGTTTTTCGCCTGCTGCTTTACTAGCTGCGCGGAATGCTCCGCCCCAAATTGGACCAGATGCGCCGCCGCAATGTTCCATGATAATCATTGAACAACCGTCAAGGAATGATCCGATCGTTACGTTCTCTTGATCTACAATAGAATGCCACTCACGTTTTAGTTGCTTAAATCCTTTTGCAACACTCATTCCGAAGTCGCCGTCACCCGCATGTGTATCTAACTCACAGAACGGTACTTCGTTTTTAATAATAACGTCACTCATTTTATCAACGAGATAGATCATGTTGTTTAATGTAATGACATTATCTTTTATAACAGCATGCTCTTCCGCTGTTTCTATTTCGAAGGAAACTTCTTTCTCTTCTACATCTTCAAGTACATTCACGTACTCTACACTTTCAACTGGTCCATCTACTTTAAACGCTGGTGTATTACATTCTTTCGATAGTAATGTTTTTAGCTCATCATCTAGTTTCATTACTGTTAAAGACATACCAGCCATATCGATACTCGTCATATAGTTGCCAACGAATACTCTGTTTATTTTAATGCTTCTAGCAGCTAGTTCTCTCGTAACTGCGTTGTTAAATAAGTAAAGTTCTTGCAGTGGTGTTCCGCCAAAACCGTTAACTAAAAGCGCAATTTCTTCGCCGTCTTTTACTCCTAAATCTTTCATTAAATCATTTGTCATACGGTTAGCTAATTCATCCGCTGACAACATTTTTTCGCGTTTAATTCCTGGTTCGCCGTGAATACCTACGCCGTATTCCATTTCATCTTCCGCAAGTGTGAAAGTAGGTGATCCGCTCGCTGGAACTGTACAAGACGTCAACGCTAAACCGATTGTACGCACGTTAGCCGCTGCTTTTTCTGCGACAGCTTTCACCGCTCCTAAATCCATACCTGCTTCTGCTGCTGCGCCAGCAATTTTATGAACGAGAATAACGCCCGCAACGCCGCGGCGTCCTACTGTATATAGACTATCTTCTACCGCAATATCATCATCCACTTTTACGTAGTCAACTTCAATTCCATCTTCCGTCGCTAAATGTGCTCCGTTTTTGAAATTCATAATATCGCCGCTATAATTTTTAATAATTAATAACGTACCTTTTTTACTAGCTGTCTCTTTAATCGCTTGATACACCTGAATTTGTGAAGGCGACGCGAACACATCTCCGCACACTGCCGCATCTAACATTCCTTTTCCGACTAATCCTGCATGTGCTGGCTCATGACCACTACCGCCGCCACTAATTAACGTTACTTTATTTTCGTTCATTTCTTTCTTCTTAATGACTTTATATTTTTTCAAAAGCTCAAGCTCTGGATGAGCCATAACCATTCCGTTGCACATTTCCATTACTAATGTTTCTGGTTTGTTTATAATCTTTTTCATTGTGATTCTCCCTCAATTCCTTTAATATATTGTGATATATTTGAAATCTTCTTCTTACTATCCATGTTAAAATGAAAGCGTTTTATAGTAAACGGACAAAATGGACAATCTGTCTAAAGACACCGCTCTCATTTGTAGGTAGGATTTTCATATTACTAACATTCTAGGGATGATTCAGATGACCTCTTCTATAATTTCTAAAAAGATAATCGCAAATTCATTGAAGTATTTAATGGAAACAGAGTCGTTTCATAAAATATCAGTGAGCGATATTATGTTACACTGTCAAATGCGTAGGCAAACTTTTTATTATCATTTTAAAGATAAATTTGAGCTATTAAGCTGGATTTATAGAGAAGAAACGAAAGAAAACATTATCGACTTTCTCGACTATGAAACGTGGGAAAATATTTTCGATTTATTATTTGATTACTTTTATGAAAATCAAAAATTTTACCGAAATGCTTTTAAAGTCATTGAGCAAAACTCGTTTAATCACTATTTATTTGAGCATACGAAAAACTTATATATGAAGATTATTGATGAACTATCGATGAGCTGTGGATTCAGCCTTTCTGATGAGACGAAAAATACGATTGCCTCTTTTTATAGTCACGGCTTCGTTGGAACGATTAAAGATTGGATTGAAAGCAAATGCGAAGTAGATCCGTCCATTATGTCTTCACTCATGAAAAATATGATAAACAATCAATTACTACTATTACTGGAGCAATCGGCAAAGTAATTAAAGGGTGGCAAAAGCAATGAAAAAGATTATGAATGATGTACAAAATATCGTTCAAGATATGATGCATGGCTTTTATTTTGAACATAACGACAAAGTAAATTACGACGAAACACATAACATCATTTATGTAAAAGATATCGAAAAAATGAAGCAAAACGTTGTCATTATAAGCGGCGGTGGTAGTGGACACGAACCTGCTGATATTGGTTATGTAGGAAACGGAATGCTTACGGCGGCAGTAAATGGCTGTATTTTCACTCCGCCTACAGTGGAACAAATTACAATGGCAACTCGCTTAATGCCCAAAGATAAAAGTATTTTATTCATCATAAAAAACTTTAAAGATGACGTAGCAAACTTTTTAGCGGCAGAACAAATCGCAAAAGAAGAAGGAAGACAAATTGATCACATCATCGTAAATGACGACGTTTCAATTGAAGATGATGCTTCGTTTAATAAAAGAAGACGTGGCGTCGCTGGTACTGTTTTCGTTCAAAAAATACTCGGTGCGGCCGCTCTTGCAGGTCACTCTTTAGATGAACTAACAACACTCGGCCGTTCTATCGCCGAAAACTTACACACATTAGGAGTCGCCCTTTCACCTGCAAACGATCCAGTGAAAGGAAAAGCTTCATTCACATTAAACGACGATGAAGCCTTTTATGGCGTCGGTATCCACGGCGAAAAAGGCTACCGTAAAGAAGCACTATCCTCTTCTGAAATATTAGCGATCGAACTAATGAACAAACTAAAAAGCATTTATCGCTGGAGAAAAGGTGACAACTTCGCCATTCTCATTAACGGACTAGGCGCAACTCCATTAATGGAACAATACATTTTCGCAAATGACATTCGTCGTTTATGTGAGCTGGAAGGTTTACATGTGGAGTTCGTAAAAGTTGGTACCCTTCTAACTTCTTTAGATATGAAGGGTGTTTCGCTTAGTTTGCTTAAGGTAGAGGATTCGGATTGGGTGCAGTGGTTGAAGGAAAATACGGAAACTGCTAGTTGGTAATACAAATAAAAATAGGATGGCTTCAATGGGCCACCCTATTTTTGTATGTAATTCAGCTATAAAAAAATTTCTGCCCTCAATATTACAGCAAATTTACATTAAAAATGTAAATCCTCATTTCCTTCGTATTTTCCTTTATTAAGTCTTTTTCTTATGAATAATTCTGCAACAATTAAATTGGGTACCCACGCTAACCAAGCAATAATAGCGTAACTAAGTTCAAACCGCTCTATTCCAAATAGAACGATAAACAACGGTAGCCAAATTCTTAATGTAACTGCTCCAAAGGTTAAAGAATAATTTCTAATCATCCAATTCCGATGCTCTTTAATTTTTTTATTCTTAACTCTATTTAATGCTTGATATGCTGATGTTAGCCAAAATACGGATAACAAACCGAAACCTAACTTCGCTACCAACCCTCCCGTAGCATAAAAGGATAGGTACAGTCCAGAAACGCCTCCTAATAATATACCAAACATATAGATTCTCCCAACTATTCGATGACGGTTGATATTCTTTTCTCTAAATTTAGTGGATAATGTAAAAGGGCCAGTTACTAATGCTACTATACTAGTTGTAATATGTATAAATAGCATCATATACCAGAACGCACTTAATTTAGATCCAAACATAAGCTTCGCTTTTACAAGCCCTGTTTGAAATCCATCCATAATAAAATATTGGACAACAACATAGCCAGTTACTAAAAGAGCAAAAAAAGTAAATACAAACCAAATTTTCCTGTTCAAATTTTACTGCCTCCTTATTACATTAAGTAATTAGATTATACATTACTGTTCATTCTAGGGAAAAATAGAAAAGCATTCTTCATACATAAAAACCCTCAAGTATATCGTTCTATACTTGAGGGTTTATTCATTTATTCCTTCTCGTCTCTCATTTTCTTAAATCAATAATTAGCTCACCTGTAATCTGCTCAAGATGGAAAAACCTTTTTATATAATAGGTATCAGACCATTTCTCTTCTCCACCAATAATAAATAATTCTTGCGCATCATACATAAATGAAAAGCTTGGATAGAAACTGTCCGCTTTTATTTCAATCCCACCAGTACGATTACTGACAATCTTACAGTCTGCTGAATAGCTTAATAGCGTATAGAGAGAATCTTGTGCTGATTGGAAGAAATACTAGAATCATTTTATAAACGAGATCGCAACCATCTTATTGGAAGCTTACAGGTCTCCAGGATAATAAATGAACATCGCACCTACAAATGAACACACTAAACAAAAAATAGCTTCGTATTTTATGACTAAAGAAGAGTTCGTATCAAGCTTTTTTCCCTCTCTTTTACATATCATTTTAAACATTTTAAATAAAACTCTATATATTACATACCCAACAATTGCCCCGAGGGTATTCGTAAATAGATCATCAATATCTGTAATTCTATTATTTAGTAATTGATTTAACTCAATTGCCAATGAAAAAAAGAATCCTGCACATACTGTGTTTTTCATTTTTCTAAACTGTGGCCAAATAGCCGGTAATAAAAAACCGAACGGCATAAACAGTACAATATTCAAAAGATACGTCGTACTACCTGCCGTATCAAATAGAGTCAAGTTAATTTGATTTACACGAATCCACGTTTCATATCTACTTATATCCCATACAGTCGCGATTTGCGTCACCTTATACACTAGCGAAAGGTAGAATAGAAAAACATATACCCATAGAAAATGCAGAATAGATATATTGTTTTTCGCTTTAAAATAACATCCAATTTGAAACACAATACAAAACATAATAGTAAAGAAATAAGTATACAAATAACTCATCCAAACTTCTGTATGCATGTGGAATCCCCTAACTTTACAATTTCATCTATGACTTTGTCGTTTTTAGTATCCTTCTTGATGTAACTTGTTTATAGGATAGGAAAAACTTTTAAAATAAAAAGTGGGGTAAATATAAAATTTTTCTTAAATCTTCACATGCAACCCTTGTAGTATATAACCATGTGAATCGTTTGTTCAGTTAAAACATGAAATTAAGAAATATATGAAGTACTATAATCACTCTTTCTATCAATAGAATGTAAAGAAGATGACTCCTGTTTGCATACAGAAATCATCTTTTTTAGGTTGCCTAACTTTTTTAGAATGTCCTTTACAAAGGGTACAGATCAAGAGCACCTTATTCCTATTCAAGGGGATCAACTATACCTTATTTCCTTAAAATCACTAAAACCCATTTACAAATCTATAAAAGTAGATATAATATCCTTATGGAACCTTTATTAATTTATAAAGCATTGTCAAATGAAACAAGATGTCAAATTTTATCATGGTTGAAAAATCCAGAAAACCATTTCGATGAAAAACCTTATCTAGAACAAGGCCTTAACTTTCAAGTTGGCGTATGTGTAGGAGATATCCAGCTTAAAACTGGCTTAGCCCAATCGGTTATTTCTAGTTATTTATTAACTATGAAAAAAGCAGGCTTACTAGAGTCTGATCGAATTGGAAAATGGACCTACTATCGTCGAAATGAAAAAACAATACGAAAGTTTTCTGAATACGTCCAAAACGAATTATAAAATGAAAGCTAATAATCAACATACTAATTGATTATTAGCTTTCATACATTCTGCTTTTTACAGGTATCCAATGACTTTTGTATAAATTGCACTGCCTATAAAAGCAAGAAACATCGAAAGGAGAAATTTTTTTAACATATCATATCTAGTTATTTAGATATCTGTTATTGTATTTAAAATTACATACGCCTGATCATATTGGCATCCAATCATGCTTATAATAATGCTTCTTTGTTAATGAATTTACTTTCAAAATACTGATACGAATGGAGAGTTTTATAAATGAAAAAAGTAAATCCTTTACTTATTCTGACACTCGCAATAGGTGTGTTCGGAATTATTACTACCGAGATGGGTATTGTCGGCGTATTACCACAAATCACTGAAAAATTCGGAATTTCAACTACACAAGCTGGATTTTTAGTAAGTATATTTGCACTAGTTGTTGCTATTTCTGGTCCGTTCTTAATTCTGCTCGTCTCTAGTATGAATCGCAAAATAATTTTATTAACAGCAATTTTCATATTTGTTATTTCAAATTTAATCTACGCTTATACAACGCAATTTGAAATCATGCTTATTTTTCGTATTTTACCGGCAGCGCTTCATCCACTCTTCTTTTCAATCGCTCTTGTAACAGCAGCTAAACTTGTCCCTCCAGAAAAGAGCGGTCAAGCGGTTACAAAAGTTTTCATGGGAATTACTGTTGGCTTTGCTTTAGGTGTACCACTAACCTCTTACCTTGCAGACCAATTTTCACTCGAAATGGCTTTCTTATTCGGAGCATTCGTTAACACTGTTGCATTCATTGGAATACTACTCCTACTTCCTTCTATGCCTGTTAAAGAAAAAATGTCTTTCGGCAAACAAATTCGTATACTCGGCAAACCAGGATTATGGTTAAATATTTTAACCGTCACATTCCTTTTTGCAGCCATGTTTTCCGTATACAGCTACTTCGCTGAGTACCTTGCAAAAGTAACTTCCATGAATGGATCTCTCATCAGTATCATGCTATTCATATTTGGTATAGTTATGATTTTAGGTAATCATTTATTTGGTGGTCTTCTGCAAAAAAGCATAATAAACACTGTAATATCATTCCCTATTCTATATTCTATTGTTTACATATTGGTTTATTATTTAGGTTCCTACCTTGTTCCCATGATTTTTATAGTATTCATTTGGGGAATCGTACATGCTGGTGGATTAATTGTTGGTCAAACATGGTTAATAAGTGAAGCTAAAGAAGCACCCGAATTTGGTAACAGTCTATTCGTTTCGTTCTCAAATCTCGGAATTACTTTAGGAACTACTATTGGAGGCTGGTTCATTTCAAACTTAGGTATTCACCAGCTTATTTGGTGCGGATTTATATTCACACTACTCTCATTTCTATTAATTATAATAAAACTAAAATTTTTCAATTCTAATAGCCAGGCTTCATTATCAAGCTAGTACATTTTCAGTTCCAAATTCGATAAAAAACATTATAAATTCTTCTTATAAGATTTTATTAACTAAAAAGTATAATGCTCAAAGCCTTTAGCCATAATTACGACTAAAGGCTTTTTTGTATATAAAGTGAAACTTTAATCAGTGGGGGTTTTCTTCATCCCCACTGATTATTAGTTGAACCAATCGGACTTTTATGAGCAGTTGATCCCCTACCTAACTTCTTTGCTTTCGCTGAATTTTGAGGTGGGGGTCTTACTGCCCATTAAAGCGGGATAAAAATAATTCTAAAAGGAGCTAATTTTATGGAACATAATCAAAATGGAGTACTTGCTTTAATTGTTTTGTTTTTAGGATTAGTGTTTTTTGTTAGTGGAATGGTTTATCATTTATGGGGTTCTTTTTAATGGTATGATTGTAATCACTCATAAAGTGAAACTTTAATCAGTGGGGGTTTTCTTCATCCCCCACTGATTATTAGTTGAACCAATCGGACTTTTATGGGCAGTTGATCCCCCACCTAAATTCTTTGCTTTCGCTAAATTTTGAGGTGGGGGTCTTACTGCCCATTAAAGCGGGATAAAAACCCTCAAGTATGTCGTTCCTTTATTAATTTCAACGTTTAGACAGATACATAATTCAAAAACTAAAACGTGTATTGCAATTATCGATATGAAATATTTCCAAAAACAACTTAACATGGTAAAATAATATTCGGACGGGAGTCCAATATTATTAAAATTAAGATGGTTCAAGTCGGAGGAAGGCACCTTAAGGTGTCTTTTCTTTATTTTCAAAAGGACCTGCTCCATTATTGTGTAAAAAACATAAAGTAAGTTGAATCCATTAAAATACATGAGTGACCCCTTGTTTTCCCCTCTTATTAAAGGAGGAACTATTATGGGATTTGGTGGTAGTTGTAGTAGTAATTGTGGCGGCGGCTTTGCTTTACTAGTTGTATTGTTTATTTTATTGATCATTGTTGGAGCTTCTTGCTTCTGCTAAAAAACTATCGGAAAAGACACTCTTATATGGGTGTCTTTTCTTTGTAATAAAAAGCTCTCTATAAAGGAAGGTTTTCACATCCAAATTAGTGATTTACACAGCACTTTATTCCTTCGCATCCCTCATACTATAATACCCCAAATTAACAATAATCAAGAAATACCCACCCATAATTCCAGCAGCAAATGTCCACATGAATTCATGGTGTTCAATTTCATACAACACAAAAGCTATTGAAATAGCTACTTTCCTTGCTTTTAAAAACGCTGATAAAGTCTTTTGCGTTGTCGGTATTCGTGTTGAAAAAGATTACTGTAAAGAAGCGCTGTCCTCTTCTGAAATATTAGCAATCGAACTAATGAATAAACTAAAAAGCATTTATCACTGGAGAAAAGGGGACAACTTAGCCATCCTCATTAACAGACTCGGCACAACGCCATTAATGGAACAATACATTTTCGCAAACCATATTCGCCGTTTATGTGAGCTTGAAGGATTACAAGTTACATTCGTAAAAGTTGTTACCCTTCTAACTTCTTTAGATATGAAAGGTGTTTCGCTCAGTTTGCTTAAGGTAGAGGATTTGGATTGGGTGAAGTGGGTGAAGTCCGATGCTGGAGTGGGTAATTGGTGATAAAACAAGGTGGGACTCTAGGTTCCCATCTTGTTTTTTATATGCACCTAGTTAAAAAAATCCTAACAACCACACAAAACGAAATTCTGATAATATAAAATAGATAATCATTTCTATATGGAATTTTTTTCATATACATAGCTATCTTATTTAAGGGGGATAAAGAAAGTTGAAAATTTTAGTAACACCTGAGCTATTAGAAGAAACAGCAAATAAATTTAAAAGTGCACAAGAGCAATCACAACAACAACAACAACAACAACTGGAAATATCTATTTTAGTAATAAAACAATCATTGGATATCAAAGTTTAAATGGTATTACCCATCAAATACAAAAAATAAACAATGAGCAATTATATGTAGAATCAAAGACTCTTTTACAACTTACAATTAAAGAAGATCATTTGCAAAATAAAAAGTATGGATCAATATCTACTGACTTAATAAAAAACATTCAAAAACTAATAACACTACCCTCTCAAGAAAGTATTAAAATTTTAACTGCTCATGATTTTGATATAAAATCTGCAGAAAAATTCCTACAAGACCTAAAAACAACAAAAAATATATATAGCGTAATAAAACTTGAAACAAAAGATAATAAAGAAATTACTTCTGATAATGGCTTCTTTATTATTGAAACCAAAGGAAAACAATGGTTATTTTCTCAAAATGAACAAAATGATGGAACATTATCATTAACGAACCTCAATGATGTCCTGTTTGAGCAAAAAATAAATCAATTACTTAACAATCGCTGAAATTAAATTGGAGCTGATTTTTATTCATGAATAGACAAAATTCTTCTAATAACAAAGGTGATTCCTCAAATAAAATTGCTGCTTTTATTGCGGCGCTAGGAGCTCTATTAGTAAGTGTAGAAGTATTATCTAATTTTTTTATAATTTTTTGGTTAATGATAATAGCAATAACAAATTTAATAGTTATATTTTATCTTCAAATTAGTGTTTTTAGTTTAGTAACAACAATCCTTTTTGTAATCTTTTACTTTATATACAAAAAGTTATTTGCACATTCTAAATTCGTAGAAATCTTTTCAAAATATAATATGATTATTACAATAGTTTCTTTATTAATTTTAAATGTTTTATACATATATCAAAAAATGTTTAACGGTGCATTAATTACTCCTGTGGTAATCATTATTACATGGTTAATTTACAAATTTATGTTTAAAAAAATAAAAAATAAGAAGAGCTAGTTTTATAGAACATACTCAAAATGGAGTACTTGCTTTCATTGTTTTATTTTGGGAGAAATTTATTGTAAGTGTTAATAATCCGCCTCAAGTATATCTTTCCATGCTTGAGGTGGAGGTTAATTTCTAATTTAAAATATACTAATCTATTTCTCCGCATCTCTCATACTATAATACCCCAAATTAATAATAACCAAGAAATACCCACCCATAATTCCAGCTGCAAATGTCCACATGTACTCACGGTGTTCAATTTCATACATAATAACTGCGCCGAGTATGGCGGCTGCAAACCGATTCATCATGCCAAGCATTGGTGCTTTTTCTTTTTGTACGATGCTATTTCCGAACTTTTCAATACGCCTTCCTAAGATCCAGGCGCAGTACATACTAACTAAAAGGCCAACGCTTATCCCTACAAACTGGGCTGAAAAAGGTGTCAGCAACCATCCCAATAACATCACGCCTAGCAAACAATATATTTGTATGTTGAATGATCTTAATGCGATACGAATCATGTTATGCTCCTTTATCTTTCTCATTGTAATACCGTATCATCAATCCCATCTTTCGGACTTCAAACCTTCCGATATATCCTTTTTAAAATGGGGGAATTTGATTTTGCTCACCATTAAATAAGCGAGTACGCATGTGCCCAATGCCACGGAAACTGGATTATGTAGGAGGCATAAAATGAGGAGACACATTGCCGCAAATGGAATGGGCATTCCGATGAATGTTGGGAGTTTGCTTTGTTGTGTATTAAATCTCGCAAGCCGCAGCATTCCGCAAATACTATACGCAAGGGCACCTATCATCCCAATAAACTGCAAATCTTTTAAAGCGACACTATATGCAAGAATAGACGGTGCCACACCAAAGGTCACTAAATCCGCAAATGAATCTAATTCACCGCCCATTTCCGAAACAGAATCTAGTTTCCGAGCGACCATACCATCAAACAGATCAAATACCATACCTGTAATAATGAACATAACTGCACCATACATATCATGAACGAAAACAGCGTGAATAGCCAAAAGCCCACACACAAAATTTGCTATCGTAATCATATTTGGTATGTAACTCATCACACGCTTCTCCTCCTTTCTACTAATTGCTTCATCTTGCTTCTTACTCATTAGACTCAAGATCCTTCTGCTTTTCTTCCAATATCACTTTATTTATTTTTGTTAACGTATCCGTCATTTGCTCTAAGGCATTGATATCAATTTTTGAGAAGTATTTTTCAATTAATACATCATCTAACTTTGCCAATTGCTCTATATACTTACTACCGTTTGGACCAATTGTAAGGAAATACTCCCTTTTATTGTTAGGATTAACTTGTTTTGAAATCATCTGTTGCTTTTCCAATTTCGATAAAACTTGGCTCACCGCACTTTTCGTTATATTAAACGTACTCGCAATGTTATTTGCTGTCGTATTTTCATTTAAATGAATATGAAATAGCATGCTCTCTTGCTGCCCAGTAAGACCGAACTCATCCTTTAAATCTTGAAATAGTAAAATGTAGAGTTCCGTGTAGGCTCGATTCATTTCATTAATTACTTCTTTATACGATTTAGTCATAGCATTCTTCCTCCATGCTGTTATTTCGTTTTCTAATAGTTTAGTTCACTTAACTAAACTATATTATACCTTTATGTTCGTGTAAAGGGAAATGTCGCTCCATCATTCACAATGAAAAAAAGAAGACATCCATTAAGATGTCTCCCTTTCATACTTAAGACTCCAAACTCTTACCATTCGTCTTAATTACTTCCTTATACCAATCAAAACTTTTCTTCTTCGATCTTTTTAATGACCCTTTTCCTTCATTATCTTTATCAACGTATATATATCCGTAACGTTTTTTCATTTCTCCAGTAGAAGCACTTACAAGGTCAATTGGGCCCCAGCTTGTATATCCAATAATATCTACTCCATCTTGGATTGCTTCGGACATTTCAATCATATGCTTTTGCAAGTAATCAATACGGTATTCATCATTCACTTCGTCTTCACTATTTAATTGGTCAATTGCACCGAGACCATTTTCAACAACAAATAACGGTTTTTGGTAACGATCATACAGTTGGTTCGCTGTAATACGGAAGCCTTTCGGATCAATTGTCCATCCCCACTCTGATTTTTCAAGATATGGATTTTCAACAGAACCGAATACATTCCCACTCGTTATGCTTTTTAACACTTCTGGATCTGTACTTGTTGCTCGGCTTGAATAGTAGCTAAAGCCAATATAATCAACTGTATGCTCTTTTAAAATTTCCTCGTCTTCTTTTTCCATTTCAATTGTTACATTGTTATCTGTAAAGAAGCGTTTTGCGTATCCAGGATATGCTCCTCTTGCTTGTACATCAATGAAGAAGAATGATTCACGGTCTTGTTCCATCGCACGAAGAACGTCATCTGGATTACATGTGTACGGATACGTTGCACCCGCAGCAAGCATACAACCGATTTTTGCATCTGGAATGATTTCATGACATGCTTTTACAGCTAACGCACTTGCGACAAGTTGGTGATGCGCTGCTTGATACTGAATTTGTTTTTTGTTATCCCCTTCTTTAAACGCTAGACCTGCTCCCATGAAAGGTAAATGTAAAAGCATATTAATTTCATTAAACGTCATCCAATATTTCACTTTATCTTTATATCTATTAAAAATAGTTTTTGCGTACGTCTCGAAGAAGTTTACAAGTTTTCTACTTCTCCAACTTCCATACTTTTCTACTAAATGAACAGGTACATCGAAGTGAGCCATCGTAACAACTGGTTCAATACCGTGCTTTAACAGTTCATCAAACAAATTATCATAAAACTGTAATCCTGCTTCATTTGGCTTTTCATCTTCACCACTTGGGAAAATACGCGTCCACGCAATCGATACACGTAACGCTTTAAATCCCATTTCTGCAAAAAGAGCGATATCTTCTTTATAACGATGGTAAAAATCAATCGCCTCATGTGAAGGGTAAAACTCTCCTTCTACCGGTGTAAAGGAATGAATATTTCCTTTCATAATATCCCAACGGTTTTCACCAGTTGGTAATAAATCAACCGTCGTTAACCCTTTTCCGTCTTCTACATATGCGCCTTCAACTTGATTGGCTGCAGTTGCTCCACCCCATAAAAATCCTTTTGGAAAATTAACTTTAGACATATAGAAAAACTCCTTTATATAAGAATGAACGAAGAAAGCTATTGTAAGTTTTAAAGAATACCTTTCTTCGTTTGAACCTGTATGAAATGTAACTACTATTTAACTCCTAACTTTAGTAAAGAATCTCCTGCTTGAATCTTTTCTATTTCCGTTTTTTTGATGCTATATTTATCATAATTTGTAACAACAACTGGTGTTGTCACAATATAACCCGCCTTTTGAATTTCAGCTATATTAAACTCAATCAGTAATTGCCCTTTTTCTACTCTCGCTCCTTGTTCAATACGAGAAGAGAAAAATTCACCATTTAATTTCACAGTATCCATCCCAATATGGATTAAAATTTCAGCACCTGAATCCGCCGTAATTCCTACTGCATGATTCGTCGGGAACAGCGCAGCAATCGTACCTGAAACTGGTGAAAACAACTTTCCTTCTGAAGGCTCAATCGCAACTCCTTCACCTAGCGCACCTGATGCAAATGCAGCATCGTCAATGTTTTGAAGCGGCATAACGGCGCCATGGAAAGGACTAAAGATTACTTCATCATCGTTTGATGCAGCAATTTTATTACTTGTTTCCTCTGTTTCTGTAGATGTTTTCTTTTTCGTAAAACCAAATAAGTAAGTCAGAATAAAACCTACTATTAAAGAAACAACCATTGAAACAATTGCTCCCCAAAATCCAGCACTAATCCCATCTTTCGGACTAATAAATGTCGGAAGCGTAAATATACCAAGTCCGCCTGTCATATAAACTTGTGTACCAAATACGCCAAGTATTGCGCCGCCAATTCCTCCCGCAATACAGCTCATAATAAACGGCTTTTTAAGAGGTAGTGTAATGCCATAAATCGCCGGCTCTGTAACGCCGAAAATACCTGAAATAAAAGCTGGAATGCTAAGTGTTTTTAATTTCTTGTCTTTCGTTTTCATCCAAACGCCAAGCACAGCACCAATTTGAGCAAATGAGGCAGCAAATATAAGCGCTAATATTGGATCAACACCGTTTACTGCTAAATTGTTATAGCCAATCGGAACAACGCCCCAATGAAGGCCAAATATGACAAGTACTTGCCAGAAAGCACCGAGTAAGGCACCCGCTACTAATGGACTTGCATGATACACCCAAAGCGTCGCCTGTCCTAAAAACTGACCTGCCCACGTCGCGATTGGGCCAATAACGAGAAATGTAATTGGTACAACGATTAATAATGTGAAGAATGGTAATAAAAATGTTTTCACAACATCCGGAATCACTTTCTTTAAAGACTGTTCTACTTTCGCTCCAAAATAAGCAGCGAGAATAATTGGAATAACAGATGATGCATAGTTCATTAAAATAACTGGTATTCCTAAAAACGTAATATGAATTGGTGATTCAAACATCGTCCCTGCAAATAACGTATATAATGGCTCAGTTGCTTTTAAACCGGATAAAGCTGGATAAACTAAAGCTCCTCCAATTGCCATACCGATGAATGGTGAGCCTCCGAATTTCTTACTTGCTGTATAACCAAGGAAAATCGGGAAGAAATAAAATAACGAATCGCCAACTGCATTTAATATTTGATACGTTCCTGACTGCGTACTTAACCAGCCTAACGCTACAAATAGTGCATTAAATCCTTTAATCATCCCTGTTGCAGCTAATACTCCTAAAATAGGAGTGAAAATGCTAGAAAGAATATCTATAAGACTACTCTTTTTCTTCTCGCTCGTATTCTCTTCCTCAGTTTCTTGAAACCCTCCAGCAGCGATAACCGCTTTGTATACGTCAGATACATGGTTACCAATAACAACTTGATATTGTCCGCCGCTTTTCATAACAGTCACAACATCTTCCATACTTTTCAGTACTTCTGTATTTGCCTTTCCCTCATCTTTCAACTGAAATCGTAAGCGAGTGATACAATGTACAACGCTATGTATATTTTCTCTCCCGCCGACATTCTTCAGTATGTCTTTTGCTAATTTTTCATATTTCATAGTAACTTTCCCTCCCTACAATCATCCCATTTTTTATTTTTATAAAGTGAAACTTTAATCAGTGGGGGTTTTGTTCATCCCCCACTGATTATTAGTTGAACCAATCGGGTCTTTACGGGCAGTTGATCTTCCACCTAACTTCTTTGCCACAGCCAATTTTAAGGTGGGAGTCTTACTGCCCGTTAATACGGGATAAAAGAAAAAACCTAAACTAACCGTAACGGCGTGATACATACGAATCACTCCATTACAAGTCAATTTAGGTTTTGCCTGCCAAACAGTAACAATCCCGTTTATTCAATTACATAATTCATTGCGTTTCGTTACACGATGAATGTGCAACGTTACATACACTTTTTCATCTTTTGAAAGATGACTATTATGTGCTTTTCGTAAGTATGCTTCAATTTTTTCTGTACAACAATATGCCTCTTCATACTTACTTTTCACTTGCTCGTATAAAAAATCATCATCGGCCGAGTTCAATTCCTTCTGCATTAAACGCTGCGCAAAATACCGTAAATGCGTTACAAACCGACTATAATTAAATGAACTTTCATCTAAGTTCATCTTATAGTGGTACTTTACAACATTTAAAATATCTTGGACGATTTTCGTCATCGCTATCGTTTGTTGCATCGCCGGCTCTCCTTGCTGCGCATTCACGAAATGTAGTGCAATTGACCCTGCTTCATCTTCAGAAAGTGTAAGCCCAGTCTCTTCTTCAATTATGTTCAAAGCTTGTAGACCAATTTCAAACTCTTTCTGATAAAATCTCTTAATCTCCCAAAGCAAAGTATTTTTGAGATCCATTCCTTCTTTATGCCGCGTTAAGGCAAAACTTAAGTGATCCGTTAATGTAAGATAAATATAATCACTTAAAGTCCCCGGCAAAGCTGTCTTAGCAAACTGAATAATTCTCTCTGTAATCTCTAAATTTTCTACAGGAATTTCAGTTAGCAACCTAGCAAGTTTCTCTGATAATTCTTTTGTCTCTAGCACAAAGGTCTTTTCTATCTTAGATTCATCAATAGCATCGCCAACTTTTTTCTGAAATCCCAAACCTCTGCCCATCAGTACAACTTCTGTCTCATTATCCTTCATCGTACAAACAACATTGTTATTTAAGATTTTATGGATTCTCATATTGTTCCGCCTTCTTCTTCTTAAAGTCACAAAAGGTAATAAAAAAACCTAAACTGATTCCAAAAGCCACACTACACCCGTAGCCTCTAGATCAATTTAGGTTTTGCCTGCCGAACAGTAACAATCCTTTTACTTATTAACTTACCTTTATTATACACAAAGAGTAAGCGGTTGCAATAATAAATTATTGAATATTTTTTTACAAAGAAAAATACTAACAATCGATCAGCTGTTGCTTGCATTCATTACAAGACTAGATATATACATCATTATATTTTACAATTACCGTAGATAACTTACGTATTTTACCATATTTACCATCCTGAATAATCAAACATAATCATTAATAAAATTCCATATAGACCCAGTAATGGTTAAAATGTTATAATAAAATTACCCTACATAGTTACTCATATTCAAACTGAGGAACTAGCGTCTTATTAAGCAATGCGCATAACTCAAATAAAAAAGACACTTTACAGTGTCTTTTTTATTTATTTTCATAAGAATTATCTCTTTTATTAACAAAATCTATTAAACAACAAAGGAGACTATCGAATGGAGAATACTGTATCGAGAGAACTACGTAACATACGTATATGCCTTATTATCTTGATCATTGTCATTGCGTTTTGGGATCGTGAGAAAACTGTGGAAATCACTGATCAAGGTAGTGATCCTATCGTAAACACGAGCAATATGACCCCAGTTGGCGATAATACATTTGCCTATAAAGACGAATCTAATCAAATTAAAATATTTAAGTTTGACCCGAATACAAATGAAATAAAACTAATAAAAGAGTTTTATGCTAACGAATATTAATGAAATTACATTGGACAAAAGGCACCTCAAGGTGTCTTTTTTATTTTCAAAAGGACCTGCTCATGTTTATACTTCAAAACATAAAGTAAATGGAATCCGTTAAAAAACACGAGTGACCCTTTGTTTTCCCCTCTTATTAAAGGAGGAACTATTATGGGATTTGGTGGTAGTTGCGGTGGAAGCTGCGGTTTTTCTGGAGGATTTGCACTATTAGTTGTATTGTTTATTTTATTAATCATCGTTGGAGCTTCTTGCTTCTGCTAAAAAACTATTGGAAAAGACACCCTTATATGGGTGTCTTTTCTTTGTAAACTAAAAAAGTATGAGAAATGAAAACATAGTAAAAATGGGATACTTACTCAAATGGTTTTTCACCTTATAAATTATATCCAAAAAGTTGGATAGCTCCTTTTACTACTCATATTATTAATAAATAAAGCAATAACTACAATAACAAGGGAACCAACTAAAACCGGTGTTACTAAATAACTCCAACTGTATGCTCCTAAAATAACGACAATGGGATCAGCCCCTGCCGGAGGATGCGTTGTTCTTGTTAACATCATAATAGCAATCGACATCCCAACTGCTAAAGCAATTGTCCAATATTCATTTCCAAACAAATGATATATTGATAGACCAATGAAAGTTGAAATCAAATGTCCTCCAATAATATTACGCGGCTGAGATAGCGGTGCATTCCAAACTCCAAACGCTAATACACAACTCGCTCCAAATGGAGCCATTAATAATTCTGTAGAAGTTATACTCGTTAAATATGTTAAGGTGAGAATCGTTAAAAATCCTCCTAATAATCCCGTTAAAGAGTCCTTTATATTTACTTGTAATGGACTTCTTCCTTTCCCTTTCATTTTTGCAAAATATCGTACACTTATTGGTTGATCCTCTTTCTGCTTAGCTGCTGTTATATTACTCATCATTCTCCTCCTTTATTTACCAATAATTATATCCCGAACAAACTAACCGATCAACATTGATTTTAGAGGTTAGTTTAAAGACGCAGAAAAAAAGAATCAACTGTTATAAGTTGATTCCCTAAACTTCTTCAGATTTTCGAACCTGAAATTTTGCTACCTTTTTTCGGTTCCCACATATTTTCATAGAACACCATTTTCGCTTTCCACTTTTATCTATAAATAATAAAACACAATCAGGGTTTGAACACCTTTTAAGAGAAATAAGCTCATTTTCTACTATTAACGTTAAAGCATCAAATGCAATTAACGATACAAGTACATCCTCAATTTCTCCAACTGGAATAGGTACTAAACTCTGTTCAATAACTTTATATGTAAATGGTGCCTTCTCAATTTGTTTTTCTAAATACGTAATAAAATCATCAGAGATTTCGTGCTGATCGGCAATTGCCTCAAACTGTTTTCTCAGTAATTCTCTTAGCTCCAGTATGCTAGATGTAACTTGATTCATTCGCTTTTGAATTCCTATAAGTGTTTTTTCATTCCAGAAAGGAAGATTAACCTTTATTACATGTAGCCATTCTAATACATCTTCATCTGTTATTAATAAATCATAACGTTGTCCACGCCTAACTAACTCTGTATTCACTAAATCTAATGAGAGATTTCCAGATATAAGCGGGAATTGTTTTCTTTCCTGCATGTACTCATCACCTACTCTTTAAACAATCATATTCCAAATTAATACAGAAGTGCAACTTTTTTATAAACTACAAAGTATGAAGAGCAAAACCTTTAGCCATAATTACGACTAAAGGCTTTTTGTATATAACTCAAAGAGGAGCTAACTTTATGGAACATAATAAAAATGGAATGCTTGCTTTAACCGTTTTGTTTGTAGGACTAGCATTTTTTGTTATCGGCATGGTTTATCATTTATGGGGAACAGCTTAAAAATTAATAGTAATCCATTTAGAAGAAATTCAGATACAACATCCGGGTCTTCATCTCATTAAGCACCAATAATCTTTTTCCTAGTCATGAAACCCCTCATAATGCTTCAGGGGTTTCCACCTTAAAACAATTATAAAAAAAGGCCCCATCAATGGGGCGCTCAAAAAATAATATAAGTAAATGAATTAAAACAAATAACAGACAACTAAAATATATAAGATTAACATCACATAATCTATATATATGCAATATTACATAAAAAATCTTTATTATTACATGCTATACTAAAAAAGGAGTCGACAATCGTTATTTTCTTCTTATTTTTAAAGCAATATGGATATACCTTCTTAACTTATTTGGATTGTACAAGCAAAAGAAGACATCGTAATCGATGTCTTCTTTTCTTATATTTTTATGAATTCTTTTGAGCAGATGCTCTCCAAGCACGAAAAGATGTCGGGTGTCCAGAATGAGCTCTTTGCTTTGCAGCAGCAACAGCTGGTTTTTCTTCAATAGTCGTTGGTTTCTCTTCCACAATTGCTGATTTTTCTTCAAGAGTAGTCACAGCTGTTTGTATTTTTTCCAACTGCTCTTTTAAAGCTTGCTGTTCAATCTTTAAATCCGTAAGTAATCGTAAAATCATTTCAGAATTGGCCATAAAGATCCTCCTTCCCCCAATACACAGAATAAAATACAATATGTCATCAGCATAATACCCGTGACAAAATAAGGTCGTCAATTCTTATAAAATCTAAGCATCTTTTATTTTTCAAAAGGACCTGCTCAAGTTTATCCGTAAAAACATAAAGTAAATTAAATCCATTAATTAAATGGTCTTTATGGAAGGAGGAGTTAATATGGGATATGGCGGTAGTTGTGGTGGAGGCTGCGGTTTCGGTGGCGGATTCGCTTTACTTGTTGTACTCTTTATCTTATTAATCATCGTAGGAGCTAGCTGTTGGGGCGGCGGATTCGGCTGCTAATAAGAGGCACTCTTGAGAGTGTCTTTTTTTTTGTTTTTGGATGTACAACCCCTTCTCATTGGTAGTTTATCAACGGTAATAGTTAAAAAATAGTATCCTTGTAATTCCCCCCTCGAAATTCGCACATTTTAAAATTGACATAACACCTCATGCACCATATACTGTTAACAACAGTATACTGTCATTAACAGTATAAATCCCAATTCATTCTAGGAGGTATATCCATGAAACATACAGGAAGACATACAGGTGCGTTTCTTTTGTTATTTTTGGCAGAAGGAGATAACTATGGCGGGCAATTACTGCAAAAGTGCGAAGAAGAACTTCCCGTCAATCCAATCGATAGCGCTATTTTATATCGCACGCTAAAAAAATTAGAGAACGAAGGTGCAATCGAATCTTATGTAAGTACAGATCATCAAGACAAACCGAGAAAGATGTACAAAATTACGCCTGCTGGAAAGGAACAATTGGCAGATTTTCAAATGGATATTGAAGAGAAAATGAAGAACTTATCTTTTTTCTTAGATAAATATAAAGACTTAAAGGAATCTGATCATGATTAACGGCGTGATCCTTTACACTTTAGCCATTATTCTTACGGGGATTTCTTTTATGAAGGACCGCACGAAAACGAAAGAAGCTCTAATGAAGTCATGGAAAATGTTTCGCAATCTTCTACCTGCCATGCTTTCCATCATGCTATTCGTTGGCTTATCGCTTTCTATATTAACGCCGTCTTTCATCTCTTCCATCATTGGAGAACAGTCCGGATTTATCGGCATTGTTTATTCAGCGATACTCGGCTCCGTTGCACTTATTCCAAGCTTCGTCGTATTTCCTCTCGGTAATACATTAATTCAACACGGCGCAGGCCTTCCTCAAGTTGCAGCACTTATGTCTACACTCATGTCAGTAGGGCTTACAACATTACCGATGGAACAAAAAATATTCGGACGAAGCTTTGCTTACGCACGTAATGCATCTGCTTTGCTCATGTCTCTCCTATTCTCCTATATCATTTGGGTGGTGATGGTATGAAGGAACTAAAAAAATATCGCTTCTTTTTCATCTTACTACTGGGGCTCATTGTATTAACTTTTATAAATCAATCTTTAGGATGGAGCGCATTACAATTAACAGGGAATAGCATTTTAGATATGTTGTTTCTACTCCCACCTGTCCTACTATTTGTAGGATTACTTGATCAATGGGTGAAGAAAGAAACGCTTATGAAATATATGGGCAAAAATTCCGGCGTATACGGAATCTTATTCTCTTTATTATTAGGCGGCATTGCAGCTGGTCCTCTCTACGTTGCCTTCCCGATTGCAGCACTACTCTTACAAAAAGGTGCAAGCATTCGGTACATCGTATTTTTCTTAGGCGTTTGGACAACTGCGAAATTGCCAATTCTCGTGTATGAATTTTCTTCATTTGGAACTACTTTTACACTCATTCATATTGGTTTCGGGCTAGTATTCTTTTATGTAATGGGGGTTCTTTTTGAGAGGTTTTATGATCAGGGGCAGTTGCTAAGGTATGATGTTACGGAGGAAATGTAAAAAGACATCTTTATCTCTTAAAGATGTCTTTTTATATAAACCTTAATTCTCGTTCTGTAAAACACTCGCTGCCTTTACTCCCTTTTTCTCTTCTTTTAAAAACAGCGATACGATACATGCAATAATGATAAAGACTAACCCTAGTGCAAATGCACCTTGGAATCCAGATGTTAAACCATTTAACTTCTCTACTGGATCCATTGGATTTGCGGAACTTTCCATATAGCTAGCTGTTCCTGAAGACATTTTCGAAATAAAGATAGCCGTACCAATTGCGCCAGCTACTTGTTGTAACGTACTAAACAGTGCTGTTCCGTGCGGATATAAATCTGGTGTTAATTGATTTAAACCGTATGTTTGTGCTGTCATGACAAACATGAGTCCAACCATTAATACGCTATGCATGACAATAATTTGTACCATTGATGTATCAGGAGTAATGCCTTTAAATAAGAACATTGCAATCCCCACTAACACAATACCAGGAACGATAATAACTTTCGGACTAAATTTATCAAATAGTTTACCTGCGATTGGTCCCATTATGGCGCTAATAACACTTCCCGGAAGCATGATGATTCCTGATTTAAAGGCTGTAACGAGTAAAACTGTTTGCAGGAACATCGGTAATAAAGTCATCGTTGAAAATAACGACATCATCACAATGACAATTAATCCAACTGATAATGTAAACATCGGAACTTTAAATGCTCGTAATTCTAAAATTGGATTCTCAATTTTCAATTGTCGAACGACAAAAATACATAATGAGATAAGCCCAACAAGTAAAGTGCCATACACTTTGGCATCAGACCATCCTAAATCACCCGATGCACTAAAGCTATACACAAGTCCGCCAAATCCTAATGTCGATAAAACGATAGATGGATAATCTACTTTTGGCCTTGTTAACTCTGAAACATTTTGAATGTACTTCATACCAATCATAATGGAAATAATCACGATTGGAATAACAACATAGAATAACCAGCGCCAATTTAATGAATCCACAATTACTCCAGATAATGTAGGACCAATTGCCGGAGCTGCCATCATCACAAGTGCGATTAATCCCATTGTCGCACCCCGTTTTTCAGGCGGACAAATGATTAAAATCGTATTCATTAATAACGGTGTAATTAATCCCGTCGCTACAGCTTGGACGATACGGCCGACTAATAAAACGGAAAATGTCGGTGCGAATCCCGCAATTAATGTACCGACTAAAAACGTTACCATAGCGATCAAAAACATTTGTCTTGTTGTGAGCCATTGCTGAAGTAACGCTGTAATTGGAACTAAAACCCCAACTACTAACATGTAAGCTGTAGAAAGCCATTGAATCGTTGAAGCTGTTACGCCAAATTCTTTCATTAATACTGTTAACGCATTACCAAGTAACGTTTCGTTTAATAATGCAACCATTGCCCCTAAAAGTAATGCAATTAAAATGGGGGTATGTTTCATATTAGAAGTATCAACTTTGCCACTTGTAGGGCTCTTTGTTGTCATATTCATTTACAGATTCTCCTCCTGTTTCTTACTAAAAAAATTTAAATACACCGGAACACATGTAATATAATATACATATGTAGATTAAAAAGGGAGAATCAATTTTCAGCCATTGTATATTTAATCTACAAAAAAGGAGAATTGTAGATGAATGATAATGAAAAACAAATTGATTTACGTATTAGACGTACACATAAATTACTATGGGATTCCTTATTTGAATTAATGACGCAATCAAAACAGAAATATAGTACGATCACGATTAACCAAATATGTGACCGCGCGATGGTACACCGAACAACCTTTTATAAACACTTTGAAGATAAAGACGCTTTATTAGCATTTGGATTTAAACGATACAGCAAGATGATTGCGGGAATACCGGTTTCAGATCGATTAAGTAAACCATTTCAAGTAATGGAACAATTTCTACACCATGAAGAAATCGGTAAAATATTAGAGACGCAAATGTCTGATGAACAATTTCTTAGCCGGACACAGTATTTAAGTCACGAAACAAGAAAACAAGAAATAGAAGCGTTAAATCAACTTTGTAAAAATCATACTATGCCAAATGATTTAATCATTGAATTTTATTCAGGGGCAATCACCTCATTAAGCGCATGGTGGTTTAAAAATGAAAGAAGCGTTTCTGCGGCTGAAATGGATAAGTATCTCCACAAACTTATTAACAGGGATATTTTTCAGTTTGAAAAAGAATAACTTCACCATCAAAAAAAACGCCTATATGAAATAGGCGTTTTTTGTACATACTACATACCGATTTTCTTCAAATCCGAACTTTCAATAATCGCATGAGCATATCCATCTTTCCCAAATCGCACCATCGCTCTTCCTAATTGTTCTGAAATAATTACACTGCCGAATTTCTTCAAAAGTGGATGAAAAGGCTTCATCAATGAAATAAAACGTCGATAAATTTAAGTTACAAATATTCAGAATTAATATTAAAATAAACAATGGGGATAGGGGTATAGGATTATAAAATTTATACATAACGAGGGAATAGAAATGAAACTACAATTAAAAGCGGATTTAGGGCTACTACTAGTTACATTCTTTTGGGGTGCATCCATCTTACTTACAAAGGTTGGACTTGAAGGCATCGAAGAATACAATTTAATCGCATTACGATTTATTATCGCCTTTCTTTTATCAGGTTTAATATTTTACAAACATTTATTCAAAATCGATTTTAAAACTGTAAAATATGCATTTATACTCGCTTCTGTCTTATTTATCGTTTACATTTTCGCGACTTTCGGCACAAAGTATACGAGCGTTTCTAACGCTGGTTTCCTACTATGTCTCACAGTCATTTTCATTCCGATATTATCAGCTATATTTTTAAAACACATTCCGGAAAAGAAAGTTATAGTAGGAATCATTTTAACGATAATAGGAATCGGCTTATTAACATTAACTAGCGAATTCAAAATCGGTAATGGCGATATATTTTGCATACTGTCAGCCTTATTTTATGCCATTCACGTCATCATTACTGGAAGCGTAACGAAACATGTGAACTCCATTGCACTTGGGGTCATACAACTCGGTTTCGTCGGCCTATTTAGTCTTATTTTTTCATTCATTATCGAAACGTCAAAACTGCCTAGCACAACCAGCTCATGGCTCATTATCTTAGCCTTAAGCATATTCTGCACCGCAGTCGCTTTCATCGTGCAAGTTATCGCCCAGCAATATACTACGCCTACACATACAGGACTTATTTTTTCATTAGAACCTGTCTTTTCCGCAGGCTTTGCTTTCGTTTTCACAGGTGAAACACTTACTGGGAAAGGATACTTAGGCGCGACGCTTATATTAGTAAGTGTGTTGATTGCTGAGATGGATTTTAAGAGTGTATTGCGGCCTAATTATAAAAAAAATATGGAATAGTTATTTCGCTAAAGTACATAAACATACCCCGAAAATATTCGTTTGTATTATTTTCACCCTCTTACCTTAATTTTTTTAGATGCTATCTTTGAATAAGGTAGCATCTAAAATGTGTTACAAAGAATTAGTATATTTATGTAGCCTGCATAGTTAACCTTTTCTACATTACTTACTGCACATAGTCATACAGATTTTTTGCTAACAATAAACAAGTTACTGTAATGAAAAGAGCACGAACATACCCGCTTCCTTTTTTTATAGCAAATTTGGAGCCAACGACTCCTCCAGCAATTTGAGCAATCCCCATTATAAAACCATACGCATAGTTTACTTGCCCCACATACATAAATATCAACAATGCACCAACGTTACTTCCTAAATTAAGAAACTTCGCAGTACCTGCTGCTTTTAAAAAATCATACCCAATAAATAAAAGAGCAAACATTAAAAACGAACCTGTGCCAGGCCCTAGAAATCCATCATAAAAACCAATAGCAAAAATAAAAAAGGTGAAAATAATGACGTGTCGACCAGATAATTTCTTATGAGTAGAAATACTACCCCAATCCTTTTTAAATATCGTATAAATAGCGACTGCACCGAGCATGATCAGCATCAATGGCTTCAGTACTTCTGAGTTCATTAAATGAACGGTCCATGCACCTACTATAGAGCCTATAAAAGTGAGTGGAAATAATTTAAAAGCCGATTTCAAATCAAGATTACCAGAACGATAAAACACAATATTACTAGTTGCACTTCCCATTGTCGATGCTAGTTTATTTGTGGCTACTGCACTTGCTGGGTTCAGCCCTGTAAATAATAAAGCGGGTAAAGCAATCAGCCCACCACCACCTACAACTGAATCAATAAATGCAGCCACAAATCCAAAAACAATCAAAATAATTAATATAGATGGGTCTAAATAAAAATCCATACGAGTAGCCTCCCCTTTAGTCACTATCGTAATAGTAACTATCAATTTGCTAAATGTAAAGAGTTATTGTAACGTTGAAATATAAAGCAAACATCGGAGGACGAAAAAAGTGGACTACATAGTACAACAGCTTAAAAAAATTGGTTTTAATGAATATGAAGCTAAATCTTATGTATCTCTTGTGAAACAGGGGCCTGCTACAGCCTACCAAGTAAGTAAGGATTCAGGGGTCCCAAGAGCACGAATTTATGAGATTTTAGGTAACCTTGTAGAAAAAGGAATTGTCATGAAGGAAGAAATAAATGACACCACTCGCTATTCACCTCTACCTGTTGAAATCTTTTTACAGAAGGCTCAATCAGAATGGCAGTCTACTTATGAAGGAATCAGTGATTCATTAAAAAAACTAGAAACTTCCGAGGAAAAAACAGATAATCGAGTGATTACTTTAAAAGACAAAAAAACAATCATTAGCTATTGTCAGACATTAATAAAAAAAGCCGAAAAACGTATTGTCATTTCAATGTGGGATGAGATGTATGAAGTGTTAAAAGAGGAACTTTCTGAGGTAGCTGATAAAGTCACAGTACAAGGTATTACCTTACATGTTGAAAATCCAATTAAAAATCTAGAAGCTCATCGTATCACACCCTATACAGAAACTCTGTCTACAGAACATTGGTTTATTTTATCCATAGATTCTAAAGAGATGATTTATGGACCATCACTTGAAGAGCGTAATGTTGCCTTTTATACAGATGATCCGATTCATATATACCTATTAGAGGATTATGTATGGCATGATGTGCTAGTGAATCGACTTGTCCGACGTAGCCAAGACGATTTGGAACAATGGATTACTACAGAGAGAAAATCCTTCTTTATGGGGAAATAAGAAACATATTCAAAGAATCAAAAAATAAAGCATAAGTTAATGAAATAGAACACTTATGCTTTATTTGCAAAGTGATACTCAAGTCTTTTAACTATTTCTCCTCCACAAACCGCCCAAACTCCTTCAAAAACCTCAGCTTAAAACTCCCCACAGGCCCATTCCGGTGCTTCGCCACATGAATCTCCGTCATCTCTTTCTGCACCGTTTCCTTATCATAATAATCTTCACGGTACATAAGCATAATTACATCCGCATCTTGCTCAATTTGTCCTGTCTCTCTTAAATCAGATAAAAGAGGTCGCTTATCTTGACGTGCTTCTACGGAACGAGACAATTGCGATAATGCTACTACACAAACATTTAGTTCACGCGCTAATACCTTAAGCTTACGAGAAATTTCACTAATCTCTTGAAATCGATTGCCCTTATGCTTCGGATCGCCCGTAATAAGCTGCAAGTAATCTACAATGACTAAAAGCTTTTTGTCTCCATGCTTCCTCTTTAACTTACGAGTTTGCATCCAAATATCTTGCACCGAAATGCCTGCGTTATCGTAAATCCCAAATGGTAATTCCCCGATTTCCGCAAACGCCTTACTCACCTTTTCCCAGTCCTCTATCGCAAAACGATGCTTCGGATTTTTCAGCCTACCTCCTGACACTTCACCTACGCAAGACGCCATCCTTTTTAACAATTGCTTACTACTCATCTCTAATGAAAACAATCCAACCGCCGCTCCAGACTTCGCCGCATGCAGTCCAACATTTAACGCAAACGCAGTCTTCCCCATAGAAGGACGTGCACCAAGGACGACAAAATCACCTTCCTGCAATCCGCACGTCATTTTATTTAGCGATGTATAACCAGTCTCAATACCAGTATTCTCTTTCGTATCTTGATGAAGCTCTTCATACAAACCAACTAACGCATCCTTCAAATCAAACTCACATACACAGTCCTTTTCCTCTAACTCACAAAGTGCCGTAATCGTCTCACCAATAATTTTCTCATTCTTCTCCGCAATAAGACGCTCTCCCATCTTGTGCCCGAGAACACCAGCCTGATACATTTTCCAGGCACCTCGAACAAGCCCCTCATAATAAGAGAAGTTGGCAGTTGTAGGCACACCATCCATTAACCCTATAAAATACTCCATTCCCCCGATCCCCTCTAAAAACTTCGGATCCACCCTAGAAATGAACGTCACAAGATCAATCGGTTGCCCCTCTTCTTCCATTTTTCGCATTAACTGAAATATAGACTTATGCACTGACAGAGAAAAATACTGCTCCGTCAAACGGCACTCCTTAATAAGCTCTCCATCAAGTAATAGAGAACCTAACACCGTCTTTTCCGCCTCCACATTTTGAATACTCATGGACGCCACCCGCGCTCCGCTAAAAAGCGCTGCAACTCTTCCTCAGACGGCGCATTCTTCTCCCACTCCTCACACCTCGCCAAAAACTCCTCTGTCTCCCCCGTACTAACAGACGAATCCTTCTTCCTAAAGCTCGCCGTATCCGCCTCAACCTCACATACTTTCGTAAATCCTTTCCCGTGCCTGCCCCTCAAAATCCCCTTCACATAAGCAACCGTCCGCTTATTATTCTCAAACGCAATTTGAAGAGCCTTCAGCACAAGCTCCTCTGACAAATCTTCCATCCACGCACTCAATTCCTCCACAGTATGCGGAGACAAACTACCAAAATGTTGCTCATAAAAAGAAAACACGCGACTTCCCGATTCTTCCTCTATAACCTCTTCTTCCTCTGCCTTCTCACAAACCGGCTCTACATCATCCACAGCCAAATCACCAGGCATACTGAAATGCGCTAAAAGCATCGGAACATTCAGCTCCTCCTCTACGCACTTCTGAAGAAACATATGTACAAACTCCTTATTCTTCACACCCTTAAGCTCACGAAGCACACACTTCTCCACATTCGTATTCGTCACAGGATTATAACGAAGCCAATTTAAAACGAATAACTCCCGCGTATCCGCATCATAAAGAATCTTCCCATAATCAACAAAGCGCTGCACAAGCTTATCAACAGTCTCCCGATTATAACCAGTCTCCATCTCAGCTAACCGCTTCGGAAAAGGAAAAATCCCGCACTGCGTCGTCTTCGAACAAGTCAACAAATACACATAAAAATACCGCTCCTCCGGCGTCAAATCCAAAACAAAATCATCCTGCCAAAAATTCACCTGCACAGTACGATACACCGCCATCCCAATTCCTCCCATTCTCATTCAAAAATGAAAATTTCCTCTTTGTACTATATATAGGAAGGAGGGCCGGGTTTTTGGCGTGTTATTTCAAAATTTTTTTCGACTCCTACTACGGTGTTTGTTGGTGTTTTTGTTTTGTTGTGTTTTTTCTTAGTGATTTATTACTTGGTAGGGGCTTGTAAGGGGCTTATGAGGGGCTAGTTTGATTAGGAGAGTTCTGTTTTGGAAGGTGCTTCGTTCTTCTTTTTAGTATCTTAAACTTATTCGCTCTCTTTGTACTACCTGCAACAATAAATTTATAAGTTAAGTAATCGTACAAATTACCTTTTGAATATCCATTAATAACAACCTAAAATAAGTGGGTGGTTTTGAAATTTAAAAATATCTCTTTAGAATATATTAAACTAGAAGATGCATTCCGAAAGAATTTAGAGGATTTTAGTCTTGCTACAAGCATTAAACAAAATGGATTAATAGAACCACTTATTGTAGAAGAAAAAAATCCAAATTGTTTTATACTGGTCGAGGGTTATCGTCGTTTTTGGGCTTTAAAACATTTAAATGTTCCATTCGTAACATGCAAAGTGGAACAACTCACCTCAAAAGACTCTAGGGTTCTAAAACGTCTCCGTGTTGAATTAAAATCCAAGAAAAAAACAGGTTATGAGGTAGAACGAATGATTAGTTTTCTACTTGATAATGGTTATACAGAAGAAGGTATTGCTAAGCAATGTAACATACAAAAAAAGACTGTAAGAAAATACATTAACGGAAAAGATGTTAACACTCATTGGAAAAGTAGAGCAGAGCAATCTAGAGCTGGAATACATGGGTTAACTGAGATCCATCATTTAACAAATATACATCCTGAAAATAAAGAATACGTAGCTGATATTTATATTAAACGCAAAATAAATGCTAACAATGTAGAAAGTATAAAAACACTTACCAAGTTAGATGAATTTAATAAATCCTCAAAGAATTTTCAAAGAGACTGTATTAACGATATGATCGGCGATGAAAGTTTAAATAACGAAAGACTGAAAGATATTGTTTTTACAAGATCATTAAAACAACAATACACTCTCTCAGTACATCAATATGTATTTGATAAAGTTCTCCGTCTATTCGATAAAGTAATAGATAGTTGCTGTCATAACTTTGTTAATCACCTTACTCCCGTACAAAAGAAAGATTTACAAAGAAAAATAAAAATAATTTCTAATAAAATTGGATTACCTCCTCCTTCATCCACCCCTCCCAAAAAAATATTTTCCACTTCTATTAAAAAGCATCAAGAACATACAATACTAGTGAACATCAATAAGAAATCTTAAAATTCTACTCAATACTGTAATCTATTCTGTTTTTTCGAAAAAACAGTGCCATCCATATTATTTAGATTTTATCAGTTAATAAAACAGCAACGCCTACTTCAACGTTGCTGTCCTTCTTTCAAAATATGTATGAAGACGATACTCACATATCTCTTTCGTCCATTCAAATAAAAGTTCTTCGTCTGCTTTTCGAATATCCATATTTAGAGAAAATGAGTTTTCATCAAATGATAGTAAACCTTTCGAACTATCGCTCCACTTTGTCATTGGCATTGTAGTAATTAATTTACTAACTTTTTCTTCATCATAATCCCACATACGCTGTGCCTGCTTATCACTAAAATCAATTCGCTTACGGTATTCTTTTTCCATTAAAAACTGATGGAAGAATGGTGCAACTTCTCCTGGTGAAATAGGATGGTACCAGCTCTCTTTCCCGCGTTGTAACATCGCTAACAGTAACAGCATTTTATAGCTTTTTGCCATTCCTGTCTTTTCAACTTCTTGTAACCACGCTTCATAATGTAAAAATACTGCTTTTTCCTGTGCTGTTAGTTCATCATTCCATGCTAAAAAGCCGACATATGATTTAAACTCTTGGCGATATTCTTTACTTTCTTCTGTACCAAGCTTATGTAGTTCTAAATATGTCGGTCTACGTCCAAGATCCATTTTTACAGTTTGATAGCTATGCTGCAGTTTTTCTTTTCTCGGCATTTTCTTTTTCATCAATTCATCTAATAACTGCTTTGCTTCCAATTCAAACTCTACTGTACATCCAGCTGGCAATATGTTTTGTGTGCCGTTTCCTCTTGTCTTTCCATCATCAACTCGAAGCATTTGCATTTTTATATCTGCATTTCGGTAATTAGCAATTAAATCTATTACAACGCAGGACTCTTTTTGTTCATGTAATCGTAATCCACGACCAATTTGCTGTGTAAAAATCGTTAATGATTCTGTCGGACGCACAAATAAAAGTGTATCAACAGATGGAATATCAACACCTTCATTAAATAAATCTACTGTGAAAATAGCATCTAGCTCATTACTATCCAGCCGTTTAATTGCATCTTCTCTCGAAATATCTTTTGTTTCCGAATGAAGCGAGATTGTATTATATCCATTCTCATTAAAGTATGTAGATAAAAAGACTGCTTGCCTAATACTTGAACAGAAGACAATAGTTCTCGTTTTCTTATATTTCTTCCAAGCCTCTAAAATGTTTAAGGCTAGTTCCTCTCTTAACTGAACTTGTGCAAGTTCCTCACGATCATACTTATTACCTATCCAACGTATTTGCGAATAATCAGTCTCATCATGTACTCCATAATAACGAAACGGAGATAACCACCCACGTTGAATCGCCTCCATAAAATCAATACGGTATGCAACATTCCCATCACAAATTGAATAAATATCTCGAAATTCATTACGATCTGGTGTTGCCGTTATTCCCAATAAAAAATTAGGTTTAAAATAATCTAGTACTCTTTGATAACTATTTGCTGCCGCATGGTGGAGCTCGTCTACAATAATAAGGTCAAAATCATTAGGAGAGAAGTTTTCTAAATGGCGCTTTCTACTCAACGTTTGAATAGATGCAAAAACAACATCCTTCTCGCCCTCTTTTTTCTTTCCATTATAAATTCCTGTAGTCTTATTATCGATTACACGCAGAAAAGACCTTTCTGCCTGATTTAATATTTCTTCTAAATGTGCAATAAATAGAACTCGTTTAAAACGTCCCGTAAAGAAAGCCGCTAAATACGTTTTGCCAAGCCCTGTCGCCATAACAACCATCGCTTTGTTGTATCCTTCTTCCAGTACATTCTCTAATTGTTCTAACGCAGGGATTTGTGCAAAGCGTGGCGCAATCTTAGTTTCATATACAGCAGATTCCTCTAATTCAACTTCTACTCCTGAACTCGCAGAATAATCCTCTTGTCCAGACGGCATCATCATTTCAATCTCTTCTTGCTTTGTCCAAGTTCGGATCAAATTCGAATGAGTTGTATGAAATCCTTCGTACTCTTTACGATATTGTTTAATTGTTTCTACATTAATAGACTGAGTTGCTTCATTCATATGAATATGTAAAAATTGATCAATTGCCTCTGAAAAAGCTTCCTCTCCAACACTCTCTTTTACAAGCAAACTCCACTCCACACCACTTGTTAATGCAGAACGAGACATATTAGAAGAACCAACAATCATAACCCCATCGCTCTCACGCTCAAATAAATAAGCCTTCGGATGAAATGATTTCCCCGCACTCTTCCATAATCGAATCTCAATGTCAGGATGAATTTGATACAATTTCTCTAAAGCATCTGGCTGTGTAATATACAAATAATCTCCTGTACAAATCTTAATATCCACATTTTTTTCTGCTGCTACCCTCAAGAGAGGGGCTAACACATTTACCCCCGATTTCATAACAAACGAAGTTAAAATGTAAATCGATTTTGCATCATCCATATATCGCTCTAACTTATGGATTAAATTATTCGTAACAAGCTGAACATTAGTCATCATGTACCTCAACTAAAAAAATTCTCTCCTGAAAACCACCGCGTTTTTCTGCTTTTTGTTTACGCACTTTCTCCACATCTTCTAACGTCACACCTTCATATTGAGCTAATGCATTCACTAGCTCTAACAGATCCGCTAATTCCTCTACTTTATGCTCTTTACTTTCGGCTTCTAAATACTCAGCTAACTCCTCTTGTGTTTTCTTGCTCACTTCTTCTATATATTCTTTTTCATCTAGTATTCTAGTTGTAAATGTTTTCCCGTTATTCTCGATAATTTCTGGTATGCGATTTCTTACTAATTTGTTGTAGATTGGCATTTAAATTCCTCCAGGATCAGGGTTTTAATTCTCTAATTATACCATATAAGATTTAGTGCTTTTCTTTCTGTTTGCATGCGATAGCTACTTAAACAATACATTTTAATCCAATAAATAAGGCTGTATCAAAAACATACTACGATGTCATTTTGATACAGCCTTATCTTATCTACTAATACTACTATCCCTTTAATCATTTTAGGGGCATAAAGGTATTAAAAATCAAATCTACCTACAAAACATTACCATCCTTTATATAATCATAGAGCTTATTATCAACTGGTTTCTCCATAATCATATTCATCGTAACAACCGGTAGTTTTTTTCCACTTTTATCTTGCATTTCAGTTTGTTCTACACTTGCTTTATCAGGTCTCGCTTTTCCTAAATAGTAAAAGTCGCTTCCCTCGTCATCATCTTTTTTCACAAAAATATGGACATCAATATTATTTTCTTTAGCATCAATAATTGTTTGAACTTCCTTTGACTTTAATGTTCTATTACTTCTTGTATACCATTTAAGAACATCTTGATTAAGGAATTCATCACCGTAGTTCACACTGGATTCTACCTCATCGTTTTTATGATATGTGACAAATATTGGGCAAGTAGAGTATTTGGTTTTATAGCCATACATAGTTGAAGTCTCATCAATGTGCCAATTTAAAAGTTTACATGCATCTTTTCTTGAGTATTTTTTATATATAGTAAGGTTACTATCACACTCATAGTTTTTGTTCTTTTCTTTCGCACTTTTAATGATGTCCATTACCATATACTTGAAGTATTCATTCTTTTCTAAACTTTCTCGGATTAGATCATTAAACATGTACGTATTATCTTCTTGCAATACGAGAATTGGCTTTTCACCATATTTTTTCTGGTTATTCTGTGTGAAAAAAGATAACTCAAAAACCCGCTGCACAGACGTAATCGTATCATCATCTGCTAAGCAATTAAATTTTTCAAGTTGTTTTATATACTCATCTTTATCAACTTTTTCTTGCTTTAGTAACAATTCTAATAAAACAATTTCGTTTTTACGTTTTCCGTTCAATACTTCCAATGAAAACATCGTTAAAACTTTATTTTCGTACTCTGTTAATGCAGGGACATCTTCTTTCATTTTCAATAGGAACTGATAATAGTTCGAATACCCTTCCACAAGTACAACTGGATCAATAGAATGGTTTACTATAAAGTCATATAGATATGGAATTCTCCCTATTCTATTTTTCAACTCAGCAAAAGCTTCCTTCAATACTTTCATTGCTGTTAAATTACTATTATTAATCGCTTTAAAGATTTGTTTTTTCGCTATCTCTTCAAAGTTAACTGTTGAAATACCTTTAATATAACTCGTGTCATTTGTATATCTGCGTATATTATCTTTATTTTGTGATCTATCTCCTGAAAGGGCAATCGGAATTAAATAGTTGTTTTTATAATTACCAATAAAATCAATGATCGTAACAAAATCTTTCGAATCGTGTTTTCGAAGTCCACGCCCCAGTTGCTGTATAAAAATAATACTTGATTGAGTTTGTCTCAACATAACAACTTGGTTCACACTTGGAATATCAATTCCTTCATTAAAAATATCTACTGTTAAAATATAATCAAGTATTCCATTTTCTAATTGGTTCACACGCAGTTCTCTTTCCTGTTGGGAATGATCGCTATTTAATGCAAATGTGCGAAAACCTTTATTATTTAAAGCATGTGATAATTGTTCAGCCTCATCTTTTCGGCTGCAAAACATTAATCCGGTTATCTTTTCACCAGAAAAACCATAGTATTTTACTTTTTCAACTATATGATCTACTCGTTCTTCTGTAACAAGTTTAGATAAAACTACAGTGTCATCTATCTTTTCACCATTATATTCAAAATCAGTTACTCCAAAATAATGGAAAGGACAAAGCATATCTTCTTCAAGTGCTTCTTGCAAACGAATTTCATAAGCAATATTATAATCAAATAGCTCATAAATATTAAAATTATCTGTACGTTCAGGTGTAGCGGTCATTCCCATTAAAAATTTTGGTTTAAAATAATGAATAACTCTATGATAAGAACTAGCACCTGCTTTATGAACTTCATCTATTAAAATATAATCGAATACCCCAGGATCAAATTGATGCAAAGTTTCCTCTTTTGAAATGGTTTGGATCGTCGCAAATAAATATTTAGCATTCATTTGCTTATTTGATCCTGATAAAATTCCAAAATCCTCATCTGCTCCACCAAGAACTTTTTGAAAATCTGATTTCGCTTTATTTAATATTTGCTCTCGATGAACAATAAATAGCATCCGTTTAGGTGCAAAATTTCTGACATCAAATGCTGAAAGATATGTCTTTCCCGTTCCTGTTGCAGAAATAACTAATCCTTTTTCTTTTCCAGCGTCTCGAATAGCTTGTATTTCTTTTAACGCAGCTTGTTGCATTTTATTTGGAGTAATTTTCAACGCTTCTTCAATTGAATTATGATATTGACCAGGTAATTCTATAACTCGATCTAGTAACTTATTTTCTGCAACTTGCTCATATATTGTTTCATAATTCACTATCAACTCTTCAGTTAATACTTGAGAATGTTCCCAGACTTCTTCAAATTGATTTTTAAAATGCTGTACTATCTCTCCATCTTCATGCGATGTTAACTTAACATTCCATTCATAATTTACCTTCAAAGCATGCGCAGTCAGATTTGAACTACCGACAATTAATGAACAATGTGTTTTGTTATCAAATATGTATCCCTTTGAATGAAAACCAGATAAATTTGTTAATCTCACTTCTACATTTTCAAGTTTCATTAACTCTCTAAACACTTTTGGTGTATTAAAATTTAAGAATGTAGATGTTAATATACGTCCTTTAACCCCTCTTTGTTTAAGATCAAGGAAATGCGATTTTAAAGTCGCCAGTCCACTTTCCGTAATAAAAGCTACTGAGAAAATAAAGGATGTACTATTTTCTAGCTCCTCCAACAATGAGCTTAAAACATTTTCATTTTTTTTCGTATTGTTTACTAATAATTTAGGCTTATATATTCCGGGATGACTATGTTTTTGATCAATAAACCCTTTATATAAAGACCCCTCTAATTTTTGAATAAAATTCTCCATATGATCACCATTTATGACAATTTTTTATATTAATTGTATTACTCACTGATTTAAAGTGCAATTACAATATAAAAAACCATCCGCATAAACCGGATAGTTTTTTATCAAATTACTTTACAAGCGATTCTTTTGATAACTTCTCAATAGTTGGGATATCCGCAGGTGCCCACTCTAAAGCTGCTAGTTCATTTGGATATAACCATTTAATTGCTACATGCTCAGTTAAAAACGGACTTCCTTCAACAAGCTTACAATAAAAAGTTTTCAAATGAACAATACCAAAATCATACTCATAGGCTGTATAATCAATTTGCTCACCAATCTGCACGCTACAATGCATTTCTTCATCAATTTCACGCTTTAACGCCTCTTGAGGTGTTTCCCCCTCTTCTATTTTCCCACCTGGAAATTCCCACATAAGAGGTAGCGATTTAGATGGTCCTCTTTGTGCACATAAAATTTTCTCATCTTGAACAATTACTGCTCCAACAACATAAATATTTTTCTTCATTATTTCCTCCTTAAATCTCACAGAAACTCTATACTTTATGGTTCCACACTTTATAGACTGAAAAATGCCTTTTATATCTTTTAACGACTAATATATTTTTAATCAGTAAGCTAGATTTTATCTATCCCTATCTAGCCTTTTAATGCAATTAGCCTAACACTCTCATCTCTTTTATATTATATAGAAGTAACTACAAAAATAAAGCCTGATTGAATACTTCCCTCTTAAGCCCCTTTTTTCACCATTTCCTCATACCTAAAATCACATTCCTCCAAAAACCCCCTACTCTCCCCACTATCCTTATAATAAGAATTCCAACCCCGCTCCCTCAAAATCCCCTTCCAACTATCACTCTCAACCATCTTCTTAATAATACTATCCCAATAAGCAACCTCTTCCTCCGTCATATCTTTCGGGCCCATAATTCCTTTCCAGTGCTGGAATACAACGTCGATGCCTTGTTCTTTCCACGTTGGGATTTCTGGTAGTCGGTCTAGACGTTTTGGTGCGGATACGGCTAGTATTTTTATTTTGCCGGCTTTGTATTGTTTTTCTGCTTCGGATAGGGTCATGGTTGCGGCGTTTATTTGTTTGTTCGTTAGGGCGTTTATGATTTTTTCTTTGTTTTCGTAGACGAAGAATTGTAGTTCGGCAGGGTTTATGCCGAAGGCTTTGCTTACTTGTACGAATGATAGGTGATCGTCGTTTCCTAGGCCTGGGGCAACGCCGATTTTGAAGTTTTTCTTATCTTGTTTTAGTTGTTCCATTAGTTGTTTTGCGTTTTCTATGTTTGATTCTTTTGAGACGACAACGACTTCCCAGTCTGATGCGAGTGTTGCGAGCGGTGTGAAGTCTTTATATGTTAGTTTACTGTGGCCTAGTAGGTTGTTCGTTATGAGTAAGCTTGAGTTGATCGCGAGTACGTGACCGCCTTTTTGTTTCGTATATTTCCATCCGACGTCACCGCTGCCACCTACTTTGTTTGTGACAGTGATTGGTTTTGTGAAGATTTTTTCTTCCGTCAGTGTTTTTTGCATCGCTCGTGCTGTTAAGTCCCATCCTGCTCCTTGAACGTTTGGTGCAACGATTTCTACTTCTTCTATTTTCACTTTATTCGTGTGGGTTTTCTCTACGGAACAACCAGCTATTACTCCTGTCATGATCCATATACATAGTAATAATCGTTTTTTCATAGTCCTCGTCCTATGCGATATTTTCGTTCTGGTCGTCCGATAATGCCGTATGTGTACTCTACTGTGCATTCGTTTATCGCTACTAAATATTCTAAGTATCTTCTTGCGGTTGTTCTGGAGGCACCCATTTGTTCTCCCATTTCTTCTATTGTAATGCCCGCTTCGAATCCTTTTATAATCCCTTTCACTTTTTGCAATGTTAACGGATCGACACCTGTCGGTAAGTTTTTCATGTCTTGTGTTTGCGAAATGCCGAAGAAGTTATCAATGAGTGTTTGATTCACTTCATTGTTACTATGTAATAATTGTTTCTTTCTTTTATAGTCTTCAATTGTGCGAACGAATTTTTCTAACGTGACCGGTTTTATAAGGTAGTTGCTTACGCCGTTTCGAATTGCTTTTTCTAACATATGGTTTTCATTTGCCGCAGTAACCATAATGACATCAACGTTTGGAAAATCAGCATGGATTTTCGGCAATAAGTCTGTGCCGATTCCGTCTGGTAAATAATTATCTAATAGAAGTAAATCGATTTCTTCCCCTTGTAGTAGTTCCATCGTTTCTTTCGCGTTCAATGCTTTTCCAATCACTTTTACGTCCTTTATTTTTAATAAAAACTCTTCCTGAATTTGCGCGACGCGGAAATCATCTTCTGCAATTGCAACCTTCAACATATGCCCATCCCCCTGTTTGTCTTGTACTTTCTCTCAATGTTTTCGGAAGGTAAATTGTAAAAATAGCTCCCCCGTTTTTCTCGTTTTGAATTTCAATTGTTCCCCCTAGTAGATCTACCATTTCTTTTACGTTTGCTAGTCCGTAACCACGATCATTCCCTTTCGTTGAAAATCCTTTTTGAAAAATGGTCGTAATTTTTTCTGCCGGTATCCCTGTTCCACTATCTATCACTTCAAACACAATGTCGTGCCCAATATCCGTAACAAAGAAAGAAACATTCTTCTCCTCTTGTGTACTCACCGCATCAAACGCATTGTCGATTATATTTCCAAGGATCGTAATAAAGTGTGAAACTTTTATATGGTCTGGTAACGGATTAAGTGTGCTATCTCCTTCAATATAAAAATCAAATTTCTTCTCAGATGCTGTTCCGAGTTTTCCTAATAAAATAGCTTGTACTTTCGCATCGTGAATTTGATGGAATAAAATATGGTTTTGGCTTTGATGAATGTTAGATTCTTGCTGGATAAATTCAATTGCTTCTCTGTAGTGCCCTAACTGCAATAAACCAGATAACACGAAAAGCTTATTTGTAAATTCATGTGTTTGAGCACGTAAATCCTCGGAATACTTTCTTACCTCAGATATTGTGTTAACAAGGTTTTTCAATTCTGTTTTATCTCTAAAACTACATACAACGCCTACTGTACTGTTATTTTCGAGTATTGGTGTCATGTTTAAAATAAACACTTTATCTTGAAACCCGATTTCTTGATCGTTTTCTAGCACTCTCTCCATATTAAATTCCGGTAAAACATTTGAAATGTGCTGCTGCATATAATCATCATTTACATGTAGCATTTCTTCTGCCGACGTATTCATCATCGTAATAAAACCGTTTTGATCGATAGCGATAATTCCTTCTTTTATAGATAGTAGTATCGCACTTCGTTCCCGGTATAACGCCGCAATTTCATTCGGCTCTAAACCAAGTGTATCTTTACGAATACTACGTGCTAAAAGGATGCCACCAACAATGCCAGCTAGTAATACAGCTAAGGAAAAGAGTATAATTTCTTTCGTTCTGCTCAGTATGTTAGATTCGATACCTTTTATTGAAAACTCTACTGTCACAACACCTACTACTTGATCGTAGTCTCCGTTATGAACAATAATGGGTGCCTTCGCCATTAAAGCCGGACCACTTTCACCATTTCCTTCGAGTGTATAATAGCCACCAAAAGTGAGTGCTTCATAGTTATATGGATTGTTACTCTTTGTGCCAATCAACCCCGAATTAGAATGGGAATACATCACCCCAAAGCGATCTTCTATAATGACATAATCTGCGCCAGCTTGCTCACGAACTTGTTCTGCAATAGACTGGATGGTACTTTTATGCTCGTTATTTTGAAAAGCATCTTTTATAGCTGGCATAAAAGAAAGCGACTTCGCTGTTTGCAGTGCTAGCTGCTCCACTTGGCGCTTCGTATCAACGGACTGAATGTAAACAAATATTCCCGCTAATAGGAGAACGACAAATAAAATTAACGCGATAATTAAGCTTACTATTTTCGTTTGTAATGACACTTTGCGTGATTTCTTCATGCCTCATATCCTTTGATAAAATATTCAAAACTATCAATCTCCTTTTTCTATTATTATGACAAAACTAATAATGAAGCAACTATTAAAACTCTCCATGTACATAAAGTACAAAAAGAATAAAATTGTCATAATATTGAGATTTCATTCTATAGACAGTACAATTCAACTACAATAAAAACGCTTTCATATTTTACTTTTATTTCTAAGCAAGAGGAGGAATGATTATGGCTCAAGCAAAATCAAATCGAGTCGCCGGAAATATTTTCAAAGGTTCAGTCGGCAATTTAATTGAATGGTACGACTGGTACGTTTACTCTGCTTTCGCTGTTTACTTCTCAGCAGAGTTCTTTCCTAAAGGAGATCCAACAAGCCAATTACTGAACACAGCCGCTATTTTCGCAGTTGGATTTTTAATGCGCCCTATCGGAAGTTTGCTAATGGGACGTTATGCAGATCGGCACGGACGCCGGGCAGCATTAACGCTTTCTATTACGGTTATGGCCGGTGGTTCTTTAATTATCGCCTGTACACCTAGTTACGAAAGCATCGGTATTATGGCACCAATTATTTTAGTTCTTGCCCGTTTACTTCAAGGATTATCACTCGGCGGAGAGTATGGAACTTCCGCAACATATTTATCTGAAATGGCCAGTAGTGGACGCCGTGGTTTTTATTCAAGCTTCCAATATGTAACGCTCGTTGCTGGACAAATGGTTGCTTTAGGCGTTCAAATTGTTCTTCAGCAATTACTAAGCGAACCAGATATGAAATCTTGGGGATGGCGTATTCCATTCATTATTGGAGCGATGGGCGCAGTAGCTGTATTATGGCTTCGTCGCACGATGGATGAATCGGAACAGTTCGCAAACATAAAATCACAAAAACGCGAAAGCGCAGGAACTGTTCGCGCTCTTATGAAACACCCGAAAGCAGTATTAACAGTAGTCGGCCTAACATTAGGAGGCACTGTCGCATTCTATACGTACACAACATATTTACAAAAGTTCATGGTAAACACAGTCGGTCTTCCGAAAGAAATTGTAAGCTGGATTAACTTTGTCGCACTACTTATTTTCGTCGTACTTCAACCAATTGCGGGGCTACTATCCGATAAAATTGGACGTCGCCCACTATTAATGGCATTCGGTATTCTCGGAACATTACTAACAGCACCAATCTTCTTCTTTATGGAAAAAACAACAGAACCAATCGTAGCATTTTTACTCATGATGGTCGGGCTCATTATCGTTACTGGCTACACTTCCATTAACGCAATTGTAAAAGCAGAACTCTTCCCAACTGAAATTCGCGCACTAGGCGTAGGTTTACCATATGCACTAACCGTTGCGATATTCGGTGGAACAGCCGAGTTCATCGCTTTATGGCTAAAGAGCATCGGAATGGAATCACTATTCTACTTCTACGTAGCTGGATGTATCGCGATAAGCTTTATCACATATTGGCGTATGGATGAGTCATCGAAGACTTCGCAGATTGAGGCGGAGCTTGGTGGTGGGGATACATTAGTTAATAATAAATCTAGCTAAAATGATGTATTCTATAATCTTCGTTTATCTGAAAAAGCATAATTCATTAATATGCAATTTAAAAACCTCTACTTATATGTAGAGGTTTTTGTATGACGAAAAAACACGTTGTTCCATTGTTATTTTACAAATCCCAAATTCTTCCTCATCTTGAAGTGGAACAAATTTATTACTTAGAGTGTCTAATAAGTGTATTTCTAATATGAGTTGTCCAGATTGGATACAACATATCCCGTTTGACATCTATTTTTATGTATTATAAAAAAATGAAAGGACTTATTATTCCCAAAAGTAAAAAACATGTATTGTAATACTTTCACAGGTGAACCATTACAAGTGGAAACAAAAAAGAAATAACGCAAACTGTGACTTATCAATCATATAAACGTTTTGGATGTCCTTTAACCTGTGAAAATTTAGCTGCAGTAGTATTGTTACCCTATGTCATCTTTAATTGCATTGGTATTTAGAATACCTAGACAAAATCCATATATTCTTGAAAGAGGTTGAAAATTTATGTTCGTTTTAAACAAGTTCTTTAACATTTTACATTACAAAAAGATTGTGCCTGTAGTATTACTTTCATGTGTATCACTTATAGGATGTTCCAATAGTAACACTCAATCTGAACCACCTAAACAAACGAATCAAGCTAATCAAATTAAACAAGAAAATACAGGTAACCAATCTTTCGCTAAACTTGAAAAAGAATATGATGCTAAGCTTGGTATTTATGCACTGGACACAGGTACAAATCAAACTGTTGCTTATCATTCAGATGATCGTTTTGCATTTGCATCTACATCTAAATCATTAGCTGTGGGCGCTCTTTTACGCAAGAACTCATTAGAAGCTCTTGATCAAAGGATTACGTATACTCATGAAGATCTTTCTAATTATAATCCAATTACTGAAAAGCATGTTGATACAGGACTGACGTTAAAAGAACTTGCAGATGCTTCTGTTCTATATAGTGACAGCACAGCACATAATTTGATTCTTAAACAGTTAGGGGGGCCCTCTGAATTTGAAAAAATCTTGAGAGAAATGGGAGATATTGTTACTACTTCAGAACGATTTGAACCTGAATTAAATGAAGTGCATCCAGGAGAAACACATGATACCAGCACACCAGAAGCGATAGCTAAGACACTTCAATCATTTACATTAGGAACTGCACTTCCAATAGAAAAACGTGAACTATTAGTAGATTGGATGAAGAGAAATACAACTGGAGATAAATTGATTCGTGCGGGCGTACCAAAAGGATGGGAAGTAGCTGATAAAACAGGCGCGGGATCTTACGGAACAAGAAATGATATCGCAATTATTTGGCCACCAAATAAAAAGCCGATTGTTCTTGCTATACTTTCTAATCATGATAAAGAAGATGCTAAATACGATGATAAACTTATTGCAGACGCAACCAAGGTCGTGTTAAATACCTTAAAAGCTACGGAATAAATGATAATAGATTAAAAGTTTTCTATTTTAGGCGGGTGTTTTCATCAACTAAAAATTTAATAGTGTCCCAAAAACGAAATTTGGTGCTCCCCCTAAAACATCTGGACTGTAATAGCCAATTAAAAAAGTGCAAACAAAACGACCCTTAATCAGTCGTTTTGTTTGCATTTCCTTTTTCTAAAACCACAGAAAAGATAAGTACTATAGTTAACAACATAATAAACCTTACTTCACTTCCGTCACTTACAAAAAATGAATACAAAGTATACATTAAAATTAATATTCCATAAATAATTTTGTGCAATATACTCCCTCCTTTTTGCCGTATATATTTTAGTATAAAAGTTTGATTCAAGTCCTATATCCAAATGAAAATAAAAATCACCTGTGATATACACAAAGTACTTTTCTCTTGTTAATTTATCTATTTCACTATATTTATCTATTTTCTTTTTATAACTCAAACTTCTTCGAATCGTACTTTTCTAGAGTTTGCTGCAATTCATTTTGTTCATATGGAATATGTTGTGATCTGTCTGTACATCTTCAACATTTTCTCCACCTGTTAATAATCTCCTGTACTTAAAAGAGTGCCCCGTTAATACTGTTGTAATCATTTTGTATTGCCCTCCTTTTGTTTGATTACTTGTATCATAAAACAAGTATCTGAAGTTGATATGTAGTCTATCTAGAGTGTATGTAAATTTAAAAAATCTCTAATAAAATGTTTATGTTGTAACGTCACCACCAAAACTAGTGCTTCAAACACCATAATTTGAAGAGACAGTAACCCATATTCTAGCCTCAATTCCTCCTACAGTTCTATATTCAGTAAAACTAGTTAATCCCTATAATATAAAAAGAGCACCACTTTTTGGATGCTCTTCGTTATAACTATATATTATTTAATTTCCTTCTTTTGTTGGTACCATTTTTCCTTCTTGAGAGTCTGTACCCTCTGTTCTTTCAACAGTTTTTGCATGTCCTGGTTTTTCAGGGGCTCCCATTTCAAATCCAGATTGAGAATCTGTACCTTCTTTTGTTGGTACCATTTTTCCTTCTTGAGAACCTGTACCTTCTGTTCTTTCAACAGTTTTTGCGTCTCCTTTAGGAGTTGCTGGCACTGCATCTTTAGGTAAATCAAAGTCTTGTGAGAAAGACGTTGTTCCATCTGCACTCTGGGTAATTACTTGATTTGAACTACCTTCATTTGATTTTAAATTGTCCATTTTCGCATCATCTGCACCCACTGTACCTCCCGCTACCAATCCTGTACTTAAAAGTGCTCCTGCTAATAATGTTTTAATCATTTTTCATTACCTCCTGTTTATTTGTAATATTCATCAAAAAAGTATCTAGAGTTAATGTTTTAGTCATTATCTTTATCTACTTGCTTTTTGATTACATTTAGCATAAGACAAGAATCTATAGTTGATATGGACTGTATCTGGAGATTATGTAAAGAAAAATAGATGATCAATTGTATATCCTAATGGATGCTTAGACAAGATTGAAACTTTATATGAGTTTGAACAATTGAGTTCCCCTTTGTTTTTGGGTGTGAGGTTTTTAGCTGGCGTGAAGTGAGGGACTAACCTTTTCTAAAATAGCAGCTGCAGAAGCAACCTCAAATTTCGGAGACTGGTACCCTGTAAATTTTTCATATTCACATAAAAAAGCATAAAGCACATTAAAACAACACTCAAAAACACCTGTTGCTAATACATTAAACATATTTCTATCCATAAATAGAGCTTGCTTAGCATCCCTTATATTTATATTACCTCTTACATCAATAACACTACTCCCTATACTTCTCACTAAGTTGTGTCCAATATTTAGTACCCCAGCTGCCATTCACAGTACAATATCCGTTATCCGCAATCCTTACACATCACATTTGAAATGCATACACGCATCATAAACAAAAAGAACACCACAATCTCAACACACTTTCATGTACAAAAATATATAAGTCGCCAAATAAAGGAACTTATCCCCAAAATAAAAGACCACCAAAAGGCAGTCTCCCTCAAAACTCAATCCTATTCCCCACCCCACGCTCCACTGCTTTCTCATACAAATACTTCGCAACGATAATGTCTACTACCGCCAAACCAACTGATTTAAAAACGGTAATCTCTTCATCTTTTTCGCGGCCGGCTTTTTCTCCGCTTATGATTTGTCCGAGTTCGGCGTGGATGTCGCTTGCTTTGAATAAACCTTCTCGCACTGGAACTTGAAGATCACCTGTTTCTTCTAGTGCTGCTTCTTTTGATTCGACTACTACTTTATTTGCGCCCGCGATGGCGTGAGATGGTAGTTCTTGCATGTTCGGTTTGAATGAGCCGACGGCGTTTATGTGGACGCCTTTTTGTAGTTTTTCTGAGAAGACTGGTGTGGATGCGTTCGTAGTTGTGACGATAATGTCTGCTTCGCTTATTGCTTCGTTTGCATTTGTGTGAACATAAGCAGGTTTATTGAATTTCTCTTGTATATATTGCGAGAATGCATACGCTTTTTCTTCTGTTCGATTGTATAAAATGACTTTTTCGATATCTCTCACCGCAAATACTGCTTCGGCAATTCCCTTCGCCTGTTCGCCTGTCCCGATTATGCATAAAGTTTTTGCGTTATGACGAGCTAAATGTTTTGTCGCTACTCCTGATAGGGCCCCTGTTCGGATCATCGTTAAGTAGGATCCTTCTAAAAGTGCGAGCGGTTCTCCCGTTTGAAAGTCAGATAGCATAACAATCCCGTTTATCGTTTTCTTTCCTATCTTTTTGTTCTCAGGGACTACTGTTACTACTTTTAAGCCAAGCGCCTCAAGTCCTTCCGCTACTGAAGGCATAATTAATGCCGTATTTTTCTCGTTCGCAAATGGTAATGAGCCGCGAATTGGCGTGATTGTTCTTTCTGCGGAAAATTCTTTTAAAGCAAGCGCCGCGTATTCAATGGCTTCGTTCATATTTACTAAGTTTCGTTGTTCGTTCGCGCTTATGACTAGCATATTTGTTCATCTCCCCCTTCTATCTTCTATCCTAACAAAAATCCCCGGTTCAAATCATCTCTCGGGTCTACAACGAACTGATGAAATCCTGTAATAAATGCATGCCCTGTTACTTTTGGAACGACAGCTTCATATGTATCTACTGCGGTTACCGACAATACTTCCCCCTCGAATTTCCCGTCAGTAATGCATTCATGGACGAAAATCTCTCCCTTTTGTAAGGCTTCTCTTTCAAAAAGAGTTGCGATTCTTGCGGAAGTTCCTGTACCGCAAGGAGAACGGTCCACTTGCCCATCAGCGAAGATCGTTACATTTAAGTTGCGTCTTCCCCTTTCGGTTCATCTGAGAAAATAACGCCATATATTCCTTTTAACCCTTCTTCAAGTGGGTGCTTTACTTCCATTTGGCTCTCGATGTAGCGCTTAATTTTACCGCCCCACATTTGAATAGCAGCTAAGTCTTTGAAATCAACTTTCAAACCAAATTCTTTACTATCCACGACAGCATAAAAGGCTCCGCCAAACGCGATATCTACCTGAAATTCATAGTCATCTATTTTAATAGGAACGTCTTTTTTGTATACAAATGAAGGGACATTTTCAAATGATACGGACTCTACTTCGCTCCCGTTATATGTTGCATACGCAATCACTTCCCCAGCAGGGCTATCAATAATGAACTTTTGTTTCTCACCTGTCACTTCAAACATACCCGTTTCAATTCCGACTGTAATAACAGCGATAATGCCGTGCCCACACATCGTACTCCAGCCTTCATTGTGCATAAATAATACGCCAAAATCAGCATGAACACTCGCAGGCGGAGTAATGATACAACCGTACATACCGTGATGTCCTCTCGGTTCATACATAAGAACTTCGCGAAGATGATCCAAATGTTCCATACAATATGCGCGTCTTTCTAGCTGCGTTTCTCCTTTTATTTCTGGCACTCCGCCTGTAATAATTCGAAGCGGTTCCCCAGCTACATGAGCATCAATCGTCGTGTACACTTTACTAACCTTCATTTCTATCTCTCCCCTATATGTTGATACTATTTTCATTGCAAATATCATGCCAATATATAGGGTATAAATTTGTATACATTGTGTAAAAAAGCATACACTACTGTCTATTTTTTTATACACGGTCCGGAAACTATTTTATGGAACACCTTGATACAACTAGGCTTATTATTTTCAATGGAAAGTTACTTCCCCCCCCAACATATACTGTTCAAAAGCAAAAAGGAAGTGATCCAATGTATTACGGAACGAAAGGCTGGTACGTAGCTGAATTAAAAAAATTAGGCGTGCGCTATCTTGAAGGACGAAAACTAGAAAGTTACCGCGGGCACGTCTTACGCAATTTATTACTTGCACAACAAGAGAAATTAAAAGAACAGTAATATACTAATGTAACGATATCGACGATTCGACATAGGATATCGACTTACCGACAAATTCCGCTAATTCATCTATCTACACTACCAACCAATCACACATCAATATCAAACAAAAAAGGTCACCTAAACGGGTGACCTTCCTTTCTTATTCACAAACAAGAATTTGTCTAGTAAATGATCCTTTTCTTGTAACACAGCGATCTGTAATTTCGAATCCTGCTTCATGGATCATGTCGTCCATTGTTTCCATCGTGACAACGACTACCTTTTTAGCGATGCGGCGCGCACTTGAAAGAATGGAGAACTGGTCTTCTGGTGTTGCATGCGTAAATAAGTCGTACGGCATATCGATAATGGCAACGTCGTAGTTCTCAGTAATTTCCTCGATTGGACCTATTGTTACTGTTCCTTCAAATCCGAAATGTGCGATGTTTTTTCTCGTTCCAAGAACTACCAGTGGATTAATATCTCTACCAACGATGTTAATCCCCATAGAAAGTGCTTCTACTACTACTGTTCCAATACCGCAGCACGGGTCAATTGCTCGTACTCCCTCTGGATTTGGTACAGCAATATTTGCAACTGATCTCGCAACACGTGTGCTAAGAGATGTCGAATAACTATGCGGTTTTTTTATGTGATGATACCAAACTGGTTCACTTTCTACATAGTGTCCGAAGTACCAGCGTCCTCCAAGAGGAACAATCCCAAATACACGCTCTGGATTACGAACATCTGCTTCTCCTTCAATATGCATACCGAGGTCGCGTTCAATGAGACGTCTTTCCCCATATTCAATTTTATTTTCTTTACCAAGATCATTGATTTTAACGAAGATAACTTTAAATGACGCCCCCGCCAAATCAATTTGTTCTACTTGTTTTAAAATACTTTCTAAGTCGTCTCCTTCATACATAACCTCAACGCGCTCTTTAATAAACGCACTTCTACTCGGGGCAATTTTGACATCACTTTTCAAAATATTAACGTGAGACTCCGTTCCAAAGAACGAGCGCATTTCCAAGTAACATAAAGCACGCTCCTCTTCGCGAAATGCATACGTATATATACATGCAGGTGTTGTACTATGATTACTCAATCTATTATCATCCTTTATCGTTTAAAATTATTATGATTACAATTATTCGAATATCTTTTTTACGTAAAATTAAATGATATCACATGCCGGAAATAAAGAGAAACGTTAATAAAGTGAAACTTTAATCAGTGGGGGTTTTCTTCATCCGCCACTGATTATTAGTTGAACCAATCGGACTTTAATGGGCAGTTGATCCCCCACCTAAATTCTTTGCTTTCGCTGAATTTTAAGGTGGGGGTCTTACTGCCCATTAAAGCGGGATAAATAAAAGAGACTGCCTATTGGCAATCTCTTTTGATTTATTAACGGAAAGAAGATACGCTATTACCCTTTGCTTCGTAATAATCTAAAATACCTTGATAAATCGCTTCCGCTGCAGCTTGTCTCTGTTTTGGTGTAGCAATTTTATCTGCATCACTTTTGTTATCTACAAATGCTAATTCTGTTAATACAGCTGGCATTGTATTTTCTCTAATTACATATAGATCACCTTTTTTCACACCACGGTCTGTTGTTCCAAGTGCTACTACAAGACGGTCTTGAATTTTTTTTGCTAATAACTTACTGTCTTCTACATATGGATTCGTTGATCTTGTCGGTGCTGCTGCATAATAGAATGTTTCTGTACCGTGCCCTTTTTTATCATCCGTACCGTTACCATGAATACTTACAAAAATATCTCCGTTATGTTCCTGTGCAAATTCTACACGTTTCTTTAATGAATCAGGACCACTTGTTCCTGGACGTGTATTATCTGTACGAGTGAACATCACAGTAAATGGTGCCTTTTGCTCAAATATTTTCTGTAATCGTAATGATACATCTAATACAGTTTCACTTTCTTTCTCATAATAACCAGGATTACCCGAGTCAATTCCACCGTGACCTGGATCAATAATAATTGCTTTACCTTCTAAGAAGTTATCTTGTTTTACTGGGTTTAATTGATTTTTATCAACCCACTGGAAACCAGCGCCTACGCGGATACGAATCCAGCTGCCACTCTCTTCCATAATCGTTACTGTTTGTGCATTATATGTACCTAGCACTTTAGAACTATGTGAAGCTGTTTCATATGCAGTAAAGTCTTGGTTAATTGTTTCTGTTTTTTCTTGTAAAGGTGTCCACTTCTCGCCTTTACTTGTTACAATTTTCAACCAGCCGTCTGCTCTTTGCTCTTTCACTTCAACCATTTGTGGCTTATGCTGAACGTCAGTAATACCAGATGATAATGATGGTTGATGATATGTAATAAAGTTTCTGTTCATATACATTCTTTTTGATGTATTTGTTTTATCTTTATCGGCCTTCGCAATGAACTGAGCTGCTTCTGCACGAGTTACAGTTCCTTCAGGATTCCAGCCATTTCCCGTACCATTAGAAATCTCTAAAGCTACTAAAATATTAGCTTGCTTCTTACCCCAATGAGGTTCCAAATCTTTAAACTGTGTTGGAAGTTCTCCAATAATCTTCTTATCTAATGAGTACGCTTGTACTAACATAGATGCCATAGATGCACGGTTCATTTTGCCGAATGGATTGAAATTACCAGTACCATCTCCATTAATTGCACCTGCTTTTTCCACTGCAGCAATGTACGGCGCTGCCCAATGGCTCTGTGCGTCTTTAAAAGATGGTTTTGCTTTTGGATCAATCGGTAAACCAAGAACGACTGCTATGATTTTTGCAGCTGATCCTCTATCTACTGCTTCAGATGGAGAAAACGTTCCATCTGGCTTTCCATCAAGCGCTTTTTTTTCTACTAAATAATTAACTGATTCTTGCGCCCATGTAGGAACATCTGAAAACTTCTTCGCTGCTGCGAAACTACTTACTGGAGACGATAATAAACTTGCGGCTAAAATACCTGCCGCGACTGCACGATACTTCATAAAAAATAATACTCCTCTCAACAATCATCTTTTAATAACGCGTAATCTTAATATATAAATCTCGATAAATCCGAACAAAAAAAATTAATGCGCCTCTATCATTTTATAATACTCGAATTATGTAGTAAACCTACTTTCTTAATATTGTAAAATAAAGTCGATTTCTCTACCAACAAAAAATAGGCTACTAGAGGTAGCCTATTTCTTTTCTTATTCTGCAATCATCTCTGATAATACATATGCATAAACAAGTGCTTCTGTATGTGCAATCGAACTTTCATGTGTACGCTCAAATGCATGAGAAGAATCAATACCCGCTCCAATTAATGCATGTTTCACATCAAATCCAGCGTGAATCGCAGCTGATGCATCCGATCCGTAGTACGGATAAATATCTACTTTATATTCGATATTGTTCGTTTTTGCAAGCTCTACTAAATGTTTACGCAGTGCATAATGATACGGACCACTAGAGTCTTTTGCACAAATAGATACAGTATATTCGTCAGATGCTTGTCCATCACCTAACGCTCCCATATCAACCGCTAAATACTCAACCGTTTCTTCTGGAATGTTAGAGTTACCACCGTATCCAATCTCTTCATTATTAGAAATTAAGAAATGAGTTGTATATGGTAATGTTACGTTTTCATCTTGTAATCTCTTAATTAATTTTAATAAAATCGCAACACTTACTTTGTCATCTAAATGACGTGATTTTATGTATCCACTCTCTGTAATTTGAACGCGCGGGTCAAATGAAACGAAATCTCCTACTTCAATTCCTAATTCGCGTACTTCATCAGCTGAAAAGACACGCTCATCAATACGAACCTCAATATTTTTCTCGTCTCGTTTCGCTTCACCTGCATCTTTATATACATGCACAGATGTTTGATGCATTAAAATCGTTCCTGTATACGTCTTACCGCTTGATGTTTCAATTTCGCAATATTCTCCTTCTACAGAGTTCCAGCGAAATCCGCCAATCATAGAAAGACTTAGACGACCGTCAGGCTTAATTTCTTTCACCATCGCACCTAACGTATCAACGTGTGCCGTTAATAAACGGTGCTGTGCATCATTTTTCCCTTTTACCGTTAAAATAAGAGCGCCTTTATTGTTACGCTTCGTTTCTACATTCCACTCACTTACATAGTTTTCAATAAAACGAATGATTTTCTCTGTATTTCCAGATGGACTTGGAATAGAGACAAGCTCCTTAATAAGTTCCATCGTTTCTTTCGTATGATGTGCCATTGTCGTTCCCTCCTCATTTTCTCTATTATTTAGTATACCGAATTTACTATAAATCCTCTACTCATATAGCTTAATTTTCTAAATTGCGGTAAAATTCTTTTTAGTATACAAAAGGAGTTATAAATATGAATATATCAAAAAAATATATACACATTGCACTCATTTGGTTTTTAGCATCATTATTTTGTTTACAAGTTTCTTATGCCGTTCACACTACTACTTCTATTACAATTGGCTGGGTATTAACAGCTATCTTCTTCATTATTAGTTTAATTGCAACAAAAAAGCATAGCGTTACTCACTAACGCTATGCTTTCCCTACGAAACTATTCTTCTGAAACATCCAACAAATAAATGCCTCTTTCAAATCCACCGCGCTCTATTTCTTTTTTCTTACGAAGACGTTCTATATCTTCAATTGTTGCACCTTCTGCACGCGCTAATGAAATGATCACTTCCAGTGCATCCGCAAGAGAATCTAGCGCATGTTCACGCTCTTTCATAGAAGCAAATTCACGAATTTCTTCCGTTCCAATTTTCGCTAAAGCTTGTATGTATGCTTGTCCTGTTAATTTTTGTGCTGTATATGTTTTTCCAGACATCAAAATCTTCTCTGGAACACGATCTCTTACTAACTTGTTATATGCTGACATCATTCATCCTCCTATGTTTAATAACATCCGAGCTCTGCTTTATAGAAAAACCATTTTTTCTTCACGCACGCACTAAGCATATCAATTCCTGACCCATGTGCCCTTACGTGAGGAAAGAAATAGTGCTCTAATTCTTCTTCCTTACCATATAGAGTTTCGTACTCAACTGGAATTGCTTCTTTTTTCACATTTTTTTCTTTCGTCACTTCGCCAGAAAACGCAACGCTTGGATGCCCTTCAAAAAACAATGCAGTTCGCACAGCCATAGATGGTGTACTATGCAAAGCATAATATGCTATTACAATCATGCCGATAACACCGATAATTTTCTTCATATATTACTCCTAAAAAAAAGTGCTAACACAATTATACTAAAATGTGTTAGCACTTTCTCCCCTTTACCTTAAATTAACCGGCAGTAAAACTACCATTAATTCAAATTTCACTTTATTCCCCTTTAAATGCAGGCAAACGTTTTTCTAAAAATGCAGCAATGCCTTCTTTATGATCCGCTGTTTGTCTCATCGCATATTGGCCGCGCTTTTCAAGTTGCAGCGTTTGTTCTAAATTGGAGCGATTTACTTCACATAAAATTTGCTTCGTTTGAATCATCGCTTTAATCGGCTTTTGTGACCATTCACTAATTTTTTGCTTCACAGCCGTTTGGAAATCCTCGCCGATTACTTCATCAATTAAACCGATATCAAGCGCTTCTGTTGCTGATAATTTCTTTCCTTCCCAAATAATTTGCTTCGTCATATTTTCACCGACGCGCTTTTGAAGGAAGAAATGGCCACCACCATCTGGAATTAAAGCGATTCCAATAAAGTTCATCGCAATAACGGATGATATATCTGCCATCACATAGTCAGCTGTTAACGCAATACTTAACCCAAGACCAGCAGTTGGTCCATGAATCGCACTAATAACAAGCTTCGGCATCGTATATAAAGCCACAACAACTTCAGAAATGGTATTCATAATGCCATCAAACTTGCTTTCATCATTACTTGAAAGCATCGATTTAATATCTCCACCCGCAGAAAAACCACGGCCGTTTCCGCATAACACAACAATGTGTGCAGAACTCTCCGCTACTTCTTTCAATTTTTGTAATAACTCTTTTAATGTTGGCTCATCTAATGCATTTAACACCTCTGGGCGATTGACCATAACCGTTGCAACGTGCCCCTCATATTTCACAATGACAGATTCTGTTTTACTTGTTACTTCCATTATATATACCCCTCTTTTCTACATAAAGATTATACTTATATAATTATAGAAAGGTGGTGAAAAACCCTTCTTTTTTTCTCAATTTTCTGTCTAATAATCTCGTAATTTGTATATGATCTTGTATAAAACATACAATTCCGTTGAAAAATATAGAAATTAAAGTCGGTTTATCACCTCTCTTCATCTATTTACCATTACAATGAAATGGTGTATTCTTAAGTCTGATATAAAAATTAAATATAGAAATTCATTCTCCTTCCTATTTATATAGAGGTTCTGAAATAAAGGAATGAAGAAATGGAGGAACATATGGTTACTAAGTTCAAACAGACGGATAACTACTTCCCGCATTTCCTACTGCTATTCATTGTGTTGCAACCAATTTTAGATTTATTAACGTCTTTTTCAATCTATGTATTACACATGAGTGCAACAGTCGGAATCGTAGTCCGTTTCGCCTTTATGCTTCTTGCATTAGGTTATCTACTTCTTCATCATAAACAACAAGGCGCGAAAAAGTATATTCTTTATTTATGTCTATTTGGCATTGTACTCGCAATTGGCCTTGTGAATAATTTAATGGTCAAATCTCCAGTTTCATTTGGAGAAGAAGTGAAATTTATTTTGAAAAGTGTATATCCAATAGTACTACTGTTTGGATATATTATCGCACTAAAAGAATTAAAAAATAACGACTACGCGTTTCATAAAATCATTACGTATTTCTTATATGCAACGTTAATTTTAAGTATTTCAATTATCGCGGCTATGGCAACTGGTACAGATTTCCCAAGCTATCCGAACTCAAAGATCGGTTCAAGAGGATGGTTCTTTGCTGGAAATGATTTAAGTTCCATTTTTGCAATTATGTTCCCAATCGTTGTCTTATACTCAGTTCATAAAACAACTTCTTTCTCAAAAGCTTATTACTGGATTCCAACTGTAGTTGCAATGTATGCAAGCATTATGATCGGAACGAAAGTAGGCTATGGTGCCATCGTTATTACACTTGGTATCGCCCTGTTCTTCTTATTCATTGAATATATGATACATCGTAAAAAAGAAGGAAAAGGATTCACATATCTTGTAAATACAGTTGTTGCTGCTGTCGTATTAGGAGGGTTACTCGTACTTACACCGCAAACTCCTATCGCAAAAAACATGACCATCCATTTACAAATATATGAATACAAAAAATCAGTACAAGAAGAAAAAGACAGAAAAGAAGGAAAAGTAGTTACAGAAGAAGAACATAAGCAAGGCGAACTAACAGACTCTGAAATGAAAAGTTTAATTTACAGTGATCGCGACAAGTTTTTAAAAGTATATAAACAATACTATAAAGAAGCACCACTATCTCAAAAACTATTTGGAATGGGGTACGCTGGTAACTACACAACGAAAATGAAGTTAGTCGAAATGGATTTCCACGACCTATTCTTCGCATTCGGAATTGTTGGATTCCTTATGTACTTATTGCCTCTTCTTTATTTCGGTATAAAAATATTCATTCGCATCATCACAAACTTCAAGAGACTATTTAGCGTAAAACATATGCTACTAGCTAGCACACTCGTCTTATCGCTCGGTATCGGCTTTATGTCTGGACACGTATTAACAGCACCAGCCGTTAGCATTTTCTTTGTTGTGATACTCGCTTACTTAATTGTTGATTTAGAAATAGAATAGAAAGAAGCAGCATCCATCTGGATGCTGCTTCTTTCTATTCCAACCCTTTACCGCCTCTAGCATTCAAAGTGCTAATTCTTTCTACTACAGTAATAGAATAATTATTTTAATCGAATTATTAACATGATAAAATATTAAAGGCACTATTATATAAAAGAATATATAATAGATATGTCGGTTTTTTTTGCACGAAATGTATTTCGAAAAAAGTGAGGAGAGTCCTTTGGTATTTAGTAGTTCGATTTTCTTATTTATCTTTTTACCTCTCGTATTATTTCTCTATTTTATAGTGCGTGCCGAGCTACGTAATTTCGTATTGCTTGCATTTAGTTTAATTTTCTATGCATGGGGCGAACCACGTTTCGTTCTTTTAATGCTCTTTTCCATCGTATTAAACTACTGCTTTGGCCTACTCGTGCATCATTATGATAAACGAAAAAATATGAAAGTCACATTTTTAATTATGGCTGTGGTCGGAAATATTTTATTACTGTCTTATTTTAAATATATTTCATTTTTCACAGACATTTTAAACAAATCATTGCATTTATCTATTCATGTGGAACCTATTCCACTACCAATCGGAATTTCATTTTATACATTCCAAGCGATGTCCTATGTCATCGATATATACCGTAAAGATGGGGATGTTCAAAAAAATCCACTTAACTTAGCGCTATATATATCTATTTTCCCTCAGCTTATTGCCGGACCAATTGTTCGTTACAATATCGTCGCTGAGCAAATTAAAACGCGCATCCATTCTTTTGAACGATTCACAGAAGGTATTCAAATTTTCGTTCTCGGACTAGCAAAAAAAATATTAATCGCCAACCAAGTAGGATTTGTCGCCGATAAAATATTTGCCTTACCACCATCTGAAATAAGTGTTGGAACGGCATGGATTGGTATTATCGCCTACACCCTCCAAATTTATTTCGATTTCTCAGGGTACTCTGATATGGCAATCGGACTTGGAAAAATGTTCGGATTTGATTTCCCGAAAAACTTCAACTACCCATACATCTCTAAATCTATTTCAGAGTTTTGGAGAAGATGGCATATTACACTTGGATCTTGGTTCCGCGATTACATATATATCCCGCTCGGCGGAAACCGTGTTTCAAAACTAGCGAATTATCGTAACCTCTTCATCGTATGGGGATTAACTGGTTTATGGCACGGGGCGAGCTGGACATTTATCGCCTGGGGCTTATATTACGGCTTTATTATTTCAATTGAAAAAGCTGGATTCGAAAAAATATTAAACAAACTATGGAAACCGCTGCAACATGCATACGTATTAATAATCGTTATGATTGGCTGGGTCTTCTTCCGAGCTGACAACTTCGCTTACTCGTTCCAATACTTAAAAGCGATGTTCGGCATAGGAGGACAATCTTTCATCGATGACAATACAATGTTATACGTACATGAATACATTATCGTATTTCTCATTGCCTTTATCGCAGCGACACCAATTTTAAAACGAATGAAAAACATATTAGAACTTGCGCCAAAAACGTATATGTTCACGATGCAATTTGTACGTCCTATATTATTACTAACATTATTTATGATTTCGGTTATGTACTTGATTAACTCAACATATAATCCATTTATTTATTTCAGGTTTTAACTTATGTAGGAAGGAAAAGTTATTATGAAAAAATTGGGGAACCTCATCCTGTTAATTGGTTTTCTCACCATTATCTTTTCATTTGGCATATTATCGTTACTCAAACCAGACCGAGACATTTCACCAGTTGAAAATCGGCCGCTCGCTCAAAAACCAGCACTGACGAAAGAAGCTCTCCTAACTGGTAGCTTCTTTAAAGATTTTGAAACATACACAAATGATCAACTAATCGGACGAGATGAATTTATTAAAAACTATACAATTGCCCAAATTAATATGGGCAAATCTCTCATTAACGACATTATTTTGACTGATGATAAATGGCTCCTTAAAAATCCAGCGTGGACGAAAAAGTATAATGAAATTGATCAATCCATGCCCGCTATAAACGACTTATCTCATTTTTCAAAAGAACAAAACGTCGAGTTTTACTTTGCTTTACCACCGTCAAAAACGAATGCATTATCATTTAAATTACCTTCTCATATTCACACTTATGCACAGGACAATTTAAATTACTTTCTGAAAAAACTTCCAGCTGACGTAAAGCCAATAAAACTGATGGAACACTATAAACAGAACTATACGAACGAAGAAATACAGGACATGTATTTCAAAACAGATCATCATTGGAATATGGACGGTGCCTTCTTAGGCTACCAATATATAATGAACACAATCGGGCAACAATCTTCTATATATAAAGGAAAAGAAATAAAAAAAGAAGACTACAATCGTACATGTGCGCAAAATAAACATTTAGTCGGAAGCTTCAACAACCAACTATACCAACTCATCGATGCAACTCGTGAAAAATTGTGCTACTACACACCGAAAGGCGGTTTCAACTTCACAAGCGTAACCGCAAAAGATGTGAAAGGTACTATTCATCAAAACTTAGATGACATATACGGCGTAGAAAAACAAAAAGATATAACATCATACGCAGGTTATTACACGGACGACTATCCAGAAATCGTCATCGAAAATAACAATGCACCAAATGAAGTACGCGCCTTAGTCCTAAAAGACTCATTCGCAAACGCAATCGTGCCACACTTAGCACAAAACTTCAAACACACATCTATCCTCGACCTGCGTCACTATCACGAAAAAGATGTATATCAATACATGAAAGACAACAATATTAACATGGTATTGTTCGTGTATAGTGATTCAAATTTGAGTGGGGATATGTTTAAGTTTAAGCAATAAAAGAAGCCTCTTGTAATTTTTACAAGAGGCTTCTTTTCGATATTTATGAAAAAAAATCAGCGGGGATGAATCCCCACTGATTTTTCATTTTATCTATAATCAACTTATAGATTTGGGTTGTTAAGCACGTTCACGTGTACAGCTTGTGAACCGATTTCGCTTGTTAGAACATCTTTCTCACCTAATACTTTGAATACTAATGTACCTTTGTCAGTGTACTTAGTAGTTAAAGTATTGTAGATGTCTGCACTGAAGTTTGGAAGTGCAGAATCACTTGTTTGAGATACTGTTACATGACCAAGCTCTTGATCGAATAAATCGAAGTGAGCATTGCCATTTGTATCAAGGTAAAGTTTACCTTGGTCGTCACCAGATTTCACAACGCGTACTTTATGTTGTGTATCTTTCGTTAAGTTAATACCTTTTACGATATCATCTTGGTTACTCTTCTCAAGTTCTAATACAGTACCGATATTAATTTTCTTCTCAACGAAGTTTTCTGTTTGAACTGGTTTGAAGTTTACAGATTTAATAGCGATCTTCTCTTGAACGATTTCAACTGTTGCTTTACCAGCAGTTGCACCATTTTTCGTTAAGTGGATATCAACTTTACCTGGTTTTAAACCTTTAACAACAACTTTATTTCCAACAATTTTAGCTTCAGCTACAGCTGGATTTTTAGATTCAACTACATAACCTTCTAAGTTTTCAGGATCAGAGTATACGCGATCTGAAGTGTACTTAGATAATTGATATGCAACTGTGTTAGAAACATTTAGGTCAAGTTTTGTATCAGGTGATTGGCCGTATTGACCTACTTTAGATACAAGTTCGAAGTTTTTGAATGCAACGTTACCTTCTGTTACGTTCACATATAATGAACCTAGAGTTTCACCGTTAGCATTTTGGAAGTGAACTGTACCTTCTCCTACTTCGTTACCTGTAACACCAATAGTTTTTGTACCAATTGAACCAGAGTCAGTCGTTACTACTTCTAATCCACCTTCTGCAACTACACCAGTTTTTGGAAGAACTTCTTTAATTGCAGCTACGTTAGCACCAAATGGATCGCCATATTGGTCAGTTGTTACGAATGTAACAGGTAATGTTTTATTTTGAACAACTTGTAATTTATCTGGGTTAGCTTTTACTGATTTTAATGTACGAGAATCAGTCGTTACTTTAAATTTAACATCTTTTGTAACGTCGCCTACTTTAATAGTAAGTGTAGCTTCACCAGCAGCTTCAGCCGTAATATAGTTGTTTACTACAGAAATAATACCGTGGTTTGAAGATTTAATGCTGATTGAGTTTGGATCAACAACTTTATCTTCTCCAGCAATTGTAGCAACTACGTTATGAATTTGTGCTTTTTCACCAACAACTAAGTTTTGGCTATTTAGCTTAAAGTCTTTTCCAGTAAGTTTATTACCGTATACTACACCGTTTTTATCTGCATCTACCGCAAATACAGTGTTTTTAATTGCAGAAGCTGGTGTATCAAGGTTTTTCACTGTAATAATACCAGTGTTAGAAACTGTTAAACCACCACGTTTTGTAACTTGTACTTCTACTTTATAGTCACCGTGTGAAAGACCAACACCAAGTTTACCTGTAGAAGAAGTAGAGTTTCCACCCTCAAAGATGTTTGCTGGTGAACCGTCTAAGTTATTTGCTACAAATTTGACGTCATGGTTTGCTAAGTTTAAGTACTCAACATCAGCGTTACCTTTTTCTTCGTTTAATTTGAAGGCAACTGCTTGACCAGCACGATCATCATCAAATGTAAGTTTTTCAACTGCTAATTTTTTCACTTCGTATACGAATTTCGTTACGAATGATTGATTTTTCACTTTTACAGTAAGATCTTTATTTGGAGCTACTTTACCACCAAGTGTTACAACTGCAGAAGTACCGTCAGCACTTGCTTCGATTGCAACAGCTTTGTCTCCTTCAAGAGTTACATCATCAGCAGCAAGCTTATCTAAACCAGTTCCTGTTAATGTTAATTTCGCTGGTTCAGAAATTTTCACATCAGTTACATATGCTTGTGCATTATCTTTTTTGCCATATTTTTTATCTGCTACTGCGATAAATTTAGCTGCTTCTGCACGAGATACAGATTTATTTGGCTCCCATTTGTTTCCGCCTGTTCCTTCAGAAAGTCCAAGATTGATTAGGATGTTTGCTTTTTCTTCACCCCAATGATCTAATAAATCTTCAAATTTTGTAACTAACTCGCCGTTAACTTTATCTTTTAAGTTATAAGCACCTACTATCATAGAAGCGAAAGAAGCACGGTCAATCTTTTTATCTGGAGAGAAGTTTTCTTTACCATCACCTCTAACAACACCCGCTTTTTCAACAGCTGCAATGTATTTAGAAGCCCAATGATTTTTAGCATCTTTGAAAGATGGTTGTGCACCCTCTTCAACTTTTAAACCTAATGTAATTGCCATAATTTTCGCAGCAGAAGCACGATCAATTTCTTCAGCTGGAGCGTATGTACCATCTGGCTTACCTTCGATTGCACCTTTATCTACTAAGTAATTGATAGAATCTAATCCCCAATGACCAGCTGGAACGTCTGGGAATGATTTACCTGCTGCTGCTACTGGAGATACAACACCTGCTACCATTGCTGCTGTCATTGTACCTGCGATTACTTTTTTGTAAGAGTTAGTCTTTGCCATTTTATAAATTTCCTCCTTCAGGAATATGCTACTAGTTTCATATCATATTAAATTTGAAACTAGCTAGTTAGAAAAACCATAAAACAATAAAAACACAAACAAAAATACTATAATGAAAAGTAGTTCACATAATAAAATGATACAAACCGCTAGATGTAAATATAAGGTTTAAATACCATTTTCTGAAACAAGTTCATCATACTATACAAAAACATTCGTTATCAAGAACTTTCTCAAAAGAAGATTCGACATATTCTGATATTTCAGTCTTTTAATCGTATCATTATTATATTAATAATACTCAAATATAGAAATGAACAAACTGTTTTCCTATAAACCACCCTCACTGCGCTTCGTATATTTTTCATATCGAATACACAATTGGAATTATAGCATATATTTCCACTTCATCACTTAATTATTTTTTACAATAAATACAATTTTCAGACTATATCCGACTAAAAATGTTGTATTTCGACATTTTCTTCTTCTTTTCGAATGATTTTTTAACAAAAAAAGGGTTTAATTTACAAATAATTTACATATCGATGAGGTATTCTCCCATTATTGAAAACGCTTTCGATTTGTTTCTCAATAACACAAACTATTAATTTGTAAAATATCATCTATTTTTCAGAGCTCTTCTTATATAAAAAATTAGAAAAAAGAGCCCACATAATGTGGACTCTTTTCATTGAAATAAATTTCAATTAGCGAGTTGCTGTTACTGGTTTGAAAGCAACAAGTGCGTTTTCTGCTTTGTCAGTAGTTTTGAACTCATATTTAGCATTATTTTCTAGTTCTTTAGCTTTTACTGTAACTGTACCAGTTGCTAAGTTAACATCTGTTGGAGCTGTTACTTTAAGAACTACGTCTTTAGCAGCTTCTGCTGTTGCGTCAGCTTTTGCTACAGTTAATTCTACACCGTTTAAATCAACTGTGAAGTCAGTTGTATCAACGTTTACAGCTTCAGAGAATGTTAAAGTAATTTCTTTAGCATCAACTTTTGTAATTTTAGCTGATTTAAATTCAGGAGCTTTTGTATCTTTAACTTCTAGTAATAGGTTCGCTGTACCCATTTTTACTCCATCTTTGTTTGCAACATTAGCTACTGTAAATTTAACTGTTTCTGATTTTTGGAAAGTAAATGTAGATGGTAATTCAATAATTGCTTTTGTACCGTCTAATACAATTAAAGTACCTTCTGGTAATTTAGCACCAGCTAACGTGTAATTATTTACATTAGCAGCTGATTCAGCAACCTGACCACCTTTTACTTCTTTATCAAAGTTTACTGTAACTTTATTTGTCGCTTTATCATAAGCTACAGCTTTTACTACTGGAGCTACTTTATCTGTTTCTTTTTCAGCTTCTTTTTCTACAACTTTTACTTCTTTAGTAAATGCTACAGACTCATTACCAGCTGCATCTTTTACAAGACCTTTTGTAGCAGCTACTTTGTAGTTACCTTTTGCTGGGAATGTTAATGTAATACCTTTTTTGTTATCTTTTGCTGGTGCAACAGTTACATCAGCAGTTACATCTTTACTCGTATCTAAGTTAATCACACGAAGTTTTCCGTTTTGTGCAGTTACTTCTTTGTCAAAAGTGAATGTCGCTGCTTTATTTTGATCAGCTTCAACTTTTACGAAGTTAGGAGCTACAATGTCTTTTGAAACTTTTACTGCTTTAGATACTTTAGAACCTACGTTGTTAGCTGCATCTTTGTAGCCAACAAATTCAACTGTAAGATCTGTAGCAGTTTCTTTTTCTTTAAGAGCGCCTGTTACTTCAATAACTGCCTTTGTTTTATCTTGAGCGTCAACAGCAATTGTAGATTTTAATTCTTCTTTACCTTTTTTAACTACAACTGTTCCTTGACCATTTGTAGCAAGTTCTTCTGAGAAAGTAACCTCTAATGTTGCTTTGCCTTCAGCAGTAATTTCTTTAACTTTTACATCTTTAACTTCTGGAGCTGTAGTGTCTTTTTCTACTTTATAAGTAGCTTTACCTTCGTACATTTCCATAGTGTTATCAGCTAAATCTGTAGCACCAGTTACGATGATTGAGAATTCTTTACCATTTTGAAGGTTTAAAGCTTGGTTAGAAGTGAAAGTATTATTTTCAACTTTACCTTCTACTTTTTGGCCGTTAACAATTACAGTTACAGTTTTTGCTGCATCTAATTTTTCACTAAATACAACTTTAACTTTTCCGTCTGGAGTAGATACTGTAGATACAGTTGGAGCTACTTCATCGTTAAAGAAGATAACTTCTAATGCTTTTGGAATTTCTTTACCTTCAGCAGTGTTTAATTTTTCAACAGTTACAACATAAGCATTGTTTTTCTCAAGTCTTTTACCATCTTCTAAAGTTAAGATTACAGATTTTTTGTCTTCACCGATTTTTGCATCAACTACTGTTACGTTATCAACTCCTTGAGAAAGAGTAAATTTCGCGTTCTTCACAGTTTCTTCTGTTACTGTAGCACCAAGTTTAACTTCGATCTCTTTAGCATTGATTGCTTTAATAGACTCAACTTTAGCTTCTGCTTTTTGTCCGAACTGCATGTCAGTCTTAGCAATAAATTTAGCAGCTTCTGCACGAGTTACAGATTTATCTGGCTCCCAACCATTACCAGTACCATTAGTGATATCTAAAGCAACTAAGATGTTAGCAGCTTTTTCACCCCAGTGATCTTTTAAATCAGAGAATTTAGTTTCTAATTGTCCGCTTACTTTACCATCTAATTTGTATGCTTTTACGATCATTGTTGCCATAGAAGCACGATTAATTTGGTTGTTTGGATTAAACTTACCAGTTTCATCCCCTTGAATTACACCAGCTTTTTCAACAGCTGCGATATATTTAGCAGCCCATGAATCTTGAGCATCTTTGAAAGATGGTTTTGCACCCTCTTTAACGTCTAAACCTAATGTAATTGCCATAATTTTCGCTGCAGAAGCACGATCAATTGCTTCAGTTGGAGCGAATGTTCCGTCTGGTTTACCTTCGATTGCTTTTTTTGCTACTAAATAATCAATGTACTCTGCACTCCAAGAACCAGGTTGAACGTCTGGGAATGATTTTCCTGCTGCTGCTACTGGAGAAACAACACCTGCTACCATTGCTGCTGTCATTGTACCAGCGATTACTTTTTTGTAAGAGTTAGTCTTTGCCATTTTATATATTTCCTCCTTAGGAATGTAATACTAGTTCCATAAGTTTTTAAATAGATATTCTATTTATTTTTGAAACTAGTAGATATAAATGTGGTTAACGTATTCTTTGTACAGAATAATAGAATATCCTGTATTACGGAATCATAAAGAAATCATACACTCTTTTCATCCAATTTAAAATCTCAAATTCGACAAAAAAGTGAATTTTCACAATTCTAAACGGGCGTTTTTTCGACTTTCATTTTAAAAACTCAGATCACAAAATCAGAATATTTTAAACAAATAGTAAAACGTGTCAGAATTACATTTTCAACAATCTTCTTATAACCATTTACAACTATAACAGAAAAACAATTCCAATTTCAATATTTAACTATAAAGATATTACGACATTAATCGACAGCTTATTTTTATATAATTCGACACTTTTCTTACCTTCTCATTTTTCAAAATTACCAAACCTATTTTCTTATAATTTACCAAGTAAAACACCAAATCCTAATATTCTCTATATGATAATGTTAGGATTATTAAACATACATCTTATCTCTCAAACTTCTTTTTTTATGAGCATAGGTTTCAAATTACTTGTAAAATTCGACATTTTTCTACAAACATTTCTTTTCTTTCGACATTTTCTATTTTTCAAATAATAAAAAAAGAGGATGTCCTCTTAAGTTAAGATTACATTCCTCTTTTTTCGAACTCTTTTGAATTCAAGTCACTTATGATGTAGCGAGACGCTGTTGAAATTTGTTCTCGCAATTCTTCTACTCTTTGTTCCAATGTTGCTTGTACATATTCTTTTTGTTCTAGTTGTTTCGTTGCCACGTTATACAAAGTTTCAGCCGTCCAGTCACCATCTACGTTTCCGATAATCGGCTGATTTACTTGTTGTAAAAATGAATCGATCTTTGGATCATATGAAATACCGACCATAGGAATATTAGCAACCGCTGATAATATAAGCGCATGAAGTCTCATACCTATTAGAAGTGAACATTCCGACAAAATTGAAATTTTCTCATGGATATCCAGCTTATACGGAAGCATATGGGCTTCTTCTCCCATTAAGTTAATAATATCGCGTGATGCATTTTGATCAAATGGTCCATGCATTGGTACGAATAAAATATGATATCCTTCACGCTTAAATTTTTTCAGCGTATCTGCTAGCTTCTTCATATAATCTTCTTTCGCGTCCCAATACCTCACACTAACTGCAATTACTTTCCCTTGAATTGAATGTTTTCGCAGCCAATCCGACTTCATTCCTTCTGGTTGACATGCCAATACTGGATCTGGAACTAGTTCGATATCTTTCTTAATACCCATTTCTTTTAAATACAAAAATGAATCTTCATCACGAACTGATATATATGCCGCTTTTGATACTTGCCATTTCACTAATAAACGATTTTGTCTTTTCGTAATTGGACCAATTCCTTGCGCATAAATATAATACGGCTTCTTCAAAAAGCGAGCAATCCGCATAATACCTGTATAGTACAAAATGCTTTTAATACTCGTTTTATCTTGAAGGAGACTTCCCCCTCCGCTAATTAAACCGTTACTTTTCTTTATTTCCTTATAAATTGCTCTTATATCCCAGCGATTTACTGCCTCTACACCGTACATTTTTCTTGTATAGTCGGGGTCATTCGAAAGTACAACAAGCTCAAGAGTAGGATCCTCTTCATGTAGCGCTTTAATAATTGATTGCAAAATTGCTTCGTCCCCAACATTATAAAAACCATAATATCCTGATAAAACTAACCGCACTCTTAATCTCCTCCAACATTTCGCAATCAACTTTTTGTCATTCAACAAATTGCTATCAACTCTTTAATAAGAAAAGTTGGATAACTTCAAATTGATTTCTTTCACAAACATATACATAGACATAGACATAGACATACTCATTTATAGACAAATTTACTTACGTAAAAATGGAATTTGCTTTTTGGATATCCAGTTCAACTTTAATGCGCATATGCCATATATGAACAAGGCCACACAAAATGCTAAACCACTATATATTACTGCAATAAGTCTAGAATCTAACACATTTATTACAGTAGATGCGAAATATAATCCTATACCTACTATACTAGATACTCCAATTACAGCAAAAAATCTCCCCATTCGAATCGAATAAGGCAATTCTTTTCGAATGTATATATAATTTACGATACAAATCATGATATATATGATAAGTGTACTATAAGCCGCACCAGTTATGCCAAATTGACTTACGAGTACTATATTTAATATGACTTTTACAAAACTCGCTCCAACAACTATCCACGCCGCTTGCTTAGAACGGTTAATTCCTTGCAAAATTCCTATTGATAATACCATAAGTGATGTGAAATACGAACTACCAATTAAAATAGCTAACATGCCGCTCCCTTTAGCATCTGTAAACAACCCAACATTTAACGGGACTGTAAGTGCCATGAGCCAGATTGTTATCGGCGTTGTTAAAATATGAGCAAGCTCATTTGTTCGTTCAATTGTGTGTTTTGCTAACGCTATATCTTTCTTTGTTAATGCAGCAGTTAACAACGGGATTAACGGAAATACCATCGCGCTTGCAAACACGACAATTAATTGTGTAAACGCAAAACCACGACTATATATACCAAATTGTTCTTGAATCGTTGTAGTGGATTCATGTAGCATATGTGGAATCGTTACAGAATCAACTAAATTTAACAACGGCATCGATAATGCTCCAATCGCAATTGGAATCGAGACCCGAAGTATTTTTTTTGCATTTTCTTTAAAGTCTTGCAGTGAATATGTATTACTTTTATAACGATATATACTTTTTACATACTTCAATTTCAAATAGATAAGTGACGTAATTACCCCAAGGCAAGAACCAATCATTGCACCGCCTGTTATAACATCACTATCTTTATTCCAAGATACGAATAAGAATGCAATTGCTAACATAAAGAAAACACGAATGAACTGCTCAATTACTTGTGACACCCCGGTAGGAATCATATCTCCAAAACCTTGGAAATACCCTCGATATACCGCCATATATGGTGCGATTAATAAAGCAAACGAAGTGACAATTAATGGGAGTCTCGTATCTTGTCCACCAAGCATATTTGCAAACATACTTGATCCAATCATAATAACCGAAAATCCAAGCACCCCAAATATTACTCCAATAATAGATGCTGACGTAAATAGTTTGGCAATCCCATCTTTATCATTCTTCTCATGAAGTTCAGCGATTAACTGTGATATAGCTAGCGGTACTCCCGCTACTGATAAAGTTAAAGCTATCATATATACAGGAAAAACAAGGCGAAAAATCCCCAGCACTTCATCTCCTGCTATATTTTGTAATGGGATTTGAAAAAAACTTCCCAACACTTTCGATAGAAACGTTGTAATCGTTAAAATCGCAGCGCCTTTCACAAACTTATTATTCATCTTCTAGCTCTTTTCTTTCAATATATAATTTCCATACATATTACATCATAAAACGAGATAACTATATTCTTCTCTTTTTAGAAAAATTTCACTTTATCTCATTTAGCTATCATACCAAATTTATTATACATTGAATACTCTCTTTCTTTATGGCTTTTAAATATATAATATGTAATAACACCTTATTTTTATCCAGTTTTTTCTTCAATTTACTACTTCTACTTATTCAGGATAAACATGTGCTATAATGTAGCTATTGTCAGTAAGAGGAGTGTTTACAACATGCTGAATTCGGTAAAAAAACTGTTAGGAGATTCTCAAAAGAGAAAACTAAAAAAATATGAACAACTTGTTCAAGCAATTAATAACCTAGAAGAAAAACTATCTGATTTATCTGATGAAGACTTACGTCATAAAACTATCACATTTAAAAACATGCTACACGATGGAAAAACAGTGGATGATATAAAAGTAGAGGCGTTCGCTGTTGTACGTGAAGCTGCAAAGCGTGTACTTGGATTACGTCACTACGATGTGCAGTTAATTGGTGGCCTTGTACTATTAGAAGGTAATATTGCAGAGATGCCAACTGGCGAAGGAAAAACATTAGTTTCTTCTCTTCCAACATACGTACGTGCTCTTGAAGGAAAAGGCGTTCACGTTATTACTGTAAACGACTATTTAGCAAAGCGAGATAAAGAATTAATCGGCCAAGTGCATGAATTTCTAGGTTTAAAGGTTGGATTGAATATTCCTCAAATTGATCCTACCGAAAAGAAACTTGCTTACGAAGCTGATATTACATATGGTATTGGAACAGAATTTGGCTTTGACTATCTACGTGATAATATGGCCGCTTCAAAAAATGAGCAGGTACAACGTCCCTACCATTTTGCTATTATCGATGAGATTGATAGCGTTTTAATTGATGAAGCGAAGACGCCTCTTATTATCGCTGGTAAGCAATCAAGCAGCTCTGATTTACACTATTTATGTGCAAAAGTTATTAAATCATTCCAGGATACTCTTCATTACACGTACGATGCAGAAACGAAATCTGCTAGTTTTACAGAAGACGGTATTACAAAAATAGAAGATTTATTTGATATCGATAACCTATATGATTTAGAACATCAAACTTTATATCATTATATGATTCAAGCATTACGAGCTCATGTCGCTTTCCAATGTGATGTTGATTATATTGTACATGATGAAAAAATTCTACTTGTAGATATTTTCACGGGCCGCGTTATGGATGGCCGCTCTTTAAGTGACGGTTTACACCAAGCTCTTGAAGCGAAAGAAGGTTTAGAAATCACAGAAGAAAACCAAACACAAGCGTCCATTACAATTCAAAACTTCTTCCGTATGTATCCAGCATTATCTGGTATGACAGGTACAGCAAAAACAGAAGAAAAAGAATTTAACCGTGTATATAACATGGAAGTTATGCCGATTCCGACAAACCGTCCTATCATTCGTGAAGACAAAAATGACGTCGTGTACGTAACAGCCGATGCTAAATATAAAGCTGTACGTGAAGATGTTCTAAAACACAATAAACAAGGACGCCCGATTTTAATTGGGACAATGTCTATTTTACAATCAGAAACCGTTGCTCGTTACTTAGATGAAGCGCATATTACATATCAATTATTAAATGCAAAAAGTGCAGAACAAGAAGCCGATTTAATCGCAACAGCTGGACAAAAAGGACAAATTACAATTGCAACGAATATGGCCGGACGAGGTACTGATATTTTACTAGGTGAGGGTGTCCATGAAATTGGTGGATTACATGTAATTGGAACAGAACGCCATGAATCAAGACGCGTTGACAATCAGCTAAAAGGTCGTGCTGGTCGTCAAGGAGATCCAGGTAGCTCTCAGTTCTTCCTTTCTTTAGAAGATGAAATGCTAAAACGTTTCGCACAAGAAGAAGTCGAGAAATTAAATAAATCACTGAAAACAAATGAAACAGGACTTATTCTAACTTCTAAAGTTCATGACTTCGTGAACCGTACACAATTAATTTGTGAAGGTAGCCATTTCTCAATGCGTGAGTACAATTTAAAGTTAGATGATGTAATAAATGACCAACGTAACGTTATTTATAAATTACGTAATAACTTGTTACAGGAAGATATAAATATGATTGAAATTACTATTCCAATGATTGATCATGCTGTAGAAGCCATTTCTAAGCAATATCTTTTAGAAGGTATGCTTCCGGAAGAATGGGATTTCGCTCGTTTAACAGAAAATATAAACGAAATTTTACCAGTAACAAATATGCCATCACTATCAGCGAATAATGTACATTCACCGGAAGATTTACAATCCGTTTTGAAAGAAACATTATCTCTTTATAAAGAGCGCGTAAATGAACTAAATAGCCATACTGATTTACAGCAGTCGCTACGATATGTTGCCCTTCATTTCCTAGATCAGAACTGGGTAAATCACTTAGATGCGATGACCCACCTAAAAGAAGGCATCGGGCTAAGACAATATCAACAAGAAGACCCTACTCGTCTGTATCAAAAAGAAGGTTTAGATATCTTTTTATACACATATGGTAATTTCGAAAAAGAAATGTGCCGCTATGTTGCAAGACATTTAGGTGTTCCTGAAAACGTACAATAACGAGGTGAAAGATAATGTTATCATTCCTAAAAAGAGCTAAGAAAAGCGGAAAAGATACGACTGTCTCTAGTAATCAATTATTCGGACAAGAAGAAACAAATACTGAAAATAAAACTGTTAAACCAACGCTTTACTTCCACCAAAGCTGGGGTGCAGTAGCACAAGAACAAAAATACATTTATCAATTTTTACATAAAGAACTAACACGTTTACAAGAATATCAAATTTCTTTATCTGGAATTGAGATTGAAAAACGTGATAATGGTTATGACGTAGCTGTATTTATTCGTAGCACTGTTCCGAAACCAATTTCTTTCGAAGAGGTTACATTAATTCTTCTAAATAAAGAGAAGAAACTATGTGCCCGCAAAACATTTAACCTTTTTGCATTAGGAGATATTCCTGCAAATGTAAATATGCCATTCATCTTTACATTTGAGCAAGAAACAATTACAGATGCCGAATTATCGCAAACAGATTGGGAATTAGCGTTTGAACTTGAAAGTAAGCATGCATTAGATTTAGACCCATCTTGGGAAGCTCAGTTACCTGAAGCAAGCAAAGAAGCTTTACGTAATTTCGTAGACAATTTAACACCTCCAAATGATGGTGAAATTAACTTCCTAGGTCTGCAAGCTGCAAGAAAAGAAAACGGTGATTTACATACAACGCTTCTTATTCGTAACGGTTGCAAAGACAACATTCAACTAGAGCAGCTTCCTCTTCATATTGAAGATGCTTCTGGTGTAGTTGTTGTGAAAGGTGCTTTCACATTACCGAATCTTGAAATTAAAGCGAACACTACAAAACCGTGGTCATTTGTCTTCCCTGTTTCATCTATATTAAAAGAAGATATGGATCTATCTTCTTGGAAAGCGTTTGTACCACAAGACTAATAAGAGAGGCTGCTTCCAAAGCAGCCTCTCTTATTCTTTTTCATACAAAAAGCCTGTTCAAAAAGATGGTCATCACACCTCCTTGGACAGGCTTATTCTTTATGTAAAATTTACTTCGTTACTAATAAACGTTCAATATGATATTCAGCTTCTAATTTGCACATTTCATCTGCTTGTTGCATTTCATGCCTCTTTAAATGTTCTACTTGCTCTTCGCTCGGTTTTTCATTAATAAACTCGTTAATTTTTTCATTCACTTTCATCGCTAATGCTTGATGGAAATCTGGATGTCCTTTCAACTCTTCGTCTACTTTATTAATCCAAGTTGATTTTGTGTATAAATATTGTTTCCACTGTTCAACAAATTGCTGCATATCAAATTTTTCTTCATTCCATTCAATTTCTTTCATATACTTCTCAAAAGAAACAACAATTGATCGCGTAATCCCGATCTTCACTCCATGTGGTAACTGTTTGTACATCAAATATTCCCTCCAGCTTAAAGCTCTTCCTTCTGAATATAAAGGAATCTCAAAATTCATATACCTTCTTATAATAGCATATTGCTAATCTAAGATGTTACTATACTGCTAAGATTAATAAATGTCAATAATCGTAAAACATTTCTATATAGAGATATTAAATACAATGAAAAAATACCCTCATACGAGGGCATCTCCTTATATAACCTCAGCTTTTACAAACTGTAATTTATCTTTTTGCTCATCATTCGCCAGCGTCACTATCGTCTTTTCAACATGCGGATGTACATGTTCCAGCGTCACACTCGCGCCCGCTTTATCCGACTGCTCAACAAAGGTTAACAACGCCATAGCTCCTGATACATCCATATAGCGTACATCTTTCATACGTAAAACAACTGGAGACTTTACGTCTTGTAAAGCATAAAAAATACGATCCACTGTTAAAAAAGAAAGTGGGCCTTTAATTTTATACGTCGCTTCCTTTTCTTTTACAATAGAAGCTTTACGTTCTTTACATTTTACCATGTATATAAGGAACGAAAGAATAATTCCGAATGCAACAGCGATCATTAAATCAAACTTCACTGTGACAACCATCGTTACGAGCATAACAATGACATCACCTTTTGGTGCTACATGCATTTTCTTCATGCTTTCCCAATCAAACATGCCAATACCAGTTAAAATTAAAATACCTGATAATACAGCAAGCGGAATGTATTGTACGACCGAGCCTAGTCCCATAATGAAAATAAATAATATAACACTATGCATAGATGCTGAAAGCGCCGTTTTACCACCGCTTCTTATATTAACGATAGACCGTACAGTCGCCCCTGCCCCTGCTAATCCGCCAAACAACCCGCTCATCATATTACCGATACCTTGTCCGACCAGTTCTTTATTACTTTTATGACGTGTACCTGTCACATTATCCATTACGACCGATGTCAACAACGAGTCAATCGATCCTAATAAAGCAATACTAAGCGCTGGTAAAATAAGTTCTGCGATCCCTGTTCCACTTAAAGTTGGAATATGAAGCGTCGGCATCGCTTCTGGAATCATTCCAATCTTTTCAATCACCTTATTTAATGAAAGATTTCCAATAATCGGTAACTTCACTGAAAGCCCTTCTAACGCAGAAGAAAATAAAGGAAGCAAAGCAGTTACACCGACTAATGCAACTAAACTAGACGGAATGGCCTTAATCCATTTTCCAGAAACAATCATTACAATAATCGTTAATACTACGAGTAGAAAACTATTTTGCACATGCTTCATTTCACCTAAAATAATAATCAATGCAATACCGTTCATAAATCCTGAAACGACAGGATACGGAATGTATCGAACGTAAGAGCCAAGCTTACATACACCGAATAAAACTTGAAACAGTCCCGCCATCATAAAGGCTATAAAACTCGCCTCTAACCCGTGCGTCGCAATAACCCCTGTTGCAATAACCGTAATCGGTCCAGTTGGCCCAGTTACCTGCCCAGGTGTACCACCAAATAACGCCGCAAATAAACCTGCAAAAATCGCACCATACAATCCGACTAGTGCTCCCTCAGACGTTCCCGTTGCAGCAATACCAAATGCAATGGCAAGTGGCAACGCAACAATCGCAACAGTAAAACCAGCTAAACATTCCTTTGCTATTTTTTGAAACATATAAATAACCACCTTCACATTAAGTCCATTTTCCATTGTACACCTAAAAAGATACATTCGTTAGTCCACTTTTTACAGTATCGTGACGTAAACGCATTCAATTGTAAGCTCCCATCACATCTTTGGAAACCATTATAACTATGCTATAATAGATAAATTAAATCTTTTATTATATATTTGGAGGCACTATGCTAACTTTTGAAGAAAAATTATCGATTATTGAATCTTTCCCTGAATTAGAAAGAAAAAACGTATCATTAAAACGCGTGAACTTTCACTTCGAAGAAAGTCGTTTAGATAAAAAGAACGTTGTTTATCACTTACATCCAAATGGAAACGGCTTTGTATATGCAAGTGGTATTAAAGGTTACAAAACGGATGATAAAGGTATGATTAACATCCGCGAATTTTCAGCAGATGAATTACGCTCAGTAATCGAGCAATCAATTGAATTACTTTCACAAGAAGAAGTAGTAATTCCTGCAGAACCTGCAAAAGAAGAAGAATGGCATAACGAAGACGGTCATATCCTTACTCTTATCTCAGAGGATGATATGTGGAACGTGTACGCTGGTGTAAACTTAGACGGTACATTCAACTCTTATCCAGAAGCTGCGGAATACCTTGATGAAGAAGGTTTTTCACGTAAATAAAAATAGAAAGTGGGTATCCCCCACTTTCTATTTTTTTGCTCCTTTTAAAGACTCTCTAAGCACAAACTTCTGTAATTTTCCACTCGCATTACGGGGCAGTTCATCCACAAATAAATAATGACGCGGACGTTTATAATCTGCTAATTCATCACTTTCTTTACAATATATTTCCAAATCATCGTCGGTAATCGCTTCATCTTTCTTTACAATAACAGCCACAACACGTTCTCCCCATAATTCATCTGGCTCTCCAAGCACTGCAACATCTAATACACCAGGATGACTATGAAGGAAATCTTCAATTTCACGTGGATAAATATTAACGCCGCCGCTAATTACCATATCATCCACACGATCTGCGACGAATAAATAGCCATCTTTATCGAAATAACCTAAATCACCCGAGTGATACCATCCTTTATACATCGATTTTGCATTTGCTTCTTCTCGGTTATGATAACCAGCCATCATAGTCGGGCCGCGCAAAATAATCTCCCCAACTTCATAAGGAGGCAATACATCATCCGGTTCTGCTGGTGCATCTTCGCTTGGTTTTACAATGCGAATTTCATGACTAAAGCATGGCGTGCCTGCTGAACCCGCTTTCGTAATTTGATCTTCTTCTACGAGAAACGCAACAACTGGCCCCATTTCTGTCATTCCGTAAATTTGTACAAGATCAATATAAAGACGTTCTTTACATTCCTTCACTAATGCTGGTGCCATCGCCGCTCCGCCATATATACCAATCTTCATCGACGTTAAATCGTACTGTGTTAAATCTTTTTGCAGTAACATATTCCACATCGTCGGTGCTGCAAAAAACGTCGTAATCTTCTCTTCTTGAATCGTATGTAATACTCTATCCGTATCAAAATGATGCAAAATAACATTCTTTCCGCCAACTTGAATGCGCGGAATGATTCCAGCATTTAACTCGCCGCAATGATATAAAGGTGCTACAACAAGTCCGGCACTATCTCTATTATATTTTAAGAAATACGTACAAATCATACTATGCTCAGTCATTTCACGATGACGATGCAATACGCCTTTCGGATGACCTGTCGTACCGCTCGTATATAACATAGAACAATAATCCATTTCATCAATTTCGATATCTATTTTCTCAGAAGATGCCGCATTAACTTTTTCATGGTAAGAACTAGCATAGGAAGGTGTATCTTCTTCTACATACCAAAAAGCCGAATTTGGAAAATCGCGTTCAATGATAGCAACAGTTGATTCAACCGCTTTTTCAAAGACTACTACTTTCGAAGCTGCATCTTGAAGGATATACGATAATTCTTTTGCTTTTAAACGGAAGTTAATCGGGTTAAAGATTGCCCCAATTTTCGCACAGGCTAAGTAAACGTTTACAAATTCACGGCAATTATATAAGTAGACAGATACAGTATCTCCCTTTCTTACCCCTTCTTTCAACAGAGCTTGCGCCGTTTTATTTATTTGCTCATCCCACTGTTTATATGTCCAGCGAATATTTTTTTCCGGCTCTACTAACGCCTCTTTATTTGGATACTTACCAACCGCTAAATCAAATATTCTCCCTATCGTCATGTACATGCCAACAATTTCCCCCTTTTCTCTTTCATAAATCTATCATTTCGTCCATAAGTAGACATTGTCCTCTAATGATTTGACTAATTTTTCTGATTATTATCGACATAGTTTTACAAACAGTGTGGTCTCTTGGTAAATGAAATTATAGCAACTTACTCACAACAATATAAAAAAGAGGCTGTTCCAAATTGGAACAACCTCTTTCTTCTTATACAAATAGCTCTTCTAAAATTTTCAGTTTGTCTTCTGTATATTTTACGAAGCCATCGTTATATGATTTTGGATCTTTCGGATTTGCGAAGTGCGTAATTGCACCTGTCTTCGGATGAACAAATTTACTTGATGCACCACAACCAAGTCCGATAATCGATTGAACTTCTTCCATAATAACAATGTTATAAATACTTTCTTGCGTCGGCATTGCATAACCAACGTTCTCTAAGTTACCTAAAATATTCTTTTGACGATATAGGTAATATGGTACGTAATTATGCTTTTGCGTCCACTCTTCTGCTTCATGCATCATCGCTGTAATTTCTTCGCGACCTGCTACTTTATATTTACGTTTGTTTTGCGTCATTTCAGAAGCACGTTTAAATGATAACGTATGAACTGTTAACGATTCAGGCATTAACTTTTCTGTCTCATCTAACGTGTGCTTGAAAATATCTAGCCCTTCACCTGGAAGACCAATAATTAAGTCCATATTAATATTGTTCATTCCCATTTCACGAGCTAAGTGATACTTCTCAATTGTTTCTTCTACAGTATGATGACGTCCAATTGCTTTTAATGTCTCTTGATGGTATGACTGCGGATTAATACTAATGCGGTCAATATTCCATTTATTTAACACTTCTAGTTTTGCTGGCGTAATTGTATCTGGGCGACCTGCCTCAACTGTTACCTCACGCACATTTTTCACATCTGGGAACGCTTCATACATTTCTTCATACAGCATATCCATCTCTTCCGCTGTAATACTTGTCGGTGTACCGCCGCCGTAATAAATCGTCGTAACTGTTACACCTTTTTCTTTTAAAAACTTACCAATTTCACGAACTTCATAATGTAAACCACCTAAGAATGAATCAACAGAGCCTTGGCGTCCGTTAATTGCATACGCCGGGAATGTACAATATGCACATTTTGTTGGGCAGAATGGAATACCGATATAAATACTTACTTCCTCTTTCAAACGGTATAAATCCGGAACTACCGCTAATTGGCAATCCACAATACGCTGAAGAAGTTCAATTTTCTCTTCATGAATTAAATAGCTTTCACGAAGTTCTTGGTGTGCTTCTTCTTTTGACATACCACTTTGAAGCATTTTATGAAGAAGTTTTGTCGGACGAACTCCTGTTAAAATGCCCCAGCTTTGTTCAAGACCAGTTAACTGCTGAAGAACAGAAAGATATACATAAGAAACAACGTGCTTCACTTGCTTCATACGCTCTTTTTCATCTGTGAAAGCAGATAAATCTTTTGCGAATGTTTCTTCATACACATTTCCAGTAGCAACATCTGTTAAACGAGCAGATGCTTTCACATTCTCTTCAATGTGTATATCAACGATAAGATTTGCTTCCTCTTGTTCAAACCCAATCGTACTATCTTCAAAAAATAAGCCGCCAATATTTTGCAGCGGACGTAAAAAACGATCATCTTGTAACGTTTTAATTGAAATTAACAACATTATCACCTTTTCATTTGCAAACTCTCTTTAGTTTACTTGAAGGGCGTTTGTAGGTCAATACAGAAGGTTTTACCTTATTTCTATATCCTATTTAAAACAAACTGAATATTGGTTTTTCACGAACTTTTCTTAGTTGTATAGACATTGTAATATACTCTTGTTACAATCTAGAACGTATTAGTACTTGCTACTAATTTAAAATACATCTAAAGGAGGACTGTTAACACGACATAGATACTATAACGTGTTAAAAAACAACTATGAAAAAAAGGTTTTACAACATTTTGGCACTAACTTTGGCATTACAAACATTTGTAGCACCTACCCTTTCATTCGCAGAAAATATAGAGAAAACTGCGGAATTGTCTATTGATGAACAAGCTTTAAAAAGCATTGAAGAACATGCAAAGCAGCATAGACATGACGAGGAAAACGACCTTGAAATCTCAGGTGAATATCTTCTCCACTTATCAACAAAACTTCCACTATACGATGCAAACGACTTAAAAACCAAAACAAATATTGAAATTACTGAACGAGTAGTAAAGGCAACGAAGAAAAAAGGTAATACATATTACGTACAAACTACATCCGGTTCTGGTTGGGTTAATAAGGAAAATAATAGTTTAGAAATACAAGAGATTCATAAACTTTCAAATCAAAAACTAATTGTAACTGAAGAAACATCAGTATACTCATTCCCTTTCCAATCGTTTAAAGAAGAAACGATATTACAGCCACAAACAGTAGCTCCTACTGAACAAGCTGGAAATTGGTTTAAAATTCAACTGAACGGAACTGAGAAATGGATTTATGCTCCTTCAGCTACATTCGAAGGTACGAAAGCATCATTATTTGAAAAAACAGGTTCTATCGAAAAAAGAAGCGCAACTTTCTTCAAAACACCATCTAATTTGCCTACAAATAACGTTTATGGTGTTACATTTAAAGAAATGATCGTTCCAAAAGGGAATGAAAACATTCGTCCTGGATACGCAATGGAACCGAAATACATTACAATTCATGAAACTGCTAATACGAGTAAAGGTGCTAACGCGTTAAATCATGCGAAGTACTTAGATAGTCAAGCCCGCGGAAATACTGATCGTTCAGCATCTTGGCATTTTACTGTCGATGATAAAGAAATTTATCAACACCTTCCATTAAATGAAGTTGGTTGGCATGCTGGAAATAAGACCGGAAACTATGAATCTATCGGAATTGAAATTGCTGTGAATAGTGATGGAAATTATACGAAAGCGGTAGAAAATGCCCGGAAATTAGCTGCTTATTTAATGAACGAATTAAACATATCTCTAGATCACGTGCAAAAGCATCAATTTTGGAGCGGAAAAAACTGCCCTGCATTTATGATTCAACGCGGGCAATGGGATGCTTTCTTAAAGGGCACAAACGCTTACTATAATGAACACCGTAAAGATGTTATTCCGCCGCCAGAAGTCCCTCATGAAAAAGACGACATTACAGGTGGATGGTATGAACAAGATATTCGTCAGTTAGCAGCTAGGAAAATTATGTTCGGTGATGGAAATGGTTCTTACTGGCCAAACCGCCTCGTAACACGAGCTGAATTTGCGAATTTAATGTCGCGAGCTTTAAAATTACCTGCCGGAAACGCTAAATTTACAGATTTAAACGAAGCGCATCCATCTTTAGTAGATGGAATTAACCGTGCTGCTAGCGCAGGTATCATTAGTGGTCGCGGAAATAATAAATTTGATCCCACCGCTACAATAACACGTGATGAAGCTGTTATTATGATTGACCGTGCATTAGCATATAACTGGATTTATAGAAAAGAAATGAAATTACCATTCACTGATCAAAATTTAGCATACGATAAGAAGGCATTACAAAATGTTTACGCATACGGAATCGTAAAAGGGAACGAGCGTAATGAATTCGTACCAAAAGGCACAGCAACACGTGCTGAATCAGCCGCTTTTTTAAATCGAATGCTTAAAGTTATTGAAGCTTAAACAAAAAACTAAAAGGCATAAGAGATAACATTTCTCTTATGCCTTTTATAAAACTATTAACTATTTTTAATCATAAATCTAAGTCGTATTCCTAATAAAACAAGGGCAAAACCAACGAATGGAAAATAATTCATATCATGTCCTGTGGCTGGAAGGCGTTGTGCATGAGATGCATCTTGTCCTTTTTCTGGTAAGGTTGGTTGTTCTTTATCTACGTTTACCATTCCTTCACCCGGTTTCTCTGTCTCTTCGCCTGGCTTTTCTGTTTCTCCACCCGGTGTTTCTGTTTCTTCACCTGGCTTTTCTGTTTCTCCACCTGGTTTTTCTGTTTCTTCACCTGGTTTCTCTGTTTCTTCACCTGGTTTTTCTATCTCTTCACCTGGTTTCTCTGTTTCTTCACCCGGTGTTCCTGTTTCTTCACCTGGTTTCTCTGTTTCTTCACCCGGTGTTCCTGTCTCTTCACCCGGTGTTCCTGTCTCTTCACCTGGTTTTTCTATCTCTCCACCTGGTTTTTCTGTTTCTTCACCCGGTGTTCCTGTTTCTTCACCTGGTTTCTCTGTTTCTTCACCTGGTTTTTCTATCTCTCCACCTGGCTTCTCTGTCTCTTCACCTGGCTTCTCTGTTTCTTCACCTGGCTTTTCTGTTTCTCCACCCGGTGTTTCTGTTTCTTCACCTGGCTTTTCTGTTTCTCCACCTGGTTTTTCTGTTTCTCCACCTGGTTTTTCTGTTTCTCCACCTGGTTTTTCTGTTTCTCCACCTGGTTTTTCTGTTTCTCCACCTGGTTTTTCTGTTTCTCCACCTGGTTTTTCTGTTTCCTCACCTGGATTTTCTGGACCTTTACTTGGTTCTTTTTCATTCAATACTTCTTTTTTCGCTACTTTATTTGCTACAACGTTTACTTCTACTGTAACGTCTATCGCTTTGTAACCTTCTGGTGCTTTCGTTTCTTCTAACGTATACTTACCTGGCACTAAGTTTTCGAATGTAACAACACCATCTTTATTTGTTGTTTTCGCCTCTCCAACTATTTGACCATTTTCGTTTTTTAGTCTAAATTCCGCGCCTTCTAGCACATTTCTGCTCTCAGCATCCTTTTTGACTACCTGTAAGCTTCCCAACGCTTTCACATTTTTAACTATTACCGGTACTACTTTGTTCTCTTCCACAGTAACTTCAATTTCTTCTTTTAGTAATTTATATCCCTCTGGTGCTTTCGTTTCTTTTAATGTATATTTACCTGGTTCTAATTTCTTAGAGATTACTTTACCTGTCTTATCTGTTCGTAATGTATCTATTTGTTTACCATCTTTATACACTTCAAATTCGGCACCAGGTAATAACTTTGTTTCATCACTTGCATCAACTTTTACAATTTCAAATTGACCTGTTACTTTTTCAACGGATGGCTTATTCCATTTCGGCCAATTAAATTTAAAATTATGAACCTCAAATCCATCTCTTTGATGTAAGCCACCAACATAGGCTTGTCCGTTAATAGAGCCACCTTTTGTCTCTACAACTGCATTAGGCGCAAATACACTTCCTACTACACCATATCCTTTAGTTGTTATCTTTGTAGCATTAGGGAACACCCAAATGACTTTACTAGCTAACTCAGTAAAAAAGGAATTAGGGTCATATGCTTGAGATGTATTAACTAATGTGAACCCGCCCTTATCTGTTGTATCATACAAGATTGCACCGCCACCAAAATTAACTTCTTCCGCATCTGAATGAATAACAATAAAATCTTTGTTATTTACATTTGGAAGATAAACATCCTTTACATTGAATGGTTCTTGCCCTTCTAATCCTGAAGAGACATAAATATTAGGATTATTTACATCTTCACCGATCCCAAAGGTCATACCCGATTTTGGTTTATCCGTATGTAATTGGCCCGCATCCTCAATTACGCTATCAACGTCTTTTCTAAATTCTTTAAATTTAGCATCAATCTCCACTTGCTCTTTATAAGAGATGCGGTCATATGATGATTTCATTGCACCTTCTGGATCACCATCTTTTGTCATCGCCACTGTTCCATCTTGAATAATTACTTGTCCTGTTCCCGCTTTCGTAAATTGACCACCTAGTAATAATGATGGATATCCTTCATCTACCCATGTTGCTCCAGCTAAGTTATGCGCTCCCGTTGCAGCCGCTAAGACTGTATAACTTGATGCGTTCATATTTTTTTGAACAGCCATCGCACCCTCAATATCCGCACTCGTTGCACTATGATCTCCAAAAATGATTGCATTGTAATAAGATACATCACCTAAACCTTTTAATTCTGTTGTAGCTGCCTCTGCTTTATATGGTAAATGGATTAAAAAATTCATACATACTAGTAACATAACTATAAAACTACTACTTAATTTTTTTATTTTTTGATTAAATGATTTCCTCAAGAAATTCATTCCCCCTTTTAAACTTCCTAAAACCAAACAAAAAAGCACCTTTCATATGTACCAAGGCTTACTCACAATAACTTAAAATCATCCATTTAAATAAAAACAAGAAACTCTACAACTGATCAATAAAATTACTACAATTCATTTTTGAGATAATACGTGAACGAAACTATCATGCGGAAGTATTTTTGCATATGGAGCTCAATAAAATTAATCTGGAGAATATTTCATGTGGTGTAACTATTTTGGCAACATCAACCACTTTACAACAATTTTCTAAATGATTCAAGTGAATTGTATGAACTTCAGACACAATTTATTCGGTAAAACGTTTTCATTTTTCGAATAAAACTAATAAAAAAACGTAGCCAAAAGCTACGTTTTTCTTTCATCGTTTCGGTGTATTTTTATGATTCTTCAAAAATGGAAGCGGGAATTGCTTACGAAAATGTTCTTTAATCATATACTCTACACCGTTCTCACTATTCGAACGTGTAATCCAGTCAGCTGCTTGTTTTAACTCTACTGGCGAGTTCCCCATCGCTACACCAAGCCCTACATTTTCAATTACTTCTAGATCTTCTAAACTATCTCCAATCGCAACCATTTCGTTTAGCGAAATATTTAAATGCTCTCCAAGCAATTGTAATCCGCGTAATTTTGATACATTTTGCGGCAAAATTTCTATTCGCTTTGAATCACAATCAACATACTCTATATCTTGGAATGCTTTTCTTAATGTATTTATCCCTCGTTCTTTTTCACCTTTACTTTGGAAAATAACATCAATTTTTGGTGCCGCTACTGGATGATCACGAAGTGCATCACCTAACGAGTCTACAAATTGAACCGGATAAAATAACGGATCTGCGCTTGATAATACAGTACGCGCAATTAAGTTTGGTGTATTTCTCTCACGATTTCCAATTGAAAACCGTTCATGAGAAATGCGGACGTTACAATCGAAGTGCTCTAACACTTGCACAATGTTAAACGTCTTCTCTTCCGATAATCTTCTTTGAACGTACGGCTTATCTAAAGTTGCTGAAACGAAAGCACCGCCATGTGTCACTAATATAGAATCTAATTTTAACGCCTTTGCTACTTTATGAGCGGATTGAAAATTACGGCTCGTAAATAATGTAACGTATACATCTTTTCTTTTCACAAATTCAATTGTTTCTCTTAATCCTTTTGCGATTTTTCCGTTGTTGTATAGTAGTGTCCCATCTATATTAAGAGCTAGTAAGCGATAAATCATGTCGCACTCCCCCTCTTCGCTGTTGTACTCTATCCATAATTTATGAAATAAATGTAGCAAATAGAACGAGTTAGAATTACTACTGAAAATTTGGTTTACTATATACATATACACTCAGTAAAGGAGATAGTACAATGCAAGCACCACCTTCCTTTTATGAAGGCGATACGTTAGAAGTAGCAAAGAAATTACTTGGACAAAAACTTGTACATATTGTAGATGGAATAAAACGAAGCGGAATCATTGTAGAAGTAGAGGCATATAAAGGTCCCGATGATAAAGCCGCGCATAGTTACGGCGGCAGACGAACGGAACGTACAGAAGTCATGTTTGGCGCACCGGGGCATGCTTACGTATATTTGATTTACGGTATGTATCATTGTTTTAACGTCATTACAGCGCCAGTTGGCACCCCACAAGGCATTCTCATTCGAGCCCTTGAACCAGTAGACGGGATTGAAGAAATAAAACTAGCACGTTACAACAAAACAGACGTTACGAAGGCACAATATAAAAATTTAACAAACGGTCCTGGCAAACTATGCCGTGCACTCGGAATTACTTTAGAAGAACGCGGCGTATCGTTACAAAGTGACACATTACATATTGAACTCGTCCGAGAAGAAGAACACATGTCATCACAATATCAAATAACAGCAGGTCCTCGTATTAACATCGACTATGCAGAAGAAGCTGTACATTATCCGTGGCGTTTTTATTATGAAGGGCATCCGTTTGTTTCAAAGAAATAAACGATTCAACAAAAAATATTCATAAAAGAAGACTGTTCCAAAATGGAACAGTCTCTCCCTTTTTACTCCGCGCCTTCCGCAGTCGCAATATTATCCTCTAAATTTTCTCTTGATAATTCAGCCGCCATAAAGTCAGCTGTTTCTGGAAGTGCTAAATGCATATGAGCCTTTTGACAAATTTGGATCGTACAGTTTTCTACCACATAATCGAAAACATGTCCGCCTCCGCTTCTTTCATCATCAATATAATGTAAGTGGAAACCAGCTACACCAATACCTTGCGCATAATCTGGTGTCCAAAATCCAGCTAGCGTACCTTCTGTATGTTTAAATGAAAAGATTGGTTGTGATTTCGTCACTTCAACGAGCGGTGTATACGGTTTTTCTTGTCTTGGAACAGTTCTCGTTCTTACTTCACGGAATGTACCGTCCATTCGAATAGCGTAAAATAAGTTTTTACTTGGCATTAATTCATGTAATAATGCCTCAACTTCTTCACGATTCATCGGGCGCTCTACTGTATAACTCATTTCTTTTTCAAAAAACGTTACAGTCGCAAACGGTGTTGTTTCTTCCGGTTCTACTTTTTCTGCTGAACCGTCTGAACGTAAATGATAAAATTCGTTATCAAACGCAATCATTTCACCATCTAATTGATCAAATGTGCCGATGCCGAAATCACCACGTTCTTTCAATTCCTCAAAGCTAATCACACCATCATATATACCATCTAATAGCGCAAGCATTGTAGATGTTTGATATACTTCATTACTCGTTTTCGTTCTTTTTGCATCAATATCAATGAATTGTGCAACAGTCATCTCAATCATGCCTCCATTAGTTTAATTGGTTTGGTAATAATTTTTCGCTTAATTTAATGTTGTCACGGTAGTCAATTGGAACATCAATAATGACAGGGCCGTCTGCTGCTAGTGCTTCTTTTAATACACCTTCTAATTCATCAGGCGTGTTAACGCGAAGACCTTTTGCACCGAAGCTTTCTGCATATTTCACAAGATCGACATCGCCAAACTCTGTAGCTGATGTTCTACCGTATTTCATCATTTGTTGGAACGCAACCATATCATACGTACCGTCTCTCCATACAAGATGTACGATCGGTGCGTTTAAACGTACCGCTGTTTCTAATTCCATCGAAGAGAATAAGAAACCACCATCACCTGACACGGAAACAACTTTCTTGCCCGGTTCAACTAAAGTAGCGGCAATCGCCCAAGGAAGTGCAACACCTAACGTTTGCATACCGTTACTAAATAATAATCTACGTGGTTCATAAGAACGGAAACATCTTGCCATCCAAATAGAATGTGAACCGATGTCACATGTCACAGTTGTATCGTCACTAATTAAAGAACGAAGTGTACGAATAACTTGAAGCGGATGCGTAACACCTTCTGAAGCACGGTCTGGAACTTCTGCTTGTTCTGATAATTTCGCGCGTAATCGTTCTAACACTGCTTCTGATTTCGAACTTAATACAAGTTTCGGTAATTTTTCTGCAATGCTATTTACAGTTAAAGCGATATCGCCAATTAATTCACGCTCTGGTTGGTAATCATGGTCGATATCCGCTTGATGGTCATCAAGATGAATAATCGTTCTGTCTCCAAGTTTATTCCAGAATTTAGGATCATACTCAATTGGGTCATAACCGATCGAAATAACAAGGTCTGCTTCTTCTAGTAAAATATCACCTGGTTGGTTACGGAATAATCCAACGCGGCCGAAGAAATGATCTTCTAACTCACGTGAAATCGCGCCAGCTGCTTGATATGTTTCAACGACAGGAAGTTCTGTATCAGCAATTAATTCACGAACCGCTTTCGTTACTGCATTCGTGCTCGCTCTCATACCGAGTAAAATAACTGGTAATTTCGCTGATTTTATTTTTTCTACTACATATGTAATTTCATGTGTGGGAGCGATTCCAAGCTGTGGCTTAGAAAGCGCACCGATAGACTCTACAGTCGTTTCCGCAGTCATAACGTCTTGCGGAAGACTTACTAAAGTAGCTCCTGGATTTGTGGAAGTCGCACTTCTAAATGCATTACTAAGTGCTTCTGGCACATTATCAGGATGCTCTACTTCTACGCTATATTTTGTGATTGGTTCGAATAGTGCAGCATTATCCATAGATTGATGCGTACGCTTTAATCTATCCGTACGTGGAACTGCACCAGCTAAAGCAACAACGGGATCACTCTCCGCATTCGCAGTAACAAGACCTGTCGCTAAATTCGATGTCCCTGGTCCTGAAGTTACAAGACATACACCCGGTTTCCCTGTTAATCTACCAATAGCAGCTGCCATAAATGCTGCGTTTTGTTCATGACGACAAACAATTAACTCTGGTCCTCTTTCTTGCAGTACATCAAATACAGAGTCAATCTTCGCTCCTGGAATACCGAAAACATGTGCCACACCTTGTTTAATTAAACAATCAACAACAAGATCTGCTCCTTTTGTTTTTGTTTTCACGTCGTTTGCTTTTACACCTGTACTCAAACTAATCATCCCTTTATTTCATAATGTGTGTAATAAAGATTTTTAATTTCACCTAGTTAATTAATGTGGTGAAGTATTATTTATCATTATATTACAAATGCATTATTTTTCCAACAATATGAATTTGGCAGTTTTTTGACAACCATTAAGGAATACGCTTACAACCCTTTGTTTATCCTAGAATAATAATTTTATATCTCATCTAAAAATGCACGAAAAACTTTCATCTAGTCACAGTATTAAAAACATTACAGTACCTTGCAAAGAACAATACTAAATGATATATTTGTAAATATTGGAATACCCAGCAATTGGAATGTGTTTTGTAATTCATCATTTTATAAAGGAAAGTGATTGTTATGAACAAAAGTGAATTTTTGGAACAACTTAGTTCTTCCCTGCGGAATATGCCTAATGTAGAAAAGAAAGATATTATTTCGGAGTATGAAACTCATTTTATCAGTGGTAAACAAGATGGGAAATGTGAAGAAGAAATTGCTAGAAAACTAGGAAACCCTAAAACGATCGCGAAAGAACTTACTGTTTCCTATGCAATAAGCAATGCTGACAATAAACGAAGCTTTAAAAATATGATAACTGCACTATTTTCTGTTATGAGCTTAAGTGTTTTAAACTTTACCTTTATCATTATCGCCTTTTTCGTATTACTCTTTTTATTACCGATCCTTCTAGCACTTATCATTGCTACTCCATTATTAATTATTTCACCTATTTTATTAATAGGATTAGGATTTTTCAAAGGGTTTCATCAAATTAGTTATTCCGATGTTTATAATGTGTTCATCGCTTTTTGCAGCGGTTTGCTCATATCTGTCATATCTTACCAAATGGTAAAACATCTATACGCAACTTTAGTAAAGTATTTGAAATGGAATATAGCTATTTTACAAAGATAATAATGAATATAAAAGGAGATTAAAATGAAGAAGTATACTTTATATCTACTCATGTTACTTACAATTTTATTTCTATCAGCTTGTTCAAACAGTGCACAACCTACGGAAGAAAACGATATAGAATCTATTAAAGATGTAACGATTAAAATTCCAGAAACTATATTCACTTCCTCACAAAAGAATGTAACGATTAACGAAGACGAAATGAAACAAAATATAAAAACGTATTTAGATTATAGCGGGGAGTTAGACGAAAATATCGTTCCACTTTCATCAGCCATGTCTGACGAGGAAGTCACGGAATCCGACCGAAAGAAATTAAAACAACTAGTAGATTTAGCAAAACAAAATGATGCGAATTTCCATGATTTTATTAGTAACAATACGATCCCTGATGATTACAAACAGCCTTCGAAGGAAATTCATGATTTTATTTCAGCGTCTACGGCACTTTCAGTAGAACTAGAGCAAGAATTAGACAAAATCGCGCAAGATGGTAACTTATTCAAAACTGATTTTTCTTTTACAAAACGCTTTGAGCAAGTTAATGGTAGGAAGCAAAAAGAAATTGAAAAGTTTTTGAAGGAAAAGAAGATTGAGACTGAGTATTTCCACAAATAACAAACAAAAAAGACGCTCCCATACCAGGAGCGTCTTCCACTATTACGCTTGTTGTTGCGCGTTATATAATTCTTCAAGTGGCTGCATGATAATTTTGTTAACGTCAGTGATAACGATGTTTAGGCGTTGTTCAGTTTCCATTAACTTTGTGATTTTAGCATCTTGTTGAATGCGAGCTACAACTTCTTGTGCTTTTTGGTTATCTTCTTCAGTGATTTCTTGACCTTGCATCATTTTTTGTTGTAAGCCAAGTTGCATTGTACGGAACTCATCGAATAAGTTCTTTGAAGCCGCATCACCTTGAACTGCTGCGTAGCTTGCTTTTAATGTTTGGAAATCTTCGTTTTCAGCGATTGCTTTTTGTAATTCATATGCAACATCATGAATGTTTTTTGTCATTTTATTTTTCCTCCTTTAGAAGGCTAGCGCTTTTCGCTCACACTGCCTTTTAAGTGCATTTACATACGCACCTCTTCTTACCATATCAAACTATGCAAGAGATGTGAAGAAATTTCACTTTTATTTCTATGTACTCACCTTATTATCTAAGAAACAACAGTAACAGTCCTTGCAAGAGCCCAATCATCCCGCCTAATAGTGCTCCTAAATACGTAATCATTTTCAGTTCATTTTTCGTAATGGACAGCACTAAATCTTCTAGTCTCTCTGTTGAAAACGTAGACACTTCTTGCTGGACAATTTCCGCAAGGTGGAGATTGTTTAATATACTCTCTACGTTTTCTGTTCCCCACTTCAAGCCTTTTGTTACTGCACTTGGAAGCACTTTTTCAATAATTGTTTCTCGAACTGGCTCACATACTTGCTGCACAGATTGATTTAAAAACTTATTCACTGTTTCTTCAACTTTAACTGCTGACAATATGGAGCTTACAATCATTTCTTTTTCTACAAACGTTTCTAATTCTTTTACATCTCTTCCTTTTAACTTTTCCCACTCTTTTTGCAGTACATCAGTTAAAAGCTGCTTTGTGCCATCTTGCCCTAAAAACTTAATAACTTCTGGCTGTACACGATCCACTACACTTACATTTCCTAAAAACATTCCGACTAAGTTAAGCAGCGTTCCCCTAGAAGCAAAGAAATCATCAATCATTTTTGAAAGACGTGCTTTCCCTTCTTCACTTTCAAAAAAACGAATTCCTCGATCTAAAATAAAAGCCGAGACATTTGGAATCGCATTCTCTATTTTTTCATGAACAGAATGAGGTAAAGCCTGTTCCCATGTATATGTATAATACTCTGCTAAAAATGCCTCTATTTTTTCTGTAATCACATGTTCGATTTTCTCGGTTGCTTCTTTTTCTACATGCGCTACGTTCCATTTTTCTAACATTTGTCGTAACGACTGTTCATTCGTAATTACTTTATCCACTTCTACTTGTGTCCATTGAATTAAACTTTTTTGAAACTCTTCATTTGTTAATTTCTTTCCGATTCCTTCTGGCGTTAACAAATGTTCGACAACCATTTTTCCTAATTGAACAGCAAGTTCATCGCGGCGCTTCGGAATTAACCCTGGTGTAAATGGAACTTGAAACTTTCCAATATAAATAGGGCGATGAGGACGAAATAACATTTTTATCGCTAAATGATTTGTGAATCCTCCAATAATCGCTCCGAGCCCTGTCGTCGTTAACATACTTAACCATATATTCATTACAATCAACCTTTCGCTTCTCCAAAACTATAGCATATCATCATACGGACAAAAGTATAATGGTATAAAAACGTATTTGCAATATATAGCTATGCCTATTATGTCAACATTTTGTTAGTAAAGGAGTGATTTCGTTGGTTCTCGGTATTTTAACTTCTCACCCTCATTATGAGCAAATGTATTACACCGAAATCGCTAAACGCGCTCGGTTTTATCATAATGTCGTTGCCCAGTTTACGCCATTTGGTATTGATCCTAAAACAGATCTTGTCTCTGGTCTGATTTATGATACAGATACAGGAAAATGGAAAGAGCAAATATTCCCTATTCCTTCTTATATTTACGATCGTTCTTCTTTTAACGAGGAAACTGACTTCGACAAAGCAAAATCAATTATTCATTCATTACACAACCGTGCTTCCACTACCTTTTTAAATAACACACTCATTGACTTGAGCGAACTACATGATTTATTTCTCACGAATAAAAAATTATCTCCTTATATACCAAAATTCGAAATAGCAACGATACAAAACATTTTCAAACTGTTATTAAAAACAAAAGATATTATTATACGGCCTACTAACACACATTCCAATGAAAGTCTGTACCGGATCGCTTATAAAAATAAAACGTTTCATATCGATACGATAAATGATGACTATCATACTTCTACTCCAATCAAACGGACAGATGAATTTATATCTTGGTACAAATCTAACATACGATCAGCACGTTACATCACCCATACAATGCTGCAACCACCAAATCAATTAACATACCCGCTTCATATTCGAACCATTTTGCAAAAAAATAAAGAACAGAAGTGGACTGCTATCGGCCAATTTATACAAAAAAGCTCATTTCCGAATCAACTTTTACTTTCAGCAACAGATGATTCCTCGCTGCATTCATTTTCAAAAATTAAATACGTACTATCTAGTACCGGTGTACAATTATTACAAGACGCTTTACATGACATTATAAATGAAGTGTTTCAAACATTAGATGAATCTTATTCTTCGTTATTCGAGCTAGAGCTTTCCACCATTATGGATCAAAAAGGGGCAATTTGGCTTATGTATGTCAACACGATTCCCCCGTACGAACATTACATTCGTCATAGTGATGCACTAGCCGAAAAAATATATCACGGACCACTAAAGTTTAGTCGCTTCACACCATAATGAAAGGAGGTAACACCATTTTGAAAGAGCACATATATACATTAAATATTTCAGATGAGCATCCAAATAGTATTACTTTACCTTATATTTTTTCCATTACACCACCAATTGCATCTCTTTCCTTCGGCGTACGCCATGTTGCAAGTGAAGAGGTGAAAATTCATTATTCCTTTACTCGCGAAATCATTATCGGAAAACAAATTGCAGAGAAACTTTTACTTCCTCATTCCACTACTATCCATGCATTCACGCAAAATGAAACCATTATTTTCGGACCGTTAATCGGGATTTTCACAACTGGTTTTAACGATGACTCTTCTAATCCTTTAGGAAACCGTTCAACTTCTCTCAGTGAGTTACTAACGCCGCCATTCACCTTGCGACCATTTGTATTTGTTTTTGGTGTGCAACATATAAACTGGGCAGACGAAACAATTGAAGGGTATTTCTTTCAAGAGGAACAGTGGATTAAGAAAAAAGTCCCTTTACCGAATGTCATTTATGATCGATTACCAAATCGGAAAGCCGAAAATTATAAACCGATCGTAAGAGCAAAAAGAAAATTAGAGCATGACTATGCTATTCCATGGTTTAATCCAGGCTTTTTCAATAAATGGGAAGTGCATCAACTTCTTATGAAAGATGAATCCATTATTCCCTTATTACCAAACACGGAAGCTTTTCAACATTTCGAACAAGTAGAACGCTTTCTTGGCACGTATAAATCTGTTTACATGAAACCGATACACGGTAGCTTCGGGAGAAACATTCATCAAATATTTTACTCTCAAACAGAGAATTGCTACTACTGTCGTTATCGCGAAAATGAAGAAAATAAACTAAGAAAGTACCAATCATTAGAAACGCTTCTGAACCATGTATTAAAAGGACATGATTTAAAAAAATTTATCGTACAACAAGGTATTTCCTTACTTCGCTTCGATGGGCAACCTGTTGATTTTCGCATTCACACAAATAAAAATCATTTTGGCCAATGGATGGTCAGTGCAATCGTTGCAAAAATTGCTGGCAAAGGTAGCTTAACAACGCATGTAAATAGCGGTGGCGATACAAAATTACTGCAAGAACTTTTTCCGGATTCAACGAAACAAGTTCAAATTGAAAATAAATTAAAACATACAGCCTTACAAATCAGTTACGCGCTCGATGAACAAGTAACCGGAAATATTGGAGAGATTGGTTTTGATATCGGTTTAGACACGCAAGAAAACCCGTGGCTCTTTGAAGCAAACTCTAAACCTGGGCGAACTGTATTCCAAGATGAAAAGTTAAAAGAACAAAGTGAACTGACGCGCCAATTATTTTACGAATATGCCATCTACTTAACTGAACATTCTTTGCGCGATGCAAAAGAAAAAATGGCTCAAATAAAATCCGGAACTCCATCAAACACCGAACATATCCCATCCCCTATGATTCACTCACAAATACGAAAACAAAAACTTCCACCTCATTCATAAGGTGGAAGTTTTCTATTTACACAAGTTTCACTACAACCTCTGTTTCCACATTACACATCCCGCAATAAAAAACATGATTGCAGTACTCTTGTGAATTACTATGTGTTAAACCATCTACTGCACTTAATAATTCTTGATCCATATACGCACTATAATCGTCTATGTAATCTACAGTTTTCCCATAATCTTGGAGTATACCTTGGCAATTTTGACAAGAATATGTTTGTGATTCTAATGCGTTGCAAAGCGGGCAAATTCCCATCACGATTCCTCCATACGTTATCATTTACAAGCAGATTGAAGAGAGCATCTAGCCGTGCATAGGAGCGTCCTGTCCCCCTACTTAAAATAGAACTATAAAATTGCTACCGATTTAATTTTAGTAAGTCATAAATAAGAAGTTAATGATTTGCCCCACAATAGCGGGATACAAAAAGAAAACCATATTTCATATCGCTCTTAGTTTAGCCTTCTTTCTAAAAAATACAACGATTACTCTTATTTCATAATTTACGAAATCACTAAGATTTTTTTACAAAATTTACAAATTATTATTTCGTATATCTTTCTAGGTAACATCCATACTATGAGTACAAACTTAATTACCGATGGATTAGCGCCAAACGGGGCGATAATCTGGTTCAAATCCAGCTAGTCCAACCAAAAAAAATTTTTCTAACTCTAAGGAGGATATATTCCTATGGCAAACCAAAGTTCTTACAATCAATTAGTAGTACCAGGAGCAACAGCTGCAATCGATCAAATGAAGTACGAAATCGCTCAAGAATTTGGTGTACAATTAGGGGCAGATTCTACGGCTCGCGCTAACGGTTCTGTTGGTGGAGAAATTACAAAACGTCTAGTTGCAATGGCTGAGCAAAGCCTTGGCGGATTCCAAAAATAAATATATATGGCAAAAAGGTCTCAAGGCATATGCCTTGAGACCTTCCTTCATTTACTGCAACATTTGTAAAAACTTCTTCGTGCGTTCTTCTTTTGGATTTGTAAATACATCTTCTGGTGTACCTTGTTCGACAACGACACCGCCATCCATGAAAATAACGCGGTTCGCAATTTGATGCGCAAAACGCATTTCGTGCGTTACAATCACCATCGTCATGCCTTCTTTAGCAAGTTCTTTCATTACTTTCAGAACTTCTTGAACAAGTTCAGGATCAAGTGCTGACGTCGGTTCATCAAATAGTAATACTTCCGGCTCCATCGCAAGCGCGCGAGCAATTCCAACGCGCTGTTGTTGTCCGCCTGATAATTGGAACGGATATAAGTCTACTTTATCCGCAAGACCAACTTTTTCAAGGAAATAGTTTGCTTTTTTCTTCGCTTCTTCTTTCCCCATCTTTTTCACTGTAATGAGCCCTTCCATTACATTTTGAAGTGCTGTTAAATGAGGGAATAGATTATGGTGCTGGAATACCATACCTGTTTGCGTACGAAGATTGACAATATCTTTCTTCGATACTTTTTGAGAGAAGTCGAGCTCTTTATTACCGATGCGAATATTACCAGCGTTCGGCGTTTCTAACACGTTGAGACAACGCAGGAATGTCGTTTTACCAGATCCCGATGGCCCGATAATAACAACAACTTCCCCCTTCTCAACTGATAAATCTATATGTTTTAGTACGGTATTATCTCCGAAACTTTTTTGTAAATGTTGAATTGAAATCATAAAAACAAAAACTCCTTTTATGAAAGGGTTATTTTAGAGTGTAACGTTCTGAACGTTTTTCTAATATTTGTTGCACAATAGATAATAAGAAGCAAATTGCCCAATAAATTAGACCTGCTTCGAAATAAACAATTAAAAACTCGTAGTTCATTGCCGCAATTTCCTGCGCTTTTCGGAACATTTCTGTTACTAAAATTAACGATGCTAATGAAGTATCCTTCACTAAACTAATAAATGTATTCGAAAGCGGCGGAATAGATACTCGCGTTGCCTGCGGTAAAATAACACGTTTTAATGCTTGCGGGTATGTCATCCCAATTGTGTAAGCTGCTTCCCACTGTCCTTTCGGGATTGAAAGGATAGAAGCACGAATAATTTCAGATGCATACGCACCAACATTTAACGAGAATCCAATAACTGCTGCTGTATATGGCTCAACTTCAATATTAAGAGTTGGAAGACCATAGAAAATAATAAATAACTGTACAAGAAGTGGCGTTCCGCGAATGATAGATACATAGATACGAGCAATCCATTGTAAAATACGACTACCTGAAATACGTGCAAGCGCCGTTAACGTCGCAAGTATAATCCCGATAATAAATGTAATAAGCGTTAATGGAATTGTCGTAAATACAGCTTCCTTCAGCATAGGCATGAAGGAAGACTGCATAATATCTATCCAAGTAGACAATCGATCTGAAACCAGCGCACTACTTAGATACATTTTCACCGAACCATTTTTTCGCTATTTTATCGTACGTACCATCTTTTTTCATATCTTCTAACGCTTTATTTACTTCTTGTACTAGCTTGTCGCTACCTTTACGGAATAAGAATCCACTTTGTGACGCTTCTTTTTCTGTATCTACAATTTTAATTTTTGCATCTTTTTTCGTTTCTAAGTAGTTTAATACTGATAACTTATCATTAATTGTGAAATCAACGCGTCCAGTATTTAATAATTCTGCCGCTTGGCTAAATCCTTCTACATTCGTGATTTCCGCACCATTTTTCTTAGCAATATCTGCATAGTTACTTGTTAAAGATTGTGCTGCTTTTAATCCTTTTACATCAGCAAATGTAGCAGGTTTATCTTTATCCTTCGCAATAACTAATACCGCTGAAGATGAAACATATGGGCTAGAGAAGTCATATTTCTTTTGGCGATCTTCACGAATACCAACTTCGTTTGCAACCATGTCGAAACGTTTTGCATCTAGACCAGCAAGTAAGCTATCCCATTGTGTTTCTTTAAATACAGGTTTTACTCCTAAACGTTTTGAAACTTCTTCTGCTAATTCAACGTCAAATCCAGTTAATTTATTGCTTGAATCGTGGAATGTGAACGGTGGATATGTACCTTCTGTTCCAATTACAAGTTCACCACTTTGTTTTATCTTTTGTAACGCATCTTGACTAGCTGTATCTTTTTTCTCTTCTTTGCCGCAGCCTGCTACAATCCCGATCGCTAAAGTAGTTACTGCAAGAACTGAAAATAATTTTTTCATGATGGTAATCCTCCAAGTATTCTGATAGGAATTTAAAAACTATATTGATTGTATGCAATCTTGAACAATTTTTCAATGAAAATGTTCTTATTTAGTTTATCCTTTTTCTTCATAATCAAACAAAAGGGGAAAATAACGCTACATACAAAAAATAAGTAACATTTTTTAATATAGCATTTATAGATAAAAAGGTAAAACAATACTTCTTATTTAACTGTCATGATTCACTAAAAAAAGAACTTGCAAAAATCGCAAGTTCTCCTCCATACATATTAGGCGCTCTGGTTTCCTTCCATTTGCGTTTTGTACATATCGTAATAACGCCCACGCTTTTTCATTAGTTCATCATGAGAGCCTTTTTCTAAAATTGTTCCTCTATCAAGTACAATAATTTGATCTGCGCTTTTAATTGTGGAAAGACGGTGAGCGATAATAAATGTCGTTCTTCCTTTTTTCACAACTTCTAACGCTTGTTGGATCATCGCCTCTGTTTCTGTATCAATACTAGACGTTGCTTCATCTAAAATTAAAATGGCTGGGTCAAAAGCGAGTGCCCTAGCAAACGAAATAAGCTGACGTTCTCCAGTGGAAAGCGTGCTTCCCTTTTCTGTAATTTCTTCATTTATATTGTTCGCAAACCGTTCCGCACCAACATCACGCAATGCTTTTACGATGCGCTCTTTTGAAATTTTTTCGTTCTCTAAGCTTACATTAGAAGCGACCGTCCCGCTAAATAAAAACGGATCTTGCAGTACGATTCCCATATGTTCACGCGTTGCTTGTTTCGGCATCGCTTTTACATCGTGACCATCAATCGTCAGCTTCCCTTTTTCAAACTCATAAAACTGGAAGAGTACATTCATAATGGAACTTTTTCCTGATCCAGTATGACCGACAAGTGCCACTGTCTCGCCTTGTTTCGCTTCAAAAGAAATATTTTTTAGTACTTCATCTTTTCCATTATAAGAAAACGACACATTATCAAACTTTACATTTCCTTGTAAGCGAGGCATACGTTCCTCTTCTACTGCTTCCCCTTTTTCCTCTAACAATTCAAAAACACGTTCTGATGCAACACGCGATTGTTCCAAGTTAGCAAGCTGATTTACCATATTTGTAATTGGTGAGAACAATCGTGTTAAATAATCAACGAACGCATATAGTATCCCTAGAGAAATGACGCCTGAAGCACTTAATGAAGCGCCACCGAAGTACCAAATCACACCTGTGAAAGCTATATTTCTTAATACAGACACTAAATTATGAGAAGTTGCTGCATTTAAATTCAAAATTTTATTTTGATATTTAAAATAATCGCCATTTAATTCTTCAAACTCTTTTTTCGTTTCACGCTCTTGACGGAACGCTTGAATAATTGGCATACCTTGAATGGATTCATTAACTGTTCCATTAATATCAGATAAACGTGAACGCATTTTATGGTTGTATACAGATGCATACTTTCTATAAAGAATCGCCCACACAATTAAAATCGGGATGATAAGTAAACATAACGTCGCCAATTTTACATCGAGTAAAAATAGCGCAGCGAATATCCCGATAATATAAATGATACTAGAAACGAATGTCGCCAGTACCGTTACGTATAAATCACGAATGGCTTCCGTATCATTCGTAACACGTGATACAATTTTCCCTGCTGGTAAATGATCGAAATAACGAATCGGCAACGTTTGAATATGAGAAAAGACATCTTCCCTCATAATTTGAATAATTTTGTTCGCTGCCTTCTGTAGGAAAAATTGCTTTCCGTATGCAAATAATGAAACGACTACTAATAAAGCGAAGTAGCCACCACCAAGTAATAATAGGGGGTTTATTTCTGGTTTATAAAAAGCAAACACTTCTTCTTTCGTTAATGCTTTCGCTTTATACACTTGCACCGCCTTACCATTTTGAACGGTAATCATATCACCTTTTACAGTACGTGACCCTTCAGCATTCACTTTATTTGGCACAAAGTAATATTGAAAACCGACCTGCATTACGCGTACTTCTTTTCCTTTTTTCTCACCTTCCTGGAAGCGATCACTTCGCTTATAAAAGGCGCCATTATACGAAACAGCCTCTTCACTCTTTTCTGTTTCATACCAAGGTTTCTCTATCCCGACGATATGATCGTCAATCATCGTTTTCGCGACGAAAGGACCAGCAAGTTCTGCGATGACGAAAATAAATAACATTAGCATCGCTGCAAAAATCGTCCCTTTTACTTTCATCGCATATTGAAACAATCGTTTTGATACGCTCATATTTTCACCCCACTATCCGCACTTTCACTTTCCCCTTGTTGTCTTTCAAACTGCTCCGCATACCAGCCTCCGCTTTGAATAAGCTGTTCATGCGTACCTTCTTCCATTACTTCACCTTCATCCATAACGAGAATCCAATCCGCGTGTTGTACGGCAGATAAACGGTGCGTCGTAATAATCGTCGTCTTTCCGCTTCTTTCTGTTCTTATATTCTCGATGATCGCTGCTTCCGTACGAGCATCAACAGCTGATAAAGAATCGTCCAAAATTAAAATTTCCGGATTTTGAATAACAGCTCGCGCAATTGAAATCCTTTGTTTTTGCCCTCCTGATAAAGAAACACCCTTCTCTCCGACGAGCGTTTCTAACCCTTCTGGTAAAAACTCTAAATCCTTTGTAAACGCCGCAATTTCAATCGCTTTCTCGAGTTCTTCTTCCGTCGCTTCTCGGTTTCCAAATAAAATATTTTCCCTCGCTGTTTTGGAGAACAAAATATGTTCCTGAGGTACATACCCAATCCACCCGAGTACATTTTCATTCGTTATTTTATCTAACGTCACATCAGAGACTGCAATATCCCCATCTCCAAGCGGATATTGACGAAGAAGCTGACGTACGAGCGTCGTTTTTCCGCTTCCTGTTTTTCCAACAACCCCAAGCGTTTCCCCTTGTTTTAATGTAAACGAAACCTTTTTCAAATTTTCTCCAGTCGATGAAGGATATGAAAAGGAAACATCCTCAAACTGAATATAGTCCGGCTCTTGTACAAGCTTTGGATTTTTCGGATTCTTGACATCTGGTTCATACGCTAACGTTTCATTCACACGGTCTAATGATGCATTTCCTCTTTGCATAACATTAATTAATTCGCCAATTGCAAACATCGGCCAAATCATCATCCCTAAATACACGTTAAATGAAACGAGTTCGCCAAGTGTTACCTTTGATTGAAATACAAGATACGCGCCGTACACTAAACCAATTAAATAACTAAGACCGACAAGCATTTTCACAGTCGGCTGGAATAATGCATCGATTCTTGCTACCTTCATATTTTTTTCGTAGACGTCATCTCCTAACTGATGAAACCTTCCCTCATCTGCATTCTCTTGTACGTATGCACGAATAACGCGCACGCCAGCGATCGATTCAAGTACTTTATCATTCATATCTCCGAACGCATCTTGCGCAACGGTAAATCTCTCATGCAATTTCTTTCCATATATGTTCATCGCATACGCCATAATCGGAAGCGGTATAAGCGCCGCAAATGTAAGCTCCCAACTGATTGTAAATCCCATCATAAAGACAATCGTAAGCATATATAAACTCGAATCCACGAGCGTTAATATACCGAAACCAGCTGTCATAGCAATTGCTTTTAAATCATTTGTCGCTCTCGCCATTAAATCACCCGTACGATTTTTATGATAAAACGTCGGTGTCATTTTAAGTAAGTGCCCCATAAATTTGGAGCGCATCGTCTTCTCCAGTACGAATGCTCCCCCAAACAGCTGATGTTGCCAAACGAAAGTAAGACCATATCCAATTACCGTAACCCCTATTAAAATAAGAATAAATTGTATAATCGCCGCATTCGTTAACGTTCCTGTTTTTATATTATCAATCGTAACCCCTAACACTTTCGGGGGAATGACTTCAACTATATTTACAATTAAAAGAGCTCCAATGGCGATACTATATCTCTTCCAATGCTCTTTAAAAAACCATTTTAACTTTAGTAATACTGATAACAATGTAACCTCTCCCCTCTCGTTCTCGTTTCACTCCCATTTCTTTATCCACTATCTAGACCCATCACATTTACATTTCGTAACCCATACAATCTCATCACATTTTTCCACCTTCCAAAGTTTTTTATCGGAACCAAACAAGGGAAAATAAACAAAAAAAAGCATACCGCCGCTTGACGATATGCACAAAAATGCATAAAAGCGTACGTTACGATATACGCAACGTACGCTTTTCATAAGACAAAGATGCCCTATATATCCGTACGGGTTGCGTAATGATATGAATGTTTTCTGCCATTTAACAGAGCTAAGCCCATTACATTTACGATTACAATCATTACGCACACCCCCTTCATTTATTTTCCATTTATAATCTTACAACTTTATTGAGTATTCTGTCAATTGTTTTTTTTACAAACCGAATAAAAATATACGCTACATCATTTTGAAATAAGGGAATCTTCTGTAAGAAAGGGCATACAAAACAAAAAAAGAATAAGAAATCGTTTTCACAAACATTTCATTTGAAAAATGTTATCAAACACCCTACAATCACCTTATACTCACTCTTACAAGTTGCTATTTTAGGAGGACTAATCATGACAACTAGCAATACGTACAAATTTTATTTAAACGGAGAATGGAGAGAAAGCTCTTCAGGAGAAACAATCGAAATTCCATCTCCATACTTACACGAAGTAATTGGACAAGTACAAGCAATTACTCGCGGAGAAGTAGATGAAGCAATTGCATCTGCAAAAGAAGCTCAAAAATCATGGGCGGAAGCTTCTCTACAAGATCGCGCAAAATATTTATATAAATGGGCTGATGAGCTCGTAAATATGCAAGATGAAATTGCCGATATCATTATGAAAGAAGTCGGTAAAGGATATAAAGATGCGAAGAAAGAAGTTGTTCGTACAGCTGATTTCATTCGTTACACAATTGAAGAAGCTCTTCATATGCACGGAGAAAGCATGATGGGCGATAGCTTCCCTGGCGGAACGAAATCGAAACTTGCGATCATCCAACGCGCACCACTTGGTGTTGTATTAGCAATCGCACCATTTAACTACCCAGTAAACTTATCTGCTGCAAAACTTGCACCAGCATTAATTATGGGTAACGCTGTTATTTTCAAACCAGCAACTCAAGGTGCAATTAGCGGTATTAAAATGGTTGAAGCACTTCATAAAGCTGGCCTTCCAAAAGGTCTTGTAAACGTAGCTACAGGACGCGGTTCTGTAATTGGTGACTACTTAGTAGAGCACGAAGGTATCAATATGGTATCGTTCACAGGTGGTACAAACACAGGTAAACATTTAGCGAAAAAAGCTGCAATGATTCCACTTGTATTAGAACTTGGTGGTAAAGACCCTGGTATCGTTCGTGAAGATGCTGACTTACAAGATGCTGCAAACCATATCGTAAGCGGTGCATTCTCTTACTCTGGTCAACGTTGTACAGCTATTAAACGTGTACTTGTACACGAAAACGTAGCAGACGAGCTTGTTGGCTTATTAAAAGCGCAAGTAGCTGAGCTATCAGTTGGATCTCCAGAACAAGACAGCACAATCGTTCCATTAATCGACGACAAGTCTGCTGACTTCGTTCAAGGTTTAGTTGATGACGCTGTTGAAAAAGGTGCAACAATTGTTATCGGTAACAAACGTGAGCGTAACTTAATTTATCCAACATTAATCGACCACGTAACAGAAGAAATGAAAGTTGCTTGGGAAGAGCCATTCGGCCCAATCCTTCCAATCATCCGTGTTTCTTCAGATGAGCAAGCAATTGAGATTGCTAACAAATCAGAGTTCGGTCTGCAAGCAAGTGTCTTCACAAAAGACATTAACAAAGCATTTGCAATTGCTAACAAAATCGAAACTGGTTCTGTTCAAATTAACGGACGCACAGAGCGCGGCCCTGACCACTTCCCATTCATCGGTGTAAAAGGTTCAGGTATGGGCGCACAAGGTATTCGTAAGAGCCTTGAGTCTATGACACGTGAAAAAGTAACTGTATTAAACTTAGTTTAATCCTATATGTAGAAGCTGATCTAGTTTTAGATCAGCTTCTTTTTATATCAAATAATTATCCATTCCTAATCACAAACTCTTCTCTATAATCTGATTATTACTATATCCATTGACGTATAAAAATTCATTTGTTACTCTTAAAGACGTTAATTTAATATTTAAATCCTCATTCGTATCTCGGTGAGGTAGAGGTTGCAATCATTAAGAGTATCGTTTCAGGAGATGTAGTGGCATTGATGAAGGAATGAGAAAGGAATGATTGCCGAAGTAAGTTGTGTCCACCATGCACGCTTGCTGGGTCTGCATTTAATAAGTGCAGAACTGTCACAAACGTTTCGTTTGTGGAGAGCTATCGAGAGGTATGTCGTGGGTTTCTTATAAGATAGAAAGCATGTAGCGGCAAATTACGTGCTTTTTTTGTTTTGTTTGGGACTTCTCTTCTCTACTAAGAAGACATACATATCTCCTCGCTTGACTTGGTTATACTAACTTTGGAGGTATTTTCTATGCAACAAAAAAAATGGGGCTTTTGGGTACTAACAGCTTTCGTTGTCGGTAACATGGTTGGCGCTGGTATTTTCATGGTGCCAAGTACGTTAGCACAAACAGCAAGCCCTCTCGGTGTCACTTTAGCTTGGTTAACAACAGGGTTTGGTGTTTTAATGCTAGCTCTTGTTTTCGGTAATTTAGCAATTCGTCGTCCTGATTTAACGACAGGACCACAAAGTCATGCATATGCTTTATTCTCAACACCAAAAAAGAAAAAAATGGCTGGTTTCAGTATGGTATGGGGATATTGGGTTGCAAACTGGGCAAGTAACGTTGCCATCATTACATCTTTCGCGGGATATTTATCACTCTTCTTCCCAATTATGAAAGATACACGACTACTATTTTCAATCGGTTCTTTTAACATAGAAGTTGGAAAACTAATTACATTTACTATTTGTTCCATCTTACTTTGGGGAACTCATATTATATTAACAAACGGTGTAAGCGGAGCTGGAAAGTTAAACTTCTTAGCAACAACAACGAAAGTAACGGGATTCCTTTTATTCATCGTCGTTACGTTATTTGCATTCGAAGCTTCTAAATTTGGACAATGGTACACACCGATGATCGATAAATCAGGTGTATCACACGGCCTTCTTTCACAAGTAAACTTAGCCGCTCTTACAACGCTTTGGGCATTTATCGGAATTGAATCAGCAGTACTTTTATCAAACCGTGCTACCTCTCCTAAAACAGTAAAACGCGCAACAGTTGCGGGGTTACTTATTACAGTTGCGATTTACTTAGGAATTACAATTTTAACAATGGGTGTACTTCACGTTGATAAATTACAAGCTTCTGAACGTCCATTAGCAGACGCATTGAATGCTGCGATGGGTCATGGCGGCGGGAAACTGATGGCATTACTTGCTCTTACTTCCCTATTCGGTTCTATATTAGGCTGGATTTTATTAAGCTCAGAAGTACCGTATCAAGCAGCAAAAGAAGGTTTCTTCCCTTCCTTCTTCACGAAAACAAATAAAAAAGGAAGTCCAATTTACTCATTACGATTAACAAACATTATGTCGCAAGTGTTCTTATTCTCAACATTATCAGGAACCATTGCGGAAGCTTATACATTCGTTATTACCGTATCAACACTAGCTTACCTCATTCCATATCTCGTTTCACCAATCTTCCAGTTAAAACTAGTCGCTACTGGTGAAACATATAAAAATGAAATGCGGGCAAGAATTACAGATGGCATAGTCGCAGTAATCGCACTTTGCTACGCACTATGGGTTATTAAAACCGGCGCATCCGATATAAAAACGTTCCTTCTCGGAATTGGTTTATTCGTAATCGGATTTGCTTTCTATCCATTAATGAATCGTGATGAGAAAAAAAATAACGAAAAGAAAAACGAGCAAGTTGCGTAACGCAATTTGCTCGTTTTTTCTTTTATAAAACATATATAATAGAAAAAAGAGGTGAAAAACATGTCAATCGAATCACTATGGAGCAGCCGCTTCCAACAACATATGCAAAACATCATTACATACTTTGCACGTATGATTAACGGTTTACTATATAGCTTTATCTTCGTTGCCTGTATAGGTGCTTACTATTATGCAAAGTTTCTTAAGACAGGTCCTTCTAAAGGACTATCTTTATTACTTATTACAATCGTCCTAACAGCGATTATAACGAAATGTCCTATCCGTACATTTATTCAAAAACCTGATGCTGTCTATTTGCTTGCATTAGAAGAGAAACTAACATCTTATTTTAAAAAATCTCTTCTATATAATTACATCATTCAGCTTTTCCCATTATTATTTACGTTCCTTATTCTCGTTCCACTTGCACTGCAATCATTACAATTAACGGTACCTTTCTTATGTACAATCTTTATCGTTTTAATGATTACGAAAGCTTGGAATATATATACACATTGGATGTGGCGTGATAGTTATGAAAAAAGTATATGGCTGATCATCCGTGTTGCTTGTAACGCCCTAATCATTTACATGCTGTTTTACTCGGCACATGTTCTCATATTAGGCGGATTACTCTTACTACTTGCTTTCCTACTTCTATATACGAAAAAACAGCCTACAAAACGAATACCGTGGGATTACATAATCGAACAAGAAGAAAAAATGGACGTTCGTTTTTATCAATTTGCTAGCATTTTTACCGATGTTCCGCAACTGAATAAGCAAGTAAATAAAAGAAAATGGCTTACAAATTGGATTGAACCTTTATTACATAAAAAACGAGCAACTTTCTTCTATTTACATACACTAGCATTTTTACGCGGGAATGATTATTTCGGTATATATATTCGTTTAGGGTTGATCGGTGCCTTCGCCTTATATTTTATACCAAACATATACGTAAAAGGCGCTATCGCTTACATCGTTCTATATATGATTTCTATGCAGCTCCGTTCCCTGTGGAAATATTTTTCGGGAAATATTATCGTAGCATTATATCCGATTGATACTGAAAAACGAATGAACCAATTTCTTCGCTTAATCTTTATATTACTAAGCATTCAACTCATTGTATTTTCAATTGTTATACTCATTGCTACAGGGCAATTTTTACATAGCCTTATCATTATGATTATCGGAGTACTCTGGATCAAATTTATTATTGTACCAAAAACGAAGCAACGCGTTTCTGCGTTTTAACGAAAGGAATTATCTTAAAGCCAAGGAGAAGATAAATTATCTCCTTGGCTTTTTTATTTTTCTTCCTCAAACAAGAATTACTGAAACAACCGATATTTTATGATTTTCACATACAAAAATGATCATACATGTTTACGCCCTAACAAAAAGGGTATGTATTAAAGTAACAGGGCAAAGGAACTGGAGGGAATGAAAAAATATGAATTAAAGTTTCACTTTATAAAAGACATTACCCAAAGATGATTCTGGAACCGATAATATAAGGAGCTGATTGCAATGAGTAAAAAAATTGCTATTTTAATAACGGATTATTTCGAGGATACAGAATACACAGAGCCAGTAGCAGCTTTTAATCAAAAGGGATATGAATTAACAACTATTGAAATGGAAAAAGGTAAAACGGTACACGGTAAACAAGGAAAAAGTGAAGTCGTAATTGATAAAAGTATTGATGATGTTACTCCAGAGAACTTTGATGCCCTCTTCATACCAGGCGGATTTTCCCCAGATATACTTCGTGCAGATGAACGTTTTGTTCGCTTTAGCAAAGCATTTATGGATTCGAAAAAACCTGTTTTTGCTATTTGTCACGGCCCCCAATTACTCATCACTGCACAAACACTTGAAGGACGCGATGTGACTGGATATAAATCCATTGCGGTCGATTTGAAAAATGCCGGTGGAAATTTTCATGACAAAGAGGTTGTCGTATGCCAAAATCAGCTAGTAACAAGTAGACAACCAAAGGACATCCCAGCGTTTATTGAAGAATCGTTGCGTATATTAGGATAGTTATTATAGGTTAACCAAAATAGCTATTTAGCTACTTTGGTTAACCTTTTTATTTGTATGAAAAATAAAAAAGAATATCATTTTTAATGACATTTGGATTCACCCCTTTTTCGTCCCCAAATTTCTAATCACTTTTCATAGGCAGTTCTCATATAGTGAAAATGACTACACGATTCCTATCCATAAGTTAAATAATAATTTTACACATATATAGATAAAAAAGATGGGAGCCTAGCTATGAACAATAATCCACCTTCAACGCCCCCAAATCCAACGGAAACGAATAATAATGAAGTGAGCTTACAAACGTTACGCGTCATTGGGCTTATTATACTGATTAGTGGCTACATATTAGTAGCTCTTTCTGAAGTAGGAACGTTAAAAAATCTTTTGCTACAGCCTAGTACCACTCAAAACTTAGCTGAAGTGGATCCATTTTAAAAAGAAAAAACATACCCTTCTTCTTTAAAAAATGTAACAATTGATTCATTCGGCTCGGCAAATTTTGCGAAGTTATGGATACAGCCATCCCCGCATTAAATACGGGAATGGCTGTAATTATTGAATGAATTCTTCTAAATGGTTCTTCAAATTCTCTAAATACTGCTCAATATTCGGATTCTTCACCACATCATAACAAGCAAAACTCTTTAACGAACTCATCCCAAGAAACTTTTGCACGCGATGTAAATGACTAAGCACTGACTCTAAACTTTCTCCCTCAAAGAACTTCGTCTTATCTCCAAATGCTTTCTCAGGCGCATTCCAAGTTGTAGAAAACATATACTCTTTCTCTTTTAATAAACCACCTGTTCCATATTCATCAGCACCTTTAAAGAACAAGCCATATTCATATACTTCATCCATATACGTTTTAAATAATCCAGGAACACTAAACCAATAAATTGGTGTTTGATAAATTACAACATCGGCCCATAAAAACTTCTCTTGTTCTTCCTTAATACTGTAGCCATCTTGAATCGTTGTTGTTTTCACATGATGCTTCTCGCTTAATACCGTTACCATATAATCAACTAACGTTCTATTTAAACGTCCTTCTTTCGTACCGTATTTTTCATGTCCATTTATAATGAATATATTTTTCATCGCTTTCTCTCTCCTATATAATTTACTCTTCAGCTATTAACCCAAGTTGTTGTTTCAGCGTAAGATTATCTTCTAAATGCCAATCTTCCGTTATCTTGCCATCCTTCACATGCAAAATATCAATTGCAAAAAAATTGATTTTCTTATCATTATGAGTTCCTGTAAAAGAAAGACGAGCTGTTACTTTATCACCAACGACTAATAAATCTTCAATCTCGCAATGTATATCAGGAACGACTTTACGAAAGTTTTGCGCCGCAAGCTTTAATCCTTCCGTTCCTTGTGGTCGACCTTTCGGCAGTGTGTTATCGAAAAAATTTTCAGTAACCGTCTGCGGAATAAGCTCCTCTTTACCTGTATCCCAAAATGCATAAAAACGCTGCGCTGCATGAACCATTTCTGTCGCTTCTTTTTTACTTAGTGAGGGATCAATTGTCATTGCTTTTGGCTTTGGCATTTCTTTTAATAACTGGACTTCAGTTTTTTGTTCCCCACTACACGCTACAAGCACAATACACATGAAGAAAAAACTGCAAAATACAAATAACTTTTTCATACTTAGGGTAATCACCTCTCCTTCATACAAACCCTTTTTATTTCGTATTGCTATTGTATATGCATTAACTTCCTTTATGGAAGTAGTGATATTTTTTTCATATAGTTACCAAAAATATAGTTTTGTGATACTATAAAGCAAATTCATTCAAAAAAATTTTATGGAGGCTAGTTCCATGAACAATATAGATCCAGTTGAATTAACGAAAGGTTTACCTGGCATACCTTGTCCTATCGCTAAAACCCTTGATGTAATTCGTACAAAATGGACGTTTTTAATCATTCGCGATCTTCTTATCGAAGGAACATTACGCTTTAGTGATTTACAAAAATCAATGGATGGCATTAGTCCGAAAACATTATCGCTTCGACTAAAAGAACTAGAATCTCAAGGCATTATAACGAGAAAAGTATATCCAGAAGTTCCGCCTCGTGTAGAGTACACATTAACAGATAAAGGAAAGCAATTAGAAGGGATTTTCATTGAATTAAAACGGTTTGGATTAAGTTTATAAAGTGAAAATTTATCGACCCTAGCTCCAATAGCTTGATAAACAAAAAGCCCCTTACCATAACAATGGTAAGGGGCTTACGTAATTCACTACATTACTTCGCAAAACTCTCAGCTAGCTGTTTCTCTCTCCACATAAATGTAATACCGAGACCCACTATTAAAACAACTCCTGAAAATGCATATGGATAATGAATATTCATATCAAATAATATTCCGCCCATCGCTGGTCCTGCGATATTTCCTAAACTCGTATAAGTCGAGTTCATACCAGCAACGAATCCTTGCTCTTTTCCAGCTGCTTTTGATAAAAACGTCGTTAAAGCTGGACGAAGTAAATCAAATGCTAAGAAAATGAAGCAAGTAACGAGAAGTACAATCCAATAATTAAAGACTACAGTTGAAACGAACGCTAATACTGCACCTACAATTAAACATATTTGAATTAACACTTTTTCACCAAACATGTCGACCAATTTGCCAAACATAAAGACTTGCACAACTACCCCAAAGATTGAACTAATTGTAATGATTGCCGCGATATCTTTCGGTGTGAATCCAAACTTATGATCAGAAAACAGACTAAACACAGTTTCATACGCTGATAATCCGAATGCGAGTACAAATACGATAATAAATGCGATTGCATACATTGGATGTAATGATTTCTTTAAATCCCCAATAAAACTTGATTCTTTCGTATTAGAAGAAATCTCTGCAAGCTCTTCTTTCGTTAATGGTTCTTTTAAAATAAAAATCGAAATCACACATGCTACAAAGGCAATTACTGCTGCAACGAAAAACGGCACACGTATACCGTATTCTGCAATAAACCCGCCAATTCCAGGCCCTATAATAAATCCGGTACTAATCGCCGCAGACAAGTATCCCATCGCCTTTGGACGTTCCTGCATAGATGTAATATCAGCAACATATGCCGTAACACCTGGCATAATAAACGCAGCACTAATTCCGCCTAACACCCTCGCTGCATAGAGCATCCATACATCTGTTCCTAATCCAAAAAGCAGCTCTGAAACACCAAAAATAAATAATCCAATGATTATCATTTTCTTCCTACCATAAAGGTCGACCCAGCGACCCGTAATAGGTGAAGCAATAAGCTGAGCCATTGCAAACACTGCAACGAGATAACCCATCGTCTTCCCTGTTAAACCCATATCATTCATAAAGGACGGCATAACCGGAATGATTAATCCAATCCCTAAAAAAGCAATAAATATATTACTCAAAAGAATGACCAATACCATCTTTTGTTCTTTTATCGGTTTCTTCACTTTTTAACACCTCTTCCCGTAAATTCCTCTCAAAAAATAATGCCCAAGAAGCTTTTTCTTTATCCTGCTCTTTGTGGGCTAATAATGAGTGAAGATGCCCCACTCATTAGAATTTCACTCTATCCTTTCACACATACATACGTATTAGGTGAATGACTATCATTCAGTTTTCCTCAAAGATGAACCTACCTTCTCAGACAGGTTCATCTTACTATTTCTTTATATGTAGTGCATGTGTTAAAAAATCTAGTACTTCTGCCTTTTGTAGCTCGACTTGCTCATCATCTTTATGATCATATAAATAGACTTGTTCCGCTGCTGATTCAACAAGAGCAATAAATAACTTCGCTGTTCGCTCCGCGTGAACCGAATTACGAATTTCACCAGCTTCTTTCGCCTCACTTAAAAATTCGCTTAACCACATATAAAGAGGCTCATACACAGCTTCCCATTCTTTTATATGTTCTGTAGATGCAAGACCCGCATACATTAAAGCTTGTATTTCACGATATTCCGCTATAAAGTGAAACACCGCATCTATTACTTGCGTCACTTTACTTGAGAAAGGCGCATCATTTTGCACTTTTTCCTTTACTGCCAATATCATCTTTTCAACCATCACTTCTGCTATTGCAGGCATAACAGATAACTTAGAAGGAAAATATAAATAGAAAGTTCCTTGTGCAATGCCCGCCAATTTCACGATATCAGAAATCTTCGTTTTTTCAACGCCCTTTTCCTGAAACACTTCAATAGCTGCATAGACAATTTTTTCTTTTTTATTCATCATCTAAACCCTTTCAAACGCGTATTGAATGACTGTCACTCATTTTATAAGATAATCGATTGTACTGTCAATGATAGTGAACTCTAAGAGGAAATCATTTTTTAATAATAAAAATCTCCTAATAAATAATTAGGAGATTAAATGTAGTATATCTTTACGAAAGAGCCTTTAATCCTGTCACTCCGCATACAATAAGAGCTACACTAATGATACGTGCTTTACTTTTCGACTCACCAAACAGGAACATATTTAATAACACGGCACCAGCTGTTCCAATACCAATCCAAACCGCATACGCGACACTCACTTGTAAAAATAAGAAAGATGTATACAAGAATGCAAAGGATGTAGCAAATCCACCTATATAAATCGCTCCATTTGCTAACGTCTTATCTTTACTGTACATTTTAAGACCAATCACACCGACTATTTCACTAATTGCAGCACAAAATACGAAAAACCAACCCATCTTTAAGCAGCTCCTTCCACAGTTTCTTCTTTATTATCAGCTAGCTTTAAACCGATAACGCCAGCTACAACCATCACGATAAAGAATAGTTTTCCTACGCTGAAACTTCCGCCGAAAAGGAATACATCCATTAAGAAAGTACCTACAGTACCAGCTCCAGCAAAGATGGCATATACAGTCCCTGTCGCAAGATGTTCGCACGCTTTAGAAAGAAAATAAAAATCAACAGCGATAACTCCTAAAATAATAATCCAATGCCACCAAGTATCGGCTGTATTAAAACCAAACACCCAAAAAATTTCAAAGATACATGTTAATATGACATATAACCAAGCTCTATTTTTCATACCTCTCACCTCTTATGACTGACTATCAGTCATTTTTGTTTTAAAAAAATATTCTCTTTCATCACTACTATATATAAAACAACTATCATCCTCATTTACCATTATATTTGTTCCATTTCCGAGCTAACTATATCCTTCCGCTGAAAAATGACTGAATGTCATTCATAAATATTGTACATGAATATTTTAAAAACTGTCAATACCGAAAGATTATTTAAAATTTCTTTCATCCGATTTGTATATTTCCTAATAATCTGTTAATACTGCTAGTAACATAATATTTTCTCCACTCCCCCTTGGAGAGATCCCTTTAATAGAGCAGTTAGCTTTTGCTAGCTGCTCTTTTTTATTTGCCAGCACACTATGAGATCCAATCCATTTTTATCATATAACTAAGGAACGGATTATGTTTTCTATTTATTTTCCAAAGATGCCTTGTATGCAATAATTTTATTCTCAAGCATCTTTTCTGTAATGACTAAGTTTTCTCTTTGAATCTGAATAGATTTCTTATGATCTTCTAGGAGTTGTAAACGATCTTCGGTTGTATGCTCCCCTTCTAAATATAACCTGGCATATTCTCTTATTTTCGCTATTGGCATTTGCGTTTGTTTTAATTTCATGACAAACTGCAACCACTTTATATGTGACTCTTCATAAAGTCGATTCCCATTTGTATCGCGATTTGCAATTAATATATTTTCCTTTTCATAATAACGTAGTGTATGTGTGCTCACTCCTATTAATTTAGCCACCTCGCTAATTGTATACATACTCTCACTCCTCCACATACTCATCCTCATACATTTTATAGCCTTATCAAATTGATAAAAAACATTTGACTTAGAGTATACTCTAACAAATAAAATCTAACCATAATACATTTATTTGAACTTAGGGGGATTTTATATGAAATACACTGTTATTACTGGTGCTAGTTCTGGAATTGGCTATGAATCGGCTTTAGCCTTTGCATCTCGTGGAAAAAATTTAATACTTGTAGCTCGAAGACAAGAAGAATTAGACAGATTAAAATTAAAAATTAACGAAATGAATCCAGAATTAGATGTTGTTATTCGAAGAACTGATTTATCTATCATGGAAAATGTTTATAAGCTTTATGAAGACCTACAAGCCTTTCAAATTGAAACGTGGATTAACAACGCAGGGTTTGGTAATTTCGCCTCAATTGCTGAACAAAATTTAAATAAAATTGAAACGATGTTACATGTAAATATAGAGGCATTAACCATACTCTCTTCACTTTTCGTTCGAGATTATTCCATGGTTGATGGCACGCAACTTATTAACATTTCATCAGGCGGTGGATACACAATTGTTGCTGATGCTGTTACGTATTGCGCTACGAAATTCTATGTAAGTGCATTTACAGAAGGTTTATCTCACGAATTGAAAGAACAAGGTGCAAAACTGCAAGCCAAAGTTTTAGCACCTGCTGCAACTGAAACAGAATTTGCAAAACGTTCATTTGATATTGATGAGTTCGAATACAATAATGTTGTACCGAAATTCCACACTGCAAAACAAATGGCACAATTTATGCTTGATCTTTACGATAGTGATAAAGTTGTAGGGCTTGTCGATGGTTCTACTTATAACTATGAGCTTAAAAATCCCATTTTTAATTTTGCAGTAAGAAAAACGAATTCGAGTTCTTAATTCCCCCTAAAATATAAAGTCCCACTATTACGTAAATAATAGTGGGACTTTTTTCTCTCTGAAAATTTCATCCAACATATCGAATCATCGCCACCTCATCACAATAATCAACCTTTGGACAATGTCTACAATCAATCCATACCTTCTCTGGTAGCGCCTCTCTATTCACAAAATCAAACCCGCACTTTTGAAAAAATCCCGTTTCATATGTTAAAGAAATGACTCTGCTCACTTTTATTTTCGCTGCCTCATTTATTACATGGTTCACTAACATACGCCCGATTCCTTTCCCTGCATATGTATGCGAAACGACTAAAGAACGGACTTCTGCAAGGTCCTCCCCTAACACATGTAAACCAGCAACCCCAACAATCTCATCGCTTTTTTTCACAACATATAAACATTGTAAATATTGATAGAGAGATAAAAGAGAACGCGGTAAAACCACTCCCTCTTTTGCATAAACTTCAATGAGACTATAAATTTCCTTCACATCACTCGTAACCGCATTAAAGATTTTCATATTCTATCCCCTTGCCCCCGATATTAATATTTATAACTCAAATCGTATTTTAATACATAATTTTATATAATAATACATCTCTCCTTTCTCCTCGTCAATCAATTTATACAAACAAAAAACCAAGCAATCTAATCGATGCTCGGTTCCTCATTTCGGATCGGTAATACTGTCGAATATTTAATTTCACGAAGTGCTAAACTCGTCTGTATCCTTGTAATACCAAGCTTATTCAGCTTTCTAATAAACTGCTCCAGCTCTTTACGATCACGATTTGCAACCTTTAATAAGTAATCATACTCTCCTGTTAAACAGTGACACTCTAACACTTCAGGCATCGCTTCTAATTCTTTTTCTAACACGTCAAGTTTATCCGATTGATGAATATTTGTACTCATAAAAATGAAGCATAACAAATCAAAACCGAGTTTTTCTTGATTTAAAATGGCTACTTGCTTATCAATGAAACCTTCTCCATCTAATCTTTTTATTCTCGCATGCATCGCAGCTGGTGATAAATTAACGCGTCGCGCAAGCTCTGCATTACTTACTTGTGATTCCTTCTGCAATATATCTAAAATTTGTACATCTAAATCATCTAACACTTTAATAACAGATGACTCCATCAAAACGCCCCCTTTTTCTTACCGATGATTATTCGAAAAAACGCCTTATAACTTATATAAAACTGAATATCCTTCTACAAATAACATTTGTAACAGAATATTTTATCGACTTTTTCCCATTATACAAAAGAATATATTACACAATAAAGAAAAATGCTAAAATTATTTACAATTCACATTGATTAAAACAAAGGGGATTTTAGTATGCCTTATTTTTATGTCTTTTTACTATTACTAACGAGCTTATTATGGGGAGGAAATTTCGTCGTTGGAAAATCACTCGTTAATCACGCGTCTCCGATGACACTTACAAGTTTAAGATGGATGATTGCGATCGTTTGTTTATTACCGATGGTTTGGTTTAAAGAAAAGAAAATCATTCCACCACGTGCTGCAATACTTCCGTTACTACTAATGGGGATTTCAGGGGTCGCTCTTTTTAACATCTTTCAATTTCTAGCACTAGAAAAAACATCCGCAACGAATGTAGGGCTTATTTCTACATTAAATGCGATTTCAATTGCATTATTTTCAGTATTATTTCTAAAAGAAAAAGTAAATACACTTCAAATTCTATCCATGATTCTTTCATTCTTTGGGGTGGTTCTCGTCCTTTTAAAAGGAAATTTTGCACTTCTATTTTCACTACATTTTAATAGCGGAGATTTATGGATGATGGCGGCTGTTTGTATTTGGGGAATCTATTCTGTTTGTAGTAAATGGGCAACAAAAACAACTACACCGCTCATGGCAACATTATACTCTGGTATTTTCGGCGTTATTTTATTACTGCCATTTAACATAGGGAGCTTCACTGTTACAAATATAAATACTTCTTTCATCACATCACTTTTATATACTGGGCTTATTTCCACAGTTCTTTGTATGGTATTTTGGAATATTGGAGTGCAAAAATTAGGAGCGACTACATCCGGTATTTTTCTAAACTTCAATCCGATTTTTACAGCTATTTTAGCATTCCTTTTCCTCGGCGAAGAACTAACATGGATACAAATTTTAGGGACAATGATTGTTGTGACTGGATGTTATTTATTTTCTCATTTCAAAACAGTTGCTGTTCAGCCAACTAGAGCTTTAATGCGAAAACATTCTTAATCAAAAACATCGCCATCAAAGTGGCGATGTTTTTATTTACCTTTCATTTCTCTCACATACTGCTTTTCTTCTTCTGGCGATAAACGTTCTGTTGCCTTTCCAGTATCACCACCTTGAATTTCCCACAAAAAGTTATGCTCCTCAACCGTTTGTGAAAAATCCCCTTTCTCCCAACGCTCTAAAGTGGCAAGTAGCTTTGACTTATGTTTAAAATTTGTACTGCTTTCTACTGCCTTCTTGGCACTAACAATTTCCTTATTTGTCATTTCAATAAATCCCCATTTTTCAGAGGATTTCACTTTTTGATGCACCATCCTATGCATGGTAGAAATAATTTCATCCTCACTAAATTGTGGCTTCTCTTCCTTTGCTTTCTTCCCTTGTTGCCCCGTTACATTTTGTGCTTTCAGACTCTTCTCCTCTTCTTCTATATAATTAAGAAGTTTCGTAACACCGAATACAGCTCCTATCGCAATTACAATGATTGTAATTGTCCCTATAATCCATTTTTTCATATTATGTATTCCCCATTCCCCTAATAATCACATAAACAAATGGAATCGCCTGCGCACAGCCGATTCCATTTGTTTCCTTATTCCATTTTAAACCTTCATCGCTTCTCGCACAATGTAACTATCCACATATTGCTTGAATTTTATGATTTTTCCATTTTCAAGCTGCCATATATGAACAAATTCTGCTTCAAACAATTTTCCCGTTTCTTTATAAACTCCTGAATAAACACCTTCAGCAATGATTACATCTTTTCCGTTTACTTCATGGTACGTATTTACACTCGCTTTATAATCATCCCATTCTGATCCTAATTGGCTAAATACATTTTCCATTATTGCTTCTACACCTATATACGTTCCGCCGTACGGGAAACCTTCTGCTTCTGTCCATTCTACTTTTTCAGAGAGGGCTTCTACTAAATGTTTTGCATTTGAAGAAGCTGACCCTTCATACGTGCTTTGAATAATTTCTAAATTTGATTTAGGCATGTTACTTCCTCCCGTTTTATTTATTTTTTACACAAGTTGTAACCATAGATGTTACAACTTGTGTAAAAAAATATTTAAATAATTTTATCCTTAATCCACTAGTTGTAATTATTATAGTTACATTAATGATTCAAGTCAACAATTTATAAATAAGTTTACTTCGCTTTCATTACTTTCTCCTTTAAGAAACGATCTACATATCCTTCTGCTTTTACAACGAATAAATACGCACCCATTGCTAATAATGCAAGATCTAATTCATACCCTGGATTCTTTCCATCTCCTAATAAACCTGCTGCTCCATTTACCTTTACGATAGCTCCAGCTAAAATAAGAGCAAATAACAATCCTACATATCTTACGCCTAAACCGATAATTAATAATATACCACCAACTAATTCAACTGTCGCTACGCCATATGCAAGACCACCTGGTAAACCGATACTTGTAAACCATCCTGCTACGTTATCTATACCTGATTGAAACTTTGCTAAACCGTGTGCAAAGAACGTAACTCCTAACACGATACGAATAATTAAATTCCCAATATATTGATTCATTTTGAACTCTCCTTTTTGTTTTGTTATCGTGAACATTTATTCACAAGACAAAACAATACGGTATTTCTTTTCATTCGTCAAATGCTTTTTTTAAAGAAAACAAAAAACATTATCCGTTTTACGAATAATGTCTTTTATAAAATAGCATAAATTCAAGCTTTTACTCTATCACACAGAAAAAGTTGAAAGTTTTTTCCAGCACCAATATAAGGCAATAACGGCACGTCCTCTTCCACAACCATTCCGACAACATTCACTTTCTCATCTACAGGTAAATCATTTACAACAACTTGCATCTCTCCAGCATATCTACCGTACAATTCATTATCAATTGTAATGCTGCCTTTCTTTCTTGCGATGGCATCCATCGGCTGTAAAATCACTTTATGCTCCTCTCGCGATTCTACAGAACGAATGACATCACGAGCTGGATCTAGTCTATTTGTATGCACTTGTTCTACCATTTTAAATATTTCACTTTTCTTTATCAATTGCTCATACCGCAGCGGAATAATTCCTCTACTCGCACTCGCTATCTCTTGTACACTTTCTAGACTTCCGTTTATATCCCCAATTAGCACCTTATCGACACCACAATCTTGTACAAGTTCTAAGTACGCTTCCAGCGGGCGCATATTGCGGTGCTTTTCTAATGTTGGTAAGCCTTCATATAACGGACCACGTTTTTCACCATCTCCCGGAATAAATGCCATCGTTTTTATTCCGCACTCATGTAAGTATTCGTTTTGTTTTTGTAAGAATGATTTTGCTAGTCCTGTTTCTGGGCGCGGATAAAAATTATGCCACGCTTCTACATTCTCTACTTTTATATTTTCTATGGTTAACTCTTTCCAAAATGAATCTGTAATCGTACTCGCATTTAAAGCTACTTTCATTTTATGAGATACGCGTGTGATTTCTTTCGGCGTGATGCCGTAGTCCATTCGTAAACCAGTAATGCCCCAATCTACTAACTCTTCGACATTTTCGTACGTCATTCCTAAATGGTGTAACGATTTTGGAGAGACATCGACCATTAATTCCATTTCATTTTCGAGAGCCTGTTTCCCTAATATTTGAATTAACTCTTTATACGTATCCGGATCATCTTCCGGAATATGAAGTGATGTAAAAATAGACGAAAACCCGTTTTCCTTCGCCACTTTTAGCCACTCTTCTTGCTTCTTTACTCGCTCTTTTGAAAGATAAATTGAAACTCCTATCATATAAATCTCCCTTTCTATGAATAGAAAAAGAGAAAGGAATCCCTTTCTCTATATGTTTTCTGCCATTTCTTCTTTAAATCCGAAGAAGTACGTAAAGATAAATCCAAAAGTATATGCCACTACTAACCCAAGGAAATATAATAAATATTTATTATCAGCAATTAACGGGATTAAAGATAATCCTGATACGCCAATTCCGAGTGAAGCCGTTTTCATAACTGCTTGGAATGCACCACCGACGGCCGCTCCTAAACAAGCGGTAATAAACGGTTTCCCAAGTGGTAATGTAACCCCGTATAATAATGGTTCGCCAATTCCTAAAAACCCAACTGGTAATCCACCTTTAATTACGTTACGAAGTCGTTTATTTTTTGTTTTTACATAAATCGCAATTGCTGCGCCCACTTGCCCAGCACCAGCCATCGCGAGTACTGGTAATAAAGGTGTTACGTGCGTTTGATTAATAAATTCCATATGAATCGGTGTTAAACCGTGGTGTAATCCGACCATAACGAGTGGTAAAAACGTTCCTGCTAGCACTGCTCCAGCAAATGCCCCACCAACATTTAAAATTGCGTTAATACCGCTCGTAATACCATCAGATAAAAATCCCGCTGCTGGCTGAATCGCTAACATCGTTACTATACTTACAGCTAATACAGTAATAAGCGGTGTTACAATAATATCAACTGCATTCGGCACTGCTTTTCGTACTCTTCTCTCAACTACTACCATAAGCCATGCTGCAAAAATAACTGCAAACAATCCGCCCCGCCCGGGTACCATTGCTTCACCAAATAATTTCACATTTGCCATCGCTGGATTGAAAATTAAAATACCCGCAATCGCTCCAAGAACGGGTGTCCCGCCAAATTCTTTCGCTGTATTCCAACCGACTAAAATCCCTAAAAATGTAAAGATACCGCCGCCAATAAGTAGTAACATTTGTAGCCATGTTGCATTCGGATCAGCACCTGCGTTTTTCGCGAAGTTAGCAACCCCGTTTATAATTCCTGACGCAACAAGACCAGGTATTAACGGAATAAAAATGTTACCTATTTTTCGTAAAAAGTTCTTCACTGGTGTATTATTTTTCTTCTTCATCTCTGATTTAATCTCTTGACCAATATCTTCAAGATGATGATCTGCAACCTCACCAATTCTTAATCCTGTTAAAACTTCCATTTCGGCTGCTACTTTATTTACCGTTCCTGGACCAACAACCACTTGAAGTGTTTCATCTTCAATGACGCCCATAACGCCTTCAACTTTTTTCAAAAGATCCATATTCACTTTACTTTCATCATGAAGCGTTAACCTCAGTCTCGTCATACAATGAGCAATGCCACGAATATTTTTTATTCCCCCAAGTTGCTCCAAAATTTCTTTGGCCATTCTCTCTTCTTTCTTCATAATAGAATCCCCCTCCCTATTCTTATCGTTTCACTTTATAATGCCTTCTTCACAAAGCCTTTCGCTTCTTTTAGTTTTTCTTTTGCTTCCCCATACTCACACTGTAGTAATGCCATAACGATAGCAACTTTCACGTTACGCTTTGCTTTTTCGTAATAATCTGCCGCTACTTCATAACTAGCTCCTGTTGCTTCCACAATAATTCGTTTTGATCGTTCTACTAACTTTTCATTCGTAGATTGAACATCTACCATTAAGTTTTTATATACTTTTCCTACACCAATCATTGACGCTGTTGAAATCATATTAAGCACTAATTTTTGCGCTGTACCAGCCTTCAAACGTGTTGAGCCTGTTAATATTTCTGCGCCTGTCTCCACTTCTACATTGAGTTTTGCATACTTACTTATTTCAGCATTTTTATTACAAGAAATACTCGCTGTACTAGCTCCCACACTATGTGCGTATTTCAATCCGCCAATTACGTAAGGGGTTCTACCACTTGCGGCAATACCAATCACTGTATCTTTCTCGTTTAATCCAATACTTTTCAAATCTTCTTCTGCTAACTCTTCGCGATCTTCGGCACCTTCTACCGCCTTAGTAAACGCTTTCAATCCACCTGCTATAAATCCTTGCACCATTTTATCGTCTGTGCCAAATGTCGGCGGGCATTCCACTGCGTCTAAAATACCTAAACGACCACTCGTACCAGCCCCAATATAAATTAATCGGCCCTCTGCTTCAAAAGATTTAATAACAGTCTGTACGACCTTTTCAATTTGTTCTATCTCTTTTTCAACTGCTAACGCAACAGTTCGATCTTCTTCATTCATACTCTGTAACACTTCTTTTATACTCATCTCATCTAGATTCGTCGTTTTCTCATTACGGTGTTCTGTCGATAAATTTTCTAACATATTGCCACCCTCTTTGAAATTATATTTCACACTTTTATTATAACTTTAAGAAATTAAAAATCAATATTACTTTCTTATTTTATGAAATAAAATTTCATAAAATGACATATTTGTGTCAAAGATAATAAAAAAGATGAGTCCCCTCATCTTTTCTTCTACTTTAACTTCCGTAACCGCACTGCTTCTTCTCGCGTCTCCATAAATTGATCCAACACTTTATTACCAATACGATTAAAAGTAATCACATATAAAGCATCAATCATATTCAGTTGTGTCATTCTAGAAGCAATACTTGCAATACGATGATCTTGCTCTACATCTGGCATACAAAGACGAATATCCGCCTCTTTATATAACGGTGATGATTGGTCAAGCTTTGTAATCGCAATAACTGTTGCACCTTGTCTCTTCGCATATTGCGCCATTTCAAGTACATCTTTCGTACGACCAGATGTTGAAATCGCAACAAATATATCGCCCTCTTTTAAATTCGTTACAAGCGGCAACATCATATGAAAATCAGATAGCATCATCGCTGTAAATCCGAGCCTTGTAAATTTATAAGCCCCGTCCATCGCCGGAGTAGCTGATCCGCCTACTCCATAAAATATAATTTTATCCGCATTTACAATACGATCTGCAGCTTTCTCAAGTTCTTTTTTATCTATCGCCGTAACGCTCGCCTCAATTGCAGCTTTATTCACATACGTAACTTTATTAAACAAGTCATACGGTCCATCTTCCGTATTCATAACTGAAAAATCATTAATATTATAATCAGCAATCGTCAATTCACGAACGAGCGCGATTTTAAATGCTTTAAAGCTCCCAATCCCAATCGACTTACAAAAGCGAACAACACTCGCCTCACTTGCGCCTGCATTCGTTGACACTTCTTTCGTCGTTAAGTTCGGAACAATCTCTGCATTCCCCATTATGTACATGGCAACCTTCTTTTCAGCTGGTGAAAATTGATCCATATTACTTTCAATTTTAAATAGTAATGTTGAAGCTTTCACTATTTAACCTCCACTTCTTGCGGTTGCTTTCACTTATTTTCTCTTGCTTCAAAAAGATAAAAACCATCATCGCCAGGAGGATGGTGAACAATTACAGTTCGATCCCCTTTTTTATATGAAGTTATTTCACCTTCAGATTGCTGTTCTTCCCATCCATGTATCCAAATTGCAAAATCAGGTACAAAAGCAGTGTACTTATAGTCTTTCGGGTTTTCGTCTTCTACATAGGAAGAAAAAATAGAAACTGGAAAGTCTTTCACTTTTGACTCTTTCCATGCAGTAAATGGTATACATAGCGCAATAAGTATGATTACACCGATAACCTTCCCCTTCGTAATCCTCACACATTTCTCTCCTCGACTTATCATATACGTAGATTTTACCATAATTACAACCTATTCACGCTATATGACTATTGCTTTTTCCAATAAAAAAAGAGCTTACCTACATCAGATAAGCTCTTCCTCTCTATACAAAATATTTTTTCAAAAGCGGCGGCGTAATAATCGTCGTTAATATAACAACAATAACAATCGCTGTGAAATTTTCTTTCGCTAATAAATTTGCCGCAAGTCCATTCGCTGCGATAATAAGCGCCACTTCTCCGCGCGAGACCATCCCCGCACCAATACTAATAGAAGATTGAAGGTTGAATCCTGTCAGTCTTGCTCCTAAACCTGATCCGATTAACTTTGTAAAAATTGCAATAAGCGTCATGATGATAATAAACCAAAGCTGGCTTCCGATACCTTGAAATGTAATTTCCATTCCAATACTTACGAAGAACACCGGTACAAATATCGCATAAGCAATCGGTTCAATTTTATGTTCTACTTCGTGCTTATACTCTGTTTGCGAAATGGCAATTCCGGCTGCAAATGCTCCAATAATACCGGCGATTCCCATCATTTCACTGTAATACGAAAAAGAGAAACAAATAATAAGTGCTGCACTAATTAATGCTTCTGTTACACGAAGTGGCACAAGCATTTTCATAATCCATGGAACAACTTTCCAAGAGATAAAAACGATGCTTACAAAAAAGATAATTTTCTTTGCAATGACAAGCGTTACATTTACATCTTGTGTACCTAAAAAACTCATCACAAATGCTAATAAAATAACGACAATTACATCATCAAATACAGCTGCTCCTAAAATCGTCGTACTTTCTCTCGTATTCATTTTCCCTAAATCTCTTAATGTTTGAACAGAAATACTAACCGAAGTAGCACAAAGTAATAACCCTAAAAAAATCGCATGCGACTGTAACATTCCAAACGCAAGTCCCGCTAAATATCCACCAAGGAATGGGAAAATGATTCCCCCCATCGCTACTGCGAATGCAGATTTCAAATTCCGATTTAACTCTTCTAAATCTGTTTCAAGCCCTGCCATAAACATAAGTAGTAAAACGCCAATTTCACTCAGTTCATCAATGAGTTCAGAACTATTAATAATACCAAGCACAGCCGGACCGATAATAATACCAACGATTAATTTACCAAGTACAGAAGGCTGGCCAAGCCTAACGCTAATATCACCAGCTAATTTCGTACAAAGTAAAATGACGACAAGTTCAAAATAAAATAACATAACATCTTCTCCTACTTTATAAAGTGAAACTTTTATGAGTGGTTTTGCCACTCTGTTAACCCTCGTCCATTCCTGCCAGTAGTTTCCCCTATTCATTCGCATTTTATTTGTCACATTTTTATTTGACAAAATATTCTGAATTATAATAAAATTAATCCAGCAATTTTAAAAAACAACCTACCATAACTGTACCTCCATTTACTTACATACTCTTTTCTAGTGGGCTCATACTATATTCGCAGTTATGGAAATGAAAAAACGGGGGGAGAGTCCAAAGTGAAGTCATTATTACGAAAAAAACCGCTTAGTACTGAATCACCACGGCAGCTAGATAGAACATTAACGGCACTCGATTTAACATTTTTAGGGATTGGCGCCGTAATTGGGACAGGGATCTTTGTATTAACAGGTATTGTCGCAGCGAAACATTCTGGTCCTGGTATTATGTTATCATTCCTTATTGCTGCATTTACTTGTGCTTGTGTAGCCTTTTGTTATGCCGAATTTGCTTCTTCTATTCCTGTCTCAGGAAGTGTGTATACTTACGCATACATGACAGTCGGAGAAGTCGTCGCCTTCATCGTCGGCTGGTGTTTAATGCTCGAATATTTACTTGCAGTCGCGGCTGTAGCTGTCGGTTGGTCTGGTTATTTACAATCTTTACTCCAAGGATTTAACATCCATCTGCCCGCCATAATCGCCTCGGCCCCTGGCGTAGGAAAAGGCGGCATTATCGATTTACCGGCTGTTTGTATTTTACTACTCATTACGGGACTTTTAAGTTTCGGTATACGCGAAAGCGCACGCATTAATAATGTTATGGTTCTTATCAAGTTAGCTGTTATTATCGCCTTTATCGTAGCAGGCGCAAAATATGTAAAACCTGAAAATTGGACGCCGTTCATTCCATTCGGATACGACGGTATCATTACTGGAGCTGCCACTGTATTCTTCGCCTTCTTAGGCTTTGATGCAATCGCAACCGCTGCAGAAGAAACGAAAAAACCACAGCGCGATTTACCAATTGGCATTATCGGTTCCCTTCTTATTTGTACTGTTTTATACATGATTGTATCTTTCGTTTTAACAGGTATGGTTCCGTATACACAATTAGATGTTTCTGATCCAGTTGCGTTTGCCTTACATTTCGTTGGCGAAGATACAATTGCAGGACTTCTCGCTGTTGGAGCGATGACTGGAATGACAACCGTTCTCTTAGTCGTGATGTACGGACAAGTTCGCGTTTCTTATGCGATGAGCCGCGACGGACTACTTCCAAAAGCGCTAGCACGTGTAAATAAAAGAGTAAAAGTCCCTTTATTAAACACATGGATCACTGGTGTTGTTGCCGCTTTATTAGCAGGGCTTCTAGACCTACATCTACTTGCTAATTTAGTGAACATCGGTACGCTAACAGCCTTTACATTCGTTTGCTGCGCGGTACTTATTTTACGAAAAACACACCCTAACTTAAAACGCGGATTCCGTACACCTTTCGTACCTGTATTACCAGTTGTCGCAATTCTTTGCTGTTTATATTTGATGATTAATTTGTCTAAAACGACATGGATTAGCTTTATAGCTTGGCTGATAGTTGGCTTATGTTTCTATTTCTTCTACTCTAGAAAACATAGTCATTTAGCTACTGAAAAAACAAATGATGAAGAGAAAAAAGCATAACAAAATAGCTCGCCGATAAAACGGTGAGCTATCTTTCTGTATTATTATATTTTTTCGTTAACGATTGTAAAATGAAAAATATGCCGATGCAAGCTGTAAACGATGCCCAATTTCCTATCGGTGTAGAATATTTTAAAACGCCAATACCTACAAGCACTATGAAAAGAAGCACCTGATATATGAGCTTCCACTTTTGCATATATTCCCTCCTTTACTTCGTTCCCTTCTTTTTCTTCTTCCATGCATTTAGACTATCAAAGAAGAAATTAATAAATAACGTGCCTAAGCCCGCTAATAAAAACGTCATTAAAAATAGAACCCATATACTTTTCTCTTTTAAGAAATAATACCCTACAAGGAGCACAACCGCGATCCATACATATTCAAGAATTCTTTTTAGCTTTTTCTCTTCCAAATTATTCGCTCCCTCATTCTATACTATTTTTAGTATAACAAAAAAGAAGCCTATCATGATAAGCTTCTTTTTCTTCTCTCTTATTTGTTTATGCTTTTTTCAACGAGTGAAATCGCATATTCCACCGTACGATTCATCGTTTCTACTTGTGCATCTTTTACTTTCGCATCTTTTAATACAGCTTCTGCCACTGTAACTTTTTGACTCAATGATTTCACTGAACCATCCGTTACATTTGCAGCTTGTGCTTTTTTCACCACTGCTTTTGCAGTTTCAATATTGATTTGTAATTTTTCTTTCGGTGTTTTCGGTTGTTCTTCTGCTACTTTAGATTGTACAAATGTTACATTAGCTGTTTTTAATTCGTTATATGTTTGAACGATTTTCTCTCCAGTACTTCCTACATTTTCAAATGCTTGCTTTGCAGTGTTATAGCTTTTCTCTAGTGCTTGAAATGCTTCCTTTGAATATTGACCTGGTTTGTCACCAAACTCATACGTACCAGCTAACACTTCTTTCACTTTCCCAAGCTCTTCATATAACGCGTTTACTTGCTCTAATTTTGTACGACTAGAAAACTCATTATACGCTGCTAATACTTCTGAAGAACTTAATGCTTTACTATATAATTTCGCAAGCGCAATTTGTCCATTTAACGGAATACCACCATTCCCGTTGCTATCTGGATCTGCACCAAGTGCAAATGGTACGTTCGGGTGATATACTTTCCCTGTAGCTGGTTGGCTGTTTACTTTTTTACCATCTACGTAAATTGCTACTTCACTTCCGTTATACGTTCCTGTTAAATGATACGTTTTATTAGCCTCTAACTGAACGCCAACACGTTTATAACTTCCACCAATATGAGCCCATAATTCTACATAACCACTTCCTGTAGATTCAAAACCAATTCCGCCGCTCTCTGTATTTTGCAAAATACCTTGTCCGCGAATTTCATTCATTGAAAATACAGTTTCTAACGTAAATGTATTTGCTACTTTCTCTTTTTGCGCTGCTGAAAACGGAAGATATCCAAATGTATTTGCTTTTCCGTTTAGCTTCATAACATTCTTTTTCAACGCTTTATCATATTCAATAGTCACATTACCCTTAACATCACCTTTTGTACCAAATGATGAATTGTCTTTAAATGTACCATCTGCAAAGTTCACATCAAAAACATCCGCCTTTGGTACTTTCACATTCGGGTCAATATTATCTTTTTTCGTAGTAATTTCTGCCGTTAATGGTTGTACACTTTCATTGCCGAATGAATCAATCGCAACGACTTCCAGTGTATATGTTTTCCCGCCATCTAGTCCTGCAAGCGTAAATGTCAGTTCTTTCGGCACTGGATCACGATAAAACTCTGAGAATGCTAACAATTTATTCTTTATTTCTCCCGTTTGCTTATCTCTAGCTTGTACACGGTAAGAATGAACAAGAAGGTTGTCCAACGCTTGCATGAATGTTACTGTTGCTGCATTTTCTGTTACATTTGATACCGCAAGCTTTGCATCCTTAGCAAAGTGTGGCCTTTCTTTATCGCGATCTTCTACATGTGTAAATGTGTCTTTCTTTGATGGTAATTTAATTTTCCAAGGCTCGCCTGTCCAAGAATTTGTATGGAAATCACGGCGATTAATCGTTACTTCTTTATCATCTACTTCTACTAATAAACCTTGGCTTAATGCACGCGATTCTGAAGGAATATTCCCTTGCACTTTGCCACCCTCTACCTCCATATAACTTACTGAAGATGTGCCAACTGATGTAAAGTCTTTTTGATGAATTGATCTTGGATCATCTAATGGATAATGTGAATGACCTGAAAACGTAATGACTTGTGGGTATTGTTTTAATACCTCATTAATTTTTGCACTATCTTTCGTTCCCCATTCTTGACTACCGTATACTGTATCTTTAATATGTTGATGTAAAAATACGAAAATTGGTTTTTCTGGATCATCTTTTTGCACCTTTGCCATCTCTTCTTTTAGCCAATTAATTTGCTTGTCTGAATAATATCCATGAGTTGTCTCGTTCTCTGGAGACATAACAAGGAAGTGATACCCTTTCACCACTTTATGATAATAAATCGATTCCATACCTGTTTTTTCTAAGAAACGCTTCTGCGCTCCCTCTACAGATAAACCGTTCCAATAATCATGGTTCCCTAGAGAATTCATTCGTACTGCATCTTTATTTGCATTCTCATTATATACTTGCATGAAACGATCATATTGTTGTACCGATCCTGAATCAGTAAAATCTCCCACAATTACGAACGCATCTTGCTTTGGTGCAAGCGTATTGAACTGTTCAATCGCTCTTTTCCAGCGAAACGTATCATCCGTTCCACTATTTTTAATATGTACATCACTTACGACTGGAAAAACTATCTTCTTTTCACTTGGTGCCTTTTCTTGCTTCTTCTCTTCCGCTTTGACTGATGTACTCCACGGAAATGATACAAATGCTAATACAAAAACCATTAATAATCCAATAAGACCTTTTACTTTTCGTAAAGCTGTTCTTTCCACGTGAATCCTCCTCCTAATAATTGATTCATTACAAAGGCTATTTTATCTAAAACATGTTAATGTCGTTTAAATAACAAATGAATTTTATTAGATTTTTGTAAATATACAGTTAATTAAAAGTTAAGTCCAACATTCCTCGTACTATTGTATACAACCACCTTTTATCTAAAAGAGTCTGATCATTCTTTTCCTATGACTATTCACATATAATCTTTTCTATAACACTAATGATAAGTTAAACTTTAAGCCTATTAGACAATCTTAATTTTTAAAATTTTCTTCTTTTCTTAACACATCGGCCATGCTTCTACATTTAATAGTAGTAAAAGACAACTTAAAAAGGAGGGGTTTTATTGAGGAACAAAAAAAATATTGGCTGTTTCGCTCCTTTATCTATCATTTGTCCAGATCCTTGTCCACCGCCCCCTCCCCCAAATCCAAGTTGTGAGCGAGTAACAAATGAATTTGCAGGGAATTTCCTCATAACTAACAACACCATTCCCTCTACCAAAGATGCACTACAATCAATGATACTGTGGCAAAGTGATGGGATACTACTTATATCAGGTACTGTATCGGTTTACAATAGTACTAGCAGCACCGAAGCAATTACAATTCAAATCGTTGGAGCAGTAACCAATATTTTCACTGTGTTTCCAGGCAATACGATATCTTACACCGGAAAAGACTTACAATCAGTCAGTATTATTAATATACAAAGTAATCCTTCACTATATTTAGAAGGCAAGTACTGTTGCCAATTTACATGTTGCTTATAGAATACCAATTTCATTACTTTCTCAATTTAAAAAAGCATACCATTTACGGTATGCCTTTTTTATGAAATTGGATAACGTACTGTAATACAAAACTCGCCTTGATTAACAGTTGTTCCTGTCGTAGTAATTCGGACAGTAGTAAAGTATCGTACAGTGAAAGTACCGCTACTTTGTGGTTGCACAGTAATTGTATCAACTACTGTAGCACCTACTAAAAAATCAACTGTAATGGGATTCGCGCCTACATCATATTTCACATAACCTGAACCATATACTTCTTGTGTAATATTATTCGTATATACAATTTGAGTACCAGCACCTGTAATAGACCAGTCTGTACATACTTGATCTTGCACAAGTGTTTTATTAGAACAACAAGACAAACCGGAACTTCTCATTCCCATTTCGATCCTCTCCTATTCTACTATGAAAGTGGATAACGTGTTGTAATACAAAATTCTCCCTGATACGTTCCACCAGGTGTTGCAGGTAACACAACTTGTATACTATCAAAGCGGCGATACGTAAAAGCGATACTCGTTCCTGGGTTTAATGTTTGTGTATCAATTGTAGCCCCAGCAGAATCAAGCGCTTCTACAGTAATTGGACCTGGACCAACATCATACTTAACAAAACCAGTACCAACTACATTTTGGTTAATATTATTTGTATAAAGAACATTATCAATTGCTGTTGCAACTACAGTAGCAGACCACGGACTACACACTTTATCTTGTACATAATTTTTATCTGGACAACAAGTTAATGCTGACCCTGAGCACTCACAAGACATAGTTGTTTCCCCTCTCTCTTTTATATTCCCTATATGTGTATGTCCTTCAGAGTCTTTTGCCTGTACTATTCATCTATTTTCGAAAAATAAGACAACTCCTGTACTAATGACTAGATAGATTCCGTTCTGTTTCTTTTTTTCATAAATTTATAGATTAATATACCGCCTACAATAATAACTATGACTAGTAATATCGGTAACATATATTGTCCAACAACATCCGCTGCCTTTTCCCAATGCGGACCTAATTTCATTCCAAAATAGACATATAAAGTCGTTAACGGGAACATTGCTACGAATGTATATATACTAAATTTCCATATGTTCATTTTCGCCATACCACACGGAACAGAAATAAGCGTTCGAACTCCCGGTACAAAGCGTCCAACAAATGCTACAACTGGCCCATATTTCTCAAAGAAATCATCTGCTTTTTGAATTTGTTCTTCTTTAATAAAGAAGTATTTTCCGTATTTTATTAATAGAGGACGACCACCGTAATAACCGAGTGCGTATAATGTTAACGGTCCTGTCGTTCCGCCAAGTGTTCCAGCTAATACAGCTAGCCAAAAATTCATATCTCCCTCGTACACCCAATACCCAACCATGGGTAAAACTACTTCTGCTGGAATAAATTCAAACGTTAATGCTAACACAACTCCAAAATAAGAAAACTGCTTTAAAAACTCGATTATATCTAAAATAATTTGCTCCATATTTTCAACTCCTATCCTACGTTTACGTTATGCTTTTCTTGCAATTGTACTGGCGCCATTTTTACAATTCGATTCAAAATGAATAACACAATTCCGATATCATCTAAAATACCGATAAACGGCAGGAAGTCTGGAATTAAATCAAGCGGCATCGCAACATACCCAACTAAAAAAGCAACAGATAAAATTTTCTTCTTTATTGAAACCTCTTTTGAAGTAAAAAAGTCAAATAGAAATGGAACGAAACGACGAACATGAAATACAACTCTTAATCTACTAATAAGTTTTTTCATTTTTATTTCTCCTCTCTTTGTATACAAAAAGGACCCTACCAAATATGGTAAGGGTCCTAAAAAAGACAATAAGGGGCCTTTACCATTGCTGGTAAAGGTCTCACTAACAACGAAACGTTGCCAATAAAGCCGAGGGTTTCTCCCTGTAATGACGACTTTACTGTAATAAGTTACTCCCCTTTATATACACAGTTTTATACAATCACATTAAAATATTTGCCTAAGCTTGTCAATATTTTTTTCATTCGACATCCAGATTATTACATTGTAAAAGGCTCTCTTCCCTGTTCTCTATGAAAAGGAATTGGAGTGTATAACCATCTGGATCATGAAATATTATTCTAACTTCTTCGCCATGGTGCTCTTCTACAAATGATATTTGATAAAACACTAACTTTTTCTTTAACCGCTCGATATTTGTAGTTTTTAACAATAGTTCTTTCACTGATGATATAACGGTCTCTCTATGTTCTCCCAGTCCCCTATTTACAACAAAACAAATTCTCGTTGAACCGATATCATACCACACACCTGTTACACGTATTTGTGGCCTCTCCTTGCTCGGTTTAAACCCTAGAATTCCTTCATAAAAATATAATGTTTCCTTTAAGTTTTTAGATTCTAATACAATACATGTTGTAACACTTTCCATCCGCACTCCCCCTGCCTCTTTTAGTTTTCTATATGAGTCATAATTTGCAATTATGTACGAATACAATACTTAGTGATGAATATTTCATTTATAAAGGAGGCGTGTAACATGGATGAATTTATGAAATCCTACATACCTTTCCATAGCCCAAACGACCCTTGCCCTCCAATTGGAAAAAAATATTACTCAACTCCCCCACACCTATTTATGGGCTTTCAACCACCTAACCTACCCCAATTCCCACCAAAAGAAGCTTTACGAAAAGGAACTCTGTGGCCTGCTTTTTATGATTTTTATGAAAATCCTTACAAAAAAGGACGGTGAATAAAAACATGACACAGACATTGCCTGATGAATATTACAAATGGATTGAAGAACTACAAGAACTAGACTTTGTATTAGTTGAACTTACCCTCTATTTAGATACGCACCCAAACGATACTGCAGCTATAAATCAATTCAACGATTTCTCCTATAAACGAAGAGTATTACAACAAAAAATTGAAGAAAAATACGGGCCACTTCAGCAGTTTGGAAATAGTTATTCTAACGCTCCATGGGAATGGAGCAAAGGACCGTGGCCATGGCAAATATAAAGGAGAGAAACTATGTGGATTTATGAAAAGAAATTACAATATCCAGTTAAAGTGAGTACTTGTAATCCAGCACTCGCCAAATTATTAGTTGAACAGTATGGCGGTGCGGACGGCGAACTGGCTGCTGCTCTTCGCTACTTAAATCAGCGTTATACAATTCCTGACAAAGTTGTCGGCTTACTAACCGACATTGGCACAGAAGAATTCGCACATTTAGAGATGATTGCGACAATGATTTATAAATTAACAAAAGATGCAACACCAGAGCAAATGAAAGCTGCAGGATTAGACGCACAGTACGCTAATCATGATAGTGCTTTGTTTTATCATAATGCTGGTGGCGTTCCTTTTACTGCTACTTATATTCAAGCAAAAGGAGACCCTATTGCAGATTTATATGAAGATATTGCTGCTGAAGAAAAGGCAAGAGCAACTTATCAATGGCTCATTGATTTATCTGACGATCCTGACATAAATGACAGCTTACGCTTCTTACGTGAACGAGAAATTGTCCATTCACAACGTTTCCGAGAAGCAGTTGAAATTTTAAAAGAAGAACGTGATAAAAAAATATTTTTTTAAAACACGTATCCTAGCGATATGTGTTTTTTTATGTTAAAAGTTAAATCCTTCCTATTAAAGATATAAATAGTATATTTATTCGATTTAATGCATTATTTTTTAATATTTTCAAAATTCCCTATTGCTTTCTAGTCATCAGACCTTTAAAATAGTAACAGTTACTCGACAAATTATTTGAATTTTCGACAAAAACACTCATTAGGAGGATTTTCTTTATATGCGTACAACTTTAAAACCAGCGCAAATACTTTCGATTAGTTTATTACTATTCGCAGTTTTCTTCGGTGCTGGTAATATGATTTTCCCGCCCCTTCTCGGTCTTTCTTCTGGAGAAAATATGTGGATTTCCATTACAGGATTTATTATTACAGACGTCGGTTTATCTTTACTAGCTATCGTCGCTGTTGCCCTTGCCGGTGGTAGTTTCAACACTTTAGCAAGCCGTGTTCATCCAAAATTCGCAGCAATATTCGCTATCATTATTTATCTTTCAATCGGCCCACTATTTGTTATTCCACGAACTGGATCTGTATCTTACGAAATTGGGATTGCACCACTTTTCCCGGACCAATGGTACTCTATGTTAATCTTTAGTGCGATTTTCTTTATAGTCGTTTACTTCTTATCATTAAATCCATCAAAATTAGTAGATCATATTGGAAAAATATTAACGCCAATTTTACTTGGAATTATTGCAATTATGGCAACAAAAGCGATTCTTTCACCAGGAACGTTTACAGAACCTGTTGGTGACTATAAAGAAATTCCATTTTTTAAAGGATTTCTTGAAGGATTTTTAACGTTAGATGCAATTGGAGCACTTGTATTATCAACAATTGTTGTAAATGCAATTCGCCAAAACGGTATACAAGAGAAGAAATCAATTGCGAAATATACAATTATTTGCGGAAGCATTGCAGCTCTATTCTTAACAATTGTTTATTTCTTACTCGGTTATATCGGCGCTTCAAACGGCAACTTAGGACAATTTGAAAACGGTGGTCAACTATTAGCTACTGTTATGTATCAATTCTTTGGGACAAGCGGTAATGTTTTATTAAGTATCGCCATTATCTTCGCTTGTTTAACGACAGCAATTGGCGTTGTAAGTGCATTCGCCAACTATTTCGCAACAGTATTAACAAATGTTTCATATAAGAAACTCGTACTATACGTTTGTATCTTTAGCTTCGTGATTTCAAACTTAGGATTAAGCTTATTAATAAAAATTACATTACCTGTATTAATCATTTTGTATCCAATTACAATCATTTTAATTTTCGTATCATTTATTGATAAATATACGAAACGTAAACCTTCTGTCTACATCGGATCAATGCTCGCAGCATTCATTATTAGCTGTATTCATGCTCTTGATAATGTGGAATTGATACCAAGTTTTATCGCTAATATCGTACACACCATTCCTTTTTATAACTTAGGAATCGGCTGGATTATTCCTGCAATTATCGGTGGTATAATCGGATACTTTATTCCGCAAACAGAAGCTGAAGGTGAAGTTTCTACAAAATAAAAAGAGGCGAGCATGAACTCCATGCTTGCTTCTTTTCACATCGTATGTTTAAAAGTAAATAACTCTTCTTTTGACTGCACAGCAGATTGTTCTTCTTCTATAGCGTCCTTCTTTATCTCTCCTCCTAACCTTACTTTCATCATCGCCTCTTCTATACTTTTTACAATCATATTTCCTGAAAAAATAGTAAGTCCAAAAAATGTAATGGGAACGAGCGGAATCCACGGATTCACTGTTAATGATCTAAAATAGACTCCAATTAAACCTGACCATTCATGCGTGTAAGATTCTATTTCTTCTATCGGTCCTAAAAACTGAACTGTTCCACCAAAGAATATTTCCAGTAATCCTAAGTGCAGTAAAATAGTAAGAGTCTGCGTAAACTGCTGGAAAAATACAAGTATAAACGTCATATAAAGATGCGGAAAAATATGCTTTATAACAATGTGCCTTCTCGATCCACCTAATATGCACGCAGCTTCAATAAATTCTTCGGTTCTCAGCTTACGGACTTCCTTCGCAACATACAGTGCAATAACTGGCATCACAAGCATTACAAGTAATAAAACTTGAAACGAAGCTCTTTCAAAAAAGGTTGTTGTTTCCTCTCCACTCCCAAATGCATTTGCAGATTGAAGAAAAAAATATGCAATCATAACTGTCGGAATAACTGTAAAACTATCAAAAAAAGCCTCGATTTTTGAAAAACCTCTTTTTACATATGTTCCGAGTACGACACCGAAAAACACACCTATTACCATTCTAAGTGCCGCAATTAAAATAGATATACCAATTGTCCACTTCGCACCTTCAATGACTACATGTAACAGGTCGTATCCTTTCCGATCTGTCCCAAGTAAAAATTGGAATGAAGGTGAAAACGGTGGAACTTCTGGATTTTCATCCGCATCATATTGCAACGTAACTTGTCTAATATGTCCATCATTCCATATCGTATTTCCGATGCTCAAAAGAACTAATATGAGAAGAAACCCAATGCTTATCCAAAATCTTTTATCGCGTTTTATATACGTCCACATATTATAGTCTCTCCTTCATCGCAGCTGGAATGAGATAATGAAACAATTTAAACAAAATAAAAATCGGAATATAAATAAGCAGCACACTAACGATGAAAACCTCAATCCTAATACCCTCATACGATTTCAAAAACATAAAAATACCACCCGTATTAAAAATCCATTCTATAATATATAAATTAGATAACATAAAAAAGATATTCGTTTTTGCAAAGAAAATTGTACTAAGCAACACATTTCGTAAAATATGACGATTTAAAATATGAAAACGATCCAGCCCTTTCGCCTTAGCAAAAAGTACATAATCTTTTTCTAGCTCATTTTCAAAACGAAGCACTAACATTTTTACAAACAAAATCGTAGTCGGTATACTCAAACAAAATATTGGTAATCCTCTAATTGATTCGCCTCCAATTGATGCAATTTGAAAGGGCAAAAAACCTGTTTGTTTAAAAAACCATACAACTAAAATTTGTGATACTAAAATAAGTAGAATGTCTGGAATAGATTCTAAGAAGATGAGAAATGATTTAATGCGATGTTGTATACGCGGTGAACTACTCATAATCACATAAACAATACAAAATGCTACAAATAATGAAATAAAAAAAGCAGCTAAAAAAATAACAATCGTTTCTTTATAATGGACGAACAACTGCGGAAATAAAAATTTACCTCTCACATATTGAAAATTAGAGATATCCATTAAGTTCACAAACACTTCTTTTAAACTCTGTATGTACCTTGATACATGCAGCTCAAATCCATAAAATAATTTTGGCAGTGCCCCTAAACAAATAATACCCAAAATCGAAATAATAAATTGAACCGTCACTTCCATCCCATTCAGAAAAACTTTTTTGACCACGTTTTCCCTTCTCTCTCTATATAATTTACCACTTAATTTTATTCTTAATTTTCCGAATTGTAAATATTCACACAAAAAAATCACTAGGTTATGATCCTAGTGATTCTTTATGCGCATGCCCTTCTCTTTTCGCAAACGGCATATACAAAATAAAACATCCAATAAGCGCAGCTATTTCTAATGAAATAATATAGTAAGGGTGCGGCCCTAACATATCAAGTAATGAAGCAGTTTCTGGCTTACGAGCTAAAAACATATAATTGCCACCTGTTTTGTAGTTCACAAAAGAAACGATTGGAATTACTATGTTTAAAAATATCATCGTACGCTTAATTGATTGCAAGGTCGGTCTATATCCTTCTACCCACGTCATAAAGAGTGGCGCCCAAATGAGCAATACATGTGCAACGAAGAATTCTATAAAGCGAAAATGCGGAAAAGCATATTGCACGTTCGGCGTTAAAATAGCTTGTGATGCACCGATAATTCCTGTAAAAAATACAATCTCATATATGCGGTAACTTTTCGTTACAATCATAATCGACGCTAACAATAAACTAATCGTACATAGCTCAAATGGTAATGAAGTGGCTAGTTCAAAAATCCCTGCTTTCCATTCCCACATATGAAGTCCAATTTCACTTCCAATAAATAAAAATGCAATCGCATATCGAACCGTTATATTCCACTCACTTTGCCGTAATACATCTTGGTATTGATACAGAAAAAATATCCCCACTAACATAATAAATAATATAAGGACGTGTTGCCTTGAGTATGGAATAAATGGTTTTAATGGATGCGCACTAAAATAAGCTTCCATCTTGCCTCCTCCTCTCCTTCATACAATATTATTGTAAGAAAAAAACGACGAGTCAATTCATTTGCTCACACTTGGACAAGCTCTACCTTACATTTACATATTCATACCTTACAAAACTGTAAGGTTATTGTAAGCTAAAACGATTTGTCAGATTCTTCACCTCTTTTATACTGAATGTAGATACTAAAACGAACGAAAAGGTGATAAATAGATGAAGAAGAAAAATAAAGTGTTAATTACTAGTGTAGTAGCAATCGGAATTGCAGCTGGATCATATTTTGCATTTGCTGGTGGCGGTGGTTCAGAAGTAGCAATGGCATATAGCGGATATAAAGTAACAGAAAAACAAATTGAAAACGCGCAAAAATTTGGCGGTGAAGTCATTCCAAACGGCATCGAAACAATTTCATTCGATCCAACAAAAGGTACGTATGAATTAGCTGTAAAAAAAGGTGATGAAGTAAAAAAAGGTCAACTCCTTTTTAAATATAATGACCCTACTGCGAAACAAGGTGTAACAGAAGCAGAAATGCAAAAGAAAATCGCACAAAAAGAAGTAACATTGTTCCAAAAACAAATTGATGCAGCGAAACAAAAATTACAAAAAGATAAAAATGCAGGCCTTCCTGCTGAAGCATTAAAAGCATCAGAAATCGAAGTACAACAATTAGAATCACAAATTGAAATGAAAAAGTTTGAAGTTGAAAAATCTGATGAAATGATTAAAGCAGCAAAAGAGAAAGTAAACACACTTTCTGTAACGAGCCCTACTGATGGCGTAATTGATGACATCGTAAAAATTGCTGATGAAAAAACAGGTATGAGCGGCATTACACTTCGTCACGCTGGTCCATTTAAAGTAAAAGGTCAACTTTCTGAATATGAGCTTGCTAGTATGAAAGTTGGGCAAGAAGTAACTGTTTCATCAAAAACGGTTGCTGGTAAGACTTGGACAGGAAAAGTAACAGAAATCGGTTCTACACCATTAAAGAGCATGGACGAAAATAAAACAGTTTCTAACTATCAATTCACTGTCACATTAGACAATAGTGAAGAATTACAAAACGGCTTCCACGTTTACGTAACAAGTAAATCTGGCGAAGCAACTGGTACAATTGTTCCGAAAGGCAGCATCGTGAAAAAAGGTGACAAAAATGTTGTCTTCGTTGTAAAAGACGGTAAAGCGAAAGAACAAGCAGTTACTGTTGAATTCGAGACTGATAGCGAAGCAAAAGTTTCTGGAGTGAAAAAAGGAGAGCAAATTATCTCTAAACCTGAAAAAGACTTAAAAGATGGTATGGAGGTTGTCGTTGAATGATTAACTTAAAAGGCATCACGAAATCTTTCCAAAATGGCGCAGAATCCGTTCAAATATTACACGGCATTGACGTAACACTGAACCAGGGAGAATTCACTTCTATTATGGGACCATCTGGTTCTGGTAAATCAACATTAATGAACATTATCGGTTGCTTAGATAAACCAACGACAGGTGCGTATGAACTAGCTGGTCAAAATATTTCAAACATGTCTGAGACAGAACTTGCACGCGTTCGTAATAAAGAGATTGGGTTCATATTCCAAAACTTCATGTTATTACCGAGACTTACAGCACTTCAAAATGTAGAATTACCTCTTATTTACGCTGGAGTTGATAAAAAAGAAAGACGTGAGCGCTCATTAGCCGCTTTAACAAAAGTAGGCTTAGCTGATCGTGCTACTCACCTACCGAACGAATTATCAGGTGGACAAAAACAGCGTGTCGCAGTCGCACGTGCAATCGTAAATAATCCAAAGTTCATTTTAGCCGATGAACCGACAGGTGCACTTGATACGAAAACGAGTACACAAATTATGGACCTCTTTTACGAATTAAACAAACAAGGCTCAACAATCATTATGATTACCCATGATCGTGAAATCGGGGAAGCTGCAGCACGTCAAATTGTAATTCGTGACGGAAATATCGTCCAAGATTGGAGAGGTTAATTTTGAACACGAGTGAAAATATACGCATGGCCCTTTCCTCTATCTTTGCCCATAAAATGCGTTCTATATTAACGATGTTAGGTATTATTATCGGTATTAGTGCCATTATTACTATCATCTCAATGGGGGATGGTACAAACGCAAAGTTTAAAAAAGAGTTAGGCCAAGGAAAAGATACTGAAGTAACGATTTACTACAACAACCCTGATTACGGAACTGATAGTGCCAAAATTACAGCTGATATGTTAAAACGTCTTCAAACTGTTCCTGGTGTTAAAGATGTGTATCCAGATGTAAGTATGAAAGTAAAAGCATCTTCTGGTTCAAAAGATGTCTCTCTTGATTTAAAAGGTGGAACAGGCGCCTTCACGACAGATGCGAAAATAAAATTAGTTCACGGTCGTGAATTAAATGATAGTGAATTAAAGCAAGCAATTCCTGCTGTTATTTTAAATGAAGAAGCTTTCAACAAATTGTTTAATGGTTGGGAATCAAATTTATATACTGATATAAAAGGAAAGCCATATAAAGTAGTCGGTGTGTATGAAGCAAAAAATGATTTCGGAATGGCTATGTCAGAAGGTTATACATCACTTGAAAACGCTCCTGTAATCTCAGGAGTAACTGAGTATGACTCTGTAAGATTAATATTAACTTCGCCAGCAGAACGTAAAAGTGTAGAAAAACAAGCTGCTTCTGTTTTAAACGAAATGAAAGCTCCTAAATTTGAGCATAAATTCGAAGCACAAGATTTAGGTGAATTTACGAAGCAATTAGACGAGTCCATCGGTATGATGAAAATGGTATTCGGTGGTATCGCTGCTATTTCTTTACTTGTTGGTGGTATCGGTGTAATGAACATTATGCTTGTATCTGTAACAGAACGTACACGTGAGATCGGTATTCGTAAAGCACTTGGTGCAACGCGCGGTAAAGTATTAACACAATTCTTAATTGAATCTTGTATTTTAACAGGACTCGGTGGTTTCATCGGATTCATGCTCGGTATCTTCTTCGCTTGGATCGTCTCAATCTTTGCCGGATGGCCACTCGTTATCTCAAAAGAACTTGGACTTCTTTCAGTAGGTATCTCAATGCTAATCGGTATTGCATTCGGTTTACTACCAGCGAACAAAGCTGCAAAACTTGATCCAATTGAATGTTTACGATATGAGTAAATAAAAAACGTAGGAGTTTACACTCCTACGTTTTTTATTTATCTATTAAATCGTGTTTCTTCTATTATATATGTTTCACGTTATCAACACCTTTAATTATTTTAGCGTACTAAAGCTATTATAGAATCCTATTATTGCAAAAATAATATGTGAAAGACTAAAATCAAGGCGTAATTTTTTCCATACCTCGACTTATTTTGTAACAATTATAGCGATATTTCATTGATTTTCACCTCATTTATATTTCTCCACAACTAAAATAGTTATCTTTACATAACTAATCTCCTGTTCCAACAGCAAAAAACGTCGTTTTTGTAACAATTAAGAAATAATTACGTAATACTACAGAAACATTATTAACCTATTAGAAATTGAAATACTCTCATTTTTATGTATCACATGCTCTAACCTCCCCTAACAACTATAAGAAAGCGCTTTTAGGATATTACTGGAATTATTACAGAATATTAATGACCCGTTACGAATGCTTTGTAGTTTTGTGTTTTCCGCAAATAAGAAAATAATGGTTGCTATAATGAGGTCAACGAAAACAAATGCAATGGAGGCTATTATGAAAAAATTTATGGGTATAGCAACAGCAGCGGTTTTTGGTCTTGGGATTTTCACAACATCTGCTAAAGCAGAAACGATTGTAACAACTGACGTACTAAACGTACGAGAAAACCCAACTACTGAATCACAAGTTGTCGGAAAGTTATTAGATGGATATAAAGTTAACGTTTTACATACAGAAAACGGATGGTCAAAAGTGAAATTGAATAGCGGTAAAGAAGCTTTCATTAGCGCTGACTATACAAAAGACACTTACTACGTAACAGCAAACGTATTAAACGTACGTGCTGGTGCAAACACAGACTCAGAAATTATTGGTAAGTTGAAACAGGATGACGTAATCGAAACAACACACCAAGTGCAAAATGACTGGATTCAATTTGAATATAACGGAAAAACAGCTTATGTTCATGTTCCTTACTTAACAGGTAAAGCTCCAGTTAAAGTTCAACCAGCAGTTAAAGTGGAAAAAACAACTAAAGTTCAAGATACAGCTAAAGCTGTGGAAGCAACTAAAGCTCGTGAAGTAGCTGAAACGCAAGCAAAAGCTAAGGCTCAAGAGGCAACTAAAGCTCGTGAAGCAGCTGAAGCTCAAGCAGAAGCTAAGGCTCAAGAGGCAACTAAAGCTCGTGAAGCAGCTAAAGCTCAAGCAGAAGCTAAAGCTCAGGCAGCAGCTGAAGCTAAAGCAGAAGCTAAGGCCGGGGAAGCAGCTAAAGCTCGTGAAGCGGCTAAAGCCGAGGCAGCAGCTGAAGCTCAAGCAGCGGCTAAAGCTCAAGAGGCAGCTAAAGCTCGTGAAGCAGCTAAAGCTCAAGAAGCAGCTGAAGCTCGTGAAGCGGCTAAAGCTCAAGAGGCAGCTAAAGCTCGTGAAACGGCTAAAGCTCAAAAACCAACTACACAACAACCTGTTGCAAAAGAAACTGAAACAAGTGCACCATCATCTTCTCGTGAACTACGTGTTGTAGCAACAGCTTACACAGCAGACCCACTTGAAAATGGTTATAAAGCAGGCGACCAAGTAAAATCAGCTTTAGGTCATAACTTAACAGCTAATCCAAACATGAAACTTATTGCAGTTGACCCAAGTGTAATTCCATTAGGTTCAAAAGTATGGGTTGAAGGTTACGGAGTAGCAATCGCTGGTGATACTGGTGGAGCTATTAAAGGAAATAAAATCGACGTTTTAATGCCTGATAAAGGTACATCAAGTAACTGGGGACGTAAAACAGTTACAGTTAAAGTATTAAACTAGTTCGTATAAAAAGAGTCAGTCTCATTGAGGCTGACTCTTTTTTTGATTCTCACATTCTAACTTTCTCTTGAAAGTAACTAATATGATCCCGAATCCACTTTCGCTCTGACATAAATAAGTTCCCTCGTTTGTTATATACTTTATCAAACGCCTTTAAAACTTCTTCATGATTAACAAACTTATGTAAAAAACGAAGAGCGATGACAATCTCCTTCTCTCCCGTCCAAATTAAATCTATCTCTTTGCATTCTATATACGATAGATTACTATTTCAACAGAACAAAGAGGATGCCATAGCATCCTCTCCTCCCCTATTCCACACAAGTAAACTGCGTCCAAGCTCCTACATAATCTAGTAAGAATAACTCTTCTTCCGCAATTGTACCGACAATATTTTTCCGTTCATCTATCGGCATTTCTTTTAGAATGATTTGCAGTTCACCTTTATACTTACCAAATGAGTTGTTCCCAATTACAACTTGCCCTCTTTCCTGTCGTACACTTTCGCGCACTGGGAAGTCATAGTCTTTGTACTTTTTACGTACTTCTGTAGAACGTACCATATATTCTGTTATGTCGCCGCGTCTTACGTGTAATTCTTGCAGTGTCGCTTTCTTCTCTACTTCAGTCGCTTCTTCTACAAAGTGTACCTTTAGCTGTAACATGTAACGATTTAAGTTTCCTAGTTTCTCTAACTCTTCTTCACTCGCATAAGCATTTCCGATAATAACATCATCAATAAGCCCTGTTGCCCATAAATGTTTCGCTTGTACTTCAATCGGTAAATTTCGATGTTGTTCTAACGTACATAATCCGTCATTAATATCCCATGGACCGATGTCGGCTGCATGTGACGTAATAAAGGCTGCCGTACGAATACTGTGTTTTTTAAAGCGTTCACTACAGCGAATGAAATAATCATACGGAAGACCAGTAAATTTTTGCGGATAGAAATTATGACAACCAATTAAAGCTGGTTTATTCGCCTGATGCGAAAGAATATTTTCTAAGTATGCAATATCGTTACTTACGTTTAGCTCAATTTTTAAGCCGTACGGATTATTCGTCATTTTTGCTTCTGTTAATCCGTCAAAACCTAAATCTAAACGAATACCATCTGCACCTAACTCTGCAAAGAATGATAGGTCGCTATAACTAATACCAAGTTGATCAAATACTGCCGGAGCTACATCTAAAATAACTTCCATATTATTATCTTTTGCATGATTAATAATTTCTTTAAATTCAGCTACAATTTCTTCTTTCGGTCGATTCACAGATAATAGACATGTGAATATTCTTGAAAAACCGTGGCGTGCCGCTGCCGAAATGTATACCATATCTTTTTCTTTCGTTGAATGCTCTGGATAAAGTGAAATCCCTAATTTACGCTCCATGCTTTTGCATCTCCTTCACACGTTGTATTAATGCCATGCTCGTAAATCTATATTTTGCAGATAAACATGTTGCACATAAAATCGTTGGTACAATGATTACGTACGGTGATTGTAACCCTAACATTACATAGGCACCCATTGAACTACCGATAAATACAATTGATACGAGTAGTAAAACTAATAAAGATTTACTTTGTACCCATTTTGAATAATGTGCAATACACTGCCCCGCTACGAATGTAATTAAGATGATAATTGCTCCGAGCATTCTGTTTTCTCCTCTCCTGCTACTTGTTGTTTCTCATACATTTTGAAGAATGGATAGTAAATAACAAATGAGATAACAAAGTTAACAAGTACAAGTACACCAGCCATAATGGTCCAGTCTGTACTAATAATCGCTGCAATTGGTGCTAACATCGTAAATGGCAGTTTCGCCATCATGAGCGGAATCATGCCTGAAACAACTGCGAAATATGATACTGTCGTTGTCACTAACGGTGTTATAACGAATGGAATAATTAAAATTGGATTCATTACAATTGGTGCCCCGAAAATAATCGGTTCGTTAATATTGAATAAACCTGGCACGAATGATAATCTACCTAACTCTTTTAGGAACTTAGATTTAGAGAACATAAACATAATAACTAAAGCTAATGTTGAACCTGATCCCCCGATCCATACGAACCATTGAATAAATTGCTCTGTAAATAAGTTTGGTAATTGATGTGCATTTCCTGTAGCTGTGAATACTTCCATATTTTCAAGAATTGCTGAATCCCACATTGGACGAATGATTGGTCCTAAAATCGCTGGGCCATGTATACCGAATGACCAGAAGAACACGATTAAGAATACTGTTAATAAACCGCCGAATAAATTATTTCCTACTAATACTGATTTTAGTGGTGCGATTAAATATGTGATTGTTGTATTCACATCGAATTTCAAACCGTAACGAATACCCCAGAATAAAAGAATAACAACTAAAGTTGGAATTAATGCTGCAAACGAGTTTGCAACTGCTGGTGGTACACTGTCTGGTAACTTAATCGAGATATTATGCTTAATCATAAAGTGATAAATTTCTACTGCAATTAAAGCTGTAACAATTGCTCCGAATAAAGACGTTGCACTTAATGTTCCTACTGAAATGTATCTTCCTGCATCAATAACACCTGGTACAGCTTTCGTAATTTGAATTGGTTCAACTGATGCTAGTAAAAAGGCGAGTACAGATAACAACCCTGCACTTAACTGATTGAGCTGATAGAAGTTTGCGAGTGAAGCTCCTACCCCAAATGCTGCGTATAACGCCATTAAACCTACTGTAAATCGGAATGGAATATCTAAAATATGGCGAAATGGTGCAATCCACTCCATATACGCATCAATTGGTAAATTTAAAAAGATAACGAAAAATGATCCGACAATCGTTAACGGCAATGTAGAAATAACTCCGTTTCGAATTGCTAATAAATGTCGTTGTCCTGCAATCTTTTGCGTTGTTGGCATAATCTTTTGTTCCATAAAACTCATAAAACTATTCATCAATACCCCTCCTCTTTCTTTTTACTGTGCAAGAACAAAAAGTTATAACATTATAATGTTTATATTTAAAAAAATATAATTATGCTAAAACTAATTGTTCTGCTTGTTTCAGTACTTTTAAACCGTCACACATGCCATAATCTCTTTGTTCTATTATTGCAACCGGTATATCGTATGACTTCGCAAGAAACTGTACCGCTGGAAACAAATACTTCACTTGTGGTCCGATTAAAACAACATCAGCACTTTTTATTTCCAGTTTCACAAGTTCTGAATCAACTGCTTTAATTTTATAATCCTTCCCTTGTTTCTTTGCCTCTTCTTGCATTTTTCTTACAACCATACTCGTTGACATGCCTGCTGCACAACATAATAAAATGTACATCTTATACTGTCACTTTCTCTTCTACTCGTTTATGAAGAGTGATAAATTCTTCAGCAAGTTCTTTCACTGTAATTGCATTCATTAAATGATCTTGTGCATGCACCAACAGTAAACTGATTTCTGCATGATTTCCTCTTGCTTCCTCTTGAATTAAGTCTGTTTGAATACGATGAGCTGCTGAAATTTCTTCACTAGCAAGTGTCATCTTTTCACTCGCATTCTCAAAATCTCCTTGTCTTGCAAAAGCAATTGCTTCAAGCGCCGCGCTTCTCGCATTGCCACCATGTAAAATTAACGCAAATGGAGTTTGCATATCAGTCATTTTAAATTCCCCCAAGCTATCTTTTTTCTATATTGTTATCTTATTATGAAAACGCATACAATTAAACATAAAAAACTTCCGTTGTGTAACGGAAGTTTTTACATACTTTTCTTATATAGATAGTAATACCTCTTGGAAATCTTCAATTCCTTCAACATGCGTTAATTTCTCTATCGCACTTTGACTAGACATAATATCATATAAAAAATCATACAGCCGTTGTAAATCTTCATTATTATTACGTTTTACACTAAATAAAATAATAACTTGTACTTTTTTATCTCCCCAGTCAACGGACTTATCAAGTGTACAAAACATCAAAAATGTTTTCTCACTTAATAACTGCATCGGATGAGGAATCGCAACTAAATTCCCAACCGCTGTCGGAGATGTATTTTCTCTTTCCATAACAGAATCATAAAAGTTTTCTGGTACATAGTTTTTCTCAGCAGCTTTCTCACATAAAAACTGAATAACCTCTTCCTTCGTAGAAGCGCTATGATTTAAAAAGATTAAATCTTCCTTTATATACTGCTGCACGCTAGTATTCACATGCATAAACAACTGCTGGCCGATTGACTTAAGCTCTTTATCATCAAATATTGAGTTCACTTTTATAACAGGCACAGGCAAACCACTCGGTATATGAATCGTACTAATAATACAATCTATTTTATCTTTATAAAGGTCTTCCACTTTCAATTGATAATAACCTGTAATCCCTACAATCTCTAATTTATCTCGGAACTGTGATAAAATTTTATATTTCAATAGCTGAGCGCTTCCTTGACCAGTCGCACAAACTAGTAAACATCTTTTCTTTTGATTCTGTTCCTGTAAACGACTCATCGCTCCGCCGAAGTGAATCGCAATATAACCAATTTCACTTTCCGGAATCGATTCTCCCGTATATTCACCAATTATATCTCCTACGAGAACCGCAATTTCAAAAGCATACGGATAATTCTTTTTCACTTCTGCCAATAGAGGATTTCTCGTATTTAACTTATACTTCAAACGGTTTAATAACGTTTTTAAATGAACACCAAAACCAAATAATAATTCTTCATCATAATAAAAAATAAGATTCCGTTCTTCCGCTACTTTAAAAAGAATATGTTGCATAAATGCATATAGATCTTTCCCTAATAGCTCTTCCACATTTTCATAACGATCTCTCGCTGTAACAGCAGTACTTAATAAATGCATCGTCACATATAAAACTTCTTCTTCTGGAAATAAAAGATGCAACTCTTTCTCTAAATCCCCTACAATCTGTTTCGCAATTGTATATTCTTTCTTTATGATAAGTTCTGATTGCTCCGCATTTAGTCCTTTCATATAATGTTGATCTTCACAACGCCTTAATGCAATTGCAATATGAATGACTAAATTATCAATTTCAATATCTGATAAATATATCGTTCCTCCCTCGATATACTTTAATATAACCGAACGGATAAGTGGGATATGAGGTAACGATAAATATGTATCCCTCTGTTCAAATTGCTCATGAAACGGAGTATGATCATAACGCGGTAAACCATATTGTGATAAACAAGAACGAATATGAAACTCCTCTCCCACAATACGTATACCATAATACGGTCTCTTTTCAATTTGTAATTGATAGCGACCACATATATCTGTCACATCTTTCATAATTAAATTCACAGTCGATTTACTCACATAAATCTCTTCTGCTAACTGTGAAAGCTTCACATACCCCTCTGTCGTTACAATACGTTGCAGAATGTACGCTATCCTTTCTTCATAAGAAGTTGGGATCTTTTCCGTCTGTTTTTGAAATAGGCCCACGCAAAACTCTTCAAACTTCTTCGTTTGTATAATTTCTAGTTCGTATCCAGTCCCTCTTTGCGATTCAATTTTCGCCCCGTTTTCTTCCAATATATCATTTAATAATTTTATATCTTTTTGAATCGTCTTCGTTGATACATGTAAACGGCTCGCTAAAAACGCTCGATTTAACATCGACTTCTCTTCTAAAAACTCCTCTAAAATAGAAATTAATCGCTGATGCACTTTTGTCATAGCTCTTCCTCTCACAATTTATATATAAAAAGGAAAAAGCTGCTGAGGTCAGTAGTTTTTTCCTTTTTCATTTTATCTATTTCTTTAATGTAAATCCGAATTTATCCCATGCTTGTAAATAATCTAATAAGAAAATTTCTTCTTCTACAATTCGGCCAACTACATTTGTTTTTCCTGTGTTCACCATATCTTTTAACGCAATTTGTAATTCACCTTTATATTGACCATACTGTTCATTATCAATTAAAAGATCACCGCGTTTAATTTCGCGTGTATTATGCGGTTTGAACTCTTCTTTCTTATATTTCACACGACTTTGTGTCGAACGAATCATATATTCAGATACATCTCCACGATAAAAATGCGGTTCCTCTAATACAATAATTTTTTCTAATTCTGTTGTTGTATCATCTAGTCCTATATCAAATGTTTGTTTCTCTTTATTTAATGCACCTAGTGCTTGTAATTCTTCTTCTGATGCATATGCATTCGCAATAATAACATCATCAATTAATTCTGTCGCAAATAAATGCTTCGCTTGTGTTGTCATCGGTAATTCACGATGCTGCTCTAACGTACATAAGCCTTCTGTTACTGGCCAAGGTCCGTACGTTGCATCAAATGATGAAATAAAAGCAGCCGTTCTCATACCGTAATCTTTAAATTGTTTCGAGCATTTAATGAAATGATCGTATGATAATCCTGAATAACGATGCGGATAAAAATTATGGCAACCAATTAAATTTTCACGATTTGGTCTATGGCTCATAATGTTATCTACATATTTCGTACCGTTACTCATATTAATTTCAATTTTTAAGCCGTATGGATTGTAAGTCATAATTGATTCTTCTAAACCAGAGAATCCGACATCTAAACGAATACCGTACGCTCCTAACTCATGGAAGAACGATAAATCATTATATGAAATACCTAATTGTGTAAAGACAGACGGACTAATATCAACTAATACTTGGAACCCTAATGCGTTTGCATGCGAGATCGTTTCTTTAAACTCTTCTATAATTTTCTCTTTCTCTCCATCTACAGACAATAAGCATGTGAATACACGTGTAAATCCGTATTTACTTGCTAATGTTAAATATTCCTTATCTTTCTCTACCGTTGAATGTTCTGGATAAATAGAAATACCTAATCGTCTCATATGTACACGCCTCTTTCTTCATTGTTTTGTAAACCTTTTCAAATATATGTAGTGAAAAAGTATATATCCCCTTCTCATTCACTACTTTTTGAATCCGCTTTCTTTAAAGAAAAAACAATTTCTATCATTCATAACAACTACAAGTCTATACATCTATACTTTACAACTTTTTTTCATAGTTGTGTAGCTTTTACACAAATTTGTCAGTTTTTCCACCTCGAAAATTGTTATACGTTTTCAAGGCACCTTCCTTGACTGTTACATTGACCAATACATATACTCGAAAGAAAAGAGAAAATTTTATATAGGGGATGAATATATGGGAGAAGCAATACTCGTAAAACGAGAATCATTATGGACGAAAGAGTTTGTCGCTTTAATTTTTGCAAACTTATGTATGTTTTTAGGGTTTCAAATGTTAATTCCTACTTTACCTGTTTATGTGAAAGAAATTGGTGGCACAAGTTCCAATATCGGATTTGTTGTAGGCATGTTTACCGTTGCAGCACTTTTTGTTCGACCGCTAACTGGAAACGCCTTGCAAAAATTCAATAAAAAAATCATTTTAATGATCGGTACTGCTATTTGTTTACTCGCTATGGGCAGTTATCTTTTCGCTTCAACCATCTTCCTATTGCTTGCCGTTCGAATTTTACATGGAGCTGGTTTTGGTATTACAACGACTACATATGGAACTGTCGTTTCAGATTTAATTCCACAAGCTCGCCGCGGAGAAGGCATGGGATATTTCGGTCTTTCTGGCACGATTGCAATGGCGCTCGGTCCACTTATCGGACTTTGGCTCATGCAAACATATAACTTCACGATTCTTTTTTTATGTGCACTTTCATGTACAATTGTTTCATTAATATTAACGAAACTACTTCAAATCAAAAAATCGCCGCAACCACCACAGCAAACATCTGGTACTTTTCTCGATGGATTTATTGAGCGCAAAGCTTTACTTCCTTCATTATTAATATTATGTATTACATTAATGTACGGAGGAATCGGGAGCTTTATTACATTATTTGCTACGGAAGTCGGAATTGCTGATATAAGCCTCTTCTTCTTATTTAATGCACTTGCAATCGCTGTCACTCGTCCGTTTTCTGGAAAGTTATACGATGCGAAAGGTCATGCATTCGTTATTATTCCAGGGGTTATCATTACGTTTACAGGTATTATTTTATTGTCGTATACAACTACCATTCCGAGTTTAATTATTGCAGCAGCATGCTACGGAAGTGGTTTTGGAGCGATTCAACCTGCACTACAAGCATGGATGATCGACCGAGTAGCACCGCACCGACGAGGAGTCGCAACAGCTACATTCTTCTCAGCATTTGATCTCGGCATTGGCGCTGGCGCAATTATATTTGGATTCATTGCACATTTTACAAACTACGCAACTGTATATCGCTATTCCTCTCTATTACTTATTGCATTCCTGTTCATTTACATCACAAGTATAAGAAAGCAAAAGCATGGAGATAAAAACAGAGAAAAAGCTGCTGGATAATTTCAGTAGCTTTTTTTATCGTATTTTTGCTGTTATAAAACTACATGCATTTTCCTACATATTTTTTTACCTTTCATCAAAAAATATACGATGAACTCGCAGACGCTTTCCTTGATATTTAACTGAAAAATACTATTCTAAAAAGTGTGATTTCTTTACAAAATTAAGATTTATATAAGATGAAAACCAATAAAATACAGCTGGTTCTTTAAGTAATTGTAAACTTTTTATCTCTTTGTAAAGTTAGTGTAAATTTTACTAACAAACCGTTTACAGTGCCTCAAGGTTCAGTTAATAATTACATCGTACATGAAATTTAAGGAGTGGAATGCGTGGAATATAATGTTCAAGATATGATCTTCCAGTTCATTGGTGGATTAGGTATTTTCTTATTCGGTATTAAATACATGGGCGATGGACTGCAACAAGCAGCTGGAGATCGTCTTCGCGATATTTTAGATCGCTTTACAACAAACCCACTTATGGGTGTACTAGCAGGTATGTTAGTTACTGTATTAATCCAATCAAGTTCAGGAACAACCGCTTTAACAGTCGGACTTGTAAGTGCCGGATTTATGACATTAAGACAAGCGATTGGTGTTATTATGGGTGCGAACATCGGAACGACAGTTACTGCATTTATTATCGGAATTAAAATCGGAGAATACGCTCTCCCAGTTATGGCAGTTGGAGCAATTTTACTATTCTTCTTTAAAAATAAAAAAGTACATTCTGTAGGTCAAGTTGTATTCGGTTTTGGTATGTTATTCTTCGGTTTAGAATTAATGAGCGCAGGTATGAAACCTCTTCGTTCTTTAGAGGCATTCCAAGAGTTAATGGTTAGCATGAGTGACAATCCAATTTTAGGAATTATTGTCGGTACAGTGTTCACTTTAATTGTACAAAGCTCAAGCGCAACAATCGGTATTTTACAAGAACTATTCGGTCAAGGTGCTATTGATTTACAAGCTGCTCTTCCTGTATTATTCGGTGATAATATCGGTACGACAATTACAGCAGTCTTAGCAGCAATCGGTACTTCAATTGCCGCAAGACGTGCAGCATTAGTTCACGTTATCTTTAATATTATCGGTACCATTATCTTTACGATTATATTAATACCATTTACAAGTTTAATTCAATATTTCCAAACGTCATTAAATTTAAATCCAGAAATGACAATTGCATTTGCACACGGAACATTTAACGTAACGAATACAATTATTCAGTTCCCATTCATTGCAGTATTAGCATGGATCGTAACAAAAATTATTCGTGGTGAAGATTCATCTATTAACTTCAAACCACAACATTTAAATCCAATCTTTATTGAGCAATCTCCAGCTATCGCTTTAACTGAAGCTCAAAAAGAGGTTGTGCGTATGGCTGAATTTTCATTACACGGCTTAAAAGAAGCGAATCAATATTTAAATACACAAGACAAAAAGCACGAAAACATGGCTACTCAATTAGAAGGAGCTATTAACAATTTAGATAAAAAAATTACCGAGTATTTAGTTTTACTATCAGAAAAGCCGCTTTCACCTTCAGACTCTGAAAAACACTCCGTTTTAGCTGGTGTTGTTGGAGATATTGAACGTGTTGGTGATCATGTAGAAAACCTTGTAGAACTTGTAGATTTCCAAATTTCAAACCGTGTTTCACTATCAGACGAAGCACTAGCTGAATTAAATGAAATGCTTGAGTTAACAATTTCAACATTACAAGATGCAATCAATGCTTTAACAAACTTCGATACTGAATTAGCTCAAACAGTTATTGCAAAAGAACGCAAAATCGACCAAATGGAACGTGTTCTTCGTAAACGTCACGTATTACGCCTAAACGAACGTAGCTGTTCAGGTGATGCAAGTATCATCTTCGTTGATATGGTAAGTAACTTAGAGCGTATCGGTGATCACGCTGTAAATATTGCTGATGGTGTTTTAGGTGAACAAGGTAAAATCAATTTAAAACAATCATTATAATGAAAAAAGAGACGCTTAAGTTAGCGTCTCTTTTTTCATTTCATATTTACAACCGTTCTTCCTTTTAACTTTCCTTGCAATATAAGTGTAAACTTTTCATCTAACTCTTCCAATGTACATTCTTCTGTATAAGATAGTAACTCATTATTTTCCCATTCACTTGCTAAGAGCGTCCACACATCTCTTCTCACATCCACTGGGCATTGCACAGAATCTATTCCTAAAAGACTTATGCCTCGCAAAATAAATGGATATACCGTTGTTTGTAATTCCTGCCCTGCCACATTACCGCACGTCGTTACACAACCACCATACTTTACCGTTTTTAAAGCGGTTTCTAGCATATGTCCACCTACAGTATCGATAACCCCGGCGTATATCCCTTTTAACATTGGTCTTCCTGATTCATCATTCAACTCCGTACGATGAATCACTTGTTTCGCTCCTAGACGTAGTAGCATCTCTTCCTCTTCCATTTTCCCTGTTGCTCCTACTACGCTAAATCCTAGCTTACTTAAAATACTAACAGCTACACTCCCTACGCCGCCTGTTGCACCCGTTACTAAAACATCTCCCATACTAGGCGTTATGCCTGCTCCAATAAGCTTATATACTGATAAAGCAGCTGTAAAACCTGCTGTCCCATACATCATACTTTCCTTTAATGACATTCCCTCTGGTAAAGGGATGATCCAAGATGCTGGCACGCGAATATATTCTCCGAAACCACCAGAAGTATTCATACCTAAATCATAACCCGTTACGATGACTTGATCGCCTACCTTAATGGTTGCATCTTCACTACTCACAACTTCTCCCGCAGCATCAATTCCTGGCGTATGAGGATATCTCCTCGTAACCCCTTTATTACCCGTGGCTGAAAGCGCATCTTTATAATTTAATGAAGAATAATGAACCTGTATTAATACGTCTCCCTCAGGTAAACTACTTACTTCTCTCTCTACAACGTTTCTTACAAACTGCTTACTTTCTGTTTCGTTCACAACGATTGCTCGGAATGATGTATGATTCATTATGCTCTCTCCTTTATCCGTAAATTTCTTCTTTATTATATAGAAGAAATAAGTAAACCTACTCATTTCTTCTTGGCTATATTTCAACAAATCTTACTTCTCTATTACTTTCTCACAATACATATTTTCATTTCTACTAAAACAACTTATACTTATTCTACATCTCAAAAATAAAATATAAAAAATCTGACTTTTTATAAATATATTGAATTTTTACGAAATGTAAATGATTTGTAATGTTTTTTTTCGTCAAATTTCATTATAATAAGTGGATATGAGTGTCGTATTTCAATTCAAATGAAGGAGTACAAGAAATGGAGCAAAACCCATATTTGCAAGAAAATACACGCAGTAAACCGAAAAAAGGTAAGAAAAAAACAAAAATTATTATAAGCGTTATTCTATTCTTTTTAATAATAGGTGGCGGTTATACTTGGTTTTTAGTAAATAAAGCATCTTCTGCTGTTCGAAATGCCGCACACGATTTAGCACGCGGTGATAAATCTGATTTACGTGATAAAGCTGTAAAACCTATCGCAAATAACGTCTCTGTCTTAGTCATGGGTGTTGATGAAAGCGATGTCCGCGGGAAAGAATATGGTGAAGCTATAAGAACGGATGCACTATTACTTGCAACGTTTAATAAAGATAGCAAAACTGTAAAACTATTAAGCATTCCACGAGATACATATACTTATATTCCAGTGGAAAAGAAAAAAGATAAAATTACACACGCTCATGCATACGGTTCTACTAAAAACGGAAAAGATGGTGGACCACAAGCAAGTATTGATGCAGTTGAAAAATTAATGAATGTTCCTGTCGATTACTTTGTAAAGTTTAACTTCAAATCATTTATGAAAATTGTCGATGATTTAGGCGGGATTGAAGTCGATGTACCAGTTGAATTTACTGAACAAGATAGCAATGATAATGCTGATGCAATTCATCTGAAAAAAGGTGTTCAAAAGCTAAATAGTGAAGAAGCTCTTGCTCTTGCTAGAACGCGCCACATCGATAGTGATGCAATGCGTGGACAACGTCAACAACTCGTTATTGAAGCAATTTTAAAGAAACTAACAAGCGTTGGATCTGTAACAAAAGTTGGTAACATCATTGATGATATTAACGGACAATTCGTTACTAACTTAACATTCGATGATATGCTTTCATTCTACAAGTACGGATCGGACTCGGAAATTGAGAAATTACAAATTCAAGGTGAAGACTGCTATATGGAAAAAGGTGACGATACATGTAGCAAATCTGCTGGTGGCGGCCGAACGTATTACTACAATCCAGATAAAAAAGAATTAGCAACTGTTACAAACGAACTTCGTACTCACCTTGGATTACCTGCATATACAAAAACAGACTCTGATTCGAAGAAAACAAGCACAGAGAAAACAAAAGAATCTAAGTCTGAAAATTCAAGTGAACGCCAATCAAGTAACAATGAAGTGAAAAATAAAAATAGCAGTGAAGATACAGAAACATCGTCTAACGGCAATGAATAAAAAAGAAGCAGTTCTCTATGGAGGTAGAGTGCTGCTTCTTTTTATTTCTTTGGAATCAAAAATCAGAACTTTCTAACTATCTTTTTTAATATTTTTAAATTATAATAAATAGTAGCAATCTATTCCAATTATCAGGGGGCTCATACATATGAAAGCTGCAGTAAAACATAACATCTCAGATTTTAAAGACTACTTAAAATCAAACGATATATTCATGGAAGAAAATATAGATGAAAATGATGGTTCTGTTCATTTTTCAGTAGGATTAGAGACAGAAGCTGGCGCAAAAATTCAACTTATCGCTGCTTTCCAAAACGAACATCCTACTGTAGATATATACTGCTTCAATGTTGCTCACGTACCGGATGCAACATCAACAAATGATATTTTGCATGTTATCAATGAATTAAACACATCTTATCGATTTGCAAAATTCACATTAAACAAGCAAAATGCAATTGATATTTCAGCATCGCTTGCATTCTCAGAACCAAACTTTAATCCAGCGCTTGTCTTTGAACATACGAGAATGCTATATAAATTAGCAAATGACGAATATAAAAACTTAATGAAAGTTATTTGGGCATAAATAAAAGGATGGGCTACAAGCAGCCCATCCTTTTATTTCGATATCATATCAATCCACATCTTAACAGCAGTGCCTACAATCAAAATCGATAACATATATTGCAATGCTTTTTGATTGATCCTCTTCCCGACTCGCACTCCAAGCGGCGCAGCAAAGATACTTGCAACCGCGATAATAAGAGCTGGAATTACAACTACTTGACCAGTTATCACTTTTCCAGTCGTAATCCCTACTGAGGAAATAAACGTAATAGCGATAGATGTTGCTATCGTTGTACGTATCGGCAATTTTAAAATAACTAACATAATCGGTACTAATAAGAAAGAACCGCCAGCACCTATAATGCCTGATGCTCCTCCTACAAGAAACGCTAACAAGCTTGCTAACCATTTATTATATGTCACTTCACCACTATTATTTCGTTTCGGTACGAACATCATAATAGCAGCAATTGTTGCTAACGCTGCATAAACAACATTGACCGTATGTTCCTCTAATACGTTAGCACCAAAGCTCCCTATGAAACTTCCTATTAAAATACTAGCTCCCATATACACAACTAACGTTTTATCCATATCATTACTTTTCCGATAAGCCCATGCACCTGCAAAAGTTGCAAAGAATACTTGCACCGCTGTAATACCACTCACTTCATGTGACGTATAACTAGTAAACCCTAGCAATACCGGAATGTATAGGATCATTGGATAATTAATAATCGCACCGCCAATTCCAACCATTCCTGATATAAACGATCCTATAAACCCAATTATAAAAAGTAATACGACTAAACTCACCTTATATCCCCCGCCTTCTAAAAAGAAGGTGATTTAAATGAATAAATTCACATTCCCATCCGAAGCATCTGCTAAATAAGCTCCTACTCCTGCAAACTCTACCCCTTCCATAATCTCTTCCTCTTTTAACCCTAATAAATCTACCGTCATTTGACAAGCTACAAGTTTAATTCCCTGTTCTTTCGCTAAATCCATTAAATCTGGTAAAGGCATCGCATTATGTTTTTTCATAATACCTTTAATCATCTTTGGCCCCATACCGGCAAAATTCATTTTTGATAATCCCATCTTATCTGCACCACGTGGCATCATTTTTCCAAATACTTTTTCTATGAAAGTTTTCTTTACCTTCACATGTTCATCTTTCCTTAAAGCATTTAATCCCCAAAAAGTATGAAAAATAGTCACCTCTTGATCATACGCCGCTGCACCATTTGCAATAATATAAGCAGCCATCGCTTTATCATAATCTCCGCTAAATAAAACAATTGTTGTTTTCTTCTGTTGTTCCATGTTGTGCTCCCTCCAATTACCTATAGGGGTATTTGTTTGTTTATAAAAAGGCTGAAATCATTTACCTCATTCTCATATGACTTTACCTTTCCACGCTAACATACCACCTACCATATTGATTGCTCGAAAACCGTAGCTCTCTAAAAACTGAACTGCTCTTGCACTTCTTCCGCCAGAGCGACAAACGATAATATATTCTTTATGCTTATCTAACTCATGCATTCGAAACTCTAGTAGTCCTAACCTAATAGGAAGCACTCCTGGAATTTTCCCTTCCGCCACTTCTTCTACTTCACGAACATCGATTACATATAACTCTTCATTTCGTAACAATCTTTCCTCTACTTCTTTCGCTGTTATTTCTTTCATTTTAATATTCCTTCCTTATAAAGCGTTCATACCACCTGAAACATTGATAACGTGCTGGAATCCTAATTTCTTTAGTACTTTTGCCGCTTGCTTACTTCTCATCCCGCTCTGACAAATAACGATTACTTCCTTATTTTTATCTAATTGATTTGCTTTACTAGCTAACTCATTTAATGGGATATTCTGAAACCCTTTCATATGATTTCCTCTATATTCACCTACTGTACGAACATCGATAAATTGTTTTCCCTTTTTTCCTGCTATACTCTTTAATTCTTTCCCACTTATATTTTGAACACCTTTTACCGGTAAAAAACGTGAAATAACAAACACTGCAGCGAGTACAATGAAAAGCGTACTTAATATTGTATTCATATAACCAACCTCTCTACATTTATAAAACTACTACGCCTTCTTAATCCAAAACTTCAGCACATCAGCTTCTTCTACATGCTTTACGATGTCATGACCACCTTTATTTGCCCACGCTGGAATATCCTTAACTGACCCTTTATCTGTTACATGTACTTCTAACACTTCTCCAGTTTGCAAAGTATCCATCGCTTTCTTCGTTCTTACCATCGGCATTGGGCATGCTAAACCTTTCGCATCTAATACTTGTTTTACATTCATCATCTATTCCTCCATTTTTTATTTATTCATGAACTGCGCAACGATTTGGACCAGTCTCCATTTCACGTTCTTCATCCACACTCGGATGAATCTTACCCATATTCGTTTGACGAATTTCTTCGTAAGCATTCGGCTGAGGTGGTAAATTCTCCGTTACCACTTTACGAAACTCTCCCTCACTCTCAATATTTAGTCCTGCATTATACACAAATAAATCTTTTAACTTTGCGCTCACAACACCATTCTCATCCATTTCACTTATTTTTGAATAATGAGCTGGTAACACGATTAATTGTTGAGATAGTACTTTATATCGGTTATATAAAGTTTCTCTTAAATCACTCACCCAATCCTCAGCCTTTCCAGCAAGATCTGGACGCCCGATTGAATCTACAAATAAAATATCGCCTGATAATAAATAGGAATCATCTACAATAAATGATGTACTTCCAATCGTATGCCCAGGTGAGTATAATGCATCAATTTCAATTTTAGTACCCCCCACCGTAATAACAGAACCTTCAACGAGCGGTTTATATGAGAAAACAACTTCCTCCGCATCTTTCGGCGGTAACCAATACGTGCCACCTACTCTTTCAGCTAACTTACGTCCTCCAGAAATGTGGTCTGCATGTAAATGTGTATCCATTACATTCGTAATCGTAACGCCATACTCTTTCGCAAACTCTTCGTATGCTTCAATTGTTCTTACTGCATCAATAACTGCTGCTTCACCGTTTGAAACGACCATATAAGATAAACAGCCTTTTCCAAGGCGGTTAAATTGATATATACTTCCTCCCCCCTGTACATCTCCTACCTTTAACGGCTTCACATATTCACTCCAAGCTTTCATACCGCCAGCTAAATAAAAAACATTATGGAAGCCAGCATCCAGCAATTGCTCAGCGACAAACTGTGAAGAACCTTCTTTCGCACATACGACTAAAATTTCTTTCTCCCTCGGCAATTCACTTGCAATATGATCTACACCATCTAACAAATCAAAATACGGTTTATTTATAGAAGAAATTTGTTTCCCTTCAATTTTCCAATCTTCATAATCCGTCTCATTTCGAACATCTAAAATAAACAGCTCTCCGAATAAAACTTTCTCTGCAACATCTTTTGCTTGTAACGGTTTAACAATCATCTAATTACCCCCATAGGTATATTTTTATTTAAAAAATTTTACTTTTCCACATCCCCTTGCCACTCTAACATACCTGGAATGATATTTTTCACATTTAAATACCCTTTCTCTTTCAACATTTGGCAAGCTACATCACTACGGTTACCAGTTCGGCAAATAACATAAATTTGCTTCGTCTGATCTAATTCTGCACTACCCAGTTCGCCTAATGGGAATGAAATAGCCGTTGGAATATGACCAAAAGCGAATTCCGCTGCTTCACGAACATCTAATATAATACACTCTTCACCACTTAATAATATCTCTTGCAATTCCGCATTTGTAATTGTTTGAGGATATTTCACTACTTCATTCACTTCATGCTCATGTGCTTTTCTAACGTAATGCATCAATAGATCTCCTTCGTGTTTCGTCCCGATATATTGATGACCTACTTTACTCGCCCAACTTTGTATATCTACAGTAGACCCTTTATCTGTTGCCTGAACTTCAATCACTTGCCCTGATGCGAGACTTTCCATCGCCTTCTTCGTCTTCACAATCGGCATCGGACAAGCCAATCCCTTACAATCTAAACTCCTATTCACTTTTATACTCATAGTCGATTCCTCCATAACTTATATACATATACCTGTAGGGGTATATTAAAATGTTTTTGAAAATCTGTCAACACTTACGTTTGACAGATTATCGGCTTTTTACAAGTAATTGAACAGCTTCTTTAATTAACTCTTCATTTGAACCATTACCACTTTCAAACTGTTCACGCAAACATTGCTCTAAATTCGTTCCAACAACAAGTCCAATTGTACGATCAAGTGCAGAACGAGATGCCGTTAACTGTGTAATAACCTCTCGGCAATCTTTTCCTTCTTCCATCATACGAAGTACACCACGAACTTGACCTTCAATACGTTTCAATCTATTTTTCATATCTTGATTATATTCCACTGTAGACCACCTCCGTATTTATAACTATATTATACATTACTTTGTAACTTTGTATAATAACATATACCCTGAAGGGTATATTGTAAAGCGTTTTATTTTTTTGAAACTTTCTAACGTATAGTGAAAATGCAAAAGTCACTGATTTTATTGACTTTTGCATTTCTCAACTACACTGCATTATTATCTTACTTCTTATAAACTCCTTGTAAAACTATAATCCATTTCTCCACCTAGTGCTGCAGCTGTATCACCAGTTTCTCTAAAATCATGTGTATATATTTTTTCAAATGAACCGAAATCTACTTGCTTATAAAATTCAAAACAAGGGAATCCATCATGCTCCCCTTGAATCTCAATACTACCATCCTTGTTCACACATACATGTAATACATAATCTACAGGAGGTGCATATATATTTAATGGATTACTTGCACTCGCACTCATTTTAAATTGCACACCATCAGGATTCCATACGATATTCGTGCACACAATATTTTCAGTACTCGCTTTTCCTGTTCTTTTATTCACAGAACCATCTGGATTCGTAACCTTCTCTGTCGTAATACCCGTGTTCGCATATGAAAACACTTCTTCTTTATAAAAATCCACTACTACCTCTTGCTCCACTCTAGAGCGCATAGTATTTACCGCATGTGGTGTAAATTCGCGTGAATCACCTTCGAATTGAATTATTTTCCCTGTTTCCATATCCTTCCTCGGTTCTGTCCAAGACATTGGAATAAATACGCTGGCTCTAACTTTTACGATATTAGTCATAAGAAACACCTCTATAATTCTAATTTTATATACTGCATTATTTAATAAAAAAACTCCATTTCAGCCACATAATTAAAATCTTTCTCTTTTACATTGGCTACTTCTTTCTTAAAAATGACGCTATATTTATAGCTAGATTTTCGTTTTAAAGCTATATTCCATTTCTCCAGCTAGCGCTGCTGGGGTATCATTCGTTTCTCTGAAATCATGTGTATATATTTTTTCAAATGAACGAAAGTCTATTTGTTTATAAAATTCATAGCAAGGGAAACCATCATGTAAACCTTCAATATGCACAATGCCACTTGTATTAACTCTTATAACCAAAAAATAATCTGCTGCGGGTGCCGCTGCGTTTAACGGATTACTTGCACTTGCTCTCATTTCAAATGAAACTTCATCCTCGCCCCATACGATATTAGTACATACAATATTTTCTGTACTTGTTTCTCCTTTTTGATACTCAATTGAACCATCTGAATTTGTAATTTTCACAGTAACGATGCAAGCATCTACATATGTGAAAATTTCTCTTTTATAAAAATCAACAATCACTTCTTGTTCTAATCTTGAACGCTTTGTATTTACAGCGAATGGTGTAAATTCACGTGCATCTCCAGCGTATTCAAAAACTCTTCCTGTTGCAGCATCCTTAATAGGCTTCAGCAACGCATACGGTGCAAATACACTCCCTCTAATTTTTACGATATTAACCATGTGAAACCTCCGTTGATTCTATTTATATAGATCATTATTTGTACTATACAAGATATAGTCAATTTGATTGACCATATCCTGTATAGTACAATAGGTTTTATATATAGTCAACTTAATTGACTACAATTGTGGAGGTTATACATGAATCATCAAACATTTAACGAACTAGACCTTACTTCACTTTTATCATTATCTTTCAGTACATTAATTACTGAACTGCATGACAGATTAAGTGAATTGGGATTTGAAGATATTAGGCCAGCACACGGCTTTATGTTCAAACGTATCCTTCCTAATGGAGCAACCGGTATAGAATTGGCTGAGTATTTAGGAGTTTCTAAACAAGCTGTAAGTAAAATGATCGATTCTCTTGAAAATAGTGGTTATGTCACGCGCAAAAAGCATCCTACTGATAAAAGAGGTAAAATCATTATTTTAACCGAACGAGGTTTAGCTGTAATGAAAACGAAAGAAGAAATAGTAGCTGAAATAGAGCAACGATGGATTGAAAACATAGGTACTGAACGAATGCAAATGCTCAAGGAAGATTTAACAACATTCGTTACTAAAGAAAATACAGAGAAATTATCATCAAATATACGACCTGTTTGGTAAGCAAAAACTCCATATAAAAACGAATCCATTTTGATCAGTCCCTTTCAAAATGGATTCGTTTTCTACAGTTTTATTAATAATTATTGCTTCTTTTAAATTTCATATCAAATATGCAAGAGTCTATATTTTACGCATTATATAATTCCATAGCTCTCTGCACGACTAATTCTGCCGTATTCTCCTCCGGTGGCATCAATAAATTCGTAACAGGCCCATATACAACAGGGTTTAGCTCTACTTCGTACCCACCATATGCAAACTCTTCTTTTGTCGGTAAATAACCAATATATCCATTCGTATATCCACCTAAAAAAGCTATTTCATTTTGAAGACGCTCTTTCACTTCTAAAGCTGTTTCTGAAAAAGGTTCCATCGGTATACCAAAGAACATACCATCATTAATTTGAAACAGTTGAACTTCTAAATCAATACGTAACTGCCGAATACCTTGCTTATATTTCTCTAAAATTATAGTAAGCCATTCATCCGTATTCACATCCCACTGCTTCTCAGCTAATTGAGCCATGCTTCGTATTTCATTAATTTCAGGAATATCTTTCAACTTCATTTGCATCGTACTTGAAACTGTTCTTAAACTTACAATTGGGCTATATGTAACTATTGGCAACATCGTTAATACATGTCCACTAACTGTGTAAGCCATTTGCTTTACTGCTTCCCTTGAACCGCGATACTTTGCATTTACATTGCCAGCAGCACCTTGCACAATAATAACAGGACAGTTTACGATTTTCTCAAGAATCTCTCTCGTCATTCCCGGATAATCCGCCGATAGTACATCGCTATCACCTTTTAACACATTCGGATGTGCCGTACAAAATACTATAATCCCAGATAGCTCCTTCGTTTCAGCATTTCTTATGGCTAACATGCCAATTCGTTTATCTACAACACCCTCTATATTTGTTCCCATCTTCGCTCTTCCATCAGATGTTCTCTCTCTTCGGTTTACCCCAATATAACCTGTCGTAACACTCCAGCCAATTTCACATGGCCTCAAGTTGTTATTCGCAGTAACAGCACCGTGCACTACATTATTTACTAAAATCGTTTTATACGACTTTATTAAAGGATGATCACCGACTGTTTCCGGACCAGAGTGTGTATGTGTATAAACAACAGTTATTCGCTCAAATGATATATGAAGCTCTCTCGCTATTTGTTCACGAATCATATTTGTATCTTCTACTAACATTCCAATATTATCAATACTTATAAACACAGTTTTCGTCTCATCTTTTTCAAATACAAAAACTGTCCCATAAATACACTCTTCAATATTATTTATTCCTGTCTCTCTATGGTATCCGACAAAATCAATACCTACAGGCGGCATAATATCCACCTTGCATACCCCTATTTTGCTCATTTGAATCGCTCCATTTCTCTATGTAACTCCCTTTTTCAAGAATAGCATATTTGACCTTGTTCCAAATAAAAAAGAACGGACATAGCATTCTATGTCCGTTCTTTTTTATCACACATACTTCCGATGAACCATCTTCCCATCATAAGAAAACACAACGCCCTTACTTTCCACAATCGACTCCATATGCACCGTTCTTCCCCATAATTGATGAATATATGGCAGTACTTTTTCTAAGTATTTTAAATCGAGCTCGATTCCTTCGTAACTATGTTTAATGTACAATTCTCCGTTCTTTAAGTAATCTCCATCTTCTACTACTAAGTACGGGAAGCCACCGTTTGTACGCATATTTACGAGCTGATCACGTACCTGTTCCCACTCTTTATCTATTACTTTATATTCTTTTCCTTGGCGCTGGAATAAGTACATATCTTCTCTCATTACGAGATCTTTGTTTAAGTAGTTTCTTAAGAATGATACATCCCATTCGATTTCGCGTACTTCAAAGATTTTGTCCCGACCAGATCCTGGCTTTACGCCGCGTCGTTTCATTTCTTCTGTCGGGTTATTGTAGCGTTCTTCAATATCTTCGAACATTTTAATACCGAGGTAGTATGGGTTAATGCTTGTTTTTGATGGTTGAACTACACCTGCATTAAGCTTTGCGAATTCAATCGCTTCAGAAGATGTTAAGTCCATTTCACGGAGTATGCGTTGATGCCAGTAAGAAGCCCAACCTTCGTTCATGATCTTCGTTTCAAGCTGCGGCCAGAAATATAACATTTCCTCGCGCATCATCGTTAATATATCGCGCTGCCAATCTTCTAGCTCACGGCTATATTCTTCAATAAAGAGGAGTAAATCTTTCTCTGGTTGCGGCGGAATTTTCTTCTTTTTATGCATATTAGGTCGTTCTCTCTTTTTGTTTCGATCATCTAAATTCCATAAATCATCGTACTGTGATATCTTTTTCTTTTCTACATCCTCTTCTAAATCTTCAATACTCCACGCCAGTTTTGGACGCATAAGTGACGGATCAATGTGCTCTTGAATGGCAAGTACGGCATCCAAAAATGTTTCGACTTCTGCCTTTCCATACTTATGCTCATATGCTTTCACGCGATCAGCCGTTGCCGCCATACTCTCCACCATATCTCGTTTCGTATTAGAGAAGCGAATATTATTTTTAAAGAAGTCACAGTGCGCTAAAACGTGCGCTACAATTAATTTGTTTTGAATTAACGAGTTCGTATCTAATAAAAAGGCATAACATGGATCAGAGTTAATAACGAGTTCGTATATTTTACTAAGACCTAAATCGTATTGTAATTTCATTCTAAAAAACTGTTTTCCAAAACTCCAATGTGAAAACCGCGTCGGCATCCCATATGCACCAAATGTATAAATAATTTCCGCTGGACATATTTCATAACGCATCGGATAAAAATCAAGCCCAAATCCAGTCGCAATTTCCGTAATTTCCGCAATCGCATATTGCAGTGCTTTATCGTCACTTGCTCTCATTATTTTCCCTCCTTACACTTTCCCTTAAGAAAGTGTATGATGAGGAACAAGCTTTCATGAGGATTGATTGCATAATAAAAAGACATCCTCATAAAAACGAGAATGTCTCATCTATTAACCTTCAATAATCTCCATCTTCTCCATAATCGGTGTACGAGCTTTTCCTTCTGGTGCTTTATCGAAATAGCCAAGGTGAAGAATTCCAACGATGCGTTGACCTCTTGTTAAACCGAGTCCTTCTATAAATAATGGATTGTAGTTTAATCCGCCTGATTTCCAAACACATCCTAATCCACGCTCCCAAGCAAGTAGTTGGAAGTTTTGCATAAATGCACATGTTGCAGCGTAATCTTCGTCGCGTTGAATTTGACGTGGATCTTCATTAATATAAACAACAATTTGTGCAGGCGTGCTTAAGAAACGATCTGATAAGATTTTACCGCGTTTCGCTCTTTCTTCTTCTGTGAAAGAGTTTAATACTGCATCTACTAATTTTTTGCGACCTTCTCCAATGTATAATTTACAATTCCATGGTTCACGGTGTTTATGATTCGGTGCCCACGTTGCGTCGTTTAATAGTTCAATTAATAACTCTTTATCTACAGCTTTATCTGTGAATGTACGTACAGAGCGTCTTTCTTTAATCACATTTGCGATGGAAGTATATGTAGTCATATTTTTCTCTCCCTTATTTTCATCTATATGTATACATTTGTTATTGATATTGATTTTCAATTTCGATTATACCTTAGTTTTTTACTATTAATCAATGTTTTATGTTGGAAAACTTCCAAAAACGTCATTTTATACTGTGAATAAAAAAACTTAACTTGTTCACAAGTATTTCACATTTTATGGAAATGATATGTGTACAGTTTTCCACATTATCCATCTAGGAGGAGTTTATATGTACAAAAAAATCGCAGTAAGTATGACCATGGCAACATTATTATTCGGGGCAACCGTCTTCCCTACTTTCGCTGCCACGCCAAAAGAAGTAACATTGCACCATCATAAGCCTATTTCAGAAGAAGAAATGCAGTCGCTCGAAAAACTCGGCTATAACAAACATGAAATTTGGAAAGCTGCTCATATTGCAAAAATGAGTAAAAAAGAAATAAAAGACGTTTTAGCTTACTATAAACAAAATAAATCTTGGGAGAAAACAGCCCAGCATTTCGGCGTAGATCCAAGTAAGTTGAAAAAACATCATATAAATAAAGAGACGAAAAAAGCACTACTGCAAGAATTAGCAAATATGCAAAAATCTACACCAGATGGACTCAAACAAAAAATGAAAGAATATAATATCGGATTACGTCAACTTACAGTATTAACAATCATCTCTCAAAAAAGTAATACCCCTCTCGATGATGTACTAAAAATGAAAAAAGATGGAATGGACATTAAGCAAATTGCAGAAAAACTAAACGTGAAAAAAGAAGATATACGTGCAGAAATGATTAAATTAGTGAAGTCTATTAAAGAAAAGAACACAAATTAACATGCCAAAAAGGAAGAGATATTTAATACTCTTCCTTTTCTTTATGAACTTTCAATTTTCAAGTATAAATTCCCGTCTTTCCCAAAAACTAACACAAGTAAATGATGTATGTCAGGGGTGAGAAAATGTTTCGTTTATCATCTAAAAAGAAGAAACAATCCGTATGCTCTGTTCCAGAATTCATCCACACTATGAAAGAATCCAGCGATTTTTCCTCTTATAATGTCATAGAGGATGGGTCATTATGTTTGTTTTATTATAAATCTACAGTTGAATCACTTATTATTAATCGATTCATTTTAACACCTATCAAAAAAGAATTAGATCGCATTCAAAATATAAATGACATAGCAAACATCGTCACACTTGAGGAGATTATTACCAATCCTTCTATTGATGATATCCGTGAAAAACTATTAAGTGGATATGTACTCTTGCAGCTAAAAGTTGATTCCCAAACAGCCGAATATGCACTGATTCGTGCTGAAAGTTTAGCTTTAGGTACACGATTATATAACGATACAGAAAATGAATATAGTGTCATCGGTCCCAAAATTGGATTCGTTGAGAATATTGATACGAATATACATTTACTTCGGCGAAGCATTGTAACAGAGCAATTAATTTTCAAAGAACTGTCCGTTGGATCTATATCAAAAACAAAAATTGTAGTCGCTTATATGGCGGATATTACAAATGAACAGCATGTGAACACTGCAGTGCAACGCCTGCGAGATATTGATTTTGATTACCCTTTTGATGCAACTATGATTGAACAGTTTATTAGTGATAATAGCAACTCACCTTTCCCTGTTTTACTGCCTACAGAGCGTTTAGACCGATCCGTTTATGCATTACTGAATGGAGGAGTCGTCATTTTAACAGACGGTTCACCATATGCATTAGCTGGACCCGCAACACTACTCGATTTCTTCGTCTCTCCAGAAGACTATTATTTACCATGGATAGCAGGGTCATTTCTTAGATTAGTTCGTTTTTTTGGTGCAGCATTCTCTCTATTTTCATCAGCTATTTATACAGCTGTATTAACGTATCACTATCAAATGATTCCAGCAGATTTACTCGGCCCTATTATTTATTCTAGAGCCAACGTACCATTTCCACCTGTTTTGGAGGCACTTTTTTTAGAAATTACAATCGAATTACTGCGCGAAGCTGGGGCGCGTTTACCGACTAAAGTCGGCCAAACCATTGGTATTGTTGGCGGCATTGTAATTGGGCAGGCATCTGTTGAGGCTGCTTTAACGAGCACCATCTTATTAATTGCTGTTGCGTTGTCTGCACTAGCTTCTTTTACAACACCAACAGTAAAAATGTCTTCTACTATCCGGATATTACGCTTCCCTCTCATCATTTTAGCTGGAGCATTTGGAGGTGTAGGGCTTATCGTCGGATTTGTATTCATATTGGCTCATTTAATTCGCTTAAAATCACTTGGATCACCTTATTTATTACCTTTATACCCATTTCGCGGGTTAGGTACAGCTGAAGGACTCCTTCGCCTTCCATTTAGTCAAACTGCAGGACGTGCTTCTTTTCTAAGACCAAAAAAGAAATGGCGCTATGATCCAAACAAAGCGAAAGAAAAACACGACGGTGAGGAAAAATGAAAAATATTTTATTCTGCTTTTTCATTATCATTTTAATTTTTCAATCTGGTTGTACAGAAGCAAATATAGTTGATACACAGCGAATGATTCACGTAGGTGGATTCGATATAATAAAAGATAAAAAATTTCGCGGGACAATTTTATATCCCGATTACACAAAAGGCGTACAATCTAAACCAGAAACTCAATCAACCCATGCAGGTACAATTGAAACTATATCTTCCCTTCTAAACGCCAAATCGCCACATACGATTGCTGTAGGTCAAATGCGTGTTGTCCTATTTGGAAAAGCATTTGGTGAACATGGACTTGGAGATGTTATTAACAACTTACAACGTGATCCTAACATTGGACGAGATGTACAACTAGCGCTTGTAGATGGTTCAGCAGAAGAATTACTTAAACATGTCAGAACAAATGGATCACTTTATCTATCTGATTTACTGGAGCAAAATATAAAAAACGAGACAATCCCGCGGACAGCTTTAAATATTTTTTTATATAACTTCTATTCATCTGGATGCGATCCATTTCTTCCTTACATTCAAGTATCAGAAGACAAATCTGCTTCCATTAAAGGACTAGCTTTTTTAAAAAAGGATAAAGTGGCTATGTATACAGATAAGAAAAGGTCTTTTTTATTTAAATTACTCATTAATCCAACGAAAAATGGGCGTTACGAAGTTCCGATACGTCAAGGTAAACATAAAGGTTTGATTGCTACTCAAAACTTATCTGGAAAAAGTGTATGTTCTCTTTCACCAAACGGTGATATTCCGAAAGTTAACATACACTTAAAATTAAATGGACTCATAAAAAATGCTCCTAGTTGGCTTGATTTATCAAAGAGTGAAAATGTAACTTACGTAAAAAGACATGTAGAAAAAACACTTGAGAAGGATTTAAACGAATTAATACAAACATTCCAAGAAAAAAAAATCGATCCAATCGGTATACGTGAAGAAATTCGTAGTCATTCAAGAAAATGGAGCATGAAACAAATTCAAGATATGTATCCTAACGTAGACGTTGCTGTCAATGTAAAGATTAATGTCGTACAATCTGGTATCGGAGAATAGTGAGGTGCTATCATGACTGGACAAGATAAAACACATACAGTTTCCCCGTATTTCACATTCCTTCTATTACACTCTCTTCAAATTGGAGTAGGGGTGTTAGGATACCAAAGGATTATTGCGCAATTTGCCGGTTATGACTCTTGGATTTCTCTTATTATCGCTGGTATTGCAACTCATATCGTATTATTTTGTATGCTGAAAATGTTAGAAAAAGATAATGATTTAATGAATATCCATACGACATGTTTCGGAAAGTGGATTGGAACATTTTTTTCCGTATGCTTTGCGGCATATCTTCTATTATTTTGCCTTACTGTTCTTCGTACATATATTGAAGTTATTCAAGTTTGGGTCTTTCCTACAATTAAACCGTGGAAATTAACTTTACTATTTTTACTTGTAGCTTATTACATAATTAGAGGCGGCTTTCGTTCTGTAACAGGAATATGTTTTTGGGGCGTCATAATACCGATTTTCGTCCTGTTCTTCTTAGTTTTCCCAATGAAATATGCGCATGTTCGTAACATCTTTCCAATTCTAACTCATTCACCTTTAGACATTTTAACTGCAGCGAAAGCATCTGCATTAGAATTTCTCGGATTTGAAGCAATCCTTGTTTTTTATCCATTTATTAAAAAAGGAAAATCGTTAAATAAATGGGCACATGGTGGTATTGCTTTTACGACGCTCCTCTACGTAATATTAGCCATCGTTTCCCTTATGTACTATAGCCAAGGGCAACTACATCATACAATTTGGCCAACCTTAACGATGCTAAAAATTATTAAGGTGCCTTTTATTCAAAGGTTTGAGTACATCATTATTTTCATATGGTATCTTATTATTTTACCTAATCTTTGTTTAACCATTTGGTCTTCTTGTTGCATTAGTAAAAAATCTTTTCACATACCTTTTAAAATCACACTGCCATTTTTTATCGCAGCTATCTTTATTTCGTCCTTATTTTTTACAAACCGTGAAAGTATCAACACATTAAATACAGTACTATCTCAAGCTGGCTTATATATTGTATACGCCTATATCCCAATTTTATTTCTATTTCATTCACTACGATGGCACTTCAAAAATCGTTCAAAAAAAGCTTCTCCCTAGGTGTTTTAGTCTGATACAATTTGATTAATACATTTGTAAAGGGGACAAGCGTATGAAGAAATATGTATTTTCTTTACTTGCAGTACTGAGTTTAATTCTTGCTGGTTGCGGAGCTACTAGTACAAATGAAAAGAAATCATCTGAATCAAAAGAAGAGCATGACCACGCATCGCATACTCAGCAAGTTGACATTCAAGAAAAAACAAAAGGGGTCGACACACTTCCTACCTTCTTAGACAAGCTTGATCCACAAATGAAAGATATCTATACTGTAGCTGGACAAAATGCAGAGCTATTAGATTGGATTCCATGTTACTGCGGTTGCGGTGAGAGTGTGGGACATAAAAATAATAAAAACTGCTTTATTCGTGAAATTAAAAAGAACGGTGAAGTTGTCTGGGATTCCCACGCAACGACTTGTGTCAATTGCTTAGAAATCGCAGTTGAATCTGCTTCCATGAAACAAAAAGGAAAATCAACGCTCGAAATTCGTAACTATATCGACAATAAATACAAAGAAGGCTATGGCAAACCAACACCTACGCCAATGCCAAAAGCTTAAAAACGAGGAAATTCCTCGTTTTTTCTTTTCATTCGCTTTTTTTCTTAACAAATTCTTTCAAGTGTATTTCTCCTTGCTTGTCACACACTATATATAACTCCTCAGTAAGGAGGGTACACAGTGCAAACATATAACGACTATGACAAAGCTCTCTATTACACGTATAGCTGTAATTGGGATAAATTACTCGTTCTTATGGTTCAAACGAACGATCAATTATTTTCTAAGCGTATTGAACATTTTTTACACGCTTATCAATACAGTAAAGAAATGCCAGAAGTTGATAAACAATTGCAGCTCCTATTTCAATATATTGACCATGCATCTCAAAAGTCACATATAGAAGAAGTAGAGCAAATTCAAATGTAAAATATAGCGCTATTCTCTTCAGGAGAATGGCGCTTTTTTAAATATTGATATCAATAAAAGTTTCCTCTTATAAAACTTTTATTGATAAACATATTTTTTCTTTCTTTTCTGTGCCACTTCATACTATAATTTAGTATGTAACTATTATAAGAGAGGTATAAAATATGAGACGAGAAAAAAAGCAAGAATATGCTTTACTTACCGCGTGGGGAGCTTCTTTTATCGCTACACTAGGAAGTCTTTATTTTTCCGAAATCATGAAATTTGAACCTTGTGTACTTTGTTGGTATCAACGTATTATTATGTATCCATTCGTTTTATGGCTTGGTATAGCTGTAGCAAAGAAAGATTATCGCATCGCAAGTTATTCTTTACCAATTGCAAGTATTGGTGCTTGTATTTCTTTATATCACTATGCAATTCAAAAAGTCGCAGCATTTTCAGCTGCTGGAGCAGCTTGCGGACGTGTACCCTGCACCGGAGAATTCATAAACTGGTTTGGTTTTATTACAATCCCGTTTTTAGCACTTATCGGCTTTATTACAATCGCTGTTTGTAGTTTTATTGTAATAAAAAACAAATAAGGAGATGAAAAAATGAAAAAAATGCTTATATTTGGTGGTATTATTATCGCCTTGTTTGCAGCAATTTTTGCTGTTACACAAATGGAAGAAAAAAACGCTACTAGCCAGAAAATTGATAATGCTACTGATAGTAAGACAAATGGCCCTGACTACTACACAAACAAAATCTCTCTTTCAGATCTTCAAAAGAATTTAAAAGAGAAAAAAGAAGAAACAGTATACTTTTATCAAACATCTTGTGTTCATTGTCAAAAGCTATCTCCTGTCGTAGTACCAATGGCTAAAGACTTGAACGTTGATATGAAAGTTATGGATATTGAAAAACTAGATGTTCCTTGGGATGAATATAAAATTAAAGGAACTCCAACAATCATTCACTTTAAAGATGGCAAAGAAGTAAGCCGTATTAGTGGTGAACAACCGGAAGACAAATTAAAAGAATGGCTTGAGCAAACGAAAAAATAACGAGAAAAGGAAACTCCTTCTACACATGAAATGGGCGTAAAATCCCAAACTAATGTATAAGGAGGGGGTTTTATGCCAGAAGTAAAATGCTCTGTTTCCAATTGCTCATTTTGGGGACAAGGTAACTTTTGTCAAGCAAATGCAATCGTTGTTCAACCAGATGCACAAGAATCTGGATCAAATGCAAATGGTTCATATACAGGCGCGGTTTTAACAAACGAGACGCTAGAAAGTTCTGTAACAACAAGTGTAGAAACTTGTTGTCATACATTTAAGCCAAAATATTAAACAAAAAAGCATACGATTACTCGTATGCTTTTTTACATTCCTCTCCAAAAATCATGCATGATAAAAAAGTACAAAATAACGAGAACAACTGTCCCACATAAGGTAATGCGCCGATATATACTCTTCTCTCCTTCTCTTGCTTTCACAAATGCCCAAATAAATCCGAAGAACAATATTAAATCAACATATGGAACATAAAAAGAAAAAACGAGAAACGCATACAAATACACGATAAATAAACAGGTCGTTACTAAGAAAATTTTAAAAGCAAATTCACTTTTCATAATGTAACCGCCCCCTATCTGTACTGTATTATATTCAGCAAAATACAATAGTTGCAGTTAAACTCGAAGTAGAAATAAGCTACCGTCTATAATACGGTAGCCATTACGGAATATTATATTTCCGTTTATATATATTACTTAAGGTCGAAGTAGGAATTTGCTCATAACGAATTTTTTCTCCAGTTTCATCCACTATATACAAATTGTTTCCTATATAATATATTCCTTCTTTTCGTTTTGAATACACTGCATATCTTTCGTTTGGCAATACCGTTTTCACTTTTGTTAACTGCCCATTTGGTTCTTGCCAATATATTTCGGCACGGTCTACTAACGTAAGCATGCCAATTTGCTCTTCTTCTACTTTACGACCGTTCCAGCTCACAACGCGGTAACCAAGCTTATTCGCTTCATATTCAGGGCTCGTATGAAAACGAGAAATGATTACTTTCGTCTGTAATTGCACCCGATCATATAACCATTTTATATCCCGGTCATGCATGCGAATACAACCATTCGACTCTCTGCTTCCAATCGTCCATTCTCGATTTGTCCCGTGAATCGCATATTCATTCTTGTCTAGCCCAAGCCACCTCGTACCAAGAGGGTTATTCGGCGCACCCCCAGCTATTTTTTTCGATGGTATTCTTTATTTTTATATTTAGTTATAATACAAAAATTACCTTCAGGCGTTGGGGTACTATCCCTTCCCGTCGTTATTGGAAATGTTTTCGTATAATTTCCCTCTTCAAAAAAAGATAGCTGATTCGTCGTAAGGTTCACTAAAATTAAATGATCTGTATTAGCAAAAGCGCTAGCTGGTAGGCAGAAAAATAGGATTACGATAAACAATACTTTCTTCATCTAAATCCTCCCTAGCACTAGTATCATAATAAATGCGATTAGCTTTACTTTGCTCTTATAAATGAAAACTATCCATTGACGATAACGCCTCCGTTTACATGTATCATTTGCCCTGTCACATATGTGGAATCACCAGACGCTAAATATACGTATGCTGGTGCTAATTCATATGGTTGACCAGGTCTTTGCATCGGGACATTACTCCCAAACTGAGAGACTTTCTTCTCATCAAAGCTCGATGGAATAAGTGGCGTCCAAATTGGTCCCGGCGCAACACCATTTACACGAATTCCTTTTTGCACTAACGATTGAGACAGTGATCTTGTAAAAGCTACGATTGCTCCTTTCGTTGCCGAATAATCAATTAAAGTTTCATTTCCTTCATACGCAACGATAGACGCCGTATTTATAATGACATCTCCTTGTTTTAAATGAGAAAGTGCTGCTTTCGTAACGTGAAAATAAGAAAAAATATTAATACGAAAAGTCTTTTCTAGCTGTTCTGCTGTAATATACTCTAATCCTTGCTGCGGATATTGCTGCGCGACATTATTTACTAAAACATGTAAACTACCTAGCTGCCGAACGGTCTCTTCTACAATATCTTTACAATGTTGTTCATTACTTAAATCACCCGGCAACAATACACACTTTACCCCTTCTTGTTCTACACGTTGCTTCGTCTCATTTGCATCTCCATCTTCATCTAAATAAGCAATCGCGATATTTGCTCCCTCTTTTGCAAAAGCGATGGAAACAGCTCTTCCAATCCCACTGTCTCCTCCTGTAATTAATATATTTTTTCCTTTTAACTTTTCACTTCCTTTATAATTTGGATCTTCAAACTGCGGAAGTGGATTCATTAATGATTCAATACCAGGCTGTTTATTTTGATGTTGCGCAGGCATTGTTACAAAGTTTTTTTGCTGTGGCATAGCTTCTTTCAACTCCTTTTCCTTATAATGCGCACAATAAAAACTGAAATTCGCAAATCGGTTTACGATTAATATTCGAATTTAGGACATAAAATATGAATTGTTATAAACTTTTTATGCAAAACTATTGCAAAATAGTTAAAAAACGAATATTATATATAACTGTTGTGAAAATTATTCGTAAACAGAAAGGATGTTTATATGTTTAACCTTTCAAAACATAAAACTTCTATTAAAACTGAAATTATGGCAGGTATTATTACCTTCTTAACAATGGCATATATCATTGTCGTAAACCCTGTCATCCTTGGGGATGCAGGAGTTCCATTTGAACAAGCATTTACAGCAACAATTATCGCTGCTGTTGTCGGAACATTATTTATGGCGATCTTTACAAACTTACCAATCGCAATTGCACCAGGTATGGGATTAAATGCTTACTTCTCTTATTCTGTTGTAAAAGCTCATGAAGGCATGACTTTCGCAATTGCATTCTCTGCTGTATTCGTAGCAGGTATGATCTTAATTTTGTTATCATTCACTTCTTTCCGTACAAAATTAATGGAAGCAATTCCTGAAAACTTAAAACATGCAATTACTGCGGGTATCGGCCTTTTCATTGCCTTTATTGGTTTACGTTTAACAGGTATAGTTACAAAAAATGAAGCAAACTTAGTTGGACTTGGTGATCTTCACTCTGCTCCAGTACTACTAGCATTAGCTGGACTTGGAATTACAATTGTCCTTATGTCTTTAAATGTAAATGGTGCACTATTTATTGGAATGCTATTAACTGGTATTATTGCTTACTTCACAGGACAATTAACATTCTCAAACGGCGTTACATCAATGCCTGGATTACCAGAAGGAATCATCGTTTCCAATCCAATTACTGCAGTATCTGATGTAATTAACTACGGATTATACGGCGTTGTATTTTCATTCTTCCTTGTTACATTATTCGATACAACAGGTACATTACTTGGCGTTGCTCAACAAGGTGGATTTATGAAAGATGGAAAGCTTCCAAAAGCTGGACGAGCTCTTCTATCTGACTCATTCTCAGCAACAATCGGTTCTATGTTCGGAACAACACCATCAACAGCGTACATTGAATCATCTGCTGGTGTTGCAGCTGGTGGTCGTACTGGTTTAACAACTGTTACAGTAGCTGTTTTATTCGCACTAGCAGCATTCTTCGGACCATTAGTAAGTGCCGTTTCTGGTGTATCAGCTATTACTGCACCATCATTAATTATCGTTGGTAGTCTTATGATGGGATCAGTTCGCCACATCGATTGGGACGCATTTGATGAAGCATTCCCAGCATTCTTAGTAATCTTAAGCATGCCACTTACATCAAGTATCGCAACAGGTATCGCACTTGGATTTATTTCATACCCACTTATGAAAGTGGCAAAAGGTAAATTCCGTTCTGTTCACCCACTTGTATACGTATTTGGAATTTTGTTTGCTTATCAATTGGTATTCTTACCACATTAAAATCCCTCATAAAGAGGGATTTTTTTTATACATAAAAAAGTAGCGCATCGAAATTCGATGCGCTACTTTCCTTTTGCAACAATCAAACGAGCTACTTTCAATGCAAGAAGTAAAAGACCGTTCACTATCGCTGTAATTCCTAAAGAGACCGCTATCATCAGCGCTCCCATTCCGTTATTCAATACAAACATAACAGAAGAAATGAAAGCAAAAATAAACAATATTAACGTTGGTATATATTTAATAATAGGCTTCTTATATGATTTTTTTGAAAGAAGAAACGTCATTACTAATGTCATAATGATCACAAAATATACTATAAATAAGAAAATCATACGAAAGCCTCCACTATTCCTAAACTATGAAAAAGATAAAAGGAGTTAAAAATTATGAATATTTTTTATTCACCTGTAATTCTTTACTATATTTTTGAATGAAAACAGATGAAATAACCATTATCACCTCTCCACATACTTTTATCCACATTACACCATATATCCATCAAGCAAACGTATCGTCCTCTGGCAGTATGCAGCTACCTTTTGATCATGTGTAACAACTAGCACCGTTTTCCCTTGTTTATGAATCTCTTTTAAGATGCTCATAATTTTCTTCCCGTTTTCTTGATCAAGAGCACCAGTTGGTTCATCAGCGAGTATAATTTTTGTGTCTTGTGCTAAAGCCCTTGCTATTGCTGTTCTTTGCTGTTCTCCACCTGATAACTCGTAAGGATATTTGTTAATATGCCTCTCAATCCCTACCATTTCCAGCATTTCTTTTGATATTTGTATACGTTTCTTATGAGAAATTTTTCTATATATAAGCGGGAGCATTACATTTTCAATAACTGTATAATCATCTAGTAGCGAAAAGTTCTGAAACACAAATCCAACTTCCTTATTTCTATACTTATGATAGTTTGACTTTAATGTACTCGTATCCATGCCATCTAAAAAATACTTTCCAGTAGAGGGGCTATCAATTAAACCAATAATGTTAAGCAAGGTGGATTTCCCTGAACCAGATGGTCCCATAATTGCTATCATTTCGCCTTTTTCTATTGTAAGATTAATATCTTTTAAAGCACTAAAATTACTCTTTCCGTATCCCTTAGCCACATTTGCGAGCTGAATCATCTATAGCACCTCTTTCATATATGTATTTTTTATTTTTAGTACATTGAAATAAATGATTGCATATATAATGAGGATCATTACAATTGATAGAGCACCTATAACAATCAATGATTCTATAGAGACTTTTAACGTTCCAAAGAAAGATACTATACTATTTTCTAGCCCTTTCTGAATTTCAATTACTCCGCTATTCTCCCATTGGAAATACATAATTCCTATACATACAGATAAAGTGAATAACAACATATACTCAATAACAAACGGAAGACATAGTTGAAAAGTACTTGCTCCTAATGCTGATTTAATAGAAATATTTTTACGTTCCATATAAAGCGTGGCCATTGATGTTAATAAAATAGATATAAATGAAAAAGATAAGACTGTACCGCTTAATAATAAGGGATATGACATATTATCAATGCCTTGCTTTTCATTTTCTAATAATTTATCCGGATTTGTAACATAATACGAATACCCCTTACCTTCTGTTACCTTTAATACTTTCTTTTGAAATTCATTCATATTTATCTTCTCATTTGTTTCTATAATTAACCCATTATATAAAAGGTCTACACTATAGAACTCTATTTCTTCTGTTCCAATTGGTAAAATCACCATGTCATCTAATAATGTAATACGATTATCCGATATTTCACCGCTTCGAGGATATGTAAATGCTGAATTTCTTTCTAAAAAGCCAATTACTTTTAGTTTCATTTTTCCAGATGGTATGATATCACCAATAGATACCTTTCCTTTATAATTAGCCCCTAATATAACAGGTCTACTATCAAATACTGATTTATGAAATTCCGATTCCTCAAAATATCTTCCTTGTGAAATTCGTATATGAAAGTATTTATTAATATCTTTATCAACAATAAGAGTCTTTATCGTTCCATTTTCATTTTTTAAACTAAGTGAATAGTTACGGAACAGATAATTAGTTTTATTTGTTATTGGTATCGTATTAGATAACCCTTGAATGAAATGTTGATAATCACTTTTCGCTTTTTCTTCGCTAAACAATGTTATATCTTGCGTCGCATAAAGTTCATAGAAATTTTTATGAGTCGATAAATTATTTGCTACCGTCATCATTTTTCGATATCCCGAAAGATTACTAACAAACTCTATTGCTGAAGAAAATGCAATAATTAAAGAAATTACTATAATCAAACTTGGTAACAACCGTTTTTTCACAGACCGTATAGAATCAAATATAAAAAACATGACGACCTCCTACGTTCTTAAATGTTTTCCGGGATATATATTTATAACGTGCTTGATTGGAATTACAGTAACAAAAAATGTAAGAAAAATTATAAAAACAACATTACATATCATTACATATAGTGTTAACGGTTTTACTAAGTATGTCTGAAAATACGTATGAATTGTTCCCGAAAATATTTCTAGCGTAATAAAAACTAAGAACATCGCTGCTAGAGAAATAAACAAAATTTGAATATATAGTTCGCAGTAAATAGATATATTAGAAGCACCTACTGCCTTTTTTAATGAAATCTCTCGTTCTTTTTTATAAATCCAAAATAAAACCGCAGAAATGCCAGAAACAATTGCAACAAGAATGAATTTATAATAATACTTATTTGCTGGATCTATATGTGTCACATGTAGTTCCTGAAGATCTCGTTCATTCAGTATTTGAACATCTCCCGAAAGCACTTCTTTACTCCTATCCATAAACTTTTTTATTTCGTTATGAATAGATGATGTAGGATTAACAACTGTTAATTGTAATTGTTTACTCGCGATAATACCTTTTTTAGATATAGTAGGTAAGTTTTGAAGTGGAACGTATATGCCTGCTACACCGACGTCACTGTCTTTTCTCGATATAGTTCCTATTTTTTTATATGTATCATCAAATTCATATAATTCCTCTACATTCGTTTGATCACCAACAACCATATGATTTACATTTTCACGATGAAAATATTGTCCTTCAGAAATATATGGCTTCCAATAATAATCATCTTTTAAATTCACAGCTATGATCTTTGTTGCCCCTGAACTATTTAATGCTTTTAAATACTCTACGTAAATATCACTTTTCACAAAAGTATCTTGTATGAAAGGAATTATTTCTTCCAATTCAGTTGCATTCGCTATCGGAACAGTTAAAATTTGATTGTTTTCTGGGAAACCGATTTGAAAAGCAGATATAAAATTCCGTTTAGATTCTGTTAAAAGCGCAGCTACTGATATAGAAAGAAAAGAAATAAAAAATGCCATAAGAAGAATTACGGAAAATAGTTTGTTGTTTTTTATATTTTTAAAAGCTAGGTACATGTCTGTGCTCCTTTTAAATAAGAAGGAGATGATGAACATCCCCTTCTCCTTATGCAAATATTTATTAAGACAACTGTTCAATGCTTTTTACCACTGTAATCGTAAGTTACCATTACTATCAAAAGTACCTTTGTGTGTATCTTCTTGATAGTCATTATTCTCATTAGCATAATGCTCAGAGTATAGTCCTTTTGCACCAAAGGCGTTATATGCACCATTACTCACAGTTGCGTTTAATGCTCTTCCAGATTCATGGGATCCTAATTTGTCCGAAGCGCTTTCAATATATGAATTATTTCCATTTGATTTAATAAAAGAAATTGCTACTGAACAACGAGATGCATTTTGATTCGTAGTAGTTTGAGCTCTGTAAGATAGTAGGTTACCGCTTTTGTGACCGCTTAGAGTTGGATAGAATGCACTTGTTGAGATTGATGTTGCTAATATTACTAAAGTCGTAATTGAAAAAACTTTTCCTTTCATTAACAATCACCTCATAAATTTAATAGTTTAGTAGCGTTACATCATCATAATATCCTTCAAATAAATTCTCCTCAATAAGAAACCCGATGTTTTACAAACTCTTTAAACACTTAAACATTAATACATCTTTTTAAAAGCAATATAAAAAGGCTGCGGAGAAACTCTTCTCCACAGCCTAATACTTATTTTTGTAAAAACGACTGTAAATTTGCAAACTGTCTCTTTGCATCTTCATAGCCTTGCTCATATAGGTTTTGTAGTTTTGCCGTATCTTTTTCCATACGATCTACTTGAAGCTGTACTTCTGGACGAATAACAAATAAGTTCCCAGCTTGCTCTTCTTTTTCAATGTAGTGAAGTGTTTCATTATATACTTCATAACGATTCAACATCGTATTAACAAGTTTCGGATATTTTTTATAAGCTTTCGCTGCCACCCATCCAAACTTTGACTTTTTCTTAGCATAACCTTGATTTCTCGTTAAAATAACGACTGATTTTTTAAATCCATCTTCTTGCGCTTTACGAACTGGAATCGGATCCGAAATCCCGCCATCTAATAACTGCTTACCACGGTAATTTACTACAGGTGCAATGAAAGGTAATGAACTAGATGCTTGTAATAAATTTAGTGCATCATCATTCGTTCCCTCTTTTTCAAAATAAACAGACTGTCCTGTTTCACAATCTGTTGTGCCTACAAGGAAACGCTCTGGACTATTAAAATATGTTTCAAAGTCAAACGGGACATGTTTTTCTGGAATTTCATGAAAAATGAACTCCATATCAAACAATTGGCGTTTTCTCCATAAATTTTTATACGATAAATATTGTGGGTGTGATGCATAATCAATATTTACTGTTTTATTTCTATTTCTTTGTCTGGAAAGATACGACGCTGCATGACAAGCACCGGCTGACACACCAATTACATATGGAAAATATAAATCTTGTTCCATAAAATATTCTAATATCCCGCCCGTATATACACCACGCATACCGCCGCCTTCTAATACTAATCCCGTATTTTCAAGCATGTTATTCTCTCCTCTTTATATATTGACTCTTTAATTATTCACTATGTTAAGTATCTTTCTCTATTATATATGAGTTTTTTTAGAAATTATATTCAAAAGGCTTGAAATAAAGGAGTTTTTTCTTCCAATTATATTTCCAGATGTTTGGAGACATCCTTTATAAACCTTTGAATAAAATTTTGCTCTTCTTCCGTATATCCATCTAACAGTAGCAGCCACTTTTCTTCAGCTTGTTTATGCAATTTATCATGAGCTTTATATATTTCATTTCCGCTTTCCGTTAAGCGAAAGAAAATTTCTTTTTGATTATCTAACATTTGCATCTTCTCAACGAATTGCTTTTGAAACAACTTTGTACAAATTTTAGAGATTGCACCCTTTGTCATTCCCATTTCTGTCGTAATAGCAGTTACATTCATCAGAGCATTTTTTCCGATACACTCGATCACATGTAATTCAGATAAAGACATACCACTTATACCTGTCTCACGAAGAAACTTCTCATTTTGCCCTTTCAAATGTTCTTCTTTTTTATGCAAAAGTGTACGAATGTCCGAAATTATTTCCATTTGTTTCATTGTACGTTCCAATCCGTTCGCCCCCTAAGTTTCCAAAGAAACAATTTAACTATATACCATTTTAAAATCATTTTTTCATATTTACAAGTGAGAAAAACATGTTAAAATAAATTTAGTTTCCGAGGAAACTAAATTACAAGGAGGTTAACATAATGAAAAAATCCAAACTACATTTCATTTTATACGTTGTCTGTATGAGTGCCTTACTCGGTTCCTTCGCTCAAAATATTTACACGCCTATCTTGCCTATGATTCAAGCTTCTTTTCACACTTCTCTTTATCTAATAAATGTAACAGTTTCACTATTCACATTCGTTCTTGCAATTATGCAGCTCATATATGGACCTTTAATTGATACAAAAGGGAGAAAATCTGTCCTTATCCCTAGTTTAATCATTAGTACAATTGGTTCAATCGGATGTGCTTTTTCGGCGAACATTTATTTATTTCTATTTTTTAGGGCTGTTCAAGCTATAGGAATAGCAGCTATCCCTGTAGTTGCAGCAACGATTATCGGTGATTTATTTGAAGGAAAAGAACGCGGAGAAGCGATGAGCCTGTATCAAATGTTACTTGCTCTCGCACCTGCAATTGGCCCTCTTATAGGTGGTTATCTCGGCAGTATAAATGGCCATTTATACGTATTTTTATTTTTATCTACACTTGGCATTCTCTTATTAATTATAAACATTTCACTACTTCCAGAAACAAAACCAACTGTAATTAAGCAACCGCAAGCAAAAAAGAGTTACTGGTTTATCTTAAAAAATAAAACTGGATTTTCTATTACTCTTATTGGCTTCATTCAATTTTGTATTTACTTTTGCTTCCTCGTTTTTTTACCAAGCATTTTAACAAATTCATTTCACTTAACTGCAAGTAAAATTGGTCTTATATTTGTACCGATGTCCCTTTCTATTATGTTAGGAAGTTATTGCTACAAGCTTTTGCAAAAATGCCTCACAACAAAGCAAGCTTTATTCATCACTAGTTTCTTCAATATTATATGTGTCACTTTATTCTCTTTCACATATAGCATCAATATCTCATTCATCATTATCGTTACATCTTTATACGGTTTTAGTATGGGACTTTCTATGCCAACTCACACTACTTTATTAACGGAAGAATTCGTACAAGAACGCGCAACAGCCATCGGTATGTATAACTTCATACGCTATCTCGGTATGGGCACAGGGCCACTTGTAGGTGGCTTTCTTGTATTTAATCAAAATTACTTTTGGATTTTCTTCCTAGGTGCAATTACATTTCTATTTATCATTTTATGCGCAATGAAAATGCTACGTTTTCAGGCTGTACAAAAAGCAAAATAGAGACCTATAGATGGTCTCTATTCTAAACTCTTTGATCTGCAACGATATGAATATCAATATACTTCGTTTCTCTCATAATTTCATTTACAATTGAACCTTTTCGAATTTCTTCCCACCTTGTTCTTGCTGATTGTCCGAGTAAAATTTGCGTTACTTGTAGTCTTTTCGCGACTTCAATAATAACATCCGCTGGCTTTCTTCCTTTTGCTTCTTCTAAAACAAAACTCGCATCAAATTGATTCGTTAGCAACTTCCACTCTTCAATCGTTTGCTTTTTCCCTGCTGAAAGGGACTCTATATTTTCCCTTTCAACATTTAATACATACAATTCAGCGTTTAAGCGATCCGCCATACGCCAACCTCTCCGTATTAATTTCTCTGCTGTTGAACTGTATTGTACACAAACGAGAATTTTTTCTTTTACACCAATCGGTTCTATAACGGTTTGGCTAATTTTCTCGTCCATATCATCTGCCACTTCCCGAAGGGATAATTCTCTGAGTGCCCCTAAATTATTAAGCGTAAAGAAGTTTTGTAAGCTTTGTTGAATTTTTTCTTCCTTATATATCTTTCCATCGATTAATCTCTTCCGGAGTACCTCAGGTGTTGCATCAACAAGTTGAATTTCATTTGCTTTTTGCAAAATAAAATCTGGAATACGCTCTCTTACTTTTACATTTGTAATTTGAGCTACAATGTCATGAACACTTTCTAAATGTTGAATATTAAATGCTGATAATACAGATATACCGGCATCTAACAATTCCTGCACATCCATGTAACGTTTCTTATTTTTCGATCCGGGAATATTACTATGCGCAAGTTCATCCACAACAACAATTTGTGGTGCCCGCTTTATGATTCTTTCCACATCAAGCTCATAAAATCCCTTTCCTTTATAATCTATTTCTTTTAAAGGGACTTTTTCTAAATCAGCAATCGCTTCTTCTGTCTCTTCCCTCCCATGTGTTTCAATTAAACCAATTACAATATCAATACCATCCTTTTTCATCTCTCTAGCATCAAGTAGCATTTTATAACTTTTCCCTACTCCTGGAGCCGCCCCTACATATAGCTTTAACTTCCCGCGGTTTTGCTGACGAATATATTCTAAATACTCTTCTGGTGTTCGCCTTTGAAACGTTGGTTTATAGTCATCCGCATACAAAACACTCACAACCTTTCTTTCGAAACAACACTACCTCAATCCGTTAGATTGAGGTAGCACTGTTACTATTTCAGTAGTTTCTGTAATTCTAAATTTAACTTTAAAACATTTACGCGGCTCTCCCCAAATAAGCCAAGTGCCGCACCTTCCGTTTGATCTTTAATCAATTGATCTAACGTTTCTTTCGGAACTTTCGTTATTTTTGAGATACGCTCTACCTGTACAGAAGCTGCCTTCGGACTAATATCAGGATCAAGCCCTGAACCTGAATTTGTCACTAAATCGATCGGCACTTCTGTAACTGGAACAGTTGGGTTTTGTTTCTTCCACTCTTCAATACTTTTCTCTACTCGTTTCTCTAAATCTGGATTAGACGGTGCATAGTTATTTGAACCAGATGCTTCTGCCTTATATTCAATACTAGAAACACGCCCATGAAAATAACGTGGATCTGTAAAATTTTGGCCAATTAATTTAGAACCAATCACTTCATTTTTATCATTATATATTAAACTTCCATCCGCATTATCCTTCATTACTGCTTGTGCAATACCAGTAACAATAAGCGGATATACAAGCCCGCACAACACTAAAAATGTAAAAGTAATACGGATAATTGGTGATAGTATACTTTGTTTCTTCGCCATCTTTTTCCCCTCTTCCTTATATGAACAAGCCGACAATTATATCAATTACTTTAATTCCAATGAATGGTACAATCACTCCGCCAAGTCCATAAATAAGTAGGTTTCGGCCAAGTAGTGCATTCGAACTCATTGGTTTATATGCGATACCTTTCATCGCCAATGGAATGAGTAATGGAATAATAACTGCATTAAATAGTAATGCTGATAAAATCGCTGACAGTGGTGATGTTAGTTTCATAATGTTTAATGCCTCCATTTGCGGAATCGCAAGTGTAAACATCGCTGGAATGATTGCAAAATATTTTGCAATATCGTTCGCAATACTAAACGTCGTTAACGCACCACGCGTCATTAACAATTGCTTACCAATCCCTACAACCTCAATAATTTTTGTCGGGTTCGAATCTAAATCAATCATATTCGCTGCTTCTTTCGCAGCTGTCGTACCACTATTCATCGCTAATCCAACGTCAGCCTGCGCTAATGCCGGCGCATCATTTGTACCATCACCTGTCATCGCTACAAGTTTCCCTTTATCTTGCTCTGCTTTAATAACCGCAATTTTATCTTCTGGCTTACACTCAGCAACAAACTCATCTACCCCTGCTTCTTTTGCAATCGTTGCTGCTGTTAACGGGTTATCACCTGTACACATAACCGTTTTAATCCCCATTTGGCGCAATTGTTCAAAACGCTCACGCATACCTGGCTTTACTGTATCCTTTAAATAAATTAAACCGTAAATACGATTATCCACTGCAACTACAAGTGGTGTCCCGCCCTCTTTGGAAATGGAATCTGCTTTTTGATTTACATCTTTCGGAATCGTTCCACCTTGTGACCTAACCCATTCAATTACGCTACCTACAGCACCTTTTCTCACTTTCGTTCCGTCCTGTAAATCCACACCACTCATTCTCGTTTCTGCTTTGAACGGGATAAACTCACCTTGCTCTGCAATTTCTCGATTATATGATATAGCTTTCGTTTTTACATATTCTATAACTGATCGACCTTCTGGTGTTTCATCTAAGACTGAACTAATCGCGGCCCATTTCCCTACTTGCTCAATCGTCTCATTTCCTACAGGAAGCAATGTATGTGCCATTCGGTTCCCGAAAGTAATCGTACCTGTTTTATCTAAAATGATTGTATTAATATCACCCGCAGCTTCTACTGCTTTACCCGACATCGCTAACACATTGAACTTTGTCACGCGGTCCATCCCAGCAATACCAATTGCTGATAATAAACCACCAATTGTCGTTGGAATTAAACAAACTAACAACGCTACAAGTACAGCTGTATCAATTTGAAATCCTAAATAGTTTGTAAAAATCGGCAACGTCACAACAACGATTAAGAAAATAAGCGTTAAACTCGTTAATACTGTATTTAAAGCAATTTCATTCGGCGTTTTTTGACGAGCAGCTCCTTCTACTAACGAAATCATTTTATCAATAAATGATTCACCAGGATTACTCGTAATGACAATTGTAATCTCATCACTTACGACCATCGTTCCGCCTGTTACGGAACAAAAATCACCGCCCGCTTCTTTTATTACAGGAGCTGATTCCCCTGTAATCGCAGATTCATCAACAGACGCTAATCCTTTAATTACTTCCCCATCACTTGGAATCATTTCTCCTTGTTTTACAATAACAACGTCATCTTTTCTCAGATCAGTTGCCGAAACTTGAACAATGTCTCCATTTTCTTTTACAACATTTGCAAACACATCTTTCTTCGACTGTTTTAAAGAATCAGCTTGCGCTTTCCCCCGCCCTTCCGCTAACGCTTCTGCAATGTTAGCAAATAAAACTGTAAACAAGAGAATGAGAGAAACTGTTATATTAAACCATCCTGGTACACTACTAGAATGACTTGGAAGAAAAGATAAAATGAACGTAATGATAAATCCAATTTCTACAACGAACATAATCGGATTCTTTATCATGACTTTCGGGTTCAATTTCGCAAAGGATTGTTTCATCGCATGTGTCACGATATCACGATCCATCGTTTTTGCTTGTCTAACTTCATCTTCTACAGCATGTATTTGTGACTCATTTACTCTCTTTTCTTTTACTACTACCGGTCTCATCATTTACCCTCCATTACTTCAATGTAAGAAATTCTGCAATTGGGCCGAGTACTAACATCGGGAAGAATGTTAATGCACCGACAATTACAATTGTTCCGATGAAAATGCCGCCAAATAAACTATTATCTGTACGGAACGTTCCGACTGTTTCTGGTACTACCGTCTTTTCTTTCAATGAAGCTGCAACAGCTAGCATCGTAATTAAACTGAAATAGCGCCCTAAAAACATAACTAAGCCAGTTGTAATATTCCAAAACGGTGTATTATCCGCTAACCCTTCAAATCCAGATCCATTATTCGCAGCCGACGATGTGTATTCATATACCACTTGCGTTAAACCATGGAAACCAGAATGAGAAATGGCATCCGTTCCTAAACTTGTTGAAAGAGCTAATGCTGAAAACCCTAAAATAAGCAGTGGATGAAATAGTATCGTTACCGCAATTAATTTCATTTCCTTACCTTCAATTTTCTTACCTAAAAACTCTGGTGTCCGTCCAACCATCAATCCAGATATAAAGACTGCGATAATCGCATACATAATAATGTTCACAAAGCCTGCTCCAACGCCGCCATACACTGTATTTAACATCATATTTACGAGTGGTACTAACCCGCCAATTGGTGTTAACGTATCATGCATCGTATTAACGGCTCCTGTTTCAGCAGCTGTCGTCACTGTTGCGTATAGGGAAGAAAATACCGTTCCAAATCGTACTTCTTTTCCTTCTGTACTTCCTTGTACATGCTCGATACCCATTCCGTTTAACGCTGGATTTCCATTTAGTTCAGATGTCGTAATCGTTATAAACCCTAGTAGAAACACCATGAATAGTGATACGAAGAGAATACGACCTTGTTTTTTATTTCCTACCATTCGTCCGTACGTAAATGGAAGTGCTGTTGGCAATAACATCATAAGCATCATTTGCAAAATATTACTCATTTGTCCTGGGTTTTCAAAAGGATGCGTAGAGTTTGCTCCGAAAAATCCACCGCCGTTATTTCCAAGTTCCTTAATGGAAACGAATGATGCAACTGGCCCACGTAATATACTTTGTTTCGCGCCATCAATCGTTTGTGCTGTAACGGCCCCGTCTAACGTTTGTGGTACACCAAGTGCGACAAAGACTAGCGCCGCAATAAATGCGATAGGAAGAAAAACCCTCGTTAGTGCTCTCGTAAAATCAACGAAAAAGTTACCAAGTTCTTTTCCAGCGAGCCCTCTTATAAATGCCATAACGAGTGCTAATGTCGTTGCCGGTGCTGCAAACATTAAAAATGTAATTCCGATTAATTGTGATAAATAAGATAAACCATTTTCACCGCTATAATGCTGTAAGTTTGTATCAGCCATAAAACTAATTGCTGTATTAAAAGCGAGCGTAGGCTCCATTCCTTCAATGTGTGCTGGATTTAATGGCAATACCCCTTGTAGTCTGAAAATGAAATATACGACAACAATCATAAATCCATTTAATAAAACTAATGATAGTGCGTACTGTTTCCACGTTTGATTGTATTCTTTTACACCCGTAATTTTAAAAATAAGTTTTTCAAAAGGCCCGAATACTTTATCTAACTTTTTACTACCTTGAAATGCTTTCTCTAAATAAATTCCCGTTGGCTTTGCCACAAGAATAAACAACAGCATTGTAATAACAACTGCGACCCAAATCATAATGAATGATTCCCCCTAATTAAAACTTTTCTGGATTTAATAATGCATACACTAAGTACACCGTAATTGCTGCAACAATAACCGATAAGGCAACCGTCATGATTGCTTCCCTTCTTTCACAACTTTATCTGACCAACTTGCAAGACTTGCCATCGATGCGACTAACACAACAAAAATCCCGATCATTACAACATCTAACATAGCTATCCCTCTCTTTTTGTAAAAATTTACCATTAAATGATCAAAAAAAGAACACTAAGCTCTACTTAGTGTTCGAAATGAACAACACAAAGTAAACCTCCTCTCTAAACGCTTACGAGGTTAGCTGTCGGATTCGGGCCTAAAGAGTAGCCCTACTTTCAAAACTGAAAGATTCACCCCAAGTGACGATGCACAAAATTGGTTCCCCCGCTCCATTTCTGGAACTCAGCGATTTTAGGTTTTTTTGGAAATTTTATGAATGATTTATGAGAGTAAATATACTCCTCTATATTTAACTTGTAAAGAGCTAAATTACTGAAAATAAGAAAATATCCATCTATTTAAACGCTTACATTGAGTGTTATTAATATTCTTTCATCTATTTACTCGTCTTTTCTTTCATTTTCACAGAAATGATCTTTTCAATACGAAATAAAAAGAGCGAATGACATAAAGTGCATAGCTTGTTGCACTTAGCATTCGCTCTTTTTATTTCACTATTTATTCTCCTCGTAAAAAAGCACGTAAATTTCTCCCGCGAATATAAACTTGTGACAATTCTGCATGTAGCTGCTCATATTCGATAACATCTGTTTTTAAATATAAAGCGTCTTTCGATGGCAATATGATATAGGGCCTTGGAAAAATAGGATCAAGCACCACCAATTCTTGAACCCGCTCTACTGATACCGCCCAACGATTCGCTATATCTCCTAGTAACAAAACCTTCATCTTTTTTCCCCCGCCCTATTCAAAAAATAAAAAAGAAATATTATCACAATTCGTAAACACAACAAATGTAGCTCCCATTGTTTCATAGAGCCTCGTTGGATATCGTTTATTCCTTGTAACAACAGTAATAGGTGCTTGAAAAGAAAAGCGAATGTGTTCTGTGAAGAAGCTAACGATTGGAAGCTCATCCCCTAGTAAAATCACCTTCTTAATACACTCACAAATACTAGTAAAATCTTGTGCCTTACTACAGCTATAAGTCCAATCAAACCCACAATTCCTAACTTCAGCAGCTATCTCTTCACTTGCTGTAAAAATAATTAACTCATGTTGAAATGCTACTAAATCTCTTAAACTATTTACCTTACTTTCTTCTCCAACACAAATAAGTGTTAGCTCCATGTACCTCATCCTCCTTAGCATAAAAGAAATCAAACATAGATTGATATTCCCCTATACTAATCAGATCGATGAAGTGATGTATCCATCATGGCACCGTCCTCTCTCAAGACGCTTACGAAGTTAGCTGTCGGATTCGGACTTTGAGAGTAGCCCTACTTTCAAAATTGAAAGATTCACCCCTAGTGACACTGCACAAATTGGTTCCTCCGCTCCTTATATTTGGACTCAGCGTTTACAAAAAAATGTATTCTGGCTGATATATTACTCCTGTATTTGGAAAAAGTAAACAAAAAAAGCCAGCTATACAACTGACTTTTTACTTACCTATGCTTGCGTTTTATTCAAATTATATGCAAAATGATTCGTCGGCCCATGACCACTTCCAATATTCAATGGCTCTTCAATTGCTATACTAATAAATCGTTTTGCTTCTTGAACTGCCTCTTCAATCGAGTATCCTTTCGCAAGTCCTGCAGTAACCGCTGAAGCAAATGTGCACCCACTTCCATGCGTTTGCTTTGAAGGAATTCGTTCACTTCTAAATTCAATAAATTGTTCACCATCAAAGAGTAAATCAATTACCTCATTACCTTGATATTCTGCATGTCCACCCTTCATAAGCACGTATTTCGCACCTAATTCATGCAGTACTTTCGCAGCTTCCTTACTATCTTCAACATTATGAATCTCCATCCCAGTTAACACTTCTGCCTCAGGAACATTCGGTGTTACAACGGTTGCTACTGGTAACAAATATTCTTTTAATGCTTGTACTGCTTCTTGTTGTAATAATGATGCACCGCCCTTAGCAATCATAACAGGGTCTAGCACAATATTATTCCAGCCAAATTTATTAATATATTCTGCTACAATTTGAATAATTTCACTGCTAAATAACATACCTAATTTCACAGCATCTGGTGTTAAATCCGTACCAATTGAATTCAGCTGTTCCGTAATGCCTTCTAACGGAACTGGATATACCCCTTGAACGCCAAGCGTGTTTTGAGCAGTAATTGCCGTAATAGTCGTCATCCCGTACACACCAAGCTCTTGGAATGTTTTTAAATCTGCTTGAATGCCGGCACCGCCGCCGCTATCAGATCCTGCAATTGTTAAAGCTTTATTTACTTTCATCCCACTCATCCTTTTCTATCCAAAATAGCGATGATAAATCGTTTTTGCTTCGCTTATATCTTTCGTTCCATGTACAAGTACACGTCCATCTTTGAAAGCAACTAATCTCTTTTCTTCCACAGAAAATGATAATAAATATGGATTTACATTTAAATCATTCACACGATCATTCAGCAGCTCTTTGTATCGTTCAAAATCCATTTCTTCTTTATGAGGTGGTCTAATTTGAACTGTATTTCTCCCGCATAAAACTGCTGTTTTCGATGTATTTTCTTTATTTAAATACGGGTATATCGCATTCTCTCCACACGAAGGACAATTATGCTTACGAAGCTTTTGCACATTCATACATGAGTATTCATTCTTCCATACATCAAACGATACAAGTCCATCTCGAAGTGACTCGTAATCTTCCACTAACAGTTTAAGAGCTTCCGTTACTTGATGAGAAACGACGAGAGATACAGCAGGAGATATAATGCCCGCTGTATCGCATGTCGCTCCGCCAAGCGGAATCGATTGTAATAAACAAGATAAACATGGCGTTTTACTAGGAAGAATTGTGTAAGAAAGGCCGTAACTCCCTACACATGCTCCGTAAATCCATGGAATAGAATACTTTTGCGCTATATCATTTACAATAAAACGTGTTTCAAAATTATCAGTTGCATCAATCATTACATCAACCTTTGTAACGAGTTCTTCTAATTCCTCAGCAGTTACATCTTGAACGAGAGCTTTTACTCTTACTTCACTATTAATTTCTTCTAGACGCTTTTTTGCCGCTACAGCCTTCGGTAGGTTATTCTCTACATCGCTCTCTGCATACAATTGTTGCCTTTGTAAATTACTCCAATCGACATAATCTCGGTCAACAATCGTTACTATGCCAACACCTGCTCTTACAAACATCTCTGCATTTGCACTACCTAATGCACCTGCACCGATAATGAGTACATGCTTTTCTCTTATCTTTCGTTGCCCCTCTTCTCCAATTGGAGAAAATAATTCTTGGCGAGAATATCGATTATTCAACTACGCTCATTCCTTCTAAAGGACTACTTGCTGTTGCACAACGCTTACGTGCAATACGCCCCGCTTCAAATCCTAATCGTCCTGCTTCAATACTTAATTTCATTGCTTGTGCCATTTTTATTGGATCTTTTGCTCCCGATACAGCAGTATTTAATAACACACCATCCGCTCCTAATTCCATCGCAAATGCCGCATCAGCTGGGCTACCGATACCAGCGTCAACGATAACTGGTACTGTCGCTTGTTCAATAATGAAGCTTAAATTTAACGGATTTACAATACCAAGCCCTGAACCGATTGGTGATGCTCCTGGCATAATTGCATGCACACCTAGTTCTTGTAATTTACGTGCTAATACAACATCATCAGATGTATACGGAAGTACGATAAATCCTTCTTCTAGTAACATTTCAGATGCCTTTAACGTTTCTACTGGATCAGGTAATAACGTTCTATCATCACCAATAACTTCTACTTTGATCATATCGCAAAGCCCCGAAGCTTTTGCTAATTTTGCAATACGAACAGCTTCTTCAGCATTTTTTGCTCCAGCTGTATTCGGTAATAACGTATATTTTTTCACATCAAGTTTCTCTAATAAATTAGGCTGCTTTGCATCAAATATATCCATACGACGTACTGCGAACGTTAAAACCTCAGCCTCAGATACATCAATTGCCTTTTGCTGTACATCAAAATCAGGGAATTTCCCTGTTCCTAATAAAAGTCTAGAATGAAATGAAAATGGTCCAATGTTTAACATAATCAACCGCCTCCTACGAAAGTTACAATCTCAATTTGGTCTCCATCAAAAACAGATGTATCTGTATGATCATCTTTTTGTAAAATATCTTTATTACGCTCTACTACTACAATTCTGTTATCTAACTCTAAATGCGTAAGTAGCTCAGCCACTGTTTTCACACTCTCTGGCACTTCAAGTTGGTTACCATTAATTTTTAAATTCAAACTTCCATCCCCTTTCTAAACTGTTTTAGAAAGCAATGAATCTAGCAAATGATTCTCCTGCTTTCCTTCTATTAAATCAGCCATATACTGACCAGAAACAGGACTTAATAAAATACCGTTTCGATAATGTCCAGTACAAGCATATAAACCTTTTATTTCTTCATGCTCTCCCATATAAGGAGCTTCGTGATTCGATTGAGGTCTTAACCCTGCCCATGCGCTTTCCCACTCTGCTTCTTTTAAAGCTGGCAATATTGTATACGCGCGCTCTAATATAGAAGTAATACTTTCTGGTTGCACTGTTTTATTAAACGTATGAGGCTTCATCGTTGCTCCAATTACGTAACGTCCACCACGCTTTGGGGCAATGTAAAATCTTTCTTGGAAAATAGGTGCCTTTAAAAGTGGTTTTCTACTTCTTACCGCTACTACTTCTCCTTTAACTGGATATGTACCCCATTCGCGGTGAAAATAACCTAGTAACTTCGTGCTCCATGAACCACCCGCAATCACAACTTTCTCGCACGCCATAATACCTTCGCTTGTAACAATCCCAGTCACTTTATTATTTTCAATACGAATATCAAACACTTCTGTCTGTTCATATATATCAGCACCCGAAATTGATGCGGAATGTGCGAATGCTTTCGTAAGCTCTGGTGCAATAACATGACCATCTTTTGGATAATATACAGCACCTATAATTGACTCAGATAGACACGGCTCTTTCTCTCGTAAACGATCTCCCATTAGAAAGTAAGAATCTTCACCTGTTTTCTGCTGCCACTCCATAATGTGAAGAATTCTTTCCTTCTCATCTTCATTTTGGGCAATGCGATAAATGCCTTTCTCTTCATACCCAATATCGATGCCTGTTTTTTCACGTAAAACTGCTGCAAGTTGTGGAAATATAGCACGGCTTTCTCTAGCAAGTTCAAATAACGGGTCATATGCATCCCATTCTGCCTGAACCCCGAGTAAACCAGCAGCTGCTTTCGAAGCTTCAGATGCAATCCTTTGCTTCTCTACAATCGCTACTTTATGTCCTCTTTCTGCTAGAAAATGTGCAACTGAACTACCGATTACACCACCGCCAATTATCGCTACATCATACTTCTTACACATGTTTTTCCGCCCACTTTCTTATTGATTCCTTATAAGATTTCGCTTTGCTATACGGGTTACTACTACTTATAATCCCAGACATAACAGCAATACCACTGACACCGTTAGTAAGAACATCCCCGATATTTTCCGTGGTAATTCCGCCAATTGCTGTAATCGGTATGGATAAACACTTTGCAATGCCTGAAACCTCTTCAAGCCCTCTCGCTGGCACACCTTTTTTACAATCTGTCGGAAATACATGACCATAGACGAGGGAATCCGCTCCATTCTTAAATGCATCGATCGCCTCTTCTAAAGAATGTACAGAATAGCCGACATGCAAATAAGAAAACTTTTCTTTCACTGACCTTACATTGGCGCTTCGATATCCGAGCTGCACGCGTGGAATGTTTAATAAAATAGCGATATCAATTCGATCATTTATCACTATTTTTGATGCCGGAAAGCCTTTCTTCAAAAGACTTTCCACACCTTCATACAAATCCTTCGTACTTTTCTCACGCTCACGAATATGCAAATAGTCAATCTCACTTTCAATTTGCATCGCTACATTCACTAACTCTTCGAATGACATGTGACCATTTGAGATTACATGAAGCTCATTTTTCATATTCATTCGCCTACTTTAAAATGTTTTCGAATAACTCATCGGCCGGAACGATTTCTTTCGTCATTCCTTTATCTTTCAGCCATTTATTTTGTTTTTCCCATGATTCTTTTGAATCTGATAAGAATGGCTCATCTTTCGTTTCCATTTTCTCTAATAAAATTTTCATACTTTCTTTTTCAACTTCTGGTACAAGTGGGAAGTTTTCTTTTTCTTGATGATTTAATAAAATATTTAATGCTTCATCTGGATTTTTCTTCATGAAATCATAGCCTTTTTTCGTACCACGTAAGAAGGCTTGTAACGCTTCTTTATCTTTTTTCAACGTTTTATCACCTGTTACAAATACAAGCTCATGATAATTCGGTACACCGTAATCAGCTGGATTAAAGTACGCCGGTTCATGACCTTCATGACGCATAACAGGTACTTCATGGTTAATGTATGCCCCTGTTACCGCATCCACTTTCTTCGTAATTAATGCCGGTACTAGATCAAAGCCAACATCGACTACTTTCACTGTATCTGGATTACCACCAGCTTCTTTTACCATCGTTTTTAAATACATCTCACTTAAAGGTGTTCCAGAATATCCAACTGTTTTCCCCTCTAAATCTTTTGGCGATTGAATGCCTGCTGATTTCAGCGATACAACATGATTTAATGGTGAACGTACGACAGCTCCAATTGATTTCACTGGAATTTGTTCATTTGCTTTTGCCATGACAACATCTGGCTGATAATATAAACCAACCGTTACTTTTCCTGCAGCTGCTAAAGTTAATGGATCAGTCGGATTAGAAGGGAATTTTATATTCACCTTTACTCCTTCTTCTTTAAAATAGCCTTTTTCAATTGCTGCATAAATAAAGCTATGTACCGCATTTGGGTACCAATCAAGCATGACCGTTATTTCTTTTTCCTTTTTACCCTTATCTGACGCTGAGTTACTAGAACATCCAGTAATCATTGCAACTAATAATGTCAACACAAAGATGCGTTTTAAAAATTTCATGAATACTTCCTCCAACTAATAAATTTCTTTTCTAATACTGAGATAAGTATGACGAAGAAAATAGCTAATAATGATAACAATACAATGGGTGCAAATACACCGGCTCCGTCTAACTGTGTCATCATTCTTTTACTGAAATATCCAAGCCCAGCTTGTGCACCGAGCCACTCACCGATTGCTGCCCCAATTACACTAAGCGGAACTGCAATTTTTAAAGCTGAGAAAAAATAAGGAAGAGCAGATGGTAACTTTAATTTAAGAAAAACATCTTTTTTCGTTGCCCCATAGGTAACTAAGAGCTCCTCCCATTCTTTTTTCGTACTGCGTAGTCCATCATACGTATTGACCGCAATTGGGAAAAACGTAATTAAAACAGTAACAACAACCTTACTCCAGATCGTATATCCAAACCATAAAACGAAAAGCGGCGCAAGCGCTGTAATAGGAATCGTTTGTGAGGCAACTAATAATGGATAAAATGCTCTCTCCATCCAATTACTCGCATTCATTAACATCGCTAGCCCTACCCCAAGTACGATAGAAATAGCCACCCCTATTAAAACGACCGATAAGGTTGCCGGCAAATGAACCGTAAATAATATATCTTTTAGTTTCCATATCTTCATCACAATTGCAGACGGTGACGGTAAAATGTACATTTCATCTACGATTCTTGCGCCTACTTCCCAAAAGGCAAGTAAAATACTAGAAAGTGTAAGGGCAGGTAATAGCTCCTTCAACCGGTTCATCATACGAGTACCTGCCTTTGTAACATACTAAGAAGCTCATCTTTAAGCGCTAACACTTCAGGCTTATATAAATCTTTTCTTGTTCGATTACGATCAAGCGGTACAATCCTCTCGGTTAAAGTAGTTATCGGTTGCTGCTCTACTACTAAAATTCGATTAGAAAGAAACAACGCTTCTTCCACATCATGAGTGATAAATAAAATTGTTTTTTCCCACTCTTTCCATTGTTCAAACAGCCATTCTTGCAAAGATGCCTTCGTTAAAGCGTCCAACGCGCTAAACGGTTCATCTAACAACAATATTTCCCCGCCTGTTAATAAAGTTCGAATAAAAGATACGCGTTGTCTCATACCACCAGATAAATCTTTCGGATATTTTGTCTCATACCCTTGTAAGCCAAATTTATGTAGCAGTTCCTTGGCCTTTATTTGTGCTTCTTTCTTCTGTACACCTTGACACTCTAGTGGCAGAGCAGCATTCTCAATAATCGTTCGCCACGGCAGGAGCATATCTTTTTGGGGCATATACCCTACAGGATGGCTCTTCGTTTCTGTCAGCTCTATCTGCCCAGTACTTACTTCTTCTAAACCTGTAATAAGGCGAAATAGAGTACTTTTCCCGCATCCACTCGGTCCGATAATACTTACAAACTCTTTATCTTGTATAGAAGCATTTAATTCATTGATGATTGGTTTCTCATCATAATGAAAAGAAACATTATGAAACTGTAGTATGTTCTTGCTCCTCAAATCCCCACATCTCCTTACGATAGGACATATCCCAGAATAAATATTCAAATCGACTGGAATATAGGAAAATCTCCTCTAATCGATCTAGCTCTTTTTCAGACTTTCTAACTGCCATTTCATTTAATAAATCGATTAACCAAATACAAAGGTTACCGTATTCTTCAGAACTATATCCTTGAATCCACTCACCAAAGAACTCATGATCTCTTGCTCCAGGAATATCATTTAAACGCTTTCCAATTTCCCAGTAGCTCCACATACATGGAAGAAGTGCTGCTATTAATTCCGCAAGTGTGCCATTTTGAGATACAGACATCATGTAATTTGTATAAGCTAAATTTTTAGCAGATGGCTTTGCAGACTCTATCTCCTCTATAGAAATTCCCAGTCTTTTTGCATATTGTTTATGGATTGTCATTTCTCCATTTAATATGCCATCAATTTGTTCAGCAAATTTCCCCATTACTTGTGGATTCGTTGCTTTTACAACACCAATCGCATATAGCTTTGCATAATCTAACAAATATAAATAATCTTGAATAATGTAATACTGAAACTTATCTTTTTCTAACGTGCCATCCCCCATACCTACTACAAACGGATGATTATGACTCATCTCCCAAACTGGTTGTACAGTTTCTAATAATCTATCGCAAAATTTCATTTCCCTATCCCCTTCCGGTATGTGTATTTAAATAAAAAACCACTTCTAAATAAGAAGTGGTTACAGCAAATAAAATTATAATTTATTCGTTGCTCCACTTCCCTTCGCTAGTATTACCTAGATCAGGTCTGTAAGGGTTAAGGATTATTCCTCTCTCAGCACAACAAGCACCCCTAGTGGTTTCAATATGAAATTTTCAAACAAAAAAGCCCCGTTTCTATACGCAAAGAAACGGGGACTTATTATTAGTGTCCGAATTGCTTCCCTACGCTAGCATAATCTAGATCAGGTAATGAAAAGGATCAAAGGCTTACGGCCTACTCTCAGCTGGCAACACCAGCTCTCCTAGCAAACTATGAAATTATCACTGTCAGTATAACATCGTAATAAGACATCATCAACTGTTTTAATTTTCTCAATTGTCAACAAAATAACAAAACTATATAATACTTATATTCTATCTTAGAAATTATTATCCTAATTAATTGAATAAAAAGGAATCATTATCCTCAAAAAATTTATTTTTATATTGATTTCATATTACATTTATGTGAATACACCCACTATATTATATCTTTATACTATAATAAAATTACAACTATACAACTAGAGGAGGTCTCTATTATATGAATATGAAAGCTACTGCTTTAACAGCAACTACTGTCGCAATTGCCTCTTTACTTCCTTCTATGGGAGAAACAAATGTACAAACAGCCAACGCTGAACAATTATCTAATGTGAAAACTGGATATGTCAAAGTCGATCAAGTAGCCTTACATACAAAAAATAACGCAAATAGCTCTTCAATTGATACAATTCGCTTTAATACGAAAGTAAACATACTTGAAACAACTAATGGCTGGTATAAAGTATCTGTTAATAATAAAGTAGGTTACGTACAAAAAGACGCTATTCTACTAAAAAACAAACTTCAATCTACTAATCAATACATCGTTAATGCCAATGCATTAAACGTTCGTTCTGAACCTAATTTAGAATCTTCAATTTTAGATGTATTACCAAATGGGAAATTCGTTACCATTCAAGAAGAACAAGGCGAGTGGTATAAAATTTTACATAATGGCAAAACAGGTTACGTACAAAAAGCATTCGTATCTAATGGTTCACAGCCTTTAGTAAAAGGCATCACAGTTCAAAATAATACGAAATACACAGTTGCAACACCTAAACTTAATGTACGTGGCAACGCTAGTACAAGTAGTGCACTACTTGGTTCATTACAAAATGGTACACAAATACAAGTAGTGGAAACTGTAGGAACTTGGTATAAAATTCGTTTTGGCACAGGATACGGATACGTAGCAAAACATTATGTGATGCAAAATCAATCACAATCACAAGCTCAAACGGCTCAACCTACTTCCATTCCAGCAGTTTTCAAATTCCCTACTCAAGGAAGAATTAGCTCAACCTTTGATATACGTTGGGAACAAATGCATTATGGTATAGATATTGCAGCTCAAGGTAATGTCTCTATCCAGGCGGCAGCTGCAGGTAAAGTTGTGAAATCATATTATTCAGCTAGCTATGGCAATGTTGTGTTCATCGCCCATCAAATAAACGGGAAATTATATACAACAGTCTATGCACACATGAAAGATCGCACTGTACAAGCTGGTGATCAAGTACAAGCTGGACAATTAGTAGGTCATATGGGCAACACAGGTCATTCATACGGGCAACATCTTCATTTTGAGTTACACAATGGAGAATGGAATTTTGAAAAAACAAATGCAGTAAACCCACTGCCATATTTAGTTAGGTAAATTGTATGCAACGCAATATACCTCTCTTAATTGAATACTTAGCCTTTTTAGGTTTAATCTGTTGTTTAATCATTTACAATACAAACACTGTATTTTTATCTATTATCATTGCTTTTGTTGCTTTAGAAATTATGATGGAATCCTTTCAAGTACAACTAAAACAAAAAATTGCCCATATATATAATGCCATCTTTCTATTAAGTGCCCTAATAACAAATATTATTAGTAATGGTTTTTATTTATCTACCGTATTTCCTGTATTCTTTATGGCTGTTTTATTATTCATAGCTAGATACATTCATGTTCCTAATACCAAAAAACACGAACAAGAAGCTTAGAAAGAGGAGACACTGTGTATCAATCTTTCAAAGATAATCCGCTAAAATATATATTGAATGTATACACCAAAATAAATACTTTTTTTGGTATACAAGGAAGCAATACAGCACAATTTATCCTTTATGGAATGTTATTTCTCGTCTTAATTACGTTCTCCTTGCTTTACTAATAAAAAAAGGATCTCACATAAACTTGAGATCCTTTTTAATTTATATAAATTTTTTATATAGAAAATGCTCTTTATCCACAAGCATATTTTTCATAAATAAAGCTAAGGTTATATTTTTTCTCTAAGCTCATTCTTTGTTCATCATCACACCAATAGAACAGAATATCATGAATTGTTGCATAACGTTTATTTTTAAGAAATAGTTTAAAGAATGATGGTAAACAATCATGTAATTGTATAAATATATAATTGCGTAATATTTCTTCTTTATATTCAATGCCTTTACAAATATACAGCAATTCTTCACAATAATATGCATGTTGTGGAACTTGAATCATTTCGAAAAATGGCACATATGATAATAACTTCCCGATAAAATGATCATATCGATCCATTATTCCTATCGTCATATGCTCCATCATTTCTTTCATTACATATAAATAATCATCTACATGAGTAGTCTTGAGTGGGTCTAATCGATCTGAAATTTGAGAAAGTACAGCTCTTTGACAAGCTAACACCGCTTGACTAGGTCCATAATATGATAGGAAATCTGTACACTTACGATATTTTCGTAATAAGTCATGTGTGTATAAGTCATACACAAACGTATTACAATACATCGCTAGACTCATCATATCACTATTTAATTGCTCTTTTGATAGTAATTTAGCTCTCTTACACATATAAAAGAATGTAAATTCCAATACTTCTTTATGAGATAATAAATGTTTACAATCCGTTATACATTTCTCATTAAATTTAACCCTATCCCAAATTTCTACATCCCCATCAGTCAATTCACCAATACGATATTTAATAATTAAATAGTTTAAAGCAACCGCTTGCGTCAACAGATCCCACGTTTCATATTCCAATGAAGTGTGAACAAACTCAGCTAGTCCTTGAGTTATCATAAAAGTATTTGCTTCTTCATACCAACCAATCTCTTGGCATAAGCGAAGAATACGTACTAGAGTTGGAATTTCATCTTTATGAAACTGCGGTAAATTCTTTACTTTATCCATTCCATATACGATAAATGCCGCTAAATTTTCTTCTTTATAAAATTCTTTTTCTTTCCACACTAATATAGTTCGTTCTTTCCCTTCACCTTTTGGATGACAAGGTACAAGCAAAGAAAATAATTCAGCGAAATTATTTGGTTCTATATATGTATCTGTAACCAAATTCCAATTTGGATCGCGCTGTACAGCCCTCATATAATTCCCCTTCCCTTTTGTCTACATAGGAAATATTAATCCATTATTACATCGTTAACAATAAATATTGTTATATTCGAAATCTTTCATAATACTTATATCTATCAGTATATCATTTTTTCTCTTATTTAAAATTAGGAATGACAAATTTTAAATAACTGTCGAAATTACTAACTGTATACTTATATTATATAATGTCTCAGATACATCATGCTAACATATTAGTTTAATCCATATATACTAGAATAATGCATCTGATTTTTATACGTAACTTATCCCACTAAGGAACGTCTCTCTTCATTCCGTATGCTCCGAAATTTCACTTAAAGCAAATCCCGCTTGATCATCTGCCGATTCTCTTATAGCTAAATCACCTAGTGCTAACATCCCAACGAGTTGACCACTCTCAACTACTGGTAATCGTCTAATTTGATACTGTGCCATTAACTCTGTAGCTTTTTCAATAGAATCATCTGGAGAAACTGAAACAATATTTGTTGTCATTACATTTGTAATTTTATTAGATCCAGGATGTTTCTCAGCAATCCCACGAACAACTAAATCTCGGTCCGTAACAAGCCCAACAACTTGCTCATTTTCAACAACTGGAATCAATCCAATCGATTCTTCTTTCATCTTTACAGCAGCCTCATATACGTTGTCTAGCGGTGTACAATGTACAACATGAGTACTCATAAAGTCTCTCACTCGTGTCATTTGTATCTCCTCCTTTTTATACATACCATAGCTTTTCCTAAATCCCTTTATTTATTTCAGGAAAATCAGTTGATAAAGGAGAATTCCACAAAATAAAAAAGAGTCAGCATATTGCTGACTCTTTTTTTATGACCCGTACGGGATTCGAACCCGTGTTACCGCCGTGAAAGGGCGGTGTCTTAACCACTTGACCAACGGGCCATGGCTCCGCAGGTAGGACTCGAACCTACGACCGATCGGTTAACAGCCGATAGCTCTACCACTGAGCTACTGCGGAATAATATATATGGTGGGCCTAAATGGACTCGAACCATCGACCTCACGCTTATCAGGCGTGCGCTCTAACCAGCTGAGCTATAGGCCCATATACTTTACAGGGGCAGTAGGAATCGAACCCACACTGGAGGTTTTGGAGACCTCAGTTCTACCTTTAAACTATGCCCCTAAAGGATGCCGACTAGAGGACTTGAACCCCCAACCTACTGATTACAAGTCAGTTGCTCTACCAATTGAGCTAAGTCGGCATAAAAAAATGGTGGCTCGGGACGGAATCGAACCGCCGACACGAGGATTTTCAGTCCTCTGCTCTACCGACTGAGCTACCGAGCCAACATAAATGGCGGTCCCGACCGGGGTCGAACCGGCGATCTCCTGCGTGACAGGCAGGCATGTTAACCACTACACCACGGGACCATTTGGTTGCGGGGACAGGATTTGAACCTGCGACCTTCGGGTTATGAGCCCGACGAGCTACCGTGCTGCTCCACCCCGCGACAATATAATGTTTTTTTAAAAATGGAGGAGGTAGAGGGATTCGAACCCCCGCGCGACTCTCGCCGCCTGTCGGTTTTCAAGACCGATCCCTTCAGCCGAACTTGGGTATACCTCCATGAAGGAAAAATAAAAATTTATTATTATATGTATCTAAACCATTTAAAAAGAAAATGGAGGAGGTAGAGGGATTCGAACCCCCGCGCGATTCTCACCGCCTGTCGGTTTTCAAGACCGATCCCTTCAGCCGAACTTGGGTATACCTCCGAGACCATATAATAAATAAAGTGGAGCCTAGCGGGATCGAACCGCTGACCTCCTGCGTGCAAGGCAGGCGCTCTCCCAGCTGAGCTAAGGCCCCATGTTTTTGGGAATATCGGGAAGACAGGATTTGAACCTGCGACCCCCTGGTCCCAAACCAGGTGCTCTACCAAGCTGAGCCACTTCCCGTTAATAAAAGCGCGCCCGAGAGGAGTCGAACCCCTAACCTCTTGATCCGTAGTCAAACGCTCTATCCAATTGAGCTACGGGCGCATATGGTGCCGAGGGCGGGGGTCGAACCCGCACGGTGGTCACCCACCGCAGGATTTTAAGTCCTGTGCGTCTGCCTGTTCCGCCACCCCGGCATGTCATATTGAAAATTGGAGCGGAAGACGGGATTCGAACCCGCGACCCCAACCTTGGCAAGGTTGTATTCTACCACTGAACTACTTCCGCAAGACATGTTTGAGTTATTTTATTAAAAGTGCGGGTGAAGGGAGTCGAACCCCCACGCCAAAGGCGCTAGATCCTAAGTCTAGTGCGTCTGCCAATTCCGCCACACCCGCATATTTTGTTAAAATGGTGAGCCATGAAGGATTCGAACCTTCGACCCTCTGATTAAAAGTCAGATGCTCTACCAACTGAGCTAATGGCTCTTAATGGCTGGGCTAGCTGGATTCGAACCAGCGCATGACGGAGTCAAAGTCCGTTGCCTTACCGCTTGGCTATAGCCCATTAATTAAGAATGGTGGAGGGGGGCAGATTCGAACTGCCGAACCCGAAGGAGCGGATTTACAGTCCGCCGCGTTTAGCCACTTCGCTACCCCTCCGACATATATGGTGGAGGATGACGGGATCGAACCGCCGACCCCCTGCTTGTAAGGCAGGTGCTCTCCCAGCTGAGCTAATCCTCCATTTTGCCTGGCAACGTCCTACTCTCACAGGGACAAGGTCCCAACTACCATCGGCGCTAGAGAGCTTAACTTCCGTGTTCGGTATGGGAACGGGTGTGGCCTCTCTGCCATCATTACCAGACTGTATTCATTTAAGACAAGAATCATTTTAACTTATTCAAATTTTAAAGTCAATAAGTTTTTTATATTCTTTCAAAACTAGATAACATTGCTTCATATTATATGGTTAAGTCCTCGATCTATTAGTATTCGTCAGCTCCACATGTCACCATGCTTCCACCTCGAACCTATCAACCTGATCATCTTTCAGGGATCTTACTAGCTTACGCTATGGGAAATCTCATCTTGAGGGGGGCTTCATGCTTAGATGCTTTCAGCACTTATCCCTTCCGCACATAGCTACCCAGCTATGCCCTTGGCAGAACAACTGGTACACCAGCGGTGCGTCCATCCCGGTCCTCTCGTACTAAGGACAGCTCCTCTCAAATTTCCTACGCCCACGACGGATAGGGACCGAACTGTCTCACGACGTTCTGAACCCAGCTCGCGTACCGCTTTAATGGGCGAACAGCCCAACCCTTGGGACCGACTACAGCCCCAGGATGCGATGAGCCGACATCGAGGTGCCAAACCTCCCCGTCGATGTGGACTCTTGGGGGAGATAAGCCTGTTATCCCCGGGGTAGCTTTTATCCGTTGAGCGATGGCCCTTCCATGCGGAACCACCGGATCACTAAGCCCGACTTTCGTCCCTGCTCGACTTGTAGGTCTCGCAGTCAAGCTCCCTTATGCCTTTGCACTCTACGAATGATTTCCAACCATTCTGAGGGAACCTTTGGGCGCCTCCGTTACACTTTAGGAGGCGACCGCCCCAGTCAAACTGCCCACCTGACACTGTCTCCCGGGTCGATAAGACCCGTAGGTTAGAATTTCAATACATTCAGGGCGGTATCCCACCAGCGCCTCCACCGAAGCTAGCGCTCCGGTTTCAATGGCTCCCGCCTATCCTGTACAAAATGTACCAAAATTCAATATCAGGCTACAGTAAAGCTCCACGGGGTCTTTCCGTCCTGTCGCGGGTAACCTGCATCTTCACAGGTACTATAATTTCACCGAGTCTCTGGTTGAGACAGTGCCCAAATCGTTACACCTTTCGTGCGGGTCGGAACTTACCCGACAAGGAATTTCGCTACCTTAGGACCGTTATAGTTACGGCCGCCGTTTACTGGGGCTTCAGTTCAGAGCTTCGCTTACGCTAACCCCTCTCCTTAACCTTCCAGCACCGGGCAGGTGTCAGCCCCTATACTTCGCCTTACGGCTTCGCAGAGACCTGTGTTTTTGCTAAACAGTCGCTTGGGCCTATTCACTGCGGCTTTCCGTTAAGAAAGCACCCCTTCTCCCGAAGTTACGGGGTCATTTTGCCGAGTTCCTTAACCAGAGTTCTCTCGCACACCTTAGGATTCTCTCCTCGCCTACCTGTGTCGGTTTGCGGTACAGGCACCTTTTATCTCGCTAGAAGCTTTTCTTGGCAGCGGGGAATCAAAGACTTCGCTCCATAAGGAGCTTCCCCATCACAGCTCAGCCTTCACGATAAGCGGATTTGCCTACTTATCAGCCTAACTGCTTGGACGTGCACAACCAATCGCACGCTTCTTCTATCCTTCTGCGTCCCTCCATTGCTCAAACGATAAAGAGGTGGTACAGGAATATCAACCTGTTGTCCATCGCCTACGCCTGTCGGCCTCGGCTTAGGTCCTGACTAACCCTGAGCGGACGAGCCTTCCTCAGGAAACCTTAGGCATTCGGTGGACGGGATTCTCACCCGTCTTTCGCTACTCATACCGGCATTCTCACTTCTAAGCGCTCCACCAGTCCTTCCGGTCTGACTTCA